>NZ_CP085143.1:0-4024853 GCF_020616575.1 Halomonas sp. NyZ770 | reverse complement strand
TCATCTCACCATCGATTGAAAACGGCCGACCATTGTAGCGCCCAACGAAACGGTTATCCACACGCACTCGGGGCTCTTTTCCGCCTGTGGACAAATGACCATGAGAGCTTAGGAAAAGCAGCGGACGGCATGGGTACAAAACCGCAAATTGCCGAGTTGTGCTGCGTTAATCACACATAAATCACAGCTTTTACGCTACTTCACAGCCAGTTACCCACAGATTTTTTATCATTTTAAGGCTCTGATAAAGATAGAGATAAATGAGTTATCCACAATTAATATCCCCACTATTAATAACAACAGGTTTAAGTAAACCCATTAGTAATAGTAGTGTCATCGACGTTCGTCAGACTGACAGGGCATCGTGGGCCGCCATTGCCCTTTTCACGCTTTTCATGCAAGGAAAAATTGCACCGAGGCCAGGAAGTCTCTACAATTTCCGGTCTTGAATTGAAACTCCCCGGCTGGTTCCTCACTGGACCGGGTCATCTGGAATTCAATTTCCGTCCTAAACCACGTGGGAATAACGAGTTATGAAACGCACTTTTCAACCCAGCGTTCTCAAGCGCAAGCGCGCGCATGGCTTCCGTGCTCGTATGGCAACCAAGAACGGCCGTGCCGTCATCGCACGCCGCCGTGCCAAAGGCCGCAAGCGTCTGAGCGCCTGATCTCGGATTGCGTGTGTCGCCTCAAGGCTTTCCCCGGTGCTTGCGATTGCTGAACGCTGGGGATTTCAGTCACGTGTTCGAACAAGCCGACTTGAAAGTCCATGGCAAGGGCATGATGGCGCTAGCGCGCTTGAATACTCTGGGGCACCCCCGCATTGGCCTGATAGTCAGCAAGAAAAATGTGAAGCTTGCTGTGGAACGTAACCGCTTCAAGCGCCTGGTTAGAGAATCCGTTCGCCTTCGTCAGGATCGCTTACCCGCTGTGGATATCGTGATCATGGCCAAGCGAGGCGTTCAGGAGATCGACAACGAGACGCTGACTCGCCAATTGCATGGCATGTGGAAACGACTCCAGCGCGAGGCTCCGGCGGTATCGACATCTCCGCCATCACATGGCCTGACACGTGACACTTGACGACACACCTCGCCGCTCGACCTCGGCCTGCCGCTTGGCAGGCTTTCGTGTGTCATGGGCCGAGCAAATGACACTGCGCCATTAGCATGTTCACCACCCATCGGGCAGAACCCTCATGGACGTAAAACGACTTTTATTACTGATTCCACTGGCAGTGCTTGCCTACCTACTGGTTGTACAGTGGAATCAGGATTACGGGCAGACCAGCTACGACTCCACTCCCGAAATGACCCAGACAAGCAATGGGGCACCTGCGAGTGAAGGCGGCAGCGACGATCTTTCCGTTCCCAGTACTTCCGCACCTCAGGCCGCCATCGATGAAGGCATGAGCGACTCGCCAAGTTCGACCGCCAGTCGTGACTTCATCGCCGTCACTACCGATGTGCTGGACGTACGCATCGACCCCTTTGGTGGGGATATCGTGTATGCCGCTCTGCCACAGCACAAGCTGACGCTGGACTCTGAACGCAACTACGTGTTGCTGTCGGATAACGCCACGCGCAGCTACGTAGCACGCTCTGGCCTGCAGCTGGATGGCCAGGCAAGCCGCATCACGTTTACGCCTGAAAACACCGAATACCGCCTGGGCAACGACGAGCAAGAGCTCACCGTCGACCTGACGGCAGAAGTCAACGGCGTTGACGTGATCAAGCGCCTGACCTTCGAGCGCGGCAGCTATGCGGTCAATGTCAGCTATTACCTGGCCAACAACACTGATGAACCTGTCAGTGCCCGTTTCATTGGCCAACTGGCTCGCGATAACAGCCCGGACCCCTCCAGTGGCGTCGCCATGGGCATGAGCTCTTATCTGGGGGCTGCCTACTCGTCACCCGATACCCGCTACGAAAAAGTCGATTTCGATGATATCCAGCGCGGTCGGTTCGAGAACCGTGAGGCCCAAGGTGGCTGGGTAGCCATCATTCAGCACTATTTCGTCTCTGCCTGGGCACCTGCTCAGAATCAGCAGAACCTGTATTACGCGACCACCGACTCCAGCAACCGCAACGTTGCCGCCTTTGCAGGGCCGGTGACCAGCGTGGCCGCCGAAGGCGAAGCCACTCTGGGGGCTACCCTCTACATGGGGCCCAAGGTACAGGAGTACCTGGAGCAGGTGGCACCGAATCTGCGTCTGACCGTGGACTACGGCTGGCTGTGGTTCATTGCCAATCCGCTGTTCTGGCTGCTCGACAAGATTCATGACGTAGTCGGCAACTGGGGCTGGTCCATCGTTCTGCTGACCGTGCTGGTCAAGCTCGCGCTATTCCCGCTTTCAGCCAAGGCCTATAAGTCCATGGCTCGGATGCGCAAGCTCGGGCCGGAGATGCAGCGTCTCAAAGAGCTTTATGGCGATGATCGCCAGAAAATGTCTCAAGAGATGATGAAGTTCTACCAGAAAGAGAAGATCAACCCGCTGGGTGGCTGCTTGCCGATCCTCATCCAGATGCCGGTCTTCATCGCGCTGTACTGGATGCTGCTGGAATCCGTTGAACTTCGCCATGCGCCGTTCATGCTGTGGATCCAGGATCTGTCGGTGAAAGATCCGTACTTCATTCTGCCCATCCTGATGGGGGTATCGATGTACGTTCAGCAGCTGCTCAACCCGACGCCTCCGGATCCCATGCAGGCCAAGATCATGAAGATGCTGCCCATTATCTTCACGTTCTTCTTCCTGTGGTTCCCGGCGGGTCTGGTCATCTACTGGGTGGTGAACAACATCATCTCGGTAGCCCAGCAGTACGTGATTACCCGCAATATCGAGAAAGACCCCAACGTGGGTAAAGGGATGCGCACCAAGTAGCCTCTCATCCCGCCCTTTACCAGACCCCCGCTAAAGCGGGGGTCTGGTGTTTCAGGCCTGCCCTTTTCTTCCGCTGCATACACGATACACTCTCTTTTTTTGATCTCCGGGACGCGTTATGGCTGAACGACTCTATACCCAAGACACGATTACCGCCCTGGCCACCCCCCCAGGGCGCGGCGGCGTGGGCATCATCCGCGTATCCGGCCCGGAAAGCCGCCATATCGCTCAGGCCATACTGGGGCAATGCCCTCCCCCGCGTCATGCCTATTACGGCCCCTTCAGTGGTGCTCAAGGCATTATCGACGAAGGGATTGCGCTGCTGTTTACCGAGCCTAACTCCTTTACCGGGGAGGACGTGCTGGAGCTGCAGGGGCACGGTGGCCCCGTGATCATGGATATGCTGCTGGAGCGCTGCCTCGCGCTGGGCGCCCGCCTGGCTCGGCCTGGCGAGTTCTCCGAACGCGCGTTCTTGAATGACAAGCTGGACCTGGCCCAGGCCGAAGCGATTGCCGACCTGATCGATGCCAGCTCACGCTCAGCTGCCGAAAATGCCCTACGCTCGCTGCAAGGCGAGTTTTCACAGCGCGTTTCTGGGCTGGTTCAGCAGTTGATCGAGCTGCGTGTCTATGTTGAGGCCGCCATCGACTTCCCCGAAGAAGAGATCGACTTTCTTGCCGATGGCCACGTGGCAACGCATCTGGAACAGGTGCAGCAGGCGCTGATGCGTGTGCGCCAGGCCGCAGGCCAAGGCGCCTTGCTGCGTGAAGGCATGAGCGTGGTGATTGCAGGGCGCCCCAATGCGGGCAAGTCCAGCCTGCTCAATGCGCTGACCGAGCAGGACACGGCCATCGTCACGGACATTGCCGGCACTACCCGTGACGTACTGCGTGAATACATCCACCTGGACGGCATGCCACTGCACATTATCGACACCGCTGGCCTGCGCGATACGCCGGACGCGGTAGAAAAAATTGGCGTTGCCCGGGCCTGGGAAGAGATCGAGAAAGCCGATCGCGTGCTGCTGCTGGTCGATGCCTCGCTTACCCAGGCAACGGACCCCATGGCCATCTGGCCCGAGTTCGTGGCCCGCCTGCCAGACCGACAGCGCTTGACCCTGGTGCGCAACAAGATCGACAGCAGCGCCGAAGCGCCAGGGCTCGAAACACCTGAGTTACCCACAAGCACTCCCATCGTCAGGCTGTCGGCCAAAACGGGAGCGGGTGTGGATAACTTGAAAGCCCATTTGAAAGAGGTGATGGGCTTTTCCGCCACTACCGAAGGACGTTTCTCGGCGCGCCGCCGTCATCTGGACGCTCTGGACCGTGCCATGGCCGCGTTGGAAGCAGGGCGCACTCAGTTGGAAGGCTACGGAGCAGGCGAACTATTGGCCGAAGATCTTCGCGATGCCCAGCAGGCACTGGGAGAGATTACCGGCGAGTTCAGCGCCGACGACCTGCTTGGAGAGATCTTTGGCAGCTTCTGTATCGGCAAGTAGACTCGACTACTCCTCCACCTTTACTCCGGGACCAACCAGGACGTACGGAAGCGGCTGTGCTCGCCCAGCGTCGGTGTGATCTGTGACATGGCGTTGATCAGACGCTCCTCCAGCCCCCAGGGGGGGTTGATGACCAGCATGCCGCTTCCGTACATGCCGCGGGCACCCGCTTCAGGGGCACGTAGCAACATTTCGCTTTGCCAGATTTTGCGAATTCCGCTGTCACGCAGGCCTGCCAGCAGCGCTTGATGGTGTTCGGCAGGTAATAACGGATACCAGATCATCACCACGGCATGCCTGGCTTTCTCGAGCACGTAGGCCGTGCTCTCCACCACTTCGTGGTACTCGATCTTGCGCTCGTAGCTGGGATCCATCAACACACACACCCTGGGGGTCGATGCCGGTACCTGATGGCGCAGGCCGACCAACCCATCGCCGAAGATACGCGTCGCCCGCTTGGGCAGCGACTGGCTGGCGAGATGTTCGTGCTCACCGGGATGCAGTTCGAACAGCGTCAGCCGATCCTCCGAGCGCAGACGCTGGGCGAGCCACCAGGGAGAACCCGGATAGCAGGCCAGTGTATCAGCGTCTGGCTGGGCACTGGCCACGGCCTCGAGCCAGGCGCCAAGCAGCGGATCTGCCAACTGCTGGCGATGTTGCCAAAGCGGTAAAACGCCCTCACGGTACTCCAGCAGCCGCTGTGTCTCTTCGGTAGCCAGTGGATAGAAGCCTCTGCCCGCATGGGTATCTACATATGTAATTGCTGATTTTTTACGTAACAGATGATCAATGACGGCATAGAGTGTCAGATGCTTCTGAACATCGGCGAAGTTACCGGCATGGTAGGCGTGTTGGTATGACAGCATGAGGATGCCTATATAAACAGAACGCCCGCTATGTGAGCATAGCGGGCGTTCTAGAGCAATGCAGAGTTTTTACGGCTTATTGGCCATTGCCTGTCGGCGTCAGCGTGATTTCGACACGACGGTTTTGTGCACGCCCCTGTTCGGAGTCATTGCTGGCAACCGGCCGAGTCGCACCGTAACCCAAGGTGTTCAGACGCATGGAGGAAACGCCATTCTGCCCCAGGTAACGACCTACCGATTCGGCACGGCGCTCGGAAAGCCGCTGGTTGTAATCCGCGTTGCCCGTGCTGTCGGTGTGCCCAGCAATGTTGACGCGGGTATCCGTGTACTGGGTCAACACATTGGCCACTTCATTGAGTGCACTGCGTGCGTCGCTGGTCAGGTCAGCAGAGTCGAAACCAAAGGTCACACTGCTGGGCATGTTCAAGACGATGTCGTCGCCGCGACGGTCGATCTCGATACGAGACCCCTGCAGGTTTTCACGCAGCTGCTGCTCCTGGCGGTCCATGTAGGCCCCGACCCCAGCACCGGCGGCGGCGCCAACCGCTGCGCCGATCAACGCTCGGTCACGACGGCTGGTGCTTCCATCACCAGACAAGGCACCCGCTGCGGCACCAATGGCTGCCCCAATGCCCGTACCCACCGCTGTACTGGAGCGTTGTGTTTGACCACCATAAGGGTCGGTGGTGGCACAGCCCGCCACCAGAATAGCCGCCGCCAACGGGGTCAGTAGTCGGAACATACGCATCACTCACTCCTTTTACGATTAGGTTTTGCCTTTGTTATCACTGCTCACTCATCACTGATCAGTGCCAGCAGTTCGTTCAAGAATAATAGACCTTGAGGAGAAGCACGCAGCTTTTCGGGCATTTCCACCAAAAGTCCTTTTTCGTGAGCACTTTGTAAACGGTCAAGTAACAGTTCGACAGGCTGGCCCGTATGCGCTTGCCATGTCTTCAGGCTTGCCCCTTCCGTCAATCGCAGTGCATTCATGGCAAATTCCAGCGGCAGCTCATCGGCTTCGATCGGCTGTTTGCCGGCCACGAAACCACGTGGATCGTCGAGACGCCTCAAATAAGACTGAGGCTGGCGGGTTTTCCAGCGGCGTTCGATCTGCCATTGGCCATTCTCGTCGATACACGTCAACTTGCCGTGGGCACCCGCTCCAATGCCCAGATAGTCGCCGAAGCGCCAATAGTTCAGATTGTGCTGGCTTTGTGAGCCGAGGCGCGCATAGGCCGATATTTCATAACGCTGCAGCCCTGCCCGTTCAAGGCGCACATGCCCTGCTTCCTGAATGTCCCACAGCGCTTCCTCTTCCGGTAACGGAGGAGGATGTGAGAAAAAAGCCGTATTGGGTTCCAGGGTCAATTGGTACCAGGAGAGGTGTTCCGGCGCCAACGCCAAGGCCTGGTCGATGTCTTCCATGGCCTGTTCAGGCGTTTGCTGGGGAAGCCCATGCATCAAGTCGATGTTGATATTATCGAAGCCCGCCGACCTGGCCTGCCCCACGGCCGTCAATGCCTCTTGCCCACTATGGATGCGCCCCAGGGCCTCTAGCTGCACCGGACGAAAACTCTGTACCCCCAGCGACAGCCGGTTGATACCCGCCTCTCGGTAACCTACGAAACGCTGCTGTTCGGTCGTGCCTGGGTTGGCTTCCAGAGTGATCTCGATGGTCGGTGCAAACGCCAAACGCTGCTGAATACCCTGAAACAGCCGCTGATAGAAGTCCGGCGAGAGCAGGCTAGGCGTCCCGCCGCCAATGAAGATCGTTTGCAGAGGGCGTTCGGCTGCCAGAGGAAGATCGTGCTCCAGATCAGCCAATAGCGCAGCCAGATACGCCTCTTCAGGGAGCCATTGGGCGCCTGGCTCGTGAGAGTTGAAATCGCAATAAGGGCACTTGCGAACACACCACGGGGTGTGGATGTAAAGCGACAGGGGCGGCAGTGCCTCAGCCATGCGCCACCTTCAGGATATCCACGAGATCGTGCAGCGCACGCCCGCGGTGGCTCAACCGGTTCTTGGACTCTGACGCCAGCTCAGCCACGCTCATGCCTTGATCCGGTAACCAGAACAGAGGATCGTAACCAAACCCACCATCCCCACGGGGATGCGCCAGAATTTCGCCTTCCCAGCTGCGCTGTACGATGACGGGGACAGGGTCTTCGGCATGACGCAAATAGACCAGCACACACCAGTAGCGGCCACTGCGCTGACCTTCCGCACAGTCGGCAAGCGCCGCCAGCAGTTTCTGATTGTTGCGTTCGTCACTCTTCGGCTCACCGGCATAACGCGCAGAGTAGATACCCGGTGCTCCTTGCAGTGCATCCACCTCCAGCCCCGAATCGTCTGCCAGGGCAGGTAACCCGCTGACTCGGCTGGCTTCACGAGCTTTTAACAGCGCATTCTCAACGAAGGTCAGTCCGGTTTCTTCCACGTCTTGCACGCCAAACTCTGCCTGTGCTCTTACATCGAGCCCAAGCGGAACAAGTAACTGATTGAACTCTTTAAGTTTTCCTGCGTTTCCACTGGCCAGGACAAGCGTCGTACCCGTCGACATATCGAAACCTCCAAACAGGGAGCCTCAGTTTACGCTGAACAGAAACACAGCTAAAGCACATGGAATGTGTACCCAGCGTATTTTTATCGTTACCGCCCAATCGTTCGAAGATGACTCATTTATAAAATATAAATCAACAACTTGGCTTTTAGATAAAAAAAGAATAACAATATGTAAATTACTTTACTCATTATTTTGATAACATTTCTTTACGAAAAGTATCTTATAGGCAACACTGTTAGGGTCGCCTGCTGATGTTCTCCTTGAATGAGGCTCCCCCAATGTCCCAGCAAAAGACCCCCGGCTTGGTGTACATCGTCACCGAAAAAAGCCCTCAAGCACAGCTATTTGCTGATTACCTGCATGAGCACACAGGTTGTAGTGTGAGCGTTCACTCACCTGCTGCTCAACTGCCTGCCACGATCACCGATCGACTGTTGATCCTCATCGACAGCGACCATATCGGCGTCGATGCACTGCCAGAATGGCAGGACAAACTGTCGGATTCGCTCGCGAAATCACCGCTGGCAGCCTTCAATGTGCGAGATATGGATCACGCCTTGGAAGCACTCTCCTGCGCTCATTTGAAAGGCGTTTTTTACCGGGACGAAAGCCTGGAAGTGATCTGCAAAGGCATCCTCTCATTGCTGGAGGGGGAGTTGTGGATGTCACGCGACTTGATGGCGCGGCTTATCCTTTTTTACCGCAAGTATCAGAGCAACGCCTTTCGCCCGGCTTGTGGCCTGACCAATCGAGAGATGGAAATCATTTCACTGCTGAGCAATGGGTCGTCCAACCAGCAAATCGCCGACAAGCTGTTTGTCAGTGAGCACACGGTGAAGTCACATCTTTACAATATCTTCAGAAAAATCAACGTACACAATCGTATTCAGGCGCTCAACTGGATCCACCAGAACCTGGGCCCCATCCTCCCCAACATGGAGGCCGCGCGAAGCCTGCAACGGCATCGCTAGGCACAGGGGTAAACGCCATGAACCTTCGCCATTTCTTGATCATGACGGTACTGCTGAGCTCAGGATCAGGGCTTTACAGTCACGCCAATGAACCTGCAGACCCCGCCAGCACCTTGCCCGTCAATGAGCAAGCGGAGATAGATGCCATCAATCAGCTGTCGAGCCCAGATGGCCCGGAAGTTCAAGGCCGAGTGAACAGGGGCAGTGAGCTGACCGGCATCATGGTAGATCGAACGATCACCATGGCCGGAAAAACGTTCTATCGCGCCTTCAGTCAGCTGGCGATGGATAACCTGATCATCGGCAACGCCACCCTGACCATTCAAGAGCGCCCAGATGCTCGGTGGGGAAGCCAGATCTGGGTCATGGAAGGCAACCGCATGTATTTCAGAACACAGCTCTCTCCCCGAATCAACGAAGCGGACCGTGTTGCCGGAGAAGCTGTAAATATCGTGGAAGAAGCGCTGCTTCAACAGCAGCTTACCGCCGCCATCACATCCGATAAAGACCTGGGTAGAGAGGAGTTGAACTGATGAACACTCACCGCAAAGCCTGCGCTTTCGCTACGGCTGTCATGTTGGGAGTCGTTACTCTTGAGAGCGTTGCAGGAGAATTGATCTATCGCCCATTGAACCCTTCGTTTGGAGGGGACCCGTTCATGGGCACCTATCTGCTGGGCAAAGCCCAGTCACAGGATACCAACGTCGATCCCAACGCACGCGGTATCGAGCCGATCTCTTCCACCGAGCGACTCATCCAAAGTCTGGAGAGTCGGCTGATCTCTCAGCTGATCACGGATGTCGGGGCGGGCAACATTGGAGAGGGCTCCTTCGATAGCGGTGAGTTTAGCGTCGTCGTCCGCGATGAAGGGGGGCAACTGATCGTGAGAGTGGTGGATAAAGTCACTGGCGACGTGACCAACATCAGCGTCGGTGGGCTATTCAACCCTTAGCAGCGTTTCGGCACACACAACACATAACACCATCACTTACAGTGTCGTCAGGGGATCAACATGAAAATCATCGCGTCCATGCTCCTTGTCAGCCTCTTGAGTGGCTGCGCAGGAATGGTGGCCAACTCCGAAAACCTGGAAGGAGCACAGGCCACACTTACCCCCAGAGGAGCCACGTACCAGGACCTGGTATCGCTACCGCCACCCGCAGGCAAGATTTTCGTTTCTGTGTATGACTTTCGTGATCAGACCGGGCAGTACCGTCCCGCACCTGCCAGCACCTTTTCAACGGCGGTGACGCAGGGGGCTGCCGCCATGCTGACCGGCGCTTTGGCTGATTCGGGATGGTTCATACCGCTGGAGCGGGTAGGGTTACAAAACCTGTTGACGGAGCGACGTATCATCCGCGCAGAGTTCGAGCGTTTTGGCCAACCCGATAATTTGCCTTCTCTCAGAGCAGCTTCCGTCATGCTGGAAGGCGGCATCATTGCCTATGAATCCAACATCCGTACGGGGGGGGCTGGGGCTGAATACTTCGGTATTGGTGCGTCGGGACAGTATCAAGTAGACCAGGTCACCGTGAATTTGCGCGCCGTGGAGATCTCGACGGGTGAAATCCTGGCCAACGTGACCACGACCAAAACCATTTATTCCAAAGAGTTGCGTGCCGGTGTTTACCGTTTCATCGATTTCAGGCGTCTTCTGGAAGCCGAGGCAGGTATCACCACGAACGAGCCCGTTCAGTTGGCCGTCATGTCAGCCATTGAATCTGCGGTCATTCACCTGATCGCACGTGGCGTCGAAAACAATCTATGGAACTTGCCCAACGGCACGACGCTGCAAAATACCGTACTAGCAGACTATCTGAATGCGCCAATACCTGCTTTGTAATCAATGACGGCGTTAGTTCATAAAAAGACGCGGCCCTATCTTTGGATAGGGCCGCGTCTTTTTATGCCATCACAGCATTAGGAAACTCATACTTTTTTGGTAGTAAATAATGAGAAAAACCCTCTCGTAACTATTCAAACTGCTTATGGCGTCAACCCAATAATCGATCAAACTCAACACATGAAATACAAAACGATACAAAAAGTTTCAGAGGGATGGAAAATGAAACCTTTCGCAGCATCTCACACCAGTAACAAGACGCGACTCCTGAAGATCGCCGCTTCAAGCCTGGTGGCAGCGATGGTATCGATTTCAGCCTCGGCCAACGCCGCTGACCAACGTATCGAACAGTATTTCAATTCGGTAGACACTGCCAGGCAAGGCAACTACAGCATCATCGAGCAAGTCGGCAATAACAATCAGGCAATGGTTTCACAGTCTTACTCAGCGAGTTACCAGAGAGGCAACTTTTCTCGAATCACTCAGCTGGGCAACAGAAACATTGCCGTCATGGAGCAACGTGGGGGAAATAACTTCGGGGTGGTATTCCAACAAGGCAACCATCACAAAGCACATCTCACCCAAGCTGGAAACCAACAATCGCTTGAAGCCTATATCAATCAAGTGGGTCATCAAAGCGATATCCAAGTTTCACAATCGGGGAGTGGCTACCGCAGCATCAGCGTAGAGCAACAAGCCTACTCTAGCACCCTGCGCCCAGTCACCGTCGAAACTTACTGAGTTGCTGCCGCTATCTCAGTAACCAACGAAGCAAGCCATCATAAAGGGGATGTAACCATGAAAACTCAAATCACTACTATCGCTGCTGCCATCGCACTGACCATGAGCGCTGCCGCCATGGCACAAACGGCTCCCAGCTGGCAGTTCAACGGCTCCCGCGCAGCGGTCGATAGCATGGCTGGTTCACTGTATGCCGGCAGTGCCGTAGGCAGCGACTCCCAGATCGAGCAAAACGGTGACTTGAACCGTACCTCGGTCACCCAGTGGGGCACCCAAGATTCTCGCATCAAGCAGGAAGGTAGCTTCAACCGTGCTAACGTCACTCAAGACGAAATCGTCGGCACTGCCAGCACCGCGCCTGGTAACAACTACTCCACGATTACCCAGTCCGGCCAGTTGAACACTGCCTACGTTACCCAGGAAGGCGTCACCAACGACTCCATCGTCGTACAGAGTGGCAAAGGCAACCTGGCCAACGTGGACCAGCAAGGTCAGCTCAACGACTCTTGGGTACAGCAGGAAGGTTGGGCTAACGAGTCCAATGTGGTGCAAGACGGTGATTTGAACGATAGCTACGTGAAAGCATCCGGCAACTTCAACCGCACTTACACTACCCAAACCGGTGATGAGCTGGACAGCGATATCATCCTCAATGGTAGCTTCAACTACGCAGCCGTCACTCAAACCGGCTACGGTCATGACTCCTTCATCAGCACCAATGGTAACGGCAACACCCACTTCGTCAACCAAAGTGGTGCCTTTAACGGAGCAGGCCAGCACTTCTCGCAAATCGTGACCAACGGCAGTGGCAACTACAACGTGGTCAGCCAAGGCCACTAAGCAATACCGAATGCTCGCTACCGCCCCTTCGGGGGCGGTTTTTTTATGCCTTAACGCACCATCAGCGTCAGCGTGCCACCTTTGCCCTGAGTCGAAGAGCGGGAACGGTTGCTGCCCTTGACGATATCGACTTCCAGCCGCTCGTCATCGCTCAACAGCTTGACGGTGCCTTCCAACGTATCGCCTTCGAAGGTGAATTCTGCTGGAACCGTACCACGGGTTTCCGGATGCTCGACGGTTTCGCCGTCATGGGTAATGCGCCACTCGGCGGAGAACTCTGCGCCAGGGGAGCCGCTCATGGTGATGTGGATCTGGGTCATATCCTGCTCCTGTGCGGCCAACCCTGCCAAGGGCGAGCCAAGGGTGAGAACGGCGGTGAATAGCGCGCCGTAAAAGCGTGAAGCGTGATAAACCGGCCGTCGTATCATGGTGAGCTACCTCGGTAACCACAAGGGCCGCTCATGTTGAGCGGCCCTTGTAGTGTAGCAGTCGACATACCCCCCGTTACTGAATACTACATGACGGCAAAGGCTTTTTCGGCGGCATCCAGCGTGAGCTGGATATCTTCTGGGGTATGGGCGCTGGACATGAAGCCCGCTTCGTAGGCAGACGGTGCAAGATAGACGCCATGGTCTAGCATCGCACCAAAGAAGCGGCGGAAAGCATCCGGGTTGCACGCCGTGGCCTGAGCGAAATTATCGACCCGAGATTGCGAAGTGAAGAAAACGCCGAACATTCCCCCCGCCGACTGGGTCAACATGGGTACCCGCGCGGCGTTGGCACGCTCCTGCAGGCCGTTGCACAGGGTTTGCACACGCTGGGTAAGCGCATCATGGAAACCCGGCACCTGCAGCTTGGTCAGCAGCGCGACGCCTGCGGCCATGGCCAGCGGGTTACCCGACAAGGTGCCTGCCTGATACACCGGGCCAAGCGGCGAGATGTTCTGCATGATGTCACGCTTGCCACCGAACGCCCCGACCGGCATGCCCCCGCCCACGATCTTGCCCAGGCAGGTGAGGTCAGGCGTGATGCCGTAATAGGCCTGGGCCCCGCCCAGGGCCACACGGAAGCCGGTCATCACTTCATCAAAAATCAGCAGGCTACCGTACTGGTCGCACACACGGCGCAGGGTTTCCAGGAAACCAGGCTGGGGTGGGATACAGTTCATGTTGCCCGCCACCGGCTCGACAATGATGCAGGCAATCTGCTCACCGATCTCGGCAAAGCACGCTTCCACGCCTTCCGGGTCATTGTAGGAGAGCGTGATGGTGTGCTCGGCAAGCGCAGCAGGCACACCGGGCGAGCTGGGCTCACCGTGGGTCAGCGCACCAGAGCCCGCCTTGACCAGCAACGAATCCGAGTGGCCATGGTAGTTGCCTTCGAACTTGACGATCTTGTCTCTTCCCGTGGTGCCCCGCGCCAGCCGGATGGCCGACATGGTCGCCTCGGTACCGGAGCTGGTCATGCGGACCATTTCCATGGACGGAATCATCTCGCAGATCAGGTCCGCCATGGTGGTCTCTACTGCCGTAGGCGTGCCAAAGGAGAGCCCATTATCCAGGCGCGCCCGCACGGCGGCGAGCACGTCCTGGTCGGCATGACCGGTAATCATCGGCCCCCAGGAACCGATATAGTCGATGTAACGATTGCCCTCGACGTCGAACAGGTAGGCCCCCTGGGCGCGCTCCATGAACACCGGGGGACGATGCAAGCCTTTGAAGGCGCGCACCGGCGAGTTCACGCCACCGGGAATATGGCGACTGGCCAGATCAAATAATTCTGCAGATGTGGTCATGGCATCCTCTATAGCAATAGCTGACGGACAATAAAAATCAAAAGCGTGCAGGGCGTGGTAGACGTTGAGGCAAACACTGCCCGCTGGGCGGCTGATAGCCGTGTGACAAACTCTCCCAGGTAAAGTGCTGTGCCTGTTCGCAAGCCGTAGGTAAGCGCTCACCTACCGCCAAACGAGCGGCCAGGGCGGAAGCCAGCGTACATCCGGACCCGTGAAATACTTCCGGCAGCCTGGGCCACTGCCACTGGCGAGTGGTATCGGGCGAATGCAGTGTGTTGACCACCTGCTGCCCGCTGCCGGGCAGAGGCTCATCCGTGGCGGTGACCAGTACCGCCTGGCACCCGCGCGATAACAACGAAACAGCGCGGGCCGTATCATCGAACGGTGCGTCGATCTCAGGCGTGAGCGCGATCAGTTCATGACGGTTGGGCGTCAGGATATCCACAAGGGGAAGCAGACGGTCACTATAAAGCTTCTGCAAACGGGGTGTGGATAACTCAGTGCCGCCGCCCGCTTTCAAGATGGGGTCTGCCACCACCGGTACACCCGGAAAACGCCGCACGATCTGCTCGGCCGCACGCAAGGTTGCTTCGTCCGCCAGCAAGCCTAGCTTGATGGCGGCAATCTGCATGTCGACCAGCGCTTCTGCCATTTGCCGCATGGCAGCTGCATCGGCTGGCAATACCGTGGTGACATTATGGCAGTTCTGCACGGTCAGGGCGGTGGGAATGGTCACTGCCCAGCCACCACACGCGGCGATGGCTTCGCTATCGGCAACCAGTCCAGCGCCGCCGGTAGGATCATGGCCTGCCAATACCAATACAACGGGAGGAAGTGGTTGGCGCATCAAAAGGGTTTCACTACCGCCAGAAGAATGATGGCGATCAGGGCCACGACAGGGGCCTCATTGAACCAGCGGAAGAACACGTGGCTCTTGGTGCAGCGATCCTGAGCCAACTGCTTCAAATAGATCAGACATACGTGGTGATAGGCCACCAGCAATACTACCAGCGTCAGCTTCACGTGCATCCAGCCCTGAGTGAACCAGGCAGGTACCAGGTAAAGCAGCCAGCCGCCAAACAGCAGCACGACGATCATGGAGGGCGTCATGATGCCGCGATAAAGCTTGCGCTCCATGGTCTTGAAGTAGTCGATGGCCTGGACATCCCCCTTGTCGCGCGCCATCGCGTGGTACACGTATAGCCGTGGCAGATAGAACAGTGCAGCAAACCAGGTCACAACGGCCATCAGGTGAATGGCCTTTATCCACTCGTACATGGTCTCTCCTTAATAGGTGCGCTCATTGCGAAACAGTGGGGTCACGGGGGTCAGAATGACGTGTATCGGTATAGTGGTAATAGCGCTCGATGGCGCCGCGAGTAATGATACCTGAAATTCGCTGCTGCTTTGGTCGGTAGCCATGAATCACGTAGAGCGCATCCAGCGTATTGTCCTGCAGCTTGAGGAAGGCTTCCGACAGGGTGGACTGCAAACCGATGGGGGCCATTTCCAGCCGCTGCCCGGGAATTTCCAACAGGTCGATCAACTCCTCCTCTTGCGCGGCTCCCTCTTTCAAGGCTTCGTCATGCTCCAGCAACCAGCGGGCCAGCTCTGCCGCTTTCAAGCCCAATACCGGCTTGTCGTCGCTGGATCGTTCGATCACCAGCCAGGTAGGGTTGGTCTCCAGCCGCTGGCGGGCCTGCTCGAGGGTGATCATGCGCTCGGTACGCACCAGAGAGCGCTCCATGACCGCAGGCACCGACACTCTGGAAAGCGCCTGCATCAACGGCTGCTGCAAGGGGTGCATGCCATACCGCACCGAACTGACGAAAAACCCTTCACAGCCCGTCAACTGTCGCGAGGTCAGGCAAGCCACCACCACCGCCAGCATGCCAGGCAACATCATGTGGGGAGTGTGGGTCAACTCCAGCAGTGCCATCAAGGCCGCCAGCGGAGCCTGCAGCACGGCGCCCATCATGGCGGCCATCCCCAGCATGGCATAAATCCCGGGATCTGCCGCCTTGTCGGGCCATAGCCAGCCACCCAGCATGCCTGCCAGTGCGCCGGTGGCTGCACCCGACACCAGCACGGGGCCGATGATACCGATCGGCACCCCGCCCGCCACGGTCAGGGCCGTGATCAGCAGTTTGCCGATCATCAGCGCCAGCAATACGCTAACGGTCAGTTGGTTATTCAGCGCCGCGGCCAGGCTATCGTAGCCAATGCCCTGTATTTCAGGAAACCACCACGCCAGTGCTCCCGTGGCCACTCCAACGCTGCCCAGCCTCAGCCATAACGGCAGCCCTTCCAGGAAGGCATGGCGTGCCAGATGAATGAATACGCCAGCCATCAGGCCAATCACCAGCCCCGTCACCACTATCCAGGGCAAATTCATCAGCGAGCCAAGCGCTACTTCAGGGATGCGGAAGGCTGGCTCGTTGCCGTACGCCAGCTGAGCCACCAGCGCACCCATGGTGGAAGCCAGGATCACCGGCATGAAGCTCATCAGGGTGTACTCCATCATGACCACTTCCATGGCAAAGATGACCCCCGCGATGGGCGTATTGAAAGAGGCAGAAATACCCGCCGCCGTTCCACAGGCCACCAGCACACGCAGGCTGTTGTGCGGCAGCCGCAGCCGCATCCCCAGGCCACTGGAAGCCGCCGCCCCCAGATGAATCGCCGGTCCTTCACGGCCAGCAGAGAGACCGCCCAACACCGATACCACCCCGACCCACCACTGGTTGAGCCAGTTACGCAGTGGAAAACGCCCCTGATGGTAGGTCAGGCGCTCGATGACATGGCCGACGCCCAGCTTGCGTGCGGTGGCCTTCTGACGATACAGCAGCACACCGATGACGCTCACGGCCAGCAGGGGCAGCAGCACTCTGACCCACGGGGGCAGCGCTTCGAAGCCTTCCGGGTTACCGTCCGGCATGTACAGCGCGGCTCCCGCCTCCAGCAGCAGCCTGAATGCCACCATGACGGCCCCGGTCATGACACCGGACACCAGGCCCAGCACACACAGTTGCGGCAAGGCATCCACATTGGCCAGCTGGCGACGAAAACCCTCTAAGGTGAAATCTGACCGCGAAAAACCTGCCACAACGCTCGTCCTTGGTTGGGTAGAGTGGGTCTACGACACGCAGTGCTCTTATGCGCCTGCTCTCTTGTGTATCATAGCTGGAGACACATCAACAGCCTCGCAAAACTTGCTAGGCTGCTAATTACCGCTGCCAGGACTGTGCAGAAGGCGCAAGGAGTGATCTGTGATAAACGTTGGCATTGTAGGCGGCACTGGCTACACCGGTGTTGAACTTCTGAGGCTACTGGCCCAGCACCCCGAGGTAAATGTTCAAGCGATAACGTCGCGCTCGGAAGCAGGCGTCAAGGTCTGCGACATGTACCCCAACCTGCGAGGCCACTACGATACCCTGACCTTCAGTGAGCCCGATGCCAAGGCCCTGGGGGCCATGGACGCCGTCTTTTTTGCCACCCCTCATGGCGTGGCCCATGCGCTGGCAGGCGAGCTATTGGCCAACGGAACCCGCATCATCGACCTGTCGGCCGACTTTCGCCTGCGCGATGCCGACGAGTGGAGCCGCTGGTACGACCAGCCCCACGGCGCCCCTGAACTGTTGAAAGAGGCGGTCTACGGCCTGCCGGAAATGCATCGTGAAAAGATCAAGACCGCGCGTCTGATCGCGGTACCCGGCTGCTACCCCACCGCCGTTCAGCTGGGTTACCTGCCGCTGCTGGAAGCGGGCCTGATCGACCCGAATCAGCTGATTGCCGACTGCAAGTCCGGGGTCACCGGCGCTGGGCGGGGTGCCAAGGTCGCCTCGCTGCTGGCCGAAGCCAGCGAGTCCATGAAAGCCTACGGTGCAGGCGGCCATCGCCATCTGCCGGAAATTCGTCAGGGCCTGGGCGACATGCAGCCAGACACCGTGGGATTGACCTTCGTCCCCCACCTGACTCCCATGATCCGCGGTATCCACGCCACGCTCTACAGCACCCTCAGCACCGAGCCAGGCGACTTGCAGGCACTGTTCGAAAAACGCTTTGCCGATGAGCCGTTCGTGGACGTCATGCCCGCCGGCAGTCACCCGGAAACCCGCAGCGTAAAAGGCAACAATACCTGCCGCATCGCCGTGCATCGTCCGGGCAACGGCAATACGGTGGTGGTACTTTCCGTCATCGACAACCTGGTCAAGGGTGCCTCCGGCCAGGCCATCCAGAACCTGAACCTGATGTTTGGTTTCGATGAGCAGATGGGCCTCAACGCCCCCGCTCTGATGCCTTGAGCTGCAGTAATTCCCGGCAATAGTTGACCATTTTGCTGGGAATTACCCATAATCCCCCCATGCCGTCTATTCGTTCCTAAAGCTCGCGGGAGGTACCCATGAGCGGTGCAGAAGCTTTTGTTCCAACCCCTTTAATGCTGTCCGACAGTGCACGCCAGCGCATCAAGGCACTCATGGCCGAAGAGCACAATCCAGCCCTCAAGCTGCGTGTCTATGTCACCGGTGGTGGCTGTTCCGGCTTTCAGTATGGTTTTGACTTTGCCGACAACGTGGCAGAGGACGACACCCTGATCGAATTCGGAGATGCCACGCTGGTGGTAGACCCCCTCTCCTACCAATACCTGGTCGGCTCTACCGTGGACTACGAAGAGGGCTTGGCAGGGGCGCGTTTTCGCGTGCAAAACCCCAATGCCACTACCACCTGCGGCTGTGGTGCCTCGTTCATGGTATGACCAGCGTTGGTCGCAACGACTTCCCCATGACTTGACGCCTTGGCGGTTTCTCGCCAAGGTAAAAAGGTCAATAACGGTTCATCGACCGGTTTATAAGAAGAAACACGCTATAAACGGTGACGGAAACCACATAAAACTCGGGGAAACTAATGAAACACTTTTTTACCACCTCCGCTATCGCCACTGCCGTTGCACTGGGCTTGGGCAGTACCACTGCGTTTGCTGACACACCCACGGTCAATGTGGTGACTGACCCAAGCTTTGTGCCCTTCGAGATGCTCGACCCCGAAACCGGTGAAATGATCGGCTTCGACATGGACATCATCAACGAAATCGCCGAACGGGCTGGCTTCGACGTCAATCTCACCACCATGGAGTTCGCGGGCATCATTCCGGCCGTCCAGACCGGCAGCCAGGAAATTGCCATTGCCGGTGTGACCATCACCGAAGAGCGTGCGCAGATCGTCGACTTCTCTGACCCCTACTACGACTCGGGCCTGCAGATCATCGTGCGTGCCGACAACGATGACGTAGAGTCCATCGAAGACTTGGCCGGGCTCTCCATCGCCACGCGCATCGGCTCCACCAGCTACGACTTCCTGCAAGAACAGCTGGGCGACGACGCCGATATCACTCCCTATCCAGGCAATAGCGACATGTACATGGCCCTGCTGGGGCGTAACGTCGATGCCGCGTTCTACGATGCCCCCAACGTTGCCTACTTCTCGCAAACACGCGGTGAAGGTCGCACCAAGGTCGTCGGCCCCCTGTACGAAGGCCAGCAGTACGGCATCGTTTTCCACAAGGGTAGCCAGTGGGTAGAACCCGCCAATGAAGCACTCGCGGCCATGCGTGAAGACGGCACCTACGACGAGATTTACCAGAAGTGGTTTGGTGAGTCCTCCGACGAAGAGTAAGCACTGTCTGAGGTAAGTGCGTTATCTCGCGTTTACAGGGCCGGGCGGCCTAGCCCCCGGCCCTGAATCATTGTGTGGTGCTGTTCTGGAGACGTCACGTGGAAGTCACTTTTCAATTCGACTGGGCGGCCGCTTTCCGCTCGATTCCCTACTTGTTACCCGGTATTCCGTGGACACTGCTGATCTCGTTCGGCGGCCTGGCCATTGGCTTTTTCATCGGCATCTTCTTTGGCCTGCTGCGCATCAGCCGCACGCGCTGGCTGCGCTGGCCAGCCATCCTGTATGTCGAAGTCTTTCGCGGTACGCCCATCCTGGTGCAGGTGCTGTTCATTTTCTACGGCCTGCCCCAACTGCTGGGTGGCCCCATCAATGCGCTGGTGGCCGGCATTGCCGCCATTGCCGTCAATTCAGGGGCCTATATCTCCGAAATCGTACGTGGAGGCGTGCAGTCGATCGAACGCGGGCAACGCGAAGCATCGCTGTCGCTGGGGCTCTCCCGAGCGCAGTCGTTTCGTTACGTCATCTGGCCTCAAGCCTTCCGCCGCATGATCCCCCCGCTGGGCAACCAGGGCATCATCAGCATCAAGGACACCTCGCTGTTTTCCGTCATTGGCGTGGGTGAGCTGGTGCGCCAAGGGCAGATCTACATTGCCACCACCTTTACGGCGCTGGAAGTCTATTTCATGGTCGCCCTGATGTACCTGGCCATTACCTGGACCCTCTCTATCATCCTGCGCCAGTTGGAACGGCGCGGCGTCGTTGGCCAATAAGGAGCGCACAATGACTTCGACCTCATCGCCCATTGTGCAAATGCAGAAGCTCAACAAGCACTTTGGCAGCCTGCATGTGCTCAAGAACATCGACCTGGAAATCGTCCCCGGAGAAGTCGTCGTCGTGATCGGCGCCAGCGGGTCCGGTAAATCCACGCTGATCCGCTGCATCAACGGGCTGGAAGAGTTTCAGTCCGGCAGCCTCGATGTCGATGGCAATACGCTGCTGCCGGATGGCAAAAGCAGCAAGGCCCTGCAAACCATCCGCACCGAAGTCGGCATGGTGTTCCAGCAGTTCAATCTGTTCCCCCATCTGAGCGTCATCGACAACATTACCCTGGCCCCCATGAAAGTGCGTGGCTGGAGCCGTAAGGATGCCGAAGAGACGGCTCAGCGGCTGTTGGAACGCGTCGGCATTGCCGATCAGGCACAGAAGTACCCCAGCCAGCTCTCTGGAGGGCAGCAGCAGCGGGTCGCCCTGGCCCGCGCGCTGGCCATGGAACCCCGGCTCATGCTCTTCGACGAGCCCACCTCGGCGCTAGACCCGGAGATGATCGGTGAAGTGCTGGACGCCATGCGTGAGCTGGCCAAGGAAGGCATGACCATGGTCATCGTGACCCATGAAATGGGCTTTGCACGGGAAGTGGCCGACCGCGTCATCTTCATTCACAAAGGGGAAATCACCGAGCAAGGGTCACCGGAACAGCTGTTCGATGCACCTCGGCACGAACGCACCCAGTCCTTCTTGGCGCGCGTATTGAAACACTAGCAGCCCATCAGGGCACCTCAGAGACCGGCCTGTCCTTGCGACAGGCCTTTTTTTTTGCCTGTGGATAATATTTTTTCCTCGGCTGCCACTATCTGGCTAACACCCGCGCCATGGGCATCTTTCAACGCATATGATGGTCACCAGATCACTTGTTCACAGGTGCGGTAACAAGCGCGGTAGCCAGCGGTGGATAAGCCGTCGTTAACCTGGCCTGTGGGTAAGTAAGCTTTTCATCCACAGCTCCGTCACCGCTTCTACGCAGGCACTCCGCCGGTTCGCCACTACTTGGTCAACAATACAAAATAATGATTCATATAGAAAAAAACCATTTATCAACAGATTTTGTCCACACCATTAGTAACTACATTTACAGAACTTCTCTTATATATTTTTATTTTGTTATTAATTTATAAAACCACTGATAGCAGGGGTGTGGAAAAACCTGACGGTTACCCACAGGAGGTTTATACTGGCGGGCTTATTCCAACAGCGGTGATCCGCTGACCACATCATCCGTGCCTTGGGCACAAGACGAGGTGTCTCTTGAACTACCCCGACCGCTTTGACGTGATTGTCATCGGCGGTGGCCATGCGGGAACCGAAGCCGCATTGGCCTCTGCTCGCATGGGCTGTCAAACCCTATTGCTGACCCACAACATCGAGACGCTGGGCCAAATGTCCTGCAATCCCGCCATTGGTGGGATCGGCAAGAGCCATCTGGTCAAGGAGATCGATGCGTTGGGTGGTGCCATGGGGCTAGCCACGGATTTGGGCGGCATCCAGTTTCGAGTACTCAACGCACGTAAGGGGCCTGCCGTACGCGCGACCCGCGCCCAGGCAGACAGGATCCGCTACAAGGCCGCCATTCGAGGCATGTTGGAAAACCAGCCAAACCTGACGATTTTCCAGCAGGCGGCTGGCGACCTCATTGTGGATAACGACACCGTACGCGGTGTAGTGACCGAGACAGGCATTCGTTTTCATGCCGAGTCGGTGGTGCTGAGCACGGGCACGTTCCTTGGCGGGGTTATCCACATCGGGTTGGACCAAAGCCGTGGTGGCCGCGCAGGCGACCCGCCTTCCAATGCGCTGGCCGAGCGACTGCGGGCACTGCCTTTTCACGTCGACAGGTTGAAGACCGGTACCCCTCCGCGTATCGATGCCAAATCCGTCGACTTTTCACAGCTGGAAGAGCAGCCAGGCGACACACCCACGCCGATCATGTCCTACCTGGGGCATCGGGGCATGCATCCTCAGCAAGTGAGCTGCCATATTGCGCACACCAACGAGCGCACCCACGAGATCATCCTGAACAACCTCGATCGTTCCCCCATGTACTCTGGGGTAATCGAAGGCATCGGCCCCCGCTACTGCCCGTCGATCGAAGACAAGGTGCATCGCTTCGCCGACAAATCGAGCCATCAGGTGTTCATCGAACCGGAAGGTCTGGATACCCACGAGCTCTACCCCAACGGGATCTCCACCTCACTGCCCTTCGATGTGCAGCTGCAGGTCGTGCGCTCCATCAAAGGGTTGGAAAACGCCCATATCACGCGCCCGGGTTATGCCATCGAGTATGACTTCTTCGACCCGCGGGATTTGAAGCACTCGCTGGAAACCAAATTTATCCACAACCTGTTTTTTGCCGGACAGATCAACGGCACCACTGGCTACGAAGAAGCGGGTGCTCAAGGGTTGCTGGCGGGGCTCAACGCGGCACGGCGAGCCAAGCAGCTGGAGGCGTGGTACCCACGTCGTGACGAGGCGTATCTAGGCGTTCTGGTGGATGACCTGATCACCATGGGCACCAAGGAACCCTATCGCATGTTCACGTCGCGCGCCGAGTATCGGCTGCTGCTGCGTGAAGACAATGCCGATCTCCGCCTGACCGAGCAGGGCCGCCAGTTGGGGTTGGTCGATGACACCCGCTGGGCGGCTTTCAGCCAGAAACGTGATGCCATCGAGCGTGAAGCCACGCGCTTGTCCAGTGCCTGGGTACATCCCGACAGCCCGGCTGCCGCCAGCATCGCCGAGAAAACCGGCAAGCCGCTGTCGCGGGAGTACTGCCTGAGCGATTTGCTGAAGCGCCCTGAACTGACCTACGCCGATATTGCCGACCTGCCGGGCATGGAAAGCGGCGGCGTGGAGGATGAAGCTGTCGCCGAACAGGTGCAGATTCAGGCCAAGTATCAGGGGTACATCGATCGTCAGCAGGACGAAATCGACAAGCTCAAGCGCCACGAAGCCACTGCGCTCCCCGCTGAGCTGGATTATCACAACGTGGAGGGGCTCTCCCACGAGATTCGCCAGAAGCTCAGCGCCGCGCGGCCGGAAACCCTTGCCCAGGCTGCCCGTATCTCTGGAGTGACGCCTGCTGCCGTCTCGATACTGCTGATTCACCTGAAAAAGCGCCGCCTGATCAGCCATACCGAGGTCGCCAACGGATGAGTTTCTTGCCGCCGCTGATTGAAAGCCTGCCCGGTAGCGTAGCCCCCAGACTGGAGCAAGGGCTGGCCCAACTGGATATCGCCATTACGCCCACCCAGCGTGAGCAGCTGCTGGGGCTGCTGGCGCTATTGCACAAGTGGAACCGGGCTTATAACCTCACCGCCGTACGCGACGTCGATGAAATGGTGTCTCGCCACGTGCTGGACAGCGCGGCGGTGGCGCCCTTCATACGGGGGCCTCGACTTCTGGACGTAGGCGCCGGGCCAGGCTTGCCTGGGCTGGTGCTGGCGATTTTGAAGCCCGAGCTTCAGGTGACGCTGCTGGACAGCAACGGCAAGAAGGTTCGCTTCCAACGGCAGGCCGTCATGGAGCTGGCGCTGAGCAACGTGACGCCCACTCAGGCAAGAGTCGAACAGTTTGCGGGCCAGCACTTCGATCAGGTGATCTCGCGGGCCTTCGCCAGCCTGGTGGACTTCGTGACCTTGACGCGCCCGCTACCGACCGCCGACGGCCAGTGGCTGGCCATGAAGGGCCCCGGTGCCGATGACGAGCTGCGCGACCTGCCAGCAGGTGTTGAACTGAAGGCTCGGCACCTGTTGAATGTACCCTTCGAGACGGCCGAGCGGCAGCTGTTGATCCTGACCCCAAAAGGAGTTGAGTAGTGAGCCAGATCATTGCCCTGACCAACCAAAAAGGCGGCGTGGGCAAGACCACTTCAGCCGTCAATCTGGCCGCCAGCCTGGCCGCCCTGGACCGGCGCGTACTGTTGGTCGACCTCGACCCCCAGGGGCATGCCAGCATGGGCAGTGGGATCGACAAGTACGATCTGGAAAAGAGCGTGCTGGACGTGCTGCTGGGGGAAACCTCGGCCAGCGACGCCATCGTGCGCGGTTTGTCGGTTCGTTACGATGTCTTGCCGGGCAATGGCGATTTGACGGCGGCGGAAGTCGAGCTACTGGACGCCGATCAGCGGCAGAGTCGCCTTTCTCAGGCGCTGACCAGCGTGGCCGACGAATACGATGTGGTACTGATCGACTGCCCGCCGTCGCTGAACATGCTCACGGTGAATGCGCTTACTGCAGCCCATGGCGTACTGATCCCGCTGCAGTGTGAATTTTACGCTCTGGAAGGACTCTCGGCGCTGCTGGATACCGTGGAACAGATCAAGCAGAGCGTGAATCCCGAGCTTGCCGTCTCCGGTATCCTGCGCACCATGTACGACAAGCGCACCAGCCTCACGCGGGAAGTGGACAAGCAGCTACGCGACTTTTTCGGCGATGCGCTGCTGAAAACCACCATTCCGCGCAACGTGAAAGTGGCAGAAGCGCCAAGCCATGGCCTGCCCGTGACCCAGTACGCCCGTTTTTCGCGGGGCAGCCAGGCCTACCGCGTGCTGGCCAAAGAGATGATTCGACGGTTGTCACTGTAACGCCTGTCGTTACGGCGGCTGTCGCTGTAAGGTTCGAAGTACGTAACGTTCAACGAGGGAAAGCGAATGACGCGTAAACGCGCGCTAGGACGTGGCCTGGATGCCCTGATTGGTGCGGGCGCCCGTCGTCGTGACAGTTTGGACCTGACCAGTAGCGCCTCACAAGGCACAGAGGCCCTTCTGCCGGAAGGTGCTTCCGCAGAGGCAGCGCAGGACGATGCCCATGCCGAACGCCTGGAGCGGCTGCCGCTGGGGCAACTGACGCGGGGCAAGTACCAGCCTCGCCGCGACATTCAGCCCGAGGCACTGGAGGAGCTGGCCGACTCCATTCGCGCCCAGGGGGTCATGCAGCCGATCGTCGTTCGCCCGATTGGCCCGGACCGCTATGAAATCATTGCCGGTGAACGGCGCTGGCGCGCTGCCCAACTGGCCGAGCTGGATGTCATTCCGGCGGTCATTCGCCATGTCAGCGACGACGTGGCACTGGCGCTGGCACTGATCGAGAACATTCAGCGTGAAAATCTCAATGCCATCGAAGAAGCGCTGGCATTGAAACGTCTGGCTGAAGAGTTCGAGCTTACCCAGCAGCAGGTGGCCGATGCCGTGGGCAAATCCCGCACGCAGGTGGCCAACCTGCTGCGTTTGCTGGCCCTGGACCCGGAAGTACAGACCCTGCTGGAGCGTGGCGATCTGGACATGGGGCATGCCCGTGCCCTGCTGTCGCTGAACAGCGCCCAGCAACGCCAGGTGGCCCATGAAGTGGTCAACCAGGACCTGACGGTGAGAGACACCGAGGCGCTGGTAAAAAAAGTGCACGACACCCAGCAGGCGCCGGCGGCATCGGCCAAAAAAGTGGCCAAGACCGCCGATGTGGCGCGTCTCGAAACGCACCTTGGCGAGCTGTTGGGCGCGCCTGTCTCCATCGATCACGGTCAGAAGGGCAAAGGCAAAGTCACCATACGTTATACAAGTCTTGAAGAGCTGGATGGCATTCTTGCCCACATAAAGTAGCAGGCTAATGAAATATGTGGCCTTTTTTTAACCCTTTGGTCGCAAGTAAACGCCAAAACGTACGAAATCCGTGCAACTTCGGTTGAAGGTGTGATAGCGCTTCCCTATAATCCGCCGTGTTTGTCGAAAGCTTGCTTGGACGAACGGGCGTACTCGGTATCCCATTGAGCAGCAGCCCAGCCTGCACGGAGTCGTAGTCAAAGTGAAAAGTGCAGCGCCTGCCCGTCGACGTCTATTGGATTTTCGGCGGCTGTTTCTTGCTCAACTGGTGGCGTTCTTGCTGGTGACCATGTTGGCAAGCGTCATGGTCGGCATCGAGGCAGCAGTATCTGCCCTGTCGGGGGGGCTGATCAGCCTTCTACCGACCATCTATTTTGTGTGGCGTGGGCAGCGTCAGCGAAATAATCGACAACCACAGCGTAATGTGCTCAGTCTTTATCAGGCTGCAGCGGGCAAGTTTGGTTTGACGGTGGCGTTATTCGCCATAGTGCTGACAACAGCGCCCCCTTCAAACCCAGCTTTTTTCTTTGTCGCCTATGTGGTGGCCCAACTGATGCACTGGCTAGCCCCCTGGCTCGTGCGTGAGCGGTCAACCCTTTAAACTTGAGGAAGCAGTATGGCAGCGGATAATGAAGTATCGGCCATCTATTACATACAGCACCACCTCCAGAACCTGACGTTCGGAAAACATCCGGAAAACGGCTGGTCGCTTGCATCCACTTCTGCTGAAGCGGCAGAGATGGGTTTCTGGGCAATTCATTTGGATACGATGGGTTGGTCCATCGGTATGGGTGCCCTGTTTCTTTGGTTATTCCATAAAGCTGGGAAAATGGCGACTACCGGTGTCCCTGGCGGTCTCCAGAACGCAGTAGAGATGGTTTTCGAGTTCATCGAAAACCTGACACGTTCAACTTTTCACGGCCAAAACAAGCATATAGGGCCTATCGCACTGACGCTGTTCATGTGGATTTTGCTCATGAACAGCTTGAAAATCATACCGGTCGACTATTTCCCTGTACTGTTCAACAAGCTTGGTCTTGAGTACATGAAGATCGTTCCTACAACCGATGTGAATGCCACCCTGGGCATGGCGTTCGGTGTGTTTCTGATGATCATCTACTACAGCGTCAAGGTGAAAGGAGCTGGAGGGTTTGCCAAGGAGCTTTCTCTGACCCCCTTCAACCATTGGTCGTTGATCCCTTTCAATCTGGTTCTTGAAACCGTTGGCTTGATCGTCAAGCCTATCAGCCTTGGGCTGCGTCTTTTCGGAAACATGTTTGCCGGTGAAGTTATCTTTATCCTGATTGCCCTGCTACCTTTCTGGGCAATCTGGCTGCTAGATGTCCCATGGGCCATTTTCCATATACTGGTGGTTTCGCTGCAGGCCTTCATCTTTACGACGCTGTCTATCGTCTATCTGAGCGCCGCGCACGAACATCACTAAATCCGAGCAACGCTTTGCATTAAACCCTAAACCCTTGTAATCAACGCACTATCAGGAGCTTCATCATGGAAATCGTCTACATTGCTGCTGCCATCATCATCAGTGTTAGCGCTCTGGCAACTGGCCTAGGCTTCGCCATGCTGGGTGGTAAACTGCTTGAATCCACCGCTCGTCAGCCCGAGCTGGGTGATCAGCTGCAGACTAAAACCTTCATCATGGCTGGCCTGCTGGACGCCGTTCCCATGATCGGTGTTGGTATCGCGATGTACCTGATCTTCGTTGTTGCCGGTTAATGATGTGTTAGCCG
The DNA here is from genome assembly GCF_020616575.1 of Halomonas sp. NyZ770. NCBI lineage: Bacteria > Pseudomonadati > Pseudomonadota > Gammaproteobacteria > Oceanospirillales > Halomonadaceae > Halomonas > Halomonas sp. NyZ770. Next base: position 3,997,001 of record NZ_CP085143.1, on the reverse strand, counting down.
AGCGGAATGACCGCTCGGCTTAGTATCACTCCGGTCGCCACGAACTTGTCAGAGGTACATTCCTGTGAATATCAACATGACGCTTATCGGGCAAACGATCGCCTTCGCGATCTTTGTCTGGTTTTGCATAAAGTATGTGTGGCCTCCGATCAGCAGCGCGCTTCATGAGCGTCAAAAGAAAATTGCTGATGGCTTGGACGCAGCCAGCCGTGCGACGCGTGATCTTGAGCTCGCTCAAGAGCGTGCCGAGCAGACGCTGCGCGAGAGCAAGGAGCAGGCATCTCAAATTCTCGAGCAAGCCAACAAGCGTTCCAATCAAATGATTGAAGAAGCACGTGAACAAGCACGTGCTGAAGGCGAACGTCTTGTCGCTAATGCACGGTCTGAAATTGAGCAAGAAGTTCATCGTGCGAAAGAAGAGCTGCGTGCGCAGGTTTCCCGCCTTGCGATCGTAGGCGCCGAGCGAGTTCTTGAAGCCTCTGTTGATGAGAAAGCGCACCGCGACTTGCTTGATAAGCTTGCCGCTGAACTGTAAGGAGGTGATCTATGGCGGAACAAACGACCGTCGCTCGTCCTTACGCCAAAGCGGCGTTTGAATACGCGCGCGATCATCAGGCACTAGACGTTTGGTCACAAGCGTTGAAAGTAGCAGCAGCGATCGTGAAGGATCGGCAGGTTGCTAGCCTGTTAGGTAGCCCCAAACTGAGCAGCGAACAGAAAGTAGCATTGCTGTCAGATATGTTGTCTGACGACGCGGATGATGCTTTCAAACGCTTTTTAGTAGCTTTAGCGGATCAGCGTCGACTCATGACGCTGGACGCAATTGCTGAACAGTTTGAACACCTTCGTGCAGAGCATGAGCAGCGTATCGACGTCACTGTGGTTTCAGCCTACAAGCTGGATAGCAAGCAGCAGACCAAGCTGGCAAACGCGCTCAAGAAGCGTCTGAATCGCGAAATCTCCATTACTACTCAGGTCGACAAGTCGCTCATTGGCGGTGTCATCCTGCGTGCCGGCGATACCGTCATTGACGGTTCGGTGCGTGGTCGATTGAACCGTCTTTCCGAAGCGCTGACCGCTTGAGTCTGAGGGACATGGCATGCAGCAACTGAATCCTTCCGAGATCAGCGACATCATCAAGCAGCGAATTGAGAAGCTTGACGTCGCATCCGAAGCCCGTAATCAGGGCACCATCGTCAGCGTTTCCGACGGTATCGTGAAAATTCACGGCCTCGAAGACGCGATGTTCGGTGAAATGATCGAATTCCCCAACAGCATCTTCGGCATGGTACTCAACCTGGAGCGTGACTCCGTGGGTGCCGTTGTCCTGGGTGACTACCTGCAGCTTGAAGAAGGCATGACCGCTCAGTGTACCGGTCGTATTCTTGAAGTTCCGGTAGGCCCCGAGCTGGTGGGTCGCGTTGTCGACGCGCTGGGTAACCCCATCGACGGCAAAGGCGAGATCAACGCAAAACTGACCGATGCGGTAGAAAAGGTAGCGCCTGGCGTTATCACCCGTCAGTCCGTTGACGAACCCATCCAGACGGGTCTGAAGTCCATCGACGCCATGGTGCCGATCGGTCGTGGTCAGCGTGAGCTGATCATCGGCGACCGTCAGATCGGTAAATCCGCCATTGCCATCGATGCGATCATCAACCAGAAAGGCAAGGGCGTGACCTGTGTCTACGTGGCCATCGGTCAGAAGCAGTCGACCATTGCCAACGTGGTGCGCAAGCTCGAAGAGCACGGCGCGATGGAGCACACCATCGTGGTGGCGGCTGGCGCTGCCGACCCGGCACCCATGCAGTTCCTGGCGGCCTACTCTGGCTGCACCATGGGCGAGTACTTCCGTGACCGTGGCGAAGACGCGCTGATCGTGTATGACGATCTCTCCAAGCAGGCCGTTGCCTACCGTCAGGTATCGCTGCTGCTGCGCCGTCCGCCGGGCCGTGAAGCTTACCCGGGTGACGTGTTCTATCTCCACTCCCGTCTGCTGGAGCGCGCTGCGCGCGTCAATGTCGACTACGTCGAGAAGTTCACCAACGGCGAAGTGAAAGGCAAGACCGGTTCCTTGACCGCGCTGCCGATCATCGAAACCCAGGGCGGTGACGTATCGGCCTTCGTTCCGACCAACGTCATCTCCATCACCGATGGTCAGATCTTCCTGGAAACCAACCTGTTCAACTCCGGTATTCGTCCGGCGATCAACGCAGGTCTGTCGGTTTCTCGTGTTGGTGGTGCTGCACAGACCAAGATCATCAAGAAGTTGGGTGGTGGTGTGCGTCTGGCGCTGGCTCAGTACCGCGAACTGGCGGCGTTCTCGCAGTTTGCCTCTGACCTGGATGAAGCCACGCGTAAGCAGCTCGAGCACGGTCAGCGTGTTACCGAGCTGATGAAGCAGAAGCAGTACTCGCCGATGTCCGTGGCGGAAATGGCCCTGTCTCTGTACGCTGCCAACGAAGGTTACCTGGACGATGTGAGCGTCGAGAAGGTGCTGGACTTCGAACGTGCTCTGCACGACTACATGAAGTCCGAGCACCGCGAACTGCTCGACAAGATCAACCAGACCGGCGACTACAACGGCGAGATTCAGGACGGTTTGAAGTCGGGTCTCGAGAAGTTCAAGGCGACTCAGAGCTGGTAATGTCTGGCCCGCCTGCGGGCGGGCTTGCATGCTTTCTGAGAGCCACGAACGAAGGGTAGATCGCTATGGCAGCTGCAAAAGAGATACGCACCCAGATCGGGAGCATCAAAAATACGCAGAAGATCACCAGCGCCATGGAAATGGTGGCTGCATCGAAAATGCGTAAAGCGCAAGATCTGATGAAGGCCGGCCAGCCGTACGCCAAGCAGATCCGTAACGTGGTAGGCCACATTGCTGACGCTAACCCCGAATACAAGCACGACTACATGGTCGAGCGAAACGAGGTAAAACGCGTCGGATATATTGTGGTTTCCACTGATCGCGGGCTGTGTGGCGGTTTGAACGTCAACTTGTTCAAGGCAGTGGTGAAAGATGCTGTTGCCTGGAAACAGCAAGGTGCTGAGCTGGATTTCTGTGCCCTCGGTTCGAAAGCAGGTGCTTTCTTCCGCAACTATGGTGGCAACTTGATTGCTGCGAAAAGCGGATTAGGAGAGTCGCCTACCGTCGAGGGTCTGATCGGTAGTGTCAAGGTCATGCTGGAAGCGTATGACGAAGGACGCCTGGATCGTTTGTTTGTGGTGTACAACGAGTTTGTAAACACCATGACGCAAAGACCCGTTGTGCGTCAGCTTCTTCCTCTGTCGTCCGATATGGGCGCAGACGCTAAGCATGACGAAGAAAACGCCCGTCCCGGAAGCTGGGACTACCTGTATGAACCGGATGCCAAGGCGTTGCTGGACAGCCTGTTGGTTCGATTCATCGAATCGCAGGTGTATCAGGCGGTAGTCGAAAACGGTGCGTGCGAACAGGCCGCCCGTATGATCGCTATGAAGAGTGCCACTGATAACGCGGGCAACCTGATTGACGATCTGGAGATGGTTTACAACAAGGCCCGTCAGGCCGCCATCACCCAGGAAATTTCCGAGATCGTCGGCGGCGCTTCTGCCGTTTAACGCCGAGGGAGTGGTCTGACTGACAGGTCATTCCCGGCAGACAGGTTTCATTTGCAGGTTTTTGAGAGGAACCAAGATGAGCGGACGTATCGTACAAATCATCGGCGCGGTGATTGACGTAGAGTTTCCGCGGGACTCTGTGCCCAAGGTCTACGACGCGCTGAAGGTCTCCAATGTTGAGACCATCCTCGAAGTCCAGCAGCAGCTGGGCGACGGCGTAGTACGCGCCATTGCCATGGGCTCCACCGAGGGTCTGAAGCGTGGCCTGGACGTGGTCAACACAGGTGCCGCGATTTCCGTACCGGTGGGTAAGGAAACGCTGGGCCGCATCATGAACGTGCTCGGTGAGCCGATCGATGAAGCGGGCCCGATTGGCGAGCAAGAGCGCATGCCGATCCACCGTAAAGCCCCCAGCTATGCCGACCAGGCAGCTTCCAACGAGCTGCTCGAGACCGGTATCAAGGTCATCGACCTGGTATGCCCCTTCGCGAAAGGCGGTAAGGTTGGTCTGTTCGGCGGCGCGGGTGTCGGTAAAACCGTCAACATGATGGAGCTTATCCGCAACATCGCCACCGAACACAGCGGCTACTCCGTATTCGCAGGTGTGGGTGAGCGTACTCGTGAGGGTAACGACTTCTATCATGAAATGACCGAATCCAACGTTATCGACAAGGTAGCGCTGGTCTATGGTCAGATGAACGAGCCGCCCGGCAACCGTCTGCGCGTAGCGCTGACCGGCCTGACCATCGCTGAGAAATTCCGTGATGAAGGCCGTGACGTTCTGCTGTTCGTCGACAACATCTATCGTTACACGCTGGCCGGTACCGAAGTATCTGCACTGCTGGGCCGTATGCCTTCAGCGGTAGGTTACCAGCCGACGCTGGCGGAAGAGATGGGCGTTCTTCAGGAGCGTATCACTTCCACCAAGACAGGCTCTATCACGTCGGTGCAGGCCGTTTACGTTCCTGCGGATGACTTGACTGACCCGTCTCCGGCGACCACCTTCTCCCACCTTGACGCTACCGTGGTACTGGCGCGTTCTATCGCTGAGCTGGGTATCTACCCCGCCATCGATCCGCTGGACTCCACGTCACGTCAGCTGGACCCGCTGGTCGTCGGTGAAGAGCACTACGAAGTGGCGCGTGGCGTGCAGAACGTTCTGCAGCGTTACAAGGAACTGAAGGACATCATCGCGATCCTGGGTATGGACGAGCTGTCTGACGAAGACAAGCTGGCCGTATCTCGTGCGCGTAAGATCCAGCGCTTCCTGTCTCAGCCGTTCTTCGTGGCTGAGGTATTCACAGGCTCACCAGGCAAGTATGTTTCTCTGAAAGACACCATCCGTGGCTTCCAGGGCATTCTGGCTGGCGAGTATGACGATCTGCCGGAACAGGCCTTCTACATGGTCGGCTCCATCGACGAAGCTGTCGACAAAGCCAACCAGATGAAGAAGTAATCCCGTCCATTAGGGGGATTCGCTATGGCGAATAGCTTCACTTGCAATATCGTCAGCGCAGAAGCATCTATCTTCTCAGGCAAGGTCGAGCAGGTGGTGGCTTCCGGGATCATGGGTGACCTCGGCATTTTGCCGGGGCACGCCCCGCTGCTGACCGAGCTTCAGCCGGGCCCGATCCGCGTGATCCACGATGGCGGCAAGGAAGAAAACTTCTTTGTCTCTGGCGGCTTCATGGAAGTCCAGCCAGATGTCGTGACGATCCTGGCAGATGCCGCTGCTCGTGCCGGTGACCTCGACGAGGCCGCCGCCGAGGAAGCGCGTCAGCAGGCGCTGAAAGCCTTTAACGACAAGTCGGCAGAGCTGGATTATACCCGTGCTGCTGCTGAACTTGCCGAAGCCGTTGCTCAGTTGCGAACGATCCAGCAACTGCGCAAAAAGGCGGGTAAAGGCTAGTTACACGCACTGTGTACCCAAACGCCCCTTAAACCCGACCAGGGTTTAAGGGGCGTTTTTTTTGTCTGTTAGTATGGTGGTCAGTCGTCCCGGATTTGTATGGGCATCAGGAGAGAGCGATGGCGCTGAACGAAGAAGCCTTACAGGAATTAAAAACCGAGCTGCTCGAGGAGCTGGTCAAGGAAGAGCCCAGCAAGGCGCAGTTGGCGGAACGCCTCGCCGAAATTCGCTCGGCCGACATTGGCGAAGTGCTGGAAGAGTTGATCGAAGAGGATGAGGAGCTACGTGCGGCCCTGACGGTGCTGGACATACTCTCCACCGAGCGAGCCGCCAATGTGTTGGGCTATCTGCCAGGCGAGAGTCAGCTCGAAGTCGTCGGTGAGCTGAGCGACACCCAAGTGCTCAAGCTGCTGGAGGAGATGGGGTCGGACGAGCGGGTGGATCTGTTCAACCTGCTCGATGAAGATCGCCGCGAAGCGTTGTTGCGTCGCATGGCGCACCAGGAGCGGGAAGATCTCAAGCGTCTGGCCAGCTATGAAGAAGGCACGGCCGGCGCCATCATGACCTCTGACTATGTAGCGATAGCCAGTGGCATGACGGTGTCACAGGCGATGATGCGGGTACGACAGACAGCGCCGGATGCGGAAACGGTCTACCAGCTCTACATCCTCGACAAGGAAGGCGAGCTGGTGGGAACCATGTCGTTGCGGCAGCTGATGGTCGCCCGTCCGGGTGCCATCGTCGATGACATCATGATCAAGGATGTCATCAGCACCCACGTAGACGAAGAGCAGGAAGAAGTGGCGCGTATCGTGGCGCGCTATGACCTGCTGGCGCTGCCGGTACTCGATCAGGATGGGCGCATGGTGGGGATCGTGACCCACGATGATGCCATGGACGTGGCCGAATCCGAGGCCACCGAAGATATCCACAAGGGGATGTCGATTGGCCAATTGGAAGATGGTGTCAGTCGGGTGCCCCTGGCCAGCCTTTACCGCAAGCGGGTGACCTGGCTAGTACTGCTGGTGTTTGCCAACCTGTTTTCGGGGGCTGGTATTGCGTACTTCGAAGATACCATTGCCGCCCAGGTCGCTCTGGTATTCTTCCTGCCGCTGTTGATTGGCAGTGGCGGTAATGCGGGCGCCCAGGCGGCCACGCTGATGGTGCGGGGTATGGCCACCGGGGACGTAGGGGTCAAGGACTGGAGCAAGATGCTGGGCAGGGAGCTGCTGGTGGCCGGTGCGCTGGGGCTGACCATGGCGTTGGCCGTCGCGCCCATCGGGGTCATGCGCGGCGGTGAGGAAGTCGCCATGGTGGTCGCGTTGAGCATGGTCACCATCGTGCTGTTCGGTAGCATGATGGGCATGTGTCTGCCGTTCGTGCTGGAGCGCTTCAAGGTGGACCCGGCCACGGCCTCGGCACCGCTGGTGACGACCTTGATCGATGCCTCGGGGGTATTGATCTACTTCACCATCGCCACCGCCATTCTGACCAACGTCTAGCGCATGGCGCTGCTGGCCGCGCGGGTGATGAACATCACTTCCACGTGGCCCAGCCATTCGATGTCGCTGGCCAGCGCCTTGAGTTGGCTGGCCAGGCACTGGGGCGGCTGGTGGACCGCGTCACCGATGATCAGCGTGACCGATACCTTGTCGTCCAGGTAGTGAAGCTGCAGATCGTTCAACGTGCGCCATACCGGATGCATGTACCAGCGTTCGTCGAGGGCGGCTTCCACTTCTGGGCGCAAGGGCAGGCCGGGCAGGCGGCTCGGATCGCCTTCACCGGCGTCGTCTTCCGGGTCCACGTGGAAAATGACATCGGTCAGCAGCGGAAACTCGTGGCGCAGGCGGCGGCTCACCTCGTTGCCAATTTCATGGGCTTCGGAAACGGTGATACGCGGGCCTACCACCACGTGCAGGTCCACCATCACCCAGCCCGCCGATTGGCGCGTGCGCAGGTCATGCACGCTATCCACGCCGGGCACGCTGCAGGCCACGTCATGCATCTGCTGCTGCACGTCTTCGGGCAAGGCGGTATCCACCAGCTCTCTGGCGGACTCCCACAGCAGGTCGATGCCGACCTTACCTACCAGCAGCCCCACGATGATCGCGGCCACGGCGTCCAGCCACCCCAGCCCATACTGGGCACCCACCAGTGCTACCAGCACGACGGCCGTGGATAGAGCATCGCTGCGGGAGTGCCAGGCATTGGCTTCCAGCAGCTTGGACTTGACCCGTTTGGCGACCCGCATGGTGTAGCGGAAGATCCACTCCTTGCTGATCAGGGCCAGCACCGTCACCGCGATGGCAAAAGCGCCGGGCGCGCCCACTTCGGTACCACTCAACAGGCGGTCGATGCTCGACCAGGCAATACCGCCGGCCACGAAGATCAGTACGCTGCCCAGCAGTAGCGTGGTCAGCGTTTCGATGCGGCCATGGCCATAATGGTGGTCGTTATCCGGTTCCTGACGGCCATAATGAATGGCGGCCAGGACAAAACCATCGGTGACAAGGTCAGACAGGGAGTGAATGCCATCGGCAATCAAGGCTGCCGAGCCGACCAGAAATCCCACCGCTACCTTGACGATACTCAGCAACCCATCCAGCCAGGCTCCAATGTACGTGACACGCTTGGCTTCCTGGCTGTCTATGGCGTTGCTGGGAACCACTGATGATTCTGGGGTCTGAGTCATGGGATACCTTGAAGACTCGCTCTTTCGATAGGCGCTTATTGTAGCGCACCACGGCGCAAGCTCTATACCTTCTTGCCAGGAGTCCTTGGCCAGAGCGGACAATGAAAGCGGGGATGTGTATCCTTGGCAGCTCTGGTACTCCCAGCCATCGCCCTTTGACTCACTGTTTACAGGATGCACCATGGATTGGCTTCAAGTCATTATTCTGGCGTTAGTGCAAGGACTAACGGAATTCTTGCCTATTTCAAGCTCTGCACACCTGATTCTGGTGCCTGAACTGACCTCTTGGGAAGATCAAGGGTTAGCCTTTGACGTGGCACTGCATTTGGGAAGCCTGAGCGCGGTCGTCATCTACTTTCGTCATGAAATCATTCAGATGATCACCAGCACCTCGAAGGCGTTGGTAGGGCGCGGGGTGGATGAAGATGCTCGCTTGGGCATTTGGGTCGTCATCGCGACGATACCCGTCTGTCTGGTGGGGTTTCTGCTCCACGATGTGATTTCAGGCTATATGCGTTCAACCCTGATCATCGGGGCGAGCCTTATCGTTTTCGGCCTGCTGCTAGGCTTTGCCGATTGGCGCAAGCGTGGGACACGCAGTGAGTATCAGATGTCGCTCAAAGACGTGCTCATCATCGGTGGAGCCCAGGTGTTGGCGCTGATTCCAGGCACGTCCCGTTCCGGGATCACCATCACGGCAGCCCTGCTGGTAGGCATGAGCCGAGAGGGCGCGGCACGCTTCTCGTTTCTGCTGTCGATTCCCGTGATTGTGCTGGCTGGAGGACTGGAGGCCGTTGGCTTGCTCCGCGACCCACAGGCCATCGACTGGCCAGCCATGATCGTCGGTACGCTTCTCTCTGGTATTAGCGCTTACTTGTGTATTCACTATTTTCTGGTCGTCATCAAGAAACTGGGCATGCAGCCGTTCGTGGTTTACCGCGTGGTATTTGGTCTCTGGCTGCTGTGGTTCTTCCACTTCTGACCCCGCGCACATTTCAAGGAAAATGCGATGAACATCGGCTATCGCCCTTTTTTGGCTGGCATTGGCTTACTGACCCTGTTGCCCCTGATGGCAGGCTGTTCCGAGAGTGATCGCCCCCTGGAGCCGCCGACCCGATTTGAAGGAGGGGTATTTGGCTCTTTCTACCAGGTGACGGTGATGGATCCGCTGACCCAAGGCCAGGCACAGGCGTTGGAAGAGGGCTTCCTGGCCGAACTCGAGAGCGTGGACCGCTCGATGTCGACCTATCGGGATGACGCCGAGCTGGTAACGTTCAATCATGCGCCGCTGGACGAATGGCAGCCGTTGTCGAATGAGCTGATCGAGGTATTGGCCGTCAGCCAAGCCATTGCGACAGATAGCGATGGTGCCTTCGACGTGACGGTGGGCGGCCTGGTGAATCTGTGGAGTTTCGGGCCAGAGGCGAGGCCAGAAGAAGTGCCCAGCGATGAAGCCCTTGCCGAACGCCTTTCGACCGTCGGGTATGACGCCCTGGAAGTGGATACCCAGCAGATGCAGGCGCGACGCACGCGGGATATCTTTGTCGATCTTTCTGGCGTGGCGAAAGGTCATGCCGTCGATCGAGTGGGTGCGTATCTGGACCAGCAGGGGATCGAGCACTATCTGGTGAACCTGGGGGGAGACATGATCGCCCGTGGTTACCGGGAGCCGGACGAGGAACTGGCTTGGCGTGTAGGTATCGAAGTGCCGGAAGACGGTGAGCAAAGGGCTCAGCATATCGTGCCGCTCAGCAACTTGTCGGTGGCGACCTCAGGCGACTACCGCAATTACTTCGAAGTCGACGGGCAGCGCTACTCGCATACCATCAATCCTCGTGACGGCAAACCGATTACCCATGACCTGGTATCGGTGTCGGTCTTCCACCCTTCCAATGCATGGGCGGATGCCTGGGCCACGGCACTGCTGGTCGTCGGCACGGAAGAGGGAATGGCACTGGCCCTTGAACACGACCTGAGCGTACTGCTGCTGGTGCGCGACGGCGACCGCTGGCGCAGCATCGCCAGCCCTGCGTTTACGAACTATTTTGGTGATGCGCTGCTGGAAGAGCTGGGCATCGATGCCTGGACACCGGCAGTGGCCCAATAACGGTAGGTACTGAACATGCATGATCTCGACATCGTCATTCTGGCCGCTGGCAAAGGGACGCGGATGCGCTCTCCCTTGCCGAAAGTGCTGCATACCCTGGCAGGCAAACCCATGGTGCAGCACGTGCTGGAGACCGCTCAGGCACTGAATCCGGCACGGACCCACGTGGTGATCGGTCACGGCGCTGACCAACTGCGAGAAGCGCTGGCAGAGCATGACGTGCTGTTTGCTCTGCAGGAAGAGCAAAAGGGGACGGGCCATGCCGTGGCTCAGGCCCAGGCTCATCTGGGCAACGGCGTCGTGCTGGTGCTTTACGGCGATGTGCCGCTGATTCGCCGTGACACGTTGGCGAGTCTGCTTGCCCAGGTGGATGAGCAGCATATGGGGCTGTTGACGGTCACGCTGGACGATCCCAGCGGTTACGGGCGCATCGTGCGTGATAGTGACGGGCAGGCCGTGGCGATTGTCGAGCAAAAAGATGCCAACGACGAGCAACTGAGCATCACCGAGTGCAATACCGGCATCATGGCCATGACCAGCGCTCAACTGAAGCGCTGGTTGCCCCAGCTCTCGGCAGAAAATGCCCAGGGTGAGTACTATCTGACCGACGTCATTGCCATGGCTGCCAGCGAAGGTATCAAGGTGGCCACGGCGCAGCCCCACGATGCTACCGAGGTGGAAGGGGTCAACAACCGTGCGCAGATGGCCCGTCTGGAGCGTGCCCTCCAGCAGCAGACGGCGGAAGCGTTGATGGCCCAGGGCGTTGCCCTGGCAGACCCGGCGAGAATCGATGTGCGCGGCAAGCTCACCTGTGGACACGACGTGTTCATCGATGTGGGTTGCGTCTTCGAAGGAGACGTGGAATTGGGCGAAGGCGTGCGCGTTGGCCCTTATTGTGTGATCAAGAACAGTACCCTCGGTGCTGAAAGCGTCATCGATAGCCACAGCGTCATCGACTCCACGGTGGCCGCTGGCCATAATCAGATTGGGCCCTACGCTCGTCTTCGCCCCGGCACGCGTCTGGCGGTCAAGGCGAAAGTGGGCAACTTCGTGGAGACCAAGAACGCCGAGGTCGGTGAAGGCAGCAAGATCAATCACCTGAGCTACGTGGGCGATGCCACCCTGGGGCGCAAGGTGAACGTTGGGGCAGGCACCATTACCTGCAACTACGATGGCGCCAACAAGCATCGCACGCAGATTGGCGACCATGCGTTCATTGGCTCCAACAGCGCGCTGGTCGCGCCTGTTTCGATTGGTCAGGGAGCCACCGTGGGGGCGGGCTCCACCATCGCCAAGGACGTGGCGGAGCACGCCCTGGCAGTGACCCGCAGCCGCCAGTTGGAAAAGGCCGACTGGCCGCGCCCCACCAAAAAAGCAAACTAAACACCGGTGATACAGGCGCTTGGCGCCTTCAGGAGAGTGGAGTATGTGCGGTATCGTCGCAGCCGTGGCACAGCGCAATGTGCAGGGGATATTGCTGGAAGGGCTCAAACGCCTGGAGTATCGCGGTTATGATTCGGCAGGCATGACGGTACTCAGCAGCGGAGCGCTGACCCGCCACCGGGCCCTGGGCAAGGTAGCGGCCCTGGAAGAGCGCCTGGCCAACGAGGCACTGCCGGGTCATTGCGGTATCGCCCATACCCGCTGGGCCACCCACGGCAAGCCCTCCGAGGCCAACGCTCACCCCCACCACAGCCGCGACAGTGTTGCTGTAGTACATAACGGCATCATCGAGAATTACGAGCAGATCAAGGAGACGCTGCAGGGCAGCGGCTACACCTTCACTTCCGACACCGATACCGAAGTGATCGCTCACTTGCTGGCCGACAAACTCACCACTGGCAAGACACTGTTCGAAGCGACCCAGGAGATCGTCAGTGGGCTTGGGGGAGCTTATGCGCTGGGCGTGATGAGTACGCACGAACCCAACGTGGTGGTGGGCGCCCGTCAGGGCAGCCCGCTGGTGGTGGGCGTGGGTATCGATGAGGCCTTCCTGGCCTCCGACCCGCTGGCGCTGCTGCAGGTCACCGACCGCTTCATCTACCTGGAAGAGGGCGATCTGGTCGAGCTGCGCGAACACGGTGCCATCCGTATCGTCGACCGACAGGGGAACGTTGTCGAGCGCCCGGTGCATACCTTCGAGCATGGCGATGGCGCCGCCAGCAAGGGAGAGTATCGCCACTACATGCTCAAGGAAATCTTCGAGCAGCCCAAGGTCATCGAGGCAGCGCTGGAAGGGCGCATGAGTGCCAGCAGCGTTCTGGTCGAGAGCTTCGGGCCAGACGCCCAGGCGCTGTTTCAGAAAACCCGCCAGGTGCATATCATCGCCTGTGGCACCAGCTACCATGCGGGCCTGGTGGCCCGCTACTGGCTGGAGCGCTATGCTGGCGTGCCGGTGCAGGTCGAAGTGGCCTCCGAGTATCGTTACCGCCACCCGGTGGTGCCGGAAGGCACACTATTCGTCACCCTCTCTCAGTCTGGGGAAACCGCCGATACGCTGGCAGCGCTGCGGTTTGCCAAAACCCTTGGCTATGTCGGTACGTTGGCGATCTGCAACGTGCCCGGCAGTTCGCTGGTGCGCGAGTCGGATATGTCGCTGATGACCCGTGCAGGCCCTGAAATCGGCGTGGCCTCCACCAAAGCGTTTACGACGCAATTGATCGCACTGCTGCTGCTGACGCTTTCCGTCAGTAAAGCGAAAGGCCAGCCGGAGCAGCCGGAGATTCTGGCGGGTCTTCAGGCCCTGCCATCGCTCTGCCAGCAGGTGCTAGGCCTCGATGCGCAGATCGAAGCGCTTTCCCAGGCGTTTGCCGAAAAGCATCATGCGCTGTTCTTGGGCCGTGGTGCCCACTATCCGATTGCTCTGGAAGGCGCCCTGAAGCTCAAGGAGATCTCCTACATCCACGCGGAAGCCTATCCTGCGGGTGAGCTGAAGCACGGCCCGTTGGCACTGGTGGATAACGAGATGCCGGTAATTTCGGTAGCGCCCAATGACGAGCTGCTGGAAAAGCTGAAGTCCAACCTTCAAGAAGTGCGCGCTCGCGGTGGTCAACTGTTCGTATTTGCCGATCGCAAGGTAGGCATCAGCGCTCAGGAAGATATCCGCGTACTGGAATTACCGGAGGTGCACGAGGCACTGGCGCCGCTGTTATATACCCTGCCGTTACAGCTGCTGAGCTACCACGTGGCCGTGCTGAAAGGCACCGATGTGGACCAGCCACGTAACTTGGCGAAAAGCGTGACGGTGGAATAAAACCCAGGACACAATTTATTGCAAAGGCCTGCACAAAAGCGCTTTACAGGATGCGGCGAATGGCCGCATCTTATGCGCAATCGCTGCGTTGCAGCACATAGTTAGTGTGCTTATTATCGTGGCGGTACTCTCTTACCCTGCCAGGACCACTTGCCATGAAACCACCTAACGCCCTCGCAGCACGGCACGCCTCCCGCCGAGCTGCTTGGTTGTTGACCGCCCTCTGCTTGACCCTCTTGCCCTCCTTTGCTTTTGCTGCTGCCGGCCCGCTAGACCTGACCTCCTCACTGACCGGTATTGCGGCGGTGACCATCTTCATTCTTGCTTATGCGTTGGTCATGAGTGAAGAAATTATCCACATGCGCAAGTCCAAGCCAGTGTTGGTGGCGGCGGGACTCATCTGGGCCATGGTGGCTTGGGTGTACGTTCAGGCAGGCATGCCTCATGAAGCGGAAGAAGCCTTCAAGGAGACGCTGCTGGAATACGCCGAGCTGCTGCTGTTCCTGCTGGTGGCGATGACCTACATCAACGCCATGGAAGAGCGGCGTGTCTTCGATACGCTGCGTGCCTGGCTGGTGCGCAAGGGGTTCAGCTACCGAACCCTTTTCTGGATCACCGGCTGTCTCGCGTTTGCCATCTCCTCGATTGCCAACAACATGACCACGGCCATGTTGATGTGTGCCGTCGTCTTGAAGGTGGCTGAGGGAGACAACAAGTTCATCAGCCTGTGCTGTGTCAACGTGGTGGTGGCTTCCAACGCAGGGGGCGCCTTCAGCCCGTTTGGCGACATTACCACGCTGATGGTATGGCAAGCCGGGCAAGTGCCGTTCGAAGGCTTCTTTGCGTTGCTGGTGCCCGCCATCGTCAACTTCATGGTGCCCGCGTTGATCATGAACTTCTTCCTCGTCAACCGTCAGCCCGCTGCCTTGACCGAGGACGTCTGGATGAAGCGCGGCGCGAAGCGCATCATCTTGCTGTTCCTGGTGACCGTGGCCATCTCGGTACTGTGCCATTCGATCCTGTATCTCCCCCCTGCCATGGGCATGATGTTCGGCCTGGGCCTGCTGCAGTTCTTTGGCTACTACCTGCGTCGCAGCCTGCCTCGCTCCCTGGAGCGCAAGCGCGAGCGTTACTCTCGCCGTGGCGATTGGCAAAAGCTGGAGCAACTGGGCAGCGTGGTGCCGTTCGATATCTTCAGCCGGATTGCGCGCTCCGAGTGGGACACGCTGCTGTTCTTCTACGGGGTTGTCATGTGTGTTGGTGGCCTAGGCTTCATGGGCTATCTCAGTCTGCTGTCTGAAACGCTGTATGGCGGTTGGAACCCGGTCTGGGCCAACGTGGTGCTGGGCCTGATTTCCGCCGTAGTGGATAACATCCCCGTGATGTTTGCCGTGCTCTCCATGGCGCCAGACATGAGCGAAGGCAACTGGCTGCTGATTACCCTGACGGCGGGGGTGGGCGGTAGCCTGCTTTCCATGGGGTCTGCCGCTGGGGTGGCGCTGATGGGCCAGGCACGGGGCATTTACACCTTTGCCGTGCACTTGCGTTGGGTACCCGCCATCTTACTGGGCTATGCGGCCAGTATTGCGGCGCACCTGATGATCAACGCCAGCTTGTTTTGAAACCGATCGTTTGCCCAGCGCTGGCCGCTGGGCAGGTAAATAAAAACGCCCCTGATCTTTTTGATAAGGGGCGTTTTTATTAGTAAGCGAGTGGAAACTTACAAATCGTGACCGGTGACCACTTGGCAAATGTCGGCGAAGCTGCGGGCCATGGGCACGACCGTGGCATCCGCTTTCCCTTTGGCCTGCTTGCCCATGACGGCTTGAATGTCCGTGGCCGACACGATTCCCCGTACGCTGAGTTCGTGGTTGGCCGTCTGCTCGGTAATCAGCAGGTGTTGCTCGGCAAACGTTTCCATGGAACGCACCAGATCCTCGATGGTGAGCGCTGTCAGCTGCTCCAGCGGCATGGCGCTGAGTTTTTCCCAAGGCGTCATGATCATGGCAGCCGTCACTTCGGAACGTTCCAGATTACGCTGCTGCATGGCAATATTGATGCGCCGTGAACCAATCACTTCCTTGGCCGACAGCACGCCGACGCAGTGATTCTGCTTGTCCATCACGAACAGCAGGCGAACACCGCCATGGCGCATCTTCAGGTGGGCTTCATCGATGGGCGTATCGCCAGCGACAGATTGTGGCACCACCTTGGTGAAATCGGTCAGAACCGACAGCGCCGGGCTATCGGGCGTCAACGTCTTGGTGGCCGGTGTGGTCAGCAGCGGTGTTGCGCCAAATTGGATAAGGGCTTTATGAGATTTCAGCAGTGAATTCATCGGGGGTACCTCCGTGGGGTGAACAGCAGGTCATTGACTGATTGCCTGCTCTGTACCTTCACATTTGCACGGAATTCTTATCGAAATCTTAACAGCCAGAATCTGTTACATTTTTTCTCATTCTTTTGCATGGCGCTGAGTCAGTGAATCTCTCGCCAGCGTGGCGTGTACTCGCAGCCCTCCGCTGGGTGCGTCCTCCAGTAACAGGGTGCCACCATGGCGTTTCACGATGCGTTCGACGATCGACAAGCCCAGGCCAGCGCCCGCTCCAGGCCCTGCACGCTGAAAGCGCTCCACGACCCGGCTGCGCTCGCTGGGTGGGATTCCCTTGCCCTGGTCATCGACCATCAGGGTGATGTGGTGACGGGACGCGCTCAGGTGCACCGTCACAGCGCCTTCCGGGGGCGAGTGCTGAAGGGCGTTGCCCACCAGGTTCTGTACCAGGGTCTCGATGGCCCCGGGCTCCTCTTCCATGAGCCAGCTCTGCTGCTCCTCGACCTCCATGTGCAGCTGCTGGCGGCGCTCCGTGGCCAGCGGCAGGAGTTTCGCCAGGGTCTCCTGGGTCTCTTGCCGCACGTCGGCATGGCGGATCTCGGGTAGCGGCTCCTCTTCGGGGTCCAGCCTTGCCAGGGTCAACAGTTGGGCCACCAGCCGCGTCGAGCGGGCCACGCCGCTGCGCAAATGGTGCAGCGACTCTTCACGATCCGCGCGGTTATCGGCAGCCAGCGCGTTTTGGGCATGCAGATCGAGAATCGCCAGCGGCGTACGCAGCTCATGGGTCGCATCGGCGATGAAGCGCTTTTCGCGAATACGCATCTGCTGTAAACGTGCCAGCAAACGGTTGAGTGCCCCGGCAATGGTATCCAGCTCCTGAGGAAGGCGCTGCAACGACAGCGGCTGGAGGTTGTTAGGGTCGCGGCTGCGGATCTGTTCCGCCATGCGTGACAGCGGTGCCAGCCCCCAGCCAATCGACCACCACAGCAGCAGGGTGAGCAGAGGCAGGCCGATCAGGTCGGGTAGTAGCGTGCGCAGCGCCACTTCTCGGGTCAGCGCCGCGCGCACATCCTGGCGTTCGCTGACGATGACCCGCTTGTTGGCATCTGCCATCGAAAGCACGTAGACCCGCCAGGTCTGCTCCCCCAGGGTGGCGGTCGAATACCCGGCCGGCTGGCTCACCAGCGGGGTCGCCGGGGCGTTATCGGAACGCAGCAGCAGCTGGTTGCCTTCCCACAGCTGAAACGCCAGCTGGTGGGTATAGCCATCGCTCAGATCCGGTGGTTCTGTGGCGCCGGGCTGCAGCAAGGCGCTCTCCAGGCTTCTCAGCAGCAGCGTGCGGTCCTGGGCAGGCAAGGGAGCTTGCAGCAGGCCCTCCAGCAAACGGGCGTTTTGCGCCAGGCTGCGGTCGTGCAACTCTTCGATTTCCTGTGCCGCAAAGCGATAGCTGATGAAACCGATGATGAACATGCTCACGCCGAATACCAGCAGCACGAGCCCCAGCGTGCGGCGACGAATGGAGCGCATCAGCTCTCCTTGCCCGTTTTTTCCATCACATAGCCAATGCCCCGCACGGTGCGGATGGCATCCGGAAACAGCTTGCGCCGCAGGTGATGGATATGGACCTCGATGGCATTGCTTTCCACGTCCTCTTCCCAGCCGTATACCAGCCGGGCCAACGTATCACGGGTGAAGACGCGCCCCGGGTGGCTCATGAACTCCTGCAGCAGCGCCAGCTCGCGACGCGACAGGGGAATGGTCTGCTGCTGGTAGTGCACGGTGAGGGTTTGAGGGTTCAAGCTGATCCCCCGGCAGGAGAGCAGGCCGTTGGGCTGGCCCTGGCTGCGGCGTAGCAAGGCCCGCAGGCGCGCTTTCAGCTCATCCACTTCGAAGGGTTTGGTCAAGTAGTCGTCGGCACCCGCGTCCAGCCCGGCAATGCGGCTCTCGACGGCGTCGCGGGCCGTCAGCACCAGAATGGGCACCTGATGCCCCTGGCGGCGCAGGGTTTGCAGCAGCTCGATGCCGTCCATGGTGGGCAGGCCCAGGTCCAGAATCACGGCATCGAACGGTTCGTTTTGCAGTGCGACCAGGGCCGTGTCACCATCGGTCAGATGATCGACCGTGTAATGCTCGGGCTTTAACGCCATGCGAATGCCCGATGCCAGGCTAGGGTCATCTTCCACCAATAAAATTCGCATACTGACGGGCCACTCCTCTTGTTGTGTTGCGCCTGCTGGCGACAAGGCTATCTGGCATGTTCTCGACCCACCCGGCAACGTCGATCATGGTCTGCCCGGCGCATCAACGGCGCGAGGCGCTGCTGCAGTTGGCTGCTGTCCACCAACCTGCCCAGCAGGCTGCGCTACAGCAGGCGCTGGTCAAGGCCAGCACACGGCCCGAGGGGTGGTCGGGCCTGTGGGTGGCCTGCCAGGCAGGGCGAGTCTGCGCTGCCGCCTGGGTAGAGTGCCAGGAAAACCACATCGCGCAGCTATGGTTGCCCAAGCAGAATAACCAATTTGTCGAGCCCCTGCTAAGTCAACTGCACCGCTGGGTGGCGACCCAAGGGCTGGTGCTGTGTCACGTTGCCCTGGATGAGACCATGGCGAGCTGGGAAGCACCATTGCTGAACCTGGGCATGCAGCGGTTGGCCACCCTCGATCACCTGGCTTGGCACTGTCGGCCGGTTTCTCACGTGCGGGGGCTGCCACCGCTACGGCCGTTTGATGAGCTGACGCCCGCTCAGCAGCAGGCACTGGTCGAGCAGGTGGGGGAGGGCTCGCTGGATTGCCCTGCCTTGCGCGATGTATTGCCTGCGCAGGCTCTGCTGGAAGGCTTTTATCACCAGGCATCGAGCGCTTCCGAACACTGGTATTACCTGCAGGGGGAGCAGGGCCGCCATGCGGGCCTGCTGCTGCTGGATGCCAGCCCAGGCCGCGAGCACTGGAGCGTTCAGTTGATGGGGCTGGTGCCTGGCTGGCGCGGCCAGGGGCAAGGCAAGGCACTGGTGCAGCAAGCGCAGGCCATGGTGGCCCAGGCGGGCGCAAGCCAGCTGGCGCTGACGGTAGACCGTGACAACCTGCCCGCGCAGCGAGCCTATCGGCAGGCGGGGATGCTGCCTGCGGGTGAGCATCAACTGCTGGGCTGGTGTGTCTTGCCCGCCACCGAGTTGAATTGCCGCGCTTAGTAGCATTTTCCTACCCTTTGTGTTCTCGGTATACTAACTCCAAGAGGCATGTCTTGGCGTTTCGGCGGCAGAGTGCGTAGTGGCGCTGGTGCGCAGGGGTTCAGTGCTACATCTTCAAGCGTCCGGTTCCTGAGCACGGTTCCTGAGCTCGAGCTTCAAGCACGATTCTTAAGCACAACGTTTTATATAAAACTCAAAGAGGTGGTGAGAGTGAAATCTAAGCTGATCATGAGCGGGCTGGCGGCCCTCGGCGTCATGGCAGGCACATCGGGTGCTTATGCTCTGGACGACGCCGCACGTGACGCAATGGCTGAGCGCCTGGCACCAGTAGGCCAGCTCTGCCTCCAAGGCCAGGACTGTGGTACCGCATCGGCACCGGCGGCGGCAAGCGGTGGTGGCGACGAGATCGACGGCGCGGGCATTTACAACCGTATCTGCATGGCGTGTCACGAGACGGGCGCTGCCGGTGCACCGGTACGTGGTGATGAAAGCGCCTGGGCCGAGCGTACCGAGCAGGGCTTTGCCACGCTGCTTGAGCACTCGATCAACGGCATTGGCGCGATGCCTGCCCGCGGCGGCAACCCCAACCTGTCGGATGCCGAAATGGAAGCCGCCACGGCCTATTTGGTCGAGCCGGTGATGGACGTGCCTGAGCTGGGCGGCGGTGAAGAAGCGGCTGCCGAAGACGAAGGTGCCAGCGAGGAAGTCGCCGCGGCTGAAGAAGCCACCAGCGAAGACGAAGCCGTGGCCAGCACAGAAGAAGCCGCCAATGGCGGTAGCGATCTGGATGGCGCCGCGCTTTACTCCAGCGCAGGCTGTGTCGCTTGTCACGCCGCTGGTGTGGCCGGTGCACCGGTGCTGGGCGATGCGGATGCCTGGGCAGCGCGAATCGACAAAGGAATGGACGAGCTCTACGCCAGCGTGTTCAACGGCCTGGGCGTGATGCCGCCGCGCGGTGGCAGCAGCGCTTCCGATGAAGAGATCATGGCCATCGTCGACTACATGGTCGCCGAAGCCGAGTAATCCTTCGTTAGCGGATGCTCCAAACTATCCACAGGCGGGTTTTTCCTACCCCCTGTGGATATTTTTTTGTCTTGAAAAACCGCCTTCCTATCAAACGCCCTCAGCCCAGCAAGGAACGCAGTCCCGCAATGGCATCCTTGCCCCGAGCCTGCTTCTTGTCCGGGTCTTCCTTGTCGGCGTGGCCCTCCCACTCCAGGTCGTCGGCGGGCAGCTCGTCCAGAAAGCGGCTAGGCTGGCAGTCCATCAGTTCGCCATACGCCTTGCGCTGGCGCGCCAGGGTCAGCGTCAGCGTCCGCCGGGCGCGGGTAATGCCCACGTAGGCCAGGCGGCGCTCCTCCTCCACGGTGCCCATCTCGATGGCGTTACGGTGGGGCAGCAGATCCTCTTCCCAGCCCATCAGGTAAACGTGGGGAAACTCCAGCCCCTTGGAAGCGTGCATGGTGAGCAGCTGCACGCGATCCGAATCATCCTCTTCGGCCTGCTGCTCCAGGATGTCGCGCAACACCAGCCGTGAGATAGCGGCCTCGACGCTGTCGGTTTCCGTCTCGGTGCTGGCGGTACTCTCTTCCGGGTCGCGGTTCAGCGACTTTTCCAGCTGGTCGATCAGGATCCACACGTTGGCCATGCGGCGCTCGGCAATGGTCGGGGCGCTGGCGTTCTGATACAGCCACGCCTCGTAATCCATATCCCGCAGCATGTCGCGTATCGCGGCAATGGCATCGCCCTGGTCCATCCGTTTGCGCACGCCATCGATGAAGTGCGTAAAGCGCGACAGCCGCTCCACGGCGCGGGTGGGCAGCGTTTGTTCCAGGCCTAGTTCGTGGCAAGCGGAAAACAGCGAAATGGAGCGCTCGGTGGCGTAGTTGGCAAGCTTTTCCAGCGTACCGGGGCCAATTTCACGCCGGGGCACGTTGACGATGCGCAAAAAGGCGTTGTCATCGGCGGGGTTGATCAAAAGCCGCAGGTACGCCATGGCGTCCTTGATCTCGTTACGCGAGAAAAACGACGTGCCGCCGGAGAGCTTGTACGGAATCTGGTAGTGCTGCAGCTTCAGCTCCAGCAGCCGCGCCTGAAAGTTGCCTCGGTAAAGCACCGCGAAATCGCGCCACTCGGCTTTTTCCTTGATGCGCCGAGTGAGCATCTCGCTGGCCACTCGCTCGGCTTCCGCCTCCTCATGGCGGTTCACCACCACGCGAATCGGCGCACCGTCACCCATCTCCGACCACAGGGTTTTGTCGTAGACGTGGGGGTTGTTGGCAATCAGCGTGTTGGCGGCGCGCAGTATCGTGCCGGTAGAGCGGTAGTTCTGCTCCAGCTTGATGACCTTCAAGCGCGGGAAATCCTCCCCCAGGGTGACCAGATTTTCCGGCCGAGCGCCCCGCCAGGCGTAAATCGACTGGTCGTCGTCGCCGACCACGGTAAAGGTGGCGCGTTCGGCCATCAGCAGCTTCACCAGCAGGTACTGGGAAACGTTGGTGTCCTGGTACTCATCCACCAGCATGTAGTGGATTTTGCGCCGCCAGCGGGCCAGTGCTTCCGGGTCACGCTGCAAGAGCACCACGGGCAGCAGAATCAGGTCGTCGAAATCCACCGCGTTATAGGCTTTCAGGTGGCGAACGTAGGCTTCGTACACCCGTGCCGCGAAATGCTCGTCGTCATCGGCAGCAAACGAAAGCGCATCCCCGGGCAGCACCAGGTCGTTCTTCCACTGGGAAATCTTCGCCTGAACGGCGTTGATCTGCTCGGCATCCACCTGAGCGTCCTTGTTCATCAAGTCCCGCAGCAGCGCCTTGGCGTCTTCCGGGTCGAACAGCGAAAACCCCGGCTTGTAGCCTAACGTCTTCAGCTCGCCGCGTATGATGTTGAGCCCCAGGTTGTGGAAGGTCGAAACCGTCAGCCCGTGGCCCTCCTTGCCCTTCAGCATCTGGCCCACCCGCTCTTTCATCTCCCGGGCGGCCTTGTTGGTAAAGGTCACCGCGGCGATCCGGCGGGCGCTCATGCCGCACTCTTGCACCAGGTAGGCAATCTTGGTGGTGATCACGCTGGTCTTGCCCGACCCCGCGCCCGCCAGCACCAGGCAGGGGCCGTCGATGTAGTGCACCGCTTCCTGCTGGCGTGGATTGAGCCCTTTGATACGTTCAAGAATCGTCTTTGGCGGTTGGGGCATCATGGCGAAGGGTGACCTCTACAAGTGTTTCCGAGTGATTTCCATTACAATCAGCCGCGCTGACAACGGCACCATAGATCAATCATGGCAGGTAGTGATGTTTGAAGTAGCGCTCTTCGAGCCACGCATGGCTCCCAATACGGGCAATATTATGCGCCTGGTGGCGAACAACGGCTGCCGCCTGCATCTCATCGAACCGCTGGGCTTCGATCTCGAAGAGAAAAAGCTGCGGCGTGCGGGGCTCGATTACCGTGACCTGGCCAACGTCACCCGTCACGCTGATTTCGCGGCGTTCTACACGGCCATGCAGGGGCGTACTCTCTGGGCGATTACCACCAAAGGCACCCGCGCCCACAGCGATGCCGCCTTCAAGCCGGGGGATGTGCTGCTGTTCGGCTCGGAAACCGCCGGGCTCTCCCCCGAGGTGCACGCCATGCTGCCCGCAGAGCAAAAACTGCGCATTCCCATGCAGCCCAACAACCGCAGCCTGAACCTCTCCAACGCCGTGGCGGTGGTCAGTTACGAAGCGTGGCGCCAACAAGACTACGCTGGCGCACTGCCCATGGGCGACGCAACCTAACCGGCGATACCGTAGCGGTCACGGTACGCACGCACGGCCTCGGCATGGCTGCTGAGGTCGCTACCTGACTGCTCTTCCAGGTAGGTGAGCACTTGCTCAAGCGACACGATGCTGACCACCGGCATGCCATACTGGGACTGCACTTCCTGGATGGCGCTCTGCTCGCCCTGGCCACGCTCCTGGCGGTCCAGAGCAATGATCACGCCGCCCGCCCGAGCGCCGCTCTGCTCGATCAGGGTCATGACTTCGCGGATGGCCGTGCCCGCCGTGATCACGTCATCGATGATCAAGATATCACCCGCCAGCTCAGCCCCCACGATGTTACCGCCTTCACCATGGGTCTTGGCTTCCTTGCGATTGAAGGCGTAGGGCATGTCGCGGTCGTGGTGGTCGGCCAGGGCCGCCGCGGTGACCGCCGCCAGGGGAATGCCCTTGTAGGCAGGGCCGAACAGCACATCGGCCTGCAGGCCGCTATCGACAATCGCCTGGGCATAGAAACGCCCCAGCTTGGCCAGCGCTCGGCCCGTCTGGAACAGGCCCGCGTTGAAAAAGTAAGGGCTTACTCGCCCCGACTTCAGCGTGAACTCGCCAAACTTGAGCACGCCCTGCTCAATAGCGAAGGCAATGAAATCGCGTTGGTAGGGTTGTAGAGTGGTGGCCACGGCGGTGTTCTCTTGTCGGTAGGTGTGGTCGATAGGAATGTAAGTCAAACGCAACAATAAAACGGGGCTAAATAGCAAGAATTGGTTTGTCTATTTACCCAAACGTCTAAACGTCGGGTATCATACAGCAGCGACGCAAAAGGGACGATTTATGAAAATTGCCAGCATCAATGTCAATGGTATTCGTGATGCCGTCGACCGTGGCTTCCTGGACTGGCTGGCTCAGCAGGATGCCGACGTGGTCTGCGTGCAGAACATCAAGGCAAAAAGTTTTGAACTGGGTGACCATATTCTCTATCCGGAAGGCTACGAAGGCTATTTCCTGGATGCCGAGGAGGATGGTTTCGCCGGTGTGGCGCTCTATTGCCGCAAAATCCCCAAGGCCATCATGTACGGCCTGGGGTTTCCTCAGTGCGATCACGAAGGGCGCTTTCTGCAGGCGGACTATGACCGTTTCAGCATTGCCACTTTCCTGATGCCCGACGGAAGTGACCAGAAAGCCAAGCAGGCGTTCATGGAGCAGTACCAGGAGTACCTGACGAAGATGTCGCGCAAGCGCCGCGAATACATCATCTGCGGTAGCTGGCACATTGCCCACAAGACCGTCGACCTGGCCAACTGGTCGGACAATCAGCTCACCTCCGGCTTCCGCCCGGAAGAGCGTGCCTGGATGGACCAGGTGCTGGGCCCAACCGGTTTCATCGACACCTTCCGCGAGATCAATCGCGATGCTGGCGAATACACCTGGTGGCCCAAGCTGGACCAGGAAGTACCCCGGGACCGGCAGGAAGGCTGGCGGATCGACTACCAGCTGGTCGGCCCCAACTTCCGGCGCCATGTGGTAGACGCGTGGATTGATTACGATGCGACCTTCTCCGAGTTCGCACCGCTGATCGTTGAGTATGATTTAGCGCTCTAAGCGTTAGCTACTTCCCGCGTCGCACCGGCAACAGGCCAGCTTACCGCTGGCCTGTTGCGTTTCAGGCCCGCCTAGCCGCGAATGCCCAGCGCTTCACGCTGCTTCTCGCGCAGCTCTTCACCGGCTTTTTCGGCCAGGTCCAGCATGGCGTTCAGTTCCTGGCGGTTGAACGCGCCCGCTTCAGCGGTGCCCTGCACCTCGATCAGCTCGGCGTTTTCGGTCATCACCACGTTCAGGTCGGTGTCGGCCTTGCTGTCTTCCGGGTAGTCCAGGTCCAGCACCGGCACGCCCTTGTAAATGCCCACGGAAATGGCGCTGACCAGCTGCTTGAAGGGGTCGCCCTTGATCTTCTTTTCCCGCTGCAGGTAGCGAATGGCGTCCACCAGCGCCACGCAGCCACCGGTAATCGCCGCCGTGCGCGTGCCGCCATCGGCCTGGATCACATCGCAATCCACGGTAATGGTGAACTCACCCAGCTTCTTCAAATTCACCGCTGCGCGCAGGCTACGGCCAATCAGCCGCTGAATCTCCAGCGTGCGACCACCCTGCTTGCCCTGGGTGGCTTCGCGGTTGCTGCGGGAGTGCGTGGCGCGGGGCAGCATGCCGTACTCCGCCGTAATCCAGCCCTGATTCTTGCCACGCAACCAGCGCGGTACGCCTGCTTCCACGCTGGCGTTGCACAGCACCTTGGTCTCGCCAAACTCCACCAGCACAGAGCCTTCGGCATGGCGCGTGAAGTCGCGGGTCAAACGAATCTCACGCAGCTGGTTGGCCTCGCGACCGCTGGGGCGAACTACATCAGGACGCATAGCACCTCACATCATCATTACGTTGAAAAGGCCCACCATTGTACACGTCAACGCCACCCGGCACGGGGCTATTCAGGCCAGGCCCATTCAAGCCACCCCGCCCCGACAAGATCAGGTAGACTGATCAAAACGCGACTCACAGGAGCCCCCATGGCCAGCCCCCGCCACGTTCACAGCATGACCGCCTTCGCCCGCGCCGAGCAGGCCGCCCCTTTTGGCACCCTGCAGGTCGAGATACGTTCGGTGAACCAGCGCTACCTGGAGCCGCATTTTCGTTTGCACGAAAGCCTGCGTGACCTGGAGCCGCTGCTGCGCGAAGCGCTGCGTACCCGCCTGGCGCGTGGCAAGGTGGAGTGCAGCGTGCGTTTCGAGAGCGCCGACACCGCCCAGGCCCCGGCGGTGAACATCGCGCGCCTGCAAGAGATTGCCGACGCCCTGGCGGCCATTCAGCAGCAGGTGCCCAGCGCCGTACCGCCTACCACTCTGGCGCTGCTCAACCAGCCCGGCGTGATGGAAACCCAGCACCTGGACCAGGACGCCATCAAGGCCGCCGCCAAAGCGCTGTTCTACCAGGCGCTCAAGGAACTGATCGACGCCCGCGCCCGAGAAGGCGAAAAGCTGGCCGAGATGATCACCACCCGCCTGGACGCCGTCAGCGAGCAAGTGACCACCGTACGCAGCCTGCTGCCGCAAATCCTGGAACGCCAGCGGGCCCAGCTGCTGGAGCGTTTAGAAGTCGCCAAGACCGAACTCGACCCCCAGCGCCTGGAAGCCGAACTGGTGTTGGTGGCCCAAAAAGCCGACGTGGACGAAGAGCTCGACCGCCTCACCGCGCATATCGACGAAGTACGCCACCAGCTCGCCCAAAAAGGCCCCAAAGGCCGCCGCCTGGACTTCCTGATGCAGGAGCTCAACCGCGAAGCCAACACGCTGTCATCGAAATCCGTGGTGGCAGAGACCACCCGCTGCGCGGTAGAGCTGAAGGTGCTGATCGAGCAGATGCGGGAGCAGATACAGAATATTGAGTGATGCCCTGTGTGTACTCCATGTGTTTTATGGAGGTGATAGCTATATCGAGCGCTTCGACCGGATGGTTAACAGGAAAATTTAGGACTATAATCCGCTTTACCGGATCGCTTTCCTGCCCAGGAGTCGCTCGTGAATCAAGCCGAACTGAACAAAGAAGAGCTGTGCCGCTATATTTGCCAGGAATTACCCCGCCATCGCTTACAGCAAATGCTCGAAAGCATCGAGGCGGCGTTTCAGAAGAGCGATAGCCACCTCAAAGAGACGTATAAGCATGTGCCGCTGGCCGGGCCAGGTCCTCAGTCACACCATTTCACGGTGCAGGAAGCTCTGCTGAGTCTGGCTAAAGACGACAATTTTGAAGTCAGTAACCAGGTGACCCAGCCCGCTGGAGGGCATTACGCGCTGGTTCGTGCGGGCAGCATGCAGATCACCACCAGCGTGATTACCATGGGCAGGACGCCTCCTATCCGCGATGCTCGTTTTAGACGTTTGCTTGGGCTCATCAATAAGAGACTGGAGAAACAGCACCCTGATCTTTTCAAAGCGTCTGCGTCACCTTTAGGGCCCAGCCAGGAAGCGCTCCATGCGTTATTACTTCCCCACACAACTAAATGGACAGACAGCAACGACCACAGTAGCCCGATTGGGGTGGCCATCGCGGTGCCATACTCTGACCCTCGGGCTGGGTTCCATCTGTTTATGGATATAGGCCAGCTGTGGCAGTACTACAGTGAAGCAGGGGATGAGGTAGTTGATATTGCCTATCCGACCCTGCGTGATAGGATGCGTCGCGCCGAGAGTCTGGATCAACGTGAAGGTGGAAACGAGTGACATGAGAACAGGGGTGGATGGCTTTCAAGGTCAGCGGTTGAACCAACTGCGCATGGCCCAAAATCTGACCCTCGCGGAGCTGGGTGAGCAGGTAGGGCGCTCCTCCAGCACGGTGTCGGCCTGGGAAAAAGGCACGCAGCTACCGGAGGCCGAGTCGTTTGATCGCCTTTGCCACGTGTTTCAAGTGTCGCGCATGTGGTTTTTGAAGCCTGTTCCTGTTGCCGTTCAGGAAAGCCAGCGGCCTTATTTTTTCCGTTCTCAAGCCTCTGCTCATAAACAGGCGCGTGAAAGGTCACAGCTCTATTTGGCGTGGCTACAAGAAATTTCCGATTTCTTTCAGGAGACAATGGAGTGGCCAGACGTCAACGTGCCGATGCTGGACGCGGACGACTGCCGGTTGATCAGCGATGAGGAAATTGAAGACATCGCCAGAGAGTGCCGAGATGCCTGGAAGCTGGGCTCTGCCCCTATCCCAAACGTTATCCAGGTCATGGAAAATGCAGGCATCATTTGCACTCGCGCCACCCTAGGGCACGTCAAAATGGACGGTGTTTCCCATGTCTCCGTTTTGGATGGCCGACCCTATGTGTTGATCGCTGAAGACAAAGCCAATGCTATTCGTAACCGCTTCGATGCCGCGCATGAGCTAGGGCATGTGGTGCTGCACGCCAATATACCGGCTACGCAATACGCTAAAAAAGAGCTGTATGCCCTGTTAGAAGCGCAAGCACACCGCTTTGCCAGCGCTTTCTTGATGCCGCCCGAGAGCTTTGCCCAAGAGGTCGTATGGCCAACGCTGGATAACCTGCTGTCGCTCAAATCGCGCTGGAAAGTCTCGGTGGCATCGATGATCGTGCGCTGTCGTGATTTGTCATTGCTGACTGAACAGTTAGAACTAAGGCTATGGAAAGGACGCTCGGCGCGCAAATGGACGAAGGGTGAGCCAGGCGATGATGCGCTGGCTTTCGAGCAACCCAAGTTGATGATGCGTGGCGCGCACCTTCTGGTAGATAGCGGCATCTTTGAGCGTGCAGAGTTAGTGCATCAGATTGGCCTGCCGCCAGAGACGATTGAAATGCTGTGTAACCTACGCCCAGGTTACCTAAGCGTTCCGCCTGACGCCGGAGACAACGTAGTGCCTCTCAAGCTCAAGCGTGATTCGGCAAGGTCTGGCCGGGTGAGGCGAGCGGATGTGTTGCCGTTTCCAAAATAGAGCGATTGCTTATACTTGGCGGCTCAAACTCGACGCTATAGGGCTCTCAAATATGGGACGGTAAGCTTGCCCTTTTAAGCCGTTCTTGTACTGCTAATCATTGGCCGAGAACAAACCGAGCTTCTAATTCTCGCAGAAACCGGAAGGTGTTGAGGCAGGGTACTTCGAACTGTTGGCATATATTTGGGACTTTAACTTTACGGGTGTTCGCGGCAGCAACCGCTTCATGCGTTACCACACTGGCGCCAATGGCTTTAGCTTTGGCAATAATCCAAGGATCGGCTTTTGCTAGGAAGTTGTCGCGATTGCCGGGGTTATAGTCGCCTTCCATAACGAACTGCACGATATCAGCAAACAGTGTTTGGGTAAGCTCATCATCGTTGCTGATAAAGTGATCTGGCCGCTCTCGAACCCAGTTAGCCAGCTCATCGTTACCCTCTTTTAGCTCTCGGCCAATCATATCGACACTGGCAATGGTACCTAACGCAAATTGCCTATCCAGCCAGTCCCAGTAAGCGGGACAAATATCCATGCCGTAATACTGGTTTTTGGCTTCGATGTAGGTATTTGCGTCTAGTAGATATCTCAAATGCCAAGCTCCTTGGCGAAGCGCTCTATTTTGTTCGGTTTGACCCCACCTAGTAGGTCGCTTGCTTCGCGCAGCATCAATTGTCCACTCAGCGCTTCACTCACGACCGCTTTGGAAAAGCGTTGGCTGATTTGGGCTTTTTTGGCCTTGTAGTAGGTTGGCCCGCCACTACCTTGATGAGCCTCATACTTAGCCTGCTGGTCAGCAATATAGCGACTGTATTGCCCTTGGGAGATAAAATTGAGCGTCAGCGCACGGCGGGCCAATGCCCAGGTACTGACGTGAAAATGAGCTTCCAGCGGGGGTAAATTATCTTGCCAGTGCGCGAAATCGTGTTGCCAAAGAGAGCTGAACTCGCGTTCTGGCACTAAAAACTCTGCCGCAACGGCATTACAAAGCACTTCCTGCTGACGGTGTGTATTTGCATTTCCGTCGGAAATGCCAGATTGTCCAATCCATATATGGCAGAGCTCGTGAATCAATGTGAATAAACGCGCGCCTAGCGCATCGCCATGATTGACGAAAATGATAGGTGCGTAGTCATCCACAATGGCAAACCCGCGAAATTCTTCAACGCGCAAAGGGCGTGTGTAGTGGCCCATATCGCCTTGACGCATTACCAGGATGCCCAGTGCTTCGATTCGCTGGGTTAACTCGCGGTAATAGGCATCCCATTTGCCACGCTTTGGGTGATCCCCAACGCCTAACTGAGAGCGCATGTCGGCGACGATGTCTGCAACAGGGTGGCTCGCAGAGAAGCGACCAACATGAGGATTGGGTTCAGCAAAGTGCTGCTTTAAATAGTCCCGGTACCACTCCTGGCGCTGAAGCATTAGCTTGATCAGATCAAGAAGCTCAGCGCTTGGGCGTGCGACGCCTTGGCCTTCCAGCGTTCGAAGATCGGGAATGGGCAACTCCTCCTCAGGCGGCTCCGTAAGAAACAGGTAGCCAAAAGGTACATAGGCCTTTTCGGCAAACTGCATCGCCTGGCGGAAAGTAAGGGGCTGTTCACCCGCTTCCCAAGCCAGCAATTTTTCTTTACTCACCCCGCACTTGTGTGCAAATTCGAGCACCCGGATGCCGGAGCGCTCGCGCGCCCAGGTCAGCATCTGGATGTTGATATTTGCCTTGGTCATGCAGGACTTCCTGTGTATCTATCTTCATAGTGGATCGTGCAATTATTAAACTGAGTTTAGCAGCACCGTGCATAGCACCCAATAGATTAACGCCCTGAGTGAGCGGTTATGCCTTTTCCTGGGCAAGATACTCCTTGGCATCGGAAAAGTACTGCTTGCCTGCCCATATATCAGTACTGCCTACGATGTATACGCGCTTTTTGGCGCGTGTCACGGCGACGTTCAGCAAGTTGGGCTTGCTGGATGCCCAATCGGCGGCGCCAGGGTCTTCTGCGGATAGCCCCAGTACCATGATGACGTTGTCTTCCTCCTTGCCCTGGAAGGTATGTACCGTACCCACGCGCTCTTTCAGCCACTCCCTTAGCGCGTCACGGCCCCCGAAAGCATCGGCATCAAGGTGTTTGGATAAGTAGTCTTGAAGGCCCTGGGCAACCGCTTTGAAGGGGGAGATGAGGTAGACGCTGGGCAATTCACGTTTGTCTTTAATATGCCGGTTCAGCATGCGCGCCACCCGCTCGGCCTGGGCGGGGACAAAGTGCTTGCCTTCAAGGTCGCCCTCGATGTCAAACCAGCGACTGTCGCCTGGGCCGGGCGGTAGAGTGTCACTGCCGTGAAGCATCTTGCCGTTGTAGGCGATGCGGTTGGCAATGCTGAACATCGGCTCATCGCAGCGTCGGTGCACGCGTAGCGGGCTGCCTACCCAGAATGCTTCAGAGATCTCGTTAGTGCCGTAAGGGTTGGCACGATCTGCCACGACTTGAACCGACGATACCGTGGGCGACCACTTGTTCCAATCACGATCAAATTCGCCCTTCGCCATTGCCTCTACCAGGCCCGCCGGTACGGTAAACACCGGCTCGATCTGGAGCGGGTCGCCCACCACCACGGCACGCTTGGCTCGCCATAGTGCACCAACCGCTTGTTGCGGCGTTGCTTGTCCCGCTTCATCGATAAACAACCAGCCTATCTCACCCTCCTTGAGGGCTTTGAATTGATTGGCCACCGAAGCAAACGTCGACGACACCACCGGCACGATCATGAACAGCATCTGCCACACGGCTTTGGCCGCCTCGCGATCCTGAACGCCGCCGTTGAGTACCGGCATGAGCGACTTCAACGTTGGCCAAAGCTTGTTGCCACCCTCATAGGCGGCCACTAGCCACGCTTCGTGTAGCTCGAATGCTCGTGCCGTCAGCTGCGCACGGGCTTGGTTCAATACATGGCCGTGACCAAAGGAGGTGCGTTGCACGTCGGGGGCTTCCAAATCCGGCGTGTCATCCGCTAACCGTACGTCGCGGTACTGCTCTTGCAGCGAGGCGCACTCGCGATGTTGTGTCTCCAGGCGGCGTTCCAATGAGTTCAGGCGCTGCTGGCTGACGGCCAACAGGTGCTCGGCTCGCTGTACACGCTGCTTGATCTGTTTGATGCGTACTCGGTTCGCGAAGTAGCTGTTTAGCGGCCATAAGGGCACCTGCTTGGCCTGCTGGTTGCTCAACCAAAGCGCTAAGCGGGCCGCAACGCCTTTGTGGCACTTGAACTGACGCCGCGCAGCGTCGGCTTGCGTCTCCAGGCGTTTCAGTGCCTGCAAGCGTTCAAGATCGGCTTGAATGGCCTGAACGTTTTGAGAGGCTTCCTGGAAAGCGCGCTGCGCCGCACGGAAATCCTGTTGGGTATCCCGCCCTTCGGCACGTGCCTTGAGCATAGGCACTAACGTGGAGTAGTCTGCCGCCTCGCCTTCCGCCACGCATTGATCGATCTTCTTGAAAAAGACGCGCTCGCCAAACGTACTGCGATTGCGCTTCTTGCCCAGTGACGTGGCGATCAGCCCCCAACAATCTTTCTCCGGCGGCAGTGTTTTGACATGCACCTCAGTCGCTGATGTTTGCCTGTGGGGGGCGGCAAGCTTCTGGCCCACCGGCTTCAAAAAGGCTAAATTCCGATAGGCCTCGCCCAATGCCTTGGTTTGCGGTAATTCTCGCGTGACGTTTTCCACCGCCGCGTTATTGCTGGACGCTACCACCATTTCGAAGCCGGTCAGCTCGGGGATCAGCGTTTTAATCAGGGTGTCGCCATCGATGTTGGCATGCAGGTCCTCGCCGAACGCTGCCGCTGGTGACGAAAGCGAGGCCAGCACCTCGGCGCGCTTGACCATGTTACGGGCGACCAGGTCACGCAGCATGGTGGTTTTACCGGTGCCAGGCGGGCCGTTGACGGAGTAGAGGCCGGTTTCCGCCAAGGTGTCATCAATGGTGTTGATGGCGAACTGCTGCATCAGACTCATCGAATGCGCGTCTTTATCCGGCCAACGGCCATCCGGCATGCGCTCGGGAGCCAGTGTGCGCACCAGCAGATCGCGCCCTTCGGGTCGCAGAAGGTCGGGGTGGCGCTGGCACTCTCCCGCTAGGTAGCAGGCCAAGGGGGAACCGGGGGCAAGCCCTTGGGTTTTCATATGTTTCATGACCGTTTCCAGGTCACGAATGAAGAAACTGTTGAGAATGGCGATTTCGTTGATCGACACCGCTGCGTCGCCAGACTCGGCTGACGCTTCTACCGCAACATCAGCGTTGGGCGTTGGCGCTTCCAGCCGATGGCTAAGATCGCCCAGCACAGACCACTCTAAATTTGTGGCTTGCGCTGGGTCTGCGGCGACGTTCTTGGCGGATGAAAACAGCTGCACGACCAACGTTGGCGACTCGCTTTCCGGCGCAAAGGCAGTCCAGCGCTGCATCGCCTTGAGGAGTTCGACCAGCTCGAACGTCGTGAGTTTGGGCGGTAGACCATGCTCGCGTTTGAGGCTATCGGCCACGGTGAGAATCGTGGTGAGCCGCTCGCGAAACAGCTCCGTGGCCGTTTCGAACGCATCCAGCGTGGCATCATCCAGCGTGCCTTGCTGCAATGCGCCTAGCATCCAGGGAGCGGTCGATATCTCAAAACTTGCTTGATCGATGCAGCCATCTTCCTTCACCGCTACGCTCATCGAGCAGGTCAGCCCCTCATCGCGGCTGCGCTCCATCCAGGCGTCGGCTTTCTCCGGGTACGCTTCGCGGGCCACGCGGAAAATTTCGCTGCGCGCGAACACGCCCAGGTAGAGTTTGAAGCGATACGCTTTCTCAGGACGGTACTGTTTTCCCGCACGGCGAATTTGCTGCGGATCTAGCCATGGTAGGCAGCTCGGTGTCTCCGTAAGCTCATCACTGCGATAGTGAATCGCGCCCTTGCCGTGATCGATTCCCTTGAGCTCGGCGGATTCGAAAAACTCGACCTTGTGCCAAAACGACAGTATGCGCTCGGCCTGCGTGGCTGAAGCCGTGGGGTGGAATGTCATGCCGTGGCCTTCTTCCTTGTCCGTTTTGCTGGCGCTTTCGCCGCTCGCTCTGCCTTGATTCTCTCCAGCAGTGCCTCTGCACTGTTCTCGCCGCTGATCAGCTCGGGGTTATCCTTGCGCCACTGCTCGGTCAGCTCGCCGCGAAACGCTTTGGCAAGGATGGATTGGGTGAGATTTTTGACTCGTACCAGGGCCTGGTCGACCTGTTGTTCGATGCGGTCGGCGTGGGCGAAGAGCTGGTCGACACGGCGGACGATTTCGGTTTGTTCGTCTATTGGAGGTATCCTGAGCGGATACTTTTTCAGAGCTTTACCCGTTAAATGCTTTATTGTTGTACCGGTAAATA
The DNA here is from genome assembly GCF_020616575.1 of Halomonas sp. NyZ770. Taxonomy (NCBI): domain Bacteria; kingdom Pseudomonadati; phylum Pseudomonadota; class Gammaproteobacteria; order Oceanospirillales; family Halomonadaceae; genus Halomonas; species Halomonas sp. NyZ770. The sequence continues at coordinate 3,963,298 of NZ_CP085143.1, read as the reverse complement.
ATTGATTTAAAATCAGACTGTCAGCATCGTGCTTCAGATTGAATGTGAGCCACTCGGGGGTTATAAATTCTGAAACTCTGGCGCGATGAATGGCTTTTTGAAAGACAATCTTCTCGTTAATACGCCCATCCCAAATGGCACATCTTCCGGGTTCTCCACCTTCACAGATCAATACATCGCCAGGTCTGATAGTGAGCTCAGTTCTTTCGATCTCTGAGACCAGAATTTCCTGAGCTTCAGATAGATTGAAGTCGAACCAACGTACATTAACATTGCCAAGGTACTTGGTTGGAATGCCTCTGTTTTTAGCTTTATCGAGCATTTTTCCAAGTCGACTATCGACTAGATCTGAATAGGGCTTCACGTTCCAATTTCCGGGAATTGGTGGCCACTTCCAGTCCACTGCATCCGGATGAATGTAAGAACCGGAGTTTGAGCGCCACTCCTCGATCAACCGCCCACTCACCGCCGCCGCGAGCACGGATTGACGAAAGCGTTTGAGGATCTTGGGAATGCGTTCGAGGCGGGCTTTGGTGTTGTCCACCTGGGCCAGCAGGGTATCGAGTTTGTCGGCGATGACTTTTTGTTCGGCGAGCGGGGGAAGTGCTATTTCTTGTGCGTATGCGTCATCCCTATTTAAACCCGGGATTGCGGTAGATCTATTTAATTGATTTAAAGGAAGAAAAACTAGCTGATAAAACCAATACCGAAGTGGTTGTCTGTAAAGCTGGTTTACATAGTAGGTGGTATCAATAGGATAGAAGGGTTTGTCAGAAAACTGAACTTCTCCATAGGAGCCTTTTCTGCCGACAATGATACCTGGCTCTGTAACGAGAGCTTTACTATGACTACCTACAATCCCATTTGAGCCATAAACCGGAAATTCACCGCCATCTCGCCTTTTTGCGGGGAGTGATTTTCCGTAATTAAGTTCTATGATTGAACCAAGATTAGTCTCAACCCAACCCATTGAACCCTGTTTAGAACACATCACTTGACCTCATCCATCATTTCCTTCAGCAACACCCGCTGCCCATCTGCCTCATCCTCAGCCCCCAATTCACGCATCAAGCTATCCAGTTCACCCATCGCCTGCACCAGTTCGCTCATCGCCTCACCGGCCAGCACGCTGGGTTCGGGCAGGTCAGCGGCATCCACGCTGTCCTTGTCCTTGAGCCAGCTGATATCCAGCGAGTCGCCCTTGGTGTCGCGAATCCACTCGCGGCTGAAGCAGCGCCAGCGGGATTTGGCGAGGCGGTCATCACTCACCCCCTGGTTTTCTTCCGAGGCCTCGGCATCGACGGCGATCTCGTCGGCGTTGAACGACCACTCGCCTTCCTGTCGCGGGCTTTGGCCGTTGGGGTCGTCGCCATAAACCGTCTCGAACGGTTTCAAATGCTGCTCGCCAAAAGGCGTGCGCTTGCCGAAGCTCGGCATATTGGTGCGCAGGTCATATACCCACACGTTCTCGGTACAGTTCTCTTCCTGGTACTTATCCGTGACGCTACCTTTGGTAAAGAACAGCACGTTGGTCTTCACGCCCTGGGCGTAAAAGATGCCGGTGGGCAAACGCAAAATGGTGTGCAGGTGGCACTTGTCCATCAGGTCGCGGCGTACCTCGGTGCCCACGCCTGCTTCAAACAGCACGTTATCCGGCAGCACCACGGCGGCGCGGCCACCAGGTTTCAGGTTGCGGTAGATGTGCTGAAGAAAGGCGAGCTGCTTGTTGTTGGTCTTGAACGTCAGGTCGTCGCGGGTGATGCTGGCGTCGCCGCCTTTGCTGGTGCCAAAGGGCGGGTTGGCCAATATCACATCGGCCTTTTTTAGGTGCGCGCCCGCTTGGCCCAGGGCGTTGCCGAGGTGCACCACGCCTTCGTCGTCGCCTTCCATACCGTGTAGCAGGCAGTTCATTAGCGCCAATCGGCGGGTGCCGGGCACCAGTTCAATACCGACAAAGGCTCTGTTTTGCTGGAATAGCTGCTGCTGGGCATCCAAGTCAGCGAGGTCGTCGGTGTGCGCTTTGATGTACTGGTCGGCGGCGGTTAAAAAGCCTGCCGTGCCCGCTGCCGGGTCTTGAATGAGTTCCCCGGGCTGGGGCTTTAGGCAGCGCACCATGCTGTTGATCAGCGCCCGGGGCGTAAAGTACTGGCCCGCGCCGGATTTGGTTTCATTGGCGTTCTTTTCCAGCAGGCCTTCGTATAAATCGCCCAGGCCATCTTTTTGCGCACTGAACCAGTCGATCTGATCCAGAGTTTTGATCATCTGTTCTAAATGGCGCGGCTCCCGCAGGCGTGTTTGCGCATCGGCGTACACGGCGCTGATCAGCGGGTCGGTATGAATCAAGCGGCCGGTGCCGTCGCGGCCGCTGGAGAGGCTGAGCAGAATGCGCTTGTAGTCGTCCAGCAGGTTAATGCCGGATTTATTGTTCAGGTCCGTCCAGCGGCAGCCTTCCGGCAGCGGGTGCTTTTTCAGAATGCCCGCTTCGGTATTCTCATGCACCATCTTGATAAACAGCAGCAGCACCAGCTCGGTGACGTAATCGGAGTAGTTGATGCCGTCATCGCGCAGTACGTCACACAGATTCCAGAGTTTTTGAACGATGTCGTTATTGGTCATGTATAAGCCTTTCGCTCTTGCAGAGATGGCAAGGGGGATTAAGTGAATTGCCCGGTGAGTGCTGTGCGCACTTCGACCACGGATGGATTGGTGGTCGCTTCCAGTACTTCGCGGAGAAATAACTCGGCATAGGCGGCTTGCTCGGTGTGGTGCCCCGCCAGCCGAGGATGCAGCCGATCTTTCAACCGCTGCGCCGTTTCGTAGTCGTTCACTCGCTCGCCAAGTACGTCGAGAAGCGCACCTTCAAGGCAAATTGGCGACCAGAGTATGAGGCGAAAGCCTTGCTTTCGCGCTTTGTCGTGCTGCTGTTGTGAGAGTGCTATATCTGAATCCAGGACAATGAAGCGTTGGTCAAAGTCCTGGTGTGCATATTTCCTGGCAGCGACGTCAATGATATTGCCCGGTGAGCCGCCGGATGCCGGTTTAATTGTGGGGCGAATACATTTCGAGGGTCTAAACTGCTGATACATGTGCTTGATAAAGGCTGCGTCGTCAGGGCCTTCCCCTACTATCAAGAGCGTGGTTTGTTTGGCTTGGCGCTGTCGGGCGGTATGCTTTCTAGCCATGATGCGTCACAGCTCCGGGGTGGCGCCAAGGGCCCCGGCCATGTATTTGGCATACAGATTATCGTCGGCACGCAGCCCTGTCATATCGTCCAACCGCCAGGCTTCGCTCTGTTGGTTATGCTTCTCGACCAGGTAGATCTGATGTTTTTGCAGCAGGTTGAGTACTTCTGGCGTGTGGCACGTAAAAATGATCTGTGCCTGGTGAGGGTTGGTGTGCTCGAACTCGAACCACTCCAGCAGGTGGGGCACCAAGTGTGGGTGCAGATCGTTGTCGATCTCATCGATCACGGCGATACCGCCTTGGTGCAAGGTTTTCAAGATAGGTTCGAGCAGTGCGAAGGCGGATTGGGTGCCGCTGGACTCCTCGACAAACGATAGCTCGAAGGTGCGGCCATCGTCGGCCGTGTGTATGCCGAAAGGCAGGTAGAAGTCTTCCTCCTGGCCGGTGTCATCGCGGGCGGTGAGTTTGCGAATGTCGACGCTTTTCAGCCCTAGATCAAAGGTGCTTAGTGCTTTGGACATGCGCTTTTGCAGTTCTGGCGCTTTTTGAAAGGCGGTCGCTGCTCGAACCAGTGCACCATGATGAAAGTGACGACGACCTGCGCTGGCGACGTTGGTTTCGATGCGTGAGAAAAAGTCGATAAAAGGCTTCGCCGCTTCGATATCGTAGCTGTGTGCCGCGCTGATCAATGAGGTATTACCGCGCAGCTTTTCTGCCTGTGCTTTGGGAAAGGGGAAACCCTTGTGCTTGAAGTGATAGCCCTGCTCACTCTTCTCGCGTTTAAAGAGGTAGCTGAACTGGCTGCTGGTTTTCTCATAAAGAGCTTCGAAGAGCACTTCTTTGGCCGTGAGTTCGAGCAGGTAACGGTAGTCGGTGTCGCCTACCATGAACTCGATCTCGAAGTGGCTGGGCAGTTCGTCATAGAGTAAATGGGCAACAAAGGGGATGTCTTGCTCGGGGTCGCTGCCCAAAAATGAGTTGGCGATGAACCAGCGCAGGAACGCCAGCGGTTTGAGAAACTGGGTTTTACCTGAGCCGTTGGCACCGATCACCGCAATGGCTTTGTTGTAGCGTTCGCCATTGATATCGATGTCGTAGCCCGTGGGCGTGGGCTTTTTGCCCAAGGCAAAGTCGATGACGGTATCATCGGCAAAGCTGTAGAAATTTCTGAAGCTCAGGTTTTTGATCATATTCTTCAATATTCAACAGAATTTTGTTGATTCTGCGCTTTTGGCATTGTGGTATCAAGGTGGAATCAACCGGTTTCTGGCCACATTGCTTCATTCAACTCGTCTAGCACGCTGTCCAACTGATCCCCCAGCACTTTATCCAGCTGCTTGGCGCCGCCTTGGAACGCGGGGAGTTGGTTGACGGTCTCCCGGTCGAGAATCACTTCTTTGGTGAGCTGCTTGGCCAGCTTTCCTAGCCACTTGCGTTGGTTGGGCGTCCAGTCGTGCTGGGTGTAGAGGCGATCCATGGCATCGGCGACGCGTTGTTCAAATGGTTTTAACGGCTCGCCGAGGGCGGCGCGACGGATATGGCCAATGATACTGGCGGCAATATCCTGATTGGTTTGGTTACGCACCGCGCTTTGCAGGTTGGCTTCCGAATAGCCGTGGTTATCCAGCAGTACTTTCACTTCTTTCAACTGTTGGCGGGTTAGGTTGCGAGGTTGGTTGACGACCACGGCCAGGGCAGCCGATTGGTTGAGCTGCTCTTTGATAAACGCATTGAAGCTATCCAGGTAGTCTTCCGGGCGTTTATGAACGCCGTAGCTCTGGCTACGCTCGCGAATCTCATCGTCGTGGTCGGAAAGCACCGGCATACGTTCGCTGCCCACCAGGTGCTTTACCTCGGCTAGCTGGTGTATCAGGCCGCTATGTTGGCGAAGAAATGCGGATGCCTGCCTTGGGCCCAGCTGGTGTAGATGTTCATGAAGCTTGCTGGGCTCCACGCCCCACAGGCTATGTAGATCATCGAGCTTCTGTTTCAGCGCGGGTTTATTTTCCGCTTTGGTCTCGGCTTTGCGCAGTACGCGCATGACTTTTTGACTGAGGTGGCTGAGCACGACATCGGCTTGGCTTTCGTCCTGCTGCTCGCCGGGGCTCTTCAGGGCGTTTTCCAGCCGGTGCTCATCGGTCAATTCATCTACCAGCTGCTCAAGGCTGATATTGGGGTCTCGTACCAGCGGCTTCATGGTGTTGACCTCCGCCAGAGCGGCGTAGATATCCACCGGGTCGTAGATGGTGAAGACGGTCTTGCCGATCTCGTCGCAGCGGCGGGTGGCGCGGCCAATCATCTGTTCAAAAAGAATCCGCGAGCGTACCTGACGCATAAATACCAAGTGGCAGATTTTCGGTACGTCGATACCGGTGGTGAGTAGATCCACGGTAATCGCGATATTGGGGTAGCGCTCGTTTTTATAGCGGCGGATGAGTTGGTCGACCTTGTCGCTTTTGCCGGTGATTTTAGCCACCGCTGCCTGGTGGTAGCTGCCGTTATAGAGTGCCTTGAAGGCATCATCCAGCAGCCGTTTGACCATATCGGCATGAAGGTCGGTAGCGCAGAAAATCAGCGTTTTTTCATCGCCAAACGGGTCGAGCTCTTCGGCCAGTTGCTCACAGATCACGCGGTTGAAGTTTTCGTTGATGACCTGACGATTGAAGGCGTCGACGTCAAAGCGCAGCTCGTCTTCAAGTTCAGTGGTATCGACTTCGCCGGTTTGAGTGTTGATGACCTCGATGGGCTTCCCTTTCTCAAACAGGATGCCCTCTTGGGTCAGTAGGGTTTCATAACGGATGGGCGGCTCGTGGTCGATCAGCCAGTCGTCCGCTACCGCTTCCCGGTAAGAGTAGGTGTACACCGGTTTGCCGAAAATCTCACTGGTGTGCTTGGCCGGGGTGGCAGTCAGCGCGATTTTGACCGCATCGAAGTAGTCGAGTACCCGGCGGTAGCTGGAGAGGTACTGGCTGGCATCGCGGGTGGCCAGCTCGCCTTCGGTCATCTCCTGGTCTAGCGTGTAGCCACGGTGGGCTTCGTCGATGATGATACAATCGAATTGATCAATCGGCGGCGGCGTATCGCTGGCAAAGATGCGTTTCACCATGGCCTGCACGGTGGCCACCTGTACACGGGTTTCCGCTTCAGCTGCCATATCGCCCAGCTCTGCCACATTGTAGATTTTGCTCAGGGTTTGGTTCTGCTCCAACGGCGCTTCGTTGAAGGCGTCGATGGCTTGGTCGCCAAGGGCGGTGCGGTCGACCAGAAATAGAATGCGGTGAAAGCGTTCGGTTTTTAAAAAACGGTACATCAGGCCGATGATCGTGCGGGTCTTGCCAGTGCCGGTAGCCATGGCTAGCAATACCGCGCGGTTGTCGTGGGCGAGGGCGTGCTCAGTAGCGAGTATCGCCTTTTGCTGATACTCCCTTAGCCGCAGGTAACCGAATGGCTCGTGTTTCAACAGCTTGTCGGCGTTTTCTCTATCGCGTTCCAGCAGGTTTAACAGGCCGCCGGGGGTATGAAATTGTGGAAGGGCGCGGCGGGTGTTGCTGGGCTCCCGCACATCGCGAAACCAGGTGCCCGACTGCTCGGCCAATTGCGGTAGGTAAGGGCGGCCATTGCAGGAGTACACAAAAGGTACTTTAAAGTGGCCCTCTTCATCGGCGGGCCAGGCAATGGTGCGTCCGGCAAGCTCCCAGGCACCGACCAGCGGTGGCTCAACCTTCAGGCCTTTGCTGTAGCGCTCGGATTGATCAATCTTGCCCGCGACATTGGTGTTCTCTTTTTTGGCTTCGACCACGGCAATCGGTGTTAAGCCGCAAAACAGCACGTAGTCTGCTCGTTCCTTTTGCCCATGGGTGTGATGCACTGGCTGAGTGGGCCATTCGGCAATAGCGCGGTAAGTGCCTTTCTCGGGGCGAGCGCCTTTTTGGTAGGTCATCTCTTGGCTGTCGGCTTCCCAGCCTGCTTCATTGAGCTGCTGGTCGATCAGTATGCGAGTTAGCTCTTCACTCAGTACTAATGTGTCGCTGGCGGCTTTGGCGTTACTGGCGACCTTTTGGCGCTGCTGATTCACGCTGCTTTCGCCTTGGGCGGTGAGCTGTTGTTGCAAGGCACGGATTTTGGCTTCGTACGCCTGTTGTTGCTGAATGAGTGCCTGTTCGTGGCTTTGCGCCTGTTTTGCCAGGGCGTTGGACTCTTCCTCCATGGCTAGGGCCAGCGCTTCATACTCCTGCTTTTCTTGCTCGACCAGTTGGCTAAGTTGCTGGCTACTGTCTAGTGCCTTGTTGGCGTGTTTAAGCTCGTGGCGGAGCTTTTCTATATCGGCTTGAAGTTGGCGCGACTGTGCGCTGGGGTCGGCGGGCGGTACAAACGGGCCAGGTTTGAAGTTGGTGCCTGCCTTGCCAAATGAGCGGTGGAACCAGATGGCCAGTTCGCGGGCCAGCTTCAGGCCATCCATGGCTTCTTTGTGGCGGGTGCGAAACCGGTGGGTGGCTTTATTACCCTCGATACGCAGGGTGTGAAATAGCTCTTTGACCTGGGGCTCAAGGCGTAGCTCGCGATTTAAACGGTAGAGCAGGTCGGCTTGGCTGGTTTGGTCGTCAAACGCTAGCCCGGACATTGCCGCCATATGCTGTGCGAGCGCTTCTCCCAATTGGCGCAACTTAATCAAGGTGGTGTTTGGGTCGCTGGCAAAGGCGCGTTCGGCAGAGGCCGCTAGTTCGACAAATAGCGCGTCATGCTCTGCTAAAAAGCCAAAGTTGCCGGGAGGATTGGGTGATGTCATTGTATTTGCTCTCCACTGCTTAGCACTTTGGCTTTGTCGCGGCTGCGTCATAAAATTCATACTAATCAAATAGCGAGCGCTTTGCTAAGTCTACTGTTAGGGCGTGCTTTCGCGGGCAGGGTGATCAGGCGCTCATTACCCAGACCGCCCAGGAACAGATAGCAGCATGGCAGGGGGAGGGCAACTTGCTGCTGGCCACCCACCAGGTGAATATCACTGCGCTGGTTGGCGGCGGTGTGGGCTCTGGCGAGATGATCGTGTTACGCCCAACGGTCGATTCGTTTCAGGTCGTGGGTCGGCTAAGCGTTAGTGGCCAATAATCGCTAACTGGCTAAAAGCCCCTTGTTCTCCTGCCAAACTTGACTCAACTGCTGGGTAATGAGTTCGATGGTACTGGCTTTCACCCCCAGGTCTTTTGCCACGCCAGGAAAAGTACTCACAACCTCAACGATCTCTTGAGCGTACGGCAGGGCCTGTTTCCAATCCGTGAAACCTGCCTGTGTTGCCAGCCGTTGCATCGCCTTGAGAGGCGGCTGTTTGCCAAATCCCATGTAGGCCGTCGCGTGCTCTGCAAAAGGGTGGGGGCTAAAGGTCACGTCATAGAACGGCGCTGGTCTCCATTGGCCTGTATCGTCCTGCAAAAATGCCCAGTTCTTACTGTGATCGTCCTGGTTGCAGGCAAACAGATTAAACAGCGCGCGTCGAAATTGCAGTTGGCCGACGGCGGGAGAGCGGCATAGCTGGCGGCTGGCTTTGATCAGGTCGGCGTAGTCCAGGCTAGGGGTTCGGAAATCGGCATCCAGCAGTCCACAGGCGCTGTGCATGTGGAGACGCCCGGCAGGGTGCGTCTGATGAACCCAGTCAAACCGTTTGATGGCAAGCCAGGCGCGCTCACCTTGACTCGTAGGCACGCGAAGCAGCTGCCATTCGGGCGGCTCAAGCCCTGCTGTGTTCGCTAGTTCCAGGTAGGCCGCTTCGCAGAGCCCTTCGTCGTGACCCAGTGGCAGGTGTTGAGAAGTGAACTTGACCAGCCAAGCGTCATCCCCTGGCTTGGCGTCGGTTCGGCACGTTGTTGGCTTGTCCGGTGGCATGAAAAGCTGCGCTTTGGGCCTGGCTCCGCCGGAACTACCCGCTGCGACGAGAGCACTCAGCACGTCTTCCGTTTGACCATCGAAAACGGCCTGAGCCGTTAAGCCAAGTGTCGGCAAGTCTTCGTGATCACCCTGTGTCGGTGCTGCCTCTGATATGGGCTCAAAGGCAAGAGCGCCCATCCCTCGATGGCCAACGAATGCCAGCCGATCCATCGCCGTCAGCTGTGTCGGGGCGATGCCCTGCTGTCGAAAGACACGGTCTTGCAACAGTAGTCCCCAGTTATCGGGTAAACAGTCGCCAAATACCCCATGTAGACCTTGGTGTGGTATTTGGGGGGCAGGTTGAAGAGTCAGGTCGCTGTTGAGCGTAAAGGGCGACAGGTTGCCATGCTGTTCCACGTAGCCTTCTGCGTATTGAAAGAAGACCCCTTGGCGGTTCTGCGCTAAAACGCCAGCCGCGACTCGCTCTCCCGTTGAGAGCGTGCGTGTCACGTTCAACCGCTGCGTTGGCTTAAAGGCCATCTTTGAGCACCTCTTCGATAGAGGAGGGTCGTTGAGCGGGGAGGGCATCGGGTTGGGTCAGCGCATAGAGCCGTGCCAGGTCATCCAGGCTTTGCCAGAGCAACAGCAGCTGGCGGAGTGAGATTTGCCCGGTGAGCTCGAATTTCTTGATGGTAGGAGCGGGCACACAGCTGCGCTGCGCCAGCGCCGCACGGGATAGCTTGGCCTGCTCGCGCAACCTGCGTAGGTGGGCAGCAAAGGCCTGCTGAACATCAGTATCGTCTAACAATAGAAAACGGGGCATAAGCTCACTTTCTTTATCTGGATACTCCTATATCCATTTTAGGCTATTTTAGCTATTTATGGACACGGTTATATCCATTTTATGGCTGCTGAATACACCTTCTTTCAGCGCTCTTCTCCATTGCCCCGCTCACAGCCCCAACAGCTCCTCAACCGGCAAATGGCTGGTCGCTTTCATTTCCCGCAGCGATAGGTTGGAGCGGATGCTCGATACCCCAGGCAGTTTGCGCAGCACCGTTTCGACGAAGTGGCTGTAGTCGTCCAGGTCTTTGGCGACTACCTGTAGCAGGAAGTCGGCTTCTCCGGTGGTGTTGTGGCAGCTCAGTACGCGGGAGATGGCCTGGATGATGCGCTCGAACTCTGCCGTGGCGGCTTCGCTGTGCTGGGTGCAGGTGATTTGCACGAAGGCCAGCACGCTGGCGCCGACTTTGCGGCGGTTGAGGATGGCCTGGTAGCCTTCGATCACTCCCAGCTCTTCCAGGCGTTTGTGGCGTCGCCAGCAGGTGGCTTCGCTCAGGTGCAGCTGCTCGGCCAGCCGTGCGTTGGCCACCCGCCCGTCTGCCTGCAGCAAGGTGGCTAATCGGGCATCCTTTTTATCAAGCTCGCTCATTTTGAAAGGCTCTTTCGGTTTATTCATATTGTTGAAAAGAGTGCTTCAAAAAGGCGCAGGATGTCCATCAGAGTGAAACGTAATTTCGGGCGTGGCTCGCTATAGTGCGTATACATCCAACGCACCGCCGACCGTTCAGGAGTGAGCCATGAAAGCCGTGGTATTCGAGCAGTTTTCTACCCCGCCCAGCATCCAGCAGGTGCCCGACCCAGCGCCAGCGCCTCACGGGGTCGTGGTCAAGGTGATGGCCAACGGCGTATGCCGCAGTGATTGGCATGGCTGGATGGGACACGACCCGGATATCCGGCTTCCCCATGTGCCGGGCCATGAGCTCTCCGGTGTAGTGGAAGCGGTGGGCAAGGACGTGGCGAAGTGGCGCGTTGGCGACCGAGTGACCGTGCCGTTCGTGGGCGGCTGCGGCACCTGCCCGGAGTGCCACACCGGCAATCATCAGGTGTGTGATGCTCAATTCCAGCCGGGGTTTACTCACTGGGGCTCGTTTGCCGAGTATGTGGGCATTCACTACGCCGATGTGAATCTGGTCGCACTGCCGGATACCCTGACGTTCGATACCGCCGCCAGCCTGGGCTGTCGGTTCGTGACCTCTTTTCGTGCGGTGGTAGACCAGGGCCGCGTGTCGGCGGGCCAGTGGGTGGCGGTGCACGGCTGCGGCGGCGTGGGGCTGTCGGCCATCATGATTGCCAGCGCAGCCGGTGCCAACGTGGTGGCGGTGGATATTTCCGAGCAGGCGCTGGCTTTGGCGCGCCAGCTGGGGGCGGTGACCACGGTAAATGCCAATCAGGTGGCCGATGTGGTGGAGGCGGTGGTCGAGATCACCCAAGGCGGCGCGCACGTTTCGCTGGACGCGCTGGGCCACCCCACCACCTGCTTCAACTCCATCAGCAATTTGCGCAAGCGCGGCAAGCATGTTCAGGTGGGTCTGATGCTGGCGGACCACAGCACGCCCGCCGTGCCGATGAGCAAGGTGATTGCCAATGAATTGGAAATTCTGGGCAGCCATGGCATGCAGGCGCATCGCTACGGTGCCATGCTGGCGATGATCCAGTCAGGCAAGCTGGCGCCTGAAAAATTGATTGGCCGCCGTATCACGCTGGAAGAGTCCGTGCAGGCGTTGGTCAACATGGACAAGTTCGAAGGCGCGGGAGTCACCGTGGTGACGAAATTCTGAACGGAGGTTTTGCCATAGCGATGGGGGCTAATGGATGATCAGTGGTCGAGCCTTACGTTACTTCGACACCGTGGCAAGATGTCGTTCGCTTCGACAGGCTGCGGCCCAGCTACACATTGCTCCCACGGCGATTAGCCGTCAGATTGATTTGCTGGAACATCAATTGGGCGCACCGCTCATCGAGCGTGGCCCTAACGGCATTAGCCTCACGGCAGCGGGAGAGCTATTGGCCGCCCAGGCGCAACGAACTATCCGTGACCTGGAGCGGGTGCAGGAGCATATCGCTGACCTCAAAGGTTTGCGTACGGGCCGAGTCAGCCTGCAAGTGGCCGAAGGCGTGGTAGCAGGCCTGCTCGCGCCTGCATTAGCCAAGATGGGGCAGCGCTATTCCCATTTGAGCTTTGATATTGATATTGCCAGCTCAAACCAGATGGTTGAAGCATTACGCCGTGGTGATGCGGACATTGGCCTATCCTTCTTCATGCCACGCCATGATGACATCGTGGCCTACGCCAGTGCAGAGCTGAACCACCATGCCGTCGTGGCGCCAGGCCATCCGCTGGCCACCGCTTCCGAGTTGTCGCTTCACACCTTGGCGAAGCACCGTCTGATCCTGCCGCATGAGTCCTATGGTGTTCGGCAAGCGCTGGAGCGTGCCGCTCACCGAGCCAATGTGGTGCTGGTGCCCACCTTCAAAACCGCGTCACTTGAAACCCAGAAAGCACTCGCGATCAAAGGTGCCGGCGTGCTGGTACTACCACCGATGGCAGTCGCTCGGGAATGTCAGTTGGGTGACCTGGTGAGTATCCCTATCTCATCTTCAGAGCTCGAAGCCGCACGCGTCGACCTCTGTGTCTATCGCCACCGCCAGCGCAGTTTTGCGACTGAGGCATGCTTGTCACTATTGGCGAATGCATTGCAGACAATATAGAGCCCGCTTCTGCAGGCTTTTGAGTGGGCGAAGTGCACACAAATTGTGGACACGCTGAGGTCAATATTGAAATAGCAGAAGGCACCGTGTGGGTTCATGCTGGGGTTATTGACCTTGATAACAACAGCACTAAGGTGATGGGATGCTTGAACTACACCAGCTAACGGCGACTCAACTGCTTGAGGGCTATCGAGCCCATACGTTCTCACCCAAAGACGTCGCCAGCGCGTTGGTCGCGCATATCGCTCAATGGGAGCCCTCCATCAACGCACTGTATGGCTATCAGCCTGAGGTGTTCATCAAGGCTGCCGAGGCATCTACCCAGCGTTGGGTAACGGGAAAACCCTGCGGAGCTTTGGATGGTGTTCCCGTCACGCTAAAAGAGCTGATTGCCACGGAAGGGATGCCGGTGCCGCTGGGCACGGGATTGGGCAAACAGCCCACGGCCAGTGCAGATGCGCCCCCGGCGGCCCGTCTCTCGGAAGACCGCGCACTGGTCCTGGCGAAAACCACCTGTCCTGATTTTGGCATGCTCTCCTCGGGGCTCTCTTCATTTCATGGTGTCACCCGCAATCCATGGAACTTGGCCTGTAATACCGGCGGGTCCAGTTCGGGGGCAGGTGCTGCCGCTGCCGCTGGCTTCGGGCCGCTACATGTGGGGACCGATATTGGCGGCTCAGTGCGTTTGCCAGCGGCCTGGTGTGGCATCGTTGGCTTCAAACCAACGTTGGGGCGCATACCTATCGACCCTTATTATGTAGGACGCTGTGCAGGGCCGATGACTCGGAGCGTCGAAGATGCCGCACTCATGATGAATACCCTTGCTCGCACGGATCGACGTGATGCCATGCGCTTACCCCCAGAACATATTGACTGGATGGATCTCGCGCTGGATGTCAAAGGCTTGCGAATAGGCGTGATGATGGAGGCGGGCTGTGGATTGCCTCTGGATGAAGAAATTCGCTACCACGTAGAGCAGGCCGCAAGGCTGTTGGAAGCAGCGGGTGCCACGTTGGTACCGATGGCCCCCGTGCTTAGCCGAGGAATGTTGGACGGGTTGGATCACTTCTGGCAGGCCCGCCAGTGGAGCGAGCTATCAAAGCTTGCTGCGGAAGAGCGCGAGCAGGTACTACCGGCCATTCTGGCCTGGGCAGATGGCGGTGCCCGCCTGAGCGGAGTAGAGGTAGTGCAAGGTTTTCAACAAACCATGGCGATGCGTCGTGCCACGGAGTCCGTCTTTGAGATGGTGGATGCAGTGATATCTCCCACGACACCGAATATTGCCTTCCCTGCTGAGTGGGCATCGCCTACCAATGATCCCCGTCAGCCATTTGAGCATATTGCCTATACCGTGCCGTGGAACATGGGAGAGCAGCCTGCCATCTCGCTCAATGCGGGCCTCAGTAAGCGCAATATGCCAATCGGGGTGCAATTGATTGGCCCGCGCTTTGCGGACCACTTTGTGCTCAAGTTGGCACGACAGTTGGAATCCCGTTTAGGACTGCCAATGTGCTTGCCGATGCCGGTGTGTGACAAAAGCGTACTGGAATGAGCAGGGTATTTACTGAGTAAGGGTAATAAATATCAAGAGGGGAACATACATGCGACGTTTATTGGTACTGCCGACTTCACGGGCAGGGTGGGGGCTGTTGATGGCGTTTGTGGCACTGGTCGTGGCAGGTACCTGGCCGGTGATTGCGCTCGTCAACCGAGCCACCCTGGTACTAGGTCTGCCATTGGTGGTGGTGTGGAGCTATCTAGTGATTTTTGCCTGCGTGGTGGTCATGTTGATCGGTAACCACATTGTAGAGAGAGATGACCATGAGTAGCGCTTGGCCATTACTGATTACCCTGACCTACGTTGCTGTTGCCATGGTCATCGGCCTCCGCGCCAGGGCTGGCCGCTCGATGAACAGTCTGGAAGAGTGGGGAGTCGCGGGGCGCAGTATGGGCCCTGTAACGCTTTATCTTCTGATAGCTGCAGGCAGTGTCAGTGCTTACACCTTTATGGGAGCCCCCGGCTGGGCATACTCCAAGGGGGTGGCGGTTTTTTATGTGGCGATCTATCTGGCGTACCTGGCCCTGGTTGCCTGGTATTTTGGCCCGAAGGTATGGCAATTTGGTGAGCAGTTTGGTCATGTCACTCAGGCAAGTGCCATCGCAGATCGTTATCAAAGCCCGACGCTGGGGGCCTTGGCTGCTTTGGTCATGGCCATAGGCTCGGTTGCTTATGCGGTACTGCAAACCATTGGCTCGGCGTATATCTTGTTTGTCATGAGTGGTGGAATGATTCCTGTATGGTTAGGAGTATTCCTGGTACTTGGCTGCATAGCGGTTTACCTCTACGCCAGTGGTCAGCGCGCGATTGGTCGCACGAATGCGTTTCAGGGCGTATTGATGCTGGTGGTTGCCTGGGCCGTTGGCCTGTGGGCCGTACATAGTGTCACTGGGGGGGGTGGGCTTTTCCCGTGTCTTCGAGCGTATCCAGGCGGAACATGGTGAGTTTCTCACGCTACCGGGTGCCGGGGGCGACATGAGCTACAGCTTCTGGACCACGTCCATTATCGTCTCCATGTTCTCGTTCATGCCCCCTGTCTGGACCCAGTGGATGAGTGCTTCATCGGCGCGTACTATCCGCCGTAGCGCGACGTGGTTACCTACCTACTACGTGGTGATTTTACCCATGGTAGTAGTGGGCTTCATCGGCATTTTCTCTCTCCCTGACTTGGCCCGAGCCGACACGGTTGCCCTTGAGTACGCGATGCAACACTTGCCGGTGGTGCTGGTAGGCTTGCTGGGGGCGGGGACTTTGGCGGCGTCGATGTCCTCCAGCGAGCCGTTTATTCATTCGATTTCGCTGTCGCTGAGTAAAGACGTTTTGCAGCCCGCACTGAAGCTTTCGAACGATGTGACTGCAAGGCTAGCGCGGTTACTGATTCTGCCGGTCATGTTTTTAGTGGTGGCACCGCTGGCGATTGCTGAGCCGGGCAGTTTGGTGATGATTCTACTGGTGGGCCTGGGATTTGCGTCACAGGTACTGCCTGCGTTCGTGGGGATGTTCTTCTGGCCGAGAGCCTCACGCCTGGGCGTGATGGCAGGCATCCTGGCAGGTTTCCTCGTCACTGTGGCCTTTACCACGTTGTGGCCACACCCGCTGGGTATTCACGCAGGATTCTGGGGGCTGATGATCAATCTACCGTTGTTTGTCGCGGTTTCCTTGATAACGCCTGCCACCGATGCCGGGGTGGTTGAGCGCTTCTTCCGCATTTCTGCCCCACGGGGCTTGAGCAAGATGGGGGTGCGCAGAGAGAGGGTCAAAACGCTTGGCTCTTGATCATGCTGCTGACCTGGCGGAGGCCCAAGAGTTTCCTGACGATCATCACATTATTGCAATGAACCAAGGCAAATTATTCGCTCCTCATCGCGTCGCTGAGGTTTTACGCTGGGCGTATTGATAAGGAGGACGTCATGTCATCAACCCATACCCCATCCGTTCGCCGCGTGGTCGCTCAGCACCCTGCCCATCGTGACGATATCGGTGACCTGGTCACCCGCCGGCCGCTGCCGGGGCCTGGCGTGGATCAGCTCGATCCGTTTCTGTTCCTGAATCACCACGGCCCGCAGGTGTATCCCGCCAATAATCGTGGGCTGCCGTTTGGGCCGCACCCCCACCGGGGGTTCGAGACGGTCACCTTCATTCTGGAGGGCTCGCTGGCCCACGCCGACAGCGCCAGGCACCAGAGCGTGATCCATGCAGGCGGCGTGCAGTGGATGACCGCGGGCAGCGGCATCGTGCATGCAGAAATCTCGCCCCCTGAGTTCCTGCGCGAAGGTGGGCCGCTGGAAATCCTCCAGCTGTGGGTCAATCTGCCGTCGCGGCTGAAGATGAGCGAGCCGCGCTACGTGGGCTTGCAGCAGGAAGGCATTCCCGCCGTTCCCCTGGCGGGTGGCGGCACGCTCAACCTGATTGCCGGGGAGTGGCAAGGGCAGTCAGGCCCGATCGAGTCGCTGACCGGCGTGTTCATGTCCACACTCGCGCTGCCTGCGGGTGCCAATGAGCAGCTTCCCGTGGCCCCTGGGCGGCAGGTGTTTCTGTACGTGGTGAGTGGTGACGTGACGGTGGGCGGCGAGCCTGCTAAAGCGCGTCATTTGATCGAACTCGACCGTGACGGCGAGAGCCTTGCCATCGAGGCAGCCAGCGATGCGCGCCTGCTGTTTGGCCATGGCGATGTCATCGATGAGCCGGTCTACTCCCACGGCCCCTTCGTGATGACCACCCGCGACGAGATCGTGCAGGCGGTAGAGGATTACCAGAACGGCAAGTTTGGCGGGCTGACGCTGTAACCGCCGCGCTAAACCGGCTCGCCGCGATAGTAGTGCCATAAAAACAGCGACCCCACGCTGCGCCAGGGGGCCCAGGGTTCCACCAACTGGCGGGCCTGCTTCGGCGTGGGTTTGTCCTCCATGCCCTTCAGGCGGCCCAGCGCCACTCTTAACGCAAGGTCGTCGGCGGGGAAGATATCGGGGCGCTTGAGCGAGAACATCAGGTAGATCTCGGCGCTCCAGCGGCCAAACCCACGCAGCTGGGTAATCGCGGCAATCGCCTCGTCATCGCTGAGGTGCGCCAACCCATCGGCGCTAAAGGTGCCCGCCAGCTCCGCCTCTGCCAGCCCTTTGGCATACTCGATCTTGCGCCACGACAAGCCTGCATCCCGCAGCGCCTGGCCTTCCACCTCCATCACCGCTTTGGCGTGCAGCTCCGGCAGCAGCGTATTCACTCGGCCCATGATGGCCCGTGCGGCCTCGGTGGAGATCTGCTGGCTGACGATGGTCGAGAAGAAGGTGGCAAACCCGGGGTCGCGCTGGCGCGGGCTGGGCGCACCCACCAAGGGGTAGGCACGCGCAATGTCGGGGTCGGCGTGGGCCAATGCCTGCATGGCGTGCTCGATCATATCAACGGGCGTTTGATCAGACGGCATGATATCTCCTGAGATAAATGGGTATTAAACTGCTCATTTATGATAATTTGATTCAAATTTGAGTATTAAAGTGCACATTATGCTGCTTCGAACTACACTTTTGAGCATTAAACTACTCATCAAATGACGCGTTAAAGGTGAGCCGTGTTGCTAACCGTTCAAGCCTTCCATCAAGGGCAGTGGCACGATGCTGCCGAGCTAGTGTTCGAGTATCCAGAGCGGGGCCGTCGAGGGCCTGCGCGTTTGGGCTACCTTACCGATTATGCCCTTGAGTGGCTGGATCACGACGATGAGCACGCATGTAGCCTTCGTTTGCCTATCGAGTTGATGAATACCCATCAATCGCCACGCTGGTTCACTTTTTTAGACGATATCATGCCCTCTGGGGCCAGCCGCCGTTACTGGGTCACGCAGTTGGGTATATCGGCACTTAGTGAGGCGGAGCAGGATGCCGCGCTACTGGCCAAGGGAACGATTGCGCCAGTGGGCAATTTACGTATCAAAGAGGCCCTTCCTGAACGCCCAGCAGGCAGCACGCTGGAGCTGCAGCGCTGGGGGTTGGTATGAAGCGTAAAGAGCTCACCAGCATCGAGCGGGAGGCGCTGCTGACGACATTAGCGGCCCAACTGGTGCGCGAAGAAATCAGCTCTGGGCAGGTGCTGCGTCAGCTCCGCCGTGAGGTACTGGGCATGTCGCAGACCCAATACGCCGACCTGGTGGGCATCAGCCGTCGTTCGCTGTCAGACCTGGAAGCCGATAAGGCAAGCCCTACCGTGGCGCTGCTCAATCAGGTCTTCCGGCCGCTGGGTCTGCAGGTAGGCTTGCTGCCGCGCAACCGCGAGCTGCGCGAGCGCTTATTGTCAGCCAATGCCACGAGGGAGTAATCCTCTTGGTTATCGTTGGATGATTGAGTTCGCACGCTAACTTTTTTCATGCCTTGTATTTCTACTTTCGTCTAATCCTGCCATCATTTGCGGTTATCCAGGATCGTTTCAGTGAACAGGCGCGTTATCCCGCGCCTGGGGAGTGAGGTATGCAAGCATCATCAACGGGGCTGGCGCGGCATCCGCGGTGGGCGGAGTTCGTGCTGGCGCTGGGCGGGTTCGGCATCGGCACCAGCGAGTTCGTCATCATGGGGTTGATGAACCGCGTGGCGGAAGACCTGGCCGTGAGCGTGCCGCAGGTAGGCTATTCCATCAGCAGCTATGCCCTGGGGGTCGTGGTGGGGGCGCCGCTGATTTCGGCGCTGGCCGCGCGGGTGCCCAAGCGAGCGCTGCTGATTGCGCTGATGCTGGTGTTTGCTGTGGGTAACATTGCCAGCGCCATGGCGCCGGGGTTCTGGTCGTTCGTGGGGCTACGCTTTCTGGCCGGGCTGCCCCACGGGGCCTACTTTGGCGTGGCGGCGCTGGTGGCGGCTGGCGCCGTGCCGGTCGATCAACGGGCGCGGGCCATTGCTCGGGTGATGATGGGGCTGACGGTGGCCATTCTGATCGGGGCGCCGCTGGGCACCTGGGCAGGCAACCTGTTTGGTTGGCAAATTGCCTTTGCCGGGGTGGGCGTGATCGCTCTGCTGACGGCGCTGTTGATTCGCCTCTGTGTGCCCGTGCAGCCCTTCGATGCCCAGGCCAGCCCGCTGCGTGAGCTTTCCGCGCTGGTCAAACAGCGTGTGCTGGTGACCATTGCCATTGCCTGCATCGGCTGTGGCGGTATGTTCTCGATTTTCAGCTACGTCATGCCCACCTTGACCCAGCAGGCGGGCATGCGTGAAGCCCTGGGCCCCTTGGTGCTGGTCATCTTTGGACTCGGCTCCATCGTGGGCAACCTGATCGGTGGGCGCATGGCCGATAAAAACCTGATGCGGGCAATTCCCGCCATCCTGGTGTGGTGCGCGGTGGTTCAGGGGCTGTTCTACTTTGCCGCCAATCAGGTGTGGAGCGGGCTGCTGTTCGTTGGCCTGGTCGGCACCAGCATGGCCCTGGCGCCTTCGCTGCAAACACGCTTGATGGACGTGGCGGAAGATGCCCAGACCATGGCGGCTTCCATGAATCATGCGGCGTTCAACGGGGCCAATGCGCTGGGGGCGTGGCTGGCGGGGCTGGTGATCAGTGCCGGGTTCAGCTGGTCGAGCACCGGGCTGGTGGGAACGGGGCTGGCGCTGTGCGGGTTGGTCATTTTTGCCTGGGGGCGCTGGCTTGAAAAGCGCGCTGAAGCCCCTGGCCAAACCGTGGCGCAAGGCTATAAATAAGCGTTTTCTCAAGCAAGACAAGGGGCATTAAAAGTGGCAAAAAAGCTGGAGTGTTCCTAGGGTGTAAGATGCAACCCATAAGGAGGTGACCCATGCAAAGCCCATCATTGAACGTCTCGCGTAGCTTGACCCTGAGTGCCATCGCGGCGCTGACCCTGGCCCTGGCGGGCTGTGGCGCAACCACTGGAGAGCGCGCCACCAGCGGCGCAGGCGTAGGTGCCGCCGTCGGTGCTGGCGCAGCAGCGGCCACTGGCGGAAGTATTGGCCGTGGCGCGGTGATTGGTGCAGGCGCAGGTGCTGCGACCGGTGCCCTGACCGATGAAGAGGACATCAGCCTCGACTGACGTTGGCACAGGCCACTAGCGGCACAGCCTGAAACCGCGCATGCCCAGATGGAAATGATCGGCATGCGCGGCATTGTAATCCGGCCCCAGCACGTTGCCGAAGGTATCGCAGGCGCCATCCCGCGCTGCCCGCAAGAACTCTCCCACTTCTCCCTCGTCATCCCAGTCGCGAATCAGCGTAATCTGACGACCATTCTCGAAGCGAAAGCCCACCACATCCAGGGCTTCAGCCGTGGCGTGCTCGCTGCGTCGACCGCTTTCGCGTCCGTAGACATTCCGGCAGGCAAAGCTGCCCACATGGTCCACCTGGGCGACCGGGCTGCCCATGATGGCTTCGGCAGCCGGTTGCAGGGCATGGCGTTCGTACATCACCCAGGCCAGTGCCAAGGGGCAGGTGGCCACGAAGCTTTGGCTGAAGCGCACGCTGCTGGATTGCATGCGCACCACGTTAGTCAGCGGGCAGCTGGCGGTGGGGGAGTAGTCGGCCAGCGGCGTATAGCTCAGCCCGCCCTCGGGGACGGTGTCCAGGGCGGCCAGGCAGGCCTCGCGGTCGTCGTCGAGGCGCTTGAGCTTGAGTTGGGTGACGGGCGTGACCGGGTCGTCCACGTGCAGCGGTGCCCAGGGCGCCCAGTGGCGCGGGATGACGATGATGTCCTTGTAGATGGCAACGCCGACCCCGACCAGCAGGAGCAGGAAGAAGAGAGTGCGCATGGTGACCTCCGTGTGGTGTTCTTGAACCCCTACAGTCCCTGCCAGGGGTATGCGATACTGCGCGCTATTGGCGTGGGCCGTCACCCGCGCCCATTTCTGATCAACAAGGGAAGCGCTGCATGTCCCAGGGTACGCTTTATATCGTTTCTGCCCCCTCTGGGGCGGGTAAAACCAGCCTGGTTCGCGAGCTGATAGAGAGCCTGGATGGCATTCAGGTATCGGTGTCTCATACCACCCGTGCCAAGCGCGAAGGCGAAGTGAACGGCGTGAACTACCACTTCACGCAGATTCCCGAGTTCGAAGCCATGATTGCCCGCGGCGATTTCTTTGAGTATGCCAAAGTCTTCGACAATTACTACGGTACGTCACGTCAGGCCGTGCAAACGCTGCTGGATGCCGGGCAAGACGTGATTCTGGAAATCGACTGGCAGGGCGCGCGCCAGGTCCGCGAACAGATGCCTGCCGCCGTG
The DNA here is from genome assembly GCF_020616575.1 of Halomonas sp. NyZ770. NCBI lineage: Bacteria > Pseudomonadati > Pseudomonadota > Gammaproteobacteria > Oceanospirillales > Halomonadaceae > Halomonas > Halomonas sp. NyZ770. Next base: position 3,941,955 of record NZ_CP085143.1, on the reverse strand, counting down.
TCGATCTTCATCCTGCCGCCGTCGCGCAGTGAGCTGGAGCGCCGCCTGTCGAGCCGTGGCACCGATGAGCACGCGGTGATTGCTCGGCGCATGCGCGATGCCGTCAGCGAGATGTCCCATTACGATGAATACGACTACCTGGTGATCAATGATGACTTCACCACGGCACTGCAGGAACTGCAGTCGCTGGTGATCAGCCACCGCCTGACCCTGGCCACCATGCAGCAGCGTCATGCGCCCCTGCTGTCTGCGCTCTTGTCACAGGCGCCTGGCGTCGAGTAATCTATCGGGTCGTATGACTACTTTTTTCGCTGGGTCGGCGGCGTTTTCAGCCCTGCCGGCCCGGCGTCGTTATTACAGGATGGCCCCATGGCTCGCGTAACCGTCGAAGATTGTCTTGAAAACGTAGAAAACCGCTTCAAACTGGTGATGATTTCTACCCAGCGTGCCCGTCAGCTGGCGCGTGGCTCCCGTGATGCCCAACTGCCCTGGGAAAACGACAAGCCCACCGTCATGGCGCTGCGTGAAATCGCTGCAGGCCTGGTCGACCATACGGTTCTGGATGAGCCGGTCGAAGCGCCGGTGCGGGCGCGTCCTGCCATGACGCCCAGCGCTCAAATCGACGACTAAGCTAGCACCGATCAGGGGCGCGGTACATGTTCACCATTGATGACCTGGCCGACCGACTCGGCGGCTACTTACCCCCGGACGAGATCCAGCAGGTCAAGCGCGCCTTCTATTACGCCGAGCAGGCCCACGACGGCCAGCGCCGTCGCTCGGGCGAGCCCTACGTGACCCACCCGCTAGCGGTGGCCAACATTCTCGCCAACATGCACATGGACCATCAGAGCCTGATGGCCGCCATGCTGCACGATGTCATCGAAGACACCGGTGTTTCCAAGAAAGCCCTGGCGGCCCAGTTTGGCAAGCCGGTGGCCGAGCTGGTGGATGGCGTCTCCAAGCTGACGCAGATCACCTTCGAAGACAAGGCCGTTGCCCAGGCGGAGAATTTCCAGAAGATGGTGCTGGCGATGTCGCGGGACATCCGCGTCATCATCGTCAAGCTGGCCGACCGGCTGCACAACATGCGCACTCTGGGGGCTCTAAGGCCCGACAAGAAGCGCCGCATTGCCCGGGAAACCCTGGAAATCTACGCCCGTATTGCAGGGCGACTGGGGATCAACACCATTCGTGTGGAGCTGGAAGACCTCTCGTTCCAGGCGATTCACCCCATGCGGGCCGAGCGCATCAAGCGTGCGGTGGCCAGCGCCAGAGGCAACCGCCGCAGCGCCATGCGTGAAATCCAGGCCTCGCTACAGCAGAGCCTGGACGACGAAGCGCTGCAGGGCACGGTGATTGGCCGCCAGAAGCATCTGCTGTCGATCTACAAGAAGATGCGCGACCAGCGCAAGCCGTTTGCCGAAATCATGGACGTCTTCGGGTTCCGTATCATTACCGAAGACGTGGCCAGCTGTTACCGGATTCTGGGCGTGGTGCACAACCTCTACAAGCCGGTACCGGGGCGCTTCAAGGACTACATCGCGATTCCCAAGGCCAACGGCTACCAAAGCCTGCACACGACGCTGTTCGGCCAGCGTGGCATGCCCATCGAAGTGCAGATCCGCACCCGCGAAATGGAAGCCATGGCCAACAACGGCATTGCCGCCCACTGGCTGTACAAGGCTGGCCAGACCGCGCATCCGATTGCCGAAGGCAGCCACGCCCGCGCCCGCGCCTGGGTGAAGGGGCTGCTGGAGATGCAGCGCCACGCGGGGGACTCGCTGGAGTTCATCGAGCACGTCAAGAACGACCTGTTCCCGGATGATATCTACGTGTTCACGCCCAAGGGCGACATCATGGAGCTTCCCCAGGGGGCCACGGTGATCGATTTTGCCTATAGCGTGCACACCGATATCGGCAACAACTGCATTGCCTGCCGAATCGACCGCCACCTGGCGCCGCTCTCGACACGGCTGGAAAGCGGTCAGACGCTGGAAATCATCACCGCGCCCGGCGCGCGCCCCAACCTGGCCTGGCTGAATTTCGTTACCACCGCCAAGGCGCGCTCGGCCATCCGTCACGCGCTCAAGCACCAGCAGCAGGCAGAAGCCATCATGCTGGGGCGCCGTTTGCTCAACAAGGCGCTGGCCCCCTTCGAGACCAGCCTGGAAGAGCTGGACGAGAGCGTGTTCGAACAGGCGCTGAAAGAGCTGGACGCCAGCTCCATGGATGCGCTGCTGGAGTCGATGGGGCTGGGCAATCGCATGGCTCACGTGGTGGCTCGGCGGCTGGTGGACGTGGCCCACGGCGAGAGCTTCGACAAGACGCTGGCCGACAACAGCGACAAGGCGGTGGTCATCAGCGGCAGCGAAGGCATGGTGATCAACTTTGCGCGCTGCTGCCACCCGCTACCGGGCGACCCGGTGGTGGGGCACCTCTCTGTCGGCAAGGGGTTGGTGGTGCACCGCAGTGAGTGCAAGAACCTCTCCGAGCGCAAGAACGACCCGGAAAAGCTGTTTGCCCTGGAGTGGTCGGAAAATATCGACGAAGACTTCCCGGTGGCCCTGCGCATCGAGATCGAAAGCCGCCGTGGCCTGGTCGCCGAGCTGGCCGGGCTGGTGACCGATGCAGACGCCAACATCGAGCGGATCGGCATCGAAGAGCGTGACGCACGGCTCTCGACGGTCAACCTGACCCTGTCGGTGAAAGGGCGAGTCCATCTGGCGCGGATCATCAAGCGGATCCGCAACCTGCCCAACGTCGGCAAGATTACCCGTACGGCCAATTAAAACGACCTGGTACCCGCCGCTGGCCTGTCAGGCTGGCGGCGTCAGCCATGGCGATCATCATCCATCGATGCATTCTTACAGGAGCAAGAGACGCAATGAGCAATAAAGCGGTTATCAACACCGAGAAAGCCCCGGCGGCCATTGGCCCCTATTCACAAGCCATCAAGGCGGGCAACACGGTGTATCTGTCGGGCCAGATTCCCCTCGACCCGGACACCATGGCGCTGGTCTCCGACGATTTCGAAGCCCAGGCGCGTCAGGTATTTGCCAACCTGCAGGCAGTGTGCGAAGAGGCGGCGGGCTCGCTGAGCGATATCGTCAAGCTCAACCTCTACCTGGTGGACCTGGACAACTTCGCCATCGTCAACAAGGTGATGGAAGAGTTCTTCTCCACGCCGTTCCCGGCCCGTGCGGCGGTGGGCGTGAAGGCGCTGCCCAAGGGCAGCCAGGTAGAAGCCGAAGCGGTCATGGTGATTGGCGACTAACGCCAAGGCTTGGTACGGCACAGCAAAAAGCGAGCCGTGGGGCTCGCTTTTTGGGTAGTGGTCAAGAGGCTAGTGGTTCACGAAAGCTCGCGCGGTAGCGTCAGGCTTTTTGCAGTTCCAGAAACCCGCCTTCCTTGAGCACCTGCAGATACCCTTCCTTGTAGCTGGGATAGCGGAAGGTGTAGCCGGTTTCACGAATACGGCGGTTGTCGCAGCGCTTGCTGGCCCGGCGGCGCAGGGGGGACTGCATGGTCTCGGTGGACTCCACCTTCAACTGTTTCGCCAGCCACGCCATCACGTTGTGCATGGTCACCGGCTCGCAGTCGCTGCCCAGGTAAAGGTCTGCCAGCGGCGTACCGCTCTCCTGACAGCGAATCAGGTGCGCCAGGATGCCGGTGCAGTCGTCGCGGTGAATCCGGTTGGAGTAGATCACCGGCGTCACGGCGGCAATGCGGCCTTCTGCCACCTGGTGGATCAGGCGGTCACGCCCCGGGCCATAAATGCCCGAGAAACGCACCACGGTGCCAGGCAGCGGGTGGTTGAGCAGTGACTGCTCGGCTTCGCACATCAGGGTGCCGGAGAAGCTGGTGGATTCAGTGGGGCTCTCTTCATTGACCACTTCGCCTTCCTGCTGGCCGTAAACGCTGGTAGAAGAGACGAAGAAGATTCGCTTGGGCGGCGTGTCGTGCTGTTCCAGCACGCTCAGCACACGTTTCAGACCCTCCGGGTAAGCGCTTTGATAGGCACTCTCTTCGAAACGGTCGGCGCTGACGGTGTAAATGACGTAGTCCGCGCTGGGCAAGGCGTTGGCAGGTGCCCCTTCCAGGTCGTTAAGGTCCAGGGCCAGCGGCTCGATGCCCGTGTTGGCCAGTGCATCGGCCTGGCGGCGCACGCCGATCACGCGGTGCCCTTCGTCCAGCAGCTCCTTGCCAAGCGTGACGCCGATATCTCCACAGCCGATAATCAGTACCGTTAGCTTCACCTTGCTCACCCCTCTTGATAAATATTCCCTATTAGATACAAAGTCCCTATGAGATGTGCCATCTTCAATAGGGCTTGTCTGTCCTTTTCCATCTCGCTAATTACGATTACCAGTCACGAGCTGCAACGAGAGGATGCCACTGGCACCACCATGACTTTAACAGAACTACGCTACATCGTAACCCTTGCACAAGAGCGCCATTTTGGCCGTGCCGCTGAACGTTGCCACGTTTCACAGCCCACCCTGTCGGTGGCGGTGAAAAAACTGGAAGACGAACTGGAAGTGGCGCTGTTCGAGCGCTCCAAGTCCACCGTACAGGTAACGCCGCTGGGTGAAAAGGTCGTTGCGCAGGCGCAGCGCGTTCTGGAACAGAGTGGGCTGATTTTCGAACTGGCCAAGGCAGGCAAGGACCAGCTGGCCAACCCCCTGCGCATTGGCGCCATCTACACCATTGGGCCCTACCTGTTTCCCCATCTGGTGCCTGCGCTGGCCAACGCTGCGCCACAGATGCCGCTGTACATCGAAGAGGGCATGACCGGCACGCTGCGCGCCAAGCTGCGCAATGGCGAGCTGGACGTGATCATCGTGGCGCTGCCCTTCACCGAAACCGATGTAGTCACCAAGCCGATCTATGACGAGCATTTCGAAGTGCTGATGCCCGCCAGCCATCCGTGGGTAGCGCGTGAAGCCATCCACAAGGAAGACCTGCTGGAAGAGCGCCTGCTGCTGCTGGGGGAAGGCCACTGTTTCCGTGACCAGATTCTGGAAGCCTGCCCGGCCATTACCCAAAAGCTGAACAGCCCCAACAACACCCTGATTGCCGAAGGCGGCTCGTTGGAAACGATTCGCCACATGGTGGCCTCCAAGCTGGGCATTACCGTACTACCCCAGTCGGCGCTGGGCACCGACCAGTACGAAAACGCCATGCTGGTCAGTCGTCCCTTTGTGGAGCCCGCGCCTTCGCGCACGGTGGCGATTGCCTGGCGCGCAAGCTTCCCCAGGCCCAAGGCCATCGATGCCCTGGCCCAGGCGATTGGCCAGTGCCAGCAACCGGACCACAAGGCCCATACGGACTCATGAGTGAACTGGCTGCTCCGGTCACGGCGCTGAAGGGCGTAGGCGACGCGCTGGCCATCAAGCTGGCGCGGCTGGGGGTCGAGCGCGTCAGCGACCTGCTGTTTCACCTGCCGCTGCGCTACCAGGACCGTACGCGACTGACGCCGATAGGCCATCTGCGGGCGGGCCAGGAGGCGGTGGTGGAAGGGGAAGTGACCGCCAGCGACGTGGTCAAGGGGCGGCGGCGCAGCCTGCTGGTGCGGCTGCGCGACGGGAGCGGCATCCTGAGCCTGCGGTTCTTTCACTTCTCTCCGGCTCAGCAGCAACAGCTGCGCCCCGGTGCCACCGTGCGTGCGTTCGGCGAAGCCCGGGCAGGAGCCACGGGGCTGGAAATCTACCACCCGGAGTATCGCCTGAGCGGCAGCAGCGAAACCCCGGTGGAGGAGTACTACACGCCCATCTACCCCACCACGGAGGGGCTGCATCAGGCACGTCTGCGGGCCCTGGCCCAGCAGGCGCTGCGCCTGCTGACGCAAGCCCCTGAAACGCTGCCGGACGTGATCCCCGACACCCTTCGTCAGCGCTTCCAGCTACCGGGGCTGCATGCCAGCCTGCAGCTCTTGCACCAGCCACCACCGGACGTGGACCTGGAGCAGCTTGCCCAGGGGCTTCACCCCGCCACCCGGCGGCTCGCCCTAGAGGAGCTGCTGGCCCACCAGCTCAGCCTGCGGGAAGTGCGCCTGCGCATTCAGGCCGATGGTGCGCCGACGCTGCCCTCCGGGCGTAGCCTGCAAACCCGCTTTCTGGCGCAGCTGCCGTTTGCCCTCACCGGTGCCCAGCGCCGCGTGCTGGAGGAAATCGCCCTCGACCTGGCACGCCCAGCGCCCATGCTGCGGCTGGTACAGGGGGATGTGGGGTCGGGCAAGACGGTGGTGGCGGCCATGGCCGCGCTCTCGGCGCTGGCGGGCAACTGCCAGGCGGCCATGATGGCGCCCACGGAAATTCTCGCCGAGCAGCACTATCGTTCGTTCAAGGCATGGTTCGAGCCACTGGGCATCGACGTCGCCTGGCTGGCGGGCAAGCTGAAAGGCAAGGCGCGGCTGGATGCCAAGGCCGCCATCGCCGATGGCCGAGCGCGGATGGTGGTGGGCACCCACGCGCTGTTTCAGGACGATGTGCATTTTCAATGCCTGGGGCTGGCAATCATCGACGAACAGCACCGCTTTGGCGTGCACCAGCGCCTCGCCCTGCGTGAAAAGGGGGAGGCCGGCGGGCTGACGCCTCACCAGCTGATCATGACCGCCACGCCGATTCCCCGCACCCTGGCCATGAGTGCCTACGCCGACCTGGACGTGTCGGTGATCGACGAGCTGCCGCCGGGGCGCACGCCGGTGAAGACCGTGGTGGTCTCGGACGAGCGCCGCCCGGAAGTGGTCGAGCGTATCCGCAATGCCTGCCGCGATGGCCGCCAGGCCTATTGGGTCTGCACGCTGATCGAGGAGTCCGAAGTGCTCCAGTGCCAGGCGGCGGAAGTCACGCGGGACGAGCTCACCCAGGCGCTGCCGGAGCTGGCCATCGGGCTGATACACGGGCGCATGAAGGCCGCTGAAAAAGCCGAGGTGATGGAGGCTTTCAAGACCGGCGAGCTGGATCTTTTGGTCGCCACCACGGTGATCGAGGTCGGCGTGGATGTCCCGAATGCCAGCCTGATGATCATCGAAAACCCGGAGCGCCTGGGACTTTCTCAGCTTCACCAGCTACGCGGGCGTGTTGGGCGGGGCAGCACCGAAAGTTTTTGCGTGCTGCTTTACCACGCGCCGCTTTCCAAAAGCTCCCGAGAGCGGCTCAGCGTGATGCGCGAAACCACCGACGGCTTCCGCATTGCCGAAAAAGACCTGGAAATTCGCGGCCCCGGCGAAGTGCTCGGCACCCGCCAGACCGGCCTCGCCCAGATGAAAATCGCCGACCTGGAGCGCGATGCCGACCAGCTGGAGCGGGTCACCGCCCTGGCCCAGGCGCTCCAGGGCAACGCCGAAGTCACCGCGGTACTGGTGCGCCGCTGGCTGGGCGAAGCCGCCGGGCGCTACGGGCAGGTGTGAGGGTCGGTGTGAGGCTGCAGGTGTAAGAGACCGGTGTGCGGGAGTTAGCGTAGCGCTCCAGCCGCGTCGGTTTGAAGGCTGCCGGGCGCCACCAGTCGCCCAGCCGCCTCGCTGAGCGGGCCCAGTTGCTCGGCGATCAGACGCAGCTGGCTCTGGATGGGGCGGTAGTGGGTCATGGCCTTCTCATCCAGCGTATTGCTCTGCTCTTCCAGCAGCGCCAGCAGCTCCTGGGCCTGGGCGGCCAGCGGCTCCACCGGCAGGCGTTTGTCCAGCTGTGTGGCCAGCTGCTCCAGCAGGGCGCTGATGCGTTTGGCCAGCGGCACCAGGGTGGCGTCGTCTTCGTCGTCGGCCAGCCGATGACGGTGTGCGCCTAACGCTGAAAGGTGGCTGAGCAGCGTGTTGGAGAGCACCAGGAAGCGCAGGCCGTTGTCGGCGTCCTGTTTGCGGTAGTGGCCTGGCTCGTGGAGCATGTTGGTCAGCAGGGTCGAGAGCGCCGCATCGGCGTTGTGGGCATTCCGCCGGGCCAGGCGGTAGGCCAGGTCGTCCTGCTTGCCCTCTTCGTACTGGTGCACGATCTCGTCCAGGTAGTGACGATGGTTGGTCAGCACCTTGCCCGCCTCACGGTAGAGCCGCCGCCCTTGCCAATCCGGCAGGATAAAGAACACCGCCAGCCCGGCAATCAGCGAGCCAATCAGGGTATCGAACAGCCTGGGCCAGATCAGATCGAAGCCATCCCCCACCTGATTGAAGCTGCACAGCACCAGCAGGGTGATGGAGGCAGTGGCAATCACGTAGTGCTTTTCCCGATTGGCGAAGAAGGATACCCCCGCCGCCACGGCGATCATGCTCTGGACCAGCGGTTGGGGAAACAGGCTGATCGACATCCAGCCCGCGGTCAGGCCCAGCACCGTGCCAAGGATACGCTGAGATAAAAAGCGCCGCGTGGTGGCAAAGTTGGGGCGGCACACGAACAGCGTGGTCAGCAGTATCCAGAAACCCTGCTTGGGGTCCAGCCACTGCAGCAGCCCATAACCGACCACCAGGGCCGTGGTCAGGCGTACCGCATGGCGAAAGGTGGGCGAGCCCAGCGTGAAATTGAGCCGCACGCGCTTCCAGGCTTCCAGCAGGCTGGAAGGCGAGCGGTCGTAGAGGGCGCTGTCGCGGCGCTCTTCATCGGCGGCAGGGTTATGGGCGCTGGCAATCTGGGCTTCCAGGGTAGTGAGGTTATCGGCCAGGGCGGTCAGCGGGCGAATCAGCGGCCGCCACTCGGGCTTGCCGCGTTCGCGGAGGTTCTCGATGGAGGCGCGCAGGTCGGCTAGCGCCTGCTCGCTCTGCTCGTGACTGAACGGGCGATTGAGCAGCAGCGATTTGGCCAGCTGACGGCAGGCACGGCCCTGCTGGTCCAGCAGGCGCTGGCAGCGAAACAGCACGTCGTGATGGAAAAACGCATCGGTGAGCGCGCTGTAAGGGTAGTGGGTGGAGCTGGCCCGCTCGTGGATATCCTGGGCAATGAAGTAGATCTGCAGGTAGCGGTTGAGCTTGCGGCTGCCGCGCTGGCCTTCGAGGCGGCGAAAGATCATCTCCTTGGCCTGGTTCAGGGCATCCACCACCTGGCCGTTCTGGCGGGCCAGCGCCACGCGTCGGGCTTCCACATCGACCCCGCGCACAGGCTCGAAAAGCGCCGACTTCAGGATCAAGAACTCCCCCAGCGCCTTGTACACCCGTGCCATGCTCTGCTTGACCGGCTGACGGGAGAACAGCGCGCACCAGACCACGGAAATCGCCCCGTACCAGGCAGCGCCGCCCAGCAGCAGCAGCTGGCGTGCCGCCACGTCCTCATCCACTCCGCCGTGCTGCTCGATGTTGATCATGGAGTAGATCGACAGAATCAGCGTGCCCGAGGCAATGGTGGCGTAGCGCTGGCCAATGGCGCCCAGCATGATCAGCGTAAAGGTGGAGACTGCCAGCCCCACGGCAAAGAGCCACGGCCAGGGGAATAGCCACTGCACCACGAACGAGGCCGAGGCAAAGCACAGCAGGGTGACCGCCAGGGCTTGTGCCCGCCCTTGCCAGCTGTCGTCGGTTTCCGAGAGCGCGCAGGCGATGATGCCGAGAAACAGCGGGATCACCAGGGCCACGTCGCCCATCAGCCCGCTCAGCAACAAGGCGCCGCTGAAGGCGATGAAGACCCTCAGGCTGTAGGCGAACTTATCCAGTGTCCAGAGGCGGCGTAAGGGCAGTGAAATGGGCATAGTGTGTCTAAGCGGACCTCGAAAGTGTGGTGTTGTTAAGTTGTTAGACTTTAGTCGTGTTCGAGTATAGAGCCAACTCGGCGCCGCTGTCGCTATCTGGCGCAGGCCAACGAACGCTGGGCGTTGGCCAAGCGTTTATTCGCTTGGGTGTTCTAAAAAGTAGCGCACAAAATCGCTATGATTGGAACAGTAACCTTTCGATACTCGGAGTGACTCTAAAAAAAACAGGATCACTCCCATGGATCTCAAACTGCTGCTGGACTGGCGTCTGCACCTCACGGTGATCGTGACGTCGATGTTGTCGGAATGGATAGGCATCGTACGCATGCCGCTGGGGCCAGGAACGCTCTTATTACTCCCTCTGCTTTACGCCTTCGTGATCGGCGTGCTGCTCAATCCGCATCTGTTTTCGGCGATGGGCAAGGTCATTCCCAAGCCGGTCAGCCATGCGGCCGGGCCCATCATCCTGATCGCTATTCTGCCGTTCATCGCCAAATTTGGCTCTACCATTGGTCCTGCCATCGAGCAGATCATCGCCGCCGGGCCTGCGCTGATCCTTCAGGAGCTGGGCAACCTGGGCACCATGCTGCTGGCGCTGCCGTTTGCGGTGCTGGTGCTGAAGATGGGCCGTGAAGCGGTCGGTGCCACCTATTCGATTGCCCGTGAGCCCAATATTGCCATCATTTCGGATCGTTATGGACTGCGCAGCCCGGAAGGGATCGGCATCATGGGCGTCTACGTGGTGGGCACCATGTTTGGCACGCTCTACTTCGCGCTGATGGCGGGCTATATCGCTTCGCTGGACATTCTGGATATCCGCGCCCTGGCCATGGCCTGTGGAGTGGGCAGCGGCAGCATGGTGGCGGCGTGTTCGGCCGCCCTCGCCGAAGTAGTGCCAGCCTCGCGGGACGAGCTGCTGGCCTTTGCCGGGGCCAGTAACCTGCTGACCTATGCCACCGGGCTGTATATCTCCCTCTTTATCGCGCTGCCCGTCACCGAGTGGATGTACAAGCGCCTGACCGGTAACCGCCAGGAGACGCAACATGAAGGCTAACGAGATGACCACAGAACCCCTGGACAAGAGTGCGCTGGAAGAGCTGCGCCCGGAAAACCAGCTGGGCAAGACCGCACTGGTGCTGGCAGCGGTCTGCGTGGCGGCCTGGTTCAGCAATACCGTCAACGGTGCACCGCTGCTGGAAGCGCTGCCGGGCATGCTGATTCTTTATGGGCTGGTGATCATTGGCCTGGTCATGGGTCGTCTGTGCCCCTTCTACCTGCCCAGCGTGGCCTGGGTGTCCCTGGTGAGCATTCTGGTCACACTGCCCTCGTTTCCAGGGAGCGCCTGGATCGTATCGCAATTGGCGGCGGTGAATTTCCTGGCGGTCGTGACGCCGGTATTGGCCTACGCCGGGCTGGCGCTGACCGGCCGTGAGTTTGCCATGTTCCGCCAGACCGGCTGGAAGCTGGTCATCGTGGCGTTGCTGGTGTTCACCGGCACGTTCATCGGCTCCGCCGTCGTCGCGCACATCATGCTTTAAGGAGTGAACCATGGCTGCGTCAGTGACCATACCCGACAGCGCTGAACTCGCCGCCTGGCGGCAGGATTTCCACCAGCACCCTGAAACCGCCTTCGAGGAGCACCGTACCAGTGCGCGTATCGCGTCGCTGCTCACCCAGTGGGGCTTCGATGTCACCACGGGCTTGGCGGGTACGGGCGTGGTGGCCACCCTGGATGGCCAGCAGGGGGAAGGCAAGACCATCGGCCTGCGGGCCGATATCGACGCCCTGGACATCCGTGAAGAGACCGGGCTGGCCTACGCCTCGCAGACGCCGGGCAAGATGCACGCCTGCGGACACGATGGCCATACCACGATGTTGCTGGGAGCGGCCTGGGCGCTGAAGCAGCAGCCCGACTTCAAGGGGCGGGTGGTATTCATCTTCCAACCCGCCGAAGAGAACGAAGGCGGTGGCCGTGCCATGGTGGAGGACGGCCTGTTCGAACGCTTTCCCATGGACGCCGTGTACGGGCTGCACAACTGGCCCGGGCTGCCGGTGGGGGTCGCTGCGGTGCACGATACCGACGTCATGGCCGCGTTCGACATCTTCAGCCTGACGCTGACCGGTAAAGGCTGCCATGCGGCGATGCCCCACCTGGGCACCGATACGGTGCTGGCGAGCTGCCAGCTGATCAGCCAGCTGCAAGGGCTGGTGAGCCGTGAAACGCCGCCGGACAAGTCGGCGGTGCTGAGCATCACCAGCATCAATGCCGGAGACACGTTCAACGTGATTCCCGAGCAGGTGGCGCTGCGCGGCACGCTGCGCTGCTTCGACATGGCGCTGAAAGAGCGCCTGGAAGCACGTTTCAAGCAGGCCATTGCCAGCCTGGCCGAGTTCCATGGCTTGACGGTGGAACTGGATTACCAGCGCTGCTACCCCGCCACGATCAATACCCCAGCGCATGCCCAGCACTGCGCCACGGTGCTGGAGGGGCTGCTTGGCCAAGGCAAGGTGCTGCGCAACCCGCCGCCCAGCATGGCCTCCGAGGATTTCTCGTTCCTGCTGGCCGAGTGCCCAGGTGCGTATATCTGGATGGGCAACGGCGAAGATTCGCCGTCGCTGCACAACCCCCACTACGACTTCAACGATGCGCTGTTACCGCTCGGAACGCGCTACTGGGTAGCGCTGGTCAACGCACTGCTCGTCTGAAAATGACGTAATACATCCATTCGCTCTCTGATGCCCACTGGGTAGGGGAGCGTTTACCCCGCATTCAGCGTTTCATGGCATGCCAAGGAGTTTGATGATGTCGCAAACCGAACACGCTTTATCGATTACCGTGATAGGCCTGGGCCAGATGGGCGGCAATATGGCGCTGACCTTGCAGGCCGCCGGCTTCGAGGTCACGGGCAGTGACCTGTTTGAGGCCGCGCGGGCACGGCTCGCAGGCTTGGGCCTGGCCGTGGTGGCACCGGATGCCCTGCCAGCCAGCGATGTCTACCTGCTCTCGCTGCCTACTTCTGCCCACGTGCGCGAGGTGATCGAAACCTCTCCTGGCCTGCTCGCCCTGGCCCCCAAGGGCAGTGTGATCGTCGATACCTCCACCAGTGACCCCGCCGTCAGCCGCGAGCTGGCCGAAAAAGTTACCGCAGCGGGCCTTCACTGGCTGGATGCCCCGGTCAGCGGCGGCCCCAAGGGCGCCGCCAACGGCACGCTGGGCATGCTGCTGGGCGGCGATGATGCCACCCTGGAGCGAGTGATGCCGATGCTGGAAGCCATGTCGGCCAAGCGCACCCATGTGGGCGGCCCGGGCAGCGGCCACGTGGTGAAGCTCGCCAACAACTACCTGTGTGCGGCGCACCTGCTCACGACCGCCGAAGCCGTCGCCATGGCCGCCAAGGCAGGCGTCGAGCCTGCCGCCTGCCTGGCGGGTATCAACAGTGGCTCGGGGCGCAGCGCCATCAGCGAGGTGAACTTCCCCGAGTGGGTGCTGAGCGAACGCTTCGATTCGGGCTTTACTACCGGCTTGATGCGCAAGGACCTGCGCCTGGCGCGGGACGCCGCCGAGCAGTTGGGTATTCCCCTTGCCTTGCTGCAGGCGGTGGTGAATGCCTGGCACGCAAGCCCGGAGCAGCCCGCCGATAGCGACGACTTCAACCATATCACCACGCCGATTCTTGCCTGTGCCCGCCAAACGGAGAGCCACTCATGAGCCCACTCAGCCAACATGCCAGCGACCAGCTTGCCGCCCTCCTGAACGGCTTTGGGTTAGCGGCAAAAACGCCGTTGAGCAACTGGATCGATGGTGATCTGGTGGCCGGAGAAGGCGAAGAGATCACGCTGATCAACCCGGCGACGGGGGAGGCGCTGGTCAGCTACCGCGATGCGGGTGCGGCGCTCATCGAGCGCGCCACGCAAGCCGCGCAGCGGGGCCAGCGCGAGTGGATGGCGTTGACGGCCAGCGAGCGCGGGCGGCGGATGAACGCGGCAATACGGGGCCTGGAAGGCCATGAAGAGGCGCTGGCACAGCTGGAAAGCGTGGTGGCGGGGAAACCGATTCGCGACTGCCGGGCCGAAGTGGGCAAAGTACGCGAGATGTTCGAATACTACGCTGGCTGGTGCGACAAGCAGCACGGCGAAGTGATTCCGGTACCCACCACGCATCTTAACTACGTGCGCCACGTGCCTTATGGGGTGGTGGGGCAGATCACGCCTTGGAACGCGCCGATGTTCACCTGTGCCTGGCAGCTGGCACCGGCCATGGCGGCGGGCAATGGGGTGGTGCTGAAACCTTCCGAGCTGACCCCTTTCACCTCGGTGGTGATTGCCCAGCGGCTGGAAAGCGGCGGCCTGCCCAAAGGACTGATCAACATCGTCAACGGGCTGGGCAGAACCACCGGTGCGGCGCTGACCGACCATCCCGCCATCAGCAAGCTGGTGTTTGTCGGCTCGCCCCAGAGTGGTCGCCTGATCGCCGAGGCGGGGGCACGGCGCCTGGTGCCCAGCGTGCTGGAGCTGGGCGGCAAATCCGCCAATATCGTGTTCGCCGATGCCAAGCTTGATGAAGCGGTAGCTGGCGCCCAGGCAGCCATCTTTGCGGCGGCGGGCCAAAGCTGTGTGGCGGGTTCGCGGCTGCTGATCGAGCGCTCGGTCTTCCAGGAGGTCACTACCCGCCTGGCCCGCGCGGCGGAGCAGATTCACGTGGGCCTGCCCAGCGATGAAGCCACCCGCATGGGGCCGCTGCAGAACCGCCGTCAATTCGAGCAGGTGACGCGCATGATCGAGGCCGCTGAAGCGGAAGGGGCAAGCGTGCTGACGGGGGGCAAACGCCCGGAAGGCTTGCCTGACGACGCCCAGGGCTACTTTATCGCGCCCACGGTGCTGGTGAATGTCACCCCCGACATGGAGATTGCCCAGCAGGAGGTATTTGGCCCGGTGCTGATCGCCATGGCGTTCGACGACGAGGCCCAGGCCGTTCGGCTTGCCAACGACACCCGGTTTGGGTTGGCCGGTGCCGTGTGGAGCCAGGACGTGGCCCGAGCGCATCGCGTGGCGGGGCAGCTGCGGGCGGGCACGGTATGGATCAATAGCTACAAGGCGATCAGCGTGATGTCGCCGTTCGGGGGCTTTGGCGACAGCGGCTTTGGCCGCTCCAGCGGTCTGGACGGCCTGCGCGAATACACGGTGCCGCAAAGCGTCTGGGTGGAAACCGCACCGGAGGCCAGCGTGGCGTTTGGCTACGGCAGCGGTGTCGGCTGATTCGATGCCGGGTCCCGAAAGGCCTGCATCCAGCGCTGCAGGTGGCGAAGCAGCAGGATACTGGCCTTGGGCTGCTGGCGGCCCACCCGGGTGACCATGTGGGCCTGGGAGCGCTGAAACAGCGGGTCGTCTACCGGGCGTGCGACAAGGCTGCCGATGTCCAGGTCGTGGGCGACCGCAAACGCCGGTAGCAGCGTTACCCCCATGCCGCTGCGCACGTATTGCGCCAGTATCACCATCGAGTTGGTGTTCATGGTCATACGCGGGGCGAGGCGTGCCTGTTGGAACGCCTGATCGACCATCTGGCGCACGCCATGGGTGGTGTCCCACATGGCCATGGGCTGGGTGCTGAGCTGTGCCAGGGTGAGCGGGTGGGGCTGCTCGGCCAAGGGGTGATGCGGCGCCAGAATGGCCATCAACGGCTGCGGGCTAGAGGCCCAGAAGCGCAGCTGCGGATGGGTACGCTCGTGAAACATCAGCCCGATATGGCTTTGATCCTCGACAATCGCATCGATGATGCCGGACGTGCCCGCGATATGGATATCCAGCTGGATGCCCGCATAGCGCTGGGTGAATTCATGCAAGGGAGAAGCCACCAGGTCGCTGACGAAGCCTTCGCCCACGGTGAGGGAAATCGTTCCGGTTTCCAGGCGCTGGTAGGCTTCGAGGGACGTGATGAAGCTTTCGTCGAGGGCGCTGCGCCGCTCGCAGTACTCCAGCAGCATCTCGCCGACGGGCGTGGGGCGTATGCCGCCGCGCTGGCGTTCCATGAGGGTTGCTCCCAAGGCTGCTTCCAGCAGCACTATCCTATCTGCTGACTCACCGCCGAGGGAGCTATCTCCAAGCGAAGCTTCCTGATGGTTTTTTCATCTAACTACTACATAGTTCCCTGTCCTGGAGACGCAATAGTTAACCTTGGCCCCTAGATTCATAGAATAACCGCAGCACTTTGGATCACAAGGTAGAAGCAGGAGGGCCAGCGCCGGTGCCCTCTCTGCTTTACCAACCAAAGTGAAGCAGAGCATGGCATACCGACAGCTGACCCAGACCCAACGATACCAGATTCACGCTTACAGGTGTGCAGGCATGAGCCAGCGACAGATCGCCAGAGCTATTGGTGTTCATGACAGCACGGTGAGTCGGGAGCTGCGTCGTCACACGACGCCCGAGGGGTATGACCCTGAGCAGGCCCAGCAACGTAGCGACCATCGACGCCGCACCGCCTGGAAGTGGACGAAGCGCCTACCCAGCCTGATGGACTTCGTCGCCAGACGGCTCCGCGAGGAGTGGAGTCCCGAGCAGATCAGCGGCTTCATGGCCCCCTTGATTGGCGTGGGCGTTAGCCACCAGTGGATCTACTCCCTGGTCCGGGATGACAAGGCCCGGGGTGGCGGCCTGTGGCGGCACCTTCGTCAGCCCCGGCGGCACAGCAAACGCCGTGCCCGGGCCAAAAGCGCAGGACTTGGCAGGATCCCCCATCGCGTGGGCATCGAGCATCGCCCGGCGGAGGTCGAGGAACGCCGCTTCATCGGGCATTGGGAGGGTGACACCGTGGTTCAGGGGCACAAGCAATCGGGCCTGGTCACCCTGGTAGAGCGGCGTAGTGGTTATCTCCTGGCAGCACGGTTGCCCAGGGTCTCAGCAGACCTGACGCAAGCGGCCATGATCCGGCTGTTGAAGCCACGCCGGGGAGCTGTGAAGACCATCACTCTGGACAATGGCTCCGAGTTTGCCAGTCACGTCGCCGTTGGCCAGGCGGTCAGCGCAGATATCTACTTTCGTGACCCTTACTGCTCCGGCCAGCGTGGGAGCAACGAGAATACCAATGGCCTGATCAGGCAGTACTTCCCCAAGGGGACAGACTTCCGTCAGGTCACCGATGCCGAGCTGCGCAGGGTGGTCAGGAAGCTCAATGACCGCCCTCGAAAGCGACTCGGTTACCGGATACCGGCACAGGTGTTCCTGGGAGAGTACTCAGGAGCCCTGGACACAGCAGGTGCTGCACTTATTGCTTGAATCTAGGGCCGAAAACCCGCAATTGAGAATTAAGTATGTCCTATAATACTTGATGAAGAAACAAGGCAACGGCATTGGATGATATCCAAATTAACCCTTGGTATGCTTTGTGTCTATATGCAATAGACCCGCTTTGCCCCAGTTTTGGTCGTCATAATCTTGGAGGAATATTGTGACAGATTCCGGTTTGACATTATAGCTGTCGACAAATGCTTCGGTAATTTTCTTGATGAGCTCACGTTTTTGCTCCAACGTCCGGCCTGGAGACTGGGCGATAGTAACGACGGGCATAGATAGTTCCTTATTCGTGTATGAAATTTTGAAAATGTTGTTAGCTCTGCTCTCTTGACGGTTTTTTGATGCGCCACTCTAACTTAGAGACCATCAAAAAATTACCGAAGATGATAACGCCAACACCTGAAAAAGTAGTTGGATCCCAGTGGAAGTCTTCAAATAATGTGGAAATCAGTATCGCTACGACTGGGAAGGCCACCATGCAATATGCAGCCTTATTGATGCCGATCTTATTCACCAGAGTCAAATAAATAGTGAACCCTAGTACGGATGCAAAAGCTGAAAGGTAAAGTAAGCTGAGAATATATTGGTAAGTAAAACTGAACTTAAAGGGCGTTCCTGTGAGGATAACAGCTAACAATAAGATCAGAGCTCCGTACCCCATAGAATAACCATTGCTGGTTAGTGGAGTGATGCCTTTGGAACTGTTACGAATAGATATCATATTGCCAAATGAAAAAATCAATGTTCCCAGTAACGCGAATAGTATGCCAGTGAACAGATCTGCGCCGAAAATTTGCTGTGTCAGCTCACGCCAGAATAAAAGAATAATGCCTGCTACGCCAAAAAACATTCCTGCGAATTCACTCAGTGAGGTGTTCTGATGTAAGAATAGCCAACGGTTTATACTATTAAAAAGCAGCACTGTGGAAAAAATGATAGCGACAATTCCGCTGGGGATATATTGCGTAGCATGATAAAAGCATAAGAAATTTAAAGAAAAGAAACACACTCCTTGTCCAACAAACCAAAGATGGTCAATAGGTTTTGTTTTTTGTAATTTTTTAATAATAATTAGGCATGGGAGAAGCAGTAGGGCCGCGATTACGAAGCGGTAGAAAATAGAGGCCAGTATCGGTACGTCCCCCAACTGCATTTGAATGGCAATCCATGACGACCCCCATACCATAATGCAAGCGAAGTACAGAAAAGCGGTCATTTATACTCGTCTCCTTTACTTTGCTTATTAAAAGCTTTAGGCGTGTTTATAGCCATACATTCTTTTATAAAGTCACTCAGCCGGATGACTCCTTCTTTGAGTTCCTCAGGGGTTAGATAGCTGAACGAGAGCCTGATTTCATTGGACTCTCTAGGCGGTGAGTAAAATATTTCCATGGGTGTCCAAAGAACACCATGCTGCTCAGCAGAGATTTTTAGCAGCGACAAATTAACTGGGAAAGGAAGCCTGAGCACTAGGAAAAAACCACCTTTAGGTCGATTCCATGATATTTGTGACCGTAAGTGGGATCCCTCGGGAAAGCTTGCGTCTAATTGATTTAGTAAATCGTCTAGATTATTTAGATAAAAATTTATTTTTGTTTTACAGTGGTGTCGAAGGTCCCCTTGGCACTCCAGTAGTACGCCGCCTACAATTGCTTGACCAATAGGTGAAGTGTTGAGTGTAAGCATACTTTTTATCTTTGTTAATGCTAAGGATAATCGTCTGGAAACAATAAACCCCACCCGTACACCGGGAAATAATGTTTTAGAGAACGAACCGAGGTATGCAACGTGGTTATTATGCAGGTCGAGTGAGATCAAGGTAGGATTAATACTCCTCTCTGATCCGAAAATGCCATAAGGGTTGTCTTCTAACAAGGTTAGATTGTAATTGCGGGCAAGTTTGACCAACTCTTTGCGCTGATTAAGCGGTAGGGATATACCGATGGGGTTGCAGAAATCCGCATTGATGTAAAGGGCTTTGACTTTTCCCCCCTCTGCTTCTGTGGCTTGAATTTTTTCCTTAATTTCACTAATTTCCACACCGTGTTCATGGATATCGAATGTCTCAATACGGATGTCCAACAATCTTGCTGCGCCAATAATGCCTACATAAACAGGTTGAGGAACTAGTAAAACATCGTCACTATCAGAAAAAAGAGCACGTAAAATTAGTAGCATTCCCTCCTGTGCACCAGACGTGACTACAATATCCTCTGGGGAGCAAGTAATACCGTCTGTTATATTCAGCATGTCAGCAATGAGTGCGCGAATATATCCTTCTGAGGGGCCGTATTGAAATAATTGAGTTATCACGCCGCTCTCTAAGCGATGCTCATTTTTCATAAGATGATCGATATAAATATTTATATAAAAGCTGATGTCGCCGAATTTAAAGTCCTTTTCTATAGGACGACCAGGGGCGAACGATATTGCTTCAGGATATTGGCTGGCAATATCATTAAGGAACGTCATAGTGTTTAAGCATGGGTCAGTTAAAGATGAGTGAAGTATAAGTTCATCTCGGTTTGCCTGATGAGTCGACGCACCCATAACTTATTCCTTCCAGATTTTTGGGCAGAAGTCTGGATCAGTGTAATCCGGATTGCCTGCATGGTCTAAACGGCAGAAGTAATCATTATTATATTTTAACTTTGAGCCGTCGGCTAAAATATGCTGCTTGTAACTATTAGCTCCATCTTGTAAGTGCAGAGAAATTGAGACTCTATCAACTTTGCTGTAGTTAGGAGGGCTGCCATGGAAGGTATTACAGTTATGAAAGCTGATATGACCACGTTTTCCAACCATGGCGATTTTTCTGACCGTGTCGTCGTTGAGTTTGGCTGTTTCTTCCAGCATAGTTTGTAGTTCATCTACGCTGCGATTCCCAAAATGCTGAGTAATACTGTCATCGGCATCAATCTCCCGCCACCGGTTGCTGCCGTCAATCATTTCCAAAGCGCCCATATTTTCATAGCAGTCATAAAAATTGATAAAAGCCGTGAGAAGCTTGTTTGACGAGCAGGTCGACCAGTAGTGCGCATCTTTATGCCATGGAACCACTGGGCGGAACATTCCCTCTGCCTCAAACTCTCCCCGAGCAGGCTTGGTAATGAGAGCGCTATTCCATATTCTTATTTCATCGGTTTGTGCGAGACGTGCAGCGATGGCTCCAATGATTGGTTTTGTTAATAGTTTTCGAAAGGTGTAGCTTTCATAGTGAACATAGTCATTATTGCGGGCAACGTCTCCATCTTCTGGAACCCAATAAGCTAGGGTAGGAGGGATTGTTGGCAAATGCCTATCCCTTTTCCCCTCATAGTAATCGTGACTTTCCTTTACGAAAGCATTAAGTTCATCATCGGTAAAAATTTTCTCGGTCATGAACCAGCCGTGCTTTTGATAAAAACGTACGTCTTCATTACTAGGCAAGAGAGTTTTTTCTTGCGTGCTTAATTTAAATTTATCTGCACACATGTTGCAATCCTTTATATGTGTTTTATTGGACAGAGCCATTGCTGCATTTTTATTAATAAGAGTCACTTGCTTCAAGCTGTCGGAAAAGGTCTTCAACATTTTTTTCAGAGAAGCCTTCTTCTTCATTCCTTTCGATAAACTCAATCATAACGCCAGAGTTAGGGCAGCGAACGGTAAAACGCTGGATCAGATCGGAGCCTTTAATGATTTGGGTGCTAAATGTCAAGCCTTCGCTTTCTAGTTCTTTGCATACTCCCTCCACATTATCCACCTCAATGGCAATGTGCTGTGGGCCTGGACCGTATTCATTAATAAAACGGGTTATTTGAGAGTTTTCATCTGCTCCTTCGAGCAAGACGAATTTAATCGGGCCAGCTTCCATTACTGCGGAATTCATTGCGCTGCGGGCACCAGTGGTAGTCATACGGTCTATGAGGCTGAATCCGATCATGCTGTAATAGCCAATGGCCTGCTCAAGATCTAGTACTGCAATTGCAACATGATCGATTTTTTGGGCTTTATGTTTGAGCATTAGCTTTGAAGTGGTTTCGCAGCTATTAGTCATGAGTGTTCTCCTTGGCGTGTGGTTCACTCGATCCAAATGATTTCATTATTGACTTCCGCAAGGGAGGCGCATCCGCAGAGATGCATGCAAAGATGTAAATCTTCACTCAGCTGTTCCAATACTCTGGCTACTCCTTGCGCACCTTCAGCAGCAAGCCCCCAAAGAACTGGACGACCTACGCCCACAGCATCGGCACCTAAAGCAAGAGCCTTAAGGATATCTGCGCCACTGCGAATGCCGCCATCTACGATAATCGGTATCACATTGCCTAGCCGTTGACGAATATGTGGTAACATACTAATGGCGGAAACATGGTGGTCGAGTTGACGCCCGCCGTGGTTAGAAAGGTAGAGGGCATCTACTTCATGCTGCAGAGCAATTTCCGCATCTAGTGGGTGCAGTATGCCTTTCAAAATCAGTGGCATATTAGTATGGTATTTAACCCATTCTACATCTGCCCAAGAAATAGCGGGCTCTAATTGATCAGCAACGAAAGCCGCGACTCCTGAATTTCCTGAGACAGGGATACACTGATGCTTTATTTGCCCTTGCAAATAACTTTCATTTCTATATCTGTTAACGCTAAATTCATTGCGGCGGTCACGCAGTCGTGCACCCATGAGAGGAACGTCTACAGTGAGAACTAAAGCGCTGCAACCAGAATCTTGTGCTCGCTGAATAAGATCCCTGTTAATTTGACGATCTTTATACAGATAGAGTTGAAACATAACTGGTGCGTCTGACTTTTCGCATACTGTTTCCACAGGAAAATCTGACATAGTGCTTAGGATGAAGGGGACTCCATTCTGGTTCGCAGCTTTAATTGTTGCGAGTTCTCCTTCAGGGTGAACGAGTTTATGATGCGCACTCGGAGCCACAAGTATGGGAGGTGTTGGGCATTGGTTTCCAAGGATGCGAGCCAAACGAGTGGTGAATGGGTCTACTTTTTCTATTCCTCGCAGAACTCTGGAAAGAAGCTTTACACGTTCCAGTGCGCAAATATTTTCTTGCAATGATTGCTCACTTCCAGCCCCACCGTCAATAAAGTCATAAACTTCTGGAGGTAAGTGGCGTTTTGCAATCGATTGCCAATCTTCAATACACACTGGAACCATACTCGTTCCCTCGTCTAATTTAGCTGTTAATTAGATTGGATAGTTATAATAATGTGTGTTATGTGGCGTTACCGCTTTGAAGGGGGCTACGAACTGAGAATAGGTGCGCTAGCTGAGCTGTGATGTAAGTTATTTCTTAAAAAAATGTAAGTTATTTCTTAAAGCATGTAAGTTATTTCTTACATACTTGCAAAGTACGATTGATTTATAACTGTTTTATATTCATGTTGCTTTAATATTCCATGCGGCTAATTTAGATTAAATAGAGAAGTTTTATGCTCATTGTGATTAGTGTACTCCCCCTCCGATAGAGCCTCAGTAATGGTAAGAGGTACGGCATGGATAGGTGCTTGATTTTGACCCTCGGTTTGGATCTAGATGAATCACCCCCACGGTGCTGGTGGATGTCACCCCCGACATGGAGATTGCCCAGCAGGAGGTGTTTGGCCCGGTATTGATCGCCATGGCATTCGATGACGAGGCCCAGGCCGTTCGGCTTGCCAACGACACCCGGTTTGGGTTGGCCGGTGCCGTGTGGAGCCAGGACGTGGCCCGAGCGCATCGCGTGGCGGGGCAGCTGCGGGCGGGCACGGTATGGATCAATAGCTACAAGGCGATCAGCGTGATGTCGCCGTTCGGGGGCTTTGGCGACAGCGGCTTTGGCCGCTCCAGCGGTCTGGACGGCCTGCGCGAATACACGGTGCCGCAAAGCGTCTGGGTGGAAACCGCACCGGAGGCCAGCGTGGCGTTTGGCTACGGCAGCGGTGTCGGCTGATTCGATGCCGGGTCCCGAAAGGCCTGCATCCAGCGCTGCAGGTGGCGAAGCAGCAGGATACTGGCCTTGGGCTGCTGGCGGCCCACCCGGGTGACCATGTGGGCCTGGGAGCGCTGAAACAGCGGGTCGTCTACCGGGCGTGCGACAAGGCTGCCGATGTCCAGGTCGTGGGCGACCGCAAACGCCGGTAGCAGCGTTACCCCCATGCCGCTGCGCACGTATTGCGCCAGTATCACCATCGAGTTGGTGTTCATGGTCATACGCGGGGCGAGGCGTGCCTGTTGGAACGCCTGATCGACCATCTGGCGCACGCCATGGGTGGTGTCCCACATGGCCATGGGCTGGGTGCTGAGCTGTGCCAGGGTGAGCGGGTGGGGCTGCTCGGCCAAGGGGTGATGCGGCGCCAGAATGGCCATCAACGGCTGCGGGCTAGAGGCCCAGAAGCGCAGCTGCGGATGGGTACGCTCGTGAAACATCAGCCCGATATGGCTTTGATCCTCGACAATCGCATCGATGATGCCGGACGTGCCCGCGATATGGATATCCAGCTGGATGCCCGCATAGCGCTGGGTGAATTCATGCAAGGGAGAAGCCACCAGGTCGCTGACGAAGCCTTCGCCCACGGTGAGGGAAATCGTTCCGGTTTCCAGGCGCTGGTAGGCTTCGAGGGACGTGATGAAGCTTTCGTCGAGGGCGCTGCGCCGCTCGCAGTACTCCAGCAGCATCTCGCCGACGGGCGTGGGGCGTATGCCGCCGCGCTGGCGTTCCATCAGCGTTGCCCCCAGGGCTTCTTCCAGCAGGGCAATCTGTCGGCTGACGGCGGAAGGGGCAATGTTGAGCCGCGACGCAGCCCGGCGCACCGAGCCTGATTCGAGCGTCACGCGAAAGTAGGCCAATCGCTGATGAGGGATATCCATCGCCTGGTACTACCTCGCGTGACGAAAATGCGCCCAGCTTGAAGGGCTACAAGTATCTGAGCAGCTTTTGCAGCTTGTTCATGTCGGCAGAGTCGCCGACGAGGCGCACGTCGCCCGCCACCATGCCATCCAGAAATGCCTGTTGCGTCGGCTTTCTGAGGATGCGCAGGGCGGCTTCCTGGTCGCGAAAGCGCAGCTCCAGGTCCAGGTCGACGGGCAGGCCTTTACCGGACGTGATGCGTTTGGGGGTCATCCGGTAGTGGCGTGCCGTGCTCAAATCTTCTGTGGCAATGCCCCAGTCCAGGCCGCGCATGCGTTCCAACTGCTCACGAAAGCGCGGCTTGCGGCGCAGGGCGCGCTTGAGCATGAAGCTCAAGAGCCACAGCGTCAGCGAAAGCTTCATTAGGAAACGGCGTCCTTGAGCGCTTTGCCTGGCTTGAACGCCACGTTCTTGCTGGCCGGAATCTGCAGCGGTGCGCCGGTCTGCGGGTTCTTGCCGGTACGGGCGGCGCGTTCACGTACGGTGAAGGTGCCAAAGCCAATCAGTGTGACGTCTTCGCCTTTGGCCACGCTGTTGGTGATTTCGTCCAGAATGACATTCAGGACCTGGCCTGCCTTGTCCTTGGACAGGTCAGCACTCTCGGCGATGGCAGCGGCGAGTTCAGGTTTGCGCATGAAGGAATCTCCCTTGTGAAAAACAAACGTCAATGTTGTTGGTAACCCACCCCGGCAGGGCTTATTCAGCCTAGTCGTGAATGCGGCGAAAATCAGCCTAGCAGGGCAGGTACAGCTCTGGAAAGCTCCACTTTCCTTCTCACGCAGCCCCCTGTCAACGCAAAACCAATCAAACGACCGTCTTTATCTTCCGCCAGCGCCGTCAAATCCTGCCCATGACCCTCCACTCGCCAGTGCTGCGGTGTGCTCACTGGTGGGTAGGCCACCACCGGGAGCAGGGGCGTTTTGACGATGATCGGCCAGGCGCCGAAGCTTACCGGGGTGGGTGAGCCGCCCAGCGTGGCCGCCAGCGCTTTGGCACTGGCTTGCAGCGGCTGGACGTACATGGCGTTCACGCCGTCGATGCAGGCCACGTCGCCCAATGCGTACACGTTCGGCTGGCGGGTGCGAAGCAGCCGGTCCACCTCGATACCGCGGGCGCTGACCGCGAGTCCGGCGGCCTCGGCCAGCGCCGTGCGGGGCGCAAGGCCCGTGGCCAACAGGATGATGTCCACCGTATGGCGCTCACCGCCGTCGAGCTGCAGTATCAGTTCGCGGTCGGCATTCAGGGATAGACTGTCCAGCGTGCGTCCAAGCGCCAGTTGCATGCCCGCCGTTCGAAAGGTTTCGGCCAGGGCGTGGCCCAGCGGCTCGGGCAGCAGGCGCGGCAGCAGGGTGCTCTCTGGTGCCACCAGGGTGACATGGTGGCCGCCCGCATGGAGGTCGTTGGCGAATTCGCAGCCCACCAGGCCCGCGCCAATGATCGCCACTCGGCTTGGCTGGGCGAGCGCTGCATGCAGTCGGCGGTAGTCGTCCAGGTCGTTGACCGTGAAGCAGCGCCCTTCCAGCGCATCGGGTATCTGGAACGGCGTGCGCGGGGCCGCGCCGGTGGCGAGCACCAGGTTCTCGTAGCGGAGCAGGGTGCCGTTGCCCAGGCGCAGCATCTGGTGTTCCACCACCAGTTCGACGACTTGCGTGTGGGCCATGACCTGGGCATTCAGTTCGTCGGCGAGCGCTTCTGCGCTGCGCTGCGCCAGCTTTTCGGGGCTCAACCGCTTGGCGAAGCCCGTGGACAGCAGCGGTTTGCTGTACTCTTCGCCACGGTCGGCGCTGACCAGCGCGATGGTGCGAGAATCTCCCTGGCGGCGCAGCGCTCGCGCCAGGCCAATACCGGCCATGCCAGTGCCGACAATGACCAGCTCGGCATGTGGGGATTCGCTCAAGTGTGAATCGGGCATATCGTTATCCGGGGGTAAGGAACAAAAGCCTGCCAAGCCATCATGTTACACTAGCTGTCTTTCCAATTGACTGCTCTGGAGGCTCAGGTGACGCTCGTTGAGTTGCCACGCCCTGCGTTTTCGCTACCCCCCCACTGGCGGCCGGTTGCCGCTGCGCGGCCTGCCATGAGTGCGGCCTGGTGGCAGTGGGTGGCCTCGACCGACTCCCTGACGGCGCGCCTGATGGCGGCCGGAGCGCCGGGCCAGTTCCGCGTACGCCTGCTGCGCCAGACCATTGGCCTGCCGTTTCAGGACGAAGCCATGGCGCTGGGCATCGCTCCACGTCGCCACGCCTGGCTACGCGAGGTGGCGCTGTGCATCGACGGCACGCCCTGGGTGGTGGCGCGATCGGTGGCACCGCTGGAGCAGCTGCAGGGCAAAGGCCTGGGGGCCTTGGGCGAGCGTTCGCTGGGCAGCTGGTTGTTTCAGCAGCCGGACCTGGTGCGCGGGCCGTTACAGGCCACGGCGTCGCGCCCGCGCTTCACGGCGTGGGGTACACCCGCCAAGGGGCGTAGCCAGTGGGGGCGTCGCTCGGTCTTTCAGCACGCGGGGCTGTCGCTGCTGGTTCAAGAGTATTTTTTATCGACCATGGCCGATGCGCTGAGCCTGCCCTCGCGCTAGGCTATCCTGGAGTTTCTTTCACGAGGTAAGCATGAGCATGGACCGTTCTCTGTTGCGGCCAACGGGTTGGGCCCGGCTGGCAGACTTTCTTCAGCTGATGCGCCTGGATCGGCCCATTGGTACCTGGCTGCTCATGTGGCCGACGCTCTGGGCGCTGTGGGTGGCTGCAGAAGGGGTGCCGGGCCGCTCCGTGCTGATCATCTTCATTGCCGGTGTCTACGTGATGCGGGCTGCGGGCTGCGTGGTGAACGACTATGCCGACCGCCATGTGGATGGCCACGTCAAGCGTACTCGCCAGCGCCCCATGGCCACGGGACGCATCAGCGAAACCGAAGCCCAGCTGCTGTTCGTGGCGCTGGTCGCCGCTGCCTTCATTCTGGTGCTGCTGACCAACTGGTTCACCGTGCTGCTGTCGGTGGGCGGCGTGCTGCTGGCTTTCGTGTATCCGTTCATGAAGCGCTACACCCACTTCCCGCAGGTGGTGCTGGGCGCGGCCTTTTCCTGGGCCATTCCCATGGCGTTTGGCGCGGTATTGGGCCACGTGCCTCTGGAAGCCTGGCTGCTGTTCAGTGCCAACCTGCTGTGGACCGTTGCCTACGATACCCAGTACGCCATGGTCGACCGTGACGATGATCTGAAAATCGGCATCAAGTCGACCGCCGTGCTGTTTGGCCGTGCTGACCGGTTGATCATCGGGCTGCTGCAGGCAAGCGTGCTGGCCCTGCTGAGCTGGGTCGCGCTGCGCGTCGGGCTGGGGGGCTTTTTCTGGCTGGGGTTGCTGGGGATGGCGGCGACGTTCGTGTACCAGCAGTGGCTGATCGTCGGGCGCGATCGTGACCGCTGTTTTCAGGCCTTCCTGAACAACCACTGGTCGGGTCTGCTGGTCTTTGCAGGTATTGCCTTGAGCTGGTGGCCGATGGCGGGCTAAATTGATTGTGTGTCATGGAACTGTCATCAAGTCATGGTGTTATCGTCACACACATGTCATTGAACTTTCCTGTATAGAGCACCGTGAGGCCCTGGAATGACCGCCAAGACCGTACTGATCGTCGATGATGAGGCGCCTATCCGCGAAATGATCGCCGTGGCGCTGGAAATGGCTGACTATCGCGTGCTTGAAGCGGACAACGCCCAGGATGCCCACGCCATGGTCGTCGACCACCAGCCTGACCTGCTGCTGCTGGACTGGATGATGCCGGGCACCAGCGGCATCGAGCTGGCCCGTCGGTTGAAGCGCGAAGAAGCCACTGCCGAGCTGCCGATCATCATGCTGACGGCCAAGGGCGAAGAGGACAACAAGATCCAGGGCCTGGAAGCGGGTGCCGACGACTATATCACCAAGCCCTTTTCCCCCCGTGAGCTGGTGGCCCGCCTGAAGGCCGTGCTGCGCCGGGCCACGCCGCGTGGCGTGGAAGACCCCATCGAAATCAATGGCCTGCTGTTGGACCCTGTGAGCCACCGGGTCAGCGCCCATGGCAAGGCGCTGGAAATGGGGCCTACCGAGTATCGTCTGCTGCAGTTTTTCATGACCCATCAGGAGCGCGCCTACACGCGCAGCCAATTGCTTGACCAGGTATGGGGTGGCAACGTCTACGTGGAAGAGCGCACGGTGGACGTGCATATTCGTCGTCTTCGTAAAGCGCTGGGCGAGCCTCATCAAAATCTGATTCAAACGGTGCGCGGTACTGGGTACCGGTTCTCTGCGCGAGTGTAAGCGTGCGCCTGTGGAGCCGTGAGATCTGGCGCATCATCTGGCTGGCCCTGTTGGGCCTCTGCCTGGGATGGCTGGTGGATTACCCTGGCGCCGGGCTGGCGGCGGGGCTGCTGTTTTGTCTGGTCTATCATCTGCGCCAGTTTCGGGCGCTCTTCCTTTGGCTGACGCTTCACCCCCACGATGAGCCCCCGGCGGCCAAGGGCATGTGGGGGGAGCTGTTCGACCGCCTCTATCGCTACCAGAAAAGCCAGCGCATTACCCAAAGCCGTTTACGGGCGACGCTGGCGAGAATTCAGGAGTCCTCCGAAGCCATGCGCGATAGCGTGGTGATGCTGGACCGACACGGCGACCTGGAGTGGTGGAACAGCGCGGCCACCGACATGCTGGGGCTGCAAACCGCCCACGATCGTGGCCAGCACATCACCAACCTGCTGCGCGATCCTCGCTTCATCAGCTACTTCAATGCCCGCGATTACAGCGAGCCGCTGACGCTGACCTCGCCGATCGACGAGCGGCGTATCCTCCAGTATCAGATCACTCTGTATGGCGATGACGAGCGCCTGGTCATGGCCCGTGATATCACGCGCTTGCATCGCCTGGAGCAGATGCGGCGTGACTTCGTCGCCAACGTCTCCCATGAGTTGCGCACTCCGCTGACCGTGCTGTCGGGCTATCTGGAAACCTACGGCGACCTCAAGGAGCTGTTGCCTCCCCGCCTGGGCAAAGGGATCGTACAGATGGAGGAGCAGACGCGACGGATGCAGAATCTGGTCAACGACCTGCTGCTGCTGTCACGGCTGGAAATCGACCAGGGAGGCGATGATCACCAGACGCTGGCCGTAGGCCCCATGCTCGACAGCATTCGCCGAGACGCTCTGGCGCTCTCCAGGCAGCAGCACAGTGTGCAGGTCATTCTGGAGAGCGACGCTGGGCTGATCGGCAGCGAGCAGGAGCTGCGCAGCGCCATTTCCAATCTGGCCTTCAATGCCGTGCGCTATACCCCGGAAGGCAGCCAGATCACGCTGCGCTGGTCGGTGGCCGCCAACGGCAGCGGGTGTATCGAGGTCGAGGACGATGGCGATGGCATTGATCCTGTGCATATCCCCCGCCTGACCGAGCGCTTCTATCGAGTGGATAAAGGGCGCAGTACGGCAACAGGAGGGACGGGTCTGGGCCTGGCCATCGTGAAGCACGTGCTGCTGCGCCACGAGGCACAGCTCAACGTAGAGTCACATCCTGGCGAGGGGGCATCCTTTCGCTGTGTCTTCCCTGCCAAGCGAGTCAGCGGCCCGGCTTGAGGGCTCGATGTCGCTTTGCGTTCCTCCTTATCCCCTTTCTGCACAATCTCTGTATAAGTGTGCCATATTGGCATAGAACTCTGGTCACACATCACTCATGTGTCATTTTTAACCACTTCAAAGGGGTGGTCATGCCCCCCTGAGCCCATGCTTTATACCATCCTTGTTTTTTTAAATTATTGATAATAAATAATTTTTTTATTTTTTGGCATGCGTGGCACAACGTATGCAATATTCTAGGCAAGGAAGATTACCGCAGGAACTGGTAAGACATGAAGTCACTCTTCCTTAACTATGCGGTATCAACAGCGATCGAGGAGGCGGAATATGATGTCCAAGGAACTACTCAAGAAAGCTGGTATTTTAGGTGTTTCTTTCGGCCTGATGGCAAGCCCACTGGCTTTTGCAGACACCACGGATCACTCATCCATCGACCAGAATCAGGATGTAACCGTCGAAGATGAGCCCATGAACACACAGTCTGGCACGGCCGAGCCCGGCAGCTATGACACCGAAGACCTGACGACGGATCACGGCACACAAGGCCCCGACGTCGTGGATGAGCCGGACTCCACCAACATGAGTGGTGGTGCCGAGTACACCCCAGAAGACGTAGTTGAAGAAAACAGCGGCAGCTAAGTAACAATTCTTTGCAAAGCTGAAAAAAACTCTTACGCTTAGGATTGAGCAAATAAGGGGCAAGGATGTCCCATAGCAAGGATGCTCATCGATTCACGGATGAATCAGAAAACGGTCAAGACACTGGTCAGGGTAAATTCCAAGGTTGGAGTCCCGCAAACGGATAGGAAGCCAGCAGTCAGTATCGTTCACAAGTAAGAGTGGTCGAGACCCCGCCTAGCGGGGTCTAATTTTTTGTGCCTGCTATATGGGCGGCCCTTTGATGACCCTTTGATGAGTGGCTCTGATTCAGAGCGCCGAGCCTGCCGCCTTATCCCGCGTGTCCGGTGTGCCACGATAGTGGCGGTCCCACATGAGGACTGCGCCTGCGACGGCGCCTGGAATCAGGAACAGGTTGGCCAAGGGGATCCAGGTGATGAGCATGACCAGCCCGCCATATGTCATGCTCGGCCACCAGCGCCGTGAAAGCCTGCTGCGCATGTCCTTGAACGACACTTTGTTGTTATCCATCGGGTAATCCAGATAGGTAATGGCCATGACCCAGGCAGAAAAGAGCGCCCATAAGGGAGGCGCGAAGACGTTCAAGCCGGGAATCCAGCTGAACAGGAACAGCACGGCCATGCGCGGCAGGATATAGCTCAGCTTGACCAGCTCTCGACCCACGGCGTCCAGCGCCGTTTTGGCCAGCCCTCGGTCATCCAGAGGCTCACGCCCGGTGGCCTGGCGCTCTACCTGAGCCGCCAGAAACCCATAGAAAGGCGCTGCGATCAGGTGAGTCACCAGGGTGAAGCTAAAAAAGATCACCACCAGCAAGCTGATGAAGAATAGCGGCCAGATGAGCCACGACAACCACTCCAGCCAGCCTGGCACCATGGCCATGCTGCTCTCCAGCCAGCCCGAAAAGCGTGTGAAGACCACGTAAACCATACCCGTATACACGAGCAGATTGACCAGAATGGGTAGAAAGACATAGCGCCTTAGCCCGGGCTGATACACCAGGCGGGTGCCTTGACCCAACGCGTTGAGTGCATTCACGCGACATTACTCCCTAAAAAAACGCCCAGATGATTATCTGGGCGTATTGCAGGAGGGTTTGGCGGGCAGGTCAAGATTTTTTCATGACCTTCTGTTCCAGGGTACTGGGATCGCTGTGGCGAATATCCAGGCCTTTCACCAGGTACACCACGTATTCCGCCAGGTTGTTGGCGTGGTCGCCCACCCGTTCCAGGGCGCGCAGTACCCACATGATGCTCAGCACCGAACTGATGGAGCGCGAGTCTTCCATCATGAAGGTCATCAGCGAGCGCATGGCGCTGCCGTACTCGTCGTCTACCGATTCGTCTTCGCGAACGACCTGCATGGCCAGCTCGGTATCGAAGCGGGCGAAGGCGGTCAAGGCGTCACGCAGCATCTTGCGCACGTGCTCGCTGATATGGCGAACTTCTACCAGACCGCGAATGCCACCGCTATTTTCACTTAACAACAGCGCGTTGCGGGCAATCTTGCTGGCTTCGTCGCCGATTCGCTCCAGGTCCGAGGTGGCACGGATGACCGCCAGCACCAGCCGCAGGTCCGATGCCGCCGGCTGACGGCGAGCCAGCACCCGGGTGCATTCGTCGTCGATTTGCAGCTGCAGGTCGTTGACCTGACGGTCGTTGTCGCGCACTTTTTCCGCCAGGCGGCTGTCGCCCTCCAGCAGGGCGTGCACCGCATCCTGCACCTGCTTTTCCACCAGACCGCCCATGGCCATCAGGTGGGTCTTCAGCTCTTCCAGCTCCTGATTGAACTGGCGAGAGATGTGTTGGCTGTGTGTCTCGCTCGTGATATCCATTGAGCACTCCTGACGTATCGTCGATGGGGCCTAGGTCATGCGGCCGGTAATGTAGTTTTCGGTGCGTTGTAGACGCGGGTTGGTGAACACTTGATCCGTGGGCCCATATTCGATCAGTTCACCGTTTTGCAAAAAGGCCGTGTAGTCGGAAACCCGCGCGGCCTGCTGCATATTGTGAGTCACCAGCACCAGGGTGAGCTGGGACTTCAGGTTGCGTATCAACTCCTCGATCTTGAGGGTCGAAATAGGGTCGAGGGCCGAGGCGGGCTCGTCCAGCAGCAGGACATCCGGCTGAACGGCCAGCGTCCGGGCAATCACCAGGCGCTGCTGTTGCCCGCCGGAGAGCTGCCAGGCCGAACGGTGCAGGCGGTCCTTGACCTCATCCCACAGAGCGGCCGATGTCAGCGCCCACTCGATGATGTCGTCGCGTTTGCGTTTGGGCAGGCGCCCTTGCAGGCGCAGGCCAAAGGCCACGTTTTCGTAGATCGACATCGGGAACGGGTTGGGCGTCTGAAACACCATCCCTACCCGCCGTCTGAGTTCGGTCACGTTCATGCGTGGCGCATGAATGTCCTGCTCTTCCAGGTAGATATGGCCATCGTGGGTTACGGACTCGTTCAAATCGTGAAGCCGATTGATTGCCCGTAGCAGCGTGGACTTTCCGCAGCCCGAGGGGCCGATGAACGCGGTCACCCGGTGACGAGGTACGTCGAGCGTCAGGTCACGCAACGCCGGTTTCCCCGCATAAGCGAGGTTGAACTGGTGGATGCTCAGGCACCGGGCGTCGGCTGAGAAGCGCGTCACCGGCGGTTGAGCAGTGTTGGCGGACGATAACGCTAGCATTCGTTTCCTCGTTGACGCCTCAGATAATGACGCAGAAATATGGCAGTTAGATTAAGCACCAGCACAATCAGCACCAGCAGGAGCGCGGTGGCAAACACCAGGGGGATCGCGGCCTGTACGTCTTCACCGTGGAAGGCCGTATCAAATAGATGATAGCCGAGGTGCATGAACTTGCGTTCGAGGTGCAGGTAGGGAAACTCGCCGTCCAGGGGCATCTGCGGAGCCAGCTTGGCGACGCCCACCAGCATCAACGGGGCCACTTCGCCAGCGGCCCGCGCCACGGCCAGAATCACCCCGGTCAGCATGGCGGGCATGGCCATGGGCAGCACGATGCGCGTGAGCATCTCCAGGCGGGTCGCCCCCAGCGCCACGGCCCCTTCACGTTGGGCATCGGGAATGCGTGCCAGGCCCTCTTCCGTGGCCACGATCACCACTGGCAGGGTCAGCAGTGCCAGGGTCAGCGATGCCCACAGCAGCCCGCCGGTACCAAAGGTCGGTGATGGCAGTTCGTCTTCGAAGAACCAGCTGTCGATGGAACCGCCGATGCCGTACACGAACACCCCCAGCCCAAACACGCCATATACGATGGAGGGCACGCCAGCGAGGTTACGGACCCCGATACGCACCAGATGGGTCAGGCGGTTCTGGTGGGCAATTTCGTTGAGGTAAATGGCTGCCAGCACGCCAAAGGGGGTGACGATCACGGACATGAGAATCACCATCAGCAGCGTACCGAAAATGGCCGGCCATACGCCGCCCCCGGTATTGGCCGCACGCGGCCCCTCACTGAGGAACTGCCACACGCGCCCGCCCCAGGCTGCCACCTTTTGGTGCCAGGCCATGGCGTTGGGAGTTTGCAGGTGGGTGATCCCCGCCAACGGCTGAGGCTGTACCCTGCCATTGGCTTCCAGCAACAGCTGGGCGTCGGGGCGCTGGTTTGGCGGCAGCATCAGGGCTTGGCGCACGAACTCCATGGCCGCCTGCCCTTCAAGCCGCTGGCCTTCGTTTTCGACGGCATCCAGGCGGCCAAGAAAGTCGCCCCACGGGGTACGCTCCAGGCGTATCAGCTCAGCGGGTGTGGTGACCTGGGCGATTTGATCGACGGCCAGCCAGCGCCAGCTGGCACCCGTGAGGTCGCGGTTGCCGGTAAAATAGAGCCGCTCCATGCCCTGGGCATGGGGTAGCGGCACCTCGCGCACCGGCTGGCCGATCACCGTTTCGCCGCTGTGCAGGGTGACCTCCTCCAGCTCGGCGGGCCAGAAGTGACCTAACCCTTTGGTGGTCAGCAGTACCAGCAAAGCGCCGAGCATGAGCAGCGAAAGGGCCACGCTACCCGCACATAGCCAGGGCCACAGCCGGTTGCCCGCCGTGTTCAGGCGAAAGCTCAGCGCTCGCCAGCCCATCAGCGTGCGCCTCCCAGCCGCTGGTAACGCCGACGCAGGCGCTGGCGCACGACTTCGGCCAGCGTATTGACCGAGAAGGTGAAGATGAACAGCGCCAGCGCCGCCAGAATCAGCAGGTGATAGGTCATGCCGCCGGGGGAGGCCTCCGGCAGCTCGATGGCAATCGACGCCGACAGTGAACGTAGCCCCTCAAAGGGGCTGGCGCTGAACAGTGCGGTGTTGCCGCTGGCCATCAGCACGATCATGGTTTCGCCCACGGCGCGGCCTGCGCCAATCATCACCGCCGAAAACACGCCAGGGCCTGCGGTGGGCAGGGCGACTTTCCACAGCGCTTGCCAGCGGCTGGCGCCCAACGCCTGGGCGCCCTCCATCAAGGTGGATGGCACGTCGGCCAGGGCGTCATCGGCCAGCGAGTAGATACTGGGAATAATCGCAAAGCCCATGGCGATGCCGACGATCAGGGCGTTGCGAGTGGCGTAGTCGATGCCGTGGCGCTGCTCCAGCCACAGACGCAAGTCGCCCCCCAGCCAGTGGGTTTCGGCGAGCGGTGCCGCCCACAGGGCCAGGGCGGTCATGCAGGCGAGCCACGGTATCAGCCACAGTGCCG
Source organism: Halomonas sp. NyZ770 (assembly GCF_020616575.1). Lineage (NCBI taxonomy): Bacteria > Pseudomonadati > Pseudomonadota > Gammaproteobacteria > Oceanospirillales > Halomonadaceae > Halomonas > Halomonas sp. NyZ770. The sequence continues at coordinate 3,907,209 of NZ_CP085143.1, read as the reverse complement.
CCGACGACAGCGGCAGCCGCTGGCGCCAACGGCTGCTGGCCATATGCCAAAGGGCACCTGCCAGCGCTGCGCTCAGCGGCAGCCAGGCCAGTACGAGCAGGGTGCTGGCCAAATGACGCTCTACCCACGGGGCCAGCAGCAGTCCGGCAATGAAGCCAATCACCACGCCGGGTATTGCTTCCATCAACTCCATCACGGGCTTGATGCGGCTGCGCAGGCGTGACGACATGAACAGCGCCGAATACATGGCGGCCCCTAGCGCAATGGGCGTGGCAAACAGCATGGCCGCCAGGGCAGCTTTGAGGGTGCCCCAGGCGAGCGGCGACAGCGTGGCCAGGGAGAGCGCTTCGCCAAAACCAAGCAGCGGCAGCGCTTCCCACACCAGAAAGACGCCAATGGCGAGGATCGCCAGCAAAACAGCAATGCCGCCAGCCGTAATCAGTCCGGTGGCAATACGGTCGTGAAGCAAACGTAGCGGCTGACGCGAAGCAGGTAGCCGAGGAGGAGTCATATCGACATCATACGAAGCAGGTGCCGTGATGAAAATAAGGGTTTGTGGCCAGAATAGCTTACCCTACGCCCTGTTTGTGACAATTGGATGACAGTTTATTCATCCAACGCTTGGCTGCTGCGCAGGTGGTCGGGAAGCGCCACGAAGCCTGCCGCCTGCACGATCTGCTGCCCTTCGGCTGAAAAGACCAGCTCCAGAAAGGCTTGCTCGGCCGCCGGGAGTGCTTCGCCGGGGGGCAAGTTGACGTAGAGATACAGCGTTCTGGAGAGTGGATAAGTGGCCTTTTGAATGTTCGCCACGCTGGGCTCTACCAGGTTGCCTTGCTCATCGGCCAGCGCCACGGCGCGCACCATGGGCGTCAGGTGGTTGTATCCGGCATAGCCCATGGCGTTGGGCGACTCCCCCACGGCGGCAATCACCGCTGCCGCACCGGGATGTTCGCTGATATCGCGGCGAAACTGCCCGCCGCACAAGGCGCGCTGCTGGAACAGCCCTTGGGTGCCGGAGGCCAGGGTTCTGCCATGCAGGGCAATGTGCCCGTAAGGCCAATCCGTGGCGGGCAACAGCGCTTCCCACCGCTGCAGGGGCGCATCGGCACCGCAGGCGAGGGTGGTAGAGAAGATGGCATCTACCTGCGCCAGTGACAGGGCTTCCAGCGGGTTATGGCGATGTACCACCAGCACCAGGGCATCGCGGGCGACGCTGAGTTGCAGCGGCGGGTAGCCATAACGCTGGATGAACTGCTGGCGCTCGCGTTCGGTCATGGCCCGCGACATGGGCCCGATGCGGGTGGTGCCTGCCACCAGGGCCGTGGGGGCGCTGGCCGACCCCCCCGCCTGAAATTGCAGAGTGATATCGGGGTAGCGCGCATTCAAGGCTTCACCCCAGCGCAGCATCAGCCCGGCCATGGTGTCCGAGCCCACGGTGCCCAGCGTGCCGCTGATGGGCGCTGGCTGCGCCCAGGCAAAGGCGCTGCAGCAGCATAGCCAGCTTGCCAGCAGTAGGCGGTAAGGTCTCCATCGCTGTACACTGTCGCTCTTCAAACGCTATTCCTCTTGTGATTAACTGGTGCTAGCCTGTTATTGCAGTGCAGCAACAGGCGCTAAGCCCGACCACAACAATAACCTTGCAAAGCGACGACCCCATGACACCACTGGATTCCGATGTGGACGATGCTCCCGCCCCTAAAGGGCAGCTCACGTTAAAATTACTGGCTTCTCGTCAGGATACCAACCTCTACGGGGACATTCCCGGCGGCTGGCTGGTGAATCATATGGACCAGGCCGCCGAACTGGCCGCTGGCCGAGAGGCGGGTGGGCGCACTGCCACGGTCGCCATCGAAGCCATGGATTTTCTAAGCCCGGTGCGCGTGGGCTCCATGGTCAGTGTATACACCCAGGTACAGGATATTGGCCATAGCTCGATCCGTATCGACGTGGAGGTCTGGGTGCGTCCTCCCCATGGCCGACACATCGAAGAGCGCCAGAAGGTCACCGAAGCGCGTTTCGTCATGGTGGCGCTGGATGACAATGGTCGGATCAGAGCGGTTCACAGCTGATGTGGCCATGACACCGTCGTCATAACAAAGTCGTCATAACAAAAAGGGCGCCGAGGCGCCCTTTTGAGTCGAAGGTGATCAGGCACCCACGCTGTCGCGGCTCTTCAGGTAGGCATACTCGCCTACGTCACTGAAGGGGCGCAGCACGCTCTGGAAGGCCGAGTAGGATTCCCACACGCGACGCGACTCTTCATCGCCATCGACCTGGCGCTGAATGGCTTCTTTGGAGGACTCGTACAGCGCGGCCATGACGTCATCCGGGAAGGTGCGCAGCTGCACGCCGTGCTCGTCGACCAGCGTCTCGAGCGCCTGGGCGTTGCGGTAGGCGAACTCGCTGATCATGGCCAGGTTGGACGCACGTGCCGCTTCGCGAATCACGTCCTGCAGGTCTTCCGGCAGGGCATTCCAGGCGTCCAGGTTGACGGTGCCTTCCAGTACCGCCGTGGGCTCGTTCCATACCGACGTGTAGTAGTAGTCGGCCACCTGATGCAGGCCGAAGGCCATGTCGTTGTAGGGGCCTACCCAGTCGGCGGCATCCAGAACACCGGTTTGCAGCGAAGTGAAGATTTCGGAGCCCGGCATGTTCACGGTGGTGACACCGATACCGTTCATGGCTTCACCGGCCAGGCCTGGCAGGCGCAGGCGAATGCCCTGCATGTCGGCCAGCGAATTGATCTCTTTCTTGAACCAGCCCGCCATCTGAGTGCCGGTGTTGCCGACGGCAAAGGGCTTGAGGTTGTGGTTGGCGTAGATCTCGTCCCACAGCTCCTGGCCACCGCCATGGTACAACCAGGCATTCATTTCGGTGGTGTTCATGCCAAACGGCACCGCCGTGAAGAACTGGGCGGCGGCCACTTTGCCACGCCAGTAGTAAGAGGCGGAGTGGCCCATCTCGGCGGTGCCGGCGGCGACGGCATCGAAGACTTCCAGCGCAGGCACCAGCTCGCCCGCGCCATGGACCCGAATACGCATACGGCCGTTGGAAAGCTCTTCCACACGGCGAGCAAAGTCATTGGCGCCGGTGCCCAGAGCCGGGAAATTCTTGGGCCATGAAGTCACCATGTCCCAGGTATAGGTTTCATTGGCGCTGGCAGTCGATACGAACGGTGCAGCAGCGACACCGGCGGCACCCAGGCCGGCGGTTTTCAGGAATTGACGGCGTTGCATGGCGGGCATGACTCCGAAATTATTGGATGTTTTTTATAAGCGCAGTGAGCGCAGTGTCCGCCTGCCAGTATGCGCCAAGCAGGTTTTATTGGGCAAGTACCCAGTCCTGCTGGCGGGTCAACGGGTTACATGGGAGTGAGCTTGGCAAACCCGAGTACCAGCCACTTCACGCCTTCGCCGTCAAAGCTCACCTGAACCCGCGCCCGAGCGCCTTCGCCTTCGGCGTTCAGAATGATGCCTTCGCCGAACACCGGGTGGCCCACCCGCTGGCCGACATGCAGGGCGGGCAGGTCGCCGTCGCTTTCGATGCTGGATTGGGCAAAGCTGGGCCGTGACGCGGTCACGGGGCGCGAGACATGGCCGCGCAGACGCACTTCTTCCAGCAGATGAGGCGGCAGCTCACGGAGAAACCGGGAGGGGCGGGGAAACACCTCTTTGCCGTGCAGGCGGCGAGTCTCGGCGTGGGTCAGGTAGAGCTTCTGCATGGCGCGCGTCACGCCCACGTAGCACAGGCGGCGCTCCTCCTCCAGGCGGCCTGGCTCCTCCACGGACATCTTGTGGGGAAACAGCCCCTCTTCCACCCCGGCAATGAACACCACCGGGAACTCCAGCCCCTTGGCCGAGTGCAGGGTCATCAGCTGCACGCTGTCTTCGAACTCCTCGGCTTCATGGTCGCCTGCGTTGAGGGCGGCTTCCGAAAGGAAGGCTTCCAGCGCGGCCATGCCTTCTCCGGCTTCCGGGGTCTCGAAGGCATCGCCATGGGTAAAGGCCCGGGCTGCGTTGACCAGCTCTTCCAGGTTCTCGACCCGAGCCTGGCCTTTTTCACCGCGCTCGCTTTGATGGTGTTCGATCAGCCCGGTGCGCGCCGTGACGTGGTCGATGATCTCGTGGAGCGGCAGCCCGGACGTGTCGTTGTCCAGCTGCTCGATCAGGTTGGTAAAGGCCTGTACGGCGTTGCCTGCACGGCCTCTCAAGGTGCCATCCTGAAGGGTGTCGTGCAGCGCTTGCCACAGCGACACGCTCTGCTCACGGGCGTGATGGCGGACGATTTCCACGGTGCGCGTGCCGATGCCACGGGTGGGCACGTTGATGACGCGCTCCAGGGAGGCATCGTCATCACGGTTGAGCAGCAAGCGCAGGTAGGCCAGGGCGTTCTTGATTTCCAGCCGCTCATAAAAGCGGTGGCCGCCGTAGATACGATAGGGCATGCCTTGGCGAATCAGTGTCTCTTCCAGCAGGCGCGACTGGGCGTTGGAGCGGTAGAGGATGGCCACGTCCCGGCGGTTGAAGCCTTCGTTGACCTTCTCCTTGATGGTATCGACGATATAGCGGGCTTCCTCGAGGTCGTTGAACCCCGCATACACCGAGATAGGCTCGCCTTCGGCGCCATCGGTCCAGAGGTTCTTGCCGAGACGCTCGCTGTTGTGGCTGATCAGCGTATTGGCCGCTTCCAGAATCGCGCTGGTGGAGCGGTAGTTCTGCTCCAGGCGCACGGTATGGGTGTTGGGAAACTCTTCTTCGAAGCGGCGAATGTTCTCGACCTTGGCGCCCCGCCAGCCGTAAATGGACTGGTCGTCATCGCCCACGGCGGTCATCGGGGTCTGCTGGCCGGTGAGCAGTTTGAGCCAGGCGTACTGAAGGGTGTTGGTATCCTGAAACTCGTCCACCAGCACATGGCCAAAGCGCTCGCGATAGTGGTTCAGCAGCGGCGGGTTGTCGCGCAACAGCTCCAGGCTGCGCAGCAGCAGCTCACCGAAATCCACCAGCCCGCCTCGCTCGCAGGTGAACTGGTAGCGCTCGTAGAGCTCGACCATCTGGGCGAGGTACGCATCGCCATTGACGTTCACCTGATGGGGTCGCAGGCCCTCTTCCTTGCAACCAGAAATGAACCCCTGCACCTGGCGTGGCGGGAAGCGCTCATCGTCAATCGAGTAGTCTTTCAGCAGCCGCTTGATCAGCCGCAGCTGGTCATCGGAGTCGATGATCTGAAAGTGCTGGGGCAGGCGGGCATCCTGCCAATGGGTGCGCAGCAGCCGGTGCGAGATCGAGTGAAAGGTACCCACCCAGACATGGCGCATGGAGATGCCCAGCAAGGCTTCCAGACGCGTGCGCATCTCGCGGGCGGCCTTGTTGGTAAACGTGACGGCCAGCAGGGCATAAGGGGAAAGCCCTTCGGCCTGCATCAGCCAGGCAATGCGGTGGACCAGTACACGCGTTTTGCCGGAACCGGCACCGGCCAGTACCAGAAGGTTGCCCTGGGGCGCACTGACGGCTTCCCGCTGGGCCGGGTTGAGATGATCGAGTATCGCCGTGACGTCGTCCATATAAGCCGCTGCCGGTTCAAAAAAGGGGCGACCAGTCTAGCACAGCCAGCACACTGGCTGTGCATACAGCGTGTCTTCAGGACGCTGGCTCAGGACTCTTCCGGGTAACGCAGCGTGGTCAGGCTCTTCTTCACCGCTTTCAGCTGCTCGGCCAGTTTGGGGCCCCGGGTCTTGGCCACGCCCACCGCCAGCACGTCGATCAGCACCAGGTGGGCAATACGCGAGCTGAGCGGGGTGTAGATCTCGGTGTCTTCGTGCACGTCGATGAACAGCGGCAGGCTCACCTCCTGGGCCAGCGGCGATTCGCTGGGACACAGGCCGATCACTGTAGCGCCTGCTTCGCGGGCCAGGCGAACGCTGGCCACCAGCGCCCGGGTACGGCCTGTCTGCGAGATGGCGACCACCACGTCGCCCTCCTGCAGGGTCACCGCCGACATGTTCTGCATATGCGGGTCGGCGTAGGCAGAGGTCGAGATCTGCAGGCGGAAAAACTTGTGCTGGGCATCGAAGGCCACCGCGCCGGAGGCGCCAAAGCCGTAGAACTCGACGCGATTGGCCATGGCCAGTGCATTGACGGCCTTGCCCAGCGCATCGTTATCGAGCCGGTCGCGCACCGACAGCAGCGTGCCCACGGTGGAGTCGAAAATGCTGTGGGAGAATTCGGCCACCGAGTCGCTGTCGTTCATCGAGAACTGCGCGAACTGGCTTCCGCTGGCCAGCATCTGGGCCAGCTGCAGCTTGAAATCCTGAAAGCCGTTGCAGCCCAGCGCACGGCAGAAGCGCACCACCGTAGGCTCGCTCACCTTTGCTTCGGTGGCCAGGTCCACGATGCGCATATGAATGACTTCATCGGGGTTGCGCAGCACGAACCGCGCGACCTTTTGTTCGGAGCGACGGAAATGCTCCATGCGGCGTCTCATTTCATCGAACAGGGCGCGGCTCACGTTCAGCTCCTTAAATTCTTGATCGTGCTTGTGCGGCCATAAAGAGGCCACAGTATGCCTGAGTGTTGCATCGGGGGCAGCGTCCTTCACAAGAGTACTGCCGTTTAAAAGGCGTTAACCCATTTCTTCAAGAATCGTCATCATTTTGTCAAGTAGGTTATAGTAAGAAGTGACGTGCCGCACTGCATCATTTAAAAATCAGTCGTCACGGATGCAGGTGGACGTAGGCAACTCACCTGGAGGAGCGTCGATTATGAGAAACGTCGAACGAATGACCTCGGTAAAAAGCGAATTGCTCGACATATTCATGAGTATGGAGGTCGATGAGCATGCCCAACGTCGGCGCAGCGCCGCCCAACGTAGCCTGAGAGCGCGTCGGGGCATCGAGCTGCACCGGGAATTCCAGAAGCTGTCACGGGATATCGCTCCCTTGCCAGACGATGACGACCCGCAAGAGAGCGAACTGCACTAGCCAGCCGAAGAAGAGGCTGGTGAAGGAAGGCGAGAAAGCGTTACGCCACGGTAACGCCTTCTCTATTGGGTAAGCTTGCCGACCCAGCGACGAGTCAGAACAGGCCTGCCAGGAAAACCACCGTTACCCCGATGGGGGCGACGTATTTGGCCAGCAGGTTCCACAGGCTGTAGTCGTAGACATCCAGCCTCAGCTCCTTGCGCGCTTCTTCTTTATCCAGGCAGAAGGCGAAGAACACGATCGCACCCAGGCCGGTCAATGGCAGCAGGATCTTGCTGGTGAAGGTATCCAGCAGGTCGAAGATGTTCAGCCCAAAGAACAGCACGTCTGCCCATACGTTGAACGACAGCAGCGCCGCGACACCCAGTGCCCATACCGCCACGCCGCTGACCAGTGTGGCCACGATACGTGACATCGACGTGCGCTCTTCGAGAGTTTCCACCACCGGTTCCAGCAGTGAAATGGCCGACGTCAGGGCGGCAAAGGTCAGCAGCAGGAAGAACATCAGGCCCAGAATGGTGCCGCCGGTCATGTTGCCAAACGCCAGGGGCAGGGTGACAAAGATCAGGCCGGGGCCTTCGCCGGCACTCAGGCCGTTGGCAAAGACGATGGGGAAGATGGCCAGGCCCGCCAGCAGGGCGATGGCGGTATCCAGCAGGATGACCGTCCGTGCGGTGCTGATCAGGTTGACGTCTTCGCCCAGATACGAGCCGTAGGCCATCATGATCCCCATGCCCAGCGACAGCGTGAAGAATGCTTGGCCCATGGCCGCCAGTACGACACCGCCATCGAGAGCATCCCAGTCAGGGCTGAACATGAAGCTCAGGGCTTCACCAAAGTAGCCGCTGGCCATGCCGTATCCCACCAGCACCAGCATCAACACCACCAGAGCAGGCATCATGGTGCGCGCTGCGCTTTCCAGGCCTTTGGTGACCCCGCGTGCCACGATACCGACGACCAATACCATGAACGCCGTATGCCACAGCAGCAGGGCCGAGGGGCTGCCCAGCATGCCGCTGAAGATGTCGCCAATGCTGTCGGCATCCAGACCGTTGAAGCTACCGAGCACCGAGCCCAGCGTATAGTTCAACGACCAGCCGCCGATGACGCTGTAGAACGAGAGAATCAGAAAGGCAGCCAAGACGCCGCTGACCCCCACCAGCGCCCACGCTTTCGAGCGGCCGTGGTTGGCGGCCAGTTCGGCCATGGTGTTGATGGGGTTCTTCTGGCCGCGACGGCCAATCATCCACTCGGCGACCAGAATGGGCAGGCCGACCAGTGCTACACAGGCCAAATAGACCAGTACGAAGGCGGCGCCACCGCTGTCACCCACCATGTACGAGAAACGCCAGATATTGCCCAGGCCAACGGCGGAGCCCGCCGCGGCCAGCACAAAGCCCATGCGAGATGACCACTGTGCATGCGCAAGTTTTGCCATAAATCACCTGTTTCAGTTCGATTGTAATGGGTCGATATCGGCAGATTGCGCCGATGTTCGGAAAAAAGAGATTGCCAGCGTGCTTTTCCGAAAGAACGCGCAATTTATCCGATCAAGGGTAGGCTTGCCAGTGAGCCAGCCTAAAAAGGCGGCTTAAAACAGCTGGCTCTGCTTTTCATCGGCGAAAGGTGCCAGGTCTGCCAAAGCGACCTTGGCCTGCACCAGGCGATAGAGATGGCGAGCCATCTGGGGAGACTCACGGTTGTCTGCGGTATGCACAAATAAAAAAGGGGTTTTCCCCTGTTTTATCCACAGGCTGAGCTGTTCTATCCAAGGGGCGAAGTAGCGTGTGTTGATCGCTTTGTCAATATGTCCAATGAAGCGAATGATGGGTTGTTGACCAGTGGAAAGCACGTGTAGCGGGAGTTTCGGCTTCTCCTGCTGGGCGTGGGCCAGCCCAGCGTGCCCTTCATGCGGCGTAGAGAAGACCGGGCGCACATCCAGCATGACTCGGTTGGCCGAATAAGTTATCAACAGGCGGTTCAAGGCCCTCTCTGCCTCACCTTTGTGGAAAAAAACAGGGTGGCGAACCTCTACCGCACAGGGCAAGTGCGCTGGCCATTGGGCGAGCAGGGCTTCCAGTTTGGGGAGTTCGGCAGGGCCAAAGTCTCTGGGTAGCTGCACCATGGTAGGGCCTAGTCGGTCGTGCAGGGGCGTCAGCGCGTCCAGAAACGCCCAGGCATCCCCAGGTTGGGTCAGGCGCTGGTCGTGGGTAATGTGGCCTGGCAGCTTGAAGCAGAAGCGAAAACGCGGCGGCGCCTGGCGCGCCCAGGCGGCGATGATCTCCGATTTGGGCGTGCCACTGTAAAACGTCGTGTTGCCCTCCACGCTGGAAAACACCGCCGCATAGTCGCTGAGCAGCTCGGTTTTGGCCTGGCGAGGATAGAGGCTGCCTTGCCAATCCTGATTGGCCCACATGGGCAGGCCAAGATAGAGGGGGAGGGCGGGGGTTGCGCCGATCATGTCAACAGGGGGCCTTCGTCATGCCATCGAAACATCAGTGTAACCGCTATGCCGTGTAACCGGCGAATGGCTGGCGCCCGACCGCAAAGCTTGGCATGCTGGCGAAAATCATCACCGGAGAGCGTCATGGGGCAAGGCAAAGTGGTCGTGTTGCACGGGCCAAACCTGAACCTGCTGGGGAGCCGGCAGCCTGAGATCTATGGCTACGACACCCTGGAGGATGTCAATAATCTGCTGCGCGAGCGGGCCGTCATGGCGGGGTGGGATATCCACTGCCTGCAAAGCAACCACGAAGGCGAATTGATCGATGCCATTCATGCTGCTCGACTGGATGGTACGCAGGCCATCATCATCAACCCCGCCGCCTATACGCACACCTCGGTAGCCATTCTGGATGCCTTGAACGCATTCGACGGAAAGGTCATCGAAGTACATCTTTCCAATGTCCACAAGCGAGAGGCCTTCCGCCACCACTCGTATGTCTCGCTGCGTGCCGATGGGGTGATCGCCGGGCTGGGCATACAGGGCTACCGGGCAGCGCTGGACGCCATCATCGCCGTGTGAACGATCTGTTTGCTGCGCCTGGAACGCAACAGGGTGCCCCGAGGGGCACCCTGTTGCGTTCAAGCGACTTACTCTGCGAGGGTCATGCCTTGCGCGGTGCCGCTTTCTGGCCACCCTGCTTGCTGTCATGGGCATCGCTGGGCTGTGGCAGTGAAGGCAGCGACTTGGCCAGCATGTCCACGCTGTGCCGGTAGTAGAGCTGGCTCTTGTTGTGCTCGCCCAGGCTGGCGTACAGGCGTGCAAGCTCGGCACAGACCTCACCGTTCGGGCGCTGGCGCTGGCTGGCCTCGAAATACTCAAGCGCCTTTTCCCACTGGCCAACCCGCAGCGACAGGCGGCCACAGGCCAGCAGCAGTTCCGGGTCGTTGGGGCGCTCTTGCAGCCATTTCTGCGCCTTGGCCAGCTGGCGCGCGGCGTCGACGTTCAGCAGGCCATAGCGCTTGACCAGGCGCGCATCCCAATGATGATCCAGGGAGTGATTGAGCAGCCGCTCGGCAATCGGTTCTTCGTTGGATTGCAGCAGGGCTTCGGTGTAGAGCACGATCAGCTCGGTGTTGGCCCGCAGATAGTCGGGCATGTCGGCCCATAGCCCGCGAACACGCTCGATATTGGACGGGTTCTTGGCTTCGAACAGAATCAGCTCCCGGTAGGCCTTGAACTCCAGCTGCTCGCGCTCTTGCTGGGTAATCAGCTTCTGCGCGGCCAAGCGTGGAATGAGGCGACGCAGCCCTTCCCAGTCGTTGACGCTCAAATGCACCTGCTTGAGCAGTTTCAGCACTTGAGGATGGTTGGAGAGCTGCTTGTCCAGTCGGTTGAGGATCGCCAGCGCTTCTTCGGGCTGTTGGCGGTCGATCATCAGCTGGGCCTGCATCAGGCCAATGGCGGTGTCGGCACCGTCGGTGGTGAGCTGCGCCTGATTCAAGTGCTCCTGAGATTTCTCATGGTAACCCTGATAGTGAGCTGCCAGGGCGGCTGCCAGGTAGTTCACCAGCGGGGTGCTGGAGTCATCGGCGGCGCGTACCAAGGTCTTCTCGGCCTTTTTCCAGCGGCCTTCGGTGAGCGCCACCAGCCCGTGCACGGTGCGCTTCATGGCGCGGCGGTTGCGGGCGCGGCTATTCCAGGTGCGAAAGCGCCCCACGGGACGAATGATGCCGGTCAGCAGGCGCAGCACGAAGTGCAGCACGATGAAGGCTGCCAGCAAGAGTACCAGGCCGAACCAGAACGACGTCTGGACCGAGGTATCGCCCACTCGAATCAGCCAGTAGCCGGGCACCGACATCATCAGGTGCCCGAACAGTGCGCCAACCGCCAAGCCTGCAACGATCAGCAGGATAAGTTTTCTCATGCATCACCTCCGCCCTGGCGGCGCGACTCGAAGCGGTTGTCGATGAAGCTGGCCAGTGCCTGCTGGGAAGCACTGATGTCCGGCAGCTCGGGCTTGACCTGAACTTGCTTGAGTTCCTGCAGACGCGCGATGACGCTCTGGGTCTCTTCGCGCTCGGTGGCGTAGTAGCCATTCAGCAGTTCCAGCGCCTTGTCGAGGCTGGCTTCATAAAGCTCCTGCTCTTCTTGCAGCAGGGCCAGCTGCGATTGCTCCAGCACCAGGCGCAGGCTTTGACGCAGATAGGACTCTTGTTCCGGTGTGATCAGCGTTTCGAGAGCTTCATCGTGATGACGAATCACTACCAGATCTTTCAGCTCTTCACCGAAACGAGCCAGCTGGCGCTGGAAGGTGCCGGTCGGGGGCTGTTCGATCCCTGAGTTCACGGCACGCTCTTCGATCTCCTGGGAGAGCCGCAGGCCTGAAATGCGCTCCTGCTGCGCGTTGAGCGCCAGATAGATGCCGGTACGGTCGACGCGAGGCACGGCATCCAGTGCGGCCAGCTCGCTGGCGATTTCACGGCGCACGGAAGTGAGTGCCGGGTTGTCGGCATCGACCAGGCGAGCATCGGCAGTGCGCAGCAGGGCTGCGGCACCATCCACATCGCCTTCGAGCTGCAGACGTTGGTTCGCCAGACGCAGCAGGTAGGCGGCTTCGGCGTGTAGCCAGTCGCGCTCGTCGGTTTCCTGCTCTTGTGACAGTTGGGCCAGCACCTCATCCAGCGTGCTGTTGACGTCGCTGCGATAGCTGTCCAGCTCGCTGCGCAGTTCGTCCATGGTGCTGTCCAGCGCCTGACTGCGTTCGGCTTCACCAGACTCGAAGCGTGCTTCCAGGTCGCTGACCGAGGCTTGTGTGGCGCTGTCCTGGGTCTGTTGGGTCAGCTCGTCGATGCGCTGCTGCTGGCTATCCAGGCGCTGCCAGCCTTGCCAGGCAACGATACCCAGGGCGAGTGCCAGGATAACCACCAGCGCAATGGCAATGCCGCCACCCTTGCCGTTTCCGCCACCGTTGACGGTGGGCGGCGGCGTGGGCTTCGCGCCGCCGCCTGCTGGAGCAGGCCCGCTATGCTTGGCAGGCTTCTCATCTGCCGGCTTGGCGGTGGGTTTGGTGCCGGCAACGTTCTCTTTGGCGGGGTCGACCGCAGCGCTTGCCGCAGGGGCCGCTGTCGTGTTGCTGGTGTTTTTATGCCGACGCCGTGAACGGCTGTTCTTGGCGGCATAAGACGAAGAGCCGTTGGGGCCCGTGTCTTGGGGCGCGGTCGCTGAGGCGTCACCAGCAGGAGTGCCGCCCTTGGATGCATCGGTAGACGCGTGGTTGACGCCTTCCTGATCAGTTGGTTGTTTGCTCATCTGTCGCTAGCCCTTATTAAGTTCCTTGATCGACATCGGCACCCTAGGGGTTGCAGGACCGATCCAACGCGGCCACCAGCGCAGCCGGCGTTGCTCCCGACGCCACCTTGAGGTCACAAAAACCCAGTCTACCGGCCAGTGTAGCTAAACGGTGACTGGAAACGATTAGCGGTTGGTTCAACGCAGCTGGACCACACCATTTTGCCAGATATTCAAGTAGTTCGCCGCTGGTGACGATTAACGCTCGGTAATGGCCGTTTGCCAGACACTGCTGCATGGCCGCCGAGGGCGGCTGGTATAGCCGACGATAGACGGCCAGCCGAGTGACGCAGGCGCCCCGCTCGGCCAGCGTATCCGCGAGCAGGGTACGGCCCCCTTCTCCAGCGACCAGCAGCACCCGCTGATGGTCCAGTCGGGCCAGCGAGGCCAGCGACAGGAGTGCTTCGCTGGTGTCTTCTCCTCGCTGAGGCGAGGGAACACGCACCCGTACGCCAAGCTGGTCATGCAGCGCGCTGGCAGTGCTGCGGCCCACACTGTAGTAATCGATGCCAGTCGGCAACTGCGGCCAGTAGCGATCCAACGCTTCACTCAAACAGTAAGCGGCAAAGGGGCTGACGACTACTATCTTATGGTACTGATCGATATCCAGCCAGATTTGACGCTGCGCGGCATCTTCCGCCAGTGCTTCCAGACGCATGACGTCCAGGGGCAGTACCTCCCACTCCTGCTCGCCCAGCGCCTGGGCCAGGGCGTCGCCGCGGTCACCGGGGCGACAAATCAGCACCGGTAGCGTCATACGTCGCTGCCGTAGACCTCGGCCAGGATGTCACCAGCCCCTTGGTCCAGCAGCTCCTCGGCGATACGAATGCCCAGTGCCTCCGGTTCGTGGATGGAGCCCCGCCCCTCGGCGCGCAGTACTTCGGTGCCCTCCGGGTTGCCCACCAGGCCACGTAGCCAGAGCGTGTCATTGGCCTTGTCCAGTACGGCATGGCCCGCGATGGGCACCTGGCATCCACCTTCCAGGCGGGTATTCATGGCGCGCTCGGCGCGCACGCGGGTGGCAGTGTCCGGATCGTCCAGCGGGGCCAGGAGCGCGATCAGGTCGGGGTCGTGCAGGCGGCATTCGATGCCCAGCGCCCCCTGGCCGCAGGCAGGCAAGCATACTTCCGGCGGCAGCGCTTGGGCGATTCGGGCGTCCAGCCCCAGGCGCTGCAAACCTGAGGTCGCCAGGATGATGGCCTCGAACTCGCCGTCGTCCAGCTTGGCCAGCCGGGTCTGCACGTTACCGCGCAGGTTGAGAATCTGCAGGTCGGGGCGCGCTTCCCGGAGTTGCAGGCCTCGGCGCAGGCTGGCGGTACCAATGCGAGCGCCCTCCGGCAGCGCTTCGACGCTGGCGTAATGGTTCGAAACGAAAGCGTCGGTCGGGTCGGCACCTTCCAGAATGACCGACAGCCCCAGCCCCTCGGGGAAGTGCATCGGCACGTCCTTCATGGAGTGCACGGCGATATCGGCGCGGCCATCCAGCATGGCATCCTCGAGCTCCTTGACGAACAGCCCTTTGCCGCCAATCTTGGAAAGCGGTGTGTCGAGGATCTTGTCGCCCTTGGTGGACAGCGGAACAAGCTCGACCTCCAGGCCTTCGTGGGCCGCCATGAGGCGGTCGCGAACATACTCGGCTTGCCACATGGCCAACTGGCTTTTTCGCGTGGCAATGCGCAATTTCGTGATGGGTAACACGTTATTCTCCCTTTGCCGCTGACACGGCGCGTCGAACTGTGATAATTCTCATCATAAAGCACCCGGCCACACAGTAAAAATAACCGGTCCATTTAAGAGCCGTGCGCGATGCGCCCAACCCTGCCAGGAATCCTAATGTCAGTCGATGAACCGCAAGGCAAGCTAGACCAGTTCTTCCTGCTTTCCCAGGACTTGTTCTGCTGCATCGACTTTGCGGGCAAGCTGCTCAGCGTCAACCCACGCTTCGAGACCTTGCTGGGGTATGACGCTGCCGCGCTACTGGGCAGGCCCTGTGGTGTCGTGGTGGAGCCCCGAGACCACCCGGCCATCGAAGATGCCCTGGCGCGGTTATGTCGTGGCGAGAAGATCGAGGCGTTTGCGGTCTGCGCATTGACCGCCGATGGTCGTCGCGTATGGATCGAGGTGACCGCCTCTACCGGTGACCAGGTGATCTATGTGATTGCGCGAGATATCACCCAGCGCAAGGCGGTAGAGAAGCAGCTGCGGCGCAATCAGCGCCTGTTCAGGATTGCTGGGGAAACCGCCCATATCGGCGGTTGGTACATGGACATTGCCGCTGGGGTGCCGATCTGGTCAGAAGAGGTGTGTCGCCTCCACGGTATGCCCGTGGGCTATCAGCCGACCCTGGGCGAAGCCCTGGGTTTTTACGAGGCGCGTTCCCAGGAGCGCATCCGGGCGGCGTTTACGGCTTGCTGCGAACAGGGCATGAGCTTCGACGAAGAGCTCGAGATCGTCACCCAGCACCATCAGCGCCGCTGGGTCAGGGTGATTGGGCGTGCCGTGCGCGATGAGCTGGGGCAGATCATCCAGGTGCAGGGGTCCACTCAGGACATTACCCAGCGCAAGGCCACCGAGCGTCAACTGACCCTGCTGGAGCGTAGCGTGGAGTCCAGCACCAATGGCGTAGTGATCGTCGATGCGCAGCAGCCGGACCTGCCGATGGTCTACGTGAACGCTGCCTTCGAGCGTATCACCGGTTACTCCAGGGATACGGCCCTGGGGCGCAACTGTCGCTTTCTGCAGGGCGAAGAGACGGATTTGACAACGCTGGCGCTGTTACGCAAGGGCATTCAGGAACAGCGGGACGTGCACGTGGTGATCCGCAACTATCGTCGCAACGGAGCGCCATTCTGGAACGATCTGTACATTTCCCCCGTGCGTGACGACGACGGCGTGGTGACCCATTTCATCGGCGCTCAGAACGACATTACCGCTCAGCGTGAATATCAGGCCCAGTTGAGCCACAACGCCAATCACGACGCGCTGACGGGGCTGCCCAACCGGCTGCTGCTGGATCAGCGGCTGGCCCAGGGGTGTCTGCTGGCCAAACGCTACCACCGTTACCTGGCCGTGCTGTTCATCGACCTCGATGACTTCAAGCCCATCAACGATACCCTGGGCCACGAAGTGGGCGACTTCATGCTCCTGGAGGTGGCCAAGCGCCTGGAGGAGGAGCTGCGGCCCTGGGATACCGTGGCGCGTTTTGGCGGCGACGAATTCATCGTGCTGTTGCCGGACCTTGCCCATGAGCACGATGTGCTGCAGGTGGTCGAGCGGCTGCTGGCCCGAGTATCGGCTCCTTATTGGTATCGCGGCAGCGAGCTGCGCATGACCGCCAGCATCGGTATTGCCACCGACGACGGGACCATCAAGGAGCCGCGCCAGCTAGTGCAGCAGGCGGACCTGGCCATGTACAAGGCGAAGCGACGGGGACGCAACACCTTCCAGTGGTACACTGACGAGCTGAACCGCAAGGTGACCGAGCGCGTCAACCTGCGTCATGCCTTGCAGCAAGCCATCGAGCAGCACCAGTTCGAACTCCATTACCAGCCGCAGATCGATCACCGTGGGCGAGTGGCGGGGGTAGAAGCGCTGATTCGCTGGCATCACCCGGTGCGCGGCAATATCCCGCCTACCCAGTTCATCAGCCTGGCCGAAGACACGGGCCAGATCATTCCGATCAGCGAGTGGGTGCTGGCCACCGCATGCCGCGATGCGCTGGAACTCAATGCGCTGAACGACACCCCAATCACCGTGGCCATCAACGTCTCGCCCATGCAGTTTCAGCGCCCGGGTTTTCTCACCTCGCTGGAGCAGGTGCTGGCCGACAGTGGTCTGGCACCCGCGCTGCTGGAGCTTGAGCTGACCGAAGGGGTGTTGATGGACAGTGCCGAATCGACCATTCAGGCCCTGCAGGCCATCCGGCGGCTGGGCGTGCACATTGCGCTGGATGATTTTGGCACCGGGTTCTCCAGCCTCAGCTACCTCAAACGCCTGCCTATCAACAAGCTGAAGGTGGATCGCTCCTTCGTACGCGACGTTGCCAACGATACTCGCGATGCCGCCATCGTCGAGGGGGTGGTGACCATGGCCGACAAGCTTGGCCTGGAAGTGCTGATCGAGGGCGTGGAAACGGCCGAGCAGTTTGCCTACCTCCGCCAGCTCCAGTGCGACCATTTTCAGGGCTACTACTTCGCGCGCCCGATGAGCCTGACGGCGCTGAAAGACTTCCTGCGCACGCCCTTGGCCTCCCTGGATGCCCCTGCCGAACTGCCGTGAAGGTGAGGGCTGCCGAGCACACTGAGCAGAGTGCTAAAACGGCGTGCCGCTCGGCGGGGTGACTCTGGTACACTTTCCGGTAACGACTCCTTTAGTTTTGTCAGCAGGATATATCACCGATGAGCCAAGCTACGAATCAGTCCTGGGGCGGCCGCTTCAGCGAGCCTACCGATGCCTTTGTCGCACGCTTCACCGCGTCTGTGAATTTCGACCAGCGCTTGGCGCGCCAGGATATCCAGGGCTCGATTGCCCACGCCACCATGCTGGCGCGGGTGGGCGTGCTCACCGAGGACGAGCGTGACGCCATCATCAATGGCCTGACCGAGATTCAGGGCGAGATCGAGCGCGGCGAGTTCCAGTGGTCGGTGCCGTTGGAAGACGTGCACATGAACATCGAAGCGCGGCTGACCGACAAGATCGGCATCACCGGCAAGAAACTGCACACTGGCCGTTCGCGCAACGACCAGGTGGCCACCGATATTCGCCTGTTCATGCGTGATGAAATCGATGTGATCGAGGCCGAACTGACACGGCTGCGCGATGGCATGATCACGCTGGCCGAACGGGAAGCCGATACCATCATGCCCGGCTTCACCCACCTGCAGACGGCACAGCCGGTCACTTTCGGCCACCACCTGCTGGCCTGGCAGGAAATGCTGGCCCGCGATCACGAGCGCCTGCTGGATTGCCGCAAGCGGGTCAACGTGATGCCGCTGGGTTCGGCAGCGTTGGCGGGCACCACGTACCCCATCGACCGCCACGTGACCGCCGAGCTGCTGGGCTTCGTGCGCCCATCGGAAAACTCGCTGGATGCCGTGTCGGATCGAGACTTTGCCATCGAATTCACCAGCTTCGCCAGTATCCTGCTGATGCACCTCTCGCGCATGAGCGAAGAGCTGGTGCTGTGGACCAGCGCGCAGTTCAATTTCATCGATCTGCCTGACCGCTTCTGCACCGGCTCCTCGATCATGCCGCAGAAGAAAAACCCCGACGTGCCCGAGCTGGTACGTGGCAAGACAGGCCGCGTGTATGGCCACCTGATGGCGCTGTTGACGCTGATGAAGTCCCAGCCGCTGGCCTACAACAAGGATAATCAGGAAGACAAGGAGCCGCTGTTCGATGCCGTCGATACCGTGCGCGACTGTCTGAAAGCCTTTGCCGACATGGTGCCCGCCATCGAGCCGAAGAAAGACAGCATGTACGAGGCTGCGCGGCGTGGATTCTCGACCGCCACCGACCTGGCCGACTATCTGGTACGCAAGGGCGTGGCTTTCCGTGATGCTCACGAAATCGTCGGCCTCTCCGTGGCCTACGGCCTGAAGAGCAAGAAAGACCTCTCGGAAATGACGCTGGAAGAGCTGCAGCAGTTCTCCGCGATCATCGAGCAGGACGTTTTCGAGGTGCTGACACTGGAGGGCTCGGTGGCGGCGCGTAATCACATTGGCGGCACGGCACCGGACCAGGTGCGTGCCGCCGCCAGCCGTGCCCGTGACGCGCTGAAAGCGCTCCAGGGTGCCTCATGATGCGCGCTGCCAGTGCCTTCGGCGCGCTGCTGCTGGTGGCGCTGCTGCTGGTGGGCTGCGGCCAGAAAGGGCCGCTCTACTTGCCTGACGACACATCCGATTCGGCCGCCGAGCAGGAGGGGTAATGGATCATTTTAACTATCGCGATGGCGTGCTCTATGCCGAAGACGTCCCGCTGACGGCGCTGGCCGCCGAGCTGGGCACGCCCTGTTACGTCTACTCCAAAGCCACCCTGGAGCGCCACTTCCGGGCTTACACCGAAGCGCTGGGTGGCCATCCGCATCTGATTTGCTATGCGGTGAAAGCCAATTCCAACCTGGCGGTACTGGGCCTGCTGGCACGTCTGGGTGCCGGGTTCGATATCGTCTCGGTGGGTGAGCTGGAGCGGGTGCTCAAGGCGGGAGGCGACCCCGCCAAGGTGGTGTTCTCCGGCGTGGCCAAGCAGCCCCATGAAATGGCTCGGGCCCTTGAAGTCGGGATCAAGTGCTTCAACGTCGAGTCGCGCCCGGAGCTGGAGCGCCTGAACGCCGTGGCGGGTGAACTGGGGAAAATCGCCCCGGTCTCGCTGCGCGTCAATCCGGATGTCGATGCGGGTACCCATCCGTACATCTCTACCGGTTTGAAGGACAACAAGTTCGGCATTCCCGTCGATGATGCGCTGGACGTGTATCAACTGGCTGCCAGCCTGCCCCATTTGCGCGTGACCGGTCTGGATTGCCACATCGGCTCACAGCTGACCGAAACCGCTCCGTTCCTGGATGCCCTGGAGCGCCTGCTGCTGCTGATGGAGCGCCTGCGCGAGCAGGGTATCGAGATCGACCACCTGGACCTGGGAGGTGGCCTGGGCGTGCCTTACCGCGACGAGAAGCCGCCCCAGCCCTTCGACTACGCCAGCCAGCTGCTGGCGCGCCTCTCCCGCTGGGAAGGCGGCGAAACCCTGACGCTGCTGTTCGAGCCGGGCCGCTCCATTGCGGCCAACGCGGGCCTGATGCTCACTCGGGTGGAGTTCCTGAAGCCTGGTGAAACCAAGAACTTTGCCATCGTCGATGCGGCCATGAACGACCTGATTCGCCCGGCGCTGTATCAGGCGTGGCAGGCCATCGTGCCGGTGGATACCCGCACGCCCCGTGAGCCGGCCACCTACGACGTGGTCGGCCCGGTGTGTGAAACCGGCGACTTCCTGGGCAAGGAGCGGGAACTGGCGATTGCCGAAGGCGACCTGCTGGCGGTGCGCTCTGCGGGCGCTTACGGTTTCGTGATGGCCTCGAACTACAACAGCCGCCCACGCCCGCCGGAAGTGATGGTGGACGGTGACCGCTACCACGTGGTACGTGCGCGGGAGAGTCTGGAGAGCCTGTGGGCGGGCGAAGCGCTGCTGCCGGAAGGGGCGCGCTGATGCTGCTGCACTTCACCAAGATGCACGGGCTGGGCAACGACTTCATGGTGATCGATCTGGTCACCCAGCGTGCCCGCCTGCGCGACGAGCAGATCCGCCAGTTGGCGGATCGTCGCTTTGGCATCGGCTTTGACCAACTGCTGATCGTCGAACCCCCGCGCGACCCGGACATGGACTTTCGTTATCGTATCTACAACGCCGACGGTAGCGAGGTGGAAAACTGCGGCAACGGAGCGCGCTGCTTTGCCCGCTTCGTGCGTGACCAGCGCCTGACCCACAAGCACGAAATTCATGTCGAGACCGCTGGCGGCCCGCTGGTACTCAACGTTCAGCACGATGGCATGGTGCGGGTGGACATGGGCGCGCCGCGCTTCAATCCGGCCACGCTGCCCTTCGAAGCCACCGGCGACCAGCCTCTGCACGAGGTGGAGGTAGACGGTGAAACGCTCTCCCTTGGAGTGGTTTCCATGGGCAACCCCCATGCCGTGCTCCAGGTCGAGGATGTCGAGCGTGCGCCCGTCGAACGGCTGGGTCCGCTGCTGGAGTCGCATCCTCGCTTTCCCAAGCGCGTCAACGTGGGCTTCATGCAGGTCGTGTCGCCCAACGAGATTCGCCTGCGGGTCTTCGAGCGAGGCAGCGGTGAAACGCTAGCCTGCGGGACCGGGGCCTGTGCGGCGGTGGCCAGTGGCATTCGTCAGGGGCTACTGAAAAGTCCGGTCAAGGTCTCCCTGCCGGGTGGCCAGCTGAGTATCGAGTGGCCTGGCCCAGAAGCCTCGCTGGTCATGGTGGGGCCCGCTACCCGAGTGTTCGACGGTCGGGTATCACTCAACTGATTCGAGGAGAACGGCGATGTCTCAAGCCCCTGAGCCGCGTAAAACGCTGGACCCGGACCAGGTCGCGTTCTGGCTGGCCCGCCATCCCGATTTTTTCATCGGTCGTGAGGGGCTGCTGCAACAGCTGAAAGTCCCGCATCCGCATATCGAGGGAGCGGTATCGCTGCTCGAACGGCTGGTCATCGACCTGCGCCAGCGGGCCGAAACGGCGGAGGGCCGCCTGGAGCACCTGCTGGAAACCGCCCGCCATAACGAGGCCCAGTACCGCCGCCTGCGCGAAACGCTGCTCAGCCTGGTAGAAGCAGAAGACCGCGATGCCTTGGCGCAAGCGCTGGCGACCCAATTGAGCGAGCGTTTCCAGACGCCCGCCATGGCGCTGTGGTGCCCGGCCTCCTTGAGTGACGCAGAGCCCGCGCCGCCGCAAGCGCCCCGGCATGTGCTGGACCAGCACGCCGGTGCCCGCCTGGCGGCGTTGCTGGATGGTCGCACCAGCCGCTGCGCCAAGCTCAGCGTCAGCGACTGGAAGTGCCTGCTGCCCCATGCCAAGCCCCCGCGCAAGGCGGGCTCTTGTGCGATTACGCGGCTTTCCGCAGGCGAATCCCTGGGCTATCTGCTGCTCGCCAGCCCCGACCCCGAATGCTACCGCGCCAGCATGGATACGCTGTTTACCGAGTATCTGGGGGATATCGTTGCTCGGCTGTTGCTGCGCCTGGGGCCGCTGGGTTCGGTACCCCATGGAGAGTGACTCTCCGCTGGCGCAGGCGATAGAGGGCTATCTGGCCCATCTGGCCAGCCATGCCAGCCCGGCGACGGTGGCTGCGTATCGGCAGGATCTGAACGCGTTCTGCCAGTTTGCCCTGCAGCGCGGCGTCACTCAGCCCCATGGCTGGGACACGGCGCTGGCGCGGGCCTTCCTGGGGGCCGAACGCAGCCGTGGCCTGGCGCCCCGCAGCCTGGCGCGCCGCCGAGCGGCGCTCTCTCGGTTTGCCGATGCGCTGGTGGAGCGCCAGGTACGGGCGGACAACCCCGTGGCGCTGCTGCGCACTCCCAAGCAGCCCAGCCACTTGCCCCGGCCACTGGATGTCGATGCGCTGGCTCGCTTTCTGGATACGCCCCACGATGGCACGCCGCTGGCGCTGCGGGATCAGGCCATGCTGGAGCTGTTTTACTCCAGCGGGCTGCGTCTGGCCGAGCTGGCTGCGCTGGATGTCGCCCACTTGGCGGGCCACCACGTGCGGGTCATGGGCAAGGGCAGCAAGCCCCGCCAGGTGCCGGTGGGAGCCCGGGCTCGGCAGGCGCTGGAAGCCTGGTTGGGCTGCCGTGACGGGTTGGCTGCCAGTGAAGAGCAGGCACTGTTCGTCGGCCTGCGCGGGCGACGTCTAGGGCATCGCGGCATCCAAAAGCGACTGGCCCAGCTGTCGGTACTGCGTGGCCTGCCAGAGCATCT
Organism: Halomonas sp. NyZ770; assembly: GCF_020616575.1. Classification (NCBI taxonomy): domain Bacteria; kingdom Pseudomonadati; phylum Pseudomonadota; class Gammaproteobacteria; order Oceanospirillales; family Halomonadaceae; genus Halomonas; species Halomonas sp. NyZ770. Next base: position 3,884,962 of record NZ_CP085143.1, on the reverse strand, counting down.
TCACCCCCACCGTCTGCGCCACTCGTTTGCCAGCCATCTGCTGGAGTCCAGTCAGGACCTGCGGGCCGTACAGGAGCTGCTGGGGCATGCCAATCTATCGACTACCCAAGTCTACACGCGGCTGGACTGGCAGCACCTGGCCGAGAGCTACGATGCTGCCCACCCACGCGCCAAACGGCGTTCCCGCGAGAGTGAAAGTTGAGGCGAGAATCGAAACATGGTCACGTTAGATGCCATCACCTTTGATCTGGACGACACCCTGTGGGACAACCACGGCGTCATGCTCACCACCGAAGAGGGCCACTACCGCTGGTTATTGACGGCGCTGGCGGCCTGGCGAGCGGCCCGCCAGGAGCCGCCGCTGGCACTGGACTACGATGCAGGCGTGGCAGACTATCTGCAGCGCCGCCAGCAGTGGGCCAGCCAGGTGCCCGAGCGTCGCGGCGACTTCACCTGGCTGCGGCTACGGGCGCTGGAAGCGCAGCTGGAGGCCAGCGGGCTACCGCGCAGCGCGGCGCTGCTGTGGGCCGCCGCCGCGATGAACGAGTTTCACCGTCTACGGGTGCAGGTCACGCCTCACCCGGAGGCTGATGGCTTGCTGGCCGCGCTGGCTCAGCGCTATCGGCTGGCTGCCATCACCAACGGCAACATTCATCTCAAGCGCCAGCCGCTGGCCGCCCACTTTCCCATAGCGATTGCGGCCGGTGAGCTACTCGCCCCCAAACCGGACCCCAAGCCGTTTTTGACCGCGCTCGAACGGCTCGGTACCGTGCCTGCCCGGGCCATGCATGTGGGCGATTCATGGCAAGAGGATGTGCTGCCCGCGCAGCAGTTGGGCATGCACGCGGCCTGGGTGGCCGAACGTGGCGATCAGGCGCTGCCCGCCAGAGTGCATCGCATTGCCCACGTGAAGGAGTTGCCAACGCTGATTGCATGGCTGGAGCAGCGCCGGTGAAGACGCACCTGACGCACGCTCAGTGTTCGGTTTCCTCGGGCGTATGCAGCCAGCGGTCCAGGGTCTGGGAAAGCGTGTCCACGCCCTGACGCTTGAGGGAGGAGAAGAGCTGTACCGAGACCAGGTCTTCCCACTCTTTCAGGCGTGAACGAACCTTCTGCAGCGCAGCGCTGGCAGGCCCTTTCTTCAGCTTGTCGGCCTTGGTCAGCAGAATATGCACCGGCATGCCCCGCTGGTCGGCGAACTCCAGCATCATCTGGTCGAATTCGGTGAGCGGGTGACGCACGTCCATGAGCAGGACCAGGCCACGCAGGCTGAAGCGGCCGCGCAGGTATTCGGAAAGGTGCTGCTGCCACTCGATCTTGACCGCTTCCGGTACTTTGGCATAGCCATAGCCGGGCAGGTCGACCAGGCGGCGACTTTCATCGTTCATCACGCTGAAAAAGTTGATCAGTTGCGTACGCCCGGGGGTGCGCGAGGTGCGTGCCAGCGCGTTCTGCTGGGTCAGCGCGTTGATGGCGCTGGACTTGCCCGCATTGGAGCGCCCGGCAAATGCCACTTCGGCGCCGGTGTCGTCCGGGCACAGGGCCAGCGTGGGGGCGCTGATCAAGAATCGCGCAGTAGGGTAGTTCAGTCGTGGGACTGGGCTATCATGAAGGGTAGACATGATGGTGTTCCTGAAAACAGACATGAAAGAGGGCTCATCGAGCCATCCTGCAGGGATCGCCAAGGTACCGCGACGAATTACCCCAAAAGCAGACATGGACTTGCATTCCCGCCGCTTGGGTGATTCGTTATAATGCATGAGGTTCATAACTGCGACCTGGGGCGCTAGTGTACCATCGCGCTCTAGCCAGCAGCGACCAACAACATGTTGTTCGTTTCGGCGGAGCTGACCCTGGTAGTGTGCAGAGCCTGGGCAGCGCCCAGGGTGCGTACCAGTCAATAATCAAACGGCATAGTGGAATAGCAATGAGAAAGTTACTGGCAAGCCTGGCAATTACCATGGGTGCCGTTGGCACCGCTCACGCCCAAACGGACCTTCAAGCCGACGCAGATGCGGCCGCTGGTCGCGAAATGGCACAAACCTGCGCTGCCTGTCACGGCCAAGCGGGTATCAGCCCTTCGGGCGCTTTCCCTAACCTGGCCGGACAGCAGATGTCCTATCTGGCCAAGCAGATCATGGACATTCGTGACGGCGACCGCATGGTCCCCACCATGGCAGGTCAAGTAGACGACTTCTCCGACCAGGATGCCTGGGACGTGGCGGCCTTCTTTGCCGGTCAGGACGCCAACCTGGGTCAAACCAGCGATGAAGACGCCGAGCTGCTCGCCCGCGGTGAAGAGCTGTATCGCGCAGGCGACATGAGCAAAGGCATTCCTGCCTGCAGCGCATGCCATACGCCCACCGGTGTCGGCATCGGCAGTGCCGTCTATCCGGCGCTGTCGGGTCAGCACGTGGAGTACACCATCTCCACCCTGCAGGATTTCGCATCAGGCGAGCGTACCAACAGCCCCAACAACCTGATGGGCGATATCGCTTCCAAGATGAGCGATCGTGACATGGAAGCGGTTGCGAACTACGTATTGGGCCTGAACTAAGCGCTCGATGCTGTGCCCCATCCTGCGTGGTACCGGCAGGATGGGGAACCTGCCTGTGCAAGCGGTGGTCTTAGCCTCGCCCTTATTGGCTCGCTTATTCTGGAGAGTTCTCGCTATGTTGAAAACGTTGATGGTCGCCCTGGCTGGTCTAGGTCTTTCCGCTGGGGTCAGTGCTCAGGAGTTGGTGGAAGGCCAGCACTACACGCTGCTGGCGTCTCCGGTCGCCACGCAGGTGGAAGAAGGCCAAATTGAAGTGACCGAAGCGTTCTGGTTTGGCTGCCCGCACTGCTATCGGTTGCAAGAGCATGTCAACGACTGGTACGACACGCTGGAAGACGACGTCAGTGTGATTCACATGCCGGCCACCATGGGCGGTGACTGGAATACTCACGCCACGGCCTTCTACGCCGCTCAGTCACTGGGCATCGAAGAAGAACTGCATGCAGACTTCTTCGATGCAATTCACCAGGATGGCCGCTCTCTGACCGACCCTGACGACATTGCCAAGTTCTTCACCAATTACGGCGTCAGTGAAGAAGAAGCCAAGCAGGCGTTGACCGCTTTCAGCGTACGCAGCGATGTCAACAAGGCCAACAGCCGCATGCGTGAAATGCGCCTGATGGGGGTTCCGGCCATCGTGGTGGATGGTCGCTATGTGGTATCGCCGCAAACCGCAGGCAGCCTCGAGAACATGCCGCGCATTGCCGATGCCCTGGTGGAAAAAGTGCGTAACGAGCGCGCTCAATAACCGTGCTCGAACACGGCACTACCGGTGAGCCTGTGGGCTCACCAAAGGCGCCCCCCGCTCCCTTGCTGGAGCGGGGGCACTTGCGACTGCTGACGTTCAATCTGCAGGTGGGTATCCAGACCTCTGCCTATCACCATTACCTCACCCGCAGCTGGCAACACTTCTTGCCACATCCCCAGCGCTTGAAGCGCCTGGCGATGATGGGCACTATACTCGAGCAGTTCGATGTGGTGGGTTTGCAGGAAGTAGACGGCGGCAGCTTTCGCTCCAGCCGTGTCAATCAGGTGGAGTTCCTTGCCGCCCAGGCCAGGTTTCCGCACTATTTTCAGCAGTTGAATCGCAACTTGGGCAAGTTCGCCCAGCACAGCAACGGGCTACTGTCGCGGCTGGTGCCGAGCCGTATCGAAGAGCATCGGCTGCCCGGGATGCTGCCAGGGCGAGGCGCGATTCATGCCCGCTATGGCGATGGCCCCGATGCCCTGCACATCTTCGTGGCCCACTTGGCCTTGAGCCATCGTGGCCGAGTACGCCAGCTGGACTACCTTAGCGACATCATTCAGCCACTGCGCCATGTGGTCGTGATGGGGGATCTCAACTGCACGCCGGATCAACTTCATGCCCACGAGCGTTTCAGCACATCGTTGCCGCTGCATCCGGTGAAGCCGCTGCTCAGTTACCCCTCCTGGCAGCCCCGTCGGGCGCTGGACCATATCCTGCTGTCCCAAACGCTGGAAGCCGCAGAAGTGCGCGTGCTGGATCATCTGTTTTCCGATCACTTGCCCATCGCGGTCGACCTGCCCTTGCCCGCGGCCTGCGTCAGTGCGCTGGCAGAGGCCGAACATGCGCAAACCCATGAGCGTTCATAGCCAGACGTGCCGCCCAGACGTATGGATAAGCGTTTAATCCTGTGAATGGGGATGACGTCAGGCCCAGAATCAGCGATGATTCTGGGCCGTTTTTATTCATGCTGGGACATCTGCTATGCCGACGAGTGCTCAAGAGCCACGTTTATTGCGTTGGCTGGACTGCGTAACCGAGGGGATTGGCCGAGCCATTGCTTGGCTGGTGATCATCATGATGCTGGTCCAGTTTGCCATTGTCATCATGCGCTACTGGTTGGGCATCAACAGCATCGTCATGCAAGAGTCGGTGATGTACATGCACGCCGCAGTGTTCATGCTGGGTGCCGCCTGGACCCTCAAGCGCGATGGCCATGTACGCGTCGATATTTTCTATCGCCGCCTGTCCGACCGTGGGCGGGCCTGGATCGACCTGATGGGCACGCTGCTGCTGCTGATTCCGGTGTCGATCTTCATCGCCGTCAGCAGCTTTCATTACGTACGCAGCAGTTGGGCCATCATGGAGCGCTCACCAGACGGCGGCATTCCCGGCGTCTACCTGCTAAAGACGCTCATGCTGGTGATGGTGGCGCTGCTGCTGCTGCAGGCGGTGGCACAGCTGATTCGTCAGACCTTGATATTGCGCGGCAAACTGCCTACCACGCCCCCTGCTCACGAGGAGATCATCTAGTGCTGGCGACCTTATTAGACATGATGCCGCTGGTACTCTTTGCTGCGGTCTGTATCGTCCTGATGCTGGGGTATCCGGTGGCGCTTTCGCTGGCGGGCACCGCATTGGCCTTTGCCGGGTTCGGGCTGCTGCTGCAGTCCATAGGCGTGGATGTACCCTTCGAAGCGCGCATGATGAACGCCATGCCCAACCGGCTTTACGGCATCATGACCAATGCCACGCTGCTGGCGGTGCCGCTGTTCGTGCTCATGGGCGTCCTGCTGGAGAAGTCTCGGGTAGCGGAAACGCTGCTGGACGCCATGGCCATGGCCTTCGGCGCGCTGCGCGGCGGCCTGGGTATCGCGGTGGTCATCGTCGGCATGCTGCTGGCGGCTTCTACGGGGATCGTCGGGGCCACGGTCGTCACCATGGGGCTTCTGTCGCTGCCCACGATGTTGAAGCGCGGCTACTCGCCCGCGCTGGCCACGGGCACGATCTGCGCCACGGGTACGCTGGGGCAGATCATTCCTCCCTCGATAGCGCTGGTGCTGCTGGGCGACGTACTTTCCAACGCCTACCAGCAGGCGCAGCTCTCCATGGGCGTGTGGAGCCCGAAAACCCTGTCGATTGGGGACTTGTTCATTGGCGCATTGGTGCCCGGCCTGTTGCTGGTCGTGGTGTATATCCTCTATCTGCTGATGGTGGCATGGTTGAAGCCGGAGGCGGCACCGGCGGCGGACCGCGCAGCGCTGAAGGCCGAGCTGGGACACACTGGGAGCATCTGGCCGCTGCTGTTGAAAGGCTTGCTGCCTCCGGTACTGCTGATCGTGGCGGTGCTTGGCTCGATTCTGGGGGGCTTTGCAACGCCTACCGAAGCGTCGGCGGTGGGCGCGTTTGGCGCGCTGGTACTGGCGGCGACCAATCGCCAGTTGAGTATCAAGATGCTCAAGGAAACGCTGCACTCTACGGCGCAGGTCACCAGCATGGTGTTCCTGATCTTGATTGGCGCTGCGCTGTTTTCACTGGTGTTTCGCGCTTACGGCGGTGAAGAGCTGGTCACCGAGCTGTTCGAAGCCATGCCGGGCGGCGTGGTCGGGGCCACGCTGGTGGTCATGCTGGTGATCTTCCTGCTGGGCTTCATTCTCGACTTCATCGAAATCACCTTCGTGGTGGTGCCCATCGTCGGGCCCGTCCTGCTGGCCATGGGCGTAGACCCCATCTGGCTGGGCATCATGATCGCGGTCAACCTGCAAACCTCGTTTTTGACCCCGCCGTTCGGTTTTGCGCTGTTCTACCTGCGCGGCGTGACCCCAGCCAGCGTGCCGACCTCGGCCATTTACAAGGGCGTGATCCCATTCATCATTCTTCAGTTGGGCATGCTGTTGGCGCTGGCGATTTTCCCCGGCATCGCCACTTGGCTACCCTCTGTTCTCTAAGAGGTGAGGAGCGTCATGATTGCCAACGTATTGACCATCGCTGGCTCCGATCCCTCTGGCGGGGCGGGCATCCAGGCGGATCTGAAGACCTTCTCCGCGCTGGGCACCTACGGCACCAGCGTGATCACGGCGCTGACCGCCCAAAACACTTGTGGTGTCGCCGGGGTACATGGCGTCTCGGTGGCGGCCATCCGTCAGCAGTTGGAGCACCTGCTGGCCGATGTGCATATTGATGCCGTGAAGATCGGCATGGTGGCCAGCCGTGACGTGGCACAGACCATTGCCGACGTGCTGCGGCAGCGTCGCCCACGCTGGATCGTGCTGGATCCGGTCATGGTCGCGAAGAGCGGTGACGTCCTGGTGGACGATGCCGGCATCCGCGCCGTGCGCGATATTCTGGTGCCCCTGGCGGACGTGATCACTCCCAATCTTCCCGAAGCCGCCGTGCTGCTGGACCGCTCGCGGCCCGCATCGCTGGAAGACATGGAGTCGCTGCTGCCGGAGCTGGTGGCGCTGGGTGCGCCTTACGTGGTGCTCAAGGGTGGGCACCTGCGGGGTGAAACCTGCCCGGATTTGCTGGCCTCCCCTCAGGGCCAGCGCTGGCTGGCCGCCGAGCGGATTGCCACCGACAACCTGCACGGCACCGGCTGTGCGTTGTCATCGGCGATCACGGCATGCCTGGCCAAGCTGCCCCCGCAGGCAAGCAGCGAGGCCCCCATCGAAGCGATCACCACCGCCAAGCAGTGGTTGCACGAGGCCCTGGCCGCCAGCGAACGCCTGAACGTGGGCCAGGGAAGAGGCCCGGTTCACCACTTTCATGCCTGGTGGTAGTCGTCGCTGGAAGCGCCCAATGACTCAGGGCCTGCGCCGATAAAAGACGGCTTGCGAGATAGGCGAACGGGCACCATGCTGAAGGGTGCCCGTTTAATCCAACCGGCTGCGCTATTCGGCCAAGGAGCACGCCATGTCTCGCTCGCTGCTGTTTGCCTCCGATCTTTCCCAGGAAAATCGCGCCGCGTTTGCACGCGCTCTGCGCCTTGCCCATGAGCAAGGGGCGGCCTTGAGTGCACTGCACGTACTCGACCCTTATCTGCCGCACCGTACCCTGCATGACCTGGAACAGGCCGTCAGTGATGATATCAGCGCCACGCTGACGGATTTGCGCGAAGACTACGCCCTGGCGATGCCGCCGCTGATGATCCAGACCGTGGTGGGCGAGCCCCACGCGGAAATTGTCCGCGAGGCCCACGAGCGTCAAGCATCGCTGATCGTGCTGGGTATGCACCGCAAACGAGGCCAGAAGGAACTGCTGCAGGGCACCACCATGATGCGCGTGCTGCGCAGCGCACCATGCCCCGTGGTCGTCGCGTTCACCCCGCCGACGCAGTCCTGGCGGCATATCGTGGTGCCCATCGATTTTTCACTCACTGCACGCCAGACGCTCAAGGAAGCCCTGATACGCTTTCCGGAAGCGCAGATTACTCTGCTGCATGCCTGGAGCCTGCCCGGCGAGCGTGAGCTGGGTAATCAGGCCTTCTACGCCCAGTGGCGAGACCATGAGGTCAACCGGCTGCGTACGGCGCTGGACAACGAAGTCGATAGCCTGATGGACGAACTGCAGGGCGTGCCTGATACGCAGCTGGTACTGGAGCCGGGCAACCCCTGCGATGTGCTCGGCGACTATATCAAGCGCCATTCGCCTGACCTGGTGATGCTGGGAAGCCGCAGCCGACCCCAGCAGCCCAACCCGCTTACCGAGATGCTGCTGAGCGAGCCGCACTGCGATGTGATGATTTGTCGGCCCTGGTAGCACCGCGCGCCATTGGTTGTACGGAACCTTTACGCATAGCGTGGGTATGTATAGCGTAGAGGTTCCTGTTCCTTCTGTTTCAAGAGGAAAATATCGTGCGGCGACTCAAGCAATCCACTCCGTTCACCATCCTGTTACTGCTGGCAGCATCGCTGTGGGCATCGGCGGCCATGGCCAGCAGTGTCACCGAGCGTGGTGAGCAGTTTGACCGTGTGGTCGAAGACCAAGGGCAGCGCTATTCCCTGCTAGGCAGTGGCGTGTTCCGCTACATGATCTGGACGGCCTACGCGGGGGCCTACTACCAGCTGGAGGGCGAAAACGAGCCGCAACCGCTGGGCGACGTGCCGCGCCGCCTGGAACTGGCTTATTTTCACGCCATTTCTGCCAGCGACTTTGCCGATGCCACCGAAAAAACCTTGCGTGACTCCCTGACGTTATACGAATTCAACCAGATTCATGACAGCATGGCGCAGCTCAACCAGCGCTATCAGGATGTCTCGCCCGGCGACCGTTACCTGTTGAGCTGGGACGGCGAGCAGCTGCGCCTGGCCCTCAATGGCGAAACGCTCTTCGAGGATGACAGCGCCGAGTTTGCTCGGGCCATGTTTGGTATCTGGCTGGGTGAGCGCCCGCTGGGTGAAAGCTTTCGGGATGCCCTGTTAGGGCGGAGCTGAACTGCGCTAGACTCTTGCCCCTGAAGAGCAGACATCACCCAGGGGTAAGCGTGACGTGAAGGCTTTGATTCAACGGGTAACCACCGCCAGCGTGACGGTGGAGGGGCAGGTCATCGGCGCCATTGATCACGGGCTCATGGCGCTGATCGGCGTCGAAAAAGGCGACAGCGAGGCCAATGCCGACAAGCTGTTGCACAAGCTGCTGAATTACCGCGTGTTCAGTGACGAGGCGGGCAAGATGAACCATAACCTGCAGCAGGCCCAAGGGGGCTTGTTGCTGGTATCCCAGTTCACGCTGGCCGCCGATACCCGCAAGGGATTGCGGCCGGGCTTCTCCAGCGCCGCACCGCCGGAGGAAGGTGAGCGGCTATTCGATTACCTGGTGGCGCGCGCGCAGCAAGCGGGCCCACCGGTGGCCACCGGGCAGTTTGGCGCCGACATGCAGGTGGCGCTGGTCAACGATGGCCCGGTGACCTTCATGCTGGAAGGGTAGCGGAAAAACCTCAGGCGTTTTCGCTGGCCAGCAGTTCGGCTTCCATGGCTTCCAGCGCCTCTTCGGCGGCCAGCCAGGCCTGCTCGGTGCGCTCCAGCTCGACCTTGGCATCGGCTTGCCGGGCCAGCGCCTGGGTCAGTTCCGCCTTGCGGGCGTTGTCGGTATACAGCGTGGCATCGGCCAGCACGGTTTCGACTTCCTCCAGCGCCGCCTGGGCCTTCTCCATCTGTTTTTCGGCCTGATCACGAACCTTTTTCAAGGGGCGCAGCTTTTCACGCAGCTCGGCGGCAGCCTTGCGAGCGGCCTTGCGGTCGGTCGTGGGCTGCTGCCCCTGGCGTTCGCTCTTCTCGCTGCGTGCGTCGCGGCGGCTCTCTTCCAGGCGTGCTTTCAGCCAGGCGCGGTAATCCTCCAGGTCGCCATCGAACGGCTCGACCCGATGGTCGGCCACACGCCAGAACTCATCGACCGTGGCGCGCAGCAGGTGACGGTCATGGGAAACCAGGATGACCGTGCCCTCGAAGGCGGCCAGCGCTTCGGTGAGCGCTTCGCGCATTTCCAGGTCCAGGTGGTTGGTCGGTTCGTCCAGCAGCAGCAGGTTGGGTTTTTGCCAGGCCACCAGCGCCAGCGCCAGGCGCGCCTTCTCGCCCCCCGAGAAGGTCGCCACCTCGCCGAAGGCGTCATCGCCCTTGAAACCGAAGCCGCCCAGGAAATTGCGAATGTCCTGATCGCTGGCAGTAGGGGAGAGGCGCTGGACGTGGACAAACGGGGTGGTGGTCACGTCCAGCCCTTCCAACTGATGCTGGGCAAAGTAACCAATCGCCAGATGCTCGCCGGGCACCCGCTTGCCCTCCAGCAGGGCCAGCTCGCCGGTCAGCGATTTGATCAGCGTGGATTTGCCCGCGCCGTTGGGCCCCAGCAAGCCAATGCGGCTACCGGGTAGCAGGGTGATATTGACCTTTTCCAGCTGCACGACATCGGCCGCTTCGCTGCGATATCCCAGGGTTGCCTGGTCCAGCACCAGCAGGGGGTGAGAAGTCTTGTCGGCGGCGGGTAGCGTGAAGTGGAAGGGCGAGTCCACGTGCGCCATGGCGATATCTTCCATGCGCTCGAGCATCTTCATGCGGCTCTGGGCCTGGCGAGCCTTGGTCGCCTTGGCCTTGAAGCGGGCGATGAACCGCTCTATTTCCTCACGGCGCGCCTGCTGCTTGGCGGCTTCGGCCTGCTGGAGCGCAAGCTTCTCGGCGCGGGTACGCTCGAAGCGTGAGTAGTTGCCCCGGTAAAGCTCCAGGGTCTGCTGATGCATGTGGACGATATGGTCACACACGGCATCCAGGAAGTAGCGGTCGTGGGAGATCAGCAGCAGCGTGCCTGGGTAACGTACCAGCCACTGCTCCAGCCACAGCAGTGCATCCAGGTCCAGGTGGTTGGTCGGCTCGTCGAGCAGCAGCAGGTCGGAAGGCATGAACAGGGTGCGGGCCAGGTTGACTCGCATACGCCAGCCACCGGAAAAATCGGAAAGCGGGCGCTGCAGGTCGGCCTGTATGAAGCCCAGCCCCACCAGCAGCTGGGCGGCGCGGGAGGCGGCGCTGTAGCCATCCAGCGTCTCGATCAGGCCGTGCAACTCGGCTTCACGGTGGGCATCCCCCGCCTGCTGGGCGGCCAGCAGGTCGGCTTCGGCCTGGCGCAGGGCATGATCGCCATCCAGCACGTACTCGACGATGGGCCGGTCCAGCGCTTCCACTTCCTGAGCCATGTGTGCGATACGCTGGCCACCGCTCATCTCTACATCGCCCTGGTCCGGGCCCAGCTCGCCCAGCAGCAGCTTGAACAGGCTCGACTTGCCCGCCCCGTTGGCCCCGATGATGCCTGCCTTGACTCCGTTGTGCAGGGTCAGGTCGGCGCTTTCCAGGAGCGTTTGCGTACCTCGTTGCAGGGCGACTTGGCGCAGTGCGATCATGCTTTCTCCCGAAACCAGTGGGTAAATTCATGGATTCTAACCGATTGCAGGACTTGCAGCAGGCTTTGCAGCATCGTTCGTTGTGGGATTTTGCGCTGGCCTTTTACGCCCAGCCCGGTGTGGAGCAGGCGTGCTTGACGCTACAGGACGCCGCCGACGTGGATGTCTGCGAATTGCTGTTTCACGGATGGCTGTATTGCCACGGCCTCCAGGCCAAACGTGAGGTGCTTGCCGATATCAGCCGTGAGCGAGCGCACTGGCAGCGCCAGTTTACCGAGCCGTTACGTCACCTGCGCCGTGAATTGAAGCCTCAAGCGGCTGAGGATGAGGCCATCGATACGTTGCGCAAGAGCATCAAAACTGCCGAGCTGCAGGCCGAGCGTGTAAATCTTCAACGTTGGCAGCAGTGGGCGCAGGCTTCCGAGCATGTCTCGCAGCGTTTGGAGGAAATTGATGATAGCGTGCAAGATCGTGGCATTTGGCTGCAGAAGAGGCTCTTTTTTGCCAAGGTTGACAGCGCTTCGTTGAGTGGTTCACGCGCATGCGATGGCATCTTCCCTGCGCTTGAATGTCTGGCAAGTCAGCTTGACCACTGTAAATCACCACGCTAGCCTGAAATTAAGCTGTTTTTGAATAACCTGTGACCACTTGTGTGGCAATCGCCCGCTAACCCACAGCAATGAACCCAGCAGCCATTAATCGATAAGTGAAAGCGTTTCTGCGTGTTAGCGGTTGATCAGGACAGCACTGGACAGACAACACTAACTTCATGCGCACTCGTAGAGCGCGCTACCACTGTCAGGGAACTCTGTATGAAGCCAAACAAGTTTGTTTCGACCCGCTCACTCACCACGAAACTCATCACGTCCGCGAGCGTAGGTGCTCTGCTGCTGGGCCTGAGCTCCGCTGCGCAGGCAGATAACTGGCGTTATGCCCACGAAGAGTATGAAGGCGACGTTCAGGATGTCTTCGCCATGGCATTCAAGGAGTACGTGGAAGAGAACTCCGACCACACCGTCCAGGTATATCGTTTTGGCGAGCTGGGCGAGTCTGACGACATCATGGAGCAGACCCAAGCGGGTATTCTGCAGTTCGTCAACCAGTCGCCTGGTTTCACGGGCGCACTGATCCCCGAAGCGCAAATCTTCTTCGTGCCTTACCTGCTGCCCACCGATGAAGAAACGGTCATCGAATTCTTCAACTCCAGCACCGCGATTCATGAAACCTTCCCGGAGCTCTACGCGGAGCAGGGGCTGGAGCTGCTCAAGATGTACCCAGAAGGTGAGATGGTCGTCACCCTCGACGAGCCGTTTACCTCGCCAGACGAGCTGCGTGGCAAGAACATCCGCACCATGACCAACCCGCTGCTGGCGGAAACCTACCGCGCCTTCGGCGCCAGCCCCACGCCGCTGCCCTGGGGTGAGGTATATGGTGGCCTGCAAACCAACATTCTGCAGGGCCAGGAAAACCCCATCTTCTGGATCGAGTCGGGCGGCCTGTATGAAGTTTCCCCCAACTTGGTGTTCACCGGTCATGGCTGGTTCACCACGGCCATGATGGCCAACCAGGACTTCTTCGAAGGCCTCTCGGAAGATGATCAGCAGCTGGTGCGTGATGCCACGGAAGCGGCTTACGAGCACACCATGGAGCACATCTCGGGCTTGGCCGACGAGTCGCTGGAGAAAATCCAGGCCGCCTCGGATGACGTGACCGTGACCCGTCTCAATGAAGAGCAGATTCAAGCCTTCCGCGAGCGTGCGCCCCAGGTAGAAGAGCGCTTCGTGGAGATGACTGGCGAGCGCGGTGCGGCACTACTCGAGCAGTTCAAGGAAGACCTTGAAGCGGTGACCAGCAACTGATTCATGGCAAGGGCTTGGCAGGGCTGACGCCCACAATGCCCGCAAATGCGTGAAAGCAAAAGGGGTGGCCAAGTGCTGCCCCTTTTTTGTTCACCACTCCGTGAAGAGCAACACCCATCTACCGTGACACGGGTGCGGCTAATCAGCGTTGAATGGTGTGCTGTTTCAAGCCGCTACAGTAGCAAGGTAGACCGACAAGTTTAACGGGAACAGAGAGGAACAACTCCAATGGATATGAGCGAAGATGATGTTGCTGAAAAAAAGTATCGCTCTATGCTGCCTGGGCTGCTGGGTACCGTTGATACGTGGATCAGTAAAATGGAGGCCGTGATTCTGGCGACGGGCGTCATTCTGATGGCGATCAATACCGTGGCCAACGTCATTGGTCGCTTCGTGTTCGGTGAGAGTCTGCACTTTTCCGAAGAGGTCAACCGTATGCTGATCGTGCTGGTGACCTTTGCCGGGATTGGCTATGCCGCTCGGCATGGTCGGCATATCCGCATGTCGGCGATCTACGATGCGCTGCCCACAGGAGGGCGCCGCGCGCTGATGATTGTCATCAGCCTGTTCACGGCGCTAGTGATGTTCGTGCTGTGCTACTTCTCGATTGGTTACATCGACACCATCATGGGCCGCGGCCGTAGCTTGCCCTCCACGGGCATTCCGGCCTGGTGGATGTACGTCTGGGTGCCCGTGGGCTTTGCCGTCACCGGCATTCAATACGTCATGACGGCGATCACTAACCTGCTTTCGAAGGATGTGTACCTGTCCACGCATGTGGTGGACGGCTACAAGGACACCGAAACCGAAGTCTAGGCAGCGAGGAAACACGCATGACTGCGACGATAATAACCCTCATGATCGTGCTGCTGCTGCTCGGCTTCCCGATGATGATCCCCTTGATGACCGCGGCCTTCGTGGGCTTTTTCATGAGCTTCGGCGGCCTGGGCCAGATGGAAACGCTCATTCAGCAGATGATGCGCGGCATCAGCCCCACCGCGCTGATTGCGGTGCCCATGTTCATTCTGGCAGCCGACATCATGACCCGCGGGCAGTCGGCCAACCGATTGATCGACATGGTGATGACCTTCGTGGGCCATGTCAAAGGCGGCCTGGCCGTCAGTACGGCGGTCTCCTGCACGCTGTTTGGTGCCGTGTCCGGGTCTACCCAGGCCACCGTGGTGGCCGTGGGCTCCCCGTTGCGCCCGCGCATGCTGAAGGCAGGCTACAAAGATCCCTTCACCCTGGCGCTGATCATCAACTCCAGCGACATCGCCTTTTTGATACCGCCCAGTATCGGCATGATCATTTACGGGGTGGTATCACAAACGTCGATTGCCGAGCTTTTCATTGCCGGTATCGGGCCCGGCCTGCTGATTTTGGCCATGTTTTCTGCCTATTGCATCATCTATGCCATCGTCAACAAGGTGCCCACCGAGCCCAAGGCCAGCTGGAAAGAGCGAGCCGTGGCCGTGCAAAAGGCGCTGTGGCCGCTGGGCTTTCCGGTACTGATCGTCGGTGGCATTTATGGCGGGGTGTTTAGCCCGACCGAGGCGGCGGCGGCCTGCGTACTGTACGCCTTCCTGCTGGAATTCGTGATTTTCCGTTCGCTGAAGCTGCCGGACATGTTCACCATTGCCAAGTCCACGGGCTTGATCACCGCCGTGGTGTTCATCCTGGTGGCGGCAGGCAACGGCTTCTCGTGGATCATCTCGTTTGCCCAGATCCCGCAGACGATTCTGGGCACCTTCGGAATCAACGAAGCGGGGCCCGTGGGCGTGCTGGTGGCCATTTCGATAGCCTTCTTCGTGGCCTGCATGTTCGTCGATCCCATCGTGGTGATTCTGGTGCTGACCCCCATTTTTGCACCGGCGATTGCGGCTTCGGGGCTGGACCCGGTTCTGGTGGGGGTACTGATCACCCTGCAGGTGGCCATTGGCTCGGCAACGCCGCCCTTTGGGTGTGACATCTTTACCGCCATTGCGATTTTCAAACGGCCTTACCTGGAAGTGATCCGCGGCACGCCGCCCTTCATTTTCATGCTGATTCTCGCGGCGGCCCTGATCATCATGTTTCCGCAGATTGCGCTGTTCCTGCGCGACCTTGCTTTCCGCTAGCCGCCAGGAGCGCTTATGTTCAACCGCATCTTGATTCCTGTGGATGGCTCCAAGGGGGCCATCAAGGCGCTGGAGAAGGCCGTTGGCCTGCACATGCTCACTGGGGCAGAGCTCTACCTGCTGTGCGTGTTCAAGCATCACAGCCTGCTGGAAGCGTCGCTCTCCATGGTGAGACCCAACAAGCTCGACCTGCCGGACGATGCCTTGAAGGAGTACGCCACCGAAATTGCGGTGCACGCCAAGTCGCATGCCATCGAACTGGGGGCCGATAGCCTGCGCGTGCGCGCTTTCGTCAAGGGCGGGCGCCCCTCGCGTACCATCGTGCGCTTTGCGCGCAAGCGGGAGTGCGATTTGATCGTGATCGGCGCCCAGGGCACCAACGGCGAGAAGAACCTGCTGTTGGGCAGCGTGTCCCAGCGCGTGGCTGGGGCGGCACACTGCCCTACGCTAGTGGTGTAAACCTCTGCGGCATCCTGTTGTCTGAAGAGAACGCCTGAACAACACCCGCCGCGTCAGGTAATGCAGCCTGACGCGGCGGGTGTTAGTCTTTAGGGATTCGACAACACGTTGGCGCGCTGCGCCGCTGGATAAGGTTTTTCCATGAAAGCACTTGTGACTTCTACTGCCCTGACTGGTTTGTTGCTGGTAGCACCGTTCGCCGCCGCAGCCCCCGAGACCGACGAGCAACGCCTGGCTTACAGCCTGGGGGTGACGTTGGGCGAGAGCATGCAGGCGGATATCGAAGATCTGGATCTCGATGCCTTCACCGATGGCATGCGCGACGTTTTCGACGGCAATGAGCTGGCGATGAGCGAAGAAGAGATGATGGAAGCGCTGATGAACTTCCAGGAAAGCTCCATGGAGGCCCGCGAGCAGCAGGCCGCTGAAATTGCCCAGCTGAACCTGGAAGAAGGCCAGGCCTTCCTGGAAGAGAACGCCGAGCGTGAGGGTGTGGAAGTCACCGAGTCGGGCCTTCAATATGAAGTGCTGGAGTCTGGCGATGGCGCCACGCCCGGACCTGAAGATACCGTGGAAGTGAACTACGAAGGCATGCTGCTGGATGGCACCGTGTTCGATAGCTCCTTCGAGCGTGGCCAGTCGGTCAGCTTCCAGGTGAATCAGGTCATCGAAGGTTGGCAGGAAGCGCTGCAACTGATGAGCGTGGGCGACAGCTGGATGCTCTATATCCCTGCCGAGCTGGCTTACGGCGAGCGCGGTCAAGGTCCGATCGGTCCGAACGAGATGCTCACTTTCCGCGTTGAACTGCTGGGCGTCGAGTAACCCATGCCTGCCGCCATTGCTTATCGCCTGCTGGGCGTATTGATGCTCATGGGTGGCAGTGCTGCCCATGTGCAGGCGGACACGCCGCCAGCTGATCTGCCTGCGTTGGGTGCGGTGCCCGAAGCTGCGTCGGTGGTGGGTGTCTCGTCGGGTGGCTACATGGCCACGCAGTTGGCCGTTGCCTGGCCAGAGCATTTCAGTGGCCTGGGGGTGCTGGGCGCAGGCCCCTGGGGCTGCGCCCAGGGGGCGCTGAGCCTGGCGCTCAACCAGTGCATGATGATTCGCCGAGGCTTGCCCGCGCTGGATACGCTGGAACAGCGCCATGAGCGTTATGCGGCACTGGAGCAAGTAGGCAGCCGCGAGGCGTTGCGCCAGCTCAGAGCCTACGTGTGGCACGGCGAATCCGACGCAACGGTATCTCCCGCGCTGGGTGATCTGTTGGCCAAGCAGTGGCAGCGCTGGCTGGCAGAGCCCGACGAGCAGCTGCGCCATGTGCAGCGTGAGAACACCGGCCACGGCTGGCCGGTGGCGATGCCCAAGGATGCCCCCATCGACCCCCAATCCCTGGGCGACTGCCATCTGGGCGGCGGTAGTCACGTACTGGCCTGTGGCGACAATGTGGCCGCCGATATGCTGGACTGGCTCTACCCCGAACGGTCCGTGCAGGAGAGTGAAGGCGAGTTACGGCGCTTCGATCAGTCCGAGTTTGCCGTCAAGGGCTTGGCCGATTCGGGCTATGTCTTCGTGCCCGAGGCGTGTGACGCGGGAGGCTGCCCCGTCACCGTGGCGTTGCATGGCTGCCAGATGAATGACCAAGCGATTGGCGACACCTTTGCTCGCTATAGCGGCCTGAACCGCTGGGCCGAGGAGCACGGGCAGATCATCCTCTACCCCCAGACCGAAAGCAGCATGGCCAACCCGCAAGCCTGTTGGGACTGGTGGGGGTTTGCCGAAAGTACATGGCAAATCAACCCTTTGCATGACACCCGAGAAGGCACGCAGGCTAAAGCCCTAATAGCCATGGTCGAGCGACTCCAAGAGGCGCCCGATACTCCCGCAGAGGAAAGCACGCAGGAGGCGGACTAGCCGCCCAGCTCGCTCTCCAGGGCAGATTTCAACCCATGGGGGGTAGGCGAATAGAGTACCCGCTGCAGGATGGTTCCCTCACGGTTCACCAGAAACAGTGACGCACTATGGTCGATGGTATAGGCCATGGCGGAATCCGGCGCCTCGACACGGCGCCAGATGATGCCATAGCGCTCGGCAACATCGCTCAACTGCTCCTGGCTGCCCACCAGCCCCACAAACTCCTCGCCGAAAAACTGCATGTATTCATTCATGCGCTCCAGCGTATCGCGTTCCGGGTCCACGGTGATCATCACCGGTACCACACGCTCACGCTGCTGTTCGTCCAGCTGTGACAGCACTTGGCGCTTCACGGCCTGGTTCATGGGGCAGACGTCTGGGCAGTAGGTGTAACCGAAAGAGACCACGGCGATCTCGTCGTCATCCAGTTGGGTCAGCGTAAAGTCGCCGTGGGTGGAGGGCATGGCAATGGGGCCGCCTTGCGGCTCGCCGTCGTTCGAAGGGGTGGCCAATTGATACATCCCGACGGCGCTGATCGTCAGCAGTACACCCAGCAGTGCCAACCCCCACACCAGCGGTTTACGTTTATTTGCTGCCGCCATGCCTTCAGCTCCTTGTGACATCGAAATCGAACCAGCTACCCAACTTGCCCTCGGGCGTATCGAGAATGACCCGAGCCCGCCAGGGCATGACGTCCTGGGTGCAAATGCCTACCTGCCCCTGGCCGTGGAAATGGCCGGGCGCCGTTTCGTTCAGCGTGAAACGGTGCAAGCCCATGTCCATGTCTCGGCCCACGAAGTCGACGGTCACCTGACTGGCGCTGACGCCGTCCACTTCGACGTCCAGAGGCAGCACTTCCAGCGCCTGGATACGCCCATGAGCATCGATGGAGAGGGCCAGGCGCCCCTTGTCTCCCAGCGTTGCCGAACATTGGCTACTATGCAAGTTGCACTCACCGCTGGGCGAGAACCAGACCACATCGCTGTCGCCCTTCAGCCAGTTGGCAAAGACATACCAGGTGCAGGCCGCCAGCGCGAGGCCCGTGATCAATATCAACACTTTTAGCGCTGGAAAACCCGTCGGCTCGACGGGTTCAGGCAATTTCTTCATGGCAGAATAGTCGCTACGCAAGCCGTGAGGCGGGGAAGTTGGATTCATGGTAACAGCTATCCAGCGGATGTCGCTGTGCTGGGATGTCGCACTTGATAAGGAAAACAAATGGAGAGTATTACGGGCGCGCTTGGTCCCTTGTTTCTACTGATTCTGCTGGGAGCGTTACTGGGCAACCGCCGCTGGCCCAGCAGTGAGTTCTGGGTACAGATGGAGCGCGTGATTTATTTCGTGCTGTTCCCCGCCATGCTGGTGGGCACGCTGGCCACCGCGGATGTCAGTCAGGTGCCTGTGGGGCGGCTGGCGCTGGTGCTGCTGGGGGCGATGGCGCTGTTTGGCATGGCGCTCTGGCATTTTCGGGGCTGGTTGGCTTTGGAGCCTGCGGCGTTCACGTCTGTCTTTCAGGGGGCCGTGCGCTTCAATACCTATGTGGGTGTCGCGGGTGCCGCCGCGCTGCATGGCAGCCTGGGGGCCACGACGGCTGCCGTGGCCGTGGCGCTAATGGTGCCTATCGTCAACGTGATGTGTGTCGCCAGCTTTGTGGCAGCGGGCACCCTGGGCAGTGCCAGCGTGGGCAAAAGCGCCCTGGCGCTGATCAAGAATCCGCTGATTCTGGGCTGTCTGGTGGGGATTGCCTTGAACGTGAGCGGCATCGGCCTGCCCGGCTGGAGCGAAGACACCGTCTCGCTGCTGGGGGGCGCTGCCTTGCCGCTGGGACTGGTGGCGGTCGGGGTGGCGCTGCGCCCGCGTGCGTTGCTGCGCTTCGACCGCGGTGTGCTGGCCACCAATACCATCAAGCTGGTGCTGATGCCTGTATTGGTGCTGGTGTTGGCCTGGGCGTTGAGACTGGACCCCGTCAGCCGAGACGTGGCGCTGCTTTTTGCGGCGCTGCCCACGGCCACATCGGCCTATATCCTGGCGCGACAGCTGGGCGGCGATGCCGAGCTCATGGCGGCGATCATCACTGGACAGACGCTATTGGCGATGCTGACGCTGCCGATGTGGCTGCAATGGGTAGGAGGATAAAAATAAATAAAAAGTATTCGCATTTGTGTTGACGTAGTAAATGAGAACTATTACATTGTGGGTGTGGCGTTTGATGAGACGCCACAGGCCAAGACAGAAACCGCCAGTTTCCTGTCATGGTTTCTCCCTCTCATTGCTAGTCACGGTCTTTTGCCGCTCCATTGGAGCGGCTTTCTTTTTTTGGTGGGTCAGTCGCGGCAGAGTCCGGGCGTCAGGCTTCCCGGCGGTAAATCAAGTCCCATACGCCGTGACCGAGCTTCTCGCCGCGCGCTTCGAACTTGGTGAGCGGGCGGAATTCCGGGCGCGGTACATAGGGGGCCGTGTCTTGATCGGCGGTGTTGGCATAGCCAGGGGCCGCCTCCATCACCTCGGCCATCCATTCGGCATAGGCTTCCCAGTCGGTGGCCATATGGAAGGTGCCGCCGGGCATGAGGCGCGTGCGAATGAGCTCCACGAAGGCCGGCTGGACGATGCGCCGCTTGTGGTGCTTTTTCTTTGGCCATGGGTCGGGAAAGAACAGTTGCAGGGTCGTCAGCGAGGCTTCCGGCAAGCACTGCTCGAGGACGGCCAGCGCATCTTCACGGTACACCCGCAGGTTGGTCAAACCGCGCTTGTCGACCTCGTCCAGCAGCTTGCCCACGCCAGGGGCGTGTACTTCGATGCCGATGAAGTCGGTATCCGGGTGGGTTTCTGCCTGTTCGATCAGCGAATTACCCATGCCAAAGCCAATTTCCACCACGCGGGGGGCTTGGCGGCCAAACAGGGCGTCTAAATCCTGGCGACCATCGGCAATGGTCAGCCCCAGGCGCGGCCATACGTCTTCCAGGCCGCGTTGTTGGGCTTGGGTCATGCGCCCGGCGCGAATCACATAGCTTTTAATGCCGCGGCGGTGCAGCGGCGCATCGGCACTTTCGGGGCCAGTGGTGTTGCCGTTCGGCACAGTGTCGTTGGTGTCGGTCATGATGTCTCTGTATCAGCCGTTGATTCGGCCTGCAAATGGCGAAGAGGGGTCGGCGCTCTGGCGGCGCGGCATGCGCCCGGCCAAAAAGGCGTCGCGGCCAGCTTCCACGGCCAGCTTCATGGCGTTGGCCATGCGCAGCGGGTCGCGTGCGTGGGCAATCGCGGTATTCAGCAGTACCCCGTCGCACCCTAGCTCCATGGCCATGGCGGCATCCGAGGCCGTCCCGATACCGGCATCCACCAGTACGGGAACTTTGCTCTGCTCGACGATCAGGCGCACGTTGTGCGGGTTCTGAATGCCGTGGCCCGAACCAATCAGCGAGCCCAGCGGCATGATGGCGCAGCAGCCCATGGCTTCCAGCTCACGTGCCACGATGGGGTCATCACTGGTGTACACCATGACGTCGAAGCCATCGGCCAGCAGGGTTTCTGCGGCTTTTAGCGTCTCGACCACGTTGGGGTAGAGGGTGTGATCATCGCCCAGCACTTCCAGCTTGACGAGGTTGTGGCCATCCAGCAGCTCGCGGGCCAGGCGGCAGGTGCGAATCGCATCCTTGGCGTTGTAGCAGCCAGCGGTATTGGGCAGCAGGGTGTACTGCTTGGGCGAGATGACGTCGAGCAGGTTCGGCGCATCGGCATCCTGGCCAAGGTTGGTACGGCGCACGGCAAAGGTGACGATTTCGGCACCGCTCTGGGCAATGGCAGCACCGGTTTCGGTAAAGTCTTTGTACTTGCCGGTACCCACTAACAGGCGGGAGCTAAAATCACGTCCGGCAATGGTGAACGGTGTATCAGTCAGTTGCGTCATAGCGATTCCTTGAAAAAGCACCGGCAGCTAGCCGCCGCCAATGGCGTGGACCACTTCGATCTGGTCGCCTGCGGCCAGCGGGGTCGCGGCCAGTTGGCTCTTAGGCACAATCTGTTCGTTGATTTCGACAGCGATACGACGCCCGCCCAGGCCAAGCTGCTCGACCAAGTCGGCAGCGGTGAGGCCTGCGGTCATGGCGTAGGGTTCGCCGTTGAGCGTAAGCTGTATCGACTCATTGGGGGTAGGCATAAACAGTAAGCACCCTGGTGGAGGAGGCAAAACGGCCTCTATTGTAGCGGTTTCGACCCGTGCAAGGTATGCAGCGGGGTGAATATCTCAATGATTAACGGGGTGGCGATGCGCCGCCAACATAGGTGAAAAGGAGTCAGGCGTGCAGCGAATCGACAAGCTGTGGTGGTGTGTGGTGGCGCTTTTAGGGGCAACCATGGTGATGCTGGGGGCTTACGCCGCCCACGGGTTAGCGGCCCGCACCAGCGCTGCCATGGTAGATATCGTAGAAACCGGCGTGCGCTACCAAGCGTGGCATACGCTGGCCATGCTGGCGGTGCTTGCGTGGCGCAGCCAACGTCCGCTCCCCGGTCAGCAGGTCGTACTGGCGTTATGGGCGTTAGGTGTGCTGGCCTTTGCTGGTTCGCTCTACCTGATGGCGCTGGCCGGGTTGAGCGTAGGT
Source organism: Halomonas sp. NyZ770 (assembly GCF_020616575.1). Classification (NCBI taxonomy): domain Bacteria; kingdom Pseudomonadati; phylum Pseudomonadota; class Gammaproteobacteria; order Oceanospirillales; family Halomonadaceae; genus Halomonas; species Halomonas sp. NyZ770. Next base: position 3,862,840 of record NZ_CP085143.1, on the reverse strand, counting down.
ATCGTGACGCCGATCGGCGGGCTGCTGCTGATGGCCGGTTGGCTGGCCCTGGGCGTCACGGCGCTGCTAAGCCGCTCTTAATCGACGCTAGCCCAGTAGCATGCGCAGCGGCATCCACAGGCCCATGCCGATCATCACCAGGTTTTCGGTGAGCGACACAAAGCCGAGCGGTACGTTGCTGTTGCCACCCACGCAGGCGCACTTGAGTTCGCGCTTATCGATGTAAACCGCTTTGAAGACTGATACCGCGCCCACGGTGCCGACGAATAGCGCCAGCGGCGCGGCTACCCAAATCAGTGTACCAGCCAGCATCAACAGCCCGGCGGCGGTTTCGGCGTAGGGGTAAACGTAGCTATAGGGCACGTAGCGCTGGGCGAGCAGGTCGTAGTTGAGAAACATGGTGCTGAAGCTTTCGATATCCTGCAGCTTCTGCAGGCCCAGCAGCACCATCGCGGTCGCTACGGCAAACTCTGGCATGCGCGCCGTGAGCAGCGTGCCCTGGGTCGTCCAGCTCATCGCCAGGCCTATCAATAGCGCGATGGCAAAAATGGCCAGCACCGGGCGGTAGGTAGTCTCTTTGGCATTGGGAACGCTCATCCCTAGATGCTCACGCAGCTCTTCGTAGCCGCCGATACGTTGGTTATCTATGTACACCTGTGGCGTGGTATCGACGTTCTCCTGCTCCTTGAACGCGTCGATCTCCTCACGAGAGGTGAGGGTGTGGTCATCCACCGCGTAGCCTTTGCGCCTGAGCAGGTCGACGGTCTTCAAGCCGAACGGGCACATGTGCTCGGCGGTTTTCATCCGATACACCTGTGCGGTGTGGTGGGTCGTTGCTGCCATCATCAGCCTCCTTGTCGTCTTACGATCAACGTCCAACCTTTAGCGTAGAACCTGGTGCCGCCCATAGGTCAAATAACCGGGCTGATGCTGCTGCAGCGGGCTTGACCTATGGGTAACCCCTAGGTTGTAAGCTTTATAACAGAGACCATTTAACAGGAGATACATATGAAACGTAACGCCACGGCGCTCTTGGTATCCGGTGCACTGATGTTTGGTGCCGCAACAGCCCAAGCGGCGCTGCCGGATGAGGCGACGCTGTATAAGAACCCGCAATGCGACTGCTGCGATGAGTACGCGCGTCATCTTGAAGAACTTGGCGTAGACGTCACCATCATCGATGACGTCGAGCTGGGTGATATTAAGCAGCAGGCGGGCGTGCCTTACGGCATGGGCTCTTGCCACACCATTGAGATAGGCAACTATTGGATTGAAGGACACGTGCCGATGGAAGCGGTTGAGGCACTGTTTGAACAGCAACCGGATGTCGATGGCATCGGCTTAGCCGGTATGCCGATTGGCACACCGGGCATGCCAGGGCCCCAAAGCGAGCCTTACAACGTTTACCTATTCAGCGACCAAGACGCCCAGCCGTTTATGACGCTGTAGGCGAAGAAGCGCCATTGCGTCGCGCAAACTCTACTGCGGGTGCTGGCTTGCCAAAATAGTAGCCTTGATACACATGGCATCCTAAGCGAGCCAGCACCCTGCACTGGTCGGCAGTTTCCGTGCCTTCGGCAATCACGTCTAATCCCAGGCTCTCTGCTAGGGCGATAATGGTGGCGGCTGCCAGACAGCTGTGGCGGGGTTTGTGCAGCGTTTCCTTAACGCCACCGGTATTCGCGTACGGGACTACCCGATGACGCTGGATCGGCTGATCGACCAGCTCCCCAAAGTGAGTTGAGCGCGTTAAAGCGTGAACGACCGCGCTGTTCGGCTGCCTAGAGTTAATCCGGCAGCGCATAGCTGGCGGTGACATGCACCACGGGGCGCGTGTCATCGCTGGCGGAGAAAATCTGCACTTCGCCCACCGCCAGGCGGCGGCCCAGCTTGATCAGCCTGGCGTGGGCGATGATGTCGTGATCGCCGGAGGCCGCGCGTAGAAAGTGGCAGTTCAGATCGCTGGTCACGGCCATCGCTTCGGGGCCAATTTGGGCGAGTATCGCCACGTAGAGCGCCACATCCGCAAAGCCCATCATGGTGGGGCCCGATACGCGAGGGCCAGGGCGCAAGTGCTCATGGCCAATATTTAAACGCATGGTGGCGCACATCTCTCCTACGCTCTCTATCTTTCCCATGCGCTGGGGAAAGACCTCATCCAGAAAGTGCTCGATCTGCTCGACGGTCATGACGGTCATTGTTATTTTCCTATGATTGATTTCGTTAACGTCAACGTAAGCATGTTATTAAGCTAAACAAAAGCCCCTCAAGGTGCGAGACCATGAGGGGCTTTTAGCGACTATTGTCTAGTCAGCGCGAAGCGTTTACTTCGATTTGTGCACCTGACGCCACGCGTGCAGCAGCGGTTCGGTGTAGCCAGAAGGCTGTTCACGGCCCTTGAAGATGAGGTCTGAGGCCGCTTTAAAGGCGGTAGAGCCTTCAAAATCGGCGCTCATGGCGGTGTAAGTGGGGTCGCCAGCGTTCTGCTCATCGACCACTTTCGCCATGCGCTTGAGGGTTTCCTCAACGCGGGGCGCATCGACAATGCCATGATGCAGCCAGTTGGCAATGTGCTGGCTGGAGATACGCAGCGTGGCGCGGTCTTCCATCAGGCCCACGTTGTGAATATCCGGCACTTTGGAGCAGCCGACGCCGTGCTCTACCCAGCGCACCACGTACCCCAGAATGCCCTGGCAGTTGTTATCCAGCTCTTGCTGAATCTCTTCATCCGACCAGTTGGGGTTTTCGGCCACCGGCACGCTCAACAGGTCGTCGAGGAAGTCCGGCTCGCCCTGAGCTTCCAGGTCGCGCTGAATATCGGCCACGTTGACCTGATGGTAGTGCAGGGCGTGCAGGGCAGCCGCCGTGGGTGACGGTACCCACGCCGTGTTGGCACCGGCTTTCGGATGGCCAATCTTCTGCTCCAGCATGCTGTGCATCAGGTCGGGCATGGCCCACATGCCTTTACCGATCTGGGCGCGGCCACGCAGGCCACAAGCCAAACCGACCTGCACGTTGTTTTTCTCGTAGGCGGTGATCCACGCAGCGCTCTTCATGTCGCCCTTGCGAACCATCGGGCCGGCTTCCATGGCGGTGTGCATCTCATCGCCGGTACGATCCAGGAAGCCGGTGTTGATGAAGACTACGCGTGAGGTGGCTTCGGCAATACATGCCTTGAGGTTGACCGTGGTGCGGCGCTCTTCGTCCATGATGCCCATTTTCAGGGTGTCACGGCTCATGCCGAGAATGTCTTCCACGCGGCCAAATAGCTCGTTAGCGAAGGCGACTTCTTTAGGGCCGTGCATCTTCGGCTTCACGATATACACCGAGCCTGCGCGGGAGTTGCGCGGCTGGTCGGCGTCTTTCTTCAGGTCGTGCAGGGCCAGCAGCGAAGTCACCACCGCGTCCAGAATGCCTTCCGGCAGCTCGTTGCCGTTTTCGTCCAGAATCGCCGGGGTGGTCATCAGATGACCCACGTTGCGCACGAACATCAGCGAACGGCCCGGCAGCGTGACGCTGTTGCCGTCGGTGGTTTGCCAGGTACGGTCGGCGTGCAGCTTGCGGGTGAAGGTTTTGCCGCCTTTTTTGATGTTCTCTTCCAGGTCGCCCCTCATCAGGCCGAGCCAGTTGCTGTACACACCGACTTTATCTTCAGAATCCACCGCCGCAACGGAGTCTTCGCAATCCATGATGGCGGTCAGCGCGGCTTCAACCACGACGTCTTTGACGTGTGCCGGGTCGGTCTTGCCGATGGGGTGGCTGGCGTCGATCTGGATTTCCAGGTGCAGGCCGTTGTTGGCCAGCAGAATCGACTCGGGGGCAGAAGCGTCGCCGTTGAAGCCGATCAGCTTGCCTGCATCTTGCAGGCCGGTTTCACGACCGCCCTCCAGGCTGACCACCAGGTGGCCATCGCGAATGACGTACTTCACCGCATCCCGGTGGGAACCGGTGGCCAGCGGGGCGGCACGGTCCAGCACGCCACGGGCGTAAGCGATGACTTTTTCGCCGCGCTTCGGATTGAAGCTGGTGCCTTTTTCCGCGCCGTCTTCTTCAGAGATGGCGTCGGTGCCGTACAGCGCATCGTACAGGCTGCCCCAGCGGGCGTTGGCCGCGTTCAGGGCGTAGCGAGCGTTGCTCACCGGTACGACCAGCTGTGGGCCCGCTTGAATGGCCACTTCACGGTCGACGTTGGCGGTGGTGGCCTTCACGCTGTTCGGTGCCTCTACCAGGTAACCCACTTCTTTCAGGAAGCGACGGTAGGCGGGCATGTCGCTGACCGGGCCGGGGTTTTCCCGGTGCCAGGCGTCCAGCTTCTCTTGCAGCGTGTCGCGCTCTTCGAGCAGTTGGCGGTTTTTTGGGGTCAAATCGTGGAACAGGGCATCGACACCGGCCCAGAAGGCGCTTTCGTCGACGCCGGTGCCCGGCAGAGCCTGCTCGTTGATGAAACGGTCCAGGTCGGCTGCCACCTGTAAACGGTGGCGCGTGATACGCTCGCTCATGGGGATCTCCTGTGAAGGTGCCCGTGGATTGTTCTAGTGCCACGGTTCGGGTGAAAGGTGATTTATGGAAAATACTTCCACACCTGCGGTGGCATGTAAACAGGGTAGACCCGAAAGCGGTAAAATGCTCGACCAAATGATGAGAGTGGCCCCGCTGCCGCTGCGATCAAGCGCTGTTTCGCCAGCCCATGGATGTGTCGTGTTCACGGAGAGACGTTGATGCATAATTTCCAGCATTTGGAAGGCCTGTTTCGCCAGGCATCAGGCGATTCGCCGCTCTCTCTCTTGAGGCCGGGCGAGGCCCTCACGGACGCCATGCACGACTACTTCTGCCATTACGGTTTGGCGGCTTTGCTGAGCGATACCCATGAGGTGCACGCTGGTTTCATCGATACCGGTCGGTTTGCGCTCTGGTGCCAGGTATGGAGTCCGCCCTCACCAGTGGGCACGGCGTTTGTGATTCACGGCTATTTCGACCACCTGGGGCTGTATCGCCATTTGCTGGGCTGCTTGCTGGCCAAGGGGTGGCGTGTGGTGCTGTGGGACTTGCCGGGCCATGGGCTTTCCAGCGGCCCCCGGGCCGAGATCGAAGACTTCGACGACTACCAGCACTGCCTGACTTACCTGCAAGAGGCGCTGCAGGTATATGGCATGGTGCCTACGCCGTGGCTGGGGGTCGGGCAGAGTACCGGCGCGGCCATTCTGGCCACGGATGCGTTGACGCGCCAAGACGAGGCCGGCTGGGCAGGCATCGTGCTGCTGGCCCCCCTGGTACGGCCCTGGCGCTGGAGCCAATCCAGCTGGCTTCACTTGATTGCCAGCCCGTTCGTCAAGGAGCTGCCGCGCAAGTATCGGCCCAACTCCACCGATGAACAGTTCACCGAATTCCTGCGCGACCAGGACCCGTTGCAGCCTGAGCGGCTGAGCGTGGCGTGGATTACCGCCATGCGCCGCTGGATGCCCCGGCTGCTGGCGCTGGAGCCCAGCCCGCTACCCACCTTGATTCTTCAAGGCGAGCAGGACCTCACCGTCGATTGGGAGTGGAACCTGGCCATTCTGGCGGAGAAGTTTCCCAATGCCGAGATACACCGCCACCCGGAAGCGCGTCACCATCTGGTGAACGAAGCCGAGCCCATTCGCCAAGTGCTGTTTGAAGCGCTCGATCGCTTTATCGAGAACGTACCTGAAGCCCCCACCAAGGAGCAGCCATGACCGCCACTCAATCACCCAAAGTACTGGTTTTTGCGGGTAGCGCCCGTGAAGGCTCGCTGAATAAACAGCTCGCCAAACTGGCTGCCCAGCGCATCGAAGCGCTGGGCGGTCAGGCCACGTTCATCGATTTGAAAGAGTACCCCTGCCCGCTGTTCGATGAAGACATCGAAGCCCAGGGCATGCCGGAGAACGTACTGAAGCTGCGCGAGATCCTGGCAGAGCACCAGGCGCTTTTGATCGCCTCGCCAGAGTACAACGGCTTTATCACGCCGCTTTTGAAGAACACTCTGGACTGGCTGTCTCGCCCCTATGGCGATACCCCCGGCTTGGGACTGTTTGCCGGTAAATGGGCGGCGCTGGTGGCCGCTTCCCCCGGTGGCTTGGGCGGCATTCGCGCGCTGCCGCTGGGCCAGCAGCTATTGGCAAACTTAAGCCTCACCGTGCTGCCTCAGCCGCTCTCGCTCCCCAAGGCGGGCAGCGCGTTCGACGACAGCGGCGCGCTCAGCGATGATGCCACGGGCCAGAAGCTGGATGCGCTGTGCCAGCGCCTGGTGGATTCGCTCGCGGCAACGCACTGACCACAGGGGGCTTATGCCCCCTTCAGCAGACGATCCAGCTGCCGGTAGCCGATGGCTTCGATGAAGTGGGGCTGAGAGGGCTTGGGTTCACCCTGCAGGTCGGCCAGCGTCAGCGCCACGCGCAGTACCCGGTGGTAGGCGCGGGCGGAGAGCTTGAGCTTTTCCAGTACGCCTGCCAGCCAGGCGCGCTCTTCATCGTTGAGGGCGCAGGCGGCTTCCAGCGCTTTACCGCTGAGCTGGCTGTTGAGCGCACCTCTTGCCATCTGCCGCTCCCGGGCGGCCATCACCCGTTCGCGCACCGCGCTGGAGGGCTCGCCCTGGGTTTGTGCGGTGAGCTGCTCCGGTGGCAGCGCGGGCACTTCCACCTGCAAGTCGATACGGTCCAGCAGCGGGCCAGAAAGCCGCGCCTGGTAGCGCTGAATCTGGCTGGCGCTGCACTGGCAGCGGCTTCGCGGGTCGCCCAGGTGCCCGCAGGGGCAGGGATTCATGGCGGCAACGAGCTGAAATTGAGCAGGGTAGCGGCGCTCATGGCTGGCGCGGGAGAGGTGAATTTCGCCTGTCTCCAGCGGCTGACGCAACACTTCCAGCACGTGGCGGGAGAACTCCGGCAGCTCGTCCAGAAACAGCACGCCGTGGTGCGCCAGCGAGATTTCCCCCGGCTTGGGCTTCGAGCCGCCCCCAACCAGCGCAGCGGCGCTGGCGCTGTGGTGGGGCTGGCGGAAGGGCCGCTGGCCCCAGTCGGCCTCCAACGGCAGGCCACATACCGAGCGCACCGCCGCCACCTCCAGGGCGTCGTCCTCGGAAAGCGGCGGCAGAATACCGGGCAAGCGGCTGGCCAGCATGGTCTTGCCGGTGCCGGGCGGGCCTGCAAACAGCAGGTTGTGGCCCCCGGCGGCGGCCACTTCCAGCGCCCGGCGGGCCTGGTGCTGGCCGCGCACATCGGCCAGGTCGGCCATGGGCGTGGTCGATTTGGCCGATGCCGAGAGCTGGTGGGGTGGGATCTTTTCCTGGCCTAGCAGGTGGGCGACGACTTGCCAGAGAGAGTCGGCGGGCAGCACCGGTAGATCGCCCGCCAGGGCAGCTTCATCGGCGCAGGCGCGGGGCACGATCAACGCCTTGTTGGTACGGCGAGTGGCCAGGGCAAAGGGCAGCACGCCGGGTACCGCCCGCAGCTTGCCATCCAGGGCCAGCTCGCCTGCGCACTCCATGCCTTCCAGCGCATCCACCGGGATTTGGCCCGACGCCGCGAGAATGCCCAGCGCAATCGGCAAATCGAAACGGCCACCCTCTTTGGGCAGGTCCGCCGGGGCGAGGTTGAGGGTAATGCGCTTGGTGTTGGGGAAATCGAAGCCCGCGTTGATCAAGGCGCTGCGCACCCGCTCGCGGCTCTCCTTTACGGCGGTTTCCGGTAGGCCCACCAGTGTCAGGCCCGGCAAGCCATTCGCCAGATGTACTTCGACATGCACCGCCGGTGCTTCCAACCCCACGCCCGCCCGCGTGGCCACAATGGCTAGCGTCATCGCCTTTCCTCTGCAGTTGTCACTTACTCCAATGTAGGATAAAGCTACATTAGCTTAAGTATTTAACCTAACGTAATTAAGAAGGCTTTGGTAGCGATTAAGCAACCGGTTCAAGCAGGGGAGACAGCTTGACGAAGTAATGCGGTTGCATTAACTTTGTATGCATTACTTTTGCATTGCTATCAAGCGGAGAGCGACAGTGAGCACGCTTATCGAAGACGACTCAACTCTGACGGATCGCTATCAAACGACTGTTCCGGCATCGATTCGCCGGGCGCTAAAGCTGAAGCGCCGAGACCGTATTCATTATACCGTTCGTCCTGATGGTGAAGTGGTGCTTTCCAAGGCGAGTGATGAGGCCAGGCACGACCCTGTGATGGTCAACTTCCTCAATTTTCTAGAGCGCGATCTTCTGGCGCATCCAGAAAATATTCGCCCGGTGACTGCCAGTAGCTTTTCCGAGGCTGAGCGGCTTACCGCAGGTATTGAGGTAGACCTCGAAGAGGCACTGGAAGAGGATGATGACGACGAATGAAGCCTCTGGAGGTTAATGGATGGACGATTTATGCCCATCCGTTGTTCTTGGAACAAGTCGAAGCACTCACCTTGAAGGTGAGACATCTTCAATCGAAAGATCCTGCCGGTTATCGAAACAAGGCGGCCACCAAGCGCCTAGCAGCGATCATGAAGCTAGCCTTGAATGATATTCCGCAGGATCCATCAGGCACTCAATATCGCCAAGGGAGCACGCTTGGCACAGAGCACACTCATTGGCAACGAGCAAAGTTCTACCAGCAGTACCGGCTGTTCTTTCGCTATGATGCTGCGAGCAAGATCATTATTTATGCATGGGTCAATGATGACGCTACAAAACGCGCTTATGGCAGTAAGCATGATGCTTACTCTGTCTTTCAGAAAATGCTCAGCAGTGGCAACCCACCGGATAGTTGGACAGCCTTACAGAAAGCCTCAATGAGCGAAGTAGAACGAACCCATTTACTTTTAGCGGCAGATAACAACGATAACTAAATCACACTAGATCTGTTTGGGGGTTCTTCGTCACTTTATGTGGATTTGGCCTGATCGAACAGGCGGCCCACGCTTTCTATCACCATGTACAGGGCGAATACGGCCAGCAGTATCGCCCCAGTAAACCCGCCCAGCGCGTTGACCTTTCCGGTGCCAAACGAGAACCGGTCTCTCGTAGCCTGCTTCCGAGCATAGGCATACGCGAAGGCGGCAATGCCCAGTGCCACTGCGTGAGAACCCATGTGCAACCCATCGGCCAGCAGCGCCATTGATCCGTAGATCACCCCCGCCGTAATTTCCCACACCATCATGGCCAGGGTCAGCCCGACCACAATGAGCGTCCGCGACTCACCGGAGCGTTTATGATTCTGGCCAAACGTGTGATCGTGTTGCCATTGGTCAAGGCGATGGTGATGCATGACGGGCGTACCTAAGGAAAGAAGATCATATTCAGCGTAGGCGCTATCGAGCATTGCGACGCCACCTATCCCCCCAGGGGGGATAGGTGGGATACTAGTGGAGATTAGGTGGGTTCACAACCAAGCGTGTGAGAGTAAGCGCAGCGAACTATAAAGGACGACGCTAATGAGACGGAAACGTCACCGGCGGGGACTGCTGGCTAAAAAAACACAAGAGACGCTAAGACACCCAGAAGCGCGCAACCCGCCAGCACTTTGAGCATGCCCACCTTGAAATGAAAAATCGCGACCATGGCGCCTGCCGCCAGTAACAACGCCAATAGATCAAGAGACGCTAAATTCGGCGCTAAAATACGCGCCCCCATCACGTGCCACTCGCCTACGTCAGCGAAAATAACGTGAACGCCAAACCAGATGGCCAGGTTGAGGATAACCCCGACGACCGCAGCGGTAATGGCGGACAGCGCAGCGCTTAGGGCGCGGTTGTCACGTAGACGCTCCACATAGGGAGCCCCTAAAAATATCCAAAGGAAACAAGGAATGAACGTTACCCATGTGGTCAGCAGTGCGGCGAGCGTTGCCGCCAACATGGGATCAAGGCCTGTGGCGTCACGATAAGCGCCCATAAACCCAACAAACTGGACGACTTGAATTAATGGGCCCGGTGTTGTCTCCGCCATGCCCAGGCCATCCAGCATCTCGCCCGGTGCCAGCCATCCATAGTTTTGCACCGCCTCTTGAGTGATGTAGCCCAATACCGCGTAGGCACCGCCAAAGGTCACCACCGCCATCTTGCTAAAGAAGAATGCGATCTGACTGAACACATTCTCGCTACCGAATAGCGCTAATAGCAGTACCACGGGCGTCAGCCACAATAGGAGTAACGTGCCTGACATGCGTAGCGACCACTGGTGATTGGGGCGTGCATGGGCAGGCAGCCCTTCTCCCAGTAGAGAGTCTCGGTCGCTAAGCACTGACTCGTCGGCATCACCGTGGCCACCGCCCACCTGGAAGGCCGGCATGCCGCGCTTTCCTCCCCAGTACCCCAGAAGGGCCGCGCTCAGAATAATCAGCGGAAACGCCACCTCAAAAAAGAAGATAGCGACAAACGCGGCAGCGGCGATGCCAAGCATTATCTGATTTTTCAGCGCCCGCTTGCCGATACGGACGACAGCGTTAAGTACCACGGCCAGAACCGCCGCTTTTAGGCCAAAGAAGAGTCCCTCAACGGCTCCCACATTGCCTAAGGCGGCATACAGGTAGCTCAGGGCCAGAATGGCGATGAAGCCAGGTAGCACAAAGAGGCTGCCCGCGACTAAACCACCTTTGGTACGATGCATCAGCCAACCGATATAGATAGCCAACTGCTGCGCTTCTGGCCCCGGCAGCATCATGCAATAGTTAAGCGCGTGCAGAAAACGGCGCTCGCCAATCCATTTTTTTTCTTCGACAAGGATGCGATGCATCACCGCTATCTGACCCGCTGGGCCGCCGAAGCTCAATAGTGCGATTCTTAACCAGACCCTAACGGCCTCACGGAACGGGACTTGATGGGTCGACTCAATGTTGGACGGCATGGCACACTCTCTAACGAGTTAGGGTATTATTTTGTAGAATGTATAACAGTGAAGTTATACATGCAACGTAAGAGGCGGTATGGCAGATAACGAACAACACTGGTTAATCCTGATCATGCGCCTCAGTGGGCGGTCGGGCACACCCCGTATGAGGATCTGGCGGGCACTTCGTGGTTTAGGTGCTGCGGTACTCAGAGACGGCGTCTACTTACTGCCTGCTAGCCCCACGCGAAGGGAAGCGCTGGAGCTGCAAGTCGGCGCTATTCGGGAGCTGGGAGGTAACGCGCTGCTGATCGAGGTAGACGATTCAGCCATAGATAGCGTCGAGGTATTGCCTTCGCTCTTTGATCGAACGCCAGATTTTCAGGCCTTACGGGCGGCAGTGGCTGACTGGAAACAGGCATGCCCTCAGTTGGAGGAGCGAGACGCGCAGCGTCAATTGACCCAGTTGCAGCGACGTTTACAAAGCATTGTGGAGATTGATTTTTTTCCAGGATCAGAAAGCGAGCGCGCTATCATGGCCTTGGCAGAAGCGGCGACCGTCTTCAATCGTTGCTTTGTGCCAGATGAGCCCCAGCCGATCCAGGCCGAGATCCCACGGCTTGATCACTCTGCATTTCGTGGAAAACGGTGGGCCACGCGCCGTCGCCCTTGGGTGGATAGGCTAGCATCGGCTTGGTTGATCAAGCGCTTTATTGATCCTGAGGCTCGCTTCGTGTGGCTAGAACATCCAAGCCAGTGCCCGCCAGACGCGCTAGGGTTTGATTATGATGGAGCCTATTTCACCCATATTGATGACAAGGTGACGTTTGAAGTGCTGCTCGCGAGCTTTAGCCTTGAGACGCAGGCAGGCTTGAGCAGAATTGCGGAGCTAGTACACTACTTGGACGTGGGGGGCACCCCTGTACCAGAGGCCGTGGGGTTAAAACTTATGCTGGCCGGGGCTAAAGAGCGCTGTGACGACGATGATGCCCTGCTGCAACATACCGATATGTTGTTTGATGACCTTTACCAAGCATATTTGGCGGGAGACCCAGGCCGGGAGTGAGTATGCGCTAATAGTGAAAAGGCCGGGTTTACCCCAGCCTTTTGCTAGCGACCCTTATGGCTCGACATAAGGGTTTAGAGATCGATGTGTTCTGGTCGTTCTTTACTGAGCTCCACCAGGCATGGGCACGGATACCGAGCTATGTGGAACTGCTCCATCACTTCGGGGCGGAGGGGTTGCGGCGTGTGAGGCTCCCTATGAGATGGTTGCATGAAGAAAAAGGGGTGGAGCCGGATCATCTGGCAAAACGAATCGACTCCGAGAAACGACGCATTCAGGCATGCCTCAACTCCGTACCGTCGACTTCATTATCAGAAAGGGTGCTGCAAACTTATTGGCAGCAATTGGAAACCCGTATAGAGGCGGGTAAAACGCCCCACACCTCCGCTCGACTTGCACTAAGAGCGGCAGCCGCATTGCTACTCGCTACTGACCGGGAGGGACAGCGACTGCCTCAACAGGGCGATGTGGACAACTATTTGCGTGCGGTGCCCGGACAAGCCGCGTCGGTGACGGGGTTTGCCAATTTCTTAAATCGCCAATATGCCACCACACTAGCCCCTAGAGTGGATGAGAAGCGAATAAGAAAACGGCGAAAAGAAAAGTTGGCTCGCACCATGATGGAAATGACGAAGTTCGCTGATCAAGGAGAAGAGTGGAGTGAGCAGTGGATCGTGACCGCCATGGAATACTTTCACGACAAGAAAGTGTCGAAAAAATCACTGCGCCATCATTCTATAGAGCGTTCAAGAGGCGGTTTACAGGTTAGCGTGGACGGTGTGAGCTACTGGCTGCCCATTGCCTAGAGCATCAAACATTGTGCGTAAGCCCGGTTGTTAAACACATTACATGCTGAGTACCGCCCCGGCCTTTTGGCCGGAGCGGATCAGGAGGGGATTAAAGCATGCGTTTTAGCTCTCCGTAATCTCCCCCAACACGCAAGACTACGGTTACGTCATTGTCATTGCGGTTACGAAAGAACCAGCCGTGATTGCCAGTGAAAGCGGCTTCTAGCTCGCCTTCATCCTCGGGCACGCCACGGCCTTTCTCGTAGCTGATGGAGTTCCCGTTGCCATCACCGTGCGTGTCAAAATTGACAGGGCCACCTTCGGATACCCAGGCAAAGGTTGCCACCGCCCCTTCTTCCATAGTGAGTTTGTATTCTGTGCCTTCTCCTGGGGTCAGGGTAAAGCTCACCTCATCGCTCCACGGGGTCGCTTCTTCCGCTTGCGCCGCCTGAGAAGCGGCTTCATCAGTCGCTAATGTCTCTGCCATTGCCGCGCTGGCATCGGTCATCATCCTTTCCGAATCAGTGGGCGAAGGTGCAGCTGGATCACTCGCTGAGGCTGAATCGGCTGTTTGGGGAGCTATCCCTGCCTCGGACGTCTCAGTCTGAGCATCAGCATCGTTTACCGTCGTAGAATGGCGATCACTGACGATCTCTTGTGATGCCGAGGGTTGAGACGCCTGTTGAGCCATGGCTTGGTCGTTGGCCCGGTCGAGTTCGGCTTCCTCAGCCAGCTGGGTTTTGATTTCGCCCATCTCAGTCAGCCCCAACAAGCGCCCAGCGCCGGTGGGGTCAATGGCATACTCGGCAGGTAACACAACCGTGATCAGTAAAGCGACGGCAATAACCGCTGCTATTAGCGTAGAGCGAAGTAACTGACCCGTTGATGGTAGTTCGGCACGGGTTGGAAGGTCGGTGTTATACATCAGGGACTCCTTCAATTAGGCGATGAAATAGCCGGTCAGTTGATAACCCACCAGCATAAAACCAGCACACATCATGGCGACGTTGGCGGTATACGCATGGCGTAAGAAGCCAGTAGTGCGTCGCCAGAAGCCCATTACGATGAGAATAGCGCTCAATGCCAGTAGCTGGCCGATCTCTACGCCTATATTGAATGCCAGAAGGTTAGGGACGAGGCCATCGGGAGCGATATCGTACTCAATGATCTTGCTCGACAGGCCAAAGCCATGAAACAGACCAAACACCAACGTAGCGACTTTAGTGTTGGGCTGAAAGCCGAACCAGCGCTGATACGCACCGATGTTATCGAGCGCCTTGTAGACAACGGAGAGTCCGATGATCGCGTCGATCAGATAGCTATTGATGCCAATATTGAAGTAGACCCCTAACAGCATGGTCGTGGAGTGACCGACGGCGAAGAGGCTGACGTAAATAGCGATATGCTGCATTCGGTAGAGGAAGAAGATGACCCCTAACAAAAACAGGATGTGGTCATACCCCGTTACCATGTGTTTGGCACCGAGATACATAAACGAGATCAGATGAACGCCATAGATCTCCTGGATATAGCCCTTGTCACCTTCAGCAACCGCGTGAGCAAGCGCCTCGCCACTGGCTCCCAGTAGCATTAACAGCAGGGTTAGAAAGGCTAAGGCGTGGCGTCGTGCCATCATAGGCAAGCCGAGCGCACCCCTTACTTGGGATGGAAACATGTAACCTCCACGGGTCTGACATTAGTATTGGCCACCCAAAGGGTGGCCCCAGTTATCAAGCGATAACTGGCCGTGGTGGTCGCTCCAATCGGTAGGCGCGACGCAGGGGTAAACCGCGCCGTTCGCCTAGCCGCAGGGCATGACGGATGTTCGGAGCGATAACAAGGCCCGCCCCCAAGCGATCCGCTTGTTCGTGAAAGTGACTGCCGCTCTCATGAGAGAGATGTCGACCGTCATCGTGCTTATGCCCATGGGCATGACCATGGCCTTTCTGCACACTCTCCTGGTGAGATGACTCAACGCCAACCATGCTCATTGCGCCATGCGCACTCGCTTCGCCCACACTGGAAAGCACCAGGCTAGGCAAAAACAGCAGTAGTAGGGTCAGATAGCCAAGGCGGTGACGCAGCCGATGGAGCATGTAGATCAACCAGGGTAAAAATTGACGATAAAAAGGGTAGATAACAGTTTACTTACGCGGTAGCGCCGCATAGCGGTAATAGATTACCATCCCCTCCTGGGGGATAGGAATAGGATAAGGGAAAGAAAATGACAATACATACGCACCAGTCACATCCCGACATCATCAAGCGCTTGAACCGGGCTCGGGGGCACCTTTCGAGCGTAACGCAGATGATAGAGGATGGTCGCCACTGTCTGGACATTGCCCAGCAGCTCCATGCGGTGGAGAAGGCGATTCAACAGGCCAAACGTGCCTTGGTTTTAGATCATATCGATCACTGCCTAGAGGATGCCTTGGGCTCTCAAGATCAAACTCAGCGGGCGCGGGCTGAAGAGTTCAAGGCTATTACCCGCTACCTGTAAATGCCTCTAAGCGCCCCTCACGTGAGGAATGCTCTATGTTTAATGTGCTCACCCATCGCGTCTATCGCCATCTCTTTTTCGCTCAGGTCATTGCACTGATTGGTACCGGTCTTACCACCGTTGCCTTAGCGTTACTGGCTCATGATCTTGTAGGGGGACAGGCGGGTGTTGTATTAGGCACAGCGCTGGCGATTAAGATGGTCGCCTACGTGGGCATTGCTCCCCTGGTGGGCGCTTACGCCTCACGTCTACCTCGACGCACGTTGTTGGTTAGCCTCGACTTGTTGCGAGCAGCCGTGGTTTGCGCACTACCTTTTGTTACAGACGTGTGGCAAATCTATGTGTTGATTTTTTTGCTCAATGCTTGTTCTGCCGGTTTCACGCCCGTTTTTCAGGCGACAATACCAGATATCCTGGAAGACGAAGCGCAATACACGCAAGCATTGTCCCTGTCACGCCTTGCCTACGATTTAGAGAATCTTCTTAGCCCGATGGCAGCAGCAGCATTGCTGATGGTGATGAGCTTTGATGTCCTGTTTGTACTGAACGCCCTGGCATTCGCGATCTCTGCCTCATTAGTTATATCGGTGCTGTTGCCCGCGTCACAACCGCTTGAGGAGATTCCCGGCGTTTGGCGTCGCATTTCTCACGGTCTACAGATTTATCTAAAAACACCTCGTTTGCGCGCCTTGTTGGCGTTGAACTTGGCGGTATCCGCCGCTGGAGCGATGCAGATCGTCAATACGGTAGTGCTTGTGCGCTCGATGTTGGGGCTTGGCGAGCAAGAAGTAGCTTTGGCCTTTGCTGCCGCAGGAGGCGGCTCTATGCTAGTGGCCTTACTGCTACCTAGGCTGCTGGATCGCTTGCCTGAACGACCTGTCATGCTGCTGGGTGGCATGATCATGGCACTCAGTCTGTACTTGGGCTGGCTTGGCCCATCATTCGCGGGACTGGTCGGACTATGGTGGCTACTGGGTGCAGGCGCGTCGATGGTCATGACTCCTACCGGACGTTTGCTCAAGCGTTCGTGCCAGCCGCAGGATCGTCCGGCGCTCTTTGCTGCCCAATTCTCGTTGTCACACTGTTGCTGGTTGTTTACTTATCCGTTGGCAGGATGGCTAGGGCTGAACGTGGGGATGACTGAAGCGTTCGCCATGCTCGGAACAGTCGCTTTAACGGCGACGGTGCTTGCGGTGCTTGCTTGGCCACGAAGAGATTTAGATACGTTGTTGCATGAGCACTTCCCTCTCACTCATAGCCACCTTCACTATCATGATGAGCATCATCAACACGAACATGAGGGATGGGAAGGGGCAGAGCCGCATAGTCACCCCCACACTCATTCCAGGCAAGTGCATCGGCATTTATTTGTCATCGATAACCACCACACACGGTGGCCTTTGTGACATGACTAGAAAAATACGCTAATAGAGGCCAATCAGAGTAAATCACCACGGGTGATACCGATTTTGCTAGCAGCCTGTCGGTCTTTCCGTTGCACCGTGAGATACTGACCACCGTCATCGCCGAGCTGAGAAGATCGCCATGAGCCGCTTCATCCCTGTGGATCGCCAGACCGATTACCTGCTGCCGCCTTCGGTAGACGAGTGGTTGCCCGATGGTCACCTGGCGCGGTTCGTTGTCGATGTTGTCGAACAACTGGACCTCTCGACGTTGACCCGGCGTTACATGGGGCGGGGTTCCAAGGCACATCACCCGGCGGTGCTACTGAGCCTGCTGATCTACGGCTACGCCACCGGGGTGGTCTCCAGCCGCAAGATCGAGCGTGCCACCTATGACTCGGTGGCGTTCCGCTACCTGGCCGCCAATACCCATCCCGACCATGACACGCTGGCCACCTTTCGCCGCCGCTTTCTGCCGGAACTGGAACAGTTGTTCGTACAGGTGCTGCTGCTGGCCCGCGAGATGAAGCTGCTCAAGCTTGGCACCATCGCCCTGGACGGCACCAAGCTCAAGGCCAACGCCAGCAAGCACAAGGCGTTGTCGTATGGCCATGCCAAGAAGCTGGAGGCACAGTTCAGGGCAGAGGTGAAAGCGCTGACCGAGCGGGCCGAGTCGGCGGACAAGGAGGACGCGGCCGACGGCATGGATATCCCCGCCGAGATTGCCCGCCGTGAAGCCCGCCTGGCGGCCATCGCTGAGGCGAAGGCCAAGATCGAGGCGCGCGCCGAGGAGCGGGACGCCACCGAGCAAGCCGCCTATCAGGAAAAGGTGGCGCGGCGGGAGGCGCAGCGCAAGGCCGGCAAGAAGCCCCGTGGGCGTGACCCCGAACCGCCCACTGGTGGCCCGCGTGACAAGGATCAGATCAATTTCACCGACCCGCAGTCGCGCATCATGCCGGTCACCGGCAAGGGGTTTGATCAGTGCTACAACGCCCAAGCCGCGGTTGATACCGAGAGTCTGCTGGTGACCCATGTCCACGTCACGCAGGCGACCAATGACAAGCAGCAAGTCATGCCGCTACTGACGGCCTGGCAAGGTTACCCGGAAACGCTGGGAAAACCTGACCACCTGCTGGGTGATACCGGCTACTTCAGTGCCAGCAATATCCAGGCCTGCCATGACCATGGTATCGAACCGCTGTTGGCGATGAAGCGAGACGTCCATCACCTTCCGGTCTTTGAACGTTTCGCCGCGGATCCGCCTGCCCCGGAGAGCGAGGACCCCGTCGAACAGATGGCACACCGCTTGAAGACGCAGGCGGGCCGAGCGCTCTACGCATTGCGCAAACATACCGTGGAGCCGGTCTTCGGGATCATCAAACACGTGATGGGGTTCCGGCAGTTCTCGCTACGCGGACTGGATAAGGTCAGCGGCGAGTGGCGATTGGCCACCATGGCGTGGAATATCAAGCGGATGCACCGGTTGACGGCGGGCTGAGGGCTCGCCGCGCCCAACCGGCCAGCAGGCAAGGCGTCAGAACCGCCTTGCAGAAGCTGAGGGGCAGGTTAAGAGCCACACAACAGCACCAACACCAACACCAACACAGGGGGGGGTGAAGAACCCACGCCTCAGCTCATCCATTAACCTCAAGTCCGACAGACTGCTAGAGGCATTCAGCACGGAAGCTTCGCCGGGAACGTTCTCATTTTTGGCCTTCGGGTGCTTGAACGTGTCGGCGAATCCTGGGCAGTGACGAACGAGCTTTTGAACGACACCTTCAGCGTGCCGCACATTAGACAGCACTTGGCGCAACCAGTGTTCAAAGCTGTTTTGGTGATCCAACGTAAACACTAAACCTTTGTAGGACGGAGGTTTTGACCCTTCCTCTCTACCGCCTTTTCTGGGTTTTGGAGGGCGTCGCTGGGGTTCCATGAGATAAAGCGCTTGACCTAACACATGCACCTTGATGACAAGTGCCCCGCGAAGAACCTTGGTTTGAGTATCCATATAGACCCAATTGGCCACGGACGTTTTTACCTCATCGTCTGTGCCGAAGGGTTCCAGGCTAATTAATCGAGGATCAGGGGACGTGCTGAAGCCGTCTTCAAAGGTAAACCAGCTAACGCTATGAATCGCTGTAGGCCTACCAGTGTCAGGCCCGGCAAGCCATTCGCCAGATGTACTTCGACATGAACCGCCGGTGCTTCCAACCCCACGCCTGCCCGCGTGGCCACAATCGCTAATGTCATGGCGCTCCCTCGCAACGTCTCTCAATTGGCTCACTCAGTTTAATGAGTCTGCTCGTTGGCTAAGCCTACTTTATTTCAAGCGTTGAGCGCTACTGAGCGGCCAGCGAGTAAAGCGTTAATGTGCCCCCTGGGCGTTCAATGCGCTGGTCAGTTCGCGGGCAAAGCGCTGGGCGGAGGGCAGGGCGCCAAAGCTCCAGACTGGCGGCAGGCGCAGCAGATGACCATGTTGAACGCTCGGCAATTGCTGCCACAGGCCGCTCTTTTCCAACTGCGTTTCCACCCCTGCGGGGAGCGGGTCAACGATGACCAGGGTGGCGTCGGGGTAGCGTGCCAGCGCTTCGATACCGACCAAGGCGAAGCCCCAGGCGTTGGTGGGCTCATCCCAGGCGTTGGGCAGCGCCAGCTGTTCCAATACGGCGTTGTAGAGGCTGTTCTCGCCAAAAACCCGCACATGCCGAGCATCCATGAACTGCACCATCAGCAATGGAGATGCGTTGCCGGGCGGGTAGCGCAGCTCGCGCATCAGCTGCTGGGTGTTCTCGATCAGCGCCTCGGCTTCTGCGTTGCGTTCGGTCAACTCGCCCAACTGGCGGGTGAGGGTCTGCATTTCCTGCCACGTATCGGTGCCTGGCGAGTAAAGGGCGAAAGTGCCCACCGGCGCGATGCGCTCCAACCGAGGAATCAGCCCGGTAAACATGGGCGAGAGCAGGGTTTGCTCAGGGGGCGATTGGGACAGCAGCTCGAAGTTGGGCTGGGTGCGTAGGCCAAGGTCGCTGACGTGCTCCGGGATACGCGGCTCGCCTACCCAATCGTGATATCCCGGCTGTTGCGCGATACCGCTGACCGGAGCGCCAATCGCCAGCAGCGTTTCGGCGATGGTCCAGTCGATGGTGGCCCACTGGGCGTGGCTGGCAGTGCTGAACAGCAAGGCTGCCGCGAGCAAGCAGCTGCGGGCCAGGGTCGGGAGTCGGGGGATGCAGCGCATGAAGTGGGCACCTGACAATAAGCGCTTTATTTAAACGATTCTGTTTATCAATTGCAAATGGAAACAGCGGAGGTCGCACAAGTCGTCAGCGCGAGACGCCCCAGGGGCGTAATTGCTCCAACATGGTGCATGAGGTGGCTTTCGCCATGCCTTCGCGCGTTTGATGCGTCACAAAGTGAGCCGTAAGGGGTCAGGCGGATAAGCGCGCTGGGTGCCTATCCAAGGCCACCCAGCGTTGCCTCAGCTTGGGTTGCCGGGGGTGGGCTTGCCTTGCTCGGCAGGCTCAACGGGGGCTGGCGGTACTTCGGCTTCCATGGGAGTGGTCTGCGCGGCGCTGGCCGCTTCCACCGTGGCTTCCAGGCTGGCCACCTGACGCTCCAGCGCTTCGACACGCGCGCGCGTGCGCTGAAGCACATCCATCAAGATATCAAAGTCTTCTCGTGATACCAGCTCCAGGCGGTCGAAGGCGCCTCGTACCACTTGCTGCACGCCTTTCTGAATGTCTTCCGGGGCCTGGGAAGCATTCTGTAAACGGTCGCCTATCTGCTGGGCTAAACGGCTGATGCGATCCTGGGGCGTCATGGCTCTCTCCTTAAACGGTGGCGCATAAATGTGGATAGCTTACCTGTAAGGATACGCAACCCTTTGCCAAACCGCATGCCCCGCGTGCGTTTTCTCCTGCAATGTGCGCATGCATCAAAAAAGAGCGCGCCGCTTTTGTTGGTGATCGTTTTTAGTGCATGGGCGGGTGTGAATGGATGCGTAGTCGCCTTGCCAGTGGCTGTAAAGCGCACTTTTGAAACCTTAAGGGTATGAATTTCAATGAGAAAAAATCCAGTGGCACGGTATGAGCATTAGCAGGGCAAGCACTAAATTCGGGCGGCCACGCCGCTCTCCACCGAGTGGGACTGAACCAGCAGGGGAGATCCGGGATGAAACTCATCACCGCTATCATCAAGCCTTTCAAGCTTGACGACGTTCGTGAAGCACTCGCCGACAACGGCGTGCAGGGGATTACGGTTACTGAGGTCAAGGGATTTGGTCGCCAGAAAGGCCACACCGAGCTGTATCGCGGTGCCGAGTACGTAGTGGACTTTCTGCCCAAGGTGAAAGTGGAAGTGGCCGTGGACGATGCGCGTCTGGAGAGCGTGCTGGATGCCATCTGCAGCGCTGCCAACAGCGGCAAGATCGGTGACGGCAAAGTGTTCGTGACGCCGCTGGAAGATGTCATTCGTATTCGTACCGGAGAGCGCGGCGCCGACGCGGTATAGGCCTGCCCACACAACGACGACCCACTACGTATAACTTCTCTTGGATCACGGGGAACACCTGATGAACGAGCTTACAGAATTGAGCTATGCGCTCGATACGTTTTACTTCCTGATTTGCGGCGTACTGGTCATGTGGATGGCCGCTGGCTTCTCGATGCTCGAGGCCGGTATGGTACGTTCCAAGAACACCGCTGAAATTCTGACCAAGAACATTGCGCTGTTTGCCATTGCCTGCACCATGTACCTGCTGGTGGGCTACTACATCATGTACTCCAGCGGCGAAGGCGGTTTCCTGCCTAGCCTTGGGTTCCTGATCGGTACCGAGAACAGCGTCGATGCGGTGCTGGCCGGTGGTGAAGATGCACCTTACTACTCCATGCGTTCGGACTTCTTCTTCCAGGTCGTGTTCGTCGCAACGGCGATGTCGATCGTGTCGGGTGCCGTGGCCGAGCGTATGAAGCTGTGGGCCTTCCTGGCCTTCGCGGTGGTCATGACCGCCTTCATCTACCCGGTGTCTGGCTACTGGACCTGGGGCGGTGGCTGGCTGGATGGCGTTGGCTATTCTGACTATGCGGGCTCGGGTATCGTCCACATGGCCGGTGCAGCAGCAGCGTTGGCGGGTGTGCTGGTACTGGGCCCCCGTAAGGGCAAGTATGGCAAGGACGGTTCTATCCACGCGATTCCGGGCGCCAACATGCCGCTGGCCACGCTGGGTACCTTCATCCTGTGGATGGGCTGGTTCGGTTTCAACGGTGGTTCCGAGCTGAAAATGTCGGATGCCGTGTCGGCCAACAACGTTGCTCAAGTGTTCGTGAATACCAATGCGGCGGCGGCGGGTGGCGTGATTGCAGCCCTGGTGCTGGCCAAACTGTGGTTCCGCAAGGCGGACCTGACCATGGCGCTGAACGGTGCGCTGGCAGGCCTGGTCGCCATTACCGCAGACCCGCTGTCGCCTTCTGCGCTGGGTGCCGCCTTGATTGGTGCCATCGGTGGCCTGATCGTGGTCGCTGCCATCGTCACGCTGGACAAGCTGAAGCTGGATGACCCTGTGGGTGCTATCTCGGTTCACGGTGTCGTGGGTATCTGGGGTGTGCTGGCCGTGCCGCTGAACAATGGCGATGCGTCCTTCGGTGCACAGCTGATCGGTATCGTGGGCATCTTCGGCTGGGTGTTCCTGGCGAGCCTGGTGGTGTGGCTGGTGCTGAAAGCGGTCATGGGTATCCGTGTCAGCGAAGAAGAAGAGTACGAAGGCGTCGATATCGCAGAGTGTGGCCTGGAAGCCTACCCCGAGTTTGGCGTCAAGAAATAAGCGCCGTGCCATAGCAAGCGGCACTGCTACTCAAGGCCTCCCTCGTGGGAGGCCTTTTGCCGTAGGGAACGGGTCAGGCTTGCCCGCATGTACGTGCCAGGCACAAGGGCTTTTTATTCTCTGGGCTGGCGGGTGTATGCTAGGTGCAATGGGCGTGAGGGACATCGACATCGCGCCGCCGTGTTTCCGGTCAAGACAACCGTTGCATAACCAGAGGATGTGGTCATGAAATTAATCTCAGCCATTATCAAGCCGTTCAAGCTTGATGACGTACGCGAGTCGCTTTCCGATATCGGCGTGCAGGGTATTACGGTGACGGAAGTGAAAGGCTTTGGTCGCCAGAAAGGCCACACAGAGCTGTATCGTGGGGCGGAATACGTGGTGGATTTCCTGCCCAAGGTGAAGCTGGAAGTGGCCGTGGACGACGATATGGCCGAGCAGGTCATCGATGCGATCACCCAGGTGGCCAATACGGGCAAGATCGGCGATGGCAAGATCTTCGTGATGCCGTTGGAGCAGGTGATTCGTATCCGTACCGGCGAAACCGGCAAAGACGCTGTGTAACGGTCAAGGGTAAGTCGTGAAGGGCAAGCGTGAAGAGCCAGTCGCGCCGAGTAGACAAAGCCCCTGTGGATAACATCCACAGGGGCTTTTTGCAGGGCTTGACAAGATGAGGGTGGCACAGGCTATGCGCTATTCTTCAGCCTTCACCCCCAGGCTTACTTCTCTACGAAGGCGCGTTCGATGACGTAGTCGCCTGGTTCGCCCATGCGCGGGGAGATGTTCAGCCCCAGTTCATCCAGCAGCGCGCTGGTGTCGTCCAGCATGGCGGGGCTACCGCAGATCATGGCGCGGTCCTGGCGCGGGTCGATGGGCGGCAGGCCGGTGTCGGCAAACAGCTTGCCGCTGCGAATGTGGTCGGTCAGGCGGCCCATGGTGTGGAACTCTTCACGGGTGACCGTGGGGTAGTACACCAGCTTTTCGGCGACTTCTTCACCCAGGTACTCGTGGGCGGGCAATTCCTTGGTGATGAAGTCGGCGTAGGCCAGCTCGGAGACTTCACGCACGCCGTGAATGAGTACGACCTTCTCGAAACGCTCGTAGACTTCCGGGTCCTGGATCAGGCTCATGAACGGCGCCAGGCCCGTGCCGGTGGAGAGCATGTACAGGTTACGTCCGGGCAGCAGGTCGTCGCATACCAGCGTGCCGGTCGGCTTGCGGCTGACCATGATCTGGTCGCCCACCTTCAGGTGCTGCAAACGTGAGGTCAGCGGGCCATCGGGCACCTTGATACTGAAGAACTCGAGATGATCTTCGTAGTTGGGGCTGGCGATGGAGTAGGCACGCATCAGGGGTTTGCCCGCCACTTCCAGGCCGATCATCACGAATTGGCCGTTCTTGAAGCGCAGGCTGCGCTCACGTGTCGTGCGGAAGCTGAACAGCGTGTCGTTCCAGTGGTGAACGCTTAGCACTTCTTCCAGGGCAAACTTGCTCATGCTGACTCCTTTGTGGCTGCGTGGCCTAAGCCTTGCTCGCCATATTCTAAAAAAGAATAAAAAATAGCTTTATAGGATGCGCTCATTCTAGATAAAGGGTGGTATATCTGTTAAGCAAATTATCTTGATAACGTATATCTTTAAAATCGATATAGCATTCGTTGAGCAGCACTTTTTCTGGAGGGGCCTGGTCATGCATTACACGTTGCGCCAGCTGGAAGTCTTCGTCGCCGTTGCCCAGCACGAAAGCGTTTCCCAGGCGGCGAGGGCGCTGGCCATGTCCCAGTCGGCGACCAGTACGGCGCTGGCCGAGCTGGAACGCCAGTTCGACTGCCAGCTATTGGACCGCATGGGCAAACGGCTGAAACTCAACGCGCTGGGGTTCCAGCTGCTCCCCAAGGCCGTGGCGCTGCTGGACCGAGCCGAAGAAGTGGAGGAGCTGCTGCGCGGCCAGCAGGGGGTAGGGGCTCTGGACGTAGGTGCCACCCTGACCATCGGCAACTATCTGGCCACCCTGTTGATCAGTGATTTCATGCAGCGTTACCCCGGTAGTCGCGTGCGGCTGGCGGTGCGCAATACGCGGCATATCATCGAGGGGGTGCGCCAGCATTCGCTGGACCTGGGGCTGATCGAAGGGCAGTGCGATGACGATATGATCATCAGCCAGCCCTGGGTAGAAGATGAGCTGTGCGTGTTCTGCTCGCCTCGGCACCCGCTGGCCGGGCGTGCTCACCTGGAGTTGGATCAACTGCTGCGGGAAGACTGGATCATGCGCGAGGAGGGCTCCGGCACCCGCATGACGCTGGAGCATGCGGCGCGCCATCGGCGCAGCCGCTTCAATACGCTGCTGGAACTGGAGCACACCGAAGGGATCAAGCGGGCGGTGGAATCAGGCCTGGGGATCGGCTGCGTCTCCCGGCTGGCGCTGCGAGACGCCTTCCGGCGGGGTAGCCTGGTGCCGCTACCCACGCCGGAGCTTGACCTGAAGCGTCAGTTCACCTTCATCTGGCATCGCCACAAATACCTGACCACCGGCGTGCGCGAGTTCTTGCGTCTCTGCCGCGAAATGACCGCCGGTGCCCAGCGCAGCGACGACATCCCGCTGCCGCCCATTCCTTGAATGTTTGTCTTGGGTGTCAGTAATCGCGCAGCGTGGGTGACCCCAGGGCAAGTGCGCTGGCACCGGATAGCTTGAAGCTGCTGATGGTGCCGGTCAGGTGGTTTGCCTGCTCCTTGAGGTGCTCGGCGGCGGTGGTGGACTCTTCCACCATGGCGGCGTTTTCCTGGGTCATCCGGTCCAGCTCGGCCACGGCGATGTTGACCTGCTTGATGCCATCGCTCTGTTCACTGGTGGCGGCGTTGATCTCTTCGAGCACGTCGGTGACGCGGGTGATGTGCTCGACGATATCGTGCATGGTGCTGCCTGCATCACGCACCAGCGTCGTGCCATTGTTGACTCGTGCCTGGGAGTCTTCGATCAGCTTCTGGATGTCGCTGGCAGCGTCGCTGCTGCGGCCGGCCAGTTTACGCACTTCGTCGGCCACCACGGCAAAGCCGCGGCCATGCTCGCCCGCTCTGGCGGCTTCTACCGAGGCGTTGAGCGCCAGCAGGTTGGTCTGGAAGGCAATGCTGTTCATCAGCGTGACGATCTCGCCAATCTTGTTGGAGGCCTGGGAGATGTCTTCCATGGTCGTCACCACGTTCGAGACCACCTGACCGCCGTTTTTCGCTACTTCAGAGGCGGCATGGGAGAGCTTGTTGGCCTCTTGGGCCGACGCAGCGGTGTGGGCGACGGTGCTGGTGATCTGCTCCACCGATGCAGACGTCTGCTGCAGGCTGGAAGCGGCATTGTCGGTGCGGCGCGACAGATCCTGCCCGCCCACGGCAATCTCGTTGGCGGCGTGGTGCACGGCTTCGCTGCTGGTACGCACCTCGATCAGCACTTCTTCCATTTTGCCCACGAAGCGGTTGAAGGCGCGGGCGATCTGCGTGACCTCGTCGTTGCCCTCTTCCGGCAAGCGCTGCGTCAGGTCGCCTTCGCCGGAGGCAATGTTGTCCATGGCGTTACGCACACCCAGCAGGCGACGCAGCAGCAGCGAGAGCAGCAGGCCAAACACCACGGCGGTGATGGCGGCGACGATCAGCAGGGTAATGATGGACGTGGTGGCAATGGCGCGCAGCCCGGCCGTGGCTTCTGCTTCGTCCAGCGCGACCACCAGCTGCCAGCCGCTATTGCCGCCTACCTGGCTGCCCAGGAGCAGCTTGCTGCTTTCCTGCAGGGCCATGGGCTGGGGCGTGTCGGACTGGATAATGCGCGTGAGCTCTTGAGGGTTCAAGTTCGCACTCAGGGCGGTCGAAGGCTCCAGGGTCAGGGCGGCGTCCGGGTGGGCAACCAATGTGCCATCCTGAGTGGTCAGAAACGCGAAGCTTGAGGGAGTCGGAGCGATAGATGTGACTAGCTCGATGACATCTTGAATAGAGATGTCAGCCCCCACCACCGCCTGCAATTGACCGTTGCTCGTATATGGGTGAACGAGGGAAACCACCAGCTCGCCACTGATCATGTCGACGTAAGGTTCTGTGACAATCGTCTCGCCTGCTTCAACCGCTTGTTGATACCAAGGCCGCTGTCGTGGGTCGTAGTCACTGGGTGGCTGCCAGCCATCTGAAAACACGGCTTCTGAGGTTTGAGGATAGGCCATGTAGGTGGACATGAAACCACCCGATTCTGCCAGTTGTATCAGATAAGGCAGAGGGTTCTCTTCGGTGGTGGCGTTGCTAAGTGATCTCATCATGCTGGCGCGTGACGATACCCATTCATCCAGGGCGCTCGTGTTGCCCAATACAACGGCATCCAGGTTTTGAGAGACCTGCTGGGCATTGTGATGTTTAACCGTGGAGTAGCTGGCAATGCCGTTGATCACCAGCGCGAGAACGATGGCGATCAACGCCGCTAACAGTATTCGGAAGCGCAATGTAGCGAGCATGGTCACTCTCTTTATCGTCAGGGTAAGTAACGACTATCGGCGAGAGTGACCACTTCTTTAGTCTAATAGTCTTTTGTCTTGGGCTAGCGCAAATCGCTGACCGCTGCCTGAATATCCGGTAGCGAGGCCTTGCTGAGGTCTTTGGAGAGGGTATGGATCACCAGCTTCTGGGTGGGGTTGTCGAGTTTCTCACGTAGCAGCCCGAGGAACTTGGGTGGGGCCACCATGATCAGCTTCTCCATGCTGTTATCGACGCGGGCAGCATAGAGCCGTTGGGCGACTTCCTTGGCAAACAGCTCGTTTTCATGCCGGGAAGCGGCGCCTTCTTCACCTGACGAGCGTGACGTGGTGGACGTGGACTCATGCACGTCGGCCCCTCGGCGGTCGGTGATCAGGTCGCCTTCATGCAGCCTTCCTGCCGCATGCACCATGCTTTCCTGCTCGGCGAGTTCCAGGGCGTCACGGGTAAAGATTCTGGCGCGTGCCGCATCGGCTACCACGATATAGGTGGTCATCGTCATACGTCCTCCATGTCGTTGATTGCCCTTTAACCATGGCAAGCGTTTGGGGTTAGGTCAAACGCTTGCCTGGTGGCCTTACAGCACTTTGCGGCGCAGCACGCTGGTGATGGCTTCACCGATCAGCACCAGCACGATGATCGCCATCAGGATGGTTGCGACGGTCGGCCAGGCGAACGTATCGATGGCACCCTGCAGGATCACGCCAATCCCACCGGCCCCTACCAGGCCCAATACGGTCGATTCGCGGATATTGATATCCCAGCGCAGAATCACGATGGCGAAAAAGGCGGGCATCACCTGAGGGACGATGGCGTAAGCGACCACCTTGGCTTTGGAAGCACCGGTGGCTTCCATGGCCTCGACGGGACGGCGGTCGATCTCTTCGATGGCCTCGCCCATCAGCTTGCCGATGAAGCCGATGGAGCGAAACACGATGGCCAGAATACCGGCCAGAACGCCAGGGCCGAAAATGGCCACGAACAGCAGCGCCCAGATGATGGTGTTCACCGACCGGCTGGAGACCAGAATGAAGCGCCCCAGCCACAGGCAGGCCCGGTTCGGGGTGGTGTTCTGGGCAGCGATGTAGGCCACCGGCAGCGCCAGAAAGATGGTGATGAATGTGGCCAGGGTAGCGATATGCACGGTTTCCAGCAGGGCATTCAGGATGTTGCCCAGCCCGGCGCTGCTGGGTGGCCACATGCGTGCGCCCAGCCCCGAGATCTGGTTCGGCGCGTCCCACACCCAGGGCCAGAAAATATCGATATCGCGAACGGCCCAGAACACCAGCATCAAGGTGGCTAGCAGGACGGCATAGCGGATCAGCCGCTCTTTCCGGTCGTAACGTTGCCAGACTCGGTCGGCGAGTTGCTGTGCGTGATCTACCATATTTTTTTCCTCACCCAGCCGCTGACGCCTTCGCTAAGCAGAATCACCGCAATGATGATCAGCAGAATGGCGAACGCAAAGTCGTAGTCATAGCGCCCGAAGGCGTTCATCAACGTGCCGCCAATCCCGCCAGCACCGACGATGCCCACCACGGCCGACGCGCGCAGATTGCTGTCCAGCTGATACATGGAGAGCCCCACCTGGCGAGGCAATATTTGCGGAAACACCGCATAGAACAGCGTGGCCAGATACCCGGCGCCAGCGGCACGCATGGCTTCCACCTGGCCCCAGTCGATCTCCTCGATTTCTTCGGCAAGCAGCTTGCCGACAAAGCCGATGGAGTAGAGGGTCAGGGTCAGGATACCCGCCAGCGGGCCAAAGCCCACCGCAGCAACGAACAGGATGGCCACGATGACCGGATGAAAGCTGCGTGACACGATGATGACGCTGCGACCGATCAGGTAGATCGGCAGAGGCGCGATATTGCGGGCGGCCATGACCGCAAAAGGGATGGAGAGCAGCACGCCCAGCAAGGTGGCCAGAATGGCGATCTGGAAGCTCTCTTTAAAGCCGGTCAGCAGCAGCCCGAAACGTTCGAAGCTGGGCGGAAAGCCGCCGCTGAAAATACGCGCCGCCCGGGGCAGGCCTTCGGAGATACGGGCCCAGTTGAAGGGCAGCGATCCAAACGCCCAGACCAGATACGCCAGGGCGATCAGAATGAGCCCGTAACGAAGGACGGGGTTGGCGATGAAAGGCGGCTTTTTCCAGGTGCGTGGAGTAGGGGGAGTCGTCATGTCAGACCCCTTGCGCTGCAGGGGCGGGCTGTTCACTGACGGATTCGTCCGGCGCCTCGATGCCCCCATAAATGGCGTCCAGTGCCTCCTTGTTGAAGTCGCTCGGCAAGCCATCGAAAATCATCTTGCCATGCCGCAGCCCCACGATGCGTTCGGTGTAGGTCTTGGCCTGGGCGACGTTGTGGATGTTGATGAGCACCGGCAGCGACAGCTCGCTGGCCAGGCTCTGCAGCAGCATCATGATCTGCTCGGACGTTCTCGGGTCCAGCGAAGCGGTAGGCTCATCCGCCAGCAGCAGGTCGGGCTCCTGCATCAGAGCGCGTACCACGCCTACCCGCTGGCGCTCGCCGCCAGACAGTTCATCGGCGCGTTTGTTGGCGTAATGGGCAATCCCCACGCGCTCCATCAGCATGAATGCACGTTCGATGTCCGCTTGGGGGTAGCGTCGCGAAATGGCCTGATAAAGGCTCACATAGCCGAGTCGGCCCGCCAGCACGTTCTCCATGACCGTCAGCCGATCGAGCAGGTTGAACCCTTGAAAGACCATGCCGATCTTGCGGCGAGCACGGCGCAGCTCGGCGCCTCTGATATTCACCAGCTCCGTACCATTGAGCTTGATGGAGCCGGACGAGGGCTCCACCAGACGGTTGATACAGCGCAGCATGGTGCTCTTTCCCGCCCCCGATGCGCCCACGATCGACACGACGCTGGCGCCTTCTACCTTGAGGTCCAGGCCCTTGAGAACGGGCTCACTGTGGCCATAACGTTTGACCAGATTGGTAATTTCCAGCATGGGTGCACATCCATTCGCTCGATAAAAGCGCGCCGCCAGGGCGGCGCGACCAGGCTACTCCAGGTTTTCCCGCGTGTAGCGCACGTCATTGGCGGCCTGAATGGTGCGAATCACCTGCCAGTGTTCCTGGTAGTTGATGGGGATGAATTTCTCGACCCCTTCGAACTCCTCGCCCAGCTCGGTGCCGACGAAGTCAAAGGTAAAGAACGCCTCTTCGATCTTCTCGACCAGATCCGGGTGCAGGTTGTGGGCGTAGTTGTAGGAGGTGGTCGGGAAGCGGTCGGACTCATAGATCAGCCGTACGTCCTCTTCGTCGTACAGGCCACGCGCGGCCATGCGCTCGACCACTTCGGAGGCAACCGGCGCGGCGTCATAGTCGCGGGCCACCACGCCCAGCATGGATTGGTCATGGCTGCCGGAGTAGACCACCTCATAATCTTCATCCGGGGTGATGCCCAGCTCGGGCAGCAGTGCCCGCGGTGCCAGGTTGCCGGAGTTGGACGTGGGGGAGGTATGCGCGACGCGTTTGCCCTTCAGGTCTTCCAGAGACTCGATGTCCGAGTCGACATGGGTGAACATTTGCAGCGTGTAGCCGAACTGGCCATCGTCAGAGCCCATCAGGGCGAAGGGTACGGCTCCGGCCAGGTTCACGGCAAAGGGCGTCGGGCCGGTCGAAAACCCGGCAATGTGCAGTCGGCCGCTGCGCATGGCTTCCACCTGGGCAGCGTTGGACTGCACTGCAAAGAAGCGCACGTCACGGCCCGTGACCTCGGAAAGGTGGTCGACGAACGGCTGCCAGATGTCGGAGTAAATGGCAGGGTCTTCAACGGGGGTGTAGGCGAAGATCAGCGTGCTGGGATTGGCCCAGTTCGATTCATCGGCCGGGCGGTCGGCGACCATGTCGCCATTCTCGTCGCAGTAGAGTGCGTCCAGGGCGCCGCGTTCGCAGTCGGCCTGGGCATGGCTGGCAAGCAGTGCCATGGGGAGAAGCGAGACCGCAGTGAGCAGAGCCAGCGGACGCTTGGGCCAGGATGGCGTTTTCATGAGAAGCCTCTTATGTGCGTTATTGTTGTTGCGTGATGCCCACCATCGCTGCAAGGTGGTGTTGCGATCAGCGTGCGTTTCGCTAATGGACATTTGAAGACGCAGATGTTTATTTTTCGAAAACGAGCATTCTCAATCTAGGGTTTGTTACAAAGATATGTCAAACACTTTCCTGACCCCCTCCTACCATTGGCGCAACCGTTATCTGCTGATGCGCCATGGCCACAGCCAGGCCAACGCGCAGGGGCGAATCATCAGCACCCCCGAGCGTGGAATAGACGCCTATGGATTGTCGCCCGAAGGCGAACGGCAGTTGGACGATGCGCTGGTGGACTGGCGTTGGCCGGTGCCCACCCAGGTGGTGCATTCGGACTTTTTACGCACGACTCGAACTGCCGCCCGAGTGGCCAGCGCCTTCGGGTTGGGCATGGCCATCGACGAGCGCTTGCGAGAGCGCCATTTTGGCGAGCTGGAAGGCCAGGCAGATAGCCATTACCCCGAGGTATGGGCGCAGGATGCCCAGAGTGCCGCGCATCGGCAGTGGCAGGTAGAGCCGCTCACCAGCGTGGCAGCGCGCATGTGCGCGACGCTGGAAGCACTGGAGCAGCGCTGGCAAGGGGAAACGGTGCTGGTGGTGAGCCATGGCGACCCGCTGCAGATCCTGCTCACGGCGCTGGCAGGAAAGCCATTGACCCAGCACCGTGAGCAGCTCGCGCTGGCCCCGGCCAGCATCACGCTGGTAGGCGGTTAGGCGCCTTCCTTGGGGGGGATCCAGGCAATCATGTCGACTTCCACGTCGGCACCGCCTGCCAGGCCGGTGACGCCGATGCAGGTACGGGTGGGGAGCGGTTTCTCGAAGTAGCTGGCGTAGACCTGGTTCACTTCATCGAAGTGGCCCATGTTGGTGATGAAAACCCGTGACTGCACCACGTACTCGAAGCTGCTGCCCACCTCTTCCAGCACGATGGCCAGGTTCTGCATGACTCGATGGGTTTGTTCGGTAAAGGTGCCCAGCAGCATTTCGTTGGTTTCCGGCACGGTCGGCATCTGGCCGGTGATGAACACCAGGTCGCCCACGCGGCAGGCGTGAGAGAACGGCGCAATGGGCTGTGGGGCGCGGTCGATGAACAGTTTTTCCATGATGACTCTCTGGTGTGATGTGGGGTATTCAGAAGGGCCATGAAAATGGGCCTCAGCTGAGGCCCACGTTACGCATTATGACGCGCTGGCAGTCGAATCAATGCCCCAGAATCTGGCTCAGGAAGAGCTGGGTGCGCTCGGACTGCGGGTTGTTGAAGAACGGCTCTGGAGCGTTTTCTTCGATGATCTGCCCCTGGTCCATGAAGATCACGCGGTCGGCCACGGTCTTGGCGAAGCCCATTTCATGGGTCACGCAGAGCATGGTCATGCCCTCTTCGGCCAGTTCGATCATGACGTCCAGTACTTCCTTGATCATTTCCGGGTCAAGGGCCGAGGTCGGCTCATCGAACAGCATGACGTCCGGGTGCATGCACAGCGAGCGGGCAATGGCGACCCGCTGCTGCTGACCACCGGAAAGCTGGCCGGGATATTTCTTGGCCTGTTCGGCGATGCGTACCCGCTGCAGGTAGCGCATGGCCTGCTCTTCGGCCTCTTTGCGCGGCTTTTTCTGTACCCACATGGGGGCGATACAGCAGTTCTCCAGCACGGTGAGGTGAGGGAACAGGTTGAAGTGCTGGAACACCATGCCAACGCTGCGACGAATCTGCTCGATACGCTTCACGTCCTGGGTTAGCGGCACGCCGCCGACCACGATCTCGCCCTTTTGATGCTCTTCCAGGTGGTTGATGCAGCGAATCATGGTGGACTTGCCCGAGCCGGACGGCCCGCAGATGACGATCCGTTCGCCGCGCTTCACTTCCAGATAGATGTCGCGCAGCACGTGAAAATCGCCGTACCACTTGTTGACGCCGCGCATTTCGACCATCAGATCCGAAGTACCGGTGCCAGGGTTATGGGAAGCTGCTTGTGTCATGTCACTATCCTGCTAAAAAATCGTTGATAAAGGCGGCGTTAACGCCTGTGGCCGGTGTGTAGCCTGCGTTCCAGATACTGGCTGTAGCGCGACATGCTGAAACAGAAGATCCAGAACATGAAGGCCGCAAAGACATAGCCTTCCAGCGAGAAGCCCAGCCAGCGCGAGTCGGCCAGTGCCGCTTGCACGATCCCCAGCAGATCGAATAGTCCGATGATCATGACCAGGGTCGTGTCCTTGAACAACGAAATGAACGTGTTCACAATACCAGGAATCATCATTTTCAGAGCCTGGGGCAGTACGATCAGACCCATGCGCTTCCAGTAGGTCATGCCGAGGGCGGCGGCGGCTTCTTCCTGGCCTTTGGGAATGGCCTGCAAACCACCGCGAATGACTTCGGCCATGTAGGCGCTCTGGAACAGCGTCAGGCCGATCAGGGCGCGCACGAGACGGTCCACGCTGACCCCGGTAGGCATGAACAGTGGCAGCATCACCGAGGCCATGAACAGCACCGTGATCAGCGGCACACCACGCCAGAACTCGATAAAGACGACGCAGAAGCTCTTGACGATGGGCATGTTCGAACGCCGCCCCAGGGCCAGCACGATACCAATCGGCAGCGCACCTACCATGCCCACGGTGGCCAGCAGCAGGGTCAGCATCAGGCCGCCCCAGCGATGGGTCGGCACACGCGGCAGGTCGAAATAGCCGCCGTGCAGCAGCACGTAGGCGATCACGGGGAAGCCGACCAGCGCAAACACGGCCACCCAGCGCTTGAAGGGCAGGCGTGGAATCGCCAGCCAGGCAATCAGGGTGAAGAACCCGGCAAAGACGATATTGGCACGCCAGATTTCCGAGCGCGGGTACAAGCCGTAGATGAACTGGGTGAAGCGTGCGTTGATGAACACCCAGCAGGCGCCTTCCCGGGAGCAGTCTTCGCGGGAGGTGCCTACCCAGTCGGCGTTGATGAACGCCCATTGCACCGTGGGAACCACGAGCAGGTAGAGAATATACAGGCCGATCAGCGTAAAGATCGTGTTGATCGGGCCGTTGAACAGGTTGCTGCGTAGCCATGCCACAGGGCCCACGGAGTTGCCGGGCGCTGGCCTTGGCTCGATCATCGTTTGGTTATGAATCATTTGAGTGTCCTCGCCAACGGCCTAGCGTTCAACCAGCGCCACACGGGCGTTGAACCAGTTCATGAACATGGAGACCAGCAGACTGATGGTCAGATAAACCGCCATGGTCATGGCAATGACCTCGATGGCTTGGCCTGTCTGGTTCAGCGTGGTGCCCGCAAAGACCGAAACGAGGTCCGGATAGCCAATGGCGGTGGCCAGCGACGAGTTCTTGATCAGGTTGAGGTACTGGCTGGTGAGCGGGGGGATGATGACCCGCAGTGCCTGCGGAATGACCACCAGACGCAGCACCAGGTTACGCGGCAGGCTCAGCGCTTGTGCGGCCTCGGTTTGGCCATGGGAAATGGCCTGAATACCGGAGCGCACGATTTCAGCAATGAACGCTGCCGTATAAATCGAGAGCGCGAACCACAGTGCCAGGAACTCGGGAATGACAGTGATACCACCGCGGAAGTTGAAACCGCGCAGCTCGGGGACATCCCAGGTGATCGGCACGCCGGTGGCAAACATCACTAGCAGGGGCAGGCCGAATATCATCGCGAAGGAGATCCAGTAGGCTGGCAGGCGCTTCCCCGTGGCCTCTTGGCGGCGCTTGTTCCAGATCACCAGTGCAATGCTGGCGATGATCGCCGCAATGAAGGTGGCCGGAATCAGCCCGAACCCGGACTCGAATAACGGTTCGGGAAGATACAGGCCGCGCACGTTGAGAAAGATGACCTCACCGAACGCCAGGCTGTCACGGGCGCTGGGCAGCGTCCGCAATACGGCAAAGTACCAGAAGAAAATCTGCAGCAGCAGCGGGATGTTACGGAAGGTTTCGATATACGCCGTGGCCAGTCGTGCGATCAGCCAGTTGGGCGACAAACGGGCAATCCCGACGATGAAACCGATGATGGTGGCGGCAATGACCCCCAGTGCGCCCACCAGCAGAGTATTCAGCAGGCCCACGAAGAAGGTGCGGCCATAGGTGCTTTGGGAGGAGTAGTCGATCAGACTTTGAACGATCCCGAAGCCTGCGGTGTTGTTAAGAAAACCGAACCCGGTAGTGATCCCGCGAGAGGATAGGTTGTCTTGAACATTACCGACGATATAGAACAGAAACGCAATAACGGCAGCAATGAGTAAAAACTGAAAGATCAGCGCACGCTTTGCGCGATCTCGCCAGAACGGAGGCTTTTGGCCAACGGGGCGAGCGTTAGGTCTTACGGACATGGATGGCGTCTCCGCTACACGGAAGGTCAATCAAATGGCCCGCCGATACCCTTGAGTGTTGATGGCAAGGGCCGGCGGGCCGGGGTCAAGCGAGACGCTTAGCGAATCGGCGGTGCGTACTGGAAGCCACCCTGGTTCCACAGAGCGTTGACGCCCCGTTCGATTTCCAGCGGTGAATCCATGCCGACGTTACGTTCGAAGCTTTCTGCGTAGTTACCTACCTGGCTCAGGATGTTGTAGGCCCACTCGGCATCCAGACCCATGCCTTCACCGTAGTTGCCGTCCTGACCCAGCAGGCGAGCCACGTCCGGGTTATCGGAATCGCGCATCTCTTCGGCGTTTTCGCTGGTCACGCCGTACTCTTCACCGTTGATCATGGCGAACAGAGACCACTTGACGATGTTGAACCACAGGTCGTCACCCTGACGTACCACGGGGCCCAGCGGCTCCTTGGAGATGACGTCGGGCAGGATCATGGCAGCAGACGGGTCGTCCAGCTGAATACGCAGTGCGGCCAGCTGAGAGGTGTCAGAGGTCAGAACGTCACAGCGTCCCGCCTGGAAGCCACCCACGGTTTGCTCGGATGTATCGAAAACGATGGGATCGAATTCCATGCCGTTGGCGCGGAAGTAGTCAGCCAGGTTCAGCTCGGTGGTGGTGCCGGACTGGATACAGATCGCAGCGCCATCCAGCTCGGAGGCGTTGGAGATGCCCAGGTCGGTAGAGACCATGAAGCCTTGGCCGTCGTAGAAGTTCACGCCAGTGAAGTTCAGGCCCAGCGTGGTGTCACGGGTGGTGGTCCAGGTGGTGTTACGTGACAGGATATCGACTTCGCCAGACTGCAGCGCGGTAAAGCGCTCGACGGCGTTCAGGGAAATGTAGTTAACGGCGTCCGCATCGCCCAATACGGCGGCAGCCACGGCACGACATACGTCAACATCAAGACCTTGCCACTCGCCGCTATCGTCCGGCGCGGAAAAACCTGGCAAGCCATCACTAACGCCACACTGTACGGCACCGCGAGAGCGAGTTTCTTCTAATGTGTTCGCCTGCGCGGTAGCGATACCGGCCAGCGTAATTGCACCCGCAGAGGCAAGCAGTACCAGGTGTTTCTTGTTAACCATGTGTGTTCCCCTTCCTCGATTTAATGATGTTATGCATGTCGATGCATGCCTAAAAGCTAGCAAGGAAGGTGCCAAAAAAGATATGTCGGCAAATTCAGCGGTTTTCAACGTAAAATCAGCGAATTTATCGAAAGTATTGGTGCGAAAAAGAGTGCCAGCGACTACGCGATGCTCTGTTTTGGTGCGTAGCCGCTGGCGCGGGGAGAAAACTGCTGACGTTCGCCGATCAGCGAATCGGCGGTGCGTACTGTATACCGCCGTTATTCCATAGCCCGTTGAGGCCTCTAGCTATGTTGAAGTCCGACCCTGAGCCGACATTGCGGTCATAAACGTCGGCGTAATTACCCACCTGCTTGACGACCTGGTAGGCCCAGTCGGCGCTGATGCCCATGGGGCTGCCGAAATCTCCATCCTGGCCCAGCAGGCGCTGCACGTCAGGGTTGTCGCTGTCGAGCTGCTCGTCCACGTTTGCCTGGGTGACTTCCAGCTCTTCGGCATTGAGCATGGCAAACAGCGTCCATTTGACGATATTGAACCACTGGTCGTCGCCCTGGCGCACGGCCGGGCCCAGCGGCTCCTTGGAGATGATCTCGGGCAGCACCACGGCCATGTCGGGGTCGGCCAGCTGCATCCGCTGGGCATAGAGCTGTGAGGCATCGGAGCTCAGCACGTCGCAGCGGCCTGCTTCGAACCCGGCAATCGACTGCTCGGGAGAGTCGAAGACCACGGCATCGTAGGTCATGCCGTGGATTCTGAAGTAGTCGGACAGGTTCAGTTCGCTGGTGGTGCCCGACTGGGTGCATACCGCGGCGCCGTCCAGCTCCTTGGCACTCTGTACGTTCAGGTCGCTGGCGACCATGAAGGCCTGGCCGTCGTAATAGCTGACGCCGGTAAAGTGCATGCCCAGTGTGGTATCGCGGCTGGAGGTCCAGGTGGTGGTGCGCGACAGGACATCCACTTCACCGGACTGAAGGGCCGTGAAGCGCTCCACGGAGTCCAGCGGCACGAAGTCCACCTTGTTGGCATCGCCTAGCGCGGCGGCGGCAATGGCACGGCAGATGTCGGTATCCAGGCCCCGGTATTGGTCGTCGTCATCCAGTGACGAGAAACCGGGCTGGGCGGCATTCACGCCGCAACGCAGGCTATCGCGATTCTGGACGGTGTCCAGCGTGCTGGCCATGGCGATGGCCGGTGCCAACAGGCTGGCCCCTACTCCCAACCAACGAACACTCTTCATGTGTTATTCCTTGACGTCGAAGCGCGCCGATCAGCGCGCATAAAAAAAGCCGAGCAGCGCCCGGCTTTTCCACTAACGGTGCCCGCTCTCACGCAAAGGCTTTGCGCATGAAGGGGGGCAGCGCCAGGGCTCCACGATGGGCCTCTGCTGTGTAGTACTGTAGCGGCATTTCGTGGCTGGCGGCAGCTTCTTCGCGGAAGCTTTCAACGCTGGTGCCTTTACCTGCCAACGTCACGCTCCACCAGCCAGAGGGGTAGACCGGTTGGGGGAAGGGCAAAGTGACCACGCTGTCGAAGCCCGCTTCGCGCATGTCGTTGCGTAGTTCGCGAATGATCGAACCGCTATGGTAAAGCGGCGACTCGCTCTGCTGCACCATCACTCCGCCACTTTTCAGAATACGGTGGCAGCGTTTCAGGAAGTCGGTCTTGAACAGGCCTTCGGCCGGGCCGACCGGGTCGGTGGAGTCGATGATCAGCAGGTCGATACTCTCGTCGGCCGCGTCGTCCACCCACTTCACGCCGTCGGCAAACAGCAGCTCGGCGCGGGGGTCGCCGTTGGCTTCCACGAGTTCGGGGAAAAAGCGCTCGGCGGCCTTGGTGACTTCCTCGTCGATATCGATCTGGGTGACCTTCTCGACGCCCGGATGGCGCAGCACTTCTTTCAAGGTGCCGCAGTCGCCGCCACCAATGATAACCACGCGCTTGGGGTCCTGATGGGTGAACAGCGCCGGGTGGGCGATCATTTCGTGATACAGGAAGTTGTCGCGGTCGGTGAGCATCACGCAGCCGTCCAGCACCATCAGGTTGCCGTAGGTTTCGGTGGCGTACACTTCCAGGTGCTGGTAGGGGCTTTGCACATCCAGCAGTTTTTCAGAAACTTTCAGCGAGAAAGCGCTGCCGTGGCTATCAAAGACTTCGGTAAACCACTGGTCGTCGCGTAGGTCGCTCATTGCTTGGCTCCTGGGCATGAGTCGTTCGATTGAGTCGGAATGCCCTGATGGTACTGCGGGCTCAAGTCGTGCAGCGCCTCCATGAAGGCGGTGACATGATCAGGGTTGGTGAACTGGCTGATGCCATGGCCCAGATTGAAAACGTGGCCAGGGCCGTGGCCGTAGCTCTC
The DNA here is from genome assembly GCF_020616575.1 of Halomonas sp. NyZ770. Taxonomy (NCBI): domain Bacteria; kingdom Pseudomonadati; phylum Pseudomonadota; class Gammaproteobacteria; order Oceanospirillales; family Halomonadaceae; genus Halomonas; species Halomonas sp. NyZ770. The sequence goes on along the minus strand of NZ_CP085143.1, from coordinate 3,824,087 downwards.
CAGTACGCGAGCCACTTCCGCACGAATGGCCGAAGGGCGCGCAAACAGCACGTTGGGGTCCAGATTGCCCTGCAGGGCCACCTTGTGGCCCACGCGGGCGCGGGCGTCGGACAGCTCGGTGGACCAGTCGATGCCCAATGCGTCGGCACCGGCACAGGCAATGTGCTCCAGCCACTGGCCACCGTTTTTGGTGAACAGAATCACCGGTACGCGACGGCCATCGTGCTCGCGGATCAGCCCGGAGACGATCTGCTCCATGTAGCGCAGCGAGAACTCCAGGTAGGCCGGGGTGGACAGCGCGCCGCCCCAGGTATCGAAAATCTGTACCGCTTGAGCGCCTGCGCGAATCTGAGCGTTCAGGTAGTCGGTGACCGCTTGCGCCAGGGTGTCCAGCAGCTGGTGCATGGTGTCGGGCGTGTCGTACAGCATGGTCTTCAGGTGACGGAAGTCCTTGCTGGAGCCGCCTTCGACCATGTAGGTGGCCAGTGTCCAGGGGCTGCCGGAAAAGCCGATCAGCGGCATGCGGCCGTTGAGCTCACGACGGATCGTGGAGACCGCCCGCATCACGTAGTCCAGGTCGCGCTCGGCATTGGGCACGGTGAGCGCGGCGACTTCTTCGGCGGTGCGTACGGTCTTCTTGAATTTGGGGCCTTCACCGGTTTCGAAGTACAGGCCCAGCCCCATGGCATCGGGGATGGTCAGAATGTCCGAGAACAGAATGGCGGCGTCGAGCGGGTAGCGCTCCAGCGGCTGCAGGGTGACTTCACAGGCCAGGTCATGATTGCGGCACAGGTCCATGAAGCTGCCCGCATCGGCGCGGCTGGCGCGGTACTCGGGCAGGTAACGGCCCGCTTGACGCATCATCCACACCGGAGTGCGGTCGACAGGCTGGCGCGCCAGCGCGCGAAGAAAACGGTCGTTCTGCAAAGGTGTGGTGGTCATAAACACTTGCTCTTGGAAAATTTGCCCGCATTGTAAGGGAGTCAGCACATCCGACGATAGGAATTGTACGTGAAGTTGGGCAGCGGTGGCGCCTGTTGGCTGGCCAACATCGTCGCACCCCGGCCAATCGTGAGGCTTGCGCCACTTCCTGTTAGACTATGCGCCCACTTGCCAACACTGATGTGGATAACTGGCCTGGTTCATCTGTGAGGTAATCCGTGACCATTCGCTTCATCGCCGCTTCCCGGCTGCCCACCCCCTGGGCCACGTTCACCATGCATGGCTTCGAAGACGATGCCACGGGGAAAGACCATATTGCGCTCACCCTGGGCGATGTGAGCGATGGCGCGCCGGTGCTGGGGCGGGTGCACTCCGAGTGCCTGACGGGCGATGCGCTGTTTTCCATGCGCTGCGACTGTGGCTACCAGCTGCAGGAAGCCCTCAAGCGCATTGCCAGCGAAGGCCGCGGGGTGCTGCTGTACCTGCGTCAGGAGGGGCGCGGTATTGGCCTGCTCAACAAGATTCGCGCCTACCACTTGCAGGACCAGGGGGCGGATACCGTGGAGGCCAACGAGCAGCTCGGCTTCGGTGCCGACATGCGCCGTTACGATCTCTGCGTGCCGATGCTCGAGCATCTGGGCGTCACGGCCCTCAAGCTGATGACCAACAACCCCCGCAAGGTCGATGCGCTCACCCGCGATGGGGTCAACGTGGTGGAGCGTCAGCCCATCACCACCGGCCTCAACCCGCATAACGAGCAGTATCTGGCCACCAAGGCGGGCAAGCTGGGCCACATGATGGCGCTGGATGACTTCACCCAGGCCAGCGATGTGGATATCGAGCGCAAGGGGTGATAATGGTGGGGCGTCAGAGGTCGGGAGCGCCCCAGTATGAAAGCTGTACGAAAAGAATCGTATGTCGGCGTGCATGAACCGCCGCTTGAAGAGCAGGGGGAGTTCAGCCCCCTCGAAGAGTGGCTGCACAGCGTTACCCATGGCATTGGTGCGGTGCTCAGCTTGGTGGGTATGGTCATATTGCTGGCGGCGGCCAGCGTAGCTGCTCACGTGGATGCCTGGAAAGTGGTGAGTCTGAGTCTTTACGGCACAACGCTGCTACTGCTTTACACTGCCTCGACCCTTTACCACGGCATTTCTCATCGCCGCTGGAAGCAGCGTTTTCAACTGCTTGACCATTGTGCGATTTACCTCCTTGTCGCAGGCACCTACACCCCCTTTCTACTTTGCCGTTTATAGCACCGTATTGCCCAACGCTTCGGCGGCGTAATGGTTATTTACTGGCAGCACGGCTGCCCAGGGTCTTGGCAGGCCTGGCGCAAACGGCCATGATCCGCCTGTTGAAGAGCGGTGAAGACGATCCCCCTGGAGAGAGCAGGTGCTGCACTTATGGCTTGCACCCGGAGGGAAAGTTAGCTGATAAGACTTTTCGTACAAACCCCAAGTCGAAAAACTCACGCTTCAAAATATTAAGCCTAAAGTAGTATTAGGGGTAGCTCCTGTCCTGGATGTAGGTAATGCTGTGTGGCCTGAACAATCACGGCGGGTTGGCATAGCGATGCCTATCGCCACACCCGTAACGACATTCAACAAGATTTTTCCAACAAGAGGATTGTCATGAGCACTGTTAACAACGCCCACGACACGACCATGCCGTCGGTGCTGGGCAAAAAAGACAGTACTGATGAGATGGTGCAGCGCATAGGCCACTTGACGCGACTGCTGCGGGACAGCATGAAAGAGCTGGGCCTGGATCAGCAGATCACCCAGGCGGCGCAAGCGATACCGGATGCCAATGACCGTCTAAACTATGTCGCCTCCATGACGGAGCAGGCCGCAGAGCGGGCATTGAATGCCGTTGAGCGTGCTCAGCCGTTACAAGACGGTCTTGAGGAAGAGGGCGCCGCACTTAATAAGCGCTGGCAGTTGGCGACAGCGAAGCTGGCGACGATAGAGGGTGATCCCAGTCTCCTCGAAGACACCCAGGACTTTTTGAACAACAAACTTCCCAGCGCAACCGGGGCGACGCAAAAAGAGCTGCTTGAAATCATGATGGCTCAGGACTTCCAGGATCTCACCGGGCAGGTGATCAAGAAAATGATGGAGGTCATCAAGCTCATCGAAGAGCAGCTTGTTCAGGTGCTTGTCGATAATGTGCCCCACATCACCGATGGCGTTAAGGTGGAAGATAGCCGAGATGAGCATGCCAAGCTGCGGAACGGACCGCAGGTGAACCAAAATAAGGCAGATGTGGTAGCAGGGCAGGAACAAGTAGACGATCTGCTGGATGAGCTGGGCTTTTAGACCAAGCCAAGCGACATCGAGCCAAAACCATTGCCATGCGTTGCCAGCAACGGTTTTGAAAGCGTTTAGCGATGGATCAATGCTTTGCTGCGGCCTGCTCCTTCTCCGCGGCACGGGCCAGCGCCGGGCGGTTGGCATGGCGGGCGCGGTAGGCCACCAGCGGTTCCGGCAGGCGGTGTTTCATGCTCGCTGCCCAGCTCAAGGTGTGGGTCAGGAAGAGGTCCGCCAGTGTGAAGGTATCGCCCACCAGCGTCTCCTGGCCGTGGTAGCGGCGCTCCAGGGCGGTCTGGGCGCGCTGAAATTCCCAGGCGGCGGTGGGCAGTACGGAGGGCACGCGCTTGTCCTGAGGCAGGGCGAACTTGTGCTTGGCCTGCAGCCACAGCGGCTGCTCGATTTCGGTGACGATGAAGCTTAGCCACTGATCTACCTGGGCGCGTTCCTCTACGCTGTGTGGCAGCAGTTGGCCTTCGCCATACCGTTCGGCGAGATAGCGGCAGATGGGCGCGGATTCGAACAGCGTCAGTTCGCCGTCTTCCAGCACGGGTACCTTGCCATCCGGGTGGCGAGCGAGATGCTCGGCGCTTTGCCCCGCGCCCTGGTCCAGGGCTACGTGGTGGCACTGGTACGCCAGGCCCAGCTCTTCCAGCGTCCAGGCGGCACGCAGCGAGCGGGAGTTGGGGAAGCTATAAAGGGTGATCATGGGGCGGCTCCAGGCAGTACCGTGAAGCCTTCACTGTAGCCACTGCCTGAACGCCTGTCACGGGGCTACTGGCCCCGCGCTGCGCGGATGCGCTCGTAGGCATTGCCAATCTCGCTGGTGCGGGCCTGCGCCACCTCGCGCATGCTCTCCGGAAGCCCCTTGCCCGCCAGCTTGTCCGGGTGATTCTGGCTCATCAGGCGACGATACGCTTTCTTGATCTCGGCATCGCTGGCGTCTTCGGCCACGCCCAGTACGCGATAGGCATCCTTCAGAGCTTCCTCGCTGGCGCCTTGAGAGTTGGCCGCCGCGCCATGCAGCATGGCTTCGATCTGCTGTACTTCGGCCTCGCTGCAGCCAACGCCCCGCGCCACGCGCAGAATCATCTCATGCTCGGCGGGGTGCAGGACCCCATCGGCGGCAATCGCGCTGAGCTGAACCTGCAAAAATACCTGGCGCAAAATGGGCTGACGCTGGGTCAGGCGATTGACCTTGGCCAGCTCGGCCTCCAGATCGAAGTCGTCGGCACGGCCCCGTTCGAAGGCGGCCCGCGCCTTGGCGCGGTGCTCGCCCTGCAAACGCATCTGATCGAACAGCTTTTCGGCCACGCCCAGCTCACCTGGCGTGACCTTGCCATCGGCCTGGCAAAGGCAGCCCATCACCGAAAAGATCGACTCCAGGAAACCTTCCTGCAAACGCGTGCGGGCGGCATTCAAGCGGCGCCCCAGCTGGCGTGCCAACCACCAGCCCAGACCCGCTCCCACCAGCAGGCCCACGGGGCCGCCGCTGGCAAGGCCAATCAAACCAAACAGAATCATCAAAAAAAGCATAACGGTCTCAACAAGTTAGTCAGTAGGCTCAAGGCGACGGCAGGCGCGAACGAATGGCTGCTTCGATGCCGACAGCATCCAGTCCGCAGTCGCGCAGCAGCTCGGCGGGGGTGCCGTGCTCGACGAAGCTGTCTGGCAAGCCCAGGTTCAGGACTTCGACCTGAACGCCTTCGCTGTGGAGCAGCTCATTCACCGCGCTGCCCGCGCCGCCCGCAATCACGTTCTCCTCCAGCGTGACCAGCAGCTCGTGTTCGTCGGCGGCGTGCAGCACGGCGTCGCGATCCAGCGGCTTTATGGAGCGCATGTTGATATGCGTTGCATTGAGCTTCTCGGCCACCTCGGCGGCGGCACCATTGATGCTGCCAAAGGCCAGCAGGGCGATGCGCATGCCGTCGCTGGTGCTGGTGCGACGAACCTCGGCCTGGCCAATCGCCATGGGCTCCAGATGGTCTGGAATGGCCACGCCGGGGCCGGTGCCACGGGGGTAGCGAACGGCGGCCGGGCCCGGGTGGTGGTAGGCGGCGCTGAGCATGGCGCGGCACTCTGCTTCATCGGCGGGGGCCAGAATCACCATGCCGGGCACGCAGCGCAGGAACGACAGGTCCATGCTGCCGTGGTGCGTCGGGCCGTCTTCTCCCACCAGGCCTGCTCGGTCGATGGCGAAGGTGACATCCAGGTCCTGAACGGCCACGTCGTGGATCAACTGGTCGTAGCCACGCTGCAGAAAGGTCGAGTAGATGGCGACGACGGGCTTCATGCCCTCGCAGGCCATGCCTGCGGCCAGGGTGACCGCGTGCTGTTCGGCAATCGCCACGTCGAAATAGCGTTCGGGGTAGGTCTGCGCAAAGCGAATCAGATCCGAGCCTTCGCCCATGGCGGGAGTGATGCCCATCAGGCGCGGGTCGGCGGCGGCCATGTCGCACAGCCAGTCACCAAACACATTGCAGTACTTCTTCTTCGGCGCAGCGGGGGGCTTCACCGGGGGCGCGCTGGACGCGGGCACTTTTTCCAGCTTGGTGATGGCGTGATAGCCAATCTGGTCGGCCTCTGCCGGCAGGAACCCTTTGCCCTTGACCGTCTTGATATGCAGAAACTGAGGGCCTTTCTGGTCACGCAGGTTGCGCAGGGTCTGGGTCAGCGCGTCCAGGTCGTGGCCGTCGATGGGGCCCACGTAGTGAAAGCCCATCTCTTCGAAGAGCGTTGCTGGGCTCACCATGCCCTTCATGTGCTCTTCGGTGCGCTTGGCAAACTCCAGCGCGCCGGGCAGATGCGAGAGCACTTTCTTGCCCTCTTCGCGCATTTTCAGGTAAGGCTTGCTGGAGAGCATCCGCGCCAGATAGGTGGCGATACCGCCGACGTTCTCGGAGATCGACATCTCGTTGTCGTTCAGCACCACCAGCATGTTGGCGTTGACGTGCCCCGCGTGGGCCAGCGCTTCGAAGGCCATGCCCGCGGTGAGCGCGCCATCGCCGATGATGGCGCACACGCGGCGCGGGTCGTTTTGTGCCTGGGCGGCCAGGGCCATGCCGAGCGCCGCCGAGATCGAGGTGCTGGAGTGACCAACGCCGAAGGTGTCGTACTCGGATTCGGCGCGGCGGGGGAACGCGGCCAGGCCGCCGTGCTGGCGGATGCCGAGCATGGCTTCACGGCGGCCGGTGAGGATCTTGTGGGGGTAGGCCTGGTGGCCTACGTCCCATACCAGGCGGTCTCTGGGGGTGTGGAAGGCGTGGTGCAGGGCCACGCTGAGTTCCACCACGCCGAGCCCTGCGCCAAAGTGGCCGCCGGTGACACCGACGCTATACAGCAGATAGGCGCGCAGCTCGTCGGCCAGCTGCGCCAGCTGGCCAGGACTCATGGCCCGCAGGGCTGCGGGGTGATCAAAGGAGTCGAGCAGCGGCGTCGCCGGGCGCTCGCGGGGTATCTCGTCGAACAGCTTCATAGGCGGCATGTTTTCATGGGTATGTTGTGAAAGGCATCGTTAGTGGTCGCGCTCGATCATGTAATGGGCAAGATCGGCCAGGGGCGCGGCGGGCTCGCCAAGCGGGGCGAGCGCAGCAATGGCCTCGTCGATCAATGCGTTCGCTTTTTGCTGGGCGCCCGCCAGCCCGAGCAGGCTGGGATACGTGGGCTTGGCGCGGGCAGCATCGGCACCGGAGGCTTTGCCCAGCGTGGCGGTGTCTCCGGTGACGTCGAGAATGTCGTCGTGAATCTGGAAGGCTAGACCAATGGCGCGTGCATAGCGAATCAGTGCCGCCAGGCGTGGGTCATCGGCCTCGACGGCAATCAGCCCACCCATCCGGACCGCCGCCACGATCAGCGCCCCGGTCTTGTGGGCGTGCATGTGCGCCAGTGCCTCGACATCCGGATGGCCACCCACGGCTGCCAGGTCCAGCGCCTGGCCTGCCACCATGCCATCGCGGCCAGCGGCCACCGCCAGGGTAGACACCAGCGCAGCCAGGCGCGGGTGCGGGCGGCTGGCCATGACTTCAAAGGCCAGCGCCTGCAGGGCGTCGCCTGCCAGAATGGCCGTGGCTTCGTCGTAGGCCTTGTGCACCGTGGGCTGGCCACGACGCAGGTCGTCGTCATCCATGGCGGGCAGGTCGTCGTGGATCAACGAGTAGGCGTGGATCAGCTCGATGGCCGCCGCGGGGGCGTCCAGGGCGTCGTCTTCTGCTCCCAGGGCACGCCCCGCCAGATAGACCAGCAGCGGGCGCAGGCGCTTGCCGCCCACCAGCAGGCCGTGGCGCATGGCTGCCTCCAGGCGCGCCTCGACGGCGGGCCGAGACTCGAACAGCGCCGCCAGGGTGGCATCGACGCGGGCGTTGCTGGCGCGGCGCAGCGTGGCCAGCGGTGTGTCGTGGGCCGTTACCATGGGGGCGTTTCCTCGCTGTCGTCGTGTCCCTGAGCGGCTGACGGCTCTGGTGCGGCATGGAAGGGAGCCACGTCCAGCTTGCCTTCGGGGGCTTCGCTGAGCGCGCGCACTTTCAGCTCGGCACTGTCGAGGCGCTGCTGGGCATCGCGAGTGAGCCGCACGCCCTGCTCGAAGGCGGTCAGGGCATCTTCCAATGAGAGTTCGCCTGACTCCAGGCGTTCCACGATGGTTTCAAGCTCGGTCACCGTGGCAGCAAAATCTTGGGGAGGGGTGCTCATGGTCAATGCCTACCGTTTGTCGTGGGCCCTGTGCTCGGTGCGGGCGGCGAAAGTGGCCGGATGCCAGTCAAATAAACGCACAGTATACACCGAGGCAAGGGGGTGGCGTCTGCCTCCCGCTGGCGGGATTCCTCGACGTGTGCCGGGTTCATCTTCAAAACGCAGACTTTTCATCATCCGGGAGCGCTGAGAAAGGCGGGGGCTGTGCTACCATACGGGCCTTCCGTGAACCGATACACGGCGCCTGCCGCCGACCATAGAGGTTGATTCAGCCATGGCCAAAACGTCCCTGGAAAAGAGCAAGATCAAGATCCTGCTACTCGAGGGCGTCCACCAAAGCGCGGTGGACAATTTTCACAACGCGGGTTACGAAAACATCGAGTCTCTCTCTACATCGCTGGATGAAGAGGCACTGATCGAGAAGATCCGTGATGTTCACTTCCTCGGCATTCGCTCCCGGACGCAGTTGACGGAGCGCGTGTTCGATGCCGCCGAGAAACTGGTCAGCGTGGGCTGTTTCTGTATCGGGACCAATCAGGTCGACCTGGATGCGGCGCTCAAGCGCGGTATCGCGGTCTTCAATGCGCCGTATTCCAACACTCGCTCGGTGGCCGAGCTGGTGCTGGCGGAAGCCATCATGCTGCTGCGCGGCATTCCCGAGAAAAACGCGCTGGCGCACCAGGGGGGCTGGTTGAAATCGGCCAAGAACTCCCATGAGGCGCGCGGCAAGACGCTGGGTATCGTGGGCTATGGCAGCATTGGCGCTCAGCTGTCGGTGCTGGCGGAGTCACTGGGCTTCAACGTGATCTACTACGATGTGATCACCAAGCTGGGCATGGGTAATGCCAGCCAGGTCGCCAGCCTGGAGGAGTTGCTGGGTCGTTCGGACGTGGTCAGCCTGCACGTGCCGGACCTGCCCTCTACCCGCTGGATGATGGGTGCGAAGGAAATCGCTGCCATGAAGGATGGTGCGATCCTGATCAACGCCGCCCGTGGCAGCGTGGTCGAGATCGAAGCGCTGGCCGACGCCGTGAAGGCTGGCAAGCTGAACGGTGCCGCCATCGACGTCTTCCCGGTCGAGCCGAAGGGCAACGATGAAGAGTTCCAGAGCCCGCTGCGTGGCCTGCACAACGTGATCCTGACGCCGCATATCGGCGGCTCGACGCTGGAAGCGCAGGAGAACATCGGGGTCGAAGTGTCCGAGAAGCTGATCACCTACTCGGATAACGGCACCACGGTGACGTCGGTCAACTTCCCCGAAGTAGCGCTGCCTGCCCACCCGGACAAGCACCGCCTGCTGCACATCCACGACAACGTGCCCGGTGTGCTGTCGCAGATCAACCGCGTGCTGTCGGAAAACGGCATCAACATCTCCGGCCAGTACCTGCAGACCAACGACAAGGTGGGCTACGTGGTCATCGATGTCGACAAGGCCTACGGCCCGCAGGCGCTGGAGGCATTGAAGCAGGTAGAGCACACGCTGAAGATTCGTGTTCTCTACTCGGCGCAGAACAGCTGATCTCGCCCCTTCGTGCAATAAAAAACGGCCCCTCTGGGGCCGTTTTGCCTATCAGGCCAGGTCGAACAGCAGTACTTCGCTGGCCTCGGTGCACGCCAGCGCAACGTCCTCGCTGGGGGTGAAGGCCGCCGCGTCTCCGGTGCGCAGGATTTCTCCGTTCACTTCAACGGCCCCTTTCACCACATGCAGCCAGGCGTGGCGGGAAGGTGGCGCTGCCAACTGATCACCCGCGCTCAGCAGGCTGGCATACAGGTTGACGTCCTGATTGACGCCCACCGAGCCGTCGCGGCCATCCTGAGAAGCGACCAGGCGCCACTGGCCCTGGCGTTCGGCCGTGGGGAACGCCTTCTGCTCGTAGCTGGGCGAGATGCCCCGCTGGGCCGGTTCGATCCAGATCTGCAGGAAGTGTAGGCCGTTTTGCTGGGAGTGGTTGAACTCGCTGTGCAACACCCCGGTACCCGCCGACATGCGCTGTACGTCGCCAGGGCGCATGACCTCGCCGTTGCCCATGTTGTCCTTGTGCTCCATTTCACCTTCGAGCACGTAGGAGATGATCTCCATGTCCCGGTGGGGGTGGGCGCCAAAGCCGTGGCCTGGGGCGACCCGGTCTTCGTTGATCACCCGCAGGGCGCGAAAGCCCATGTGCTCAGGGTCCATGTAATTGGCAAACGAAAAGGTGTGGTACGAGCGCAGCCAGCCGTGGTCTGCATAGCCGCGCTCGTTGGAACGACGAATCTTCATGAACGGTACCTCGTTATTCAGTCAGGTTGTTGCCTTCTATATGTCTCCTACTATACGACCGAGTGCGCCTGGCGTGGGGTGAAGCTTTCTCAATGGTGGCGTCGAAATAATCGACGATTGAGGGCTGTCAGGAGGGTGGCTGGCAGGTGCGTGCAGATGCACGCGCGGCGCGCTTTTTGCTATCATGCGCGGGTTTATTCACCCGGTCCGCCCTTTACGAGGGCGACTACCAGGAGCACTTCATGACGACCCCCACTTCCACGCCGCCCATCGTGGTGGCTGCGCTATACAAATTTGTCACCCTGAACGACTTCGAAGCGCTGCGCGAACCGCTGCGCCAGACCATGCTGGCCAACGACGTCAAAGGCACGCTGCTGTTGGCCAAAGAGGGCATCAACGGCACCGTGGCCGGCAGCCGTGAAGGCATCGATGCGCTGCTGGCCTGGCTGACCGCCGACCCGCGCCTGGCCGATATTGATCACAAAGAGTCCTATTGCGAAGAAACGCCGTTCTACCGCACCAAGGTGAAGTTGAAAAAGGAGATCGTGACGCTGGGCGTGCCGGGCATCGACCCTAACGACACCGTGGGCACTTACGTCGAGCCGGAAAACTGGAACGACGTGATCTCCGACCCGGAAGTGCTGGTGATCGATACCCGTAACGACTACGAAGTGGCGATTGGCAGCTTCGAAGGCGCTGTCGACCCCAAGACCACCACCTTCCGCGAGTTTCCCGAGTACGTGCGCCAGCACTACAACCCGGAGCAGCACAAGAAGGTGGCGATGTTCTGCACTGGCGGTATTCGCTGCGAGAAAGCCTCCAGCTTCATGCTGAAAGAGGGCTTCGAAGAGGTGTACCACCTGAAGGGCGGCGTGCTCAATTACCTGGAAAAGGTGCCGGAAGCGCAGTCGCTGTGGCGCGGCGAGTGCTTCGTGTTCGATAACCGCGTCACCGTGCGCCATGATCTCACCGAGGGCGAGCACGAGCAGTGCCACGCCTGCCGGATGCCTATCTCTCAGGAAGATATGCAGTCGTCGGCTTATGAACCAGGTATCAGCTGCCCCCACTGCATCGACTCACTGCCTGAGAAAACCCGCGCCGCCGCCCGCGAGCGTCAGCGCCAGATTGAGCTGGCCAAAGCCCGTGGTGAGCCTCATCCGCTGGGCTATAACCATCGCCAAGGCACTCGCGAGAAAGCGTAATCATCCTGGTCGACGATGTGGCAGAAGGCATCGATGCGTTTATCGAAAAGCGCGCGCCTCGCTGGCACCATCGCTAGTACACGCTGCTAGCCATTGGTGGAATTTGTTTCCGTAAACGCGACAGCGCCCCCTGCGGCGCGTTATCCTGCTGGCTTTTTACGTATTGAGCGCCGTCAGGAGAGTAGTCAGGTGAGTGAAGTCAAGCGCAGGTCAGTCGGACGTCCGGCGGGAGCCACGAAAGCGAGCGGCGGGCATAGCCAATCGTTGGTGCGTGGCCTCACGCTGCTCGAATATCTATCCGCTAGCCCGCTGGGCCTTGCGCTTTCAGAGCTGGCGGAAATGGCTGACCTTGCCCCTTCCACCACTCATCGCCTGCTTCAGGCGCTGCAAAGCCAGGGCTTTGTCACCCAGGAGAGCGAGCAGGGCCTGTGGCGAATCGACGTAAAAACCTTCCGAATTGGTAACAGCTTTTTAGAAGCACGCGACGTGGTGGCCAAAAGCCGCCCGTTTTTGCGCCGCTTAACCGCAGAAACCGGCGAAACGGCGAACCTGGGTATCCGCGATGGCGCCACGGCGGTGTTTTTGGCCCAGAACGAATCGCCGCAAATGATGCGCATGATCACGCGGCTGGGGTCGCGGGCACCGCTGCACGCCTCTGGGGTGGGCAAGGCGCTGCTGGCCTGGATGAGCGAAGAGGAGCGCAACGCGCTGCTGGCAGGCGGGTACGAGCTGGCGCGCGTCACGGAAAACACGCGTTATCAGGTCGATTCGCTGTTGGCGGAAATGGCCGCCATTCGTGCCCAGGGCTTTGCCTGTGACCGTGAAGAGCACGCCATTGGCCTGCACTGCGTGGCCGCGTGTATTTTCGATGAGCACGCCACCCCCTTGGCGGCCATTTCCGTTTCCGGGCCCATGGCGCGCATTCCAGAAGATCGCCTGCTGGCGTTGGGGGCGCTGGTGCGTCGCACGGCCGACGACATCACCCTGCAAATGGGTGGCCAGCGGCCTCGTTAATTGCCGATGATTGCTCATGTTTAGTCTGTTTTGGGTGGCACTCGCCAGTGCCACACTACTGCCGGGCGGCTCTGAAGTGTGGCTGGCCAGGCTCTGGTGCCTGGGTGAGCCCGCGCTGGGGTTGTGGCTGGTCGCCACGGCGGGCAATACGCTGGGAAGCGTGATCAACGTGGCCATGGGCCGCTATGCCCGCCAGTTTCAGGACCGTCGCTGGTTCCCTGCATCACCGCAAGGGTTGGCCCGCGCAGAGCGTTGGTACCATCGCTTTGGTGAGTACAGCCTGCTGTTGTCATGGCTGCCGGTCATAGGCGACCCGCTCACCGTTCTGGCAGGCGTTATGCGGTTGGCCTGGTGGCGGGCGCTGCTCTGGATCGTGCTGGCCAAGGGCGCGCGCTATGCGCTGTTGATCGTCATGGCCCAGCAGTGGCTGGCCCCTTACTGCCAATAAGGCACTGCTATGCGATTGCCTGAAAACTGCGCGACGGTGTCTTCGTGGTGCGCCAAAAGCAGTCGCGTTAACGTCTCTTGCATTCAGGTATGTTACCCTAGCGTATGTTATGTCAGGTTTGCATTCCTGAAGGATGCACTATTCTGTGTGGACGTGTCTGTGTGGGCACGCATAGGCAGGCTCTTGGCGAGTCGCAGGTTCGCAAACACTCACCCAAAGGGAGGTTATGGTGTGACGTCACTACGTTTATTACCCTGGCTAGGCGTCTGGATGCTGGCGCTGTTCGCCTTATTGGCCGGCCCCGCCATGGCGCAAACCACGCTGGGCGGTGACAACGAAGCGCCGGATACGAGCGCCGAGCAGCCGCCCTCGTATTCGGCGCTGGCGGACTTGCTGGAAGATGAGCAGGCTCGCCAGGAGCTGATTGAGCTGCTGCGCCACCAGGCATCGGCGCTGCCTCCAGGGTTGGCCAACGAACTCTCCCCGGAAGCCGCGGCTGCCGGTGGCAATGTCGCACCCGAAGATGTCTCGCTGCCGCGCCAGCTGGCCGAACTGACCAGCCGCACGGTGAGTGATGTCGGGGGCCAGCTGGAGCAGGCCGTCTCTATCGTCGGCAGCCTGTTCACGGGGCAGGGGGCCGGCACCTTCAATATGGCCGACTTCACCAATGCCGCGATCAATCTCGGCATTGTCATCATTGCCACGTTTGCCCTGTTCTTTACCTTCCGTCGTCTCGCCAAGACGCTGTTTACCAAGCTCAGTGCCTGGTCGCTGGCCGGTGGCAGTTTGACCCCGGTGCTGCGTCTCGTGCTGTGCGTGGCGTTGGCCACGGTGGTGGATGTGCTGCTGGTGGCGCTGGCCTACGTGGGCGGCAACCTGATCGCCACGTTCGCGGTGGGCGAAGCGGGCGAGCTGTCTACCCGGGCCTCGCTGTTCCTGAACGCGTTCCTGATCATCGAGCTGCTCAAGGCGGCAGTGCGCATGCTGTTCTCCTCCCGCTATGAGGGACTGCGGCTGCTGCATATTTCTGCCCAGGAAGCCTCCTATTGGAATCGCTGGATCGCCCGTCTGATCGGTATGGTGGGCTATGGCCTGATGGTGGTCGTACCGCTGGTCAACTATTACCTGGCCCCGACCTTGGGGCAGGCCGTGGGCACCTTCATCATGCTGCTGGCCTTCGTCTATGCCGTGGCGGTGGTGCTGAAGAACCGTGTTCGACTGCGTGATAACTTGAACCTGATGGGCGACCGTTCGACGCTCATGGCCAGCCGCGTGTCGCTGCACCTTTTTGCCCGTACATGGCACCTGTTTGCTCTGCTCTACTTCCTGATGGTGTTCGTGCTGACCCTGACCCGCCCGGGCGACGCACTGCCCTTCGTGCTCATGGCCACGCTGAAAACGCTGGTGGCGGTGGTGGTGGGGCTGCTGCTGTCCACCTTCCTCACCCAGACCATCGGCCGTCGTATTCAATTGTCGGATGACCTGCGTCGCAAGCTGCCGCTGCTGGAAACGCGCCTGAACAGCTACGTGCCCAATGCCCTGCGCGTGCTGCGCACCATCATTGTCGTGGCTGTGATCATGGTGGTGCTGGATGCCTGGGGAGCGTTCAATCTCGCCGCTTGGTACGCTTCCGAGCGCGGTGCCAACCTGGTGGGCAACCTGATCAGCGTGGCGGTCATTCTGATCGTATCGCTGGGCGTATGGCTGGGGCTGGCAAGCCTGATCGAGCACAAGCTGAACCCCGAGACGGGCGACGGGGAGCCCTCGGCGCGTGCCAAGACGCTGCTTAGCCTGTTCCGCAACGCACTGGCCATTGCCATGGTGACCATTACCGGCATGATCGTGCTGTCGGAGATCGGCATCAACATCGGGCCACTGATTGCCGGTGCCGGTGTGCTGGGTCTGGCGATCGGTTTCGGTGCTCAGAAGCTGGTGCAGGACGTCATCACCGGCGTCTTCATCCAGATCGAAAACGCCATGAACACTGGCGATGTGGTGACCGTGGGTGGCGTTACCGGTACGGCCGAACGCCTGAGCATTCGCTCGGTAGGCATTCGCGACCTTTCCGGCACCTACCATATCGTGCCGTTCTCCAGTGTGGATACGGTCTCCAACTACATGCGTGAGTACGGTAATCACGTGGGCGAGTACGGCATTGCCTACCGCGAGAGCATCGACGATGCGATTGCTCAGCTCCAGCTGGCCTTCGAAGACCTCAAGGCCAGCGAAGAGCATGGTCACAAGCTGCTGGCAGACATGACCGTTGCGGGCGTCACCGCGCTGGCCGATAGCTCGGTCAATATCCGTGTGGTCATCAAGACCACGCCGGGTGACCAGTGGGGCGTTGGCCGGGCGTACAATCGCCTCGTCAAAATGCGCTTCGACTCGGCGGGTATCGAGATTCCGTTCCCGCATACCACCCTGTACTTCGGGCAGGACAAGTCCGGCTCAGCGCCGCCTGCCAACCTGCGCATCATGCAGCAGGACTTCACCATCGATGGCAGCCCGGCCGGTCAGCCCAAGCGAGCAGAGCTCGATGTGGATGACCGTCATCGCCCACGGCGTGGTCAGGCACCTTCCGACCAGGCTGCCGAGCACCACAAGCCTGACGACGAGGATGTCTGATCCTCGCTGCATCAACGACAAGGCCGCCTCCGGGCGGCCTTGTCGTATTTATGGAGTGCTGCTGTGACTCAACAGCCCGGGTAGTTCTCCGAGTGGCGTCCCACCAGGTTGATGGATTCCCCGCCATCTACGAACAGCACTTGGCCCACCACGAAGTCGTTGTCCAACAAATAGTACAAGGCTTGTACGAGATGCGCTGGGCTTCCCTGGTGATCGGCAGGAATACCCTCGATGCGCCACTGAACATAGTCGCTGGTGCGCTGTGATGCGGGCAGCACGACGCCAGGGGCGATGCCATTGATGCGTAGGCGAGGTGCAAACTCCAGCGCCGCCATGCGCGTCATATCTGCCAGACTTTTCTTGGACAGCAGGTAGGCTGCATAAGGGTACTGATGGTAAGCCACCTTGTTGTCGATGATATTGATGATCTGGCCGCGCTCGACCACCTCGGCAAAGTGGCGCGTCAATAGCAGCGGGGTGAACATATTGACCCGAAACTGGGTCTCCAGCATGTCCAGGTTTGTCTGGGCGATAGGTGCAGGCGCGTAGGCACTGGCGCTGTTGAGCAGTACGCAAAGCCCTGGGAAACGAGCCTTGGCGTGGGCAATCAACGTGTCCAGCGGGTCTTCCAGAAAGTTGCAGGGCAAGATCTCGCAATCACGCCCCTTGCTCCGGATGCGTTCCGCGACCTCTTCGGCCTCGGTTCGCGAGCTGTTGACATGCAGCGCGATATCGAAGCCCTTGTCGGCCAGCGCTTCGGAAAAGTGGCGGCCAAGGCGGGTGGCGCCACCGGTGACGAGTGCAGCAGGGTTTCCCATGGGTTGCTCCCTATACGGAAGATTATTATTAGGTGGTCAGCTGACTTTCTGCGTGTAAGCAGCGTTTGTCAATAACTTATACAGATGTTGAGCATAATGCTGAAAACGCTACGCTTGGAGGGTGCCGCTCGTTTCCCGTGGGCAAGTGGAAAAAGGCGGCGGGTACGTTTCAACAGAAACCGTCTTTCGCTCAAGTCCCGAGGGCTTGCCATGACAGCCATACCGTCCCATGAGTGCATCATTTCGTTAGGAACCAACATCGAGCCAGAACACCATTTTGCGCAAGCGCTGGAAATCTTGAGCCGCGAGTGTGAGTTGGTGGCCCGCTCCGAAGCTGTACGAACAGCGCCCGTGGGGTTTCAGCAGCAGCCTGACTTCCTCAACGCTGCACTGGTCGTTCGCACCACGCAGACTCGTGATGCCTTCAAAGCTTATCTGAGGGATGTAGAGCAGCGTCTGGGACGTGTGCGAGGACCGATCAAGTCAGGCCCGCGTACCATGGATCTGGATATCGTGGCATGGGACGGCGAAGTGGTCGACGAAGGCTATTTCCAATATGACTATGTGCGTGGCCCCGTGGATGCCGTATTGGCGTCCTGCCATCGCGCTTTGGGAGGGCAAGCGCCCCAGCAGCCGTGAGGAGAGCAGTGTTGCAGGCCTTGTGGTCGTTTTGTTGCTGGACGCGCTCATGGATTGGCAAGGCCGGCCGATAATAACGTTACCCCGTTCCTGTTTCGTTGACGCCTGAGGTCACGCCCTTGCTTAGCCTTGCGACCAACATCACGTCGCTGTTGGTGATGAACAATTTACGTACTAGCCAGCAGGCCATGCAGACCTCCATGCAGCGCCTATCGTCCGGCTTGCGTATCAATAGCGCGAAGGATGACCCCGCCGGTCAGGCCATTGCCAACCGCATGGGCGCGCAGATTCGAGGCATGAACCAGGCCATTCGTAACACCAACGATGGCATCTCCATGGTGCAGACGGCGGAAGGCTCGCTGAATCTGATCAACGACAACCTGCTGCGAATCCGTGAGCTGAGCGTTCAGGCGCTCAATGGCACCAATTCGTCAGACGATCTTGCCTCTATTCAGTTGGAAATCGACCAGCGCCTGGAGGAGATTGATCGCGTCGCTGGGCAGAGTAATTTTAACGGCATCAGGCTGGTCGAGAGCGATAAAACCCTCAACATTCAGGTGGGCGCCAACGCCGGAGATGTGATTGGCGTGCGCTTTTCGGGAATGGGGCGCCAGGCCTTGGGCCTGGACGGTTTCAGCGTATTGGACGATGGCTCGGCCACGCCCAACCCGATGGATGTCGTGGATGAGGCCATGAAGCAGGTCGACCGTCAGCGTAGTTATTTTGGCGCGGTACAGAACCGTTTCGAGAGCGTCATCGATGGCCTCAATACCAACATCATCAACACCTCCGCCGCCCAGTCGCGTATCCAAGACGCCGACTACGCGCAAGAAGTCTCCAATCTGATTCGTGCCCAACTGCTACAACAGGTGGGTATCGCCATGCTGACCCGGGTCAACCAGCAGCCGCAGATGATTCTGCGGCTGCTGGAGGGGCTGTAGTGTCCAGAGAAGCCTAAGATATTCCTTTTTTGCTTCTCTTCGCGGACGTATCCGCATTCAAAAGCCATCTAAAGCTTGTTCATTCCAGTATGGAATGGATTGAGCGTTTTTTTTCGTTTGTGAGCGGCGGCGGGAATTTGCTTTGATAAGCCTATTCAACTCACAACGACAGGAAACGCGACGGCGATGGACCTTCCTCATGTCAGTGCTGCACTAGGCGTCATACATCCGATTTGCGTTGCCCGCGGGCGCAATGCCGAAGTTTGGGACGAAGCGGGTCAGCGCTATATCGACTTCATCGGTGGGATTGGCGTTCTCAATCTGGGGCACTGCCATCCGGCCGTCGTCGACGCCGTCCACTCCCAAGTGGGCACCTTGATGCACTCTGCGTTCAATGCCGTACCACACCGAGGTTACCTGGAGGTGGTCGAGGCATTGAACCAGTTCGTGCCGGTTTCCTACCCGCTCTCTTGCATGCTGACCAACAGCGGGGCGGAAGCGACCGAAAACGCGCTAAAAGTGGCCCGCGGCGTGACCGGTCGTCAGGCCGTAATCGCCTTTGATGATGCTTTCCATGGACGCACCCTGGCGGCGCTGAACTTGAATGGCAAGGTGAAGCCGTATAAATCCGGCCTGGGGGCCTTGCCCGGCCCGGTCTACCACCTGCCTTTCCCTAGCCGGGATAGCGGTGTGACGGCTGAGCAGGCGCTTACTGCGCTGGAGAGGCTATTTGAAGTTGAAATACCTGCCGATGAAGTAGCCAGCATTATCGTTGAGCCCATTCAGGGCGAAGGTGGCTTTCGTTTACTCTGCCCGCAGTTTGCCAAAGCACTGCGAGGCGTTTGCGATAAGCAAAACATCTTATTGATTTGTGACGAAATTCAGTCTGGATTTGGGCGAACTGGCCAGCGATTTGGCTTTACTCATTTGGGCATCGAACCGGATCTTTTGCTCATGGGCAAGAGCATGGCCGCGGGCCTGCCGCTGGCCGCATTAGTAGGCCGGAGCGAATTAATGGATGCGTTGCCCAAAGGTGCCTTGGGTGGCACTTACTCGGGCAATGCGGTGGCCTGCGCGGCTGCTCTGGCAGTGATGGATGTCATGCAGGAAGAAGCGCTAACCGCATGGTCAAATGCGCAAGAAGCGGCGATTGTTAGTGCTTACCAGCGTTGGCAAGCAAGCGAGCGTTTCCCCATGCTGGGGGCTATGACAGGCATTGGCGCTATGCGCGGCATCGTCTTTGAAGACACTGATAACGCGACGGGTGCGGAGCACTTGGCCAACCTGTTGGTAGCCGGCCGTGATGCTGGAGTTTTATTAATGCCCAGTGGTCGCAAACGTAATGTCTTGCGTTTATTACCGCCGTTGACCACCGAACCAGACATCATGGCAGAAGGGCTAGGGCTCATAGAGCAGGCGCTGGAGACGCTCAAGGCATGATCGCAATGGTCAGCGAGGAGGCAGTGCGCAGTGGGTATGTGGCGTTTCTAGACGCCTTGGGCGCCCACGGCTTTGAAGGCGAAATCGCTCCCGATTACGCCAACCGCACGGTGCTGGCTACGGATAACTCGATTTACCAGCGCCTGCCCCAGGCGGCGGTCTACCCCAAGCATGCCGAAGACCTAGAGCGCCTTACCCGGCTGGCTGCGCAAAGCACTCACCGCAGCATTGTATTAACGCCCAGAGGCGGCGGTACCGGCACCAACGGCCAGTCGCTCACCGATGGCATCGTAGTGGATGTCTCCCGCCATATGAACCGGATCCTTGAGATCGACGTTGAAAACCGTCGGGTGCGCGTTCAGGCCGGGGTGATAAAGGATCAGCTCAACACGGCGCTCAAACCCCATGGGCTGTTTTTCGCCCCGGAACTGTCGACGTCCAACCGCGCCACTATTGGCGGCATGATCTCTACCGATGCCAGCGGCCAGGGCAGCTGTGAATACGGCAAAACCCGTGATCATGTGCTGGAGCTTGATACCATTCTGATCGGCGGAAAGCACCTGCACAGCCGCGCTTTAACATCGGACGAAGAGCTGGCTGAGCGCCAGCAGGAAGGTATTCTTGGCCGCGTGCATACTACCGCCGCCGAGATTATCGACCAGCAGCGCGACTTGATTGCAGCCAAGTTCCCACCGCTCAACCGCTGCTTAACCGGCTACGACTTGGCCCACCTGCGCGACGACGAGGGGCAGCTCAACCTCAACAGCCTGCTGTGCGGCTCGGAAGGCTCGCTGGGCTTTTTAAACGAAGCCGTCCTCAATGTATTGCCGATTCCCAAGCACTCCACCCTGGTCAACGTTCGCTATACCAGTTTTATGGATGCGTTGCGGGATGCCAAAGCATTAATGACTGCCAGCGCGCAGCCTACCTCGATTGAGACCATCGACGACAGCGTGCTTCAACTGGCGATGGAAGATTTCGTCTGGGACAGCGTGGCAGAGTTCTTCCCGGCAACTGGTAGGACGCCGATTCGCGGCATTAACCTGATCGAATTTAATGACGACGATGAGAGCGCCCTCGCCGAGCGGGTGCGCGCCTTCACCGACTACCTAAGCCAAGACACCACCGTTGAGCGCCTAGGCTATACCCTTGCCGAGGGGCGCGGTCAGATCCAGAAAGTATACGCCATGCGCAAGCGCTCGGTGGGTTTGCTCGGCAATGTACAGGGTGAGAAACGGCCGATTCCGTTTGTGGAAGATACCGCCGTACCGCCGGAGCACTTGGCGGACTTTATCGCCGAGTTCCGCGCCGCGCTGGATGCCCGCGGGCTCTCCTATGGGATGTTTGGTCATGTGGATGCGGGGGTACTCCACGTACGCCCCGCCATCGATATGAAGGATCCAGAGCAGGAAAAACTGATTCGCGCGGTGTCCGATGAAGTGGCGGCGCTGACCCAGAAATATGGCGGCCTGCTGTGGGGCGAACACGGCAAGGGCGTGCGCTCCGAATATTCGCCTAAGTTCTTTGGCGAACTCTATCCCAGCCTACAGCGGGTAAAAGCAGCTTTTGACCCTTTCAATCAACTCAACCCTGGTAAGATCGCTTCGCCCGCAGAAAGCGGCGAACTAATCGCCAGGGATAGCGACCCCGATCTATTGACGGTCGATGGTGTGCCCATGCGCGGCCAGTTTGACCGCACCATCGACGAGCGCGCCTGGCAGGCCTACGACGCCGCGGTGTACTGCAACGGTAACGGCGCCTGCTACAACTACGACCTTGACGACCCCATGTGCCCTTCCTGGAAGGCGACGCGGGATCACCGCCACTCGCCCAAAGGGCGTGCCAGCCTAATCCGTGAGTGGCTGCGCCTGCAGAGCCAGGCAGGGATCGACGTGGTCGAGGAGTCGCGCAAGCAGCAAGCCGAGGGTGGCTGGGGCTTTATGAAAAGCTTTCCGCGGCGGGTGGCTAACACGCTAAGCCGCCAGCAGCACCACGACTACTCCCATGACGTCTACGACGCCATGGCGGGCTGCTTGGCGTGCAAATCCTGCGCCGGGCAGTGCCCCATCAAGGTCAATGTACCCCAGTTCCGGGCGCAGTTTTTAGAGGTTTATCACGGCCGCTACCTGCGCCCGGTTCGCGACTACGTGATCGGCGGCACTGAGTTTATGCTGCCCACCCTGGCCAAGGTCGCGCCGTTGTATAACGCGGTGATCGGCCAGGGCTGGGTGGAAAAGCTGATGCGCAGCACCTTGGGCATGAGCGATTCACCCGCCCTCTCTCGCGCCAGTGTGAAGAAACAACTGAAGGCCTGGGGCATCGCCGAGGCAACGCCGCTCTCGCTGGCTCTGTTAACCGAGCAGCAGCGCGCTAACAGCGTGATTATTGTGCAGGATGCCTTCACTACTCACTTTGAAGCCAAGCTGGTGATGGACGTGGTGGAGCTACTATCGCGTCTAAATCTACGCGTATTTGTGATGCCCTTCTCCGCGAACGGCAAACCGCTCCAGGTGCAGGGCTTCTTGGGCGCCTTCGAGCGCACCGCTGCCAAGCAGGCCGAGCGGCTGCGCACTCTGGCCCGCTTTGATATCCCCATGGTGGGCATCGACCCAGCCATGACGCTCACCTATCGCCAGGAGTATGTCAAAGCGTTAGGCAATGAGGCGGTGCCGGAGGTGCTGATGCTGCAGGAGTGGCTCACGACCCGCATCAATACGCTAGCGCCCAACCAACTTAAGCTAACCGACCCCGGCTTTAAGCTGCTCTCCCACTGCACCGAGAAAACCAACGCACCGGGCAGCCCGAAAGCGTGGCAGCAGGTATTTGCGGCGTTTGGGTTAGAGCTAGAGTTGATGGCCACCGGCTGCTGCGGTATGTCCGGCACCTACGGCCACGAAACCCGCAACGCCGCCACCTCAAAAACGATCTACGCCCAGTCCTGGCAGCCCCAGGTGGAAGCCGAAAACAACGCTGGTAAGTTGCTGGCCACCGGTTACTCCTGCCGCAGTCAGGTGAGACGTTACTCAGCGCAAACGTTGCACCACCCCTTACAGGCACTATTGGCGCAATTGAAGCCGGTATCTCATCGTTAACCAACAATAGGCAAGAGAGCAATAAAATGACTCAAGCAGATCTTCTTTCAACCAATGAGGTTCGCGACCGTTTCTCCAAGGCCATGTCGGCTATGTATCAAACAGAAGTGCCGCAGTACGGCACGCTGCTTGAACTTGTGGAAAACGTTAACCAGGAAACGCTTAGCCAGCAGCCTGAACTGCATCGCCGCCTGGAAGCCCAGGGGGAGTTGGCTCGTTTGAGCGTAGAGCGCCATGGTGCGATACGTGTAGGTACAGCCGATGAGCTTTCCATGCTGCGCCGTCTGTTTGCTGTCATGGGCATGTATCCGGTGGGTTATTACGATCTCTCTGAAGCGGGCGTGCCGGTTCACTCAACCGCCTTCCGGCCCATCGACGATGACGCGCTGGCGATGAACCCCTTCCGCGTTTTTACCTCGCTACTGCGTTTAGAACTCATTGAAAGTGAGGCGCTGCGCCAGCGTTCAGAAGAAATTCTGGCGAAGCGCGATATTTTTACGCCAGGGGCACGTGAGCTTATTGAACGTCATGAAACTCAGGGGGGGTTAACCAGCGAAGAAGCCGACCAGTTTGTAAAAGAAGCCCTGGAAACCTTCCGTTGGCACCAGGATGCGACGGTTGATCTGGATACCTATCATGCACTTCATGATGAGCACCGTTTGATTGCCGATGTGGTGTGCTTCCGTGGGCCGCATATTAATCACCTAACGCCGCGCACCTTGGATATCGACGAAGTGCAGCGCCGCATGCCTGAAATGGGCATGAACCCCAAAGCCGTCATTGAAGGGCCACCGCGTCGTGAATGCCCTATTTTATTGCGCCAAACTAGCTTTAAGGCATTAGAAGAATCAATCCGCTTTGCCGGTGATACCCAAGGTACCCACACGGCGCGCTTTGGTGAAATTGAGCAGCGTGGAGTGGCGCTAACGCCGAAAGGCCGCGCGCTATATGACCAGTTGCTTAACGAAGGTCGTAAACAAACCGCGGGGCTGGATAACGACGCGCACCAAACGGTTATGGAAAACGTCTTTGTCAAGTTCCCGGATAACGATGAGGCAATGCGCCGGGAAGGCTTGGCGTATTTTCACTATCACCTGACAGCGGTAGGTCAGGCTGCTAAAGAGAGTGCCAGCAGCGATATTGAGGCGTTGATCGAACAAGGCCTAGTGGAAGCCCAACCAATTACCTATGAAGACTTTCTACCGGTAAGCGCGGCGGGTATTTTCCAGTCGAATCTAGGAGGAGGTCAGAATGAGGCCTATGCGGGTAACGCTAATCGTGATGCCTTTGAGGAAGCGCTGGGCGCTCAGGTAACGGATGAACTATCACTCTATGCAGAACGCGAAAACGCCTCTAAAGCGAAAGTGCTGGCAAGTTTAAAAGGCTAATCCGTCGTTTATAAAGAACTGCAGCATAAAGATACACAGTAGTTCTTTAATCAGAGGGCCCTTAAATAAGTGTGTTTAGGCAGTAGTTAAACGATAAAAAACGTGCGCCTACGGTTAACTCGCGGCGCATGTTTTAGTTAAAGGATGTTAAGTAGTGACACCTTGATTAGATGAGTACCCGTAAACACTGACCCGCATGATATAGCGAGAAACCGCTTTCATAGGCACAGCTCCATAACGGGCGTGCCCTGATGGGTTTAGGCTGCGATAACGGCAAAGGGAGCAGGCTGTCATCGCCATTGGCAATATAGTGAGCAAACCCTTCGCCAACTACGGTGCCAGTGGTAACGCCGCGCCCGTTGTAACCGGTGGCTGACAATATCCCAGGGGCAGGTTCAAAAATACGTAAGGTGTGGTCAGGGGTGAAGGCGACCTTACCTGTCCAGGTGTATTCCCAGCGAACGTTACCGAGCGCAGGGAAGTAGTGATTCTGTATCGTATCGGCCCAGCGGGTGAGGTAAGAAAGCGGCTTACCCTCACCTTTGCCCAGGCTGCCAAGGATAAGTCGGCCCTCTTTATCTCGACGAATGCTGCTAAGTACCGTTCGAGTATCCCAGGCGCCTTGCTTCTCTGGAAGTATCGCATCGGCGGCTTCACCGGTAAGGGGTTCTGACGCCAGTTGATAATAATGGCCGGTAAAAAAGTGTTGTCGAACTTGGTTCCAGTCATCTTCGGTATACGCATTAGTCGCCATTACGACTCTATTTGCGGCCACGCTGCCATTTTGAGTTAGCACGCGCCAGCGGTTTCCTTGTCGCTCGATACCTGTAACTGCACTGTGGCAGTAAAGCTTGGCCCCGGAGCTAGTCGCCACGCGGGCGAGCCCCCGCGTATAAGCACAGGGATTGATGGTGCCTGCACGTTTATCAAGAAGTGCAGCATATATCTTGGAGGTGCCTGTAGCATGCTCGCATGCCTCACCTTCCAGCAACGTCACCGGTGCTCCCCGGTTTTGTAACTGATCGCGACGGCGGGCGAGTGCTTGGCAGCCTTTGGTGTTATGGCCAAGGTGCAGCGTGCCTGTTCGGGTGGCATCGCACTGAATGGCATGGCGCTCAATGATATTGAATACCTTTGACGGCGCGCCGCCTAGAACAGTATTAACCCGCTCACCGTTCTCTTTGCCTAGCGCGGCCACAATGTCATCGGGGGGTATCCAAAGCCCCGCGTTCACTAGACCAACATTGCGTCCTGACCCGCCACTGGGAATATCTCCCGCCTCCAGCAAGGCTGTTTTGATACCTTTCTCGGCCAGATGCAATGCGGTTGAGAGGCCCGTAATCCCGCCGCCCACCACACACACATCGACCTCTTCATGGCTGGCTAACGCGGGGTAATCTAGAGGTGTTTCGGCACTCGTTTGGGGCCAAAGGCAGCGCTCGGAGAGGGGCGTTGGCATTTTAGTACCTCCTTAAAAAGATGAGCAGGTCGGCCCAAGGCCGACCTTTTATGGCTATGAAGTAGGTTGTTGAGAGGAGGGGGCAGAGTGTGGTGTATCAGTAGCGTTTGTTTCAGGCTGCTCCGGTTCGTCGCGGGGAATAAAGCGGCCGGTTAGTGCCCACAGCAGTCCGAATAGCGGTGATAGCCAGCAAGCGAAAGCGAAAGGTGCATAAGCCAGTGTGGGTACACCAATGGTCGATGACACAAAACCGCCGCCCATGTTCCAAGGAATCAATGGCGAAGAAAGCGTGCCGTTGTCTTCGATCGAGCGCGACAGCGTACAGGTTTTATAGCCCATGGCTTGATACTGACCTTTTAACAAACGGCCGGGTAACACCAGCGTTGTATACACATCGCCGATAATAGTACTCACTGCAAGCGTAGTGCCGGAGCTTGTCGCCACTAGGCTGAAACGACCTTTAATTAACCGCATTAGCTGTTTAATGATCGCATCAACGGTGCCGTAGGCTTCCAGCATGCCAGCGAAACCTAACGCAAAGAACGTTAAGGTAACCACCCAGGTCATGGAGAGCACGCCACCACTGCTTAGCAGTGCATCAATGGCTGGATTGCCGGTATTGCTGCTAAAACCATTCTGCATGGCATCAAATACCGCGTGTAAGGTCTCACCTTGAACACCGATGGCTACCAGGCCGCCTATAGCTGCGCCGGTAAAAATGGTTGGAAAAGGCGGAAACTTGGCAAGCGCTAGAGCGATGACAACACAGGGGGGGATAAGCGTTATCCAAGAAAGGGTAAAGGTGTCATCAAGCGCCTGACGAAAGGTGGCAATATCGGTGCTTCGTTCGAACTGGCCGCCATAGTCAGCGCCGAGCCATACGTAGAGCACCAGCGCTATCAGCATCGCGGGAACGGTGGTCGCCATCATGCTGCGAATATGGCTCCATAAATCCGTTTCACACACGGCCGGTGTTAGGTTGGTCGTCTCAGATAGAGGTGACATTTTATCGCCAAAGAAAGCCCCTGATACCAACGCGCCGCCCGTTAAATGCATGGGAATACCCAACCCTTCCCCGATCCCCATTAGGGCAAGCCCGAGTGTCCCTACCGTGCCCCAGGAAGTGCCCGTTGCGAGGGATACCAAAGCGCTAATCAAACAAGTAGCGACCAGGAAATAGGAGGGCGAAACCAACTGAAAACCATAATACATCAGCGTGGGAACAGTGCCGGAAAGAATCCAGGTGCCAATCACCATGCCGACCGCCAAGAGAATAAAAATGGCGGGCATTCCTAGCTTAACCACCTCCAGCATTGAGGCTTCCATCTTTTCCCAGGGAACGCCGCGTATGCGCCCGCACATGGCGCAAATCATAATGCCGAAAGCTAAGGGAATATGGGGAGTAAAGTCAGAGAAGATAAAAAACTGCAGTATAAGAATGGCGGTAGTGGCCAGCAACGGAAGTAGCGCCATCGCGAGGCCCGGCGTCGGGCCGATTTGGACATCGTCACGCATACATCACCTTCTTTTTTTATGTTGTTAGTAAGGGCCCTTTAGATAAGAGCCCTTACTTGATGGGGAAGGGTTAGTCGAACTTAATGCCTTGTGCTAACGGGAGTTCGCGGGAGTAGTTCACGGTGTTAGTTTGGCGACGCATATAGCTCTTCCAGACGTCGGAGCCGGACTCACGACCACCGCCGGTCTCTTTCTCGCCTCCAAACGCTCCACCAATTTCAGCGCCACTGGGGCCGATATTGACGTTAGCGATACCGCAATCACTGCCGACGGCGGATACGAAGGTTTCCGCTTCACGCACATCGGTGGTAAAGATGCAGGATGACAGCCCCTGGGGAACGTCGTTGTTGGTAGCAATGGCCTCATCCAGCTCCTTATAGGTGAGCACATAGAGAATGGGCGCAAAGGTTTCGTGCTTAACTAGCGAGTTTTGCTCTGCCACTTCAACAATGGCGGGCGCCACGTAGTAGCCTTCATCGCTACCCGCGATCTCAACTCGATCTCCACCGAAGACATTGGCACCATGCTCACGCGCTTTGGCCAGTACACTTTGCATCGCATCAAAGGCTTGATGATCAATCAGTGGGCCGACTAAGCTGCCTTCAAGTGGGTTTCCGATGCTTACCCCGGTGTATGCTTTTTTCAGCCGCGATAGCACGTCATCTTTGATGGATTCATGCACGATCAAACGACGTAGCGTGGTGCAGCGCTGGCCTGCCGTGCCGACCGCGGAGAAGAGAATGGCGCGCGTCGCCATGTCTAGATCGGCACTGGGTGCCAGAATCATCGCATTGTTGCCGCCCAGCTCGAGAATGCTGCGACCGAAGCGCGCCGCCACTTTGGGGCCGACTTCGCGACCCATGCGGGTGCTGCCAGTGGCACTGATAAGCGCTACGCGTGGGTCATTGACCAGTTGCTCGCCAGGAGCGCGCTCGCCAATGATCACTTGGCTCAGGTGGGCCGGTGCCTCATCGCCAAACTGTTCGATGGCGCGATCCAGCAGCGCCTGACAGGCCAGTGCCGTTAACGGTGTTTTCTCCGAAGGCTTCCACAACAGGCTGTTGCCGCAGACCAGAGCCAGTGCTGCATTCCATGCCCAGGGCGCGACTGGAAAGTTGAAGGCCGTGATCAGGCCAATGGGGCCGAGCGGGTGCCAGCTTTCACGCATGTGGTGGCCGGGACGCTCGGAGGCGATCGTCAGACCGAATAGCTGGCGCGACTGACCCACGGCGAGATCGCAGATATCGATCATCTCTTGAACTTCACCCAATCCTTCCGGAAGGATCTTGCCGCACTCCCAGGTGACGAGCTCACCCAGCGATGCTTTGTGCTGGCGTAGCTGCTCGCCGAACAGGCGGACCAGCTCTCCGCGACGTGGAGCAGGCACTTTTCTCCATGTTTCGAAGGCTTCTACCGACCGAGCAATGGCCGTTTCGGTGTCGCTCTGGCTGGAGGTTGTTAAGCGGCCGATTTCGCTGCCATCGATAGGCGTGGTGACCGATAACTCGCCTCCCTGATATAAGTGACTTGCCACGCCCAACTTTTCCATTAAAGAATGAATCATTCTTTTTCCTCGTGTTGTGGTTTTGCAATAGGTGTGAGATCAGTATTGCGAGCCCCAAGGCAAGTGCACAAACGATGAATGGGAAGAATATCATTCCTTTTTTTATTGATGCGAGGTGATATGCGCCGTAACCACTTACCCTCTTTGATGGGGTTGAACTGTTTCGAAGCTGCGGCTCGGCATCTGAGCTTCACGCGTGCGGCGGAGGAGCTGAACTTGACCCAAAGCGCCGTCAGCAAGCAAGTGGCACAGCTGGAGGGAACGCTGCTACACCCTTTGTTCAGACGGGTGAAAAAGCGTCTGCACTTGACGCCTGAAGGGGCGGTGTATCTTGGTGAGGCGCGCAAAATTCTCGCGCAAGTGGAGATGTCGACTCGGTACATGCAGTCATACGGAGTAGAGTCAGACGTGCTCAACGTCGCCACGCTGCCTACGTTTGGAGCGCGTTGGCTGATTCCTCGCCTCAATGGATTTCGTCACCAGCATCCATCTATCAGCCTGAATATACTCAATCGTTCAGAGCCGTTCGATTTACAAAAAGAGCGTATCGAGGTTGCGTTCTTTTTTGGCCCAGGGGCCTGGCCCAAGGCGGAGTGCATGGAGCTGCTGACCGAAGAGCTCGTGCCCGTTTGTGCACCGTCGACGTTCGACCAGTTCGACATCAACGGCCCATTGGCATTGACGGATATGGTGCTGCTGCAAGTATCTACGCGCCCCGAAGCGTGGCACGAGTGGTTCGAAGCACAGTCACTTTATACTGAGCACAGCTATCACGGGCCGCGCTTCGACACCTTTTATATGGCCCTGTGTGCGGCCCAGGCGGGTTGTGGCGTCGCATTGGTGCCAAAGTTTTTGGCGCAAAAAGAGATCGAAGAGGGAAAGCTGGTGATCCCATGGCCGTTTGGGCTAACGAGTACCAACGCTTACTATATGGCCTACCCCGAGCACATGGGCGAGATTTATAAGGTGAGAGCCTTCATCGACTGGATAAGTAAGCGTATCGATTAACACCCTCCATAGCGAGCACTTGATCATAGCCGACGGCCCCGACACTCGTCTGCCAGGGCCGCCGACATCACCTCAACGCTCGCTGTGTGTGATACGTTCACTGGGTGCTAATCGATGATGCCCTGTTCCCGTGCCATGGCATAAGCCGCCTGCGGCCCGTTCCATAACGAGGGCAGCAGTATCAGCGACACCGGGATCGCGGTGATCACGATGAACTGCTGCAGCGCGCCAATCTGGCCTGCGCCCATGTACAGCAGGACTGCCGCCATCAGCGCCATGGCGATCCCCCAGAACGCACGCATGTAAGGGCTGGGCGCATCATGCCCCGCTCCTACCACGGCAATGGCATAGCTCATGGAGTCGCCGGTGGTGGCCACGAAGATGGTGGTCAGCAGCAAGATGGCCATGGCCATCCAGGTGCCGCCCGGCAGTGCCTGGGCCACGGTGAGGGTAGCCACGTCGAACTGGAAGTTGTCGAGCGCCTCGGTGATATCGATCACGTCGGTCAATTGATAATAAATGCCGGTACCGCCCAGCAGCGTGAACCAGATGGTCGTCGCCAAGGGGGCGAGCACCGCCACCGCCAGAATCATTTCGCGTATCGTGCGCCCTCGGGAAATGCGCGCCACGAAAATCGCCATCAGCGGCGCATAGCCGATGAACCAGGCGAAGAAGAACACCGTCCACCACTGCATCCACCAGGCGGGCGCGGTGTCGGCGGTCATGGTGGCCATGGTAAAAAAGCCGCTGACATACGCACCCATGCTGGCCATGTAGCTATTCGTCAGAAACAGCGTGGGGCCAAAAACCACAATCACGGCACCAATCGCCAGTGCCAACAGCACGTTGAAGCGGCTGAGCAGTTGGATGCCTTTGTGTACCCCACTCATGGAGGAGAGCACATAGATGGCCCCCAACACGGCCAGGATGATCAGCTGGCCTGTGTAACCTTCCGGCAGGCCGAACAGCTCATGCAGGCCGAAACTGACCTGAGTCGCCAGAAAGCCAATCGGCCCCACGGTCCCCGCCACGACACCGATCACACAGCAGGCGTCCACCACGCTGCCCAGCGGGCCGCGCATCAGGCGCTCACCGAACACCGGGTAAAGGAGCGTTCTGGGTTGGAGCGGCTGGCCCTTGACGTAATGCGCATGCGCCAATACTACCGCCGTGAGTGAACCCAAGACCGCCCAGGCCATGAACCCCCAGTGGGTAAACGACTGGGCCAAGGCACCTGCCACCGCCTCGGCAGTGCCGGGTTCGGTATCGAAGGCGGGGGGCGTGACGACAAAGTGATAGATCGGCTCGCCTGTGGCAAAAAACACCCCGCCACCGCCCAGCAAAGCGCACAGAATGATCGACACCCACTTGAAGGTGCCCATTTCTGGTGCATCCAGATTGCCGATACGCGCCTTGGCTGCCGGCGTCAGCGCCAGGCCCATGGAAATCAGGAAGGTCATCAACAGCAGCAGTTGAAAGTAGCTGCCCAGCGTAAGCGCCGTCCAGGCAAATCCTTGGCTGATGGTGCTGGCAACCCGCTCGATGTCATACAGCGAAAGTGACAGGAAGGCCACGATGAAGCCAATGCTGAGCGCCAGCACGATGGGGTCTCCAAAGGGTCGCCGTGTGGCTTCCTCGGTGGGGCGAGAAGAGTGCGTCATGTCGAATACCTGTTCGGGATCGAAGGGGGAGTAGGCAGGGCAAGAGCATGGCTTGAGCGTGCTACGGAGCAAAACCTCGGCACAAAAAAAAGCGCCATTCAATGAATGGCGCGAGGACAGGAAACTGAGCACAGTATACCGTTGGGTTAGACCAAAGTCTAACGGTTTGGCCAAAAATGTTTTCTAATGGTGCGCGGCCAATGCGTGGCGCACCATTTTGGCGCTTTCGAGGGCGCTGACTGATCCATTTTCAGGCCTAAGCTCATGAATGAAAAGTAAAAAGCAAAAGATGGCAGTGTTGCTGCAGAGCCTCTTCAACTTTGTATACAAGGTGCTCACTGCCATGCTGATCCGTTCCCGTACTGCCCGTTCCCCTTTGTTTCCGCTAGCGCTATTTGGCGCGGTGCTGATGATGCCGCTCGGCGCTGCTGCCGAGACGACCTCGATTCGCTTCCAGCTGGACTGGCGTTTCGAAGGCCCGGCAGCGCCGTTTCTGATGGCGGCGGAAAAAGGCTACTTCGCCGAAGAAGGTCTGCAGGTTCAGATCGATTCGGGAAGCGGCTCTGCAGGGGCGGTGAACCGGGTGGCCTCGGGCGCCTATGAGATGGGCTTTGGCGATCTCAACGCGCTGGTCGAATTCCTTGCGGAAAACCCGGAAGGCCCCGGCATCAAGGGCGTCTATATCGTTTATGACGGCACGCCCGCGGCGGTGTTTGCGCGCAAGGAGAGCGGCATCGAGAGCCCCGCTGACCTGGCAGGCAAGACCATCGCCGCCCCGGCCTTCGACACCGGCTATCGCGCCTGGGGCATCTTTGCCGCTGCCAATGGGCTGGAGGCCGACGCGGTGGCGTGGCAAAACGTCGACCCTGCGCTACGCGAAACCCTGCTGACCCGGGGCGATGTCGATGCCATCACCGGCTTCTACTTCACCAGCCTGCTCAACCTGGAAGAGCGCGGCATGAGCGAAGACGAGCTGACCATCATGCCGTTCCCCGACTACGGCGTCCCGCTGTACGGCAACGCGATTCTGGTCAGTGATGCCTTTGCCGATGCCAACCCCGAGGCCGTGCAGGGCTTTCTGCGCGCCTTCAACCGTGCGCTGGGAGAGACCCTGGCAGACCCCGAAGCAGCCATCGAGTACGTGCGTAACCGCGACGGCCTGATCGATGTCGAGATGGAAACGCGTCGCCTGAAGCTGGCGTTGGAGAGCGTGGTGGATACCCCCGATGCCCGTGAATATGGCGTGGGCGGTGTGGATGACGAGCGGTTGAGCCAGGCGATTCAACTGGTGGCGGATGCTTACGATCTGCCCACGTTGCCATCCCCCGATCAGGTCTTTGACTCCCGCTACCTGCCGCCGGTAGAAGAGCGCATGCTGCTGCCGGAGGCGGAGTGATGTCGGCAGCGTTCGTCCGCTTCGATGACGTCAGCCTGGCGTACGACGGCTCGGGCAACGCCATCGAAGATATCGACCTGTCGATCCACGAAGGCGAGTTCGTCGCCTTCGTGGGGCCGTCAGGGTGTGGCAAATCCACCTTCATGAAGCTGTGTACCGGCCTGCATGCCCCTACGCAGGGAAGCATCCAGGTGGATGGGCTGCCCGTGACCGGGCCTTTGAAAATCACCGGCATGGCGTTCCAGAATGCCAACCTGCTGCCCTGGCGTACCACTCTGGACAACGTGCTGCTGCCGCTGGAAATCGTCGAGCCCTATCGGAAGCAGTTTCGCAAGCGCCGGGAAGAGTTCAAAGGCTGGGCTCGGGCGCTGCTCGAGACGGTGGGCCTGGCCGAGCATGAAAACAAGTACCCCTGGGAGCTGTCGGGGGGCATGCAGCAGCGAGCGTCCATCTGTCGCGCGCTGATTCATCGGCCGCGCTTGCTGATGCTGGACGAGCCCTTTGGCGCGCTGGATGCGTTCACCCGTGAAGAGCTCTGGTGCGTCTTGCGTGACCTGTGGGAGGCCCAACGCTTTACCGTGGTGTTGGTGACCCATGACCTGCGCGAAGCCGCTTTCCTGGCCGACACCGTCTATGTCATGAGCCGTCGTCCGGGGCGCGTGATCGAGCGGCGCTCCATCGAACTGCCTCGCCCTCGGGCGCTGGAAACCACTTACCAGAAACCGTTCATTGACCTGGTGCAGTCGCTGCGCGCCCAGATCGGTGAAGTGCGCAGCGCCTGAAGGAGTGCCCATGACCCATAATCGCAAGCTGGCCGAGCGGCTGGCTCCCTGGATCGCCATGGCGGGGCTGGTGGTGATCTGGGAAGTGACGGTACGCCTGTTCAACGTGCCCAGCTTTATTTTTCCCAGCGCGCTGGACACGGTTCAGGCGCTGGTGACCTACGCCGGGCCCATCGGCAAGCACTCCTGGCAAACCTTCTGGACCACGCTGATTGGCTTTGGCCTGGGCGTTGCCGTGGGGCTGTTGCTGGGCTTCAGCATCGGCTCGTCGCGCTTTTTGTACAACGCCTGCTACCCGCTGCTGGTGGGGTTCAACGCCATTCCCAAGGTGGCCTTCGTGCCCATTCTGGTGGTCTGGTTCGGCATCGGCTCGGTGCCCGCAATACTCACCGCCTTCCTGATCTGCTTCTTCCCCATCGTGGTGAACGTGGCCACCGGCCTGGCGACCCTGGAGCCTGAGATGGAAGATGTGCTGAGAGTGCTGGGCGCACGGCGCATCGATGTGCTGCTCAAGGTGGGCTTGCCGCGTTCGCTGCCGTACTTCTTCGCCTCGCTGAAAATCGCCATCACGCTGGCCTTCGTGGGCACGGTGGTGTCCGAGACCGTGGCCTCCAACCAGGGCATTGGCTACCTCATGATGAGCGCGGGCTCACAGATGCGCATGGGGCTGGTATTTGCCGGGCTGCTGGTGATCAGCGCCATGGCCATGGTGATGTACGAGCTGTTCTCGCTGCTGGAAAAGCGCATGACCGCCTGGGCACACCGCGGGCAGCAGCGCCAGTAGCCTGTCAGGCTACCAGCGGTAGAGAAGCGACGCGCTGGTGGTATGGTCGGTCCGCTCGCTGGCCTCTTCGGGGGGCTGGGAGTTGCGCTTGATCTCATGAGACAGGCGCAGCGACAGCCGCGAATTCAGGCGTGCCGTGAGGGCCGACAGCGAGCGCGAGGTGGTGTTCTCATGGGTATACTCCACCGACATCTCCTGGCGCAGATCCGCGAACTGGGAGAACTCCCAGCGGTAGTCCAGCGCCGAGTAGGCCACGCCCAGTTGCTCGTTCTCATCGTCACGCAGCCGGTCATGGCGATAGCCGGGCCCTGCTTCCAGGGAAAGGTAGTGGCGCTCGCCATCCACGATCTGTCGACCATAGCCACCGATGGCGGTGAGCTGCTGATCGTAGCCCGCAAAGCGGTCCTTTTCCCAACGAGCAAATCCAAACAGGTAATGCGGGCCGTTGAAGTCATAGCGCTCCCGCCCCGCCACGAGATACTGCTCCGCGCTGGTCTCGCCATCCTTGCTGACATTGCGCACTTCTGCCCGAAACGAGTGGGTGAAGTCGCCGGTCAGCCAGGTGAGCAGCGTTTTGCCGATCAGCGTGCGGCTGTCGGTATTGCCGGAGAGCTGGTTGAACCCAAGCTCGGCATCACCGCTGAAGATGGGTGCATCTTCCTGGGGCGGCGGGGGCGCATAGAACGGGTTGGCTGCGGCAGCCCCCGCCCAGAGCGGGCAGCTGGCCAGTAACAGGTAGCGTGAAAGGTGTCGCACTTTTCTCCTCCTTGAGTGTTGCGGTGGGCAGGGAGTATATAAGCCGCTGGGTGAAAAAGCGCAAAGCCTAACGCCGCCTGGCGGTGCGTGCCATAATGACGCTCTTGCGCATCACGAGTTCCCTTATGACCGAGCCCCGCCCACGCACCCTGGCCGAACTGCAGCGCTGGCGTCGCACGCGCGCCAAGCGACGCTGGTACAAACGCAGCTTTCGCTTGCAGGTCATGATCCTGGTGGGCCTGCTGCTGGCGGGTATGCTGCTGGCCCAAGGGACCTACCTGAACTACCGTAAAGCCGACATCATCACCTATCAAATGGGTGAGCGGGCGCTGGCGGTCGCCAAGACCGTAGCGGCCATGCCGCAAATCGTCGATGCCTTCTCCACGCCCGAGCCTTCCCACTTCATTCAGCCGCTGGCCGAGCGGGTGCGCCAGGAAACGGGCGCGCGCTATGTGGTGGTGGGCAACGCCCAGTCGATACGCTACTCCCACCCGGTGCCCGAGCGCATCGGCGAGCGCATGGTGGGGGATGATAATGATCAAGCGCTGATCTATGGTCAATCCTACGTGTCCGAAGCCACCGGCACCCTGGGCACCGCCATGCGCGGCAAGACGCCGATTTGGGATGAAGAGGGCAACATCATCGGCGTGGTCTCCGTCGGCTTCATGCTCGATCGCGTGGACATGGACGTAGCGCGCTACACCAAACTGGGCTGGATGCTGGTGGCCATGATGATCGTGCTCGGGTTTGCCGGCGCTTATTGGCTGTCGCAGCATCTCAAAAAAATCATTCTCGGCCTCGAACCCTACGAAATCGCCCGTCTCGCCATGGA
The DNA here is from genome assembly GCF_020616575.1 of Halomonas sp. NyZ770. Taxonomy (NCBI): domain Bacteria; kingdom Pseudomonadati; phylum Pseudomonadota; class Gammaproteobacteria; order Oceanospirillales; family Halomonadaceae; genus Halomonas; species Halomonas sp. NyZ770. Next base: position 3,788,526 of record NZ_CP085143.1, on the reverse strand, counting down.
AAAGGAAGCCATCCTGCAATCGATTCACGAGGGCATTCTGGCGGTCAATCGGGATGGCCACATTACCCTGGTGAACCAGCAAGCACGCCGTTTTCTGGAGCTGCCCGACGAGCACGTGCTGTTGGGGCAGCCCATCCGCGAGGTAGTGCCCAATTCCCGCCTGCTGGAAGTGCTCAGACACGGTGAGCAGGAGTTCGACCAGGAAATGTGGCTGGGGGATCACCCGGTGGTGGTCAACCGCGTGCCCATCATTCACGAGGGCGAGATCGAAGGCGCCGTGGCCACCTTCCGTAGCCGCCGGGAAATCATCGACCTCTCCCAGGCGCTGACCCAGGCCAGCCGCGACGTGGACATGCTGCGCGCCCAGGCCCACGAGTTCTCCAACAAGCTCTACACCATTTCCGGGCTGCTGCAGTTGCAGCGCATCGAGGAAGCGCTGGCCCTGATTCATCAGGAAACCGAGCGTGCCCAGGCACAGATGAACTTCCTGATGCGCCATGTGGCCGATGCGGTGCTGAGCGGCACGCTGCTGGGCAAGCTGACCCGCGCCCGTGAACTGGGCGTGGCGCTGGAAATCGACGAACAAAGCTCGCTCTCCTGCCCGCTGACGCCAACGGGGCAAGAGGTCATGATGAGCGTGGTGGGCAATTTGCTGGATAATGCCTGCCATGCGGCACTGAATGGCCCCCACGCCAGCGAGCCCAAGGTACGGCTGTTCTTCACCGATTTGGGCGAACAGCTGTTGGTCGAGGTCGAAGACAATGGGGCAGGGGTCCCTGCGGAGCACGCCGGGTCGATCTTCCAGGAGGGTTTTTCGACCAAGACCGGCAAGCACCGCGGCATTGGTCTGGCGCTGGTGGAGCGGCTGTGTCGTCAGCACGGTGGCGCGATCACCCTGGAAGAGAGCGAGCTGGGGGGCGCCTGTTTCATTGCCGTGCTGGACCGCTCGCTGTGCGCCCGCAGCGATGAACCCGGCCCACCAGGCTAAACGGTTCACACTCATAATAACGACGTTAACAAGAGGATGACGCATGTCTGCGACGCAATACGGCATTCTGGTCGTCGAAGACGATTTCCGCATCGCCGATATTCACCGCGCCTTCATCGAGCAAAGCGACGGCTTTTATGTGGTGGGCATGGCGCGCAACGGCAGCGAAGCCAAAGCGCTGATGGCCGAGCACGCCTCGCAAATACAGCTGATTCTGCTGGATGCCTACCTGCCCGACGTGGAAGGGCTGGAGCTGTTGTGGTCGATTCGCCGCGACCATGTGCACGTGGATATCGTCATGGTGACGGCGGCCCGTGAGGTGGAAACCATCAGCGAGGCGCTGCGTGGCGGGGTGTTCGACTACCTGATCAAACCCATCGAAGCGGCAAGAATGAACCAGATGCTGGCACGTTTTCGGCGCGAACGGGAGGCGCTGGCCAACCGCGCCGAGCTGAACCAGGACGAGCTGGACCATGTGCTGGCCCGGGTGACGCCCAGCGAGCCTGCACGCGCCCCTCAGCGCAGCTTGCCCAAGGGCATCGACCGCTTGACCCTGCGCCGTGTGGTGGAAGCCTTGGCAGCAGACAGCGGCTCCCTGACCGCCATGCAGGTGGCGCGTACCATGGGCGCCAGCCGCTCTACGGCACGCCGCTATCTGGAGTTTCTCGTGGCCGAGCAGGCCGTAGGCGCAGAGCTGGGTTACGGGGATGTCGGGCGACCCGAGCGGCGCTACCGCTTATTGAAGGGCGATCACGGCTGGCTCGATGCGTGAACAAAATGAACAAAACGACCATAAAGAACAATTTGTCGTTTATGGTCACAAGCTTGTCCTGAAAGGTGGCTGTCTTCTAACGTTCGCGGTGTAACCACAATTGCCGCGTGTCGATCACCGCGCATAACAACATAATTGACTGTGGAGAACGCCCATGATCTCGCTTTCCTTCAAGCGCGCCGCTGTATTTGCTCTGCCTCTGGCAGCCCTCGCCATGACCACTGGCGTACAGGCCCAGGAGTGGACCCCAAGCCGTTCCATCGAATTCGTCGCGCCTGCCAACCCAGGCGGTGGCTGGGATACGCTGGTGCGTACCGTTTCTCGCGTGTTGCAGGAAGAGCAGCTGGCAGACCGTAACTTTGCGGCTATCAACGTGCCTGGCGGCGGCGGTGCCGTGGCATGGGCGCAAATCGCCCGTGACAGCGGTAACCCGCACAAGCTGTTCGCCACCAGCCCGCCCATCATCCTGGTGCCGCTGGCGGGTGCTTCGCGCTACGACCACACGGCGTTCACGCCGGTGGCGCGTCTGATCACCGACTACTCCATCATTCTGGTGTCAGCGGATTCCGAATATCAGACCATCAATGACCTGTTCGACGCGCTGAAAGAGAACCCGCGCCTGAGCGTGGGCGGCGGCAGTGCGCCGGGCTCGATGGACCATATTTCGGTGGCTGGCCTGGCCTCTGCGGCGGGTCTCGATGCCTCTACGGTGAACTATATTCCCTTCTCGGGTGGTGGCGATGCCATGACCAACCTGATGGGGGGGCATATCGAGGCGGTCATTACTGGCGCGGGTGAGTCCGTGGGCCAGCTGGGCGAAGGCAGCCAACTGCGTGCGCTGGGCGTATCTGCCCCTGAGCGCCTGGGCGGCGCCCTGGCCGACGTGCCCACGTACCAGGAACAGGGTGTGGACTACACCTTCGATATCTGGCGTGGCGTGATGGGTACCCCTGACATGCCTGCCGAAGCCGTGGCCTACTACGAAGACCTGTTTGCAGAAATGCTCGAAACCGATGGCTGGCAGCAGGCGCGTGACCAGTTGGGCTGGATCGATGCCTACCAGGATAGCGAAGCGTTTGGCGCGTTCCTGGATGAGCAGAAAGAACAGTTCAGCAGTGTCCTGAGCGACCTGGGCTTGCTGGCTCAATAACCCCCGCTTCACCGTGCTGCCCCGGGCCAGCCAGGCCCGGGGTCACTGCCTGTGACCGTAAGCGCAATCTGCGCCTTCGGAGAGACTCCCCATGACTCGATTGAACACTAATCAGTGGCTGGCCCTCGTGCTGGCGCTTCTAGCTGCCGCCTATCTAGCAATGGCCTGGCAAATTCCAACCTTTCCTCTGCCGCGCCCGGTGGATTCAGACCTGTTTCCAAAAGTGCTGGGAATTACCTTGTTATTGCTAGCAGGGCTGCTCTTCTTTGAAAAACCGGTACCGCTGGCAGGCGCTGACGAGATCGACGAAGAGGCCACCAACGGCCCGCTGCTGTTCACGCCTTGGGCGCGGGTCGTGATCACCGCCGTGGCCATCGCCGCCTATGCCTTCCTGCTGGTGCCGTTGGGCTTCGTGTTGGCATCGACGCTGCTGTGCACGGGGTTGACGGCCTATTACGGCTACCGTCGCCATGGCATCAACCTGGCGGCTTCGCTGGGGGTGGTCCTGGCGCTGTATCTCACCATGACGCGCGTCATGGATGTGTATCTGCCCACTGGCCTCTTGCCGTTCTGAATACGCCGTGCCCACGCACCTGTCGTAGTTTTTTAAGAGAGATACGCCCATGGATGCCTTGAACAACTTGATGTACGGCTTTGGCATCGCGCTCGAGCCCATCAATATCGCTTACGTCTTTGCCGGTGTGTTTGCCGGTACCATCATCGGTATGTTGCCGGGCCTCGGCCCGATCAGTGCCCTGGCGCTGATGATTCCGATCACCTTCTCAATGGAGCCTGCATCAGGCCTGATTCTGATGGCGGGTGTGTATTACGGGGCCATTTTCGGTGGCTCGACCTCTTCTATCTTGCTCAATGCGCCGGGGGTGGCGGGCACGGTCGCCACCTCTTTCGATGGCTACCCCATGGCCAAGCAGGGATTGGCGGGGAAGGCGCTGGCTATTGCCGCCTACGCGTCGTTCATCGGCGGCACGGTCTCGGTCATCTTCTTGATGCTGGTGGCACCGCTGCTTTCCAAGGTGGCGGTCAGCTTCGGGCCACCCGAATATTTCGCGCTCATGGTGCTGGGCCTGACGGCGGTCGTCTCGCTGTCGGACAAATCGCTGGTGAAGGGCCTGATTGCGGCGGTGATCGGCATCATGATCTCGATCGTCGGTATCGACATGCAAACCGGCACCGAGCGCTACACCTTTGGCTCGATTCAGCTGCTCGACGGCATCGACTTCCTGGTCGTGGCGCTGGGTATCTTCGCCCTGGCGGAAGTGTTCTACATGCTGCTGCGTGGGGGCGGTGGCAAGGAAGTGCCGCGTAACGCCATCGGTTCGCTCAAGCTGAGCGGCAGTGAAGTGAAGCAAATTGCAGGCCCCATCAGCCGTAGCTCGGTACTGGGCTTCTTTACCGGCGTACTGCCGGGGGCCGGTGCCACCATTGGTTCTTTCCTGGGCTACAGCATGGAAAAACGCCTGGCCAAGGATGGTGACACCTTCGGCAAGGGCAACATCAAGGGCGTGGCAGCTCCCGAAGCGGCCAACAACGCCGCCTGTACCGGCTCGTTCGTACCACTACTGACCCTGGGTGTGCCTGGCTCGGGCACCACGGCGGTGCTGCTGGGTGCGCTGCTGGTCATGGGCGTGACGCCTGGCCCCATGATGCTGGAGCAGCGCCCGGACGTGTTCTGGGGGGTCATTGCCAGTATGTACATCGGTAATATTTTCCTGCTGGTACTCAACCTGCCGCTGATTCCGCTGATTGCCAAGATTCTCGATATGCCGCGTCCGCTGCTGCTCTCGATGATCCTGATCTTCTGCATGATCGGTGTCTACGGCATGAGCTTCAGCGTCTTCGACCTGCTGCTGCTGCTGGGCTTCGGTTTGATCGGCCTGGGCTTGCGCCTGTTCGGCTTCCCCACGGCGCCGCTGATTCTGGCGCTGATCCTGGGCAGCCTGATGGAAGAGTCCATGCGCCGCGCACTGCAGATTTCCGGCGGTGACTGGTCCATCTTCATCGACAAGCCCATTTCACTGTCGCTGCTGATCATTGCGGCCCTGTCGCTGGGCATGCCGCTGCTGAAAAAGCGCCGCAAGCAGAAGGCCATGGCCGCCAAATAAGCGATTGTTGCGTGGTGTGATGGAGTGAGTTTTGGCGTTGTCAGCGCCCGGGGGAAACCCCGGGCGCTTCTTTGTGTGCGTGTACCCTTCTTTGGTGCAAGGCGCTTTGCTGGTGCATGACAACTGTGCATGGCGCCTCTCGGCTTGCCCTGAGTTAGTGCGTCTGGCGCAATGCGGTTTTTTTTGAGTATCGCTAACTGTCTGATTGTCATTGTCTTAATAGGCTTTGATTCAATCTGGCGCACCCCTTGCAGTGTGAAAGGTGGATTAGCCCACGGCGGGTGAATGCCCGCTCAACGCGCCTATAACAAGCCCCTTCCAAGGGGTGCAAGGAGGTTCAAGTGACCACATCGCAACGCAAGACACACCCTCGTACCCTTGGCCGTTTCGCCACGGCCGCCCTGGCCGCCGCCATCATGGGCGCCAGCGCTCAGGCCGTTGCCCAGGACAACGACCCGATCAAGGTAGGTATTCTGCACTCCCTCTCCGGCACCATGGCGATCAGCGAATCGACTCTGAAAGACACCGTCGAAATGCTCATCGACCAGCAGAACGAAGCCGGTGGCCTGTTGGGGCGTCAGTTGGAAGCCGTGGTGGTCGACCCCGCTTCCAACTGGCCGCTGTTTGCCGAGCGTGCCCGCGAGCTGCTGGCCCAGCATGAGGTAGACGTGGTGTTCGGTAACTGGACCTCGGTATCCCGCAAGGCGGTACTGCCGGTGTTCGAAGAGCTGAACGGCCTGCTGTTCTACCCGGTACAGTACGAAGGGGAAGAGTCTTCCGAGAACGTCTTCTACACCGGCGCGGCACCCAACCAGCAGGCCATTCCTGCGGTGGAGTACCTGATCAACGAAGTCGGGATCGAGCGTTTCGCGCTGATCGGCACCGACTACGTCTACCCGCGTACCACCAACCGGATTCTGGAAGCCTTCCTGAAGGATGAGCACGGGGTGGCCGAAGAAGACATCATGGTCAACTACACCCCGTTCGGCCATTCGGACTGGCAGAACATCGTCTCTGAAATCCGTCGTTTCGGTGAAGAGGGCAAACCCACGGCGGTGGTCTCCACCATCAACGGCGATGCCAACGTGCCGTTCTATCGTGAGCTGGCCAACCAGGGGATCGATGCTGCGGATATTCCCGTCATCGCCTTCTCGGTGGGTGAGCAGGAGCTGTCCGGTATCGATACCGGGCCGCTGGTGGGCCACCTGGCCGCCTGGAACTACTTCATGAGCGTGGACACCGACGCCAACTACGACTTCATCGACGCCTGGATCGACTGGACGGGCGATGAAGAAGCGGTCACCAACGACCCCATGGAAGCCCACTACATCGGCTTCAACATGTGGGCCGAAGCGGTGCGCAAGGCAGGCACCACCGATGTGGACGCGGTGAAAGATGCGATCATCGGCGTGACCGTGCCTAACCTTTCCGGTGGCTATGCCGCCATGATGCCCAACCACCACATCACCAAGCCGGTGTTGATCGGTGAAGTGCAGGACAACGGTCAGTTCGATATCGTCTGGCAAACGCCGTCCACCGTGGCAGGCGATGCCTGGTCGGACTTCCTGCCGGGTTCTCGCGACCTGATTGCTGACTGGCGTGCACCGATGCGCTGCGGCAACTTCAACGTCGCCAACGGTTCGTGCGGTGGCAGCACCGCAGCAGAAGAAGCCGAAGCGGCACTCGCCGAGTAACACTCTTCCCTTGCCGCGACCCGTCGCGGCAAGGGAGCACGCTACCTCTCCCCATTGATGATGACCAAAGGAAGAACCCCATGAGGCGTTTCCTTTCTGGGGTGTTGTGTCTGTTGCTGCTCAGCATGGCGACGTTGTCGCAGGCACAAACCCCCACCACACCTTCTGATGACGACGCGGCACTGGCGCTGCTGGAAGCGCTGGACGTGGAGAACTTCCGCGCCAAAGGCGACGCGATTACGGCCATTTTGCAAAGCGACGACGAGCGCGCCAGAGATTGGCTGCAAGCCTTGCTCGATGGCCGCCTGCAGCGTACCAGCGAGGGTCGCTTCGTCGTGGTGTTGAACAACACCGGGCGTGACTGGCCCGTGGCCGATGCCTTGACCGAAGCGCCGCTGGGTGAGATGTCCCGCCGCGACCTCAACCGCATCGGCATCAACAACGCCCTGCGCAACCAACTGCGTAGCGCCATCGCCGTGGTCGATCTCTACTCCCCCAACGTGGAACGCCGCCGTACCTCCGCCGAGCGCCTGTTGGGCGAAGTGGACGAGACGCTGGCCGAGCCTCTGGAAGCGCTGATTGCCGAAGAAGAGGATAGCCAGGTGCAGCGCCGGTTAGCGCAGGCACTGGCCATTTATCAAACCGAAGCGGGCCAGATGGAAGGCGTGGAAGCGCTGCGTGGCAGTCTGCATCCGCGTGCCCGTGTGGCGCTCAATCGCGCGGCCAATGGCGATGACCCGGTGGTTGCCGACGCGGCCAGAGAGGCGCTCCTCAGTATCGAACAAAACCTCAAGATCAATCGTGGCCTCGAAACGCTCTACTTTGGCCTGAGCCTGGGGTCGGTACTGGTGCTGGCGGCCATCGGCCTGGCCATCACCTTTGGCGTCATGGGTGTGATCAACATGGCCCACGGCGAGCTGATGATGCTGGGCGCCTATACCACCTGGATGATGCAGCAACTGCTGCCGGGCCAGCCGGGGCTGGCGCTGATTCTTTCCATTCCGGCGGGCTTCATGGTGGCCGCCCTGGTGGGCATTGCCATCGAACGGGGCGTGATCCAGTTCCTCAAGGGCCGCCCGCTGGAAACGCTGCTGGCCACGTTCGGCATCAGCCTGATTCTGCAGCAGCTGGTGCGCACGGTGATCTCTCCGCTCAACCGCACCGTGGTGACGCCCGAGTGGATGAGCGGCTCGCTGGTGATCAACGATGCGCTCTCGCTGACCCTCAACCGCATGTTCGTGCTCGGCTTTGCGCTGGTGGTGTTTGCCGGGCTGATGCTGATCATGCGCCGCACGCGGCTGGGGCTCGAAGTGCGCGCCGTGACCCAGAACCGCGCCATGGCACGCTCCATGGGCATCCGGGCCACTCGGGTGGACATCATGACCTTCGCGCTGGGTTCCGGCGTGGCGGGGCTGGCCGGTGTGGCGCTGTCGCAGCTCACCAACGTCGGCCCCAACCTGGGCCAGAACTACATCATCGACTCGTTCATGGTGGTGGTGTTCGGTGGCGTGGGTAACCTGTGGGGCACGCTGGTGGCGGGGCTTTCACTGGGTATCATCAACCAGGTGCTGGAGCCCTGGGCGGGTGCCGTGCTGGCCAAGATCATCGTGCTGGTGTTCATCATCCTGTTCATTCAAAAACGCCCGCGTGGACTCTTCCCGCAGAAGGGCCGGGCTGCGGAGGGCTAACCCATCATGATGACATCATCTTCTCAACGGTTCTGGCTGCTCCGCCCGTTCGGCGAACGGGCCACTCAGCTCTTTCTCGGCGTGCTGCTGGCCGCCCTGGTGCTGGTCACCGTACTGCACGTGGCAGTGCCGCAAGGGCATCCGCTGCATGTCAACGCCTACACCGTGAACCTGTTCGGCAAGTACCTGAGCTATGCGCTGCTGGCCGTGGCGGTGGACCTGGTGTGGGGCTATCTGGGCATTCTGAGCCTGGGCCACGGGGCGTTCTTCGCCATTGGCGGCTACGCCATGGGCATGTACCTGATGCGCCAGATTGGCGACCGTGGCACCTATGGCCATCCGGTTCTGCCCGACTTCATGGTGTTTCTGAACTGGGACAGCCTGCCCTGGTACTGGCTGGGCTTCGATATGGCCTGGTTCGCCTTTGCCATGGTGCTGCTGGCCCCTGGCCTGCTGGCGCTGGTGTTCGGCTTCCTGGCGTTCCGTTCGCGGGTGACCGGGGTGTATCTGTCGATCATCACCCAGGCGCTGACGTTTGCCCTGATGCTGGCTTTCTTCCGCAACGAGATGGGCTTCGGCGGCAACAATGGCCTCACCGATTTCCGTGAGCTGCTGGGCTTCAACCTGCGCAGCAACGACACGCGGCTGGGGCTGTTCATTGCCACTGGGGTGGCGCTGGCGCTGGGCTACATCCTGTGCCGTGCCATTGTCACCAGCAAGCTGGGCCGCGTGTGCGTGGCCACCCGCGATGCCGAAGCGCGTACGCGTTTCATCGGCTACCGGGTCGAACGCTTCCAGCTGTTCGTGTTCGTGGTCTCGGCCATGCTGGCGGGCCTGGCGGGGGCGCTTTATGTGCCTCAGGTAGGCATCATCAACCCCAGCGAATTCTCGCCGCTGTTCTCCATCGAAATCGTGCTCTGGGTAGCACTGGGTGGGCGAGCCACGCTGTACGGTGCCGTCATTGGGGCGATTCTGGTCAACTACGCCAAAACCGTGTTTACCGGGGTCATGCCGGACGCCTGGCTGTTTGCCCTGGGCGCGCTGTTCGTACTGGTCACGGTCTTCCTGCCCAAGGGCGTCGCGGGCCTTTTGAGCCACGTGAAGCGCCGTCGCAAAGCCGAACAACCGCCTACGGAGGCTGCAGCATGAGCCTGATACAATCGCTGAAAGCACGCGACCGAGTGTTCGACTTCATGGCGGGGGAAGCCTCGCCGGTGGACGTTCGCCACGGCCCGATTCTGTACATGGAAGACGTGACGGTGAGCTTCGATGGCTTCAAGGCCATCAATAACCTCAACCTGACCATCGACGACGGCGAGCTGCGCTGCATCATCGGCCCCAACGGGGCCGGTAAAACCACCATGATGGACATCATCACCGGCAAGACCCGCCCCAACCAGGGCAGCGTCTGGTTCGGCAGCCGCCATAACCTGCTGCAAATGAACGAGCCGGAAATCGCCAGCCTCGGCATTGGCCGCAAGTTCCAGAAGCCCACGGTGTTCGAAGCGCTCAGCGTGTTCGACAATCTGGAGCTGGCCATGGCCGCCGACAAGCGCATCTTTCCCACGCTGACCGCCCGCATGACCAGCGAGATCAGCGACCGCATCGACGACGTGCTGGACACCATCGGCCTGACCGCGCTGCGCTTCCAGCCCGCCGGGATTCTCTCCCACGGCCAGAAGCAGTGGCTGGAGATCGGCATGCTGCTGATGCAGCGCCCGCGCCTGCTGCTGGTGGACGAGCCGGTGGCCGGGATGACCGAGCAGGAGATGGAGCGCACCGCCGAGCTGCTTACGGGGCTGGCTGGCAAACAGTCGGTGGTGGTGGTGGAGCACGACATGGGCTTTGTACGCTCGATTGCGCGCAAGGTGACCGTGCTGCACCAGGGCAGCGTGCTGGCCGAAGGCAGCATGGATCAGGTCTCCAATGACCCGAAAGTGGTCGAAGTGTACCTGGGCGCGGACGAGGAGGAGATGGCCTGATGCTGACCGTCGACAAGTTGAACCAGTTCTACGGCGAAAGCCACACCCTGTGGGATCTGGACCTGGAGGTACCCGCCGGGCAGTGCACCTGCGTGATGGGCCGCAACGGGGTGGGTAAAACCACCCTGATGAAAGCCATCATGGGGGAAGTGGTGGTGAAGAGCGGCCAGCTGCGCTACCAGGGCAATGATGGCGAGATCGAACTCACCAAAAAAGCCGTGGAGGCGCGCTCGCGCCTGGGCATCGGTTTCGTGCCCCAGGGGCGGCAGATTTTCCCGCTGCTGACGGTGGAGGAGAACCTGCGCACAGGGCTTGCCGCCCGAGGTGACGGGCTGAAGAAAATTCCCGAGCGCATTTACGAGCTGTTTCCGGTGCTCAAGGAGATGAAACACCGCCGTGGCGGCGATTTGTCCGGTGGGCAACAGCAGCAGCTCGCCATTGGCCGCGCGTTGGTGATCGAACCGAAACTGCTGATTCTGGACGAGCCCGGCGAGGGCATTCAGCCCAATATCGTCGCCCAGATTGGTCAGGTGATTCGCCAACTGATCAAAGAGGACGGCCTGACGGTGCTGCTGGTCGAGCAGAAGCTACCCTTTGCTCGCAAATACGCCGACCGCTTCGTGATCATGGACCGCGGCCGCCCGGTGGCCAAAGGCGATATCAGCGAACTCTCCAACGAGCTGATCAAACAGCATTTGACGGTTTGAGTTATCCACACCCGGTTTACAGCCGTGGATCGGGTTGAAACGGCAGTTCCTCGGCGCTGGCAACGGCTTGCTCGAACAAGGGGTGGGCCGGGTTGAGCATGTAATTAAGCTCTCTCGGCACCACCACGCTGGGCAGGGCCAGCGCCAGGCTCTGGCCGGAGGCTAGCCAGCCATCGCCCAGGTCGGCGGTTTCCGCAGGTGCTGGCGCTTCCCGCCAGTTTTCGGGTAAATCTTCCGTTCCAACGCTCAAAATGCTCTGTTTGGGCAGCGTCAGTCGCAGCAGCGCATAGGCATTGAGCAGCCGATAGCTTTCCAGATGCACCATGATTTCCAGCAGCGCCAACGACTCTGAGCTGGCTACGTACACACAGGCATTGCCTGGGCTGTTCCAGCGCCCGCCGTAAAGCCGTGCGCCATCGCCATCAAACGCTGTCTCCTGAAACTTGCGCTTCACCAGCCGGAAAGCGGTGACTTCGCTCATACCGACACCCCGTGCTCCAACCGTCCAATCAGGTTTAGTACCGTCTGGTACTCCGCCGAGGTGGCGCTCATTTCGACGGGGCGACGTCCGCCTAGCCCGGCATTGGGTTTGAGCAGCCAGGCGCGGGCACCCTCCGCGTCACCCTCGAACAGGTCCAGCGCTGCTTTGAAAAGCTCGGCAAAGCGATACAGCCGGTCGCTTTCCGCCATCTTGAAGCGGCCTGACTTGGCGCGGCGGCTCAGTGTGGCAGAAGGGATATCCACATAGCGCGCCAGCGCCTTCTGCTCGATACCTGACACCTTGGCAAGCCTTGGGTAGACCCGGTACTCCACCCCCTCATGCAGCAGCTCATGCAGTTTACGCCCTCGCGCAGGCAGGCCAATTTGCTGCCAATAGCCGGAGGCCACGGCTTTGGTGGGTTGATATTGGGAGAAGGTAGCGGCCATCGGGAGTTCCTGTTGATATGTTGCCTCTATATCAAATGGTATATTCGAGGTTGGGCTCCGCGTCAAGGCAGCGCTTGACTCTGGGTGAGTGAACGATGAAGTTAGCGCCACAAACCGCACCAAAAGGCCCAAAATCCTGCTTTGGGTGCGTATTGACTCACCTTGTTTATGTGTAACATGGTCGTTTTCCGCAAAGGTCATCGGGTGGGGTATGCGCTACAAGGATAAACATCAGCTGGCTGCCGAGTGGCTGACGCTGCTGGAGCGTACGCCGGTGGCGCTGCGCCAAGCCGTCGAGCAGCTGGCCCATGCCCACCAGGCGCCGTTTGCCGAACACTTTTACCGGGTCATGCTGGATGACCCCCATGCCTCGCTGTTTCTCTCCAACGAGCAGGTCGAAAAACGCCTGCATCCTTCCATGCAGCGTTGGCTCAGTGCCATGTTTGCCGTCGAGCACGCGGATCTCGAGGCGCTGGTAGAGCACCAGGAGAAAATAGGCCAGATACATGCGCGCATCGACATCCCGGTAAACCTGGTGCTGAGCGGTGCCCGGCAGCTGAAGCAGGTGTTTTACGAACAGATCAATCGCTCGATCCATGCGCCGCTGTCGGCGGGCGAGGCGGCCGTGTACGTTTCTGACCATATCGACATGGCCATGGAGATCATGAGCCATGCCTATTCGGTGGCCAATAATCGCCATGCGCGCACCGAAGAAGCCTACAAGCTTTTTTCGCTCACCCAGAGTATCGGCGATGAGCGCGAACGGCAGCGGGCGGCGCTGCTCAACTGGGAAAATGCGCTGATGTTTGCCGTGGCGGCGCAGCAGGAGACCAGCGCCTTGCCCCGCTTGGCCAGCTCCGAATTTGGCCTGTGGTATTTGCACAAGGCGTGCCATGCTTTCGAAGGCGCGCCGGAGATTGCCGTCATTTCGCGACATATCCATCTGGTGGACGACCAATGGATGGCGCAGTTGACGGATGCCGACAGCGCACTGCGCCTGGCCGCGCTGAGCCATATTCGGGACGCGGCGCGCACGATCCTGATGCTGCTGGACGATATTCTGGACCGTGCCTCGGGGCTCGAAGCGGGCCGCGATAGCCTCACTCGCTTGCTGAACCGTAAATTTCTGTCGGTGGTGCTGAACCGTGAAATCGAGTTGGCCCGGCGCTCGGAGAAGTGTTTTGCCTTGCTCATGGTGGACATCGATCACTTCAAGTCGATCAACGATACCCACGGCCATGATGCGGGCGATAACGTGCTGCAACAGGTCGCCAGCATTCTGGATCGCTCTACCCGAGGCGGCGATTACGTGTTTCGGATGGGCGGTGAAGAGTTCTTGATTGTTCTGGTGGATACGGACCCGGACGGAAGCCGCCTGTTCGCCGAGCGGCTACGCCAGGCCGTGGCCAAAGAGCCGATGCTGGCGACGGCGGATACACTGCTGAGCGTTACCGTGAGCGTAGGGCTCACGTTGCACGACGGCCATCCGGATTACCAGTATTCCATGCAGCGCGCCGACCAGGCGCTCTATCAGGCAAAACGCAGTGGACGTAACCGTGTGGTATGCGTCAATTGAAAACAGGGAGTTCATCCAATGATACGCCGTTTGACCTTGGGTACCGCGTTGGCGAGTGCCATGATCATGCTGCAAGCCCCTCTGCTTGCGGCGCACCACGGTGGTGAACACCACGAAGTGGCTCCTGGGCATGCACCGGATATGGTGGTCAGCCAGCCATGGAGTCGGGCAACGCCGCCAGGGGCGGGGGCTGGGGGAGGTTTCGTGACGATCACCAATCAGGGCAATGCCGACGATACTCTGGTAAGTGCTTCCAGCCCGCTGACCGAGCGGGTGGAAATACACACCATGGAGATGGATGGCGATGTCATGCGCATGGCACAACTGCCTGGTGGTATTGAAATTCCGGCCGGTGAAACCGTCACCCTGGCGCCGGGTGGTCTGCACCTGATGTTCATGGAACTCGCGTCACCCATCGTCGAAGGGCAGGCGATTCCTGTGACACTGGAGTTTCGCCATGCCGAGCCAGTGGACATCACGCTCGAGGTGTTCCCGGCAGGTGAATCGCCGGAAGGTGGCCACCACGGGGATGGCCACACACACTCGCATTCCCACACCCACTAGGTGCTGGAAACGGGCGTCTCGCTAGCCAGCGCCAGCGAGACGCCGGGCCTGCAACGGCCGCACGATGCACCAGTCGATGACCAGCATCACCAGCAGCGACGCGCCAACCAGCGGAAACAGCAGCCCGCCGATGACCAGCAGGGCGATGAGCCCGCGGAATACCCGCGTGTCGGCAGGCAGGGGCGGTACGCCCATGGCGCCCGAGGGGCGGCGTTTCCACCACATCACACCTGCCGCCACGCACATCACGATGATGGCCAGACAGACGGCCAGCAGGAGCAGCTGATTGGCCAGGCCAAACTCCTGACCCAGGTGGACGTTGATGCCGAACTCCAGCCAGCGGCCCAAGGGGCCGTAATCGGCGTAGCTCATGTCGATCAGCGGCTCGCCGCTGTACTGGTCGAGATGGATTACCCGCTGTTGGGCCAGGTCATCCGGATAGATGGAGCCGGTGTAGACCCCTGCTGCCGTCGTGGGCAGGTTGACGACATAGCCCTGCTGCAGCCCCAGCTCATCCAGAATGGCCACGATGCTGTTCAGCCCAAGGCGGGGAGTGGGCGCCGCCGGTGGGTTGGACTCCGGCACCTGGGCCTGCTCCAGCGACCAGCTGGTGATGCCTTGATCGCTCAGGTAAGCATTGGACATGGGCACTTCCACGCGCACCCCCGAGGGGTAGCCGAAGTTGTTGCCATTGGCCCACTGGTTGACCTGCCCACCCCAGACGCCCGACCACGGCATGCCGGTAATGGCCAGAAACACGATAAACCCACCGATAAAGATCCCCAGCACCGCATGCAGGTCACGCCAGAACACCCGGCTTTTGGGTTTGCCGCGCACGCTCACCACGCCGCCGCTGCCCTGGCGCGGCCACCAGAGGTAAATCCCGGTAGCGACCAGCAGGATCGACCAGCCCGCCGCTATCTCGATCAGCTTGCGCGGGGTTTGTCCGAAGAACTTGAAGCTATGCAGGTAGCGCACGGTCCACATCACCGTGCCCCGGTCGTCCAGCGAGCCCAGTACCTCGGCGGTATAAGGGTTCACATAGACCGCCAGGCGTTCGCCAGACAGCGTGTTGACGGTGATCTCTGCCGAGCTGTCGGGCGTGGCGGGGGACGTGTATTTCACCGCCGTGCCTGGGTACTCCTGCAGTGCCGCACTGACCTGCGCGGCGGGGGGCTGGGCGGCCTCCTGTACTGCTACGCGTTTGAGGTCGGCGTGAATCACGGCATCCAGCTCATCACGAAACAGGTACAGGGCGCCTGTCAGGGAGAGGGTGATCAGAAAGGGCAGTACCAGCAGCCCGGCATAGAAGTGCCATCGCCAGACGGCGCGATACAGATCCAGCGCGGCTTTGCGCGCCGGGGGAGATGCGGAAATAGTCGACATGTGAGTGCTCCAGAGCCGCTGCATAGCGGCGAGCAGCGACACCTCCCGGAGGAGGCGTTGCCACTGGGTAACAGGTAGGCAAGGCACTAAGAGGGTGTCTACAAACTACTGCGCTAGGCCATGCGGCGTTGAAATCAGCCTCAAAATGCTCATTTACACCTCGTAAACTCCGCTTTTTCGGCTGATTTCGCCTTGCCTGACCGTCGCTCGTGACATTTGTAAACACCCTCTAAGCGTGCCTACCCCGCGCAGTCATGGGGTTAACTGGCCTGCAGCAAGGGGGGAGCACGAGGGCACGCGTGGGGGTAATCGAGCCACACCACCGTCCGTTGGGAGAACGTGCTTGGCAATGGCGACGCATCGATAAACGCCCTGCTGCCAATGGCGGGAAGGTGGTTGGGTGCCGAGGGTGACTGCTGCCAGACACCGCAGTAATCACACTGGTGGTGCCAGTGCTTCAGTGCGTGTGAAGAGGAGGGGGTAGGGTCGGAGTGGCTGAGACACAAGGCATGCTCGTCATGGTGGGCATGACCTGACGCGTGAGATGCCTGCAGTTGGGAGAGCAGCGGCCCGGCAAACAGCAGGTAGATCGCGACGAACGCCAGATAAAGCGCTGCGCGATACCAAAAAGAGTCTGCTGAGCGGAAGTAATGCATCTACTGGTTACGCATGGTGGGCTTCATGGTCGTTTTGACGAAACAAGGGCGTCATCGTATCGGAAGTCATCGTATCGGGGATCATAGTATCGGAAAGAGTCCCGTGGTTGACGGACCCTTATGCGGTGAATTGACGCGTCATCCTGTATGTTTCCTGGCGCCAAAAGCTCTACACCACTGCCAAACCCACCGTTACTCAATCGTGTAGTTGGCTGCCCCAAGCCCTGCCTCACTAAAGCGGATTTCGACAGGAAATTCCGAATGGCAGCCCTGAACCACCCACAGCTCTCGCCAATACCGAGCACCCTCACTCCCTTGAGGCATCGCCAGCACGTAAGGTTGAAACGACTCAGGCTGCTGGCAACCCAGCGTGGCCACTTTGGCCGCCACGCCCAGCATCGCATCCTGGATCAACTGCTGGTTAGAGAGAGTGCCCTCCTGAAGCGCGCCACTAGGTAACGATTGTGCGGCGACATGAGTGCTCAGCAGGCCGAATAAAAACGCGGCAGATAGACGAGCGCATAGGGTCATGGTTGTTGTTCTCGAGGGCGCGTAATGGCGAATTAGCTGACTTTACCTCAGCCTTTTATTTTTAAGCAAAGCATGATGGGTATTTTAAGCAAAGAACGATGGGTGACGGGAGGAGCACCTCCAGGCACTTTATTTATCGTCGTGTTGTTCTAATTTGGTGCAAGTCGATCTTTTTGTGATCTCTTTTGGTGCTTTGAGAGGCCGAGTCTCTCCGCAATGTGACGAGCGGGTACCCGCAGCGACTAGGAAGTATCGCTTTTCACCATTTTGGCGCATTCCTTGCATTTGTAAGCCAATGATTTATCCACAAGGAAGCGACAGCGCCCATGATATTGAGCGAACTCGCCCTGCCCGCTGCTGGTTCCGGCCACCGCTTTGACGCCGAGCGCCGCTGGGCCGCCTCGCTGGCCCTGAGCTTTGCCAACCGCGATGGCGTGACCCGATTAGTGCAGGCGCGCCACCAAGGGCCGCTACGCGTGCAGCGCCCCTTCTACCCGGAAGGCAGCCAGGAAGCGTGCCACGTTTACGTGTTGCACCCGCCCGGCGGGCTGGTGAGCGGTGATGCGCTGACCATCCGTGCCCATGTAGAGCGCGGCGCCCACGCGCTGCTCACCACGCCCGCTGCCAACAAGCTTTACAAAGCCGACAGCCAAGGGGTCGCCTGGACCCAGCTCACCGAACTCACGGTGGAGGCGGGCGCTACCCTGGAGTGGCTGCCTCAGGAGACCATCGCTTTTGACGGCTCAAAGGGCCACCAGCGCACCCATATCGCGCTGCACGGTGATGCCCGCTGCCTGGGCTGGGAAGTGATGGCGCTTGGCCGCCCGGCCAGCGATTTACCCTACGTTTCCGGGCAGATCGAGCAGCACTTCCGCCTGACCCTGGACGGCAAGCCGCTATGGCTGGAGCGCCAGCCGCTGGACCCTGCACACCCGCGCTTCGTGGGCCGCTGGGGGCAGGGCGGCGCGACGGTGCAGGCCACGCTGTGGGCCGTGGGGCTCGATGATGCCCCAGCGGCCATCGAAGCACTGCGCGAGGCGCTGCCGGATAACCCCCGCTGGGCAGTGACGGAACGCCATGGCGTACTGCTGATGCGCTATTTAGGTGCATCCCGAAACGAAGCCTGGGCCCTGTGTGAACATGCCTGGCAGCTACTACGCCCGCGCTGGATCGAACGCGATGCGCATACCCCGCGTATTTGGCTAACCTGATTGGCAACACCTCGATGATGCTGGAGACACTCCATGGAACTGACCCCAAGAGATAAAGACAAGCTGATGCTGTTCACGGCCGCCCAGCTCGCCGAGCGGCGCAAGGCGCGCGGCCTGAAACTCAACTACCCCGAGGCGGTGGCGCTGATTAGTTTTGAAATCATGGAAGGCGCACGAGACGGCCGCAGCGTCGCCGACCTGATGAGTTACGGGCGCGAGATCCTCACCCGTGACGATGTCATGGAAGGCGTGGCCGAGATGGTCGATGAAGTGCAGGTAGAAGCCACCTTCCCCGATGGCACCAAGTTGGTCACCGTCCACACCCCTATCAACTAACCGTCCACCGCTAGGAGAGCGCCATGATTCCCGGTGAGTATCAGTTGCACGAAGCGGATATCGAGCTGTGTGCGGGCCGCGAACGCATCACCGTAGAGGTGGCCAACACCGGCGACCGCCCCATTCAGCTAGGTTCCCACTACCACTTTGCCGAAGCCAATCCGGCGCTGGTGTTTGACCGCGATAAAACCCGTGGCTACCGGCTGGACGTCGCCGCAGGCACCGCCATCCGCTTCGAACCCGGCCAAACCCGCGAAGTCACGCTGATTCCGTTCGTCGGCAAGCGGGAAATCTACGGCTTCCGTGGCGATGTGATGGGGCCGCTCGATTAGCCAACGGATTAATAAAGAACAACCGACGGTAGGGCGGTCATCGTCTGGGTGACTGGTCACACAGACGATGACCGCCCAGCACTGGACTCAACGCTTGAGGCAGAGGCAATACATGAAACCGGTAAACAAGATCAGTCGGCGCGCCTACGCCGATATGTACGGCCCCACGGTAGGCGACCGCGTGCGCCTGGGCGACACCGAGCTATGGATTCAAGTCGAAAAAGACGCCACCCACTACGGTGAAGAAGTGAAGTTCGGCGGCGGCAAGGTGATCCGCGATGGCATGGGCCAAAGCCAGCGCCAGGATGCCTCGGTGATGGACACCGTGATCACCAACGCGCTGATTCTCGACTGGTGGGGCATCGTCAAAGCCGATGTGGGGCTGCAAAATGGCCGCATCGCCGCCATTGGCAAGGCGGGCAACCCCGACACCCAGCCCGATGTCGAGATCGTCATTGGCCCCGGCACCGAAGTGATTGCCGGTGAAGGCAAAATCCTCACCGCTGGTGGCATCGACGCCCATATCCACTTCATCTGCCCCCAGCAGGTGGAAGAAGCGCTGATGAGCGGTGTCACCACCATGCTCGGCGGTGGTACTGGCCCCGCCACGGGCTCCAACGCCACCACCTGCACCCCCGGCGAGTGGCACATTGGCAAGATGCTCCAGGCCGTGGACGACCTGCCCATGAACATCGGCCTGCTCGGCAAAGGCAACGCCAGCCTGCCGGAAGGCCTCGAAGCGCAGCTGGAAGCGGGCGCGATGGGCCTCAAGCTGCATGAAGACTGGGGCACCACCCCCGCCTCCATCGATACCTGCCTGAGCGTGGCGGAAAAGTATGATGTGCAGATCGCCATCCACACCGATACGCTCAACGAATCCGGCTTCGTGGAGGACACCCTGGCGGCCTTCAAAGAGCGCGGCATCCACACCTACCACACCGAAGGTGCAGGCGGCGGCCACGCCCCGGACATTCTCACTGCCTGCTCCAAGGAGTACGTGCTGCCGTCCTCCACCAACCCCACGCGGCCCTACACGGTAAACACCATCGACGAGCATCTCGACATGCTCATGGTCTGCCACCACCTGGACCCCAATATTCCCGAAGACGTGGCCTTTGCCGATTCACGTATTCGTCGCGAAACCATCGCCGCCGAGGATATCCTCCACGACCTGGGCGTGATCTCGATGATCGCCTCCGACTCCCAGGCCATGGGCCGCGTGGGTGAAGTGGTCTGCCGCACCTGGCAAACGGCCCATAAAATGAAGGTGCAGCGCGGCCTGTTGCCGGAAGATGAAGCGCTGGGGGCCGACAACCTGCGCGCCAAGCGCTATATCGCCAAATACACCATCAACCCCGCCATTACTCACGGCATCGCCCATGAAGTTGGCTCCATTGAAGTGGGCAAACTGGCCGATTTGGTGCTGTGGAAGCCCGCTTTCTTCGGCGTCAAACCGGCGCTGATTTTGAAAGGCGGCATGATTGCCGGAGCGCCCATGGGCGACCCCAACGCCTCGATTCCCACGCCGCAGCCGGTGCACTACCGCCCCATGTTCGGCACCTTTGGCCGGGCGGCCAGCCAGGTAAGGCTCAACTTCGTCAGCCAGGCCGCCATCGATGCGGGCATCAAGGAGCGGCTGGGCCTGCAAAGTACGCTGTCGGCCTGCAAGAACGTGCGCGGCGTGCGCAAAAAGGACATGAAACTCAACGACGCCTGCCCAGAGCTCACCGTCGACCCGCAAACCTACGAAGTGCGCTGCGACGGCGAACTGCTCACCTGTGAGCCCGCGACTGAACTGCCGCTGGCGCAGCGGTATCACTTGTTTTGAATGTAAGACATATCCTAGGCGACACGAGAGCCGGGGGCAGCCCGTAGAGAGGGTCTTTTGCCATGGATGGCAAAAGTAGCGTACAGGGAGGTATTTACAGCGCCCTCTCGTAGGGCTGCTCCCGGCGAGCCCCCCAAGGCTATAACAGGACGATATCGATGTTGAAACTGATTGAACGCCTCGGCCCCGTAGATGAGGACACCGCCAGCGACACGCTGACACTGCCCTTCGAGCTGCGCATTCGTGGCCGCTTGAAAGCCGAAAGCGACAGCGGCCAGCCGCTGGGCCTGTTTCTGGATCGCGGCCCGGTATTGCGCGATGGTGAAGGCCTGAAAGCCGAAAATGGTGAGATCGTGCGCATTTGTGCCGCCATCGAGCCCGTGGTGACCGCGCGAGTGAGTACTGGCTTACCCCTGGCACGGCTGGCGTACCACCTCGGCAATCGCCATGTGCAGCTGGCGCTGGGAGAAGACCAGCAGGGCGGCTGGGTGCGTTTCCCACCCGACCACGTTCTCGAAGAGCTGGCCGAGCTGCTGGGCGCGACGCTCGAGCACCACAACGCCACCTTCGACCCCGAGCCGGGCGCCTATAACCAGGTGGGGGGTGGGCATTCGCACGGCCATGGTCATAGCCATGGCCACGGGCATTCCCATGCTCACGACCACGACCACGACCACGACCACGACCACGACCATGGACATGGACACAGCCATGCCCACTAAGCCAAACACCTCGCCAGACCTGGCGCTGCTGGGCTTGCTGCAACTGGTGAGCCCAGCGCTGCCCATCGGCGCCTTCGCCTTTTCCCAAGGGCTGGAAAGCGCCTTCGAGCTGGGCTGGGTCCGCGATGAAGAGAGCCTGAGCGAGTGGCTGTCCGGGGTACTGGAAGATGGCCTGACCCGCTGTGAACTGCCCGTCATCGACCGGCTATACGGCGCCTTTGCCGCCCAGCAAGGGGGCGACGTTGCCGAGTGGGACCACTGGCTGGCCGCTACCCGTGAAACCGCCGAACTGGCCGCAGAAGATAGCCGCCTGGGCGCGTCACTCACACGGCTGCTGGGCAGCCTGGGCCTGTTACCAAACGATGAACTGCTGAAAAGTGAAGACTCACTGACGCCGCTTTTGCCACCGCAGGCGGGTTACGTCACGATGTTCAGCTGGGCAGCTTATCAACGGGGCATTCCCGTTCACCAGGCGCAGCTGGGGTTTGCCTGGACCTGGCTGGAAAACCAGCTGGCCGTAGCCTGCAAGGCACTGCCGCTGGGGCATACGGCGGCACAACGTATCATCGAGCGGCTACGCAGCGAACTGGTCGTGGCCGTCGACCGGGCGAAGCACCTGGACGACGATGCGCTGGGCCCCGTGCTGCCCGGCGTGGCACTGGCCAGCGCCCTGCATGAAACCCAATACTCCCGTTTATTTAGAAGTTAACTGGCATCATTCAGGAGAAGACAATGACTCACTGTTTACGCGTTGGCGTGGGTGGCCCGGTAGGTTCCGGCAAAACCGCGCTGCTCAAGCAGCTCTGTTCGGCGCTGCGCGATCATTATGATATTGCCGTGGTCACCAACGACATCTACACCCGCGAAGACGCCGATTTCCTGCTGCGCCACGAAGCGCTGCCCGCCGACCGCATTCTGGGGGTGGAAACCGGCGGCTGCCCGCACACGGCGATTCGGGAAGATGCCTCGATGAACCTGGCGGCCATTGACGAGCTGCACGCCCGCCACCCCAGACTGGAACTGGTGCTGGTAGAGTCCGGTGGCGACAACCTCTCCGCCACCTTCAGCCCCGAGCTTTCCGATCTCACCCTGTACGTGATCGACGTCTCCGCAGGCGACAAGATTCCACGCAAGGGTGGCCCAGGCATCACCAAGTCGGACCTGCTGATCATCAACAAGATCGATATCGCCGAGCAGGTACACGCGTCGCTGGAAGTGATGGAGCGAGATTCGAAGAAAATGCGCGGCGAACGCCCGTTCGTGTTCACCAACCTCTACGATGGCGTTGGCCTCGAAGAGATCATTCGCTTCATTCTCGACAAAGGCATGCTGGAAGAGCGGCGCCCTGCGGCAGCAAGCGCCTGATAAAAAGCTGCCCTGACCAGGCGGTAAGCGGTCAGGGCAGCGGAAGAGTGTGGTCAGCGTCGTGCCAAAACGGGCCGTCCCTGGCCACCACTCAGCTACATTGAACTGATAAGTCCCTGATAACCTTAACCTAGGTTATGAAGTTGCCAATCGGCCGTTAATTATTTGTTCGCAAAGTAAAAAAGCGCCGAAAAGTGGCTAAAGATGGCACATTCCAGGTCGATATTGATTGAATAAAAAGATCCAACCTTCCTCGGTCTCAAGGGATGCCTTCATGCCAACCCACGCTGCTCCTCCGTCTCGCTCCTTTGGCTTGCAAACCAAAGTCCTGACACTCGTACTGCTCCCCCTGCTGTTGGTGACCATCGCGCTGGTCAGCTTCGATGCTTACAGCCGTATTCAAGATACCCGCACTTCCTTGGCAGAGCAGCGCGAGCTGCTGATTACCGAACGGCGCAACGCCGTACGCGACATCGTCCAGATGGCCGCGACCGCCATTGCGCCGATTTATGACGCCGCGGGTGCCAACGATGCCGAGGCCAAGGCACAGGCAGCCGAGATGCTTCGGGCCATGCGTTTTGAAGGCAACAACTATGTGTTCGTCTACGAATATGATGGCACCAATATCGTGCTGCCTTTTTCTCCTGAGCGTCAGGGCACCAACCTGATCGACCTCCAGACACCTTCGGGTGACTACATGATTCGCGACATGATTCGTATCGCTCAGTCGGGAGGCGGCTTCTACGAGTATCCGTGGGAATATCCGGGCACCAGCGATGTGGAACCCAAGCACTCCTATATCGACCGCCTCGAAAAATGGGGCTGGATGATCGGGGCAGGCGTTTATGTGGTGGATGTCGATGTGTCGGTGGCCGAGCTGGAAGCGGCTGCCAATGCCAATCTGCGCGACTCGATTCTGTTTGCCTCACTGCTGGGCGCCGGGCTGTTTGCCGGGGTTGCCCTGTTGGCGTTTGGATTCGTGCGTCGCCTGGTAGGGCCCATCAAACGCACGGCCAGCGCCATGCATGATATTGCCCAGGGGCGCGGCGACCTGACGCGTCGCCTGGAAGTCGAAAGCCGCGATGAAATCGGCAATCTGGCGGTGCAGTTCAATGCATTCGTAGCGCGCATGCAGGAAACACTGCGCGACGTGCGTCGCAGCACCGTGAGCGTCTACCACTCGGCGGGAGAGATTGCGCGCAGCTCCGAAGAGCTGGCTACCCGCACAGAACAGGCTGCCGCCAACCTGCAGCAGACGTCTGCCTCCATGGAAGAAATCACCTCCACCGTGAACCATAGCGCCGACAATGCGCAGCAGGCCAACAAGCTGGTGCAGTCGACGTCGGAAGTCGCCCAGCAGGGCGAGCGGGCCATGGGGCAGGTAGAGAGCACCATGCGCGATATCAATGACTCTGCCACGCGGATCAGCGACATCATCACCATGATCGATGCCATTGCCTTCCAAACCAACATCCTGGCGCTCAATGCCTCGGTGGAGGCCGCCCGTGCGGGTGAGCATGGCCGTGGCTTTGCGGTGGTTGCCGAAGAAGTGCGCACCTTGGCCAGCCGTTCCAGCAGCGCCTCGAAAGAGATTCGGGCGCTGATCGATACGTCCGTGCAGCATACCCACTCGGGTGCCGAGCTGGTACGCAGCGCCGGCGCCACCATGCGTGAGATCGTCGAGAGCGTGTCCAAGGTGACCGACGTGATCGGGGAAATCAGCGCGGGTGCAAAAGAGCAGAGCAGCGGGATTGGCCAGATCAACACCGCCGTGGCCGAAATGGACACCATGACGCAGCAGAACGCGTCCATGGTGGAAGAGGCCACCACCGCCGCGGCGGATATGCGCCGTCACGCCGAGCATTTGAACGAGCTGATCAACTCGTTCGTGCTGGGAGAAGACAGCGCCTCGGCGCCGTCACGCAGCGGGGCGCGCCAAGCGTTGCCCGCCAACGGCACGGGGGCAGCCCAGGAACTCAAGCGCCCAGCACTGGCCGCCAAGCCGTCGTCTGCCGCACATGGCGCAGACGACTGGGAAGAGTTCTAGGCGTGACGCTGGCGCAGGTGGTTGATCACACCACCTTGCGCTATCAGCTCCCGCTGGCGGGGGCTGAGCCCATGATGCAGCGTCAGCTCGCCCTTGCCGGGGATATGCGCGGTCAGCGTGTCCCCGCGTTCCAGCTGCGCATAGAGCCCCTCGATCACCAGGCAGTCGCCCTGGGTTAGCCGAGCGCTGTCTTCCTCGCGGGTAAAGGTGAGGGGCAGAGCACCAAAGCAGATCAGGTTTTGCCAGTGAATCCGCGCAAAACTCTTCGCGACCACCACCTGTAGCCCCAAATAGCGCGGCACCAGTGCGGCATTCTCGCGGCTGGAGCCCTGGCCGTAATTCGTTCCTCCGATGATCGCGTGCCCACCCTGGGTGCGAGTGCTTTCTGCGCGCTCGGCATAGTGTGGGTCGACTGCCTCGAAGGTGAAGGGGGCCGAGGCATACACGCTGCTCCAGTAGGGCAGCACCCGCTGCCCGGCAGGCATGATGTCATCGGTGGAGATATTGTCGCCCGTGACCAGGAGCACCGGCACTTCCAGGCGGTCCGGCAATGGGGCGAGCTCTGGCAGCGCCGGGGTGTTGTCGGTCTTCTGCAGCGCTTTCAGCTTTGCTTCATGGGGAGGCAGCGGCGCGTTGAACAGGGCGCGGTTCACCTCGATTCGGGCGGGCTCCTGGGGGCGGGGGTAGGGCATGTCGAGGGTGCGTGGGTCGGTGATCACCCCGGCCACCGCCGAGGCGGCGGCGGTTTCCGGGCTGCACAAAAACACGCTGTCTTCCCGCGTGCCGGAGCGCCCGGGAAAATTGCGCGGCACGGTACGCAGGCTGTTGAGCCCCACGGCGGGCGCTTGCCCCATCCCGATACAGCCATTACAGCCCGCCTGGTGCAGCCGAGCGCCGCTGGCGACCAGGTCGGCCAGGTAGCCCTGCTCGATGAGCGAGGTCAGCACCTGGCGGGAAGAGGGGTTGATATCCAGCGAAACGCCGTCGGCCACCTGCTTGCCGCGCACGATCTCGGCCACCACGGCAAAATCGCGAAAGCCGGGGTTGCCCGATGAGCCGACGTACGCCTGATGCAGCGGCTGGCCCGCCGCCTCGCGCACGGTGACGACGTTATCCGGGCTGGAGGGCAGCGCAATCATGGGTTCCAGCTGGCTGAGGTCGAGCGTCTCGTGCAGGTCGTAGTGGCAGCCGGGCTCGGCAGCCAGCGGGCTCCAGTCGGCTTCTCGGCCTCGGGAGGCCAAAAAGCGCCGGGTCTCGTCATCGCTGGGGAACACCGTGGCCGTGGCTCCCATCTCGGTGCCCATGTTGGCCAGCACATGGCGGTCCATGGCGGAAAGGTGGGCAAGCCCTGGCCCGTAATACTCGATGATGGTGTTCTTGCCGCCCGCCACGCCGTGGCGGCGCAGCAGCTCCAGTACGATGTCCTTCGCCGAGACCCAGTCGGGCAGCTGGCCTTCCAGCTTGATGCCCCAAATCTTCGGCATGGTGATGTACAGCGGCTCGCCTGCCATGGCCATGGCCACTTCGATGCCGCCCGCACCAATCGCCAGCATGCCGAGGGCACCCGCCGCCGTGGTGTGGCTGTCGCAACCGACGATGGACTCGCCGGGCACACCGAAGTTTTCCATGTGCACCGGATGGCTGATGCCGTTACCGGGGCCTGAATACCACACGCCAAAGCGTTCGCAGGCACTTTTCAGAAACAGGTAGGTTTCGGCGTTCAGGTTGTCGGCCTGGACGAGGCCGTGGTCGATGTACTGCACGCTGGGCTCGGTGTGTACACGGTCGAGCCCCATGGCTTCCAGCTCCAGCATCACCAGCGTGCCCAGCACGTCCTGCAGCAGGGCCTGGTTGATGCGCAGGGCGATTTCACTGCCAGGGGTCAACTCGCCGCTGACCAAGTGACGTTGAAGCAACTGTTGGGCAAGGTTTGACGGCGGAACAGGGGAGGATGCGGTCATGGTCATTCACCAGGTTGTCGTTGTTATCGATGGCACAGAGGATGCAGGGAGAAAACGTGTTCAGGGCAGGGCGTAGCAGCGGTCCGCGCTGCCGGCTTTCACCACCTGGCCGGGCGTGTCGTGGCCGATCAGCGCTGGCAAGGTGGCGGAAATATCCAGTAGCGCAGGCAGGTTGACGCCGGTGGCGACGCCCATCTGCTCGAACATGTGCACCAGGTCTTCGGTGCAGACATTGCCCGTGGCGCCGGGGGCAAACGGGCAGCCGCCCAGACCACCCAGCGAGGCATCGAACCGCAGGATGCCCGCTTGCCACGCCGCCAGGGCGTTGGCCAGCCCCATGCCCCGGGTGTTGTGGAAATGCAGCGTGAACGGCACGCCGGGAAAACGCTCCAGCACCTGGCGGCATAGCGCGCCGACCTGGGCGGGGTTGGCCACGCCGGTGGTATCGCACAGCGTGATGCCTTCCACGCCTAGCGCCAGCTGCTGTTCGATCAGGCTGAGCACGCGGGCTTCGGGCACCTTGCCTTCGAAGGGGCAGCCAAAGGTGGTGGAGAGCGAGGCGTTGATGAACACGCCGCTTCCCTGTGCCAGCTGAATGATCGAGGCGAACTGTTCGAGCGACGCCTCTGGCGTCATGCGCAGGTTGGCGCGGCCATGGGCGTCACTGGCCGACATTACCAGGTTGATTTCATCCACGCCGCAGGCCAGCGCCCGCTCGGCTCCCTTGACGTTGGGCACCAGCACGGTGACCTCCACGCCGTCGCGGCGCTGAATGGCATTCACCACGTCGGCGGCATCGCGCAGGTTGGGAATGGCCTTGGGCGAGACGAAGGAGGTGGCCTCGATGCGCGCAATGCCGGTGGCGGTGAGAGCGTCGATCAGCGCGACTTTCTGTTCGGTGGGGATAAAGCGCTCTTCGCTCTGAAAGCCATCGCGGGGGGCCACTTCGTTGATTTGCAGGGTGGTCATGGGGGTCTCCGGTTAGATGATGCCCGCTTGGCGCAGCTTGTCGCGGGTGGCGGCATCGATGCCCAGCTCTTCCAGTACGTCATCGGTATGGGCGCCCAGCGTCGGCCCGCCTTGCCCCAGCCTGCCGGGGGTGGCGCTCAGCTTGGGCAGCACGCCCGGCACCTTGAGTGGGCGGCCATCGGCGCGGGTGACGCTCTGGATCATCTCCCGGGCGAGGTAGTGGGGGTCGTTGGCGATATCGGCGGCGGTATAGGGGAAGCCTGCCGGTACGCGGGCGTCGTCCAGGGCGCTGAGAATATCGTCGCGGCGGCGGGTCTGGGTCCAGGCTTCGATGGCCGCATCGATCTCGCTGGCGTGCTGGCTGCGGCCATCGTTGTGGGCCATGGCGGGGTGGTTGGCGAGATCCTCACGGCCAATCACACCCATCAAGCGCTTGAAGATGCTGTCGCCGTTACCGGCAATCAGCACGTATTCGCCTTCGCAGGTGCGGTAGGCGTTGGATGGCGTAATGCCGGGCAGCGCGCTGCCGCTGGGTTCCCGCACCTGGCCGGTGGCATCGAACTCCGGCAGCAGGCTCTCCATCATGGCAAACACGGATTCGTACAGGGCCACATCGATCTCTTGCCCCAGGCCGCTGCGCTGACGCTCCTGCAGGGCCAACAGGGTGCCGATCACCGCGTAGAGCGCCGAGAGCGAGTCGCCGATGCTGACCCCCACCCGCACCGAAGGCTCACCGGGGTGGCCGGTCAAGTAGCGTAGCCCGCCCATGGCTTCGCCAATCACCCCAAAGCCTGGCTTGTTGCGGTAGGGGCCGGTCTGGCCAAAGCCGGAAACTCGCACCATGATCAATCCTGGGTTCTGGGCGGCCAGCGTGTCGTAGCCCAGCCCCCAGCTTTCCAGCGTGCCGGGGCGAAAATTCTCGACGATCACATCGGCTTCGGCGGCCAGGCGGCGCACCACCTCCTGGCCCTGTTCACTGCGCAGGTCCAGCGTCACCGAACGCTTGGTACGGCTCTGGACGTGCCACCAAAGCGAGGTGCCCTCTTCGAGAATACGCCATTTGCGAAGGGGGTCGCCGGTGCCGGGAGGCTCGATCTTGATCACGTCCGCCCCGAACTCCCCCAGCAGCTTGGTGGCAAACGGACCAGCGATGAGCTGGCCAAGCTCTACGACTTTAAGTCCATCGAGAGGAAGCTGTCGCGTCGTCATAATAGAGACTCCTGGTAACGCTTGAGCGAGCAAGCGAGTCTGGATGCAGACTCGACTGTTGTTGTCCATCAAGCATCTGCGAGCCTGCCGAGCATCACAATTAGGCAATCAGGAAACGGGCGTTCGTCACTGGCGAACCCTGACGTGGACGCGCGGTACTTTTTCCAACGATGTTTTCGACCACGTTTCCAACCACTGACCGGGTAGATGCCATGCTGCGATTCGATTTTGTCACGCTCAGACTGTTCGTCGCGATTGCCGATGAAGGGCGCCTGACCGCTGCGGCGGAGCGTGAGCACCTGGCGCTGGCGGCGGTCAGCAAGCGGGTCAGCGACCTGGAGACGCTGGTGGGCACCGAGCTTCTGTATCGGCGGCCACGCGGCGTGGAGCTGACCCCCGCGGGCAGGGCCTTCCTGCACCACGCCCGGCGCATTCTGGAAGATGTGGCCCGGCTGCAGGCCGAGCTGAGCGAGTACGGCGAAGGCGTGCGGGGCCACGTGCGCATTCATTCCAATACCTCGGCGATCATTGCTTTTCTGCCCCAGGACCTCAGCGCCTTTGCCCGGGAGTACCCGCAGATCAAGATCGACCTGCAGGAGCGCACCAGCAGCGAAGCGATTGCGGCAGTGCGCGACGGCGTGGCCGATATCGGCATCTTTGCCAGCCATGTGGCCGCCGATGAGCTGGAGGTGCGCCCCTATCGGCGGGACCAGCTGGTGCTGGTCACCCCGCAGGACCACCCGCTGGCGGAGCACGACAAGCTCTATTTGCACCAGGCGGCGGAGTACGATTTCGTGGGGCTGCAGCAGGATGCCTCGCTGCAATCGCTGCTGCATGAGCAGGCCAGCCAGGCCGGTAGAAACCTGCGCATGCGCATACAGGTGCGCAGCTTCGATGCCATCTGCCGCATGATTCACTACGGCCTGGGCGTGGGGGTACTGCCCCAGCGCACGCTCTATCGAGACCTGAAAGACCTCAAGCTACGCATGATTCCGCTGGCCGACGAATGGGCTACCCGGGAGCTGGTGATTGGCATGCGCCATCACGCGGGCCTTCCGGTGGTGGCGCGTCATCTGGTCGACCATCTGCTATCCCCTCAGGAGACACCCCATGACCACTGATTTCGTTGATGACATCAAGGCGCTCACCTTCGATGTGTTTGGCACCGTGGTGGACTGGCGCGGCAGCGTCATTCGCGAAGGCGAACAGCTCAACGCCGCCAAGGGCCTGGCCATCGACTGGCCGGCGTTTGCCGACCGCTGGCGGGCAGGCTACGCCCCGGCCATGAACCGCGTACGCCAGGGGGAGCTGCCCTGGACTAAGCTGGATGCGCTGCACCGCATGACGCTGGATACCCTGCTGGAAGAGTTCGGCGTGGCCGACCAGCTGAGCGAGGCCGACAAGCAGCACCTGAACCGCGTATGGCATCGCCTCACGCCCTGGCCGGATAGCGTCGCAGGGCTGCAGACGCTAAAGCAGCGCTTCACCCTGGCCACGCTCTCCAACGGCAACGTGTCGCTGCTGGTGAACATGGCCCGCCACGCGGGGCTACCCTGGGACTGCGTGCTCTCCTCCGAGCTGGCCGGGCACTACAAGCGCGACCCCGAGGTGTACCACATGGCGGCCAATCTCCTCGACCTGAAACCCTCGCAGATTCTGATGGTGGCCGCCCACCAGGACGACCTGCAGGCCGCCCACCGGGAAGGCATGCGCACGGCGTTCGTGAAGCGCCCGCTGGAGTTTGGCCCCGCGGCCACGCCGGACCTGAGCATCGACCCCTGCTTCGACCTGGTGGCCGAGGACTTCCTCGATCTGGCACGGCAACTACGAAATCACCGTGCGTGAAACAGGCGGCACCCGCGAGAACGCCATCCGCCTGACCCGTGGCGAGCTTGACCTGGCCTTCACCGAAGCGCTGGTAGGTTACGAGATGTACAACGGCACCGGCCGCTTCGAAGACACGCCCAACCCTGACGCCCGCCTGATCTACTGGATTGCCCCCTCTACCATGCACTGGGCAGTGCGCGAAGACTCCGGCATCGAGAGTTTCGAAGGCCTCGACGGGGCGCGCTTCAACCCTAGCAGCATCGGCGGCGGCGGCGAGTACATCACCGAGCTGGTGTTCGACATCCTGAACATAAAACCCGACTTCCAGCGCATGCGTATCGATGATGCCGCCGAAGGTGTGATCGACGGACGCCTGGTCGGCTTCAGTTACAATGGCGTGCCGCCCATTCCCGCGTTCACCGAAGTGCACTCCTCTCGCACGCTGCGCCTGCTGTCGCTGACGGACGAGCAGGTCGAGGCAGTCACCGAAGAGCTGCCCTTCCTGGCCAGCACCGTGATTCCTGCCGACACCTATCGCGGCATGCCGGATACCACATCGCTGGGCATCTACATGGGCGTGGCCGCTAACGCCAGCCTCAGTGAAGACACCGTCTATGAAATCACCAAGGCTTACTGGGAGAACCACGAGCAGGTTGCTAACTCCTTCCAGCCCGCCCAAGGGGTGACGCCGCAGGTCGTGCTCGACAATGCAACGTTCCCGCTGCACGTCGGTGCTCTGCGCTACTACCGGGACGACCTGGCGCTCGATATCCCCGAGGAAATCATCCCTCCTGAAGCGCAGTAACCCTTTACTTCTGCGGGCCCATCGCCCGCAGAAGCTTCTGATGCCCTTATCCTGACGCGCCGCCATCCTATCGTGCTGCGGTGCGGGAGCTATTCCAATGGACACACCTGCAAACCCCAACGTCGTT
This sequence comes from Halomonas sp. NyZ770, assembly GCF_020616575.1. Lineage (NCBI taxonomy): Bacteria > Pseudomonadati > Pseudomonadota > Gammaproteobacteria > Oceanospirillales > Halomonadaceae > Halomonas > Halomonas sp. NyZ770. The sequence continues at coordinate 3,757,043 of NZ_CP085143.1, read as the reverse complement.
GAGAAATATTCGGAGGACTCGGGCAAGCGTCAGCTGTCCGGCTTCTGGTTCATGGTCACGCGCCTGGCGGCGGTCTCCATGGCGCTGTTTCATCTCTATACGGCCCTCACCGGCCCCATGAACACTCAGAACGCGATCCACTTGCTGTTCGCTCTGCCGCTGATTTTTCTGGCCTACAGCTGCCGTAGCCGCGATGCCAACCGCATTCCCTGGTATGACCTGGTGCCGATCAGCCTCGGCGCGGTGGTCAGCATCTACTACGTGATCCACTTTGACCGAATCATCTATCAGCTGGGCTATTTGATGCCCACCCAACTGGATATCATTTTTGGTGTCTCGGCCATCCTGCTGCTGCTGGAAGCCTGCCGCCGAGCCATCGGCCTCGCCTTCCCCATCCTTGTGCTCATCGCGCTCTCCTATGCCGCCTTCGGCCAGCACCTGCCGGGCGTTTGGGGGCATGGTGGCTTCCGCTGGGATGACCTGGTAGCGACCTTCTACCTGAGCCCTACCGGCGTCTACGGTAGCCTGATGCGCACCTCCTCCACGGTGATCGTCATCTTCATCATGTTCGGCGCCCTGCTGGTCACCACCGGCGGCGGCGACAGCTTCATGCGCCTCTCCAACGCTGCCACCGGGCGCATGTCCGGAGGTCCGGCCAAGGCCGCCACCCTGTGCAGCGCCATGTTCGGCAGTATCAGCGGCAGCACCGCCGCCAACGTCGCCACCACCGGTGTCTTCACCATCCCGATGATGAAGAAGAACGGCTACAGCCCGCGCTTCGCTGCCGCCACCGAGGCCTCCGCCTCCACCGGCGGGCAGATCCTGCCCCCCATCATGGGCGCGGCCGCCTTCGTCATGGCCGACGTCATCTCGACGAGCTACCTGGAGATCATCAGTGCCGCGCTGATCCCGGCCCTGCTCTTCTACCTCGCTATCTGGATGAGCGTGCACTTCGAGGCCAAGCGCCTGGGCCTGGCGCCGATTCCTAAGTCCCAGCGCCCCAGCCTGCGCGAGGGTCTGTTCAACATCGAGACCTTGTTGATTCCTCTGATCGTGCTGATCACCCTGTTGGTGATGCGCTATACCCCCACCACGGCGGCGGTGGCCGCCTACTTCACCGCCATGGTGCTTTACCTGTTCTCCTGGCGCAGCCCGGGCACCTTCGTGGAGCGCCTCAAGTCGCTGCCCGCAGCGCTGGAGGCCGGCGCCATGACCGCTGCCATGATCGCGGTCATCATCGGCAGCGTGGCGATCATCGCTTCGGTGATCAGCCTGACCGGCCTGGGGCTGAAGGTCTCCTCGGTCATTCTGGTGGTCAGCGGTGGTGATGTACTGGTGACGCTGGTGCTGGCCATGGTCGTGGCGATCATCCTCGGTATGGGGTTGCCCACGGTGGCGGCTTACATGCTGGCCGCCTCGGTGGTGGCAGGGGCCTTCATCGAGGCCGGGCTGCCGAGCCTCTCGGCGCACCTCTTCATTCTCTATTTCGCGATTCTCTCCGGGGTCACGCCACCGGTGGCGCTGGCTGCCTATATCGGCGGCGCCATCGCGGGTTCCCACTGGTTCCGCACCGCGCTGACCGCCACCAAGATCTCGCTGGGCGGCTTCCTGATTCCCTACATGTTCATCTACCACCCGCCGCTGCTCGGCAACGGCACGGCGCTGGAGATTGCCCTGGCGGTGGGCTCCGGGGTGATCGGCATCACGGCGCTGGCCGCCTCCACCATCGGCTACTTCCTGCGCCCCTGCTCCTGGCTGGAACGCGGCCTGCTGCTTGCGGCCGCGTTGATGCTGATCAGCGGCCAACTGATCACCGACGTGGCGGGTATTGCCGTGATCGGAGGGTTGTTCGTTTGGCAGTACCTTAAAAATCAGCGCTCAGAGGTAGCTCTGACGCCCCCCACCCCCAAGGAGCCCGCCTGATGAGTGATCGACAGGACACGCTGGACCCGAACGGCCTGGCCACCCGCCGCGAAGTGCTGGGCGATGCCTACGTGGATGCCGCGCTTTCCCAGGTGGATGAGTTCAGCTGGCCCATGCAGGAGCTGGTGACCCGCAACTGCTGGAACGACATCTGGAACCGCCCGGGCCTTGCACGGCCCACTCGCAGCCTGATCAACATCGGCATGCTGGTGGCATTGAACCGCCCCCATGAACTCAAGGTGCACCTGCGTGGCGCGCTGAACAACGGCTGCACCGAGGAAGAGATTCGCGAGGTGCTGCTGCAGTGCGTGCCCTACTGCGGCTTTCCGGCGGCCATCGACGGGCTGCGCACCGCCCGCGAGGTGTTGGCCGCCTGGCGAGAGGAGCAGGAAGGCCGCTGAGGCCGTGTTCCGACGACCCGGCCGCCACCGGGCGAACGACAACAATAACCGAGTATGGAGAACTGCCATGATGCTATCCCCCAAACGCCTGCTCGCCCCGCTGGCCACGGCGGTGCTGACCGCCGGTGTCGCCTCGGGTGTGGCTACCCAGGCCGTGGCCAACGAGGCCCTTGGCATCGGCGTGGCACCGGCCGCTTCTGGCTGGTACTTCGGCTTTTCGGAACTCTCGCGGCTGGTGAGCGGCGATTCACCCTTGGAAGTCTCGGTGCGCGAAACCGGCGGCTCCAGGGAGAACGCCATCCGCCTGAGCCGTGGCGAGATTGACCTGGGGCTGATAGACGCCCCGGGCGCCTACGAGGCCTACAACGGTGAGGGCCGCTACGAAAACGACGCCATCGAGCAGATGCGCGTCGTGCTGTGGGTGGCACCTTCCACCATGCACTGGGCCGTGCGCCAGGACAGTGGCATCGAGACTTTCGAGGATCTGGAGGGCGCGCGCTTCAACCCCAGCAGCATCGGTGGGGGCGGCGAGTACATCACCGAGCTGGTGTTCGATGCGCTGGGAATCTCGCCTGACTTCCAGCGCATGAGCATGTCGGATGCCGCCGATGCCGTGGTGGATGGGCGCATCGTCGGCTTCAGCTACAACGGCATTCCGCCTATCCCGGCGTTCACCGAAGTGCACTCCGCGCGCCCGCTGCGGGTGCTCTCGATGAGCGAGGAGCAGGTGTCCACCGTCACCGAGACGTTGCCCTTCCTGGCCGCCACCGAGATTCCTGAGAACGCCTACCGAGACATGCCCGCCGCCACCACGCTCGGCACCTACATCGGCATCGCCGCCACCCATGAACTCTCTGAAGAGGCAGGCTACGCATTCACCCGCGCTTACTGGGAGAACATCGAGCGGCTGGGCGAGACGTTCGCCCCCGCCCGTGGAATGACGCCGGAGATCTCGGTGGAGAACACCACCACGCCGCTGCACGCCGGTTCGCTGCGCTACTACCGCGAGATCGGTATCGAGGTGCCCAGCGACCTCGTGCCGCCGGAGGCGGAATAAATCCAACAATCCCGTGCCTGTGGCGTCATGGTATTGCGGCAGCGTGACCTCGAATGCCGCCACGAAAATGTCCTAGGGCGGCTTGCTGATTGCGTTTATTGTTGACGAGCGGGCAGGCCCTCAGCGCCCAGGAGGGCAGGGCGCTGGCCTTGAGGTATGAGCGTGAGGTATCTGCCTGACAGCGTTATGTTAGCCATGCCGTGAAACAGGGCACTTCCCTAAAGCAGGCAGCAAGCAAGGAGCCGCTTTGATGAACATTGTCATTCCCGATGATTACCAGGATTGTGTGCGCGACCTGGATGCCTTTGCCAAGCTGGCAGGCCACCAGGTGACGATTTATAACGACACCGTCACCGATGAGGATGCGCTGGTCGAGCGCTTCAAGGAGGCCGACGCGCTGGTGCTGATTCGTGAGCGCACGCCGATCACCGCGTCCCTGCTGGCGCGGCTGCCCAAGCTTAAGCTGATCAGCCAAACCGGCGGCGGCGCGGCCCACGTGGATATGGCCGCCTGCCGAGCGCACGGCGTGATGGTGCTGGCAGGCACCGGCTCGCCCTACGCTGCCGCGGAGCTTACCTGGGGGCTGGTGCTTTCGGCCATGCGGCGCATTCCCGACGAGGTGGCCAACCTCAAGGCAGGCCGCTGGCAGCGCACCCTGGGCATGGGCTTGAAAGGGCGCACCCTGGGCGTGTTTGGCTACGGCAAGATTGGCCAACTGGTGGCCCGCTACGGCCAGGCGTTCGAGATGAACGTGCTGGTATGGGGCCGCGAGGGCACCCGCCAGCGGGCCGCCGAGGCGGGGCTGGAGGTCGCCACCTCGCAGGAAGCATTCTTCGAACGCAGCGATGTGCTGAGCCTGCACCTGCGCCTGAACCCGGAAACCCGCGGGATCGTCACCGCCGCCAACCTGGCTAGCATGAAGCCGACCGCCGTGCTGGTGAACACCAGCCGTGCCCTGCTGATCGAAGCGGGCGCACTGGAAGCGGCGCTGAAGGCTGGCCGCCCCGGCATGGCCGCCGTGGACGTGTTCGATGAAGAGCCGGTGATCGAGCATCCGCTGCTGGCGCTGCCCAACTTCCTGGCCACGCCGCACCTGGGTTATGTAGAGAAAGACAGCTACGAGCTCTACTTTGGCGATGCGTTCGAGAACGTGCTGGCATTCGAAGCAGGCACGCCAGGGCGTAATCTGGCAGAAGAGGGCTAAGCCTCTGCCGCACACTCCGCGAGCGGTGAAAGGTCACCGCTCGCGAGGTGATAGAGGCCGAGGTGTCGGTTCAGTGGCCCGACCAGCCCAGCAGGATGGGCACGTAAACTACCAGCAGCAGCACGCCGATCAGCCCTAGCAGGTACGGCAGGATGGCTTGCGTAATGCGTTCCAGCGGCAGCTGGGTCACCGACGAGGCCACGTAAAGGTTGATGGCCACGGGCGGGGTAATCATGCCAATCGAGAGCCCCACCACGATGATCAGCCCGAAGTGGATCGGGTCGATGCCCAGCTGCAGCACCAGCGGCAGCAGCACCGGGGTTAGGATGATCAAGGCGCTGGCCGTCTCGATGAATACCCCGGTCAGCAGAATCACCGCCACCACCAGCAGCATGATCACGTAGGGGTTGGTGGAGAGCGACAGCACCGACTGGGCAATTGCGCCGGGCACCTGCCAGCTGGAGAGCGTCCAGCTCAGCACCGCCGACATGGCAATCACCAGCATGATCACGGCGGTGGTCATCGCCGAACGGATCAACAGCTTGTACACCTGGGGCAGGGTCAAGTCCCGGTACACGAACAGCGACACCAGCAGCGCGTAGTTCACCGCCACCACCGCCGCTTCCGACGGCGTGAAAATCCCCGAGAAGATACCCCCCAGAATGATCACCGGCGTCATCAGCCCCCAGCTGGCCGATTTCAACGTGCGCCAAATGGTGGCCAGTGAGAGCGGCGTGCCTTTCGGGTACTGGCGCTTGTACGCCTGGGTGATGGCAATGGCCATCAGCGCCAGGCCCATGGCCAGCCCCGGCAAGAAGCCGTTCAGGAACAGCTTGGAGACCGACTGTTGGGCGATCACCGCGTAGATGATCATCGGCACCGAAGGCGGGATCACCACGCCGATGGTGCCGCTGGCGGCGATCAGGCTGGCCGCCGAGGCGGGGTCGTAGCCCTTGCGCTTCAGCTCCGGCACCAGGCTAGACCCCACCGCCGCCGTGGTGGCCGCCCCCGAGCCGGAAATGGCCGCGAAAAACATGCCGGCCATCACCGAGACCACCGAGAGCCCGCCGCGCATGAAGCCCACCAGCGAATCGGCAAAGCTCACCAGCCGCTCGCTGACCTTGCCCTGGGCCATCAAATCCCCGGCCAGGATAAACATGGGAATGGCCACCAGGGCGAACGAGTTGATGCCTTGGAACATCTGCTGGGTGACCACCATCAGCGGCACCCCCGACTGATGCAGGGCGTAGAGCGTGCTGGCGCCAATGGCAAAGGCAATCGGTACGCCCAGCAGCATGAACAGGAAGAACAGCCCGAACAGCACCAGCGTCATAGCACTTCCTCCTGGGCGGTGATGTGCTGCCCGTGCACCAGCACCTCGATCATGTCTACCAGCGCATACCACGCCATGATGCCCGCCGAGAGCGGAATGACGGCGTAGACGTAGGTCATCGAGAGGCGCAGCGCGGCCGACTTCTGAAAGCTTTGTACCTGCATGTAGCGATGGCCGATGACCACCAGCGTGATCATGAAGGCCAGCACGATGGCCAGCGCGGCCAACCTGGCCAGCTTGCGCAGTGGCAGGGGCAGGGCGTCCACCGCAAAAGTGACCGCAATGTGCCGCCCACGCTGGAAGGCCAGCGTACCCGCGAGAAAGGTGATCCATACCAGCAGAAACCGCGCGACCTCTTCGGTCCAGCCCACGGCACTGAAAAACACCCGGGACACGATTTGTAGCGTGATCACACCGATCAAAGCTGCCATGCCCGCAAACACGACGGGCTGGATGATGGCATCCAGCCCGCGTTCAATGCGTTGCAGCAGCGTCAACAGAGGCTGTGCAAAGGGCATCACTGATTCAGCGCCTCCTGAATGCGCGGCAGGTAGTCACCGAACTGCTGGCCGTACTTCTCGTACACTGGCGCAACGGCGGCCTGGAAGGCTTCCATATCGGGGGAGTCGTTGATTTCCATGCCCGCTTCGCGCAGGGCGGCCAGCTGTTCGGCTTCCATATCGGCGTTCACCTGACGCTCATGCTCGGCGGCTTCCTGGGCGGCCTGGCGGATGACGTCCTGGGCGGCTTCAGGCAGCTGGTTCCAGGCAGGCATGCCCATCACGAAAATCGCCGGGGCGTAGGTGTGGCGTGACAGGGTCATGTAGTTCTGGGTTTCATCCAGCTTGAACGAGTGAATCACGTTCACCGGGTTTTCCTGGCCGTCGATGGTGCCCTGTTGCATGGCGGTCAACGCTTCGGTCCAGGCCATCGGGATAGCGTTGGCCCCCAGCTCGCGGAAGGTATCGGTGTACACCGGGTTTTCCATCACGCGAATGCGCAGGCCATCCAGGTCTTCCGGGGAGTTCACCGCCCGCTCGCTGTTGGTCAGGTTACGGAAACCACGCTCGGCGTAGGCCAAGCCTTTCAGGTTCACGTCCGCCAGCTTATCCAACAGCTCCTGGCCGATGGGGCCATCCAACACGCTATAAGCGGCTTCCGGGGAGGGGAACAGGAACGGCAGTTCAAACACCGCCATCTCTTCCACGAAGTTGGCCACCGGCCCGTTGGTGATCACGCCCATGTCCACGGTGCCGATCTGCATGCCTTCCAGCAGCGTGCGCTCATCGCCCAGCGAGGCGTTGGGGAAAATCTCGATGTTCACCTTGCCTTCGGTGCGCTCTTCCACCAGCTCTTCGAACTTGGTGGCGGCAATATGGAAGCCATCCTGCTCGTTCACCACGTGGGCCAGGCGAAGGGTCACGGGGTTCATGTCGGCAAATTCGTTGGCGTTCGCGGCGCCCACCAGCGCCAGTGAGATGCCCAGTGCCAGCGTACTACGTGCAAATGTTTTCATTTATTATGTTCCCAAACGGATCAGGGTAGGTGCGAGGTGCAAAAGTGCCCCCAGAGCATGCACCACCGCAGGGAAAACGGTCAATCATCTACGCACCGAAAACCGCCAAGCGGCTGGACACCACGCCCCCACACGGGTACGATACGCACCCAGAGCGCCCGTAGCTCAGTTGGATAGAGTGTCGGCCTCCGAAGCCGAAGGTCGCAGGTTCAATTCCTGCCGGGCGCGCCAGAATTTGTGTGAAAAAAGGCCTGCGAGAAATCGTGGGCTTTTTCTTTGCTTACGCATACAAAAATATTGAGAAGCCTGATTAGGCATAAAGTTTTTAGTTAAAAGAAGATGCATTGTATTAGTTTTAATTGATTCCATTGGGCTTGGTAGTGAGTTGTTGGCTTGAAAATACTAAAAGTTTATTAAATATGTATGTTCAAGTTCCTTCTATCTGATTAATCAGGCGTATAGGCGCATGCTTCAAGAAGATGTCACTATTTATATTTTTTAAGTCAGCTAGAAGTGAGCGGCATAAAGAAATAATGGAAACGCACGTGCCAATATATAGCAGGTGATCAGATTTATCGATATGTTTCTCTATTAGATGCTCTGTAGGCGGTGATTTCCACTGCTTAACTAATCGAAACATTTCTTCATGGTCAGTTAGCTTCTTTTGGTACGGATACCAAGCTCCCATAGAATGAGAGTAATTTACTTCGTTCCTTATTTTAGAAAGCCAGTTTCCTCCATTTAAAGTGTTCTTATGTGAGAGGCCTTCCCTTAGTTTGAATAAGTATCGTAAGACTAAATCCCTGTCTGCCTGCCGAAAGTCAGAAGTTGCTATTTTTGTAGCCATGTCATTAAGGAAGTCATAAAATAATTTCCACACATCCTGATGAGTGTTGTTTAGCTTGGTGCAGGTTATGGTTGAGTTTGAGTGGTTGTAAATGCATTTGTAATAGCCGTTTGAAATAGTAATGTCATTTTTCAATGAGTATAGTTGGGCTACATCGGTTATTGCTCTGGTTTCATTTGAGTCTAGTTGACTACAGCTTATGCCAAATAGTCTTAATATTGCATGAGCAGAAAAATATGCGCTATAGTATGCTCGAATAATTAACCAGCCTACAGATCTTGGTAGGCTTTCATCCGGTGATATTCCATGTATGCTTTCGAATGAAGAAGCAGCCATCCGATTTATATCGTAGGCATAAGGGAGCAAAAGTTCATCGTGGCTATACACATTTAGGATAAAATCTTTGCTATTGATTTGCGATGTGATTTTAAATCTTTCTTTAGCAATCCAACCTCTAAATGTAAGTTGAGGAGTTTTGTGTATGCCTATAATTCCAGGCAAAACATGGGCTCTTAAAACTTCGTTGATGATTTGCATGGTGGTTATAATGTAAAGTTGCTTTTCATTGAGTTGGAGAAATGGTTGGCAAGTGATTTGTAAGAGTTGCCCGGTTTTTTTATTTTTTGCAAGCTTATCTTTCCGAACATGTCACTCATCACATAGATGTAATTATCTACGCTATATTCAGGGCCAAATTTATCTTTAACCTTTGATGCAATTTCAGGGAAAACGGAGAATAAAGCCCTAAATACAATAGAGTTACAAAGTTGCTCTTCAATGTCATTTTCTTTGAAAAAGCCATAAGTAAACGCTTTGATGTAGCTATTAAGTATGATGTATAGCTCGTCGATGTCTCGGTCACCGAAAAACTGAGCAACAGGAGAAACTGAGTTATTGAATGTAACTCTACTGATCTTGTTTTTCGACTTAGAGGCAGGACTTAATTTGCCAATCAGAGCGCTATTTGGATCGCTATGAAACAAGTCGAAAATTGATCTCAATGATTCTTCAGTTGAATTTTCATATTCGGCCATTCTCTTGATGTCGAGTAGAAGTTCTGATGGAACCCCTTTTTGCTTAGAGTTTATATCAATAAATAATCGTGACTCTTCTTTTCGTGATAAGCCAACATAAATAATCACAGGTACTCTAAGAGTAGACTTTGATTTGGAGAATCCAAATACCCTGTGTTGGCCGTCTAAAATTAAAAAAGCTTTAGGATGTGGCATGAACTCTAATGTTCTGCCTCTACCAATCATCTCTACACCAGCTACCTCTTGTGCAGAAAGTATTATTGCTGAAGGTATTGTTCCTTGCTCTTTGTCAATATAATTTGCGATTTCTAAAGCACGCTTTTCATCGAGCGTGCGCTGGAATCCCATAATAGGGTCTTCATCACGGCTTGATACGAAACAGCACTTTGTCAAAATGTCACTAGGCATTGTTAGGGAATAAAATTTTGTTTTATTCTGGAGGACGTTACTTGCTGTAAATCTTATTTTTTCCATTTGATTCTCTCCTCGGTTATGGTGATGAGAAGTGTTAGTATGTTTTAAAAAGACATTGTGATTCTTCTAACGCCTACTTTTTTCTTTATTTTTTAATCTATGTAATTTCTGACAAGGATCTCATCTGTTGTATTCCAATTGCTTTTGAATCCTGATATGTGCCTGTTTACTGATATTGTACTTATTTGATAGCTGTCGGATAAGACCTCGACTGTTTCCTTACATGCTCTATATGAAAAGAGGAATTTTATCCCTTTGCTGTTCATTTTGTCTAGGAATGTATAGAATTCAGGAAGCTCAGCTGAGTCAAAGCTTCCTACCCCATACTCTCCAGTAAAACGTCCGGATTTAGAGTAGGGTGGGTCTATGTAGACAAAATCACCATCTTCGAGCTTATTTAATGTTGTTTTGTAATCTGCAACTATTAGCTCTGTGTTGGATAGCCTTTCTCTAGCATAATCAAACGTTTCTTGCTTAGGGAAGCCTCCGGTTTTAGTACCAAACGGAACGTTGAATTTTCCGTTCTTATTGGTTCTATAAACACCGTTGAAGCAATATCTGTTTAGATATAAAAATCTAATTGCTCGTTTAGAGCTTGTAAGGCTGTCAGGGTTTACGTCTCTTATTCTATAGTATTCTTCCTTAGTGGCTGGGATTTTTAAAAGCTGATCTCTAAGGGATGGATTTTCTTTTATTTCTCGCAGCGCGTTTATCAAGTCTGAGTTGATGTCAGACAATAATGCATTAGATGAAGTTAGCTCAAAGAAAAGGCTTGCAGAGCCACAGAATGGCTCAACGTATCTATTGTACGAGAGTGGTGATTTTTCTTTAAGTAATGGCAGAAGCTTTCTTTTACTGCCTGCCCATCGTATTAAAGGCTTACTACGCACTCTACATTATCCTTTTTCAGAAAGAAACATGGGGTCAAGTTTATAGGAATTTATAAGATTAGCATAGTTTGGTTCTGGCCAGAATTTCTAAAAAGGCATAAGGGAAAGCTGTAATGCTCCCTTTTGGTTTTTGAACACCCTACGCTGCTAATGCTGGGCGCGCACTGGAGCCATATATGCCAATGAGTGCTATGGCCGATCCTCCTTGTATGTCGGGTCCAACGGCCAGTGATCGTTCTGGCCTGATCCTGCGACTCGAACCGGTGCAGACGAATATTTCCCTTATTCAAGGAGCGACAGAAGCTCTACACTAGGCCTCCCGCTCAGGCGTGTAGGGCGTTGTAAACTCTTGGTTCAGATAGGCCTTTGATGTGATCGTGTAGTGCCGACTGCTGAAAACCATGCAGCTGTCGGATAATAGCCAGCCTAAGATCTCGCATGTGCAGTAGTCAATAATGAGCGCTAGGTTAGCCTGAAGATTCTTGCCACACCACACCACACCACACCTGAAGCAAGCAGGGGCTCGTAAGTTTTTTCAACGCTCATCAGTGGACTGCTGCTGAGGAGTCGTAGCATTGCCTGGCCTTGGCAGGTGTGCAGCCGTTGTAGGCTTCGTGAGATAGGATCTGATGAGCAGAGCCAAAAATGCAGAGAAAATAATAACTACCAGGCAGTTGATGAACGCCAGGAGTGTGAAGGTGAGCTGGTGGCCATCACGCTTTCAGCCGTTATACCCAGCCGCATAAAAGCAAGGGCGCTTCACAGGAAGCGCCCTCATGGTCACGTTAGAGAGAATGCGTGCCTTAAAACTCGACGGTCGCGGACAGCTTGAAGGTGCGCGGTTCGCCTTGGACCAGGTAGTTCGCAAAGGAGGTCGAGGCGCCGGACCAGTAGTTTTCGTCGGTCACGTTGTCGATGCCTGCGCGCCATACCCAATCAGCGCCACCCAGCGGGGTGGTGTAGCGCAGGCCAAGGTCGAGGCGTGTCCAGGAGTCCAGCTGCAGGTCGTTGGCGACATCGGCGTACTGGGAGCCCGTGTGCAGGACGCGACCCGTGGCCGTGAGGCGTTCGATGAAGGGCGTGTCCCATTCGCCACCGAATACAAACCGGTACTCAGGCACGCCCGTGGCGTCGTTTCCTTCGTTGCCATCCTGTGTCTTGGTGAGTTTGGCGTCTATCCAGGTCGCGCTGCTGAACAGGCGCACTCCGGGGGTCGGCTCGCCGTAAAGGCTTAGTTCCAGGCCGCGATTGCGCTGCTCGTTATCCAGATTGCCGACGCCATCGACGACCGCAGCCGAGGGCAGCTCGATCTGGAACAGGCTGATGCCACCGCCCAGGTTGCCGTAGTCGAACTTGGCGCCCACTTCGTGCTGCTCGGCACGGGCAATGCCCAGGTGCTGGCCAAAGTTCATCGCGGTGGTATCGGTGACCGTGCCGCCATCCTGCAAGGCTTCGACGTAGTTGGCGTAGAGCGAGACATTCTCCGTGGTCTTGAACACCGCGCCCACGGCGGGAGTGACCCGACGGTCGGCATAGCGGTTGCTGCTATCGGCATTGGGGCGTTCGTCGATTTCGAGCTCCTGATAGCGTGCGCCCAGTGTCAGCAGCAGCCGGTCATCGATGAAGCCCAGCGTATCGCTCAGCGTGACCCCTTGGGAGCGGGTGCGCGTCACGCTTCCCCCCACGAACGGGGTGCCTTCCGGGCGGGATAACTCGACCGGGTTGTAGATGTTGGTGGTGCCTGCCGCGAGGAAGCTCCAGTCGGTGTCGAACTTGCGATAGGCGCTGGAGTAGCCAACGGTGATGTCGTGGCTGACCGGGCCGGTCAGCACGTAGCCACGCAGCCCCGCCTGGCTGGCGAAGTTGTCGATGTGGTTGCTGGTTTCGAAGTCGTTGACGCTGGCGTTGCCCGCGTCATCGGTTAGGCGCGGAGTTGCCGATACGATGCCTTCGAGCGTGCGGTTACCGCCTATGGCCGCGAACGCGGTCCAGGCGTCGGTGAGGTCATATTCGCCCCGGACCATGCCGAAATTGGTTTCTAGCGCAGTTCCACCGAACGAGGGGGTGTAGTTCAACGAGGCGTCCGGCGCAGCGGGCACCTGGGTGGCCGCGCCGGTGTTGACGCTTGAGCGGCCATTATCCAGGGTAAGCTTTTGATGGCCGACATCGAGCAGTATCCGGCCTTGTTCGCCACGGTAGTCGAGCCCCACGACGGCGGAGGTATCGCGCTGGTTTTCGTCATCGATGGCGGTGTCACCCCGGCCGCGCGTGGCGCTTACCCGCGCGCCCCATTGCTGTTGATCACCATAACGCTGGCTGGCATCGACGCCCACTTCGCCGTAGCCATCGGAGCGATAGCCACTGGAGAGGTTGAGCATCGGGTCATTTCCTGCTCGCTTGGGCTCGATGTTGACGGTGCCGCCAATGCCGCCGTTCCCGCCGATGGGAATGCCCGAGGTAAAGGCACTGGCGCCTTTGAAGACTTCGACGCGCTCGGCCAGGTCGCTGTTGATGATCTGCCGTGGCAGAACACCGTAGAGGCCGCCATAGGCCACGTCGTCACCGGTCAGGTTGAAGCCGCGCACCTTGTACGCTTCGCCGTAGATGCCAAAGCCCAGCCCTACCGATACCGAGGCATCGTTTTGCAGCGTATCGCCCAGCGTCTGGGATTGCTGGTTCTCCATCAGCTCGCTGGTATAGCTGATGACGTTGAAAGGCACGTCCATCGCGTCCCTTTCACCGATCAGACCCACGCGGCCCCCCGCCGCGATTTGGCCACCGGCGAAGGCTGGCGGCGGCGTATCGCCGTAGGTCGGTATGGTGCCCGTGACAGTGACGGTATCCAGGGATTGGGTGTCGGCGCTCGTTTGTGCCCAGGTGGCCACGGGCGTCATGCCCATTGCGAGCAGTGTCATCGCGCGCAACAGCCGTGCTTTGCGGCGTTGGGCCGCTGTGTTGGAGGTGTTCCCGAGAGGCATGGTATCGATCCAGTTTTGTGTATGGCAGCGCCTGGCGTTGGCGCCACGGCCACCTGCCCGATGTGGATCTATATGATAAACAAAATGAGAGGTATTAGCATATACGGGTGTGATTTTTTCGTGATGCCTTGCAAAAAGTGCCTATTGACGTCTAAATGTGGTCTCTCTTTTCTAATGCTTTCGCTGCCATGTGCCACTGGTCGATGCTCTCTTTCCTGGCTCGCTGCTGTTTGATGGCCGCCTGCTGGCTGCCCTTGTCGAGTGCCCACGCGCAGTGGGCCACCCTCAACTGGACCATTGCTGAAACGCTGCTGGCCATCGACGCGCCGCTGAGCGGTACCGCTCAACACAAGGGTTACCATGAGTGGGTAGGGGAGCCAGGAATCCCCAACGGCGTTGCAGACCTGGGCCTGCGGTCGCAGCCCAACCTCGAACTCATGGCCCAGTCGCCCCCGGCGCACACCTTCATTTCACCGATGTTCGCCGGTTTGACGGAGCGGCTGGAGCGAGTGGCCCCGGTCACGTCGTTTTACCCCTATTCCCCCGGCACCCATACCTGGCAAGAGATACACACCCTCACCCGCCAGTTGGGTGAGTTGACCAGCCGCCAAGAGCAGGCCGCGCAGCTCATCAGCGAAACGCAGGCACTGCTGGAAACGCTTCGCCAACAGCGCCCCGATGCGCCGCCGCTGCTGATGGTGCAGTTCATGGACGCCCGTCATGTCAGGGTGTTTGGCGACAACAGCCTCTATCACGCCGTGCTGGAGCAGATCGACTTGGCCAATGCCTGGGACCGGCCCACTAACGCCTGGGGATTTTCACTGGTGGGGATCGAAGCACTTTACGACTACCCGGAGGCCACGCTGGTCGTGGTCGAGCCGCTGCCCGCCGGAGTCGAAGCATCACTTTCGCAAAGTGGTTTATGGCAGCACTTACCCAGCGTTAAAAACGCCACGCTATTGCGCTTACCGCCGGTATGGAGTTTTGGCGCACTGCCTGCTGCGCAACGCTTCGCGCGGGAGCTGGTGGCTGCCCTGACGTTACGCAGTTCCTTGGAGTAAGGGGTTGTGCGGTTAATGTTATTTTTGGGGCGGGCTGGAGGCTGTTCTCTATGTATCTGCCCAACCTCATCAAGGCCTTATCCCTCCCCAAACTGCACCACATGCTCAACAAAGCGGCGCACCTTGGCGAGCTCTCCCAGGTGTTCGGGGTAGACGAGGTAGTAGGCGTTGCGGCTGAGCAGTTGGTACGGCCATGCCAGGGCGAGCCGTTGGCTCTCCAGCTCTTCATCCACGGTAAAGTGGGGCACCAGTGCCACGCCGCCGCCTGCCATGGCGGTTCTGACCAGCATGGGGAAGGTTTCGAAACGGGTGCCGTGGTAGCTGCGCTCGGTCATGACGTGCTGGCTGGCAAACCAGTGGTGCCAGGCATCCGGGCGGGTCGAAAGGTGCAGCAGCGGGCGCTGGGTCAAATCGTCGAGTGAATGAATGGGGTGCTGGGCCAGCCAGGTCGGGGAGGCGACGGCGACCATGAGGTCGTCGGCCAGCTTGTGGCAGGCCAGGTTGGGCCAGCTGCCGTGCCCATACAAGAGGGCAATGTCGATATTCTCCTGCTCCAGGTCGAAATCCTCGACGCGGTCGTGAAACGCCAGGCTGATACCAGGATGCGCCGCCATGAACGAGGGCAGTTTGTTGGCCAGCCAGCGGCTGCCGAAGCTGGGCAGGGTGGCGATGTTGAGCACTTCGCTGTGGCCGCTGTACGTCATGATGGCTTGGGTGGACATCTCGATCTGGGTCAGCACCTTGCGTACATCGCTCAGGAAAATCGCCCCTTCAGGGGTCAGCAGCAGGCTGCGCCGTACCCGGCGGAACAGCTTGTGCTCCAGGGTGGTTTCCAGCTGTGCCACCTGTTTGCTGACCGCGCTCTGGGTCAGGTTCAGCTCATCGGCGGCCCGGGTGAAGCTCATGTGGCGGGCGGCCGCTTCGAAGCACTGCATGGCGGTGATGGAAGGAAGATTGCGCATGGTGAACGCGGGCACTCCTGGGCAAGCGTCACTCGGCGGAATGACGGTAAGGAATCCCACCCTACCAAAGGGCTCCCTTGGGCGCCATGCTGTTGGGTACCCGGTGCTCGCCGCTCTTTATAAAAGCCTTTAAGCATTCCTTTTTGGCATGCATTGAGTGCTTTTTTTCGTTTGTGGTTCGCTCCTTGAGTCGGTTTGATAGAGCGTAGCGCAAGCACGTGTCATAAAGAGGCCATGAGGCTGGCGACGCGTGCCGTTCTTTATCGACCCCAGAGAGCCACAACATGTCCTTTATCACTACTGATGCAATACGCGACCGTTTTTCCAAGGCGATGTCGGCCATGTATCAAGCGGAAGTGCCGCAGTACGGTGCGCTGCTGGAACTGGTCGAGCGGGTAAACCAGGAAACCCTTCAACAGCAGCCCGAGCTGCACCGCCGCCTGGAGGCGCAGGGCGAGATGGCCCGGCTGAGCGTTGAGCGCCACGGGGCGATCCGGGTGGGCACCGAGGCCGAGCTTGCCATGTTGCGCCGGTTGTTTGCGGTCATGGGCATGTACCCGGTGGGGTATTACGACCTCTCGGAGGCGGGCGTGCCGGTGCACTCTACGGCGTTTCGGCCCATCGAGGACGAGGCCCTCGCGCTGAACCCTTTCCGAGTCTTTACCTCTTTATTGCGCCTGGAGCTGATCGAGAGCGAGGCGCTGCGCCGTCGCGCCGAGGAGATTCTGGCCCAGCGGGATATCTTTACCCCCACGGTGCGGGCGCTCATCCAGCGCCACGAAACCCAGGGCGGGTTGAGCAGTGAAGAGGCCGACCAGTTCGTCAGCGAGGCGCTGGAAACCTTCCGCTGGCATCAGGAAGCGACCGTCGACCTGGAAACCTATCAGGCGCTGCACGACGAGCATCGCCTGATTGCTGATGTGGTGTGTTTCAAGGGGCCGCACATCAACCACCTGACGCCCAGAACCCTGGATATCGATGAAGCGCAGCGTCGTATGCCGAGCATGGGCATGAACCCCAAAGCCGTGATCGAAGGGCCGCCCCGTCGGGAGTGCCCCATGTTGCTGCGCCAAACCAGCTTTCGGGCGCTGGAGGAGTCGATTCGTTTCGCCGGAGAGGTCCAGGGCACGCATACGGCGCGCTTTGGTGAAATCGAGCAGCGCGGCATGGCGCTGACCCCCAAAGGGCGGGCGCTTTATGATGAGCTGCTGAACCAGGGGCGTGCCCAGACCGCTGGCCTGGACAATGACGCCCATCAGGCCATCATGGAGCGCGTGTTCGCCGCGTTTCCGGATCACCACGAGGCGATTCGCACCGAGCAGCTGGCCTACTTCCACTATCACCTGACCGACGCCGGGCGGGCAGCCAAGGGCCGCGCCGAGCACACCGACCTGGAAACGCTGCTGGCCCAGGGGTGGGTCGAGGCCCAGCCCATCACCTACGAAGATTTTCTACCCGTCAGTGCCGCCGGTATTTTCCAATCTAACCTGGGCGGCAGTGAAAACGGCGCCTACGCCGGTAACGCAAACCGCGACGCCTTCGAAGCCGCCCTGGGCGCCCCGGTGCAGGATGAGCTGGCGCTGTATGCCGAACGTGAACAGCGCTCGAAAGAGGCCGTGCTGGCGTGGCTGGGTGGGGAGGGCTGACAGGGAGAAGCTTATTCCAGGAAATAAATGAAAGGTTTAAAGATAGCTGGCTTTGTGCGCCTTTTTCTCGACGGCTTCGAGACGCTTGAAGTTCAATGCTAGGCACTGATCGTCGAGCGGATCAAACGCCCTTTTTCCTGCAGGAGCGGCAGGTGGTGTTTAAGCAGCGTCTCCATGTCGACTCTGGCCGCGTTGGTGCTGATATTGATGGCGCCCAGCAGCTTTCCATTCATATCAAATGCAGGGACGGCCAACGATCTCAAGCCTGGGTCCAGCTCCTGGTCAGAGATGGCATAGCCTTGCTGACGAACCTTGTTGATGCATTTTTTAAGGTACTCTTTATCGGTAATCGTTTTCTCAGTATGGCGCTCGAGTACAATTCTCGATAAATAGGCATCCAGAGCCGGTTCGGAGAGCTGAGCAAGTAGCACACGGCCCATGGAGGTGTGGGCCGCAGGCAGGCGTGTGCCCACAGAGAGCGAAATAGACATCAACCGATGGGGGGCTGCGGAGCGTGCGACATAAATCACCTCATCGCCATCCAGAATGCCTAGTGATGACGATTCCCCGCACTGCGCAGTAATATCCTCCAGATACTGCTGGATCACACTGCGATAATTGTTGGCAGAGAGAAAAGAGTAACCGAGCTGTAATACTTTGGGAGACAGCTCAAAGTAACGCTGCTGTTTTCTAACGTATCCCAGCGCATGGAGCGTCAGCAAGAATCGACGTGCTTTGGCGCGGTTCATGCCGGTGCGCGCAGCTACTTCGCTGAGGGTCATTCTGGGGTGTGAATCGTCAAACGCCATGATGACTTCCAGGCCGCTGGCCAGGGCGGTAACGAAGTCTCTGTCATCAGGCTGCAGGGCATCTGCCTGTAGAATATCTGCCATGTTGCATTCTCATTGGTGGATGCTTGGTCAGGCAACAATGTAGCATATTGTTCGAATGCCGAACAATTATTCCAGGCTCAGCAGTGCCTCTTCCAGTTGACTCAGGTCATTGATGACCACTGTATCTGAGGGGAAAGGGGATTGGTGGGGCTCTGCAGCCACGCCAATGAATCGCGTGCCATTGGAGCGAGCCGCGCGGTAGTCATTGTAAGAGTCGCCAATCATGACGGTGTGCTTTGCGGCATGGCCTTGTCTGACGAGCAGTTGCCCCCAACCAGTGGCTTTATCAGGCGGTGCCCCCACCGTCTCAATAAAGAATTGCACAAGCTGCCCGCCGAGTTGGTAGAGGCATGCCATTGGATCTTTGACGCGGTGTACGTGCCCGCCGTCACCGAGTTTGTTGCGGCGGCGAAGCAGGTCGGTGCTGCGGTGGTGAGCGGTGTCAGCCTGTTCGTCTTTCAAGGCGTCGACGCCTTCAAGTTTTTTTGTGAAGATGACGCCAAACGCGAGGCAGCAGCGCAGCAATCGGCCACGCTATTTGCCCACTATCGCCGCCAATTGCTGAAGGAGAATGATGCATGAGCCAGGCTAAAGTGCTTGTCCTGCATGGGCCCAACCTGAATTTGCTGGGCACCCGGCAGCCGGAAATCTACGGCTACGAGACGCTGGAAGACGTTAATAACGCGCTGCGTGAAAAAGCCGTGATGGCGGGATGGACGCTGGACTGCCTGCAGAGCAATCACGAGGGCGCCCTGATCGATGCCATCCACGCTGCACGTCTCGATGGCACCCAGGCGATCATTATCAATCCTGCCGCTTACACCCATACCTCTGTGGCTATCCTGGATGCCTTGAATGCCTTCGAGGGCACGGTGATTGAAGTGCACATTTCCAATGTGCACAAGCGTGAACGCTTTCGCCACCACTCCTATGTCTCGCTGCGGGCCGATGGTGTGATTGCCGGGCTGGGTACCCAAGGCTACCAGGCGGCCCTGGACGCGGTGATGAAAGCCGCCGACCAGTAACACTCGCGGGAGCCATATCGCGCTTTGATGACGAGCCGCTTCCTGCAAGGGCGGCTCTGACCTTCACGAAGAGCAATTCATTGGCACTCTCAAAAAGCCAGCCAGGGGGTAAGGCTGACCAGCCAGAGAATGAGGCTAAGGGTAAAAAAAGGAAGCCACCGTGGCTACCAGCATGGCCGCAGTGCTGCCCCCCCTAGGCACTGCCTGAAAAGTCGGCGATCGAAGAACAGACAAGGCGAAAATCGGTGAAAAAACGGAGTTTACACGCTGTAAATGAGTACTTTGATCCGATTTTTAAGGAAACGCTGCATAAATCCCGTCGGAGCTGCCTCATAGCCACCGACGAGGTAAAATCTGACCTGTCGTCCAACACCCGCTGACAGAGCCACTCCGATGAAACAGATCTCATTCGCCCAGGCTGAGCACCAGAACAAGAAGAAGGTCACCCGCCGCGAGCGGTTTCTTGCCAGGATGGAGAAGCTGGTGCCGTGGCAACGGCTGATCGCAGCACTGTCGCCGTCCTACTTCCCGAATTCAGTGGGCAAGCGAGGCCGACCACCCATTGGCCTGGAGCGCATGCTACGCATCTACTTTCTGCAGCAGTGGTATGCCCTGGCCGATGAAGCGCTGGAGGATGCCATCTACGACAGCCAGGCGATGCGTGACTTCATCGGTATCGATCTGGCCATTGAGAGTGTGCCGGACGCGACCACGCTGCTGCGCTTCCGTCACCTGCTGGAGCAGCATGCCCTGACCCAGCGGATCTTCGAGGAAATCAACGCCCACCTGGCCGAGCAGGGCCTGTTCATGCGCGAGGGCACCATCGTCGACGCGACCATTGTGGCGGCGGCCCCCTCCACCAGGAACAAGGCCAAGCAGCGCGATCCGGAGATGAAGCAGACCCGGAAGGGCAAGCAGTATTACTTCGGCATGAAGGCCCATATCGGTGTCGATGCGGTCACCGGACTGACCCACAGTGTCGCCGCCACGTCGGCCAACGTCGCCGATGTCACCATGGCCGGCGCTCTGGTCCGGGAGGATGACAAGCGGGTATACGGCGACGCGGGCTACACCGGCATGTGGAAGTACCTGGACGAAGAGTAAGGATGCCCCGGACTCCCGCTGCTGTGTTGCCGCCAAGCGCGGCCCCATCAAGAAGATGGAAGACAGTCCCATGAAAGCGCTGCTGCTGGCGATCGAGAAGGCCAAGGCCAGCAGCAGCGCCAAGGTCGAGCACCCGTTTCATGTCATCAAGAACCTCTTCGGCTACCGGAAGGTGCGCTACAAGGGGCTGGCCAGGAACCAGGCGCAGCTGTTCACCCTGTTCGCCCTCGGCAATTTGGTGCTGGCTGGACGATGCCAGGGCCATGCTGACGGGGCCAGTGTGTCTTGAATCTGGCCTGGCAGCCGGATAACCCGGCTGCCAGGGTAAAAAGGCCACCTTCCGTGGCCAGAAAGTGACCGTTGACGGCGGTGAATGTGTCGCCCTGAGCGCTTCAGTCGCTCAGAGACGAATTGATCAGCGGTTCCATAAGTGATGTCACCACACCAGACCTGATTGGGCTGGTCTGGTGTAAATTTGCGGCCAAGATGATTCGCAATATCAGGCCGCTCAACCGTCGCCTGCTTGTAAGCATGAGGGCCTGGCTGCTTGCAGATCAACCCCATTTCGCTCATCAAACGCCGAACCTTGAAGCGGCCGATGGTGATGCCTTCTTCGCTGAGCAGCCTCTTGACTGAGCGGCTGCCCGCTGAGCAGCGACTCTTTTTGAAAAGGCGGCTTACCTGAGCTTTTAAGGCCAGACGCTCAACATCCACACGGTGCCGCCGCTGGCGGTACTCGTAGTAACTGGAGCGGCTAATATCAAACGCGTTACAGACCATTTCAACAGGCATTTGCTCACTCAACTGGTCTATCAGCGCGTACGATTCATGTCGTCCGACATCAAGAGAGCGGTAGCCTTTTTTAGTATCTCTTTCTCCATTTCAAGCCGTTTGCAACGGGCTTCCAGTTCCTGAATCCGGCGCTGCTCGGGGGTTAAGGCTTTGCCCTTTGGGGTGATGCCTTCACGTTCATCTTTCAGCTGTTGTACCCAGCGTCGTAGAGCTGTCTCACCCACACCGAGCGACCGGCATGCTTCGAGAGTGGTGTAGCCTTGGTCCAACACCAGGCAAGCTGCTTCCTGCTTGAATTCAGGAGAAAAAGTACGTCGTTTCTTGGTCATCAGACACCTCGCTTCTGGTGGCAATATTACCACCTACGTTGGTGTCCGGTTTTATTGAACCACTACAGTCGTGCCTGGCGGCGTCGGAAGCGAACAGCAGGCACTCAGGGGGGTACGGTCAGGTGACCACCAGGAGCCGACCGGAAGGAAAGGCGGGAGTCGGAGTCGTTCATAGTACCGAGGAAGGCGGGGAACCGGCTCGACGGGACCCGTTGGAGGGAAGGGGCGATCAATCATCAGAACCGCAAGAGGGAAACATGGCAGGTGCACAGGAACCTGAGGTCATGTCCACGAAACAATTGCGGATAGCAGCGCTGGCAGAACGCTTCCCGCAGCGTGCCTTCACGTCACTGGCGCACTATATCGATGCCCAGTGGCTGAAGACGGCCTACCTGATGACGCGCCATGACGGTGCGCTCGGGATTGATGGCCAGACGGCGGACGACTTCGTGCGCAACTTCGAGGCCAACATCCAGCGGTTGCTGGAGGAAGCCAGGCACGGTCGCTACAAGGCACCGCCGGTACGGCGCGTCCATATTCCCAAGGGAGATGGTCGCACCACGCGGCCGATCGGCATCCCCACCTTCGAAGACAAGGTCCTGCAGCGTGTTGTGGTGGCTTTTCTGGAACCCCTCTACGAGCATGACTTTCTGGATTGCTCATATGGTTTCCGGCCGGGCCGCTCAGCGCATCAGGCCGTCAAGGCGGTGTGGGAAGGGCTATCGTCGATGAGAGGTGGCTGGGTCATTGACCTGGACATCAAAGCCTTCTTCGACACGATCGACCATCAGCACCTGCGAGACTTTCTGCAGCAACGAGTGAAGGACGGTGTGGTCCTCCGCCTGATCGGCAAGTGGCTCAAGGCCGGGGTATTGGAAGCCGGACAATGGCAGAAAGGGGAGATGGGAAGTCCACAAGGGGGTGTGGTATCCCCGTTGCTGGCGAATATCTACCTGCACTATGTGCTGGACGAGTGGTTCGAGAAGGGCGTCAAGCCACGACTTCAAGGGCGAGCATTCCAGGTGCGGTTTGCCGATGATGCTGTCCTGGCGTTCAATACAGAAGCCGACGCCCGCAAGGTGCTGGAGGTGCTGCCCAAGCGTTTCGCCCGCTACGGACTCACCCTGCACCCGACCAGGACCCGGTTGGTGCGGTTCCGGCCGCAATCGGGGCAGCGCGCTGAGACCTTCGACTTCCTGGGCTTTACCCACTATTGGGGAAAGTCACGTCGCGGACGCCTGATTATCAAGCGTAAGACGGCGAAGGACAGGTTTCGGCGAGGACTCAAGCGGATTGCTCTTTGGTGTCGCTGGAGTCGACACCTGCCGACCCGAGAGCAGCACAGGCTGCTGAGGCGGAAAGTACAGGGGCACTACGCCTACTACGGCATCAGGGGGCAACATTCGATCCCTCCAGCTGTTTCTCTACCGAGTGCGGCTGGTGTGGGTGAAGTGGCTGAGACGCCGATCCCAACGAGCGTACTTCTCGTGGGCAAAAGCGGACCAGCTGTTTCAGCTGCTGCCCCTACCTGCTGCGCGGATCATGCAGCAGTGCTGAGCCTTCAGTGAAACTGGTGATTGAGGAGCCGAGTGCGCTAATCGTGCATGCTCGGATCTGTGGGGGGCCGGGTCGAGCAATCGCCCGGTCTACCCGACTAAGTCCACGCACCAATGGCAAGGCAGAGCGGTTCATCCAGACGGTGCTACGTGAGTGGGCCTACGCTCGCTCCTACGGCAGCTCGGAAGAACGAGGCAGGCACCTGCCTGCCTGGCTTCATCAGTACAACTGGCATCGGCCGCATGCCAGACTGGACTATCACCCTCCGGTTAGCCGGCTTGGCCTTTCCGTGAACAACCTGATGGGTTTACACAGCTAGGTGCAGCTGGAGGGAGGGGCTACGTGAGCATCGCGGTGTCCGATCCACGAGGATGCGACTTTAGTTTGTTTGACATGGCCGATCGAGGCGCTATGGTTAGGCATGTAAGTTAGATATCTAAATTTATCGGCGAGAGCTGCTCATGTAGCTCACTACCCTTGAAAACGGAGACCGTGCCTTATGCTGACACAAGAAGAGAACGACCTGCTGTGCCGTGTTGAAGGTGATGCGCCCATGGGGCAGATTATGCGTCGTCACTGGCTGCCTGCTTGCCTATCCGAGGAAATCGAGGAGCCGGACGGTGATCCGGTGCGGGTTCGGCTGCTCGGTGAGGATCTGGTGGCTTTCCGCGATACCGAAGGGCGCGTAGGGGTGCTGGACGAGATGTGCCCGCATCGGCGCGCGTCGTTGGTGCTGGGTCGTAACGAGGAGTGTGGTCTTCGCTGCCTGTACCATGGCTGGAAGATGGATGTCGAGGGCAATGTCCTGGAGATGGCTTCCGAACCACCCGAATCGAAGATGACCGAGAAGGTCAAGCACAAGGCGTACCCCACCCATGAGGCGGCTGGTTTTGTCTGGGTCTATATGGGGCCTCCCGAGGAGCAGCCGGAGTTCATGCCGCCAGTGTTCCAGCCGACGCCGGAAACCAAGGTGTCCATCTCTAAGGTGATTGTCGATTGCAACTGGGCCCAGATCCTCGAGGGCGCCATCGACTCGGCCCACTCCTCGAGCCTGCATTCCACCGACATGGTGCCGGCCCGCAAGGATGGTGCCGAGGCCACCGACAAGCTCTGGCTACGCCCGTCCACGGACAAAGCACCGCGTCTGCAGGTGCAGCCCACGCCATTCGGTTTTCGCTATGCCGCGATACGTCGTCCGATCAAGGACGCCAAGACGCATGATTACGTGCGCACCACGCTGTTCATCGCCCCCTACACCGTACAGATTCCACCCAACAACCTCTACGATATCGCGATCCTGCACGTGCCGATCGATGACACCCATACAGCGTTCCACTTCATCGCATGGGGCGACGCGAGTACCACGCCTGATACAGAGTCCTGGCGTAAGTTCCTCGGCACGCAGATCGGGATCGATGTCGACGAGCACTTCCGCAAGTTCCGCACCCGCGAAAACAACTATTGGCAGGATCGCCGCATCATGCAACTCGGTACAAGTTTCACCGGGATCAAGGGCATCCCCAATCAGGACATCGCGATGTGGGAAACCATGGGCCCGATTGCTGATCGTACCCATGATCGTCTCGGTGCGAGTGACCTGGCGATCGTCGAATTCCGTCGCCAGATGGTGCAGGCTGCCAAGACCATGCAGCAAGGAGGGCCAGCCATTGGCACTAAGGAGCCGCGGATTCCGCATTATAAGCTCAAGTCCTTCCAGGGTATCGTACCCAAAGAAGAGGATTGGCGTCAATTGGGTACCGCTCCGGAAGAGGCAGAGTATTACGTAGAAGAATGAGTTCATGACACCCGCTCAGCGGTACGGTCATAACTTTGCGTGGGAGGCGTGCTCGCCTCCCAGCATGGCGACTCTCTGATCACAACACAGGAACCCTGATGAACAAGCTCGAACTTTCCATTGCGGTGGGTAATTATGACCGCATGCGCCCCTTGATCGACGGTGAGGTACAGATCGATGGTGTGGACCCGGTGTTCATGCTGCATGATCCGGAAGAGATCTTCTTTCGTGCCTTCCGACATGCCGACTTCGACATCACCGAGTTGTCGCTAAGCAGTTACACGGTGAAGACGGCGGCGGGGAGTTGCCCCTATATCGGCGTGCCGGTGTTCCCCTCACGCGCCTTCCGCCATACCTCGATCTATATTCGTACCGATCGCGGCATCGAATCGCCGGCCGACCTGCGGGGCAAGCGCATTGGAGTCCCCGAGTATCAGTTGACTGCCAATGTCTGGGCCCGTTTGTTCCTCGAGGAGGATCATGGCCTCCAGCCCCGTGATGTGACCTGGATGCGTGGCGGTTACGAGGAGCCAGGCCGGGTCGAGAAAATCAACCTCGATCTCCCCGAAGGAGTTAGAGTGGAGAATATTCCCGAAGGGGAAACGCTCTCAGGTATGCTGGCCTCCGGCGAGTTGGATGCGGTAATGGGGCCTCGAGCGCCGTCCTGTTTCATGCAGGGGCATCCTCATGTGGGGTACCTCTACCGTGATCCTCAACAGGCAGCCTCGGACTGGTATCGGCGAACCGGCATCTTCCCCATCATGCATCTGCTGGGTATTCGTAAGACGCTTGTAGAGCGCCATCCCTGGCTACCGTTCTCCGTCTACAAAGCATTCGAGCAATCCAAGGCTAACGCACTGGCGAAGCTCAGTGATACCTCAGCAACCAAGGTGACACTTCCGTTCGTCGAGGACCAGCTCCAAGCCGCTCGGCGCCTGATGGGTGAGGATTTCTGGTCCTATGGATTTTCTCCCAATCGACAAACGCTGGAGAGGTTTCTTGAGCAACACCATGCGGAGGGACTTTCCCGGCGGCTCATGAAGCCGGAGGAACTGTTCCATCCCGCCACGCTGGAAAGCTTCAAGATCTAAAATCCGTTTATACGAAGATTGTTTTCGTTGCACAGCGACATATTTAAAAAAACAAGCAATTCCCTGTGGAAACAATGACGACACCAGTACAAAAGGTAAGCAAATGAAAAAAACAATCAAGAAGTCTTTGATGGCTATGGCCCTTGTTGCTCCTGGGCTGATGATGAATGTCGCTTCAGCTCAAAGCTATAACATGACTGTCTCTGGCGCATCCCCAGGTGGACTGTGGTCGTTACTCGGTGCGGGTCTAGACAGTGCCCTGAAAGAAAACTTTCCGGGCTCGACTGTTACTTACCAAACATCAGGCGGAGGTGTTGCCAACGTTGCTATCCTGCAGCGCGATGATGCAAACCTTGCCATTATTGAGGATTCTGTATTGCAACTGGCTCGTGATGGTGAATCACCGTTTCGTGAGCCAGTAAATGACGACATCAGAGTGCTTGCTTATCTCTATACTTGGTCTCCTATGCAAGCTGTCATAAGGGAGTCTGTCGCTGAGAGGTATGGGATTAAAAGCTTTGAGGATATTTCTGAAGTCGAGGCGCCACTTACCATAGCCATAAATAGGCGAGGAAATATCGCATCTAATGTTGCCGAAGTCATGTTGGAAACCATTGGGGCTGGGCCGGATGAACTCAAGAGCTGGGGAGGTGATATCATCTATGCAGCATCAGGTGAGCAGACTAGCCTGATCCAGGATCGCCGGATTGATATGTTCTTGAACAGCCTTTTCGTCGGGCAGGCTTCCATCATGCAGGCTGCGTCAAGCGTTGATTTGAAACTGTTGTCACTGGCTGATGAAACTATCAATACTGTAGCGGAGAGGACCGGCACTAACCCATTCGTTATCCCTGGTGGCGCTTATGAATGGGCGCCAGGCGACACCCAGACTGTGACGGTTAGTGCTGCCTTGGCTGTGCGAAGCGACATGGATGAGGAAATGGCATATGATTTAACAAAAGCATTTTATGAAAACTATGAAAAGATTGCTCGTGTTCACTCTGCAATGAGACCTTTGACACCGGAAATCATGGCTTCTGTTGAAGTTGTGCCGTATCATGATGGCGCCGCACGTTATCTAAGCGAAGCAGGGTTACGATAAATTATTAAAATAATGATTCACCCAAGAGGCTTAATTATGAGTCATGTCTTATTTCTGCTAACGGGGACCGGCTCCAGGAGGAACCTGACAGGGATGTTGGGTATGGCAGTGCATGGATGCGCTGCCCTTGTGGCGCTAGCGGTCATTTATACGACGACTATCACATACATTGATCTTTATGTCATGATGGTCGTCTTTCTATCCGCTATGTTGGCTCTTTTGTTTATCAATGTTAGTGCTGGGCCCAAGGGGCGACAGGATCGCCCCAGCCTGATCGACTGGTGCTTTGTCGTAGCCAGCATCATCGTCGGTGCCTATTTCTTTATGGAAAGCCAGAGGATAGCCGAGCGGATCACCCTATTCGATCCACTGGAGACGCCGGACTTGCTAGCGGCTAGTGTGCTTTTGGCGCTGACTATTGAAGCGACTCGTCGCACCGTGGGTTTTGGTCTTACCAGTGTAGTGTTGGTCTTTGTCGCCTACAATCTTTGGGGTCACTCCCTCCCGGGTGCATTTGGCTTCAGGGAGGTCAGCTACAATCACTTCCTTGATATTATGATGTTTACCTCGGATGGATTGTTCGGGGTGCCGCTTAGGGTGGCGGCGACTTATGCCTTCCTGTTCGTGATGTTCGGAACCTTTCTGTCAAAAGCGGGTGGGGCCGAGTTTTTCTATAATTTGTCGTCGGCTATTGCTGGCAGAAAGCCTGGAGGCCCGGCTAAGATCGCCGTCATTTCATCTGGCCTTTATGGTACCATGTCAGGTAGTCCTACCTCCGATGTGGTCACAACGGGCTCCGTTACCATCCCTATCATGCAGCGTCTTGGATACAGCAAGCCGCTATCGGGCAGTGTTGAAGTAGCTGCATCAACGGGGGGAAGCCTTTTGCCTCCAGTGATGGGGTCAGCAGCATTTATCATGGCGGAATATACTGGAATCGAATATCGCGATATCGTAATTGCCGGCATTGTTCCGGCGCTACTTTATTTCCTTTGCGTTTATTTTCAGGTGCATTTGCGGTCACAGAAACTCGGCCTGAGAGGGCTCTCGGAGGATGAAACGCCGCGCCTCCAAGAAACGCTTAAGAACGGCGGCTTGTTTATTCTTCCATTGGTAACCTTGTCAGTGGCTCTGGTGATGGGTTACTCTCCGACTTATGTGGCGGTGATTGCTACTGTCTCGGTTCTACTTGTATCTGCAATTCGACCTTCGACTCGGATGAGTCTCAAAGCGATCTGGGACGCCTTGGCTGTTACCACGCTGCGTATGGTGTCCGTCGTGGCAGCCTGCGCGGCGGCTGGACTGGTGATAGGCGGAATTTCCATGACAGGGCTGGGAGGAAAATTTGCCGAACTCGTCTTTATGTTCGCTGGTGATAGCGCGTTTATTGCGCTGATCATTTCTGCCATGATCGCTATCATTCTGGGAATGGGAATGCCGACACCCTCAGCCTTCATCTTGGCGGCTGTACTGGTCGGGCCCACTCTGCTGAGCATGGATTTAAGTGTCCTCCAGGCGAACATGTTCATCCTGTATTTTGCCGTGCTCTCAGCCATGACGCCACCAGTTGCCGTAGCGGCATTCGCTGCCTCGGCGATCGCCGATGCCAAGCCCCTGGAAATTGCTACTGGGGCAGTGAGGCTGGCCATTACGGCCTTCATCGTGCCGTTTGCATTCGTGCATGGTGAGGGCTTGCTGCTGGAAGGTAGCTGGATAGACATCGCCATTTCTTGCATTTCTGCAGTGGTGGGCGTGCTATTGCTTAGTGTCGCGGTAGAAGGCTTCTGGCGCCAGAAGCTGACTAAGGTTCTTCCGAGAGTTGGCTTTGGCCTGGCCGGTCTGCTTTTTATCATGCCAAGTTGGTGGGCTATAGTGATCGCCACCATATGTGTTGCCTTGGCCATAATGGCAACACCTCACCTACGACTACATAAAAAAAGGGTGGCCGTATGATGATGTAAAGTTCGCTTTTGGGTTTATCGGCTCATGGAGACAGGGTTTCAATATTCACCCTGTCTCTTTTTATGTGAGGTCAAAATGACGAGTTCGCAAGCCATCCCTATCTTGTTTTCTTTAGCGTCGTCGCTGATGTTTGCTGTCACATTTATTCTCGTCAAGATGGCTGGCAAGAGCGCATCATCCCTTGCTGCCTTATGGGTAACCCTCACCACCAACGTGGTATTTCTCTGGGCATGGAGTTTGCTGAGGGAGAAAGGTAGTATTTCGCCTTCAGAGGAGTGGAAATATTTCGCGCTCGCTGGTATGTTTGCACCTTTGCTTGGGCGGCTTTTTCAGTTTCAGGGCATGGCCAGGTTGGGTGCTAATATCACCACCCCTATTACATTGACACATCCGGTTTTCACTGTATTACTGGCAGCTATTTTCCTGGGTGAAATACTGGATGTGCAAATCTTTTTCGGAATTATACTGGTGCTCGCTGGAAGTATGCTTCTTGGCTTACAGAGCGGGCAGGGCTCCATGAGTTGTGCTATAGCTCCGAAATCATATCTTTTGTTTCCATTGGCTGCATCACTAGCTTACGGTGTATCAGTCTTGTTCAGAAAGATCGGTATTGATATTGGCACGGACGCAGTCACTGCAGCAGCGGTAACAACATCCACTTCTTGGCTGTTGTTTGCTCTCTATCTGGTGATTTACAGGCCTGCTGGTGCATTCGGGTGTAGGCCTGCAGAACTTTTAATATTTATAGTCGCTGGTGTTTTTTCTAGCCTTGGTCCTGTGCTTCTGTATATGGCGCTACAAGTAGGTAGGGTTTCCATTGTCGCCCCCTTGGCCTCGACGACCCCTTTTTTTGTGTTGCTTATTACAGGGCTGTTCATGCGAAACGAAGAGGTCTTCAATAGGTGGGTTGTACTCGGTACCATTTTTACCGTTTTAGGTGTTGGCTTGATACTGTATTTTGGGGTATCTTGAATAAATAAACTTCATAGATGAGCGTGAAACATGTATCAACTGGATAGGAAAAAACTTCATACTGACATGCGGCGGAGCGTTGCTGCTGCATTAATGGAAGATATTGGTAGCGGAGACGTCACTGCTAAATTAGTGCCAGCTGATTGCATTGGCAAGGCTGCCATTACAGTAAAGGAGCAAGCTGTAGTTTGTGGTGCTGACTGGGTTGATGAGGTTTTTAATCAAATTGACCCGCAGGTAAGTGTCAACTGGAGCGTCATGGATGGTGACCGGGTAGAGGATGGTCAACAGATCTGCCAAATTATTGGAAATGCTAGATCGCTTCTGGCAGGGGAGCGAACGGCACTCAACTATCTGCAGACTCTCTCGGGCACAGCAACTCGTAGCTGGTTTTATTATAAATTGATCGAGGGGACATCGGTTAAGCTTCTGGATACCAGGAAGACGCTGCCAGGATTACGTTTAGCTCA
This sequence comes from Halomonas sp. NyZ770, assembly GCF_020616575.1. Taxonomy (NCBI): domain Bacteria; kingdom Pseudomonadati; phylum Pseudomonadota; class Gammaproteobacteria; order Oceanospirillales; family Halomonadaceae; genus Halomonas; species Halomonas sp. NyZ770. Next base: position 3,726,625 of record NZ_CP085143.1, on the reverse strand, counting down.
GAAATATGCGGTGGGTTGCGGAGGCTGCCATAGTCACCGCATGGGCTTGTACGATGCGTATCTTATCAAGGAGAATCATATTGCAGCTTGTGGGGGTATCGCGATGGCGATAGACGAAGCAAGGCGTCTGGCGCCCGACAAGCCGATCGAAATAGAAGTCGAGAACCTGGAGGAATTTGAGCAAGCACTCGAGGCGAGGCCCGATATTATCATGTTGGATAACTTTGGGATAGAGGACATGCGTACGGCAGTCCGCTTAGCAGCAGGGCGCGTGGTGCTTGAGGCCTCTGGAGGCATCACGGAGGCCGCCTTGATCGATATCGCAAGGACAGGAGTGGACTACATCTCCCTTGGCACCCTGACCAAGGACCTCAAGGCGATCGATCTGTCGATGCATCTATCGATGTGAAAGGAAAGGGCGAGAGGCCTACGGGACTGCCGACGTCACTCGAATATCAAGCATGGTGTCGGCAGTTGGAGGTATCTCCGATGTACCAAGGCCTCAAACTCCTCCAAGGTAGGCTTGAGCCTGGCGTGCCCGCATTTTCCAAAGTTGCCAGGGCCTTTCCACCTGCCCCTCGGTCGTCTCCCTGGCTGAGCGTGCCTCCTCGAGGGTAAGGTACTCGATGGGGCCAAGTCGCAGTGCATCAGCTTGAAGCCGTGCATTCACTTCGACATAGATGGCTCGGTAGACCGCTTGCTTCAAGGTTGGCCCGGCGACCGTCGCGCCATGCCCACGCATCAGTACGACATTGTCGTTTCCCAGGGAGTCGGCAAGTGAAGCCCCCAGCGAACGATCCCGGATCAGCAGGTCAGTCGCCGTGCCTGCTGTGTCCCGGATCTCGAAGATCGGCGCACCAGCACCCAAGAAGCCGCTCATATGGCACATTGGCCGCAAAGGAGTTGACTTGACGGCACTGAAGGGGACGACGGAAGGAGAATGGCTATGTACAACCGCCATGACATCCGGTCGTGCACGGTAGATCTCTCCATGAATGAAGCGCTCAAGATAGACGGGCCGGCCATCGGCATCGATGGGGGTGCCATCGAGATCGAATGTCAGGATATCGTCCAACGTGACGAGCCCGGGTGCCATGTTCCGCGCCAGCAGAAACCGTTCGGTATTTTCCGGGTGCCGGATGCTGACATGTCCGAAGGCATCGAGTACGCCTTCATTAAAAAGGATATGGTTAGCATCTACGAGGTCCCTCAATAGATCTTCTGTGCTTTGGGTGGCCGTAACTGAGGTCGAATTATTGGTATTCATCGCTATTCCATAGGGTGGTGAGTGTGTAAGTGGTCGTGATCAGAAATTATTCGTTAGCCTCGGCCAGGTTGCTGATGATCTTGAGCAAGGTGCGCCGCGTCACTCGGAGATCTTCACATTCGACACCTTGCACGGCAATATCATTGACTTCCTCAGCAAGTGGGATCAGGGTTTTCTTGAGATTACGCCCTTTTTCCGTAAGATAGATATGTATGTTCTTGCGGTTACCATTGAGTTGTCGGCGTTCGATCAGGCCTTTGGCCTCCATTGCTTTCAGGGCGGTAAAGGTCGTGGGCTCCATCAGTCCAGCCTGTTCACTGAGCTCGCGTTGCGTCAATCCTTCCGTTACCCAGAGGATGCGCAGAAACGACCAGTGACCGAAGCTTACCGAGTGCTCTGCCAAGCGTGTCTGTAGGCTCTTTGTCAGAACTCGGCCTGCATCGCGTATCAAGTGGGCCAGGCGATCGTCCGGTACATCCTCTTGCCAATGACGAAGAACCGTTTGCGTTTCCCGATTGTTGGTACGGGGCATCGTGACGTCCTCCAAGAAAGCAATATTGCCCTATTCCAACGTTTTATTATAACACACCAGTTCAGTCATGCCTGCTGGTGAGATAGCGTGACTTCATGTCCATGTCGTGCGGATTCAAGCAGTGCCAAACAGACTTCCATCGTGGCCATGCCCCATTCGCCGGTGTGAATGGGGGGGCGGTCATGGCGTATGGCACCTATCAGTTCATCCAGGACTTCACGCCTCGGGATCTCCGGTGACGGCAATGTTTCCAGATAGCGGCGAGTATGAGCATAGACCTGTACCCCGTGCGGTAGGGGACGAAGGTCGGCACCATCGCAGGAAACGAGGATGAAGCCAAAATGATTGTGTGCCGAGTCTTGTGGTTGGCTATTGGCCAGGGACAGGCCGGCGCCATAGGTGCGCGTATTCTTGAGAGCGGCCTCCTCTTCGGGGCCTTGAATCTTCGCCAGCTTCGCCCTGGCAGTGCCGTACTGGTCGGGATCTCGCGGCTGGCCTAGTTCGCCTGACCATCCGCAGAGTTCATCGCTATCGAAATGCGCGAATCCGCTGTAGGTCATGTTGGCAAAGACACCGTTATTGAAGGTGAGTAGCGCACTATAGGCGCCTTCCGTGGGGCGTGCAGGATCCCAGCCTCCAGTGGCGGCCCGCACGCTCTTGACATTCCCGCCGCCGAGCAGGCGCACGATATCGACCTGATGAGCAGCCTGGCTGAACACCACACCGCCACCCTGCGAGGTATCCAGCTCTTCCGGACGGCGGGGGCGATAGAGGAAGTCGGTGTAGTTGAGTGCGCTGATCATGCGCACCGCGCCGAAGTCTTGGCTGTCGATCATCTCGCGAGTGCGTAGATAGGGCGCATCAAAGCTATGGCTGTGTCCGACGACCAGCCAGCGCCCGGCACGGCGCATGGCATCGATCATGGCCTGGCAATCCTCAAGGGAGAGTGCCATCGGCTTCTCGACCAATACATGCTTGCCATGTGTCGCCGCCAGTTCGACATGCTCGCGATGAAATTGGTGGGGAGTAGCGACATATACCGCTTCCACGTCAGGATCGGCGCACAGGTCGCTGACCTCGGCATAGGTTCTCGCGTCGAAATCGGCTCTAAACTGCCGACGAGCCTCCTCTCGCGGATCGGCCGCAGCCACTAAGCGAATACCAGGATGGGCCGCGAGGGTAGGCAAGAGCAGCATGAAGCCACGTCCTAGACCGGCAATGCCGAGTTTCAAGCGGGGTACTGGCATCGTGAGCACTCCGTGGTTAAGCAACAGATTATTCCGTTAGGTCGATGATCAGTTCCTTCGAGCGTGCACGTGACACACAGACCATGATGTGGTCCTGTCTCTCGGCTTCTGACAAAACCAGATCACGATGCTCGGCCTCGCCTTCCAGTAGCCGTGTTCGACAGGAGCCGCAGGTGCCACTTTCGCAGGAATAGGGCACATGATGGCCGTTCACTCTCAATGCCTCGAGGATCGATACGCCTGCCGGCACCGGAATCGCCTCACCGGTCTTGTGGAGGCGTACGGTGAAGGGGGTGTCCTCTGTTGTGCTGGCCGATTGGCTCCCGCCGAAGTCCTCGAAGTGCACGCTGGAGGGTGTCCAATGACCGGTCATGTCGCGAACCGCCTCCATCAGTCCCCGGGGGCCGCAACAGTAGATGTGGGCTCCCTTGGGCTGCTCAAGGACTGGCCACAGGTCATAGGAATTATCGGGATCGCCATGATCATGATGGATCACCACCTTGCCTCGGTACTCGGGGGCGCTGAGTTCCTCAAGAAAGGCGGTTTGCGACGGCTCGCGCGTCAAATAATAGAGCTTGAAGGGTTTCCCCCCCGTTGCCTGCAGGTGATGAATCATCGAGAGAATCGGGGTGATGCCGATTCCGCCGGCGATGAAGATGTAGCGAGCGGGGTTGCCTGTCAGCTCGAAGTCGTTGCGCGGCGCCGATACCTTCAGGCGATCGCCCACACGGGTTTCGTCAACCAGGCTCCTCGATCCGCCGGTGCCTTCCTCCTCGCGCTTGACCGCAATGACATACCGATCCTGCTCGTCGGGATCGTTGCACAGCGAGTAATGTCTCACCTGGCCGCTGGGAGTTTCGATGCACACATGAGCGCCAGGTGTGAATTCGGGAAGATCGTCGCCATTGGGATCAACGAGCTCTATGCGGTAGATACCATCTGCGATCGCGTCCAGTGCGGAGACGAGCAGTTCGCTCATGGGGAGTTCGTTGGAGGGGCTGGCCATTGGATACCCACCTTTCTTGTCATGTGGCTGAATATACTTCTAAATCTAAGCATTTTCCTGGCGACAATGCAAGGCATGGGGTTGCGACTTTGGTCGTATAGGGTGGGTGCCGCCTGTTGTGGCTCGGTACGCTGTCAACCTGACTGTGGAGAGGGCTGGCATGGCCGGGAGGAGATGGAGGCGAGGAGGGCGTAGGTCCGCTGGGTTGTGTGCCGCCGGTCCAGTATGTCAACGAAGTATAAATCCCGTGTTGAGCGTGGGTTGCTGTCAATGGCTATCTGAGGAGAGGTCACCGGGTTGAAGTCGTCGGTTATTCCTTGAGAGAGAAAATGACCTGTGTCAAAGAAAATATCTCGTGTCGCCCTATGATAGTTAGATGTGAAAGCATTTTGCAGCGTGCGTTTTTTTGCACTGATTTACCAACCTGGAGGATGGGACATCATGAATATCCGTATCGATTGTTTGGTGGCTGGCATGCAAAGGGTTTCGGATTTTTTCTATAAAAGTTCTCTCTCGAAAGTGGTCCTCGATATACAGGAGGGATCTACTGAAACCTATCGGAAGCTGATTCAGGATGCTGGCTTCGAACTTGAAGCCGATTTCGAGCAAGAAGTGGCGAGGCAGCTGAGCAGTGGTGGCCGCTGGGGTTTGATACCAGCCGAAACGCTGATGCCGGTGATGATGAGTCGGTTTGGGGTGTCGAGGAATGACTTTTCAAACACAGAGCCGTCTCAGCTTGAAGCCTTGGAAGAAGCTTGCAATAACTGTCCGGTAGTTGGTATCTGCTGGAAGTCCATGCGTTCAGGAGCTTCTGTCGCGGAGGCTCGAAATTTCTGTCCCAGTACCAAATTTTTTGAAAGGTTAGGTAAGGTCCTGATTCCGTGAAGTCAGCGCCGACACTTCCCCTATCACCGCCAGCGAGCACTTTTTGACCTCCGATTCCGTCTCAACCGCTGAACGCATACCGGGGAGGGCCAACCATGGCGACGCCGACCGGCGAGAGCAGCCCATTTTGACATGCATTTCTACCCGCCGGACACGGTGATACTGGCTGCCGGTATCCGTCAGCCCTCTGCGTGGTGCCTTTGTCCGACAGGCAATCAGCATGGCGTTCCTTGCGGATAGCGCAGTCGGCTCCGCAGCGTCTTGAGCACCGTCATGCGCCCGATATCCTGCCCGAAGTCGAGGACGATCTAGCGCGCCTTGTGAATCACGAGCGCCGCACGGTGCACCAACTCTTGTAGCACGGTGCGCAGCCGGCGCCGCTTGGCCGGGTGGCGAACCGGGCTCAGCTCGCCGGTCATGCCCAGCTGTCCCATCAGGCGCAGGATGTTGTAGGCCAACTGGGCGAGATGCAGGATCAGATCGTTGGTGGCGAACTTGCCGGACGGCAAGCGCTCCAGGTCGAGATCGGTCTTGATCTCGCTGTGAAACTGCTCATGGGTGGCATGCGCCTGGTAGCGCTTGATCACCGCCTCCGGCGCCTCGTCCAGGCTGGTCCACCAGCCTTCCAACTCATAGTCCGGTTCGAGCAGCAACTGGCCATCGCGATCGGCGGTGCGCTCTACCAGGCGCATCACGCGTTGGACGACGTATTCGGTCTTGTTGTCGTCGTGGATCGAGACGGTCTGCGGCCACAGCGCCTGGCGCTTGCCAGGACGCAGCTCTTCCCAGTAGTCCGCCGCCACCGCCAGCCAGGTATCTCGATCAGCCGTGGCCGAGCCCCGCGGGTTCCATTTGACGACATAGTCGAGCCGGCGCCCCTCGTCGGCAAAGACCTGGCGTTGCTGTTCGAGAAGCGCCAGGTGCGCCTGGCTGTCGAAGCCGCTGTCCTCGCGTAACAGGATCGGTTGCCTGGTCAGGCATTGGGCGCGAGGCAGTACCCGCTCCAGGAAGACGTTGCTCTCCTTCATGGTGTGCTGCTTGCCAGGCCGCAGTTCCAGACCCAGGCACCACCCTTCGTTGCCCAGATAGGCGGCGATCGGGGTGTAGCCATCGACCTTCTGGTAGGTCCGCGAGACGCCTTCCTTCTTCGAGTTGCTGTTGTCCATGACGAAGGTGTCGATGTCCAGGCAGACGTGCGTCGTCTCGGCGGTGATCGGTGCTTCGATCAGTGACAGCAGGGTCGTGGACCAGGTGGCGGTGCGCGCCTGCAGGTCGTTGGCGGCAAGTTTCTCCAGCCGCTGTCGCAGCGTCGCCGCGCTCGGCACCTTCTGCAGGGTCAGCAGTTGTTGGAAGGGCTTGTCGCGGCGGAAGTTCTCGACAGCGTCATAGTCGCTCATGCCCAGACACAGCAGGCCCAGGTAGCTCTTGATCACGTCACTGGTGCGCATGCCCAGCGTGGTGGGGAAGCGGCTGTCGATGCTGTCGACGCCAGCGATCTCGAAGCATTGCCCGATGATGGACAGCCCGGCGTGGCTGGTGAGGGTGCGGCGACTGGCGCGGAACTTTATGTTGGGCATGGCACTGTCTGGGTGAATGGCGATATCCGCTATATTGCCATGCGGATCAGTTGGTTAGAAACATTTCTGGGGGCTGGTCTCACGGATTCAGGATTTATTGTACCGCCTGGCGCACCGGCACTCGGCTCAGGTGGTTGTTCTCGTCGGCCAGGGTCTGCAGCAGCCGGCACAGGGTGTCGCGCTCATCCGCCTCCAGAGGGGCAAGGATCTCTTCCTGCACCTCGGCGACGGAGGGTTCGGCGGCGTGGCGCAGGCGCTCCCCTTCCCTAGTCAGGGTCACCAGCATGGCGCGGCGATCCTCGGGGTTACGCTGGCGAGTCACTAGGCCACGCTCTTCCAGCTTGCGGACCACCACGGCCACGGTGTTGCGGTCCAGGGCCGTATGGCCGCCCAGGGTGATCTGGTCGATGGAGCTATGCTCCTCCAGCGCACAGAGGATGATGTACTGCAGCTGAGTCAGCTGATGGATCTCGCACTTGCGCAGGAAGATCGCCACGCTGATCTGATGGCAGCGCCGGAGCAGGTTGCCGGGAAACTGGCTGGCTTCCGAGAAGGGGGCTGCGGTCATGGTCAGGTTCTACTCGAGGGTGGACAGGGCGCTAACTTAGCAGAGTCAGGGAGTTCGGGCACCCGCCGGGCCAGGCCGGCGGGTGGCATCAGCGGAAGACGCTGACCAGCCAAGGGTTGAAGATGGTCACCAGGATCACCAGGCAGGCCGCCAGCACGAAGGGCATGATCCATCTGGTGATGCGCGGCAGACTGACATCGCTGATCGCCGAGGCGACGTAGAGGCCGGCGCCCACCGGCGGCGTCAGCAGCCCCAGGCTCAGGGTCATGCAGGTGACGATGCCGAAGTGGATGGGGTCGATGCCGTAGCTCTGCTGGGCCACCGGCAGCAGGATCGGTACCAGGATGATCAGGGCGGCGATGCCGTCGAGCACCATGCCCACCACGATCAGCATCACGAAGACCAGCAGCATGAAGACCAGCGGGCTCTCGGTGGCACCCTGCATCAGCCCCGCCACCTGCTGGGGAATCTGGTTGTAGACCAGCACCCAGCCGAAGGCCTTGGCCGCGGCGATCAGGAACAGCACGATGGCGGTGTTGCGCGCCGTCCGCTGGAGCACCCCGGGGAGCTGCCCCCACTTCAGCTCGCGGAACACCAGGCCGCCGATGATCAGCGCCATCAGGGTCGCCGCCGCCGCCGACTCGGTGGGAGTGACGACGCCGAAGGCGATGCCGCCGACGATGACCACAGGGATGGCTAGGGTCAGCAGGGCGCCCCGGGTGGCACCCCACAGCGGGATCCGCTGCTTGTTGCCGGTGTCCCGCCTCTTCGCCCGCCCGGCCATCAGCGCGATCAGGCCGCTGATCAGCAGGAAGAGCACCAGGCCGGGAAGGATACCGCCCAGGAACATAGCCCCGATCGAGACCTGGGCGATCACGCCGTAGATGATGAAGACCATGGAGGGCGGGATGATCGGTCCCAGCAGGCCGCTGCCTGCGGTGAGGGCGGCGGCGAAGCCCTTGTCGTAGCCATCGCGCTCCATCTCCGGGGTCATGACCCGGCTCATGATGGCGATCTGCGCCGTGGCCGAGCCCATGATGGAGGCCAGCATCAGGTTCGAGGTGAGGGAGACATAGGCGATGCTGTGGGGGATCCAAGCGAACCAGGCGCGAGCCGCGAGGATGATCCGGCGGGTAATGCCCCCCTCGTTCATGATCTCCCCCAGAAGAATGAAGAGCGGGATCGCCAGCAGGTCGAACACCTCCAGGGAGCCGAAGATCACCTGGGGCAGGTTGTCGAGCAGGCGGTAGTTGCCGGAGGTGAAGATGAAGGTGAAGGTCGAGGCCAGCAGCACGAAGGCGATGGGCATGCCGAGCAGCATGAAGAGCAGAAAGGCGGCCAGGGTCACGGGGTCACTCCTCGTCGTTGGCCAGGGTGAAGACCGTGCGTGAGCGGTCCGGCAGCCTGGAGATGAGGTGGAAAATGGAGGTGGCACAGAAGATCGGCACTATCAGGTAGAAGTGCCACTTGGGCCAGTCGAGTGTGATGGCGATATCGAAGGCGACCGAGGGCGAGCGCAGCCAGCCGATGGAGTACCAGAGCATCACCGCCAGGATCGCTAGGCAGACCAATTCGGTCAGTCGGTAGCAGACCCGCTGAGCCGGTGCGGGCAGCAGGCCCACCAGCATGGTCAGGCGCACGTGCTGGTCGTGATGGATCGCGATGGAGGTGGCCAGAAAGGCCATCCAGATCAGGATGTAGACCGCCAGCTCGTTGGCGAAGTAGAGCGGGCTGTTGAGCACGTAGCGGGCGAAGATATTGGCGATCAGCACCGCGCCGAAGGCGGTAATCAGCAGGCTGCAGAGAAACTGCTCGACCCGGGCCAGCCCGTGGCTGGCCCGGCTCAGCCAGGTGTCGTGTCGGGTGTTCATGGGGAGTCTCTTCCGGTACGGGCTTCTGGTACGGGGCGCCTGGGCGCCCCGACAGGCCTTATTCGGCGTCAAGCAGCTCGGCGGACTGCTGCTGGAAGGCCTGGATCAGCGGATGGTCGCCGAAGCGCTCCGCGAAGGCCTGGTTGGCCGGGGCGAAGACGCTCTCGGCATCCTCGAGAATGAAGACATCGATGGCCTCCTGGAGAGTGGCGAGGTTGCGCTGCTCGGCCTCGATCTGAGCCTCGATGCCCCAGGCCAGGGCCTCTTCCATGGCCTCGTCGATGATCTGACGCTGCTCGTCGGAGAGGGAGGCTCGCGTCGCCTGGCTCATCACCGAGACGGCGGGGAAGGCCATATGGCTGGTCAGTGTCAGGTGCTCGGCGACCTCGTAGAAGCCGGAGCCCACTAGGGCGTCCAGATCGATATCCACGCCGTCGAGCATGCGGTTCTGCAGCGCCTGGTAGACGTCCGGCAGGCTGATGGGGGTAGGGCGGGCATCCATGGCTCGCCACCAGGCGTTCATCGCGGCGAAGGGGATGATGCGCATGTTCTTGCGGGCGACATCGTCCACGCCTTCGACGCGGGTGTCGCGCATCAGGATGTGGCGCATGCCGGCGAAGGCGTAGCCGAAGGCGTGCAGCCCCTTGCTCTCCAGGTTGGCCAGCATCTGCCGGGCGGCCTCGGTCTCGGTGGCCTTGGCCGCCTCTTCCACGCTGCTGAACAGGAAGGGGGTGAACCAGCCGACCATGGAGGGTTCGCGCTGGCTGGTCAGCGCCGCGGTCATGATGCCCATGTCGAGCAGGCCGGTCTCCATCTGGGAGAACATCGCGGACTCGTCACCCAGCTGGCCGGCGGGGAAGAGGGCGATGGTCAGCTCGCCGTCGCTGCGCTCGGCCACGGCCTCGGCAAACTGCTCGGCGCTCTGGCTCCAGATGTGCTGGGGCGGGGTGATCATCCCCAGGCGCAGCTCCTTGGCCAGCGCCGGCGCGCTGGCGGCCAGCAGGGAGGCCGAGAACAGCGTCAGGGCTAGGGGGCGACGAACGGTTTGGCGTGCGGTGGTTGTCATTGTCGGCTCGCTTGTCGATGGTCAGGGATCGGTTGACAGAGGGGTGGTCGCTTTTTGATATGCGTCAGTATTGTGATCATCACACAGATGATCAATTATCCGAAAGTCGGGTTGTTCGCCGCGAAACCAATCACAATACTGACGAATGTCGCAATGGCAGATGGCTGCCGCCGAAAGCCTCGATCCCCTGATCGACCCCCAACAACGATGACCCGTAGCGCACGGGATGGAGCGAAACGATGCAGTACTTCCTCGACGGTTACCGCAGCGGCGACCCGCGAATTCAACCCCTGGCCGAAGGGCGCAGCGAGGAGCAGGGTCCGCTGCCGGAAGAGGTGGACGTGCTCATCGTCGGCACCGGCCCCGCCGGGCTGTTGCTGGCCGCCCAGCTGTCGACCTTTCCGGGGATCGTCACCCGCGTGGTGGAGAAGGCCGACGGGCCCCTCGAGGTCGGGCGCGCCGACGGGATCGCCTGCCGCACGGTGGAGATGTTCGAGGCCTTTGGCCTGGCCGAGCGGATGACCACCGAGGCCTACTGGGTCAACGAGACCCACTTCTGGGGCCCGGCCCCCGGCGACACGTCATGGATCACCCGGCTCGGCCGCGTGCAGGATGTGCGCGACGGCCTCTCCGAGTTCCCCCATGTGATCGTCAACCAGGCGCGCCTGCTCGACTTCCTGCTGGAGTACATGTACAACTCCCCGAGCCGCCTGAAGGTCGACTACGACCACGAGACCCTCAGCGTGGAGGTGTCCGAGGCCCCCGGCGAGCGCGTCGCGGTGACCCTCAGGACGGCGGAGGGTGAGAAGACCGTGCGCGCCCGCTACGTGGTCGGCTGCGACGGCGCCCATAGCGTGGTGCGCGACTCCATCGGCCGCGTGCCCCAGGGCCACGGCGAGGACAAGGCGTGGGGTGTGATGGATGTCCTGGCGGTGACCGACTTCCCGGACATCCGCTTCAAGTGCACCATCCAGTCCGCCGAGGCGGGCAACATCCTGCTGATCCCCCGCGAGGGCGGCTACATGGTCCGGCTCTACGTCGACATGGGCAACATCGCCCCGGAGGCCTGGCTGACCAAGGAGGAGGTGCTGGCCAAGGCCCAGGCGGTGCTGGCGCCCTACACCTTCGAGGTGAAGGAGACCGCCTGGTTCTCCGTCTACCGGGTCGGCCACCGGGTCACCGACAAGTTCGATGACGTCGACGACGAGCAGATGGAGAGCCGCACGCCGCGGGTCTTCATCGCCGGCGACGCCTGCCACACCCACACGGCCAAGGCCGGCCAGGGCATGAACGTGTCGATGCAGGACACCTTCAACCTCGGCTGGAAGCTGATCTCGGTGCTCGAGGGGCGCAGCCCGGCCAGCCTGCTGCACACCTACAACGCCGAGCGCCATGTCATCGCGGAAAACCTGATCGAGATGGATACCCGCTGGTCCCGGGCGATCGGCGCCGCTCAGGACGTCGACGACCCCGAGGCCGCCATGAAGGGGCTGGCCGAGGTGCAGCGCCAGTTCGTCACCAACAGCGAGTTCACCGCCGGGTTCGCCACCCACTACACGCCGGCCTTGCTCACCGGTGACGACAGCCACCTCGAGCTGGCCACCGGTTTCCCGCCCGGGCGCCGCTTCCATTCCGCCGAGGTCATCCGGCTCGGCGATGCCAAGCAGATCCACCTCGGCCACGTCCATCGCGCCGACGGCCGCTGGCGGCTCTACGCCTTCGCGGACATGGTCGACCCGAGAAGCCCGGGCTCGCGCTTCAAGGCGCTGATGGACTTCCTGGCCAGCGACGCCTCGCCGATCCGTCGCTTCACCCCGAAAGGAGCCGATCCGGACGCGGTCTTCGATCTCCACGGCATCATCCAGCAGTCCTACCTCAAGGTGGACTGGGCCGACATGCACGACGTCCTCAAGCCCCACAAGGGGGCCCTGGGGCTCCAGGACTACCAGAAAGTCCATGCGCCGGTGCCGGGCACCGATCGAGACATCTTCGATCAGCGCGGCATCGACCGCGGTGTCGGCGCTCTGGTGGTGGTGCGGCCCGACCAGTACGTCTCCCTGGTGCTGCCGCTGGACGGCTTCGAGGCGCTGACTGAGTTCTTCTCCCGCTTCATGGTAGAAGCCGACTGAGCCGCGGGGCGGCATCGCCGCCTGGTGGTCTGCTTGTCAGCCCGGAGCACGCCCCGCATGCTCCGGACTTTTTTTATCCGCCTGTCCGATTCTCGGTGCCTGGTTGAGCTCGCTGCTGATCCGGAGCGCCTGCCCGCTGCTCGAAGTGCGGCGCATCCTGCGAACAGATTCATGACACGACCATACGGGCGATCAGGGACCGGGACCTGTTTGAGTTTCAGGTCTGGCTGAGCGTCCCGTTACGTCGAGTGCGCTGCCACCGCTGTGGCGTGGCTCGGGAGTCGCTGACCTGGCTGGCGCCACACGCTCGAATGACAAAGCGTCTACAGCAACACCTGGAAGTGTTGCTCTCTCTACTGCCCGTCAAGCATGTGGCGCAACTGACAGGCCTGCACTGCAGGGCTATCGCAGTTGAGCGAACTGACGAATGAGGCTCAGCAGGTAGTCGTCATTCCAGCCAGCTTGCTTGCGCTTGCCTTTCATGGACCCTTTGGAAGGCTCCAGCTTGGCCACGTTGAGCGCCAGTCGGCGCAGCAGGGCCAGGTTCTCAAGGCCATGGCCCCGGCGGTTGCGGCTCTGGTATTCCTGCATGGTGATGTCCAGCACCCAGTGGAGACGATTCTCGATGCCCCAATGCTGGCGGGTCACTTCAACAAGCCGCTCCGGGGACACTACGTCACTCAGGAGATAGTAAGCGACATCTTCACTGACCTTGTCAGCCAGCTCCCGACGGCGAGTGATGCGCCCCACGGCCTTCAGGCCCGGCCACTGATGGGCGCCTTGCAGCCAGTCAATATCGGTGATCACCGTTGCCTGGCGTGACTCGACACGGCCATGGCCACTGTCAACGTGGGTCTCACCGGCGCCTGCTGTCTCCATCATGAACCGAACGTCATCGAACAACACCCTCTGATTGTCCTTGACCGCCAGAGCATAGTGTCCGCCTTCCTCCGTAATCTGCTGGGACAGGGCCCGCTGGCAGTGCATGGCATCGGCGGTCACTGTGACGCCAGAGAGCGATAACAGCTTGAGCAGCTCTGGTACCGCTGTGATCTCGTTGGATTTTTCATCGACGGCGCGCTGACCCAGCACCTGGCGCTGGTCAGCCGCCCACAGGTTGACCAGGTGGAGAGGTGACTGGGCGTCAGCGCGGTCATAGGAGCGCCGCAGCGTCTTGCCGTCGACGGCCACGACCCCTTCCACCTGCTCGGCAAAACGAGACATGAAGGTGAGGAAATGATCATGGAAGGCACCAGGGTCCAGGTGGCGGAAGATCCGGCTGAAGGTGTCATGGCTGGGGATGCCATGAGGCAGCGTCAGGAAGCGGCGCAGGAAAGGTTCTTTGGACCGCCCGAACAGCGCCATATCTGAGCAGTCCTCAGCCCCACAGAGCACCGCGCATAGGGCGATGAGCAGGACTTCATCCAGCTTGTGACGAGCGTTGGAGTCCCTGGGGTCGGGCAGATCAGAAAAGCAGCTGGTGACAGGTACAGGTGCCATATCGCTCCTTGGGCCGGCTCAGAAGAGATGCCCGCCAGAATGCCTATAATGCTGCGGAGTGTCTATGAACGACGGCCCATCTAACTGCGATAGCCCTGCCTGCACTGGCATACCTTGAAGACAATCGACAAAGCCCGCCTGGCTCGCGAGCTGCCCGAGCCAGACCTGAGTCTGGTGCGCTACCTGGTGATGGGTGAGTTCGCGTTATACAAGGGCCACCGCTATGCCAGCGTGGTCATGGATGCGGAGCGCAGACAGGTATTGTGGGTGGGGGAAGGCCGCTCCCGTGAGGCCATACGGCCCTTCTTCGAGTGGCTTGGCAAGCAGCACTGCAAGCATATCGAAGCAGTGGCCATGGAAATGAGCACTGCGATGGATCTTGAAGTTAAGGCCTACTGCCCGAATGCTCACGTGGTCTATGACTTGTTCCATGTCGTAGCCAAGTTCGGCCGGGAAGTGGTCGACCGTGTTCGAGTCGATCAGGCCAACCTGTTACGTGATGACAGGCCCGCGCGCAGAGAGATAAAGCGCTCTCGATGGTTGTTACTGCGAAATCGGAATAATCTCAAAGCCGATCAGGTGGCGCATCTGAAGGCCTTACTGGCCCTGAACGAGCCGTTGATGCTGGTCTACATTATGAAAGACCTGCTCAAGGAACTCTGGTATGCCAAGAGCGTCCACGCTGCCCGTTGGCGATTCAGCCGCTGGATAAACCAAGCGCTGGCGAGCGGCTTAAAGCCCTTGATGCACTTTGCACGCTGCCTGAGGCCTTATGCAGAGGGCATCATTGCCAGCTCCCAATACCCCCTCAATACCAGTGTTCTGGAAGGAGTAAACAACCGGATCAAGGTCATCAAGCGCATGGCTTATGGCTTCCGGGATAGCGACTACTTCTTTCTGAAGATCAAAGCCGCGTTTCCCGGCAAAGTGCGATGAACCTTTTTTATTCAGGTGAGGCTTCGGTGTGCTGGCGCAGGCAGAAATCCCGCGGCGAGAGCCTGGTATGAAGTGGTCCAATTGGAGCGGGCACCCCGATAAGCCTCATAATGGAGGCCATGGAGGTGGTCATGACCAAGAAGACTCGACGTCGGTTTTCCGATGAATTCAAGGCGGATGCGGTGAGCCTGGTGATCAATCAGGGGTATTCCGTCTCCGAGGCCGCCCGGCGTTTGAGCGTGGAGCGCAGCGTGCTGGACCGCTGGTGTCGCAAGTACCGTCAGCAGGTATCCGGCATCTCGGGGCGGCAGGAGGACGGTCGCGACGCCGAGATCAAGAAGCTCCGCGAAGAAGTTCGTAAGCTTCAGGTTGAAAAGGATATTGTAAAAAGGAGGCGGCCTTCTTCGCCAAAGAGTCGAGTTGAGATACCCGTTCATCGAGTCGGAGAAGGCCGCCTATCCTGTGGCCGTGCTGTGTCGGGTTATGCAGGTCAGCCGGAGTGGTTTCCATGACTGGCGACGACGTGACCCTGATGAACCGTGCTAGGCCCTGCTACACGAAGTCAGAGAGATTCACCTCCAGAAGCGTGGCGGCTATGGCAGCCGCCGCATGGCCAGAGAACTGCAACGCCGAGGTTGCGATGTCGGCCGTTACCGGGCTCGCAGCCTGATGCGGGAAGCCGGTGTAGAGGCACGTCAGCGGCGCCGTTGGCGTCATACAACCGACAGTGAGCACAGCCTACCGGTAGCGCCTGACTTGCTGAACCGCCAATTCATGGTGGCGGAACCGAACCGGGCTTGGGTGGCCGATATCACCGCGATCTAGACGCTGGAAAAATGGCTCTATCTGGCGGTGGTGCTCGACCTCCACGACCGGCAGCTGGTGGGCTGGACAATGCCGTCATGTAGCGCTTCTTCGGCTCACTGAAAAGCGAGTGCCTAGCTGGCCAGCGATACGGAAGCCGACAGGCCGCACGGCGGGACGTGATCGAATACATCGAGATGGGGTACAACAGCTGCCGACTCCACTCGACCCTGGGCTACCAAACGCCGCGGGAAATCGAACTGGCGGTTGCAGCTTGAAAATGTGTCCGCTCTGACTTGACCAGAACAGATCTCGGATTGGCGGTCAGTGAAAGAATGAGCATTGCCCTACTTATCAGACCAATTTAGCATGGCGTTCGAATTGCGAACAATTGTACGTTTTTTTATTGCACGCTACCTACCGTTTCAAACAGCGAGGTTGATATGCCTGCCGCATTTCTAAAGCATCCGTTTATGAGCCAGCACGGCCTCCGTGCCTGCGATGACTCGGCCATGTTACAGGCCATGTTGGCCTTTGAGCTTACGTTAGCCAGGGTGCAAGAGGAGAGCGGCGCCATCCCGCCTGGGGTGAGCCAGAAAATGCGCGAGGCGTTAGCAAACGCGACGTTTGATCTGGATGAGCTGGCTGCGGGTATCGCGAGTGGCGGCAATGCGGCGATACCTTTCGTCAAGCAGGGGCGAAAGCGTTTATCCGATGATCTTAAGCGTTACTGGCATGTAGGCGCCACGAGTCAGGATGTGGTCGATTCAGCCATCATGCTCCTGCTGAAGCCTCGGCTAGCGGCCATGGATACGCTACTGCTGCGGTGCCGTGCAGCGGCGCTGGCGCTGATGGAGACCCACGCACAAACGCCAATGGTCGGTCGAACGTTAATGCAGCAGGCACTGCCCATGACCTTTGGGGTAAAAGTCGCGCATTGGGCCGTCGGCCTGGAGCGGTCCCGGCGTCGTTTGGGTGCCATCGAGCTTCCTGTGCAGTTTGGGGGTGCCGTGGGAGTGCACTCTGGCTGGGATGCCCAGGGCCTTGGGTGGATGGATTCGTTGGCAACGCATCTCGGTTTGGCAGCTCCAACGCTGCCTTGGCATACCGATCGTTACCCTGTTCACGCGCTTGGTACGGCCCTGGATGCCGTGGTCGGCGCTGCAGAAAAGGTAGCGCTGGATGTCTCCCTGCTGACCCAAACGGAAGTGGGCGAAGTCGCTGAGCCCTCTGCCCCCGGCATGGGAGAGTCCTCTTCCATGCCCCATAAACGCAACCCCGTACGCAGTGCCTTGATCCGCGGGGCTGCACGCCAGGTACATGGTCACGCCTCGGTGCTGTTGAATGCTGCCGCGCATCCATTGGAGAGGGGGCTGGGGGAGTGGCATGCCGAATGGGCGCCGCTCATCGAAAGCGCGCTGCTCACGGAAGGTGCGCTGGAGCAGCTGGTGGTGTTGCTCGAAGGGCTGGAGGTGTATCCAGAGCGTATGCAGCGCAACTTGCTGGCGACGGGCGGCGGCATCATGGCAGAGCCTGTGGCGAAGTTACTGACGGCTTGTCTCGGGCCTGAGCGCGCGAAGGCTTTGAGTGCTGAAGCGGCAGAAACCTCCCGTCTTCAGTCGCGGCCCTACGCGGAAGTCCTGCTCGAATATCCTGACGTTAACCATCACCTGAAGCCTGAAGAGCTGAGTAGGGTGTGTGACCCAGCTTTATACCTTGGTAGCAGCGAGGAGCAGGTAGTGCGGGCGAGAGGTTGGCTTTTGTCTCAATAAGATACTGTTATTAATTATGTTTTTTTGAATTTTCAGGTGCGGCCTCGGTCATGCTCGTGCGTTATTCATTGAAGAAGCCATTTGACCCCATTATCGTTCGACAGTAACTTGTTCGTATGTAGAATCTATGTTCGTTTGACGAACACGGCGGGTCAGTACGCCAATACGAATAAGTACGCCAACGTCCAGTGAAGAGGCAACCAACAATGGCCGAGTTTCTCAGCTTGCATGACGCGGTAGCGCGCTACGTCCAGGACGGCGCTACCGTGGCCATGGAAGGGTTTACCCATCTGATTCCTTTTGCGGCAGGACACGAAGTGATCCGCCAGAAAAAGCGCGACCTGACGCTGATTCGGATGACCCCAGATATCATCTACGACCAGCTGATCGGGGCGGGTTGCGCCAAGAAAGTGATCTTTTCCTGGGGCGGTAATCCGGGCGTGGGTTCCTTGCATCGCCTGCGCGATGCCGTTGAGAAAGGCTGGCCGCATCAGGTCGAGATTCTGGAGCATAGCCACGCCGCCATGGCCTGCGCCTTCGAAGCAGGGGCCGCTGGCCTGCCGCTGGCCGTGCTGCGTGGCTACGTGGGGAGCGAGCTACCCAGCGTCAATGAGCAGATCAAGTTCATCGAATGCCCCTTTACCGGCGAGCGCTTGGCCGCCGTGCCCTCCGTGCGCCCCGATGTTTCCATCATCCACGCGCAACGGGCCGATCGGCAGGGGAATGTACTGGTGGAAGGAATCGTCGGCGTGCAGAAAGAAGCCGTGTTGGCGGCCAGGCAGAGCATCGTCACGGTGGAAGAGATCGTCGATGACCTGAACGCCCATCCGAATGCCTGTGTGATCCCCAGTTGGGCGATCAGCGCGATTGCCGTCGCCGAAAAAGGGGCGCTGCCCTCTTATACCCACGGCTACTACGGGCGTAGTAACCGTTTCTATAAAGAGTGGGATGCCATTGCCCGTGACCGGGATACCTTTACCCAGTGGCTCGATGACAACGTTTACCGTACTGCCAGCAATCCCGCAGGAGGCCAAGCCTGATGAGTCTGGAATATACCTCTTCTGAAATGATGTCGGTGACCGCCGCGCGGGCGCTGGAAAATGGCATGACCTGTTTTGTGGGCATTGGGCTCCCCTCGGAGGCGGCCAACCTGGCGCGCCTGACCCATGCCCCCGATGTCGTACTGATCTACGAATCCGGCACGCTGCAAACCAAGCCCAACGTGCTGCCTCTCTCCATCGGGGATGGTGAACTGGCCGAGACGGCGCTGACCACCGTGGCCGTGCCTGAGATGTTTCGCTACTGGCTGCAGGGCGGCAAGATCGACGTGGGCTTTCTGGGCACCGCGCAAATCGACCGCTACTGCAACCTGAACACCACCTTGATTGGTGATTATCGTGAGCCCAAAGTGCGCCTGCCGGGCGGCGGCGGTGCCCCGGAAATTGCCACCAATGCAGGCGAGGTGTTCATCACCCTCAAGCACTCTCGGCGTGCCTTCGTGGAGCGCGTGGATTTTGTGACGACGCTCGGGTTTGGCCGTGATGGCAAGGGGCGCGATAACGTGCCCAATATCGGCAAGGGCCCCACCCGTGTGATCACCGACCTGTGCGTGATGAAGCCCGACCCGGACACCAAAGAGTTGGTGGTGGTCTCGCTGCATCCGGGCGTGACCCGTGACGATGTAATTGAGGCTACCGGCTGGGAGATTCGCTTTGCCGAACAGCTCGAGATCACGCCGGTGCCCAGCGAACACGAATTAACCATCTTGCGTGAGCTAAAAGCGCGCACCGAGCGGGCCCACGCGGGCGCATGAGGAGTTTGCCATGAGTGACGTTTATCTTTGTCATCCCCGTCGCACCGCCATTGGTCGCTTTGGCGGCACCCTGGCCAGCGTGCGCCCCGACGACTTTGCCGCCGCGATTTTCAAGGCAGTACTGGCTGACGCGCCGAACCTGGACCCGGCGGCCATCGAAGAAGTCTTTATGGGCTGCGCCAACCAGGCGGGAGAAGACAACCGCAACGTGGCGCGCATGGCGTCGCTGCTGGCGGGAATGCCCACCTCGGTTCCCGGCACGACCATGAACCGCCTGTGTGGTTCGGGGATGGATGCCGTGGGCACTGCTTTCCGTGCCATCAAGGCGGGCGAAATGGAGCTGGCGTTGGCGGGCGGTGTGGAGTCCATGTCTCGGGCGCCCTACGTCATGGGCAAGGCCGACAGTGCCTTTGCCCGCAGCCAGACCATCGAAGACACCACCATCGGCTGGCGCTTTATCAATCCTGCGATGAAGAAGGCCTATGGGGTGGACTCCATGCCGGAAACCGCAGAAAACGTCGCTGAGCAGTTCAATATCTCCCGGGAAGACCAGGACGCCTTTGCGCTGCGCTCCCAGCAAAAGGCGGCCGCGGCCCAAAAGGCCGGGCGCTTTGCCCAGGAGATCACCGCCATCGAGATTCCGCGTCGCAAGCAGGCAGCGCTGCTTTTCGACCAGGACGAACACCTGCGGGAAACCACGCTGGAGAAGCTTGCGGGCCTGCCGACGCCTTTTCGTGATGGGGGCAGCGTCACGGCGGGCAACGCTTCGGGCGTCAACGACGGAGCGGCGGCCATGCTGGTGGCCAGCGAAGCCGCGGTAAAACGCCATGGCCTGACCCCGATGGCCAAAATCATCGGCATGGCCACCGCCGGTGTCGAACCACGCATCATGGGTTACGGGCCGGTGCCCGCCGTGCAGAAGTTGCTCGAGCGCACGGGGATCGCCATGGACGATATCGATGTGTTCGAATTCAACGAGGCCTTTGCTGCCCAGGCCTTGGCCTGTATGCGCGACCTGGGGCTTGCCGACGATGACCCACGCGTCAACCCGAACGGCGGTGCCATCGCTTTGGGGCACCCGCTGGGGATGTCGGGTGCGCGGCTACTGCTGACGGCGGCCCACGAACTGCAAAACAGTGGCAAGCGCTATGCGCTGTGCACCATGTGTGTCGGCGTGGGGCAGGGCATTGCGACGCTGATCGAACGCGTTTAACGGAGGCAAGCATGGCTTTTCATACCCTCAATGGCCGCAGCGTCGCCTATCGCCTGATGGGGTCAGAAGTGAACCCGCTGATCGTGCTGGCGCACCCGCTGGGCATGAGCCAGGCCGTATGGGATGACGTGATCCCCGCGCTGCTGCCCCGCTACCGCGTGCTGACCTGGGATCTGCCTGGCCACGGTGCCAGCCAGGCGGTGAGCGGCCGCCAGGTGACACCGGCGGCGCTGGCCGACGAGGTGCTGGCCCTGACTGCGCTGGCGGGTGCTCAGCGTTTTCACTTCGTGGGCACCTCGATTGGGGGTGTGGTGGGCCAGCAGTTGATCGCCGCGCATGCCGAGCGATTATTGACGGCCACCCTGACCAATACTGGCGCAGTGATTGGTCATCCTGATTTATGGAATACGCGGGCCGAGCGCGTTCGTCAGGAAGGCCTGGCGGCGATGTCTCAAGAGATCGTGCCGCGCTGGTTCGCCCCGGCAGCGTTCGAGGCAAGCCCCGCACTTAAAGCAGGCTGGTGTACCCAGATGGGGCGTGGCGACGACGAGTCCTATGCCCAGCTTTGCGAGATGCTGGGGCGTGATACCTTCACCGGCAAGCTCTCGGGGCAAAAGGTCAAGGTACAGCTATTGGGCGGCAGTGAAGACATGGCCACCCCGCCTGCGACACTAAAAGCGCTGGCCACGGAACTCGAGGGTGCGCCTTTGGAGATTCTGGACGGCGTTGGCCACGTGCCCTCGGTAGAGGCCCCAGTGCTGTTCGCGCAAAAGCTTCTTGCTCTGCTGGCTACGGACCTGGGCGATGTGGCGAACCAGGGCGTGGCATACGCCACGGGGCTGGAAACCCGCAAACAGGTATTGGGAGAAGAGCATGTAGCGCGCTCTACCGCCAACGCCAATAGCCTCGATACGCCTTTCCAGCAAATGATTACCCGCTTTGCCTGGGGAGAGCTGTGGAGCAACGATGACTTGACCCGCCGCGAGCGCAGCATGATTACCACCGGCATTCTCGCTGCCCTCGGCCGTGAAGAGCTGTCGCTGCACTTGAAGACTGCCAAACGCATTGGGCTGACAGAAGCCGAGCTGCGCCAGGTGTTGATGCACGTGGCGATTTACGGTGGCGTGCCGGCAGCCAATCACGCTTTTGCCCTCGCTAAAGAGCTGGGCTGGGGCGAGTAGCCTAGTGACGATGAGAAACATCGATTCAAACAAGAGGTAAAGGCGATGACCCACGACAATAAACGCTTTGTGGCCCGCGACCGCAGCTGGCATCCACCCGCTTACGCGCCGGGTTACAAGACTTCCGTTGCCCGCTCCCCCCAGCAAGCGCTGGTGAGCATGCAGCAGCCTACCGTCTCCGAGCTGACCGGCCCCGATTTTAGTCACTTGCGTATGGGGCCCCACGATAACGACCTGCTGATGAACTTTAGCCACGGTCAGGGGCTGCCCCAGGGCGAACGGATCATGTTGTTTGGTCGCGTCGTCGATCAGTTTGGCAAGCCCGTGCCCCACACGTTGGTCGAAATGTGGCAGGCCAATGCCGGTGGTCGTTATCGCCATAAAAACGATAAGTATCTGGCACCGCTGGATCCTCATTTTGGAGGGGTAGGGCGCTGCTTGACCGATGAACAGGGTATTTATCGGTTCCGCACCATCAAACCCGGCCCCTACCCTTGGCCGAATGATATGAATAGCTGGCGGCCTGCGCATATCCATGTGTCGGTCACGGGGCCTGCGATCTCCACCCGGTTGATTACCCAGATGTACTTTGAGGGTGACCCACTGATTCCGCTGTGTCCCATCGTCCACACATTGAAAGATCCTGACGCCGTGGAAACCATGATTGGGCGGCTCGACATGGCCCACAGCAAACCCATGGACTGTCTCGCCTACCGCTTTGATATTGTGGTACGCGGCGAGCTGCAAACCTTCTTTGAAAATCAATAAGGTCAGGGGACGAAGGATGAAGCAACCTGTGATTCAACCCAATAGTCAGCCGACCAGTGCACTCATGCTGCGCGAAACCGCCTCGCAAACCGCTGGCCCCTACGTGCATATCGGCCTTGCCCTCGCGGCTGCCGGTAACCCGACGCGGGACGAAGAGATCTGGAACGAGATGGCCAGGCCTGACGCCCAGGGTGAACATATCGAGGTGGTGGGCACCGTCATTGACGGTAACGGCGATCTGGTGCGCGATGCGTTTTTAGAAGCGTGGCAGGCCGATGCGAACGGCGATTACCAGGCCGACTATGACCTGAGCAAGCCGTTCAACAGCTTTGGCCGCACGGCCACCACCTTTGATCGTGGCAGCGAGTGGTCGTTGACCACCATCAAACCCGGCGCGGTAAAGCACCCCAGCGGCCAGCGCATGGCGCCGCATATCAACCTGGCGATCTTTGCGCGGGGGGTGAATATCCACCTGCAGACCCGGCTCTATTTCGATGACGAAGGGGCCGCGAACGACCAGTGTCCGGTGCTATCGCGCATTGAATCACCGGCGCGCCGCCAAACGCTGATCGCCAAGCGCGAAGAGGTGGACGGCAAGGTGCGTTACCGGCTGGATATCCGCCTGCAGGGTGAGGGGGAGACAGTGTTTTTTGATTTTTAAATCACCTCGTTGACTGGTCTTTTAACGAAAAAGCGCTGCGGGTTGTTACGCAGCGCTTTTTTTGATGTTGATAACAACTCGGAAATATTTGAAAAGTCCAATTTTGTTTGCTCAAAGTGCTTTTTATATCCGTTTCTTTAAGGAGTATTCAGGGCGCCGGTTTTGTTCATGAAATGGCACCGTTGTGCCGCATTTGACATAGACGAATGTCGATTGGCTTCACGTGGGATAGTGGACTAATGTGTGGGTTGTGGCGAACTTGAATTCGCTATGCGAACCACAAATAGTCCAATAATAAGCCGGAGCCCCCATGAACAAACATTTTTCCAAATGCCTCCTTGTGGCTGCTATTACAGGCCTTGTTGCAAGCTCTGTTCAGGCCAGCACGTTACGTATGGCCCACTTCTGGCCCGGTGCTTCGGGAGTGAATGAAGATGTTCTGCAAGCATGGGCGGATACGATTGCCGAAGAGTCCAACGGCGAACTCACTATCCAGATGTTTCCTGCTGGCACTTTGGCCAAGCCCGATTCCATTTATGAAGCGGCAGCCAATGGTATCGCAGATATTGGGGCCACTGCCCAGGGGTACACTGCAGGGCGCTTTCCTCTCTCCCAAATTGTCGAGCTGCCAGGGATAGCCTCGACGGCTACTCAGGGGGCTTGCGTCTTGCAGACGCTTTACGATGAGGGGCATCTGGATGCCGAGTACGAAGATACGCGTCCCCTCTTCATGTTTACCACCGGCCCAGGCGGTATCCACACTATTGATACCGACGTGCAGACGCCCGCTGACCTGCAAGGGCTGCGCATTCGGCGTCCCACCGCCGTGGCGGGAGAAATGCTCGAAAACATGGGGGCGAGCCCGGTGGGGATGCCTGCCCCAGATATTTATACTTCCATGCAGCGCGGGGTCATTGATGGCCTGAGCTTCCCTTGGGAAGGTCTAAAAGGATTCCGCGTGAATGAGCTGGTCAGTTATCACACCGAAGTACCGTTTTATACGCTGATTTTTGTCGCCACCATGAACCAGAGGACCTATGACAGTCTCTCTGCAGAGCAGCAAGCCGTCATCGACAACAACTCAGGCATGAAGTGGGCCGAAAAGGCCGGTGAAGTGTTTGATCGCCTTGACGTAGAAGGTAAGCAGGAAGCCGTCGACGCTGGTCACACGATCCGCGAAATCGAGAATCCCCTTGAGCACCCGGATTGGCAAGCGCCGCTGCAAACGGGCATTGAAAGCTATTTGACTCAACTGGAAGAACGCGGTTTGAGCCAAGCCCGTGAGGTGTATGAAGCTGCTCTGGCGGCCAGCGAATCTTGTGGTGCCCAACAGGGATAAGGTCTCATGACGTCTACTCTTCACTTGCAGCACGTTCTCGACAGGGCCAGCCATTGGCTGGCCCTTGTTTGCCGCTTGGTTGCCGGTATCGCGCTGATTGGTTTGCTGGCAGTCACGATTGCCGACGTAAGTACTCGCTATCTTGCTC
The DNA here is from genome assembly GCF_020616575.1 of Halomonas sp. NyZ770. NCBI lineage: Bacteria > Pseudomonadati > Pseudomonadota > Gammaproteobacteria > Oceanospirillales > Halomonadaceae > Halomonas > Halomonas sp. NyZ770. The sequence goes on along the minus strand of NZ_CP085143.1, from coordinate 3,702,342 downwards.
GTGTGACCGAAGGCGCGATTTCGTTGCGGGTCTCCGGAAGCGTCGAGTTAGTCAGCTATTTAATGCTGTTTGCGCTATTAGCGGCGATGGCCGCCAATGTCGAGAAAAGCCAGGTAGTGGTAGAAGCTTTTTCACACCGCTTGCCTCAAACCATCAAGAACCGCCTGCAAGGCCTCTATTTTCTTGGTTTCATGGCGCTCGGGTTGATCCTGTTCGTAGGTCTGCTGGACTCGGCTTCGGCGGCGGCCCGTCATGGCACCACCACGCAAGACCTGCGACTGCCCATGGGCCCCATTTATCAAATGGCTGCTGCGCTAAGTCTGTTGTTAGGGGTGCGCAGCTTCCTTCATGCTCTGCTAGGCATCGTTTATGGCCGGGGTGAGGAGGCGACTCATGGGGAGTGAAGCGATCGGTGCGATTGGCCTTGGTTGTTTGCTGGTCCTGATGATCTTGCGCGTGCCGGTCGCGTTGACCATGTTAGTGGTTGGCGTGGTCGGGTTTGCCAGCATCATTAGCTGGGATGCCGCGATTGCGCAGCTTAAAACGGTGCCGGTCGAAGTGCTCTCCAACTACAGTTTCAGCGCTGTACCGATGTTCATTCTGATGGGGGTTCTGGCTGCTCACTCCGGCATGGCCGGTAAGCTATTTGATTCGACGCGAACCATTTGCGGCGGTTGGAAGGGCGGATTGGCGATTTCGGCGATTGGTTCGTGCGGGATTTTTTCGGCGATTTCCGGGTCATCGCTGGCGACCGCCAGCACCATGACTCGGGTCGCGTTGCCAGAAATGGAGCGTTACGGCTATCACCGTGGTTTGGCGACAGGCGCGCTCGCTGCGGGCGGCACGCTGGGGATCATGATTCCGCCCAGTATTGCACTGCTGATCTACGCCATTCTGACCGAGCAGTCGGTGGGCGATATGTTTATGGCAGGCTTGATTCCAGGCTTGATGGGCCTGGTCATGTACGCGTTGACGGTCTCGGTCGTAATGCGCTTGCGTCCCTCTCTAGCGGTCGCAGGGGAGCCCACGCCCTGGAAAGAGAAGCTGGTGTCTCTCACTGGCCTGGTACCCTTTTTTGGCGTTTTCCTGGTCATGATTCTAGGGATCTATTTTGGTGCCTTTACGCCCACCGAAGGGGCCAGTGTGGGGGCATTCGCGACCTTGATCTATGCGCTCGTAAAAGGCATGCGCAGCGCTCAGCTGTGGCGCAGCGTGCAGGAGACGCTGGCGCTATCTGCTGTCGTGTTCTTCATGCTGGTAGGGGCTGAAACGCTGGGTTACTTCATTTCGGTGTCGCGTATTTCATTTTCCATTACGGACATGCTTTACGGGCTGGATCTTTCCCCGCTCGTGGTAGTGCTCATCATTCTGGCGCTCTACTTCGTGTTGGGCATGTTTATGGATTCTATCGCCATGCTGGTGATCACGGTTCCGGTGGTGTACCCGATCATTCAGGCCATGGGCATCGACCCGGTTTGGTTCGGTATTCTGACCGTACTGACCGTGGAGCTGGGGCTGATGACCCCGCCCGTGGGAATGAACGTCTTTGTGATCAAAGCCATGGCTCCACATGTGCGCTTAGGAGAAATCTTCAAAGGCGTCGCGCCGTTTGTGGTCTCAGACTTGATACGTCTGGCGCTGTTAATCGCTTTCCCCATCTTGAGCACGGTATTTCTGCTGTAGGACTTTGCTGACAAGGAGCCAATACCATGATGACCATCCAGCTACTGCTCGCAGGCGAAGCAACGGCCGCAGAGCACGAAGCCACGTTTACCCGAACGAACCCTTTGAGTGGTGAGGTTGTCACCACGGCGGCGGCAGCAAGTGCAGGCGATGCGCAGAGGGCTGCTGACGTGGCGAGCCAGGCGTTTGATGCATGGTCGCAAACAGGCCCTGGCGAGCGTCGTGCCAAACTGCTGAAAGCAGCCGAGCTCATGGAGGCCCGTCAAGGTGACTTCATCGATCGCATGGTAGAAGAGACCGGTGCTACCGTGGGTTGGGCTGGGTTCAACGTCAAAGTGGCCGCCGATGTATTGCGCGAAGCAGCAGCGCTAACGACCCAGATTCAGGGCGATATCATCCCCTCTAACGTGCCGGACAGCATGGCCATGGGCGTGCGCACGCCCTGTGGTGTGGTGGTGGGCATCGCACCCTGGAATGCCCCGATCATCCTGGGTACACGCGCCCTCGCCACCCCCTTGGCCTGCGGCAATAGCGTGATCTTGAAAGCCTCGGAGCAGTGCCCCGCGACCCATCATCTTATCGGCGAAGTGCTTCAAGAAGCGGGGTTTGGCGACGGTATCGTCAATGTGATTACCAACGCGCCGGATAACGCGGCGGAGGTCGTGAGTGCGCTGATTGCCCACCCCGCCGTGCGGCGGATCAATTTCACTGGTTCGACCAGTGTGGGCAAAATCATCGCCGAGCAAGCGTCCAGATACTTGAAGCCAGTACTGCTGGAATTGGGCGGAAAGGCTCCGTTGCTGGTACTGGAGGATGCGGATATCGAGGCTGCCGTGGATGCCGCGATCTTTGGTGCGTTCTTCAATCAAGGCCAGATTTGCATGTCCACCGAGCGTGTGGTGGTCGATCACCGCATCGCGGATGCGTTTGTGGACAAGTTTGCCGCTCGTGCGCAGGCCTTGAAAGCAGGCAATCCGCGTGATGAACGCAATGCTCTGGGCACATTGATCAACGCGCAGTCCGGTGAGAAATTGAATGGCCTGCTGGATGATGCCGTGTCAAAAGGTGCTCGTGTCGCGGCAGGTGGTAAGGCCGAGGGCGTCGTGATGCAGGCTACCGTGGTCGATGGTGTCACCCGCGACATGCGGTTATATAGCGAAGAATCGTTTGGCCCTGTCGTGGCGGTGATGCGTGTCAGCGGCGACGAAGAGGCCATTCGCATCGCCAATGACAGTGAGTACGGCCTTTCATCGGCGGTATTCAGCCGAGACAGTGCCCGTGCCATGAAAGTGGCCAGCCGCTTGCAAACGGGTATCTGCCATATCAATGCCTCCACGGTACACGATGAGCCGCAGATGCCGTTTGGTGGCACGAAGTCCAGTGGTTACGGCCGTTTTGGCGGCAAGGCGGGTATCGAAGAGTTCACCGAGCTGCGCTGGATGACGATGCAGCTGGGGCCGCGTCACTACCCTATTTAGGCGTCTCGTCACTCGCTGTTTGGCGCAGCCGAAACTCGCGCGGTGACAGTGCCGTATTTCGCTTAAAAAAGCGCGTGAAGTAAGCCGGTTCAGAGAAGCCCAGGCTGTCAGACACTTGGCCAATCGTCATGTTGGTATAGGTGAGCTGGCGCTTGGCTTCTAACAGTATGCGTTCGTGAAGCAGCTGCAGCGCGCTGCGGCCAGCGATCTGTCGGCACAACATGTTCAGGTGCGCATTACTCACCCCGATCCGCTCTGCCAAATGCTCGATATTGGGTTGGCTGCGGTAGTGCGACTCGATCAGCGCCTGATAACGCTCCAGATGCTGCTGCCCTTTATCGCTTTGCCGAAGAGCGGGGCGCTTCGTCGTATTGGCAGGGGGGCATAGGCGTGAAAGCTCGACCGTCAACGCTTGAATGAGGGCTTCTAGCAGCCTGTGGCGGGAGGGTGCGGGGTGCTGGTACTCCTCGTCGATCTGATTGACCAGCGTGGTAATGCGTTGCGCCTGGTGTGAGGACGACAAAGGGTAGAAATCTGCTTTTCTGAGCGCGCTATGCTCACCCATGAGTGCGTGTAAATGGTCTGCCAAGGGTTTGGCCAGCGTGATGATGTGCCCCTGAACAGTGGGCGAAAAGTGAAAGCCGTGGATGGACATGGCGGGCACGATAATCACCGTGCCGCTTTGTAATGAGTGACTCGTGCCTTCCAGTTCCAGCGTAACGGACCCCTCGCGCACCCATAGAATATGAACAAGATCCACGTGTCGGTGAGGGCGTATGTGCCAGTCATGTAGCTGGCTACGCTCCGCGATGGACTCGCAGTGCAGCAGGTCCGGCGTGGGCCAGTGCTGTGTCTCACCATAAAGCTTGAAGACTGGTACCGGTGGAGTAGAAGAGGCCGTCATCCTGAATCCCTTGCTCGTTTCGTAAAGCGATATTTACTACTAAGGTTGGGTAATAATATTGTAAAAGTCCAATAATTGATATTTAAGATGCCTTATATTAGCTTTTGTTTCATTGAAAAATACAAGTCATAGGTATCAGGATAACGATAACGAAGAGGCATCCCCATGAAGACGCAAGTGGCCATCATTGGCGCAGGACCTTCTGGCTTACTGCTTGGGCAGCTATTACACCGTCAAGGCATTGACAACGTCATTGTGGAGCGCCGTAGCGGTGAGTACGTGCTGAGCCGTATCCGCGCCGGCGTGCTGGAACAAGGCATGGTAGACCTGTTGGAGGAAGCCGGGGTAGACCAGCGAATGAAGGCAGAGGGATACCCACACGACGGCTTCGAGCTGGCTTTCGATGGCCGCCGTGTGCGCATTGCGCTTGATGAATTGACAGGTGGCAAGAAGGTCATGGTTTACGGCCAGACGGAAGTGACCCGTGATCTGATGGAAGCCCGGGAAAAAGCTGGCGCAAGAACCATCTACGAAGCGGAAAACGTCCAACCCCATGACCTGGAAAGCGACCAGCCGTACATCACCTTTGAGAAAAATGGGGAAACGGTCCGGCTCGATTGTGACTACATTGCAGGTTGTGACGGTTACCATGGCGTCTCGCGGCAGTCGATACCTCAGGACCGCCTCAAAACGTTTGAAAAGGTATACCCATTTGGCTGGTTGGGCGTGTTGTCTGATACCCCCCCGGTATCTGAAGAGCTGATCTACGCTCGGCACCCGCGTGGCTTCAGCCTGTGCAGCATGCGCTCCGCCACTCGCAGCCGCTACTACCTGCAGGTCTCCTCGGACGAACAAGTGGAGAACTGGTCTGACGAGCGATTCTGGGAAGAGCTAAAACGTCGCTTACCCCAAGAGGTCGCTGACCAACTGGTAACGGGGCCATCCATCGAAAAGAGCATTGCGCCACTGCGCAGCTTCGTTGTCGAGCCCATGCAGTATGGGCGGCTCTTCCTCGTTGGTGATGCGGCGCATATTGTGCCCCCCACCGGGGCGAAAGGTCTCAATCTGGCCGCCAGCGATGTCCATACACTTTATCGGTTAATGGTGAAGGTGTATCAGGAAGGCAGAACGGACTTGCTCGAACGTTATTCGCAGACGTGTTTGAAGCGTATCTGGAAGGCAGAGCGTTTTTCGTGGTGGATGACTTCGATGCTGCACAATTTTTCGGATGAAGAAGACTTCAACAGCCGTATGCAGCTCGCTGAGTTGGAGTACGTGACAAGCTCTGACGCGGGCCTTGTTACCATTGCGGAAAATTACGTTGGACTACCCTATGAGTCGTTAGAGTAACGCAACGCCGTATATCCTCCTTGCCCAGGCGCTTGCCTGGGCTTTTTTAAGAGCAGCCACCATCACTGAAGTCTCTTGCCACTCCACATCCCGGTGAACTGCCCACGGCTTACCTAGGCTGCAAGACCGATCATGGTGGCGAGATTATCACGGCCTCGGCTCAGGCAAAGGTAGAGCCTTGAGCGTCTTTGCAGGTTCATGACCTCCCCAACCTTTAGCACATGAAGATGCGGTTTCCTTGATATCGAATCCATTGAGCTGGTGCTGAGAGGTGGGCATGATGGATTGTGCTACGGCGCGATCAATGCACCAGTTCTTGCTGAATTTTATATTCAAGGATTACACATGCTTAGCCAGCGTGCGCTGTTATATCTAAACGAGGTGGTACGCCGTGGCTCATTGCGGAGGGCCGCCGCGCATATCAATGTAGACGCCTCTGCACTCAGCCGACAGTTGAAAGCCCTGGAGGAGGAGCTGGGTGTGCAGCTATGCGAGCGTCACGGTGGCGGCATGCGGGCTACCGAGGCAGGGCGGCTGCTCATTCAACACTATCATGCTCAGCGGTTGTCGGAAGAGGCCGTGCTGTCCCAATTGATGGCCATTCAGGAAATGGCTCGAGGTGAGGTGCGCATTGCCGTCGGTGAAGGGTTTATTGCTGACCTGATTGCGGCGCCCCTGGGGGCGTTCATGTCGCGTTTTTCGGGTATCAAGGTGGAAATTCGCATGGCGGGCGTCAATGAAGCCATGACCCTGGTGAAGGAGATGGAGGTCGACCTGGCGTTACTCTATGCGCCCCCCGTAGACCCGCAGATACATTGCCATGTGGAAACGCGGCAACCGCTGGACCTGATCGTGCCACCAGAGCACCCCCTTGGGCGCCTGTCACGGGCTGCCCACTTGAGCGATATCGAGCCTTGGCCGTTGGCCCTGATGGATAACCCGTTTGGTATGCGTCAGATGGTCAACATGGTAGCCCATCAGGAGCGCCGTTATCTGGATGCTCGCCTGCACACCAACTCAGTGTCGGTTCTCAAGAACTTCGTGCGTTCAGGCATCGGGGTGACCTTCATGCCTGAATTGACGGTTGCCGATGAAATAGCCAGAGGCGAGATCACTGCACTGCCCATGGCCTATCCGATCATGAGCGGTGCGCGGGCACAGATCGTGAGTCTGGAAGGCCGCCAGCTGACCGTCGCCGCGACTACCTGTGTCGAGCACCTGCGTCGGGGCATGCGTTTTTTCTCTGCCGATGCCCCTCGCTTGTGTTAACGGATGTGGCGTCGCCAGCGGTTTTCGATGGTATCGAGCTCTGCCGGACCGTAACGGGCGTGCGGGTGACCTCCATAATGAGCCCATAGCTGGTCACCCAGATCGAAGTGCCACCATTCGCTGGGCAAATTGGTGAAGCCTTGTTGGCGCATGGCATGGTAAAGCAGCCGACGGTTGTCGCGTACGTGCCTTTGCTCTGTGGATGACGTGTCGAGGTGCTCGTAGTGGTCGGTATGTGACGCGGGCACTGCTTCGTCGAACAGCGTTCCCATGTCCAACGGGATGCCATCGTCATCGCAGAGCGTGACATCCACCGCGCCTCCGGTGAGGTGGGGGCTAGGCGCAGCAGGGTCACGACTGGGCAAGGAAACGAATTCACGTGTTCGGGTCAGTAGCTCTGCCTCTTCTGCCTGAGGGTGCTGATGCCGAATCGCTTCATGCAGCGTATCGAACAGGTATTGCTGAACACGCCAGGGTCGCCATCCATCGAGCACCAGTAGCTTGATGCCCTCAGGGAGAGAGCGCGCCACGGCTAGCAAGGCTCGATATACCCCTTCACGTACGAAGCACTCAGGAATGGCGCCGGGAATGCCCAAACGGGCGTAGGCGGGAAATACCACGATAGGGGAAGGTGCCAGGCTCATGGGAAGCAGCCGTTCGTGACACTCCTGAATAGCAATACGGCTGACGGTGCTCCAGTCGGGTGAGGGCTGACCGGGAATGGCCGTCAAGGCCGTCGAAGCAGTGGCTGAAGCAGTGGGCATCTCGGTTATCCAAGTAGTCTAGGCAGAAGTAACGTCAACGATGGGAAAAAAATCAGTAGCAGCAATACGGCAATGGCAGTGAGCACGAAGGGCCAGATGGTTTTAAACAGCGAGACGATTTCCAGTCGGCTCACAGCGGCTGCCACAAAGACGCAGGCACCCATGGGTGGGGTGATGAGCGCAATCGTGATGTTCAGCGTGATGATGACCCCAAGGTGCACCGGATCGATACCGGCCATCATGGCGACGGGGGCAAAAATGGGTGTCAGCAACATGAGGGCAGACACTTCTTCCATGAACATGCCCGTCATGAAGGTGATGGCGCTGAGCAGCAGCAAGATGATGACTGGGCTCTCCGCATAGGGGGCGAGCAGCATGACGAACTGCTGAGGCACCTGGGCGTAGGACAATAACCAACTGATCGTGGCCGAGGCGGCCATGATCAGGAAAATAGCCGAGGTCAAACGGGCGGTATCCTTGATGGCTTGCCAGCACTGAGTGATGTTCAGCCCGCCTAGCACGACACCGCACAGCGCCACGTAGAGCGCAGTGAGTGCTCCAGACTCCGTTGGAGTGACGATCCCCAGGACGATACCCGCCACAATGATCACCGGTGCGATGAGCGCTGGCAGCGCGACGAGCGTGGCCAGACCAATCGCTTTGACGCTGGGCAGTTTGCCGCTTTTCGGCAGGCCCACTTGCCAGGCGTACCAGGCGTTCATGCCCATGAAGGCGGCGCCGAGCAGCAGGCCTGGAATAATGCCCGCCAGGAATAGATCACCGACAGAAGTATTCGTTAGCGACGCATACAGGATCATGAAAATACTCGGAGGGATGATCGGCCCTATGAGCGAACTACCGGCGGTGAGGCCTGCGGCAAAGGCGCGTGAGTAGCCCTCTTTTTCCATGGCGGGCACCAACAGTGAACCAAGTGCCGAGGTATCCGCGACCGCAGAGCCATTGACGCCTGCAAAAAAGACGCTGGACACCACGTTGACATGCCCCATGCCTCCGCGTAGGTGGCCGACCAGCAAGCGGGCCAGCCCCATCAACCGCTCGGTCAGGCCGCTGGCATTCATCAGGTTGCCGGCCAGGATGAAAAGGGGAATGGCCATGAGAGAAAAGGCATTGATACCGCCAAAGAATTGCTGCGGCATCATGCGCGGGATCATGGTCGGGTCAACGAATAAAAAGCCGACCAGTGCCGTCGTGAGCAGCGCGATGAACAGCGGTAGCCCGAGCAGCACGTGTACCAGAAAGACGCCCAACATGGCCAGAATCATGACGGTTCCCCTGCATCGGTTTGCTCTTGGGGAGTGGGCTCCAGAAGGCCTGGCAGCGGCGCGGGCCCATACCAAAAGACGTGCCAGGCCAACAGCGAAAACCCAATCGGCATGGACATGAGCGGCAGGGTGCGGCTTACGCCTAACCCTGACGTCGTAAACATGCTGACCGACTGCGCATAGCGATAGCTTACCCAGGCAGCCCCCACGGCCACGCCCAGGGTCAACAGCCATTGATAGAGGTTGAGCAAACGTGCCAGTGGTGCAGGCAGCAGGCGCTCCATCAATGCGACACGCATATGGCTGCCTTCGACCCACACGGCCCCGGCAGCGATGAGTACCGTACCAATGATGAGAAAGCGGGAAAGTTCGTCAGTCCAGATGGGGGCTCCACCGACGAAGTAGCGCATGATGACGCCATAAATGATGACCCCCAGGTTGGTGAGCAGCAGCAGGGCAGCCACCGTCAGGGAAAGCGGGCGGGTCACCGCCAGCATGCGAGTTCGAAGCGCGTGCATGAGAGTCTTGTCCGCAAGGTGAAGTCAGCGAGGACGGCTTGACCATTGTCCCCGCTGAGTGGATGAGCGCAGTACGAGCGGCTAGTCGAGCAGCTCTTCTTGCCCGGCATCTTCCAGAGCCAGTGCTATCCAGTGCTGGTCAATGCCGCGTTCGCTGAGCCATTCGAGGTAAGCGGGCTGACCAATTTCCCGAAAGGCCAGCAGCTCTTCCTCCGAGGGGCGAATGACTTCCATGCCTTGCTCTTCCAGGTAGGCAATGCGTTCTTCGACCTGGGCCTCATTATGCTCGCGAGCCTGCTGGTTGGCTTCCGCGACGGCTTCCAGGAAAGCGTTGCGCGTCTCTTCCTCCCAGCCCTCGATCATCTGACCGTTACCCACCAGAAACTGATTGGAGTACTGGATGTTGGCCAGCGTGAGGTAGGTTTGTACCTCATGCAGGCTGCCCAGAATGATGTACATGGGGGGATTCATTTGGCCATCGGCGACGCCCGTACGCAGCGCCATATACACTTCAGTCCACGGGATGGGGGTGCCGGATGCGCCAAAGGCTTCGTACAGGGCGACCTGGCTGGGGTCCATGGCTCTAAAGCGCAGACCTGCGAAGTCATCAGGGTGAGAGATAGGCGTCTTGTTGTTGGTAAAAGCTAAAAAGCCGCCCTCTTCAACGACCGCCAACATGTCGATGCCTGAACGCTCCTTGACGACTTTCTCGACTTCCTGCCAATAGCTGCCTTCATCGAAGAAGTCGCGTGCAGCATCGAAGTCATCGAATAGAAACGGGATGGCACTGACAAAAATTTCATCGGCAATCGGCGACACGCCTGCAAAGGACGCGATATTCAGCATGGGCGAGCTCATGGTCTGCTCCATGCGCTCCTGCTCTTCACCCAACATGCTATTGGGGTAAAGGCGAAGCTGGATCTCGCCATTGGTTTTCTCTTCGACCAGTGATTGCAGGTTGGTGGCAAACACATGCACCGCATTTTTATCGGGGTCCGGTGCGCCGTTGTAACCCAGGTTGATGGTGGTTTGCGCCATGGCCTGTGTGGCCATCATGGCGCTACCCACCAGGCAGGCAGTGGCTAGTGTTTTGATCGACTTGCGAGATGCATCAAACATCATGTTCGTCTCCTGTGTTCCCGTGCGAGATGACGACGGGAAAGTTGTTGTGACGCTGTTTTTTTAATAAGTCATGAGCCGAGTAAACTGCTGTGAGTTGTCAGTTAAACGAATAGGCTGGCAGTCACGGGCCTCTCAAGCAGCGTAGAGGTTGTCGTGTTGACTATGCAATCCTGAAAGTGTTGTTTTAATTGCAACGAAAGAGTGCCCTTTCCACGCCTGGAGACGATTCTGGTGACGCCTATGACCCTTCTCGATAAACGGGCCTTCTACCTGCTGGAAGTCAGTAGCTGTGGGGGGATTCGCGCGGCGGCCGAGCATCTTCAGCTGAACCCTTCCGTGGTGAGTCGGCAGGTGCGCTCGCTGGAGCAGGCGCTGGGCATGGCGCTGCTGGAGCGCCAGGGGCGTCATGTGATGCTTACCGAGGCTGGCCAGTTGGTCGTGGAAGGCTTTCTGGCCCAGCGGCGCTTGAATGCCGAGCTGACCGATACGCTGGCGCGGCTGCGCAATTTGCAGGCGGGCAAGGTCGTGGTGTCGGTGGGGGATGGGTTCGTGGACAGTTTCATCAATCACGTGATGCGGCGCGTTGCCGAGCACTACCCTGAGGTGCTGATCGAGATCAAGACCGGCATCTACTACCCGCGTGAACCCCATGACATGGTGGCGAACGATGAAGTGGACATCGCTATTACCTATGGCCCTATTTCGGACCCTCGGCTGGTGGTGCACTCGTTCGAGCGGGGGCCGCTGTGTGCGCTGGTGGCGCCGTTTCACCCTTTGGCCAGGCAGTCCAGCGTGAGCGTGGCAGAGCTGTTGCAGCAGAAGTTGATCTTCCTGCCGGAGGTGTCCGGGTCGCAGCAGTTCGTGAATGCCCTGTTTGCAGCAGCGGGGCAGCCAGCCACACCCGCGTATCGCTGCAATTTGCACTCGGTGGCCCGGCGCATGGCCAGTGCAGGGGTGGGGGTCGCGTTCATGACGGCGGCAGCGGCGCGCAGCGAGATCGAGGCGGGGTTGCTGCAGGCGGTGCCCATCGATCACCCCATGGCCGCCCGTAGCCAGGGCAATCTGGTACGTCGCGTCGGCAGAAGGCTGTCGCCCGCTGCCGACTATTTGTGGAAGCTGATGAAAGCGATGCAGTAAGGCTAGTTCGCCATCATGTAGACCCCTGGGCCGATGGGCCATCCCATCATCAACCAGAACATCAGAAACGCCGACCAGGCCAGTAAAAAGCCCATGGCCAAGGGCAGCATGGTGGCGATCAAGGTGCCTAGCCCCATGTCCGGTTTGTAACGCTGCATGTACACCAGTGCCACCGAAAAGTAGGGGCTCATGGGCGAGATGATGTTGGTGCTGGAGTCACCGATGCGGAACATCGCCAGCACGAAGGCCGGGTCGAAGTCGATCATCATCAGCATGGGCACAAACACCGGTGCCATCAACGCCCACTGGGCCGAGCCGCTGGTCATGAAGATGTTGAGGGTGGCGCTCATGACGATGAACGCGCCCACCAGCGGCAGCCCGGTGAAGCCCGTGTTCTGGAGAATGTTGGAGCCCTCGATGGCGATATACTGCCCCAGTGCCGACCAGCCGAAATAGGCGATGAACTGGGAAATGGCAAAGAACAGCACCAGGGTGGGGGCCAGGTCGCTGGCAGATTCGGCCATGCGCTGCGGGACGTCGCGACTGCTGGTGATCTTGCCCGTGGTGATGCCATACACCAGGCCAATCGTCACGAAGTAGAGAAACATCAGCGGAACGAGAGAGCTCAAAAACGGCGAGGGAATCAAACCGCCGTCATCGTTGCGCAGCGGTGAGGCCTCCGGCAGCACGGCCAGTAACACCAGCGCGATGTACGCCAGCGTTGCCAGCCCCACGCGCTTGAGGCCTCGGCGTTCCGAAGCGGTCAGCTCAGGGGTTACCACGTCGGTCTTGAAGTCCTTGCTCATGGGCAGCGTGCGCTGCAGACGGGGCTCCACGACCTTGTCGATCAGCAAGGTGCCGACCATCGCCAGCACGAAGACCGAACAGGCAACGAAGTAGTAGTTGTCGACGGGCGAGACATACGCCTCTGGGTCGACCAGCCGCGCTGCTTCCGTGGTGATGCCCGCGAACAGCGCATCCCCGACGGTGATGAACAGGCTGGCATCGAAGCCAGCCCCGGCGGCGGCATAGGCCGCCGCGGCTCCGGCCACCGGGTGGCGGCCAACGGAGTAATAGACCATGGCCGCCAGGGGAATCAAAATCAGGTAGTTGGCATCTGATGCAATGCTGCCGCAAATGCCTGCCATGAAGACGCAAAACGTCAGCAGCGACGGGGGAGCCTTGGCCACGCTGACCTGCATGAGCGTCGACATCAAGCCCACCTTGTCGGCCAGGCCGATACCGAACATCACCACCAGAATCAGCCCCAGCGGCGGAAAGTTCACGAAGTTGCTGACCACGCTGGTCAGCATGAACTCGACCCCCTCGGCCGATAGCAGGCTGCGCACGACGACCTCGTCGCCGGTTTGGGGGTTGATGGCCGAGACGCCCAGTGCCGACAGCAGGGCCGAGACAACGACCACCAGGGCGGCGAGCACAGTAAACAGAATAAAGGGGTGCGGCAGCTTGTTGCCCACCCGTTCAATGGAAGTCAGAACACCTTGCATGAGTGAATCCTTGTTGAGACGTTGTTATTGCAATCGTGTTGGAGGTGTCGCTCAACGGCGCTGGAGCAGTGAACGGGCCAGCGCCACGAACATCCCGGCGGCCACCGGCAAGATGGCATCGTTGAAGTCGTAATGTTCGTTGTGGAGGTACGCGCTGTCGCCATTGCCCACGAAGAAGAAGCAGCCAGGCACCTCTTGCAGGTAGAAGGCAAAATCTTCGGCGCCCATGGTGGGCATGTAATCCAGCTGTTGGATGTCTGGGCTGACCCCCTGCTCGGTAGCGATGGCCAGCACCTGCCGTGACCATTCGGCGTCGTTGACCAGCGGCGGAATCTGGTGCTGATGCTCCATCGAGAAGTGGGCGCCGTGGGCGGCACACACCCCGGCCACCACTTGTTCCAGTTTGCCCACCAGGGCGTTGCGTGAGCTTTCACGGTCGCTGCGAATATTGACCAGCAGCTCTGCCGTGCCCGGAATGACATTGGCGGCATCGCCCGCATGAAAGGCGGCCACGGTGATCACGCCAGCTTCCAACGGTGATTTGTGGCGGCCCACCAGCCCTTGCAACTGCTGCACCAGCGACGCCCCCACATAAATGGGGTCGACCGCCAGATGCGGCATGGCAGCGTGGCCCGATACGCCCGACAAGGTGATCTTGAAGGTATCGTTACCGCCCATGGCCGGGCCGGGTTTGACGAACAGTTGCCCTACGGGAAAGCCCGGGCGGTTGTGGTAGCCAAAAATGGCCTCTACCTGCGGGTGCTGGAGCACGCCGGCCTTGACCATTTTATCCGCACCGTTGCCGCCCTCTTCACCGGGTTGAAACAGCAGCTTGATGTAGCCGCAAAGCTGGTCGCGCTGGGCGATGATGGCTTCTGCGGCCAGCAGCAGCGTGGCGGTGTGCCCGTCGTGGCCGCAGGCATGCATCAGCCCGTCGCGCTGGGAGCGGTGCTCGAACGCGTTGGCTTCCCTGATGGGCAGGGCATCCATATCGGCCCGAAAGGCGATCACGGGGCCGGGGCGGCCGGTGTCCAGCTCGGCCATGACGCCGGTGGTCGCCAAACCTTCGGTCACGTGATACCCCAGGTCGCGCAAGCGCTGGGCCACGAGGCGGGCGGTCTGCGTCTCCTCGAACTTCAGCTCTGGGTGTTGGTGCAGCTGGTGCCGAATGGCAACCGCTGTTTCGACCTGTGCGTCATTGAAAAAAGGGGTATAAGGCATTTCCTGTCCTCTGGTGCCGTTGTCTGTGTCGTTATGGGCTTCTATAACGCTAAGCGACTTGACGGGCAGGAACGAGTGCCTGGCAGGGTGAGTTTGTTGCCTTGAAAGCAACACTCGATGATAGCGAGCGGCTGGATGTCTGACTGTCAGTCAGCCGCTCATGTCATGAGGCTGCGGGAGTGGGTCGTTCAGAACGAGTAGTGGAACGAGGCTGTGACGCTGCGCTCGGCACCGAAATAGCAGAAATTCAGGTCGTAGCAGGAGGCCACGTACTCTTTATCCAGCAGATTGGTGGCATTGAGCCGCGCTGACATGTTGTCGAGGCCCACGCGACTCAGGTCATAGCCCAAGGTGGCATCGACCAGGGTGTAGTTGGGCACTTTTTCGGTGTTGGCATCATCGGCCTGGATATCTGCGTGGTAGCGAAAGCCAAGACCTGTGTCCACACCCGCCAGGGCACCTGACTGGAAGGTATAGTTGCCCCACACGGCCAACTGGTGGCGGGGAACCTGATTACTGCGGTTGCCTTCATTGGCATCGTCGGTCTTGGCTAACGTGACATCGGTGTGGCTGTAAGCAGCCTGCACGGAGAGGGCGTCGGTGAACCGATGGTGCGCCTCTAGCTCGACGCCACGGGACTCGATTCTGCCGGTGGCGCGATGGAAGGTTTCATTGGGCAGTTTGGTGGCCACATTCTCTTGGGTGATATCAAAGAGGGCAATGCTGTACTGGTCGCGAGTGCCAGGAGGTTGATACTTCACCCCCAGCTCCACCTGCTCGCCTTCGGACGGGGCCAGCAGGTCACCGTTCTGGTCGGTAGTGCTGTTGGGGCTGAACGATGTGGTATAGCTAAGATAAGGCGCGACCCCGCTGTCGAAGCGATACAGCAGCCCGGCGCGGCCACTCGACTGGGTATCATTGAGTGAACTGGTGTCACCGCTGTCCTGGTCGGTATTGGTGATGTCGACCCAGTCGTGGCGCAGGCCCAGGTTGGCGTGCCAGTGGCCGTAGGACATCTGATCTTGTAGATAAACGCCGGTTTGCTCCAGCGCACGGTGCTGGCGCACCTCTGGGTACATGACGCTGGGGCCTGCGCCGTAGGTTGGGTTGAACGCATCGATGGTCGGGAAGGCGCCTGAGGTCCAGGTCACGTCGTTGTCGCGTTGCTGATAGTCCAGGCCGAACAAGAGCGTATGGTTCAAAGCACCGGTGGACAGCCTGGCTTCCAGCTGGTTGTCGACGGTGAGGGCATCAAGCGACTCGTCGCCACCAGAGTAGTAGCGCGCGAGTTCGGTGGCCGAGGCCCAGCCAAAGGCATATACCTGATCCAGCTCGACATCGGTTTCGGTGTAGCGCAGCCGTTGGCGGGCGCTGAGTGCATCGTTGAAACGGTGCTCGAATTCGTAACCGACCATGGTTTGATCGCGACGGAATTTTTCAAAGGTATCCTCGCCTTCGAAGAAGGCATTAGAGATACGTCGTCCGTTGCGGTCTACCACCGTGCCTTCGTAAGGAAGCCCAGAGTGATAGCCTCCTTCAGGGTCTCGCTGCAAGTAGGCATGGAGGTTCAGGCTGGTATCGTCGCTGATATCCCAGCTCAACTGCGGAGCAATGGCATAACGCTGCTCTTCGACAGGGCCGAACTGCGTGTCGGAAGCCCCCGCCAACCCCGTCAGGCGGAAAGCGACACGCCGTTCGGCATCCAGTGGGCCAGTCACGTCAAATGCGGCGCTGCGCTGGGCGTTATTGCCCACGCGCAGTCGTAGCTCGCCACCTGGTTCGAATTCGGGTCGACGACTGGTCTGGGCCACCAATCCCCCAGGCGAGGCGCGTCCGTAAAGCACGGAGGCAGGTCCCTTGACGACTTCGATGGCCTCTAGAAACCAAGGGTCGATGGAGAGTGAGCTATAGGAGCCCCCATCGCTCATGACCTTCAATCCATCCAGGAACGTGTTGTTGATACTGCCGTCGGCGAAACCACGCAGCACCAGGTAGTCGTAGCGGTTGGAAGCACCGATCTGGTTGGTGAAGACGCCAGAAGTGTAGTCGGCTGCTCGCTGAACGGTTTCTGCGCCACGGGCCTCCCAATCGTCACGCTCGACCCGCGAAACCGCTTGGGGCGTCTCGATGAAAGGTGTGTCTGTCTTCGTGGCAGCGCTGGCGGTCACGGTGAGGGTTTCCAGCGATGTATCGGCCTGAAGCGGCATGGAAAGTGTGACGGAGGCCATGGCGACGGCTAGGGAAAGGCGATTTAACGGGGGCATGGATAATTCTCGACGTGAATTATTTTGGTAATGAGAATTATTCCATTTAAACGTCCCGTTGGGTTATGCAAGCTGAGCAATTCGTTATGCATAGCCAGCAGGCGGCGCTCAAGGTGAGGGTTTCGTCAGAGCGCTTGGTGAAACGCCAAAAGCGCGCCGAAACGCGGTCGTAAAGTTGCTGGTATGACGATAACCGCTCAAGTGTGCTGCCTGCTGGATGGTGTGCCCATCGAGCAACAGTTTGCGGGCTCGGTTCAGGCGCAATCGGCGCAGGTAGTCGGTGGGTGAACAGCCATAAGCCAGCTTGAAGTGACGCACTAATGTACTGGGGCTCATGGCCGCCCTGGCGGCTAATACCTCTAGTCGATGCTCGTGTTCGGGGGATTCCTCCAGCAGGCGCCGAATAGCCGCTAAGCGGCCAGGAGAAGCCGTGGCCTGAAGCGGCGCTTGGTGGGGGCGGGAGAGCCCCTGAGCCATTAGCTGTAGGGCCAGCCCTTGGAAGAATAGGCGTCGGGCATGGCCCGTCAAGGGCGACTGAACGCCATGCTCCAACGACAGGTGCAGGGCAGGCGGCAGAGACCAGGTGATGGACTGGGTGGGCAGCGGCTCGCCGCACCACTGCTGCAAAGCAGTGGCATCAAGGGAGAGCGAGAGGGTGCGAAGCCTTTGCCCTTCTGGCTGGTAGGCGTCGAGAAAATGTTGGTCGCTCAGGCAGACAGTATGGGCTTGTCCTGCGGTCAGCCAGTGCCGTTCATTGTCGGTTCCCAGGCGTACACGCCCTTCGATCACGACGATGACCAGACATGCCGCCGTGCCCAGAGAGTGCGAGGCATAGGGGTGCACGACCTCGATGTCAGAGAGCACCAGCTTGACGCCAGGAAACAGCAGGCTTTCCTCGACTCGCCCTTGGGCGACAGGCAGCTGGCTGGCTCGCTCCAGTGGGTATGCCAACGCAGGAAAGCGGTATTCGATACAGTAGCGCTGGCCGTAATCGAGAAAATCTGCAACGGTGATCCGATCAATGGCAGCCCGGGTCATCTCGCTGTCTCCTGTCGGGGGCGATGCTTACCTTGGTCGAGAGGGCCAATGACGACAGTCTGGTCGGCACGTGTCATGGTGGGCAACGGATGAGGGCCACGCCCACGAAGCGATGGGAACGCATCGCTCGTAATGGTTCACCGATATTAATATTAATGCCAATCATTAACAATAACGACTGTTTTGCTTGTGCGGTGGGCCGAGGATATTTTCTCGTGGCAGGTGGTGGCTCGTGAGAAACAATCGTTCACGATTTCGGAGTGTCCATCGCCATTTCGTTATGTAACGATGGCACAGACGAGAGTATGAACGATGGCGGGCATGACCGGCAGGAAGGTGGATCAGGCCCTGGAGTGACCTTTGGTATGGCACGGTGTGCCACCAAGTGAGGACCTATGCTGACCAAAGAGCGGGTGATGTTTCGTAATAACGTCAAGATCCTGGGAAGCGGCGACACCACGCTGATCCTGGCCCATGGGTTTGGCTGCGATCAGAACATGTGGCAGTACCTGGTACCCAGGTTGAAAGATACCTATACCCTGGTGCTGTTCGACTACGTAGGGTCGGGGGATTCGCTGAAATCCGACTTCAACGAGGTTCGCTACAGTACGCTGGATGGCTATGCCCGAGATGTCATCGAAGTGTGTGAAGCGCTGGAATTGACCAACACCGTCTTTATTGGCCACTCCGTCAGCAGCAATATCGGTTTGCTGGCCGCCGCGCAGGCGCCTGAACGCATTACCCGGCAAGTGATGGTGTGCCCTTCGCCGTGCTTTTTGAACATGCCCCCCGACTATTTCGGTGGGTTCGAAAAGGCCGACCTGGATGCGCTGATCGACTTGATGGAGAGCAGCCATACCGGCTGGGCCGAGTACCTGGCGCCTATCGTGGTGGGGGAAGAGGGCACTGAAGACCTCGTCGGCGAGCTGTCGGAGAGTTTCTGCTCCACCGATCCGACCGTGGCCAAGACCTTTGCCGTGGCAACGTTCTTTTCCGATTATCGTTACCTGTTGCCCATCTCGGAACACCCGACGCTGATCCTGCAAAGCGAAGATGACAAGCTGGCCAGCGTGGCCGTGGGCGAGTTCGTGCATCAGCTGATGCCCAACAGCCAGCTTTGCGTCATGCCGACCAAAGGGCATTGTATTCACATGACCCACCCGGACGCCGTCGCCGAGCAGGTCATTCGCTGGCTGAACAAAGCTGCCTGAGCGATGGCCCAGGCGGCTTTGCCATCACTTGACGGGCTTGGAAGCCGCCAGCGTGTAGAGGAATTCCAGCCCTAACGTGGCGGCGGCCAGCGAGGTAATGTCGCCGTGATCATAGGCCGGATTGACTTCCACCAGGTCCATGCCCACCAGCTCCATGCCGACCATGCCGACCATGCCGCGAACCACCTTGAGCATCAGGTCCGTGGAGAGACCACCGCACACGGGGGTGCCGGTGCCGGGCGCAAAGGCCGGGTCGAGGCCGTCGATATCCAGCGTCACGTAGGCGGGGTGATGACCTACCCGCGCGCGAATGCGCTCCAGCACTGCCGCCGGGCCGTGGTCGTTCACCCAGTCGGCGTCCAGCACCTCGTAAGGGTGGTTGTGGCGGTCATAGCTGGTACGAATACCAATCTGCAGTGAATGCTCCGGGACGACCAGGCCTTCCTTCAGTGCATGATGGAAGATGGTGCCGTGATCATAGCGTGTGCCTTGCTCGTAGGTATCGGTGTGAGCATCGAAATGAATCAGCGCCAGCGGGCCGTGTTCACGGGCATGGGCACGCAGCAGCGGCAGGCTGATGTAGTGGTCGCCGCCCAGCGTCAGCATCTTTTTACCCGCTTTCAGCCAGCGCATGGCGTGGCTTTCCAGGTTGTCGATCAGGCTTTCTGGTTCGCCATAAGCGTAGTCCAGGTTGCCGGCATCGCACACCCGCAGGCGCTCTTCCAACGCAAAATCCCACGGCCAGCGCTTGCCTTCCCAAATCAGGTTGGCCGTGCTTTGGCGAATCGCATTAGGCCCCATGCGCGTGCCCGAGCGGCCGGAGCAGGCCAGATCAAACGGCACACCGCTGACCACGACCTCGGCGTCGGTAGCGCTTGGGTCGGTGGCTTTGGGTACCCCCATGAAGGTGGAGATGACGTCACCAAACAGGCTCGGCATGATCTGCGATGGGTTCACCTAATGTGTTCTCCTATCAGCGTGCAGCGGGGGAAACGTGGTTCGCGAGGCGAGAAAGCGCGACGATAAGGAATTTTTGGCGATGAATGAAATGAATGTTTAGAATGAAATCATTCATCTTATGGATAGTGAGCCCTCATGCGTTCGTTACGCCATTTTGACCTGAATTTGCTGCTCGTCTTCGAGATGCTGATGCGCGAGCGCCATGTCACCCGTGCGGCGGAAAAGCTCCATTTGAGCCAGCCTGCCCTGAGTCATGCGCTCAAGCGCCTGCGTGAAGCGTTGGATGACCCGCTGCTGGTGCGTTCCGGGCAAGGGCTGCAGCCGACCCCCCGTGCCTTGGCACTGTTGCCGGTCGTGCAGCAATCCCTGGCCGCCCTGCAGGCGGGGCTGGCGCCCCCCGCGACCTTTGCAGCCGCCACCAGTACGCGGCGCTTCACCCTGGCCACCACGGATTATTTCGAGGAGGTCATGTACCCGGCGTTTTTGAGCCAGCTGCTGCGCAGTGCGCCCGGTCTCAGTTTTTCGATAGAGCTGATTACCCCCGACGTGCTGAACGAGGCGCTGGAGCAGCGTCAGGTGGATATGGTGGTGGGGCTGGATCGCCAATCGTCGCTGCCCAGTGGCGTGGTGCAAACCCCCTGGCTGCATGAGGAGCTGGTGTGCCTGGTGGCGCAGCACAACCCCCACGTGGGGGATGCGCTGGCGCTGGAGGCGTTTGCTCAGCTGGCGCACGTCGAGTTGGCCGACATCAGCGGCTTGCTGCCCAGCCCCATCGAGAACTGCCTGGCTCAGCACGGGTTGACGCGCCGTGTCATCTCCAAGAACTTGAACTACATTGCCGCTGCCCGCGTGGTTGCCCTCACCGATGCCATCATGACCCTGCCACGCCAGATGGCCGAGCGCTTCGTGGCCATGCTGCCGGTACGCATGGTGACGCCGCCCGCCGCGCTGCCCGCCCTCACCATGACGCTGATCCAGCATCAGCTTTACCTCAATGCCCCAGCCAACGTGTGGCTCACCGATCAACTGATGGCCTTTGCCAGCAGCAGCACCCGCTAGCAGTGCCCCAGGATGTCGTCGCTCTACAACCGGGTTGAATCGAAGGTTGAATGGCCACTGGCGGGCCTGGCGTTAGATCCTAAACTGCTAACGAGCAACGCCATGACGTTGCCATGACACGACGGCGTACCCGCTTCTGAGGTTGGCAATACACGGGGAGAGGCGTGCGCAGGGCGGGCTAACCAGGGAGAACGCGTGTGAAAATAGGCGCACCAAAAGAGAGTGCTAAAGGCGAGGCGCGGGTCGCGCTGACGCCGGACAGCGCACAGCAGCTCCACAAGCTGGGCCATGAGTGCCTGGTAGAAGCGGGTGCGGGGGCCGGGGCTGGGTTCAGTGATGAGGCGTACCGGGCGGCTGGCGTCACCGTGGTCGAACATGCCGAGGCGCTATGGCAAGAAGCCGACGTGGTCGTCAAGGTACGGGAGCCCTCCGAGCAAGAAGCGCAGCGGCTGCGCGAAGGCCAAACGCTGATCGCGTTCTTCTGGCCAGCCCAACACGCAGCGCTGCTGGAAACCTGCAAAGCCCAAGGCGCCACCGTGATTGCCATGGACATGGTGCCGCGTATCTCCCGGGCCCAGAAGATGGATGCGCTCTCTTCCATGGCCAACATTGCGGGCTATCGGGCGGTGATCGAGGCGGGCAACAATTTTGGCCGCTTCTTTACTGGCCAGGTGACCGCCGCGGGCAAGGTGCCCCCTGCCAAGGTGCTGGTGATCGGGGCGGGCGTGGCGGGGTTGGCGGCAATCGGTACCGCTACCAGCCTGGGGGCTGTGGTGCGCGCCTTCGATGTGCGCCCGGAAGTTTCCGAGCAGATCGAGTCCATGGGCGCCGAGTTTTTGTTCCTCGATTTCGAAGACGCCCAGGACGGCGCGGAAAGCGGTGGCTATGCCTCGCCCTCCAGCCCTGAGTTTCGGGAAAAGCAGCTGGCATGTTTCCGCGCGCAGGCGCCCGAGGTGGACATCGTCATCACCACGGCGCTGATTCCTGGCAAACCCGCGCCCAAACTGTGGTTGGACGACATGGTGGCGGCCATGAAACCCGGCTCGGTGATCGTCGATCTGGCCGCCGAAAAGGGCGGCAACTGCGACCTCACCCAGCCCGATGCGCGCGTGGTGAGCGATAACGGCGTAGTGGTGATTGGCTATACCGACTTCCCCTCACGCATGGCCACCCAGGCGTCGTTGCTGTATGCCACCAACATTCGCCATATGCTCAGTGACTTGACGCCGGAGAAGGATGGCGTGCTCCACCACAATATGGATGACGACGTGATTCGTGGGGCCACGGTGACCCATCAGGGGGAAATCACCTTTCCGCCACCCCCGCCCAAGGTCAAAGCCATTGGCGCGGCCAAGCCGAAGAAGAAAGAGAAGCAGCCCTCGCCGGAAGAGAAGAAGGCCACCGAACAGGCGGCCTTCAAAGCACAGACCAAACGCCAAGTCGGCCTGTTGGCGGCAGGCGGTGCCGTGATGCTGCTGCTGGGGCAAGTCGCGCCAGCGTCGTTCATGCAGCATTTCATCGTCTTCGTGCTGGCCTGCTTCATTGGCTTCCAGGTGATCTGGAACGTGAGCCACTCGCTGCATACGCCTCTCATGGCGGTGACCAATGCCATTTCCGGGATCATCATCCTGGGGGCCATCCTGCAGATGGGGTCGGGGAGCGGTGTGGTGAGCGTACTGGCGGCGATTTCGGTACTGATCGCGTCTATCAATATCGTGGGTGGCTTCCAGGTGACACGCCGGATGCTGGCCATGTTCCAGAAATCCTGAGCGGCGGAGAAACGATATGCTAGGACAAGGGTTCGTATCTGCCGCGGCCATTGCGGCCAGCGTGCTGTTCATTCTTTCGCTGGGTGGGCTGAGCAACCAGGAAAAGGCCAAACGTGCCGTATGGTACGGCATCGTCGGGATGGCGGTGGCGGTGCTGTTCACCGCCTTCGGCCCCGGTATTGGCGGCTACGGGTGGCTGATCCCGATGATGGTGATCGGCGCCGGGATAGGGATTTACGTGGCGGGCAAGGTCGAGATGACCGAAATGCCTCAGCTGGTCGCGGCGCTGCACAGCTTTGTCGGGTTGGCGGCGGTGTTCGTGGCCTGGAGTGCCGACCTGGAGCGTCGCCGGGTGATGGCCGCGCGGGCTGCCGATGGCGTGATGCAGGAGTTTTCTGCGTTTGCTGCGCTGGTGGCCACCAAGGCACCGGACGAGCTGACCTTTCTGCAGATCGAGG
Source organism: Halomonas sp. NyZ770 (assembly GCF_020616575.1). Taxonomy (NCBI): domain Bacteria; kingdom Pseudomonadati; phylum Pseudomonadota; class Gammaproteobacteria; order Oceanospirillales; family Halomonadaceae; genus Halomonas; species Halomonas sp. NyZ770. The sequence goes on along the minus strand of NZ_CP085143.1, from coordinate 3,679,346 downwards.
TCGTGTTCGCCATCTTCATCGGCGCGGTGACCTTTACCGGCTCCGTGGTGGCCTTTGGCAAACTGGCTGGCAAGGTAGATGGCAAACCTCGCCAACTGCCCGGTGGGCATAGGCTCAATGCCGGGGCGGCGGCGCTGTCGCTCTTGCTGGCGATCCTGTACCTCAATGGCGCGGGCTTCTGGACACTGCTCCTGCTGGCGGCACTGGCGTTCTTCATTGGCTACCACCTGATCATGGGCATCGGCGGGGCGGACATGCCCGTGGTGGTGTCGATGCTCAACAGCTACTCCGGCTGGGCGGCGGCGGCAGTGGGCTTCACCCTCTCCAATGACCTGTTGATCGTGACCGGCGCCCTGGTGGGCTCCTCCGGGGCCATTCTCTCCTACATCATGTGCAAGGCGATGAACCGCAACTTCATCAGCGTGATTCTGGGGGGCTTTGGGGGCACTCAGGGGCCTGCCGCCGAGATCGAAGGCGAGCAGGTGGCCATCGATGCCAGCGGCGTTGCCTCGGCCTTGAACGACGCCGATAGTGTCATCATCGTGCCCGGGTACGGTATGGCCGTGGCGCAGGCGCAGGCGGCGGTCAGCGACCTGGTACGCAAGCTGCGCGCTGCGGGTAAAACCGTGCGCTTTGCGATTCATCCGGTGGCTGGGCGTTTGCCGGGGCACATGAACGTGCTGCTGGCGGAAGCCAAGGTGCCCTACGATATCGTGCTGGAAATGGACGAAATCAACGACGACTTCGCCACCACCGACGTGGTCATCGTCATCGGCTCCAACGACATCGTGAACCCCGCCGCCGAAGAGGACCCCAATAGCCCCATCGCGGGCATGCCGGTACTCAAGGTGTGGGAAGCCAAGCAGGTGTTCGTCAGCAAGCGTGGCCAGGGCACCGGCTACTCGGGCATCGAGAACCCGCTGTTCTTCAAGGAGAACACGCGAATGTTCTACGGCGATGCACGGGATAGCGTGAATGCCCTGCTACCGCTGGTCGAAGGATGAGTGACGCTGGAAGATGAAATCGGGGAGCCCATGGGCTCCCCGATTTGTTGGCAGGTTGGTCAGCCGTCGGTCTCTTCGTCGGTGAGCTGCCGCCAGGCGCGACGGCCCAGGTGGTCGGCGTTGAAGCCGATGGTGATGGAACCATCGCCATTGGGAGACGCGCTGGGATCGTCGGGGTTACCCACGAACAGGCGCTCTACCTGGCCATCGTTGACTCCGACCAGCCGCTCACCGGTACCTGCCTGAAGGCCTGTGATGGCATCGCCGTTGATGGTGGCGTCGCTGTCTGGCTGACCATCGCCGTTGAAGTCGAAGGTGGTCATGCCACCACTGCCGCCGGTATCGGCCAGCAAGGACATGAAGAAGCCTTCCCGGCCGCCGCCGCAGGGGTCGGATTCATCGGGGAGCAGCGTCGAGAAGCGAACACGGCGCGGCAGGCTGCTCGAGATCGAGGGGGCGGCAATCACCCGCTCGCCGGCAGGCAGTTCGATGCGCCAGCCGCGCTGGTTACTGGAAGGCGCAAGGTTGGTGCTCGCCCGCAGGTTGAAGCCATCTCGCGACGCATTGCCGCTAATGCGCTGGGTCAACAGGTCCGATGTGCCATAGGTCGTCGTGCGGCCGACACGGTCCTGAATGCCCAGAAACTGCTGCGTGGCATTGTTGCCAATGTCGCCCGAGCGGAAATAGCTGCCGGTGCCGAACATGACCATCAGCGTATCGGGGGAGCCGCTGCTCAGCGTCACCGCTGGGGCAGAGGTAATGGGCTGGCTGGCGCTGCCCTGGTAAAGCCGATTGACGCTGCTGCCTGCCGTGAGCGGGAAGCGCCACATATTGCCTGCCAGGTCGCCAGCGTAAGCAAAGCGTGCACCGTTGTAGCTGGGCCAGGCCGTGACGGTGGGCGTTGCCAAACCGTTGGGGGCCGCTTCGCTACCGGTGTTGGTTTTGAGATGCGCAATGAGGCGCCCGGTCGTGAGGTTGACCACAAACAGCGAGGCCTGATAGCCAACGCTGTTGTAGCCATTGCCGAAGATGGCCGCCCAGGTGCCGTCGGTGAGCTGGGTGATGGTGGGCTGGCTGACCCCCGTACCCAGTTCCGGATGGCGGAACTCCCAGAGCACGCTGTTGGCTCCCATGTTGGCGGGGTTGCTCACATCCAGTGCAAACACCGTACGGCCACCTGCACCCATGGTGCCGACGGCAACGGCTGAAGGCCCACCGGAAATGTTGACGTCGCGAACGGCTGGGGTGCCGTCGACGAAGTAGCGGTGGTTATAGTCGGTACGCGTCAGGGAGCGGATGGGCGGCGCTTCCCCTTGTGTCAACTCTGACGGCAGATACGCGAATAGCTCCTGTCCCGTGTTGGCATGAAAACCATGCAGCATGCCGTCGTTGGCGGCCACCATCAGCAGCGGCGGGCGGCTGCCAGCCCCTTGCAGAAGCACCGGATTGGCGTTGATGATATCGCCCAGCAACGACTGCCGGGTGCGTAACCCCTGCACGTTTTCGCCCTGCAGCCAGCGCACCTCGGCGCTGGTCAGGCCGCTGGTCTCTGCGCTGAGCAGGGCGCCTGCGCGGCTGCCGTTTTCCAGCCGCCGAGTCGTCAGCAAGCGGCGGTTGCCTGCCTGCTGTGCAAGCTGCGTTTCGGCATTCCAGCGGCTGCTCCTGCTGCCATCTGCTTGAACGGCAAAAGCCGCCAGGCGGCCTGACCAGTCCTCGCTTCTAAACCCCGCCGTATAGAGCAGATTGCCGTCTTCCACGCCGAATTCGTCGCTGTTGACTGCCGCCGAGGTATTGGATTGAGACGCGGCGATGATGCTACCCAGCACCTGCTGCATCACCTGATTCAACGAGGCTTCGTCGTTGGCAAAGTAGGCGCGCTCGGTGCCTCCGGCGCGGGCCAGGTCGCCCAGCGGGTCGTCCGAGACATTGGGGAGGTTGGCGATGTCCGGCGGCAGGTTGAAGCCGACCACGTAGGTGCGCACAGGGTTTGTGAGCCGAGCCCCGGTATCGTCATAAAGCCGTTTGATGGCTGCCTCGGCGCTGGCCAATGCGCCACTGACGTTGTTGCCTAACGAGTTGCCGGAGCGATCTACCGAGGGTAAGCCATCGGTCAGCCAGATATTGGCATTCACCAAACACTGCTGCGCATCGGGGTTATTGAGGTTGGGAATCGAGATGCCCGCACGGCGCCCCTGGTTGGTGCCAAACGAACTGCCCCTATCTGTATTGTTCAAAAAATAATCACGCGCGGTGTACATGGTGCCTTCGATAGGCGTCAGGCCGGTTGCCAGCAGTGGCCAGCTGGGGTCGGTCATGGGGTTGCCGCTACCGTTCCACTCGTGGCGCTGGGTGCCCAGCTTGGTCTCGATTGCTTCCCAATGGGCTGCGTTTACCGTGCCGTCGTTATTGAGCCCACCAATGGGCACGTGCAGGTAGCCTAGCCCTGGGGACGAGGTCGTCCGCCACTCCCACTGGTTGAGCTGCATGGAGGCCGTGTGTGCCCCCCAGTTGGGGATGCCCCGCTGACGCAGGCTGTCGACCAGCGGCAGGGTGAAATTCGAGTTCACCGGGTTGCTGTAGGAAACGCCGTCACCAATGGTGGGCGAGTTCGAACCGCCCGTGGTCAAACCACGGTAGCGCTCGGACAATTGATCGGACGTGGCCGTCGGGTTGGAGATACGCCGCCAGTACTCGGTCACATCATTGCGCGGTAGGCCGGTCGAGAAATTTTCCTCGAACATGTAGCCAGGCACGCCCACGTTGAAGAACGCATAGATATTGGTGCCAGGCAGTCTGGCCCGATAGCGCTTGGTCGTGGCATTCCATGCCCCGTCAAAGTTCGGGTCGTACCAGCTGGGGTTGGCATTGCTGGAGTAACGTGCCGCCAGGCCGCGCTCGGTGAGTCGCCATACGACGGTGCTGCCACTAAAGGCTGCGTCGCGCGTACGCGAGGCGGGGTTTTGCTGGTAGGCCATCAGCCCCAGGTTCAAGTCGCCACGGTAACGCTCGATCAGGTCGCGGCCTACGCGCTTCATGATGCTCGACTTGCTCAGCGGCGAGCGTGCGCCAGCGGGGCACGCGGAAGCATTGAACGTATTGGGTTGGCAGGCCGCCAGGTTTTCACGATCGCCAGACTGGTTGCCCACGGCGACTCGGCCATCCAAGCCCTCCTGGCCACTTTCCGAGTTGTCCAGGATCAGCAGAACGTTGGGGGGAACGCGGCTCACCACGTTCAAAGGTGCCGGAGAAACACCGACCCGGTCATTGGGAATATCGAAATTTTCATCGATAGGGTCGTCGCCACCGCCACCAATGGGGGGCTCTGGTTCCGGTGGTGGGGGTGGCTCAGGTTCAGGCTCAGGCGTTGGTTCGGGCTCGGTGGGGGGCGTCGGCGTTGGGTCGGTAGGCGGAGGAAAGGTACCCGCACCAAAGGCAGGCTGCCCCAGTGCGCCGAAGGTAAGCGCCGTGGTGAGCATGAATACAGCAAAGGATCTTTGGGTCATGGAACTGCCACCTCCACCTGCTGCTGACGAACGAACAAGGATTCCAGCCAGACACTCGTGTCTTCACCACGACCAAACCCCTGTGCCTCGACGCGGTATAGAATTTCGATGATTTCACCACTCTCATTGCTGGAGCGTGAGCCGATGGGTGCGAGCATGCGTACGCGGTAGCGTGGGTTGCGGTTGAGCTCAGCCATGTTCATTGCATGGGTCGTCCATGCTGCCGAAGGATCGTTGCCGTTTTGCAAGCGTGTCTCGGCTTCTCGCAAGGCAGCCTCGGCTGCCTGAAAGGCAGTGCTGTGGTCGCGTTGGCTGGAGGCCATGCGGTCCTGTGTCATGGCCCCTTGCATGGACGAAAGGCTCAGTATCGTCACGATGGCCAGGAAAATCAGGCTGAGCACCAGCGCCATGCCTTGCTGTGGGTGGCCTCGCGTCGACATGTCAGCGGTTCCTCAAGGCGATGGTGGTGGTGAACGCCTGATACAGTCGCCCTTCACCGCCGATAAAGGCGTTGGCGCCTCGGAAGTTGCCTACGGCCAGGGTGGTGTCGGCATTGCGCAGGTTGGGCCGGTCGCTTTGCACGATCAGGGTAATGCGTACCGCCCGTACGGCGGGCCATTGGGCATCGTCGATGTCATCCGCTGCGAGATAGTCATCGTCCACCAGAAACGCTGTCCGCATGGCCACCACATGGCTGGCCAAGATTTCATTGCGTGGCGTGGCTTGACTGATATCCAGCCGCATCAGCGCTGGAGTATCATTGTTGTCCGGGTCAAGGCCCAGGTAGTAGATGGCACTGCCCAGCGCGCTCAGCGATACGTCTTGCCCTGACTGATAGCCGAGCCCGCTGGCAGCACCCCAAAGGCTGGTATTGGCCGCTACGTTACTCTGCCAACCCGAGGTGCTGGCTTTTCGCAGTACGCTAGTATCATTAGCATTATTGGAGGTGTTATAGAAAATATCGCAGTTCAACAGGCCCTGCAGCAGCACCAGCCGTTGATTGAACACGGCACCTGTTTGCGCGTTCAAGGTGATCTGTTGATTGCTGTCGACGCTGGCGATCTCCAAGGAGTCATCGGCAAAGCCAGTGCGGGCAATCAGGCCGCCTCGAAACGCCAGCACGTCCTGGTTGGCCAGCGGGCTATTCAAGCTGTCGGCAAAATCGGCGTTGGAGATATCCCGCCATGCCTGTAGCGGCAGGGGCGCGCTGCTGGCATCGGCAATGTTGCGTACGTGCACGGTGGTTTGCGGCAAGGCGCAGCCGCCGCTGTAGTCGGTTTGGCGCAATTCGCGTGACAGCGTATCCAGGGCAAATCGGCCTGTGTCCTGCATATCGGCCAGGGCCGTCTGGAAGCGAAAGCTCTGCTGCGACGAAATGAACAGCTGCGTCGCCCCCGCCATGACCAGAAGGCCAATGACCATGGCCACCAGCAGCTCGACCAGCGTAAAACCCGCCTGGGTTTGAGGGGGAGTGACATGGCTCACGCTAGAGCTCCGATACCAGTTGGATTTGCCGAACGTCGTCGGGGGCGGAGGTATCGTCCCAGCGCACCGTGACACTGACGCGACGATTGGCCACCTCGATGCCGCCTTCGCCACCGGGCAGTGCTGCGGCCAGGTCCTCTACCCACTGTGTCTGGTCACGGCCGGGAAGGCCGCTCCCTCCGGGGGCGCTGCCTAATCCCAGCGTGTAGGAGGGGGCTTGTTCGCGATTGGCACGCACTCTGTCCAGCATGTCTTGTGCCATGTTGGTGGCCTGGGTTTCGAAATAAGCGGCGCGGTTATGCACCAGGGATTGGGTTTGTAGCCCCAGTACACCCAACAGGCCGATCGACAGCACCAGCAGGGCAATCAACGATTCCAGCAGTGAAATACCGCTTTGGGCCTTGGGCATCAGGTCATACTCGACGTTGAGTTAGTCACAGGCTTGCCGCTGGGTCAGCACCCGGGAGATTCCGCTAGGCTCCACACGCACGCAGCGGCCGATATCACCCAGCGTTAGCGAGACATTCTGAGAGGTAAAGTCGGCACCCACCAACCGCCCCAGGCTGTTGAACCTGAAATTCGCTGGCGCATCTTCGATCGTCAGGTCCGCCGCAGAGGGCTCCCAGCGGCGCAGGCTTTCACCGTTGGCGATCACTTCCCAACCCGTGCTCCACCCTCCGGCGGTAGGCTGCAGGCGAACTGTCTGATTACGTCGTACGGCCTCGCTGCGCGCAAAGCTCAGCGCTATCTTGTAATCGTTGGTCGTCGTGATGACCCGATTCTCCTGGATGTTTCTGGCGAAGCTGGGAACCGCGATGGTGGCCAGCGTGGCAAACAGGGCAAGCGCGACCAGCAATTCCAGCAAGGTAAAGCCGGTGGAGAGACGTTTTGTCGTCAGCATGCAGTGCTACTCTGATAGTCGAAAGGCCGAGTACCACCTGACCAGATTCATCATATCGTTGTTTGATTTTACGTCATGAAAGTATAGCGTTAATAGGGGGACGGGCACGAACCCTGAACGTGGGTATCGGTCATCCTCGTCAACGCTCGTATAAGGGGTATCGACGTAAAGGCCAAAATATTCAATAGTCGAGAGCTATTGAATTGGTCAGAAAATGCAAATTGTGGCTATCGGCAAGGTGCTATAAAACTGTGACACATCAATAATGCATCCGAGGCGCCAGCAATCATCGCCTTCAGCGCAGATGCACTGTACTTGTTCCCTTGGTCATTCCAAGGCATAGAGCAATAAGGGAGAGAGCTATGAGCGGTAAATGTCCTGTCATGCATGGCGGCAACACATCGACTGGTACTTCCAACAAGGACTGGTGGCCAGAAGGGTTGAACCTGGATATCTTGCATCAGCAAGATCATAAATCAGACCCGATGGGCGCAGACTTCAACTACCGTGAAGAAGTGCGCAAGCTCGACTTCGACGCATTGAAAAAAGACGTTCATGCGCTGATGACCGATAGCCAGGAGTGGTGGCCAGCCGACTGGGGCCACTATGGTGGCTTGATGATTCGTATGGCGTGGCACTCCGCAGGCACCTACCGTATCGCCGATGGCCGTGGGGGCGGTGGCACTGGCAGCCAGCGCTTTGCGCCGCTCAACTCCTGGCCGGACAACGTCAGCCTGGACAAGGCTCGTCGTCTGCTGTGGCCGATCAAGAAAAAGTACGGCAACAAGATCAGCTGGGCCGACCTGATGATCCTGGCAGGTACCGTGGCCTATGAGTCCATGGGTCTGCCCTCCTACGGCTTCTCGTTTGGCCGTGCGGACATCTGGGAGCCGGAAAAAGACATCTATTGGGGCGACGAGAAAGAGTGGCTGGCGCCCTCCGACGAGCGCTACGGCGATGTCGAAAAGCCCGAGACCATGGAAAACCCGCTGGCGGCCGTCCAGATGGGGCTTATCTATGTAAACCCGGAAGGCGTGAATGGCCAGCCCGACCCGCTGAAGACCGCCCAGCAAGTGCGCGAAACCTTCGCTCGCATGGCGATGAACGACGAAGAAACGGCCGCGCTGACGGCGGGTGGCCATACGGTGGGCAAGGCCCACGGTAATGGCGATGCCGGTGCGCTGAGTGCCGAGCCCGAAGCGTCCGACGTCGAAAACCAGGGCTTTGGCTGGAACAACCCGCACATGGACGGTAAAGCCAGCAAGGCGGTCACGTCGGGCATCGAAGGGGCGTGGACCACTCACCCGACGAAATTCGACATGGGTTACTTCGACCTGCTGTTTGGCTACGAGTGGGAGCTGAGAAAGAGCCCCGCCGGTGCCCATCAGTGGGAGCCGATCGATATCAAAGAAGAAGACAAGCCGGTCGACGCCACCGACCCCTCCATTCGCCATAACCCGATCATGACCGATGCGGACATGGCGATGAAGATGGACCCGACGTATCGCGCCATCTGTGAAAAATTCATGGCGGACCCGGAGTACTTCAAGCAGACCTTCGCGAAGGCCTGGTTCAAGCTGACCCACCGCGACCTGGGCCCGAAAGCGCGCTACATCGGCCCGGAAGTACCGGCGGAAGACCTGATCTGGCAAGACCCGGTGCCCGCAGGCAGCACCGACTACTGTGAAGAAGTCGTCAAGCAGAAGATTGCGGCCAGCGGTTTGTCCATCGGCGAGATGGTCGCGACGGCCTGGGACAGTGCCCGTACCTACCGTGGTTCCGACATGCGCGGTGGCGCCAACGGCGCGCGTATTCGTCTGGCACCGCAAAAGGATTGGCAAGGCAACGAGCCCGAGCGTTTGGCCAAAGTGCTCAGCGTTTACGAGCAGATTTCAGCCGACACCGGTGCCAGCGTGGCGGATATCATCGTGCTGGCGGGTAGCGTCGGTATCGAGCAAGCTGCCAAGGCGGCGGGCTACGATATCCGTGTGCCCTTCCTGAAAGGCCGTGGCGACACCACTGACGAGCTGACCGATGCGGACTCCTTCGCACCGCTGGAGCCGCTGGCCGATGGCTTCCGCAACTGGCAGAAGAAAGAGTACATCGTGAAGCCGGAAGAGATGTTGCTCGACCGTGCGCAGCTGATGGGCCTGACAGGCCCGGAAATGACCGTGCTGCTGGGTGGCATGCGTGTGCTGGGCACCAACTACGGTGGCACCAAACACGGCGTATTCACGGACCGTGAAGGCCAGTTGACCAACGACTTCTTCGTCAACCTGACCGACATGGCCAACACCTGGAAGCCGGTGGGCAGCAACGCCTATGAAATTCGCGACCGCAAGACCGGTGCCGTGAAATGGACCGCTTCGCGGGTGGACCTGGTGTTTGGCTCCAACTCGCTGCTGCGCTCCTACGCCGAAGTGTATGCCCAGGACGATAACGCCGAGAAATTCGTCAAGGATTTCGTGGCCGCCTGGACGAAGGTGATGAATGCGGATCGCTTTGACGTCGCGTAATCACTATTAGTGCCAGCAAAAACCCCGCATCTAAAGATGCGGGGTTTTTGCTATCTGCAGCCCTCGAGTCTTTACGTGCCAAAGTCCTTTCTGAGGTGCTTTCCAATCGTCGCTAGCACAGAGGGATCAGAACTCCTCCCATTCCGCGACTGCATGTTTCTGCCTAGTTTTTGAGGGGTGGCGATCAGGGGTAGGAAGAAAGGCTGAATCTGTCGCTGAGTGGGCCTTAGTGGCATAAGGGGCAGGAGAGGCGGGCATGCCTCCTTCATGAAGTACGAATTCATGCATCAGTTGATCAAGCCTTTGGGCGTTATCTCGCATGTTAGAGGCCAGCGTGGCGCTTTGGCTCACCATGGCAGCATTCTGCTGAGTCATCATATCCATCTCGGCCACGGCTGTATTGACCTGCTGTATCCCCGCCGTTTGTTCGCGGGCTCCTGCGGCTATCTCGGCGATGACATCTGTCACTTGAGTAACGCTGAGTCGAATCTCTTTCATGCGCTCAGCCGCTGCTTTGACGATTTCACCGCCCTCTTTCGAGTGGCTCACGGACATATCAATCAGCTCGCGAATATCATGCGCCGCTGAAGCCGAGCGACTGGCCAAGGTACGAACTTCGCTAGCTACCACAGCGAACCCGCGACCTTGCTCTCCAGCGCGTGCCGCTTCGACCGATGCATTAAGTGCCAATATATTGGTCTGGAAGGCAATCGAGTCAATCAAGCCAATAATGTTGCTGATTTTATTGGCAGAGTCACTGATGGCTTCCATTTTGGCTTCCATCTGATTCATGGACTCAGTGCCCCGTTCTGAGGCACTGGCGGCTTCAAGCGCCAAACTATTCGCTTGTTCCGAGGCCTGAGAAGTATGCGATACCGTAGAGTGGATCTGCTCCATCGAAGCAGATGTTTCTTGGAGGTTAGCCGCTGCCTGCTCCGTGCGAGACGAAAGTTCTTGAGTTCCTGCTGCCATATCGCTGGCATCGGATAGAACTGTTCGTGCATTCGTGCGAACTTCCTGAAGGGTGGACTGCATGCGCTCGACAAAGGCATTAAAGCCATGGGCCAGGTCGCCAATTTCATCCTGAGTTTTGGCTTCTAAACGGCGCGTCAAATCGCCTTTTCCTTTGGCAATATCGGCCATGGCACTGGCGGTATGCTTGATAGGCGCAAGTGAGCGCCGCGCCGCATAGGCAACCACCAGCAGCAGCAATATCAAGAGCACGCCCCCCGCCAGCAGCAGCGACTGCAGCAGGCTGTTTGTCACGGTGGTAAAGGCAGTGATGGGAACAGTGACTCCCACCACCCAGGAAGTGCCTTCCACTGGACTCCACATGAGCACGGTCTGCTCGCCGCTGGGCATGGTTATTTCACCGGAGCCCGCTGTGCCGCTGAGTATTTGCTGACTCAATGCATCCATGCCTTGGTAGCCCTGCTGGTCGGCATCGGTGTAATTGAGCGACATGCGGTACTCTTCAACCGGATGGGCAATGACCTGTCCTTGGCTGTCGATGAGCCAGCCGTAGCTGCCTTCACCAACATTAATATCGGAGGTGATATCAGACACGGCAGCCATGGAGACGGTCATGCCCAACAGTCCCGCTCGATTGCCACGTTCATCGAATACCGTATCAGCGACAATGGCCGTTGGCAGGCCGCTCACCATGGAAATAACCGGATCGCTTAGCAGACTATCCTGGGTGCCGTCAGTCACCAAGGCTTTGAAATAAGGACGTTCGGCTATCTGCAAGTTGACGCCAGCGTGCGTTAACGTAGCACCCGTGGCATCGGTGAAGAACAGTGACTCGATCGTGCCCCCCGGCGGGTAGCGCTTTTCGAGCCAATCGCGGTGCGACGCAAGCGGCACGTCTTCCACCAAACGCTCATCCAGAGCCAGCACGGCTATCCAGTTACGGTACCCGGTAATCCAGCGACTGATCTCATCGGCCCGCGCTTCTACCTGCCGCTTACCGGCATTGTCAATTAAAGCAGGAATGGCCTGGTTAAGCTGTTGATTGACCACAAACCCTAAAATAACGGCTACCGCTACGAGAGGAAGCGCGACTGCGACCAGCAGTTTCTGCGTCAGTGAGAGACGAGAAATTTTTTTCATTTGTTGCCTCGAAGTGTTGGCCAGAAGTAGATCACGAGGGCGCTGGTGAGTGTCATTTTCTGGCTGTTTTATGGTTCCCTAGGAGTTGTATTGCTACCGTCAAACATTGGCGGTGCATGATGCGTTTGCTTTCATTGTTTTTGATGTTTTTAATCTAGCATGATAGTGCTGGGCTAATATTTTTTCTGGTTTTTAATGTATTTTTTGTTTGGTTTTCATGTATCGTTTATGTATCTTTTGTGTTTTTTAGTGATCTTGTTAAATCATTGGGGTAATCAACATCAGTGAACACGCCTGGATCATCAAGAGAGACATGAATAACACGGTTGCTATGCTTTTTGATGACAGTGTTCGCGCCATTCGTGTTTTCTAAATGCGCTAATTCTTTCCAAAAATTTCTACCAAAAACAACAGGATGGCCGGTTTTTCCTTGGTGTGATGGTTTTACGATGCACTCTGGTGTAGCCTTCTCAGTTAGTTTGCAACATGTTTCTTGACTTACCCAGGGGAGATCGGCCAACCAGATGGCTGCTGCTCGGTAATGCTGCGTGTTTTCATCGCTGCATAGTTGTCTGAAGGCATCGCTAATGCTATAGCCCAGGCCCAAGTGACTTCGCGAACTAATAATCGTAGAGAATTGTGCAGAGAGTTCGAGAGACTCGAGGTTGTCCTCAGGTTTTATGACGATGCTAATGTTGGAAAAGTGTTTCTGAATGGCCGATAAAGTGGTATTTAAGAGTGTTTTTCCGCTATTTAATTGCGCTATTCTTTTGTCGCTGCCAAAGCGGCTTGATTGGCCAGCCGCCATTACGATAACGATAATGTCGCTACAAGGCATGACGCTCTTTTCCTCGGTAAAGGCGCACAATGTCGGCCATCACGGCTAGGGCGATTTCTGCGGGTGTTTTGCTACCCAGGTTCAGGCCAATGGGCATGACAATTCGAGCTAACTGGGTTTCCGTCAGGCCGCCGGAGCGTAGCAAACGCTCGGCGCGCTGTTGTGAAGTTTGAAGGGAGCCCATCACGCCAATGTAAAAAGCATCGGTTCGGACGGCTTCCATCATGGCTAAATCGTCAATACGCGGATCATGGGTCAGTGCGACAACGGCGGTATTGGCATGGCAGCCGCCCGAGGCTATAAACACAGAGGGCAGTACCGCCTGCACTTCCACGCCGGCGACAGCGAAATTTTTCCGAGCTTCATCTCTGGGATCACAGACAATCACCTCAAAGCCCAGCGTTTGTGCAAACAGGGCGCATGGCGTAGAGATCGCGGATATCCCCGCGATGATCAGCCGTAGTGCAGGGCCTATGCGAATATTGACGCTAGCTGTATCGAAGGCCACGGTGGGCTCGGTGTTATTCGAGAGGTTAAAGCGCTTACCGCTGCCATCCAGTTTGACGCAGCGGATGAGCGGTTGGCGACCCAGTAACGTGGCATGCATCACTTCTAGGTGAGTGAGGTTTTCGGTGTTGGGCGCCAGCCGTTCAACCAGTACCTCAAGGCTGCCACCGCAGGGTAAACGAATATTCGCTGAACCAGTCTCACCGCCATAGTGTACCCGTTGCAGCGATTCGTTAAACTCACCATTTTGAAGCCTTGCGATAAAGTCTTCTTCGACACAGCCACCAGACAGTGATCCCAAATAGTCGCCGGTCGAACATGCTACCAGCATGGCTCCAGGCTCTCGGGGGGCCGAGCCAAAGGTTTTCAGAACGGTGCATAGCCAGACGGTCAGCCCCTGGTTGGCCCACTTCAACGCCCGTTCGATAACCTGTAGATCAAGATGGTGCATCAGCTCGCTGCCTCCATGGGGAGTCGAAGAGCGGCTTTCAGTGCATCGCGAATAGTGTCAGGGGTAAAAGGAGGATGGGTAAAGCGTATCCCTATGGCATCAAAAAGTGCATTGGCAATCGCGGGAGCGCCGGGCAGTGAGGCAGACTCCCCAACGCCGAGTGGTGGCAGTTCAGGGCGATCAAGTAGCATAACGTCGATGGGAGGAAGCTCTGTGAAACGTAGAATCGGGTAGCCGCCCCATTCTCTGCTGGTCGGTAAACCCTCTTCAAAGGTTACCCGCTCCTTTAAAGTACGGCTGAGCATCTGGATCACATTGCCATGCACCTGATGGCGAACGCCAGCGGGGTTCACCATCAAGCCAGCATCCTGACCTACACATAGGTTCTCGACGACTATCCGCCCACTCTGCACATTGACTTTAAGCTCAATCATCCAGGCAGCGAGCGCAGCGCCAAAACCTGGGAATTTACTATGCACGTATTGGGCGTAGGCGAAGCCTCGGCCATAGCGCCACTCCCCATCGCTTCTCGGGTTGGTGTTGGCGATGCCGGGTTTCCAGTTCGCGCGTTCGGCTAACGCTTTGACAAGATCGCAGGCGCGGTTATCAGTCAAATAGCGCAATCGATAGGCGATCGGATCCTCGCCTGCCAAATAGGCGAGCTCATCAATATAGCTTTCGTGGGCGAAGGTGCTGGGCAGCGCCGAAACGCCACGCAGCCAGGAGGCGCGCACCAGTGTCGGAACGTCGTCGCACACTATTTGGCGATGAGGGTAGCGGTAGGGCGGCACCGACGTGCGATCCCCCATCTCAAAGGGAATATCGATTGGCGAGGTAGCACCGGTCAGTAGCAGTGCCAGGGTGGGCGCACTGTTAGAGGGGTAGCGCGTAGTAAAGCGATAGCCTGCCGGGCTGCCATCTGCGTTCAAGCCGCCCTGGATGGCCATATACTGAGCAGCCCCTTTAGGCTCCCAGGTGTGCTCCTGCTCACGGGTTAGCTGCACACGCACCGGGCGGCCTACCGCCTGAGAGAGCAGCACGGCATCCGCGCCAACGTCGTCGGCGCAGTTGCGGCCATAGCAGCCCGAAGTTTCCATGCGGGTAATGGTGATAACGCCTTCATCCAAACCGGTAAGGCGGGCGAGGTCGGCGCGCAGGCTGTGCGGATTTTGGGTGCCCGACCATACGTGAAGGCCATTTTCGTTGGCATCGGCGACAGAGCATGAAGGGCCGATGGAGCCATGCAGTTGGAAAGGCCACACATAGTGGCGATTGAGCGGATGTTGTGTGGCGGCCAGAGCGCTGTCGAGATCACCCTCTTCGAGGAGGATACGCTGCTTACTGGGCAGGTCGAGCAGAGCTTGCTCTATGTCGTTCAGCTGAGGCAAACCTTCGGTCGGGCGCCATTGGATCTTTAGCTGTTTGGCTGCGGCAGCGGCCTGCTCTTCGCGCTCGGCTACTACACCCACAAAATCACCGACCACCACGACGCTTACCACACCTGGCAAATGTGCCACAGAGCTTTCATCTACCGCGATTAGACTGTTGCCAATAAAGTCGCCACTGTCGTGGCCTACATAAGGCGGGCGAATCACTCGCCCATGTAGCATGTCAGGCAGACGAAGGTCGTGGATAAAGGTCAATTGCCCGGTAACCTTGGCAGGTATATCCACGCGGGAGGTCGATTGGCCGACCAGGGTATAATGGCTGACCGGCTTGAGCGGCACCTCATCGGCCAGCTTTAATGCATGACGGGTGCCCCGCAGCAACTCACCAAAGCTGACGGATGAGCGGTGATTATCACTTGGCGAAATAGCGCCGTTCTGGCAGCTAAGTCGCGAGCGCTCAGTGTCAAAGTGCTTGGTGGCCCGTGTTAATAGGTACTCCCGTGCCTGGGCTGCCGCTCGGCGTAGAGGCTCGGCAGTGATTTGGATTGACGCGCTGGCAATGGTGGGACCTTGATTGGGGGCTTCAACGGAGTTGCCCAGCACCATGGTAACGCTGTCGAACGCGACGCCAAGCTCTTCTGCGACTATTTGAGCGAGCGCCGTGCGTATGCCAGTGCCCAGGTCTACGTGGCCGTTGAAAGCCATGATATGACCATCGCTCAGTACGGCAATGAATATTTCGGGTTCTTGGGGGATGAAGTTTGAGTGTGTACCTGGCTGTCCGGGCGCGGGCTTGGGGGGCGCAACAGGGTCGCGATAGATCACCAGAATATCAGAACCATACAGCAGCGACTCTCTTGTATAGTCTGATCTATCGGCCATGCCTGCCTCCCACGCTAGCGTTTTAGGTAATCAGTGCAGATTGATTTGAGGTGATCAAAGAGCGATAACTAAGGTAAAATTACAGTGTGTACGCCATAAAAACATGGTGGGCTGACCCAGCGCAAGCAGTATTTGATACGTTGAAGCATCGTTTTGTTAACCAGTGTCATACTCGATACACGTCGTCGCTAATAGATTAAGGATATGGAATGACAACGGATAGTGCGCGCCAACACTCGTCTTCCGGCGAACACCCTACGCCTTCAGAGCAGGGGTACGATTTTTCTGAGCAAGTAGGGCATCTACTTCGCAAAGCCTACCAGCGGCATACGGCTATTTTTCAACGCTACAGCAGCGATAAACAGCTCACGGCCATTCAGTTTGTCACCCTATGTACAGTGATGGAGCGCGGCCCCAGCTCGTTAACCGATATTGTCAACGCCACGGCGATTGATCCAGCCACCATCCGTGGCGTGATTAAACGCCTTAAAGCACGTGAGTGGATCTCGCTCACCACCGACCCCAATGACCAACGTAAAGTCATGGTGGTGATCACCGAGCCCGGTGCGGCACTTGTGGAGGCGATGGTGCCTAGCGCCAAGCAGATCAGTGATCAGACCATGAAAAACCTCAACCCGGCAGAGCGGATCGCTTTGCTGCATCTGCTGGAAAAAATGAACGCGGATGGGTAAGTCAAAAGAGAGGCTCGCGTTCCCGCGTTTTGGGATACGTCTAACGCTTCATTAAGTAACCTAGCGTTTCATCCAGCCCAACCACATCCCCATACTTGCTATCGATATCAAACAGGTTGGCTTCATGGGGCGCAGGGTGGCGGTCGCCCACGCAGTCCCGAACGACCATCACGCGAAAGCCATGTTGCAGGCCATCGACGGCAGTGGCGCGGATGCAGCCACTGGTGGAGCAGCCAGTAATGATCAATGTATCGATACCCATCGCGACGAGGGTTGAAGCAAGCGATGTGCCGAAAAAAGCGCTGGCATACTGTTTGGTCATCACTAGCTCTTCGTCATTTGGCATCACCTCGGGGCAGAACTCCGCATAAGGGTTGCCCGCCACCATCGCTCGCATGACTGGCGCTTTCTTGACCCATATGCCGCCATCGATTTGATCCGGGGCGTGATACAGGATGTTGGTGTGGATCACGGGTGTGCCCGTCCGCCGTGCGGTGTTTAATAACGGCGGCATATTGGCTATGGCATCCACCACGCCCTGGGCAAATAGCGGCGAGCCGGGGGTGGTGTAGCCCTGCATAAAATCAACGACCAGTAACACGGGTTTTTTACCAAAACCAATGCGGCCATCCCAGACGCCTTTGTAGTTGCTATCTAAGCTGTCCTCTAAAGAGCTGTCACTTGCACCGCCGCTGCTTGTTGCTTGGCTGGGGTTCGTCATGGCGCTATCTCCTGGTTATCTCCTAATAAGCCCCTGACAAGAGCGCGCCTGCACCCGGAACAATGGGCTCCAGGTCGAGCGCCTTAAGCATGGCGTAGGTGGTCGCGATAGCAGCAGTCACCACTGGTTTGCCAGTTAACGCTTCTACCTTGGAAACGGCAGGCAGCGATGGCATTTGCACACAGGCTGACAGCACAATCGCATCGATATTGGTCAAGTCGAGACTAGCGACAATCTCGGGGAGATTGGCGGGATCGTGGCGGGCAACATCCAGGTTATTGGGAATCTCAAGCGCTCGGTAGTCGAGCACCTCAATACCTTCCTGGCGGATATAGTCCACCACCATCTCGGTCAGCGGTTTCATATAGGGCGCCACTACCACCACACGCTTGGCATTCATCACACCCAGGGCATCCACCAGCGCACCTGCACTGGTGACCACCGGCGTATCGCAGCCATTCTCTTGGGTGCGGCTGCGCAGCCGCTGCTGGGATTCACGGTGGTAGCCGGGGCCCATGGCCATGATGGCGACCAGACATGCGTAGCCCATGACATCCACTGCCGCATCAGACAGCTCCAGGGCGCAGCGGTCTGACTCCGCATCCATCGCGGCCAACTCATCCTTGCTGACGGTTTTCATGCGCATGCGGCTGGAGTGGAAGGTGAAACGTTCTGGTCGAATCAACTGTCGCGCCGCCAGCATCGCTGGGATCTCAGTCTCCATGGTGATATTGGAGCTAGGTACAATCTGGCCGATACGGAATGGCTTGGTTATGGTTTCGTGGGTCATGATCATTGGCCTTTGTTAGAGTTGTGTACCCAGGAAGTCTTCAAAGGCGGCAAAAAAGCCGTCGAAGTCATCCCAAGGAATCATATGGCCCGCTTGTTCCGCGGTGGTAATGCGAATCGTAGGTAGCAGGGAGCGTATTTCGGCGCGATCCTCATCTTGAATAACCCCGCCTTTACCCGCACACATCAGTAGCGTGGGCACCTTGATGCCAGGAAAATCCTGGTGGATATCGATGCTATGAAACTCTTCAAACGCCTGAACGATGGCTGGCTCAAAGCAGGTGTGCAGCCACTCGGCACGCAGCCTTAGCTGTTCGTCGCTCCAGGTAGGGCAGTAGTGGCGCATGGTCTCGATATCGGCGCCCCGGGTGCAGTCGCGTATGGAGTCAACATACCAGGGAAGTTTGCTGGGATACTCCCGGCGGCCTGGTCCTGAAACGGGCGGGTCGATCAGTACCAGCTTGTCGATGCCCTTGGCGCCACGGTTCACGGCTCGAAGTGCAAAGCGAGCCCCCATGGAGTGGCCCGCCAGGATGACATTTTTCAGTTCCAGTGCGTCAATGAAAGCGATGACGTCATCGGCACAGGTATCGGTATCGTAAGCGATGTCTGGGCCAGTCGAGGATAAACCACGCCCACGAACGTCGAGCACATAAGTATCAAAGTGCTGACCCAGGCGCTCCGCAACAAAACTCCACGTAATGGCGGGGCTGGTAATGCCGGGTATCAGCACCAGCGGCTGGCGCGAGGCGTCGGCGCTGTCACCGAAGCGCAAATAGTGCTGACGAATGCCGTTGGCGTAGAGGTTGGCGCCATAGAGATAGGTGCTACTCATACCGGGCTCCCTTCGTTGATTGGCTGCTTCAGCGGTACCTCGAAAACGTCATAGCCGAACACCCAGGCAGGGTCTTCGTCTTCTCGCAGCCAGGTATTGTCGTGGGAGACTTGCTGTACGCGAGAGGCGCGCTCAAAGCGGTTGGTGCGATAAAGCTCAAACGCGGTTTGATAATCGTCGGCACCCACCTGTTCAAGGCAGCGCACCAGCATGGCAGCATCTTCAATGGCCATCGCGGCGCCCTGGGCCATATGCGGTTTCATGGGGTGGCAGGCGTCACCGAGCAGGACCAGCCGGTTTTCATGCCACAGTGGTAGAGGATTACGCTCCAACAGTGGCCATTTGGTGACGCTTTCAGTGCAGTCGATTAGCGCCTGCACGGTGGGGTGGTAGCCCTTGAAGGCCTCCCGCATCTCTTCACGCGAGCTATCGACAAAAGAGGTGCCATGATTCCAATCAGGCTCAGGCACGCCCGTCACGTAGTAGTACTCTTTTTCGTCACCGGTTACGAAGTACACCATCATGTGACGATCTTCCGACCACCACTTTACGCACGCTTCGAAATCCAGGTCGTACGCCTTGAGCTTCTCCGCCGAGATAATCGCTCGGTGGGCAACCCAGCCACTGTAAATCGGCGCTTCACTGCCTAGAAGCTTCTCGCGTAGGCGCGAGTTCACGCCATCAGCGCCGATCACCAAATCAGCCTCTTCGGTTGAGCCATCGGCAAAGGTCATGACCACTTTGTCGCCGCTATCATCCACATCGACCAGGCGCTTATCGAAAAAGAGGTTGTCCTGGTCAAGCGTGCTGACCATCAATTCGTGCAGGTCTCCACGGTGTACGGTGATGTAGGTCGCGCCATAGTTTTCACGTGCAAAATCGCCTAGCGGGATACGTGACTGATACTCGCCAGTCATGCCATTGCGACTGAACCAGTAATCGGGGTGTGAGCCCATGGCATTGAGTCGCTCTTCGATCCCCATGCGACGCATTACTTTCATCACGTTGGGACCCAGATGAATGCCTGCTCCAAGTCGCGCAAACGCTGGTGCCTGTTCGTAAACCTTGGTGGAGTAACCCGCTTGCTGCAGCAGCGCGCCTGCAGCGGCGCCGCCAAGTCCTGCGCCAATAACGGCGATGGTGGGTTTGTTGTTCATATCCTGGTTTCCTCGCTGTATTATTCGCCGACCACTCGTTTTTAGAATGCTATAAAACAACGTATACACCATTTATTTCTTGGTCAAGAATTAGTTTCGAAATTATTTTTTAACGGAAAAAAGGTGTTGTTTTTGTTTAAGTGCATGAATTTAATGGATTTAATGTTGTTTTTTTGATTTTGTCTAAAAACTTGAAAAACGTATCGATTGAGTGCTATACGTTTATTAGGCTTGTTTTTATGGCGTACGCACCTTTAATGCTCGATGAGTGTTTGCTCTGCACCTAGCTGGTGCACGTCGATTTGCGTAGATGAAAATAGGCGGGTTTAGGGTGCTACGAAGCGTGTTTGGAAGGCGGTATTTATTAGTAATATCTAAGTCATGTCCAAGCCCATTCAGAGCAAGAGGGCGGGCTTAACAATAACGATGATGATCCCCTATGACGCTTAAGCTAACTATCAATGGGCAAGAACGCGAGCTGGCTGTGCCGCCGCAGACACCACTGCTCAATGTGTTGCGTAACGACCTGGCGCTCAATGGACCCAAGTATGGGTGTGGTCTGGGTGAGTGCGGGGCATGCAGCGTATTGATTGATGGCATGGCAGCACGCACCTGCGTGCTGCCCGTGTCCGCTGCCGTTGGCCATGAGGTAACCACCCTTGATGGCCTTTCCCAAGGCGGTGCGCTTGATCCTGTACAGCAAGCCTTTATCGATGCTCAGGCAGCCCAGTGTGGCTATTGTGTGAACGGCATGATCATTACTGTTCGTGCGCTGCTAAATCATAATACCCAACCCTCTGCGCAGCAGATTCGCACCGCTTTAGAGCATAACCTCTGCCGATGTGGCACCCATGTTGAAATCCTCCAGGCAGCAGAGCGTGCCGTGATCCTTAACGCGGCCGCGTTGCAGGAGACTTCTTATGAGTGAAGGGGCGGTGCTTCATGGCCAGCAAAAACATGCTGACATCCCCGAGCTGCTGGCGCAGGCACGTTTCGGTGTCGTCGTGCGCCCACCTTACTATTGGTGGAATGGTGAGCGTTTTGAGAGTGACCGCTTAGTTGGCGTCGATAGCAGCAGCATTGCCTCACTATCAGAATCTATTGAAGTCGTCGTGGAAGGGAATTTTGTGGGGGTGGTTGCCGATAGTTTAGCCTTGGCGACCGACGCCGCTAAACAGCTGAAGGTTGAGTGGCAGGCTGCTGACCAAACGCCCGAGAGCGATCAAGCGCCCTCTGAATCGCCTCTTGTTAAGCCTAGCCCGGCATACACGCATTCGAAACATGCGTATGGCTGGCCGAGTCGCATGCACTGGGGCAATCATCCCAGTTGGGTAATTGCCGATTGTCGCGATCAACAATTGAGTGTGTGGGGGCAAACTGTCACCCCAACGGCGCTTAAACAGGACCTAGGCCGGTTAACCGCGCTGGATATTAGCCAGATTGAGCTTTACAGCGTCGATGGTGTATACGCATCAAATCAGGCTTCAGGGCTGGGCCGCCACTGTGGTGACGATGCCGCCGTGGATGCGGCATTGATGTCACGGGTGGTGGGCACTCCGATAGCCGTTTGGCTGGATGCCCGCTACGCCAAAGATGTTCAGGCATTGGGCCAAGCGCAGCGAATTACATTAAACGCGGATATTACCAGCAGTGGTGAGATAGCCCGTTATCACTATCAGCAGGCCAATCTCACTGGAGAGGTGGCTGCCGTCGGGTTGTTGTTAAGTGGCAGGGCCTCGATAACGATCTCTAGCCTTGAGGAGCCCATCATCGGCAAGCAAGACACAACGCCGTTCTCGCCTTATGTATTTCTCGATCAATACCTTGCCGCACGCTCCCAGCCAGCCTCGCTCTCCACCAATTCCACCTTGATAGGAATACAGCAGACGTTTGCGCGGGAATCCTTTCTAGATGAGGTTGCCCGTGAGAGTGAACAAGACCCTGTCGCGCTGCGACTTCGCCATCTTGACGATGCACGTGGCATAGCGCTGATAGAGTCCGTTGCTGAACGTGCCGAGTGGCAAAGGGTATCCAGTCCAGTAGCGAACTCTTTGCCTCAGGAGCTACTGCGCGGGCGAGGCTTTGCCTATTCTCAGCTGCCCGATCGGAGTCAGCGCGTGGAATCGGGAGTCCGCTCTGCCTGGATTGCCGATGTGGAGGTCAATCGTGTTACCGGCGATGTTCAGCTTACCCGTTTGGTAGTTGGTCAGGACGTCGGCGTTGATGTGGATACTGATCGTCTTCAGCAAACGCTACAGGCCCGGGTCTTGGGTGAAGCGCGCCCCCTTTTGGGGCAGGCGCCCAGTTTCGACGAGTGGGGTGACGGCAGTCGTAAGCTGACGAAGAGCGAAGCTTCAGCAGGACTACCAGCCATTGCTTCTTCGCCAAGCCCTGTTGAGGAAGGTGTTAATCAAACCGTCGGTGAAGACGTATTAACCAGTGCGGAGCTATCGCCGGGTGTTGCGGTAATAGCCAATGCGCTTTTTGATGCCACCGGCCTGCGTTTTCGCCAACCACCGTTTACTGCCCAGCGCGTGCGCCAGGCACTCGAAGCTTCGTCCATCGAGGAAGGAGAGCGCCCATCTAAATTGAAACAGCCGCAGTCAATGAAACGGCGCTGGCTAGCCGCTGCAGCGTTCACCACTATTGCGGGCACAGCGGCCATGGCATGGCCGTGGAAAGGGGCCATTGCGCCTGCCTCACGGCCAGCCGCCAATCTTTACTCCGCCGAGACCATCGAGCGCGGGCGACTCGTTGCGGCTGCAGGCGACTGCGCGGCGTGTCATACCACAGAAGGTGGAGTGACCAATGCTGGTGGGCGTGGGTTTGAGACCCCTTTCGGTAGGCTTTACAGCACTAACATTACCCCAGATGAAGCCAGCGGAATTGGCCAATGGTCTTACGCGGCTTTTGAACGGGCGATGCGCCATGGTATCAGCCGTGATGGTAGCCACCTTTATCCTGCTTTTCCTTACACAGCATTCGCCAAAACAAGCGATACCGATTTACAGGCACTCTATGCCTACTTGATGGCCCAGCCTGCCGTCGCTGCTGAAAAGCCATCGAACGAACTCTCTTTCCCCTTCAATGTGCGCGCCTTGATGGCGGGCTGGAACGCGCTTTATCACGATCCGACCCCTTTCCAGCCAGATCCTGTGCAGAGTGAATTGTATAATCGCGGGGCTTATCTCGCCGAAGGCTTAGGCCACTGCAGCGCCTGCCATAGCCCACGCAATGCCATGGGCGCCGAGAAACGCGGTGACGCTTACTTGGCAGGTGCCTTTGTAGATGGCTGGGAAGCGCCTCCGCTCAACACGCTGTCACGTGCCCCCGTACCTTGGAGTGAAGCCTCCCTGTATGACTATCTGCGCCATGGCGAGTCAGCGTTGCATGGTGTTGCTTCTGGCCCTATGGCTCCTGTAGTGGCGGGCTTGGCTGAGCTACCTGAATACGATGTGCGAGCCATAGCCCATTATGTTGCCGCACAGATGCAGGCACCCACGGGTAATAGCGAGGCGATCGTGGCGGGGGCCGAACAGCGCGTGGCCAGTGCAGCGGACGGGGCACCGGGGTTGGAGGCAGGCGAGCGACTATTCGAGGGCGCCTGTGCGGCTTGCCATGTGGAAACCGGCGTACCAACTTTTTCACGCGCGAGCACCAATCTGGCGCTGAATACCAACTTGCATAGCGATCATCCCGACAATGTTATTCAGTCAATTCTTGGCGGTGTTCACGCAGAACATGTGCCGGGTATCGGCAGTATGCCGGGTTTTGCCGACAGCTTTAGTAATACTCAGGTCGGTGATTTGACGAGCTACCTCCGAGCGCGTTTCGCCCCAGATAAAGCGCCTTGGCAACAACTAGAAAAACGTATCACTGATTTACGCCAGCCTCACCACAACAATACTCACTCTACTCCCTGACGTAATAAAACGAGGTGGACTATGAAACGCAGTAAATGGATATGGCTAGTATCCCGTCTTATTCACGAGCCTTGACCTAAAATAAAGAAGGCGAGTGGTTTATTCTTTATAATCAATATGTTCGGCAAGAACTTGATTAGAGAGGGCCGCTCGCCATGGGTGAAACACTACCAAGCTGGAAACCAGCCTGCAACTTATCTGTTTCAGTGCAGCTCAGTGAACAAAAAACCAGTAGTGATGCCGGTGCATTCTTGCTGCGCGAGGTGCTCGATCGCAGCGGTGTGATTGAGAGCTTGGATCGGCAGTTGCTTGATGATCGTGACCCCGCACGTGTGCAACATAGTTTGTCCAGTCAGCTTCGTACTCTGCTGATTCAGCGTGCGCTGGGCTGGGACGATCTGAGTGATACGCAAACACTAGCAAACGACCCGGTTTTGCAGCTGGCCTGCAGCGATCAGCGCAGCACCACGCCACTAGAGCAGCCCCGTCCTTCGCAGCCAACCCTGTCGCGTCTTCTGAATCTGTTGGCCACAGATATCAACCAGTCTGCATTTCATGACGGTTTGCTCGACATGGCCATGTGGCGACTGTCTTCGATGCGCAGCGGCAAGCCATTGTCATCGATCACGTTGGATGTCGATGGCCTGCCCATTGAAACTTTTGGCCAACAAGTCAGAACGGGCTACAACAGCTATGTTGGTTATTCACACTACTCACCGCTGGTGGCTTCTATCGCTGAAACGGGCGACATGGTTGGCGGCCTGTTACGAGAGGGAAACAGCGGTTGTGCAGTACAAGCTGAGCACTGGATTCCCAAGCTGGTTGAACGGATTGGCAAGACAACCGGCACCAAGGTCAGAGTTCGTTTTGATGCGGGTTTTACTGGCAACCCAACACTTTCGGCACTGGATGACGCCAATATTGAATATGTTGGTCGATTGTCCAGCAATACCGTACTTGAGCGCGAAGCGGCACACTACCTCAAGCGCCCAGTGGGTCGGCCAACCCATCAACTACGCGAGTGGTGCCATGAGTTTTACTATCAGGCACAGTCTTGGGAGAAGCCGCGCCGCATTATTTTAGTGGTCTGCGAGCAACCGGATGATCTGTTTTTAAAACATTTTTTCCTAGTCACCAGCCTGGACTGGAAAGACTGGACACCGCATAAAATTCTGCAGCTGTACCGCAAACGCGGGAAAGCTGAGGGGCACATGGGCGAACTGAAAGACACGCTCAACGTTCACCTATCTTCTACCTGCCGTGGTGCGTCTACCGTGCAACAGGTGATGGGCCGCAATCAGGTCAGCCTGCTGCTGAGTCTCTACGCTTATCAGATGCTGCACAGTCTGCGAGCGCTGATGGAGCGCGTCACACAAAAGGGCTGGAGCATACGCAAAGTCCGCGAGCAGATCCTGAAAACAGCAGCGACCGTGGCCGTGCATGCGCGAAAAATAGCAGTTCATATCGGACAGTCTGGCGGCAAATGGTGGCCCAGTCTGCTTAAAAACTTGCCTCGACTGCATCAGGCTCAAACTTAAACCGAGGCACGCAACAAACAGGTTATCGGCTGAACGGCTGAGGTTTTATCTTGCCTAAATGATAAGAAAAGCTGTGAAAGAGTTGAAAGCAGGCACAAAACCTTTCTGTTTTTACGCTGACAAAGTAAATACACTACCGAAAATCGTACCCCCCAGCCCGAAAACGGTTAGAGGGTCATCAAGCTGCCGAAAATGAGTCACTTTGAGAGCTCTCATGAATAAGACGGGAGTATGGGCAGTTGTCTTGCTGAGCTATTTAGTGCCTTACACCTTTTTAAGCAATGTGGCGCTCTGGTACGGCAGCTTCCTGTTTTGGACCTTTGCAGGGTTGGTCGTCATTGCGCTGAATGTGTTTATCACTAAAGATTTTGAGGAGCATAGCAATGACTGAGTCACTCATCTGGTGGTCGATTGCTATCTACTTATTGATCGCAGTAGGCATTGCTATTCTCTCGCGCCAAGGGCCATCCGAAAGTATGTCGGGATACTTCTTGGGTAACCGACAAATGAACGGCTTTGTTTCAGCGCTAAGCTACAGTGCTACCACCTATAGTGCCTTTATGATGGTGGGCTTGGCGGGCCTTACCTATGCTGGTGGCGTTGGCGCACTGGGTTTTGAAATTATCTACTTTGCCGGTGTATCGCTGGTCGCTATTTTTGGGCCCAAGTTCTGGGCGGTGGGCAAGAAGTTTGGCTTTGTAACACCCAGCGAGATGTTAGGCCACCGTTACAACAGTAAGCATGTTGCCATGGCGGTCTCGATTGCCAGCTGTATCTTTCTGATTCCCTACTCGGCCGTTCAGCTCGCGGGTGTCGGTTATCTGTTGCAAGGTATTACTGATGGTGCGATTAACTTTACCACTGGTGTGGTGCTGGCGACCGTGATTGCTATCTTCTTCTCCTATATTGCGGGCATTCGCTCAGTCATGTGGACCGACTCCCTTCAGGCCATCATGATGATTGTCGCTTCAACGTTGGTAGCCTTCCTTGTTATTCAGGGTTTGGGTGGTTTCAGCGCACTTTTCAATACTTTGGCGACGGAGCATCCGCAGTCATTAACCGTGCCAGGCTCAGGGCTGTTCAGTTTCGTTACTTTCCTTGGGCTAACGATTCCCTGGTTCTTCTTTAGTATCTCCAACCCGCAAGTAAGTCAGCGCCTGTTTATGCCTTCCTCGCTGCGCTCAATGCGTCACATGCTGATTGGGTTCCTGGTGTTTGGCTTTATCTACACCATGGTATCTGTGCTGTGGGGTTTCTCCGCCCTAGCGGCCTTTCCCAGTTTGGAGCGTGCTGACTTAGCCACGCCAACACTGCTGGGTTCAGAGTTTGTACCGCCGGTGCTCGGGGTGATTGTGATGATCGGCATTATGGCCGCTGCTGTCTCCACCATCGATTCGATCATGTTGACCCTGGCCTCTATGGTTTCCCGTGATGTCTATGCCAACGTTAAACCGAATGTCAGTGAAAAGCGCCAGCTGTTGGTAGGGAAATTTGTGGTGCCGGTGATTGCGCTCATGGCACTGGCCTTTGCCGAGCTTCAGCTTGATCTCATTGCGGTGCTTTCAGTGGCTGCATCGTCAGGTTTGGTGGCGATGGTGCCCGCCATTATCGGTGCCTTTTATTGGAAGCGCGGTACGTCTGCCGGTGCACTAGCGAGTGTGGTCGGCACCAGTGCGTTCGTACTGTTGATGTATGCCACTGGCAACTCGTTACTAGGCTTACCCTCTGGCGTATGGGGCATTTTGGTCGCTAGTGGACTGTTTGTCGGCGTTAGCCTTGTGACCAAGCCTCATCAAGCTTCAACCGATGCTTTCTTGGCGGCTATCTCAGAAGAACTGGGCAAAAAACACCCTTCGACCACCGATCAGGTCGTTAAAGAGGCGGCAGTCTAGCGCCAAAGGCGTGTCTTGAAATTCCGGTTTACCCGACAACCAATAGAACGTTTGTGTTGCTTACGAGCAACCCCGCGCTCTTAGTGAGCACTTCCCAGCGAGTGTGCGCCTGGGAGGTTAGGAGATGTTATGGATCACGCAAGCTTTGCCGAAATTTGCCTTCACCAGCTGAAGATGTCCGGCGTACATGAAGGCGAAAAACTCGTCGTGCTGACCCAGGGCAGCGAACGCCTTGATTATGCGGATGCCTTTATGGCGGCGGGGCAGCGTTTAGGCGCCAATATGTACCATATGCGGTTACCTGCCCCGCTACCCACTGGTGGATGGGCCGTGGGATCAACAGGGCTTGCCAGTATGCCCGATGCGGTGGAAGCGCTTAAAAATTGTGACATGTTGATCGACTGTATTTTCTTGCTGTTCTCTCCCGAGCAGATGGCGATTCAAGCCGCAGGTACGCGCATACTGACGGCGGTTGAGCCGCCAGAACTGCTGGCCAGAATGTTGCCTACCAAAGAACTAAGGGAAAAGGTCGAACTGGCCGCCGCGCTGCTCGACAAAGCCAAAGTGATGCGCATCACCTCGCCTCATGGCACGGATGTCACCTACAAACTGAATACATATGAGACCGTTGCTGAATACGCCTGTACCGATGAACCTGGCCGCTGGGATCACTGGCCCTCTGGTTTTGTGTTTACCGGCGGTGATGACGATGGTGTTGATGGCACTATCGTGGTGGCACCGGGCGATATCCTGCTACCTCAAAACATATATGTCAGAGAACCAATAACCTACACCATTGAAAAGGGGTGGATTACCGATATCCGTGGTGGCCTAGATTCGGAGCTGGTGAAATCCTATATGGATAGCTTTAATGACCCGCGCGGCATGGGGATGAGCCACGTGGGCTGGGGCATGAACCCGAATGCCAAGTGGCACCGTATGGTGCCGGGCGAGTTCCCAGGCGGCATGGGGATGGAGCCGCGCAGTTTTTATGGCAACGTGATGTTCTCAACCGGCCCGAACAGCGAACTGGGCGGATCTAATGATACCGCTTGTCATCTGGATATTCCGATGCGCAACTGCTCGCTCTTTCTGGATGATGAGCCCGTCATCATTGATGGTGAGATCGTCGTAAAGGAGTTGCAGATGGCAAGAAGCTAGTTGAGTGTTCTAACGGCGAAAATACGGATCATAGCTCCTTACGTTGGGGGCTAAGGACTGACGAAACCCTGCTTTTATAGGGTTTCGTCGTTTCAGGTGCTATTCAGGCTTCGTCAAACCTTCACCCAACTGTCACGAGCATGACATGTTGCGCGCCGATGCTGCTGAGCAAGCCATATTGGCTGTTTCTCATATAAGCAAGCAAATGGGTACGCCAGCAGTGGGCCGCTCATCAGGGAGATGCATCATGACGAAGAAAACCGTGGCAGGCAGTGTCGATAGCGTAATGGCTCAAGGGGATGAGCCGCTCAGCAACCGTTCCAGCAATGCCTATTTTGGCGACATTCTGGAGCGGCGCTTGAGCCGCCGAGGCGTCCTCAAAGGGGGGCTGGCAACGGTGATCGCGGGCCTGATGGCGACCAAACTGCCGTTGACGCAAGCGCTGGCCGCTAATGCGGGCGCGGGTTCACCCACCATGGGATTCAACCCGGTAGGTATCAGCGCTGCCGATAACGTCGTGGTGCCTGAGGGCTATCGTGTGCAAAGCTTCATCCCCTGGGGGACGCCCATCACGGGTGACATGCCTGCGTTCAGCCTGGCGGCTTCCGGGGAAGAGCAGGCGCATCAGGTGGGCAGCCATCACGACGGCATGCACTTCTTTGCGCTGAACGGCAGCTCCACCGACGGTCTGCTGGTGCTCAACCATGAATACGTGGAACCACGCTTTTTGCATGCGGCGGCCAGTGGCCTGGCGCTGGACCGGGATGCCTTTCCTCAGCATGAAGATGGCAGCCGCGATGCCGATCAGGTGATCAAGGAGATGAATGCCCACGGCGTGAGTGTCGTGCGCGTTCGTGCCAATGAGCAAGGCGAGTGGGAAGTGGTGCAGGATGCCCTGAATCGCCGCATTACCGCCCAAACGCCCATGCAGCTCTCGGGCCCGGTGGCGGGCACGGAACACCTCGTTACCCAGTACAGCCCGGAAGGCCTGATGACGCGTGGCACCTTGAACAACTGTGCCCACGGGGTCACGCCCTGGAACACCTACCTGGCAGCCGAAGAGAACTGGGCGGGCTATTTTGCCAACACGGATACCGACATCGATCGTCGCCAGGCGCGCTACGGGATCGAAACCCGCGACACCGGTCGTTATCAGTGGCACCGTGCCGATCAGCAGAGCGATCAGTTCAGCCGCTTCGATGCCAGTAGCCGGGGAGCCAGCCCGGCAGACGACTTCCGTAACGAACCCCATGCGTTTGGCTGGATGGTCGAAATCGACCCGATGAACCCCGATTCCGTGCCGGTCAAGCGTACCCACCTGGGGCGCTTTGCCCATGAAGGCGTCATCTTTGCCCCTGCGGTGGAAGGGCAGCCCGTGGTGGCGTACTCCGGGGACGACTCCCGTTTCGAGTACATCTACAAGTTCGTTTCACGGCGCCCCTTCGACGCCGCGACGGCGGACGGCAGCCTGTTGGATGAAGGCACGCTTTATGTGGCCAAGTTCAACGATGATGGCAGCGGCGAGTGGTTGGCGCTGGCCCCCGGCCAGAACGGCCTGACGCCCGAGAATGGCTTTGCGGACCTGGCGGATATCCTGGTCAATACGCGCAGTGCCGCCGACCATGTGGGAGCCACCAAGATGGATCGCCCGGAGTGGGGCGCCGTCGACCCGCAAACCGGCGACGTCTACTTCACGCTGACCAACAATACGCGCCGCGCAGAGGGCGACGAGCACCCCGCCAACCCGCGCGCCAACAACAGCTTTGGCCATATCATCCGCTGGCAGGAAGAGGGCACTCACGCAGGCGAGCGCTTTGCCTGGGACCTGTTCGTGCTGGCAGGCGACCAGGACGATAGCCGCGACCTGGCGGGCAATGCGCTGGTAGAAGACAACATTTTTGCCAGCCCCGACGGCCTGTGGATCGATGCCGATCGCCGGGTATGGATACAGACCGACATCAGCGAATCCGAAATGAACACAGGTATTTACGAAGTCTTCGGTAACAACCAGATGCTGGTCGCCAACCCGGAAACCGGCGAGATCAAGCGCTTCCTGACCGGGCCTGTGGGCCAGGAAATCACCGGCGTGGTAACCACTCCAGACCAGCGCACCATGTTCGTCAACGTCCAGCACCCCGGCGCCACCACTACCGAAGAAGCCTTTGCCGAAGGCCGCTTCACCAGCCATTGGCCGGAGGGTGGTAGCGCCATCCCGCGTTCCGCCACGCTGGTCATTACCCGTGAAGATGGCGGCATTATCGGCGCGTGAGTAGTGCTCTCAACGCCCTCACAACCAGGCATCCAGCAGGCGGCGATACGCCGCCTGCGCCTGGGTTGCGCTGATAGGCTGCAAACGCACTTCTGTACCTGGCAGGCACTGTGCCAGCCGGGCGCAGGCCATGGACGTGAGGGCGCCCAAACGCGGGTAGCCCCCAATGGTTTGGCGGTCGTTCATCAGGATGATCGGCTGGCCATCGGGAGGAATCTGCACGGCCCCTAAAGGAATCCCTTCAGAGACGATGCCGCCCAGGCGGCTGTTCAGCGCTTTGCCGGTGAGCCGAATGCCCATGCGGTCGGCGCGCTGGTCGACCGTCCAGGGCTGGTTGAAGGCATCGAACAGGCTGCGCCCGGCAAAGTGGGCGGCCTGGGAGCCCAGGACCATATCGAGTCGTACCGTTTGCGGCGTGCTGGAAATCGCAGCCGTTGGCAGCTCAGCGTGGGCGGGCAGCGTGCGCACCGACGCCGAAATGCCTTTCCAGGTCAGCGTATCGCCCGCCTTGAGCGGCTGGCCATCTTCATGCAGCCCGCCTATCTGCTCTCGGGCGGTGCATGCTCGGCTGCCCAGCACAGCGGGTGCATCGAGCCCGCCAGGGAAGGCGAGATATGCGCGAAGGCCTTGTTTTGGCTGACGAAAAACCAGCGTCTGGCCCGCCTGCATCAGGAAGCTGGCGTTGGGGGCAAGGGGCTGGCCGTCCAGTGTGGTGGCCAGGTCGGCCCCGGTCAGGGCGAGGCGTACGTCGCGGTTGGCCACCAGGGTCAGGTTGCCTCCCATGACGATTTCCAGGGCAGCGCTATGCAGGGGATTGCCCAACAGCCAGTTGGCCCAGCGGAAGGCGATCCAGTCGGCGGCACCGCCCTGGGTAACGCCCAAGTGGCCAACGCCGAAGCGGCCTGCATCCTGAATCATCGCCAGCGGCCCGGCTTGCTTGACGGTCAACATGGGCTGGCTCATGGGCGCTCCTCCAGCGGGGTGGTGTCGCCGCCAGCCGCTTCGAACTCGGCTCTTGAGATCGCTTTGAAGCGCACTTTATCGCCGGGGCGCAGCAGCGGTTCGCCGCGTTTGGCGTGTTCGAACAGCGGCACGGCGGTTCTACCCAGAATGTTCCAGCCGCCCGGGGAAAGCAGCGGGTAGATGGCCGTTTGTCGGTCGGCAATGCCGACGCTGCCCGCCGCGACGCGGCGGCGAGGCGTTTTCAATCGTGGCGTGGCAATGGCCTCGTCCACCAGACCCATGAAGCCGTAGCCAGGGGCAAAGCCCAGCGCAAACACGCAGTAATCGTGGCTGCAGTGGCGCTCGATCAAGGCATCGACGCTGAGCCCGGCGCGCGTTGCCACCATGGGCAATTCGGGGCCAACGCTTTCGTCGTACCACACGGGAATCTCGTGCAGTTGCCCCTGCTGGGTGTCGGCAGGGGTGAGATCGTGCAGCGCGCTACGTACCAGCGTCGTGGCCTGGGTAAAGGTGAGCTTCTGGCAATCGTAGTGCACCAGCAGAGTGGTGTACGAGGGAATCAGGTCGATCAGCGCATGAGCAAAAGCGCGGCGTAGCGCCTCGTCGGCGGCCATGATCCAGGCCATATTGCGTTCATCGATGGCGTCGAACAGGCGCACCGTCAAGGCGTCCATGGCGGCGGTTTCCAGGCGTAGTTTCACGCGGACTCCAGCGCCGTGAAGGCCTCGCGAATGGCGCGCACGGCAGCCACGGATTCGGGGTTGTCGCCATGCACGCAGAGCGTGTCGCAGGGCAACTGCAAGGCGCTGCCATTTCGGGCGGTGAGGGCTTCTCCCTTGGCCAAGGCAACCGCCTGGGCGACGATGGTGGTCTGGTCGTGGTGCACGGCCCCTGCCAGGCGACGAGAGGCTAGATGGCCGTTGGCCTCATACGCGCGGTCAGCGAAGGTCTCGAACCACAGCGTGACGCCCATTTTTTCCGCTAGCTGACGGTGCGGCTCTGGGTCAGCGGTGGCCATCACCATCAGCGGCAGGCGGGCATCGAAGGCTTTCACGGCGCGCATGGCGCCTTCCAGCAGCGCCAGGTTGGCGGCCATGTCGTTGTACATGGCCCCGTGGGGTTTGACGTAGCTCAGCGCGGTGCCTTCTGCCTGGCAAATGCCCGCCAGCGCGCCGATCTGGTAGAGCATCATGTCTTCCACTTCATCCGGCGTGCAGGCCATGGAGCGGCGGCCAAACCCCATGAGATCCGGGTAGCCCGGGTGCGCACCGATCTTCACGTCGTGCTGGACCGCCAGAGCCACCGTCTTGCGCATCACATGGGGGTCGGAAGCGTGGTAGCCGCAGGCAATGTTGGCGCAGTCGACGTAGGGCATGACGTCTGCGTCCAAGCCAATCGACCAGTTGCCGAAACTTTCGCCCATGTCGCAGTTGAGAAGGGGAATGGCCATAGCACCTCCAGCAGATGGATTATGTTTTTGATTGTGCAAATCAATATATGGAGGCGCGATATCAAGTGCCAATCGTTTTTAGCGATACTTAATATCGGCCCTTCCTATCATGCTGTTATTTAGTGGAAAAATGGTTGACGCTAGGGCGCGATACGATTATCAACTAAATAAAGCACCTCAAAAAAACATAAAAGAAACGCTCAGGCAGGATTCGGCAACACGTCATCGCGACGCAGAACAATGGCCGCCCACGAGTGATTTCCCAGGAGTGCATCATGCGGTCGTCGCCAGCCCCGCGACAGCGCATCCGGGATTACCCGGATATGCTGAACATACATTCTCCGTACAGCCCCCTGTGCTTGCCTTGCGGCGTTGCATTCTGTGGCTGTCTCGATATGGCTGGTTAGGCATCATGCTCGATTTCAAGGAACTGGACGCCTTCGTCTGGGCGGTCAAGCTGGGGTCCTTTCGCAAGGCGGCCTTGCGCTTGCACATCACTCAGCCGTCGGTTTCCGAACGTATCTCGCGGTTGGAAAACAGCGTGGGCGACATCTTGCTGGAGCGCTCGGCGCGCCCCATTCAGCCCACCATGCGCGGCCGCGAGTTCTACCTCCATGCAGAGCGCTTGCTGGCCCAGCGAGAAGAAGCCCTCAAACTCTTCGACAACGACGAAACGTTTTCGGCGCCGCTGAGGCTGGGCACCATCGAAACCATTGCTCACAGCTGGTTCCCTACGTTCATGCAGCAGCTCACGGCGCGTTACCCTGCGCTGATCATCGAGCTGACCGTGGATTACTCCCCGGCGCTCAACGAGCGGCTGCTCTCCAACGAACTCGATGTGCTACTGGCCATGAACGGCTACCTGCCCACCGAACAAATCGAGTACGACACCCTCAGCCCCTATGAAATGGGCATGTTCGTGTCGCCCCGTCATGCGCGGATGCTGGGCGAGCACCCCGATGCCTGGGCAAGTAGCCTGCCGTTCATCTCGTTTGGCAAGCTGGCGCGCCCTTATGAAGAGCTGCTGCGCTACTTGAGCGACCAGGGCGTTCGTCAGCCGCGTATCCATAGTGTCAGTACGCTGATGACCATCGTGCGGCTCACCGTGGAAGGGCTGGGCATCGGTGCCCTGCCGGTGGCCACGGTGCTGGAGGAGTGGCGGCGGGGCGAGCTGTACCGGCTGGCGCTGCCCGCGCCGCTGCCTGCCATGCACTACGACGTCATCTGGCGCACGGCCAACCACTCCCGGTTTTGCCGCAGCGTGGGCCGTCTGGCCCAGGAGTGCGCACGGGGCTATGCCCATGACAAGCAGAGCGACATTCGTCATACCGCTTCTACCGGCCGCTGGGTGACCCCTGGCGTGCTTCCTTCCCACCCCGTTGCATCATCCCTATCAATATGAATAAAAGGATCATTCCCATGCGTACACGTTTTGTGACTCCGCTGTTGCTGGCCACTGCCTGTAGTCTTGCCGCCGCTGCCACGGCGCAAGCTGCCCAGTGGACCATGGCCACGCCCTACGGCGATGCCAGTTTCCATACTCAAAACACCAAGCAGTTCGCCGAAGACGTGGCCGAGGCCACGGGCGGTGAGCTGACCATCACGGTACACAGCGGCGGCTCGCTGGTATCGCATGGTGAGATCAAGCCTTCAGTGCGCCGTGGCACCATCGATGCCGGTGAGGTGTTCCTGTCGGTACTCTCCAACGATGACCCGATTTTCGAGGTCGACACCCTGCCAGGCGTCGCCGGTAGTTACGACGATGCCTACGCCCTGTGGGAAGCGACCAAGCCGATGATCACGGAGTTGTTCGCTTACGAGGGCTTGATTCCGCTCTACGCCGTGGCATGGCCCGCCCAAGGAATCTATACCGCCAAACCGCTGACCGACCCGGCACAGTTCGAAGGAATGCGTGTGCGTGCGCCCAATATCAACACCCAGCGCTTCGTCAACAACCTGGGCGGCAGCCCCACCGAAACCGAAGAGTCGGACATCCCCACGGCGTTCAGCACCGGCCGTGTGGATGCCATGATTACCTCCAGCTCGACCGGTAACTCCATGGCCGCCTGGGACTATGTCTCGGACTATACCGATGCCAACCTGTGGCTACCGAAGAACATCGTGTTCATCAGCCAGCGCAGCTTTGATCGTCTGGACGAGGCCACCCAGGAGGCGCTGATGGAAGCGGCAGCCCGTGCCGAAGAGCGTGGCTGGCAGATGAGCCGCGATAACAACGAGGCCAGCCTGGCGGCGCTCGAAGCCAACGGCATTAGCGTTTCCGAGCCCAATGAGGCCGTGGCTGCGGCGTTGCAGGCAGCAGGCGATGCGCTGTTTGCCGACTGGTTGGCCCGTGCCGATGATGAAGCCGAACAAGCGCTGGAAACCTATCAAGCCCAGCGCGGCGAATAATCTGGCTCCACGTGGGGCGGTGTGACCGCCCCTTCTTCTCTGCGCACTGTGCGAGACTGCGAACATGACGTTTAAATTCGACAAACTCTACCGCCTGGGTGCCTGGGGAGCCGCTGCGTGCATGGTGGCGATTTGTGCGCTGATCGCCCTGCAGGTCACCTTCCGGCTGGTGGATGCACTGCTGGTGCTGGTGGGCCTGGGGCGGCTGGGCATCAGCATTACCGGGGTCTCGGAAATGGCCTCTTACCTGCTGGTCGGCGCCACGTTTCTGGGGCTGGCCTACACCTTCGTTCACCACGCACACATTCGTGTCACCCTGCTGATTTCGCGACTGCCTTCCGCCATTCGCGTCTGGTTTGAAGTCTTCGGTCTCATCGTCGCGCTGGCCATCAGCCTGCTGCTGGCGTACGGGCTGATCGAACTGGCCAGGGAAAGCCTGCAATACAACGATGTCTCGTCGGGGTTCATGGCCATTCCGCTGTGGATTCCGCAAACCGTGTTAGCCACGGGGGTGGGATTACTGTGTCTGGCGCTGTTGGAAGCGCTGATCACGGCGCTGCGCATTGCCGCCCGCGACCCGTCCAGCTTCCGCGAAGCGACGGCCACCGATGACAGCGAGATGCCCTAGCTCGGCTACTCTGGAGAATTCCTGTGCTACTACTTAGCTTGGTGACGATGTTTACCCTGGTGCTGCTGTTGGGCAGTGGGGTGTGGATCGCGTTTGCGCTGATCGGAACGGCGTGGATCGCGTTGGAGTTTTTTAGCCCGTTTTCACCGGGGCCGATTCTGGCCTCCGATTTCTGGGGTGCCAGCTATGGCTGGGATTTGACGGCGCTGCCCATGTTCATCTGGATGGGCGAGATTCTGTTTCGCTCGGGGCTGGCCGACAACATGTTTCGTGGTCTGTCGCCCTGGTTGAACCGCCTGCCGGGCCGTCTGCTGCATACCAATATCATCGGCAGCGGCATGTTCGCGGCGGTGTGCGGTTCGTCGGCAGCTACCTGCGCCACGGTCGGTAAAATGACGCTGCCGGAGCTGGAACGCCGAGGCTACGACAGCAATATGGCCATTGGTACGTTGGCCAGTGCGTCCACTCTGGGCCTGCTCATTCCTCCCTCCATCGTGCTGATCGTGTATGGCGTGGTGACCGAGCAGTCGATCTCACGGCTGTTCATGGCCGGTATCGGGCCGGGCCTGATGATTCTGGCCCTGTTCATGGCATATCTGGTGCTCTGGGCGCTGCTCAAGGGCAACCGGGAACAGCTGACCGGTGCCGACGAGTCGAGCATGAGCCTGGTGGAAAAACTGCGCAACACCTGGGCGCTCATGCCAATACTGCTGCTGATCGGCGGTATCATCGTATCCATTTACGGTGGTTTGGCGTCGCCGACGGAAGCCGCCGCCGTGGGGGTCGTGCTGTCGATGGTGATTGCTTACTTCAACGGCCACTTCAACCGAGCCATTTTCACCAGCTCACTGTTCGCGGCGGTGCGGACGGCGTGCATGATCGCCTTCATCATTGCCGGGGCCTCGTTCCTGACCTCGGCCATGGGCTTTACTCAGGTGCCCATGCAGCTGGCCCGTGCGATTGGGGAAATGGGGCTGTCGCCTACCATGCTGCTGATTGCGCTGACGGTACTGCTGCTGCTGATGGGCTGTTTCCTGGACGGCATTTCTCTGATTCTGCTGGTGACCGCCATCATTATGCCGGTGGTCAGTGCGGCGGGCTTTGATTTGATCTGGTTCGGGATTTATCTGGTGATCGTGGTGGAAATGTCGCAAATCACGCCGCCCGTCGGTTTCAACTTGTTCGTGATTCAGGGGCTCACTGGCAAGGATATCCTGACCATTACCAAGGCAACGCTACCGTTCTTTCTGCTGATGATGCTATCCATTGCCTTGATGCATATCTTCCCTGAGATTGCGCTGTACCTGCCGCAGGCGATGAATCGTTAACGAGAGGGAAGATCACGCCCGTATACGGCAATACCGCCCCGACCAGCGCGTTTGATGGTATACATGCTCTGGTCGGCGGCGTCGATGATCTCTCGTTCGTTATCAAACTCGCCATCGTCGAGGCACGCGATGCCGATCGAGACAGAAATGTACAGAGACTCATGGCCCACCTGAACCATGGGGGACGCCTGCAAACGTTGAGCTATCCGTTCGGCAAAGTGTTCGGCTGTCCTGGCCGTTTCGTCGGGGAGGAGGACCAGGAACTCTTCACCGCCATAG
The DNA here is from genome assembly GCF_020616575.1 of Halomonas sp. NyZ770. Lineage (NCBI taxonomy): Bacteria > Pseudomonadati > Pseudomonadota > Gammaproteobacteria > Oceanospirillales > Halomonadaceae > Halomonas > Halomonas sp. NyZ770. Next base: position 3,641,725 of record NZ_CP085143.1, on the reverse strand, counting down.
CGGCCCGCCAGGTCACCCGCCCGAGTCAAGGCAGACAGCGTACTGCCGAACTGGGCAAGCACCTGATCTCCTGCCTGGTGACCGTAGCGGTCATTCAGCACCTTGAAGTGATCCAGATCGATGAATACGACCGAAAGCGTGCGTTGTTGGGCACGGCATAGCGCGAAGCGCTCACGCAGTTGTTCTTCCAGCCAGGCGCGGTTGGCAAGTTGAGTCAGCGGGTCGATGCGGCTGCGCTGCTCGAGCTGAGTGTAATCGTTGAGTAGCGCTTCACTGCTTTTTTGCTGTGCTTCCAAACGGGTACTGAGCATCAGCGTGTGCTCGAACAAGCGCTGCTGAGCTTGCTCGATCAACGAGAAACTATCCACGGCCAGGGCCAGCGGAATGCCTAGCGATTGAGACAGCGGCGGCAACGTTTGCTGTAGGTAGGTGAGCAGTGTATCAAGGGCCAACGGCTCAGGTAGCTTCATCAGGTTTGACTGGCGTATCAGCAGCGCCAACGCCTGAGAGGGGTCGGGGGATAGCCAGGCATCGGCGACCAGGCCCGACAAACGGATGCACAGATCCGCCAGGTTGTCGGTATCCAGCGGACCATGGCTTTCATACACGCTACGCGCCAGTGTCTCGTGTGCACCCCACTTCAACAGTAGCCATGCACCCACCAGCGCGTGATCACAACCAAACAGGCACTGCTCGGCTTGCGTGACCTGCTGGTGCGACACGTCTTCATGGCCATAGAGAGGCTCCGCATCTGCCGGAAAGGCTTTCTGCAAGGCAAGCATGCCAATGTCCTGCAACAGCGCGGCCGTGAACACCCGTCCTGCCTGTTCAGGGCAATGCTGTTGGGCGAAGTAGCTGGCCGTAACGGCCGCCGTAAAGGCGCGCTGCCAATAAAGGCGCTGGCTAGGCGTACCATTGTGCTGTTCAAATAGCTTGAAGCTGAGCACCGTTGCCAGAGTGGCATCGGTGCCCAGCCGTTGGGTCGCTTCAAAACAGGTCAAGGGCGGTTGGCTGGCGCGCAGGTAGTGCACGCTGTTGGCCACGCTCAGCACTCTGGCCGTCAGGGCAGGGTCATGTTCGATGGTCGTGGCATAGTCCGTCAGGGTCGCCTCAGCCGTGCTGGCAACTTCCAGGACACGCATGGCAACGGCAGGCAGTGACGGAAGCCCCTGGCACTTCTGCAGTGTGCTCCCCAGGGTAGGGGGGAGCTGACTGGCAAGCTCATGGTAGAACGCGTCGCTGATGGCGGCTGAGCCCGTCATGTGATCTCCTCGTACGCCGAACAGCGGAGTGGGCGACTTATCGTATAGGGAAAGCTATTGTTTACCATAGTGTACGCCGCACCGATATGACGGTGGTACAGCTTATATCCCTAAGACCCTGGTTTATGCTGCAAATGTCACTGTGTTTTTTTACCTGAATTCAGGTTAAAAAGAGTCAAAGCCGAGCTGCTTAAAAATGACACAAGCGAGTGCCGTGATGCACACCAGACAAGAAGCAGCAGAGATGTTTCGCCAACTGGCAGAGGGGCTTGGGCATAGCCATCGGCCCTCCTTCTTCGACGCGCTGGTGGAACAGCTGGCGCGCCTGCTGGCAGTGGAGCATGCCCTGATTGCTGTGATCCGAGAGCCTAATATAGCGGAAACCTTGTCCGTGTGGTCAAGCGGCGCGCTCGCAGGCAATATCCGTTACTCGTTGACGGGGACACCCTGCGAAACCGTCGTGGGCCACCAACCCTGCCTCTACCCCTGCAACGTGCAGGCGCTTTTTCCGGAGGATGAGCTGCTGGTGCAGTTGGGCGCCGAGAGCTACATGGGCTTGCCGCTCTTTGCTGCCGATGGCGCGGCCATAGGCATCATGGCGGTATTGAGCAATCGGCCACGGGCATTCGATGGGCTTGAGAACGAAATCCTGCGTATTGCGGCAGCCCAGGCGGGGGCTGAGCTGGGCCGTCGCCAAGCCGAAAGCGCCTTGCAGGCAAGCGAGCTGGCAGCCAAAGAGAGCGAGCGGCGTCTGGATACCCTGCTCAATCACCTGCCCGGCATGGCGTATCGGTGCCAAAACGACCGTGACTGGACCATGCTGCTGGCGAGCCAGGGCGCCACCGCTCTGACGGGATATCACCCGGATGAGCTAGTGGGGAGCCGTGTCATTAGCTTTGCTGAGCTGGTGCATCCAGATGACTTTCCGCTTCTGGTGGCTGCCTCGCAGAAAGCCATCGAAGAGCGTTGCCCTTTTCGGGTGACCTATCGGCTGCGGCATCGCGATGGCCGAGAACGCTGGGTCTGGGAGCAGGGCCAGGCCATTTATGCGCAGAGCGGCGAGCCGCTCTGCTTTGAAGGCTTCATCACCGATGTGACCGATCAGCAAGTGTCACAGCGGGTACAGCAAGCCGTGGTGGAGGTGGCGTCCACGGTGACCTCGCGGATCGGGGATGACTACTTCCTTGAGCTGATCACGACCCTGACGCGCCTGCTGGAGGCAGATGCAGGCTTGATTGCCCTGCTGGAGCCCCCTCTGCCTGGCGAAGGCTTGCCTGATGCAACCGATGCCATGCCGGTACGCACCGCCAGTCTGGTCAGTCTGGTCGTGGACGGCCAGGCCCAAGCGAGCGAGCACTTTGCCTTGCCTGGCACGCCCGCAGAACGAGTGGTCCTCGAACAGGAAAGTACCGAACTGCACGGCGCTGACTACTGGCTGCCGGGTAATGCCCTGAGGGCCGAGGCCTGGATCGGGAGGCGGCTGGATAATGCCCAGGGCGATGCCATTGGGGTCATGATGGTGTTCTACCGACAGCCGCTGTCCACCAATGCCTTCGCCACATCGGTACTGCAAATACTCTCGACCGGTGCGGCGGCCGAGCTGGAGCGGCGTCGAGATCATCGTCGCATTCACCAGTTGGCCTATATCGATACCATCACCGAGCTGCCCAATCGCGCCTATTTCATGGAGCTGTTGGCGACGCTGGGCGCCCAGGCCCAGCGCGAGCGTAAGTCGCTGACGCTAGTGCTGCTGGACCTGCGTCGCTTCAAGGAGATCAATGACCTGCATGGCCATCAGGTGGGCGACGTATTGTTGGCCACGGTCGCCAAGCGCCTCCAGCACCTGCATGACCTGAGTGGCCACTGCGCGCGGCTCTCCAGCGATGAGTTCGCACTACTTCTGCCGCAGCATCAGGGAGTCGCACTGGAAGCCTTCATCAGGCAAGTGATCGAGGCCATCAGGCACCCGATTCATCTGGAGCACCGTGAGTTTCAGTTGGAGGCCAGCATCGGTTTCGCGCGCTACCCCAGTGACGTGGCCGCCCCCGCCGAGCTGTTCAACGCCGCCAGTATTGCGCTGCACGATGCCAAGCAGCGCGATACGGGCATATCTCCCTATACGCAGACCATGCGCCGCACGTTGGAGCGCCAGCAGTGGATGACCGAACGCCTGCACCGCGCCATCATCGAGCGTCGTCTGGAACTCTACTTTCAGCCGCAGGTAGACCTTGAGACCTATGCACTGACCGGTGCCGAAGTGCTCTGCCGCTGGCATGACCCGGAGTGGGGCTGGGTCAGCCCCGGTGAGTTCATCCCCCTTGCCGAACAGCGTGGGTTGATACGCCTGCTGAGCGATTGGGTATTGGAAGCATCGGCGCGTCAATGGTCGGCTTGGCAGGCGTCGGGCACCCCCTTGCCTGGGCGGCTGTCGATCAACATGGCCGCCCAGCAGTTTGCCGACCCACGGCTGACCGAGCACGTCGCGCGGCTCACCCAAGGAGTGCCGCCGCAAGCGCTGGCCCTGGAGCTGACCGAAAGCGACTTCATGCGAGACCCGGACCAGGCGGTCATGATTACCCAGGCCATGCGTCAGGCGGGGTATGCGCTGTTGATCGATGACTTTGGCACCGGATATTCGTCACTCTCCTATTTGCGCCGCTTTGCCGCCGATGCCTTGAAAATCGACATCTCTTTCGTGCGCGACATGCTGGACAACCCCCATGATCGTGCCATCGTGCAGACCATCATCGCCATGGCCAACGCGCTGGGCATGAAAACCCTGGCCGAGGGCGTCGAGCAACAGGCTCAAGCAGAACTGCTGGCCCAGCTGGGCTGCCACCAGGCACAAGGGTTCTGGTTTGGCAGGCCATTACCCGCTGCGGAGTTTGCGGCGACCTGGCTAAGCTGCTAGAACACGCGGCACGTCATCTTGCTGTCATCATCCATGGCATACCCTACGCGCGCCATACCGCGACGAGAGGAGTTTGCCATGCGCCTGGCCCTGTTCGACCTTGATGACACCCTCCTGGATGGAGACTGCAGCGACCGCTGGAATTTATGGATGATAGAGCAAGGCTGGGTCAGCGATGCCGAAGGGTTCATGGCCCGCGCGGAAGTGATGCAGCAGGCTTATCATGCGGGCAAGCTGAAACTGGAAGAGTACCTGGCGATGACGCTGGCGCCGTTGCGTGGCCGCCGGGTCGACGACGTTCAAAAAGAAGTCGAGCGCTTCGTGGCCACCCACCTGCAGCCACGCATCTTCGAGCAGGCATGGCGCTGTCTCGATGCGCACCGACAGGCGGGCGATACGCTGATCCTGATCTCGGCGTCGGCCTGCCATCTGGTCGCGCCCATAGCGGCCATGCTGGGGATCGACCACGTGCTGGCGGTGGAGCTGGAACAGGACCGCTTGCCAGGCGGCGCCGTGTACACCGGGCGCAGCGTGGGGGTGCTTTCCTACCGTGGCGGCAAGGTCACGCGGCTACAGCAGTGGCTGGCGGAGCAGGGGCGTCCAGCGTGCCATACCACCTTCTATTCCGATTCCCGCAACGACCTGCCGCTGCTGCAATATGTCGATTGTGCGATTGCCGTCAACCCGGACCCGGTGCTGGCGGAGGTGGCTGGCGTCGAAGGCTGGCGACGCTTAGACTGGCGAGCCGATACCGAGCAGAGCATTTAGCTTTGTGAACCGTCAACTCACCACTCATTTGCCAGCCCATGACGCACGACCCGCCTGATTACCGTTTCGTAGAACACTCCGCTGATCCTGTCCTGGTGGACTCCGTATGAGCCCCACCGCGCTCGCGCTGGTGCTGGTCTCGGTGTGCATGCACGCAGGGTGGAACGTGCTGGGCAAGCGCAACGCGCCCTCGCTTGGGTCGTTTGCGCTGGCTTATGGCGCTGGGGGTGTGGCGCTGTTGCCGTTGCTGGTGCTGGGCCCCTCCTTGACGGCGCTGCCGGGTGCCTTCTGGGGCTGGCTGGTGCTGTCCGGGTTTTGCCAGATGCTCTATATGGGAGGGCTCGCCTGGGCCTACGCCCGGGGAGAAGTGAGCGTCCTCTATCCCATTGCCCGTGCCTTGCCGGTGGTGATGGTGCCACTGGTATCGATTGCCTGGCTGGGCAATCGTGGCCTTGGCCTCTGGGATGGCGTCGGCATGCTGCTGATCATGCTAGGGGCGCTGGGCTTGCCGCTCAGCCGACCCGAGGCTCGCCGTCTTGCTTCGTATCTTTCCCCCGCCATGGGCTTTGCGCTGCTGGCGGCGGTGGGCACCGTGGGGTACTCGCTGATCGACAAGCAAGCCCTGGGCGTCATGCAAGGCGCTGGCCATAGCAGCCTGACGGCAGGGGCGGTCTTCATGGTTCTGCAGGCATTGATGACGCTGCTGTGGGCGCTCCCGCTGTTGGCCGTGTTGCCGGCAGAGCGCCGCCGATTGCCTGCGCTGCGACAGCAGGGGCTGACGATGCTGGTGGCCACGGGCTTGATGATGACCTGTACCTACGGGCTGGTGCTCATGGCCATGGCGCTGACCGACGAGGTCAGCTACGTGGTGGCGCTGCGCCAGCTCTCGATTCCGGTTGGCGTACTGATGGGGGTGCTGTGGCTCAAGGAGCCTGCCTCCAGCGCCAAGACGCTGAGCACGCTGGTGATGCTGCTGGGGCTGTTGATCGTGGCGCTGTAATGCTTGCCGCTAGCGCAGCGCCTGCCAGACCAGATTGAGGCCCACCACGAACATGGCCATGATCACCAGACGATAAAACAGCTTTTCATTGACGCGGCTTTGCAGCCAGAGGCCGTTGCGCACCCCGATCCAGGCAACCGGTACCAGCAGCAGCGAGGCCCAGGCGCTGGTCATGTTGACCTCGCCAAGCCATACGTAAGGGCCCAGCTTGATGCTGTTGACCACGGCGTAGGTCACCGTGCAGGTGGCAATGAACGTCTCCTTGGAGAGCTGGCGAGGCATGAGGTACATGTTCATGGGCGGTGCGCCCGCGTGGGCGATGAAACTGGTAAACCCGCAAACGCTGGCGGCGGGCAGGGCCCAATGGGTGGAAATGGGTTTCTTCGCCACGGGCTTGAGCAGCATGTAGGCCGCAAAGGCCACGGAGAGAATGCCCAACACCAAACGCACGCCCTCTTCGCTGAGACTGCCAAACAGCAGCGTGCCGACGGTCACCCCAATGAACAGGCCCGGCACGAAACGCCATACCTCCGCGCGGGAGTGCTTGCCCCACCATGCCTTGACGGCAAAGGCATCCATGACCAGCAGCAGCGGCAGCAGCAGCCCCGCCGCCTGGGTAGGGCTGATTGCCAGGGCCATCAAGGGCACCGAGAGCGTGCCGAACCCGCCTGCGAATCCGCCCTTGGACACCCCGGTCAAATAGACAGAAAAGATGATCAACAGCCAGGCGATGACGGAGTAATCAGGAAGCATGGGCGCCTCGAATGCTTGGGTCGGTGATATGAAAAGCCCCGCGAAAGCGGGGCAAAAGCATACCATTAGATAAAGGTTAGCGGGCGAAGGTGCTTCCTCAGACGTGCGTCAACCATTCATGATCGGGATCATTGTGAAACTTCCATACTCGCTTGGGCCCCGCCATGACGTTCAAGTAGTACAGTGAGTAGCCATGCGCTGCGCCCACGGGGTGATAGCCTCTGGGTACCAGCACGCAGCAGCCATTTTCTACGGCCATGGTTTCATCAAGGGATCTGTCATCCGTGTAAACGCGCTGGAAAGCAAACCCTTGCTCAGGGTTAATGCGGTGATAGTACGTCTCCTCCAGCAGCGACTCGTGAGGCAAGTCATCCTCATCGTGCTTATGGGGCGGATAGCTCGACCAATTGCCTGCTGGGGTAAATACTTCAACCACCAGCAGACTGTCTGCTGGCTCACCTTCCGGCAAAATATCGTGAATATGACGTGTATTGGTTCCTTTCCCGCGAGTACTCTTCTTGATGCTGTCGGGAGAGATCAGTCTTGGGTTGTGATTGCCGTACCCCGGCGCAGCGCATACCGCTAGCTCTAAATCCGTGGTCGCTTCTACCGTGTAACTTACATGGTCTGGCAGGTAAACCGCATAGGGTGGGACCTGCTCGAAGATATCCATGCGCTTGCCGATGTCTTCAAAGCGGTGCTCGCCGCAGGTGATTGTGGCGCGCCCGGTGAGTAGCACGAGGCAGATTTCCTGAGTATTGCTGCTGGCCTCCAGGCGCTGGCCCTTGACCAGTTTGTGCACCCGAAAGCCCACGTGCGCCCAGCCAGCGGAGGACGGGGTAACGTCAATCACCGTGCCTTGGGCATCTGGCGCAGTAGGGTGTACCAGTAGAGAAGCCATAGGTTGCTCCTTCTGATGGCTAGCTGCTTTATTGGCAGGTAGCCGGTGACGAAACGCAAGACATAAGCAGACTCGATAGAGCCTGCTTAAACGGAGGTATCAAGCTGAATTTTGCGGCCTTCGCGCAGTGATCGCTCTGCTGCATCGGCTAACCGCAATGCTTCCAGGCCATCCTGAGCGCCTGCGAGAGGGGCGCGTTTTTCACGCCAGGCATCGACAAAGTCATCAATTTCGAGTCGATAAGCCTCTGCATAGCGCTCCAGAAAGAACCACTTGGGTTTCTCTTCTACTTGTCCTGCCTCGCCGGTAAATCGTAGCCGGGTATTGCTCTCGTTTTGGGCTTGCAGCATGCCTTTGCTGCCGAAGGCTTCAATGCGCTGATCGTAGCCATAGCTGGCACGTCGTGAGTTGCTGATTTGGCAAAGCTTTCCGCTGGCCGTGGTGAGGGTCACCATGGCGGTATCCACGTCTCCTGCTTCACCAATCGCTGGATCAATGAGGCTACTGCCGACGGCAAAGAGACTTTCGATGGGTTCATCCAGTAGCCAGCGCGCCATGTCTAGATCGTGGATCATCATGTCTCTGAAAAGGCCGCCGGACTCAGCCACATACTCGGCAGGTGGAGGAGAAGGATCTCGGCTAATGATCGTCAAGGTTTCCAGAGAGCCGACATGCCCCCCAGCGATAGCTTTTTTAAGTTCAGAAAACTGGGGGTCGTGGCGGCGATTAAACCCCAGTGCACACGTCACCGGGTGTTCACTGAGGACCTGCAGGGCGTCACGGGTACGTGCCAAGTCCAGGGCAATGGGCTTTTCGCATAGCACTGCCTTGCCTGCGCGAGCAGCACGCTCCAGATATTCTGCGTGGGTAGGCGTGCTGGAAGCAATCAACACGGCATCAATGGTGGGGTCGGCGAAAACCTCCTCCACAGTAGCCGCACGGCTGGCGTACTGCTCGGCCAAAGCGTGTGCGGCAGGCTGATGAAAATCAGCGACAGCGGCCAGCGTAACATGTGGATGTGAATGAATGGCTTGGGCATGCACTTTGCCGATGCGTCCCGCGCCGATGAGTGCGAGTTTCATAAGCTCTCCTGTCTTGTTGTTAGTCTTGCCATATTTGAGTGGTCATGGCTTACGTTTTGCGCTTGAGCCCCGTGTCTGAGCTTTTCCTGATGCTTTGTCGCGAGCCTTGTCTTGCCGCACCCCCAGACCAATTGCCAGTGCTTGGGTCAGGCAGAGTGAAGCTGTTAAACCGCGAAAACTTTTTACCTCGGCCTCATTCACGATAAAGACCACATCGGCGAAGTGGGTGAGGGGACTCAGTAGTGAGTCGGTGATGACAACAATGGGAATACCACGCTGTTGGGCGTCTACACAGGCTTGTTGGCTCTCCTCTGCATAGGGAGAAAAGCTGATGGTCAATAGAGCGTCTTGTTGACCCATGGCGCGCAACTGCTCGCCGTACATGCCGCCAAGACCACTGACCAGTAACGCTGGCTTATCGACGTGAGCCAGGGCGTAGGTCATGTAGCTGGCGACCACAAAGCTGCGTCGTGCGCCCATGACGTGAATGGCATGGGCTTGCTCAAAAATATCCAGTGCCTTCTCCAGGCTTTCTGGGTCAATACGACTGGGAAGCTGTTCCAAAACAGTACGGTTGGCATCCGCAAATTCCCATAGCAGTTGGGTGCTATCTGGCGTCTCACCGGTGGCACTGCGCACTGCCCGAATGCGCTCTGTGTAGTTTGGTAGCTCGTCAACCAGGCGACTGCGAAATAGCTGCTGCATCTCGGAAAAGCCTTTAAAACCAAGGCTATTAGCTAGGCGAATCAGGGTGGACGGGGTGACATCCGCCTGCTCGGCAATTTTAGCGACGGTGGCCAGGGCTACTTCTTGCGGATGGTCGAGCATGAAGCGTGCTGTTTGCTGAAGCCGTTTGCTCAATGTGGCGTATTCAGCAGTGATCAGCGTCTCTAGCTCGCGGTAGCTTTGTGGCGGCTGCGGCATACGAATTCCTTGGCATCAATAGGTGCACCACTCGTCCTGGAGGCCACCAGGCTTATGAAGCAATGAGCATGGGGGCGAAGAAAAGTGGTGAATTGCTATGCAGTCTAGTTGTTTGGAATAAATATTCCATTTATACCAAAGTATAGAATAAATAATTTGATATTTTTTGTTTTTAGAATCTATATTTCATAGCGCCAGCAGCACCTCCATGCTGCATTACCAATAAATAATGATAAAACGAAGAGGAATTTACCTATGGCACGTCTTACCCGCTGGCTTCTCGCCCCTATCGCTGCCACGACGCTAGTGACAGGTCCCGCACAAGCACAAGAACCGGCAAAAGAAAGCCGCTTTGTCATGGTGACCCATGGTGTTCCCTCGGATCCTTTCTGGTCGGTTGTCAAAAACGGTGCTGAAGCCGCCGCCGAGTTAGTGGGCGCACGCCTGGAGTACCGGGCTCCTTCAACGTTTGATATGGCGATGATGCAACAGCTTGTGCAGGCTGCAGTAGCATCCAACCCGGATGGACTGATTCTTTCTTTCACTGATGAAAATGCGCTGGGCAGTGTTGTGCAAAGCGCGGTTGATAATGGCATCCCAGTGATCACCATTAATTCTGGTGGCGATGTAGCACGCGATTATGGTGCTCGATTGCATGTGGGGCAGAGCGAGTACGAAGCGGGTAGGCAGGCCGCCGAACGGATGCAGGAAATGGGTGTTGAGAAAGGCGTCTGCGTTAACCATGAGCAAGGCAATCAGGGGCTTGACCAACGATGTGATGGTTTTGTTGATGGCTTTAATGGCAACGCAGAGCAATTGGCGACCACCTATGATCCCACTGCTATCCGCAATGCCATTGTGGCGTATTTGAATCAGAACAGTGACGTACGCGGTATTTTAACGCTGGGTGCGTTGACGGCAGATCCCTTGATTCGCGCCATGCGTGAGCAAGGCGCCTCCGACATGTTCACTCTAGGAACGTTTGATCTGTCTCCGGGTATCCTGGAAGCCCTCGCCGCGGGTGAGCTGGATTTTGCGATCGACCAACAGCAATACATGCAGGGTTACCTGCCAGTGATGTTCCTGGATCAGTTCGTCAAGAACGGCCTGTTACCCGCAGGAGACGTTGCGACGGGCCCGGGGTTTGTCACTCCAGAAAACGCCGAGCAAGTCATTGAACTGAGCAGTCAGGGCATTCGCTGAAAGCTGACGAAACTGAAAAGGCTGGGTAGTTCCAAGCCCTGCCAGGCCCCAGGAGTCGATCGCCATGAATACCAATGAAGTGCAACAGTCGACTGCACCAGCAGTGGTTGTACAAGATGAGCGCATCCAGAAAGTGTCTTTTTGGAAAAAAGCATTAACTCGCCCCGAGCTGGGGGCGCTAGCCGGTGCCGTGTTGGTGCTCTCTTTCTTTATCGTCGCTTCCAGCGGCACGGGTATGTTTACCCCGCAAGGCATCATCAACTTTCTCGAAGTCGCTGCCCAGCTTGGCATTATCGCCACGGCGGCCGCACTGCTTATGATTGGTGGTGAGTTCGACTTGTCGATTGGCTCGATGATCGGCCTGGCGGGCATTCTTATTGCCATTCCGGCCGTCGAGTATGGTTGGCCACTTTGGGCCGCTATCTTACTGGCCTTTTCATGCGCAGCTCTTGTGGGCTGGATTAACGGTAATCTGGTGAACCGTACTGGACTCCCCTCTTTCATCGTGACATTGGGCTTTCTATTCATCTTGCGTGGCTTGGCGATTGGTATCAGCCGCTTGCTAACCGGGCGTACGCAGGTCGGGGGTGTTCAAGCACATATCCCCGGTGACTGGTTTGCGGCGCTGTTTTCGGGCGAGGTAGCGACAGGCTTGTTCAGTTGGATGGCAGCCAATGGCTGGATGGCGACCAACTTTGCGGGTAATCCTGTCGTTTCAGGCATTCCGGTCTCTATCGTCTGGTGGTTGGGGTTAACAGCCTTGGCGACGTGGGTACTGCTCTGCACGCCTTACGGTAACTGGATATTTGCCAGCGGTGGTGATGCTAACGCTGCGCGTAACTCGGGTGTGCCAGTGCATCGCGTCAAAATCTCGCTATTCATGTTCACAGCCTTCTCCGCCACCATTTTTGCCTGTATTCAAGTCATGGATACCGGATCGGCAGACACCATTCGCGGCATGCTGAAAGAGCTCGAAGCGATTATTGCGGTGGTGATTGGCGGCGCCTTGCTGACCGGAGGCTATGGGTCTGCCATTGGTGCAGCGCTTGGGGCGCTCATCTTCGGCATGGTGCAAATGGGTATCTTCTATACGGGTGTGAACACCGACTGGTTCCAGGTTTTCTTGGGCGTGATGTTGCTGGTGGCGGTGCTATTCAACAATTACATGCGCAAAAAGGCGATGGAGGCCAAATAACATGACCACTCGTACGCCAATGATTGAAATGCGCAGTGTCAGCAAGCACTTCGGCAGCGTGATTGCCTTGAGTGATATCTCGATGCAGGTCTATTCCGGCGAAGTGATGTGTCTGCTGGGTGACAACGGCGCAGGTAAGTCAACGCTGATCAAAACCCTTTCTGGGGTGCACCAGCCCACCCATGGTGAAATGCTTCTGGATGGCAAGCCCGCCCGTTTCAAGTCCCCGGCTTATGCCCTGGATGCTGGTATCGCGACGGTGTTTCAGGATCTGGCCATGGTGCCGTTGATGTCGATCACCCGTAACTTTTTTATGGGCCGCGAGCCGACGGTGGGCTGGGGGCCTTTAAAGCGGATTGACTGGAAATATGCCGATCGAGTTGCCAAACAGGAGATGGCGAAAATCGGCATTGACGTGCGTGACCCAAGTCAGCCGGTGGGCACGCTTTCTGGTGGTGAGCGCCAGTGCGTGGCCATTGCCCGTGCCGTCTACTTTGGTGCCAAGGTGCTGATTCTGGATGAGCCAACCTCCGCGCTTGGGGTCAAGCAGGCCTCCGTAGTACTGCGTTACATCGCCAAAGCCCGCGCTGATGGCCTTGCGGTTATCTTCATCACTCACAATGTCCACCACGCTTACCCCGTGGCGGATGCCTTCACCCTATTGTCACGCGGCGGCAGTTTGGGTTCCTTCCGCAAAGAAGAGGTCACCCGCGAAGAAGTGCTCAACATGATGGCGGGTGGTGCTGAGCTTGAAAGCCTGGATGCGGAGCTTGCGGAATTCCAGCGGGACGATAAAGCCAAAAAGGCCAGCTTAGCCGAACAAGACACCCAGCCTGCGGATGAAACAAGCAGCGCTGAACCCTCTTCACCGCGAACGGCGAGCGGCTATTAAGGAGCCATGATGAATCAACCTACCCCATCATCCCCGTTCACGCTGGCCGTTTGCGCTGAAATGGTGTTTCGCGATTTACCCGTGTTGGAACGAATTAAGCGTATTTCTGATTTGGGTTTTCAAGTCGAAATCTGGGACTGGACTAAGCACGACATTGACGCACTGGCCAATAGCGGGGCGACATTTTCATCCATGACCGGCTATGTCACCGGCTCCCTGGCGGATGCAGCCGGGGCAGATGAACTGCTGCGCACCGCCGCTGAGTCGATTGAGGTAGCCAAGCGCCTTGGCATTCCGCGACTAAACCTGCATGGCACGGGGTTGGATGACGAAGGTCTTCCCGTGAAACCCTGCCAACAGATGACCGGTGCTATGTGGCTTAAAGCCCGCGACACCCTCAATCGGTTGGCGGATCTTGGCGAGCAGCACGGCGTCACCTTTGTGCTTGAAAACCTTAATACCCAAGTTGACCACCCCGGCGTGCCATTTGCGCGCTTGGAAGATGTTCTAGCGCTGGTGGAAAGTCTTGATCGGCCCAGCTTGCGTATTATGTTGGACGTTTATCACGCCCAAATTGGTGAAGGTAATTTAATCGAATTGATTCGCCGCTGTGGGCCTTACATTGGTGAGGTGCAGGTAGCTGATGTGCCGGGGCGCTGCGAACCGGGAACTGGCGAGATTAACTATCCGGCCATTGCCAAAGCCCTGAACGACATAGGTTATCGCGGCACCGTAGGACTGGAAGGTTGGGCCTCTGGCGACGACGACCTCGCGCTCGATCGATTCCGTGCTGCTTTCTCACTTTAAGCAGCGGTTGATCAGCCTTATCGCTTGCCACCCAAGACGCTTGTATGCCCAGTGCCATCTTGTGACTAGTACCACGAATTTGTGACGTGGGGAGATATTTATGCTGAATAACAATAGTCAACACCGACCGCTTGACCTGATTTGTCTGGGGCGCGTGGCGGTTGACCTCTACGCTGAGCAAATTGGCAGCCGCTTAGAAGATGTCGCCAGTTTTGCTAAATACCTCGGTGGAAGCTCAGGCAATGTGGCTTACGGCACCGCGCGCCTGGGGTTGAAGTCGGCCATGCTTTCGCGGGTCGGCAATGAGCAGATGGGCAACTTCGTTCGCGAAGAGCTGGAACGTGCGGGGGTAGATACCACTGCGCTACAGACTGATCCAGAGCGCCATACCGGACTGGTATTACTGGCGTTAAAAGACCGTGAGAGCTTTCCGCTGCTGTTCTACCGCCGCGACTGCGCCGATATGGCGATCGATGCTGATGCCATCGACCCTGCGTTTATTGCCCGGGCCAAGGCGCTGGCCATTACCGGCACGCATCTTTCCACCGATACCGCTCGTCGAGCTTGTCGCAAGGCGCTGGACGCCGCTGCCCATTATGGCGTGAAACGGGTGCTGGATATCGACTATCGGCCCGTGCTGTGGGGGCTGACCAATCCCGGTGATGGTGAAACCCGCTTTATTGCCGATGATAAAGTGACTATTGGCTTGCAGCGCTGGCTACCTGATTTCGACCTGATTGTAGGCACCGAAGAGGAGTTTCACATTGCTGGCGGCAGCACGGACACCTTGGCGGCCCTGCGTGCGGTGCGCGACGTTAGCGAAGCCATCTTAGTATGTAAGCTCGGGCCCATGGGCTGCGTGGTGTTTGAAGGTGCCATTCCTGAGCGTATCGAAGACGGTATTGTAGTCAAGGGCGTGCAGGTCGAGGTACTCAATGTATTGGGCGCTGGTGATGCCTTTATGAGCGGGTTATTGAGAGGTTGGTTGCGCGGTGAGCCTTGGCAAACAAGCGCCAGTTACGCCAACGCTTGCGGTGCCCTGGTGGTTTCCCGCCATGGTTGCGCTCCTGCGATGCCTACCGAAGACGAGTTATTTGATTACCTTGCTCGACGTGATGACGTTCCACGGCCAGATATCGATCAACGCCTGAATCATGTGCATCGGGTCACTACCCGCGTACCTGATCAGTGGCCCGAAGTATTGGGGCTGGCATTTGACCACCGTCGCCAGCTCACCGATATGGCCCGTGAAGAGCACGCCGACAGCGCACGCTTGTCTGAACTTAAAAAACTCCTGGTCACCGCTGCAGAAGAGGGGGCCAAGCTGGGAGGCGTTACCACCCCCGCGATTCTGGTAGACGATGTGTTGGGTCAAGACGCACTCAATCAAGCCAGTGGAAAAGGCTGGTGGATTGGGCGCCCAGTGGAGCTTCCGGGCTCACGCCCGCTGCGCTTTCAGCATGGCGATGATTTGGGCTCTTGCCTGCGCAATTGGCCTAAAGAACAGATCATTAAATGCCTGGTGTTTTACCACCCCGATGATGAAATATCGCTGCGCCTGGAGCAGGAAGAACGGCTACGCCAGCTCTATCAGGCGGCCTGTGCGTATGGGTTGGAGTTGCTGATTGAGGTCATCCCCCCCGCCCATATGCCCAATGATGATAAGACGTTACCACGAAGCCTGCAGCGGCTTTACAACCTGAACATTCGTCCTGACTGGTGGAAGTTGCCTGCCATGTCAGATGTCGCCTGGCAGGCAGTGAGCGAGACCATCGAGCGTGAGGATGCCTATTGTCGGGGCGTCGTATTGCTCGGGCTCGATGCACCCATGAGCGATATGAAACGCGGCTTTGAAGCAGCTGCGAGTCATGCCTGCTGCAAAGGATTTACCGTTGGCCGCACGCTCTTTGCCAGTGCCAGTCGCGATTGGCTGGCGGAGCGTATCGACGATGCTGCTTTAATCGCGCGGGTGGCCAACAACTATGCCGAGTTAATACAGGCGTGGCGCCAGTTAAGGCAGACTCAGCCGCTATCTCTGGCCCACACGGAGGAGGCGTCATGAGCACCATTCGACTCACCATGGCCCAGGCGTTGGTCAAGTACCTGGCTGCGCAGCATATAGAGGTGGATGGCCAGGAAGTGGCACTGTTTGAAGGCGTATTCGCGATTTTTGGGCATGGCAATGTGGCGGGGTTAGGCGAAGCGCTTTACCACGTGCAAGACACCTTGCCGACCTTCCGTGCCCATAACGAGCAGACCATGGCTCACGCGGCGATTGCCTTTGCCAAGGCCAATGGCCGCCAGCGCTTAATGGCGGCGACCAGCTCGATTGGTCCTGGGGCGACCAATATGGTTACCGCCGCGGCGCTCGCCCATGCCAATCGACTGCCAATTCTTCTGCTGCCGGGGGATACCTTTGCCACCCGCGAACCTGATCCGGTACTCCAGCAGGTGGAGCATTTCGGCGACCCTACCATTAGCGTCAACGATTGTTTTCGCCCGGTATCGCGCTACTTCGACCGCATCAATCGCCCCGAGCAACTGCTGACCAGTTTGCCCCAGGCGATGGCCACGCTGCTGGATCCCGAGCACTGCGGCCCCGCGACGCTGGCATTGCCCCAGGATGTGCAAACCTTTGCCTACGATTATCCAGAAGCCTTTTTTGCCCCCAGGGTGCATCGTATTCGACGCCCTTCGCCGGATGCTTATGAGCTACGTCAGGCCGTGGCTGCACTCAAGCAAGCCAAACGCCCGTTGATCATTGCCGGTGGCGGCGTGCATTACGCTGCTGCCTGCGATGCCCTGGCCGAGTTTGCCAAAGCACGGGGCATCCCGGTGGCTGAAACCCAGGCGGGCAAAGGGGCGCTGGCGGATAGCCACTCCTGCGCGGTGGGGGCCATAGGCGTGACCGGCAGCTCAGCCGCTAACCAATTGGCAGAGCAGGCGGATGTCATTTTGGCGGTGGGTACGAGGTTGCAGGACTTCACTACCGGTTCCAGGGCGCTATTTGAAAGCAGCGATAAAACATTGATAGCCCTCAACGTTGGCCGCTTCGACAGCGTCAAGCATCAAGCGCTGCCACTCACCTGCGATGCCTTGGTCGGGCTGGGTCAACTCGACGCGGCGCTGGGTGAATGGCGCGGCGGCGATGAATGGCGCGATCAGACCGGCACGCTCAAGCGCGAGTGGGCCGAAATCGTGCGCAACGTGACCGCCGACCAAGGACTGGCGCTGCCCACCGATGCCCAGGTGATCGGCGCCGTCAATCGCCAGGCAGGCAACGATACCACCGTAGTTTGCGCCGCCGGTGGCTTGCCCGGCGAGCTGCATAAGCTATGGCAATGCTCCGGCCCCGGCAGCTATCACGTGGAGTACGGCTTCTCCTGCATGGGCTATGAAATTGCGGGCGGACTGGGCGTCAAGATGGCTAAGCCCGAGCGGGAAGTGGTGGTGATGGTCGGCGACGGCAGCTACCTGATGCACAACTCAGAGCTGGCAACCTCGGTGATGCTGGGCCACAAGCTGATTGTGGTGGTGTTGGATAACCGTGGCTACGGCTGTATCAACCGCTTACAGCAGGCTACCGGCGGGGCGGGTTTCAACAACCTGCTGCAGGATTGCCTCACTGTCGAGGCCGGCGCTCCCAGAACCGATTTTGCCGCCCATGCCAAAGCGTTGGGCTGTGAGTCTGAATCGGTAAGCGGCATTGCGAAGCTGGAGCAGGCGTTGGTGCGCGCTCGCAGCGCCACCTCGACTTATGTGATTGCGCTGGACACCGACCCGTTACCCAGCACCCAGGAGGGCGGCGCCTGGTGGGAAGTGGCCGTGCCCGAGGTTTCCGAGCGAGAAGCGGTCAATAAAGCCTATCAAGGGTACCGCGAAGCCAAGCAGCGCCAGGCCCGTTAGCTCTCGCCCTCAACAAAAACATAATCACAAGGAATACGCTATGCCCACGGTTACTTTAGGCATCAACCCGCTCACCTGGACCAACGACGACTTACCCAGCTTGGGGGGCGCAACACCGCTGGAAACCTGCTTGCAAGAGGGCCGCGAAGCAGGCTTTAGCGGCTTTGAATTAGGTAACAAGTTTCCCCGCACGCCCGATGCCTTGAGTCAGGCGCTTAGCGCCCACGACCTGGCGCTTGTGTCGGGCTGGTACTCCGCACGTCTGCTGGAGCGCACGCCTGAAGAAGAGATTGACGCTATTCAAGACCATATGAACCTGCTCAAACAGTGCGGCGCCAAGGTGATGGTGCTGTGTGAAGTCACCCACTGTATACACGGCGATCAGCAGCGTCCGCTCTCCCAACGTCCGCATTTGGCCGAGGACGAATGGCAGCGACTGCTGAGTGGTTTAGAGGTGGTGGGCGACTACCTGAAATCCCAGGGCATTCAGTTGGTGTATCACCACCACCTAGGCACGGTGATCGAAAGCCAGACCGACGTTGAGCGCTTAATGGACAACACTGGCGAAGGCGTGGGGCTGCTGCTCGATTTTGGTCATTTGCGCGGTGCCGGTGGTGACCCGCTCGCCATCGCCAAACGCTACAGCCAGCGCATTCACCATGTGCATTGCAAAGACCTGCGTTTCCCGGTTCTGGACGCAGTGCGCAATCGCGACAAAAGCTTTTTAAATGGCGTGTTAGACGGCCTGTTTACAGTGCCGAGGGATGGCAATGTGGACTTCCTACCCACTTTGACCCACCTATGCGAACAGGGTTACCAGGGGTGGTTAGTGGTCGAGGCCGAACAAGACCCGGAAGTTGCCCATCCGCTGACTTACGCCCGCCTGGGGTATCGCAACCTGTGCCAACTGGCCGAGCAGGCAGGCTTCGACGTTGTTAACGCCACCCATTAATTAGGAGCCTTTATGCAAACGTTACCCCACTATCTAAATGGTCAGCTCTTTGCCGGACAGAGCCAGCGTACTTCGCCGGTCTATAATCCGGCCACCGGTGAACAGAGTGCCTTGGTGGCGCTGGCATCTGCCGATGAAACCCGCGAAGCCGTACGCATCGCCGACGAGGCGTTCGTTGCTTGGTCAAAAACCTCGCCGCTAAAGCGCGCACGTATTTTGTTCAAGTTCAAAGCGCTGGTCGAGGAGCACACCGATGAGCTGGCCCGGCTGATTTCCAGCGAGCACGGCAAGGTGTTTTCCGATGCCAAGGGTGAAGTGACCCGTGGCCTGGAAGTGGTCGAATTTGCTTGTGGCATCCCCCACCTGCAAAAAGGCGAGCACTCCATGAACGTCGGCACCGGCGTGGATAGCTACTCGATGATGCAGCCGTTGGGCGTGTGTACAGGTATCTCGCCGTTCAACTTTCCCGCCATGGTGCCCATGTGGATGTTCCCCATTGCGCTGGCTTGCGGCAACACCTTCGTCATGAAACCTTCGGAAAAAGATCCCTCTACGCCGCTGCGCTTGGCCGAGCTGTTGAAAGACGCGGGCCTGCCGGATGGCGTCTTCAATATCGTCAATGGCGATAAAGAAGCAGTGAACGTGCTGCTCACCGACGAGCGTGTTCAGGCGGTCAGCTTTGTGGGCTCCACGCCCATTGCCGAGTATATCTATGCTACCGCATCAGCCCATGGCAAACGCGTTCAGGCCCTGGGCGGGGCTAAAAATCACATGGTGATTATGCCAGACGCGGATCTCGATCAAGCCGTGGGTGCCCTGATGGGCGCGGCCTATGGCTCGGCAGGCGAGCGCTGCATGGCGATTTCGGTGGCGGTACCAGTGGGCGAAGAGACCGCCAACCGCCTGCGCGAAAAGCTGGTGGCCGAACTGGATAAGCTGACGGTTGGCCCGGGGCTTGTCGATGGCCCAGATAACGATATGGGGCCGCTGATCACCCGCGAGCACCGCGACAAAGTGGCGAGTTATATCCAAACCGGCGTGGATGAAGGCGCAGAGCTGGTGGTGGACGGCCGCCAGACAACCATAGAGGGTGCGGGCGATGGCTACTTCATTGGCGGCACTCTGTTCGATCATGTAACGCCCAAAATGCGTATTCACTCGGAGGAGATCTTTGGCCCGGTGCTGGCGATTGCCCGCGTGGCCAGCTTCGACGACGCGGTCAGCATGATCAACGCCCACGAGTACGGCAATGGCACGGCGATCTTTACCCGCGATGGTGATGCAGCGCGCCAATACTGCGAACAGATTCAGGTCGGTATGGTCGGCGTTAACGTACCGATCCCGGTACCCATGGCGTTCCATAGCTTCGGCGGCTGGAAGCGCTCGCTGTTTGGCCCGCTGCATATGCACGGCCCGGACGGTGTGCGTTTCTACACCCGTATGAAGACCATCACCCAGCGCTGGCCCAGCGGCATTCGTGAAGAGACCAACCACTTCACCATGCCGACCATGTAAGCAGGCTACGGGGCACGACACTATTCAACGCCGGGCTCAGCCCGGCGTGATTTTTTTAAAACAGGGATAATCACAATGAAAACCCTCAAAGTTGGCCTAATTGGCACCGGTTTTATGGGCAAAGCCCACGCCATCGCCTTTAATGCGGCGCCCAGCGTTTTTGAACTACCCGCCAAGCCCGTTTGTGAACTGTTGGCGGATGTCGACCTCGCCACTGCAGAGAGCCGCGCACGCGCCTGGGGATTTGCCCGCGCCACCGACGATTGGCGCGCTTTGGTAGAAGATAGTGAGGTTGACGTGGTGGATATCTGCGCGCCCAATTTCCTGCATAAAGAGATGGCGCTGGCCGCGATTGCTGCTGGTAAGCATGTTTACGCCGAAAAACCGCTGGCGCTGAGCACGGCCGATGCTGACGAGATGGTCGCTGCCGCTGAAAAGGCGGGTGTCAAAACCCTGGTGGGCTTTAACTATATTCGCAATTCCGCCACCCAACTGGCTCGCCAGATGGTCGCCAGCGGTGAAATCGGTGAGCTGATTCACTTTCGTGGACGGCACAACGAGGATTACCTGCTTGATCCGGAAAAGCCCCATGACTGGCATACACAGCGTGCGATGGCAGGTGCCGGGGCGTTGGGCGATCTAGGGTCGCATATTCTCAATATGGCTGAATTTTTAACAGGGCAGCGTATTACCGAAGTATGTGGCCAACTACAGACCGTCATCGCAATGCGGCCAAAGGCCGACGGTAGTGGCTTGGCTGCCGTGGAAAATGATGATCAGGCCCAAGCAATGTTGCGTTTTAATCGAGGACTGATCGGCAACATTGAGACGTCACGGGTGGCTGCAGGGCGTAAAATGGGGTTGGCTTATACGCTAACGGGCACCAAGGGCGCTATCGTGTTTGATCAAGAGCGCATGAGTGAGTTACAGCTGTATCGTCATAGTGGGCTCCCGGGGCGACGCGGTTTTACAACATTGCTTGCAGGTCCCGAGCATCCTGATTATGCGGCGTTCAGCCCAGCGCCGGGTCATAGCTTGGGCTATAACGATCAGAAAATCATTGAGGTGCGTGACCTGGTAGAAGGCATTATCAATCATCGCCCGTTGTATCCTGATTTTCGCGCAGCCGCCCGAGTGAATCGGCTGATCGATGCCATTGAAGCTTCCGATCAACAGGGCCAATGGATTTCAGTATAGAAACTGATTGATAAGACATAATAAAGTCTTCAAGCGACTGCCTCTTGGACAAATGCGCTGGCGATGAAGTCTAGCCTCATCGCCAATGATCAACATTGCATGATCACAAAATGATCAGCGTCGCGAGCCCCAGAAACGAGAGGAATCCCACTACATCCGTCACGGTGGTCAGGATGACCGCGCCAGACAGCGCCGGGTCGATCTGCAGGCGCTTCAGCACCAGCGGGATCAGTACGCCCGAGAGGTTGGCGAGGCTCATGTTGATGAAGATGGCGAGGGTAATGCCCAGCGTGATCAGGGTCTCGGCTTATCAACACCTCCCATTACTCTTTAACGCCATCGCATTACACAACCACACAAATTTCATTTTCAATATTACATATAAGATAAAACTTACATTGAAGTAGCGTATTTCCTACAAGCTTTATCGTCTTTCTCTTACATACATTACATTCCCATTGGATGAAGATCAGATAGAAACAACAACTCTCCAACAATAACAACCTTACTTGCGATCTCCGTGACAGCAAATGCGCTGACTTTTTTCAGCACTGATACCAGCACGCACGAGCTCACATCATCCGATGTACAAGCCGCAGTGAGGAAACATCATGAAAGCCGATAAAAGCGTCATACCGATAGGCAAGTACCGCATTCACGTAAGCAATGAACGTTTGGTGAAGCAATGCAACGCCGTTTTGCGGCATGATCAACGAGCGGCCCCATTTCCTGACAGAGAAGAGGGCCACTCATGCTTGTTCACCGTCAGCGCGTGGCTGCACTCAAGTCGCTGTCGCCTTCGTAGGTCAGATTGGTTTCCCAGCTATCACTGCTGACGGCAATGGCGGCGTGAATGCCTGCGCTATCACCTGCCTTGAAGGCCTTGTAAATCGCTTTGTGGTCTTTCAAGGCAGTTTCAGGGAGAGAACGCATGGATGTTTCCAATGCTGCTTCGATCAGTTGCAGCAGCGTTTCTCCCACTCGAATCGTCATGGGATTATGGGTGCTGTGCAAGATGGCGCGATGAAAGGCAATGTCGTGTCGTGACGTTTGCTCGCCTGTCCGGATGGCTTCTTCCATGGCGTCGATACTGGCCTGAATGCGCTGATGATCCTCTGGCGTGGCGCGTTCCATGGCTTGCAGGGTATACGCGGGTTCAAACATCAGACGAAACTCCAGCACATCCCGGGTCATACCGCGTGCCAGGATCATGCCAAACGCCATGGGGTCCACCAAGGGGGCACCTGGCTCTCGTCGGATCACGGTACCTTGACCTCGCTTGACTTCGACAATGCCGATGGCCTGCAGCATCTTGATCGCTTCGCGAACGCTCGACTTTCCAATACCCAGGCTTTGAGTGAGCTCCGTTTCTGAAGGGAGGTAATCTCCCGGTTTGAGGTCGCCACGTATCAAAGCGCTTTTGATGCGCTCGAGCAGCTGCAGTGCGACGGAGCTGCGCTCCATCGAATCACCGAATGACATCGGATTCGCAGGGTGGGTTTCAGGCTGGCGTTTCAAACTCATTTGGGCCTCGCGTGGCTCATCGGTATTCGTTGCATTCTATCAATGACTCAAGCCTAGCGGCTTGGAACACTTTACTTCATATGTTTAAAAGAAATATGAATATATTATTTTGATCTTTTGGCGATCTTGCTTATTCTTTCCTGCAAGGCCTAGCATGATATCAGACATCTGATGTCTGGTGTTTTGGATGGCCAGGCACTTCGAGGCGAGAATTTGCATGACGAAAAAGCACATCGTGGTAATGACCACTGGCGGCACGATAGCCAGCAAGCCCAGCGAGTCGGGCCGCAGCCAATCAGGTGCATTGAGTGGTGAGAAGTTGCTTGAGCAAGTAACGCTGCCTCAAGGGGTCGATGTCACCCTGGAGGTGATCTCGCTGCTGCAAAAACCGAGCAATGCCATCACGTTGATGGACGTGGCCGAACTCTACCGTCACGGAAGAGAGGTGCTGGAAAGGGACGATGTCGATGGCCTGGTGATCACGCACGGGACCGATACGCTAGAAGAGACGGCTTATTTTCTCTCGCTCACGCTGCCCAAGAACAAACCCTGTGTGATGACGGGCTCCCAACGTGCGCCGCATCAGCTAGGGACGGATGCCTTCAAGAACATTTGTGACGCCATCGTGTCGGCAACCCATGCGCCCCTCAGCCAGTGGGGCTGTGTCGTGGTGTTCAACGAATCACTCTTTTCCGCGCGCTATGCGCGCAAGGTCAATAGCTTTCAGCTCAATGGCTTTGAGTCGCCTGGAGCAGGCCCGATAGGTTATATCGATGGGCCACGAGTGAAGCTTTATGGCGCTGCCCTGGAAGGGGCATTGCCGGTGACGGGATGGGACTGGCCGTTGCCCAGAGTGGATCTGCTGCCTGCCTACCTGGACGCTTCCCCTGCCTTACTACAAGCCTGTGTAGCAAGCGGCGCCAAGGCCATCGTGATCGATGGGCTTGGCAGAGGGCATGTACCTCCGAGCTGGATGGTGCCCATCAAAGAGCTGGTCAGCGCAGGAGTGCCCGTCGCGATCGTGAGCGGCTGTGCGCAAGGCCCGGTAAACACCAGCTATGAATTCAGCGGCAGCCTGGCTGACTTGGCATCGGCAGGGGTGCTGACGCTCAACGATATCAGCGCACGCAAGGCGCGACTGGCTCTCGCCTTGCTGCTGAGTAATTCCCCTCGGGACGCACTGAGGGGTGCGATGGAACGCCTCATGTCCTGAGCACACCGCTTATCGTGCTCAGGTCTCAGAAGATAAAAACATAAATCACCATAACTCAAACAAGGTGCTGGACATGAAACGAATGCTGACAAAAGCCACTCTCTCTGCTGCCATCGCCGTTGCCTCTATGGGGGCGGCCCAACTCCATGCTGCAGATTACACGTTCAGCTTTGCCCACGTGCTGATCGAAGACACGCCCAACGGGCAAGCCGCGCTGCGTTTCAAGGAAGAGGTAGAAGAGAAATCGGACGGCCGGATTCAAATCAACGTGTTACCTGCGGCTCAAGTGGGTGGCGATGTTGAAATCATCGAGCAGGTACAAATGGGGCTGGTCGATATCGGTATTCCCCCGACCGCGACGCTGGGCAATTTCGAGCCGCGTATGCAGATTCTCGATTTGCCGTTTCTGATTGCCGATTACGACACGATGGTCGAGGTGCTGGACGGTGAAGTCGGTCGCGAAATCCTCGATACCCTGAATGGCCATAACATGGTCGGTATCAACTTCTGGGGCGCTGGTTTCCGCCATATTTCGAATAATGACCGCCCGATCGAAACGCCTGAGGATATGGCCAACATCCGCATGCGCACCATGCAAGCACCGATCATCATTTCCACCTATCAGAACCTGGGTGCCAATGCGACGGCCATGGCATTCACGGAAGTCTATAACGGCTTGCAGCAGGGGGTGGTGTCCGGTCAGGAAAACCCATTGGCCAATATCTACACCATGCGTTTCCATGAAGTGCAGGATTATCTCTCGCTCACCAATCACGCTTACCACGCTTACGCCGCGGTCATCAATCAGGACTCCTGGAACTCGCTGCCAGAGGACCTGCAGGCGGTGATGCTGGAAGCCTTCGATAATGGTCGCGACACTTCTCGTGAATTGACCCTTCAAGATGAGGAAACCATTCTGGAAGCGATCAAAGACGAGATCGCCATCAACGAACTCACCTCCGAACAGCGTCAAGCCTTTATCGCTGCCAGCATGCCAGTGCATGAAGAGTACGAGAATGTCGTGACTACCGAGCTGCTGCACAAGGTTTATGACGCGGTAGGGATCGACTACTAAGGCAGGGTTTCATCAAGAAAACCGTTCTCCTCTTACCCATCGAGGGTGTGGATATCTCATGTTCGAAGCGCTCAATAAATGTCTTGATCGCTTGGAAAGTGTGGCGATGGTCGTTTTCATGTCGATTGCGACCGTCCTCACCACCGTCCAGGTGGTTTATCGCTATGGCTTTAGCGGCTCGCTGTTTTGGGCTGAAGAAGTCGTTATTTATTCCATCATTTGTATGAGCTTTGTGGGTGCCAGTATGGGGGTGCGACATGGCACCCATATTTCGGTGGATGTACTGAATGCGATCGCTACGCCTGCCATCAACCGTTGGCTGCACTTGATCGCCGCGCTGATCGGCATCGTGTTCGCGGGGTTCATGACCTATTACGGCTTTGTTCTCTACTTCAATACGCTTGGTCGTGGCCAGTTGACGGCAGCGCTGCGCCTGCCAATGGCATGGTTCTATCTGCCAATCGCGATTTCCGGTGTGCTGCTGATCCTGCGCTATTCATGGGTCATTAATGAAGTGTGGAATAAGCCTCCGGTAAGCCTCTCCGAAGAGCTTGTGGCTGAGTCGGATAAGCTCGTTTAAATATGGGAGAGTCATCATGATTACTGCGCTATTGCCAATCTTTTTTGCCGTTTTATTGTTGGGGCTACCGATATTTGCCTCCCTCGCATTAGCGGTTTTCCTCGCGATTGAGTTTTTTGGTACCACGAACCCGGTCATCGTGCCAATGCGCATGTTCACTGGCATGAACAACTTCTCGCTGATGGCGATTCCGTTTTTTATTCTGGCGGCGGAGTTGATGCGGATAGGAGGGCTTTCAGATCGCCTGATCAATCTGGCCAAAGCGCTGGTGGGGTGGGTGCCCGGTGGGTTGGCGGCCGCCACGGTGCTGTCATGCCTCTTCTTTGGAGCCATTTCGGGTTCGAGCCCCGCCACGGTGGTAGCCATCGGCTCGATCATGTTCCCCGCACTGGTCGCTGCTGGCTACGATAAACGCTTTGCGATTGGCTTGATTGCCACTGCTGGCACACTAGGGCCCATCGTGCCGCCGAGTATTGCGCTGATCATTTATGGTTCTGTCACGGGAACCTCCGTAGGACGCCTGTTTGCGGCTGGCCTGTTACCTGCCATTGTCATTGCTTCTATCTTGATTGCCTACTGCATCGTTTACAGCAGCTTCAAGGGCTATGAGCGTTCCCCCTTTCCTACATTGAAAGAAATAGCGCTGGCTTTTAAATCGGCGGCTTGGGGCCTTGGTTTGCCGATCATTCTGCTGGGCGGTATTTACAGTGGCATCTTTACGCCCACGGAATCGGCTGCCGTCGCCTGCGTATACGGCCTGCTGGTGGGTATGGTGGTGTATCGCACCATCAATCTCAAAGAGCTGTTAGGGACGTTGAGAAGTTCAGGATTGATTTCTGCCACGCTGTTGCTGATCACGGCAGGTGCTTCGGCCTTCTCTTGGCTGCTGGCCATTACCGGTACACCCAGCCAATTGGCAGGACAGGTATTGTCGTGGACAGATGATCCCTTCCAGGTCATGGCGCTGTTCAACGTCGTGATGATCATCGCCGGCTTTTTCCTCGATAGCGCCTCGGCCATCATCGTGCTTTCGCCGTTGCTGCAGCCCATCGCCGCCCAGGTGGGGGTTGACCCTGTTCACTTCGGCATCATCACGCTGATCAACTTTTCGGTGGGCATGATTACCCCGCCCGTCGGGCTGAACCTGTTCGTCGCGATGGCAATATCCAAAATGTCGCTTCAGGAGGTGTTCAGGGCGTGCTTGCCACTGATCGGCCTGATGCTGATCGCACTGATCATCATCACCTACGTGCCGTGGCTAAGTACGTGGCTACCCTCACTCATCTATTAAGTAACCGCTGAATGCGTTCATCGACAAGGACAACGAATCATGAGCAAAACGATCGAACAAGCCGTTGCAGAGCAGGGCCTGACGTTACCGGCGATTCCAACGCCACGCGGCCTCTTCTTGCCCTGGTCTCGGCTGAATAATCAGGTGTTTCTGGCAGGCCAGATTTGTGAGCGCGATGGCGAAGTACTCTATCCTGGCAAGGTGGGGGGCGAGTTCGACCTCGAAACCGGCAAGCTGGCCGCTCAGGCGTGTGCTTTAAACCTCCTGGCGGAATTGAGCGATGCCGTTGATGGCGATTTTTCCCGCGTGGTGCGCTGCGTGCGCATGAATGGCTTCGTCAACGTGGCGCCGGGTTTCCACGACGTGCCGCTGGTCATCAATGGCGCATCAGAGCTGTTTGTCGCGCTGTTCGGCGAGGCAGGCCGCCATGCCCGCACCGCCATCGGGGTGGCGACGCTGCCCGGCAATGCTGCGGTGGAAGTCGAAGCGATCTTTGAAGTGCGCTAAGTACCCCCTCGGAGGAGAACGCATGCAGGATTCAGTGATTTTTTTACCGTTACGTGAGCAGCGCGCGCGCCTGCGGGCTGGCACTCTCACCGCCACCGAGCTGGCCGAGGCTGCGATAGCGGCTTACCACCAGCGTGGCCAGCACGACCATGCCTATCTTACCTGGAACGGAGAGCAGGCACTGGCGATGGCAAAGGCGGCCGATGCCGTGCTGGCACAGGGGGGCGATGCGGGGGCGCTCATGGGGATGGCGGTATCGATCAAGGATATCTACGCCGTGAAAGGGCTGCCGACGTATGCAGGCTCGGCCCAGCAACTTCCCAAGCGCTGGGAGCATTCAGGCCCGGTGGTAAGTGCGTTGCTGAAGCAGCTGCCTTCCGTCATGGGTAAAACCCATACCGTCGAGTTTGCTTTTGGCGGGCTGGGCACCAACGCTCATTGGGGAGCCCCTCGCAACCCCTGGGACGCGATGGCTCACCGCACGCCCGGCGGCTCCAGTTCCGGGGCGGGGGTGTCGCTGGTGGGAGGCACCGCCAGCCTTGCATTCGGTACGGATACCGCAGGCTCTGTACGTATCCCTGCTGCCATGACCGGCGTCGTTGGGCTGAAGACCACTGCCGGGCGCTGGTCCACGGAGCAGATCGTACCGCTCTCCAGCACGCTGGATACCCCAGGGCTACTGGCGCGCCGAGTGGATGATATCGCTTTTGCGTTCGATGCCCTCGACCCGGTCCTGAGTGGCAGCGATAGCGGTGTTCCAGCGACCCCCTGTCTTGCGGGCCTGACCTTTGGCGTGCCGGAAACGTTTTTCTGGGACGACTGCAGCCCCGGTATTGCGGAAACGGTGCGCGCTGCAATCAAGCGATTGGAAGCTGCCGGTGCTCGGATCGTGACGCTGGAGCTGCCCGGTATCGATGAGGCGTATGAATTGTTCAAGCTGGGCGGGGTGGCAGCTGCGGAGCTGGCAGCGTTCCTGAAGAGTGAGTTGCCCGAGATGATCGACTCCCTCGACCCCAATGTCGCGGCCCGGGTGGCGGCAGCCGATACGATGCCTGCCTGGGAGTATGTGCGTCGTCGCACGATACTGGATTCGCTCTATCAATCTGCCGCTGCGCGTATGGCGGATGTCGATGCGGTGCTGACCCCCACCGTGGCGATTACCCCGCCCATCCTGGAGAGTCTTCAGCCCGAAGGCGCATACCCCAAGGCCAATATGCACGCCTTGCGCAATACGGTCATTGCCAACTTTATGGGGCTCTGTGCCTTGACGCTGCCGGTAGGAAAAGACGCCGAAGGCATGCCGGTGGGCCTGCAAGTGCTGGCCGGGCCATGGCAGGACGCGAAACTGCTGGCCATCGGGCAGGCCATTGAAAACGAGCTGGGCACAGGTCTGGACATTCTTGGCCAGCCGCCCGCAGTGTGACGGCCGGAGCTAAGTGCTCCCGCCTATCTGCAGCGTGAACCCCACATCGTGTTGACGGCGGTAGACGTTTTTACCGCTTAGCCTGCGGATCAGCTCTTTGGCGGCCAGCCGCCCCATCTCTTCTCTGGGCGATAGAATGGTGGTGAGCGGTGGGGTCACGTGTTGGCCAAGGGGCAGGCCGTTGAAGCCGGCAATGGCGATGTCGCCCGGCACATCGAGCCCCTGGCGCTGCGCAGCCAGCAGCGCACCGGCGGCCAGGTCGTCGTTGGCGAAATGGATGGCCTGGGTGCGCGGGTAATGCGCCAGTACCTGGGCCAGGCTATCTGCCCCCGCTTGCAGGCTGCCCAGCGTGTCCAGCTCCACCAGCGAGGCGTCCAGGCCGTGGGCCGTCAACACCGCCTTGTGCCCTTCGTAGCGCATGCCCGCTCGGTAATCCTGAGACAAGCGTGCGCCGACATAGACAATATGGCGATAGCCTCTGTCGATCAGGTGGGTAGCCATGCAGCGCCCCGCCGCCACGTGGTCCAGCCCGACGTTCAAGTCCATGCCCTTGCCCAGCTCCATCACCTCCATGATGGGATGATCCCAGTTGTTCAGCAGGGTCTGGCAGGCGTGGTTATGGCGCAGCCCTGCGGTGATCAGGGCCGAGCATGACCAGCCCAGAAAAGTGCGCACTAACTGATATTCGCGGTCCAGGTCATAGTCGGTGTTGCCCAGCAGTATCTGATACCCCTCGGCCTCCAGAGTCTCTTGCAGCCCCTTGATCACTTCCACGAACACGGTGTTGATCAGGGAAGGCACGATGACGGCGATCAGCCTGGAGCGTGAGGAAGCGAGGCTGCCCGCCACCAGGTTGGGCACATAGCCCAACTGTTCCACGGCATCGAGCACGCGCTCTCGGGTCTGGTCGCTGACTTTCTCGGGCGTGTTCAGCGCCCGTGATGCGGTGATCGGCGAAACACTGGCCAATTCAGCCACCTGGCTGAGGGTGATCTGGTCCGTGCGGCGGCGTGCTCTCGCTGGGCTGGAAGCATCTTTAGACATTGGTCGCACGTCCCTAT
Organism: Halomonas sp. NyZ770; assembly: GCF_020616575.1. NCBI lineage: Bacteria > Pseudomonadati > Pseudomonadota > Gammaproteobacteria > Oceanospirillales > Halomonadaceae > Halomonas > Halomonas sp. NyZ770. The sequence continues at coordinate 3,611,783 of NZ_CP085143.1, read as the reverse complement.
CGTTCAGCTTGTGATGAGAGAAAGAATAATCTAAAACGAATGTTAGCGCTATCATGACAGCGCTAACATATGCCGCCGTGAGCATGCCCTTGCGAACACGGCGCGTGTTACTCAGAACGATGCTGCAGTCAGAACAACCTTTAAAATAACAACAGTGAGGTAGCCGCCGGTGAGTCACGATACACAGCAATCCCCGTCAGTCGGTGTGATCGGGTTAGGTGCCATGGGAATGGGCACCGCTACGGCGCTGCTGGAGCGCGGCTTCAAGGTCATCGGGTGCGATATTTCAGCGGCTGCCCGCGAAGCCTTCATCGCGGCCGGTGGCCACAGCGTGGCCACGCCGCAAGCACTGTCGGGGTGCGAGGTGGTGCTGGTCATCGTGGTCAATGGCCAGCAGGTGGAAGACGTGCTGTTTGGCGAGCAGGGCGTAGTGCCCCACCTTGCGCCCGGGAGTGTGATCGTGCAGTGCGCCACGGTAGCGCCCAGCCAGGCCAGGCAACTGGGTGAGCGCCTGGCCGCAGCGGGCATGGCGATGCTGGATGCCCCTATCAGTGGCGGTGCCGCCAAGGCCAGAAGCGGTGATTTATCAGTGATGGCCTCCGGCCAGCCGGACGTGTTCAAGAAGGCCCAGCTGATACTGGATGCCATGGCCGCCAAAGTGTATCGCCTGGGCGACGCGCCTGGGGTGGGTTCCAGCATGAAGCTGGTCAATCAGCTGCTGGCCGGGGTGCATATCGCCACTGCCGCCGAAGCCATGGCGCTGGGCATCCGCATGGGCCTCGACCCCGAGGTGATCTATGAGGTGATCACCCACTCGGCGGGCAACTCCTGGATGTTCGAGAACCGCGTACCGCACATCTTGAGCGGCGACTACACGCCGCTGTCTGCCGTCGATATCTTCGTCAAGGACCTCAATATCGTCCACCAGACGGGCCGTGAGCTGTCACTGGCCACGCCGGTGGCCGCCAGCGCATTGCAGCAATTTACCGCGGCCAGCGGCGCAGGCTTCGGGCGCGAAGATGACTCGGCGGTGATCAAGGTCTATCAACGCCTGTCAGGCATCGCCTTGCCAGACGCCGCCAACGATGCCGAGGGGGCAGCGTCATGAACCACCCACGGGTCGTGCTGGGCGCCATCGCCGACGACTTCACTGGCGCCACCGATTTGGCCAATAACCTGGTGCGCGGCGGCATGCGCTGCCTGCAGGTGATCGGCGTGCCGCAAGAAGCGGTGGACCTTCGTGACATCGATGCGGTTGTGGTCGCGCTCAAGTCGCGCTCCTGCCCGGTGGAAGAGGCCGTGGCCGACTCCCTGGCCGCCCTCGATTGGCTGCGCGACCAGGGTGCTCGCCAGCTGTTCTTCAAGTACTGCTCCACCTTCGACTCCACCGACGAGGGCAACATCGGCCCCGTGGCCGATGCCCTGCTGGAGGCATTGGGCGCCGCTCAAACCGTGATGGTGCCGGCCTTTCCGGTCAATGGCCGCACGGTGTACCAGGGGCACCTGTTCGTCGGCGACCGTTTGCTCAACGACAGCGGCATGCAGCACCACCCGCTCACCCCCATGAAGGATGCCGATCTGGTCCGCGTGCTCTCCCGCCAAACACCTCACGCCGTGCGGCTGACCAGCCGTCAGGTGCTGGCAAAGGGCGCTGAGTCAACCCGCTCTCATCTGTCGACGCTCGCCGAGCAAGGCGTACGCCATGTGATCTGCGACACCCTGGATGAGCAGGATTTGGACGTGCTGGCCGAAGCCACCGTCTCGATGGCGCTGGTCACCGGCGGCTCCGGCCTGGGCCAGGCGCTGCCCGCGCAGTACCGAGCCCAGGGCTGGCTGGAGACGATCCCCGAACCGGGGCGTTTAGCGCCTGCGGCGGGCGGGGCGCTGGTACTGTCGGGTAGCTGCTCACGGGCCACGCTGGCGCAAGTGGCGGATTTCATTGCCAAGCATCCCGACGGCGGTTTCGCGCTTGACCCGCTGGCGCTGGTAGAGGGCGAGCAGCAACGCCAGCAGGCGCTTGCGTTTGCGCGGCAACGGCTATCCGACAACGCGCCGGTCTTGATTTACGCCTCCGCCGATCCAGAAAAAGTGAAAAACGCGCAAGCCTCGCTCGGCGTGGAGCGAGCAGGGCACCTTGTTGAAGAGGCATTAGGCCAGTTGGCGGTAACGCTGGTGCAGGAAGGTGTGGGCCGGTTATTGGTAGCGGGCGGCGAAACCTCCGGTGCCGTGGTCTCCGCGTTAGGCGTGACGACCCTGCGCATCGGTGAGCAGATCGACCCCGGCGTGCCTTGGACTCAAGCCTCGCTGCCAGGCCGCGAGGCGCCGCTCTCGCTGGCGCTGAAGTCCGGCAACTTTGGCGGCGTGGACTTCTTCACCCGGGCCCTCGAGGTGCTGGCATGAGCACGCCCCTTTGCCACCGACATCAGAACGCCCTGCGCGAGCAGATCAGCACGCTCGGTAAATCCTTGTTCGACCGCGGCCTGACCATGGGCTCCAGCGGCAACATCAGCGTGCGGCTGGACGATGGCGGCTGGCTGATGACCCCCACCAACGCCTGTCTGGGGCGGCTGGACCCGGCACGTATCTCGCACCTGGACCCGCAGGGCCAGCTGCTCAGCGGCGATGCGCCCACCAAGGAGCAGTTCCTGCACATGGCCATGTACGACGAGCGCCCGCAGTCTGGCGCCATCGTGCACCTGCACTCCACCCACTCGGTGGCGGTGTCGTGCCTGCCGGGAGTAGACCCCTGCGACTGTATTCCACCGCTCACCGCCTACTACGTGATGCGGGTGGGCAAGCTGCCGCTGGTGCCTTATCACATCCCGGGCGACCCCCAGTTGGGCGAGGCGGTACGGGGCCTGGCAGGCAAGCACAGCGCGGTGCTGCTGGCCAACCACGGCCCAGTGGTGGCGGGCAAGACCCTCGAAGCGGCGGTGTATGCCACCGAAGAGCTGGAAGAGACCGCCAAGCTGTACCTGCTGCTGCGAGGCGAGAACCCGCGCGGGCTGACCCCAGAGCAGGTCGCCGAGCTGGAAGCGCGCTTTCCCAGGGATTAATGACCCACTTGAACCCCTTTCACCAGGTACTGGATAACAACAAGAGCACGCCATGATTCGATTAGCCGCCAACCTCAGCATGCTGTTCAACGAACACGCCTTTCTCGACCGCTTTGCTGCTGCCGCCGAGTCGGGTTTCAAAGGGGTCGAGTATCTATTCCCCTATGCGTTTGCCGCGCGTGATGTGCAGCACGCGCTCAAGGATGCCCAGTTGGAGCAGGTGCTGTTCAATATGCCGCCGGGCGATTGGGACGCCGGTGAGCGCGGCCTGGCCAGCCTGCCGGGCCGGGAAGCCGAGTTTCGCGATTCGGTCACGGCGGCGCTGAGCTACGCCGAGGCGCTCGGCTGCCCGCGGGTTCATGCCATGGCGGGGCTGTTACCGGACAACGCCGATGCCGCGACCCAGGCAGAGCACCACGCCACGTATATCCGCAATCTGCGTTTTGCGGCGAACGAGGCGGCCAAAGTGGGCCGCGACATTCTCATCGAGCCGATCAATACGCGTGACATGCCGGGCTTTTTTCTCTCCCGCCAGGCCCAGGCCATGGCGGTACTGGAAGAGGTCGGTGCCAAGAATCTCAAGCTGCAGTTCGACCTTTACCACTGCCAAATCATGGAAGGCGACCTGATTCGCCATCTCGAACGCCAGTTCAGCGCCATTGGCCATGTCCAGATTGCCGGGGTGCCTGATCGTCACGAGCCCAATGTGGGCGAGGTGCACTACCCCGCCATTTTCGAACGCTTGAGCGCGCTGGGGTATCGCGGCTGGGTTGGCTGTGAATACCGCCCACAAGCCGCCACCCGAGCGGGGCTGTGGTGGGGAGCACCCTGGGGGTTGACCCCACGCTGAGCACCACGCTGAGCCCCCCAGCCACCAACAATAACAACGCCATATCAGGAATCACATCATGCATATTGCCATCACCGGCGCAGCGGGTTTTCTAGGTCAGCGTCTTGCCCATCAGCTGATCCAGCGGGGCGAGCTTCGCCAGCAGCCGATCACCCAGCTCACGCTGATCGATCAAGTGGAAGCCCCCGCGCCCGATGCAGGTAGCATCACCGTATCCTCGCGCGCCGTGGACATTACCCAGCCCAAGGCCCTCGACGACGTGCTGGATCAGCGCCCTGACGTGATCTACCACCTGGCGGCCGTGGTGAGCTCCGCCGCCGAAGCCGATCTGGAGCTGGGCATGCGGGTCAACTTCGATGCCACCCGTGCCTTGCTGGAAGGCTGCCGCCTGCGCGGCCTGCACACAACGCGCTTGATCATGGCCAGCTCCGTGGCGGCCTACGGCGGGGCGCTGCCGGACGTGCTCGATGACATGACGGCCTTGCACCCGCAGAACTCCTACGGTGCCCAAAAGGCCATGTGCGAGCTGCTCATCAATGACTACAGCCGTCGTGGCGAGATCGATGGCCTGGTGCTGCGCCTGCCCACCATCGTGATCCGCCCTGGCCGCCCCAATGCAGCAGCCTCCAGCTTTGCCTCCAGCATCTTGCGGGAGCCGCTCAATGGCGAAACGGCCATTTGCCCGGTGCCCACCACCCTTGAGATGTTCGTGATGTCGCCGGGCAAGGTGGTCGACGCGCTGGTGCATGGCGCCCAGGTGCCCAGCACAGAGCTGGCACCGTTCCGTGCTTTCATGCTGCCCGGCATCACGGTGAGCGTGGCCGAGATGCTCGATGCCCTGCGCAGCGCCGCAGGCGAAGACGCGCTCTCGCTCGTTCAGCATGCGCCCGACCCGCGCATCGAAGCGATTGTGGCCAGTTGGCCCGCACGCTTCGAAACCGCCAAGGCGCGCCAGCTCGGCTTTGTCGGTGACGACGACTTCACCCAGATCATCGAACGCTTCATGGCCGAGCAGCACCATGAACGCGCCTGATGTGGCTACTTTTCCATCTGCCTGGCAAGGCAGGTAACCCATAGGAAGGCCCTGCGCCTTCTTGAAACACCCACCCTCACAACAACACCAAGAGGGATACATCATGACCAAGCGCTTCACCCGACATGCTCTCGTGACCGCCATGAGTGCCGTGGCCACCGCCAGCATCGCCCTGCACGCCCAGGCCGCCACCGATATCAGCCTGGGGCATACGCTCTCTTCTACCTCCCACTACTCGGTGGGCGCCAAGGCGTTCAAGGAGGCACTCGAACGTTTATCCGACGGTGCCTTTACCGTCACCGAACACGCCTCCGGCTCCCTCGGCGGTGAGCGTGAAATGATCGAAGGCCTGCAGATCGGCACCGTGGATGTGGTGATCACCTCCAGCGGCCCACTGGGTAACTTCGTCCCCGAAACCTACGTGCTGGACCTGCCGTTCCTGTTCGAAAACTACGACCAGGCCCGCTGCGTGCTGGATAGCGAGATCGGAGACGAGCTGCTCGAGAAGATGAGCGACCATGACCTGGTGGGCATGGCCTGGTCGGAGAACGGTTTCCGCCATCTCACCAATAGCCAGCGTGAAGTCGCCAGCCCCGAGGATGCCAGCGGCTTGCGGGTACGCACCATGGAAAACGCGGTGCACCAGGAAGCCTTCCGGCAGTTGGGCGCACGGCCCACTCCCATGGCCTTCCCTGAACTCTTCACGGCGCTGCAGCAGGGTACCGTCGACGGCCAGGAAAACCCGATCACCGTCATCGTGGCCACCAATTTCTGGGAAGTGCAGGACTACCTCTCCCTGACCGGACACGTCTACTCCCCGGCCATCGTGCTGGGGTCGCCGATCCTGCTGGATGGCTTGAGCGATGAAGAGCGTGACTGGTTCATGCAGGCGGCAGCGGCATCGGTGGACGCCACCCGTGAAGAGGTCTCGCGTCTGGAGCGTGAAGGGGTAGCGCTGCTGGAAGCCAATGGCATGCAGGTGAAAACCGATATCGATCCGGCACCTTTCCAGGCGGCCGTAGAGCCCGCCTACGAGATCTTCACGTCGCAGTACGGCAGCGAGATGCTCGAACGCATTCGTGAGAAAGCGGGCAGCTGCTGAGTACTGTCTTTACGCGCTTTCTCGACGAACTGTCTCGACGAACTGTCTTGACGAGCTTTTCTGACGCACTTTCTCAACGTCGGCCTCTGGCAGTGCCAGAGGCCATTCAAGCAGGGTGATCCTTTATGCTATCGGTCTTGCTCCGTATCGAGCATCAGTTAACCCGGCTGGCCCTGATGGTGGCGGTGCTGATGCTGGTGGTCTCGGTCACGCTGAGCTTCTATCAGGTGTTGACCCGGTTCGTTTTCAATGCGCCTTCCACCTGGACGGAAGTGGCGTCCCGCGCCTCCATGATCTGGTGCGTGTTCATGGCCGCAGCGGCCACCTTCAGAGGTGGTTACATGATGGCGGTAGAAGTGATCTATAAATGGCTGCCGCGCCGAGGGCTGCTGTTGCTAGAAGTGGCCATCGTCGCCTGCTGCCTGCTGGTGCTGGGGGTGATGTGCTATTACGGCATCCTCATGACCCTGCGGGTCAGCAACCAGGTGATGTCGGGCATGAACATCTCCATGTCCTGGGCCTACGCCGCGATCCCGACCGGCGCGACCTTTGCCATGATCTCGGTGATGGCCAGGCTGGCCGCGCAGCTCAGTGGGCGTGAGCCCGTAGGGCCGGAAAACAGTGAGGTGCTGCCGGAAGTTGCCATGCTGCAACCCGCCGAACAGCCGAACGCTGAACAGACCAACGCTGAACAGACCAACAAAGGGACGCCCCTATGAACATGGTGATTGGCCTGTCGCTGATTATTCTCTTCACCTTCGGCGTGCCCATTGCGATCTCCATCGTGCTGGCCTCGATCATCGGCATCGAGTTCTTCACCCGGTTGCCGCTGTTGCTGGTGCCGCAGCAGATGTTCATCGGGATCGACAAATTCCCGCTGATGGCCATTCCGTTTTTTATCCTGGCGGGTAACTTGATGGCCGCCGGGGGCATTTCCCAGCGGCTGGTGGACCTGGCCAAATCCATCGTCGGGCGGGTGCAGGGCGGGTTGGCAATGTCCTGCGTACTGACCTGCATGATGTTTGCGGCGGTGTCGGGCTCCAGCGTGGCCACCACTTTTGCCATTGGGGCCATCCTGATTCCGGCGATGGTCAAGCATGGCTATCCCAAACCGCTGGCCGCTTCCATTCAAGCGTCATCGGCGGAGCTGGGCGTGCTGATTCCCCCCTCCATTCCGCTGATTCTGTACGGCGTGAGTACCGATACTTCTATCGGGCAGCTGTTCCTGGCGGGGATTGGGCCAGGCATCCTGATCGGCGTGGCGTTGATCATCTTCCTCTACCTGTTCTGTAAAGTGCGTGGCTACGGCAAGGACGATTACAAGGACAGCACGGGTTTCATGACGTCATTGAAGCGTGCCTGGGTGGCGCTGCTGATGCCGGTGGTCGTGATTGGCGGTATCTACGGCGGGGTGTTTACACCCACGGAAGCCTCGGCGGTGGCGGTGTTTTTCGCCCTTATCGTGGGTGCGTTCTACTACCGTGAATTAAAGTTGGCTGACCTGGGGCCTATCCTGCGCCAAAGCGTGATCTCCACGGCGGCCGTCATGTTGATTATTGCCGCTGCCGCGCTCTTCAGCTTTTTACTGAGCCGTACCGGGTTGCCTGCGCAAATTGCCACGCTGGTAACCAACACCATTGAAAGCCCGATGATGTTCTTGCTGGTGGTCAACGCGCTGCTGCTGATCGTCGGCATGTTCATCGAAACCTCGGCGGCCATCCTGGTGCTGGCGCCCATCCTGACCCCCATCGCCATGCAGTTTGGCATCCACCCCGTGCACTTTGGCCTGGTCATGGTGGTCAACCTGGCGCTGGGCATGATCACCCCGCCGTTGGGCGTCAACCTGTTTGCCGCCTGTGCCGTGGCCAGGATCTCCATCGATCAGATGCTGCCGTGGCTGGTGCGTTTCGTGCTGGTGGTGCTGGCATGTCTGATGGCGATTACCTACATGCCATGGATTTCCATGGGACTGGTCAATCTCTTCTATGGTTAAAAGACCTGTGAGGTTAGAAGACCTGTGAGGTTAAAAACGTGCGGGGATAGAAAACGTTCGGGATCAAAGAGCCGTCTGTATTAGCCGTAATGACCACAATGACAATAAAAGGAGCCCCTGATGTCGCATACCATCGGCCTGCTGTCGCAGCAGGCGCTGATTGGAGGAGAGTGGGTCGATACCGCGCAGACCCTGCAAGTAGATGCCCCGGCCACGGGGGAGCCGTTGACCCGCATCGCCCGGTGCCAGGCCGAAGAGATAGATGCCGCTGTGCAGGCGGCCCGCAAGGCCTTCGCCGGGGAGCTTGGGGAGTGGGCACGCTGGTCGGCGCGCCAGCGCGGTGAGTGGCTGCTGCGCTTTGCCGACGTGATCGAATCACAGCATGAGCAGCTGGCGGCGCTGGAGTGTGCGGATACCGGCAAGCCCATGACGCAGGCCAAGGGAGACATTGCCGCCTGTGCCCGCTATTTCCGCTTTTATGGCGGTGCCGCCGACAAGCTGCACGGTGAGACGATCCCCTTCGAGACGGACTTTGCCGTGATGACGCTGCGCGAGCCCTACGGTGTCTGCGCCCAGATCATCCCCTGGAACTACCCCGCCCAGATCTTTGGGCGCTGTGTCGCAGCGGCGCTGGCGGCGGGCAACACGGTGGTGCTCAAACCTGCCGAAGATGCCTGCCTGAGCGTCATGCGCCTGGCGGCGCTCGCGGTGAATCATGGGCTGCCCGAAGGCGCTCTGAACGTGGTGCCGGGGTTGGGCGTGGAAGCGGGTGCTGCGCTGGCTTCGCACCCCTGGATCGACCACCTCTCGTTTACCGGATCGCCTGAAACCGGTACCCGCGTGGCGCAGTTCGCCGCCCAGCACCATGTCCCGATTACCCTGGAGCTGGGTGGCAAGTCGCCGCAGCTGGTGTTTGCCGATGCCGACCTGGACGCCGCGCTGCCCGCCGTGGTGCGGGGCATCGTGCAGAATGCCGGACAGACGTGCTCGGCGGGTAGCCGGCTGCTGGTGCAGCGGGAGATCGCCGATACGGTCGTTACGGCCCTTGCCCAGCGTTTTGCCGAGCTGCGCTGCGATGCGGGGGAAGCCGATGCCGACTGCGGCCCGCTGATCAACGAGCGTCAAAAACTCAAGCTGGAAGCCCGCCTGGCCGCCGCCGAAGCCGATGGCATCCAGGTGGCGGGGCAGGGGCAGTTGGCGCCGGGCGCGCCTGCCGGCGGGCACTTTGTGCTGCCACGGGTGCTGACGAATATTCCAGAGGGCCACGACGTACTGCGTGAGGAGCTGTTTGGGCCGGTACTGGTAGTGCAGGTGTTCGATGACGAGGCGCAGGCCCTGGCGCTGGCCAACGCCACCGATTTTGGCCTGTGCGCCGGGGTCTGGACCCGTGACGGAGGGCGCCAGCTGCGCCTGGCCAAGGGCATTCGCAGCGGCCAGGTCTTCATCAACAACTACGGCGCGGCAGGCGGTGTCGAGCTGCCGTTTGGCGGGGTCGGGCGTTCGGGCCACGGGCGTGAAAAAGGCTTCGAAGGGCTGCGCAGCTATACCCGCATCAAGACCGTGGCCATCAAACATTGAGCGCTATCAACCATTGAGAGCTATCAACCAGGAGAGCACCATGACGACCGTTTATCGGGTAGGGCTTGTCGGCGTTGGCTTGATGGGCCACGGCATTGCCAGCAGCTTGCTGCGCGCGGGGCATTCGCTGTGTTTTCTGGAGCACGCGGGCAACCAGCCCGTGGAGGATCTGCTGGCGGCAGGGGCCATGCCGCTGGCCAGTGGGCGGGAGGTTGCCCAGCAGGCCGATATCGTCATTCTGTGCGTGACCGGCTCACCGCAGGTGGAGGCCGTCCTGTTCGAACCCGACGGAGTGCTGGAAGGGCTGCGCCCCGGCAGCGTGGTGGTGGACTGCTCCACCGCCCTGCCCAGCTCGACGGCCCAGGTGGCGGCCCGTGTCGCGGCGGCAGGCGGGCGTTTCATGGACGCCGCCATGACGCGCACGCCCAAGGAGGCGGCCGAAGGGCGTCTCAACCTGATCGTCGGCGCGCCCACGCCGCTGTTCGAGGAGCTGCGGCCGTTGCTGGCAGCCTTCGCCGAAAACATCGCTCATGCCGGTGACGTCGGGGCGGGCCACACGCTGAAGCTGCTGCACAACTTCGTCTCGCTGGGGTTCTCGGCGGTGCTGGCGGAAGCCACGGCGGCATCGCGCAAGGCAGGCATCAGTGCCGATGCCCTGCTGGAGGTGCTGGGCGCGGGCGGCGGTGGCGGCGTGGTGCTGGAGCGCCTGCGCCCCTACATCGCCCACGACGACCCCTCCGGCTTTCGGTTTTCGGTCGCCAACGCCAGCAAGGACCTGGGCTACTACCACACCATGACCCACGAGCTGGGCGTGACTGGCGACATGGCTGGCGCCGTGCACGCGCTGTACCGCTCGGTGCCGGACCAGCAGCTGTCGATTCCTGAAGTCATCGGCGTGCTGGAGCAGCGCTGACCTACCTAATGCCGCCTATGGCCAGTCTCACCGCTTGCCATAGGCGGCCAGAAACACATCCACTGCCCCGGTGATCTGCCGCTTCAGCTCGTCCTCCGAGGGCGGCAGGCGAACCCCCATGCGGACCTCCTTGATCAGCATACCCTGCCACATGCTGCATAGCTGGTCGGCGGCCTGGGCGGGGGCTGGCAGCGAAAGGTGCCCTGCGCTGGCCAGGCCCTCCAGCTTTTCCTGAAGCCATTGGCTCATGGCCCAGGGGCCTGCTTCGAAAAAGGCCTGCAGCAGCCTGGGGTGCTGCTCGCCCTGATTGCTCATGACCCGCTCCACGGCCAACACGTGGGGCTCCATCAGAAACCGCACCATGCTGATGCCCACCTGAATCAACGACTGGCGCACGCCATCATGGGTGTCCGGCAATTGCTCCAGCCCCTGGCGAATCGACGCGGTTTCCCGACGAATGACGCTGCCGAACAGTGCTTCTTTCGTATCGAAGTGCCCGTATACCGTCACTTTGGAGACCCCGGCTTCCTTGGCCACGGCTTCCATGGTGACGGCATCCGGGCCGTTGCGCAGAAACAGGCAGGCGGCGGCATCCAGCATGGCATCGCGTTTGGCCAGGTCCTTGGGGCGGCCCGCGCTGCGTTTCTGGCCAGCCGGAGAGGGGGGAGAAGCACTGGTCATGCCATTCATCCATGGGTTGAAAAAAGTGAAAAATAATTATTGAACGTTGCCGTACACATATTATAGTTGAACGCCAACGTTCAATAATATACCCGTCGAGGCCAGCATGGGCACGCACAACTTGGGTACGCACCACCTGGGCACACACACTAAAACAAGGCGATATTGGCTGGGCAGCGTGCTGGCGGCTCTGCTGACCGTGGGCGCCACTGCCGCCGTGGTCGTCGTGCTCACCAGTCAACACACCAGCGCCCAGCAGCTGCGCCAGCAAGGGGCCGACAACGCCTTGCTCCGGGTGGCTACCCAGCCCCTGCAGCTGGCCACTGAAATGCGCCGCGAGGTGAAGCTGACCGGGCGAGTAGTGGCGCGCCAGTCGGTGTCACTGGCCTTCGAACCTGCCGGGCGGGTCATCGACATCCGCGTCGATCGCGGTGACCGAGTGGAACAGGGCGAGGTGCTGGCTCGCCTGGACACCCGCCGCCTGGAAAGCCGCCTGGCCGAAGTGGCGGCGCGCAGCGAAGAGGCGCGTGCAGCGCTGGCGCTGGCCCAGCGCCAGGAAGAGCGCGAGTCGCAGCTGAATCAGAGCAACTTTGCCAGCCGCACGGCCCTGGACCAGGCGAGAACCGAGCGTCTCAGCCAGCAGGCGCGGCTGGCGGCTCTGGCCGCCGAACAGGAAAGCCTTTCGGCGGATCTGGCGGACAGCACGCTGACGGCGCCGTTTGCGGGGCAAATCGTGGCTCGGCAGGTGGATGTGGGCAGCCTGGTCAGTAGCGGCACGGCGGCCTTCGATCTCGTCGATACCCGCCAGTTGGAGGCGCACATTGGCCTGCCCGCCCGGCTGGCGGGCACCCTGGCGGCGGGGGATACGGTGACGATAACGGTGCACGGGCAAGCCTTCGCAGGTGACGTGCGCGCCCGGCTGGCACAGGTGGACAACGACAGTCGGACACAAACGCTGGTCGTGGCACTGGCAAACCCCGAGAACGTGGTGCCCGGCGATTTGGCGACGCTGACCTACACGCTGGCCGAGCCTGCCGAAGGGTACTGGGTGCCGCTGTCGGCCCTGCGTGCCAGCGACCGAGGCCTGTGGAACGTACTGATTGCCGAACCGCTGGAAGACGAGCGTTACCGTGTCGCCACCGCCAGCGTCGAGCTGCTGCATACCGAAGGCGACCGCGCCTTCGTGCGTGGTACGCTGCTGCCGGGCATGCAGCTGATCACCCTGGGGGCTCACCGTATCGTGCCCGGCCAGCAGGTGACGTTAGCCAGAGGCATTGCCCATGCCGCGTCTTGAGTGGCTGTTCAACCGGCGCTTGCTGGCGCTGACGCTGGGCCTGCTGGTGGTGGCGGGCCTCTCGGCGATCAATACCCTGCCCCGCGCAGAAGACCCCCACCTGGTGGCGCGCATGGCGACCGTACTGGCGCCGTTTCCGGGCGCCACGCCCGAGCAGATCGAAGCGCTGGTGGCGCGCCCCATCGAAGACGAGCTGCGCACCATTGCCGAGATCAAGGTGCTGGAGTCGACCTCGCGGCCGGGCATCGCGGTGATCAGCCTGGAGCTGGAGGATAGCGTCACCCAGGTGGTGCCGATATGGAGCCGGGTGCGCGACAAGCTCAGCGATATCGCCCCCTCCCTGCCCAGCGGTGTGCAAACCCCTGAGCTGCTGGATGATCGTGGCTACGACTTCAGCCTCGTGGCCGCGCTGCGCTGGACACAGGACACGCCCCCCAACGCCCAACTGATGGAGCGTTACGCCGAGCGGCTGGAAGACCAGTTTCGTCGCGTGGCAGGCACCGAATATACCCATCGGTTTGGCGTGGCGGGCGAGCAGGTCGACGTGCTGGTCGACCCGCTGGAGCTGAATGCGCTGGGGCTTTCGGTGGGCCAACTGGCATCGGCCATCGACGCCAGCGACGGGCGCCGCACGGCGGGCCAGGTCATCACCCAGCAAAACCGCCTCACCGTGGGCATGAGCGGCGAGTTCGATGCGCTGGACCGCCTGCGTGAGGTCAGCATCACGACCCGCCAGGGGCAGAGTGTCCGGCTGGGCGAAATCGCCGAGCTGCGCCGTGGTGTCCAGGACCCGCCCGCTGCCGTGGCACTGTTGAACGGTGAGCGAGCCGTCTTCGTTGGCGCACGCATGGCGCCCGGCCAGCGTATCGACGCCTGGGTCGAGCGCGCTCAACAGCAGCTGGCCGAATTTGCCGAGGAGCTGCCCGTCGGGCTGGCGGTAGAGGAGGTATTCGAGCAGGCCAGCTACACCCAGCAACGGCTCGGTGATGTGGCACTGAGCCTGCTGATGGGGCTGATTCTGGTGGTGGCCATTCTCTTTCTCAGCATGGGCTGGCGCTCGGCGCTGACCGTCGGGCTGGCCATCCCGGCCACGGCGTTGCTGACCCTGGCGTTTTTCCGCCCGCTGGGCATGGAAATCCATCAGATGAGCATCACCGGTATTATCGTGGCGCTGGGGCTGATGGTGGATAACGCCATTGTCATGACCAACGCCCTGCGCGAGCGCTTCCTGAAGGGCGACTCGGTGCTGGCGGCCACCCGCGATACGCTGCGTCATCTTGCCGTGCCGCTGTTGGCCAGTACGCTGACCACCATTCTGGCCTTCATGCCCATCGTGCTCATGCCCGGCCCTGCCGGGGAGTTCGTGGGGCCGCTGGCCATGGCCGTCATGGTCGCGCTGGTCAGTTCGTATCTGGTGTCGCTGCTGCTGGTGCCGGCGCTCTCGCCGCTGCTGCTGGCCAAAGTGGCCGATAGCGCCCGTGTGCCCCGTGACAATGCCATCAAACGCGCCTTTCGCGGGACGGTCGCCAGCGCGCTGCGCCACCCGGTCGCCGCCATGGTGATGACCCTGTGTGTGCCGCTTGGCGGGATGGCGCTGATGCCGACCCTCGACGTGGCGTTTTTCCCGCCCGCCGACCGCGACCAGTTCCATATCGAGGTGAGGCTACCGGCGGCCAGCAGCATGGCCAATGCCCAGGCGCTAGCCCAGGAGGTGGAGCGCCAGGTTCGCGAGGTTCCCGGCGTCGTACGAGTATCGGCCTTCATCGGCGAAAGCGCGCCAATGATGTACTACAACGTGCTGACCCAGGAGGACAATAACCCGGCGTTCGTTCACCTGATTGTGGATACCACGTCGCTGGACGTGACCAACCGCGAAGTGCCGGGCCTGCAGCAGGCGCTCGACCAGCACTTTCCCCAGGCCCAGATCGTGGTGCGAAAATATGAACAAGGCCCGCCGTTCAAGGCGCCCATCGAGCTGCGGGTGTATGGAGATGACCTGGAGGTGCTGTCGCAGCTGGGACAGGAGCTGGCCGGGTTGATGCACCAGTTGCCTCAGGTGACCCACGTTCGTGCCGGGATGCAGCGCGACTTGCCCAGGCTGACGCTGCAAGTAGATCAGGCGGCCCTGGGGGATGTGGGGCTGACGTATCAAAACCTGGCCGATCAGGTCAGCGCGGCGCTCTCCGGCCAGCCCGCAGGCCAGGTGCTGGAAGACACGCAGCAGCTTCCCGTGCGGGTACGCTACGCGGCGGAGTGGCGCAGCGATGCCCAGCAGCTGGCGGCGCTGCGTCTGGTCAGCGACCAGGCCAGTGAAGGGCTGCCCCTGGCAGCCGTTGCCGATACCGCCCTGATGCCTGCCTGGAGCGTGATTACCCGGCGAAATGCCGAACGCGTCCAGCTGGTGCAAGGCTTCCTCGTGGCCGATGCGCTGCCAGCGGTGTCCATGGCACAGCTGGATGCCAAACTTCAGGCCGCCCAGGCGGATGGTACGTTGGTGCTGCCCCCTGGGTACCGTATCGAGACCGGCGGCGAAGCAGCCGAGCGTGACGAGGCGGTGGGCCAGCTGCTGGCCTCGGTAGTCTTGCTGGTGATCGCCATGGTGGCCACCGTGGTGCTGGCCTTCAACTCGTTCCGTCGCGCGGCCATCGTGTTCATTGCCGGGGCCCAGGCCACCGGCATGGGAATCGTGGCCCTGTTGCTGAGCGGCCACGCGTTTGGCTTCGTGATCATCGTGGGCATCATGGGGTTGGTGGGGGTGGCCATCAACGCGGCCATCATCCTGATAGCTGCCCTGGATGACGACCCGGCCGCTCGCCAGGGTGATCTGTCGGCCATGCTGGCGGTGATCAGCGGCCCGACCAGTCGGCACATCGCATCGACCACCATCACCACCTTTGCCGGGTTGATCCCGCTCATGTTGGCGGCTGGGGGGCTATGGCCCCCCTTCGCGCAAACCGTCGGGTTTGGGCTGTTGCTCGCCACCCTGGTGTCGTTCTTCTTCACGCCCGCGCTGTATCGCTTGTGGGTGGCGAGGGGGACTGTTGCTCGCGGTTAGAAAATGGCCCGCACCGCCAGGTAGAGCACCGACGGTGCCAGCAGGGCACCCAGCCCGGTGTAGAAGGTCGCCGTCATGGCGCCGTAGGGCACCAGCCGCGGGTTGGTGGCGGCAAGGCCCGCCGCGACCCCGCTGGTGGTGCCCATCAGGCCACCGAAGATCATCGCCGAGCGGGGATTGTCGAGCCCAATGTGCCGGGCCATGGCGGGCGTCATGATCATCACCAGGATGGACTTCACCAGACCGGCGGCAATCGATAGCGCAATGATGTCCGAGGACGCCCCGATCGAAGCCCCGGCAATGGGGCCGACGATATAGGTCACCGTGCCTGCGCCGATGGTGGTCAGGGACACCGGGTCCCGGTAGCCGAAGGCGAAGGCCACGGCGACCCCGGCCACGAACGAGAGCACCACGCCAAGAAACAGCGCCACGACGCCGCTCATGCCCGCCGTGCGAATCTCCTGAAAGCGAACGCCATAGGCGGTGGCGATGATGGCCAGGTCGCGCAGCATGCCGCCGCCCATCAGGCCCAGCCCCGCGAACAGGCTGATGTCGGCCAGCCCCTTGCTGCCGCCCGTGGTGATCCCGCCCACATAGGCAAGCGCCAGGCCGACCATGATGGCAATGGCAGAGCCATGCACGCGGCCTTTGGTGAGTTTGTCGCTCAGCACGTAGGAGAGATACATGGCACCGCCCACCAGGGCAAAGGCCGCCACCAGATGCTGTCGTTCCAGTTGCGTAAACAGTGATTCGATCATCGTCAAAGCCTCGGGTTAGCGCGCTTGGCTGGGCGCTGGGCGGGAGTGAGGTTGGGCATCGGCAGTTGGGCTTGTGGATTCGTCGCCGTCATCGACGGCTGGCTCGCGCCGCCCAAACAGGGGGATGACCAAAAAGCTGGCCATGACGGCCACGAAGCCCGCCAGAATGGCGATCATGCCGCCATCCAGCGCCGCCGCGACATCCTGACTGGCGGCCATGGCCACCACGATGGGAATGTACATACCGTTCCAGAACGTGATCCCGCTCTCGGTACTGGCCGGCATTTTCTTCTTGTCCATGAGATAGCCGCCCAGAAAGATCAGCAGCAACATGGCGATACCCACACCGCCAACATTGGATGTAACGCCGAGCATCATGCCCAGCACGTCACCGGCCCAAAGGCCCACCAGCATGCACCCTGCCAGCAGTGCAACACCGTAAATCACCATGGTCATTTTCCTCTATTGTCATTGTTGTTAGGTAGTGCGTGTTCGATGGGCCGCCGTGTCTGGTTTCCTCGGTCGTGGCGGCGCCACCTTTCCCGTCAGTGGGGAATTCGTGCGTGTTCTATTGCTAAGTTCTATGGCTAGGTTCCAGGACTAAGTGCTATGACTAAGACAGGGCCGCGTGGCTTGCGTGGCGCTCGAAGGTGTCGGCGTAACGCTCGCGCAGCTGGTTTTTCTGCACTTTGCCCATGACGTTTCTGGGCAGCGCTTCCACGAACACGATGTGCTTGGGTTGCTTGTACCTGGCCAGCTCGTTTGCCAAGGCGGCGCGAATCGGCTGTTCATCCACCTGGTCAGGGGATGCCGGGACCACCACGGCGACCACGCCTTCGCCCAGGTCGGCATGGGGGACACCAACCACCGCCGACTCCAGCACCCCGGGAAGGTCATCGATAATGGCTTCGATTTCCTTCGGGTAAACGTTGTAACCGCCTGAAATGACCAGGTCCTTGTCGCGGCCGACAATGTTCAGGTAGCCGTGCTCATCGATTTTTCCCAGGTCACCGGTAATGAAGAAACCGTCTGACCGAAACTCGGCGGCCGTCTTTTCGGGCATCCGCCAGTACCCCTTGAAGACGTTCGGGCCGCGCAGCTCCACCATGCCGGTCTCGCCATCTGCCAGGGGTGTGCCCGATTCACGGTCGGTAATACGCACTTCCACGCCGGGCAGCGGCATGCCCACGGTTCCAGGCCGACGCTGGCCGTCATAGGGGTTGGATGTGTTCATGTTGCTTTCGGTCATGCCGTAGCGCTCGAGAATCGCATGGCCGGTGCGGGCTTCGAAGGCTTCATGGGTGTCGGCCAGCAAGGGTGCAGAACCGGAGATGAACAGCCGCATGTGGGCGGTGGCCTGCCGATCGAGCCGGGGTGACTGCAGCAGGCGGGTGTAGAACGTGGGCACACCCATCAACACCGTTGCCTTCGACATGCGCGTAATCAGGTCTTCCACCTCCAGCTTGGGCAAGAAGGTCATGGAGGCGCCATTCACCAGCGTGATGTTACAGGCCACGAACAGGCCGTGGGTATGGAAGATGGGCAGGGCATGCAGCAAGTGATCGTGCTCGCTGTAGTGCCACGCTTCGGTCAACGCCTGGCAATTGGACGCCAGGTTGCGGTGGGTCAACATGGCGCCCTTGGAGCGCCCCGTGGTGCCGGAGGTGTAAAGAATGGCGGCCAGATCGTCCGGCCCGACCTGGCAGACGTCGCTGGTTTCCTCCACCTGTGCCAGGTCGTGCATCAAGCTGCCGTCTGCCTGGGTGCCCAGGCTGACGATATGAGTGACGCCGCTGGCCTCGCCGTGCTGGGTGGCACTGTCGAGGTCGTCGAGACGGCAGACATAAATATGCGGCTCGGCATCGGACAGAAAGTAAGCGATCTCCTTGCCCGTATATGCCGTATTGAGCGGCAGGTACACCGCCCCCACTTGCAGGCTGGCCAGATAGAGCATCAGCATCTCGGGGCTTTTGTCGATCTGCACGGCAATGCGGTCGCCGGGCTGAAGACCCCAGGCGCGTAATCGGCTGGCCAGGCGGCGGCTGGTCGAGAGCACATCCCGATAGCGATACTGGCGGCCATCGTCGGTATCCATCAATACCTTGTCAGGCTGGCGTTCGAAGTGTGGGTAGAACAGGCTGAAAAGATTATGGTTCATGGTGGGTCCTTGTTGTTGTAGTGAAGTCAGGGTCATGCCTAGGCCTCGACGGTCATGTAGTGCTGTGCCTGGCTTGCCAGGCGGCGAATGTCGCTGGTGCATACCACGCTCTGCTGTTGGCTGAAGGCTTCGTGGTTCTGCTCGATGCGATTGAGCTGGTAGAGGTAATTGACCATCACCCCATGGGCCTGCTGCCACCCTTTGGGGGACGTGTCGGCGGGCCAGTTGAGGCGGTGCAGGCTGGCGCCATTCCCCAGGTGGAAGCGGGCCACCGGGTTGAGCGGCTGGCCGCTCTTGTGTTTGACTTCGGTGAGGTAGTAAGCCACCAGGCGCAGCAGCGCTTTCTGGTTCGCGGAAGGCGTATCGTGCTGTGCCAGCGTGCCTTCTTCCAACTGCTGTTCCAGCGCTTCGGGCAGCGTGACCGCCCCCGAGCGGCGCTGGGTGCCCAGCCACTCTGCAAAGCCGGGCACCGGGGAAAGGGTGACGAAGTTCTTCAACTGGGGCAGTTCGCGGCTCAGTTCCTGCACGACCTGCTTGATCAGGAAGTTGCCGAAGGAGACGCCCTTGAGCCCCGCCTGACAGTTGCTGATGCTGTAGAACACGGCGGTATCGGCATCGGCCAGCGGCAGCTCTTCTTCGTTCTCCAGAATGGCCTGGACGTTGTCGGGAATGCCCTTGCACAGCGCGACTTCCACGAAAATCAGCGGCTCATCGCCCGTGGCTGGGTGGAAAAATGCGTAGCAGCGGCGGTCTTCTGGGTCCAGGCGGCGGCGCAGCGCGGTCCAGTCGCTGATCTCATGCACGGCCTCGTAACGGATCAGTTTTTCCAGCACGGCCGCCGGGGTGTTCCAGTCGATGCTCTCCAGCACCAGAAAGCCGCGGTTGAACCACGAATTGAAAAGATGCGAAAAGTCGGCATCCAGGGCCGCAAAGGAGGGCGAGGCGCTGAGCCGTTTCAGCAGGTTGGCGCGCATCTTGACCAGCTCGTAGGTGCCTCCCGGGCAGAGGTTGAGGCGGCGCAGCAGGTCTTGCCGCCGGGGCTCGCAGGCGCTGAAAAGCTGCGCCAGGGCTTCGTTGTCCTGGCGCTCGCGGTACACTTGGTAGGCCGCGTGAATCTGTTCGGGGTCAGCCGAGTAGGCATTGGCCAGCAGCGAGAAAAACGCGTCCTGTTCCTGCTCGGTCAATTGGCTATAGTGGCTAAGGGCTGCTTGAGCGGTCAGTATTTGCGTGGCTTCGCCACCTGGCAGCATCAGCTTTTTACAAGCGTCGAACAGCCCCTTGAGGTGCACCTCGGGCGAGTAGGAGGTCACCGAGCGGTATTTGGTGCGGGTGCGTTCACTGATGTTCGTGAGCAAGCCCTGTAGAAACGTCATGTTCATCTGCATACATCTGGCTCCGCGCATGATTGTTATGAGATTGTGGCTGCAAGGATGTTTCGATGCGATGTGTTATATATAACAAATAGACTTTTAAAATATTTCAGTCAAGGGAAACAGAGGCGACTTATGGCTAAGGTGTCACAGGCACATCGACTGCGCGATCTACTGGAAGACGCCATCGTGGAAGGGCGCTTTCTTCCGGGCGACCGCCTGGACCCTGATGCGCTCGCGCTGGAGTATCAATGTTCCAGAACGCCCATCAGGGAAGCCATTCAGCAGCTGGCCATGTCGGGCATGGTGCAGGTGGTCGCCAAGCGCGGCACTTTCGTCACCGAGCTGAGCATTTCAGAGCTGGTAGAGCGGTTCGAGGTGATGGCCCAGTTGGAGGGTCTGTGCGGCCGGTTGGCGGCGCGGCGCATCACCGCCGACGAGCTGGCGCTGCTGCAGGACGTTCACCGAGCCTGTCAGGCCAAGGTGGAGGCAGGCGACAGCAATGGTTATTACTACGAGAACAGCCTGTTTCACCAGCGCATCTACGAAGCCAGCCATAACCAGTTCTTGGCGCAGGAGGCCGCGCGGCTGCATGCGGCCCTGCAGCCTTATCGCAGAATGCAGCTACAGGTGCGCATGCGTCTGGAAAGCTCGTTTGCCGAGCACGACGCCATTGTGGCGGCGATAGCGGCGGGAGAGGCCCAGCAGGCGGAAACCCTGCTGCGCGACCATGTGATGATTCAGGGGGAGCGCTTCAATGACCTGGTGGCGTCGGTGCAGCAGCTCAAAAGGGCGTAGCCTGCCAGGCGCCTAATCGGCGCCCGGCAGGGAGCGCAGGTGCCAGCCTTACCGCGAGGCCGCCAGCGGTGTGGCCACGGTGGTATCCACCGCATCCGCCAGCATCTCGGCGGTGATGGCCGAGAGTGTCCAGCCCAGGTGGCCGTGGCCCGTGTTGTAGAACACCGTCGGCAAGCGGCCCGGGCCCACTTTGGGCAGCATGTTCGGCATCATCGGACGCAGGCCAGCCCAGGGTACGACCCGCTGGGTGCTGACACCGGGAAAGCACTGCTCCACCCAGCGCACCAGCGGCTGAATGCGGTCGTTGCGAATGTCGCGATTGGCGCCGTTGAACTCTGCGGTGCCCGCCACGCGGAAGCGGTCGTTGCCCAGGCGGCTGGTCACCAGCTTGGTTTCGTCATCCAGCAGGCTTACGGTGGGGGCGGCCTGTTGCGAGGCTTCGTCGTCCAGCTGCACGGTGATCGAGTAGCCCTTCACCGGGTAGATATTGACGCGATCACCCAGCTTGGCGGCCACCGCCCGGCTGCCGACCCCGGCGCACACCACCACGCTGTCGAAGCTTTGCTGCACCGCCTCGCCTTCGACCACCGCCTTGACCCAGGCGCTGTTTTCATCGGCGCCCAGGTCGGTCACCTGATGGCCGTAGTTCAGGCGCACGCCGCGTTTCGCGGCGGCTTTCGCCAGCCCATTGGTGTACTTGTGAATATCCCCCGTGGCGTCACTTTCGGTAAAGAAACCGCCGTAGTAGCTGCCGGCCAGTGTGGGTTCGATGGCGCGCATTTCATCCGGGGTCACCGCGCGGCGTTCGAGCCCGCCCTGATGCAGTAGCTGCGATACCCTGGCGGCGTGCTCATAGCCTGCCTTGTCGCGGTAGATATGCAGGATGCCTTTCTGCTTCACGTCGAAATCGATCTGCTCGTCACGGGCCCACTGGAACAGGTGTTCTCGGGCGGCGATGGCCAGGCGGGTCGTTTCGGTGGTGTTGTCGGCATAGCGAGGAATGGCGGCGATGAATTCCGCGAACCAGCTCAGCTTGTGCCAGCTCGGGCGCGGGTTCACCAGCAGCGGGGCATCGTTCTTGAGCATCCAGCGCAGGCCCTTGATGACCGTAGGCCAGTGGTTCCACACCTCTGCGTTGGAGGCAGACAGCTGCCCACCGTTGGCAAACGAGGTTTCCATGGCGGCGTAGCGATGCTTTTCGAAGACGGTGACGTCGAAACCGCGCTTTACGAGGGCGTAGGCACTGGTGATGCCAGTGATCCCACCGCCAATGATGGCAATGCGTTGCATGAGTCTCTCCACAGATTGTATGAGCGTCGGGCGATACCCCCGGCAAATATGTTTGCTAGGCGTACCCCTTCCGTCATGGAACCTGAGAGATTCACGCCGCTGGAATGGCGCTTGCTCCTTCGGTGGGCTGAGTGACGCAGTCATCAACCGCTCTTCGGAACGTCATGGATGGCCGTCGCGGTCCGTTGGCCTGAGAGTTTCCGGGGTCGTTGCTCCTTCGGCGCTGGTGGCAGGCACCAGTCTCTCCCGCGATGGCATACTGACGTTGTAACGCGACGGTGCTAAAAAGGGAATAGGCGAAAGGTGGAAACATGAGCAGCAGCTGCTTTGCCAGCCACCGCGTTTTCGCTGACAATAGCGAATCCCTTCGAGCAATGGAAAAAGCGCATGCAGGCAAACGGATTTTTTGAGGGCATTGGCGAGGCGATTGGCGATGCGATCCGCATCGTGGTCGAGTTCTTGCTGGGTATCTTCACCAACTTTTTCGGTGCCTTCGACGATTTTATCGGCGGGCTGACGCGCTCGCTGGGCATCAATGACTCGTTCTTGAGCCTGGCGATTCTGCTGATTGGCCTGCTGGTACTGTGGGGCGGGCTGCGTGCGTTTTTGCGTGGCTCCATTATTGGCGGCATTTTCCGCACGCTGATCGGCCTGTTCATCCTGTCGTGGCTGATGATGTAGCGCCGCGGCGGGAGGGCAAACGCTAAGACGTCGGCTCGTCAGGCTGTCTTCGGTAACGTTGGCTTGAGCGAATCTCATCTATCCATGACGCATTGTCATTTGCTTCTTTGGTGCATTTTGTCATCATCTGCACTCTTTTTGTGCAAAGGCGAGTGCGATGAAAACGTATCTTGGCAAGATGCGCGGAGAACGAACGCCGCGCCCCCGGGTAGGCTGGCGAGATGCCTGCTGGTCGTGGCTGGGTGCCTTTACTGGCATGGCGCTGATTTGCTGGCTAAGTGCCGAGTGGCTCTCCCAGCAGCTGTTGATCGTGGGCTCGTTCGGAGCAACCTCGGTGCTGATTTACGCCGCCCCGGAAAGCCCTTTTGCCCAGCCCAGCCATGTGCTGTTTGGCAGCGTGCTCTCTGCCTGTGTGGGCGTGGGCTGCTATCAACTGTTGGGGGCCACGCCGCTTTCCATGGCGTTGGCGGTGTCGCTCTCCATTTTGGTCATGCAGCTTACCCATACCGTTCACCCGCCAGGGGCTGCCGCTGCGCTGATTGCCGTGGCAGGCGGTGCCAGCGTGCATCAGTTGGGCTGGTGGTATCCGCTGATCCCCATTGGCGCAGGCTGCATCGTCATGCTGGTGGTGGCGATTCTGGTCAATAACCTGGCGCGCCACCGCCGCTATCCGCGCTACTGGTAGCGCTGTAGCTGCGCTTCCAGGGCAAAAATATGTGCATCTTCGGTGCCCAGCTCGCGCAGCGCTTGGGCGAGGTTCAGCAAGTAAGCGCTGTTGGGGCCGCTGGGGCCATGGGCCTGGGCTATTTGCTGGGCAATATCGGCCAGCGGGGCATCGCCTAAAAACGCCGGGTTGTCTTCGCTGGCCAGATAAATCAGCCTCTCGCTAGGCGCTTGGTCGGCGTCAGGGTTGCCCGCTTCATCCAAAAACGTCAGCGTGACTTTTTCCCGCAGGTAGCCGTTTTTCTCCCGCACATCCAACGGTGCGAGCACCTCTGGGGTGATGCGGTAGGCCATGCCGTGACACACCGCGCCTTCGGCCCGAATCAACGTCGCCACACGCCCCGGGGCTTCGGGGGTGCCGCGATGGTCGTGGGAGCCCTGCCAAAAGCGCCGCGCCCAGCCGGTAATGGCCGCAGGGCGGCGCTCCAGATAGTCGAAATCGGCTTTCCAAATCAGCGAACCGTAGCCAAAAAGCCAGATATCCGCATGGCCGTCGAAGAAGTTTCTTTGCTGGTTTAACGTCGTGGTATCAAGCAACATAAGCGATCTACATTTGTGACCAAAGTGGCTGCACGCGCATGGCGTTAACGGTGGTTCATCATCCGGGTTATACGATTGATTTACCAGCCAGACGTAGTGCTCTATGACGCGGGCGTGGATGTGCATCACGACGACCGTCTAGGCTACCTCTCACTGAGCAGCGACGGCCTCTACGCCCGCGACCGCTATGTGCTCGACCTGTGCCGCCACGCGGCCATTCCCGTGGCGGCGGCAGACGTACTGGCGGCTCATTAACGCTCCGATTGAAAAGGATGAACGCGATGCGCGCTATTTTTCTGGTCGATAACGGCTCTCTGCGGCCTCAGGCAACCCACAGCCTGCGCCGGGTGGCGGCAGCGCTGAGCGAGCAGGTGGGCGACACCGTTCAAGCGGCTTCGCTGCTGCACTCCAACAAGATTCCTGCTGAAGAGGTCGATGGTATTCCGGCCATTACCCTGGGCCCCGCCGCCGAGCGCAGCGCCGAAGCGGGGGCCACCGAGATCATCGTGCTGCCGTACTTCTTTGGCCCCAGCCAGGCGCTGACCGGCTACTTGCCCGAGCGGATGACGGCCCTGCAGGCCCGTTTTCCCCAGGTGAAAGTACGCGTTGCCCAGCCGCTGGTGGACGAGCGGGGCGGTAACGACCTGCGCCTGGCCGCGCTGCTGGCCGATCACGTGCGCGCGCAGTTGCCCGATCGGCAGGCGGCCAGGGTGGCGCTGGTAGACCACGGCAGCCCGCTGCCGGAAGTCACTGCCGTACGCAACCGCTTGGCGGGGCAGCTCAGCGCGCTGCTGGCCGATGACGTGCACTGCGTGGCGGCAGCCTCAATGGAGCGCCGAGAAGGCGACGCATACCGCTTCAACGAGCCGCTGCTGGAGCATCTGCTGGACACGCCCGAGTTCAGCGCCAGCGGCGACGTGGTGCTGGCCATGCTGTTTCTCTCGCCTGGCCGCCACGCCGGGGAAGGTGGCGACATCGCCGAGATTTGTGCCGCCGCCGAACAGCGCCACCCAGGCCTGCGGGTGCGGCCGACGGCGCTGGTGGGCGAGCATCCTGCGATTGTCGATATCCTGGCCACGCGACTTCGCCAAGCACTTGATGGCGAACGCTTTCTACTGGAAATGCCCGCCCAGCCGCCAAACGCCTGATGACCGGAAACGCGCCGGGGAGATGTAACGTCGCCCAAAGGCGCGTAGAATCGCGTGCTTTTGCACGCGTGCCGCTCTTCCACCAGGGCTATTTCGCCAACCAGGGTTTCTATCTTGATCGCAACCGCCAATATCACCATGCAGTTCGGGGCCAAGCCCCTGTTCGAAAACGTCTCCGTCAAGTTCAATAACGGCAATCGCTACGGCTTGATTGGCGCCAACGGCTGCGGCAAGTCTACCTTCATGAAAATCCTCGGCGGCGAGCTGGAGCCCTCTTCAGGGCAGGTGATGCTGGACAGCAGTACGCGGCTGGGCAAGCTGCGTCAGGACCAGTTTGCCTATGAGAACGAGCGGGTGATCGACACCGTCATCATGGGCAACGCGGAGCTGTGGAAAGTAGCCGCCGAGCGGGAGCGGATCTACTCGCTGGCCGAGATGAGCGAAGAAGACGGCATGGCCGTGGCCGACCTGGAAGTGCAGTATGCCGAGCTGGATGGCTACACCGCCGAGTCCCGCGCGGGCGAGCTGCTGCTGGGGCTGGGCATTCCGCTGGAGCAGCACACCGGCCCCATGAGCGAAGTCGCCCCCGGCTGGAAACTGCGCGTGCTGCTGGCCCAGGCACTGTTCTCCGACCCGGACGTACTGCTGCTCGACGAGCCCACCAACCACCTGGACATCAACACCATCCGCTGGCTGGAAGATATTCTGAAAGCGCGCAGCAGCACCATGGTGATCATTTCCCACGACCGCCACTTCCTGAACAGCGTCTGCACCCACATGGCCGACCTGGATTACGGCGAGATCACCCTGTTCCCCGGTAACTACGACGACTACATGACGGCGGCCACCGCTGCGCGTGAGCGTCAGTATGCCGACAACGCCAAGAAAAAAGCGCAAATTGCCGAGCTTCAGCAGTTCGTCAGCCGCTTCTCGGCGAACGCTTCCAAGGCCAAGCAGGCCACTTCTCGGGCGCGTCAGATCGACAAGATCAAGCTGGAAGACATCAAACCCTCCAGCCGCGTCAGTCCATTCATTCGTTTCGACCAGAACAAGAAGATTCACCGCAACGCGGTAAACGTCGATGCCATTACCAAAGGCTACGACGGCGAGCCGCTGTTCA
Organism: Halomonas sp. NyZ770; assembly: GCF_020616575.1. NCBI lineage: Bacteria > Pseudomonadati > Pseudomonadota > Gammaproteobacteria > Oceanospirillales > Halomonadaceae > Halomonas > Halomonas sp. NyZ770. Next base: position 3,585,642 of record NZ_CP085143.1, on the reverse strand, counting down.
AGCGTTTTTCCATGACCGTGGAAGCGGGCGAGCGGATTGCCATTATCGGCCCCAACGGTATTGGTAAAACCACTCTGCTGAAAACCCTGGCCGGTGACCTGCGCCCCGATGCTGGCGAAGTGAAGTGGACCGACGCCGCCGAGCTGGGCATCTTCGCTCAGGACCATGCCGACGACTTCGCCAATGACGCCACCCTGTTCGAGTGGATGAGCCAGTGGACCAAAGGGGGCGAGCAGGTGGTGCGCGGCGCGCTGGGCCGAATGCTGTTTTCCAGCGACGATATCGGCAAATCGGTGAAGGTGATTTCCGGCGGCGAGCAGGGGCGGATGCTGTTCGGTAAGTTAACGCTCACCAATCCCAACGTGCTGCTGCTGGACGAGCCCACCAACCACTTGGACATGGAGTCCATCGAAGCGCTCAACCTGGCGCTGGAGAACTACCCCGGCACGCTGCTGTTCGTCAGCCACGACCGCGAGTTCGTCTCCAGCCTGGCCACGCGCATCATCGACATGCAGCCGGAGGGCATCGTCGACTTCAGCGGCAGCTACGACGACTACCTGCGCAGCCAAGGCGTGATCTGAGTCAGCCGATGATCTGCGCGTAAGTGGATTCGCTGGCCGGTTCTCGGTCAGCGTCCAGCATGTCGCCGCTGAAGGTCTCGTTCATCTCCTTGGCGAGCTCTACATACACGTGCATCTGCTGATTGCGGCGTTTATGCAGCGGCGGCTTCACCAGCAGGCTCACACCACGGATCGGCTCGTGGGTTTCGCCCCTCAGCAGGTCGGGCATTTCCCCCGGCGGAAAGGCATTGGCCACGGTGACGGGGTTGGAGGGCTGCTGGCCGTCGATCAGAAAGACTTTCTTGATGGCATCGTAATGGGCGCCTTTTTCCCTCAGCCACTCGGTCAGTCGGGCATCGGTCGAGGCATCCGGCTGATTGAAGATGACGAACAGCGAATGCTGTTTTACCTTGCCGGTTCGTTTGGTGGACGGCGGCGGCGGAGGCTCTTCAGCGGGCGGGGGCGTGGTGTCCTTGGCCACGGCGGGGGTGGGCTCTACGGCCTTTTCCCTGGCACGCCGCCGCTTGGGCATGACGACGTAGATGAAGATCAACGCGGCCACCACGCCCAGTAACAAGGAGGCGAAAGCCAGCAGTACGGGAAGAGAAGTCATATCCATGGAGTGAATCCCTGTTGTCCGTTAACGCCTAGGCGCTATTCAACCGCCAGATGGAAGCATTGAGCGCCAGGGCCAGCGCGACCCATAGCCAGTAAGGCACCATCAGCCACGCAGCGAGGGCATTGACCTGGGCAAATAGCGCGATGGTGAGCGTAATCAACCCCAACAGCAGCACGATATCCGCCAGTGCCGCCGCAATACGCTTGCGCCCAAAGAAAAGCCAGGACCACGCCGCATTGGCCAGCAATTGCGCGCCATAGACGGCCAGGCTGGCACTGCGCAGAGGCGCATCTTCGGTCATGTAGACCCGCCATGCCGCGATGGCCATCAGCAGGTAAAGAATACCCCAGGCAATGGGAAAAGCGAGGTCGGGCGGTGTCCAGCGGGGCTTGCGCAGTGCCCGGTACCAGCCGTCGGGGCGAAAGCGTGCCCCCGTCATGGCGGCGGCTCCCACCAGCAGTAGCGAGACGAGCAGCGCCATCAAAGAACCGAACATGAGCGACCTCTCCAGCAGTAGGGGTATCGCGTTAAAACGATAGAATCAACAGATTAACAGCGTTTCACGCGTTCAAGGCATAAAAAAAGCACCACCTGAGTGATGCTTTTCATGCTTAAGGGTTCCCCTCGGTGGGGAAACCCCGAACACGCGTTGGCCTGAAATGCTTAGCCGATACGGTCGTAACCGTTATCCAGGAAAGGATAATCGGTGTAGCCCTTTTCGTCGCCGCCGTAGAAGGTTTCGTGGTTCGGCTCGGTCAGCGGAGCGTTGATGCGGAAACGCTCCGGCAGGTCCGGGTTGGCGATGTAAGGGCGGCCAAAGGCCACGGCATCGGTGGTGTTTTCCTTGATGCGCGCTTCGGCACGTTCGGCGTCGTAGTTGCCGCAATAGATCAGGCTGCCGCTGAAGCGCTCGCGCATCTGCTCGCGGAAACCATCGGGGAAGGTGATATCGCCACCTGCCCAGTTGGGCTCGTTCAGGTGCAAGTAGGCCAGGCCGCGCTTGGAAAGCTCTTTGGCCATGTAGAACGCCATGGCTTCCGGCTCGTCGTCGGTCAAGCCAAACAGCTCGATGAACGGCGTCATGCGGATGCCGACACGCTCAGCACCAAACACGTCCACCACGGCATCGACCACTTCCAGCGGGAAGCGGGCACGGTTTTCCAGTGAGCCGCCATACTGGTCGGTACGCTGGTTGGTGCCGGTGGCCAGGAACTGGTTCAGCAGGTAAGCATTGGCAGCGTGTACTTCGACCATGTCGAACCCTGCCCGCTTGGCGCGAATGGCCGCCTGGCGGTAATCCTCCACGATACCGGGAATCTCGTCGGTCTCCAGCGCGCGGGGCGTGCTGGTGGGGTGCTGACCCGCGGTGCCGTCTTCGAACTCGACGAAACACTGGGCGCCTTCCCCTTTCAGGGCGCTGGGGGCAACCGGCGGCTGGCCATCGGGCTGCACCATCTCATGGGAAACGCGACCCACGTGCCATAGCTGCAGGGCAATTCGGCCACCCTTGGCATGCACGGCATTCACCACCCCTTTCCAGCCCGCTTCCTGCTCATCGGTCCAGATGCCGGGCGTATAGACATAGCCACGAGCCGTAGGGGAGATATTGGTGGCTTCGCTGATGATCAAGCCCGCGCCTGCACGCTGGCCGTAATAAGCTTCCTGCATCTTGCCCGGCACGCTATCCGGCGTGCGCGAACGGGTCAGCGGCGCCATGATGACGCGGTTAGGAAGATTCAGGCTACCCAGCGTGGTGGGGGACAGCAGCGTTTCGTACGCCATGAGGCAAACTCCTTGTAACGCGGTGAGAGTGACAGTGGCAAAAGAATAGACCAGTTTACTACTTGGTGCCAATGATTGAGCCAGTGCCAACGATTAACCTATGAACGTATTAGTGGGGACGCTTCAGCAAAACAAAACCCCTCCGGAGGAAATTAAGCGGGGAAGGGCAAGGGAAGAGCAGGTGTTTGGTTCACTGGCGCTGCCAAGGCCAGCGGCGCTTGGCGGGCGTGTCGATCTGCCCGAGGGCGCTGGCGAGCGGCAGCATGATGGCGCTGAGCTGGCGGTGGCAGACGGCGCTGCTGAGCACGCCGGGGCACTGCTTGAGCAGCAGGTCGCACTGCTGCGAGGCGATGAACAGCTGCTCGACCACCGCCGGGGCGAACAGCGGCTTGGCCTGCTGGCAGCAGCGGGTCAGCTCGCGGGAGAGCAGGGAGAGCATGCTGCTATCCAGCCAGCAGGGCAGCGGGTCTTCCAGCCGCCCAGCAATCGAGTGCTGAACGGCTTCAAACGACGTGCGTAAAAACAGCAGGGTTTGACGAAGCTGACGCTGTTCACTGGTCATGGGACGTTCCTTCACCTCAACGGCTCTTTCTCTGCCAGGGGGATGGCTAAAAAGAGAGTGTTTCTCATTTGCATCTTTTGGTGAAGATAGCCTCCTTCAATCGCAGTGTCAATCACAGGCTATGAGCGGGCAGGGGTGTCGCTTGCCTGATAGAGCTGCCAATCATTGTGGGTCAAGGGGATTGCCCCGTGCTCCGTCACCACGACCGTATCGCTCAAGCCAACGCCCCATTGGCCTGGCACCCGCAAGCAGAGCGGTAAATGAAACACCATGTTGGGTTCGAAGGTACGCTGCTGGCCTTTGGCAATATAGCCCGTGCCTTCGACCCAACTGGGCGGAAATTGCGCCCCCACGGCGTAGCCAAACACCTCGGAGAAAAACAGCTGGTCGCGTTGAGAGGCCAGCAGCTCATCGGCCGCCTGAGCCGCTGCATCGAAGGTGTGGCCGGGGCGCATGGCATCGCAGAGTGTCTCGAAGATGGCTCGGCAGAGGTCCTGAGTGGCGATAAGTGCAGCGTTTGGAGAGCCGGTGACGGCGGTGCGCATCATCGGTGCGGTGTAGCGCTGGTAAGCTGCGCCAAACTCTAAAAAGACCGGCTCATTGGCCTGGATTACGTGGCGCTTGTGGTTGACGTGAATCACCCCGATACGCTGCCCGCTAGTGACGATAGGCTGCAGGCTCATGAACTCGCTGCCGTGTGCGATAAGCGCTTGCGCGCCGATGGCGGCAATGTCGTTATCGGTCATGCCGGGGCGAATGGCGGCTATCGCCGTATCCAGCCCGGCGGCAGTGATGCGGGCGCTTTCGGCCAGCATCTCAAGCTCGGCACTGCTTTTGACGATCCGAATGGCATCGAGCAGGTCGCCCGCCTCCTGGAAGCGCTCCTGGCCGATGGCCTGGGACAGGGCGTTCATCACGCCGACTCGCAGCCCGCTGCTCCAGCCATCGATGCCCACGCGTGGGCAAGGGCGCAACAGGTCGACCAGCGGGGCGATGACTTCATCCAGGTTTTCCCATCGGTAGCCGATGATCTCATCGACACGCGCGGTCACCACCGCAGCGCCGGTTTCAATGGAGGCCACCTGCAGGACAAGTGTTTCGTGGGTACAGACCAGGCAGGCATGCACCGACACTTCAAAGGTGTGGTAACCGGTCAAATAATTGATATCGGCGGGGTCGGTGAGCAGCAGCGCGTCCAGCTCGCGCTGCGCCATGGCGTGGCGCACGTTTTCAAGGCGCACTTGATACTCAGCGGGGGGAAACGGCAGCTCGCGTTGAGCAAGCGATGAGGCAAGGGCTTCGCGGTAGTGGTGGTAATCCATGGCGACCTCCAGCGTTGGGTAAGGTCAGTATAGGTCGCCATCTCACGGGTGTTCTGCGGGTTCTCAACGCTTAGCGTGTCAGCAGGTAAACCCCCTGCAGGAAGTAGAACACCCCGATGCCGGTGACGATCCAGCGGGTCCAGGTGCGGAAGTTGGCATCGGTCAGGCGGTGCAGGATCCGCGTGCCGGTTTGGGTGCCCAGCATGGCAAAGGGCGCAGCCAGCAACACCATGGCCCACTCGCCAGCGCTGAGTGCCAGCGCTGCCCCCAGGTAAAAGATGATCTTGATGGAGTGAGCGACGACCTGAATCATCGCCTTGGTGGCCACCACCTGGCGGCGGTCCATGTGGGAGCGCACGAAGAAGATGTCGATCAGCGGACCAGACACCCCGGCGGCGATGGTCAGGCCGCCGGAGGCCAGGCCGCAGCACACGGCATGGCTGGGGCGTTTGGCGTCCAGTTGAAACCAATGTTTGGGCATCCAGACCAGCAGCGGCATCAGGCCGATCAGCAGCGACACCGTCGCCGCGTTGGGTGCGTAGTTGAAGAGCAGCAGTAACCCAGCGGCGCTCGTAACCCCCAGCGTCATGAGCGCCACGATCCGCCAGACGATGAAGTGTCGCGATAGCCACGCCCGCGACGCATTGGCGGTCAGCTGAATGACCCCATGTACGGCCATGGCGGTGCCCGCCGGGAAGATCACCAGCAGAAACCACAGCAATACCAGCCCGCCCGCCATGCCAAACACGCCAGACAGCAGGGAAGTAAAAAACACCACGCCAACGAATAAGCTACCTACCAACAGGGTCATGATGCGTGCCCTCAGCTACGGCAAAAGGGCCAGACCTGATAGAAGCGTCGACACTGAAACTCGGCTTCACAGCTGTTCAGCTGGGCTTGATAACGCCCGGCTCGCTGGGCGACCTGGCGGCCCGCGCTGAGCACGTGGGGCTTATTGCGGTAGGTGCCACGCTGATAGCCGCCCGCGCCTTCATGGTAGGCATAATAAAGGTGTTCGGGGTTGCTCAGGGAAATGCCGGTTTGCGCGCGGGTGCGGGCGTTGTACCAGCCGATGAAGTCGGTGGCGTGCTTCATGTGAGTGCGCCGCGCAAACATGCTGCCAGCCTGGTCGCGGTATTCGCCCCACACCGGGTCCTGTGCCTGGGCATAGCCCCTGGCCGATGAAGGGCGCGGGCCGGGAATGAAGCCCAGGTAGCGCTTGCGGTCGGGGCGCACATGGCTTCGGAACGAGGACTCCTGCTGAATGAACGACATCTGGGTGGCAATCGGCGTGCCCCACTGCTCCTGAGACTCCCGCGCATAGTCGTACCAGCTGGGTTGCTCGCGGAAGATTTCGCAGATGTTGCTCTGGTCCTGTGGCGGGCTGGGCGCCAATGAGGCACACCCCGACAGCAGCAACAGCGCCGCGATGCTCAACCATCGGCGCCAGGCCAGAGAGTTATCAACAGGGCGATGCATAGGACGTTCCTTGTGAATAAGTGGTTATACGGGGTCAGTGCCCCTGGCGCAGCAGTGGTTCCAGGCAGCGGCGCAGGCGCTGCGCTTCGCGTGCCAGGGTTTCCCCCGACAGCATACCCACCCCCATCACCAGGCCCACGCGAGGGTCAGAGGCGGCGCACACCGGGCTCAAAGGCCGCACGATCAAGTGCTCTTTCAGCAGCGCCTGGGCGATGGCCACGTCGTTGACGCCCGGCGCAAACTCCACGCATAGACTGATGGCACTGCTGGGCGGCGAGACCGAGCGCACCTGAGGCAGCGAGCACAGCTGGTCGTGCAGCACCTGCTGGCGGCCTAGATAATCCCGTTGAATACGCCGACACCAGGCATCCAGGTCGCCGTCGAAGATGAACTGGGCCAGCACCGCCTGGTCCAGCATACGGCCCTCACGAAACAGCTCGCTGCGCAGGCGGTTCATCGGCCCCGCCAAGTGGCGTGGCACCACCAGATAGCCCAGCCGCAGGCCGGGAAACATCATCTTGGAGAACGAGCCTACCAGCAAATGGCGCTCAGAGGTGGTATCAAAAAGTAGATTGGCATGATCGTCCCGGTTGAACTCGTAGTCATCCTCGACCACGTAGCGGGGCGCAAGCGCCTCGCACAAGCGCTGCTTGTGGGCAGCACGGGTCGGCACGCTGAGCGGGTAGTGATGCGAGCCGGTGAGGTAAGCCAGCGTGACCGGGCCTGAAGCGGTGGGCAATGTATGGCCCGTGTCCGGCTGCCAGGGCAGCATGTCGATGTTCAAACCCGCCGCCGTGAAGACGTTGCGCGCGCCCCAGTAACAGGGCGACTCCATGGCCACCGTGTCGCCCACATCCGCCAGGGCCACGGCGCACAGCTCGATGCCGTTGTGGGTACCGTCGGTAATGATGATCTGCTCGGTATCGCAGTGAATATTGCGCCAGCGGGCCAGAAATTCGCGGATGGCCCGCTTCAGCGGCCCGTAGCCGCCGGTGGAGTAGGAGAGCAGCAGGGCGTTTTGCGGCACCGTGACGCTGGCATAGAGCTGGCGCCACTTGCGCATCGGGAACTGGGCAATGTCCGGGATGCCCGGCACGAAAGCGCCGCTTTGAATCATGCTGGCCCCAGGCCCCTGCAAGACGCGCTGAGCGCGACGCGAAAGCCGAGGCGGCAGCGGTGGTTCGTGCGCTGGTGCGCTGGGCTTGCAGGTCCAGGTGCCCTGGCCGTGGCCGGTGGTCAGCAGGCGTTCCTCCTGCAGGGTGGCCATGGCCAGAGCCAGCGTTTGGCGGGCCACGCCGAAGGCCTCTGCCAGGGCGCGGTGCGAAGGCAGCCGCAGCCCGCCAGGCCACTGCTGAATGATGGCCTGGCGCAGCGCCTGCTCTATTCGTACCTGCTTGCTGAGCCGTTCAGGCTGCAGTGCATAAAGTTGTACGCATTGGTGCAACACCCGCTCGCGATCCATGAAATTGCCTCTTTTCTTCTGCCAGGCCGCGCATGATCAGCCTCTTGGACGAAAGCATTATGCGGAAATTGCACCGCTTTGGTGCATTCAAAAAATGGTCTAGTCGAACGCCAAAGTGGTCCATTACGCGGTTTGGCAGCCACCTGCTAGCGTGACGTTATTCCCTTGTCGGAATCAGGACACTGCGCCCAGAGCGCCAACCATAATCTCCAAAAACGTGCAGGAAAACGATAATGACGACTCCCTCTTCTGAACAGGACAAGCTCGTCCGGGTGCTGGCCCGGGGTGACGTGTTGGCCCTGGCCTTTGGCGCCATGATCGGCTGGGGCTGGATTGTACTGACCGGCACCGCCATTCAATCCGCCGGTAGCCTGGGCGCTATTTTAGCCTTTATCGTCGGCGGTCTGGCGATCGTGATGGTCGGCCTCACCTACGCCGAGCTGGCCTCTGCCATGCCCAGGGTGGGCGGCGAGCACGTCTACAGCTACCGCGCCCTGGGCCACTTGCCCTCGTTCCTGTGCACCTGGGCCATCATCCTGGGCTACTTGAGCGTGGTGGCATTCGAAGCCGTGGCGCTGCCCACGGTCATCGAGCACTTGGCCCCCAACTACGCCGTGGGCCACCTGTGGACCATCGCCGGCTGGGAAGTGAAAGCCACCTGGGTCGCCGTGGGCGTGGGCGGTTCGCTGGCCATGATGATCATCAACTACTTCGGCGTGACCACCGCGGCGCTGATCCAGAAAGTCGTCACGGGCATGATTCTGCTGGTGGGCGTCATGTTTGTCACGGGGGCGCTGTTCGAAGGCGAAACCATCAACATGATGCCGCTGTTCACCCAGGCCGATACCGGCGTGGTGGCGGGCATCGTCGCGGTGCTGGTCATGGTGCCGTTCCTGTTCGTGGGGTTCGACGTGATTCCCCAGGCCGCTGAAGAGATCAACCTGCCGTACAAGGCCATCGGCAAGGTGCTGATGATGTCGGTGATCCTGGCGGTGGTGTGGTACGCGCTGATCATTCTGGCCACCAGCCTGGCCCTGAACAGCACCGAACTGGCCGCCAGCTCCCTGAGCGTGCCGGATGCCATGGGCAGCCTGTTCAACGCCCCTTGGGCCAGCAACCTGATGGTATTGGCCGGTATTGCGGGCATCATCACCAGCTGGAACGCCTTCTACATCGGCGGTTCCCGGGCGATCTACGCTCTGGCGAAAGCGGGCATGCTGCCTGCACCGTTTGCCAAGCTGCACCCGCGCTATAAAACGCCCACCAACGCCATCTTCCTGATGGGCTTTCTCTCCTGTATCGCCCCGTTCTTCGGCCGCCCCGCGCTGGTGTGGATCGTCAACGCCGGTGGCCTGGGCATCGTGATTGCCTATCTGTTCGTGGCCATCTCCTTCGTGGTGCTGCGGGTTCGCGAGCCGGAGATGGAGCGCCCGTTCCGCATTCGTCACGGCAAGCTGTGCGGCACCCTGGCCGTGGTGCTCTCCTTCGGCATGGCCTGCCTCTACCTGCCCGGTAGCCCGGCGGCACTGAGCGGCGCTGAGTGGAGCATCTTCGCGGGCTGGTCTTTGCTCGGTGTGGGGCTGTACATCCACGCGCTGCGTACCTATGGCCGCGCCTACAGCGACCAACACATGATGGCTGACCTGTAAGCCGTTCCAACACCTTTAAAGGAGCACGCCATGAGCTTTATCGAACAGTGGTTGCACGATGCCGTACCGGCCCTGGTGGGCGGTGAATGGCGCAAGGGCCAGCAGACCTTTGCGGTGGACAACCCCGCCACCGGCGAGACCATCGCCCATGTAGCGGACTTGAGCGCCGACGATACCCGCGATGCCGTAGCCGCCGCTTATGAAGCTGGTGCCGCCTGGCGCGCCACGCCGGTCAAACAGCGTTCCGCGCTGCTGCGCCGCTGGTTTGAGCTGGTCAATGAGCACGCCGACGACCTGGCCCGCCTGATGACCCTGGAGCAGGGCAAGCCGCTGGCGGAAGCCAAGGGCGAAGTGACCTACGGCGCCTCGTTCATCGAGTTCTTCGCCGAAGAAGCCAAGCGTATGGCCGGGGAAACTCTGCCCAGCCACGGCGCCGACAAGCGCCTGCTGGTACTCCGCGAGCCGGTAGGCGTGGTGGCCGCGATCACCCCGTGGAACTTCCCGCTGGCGATGATTACCCGCAAGTGCGCCCCGGCCCTGGCCGCTGGTTGCACCGTGGTCATCAAACCCGCCGAAGCCACCCCGCTGACCGCCCTGGCCGCCGCCTATCTGGCGCTGGAAGCGGGCCTGCCCGCCGGTACCATCAACGTGGTAACGGCCTCCAAACCCGCCGCTGTGGGTGAAGTGCTCACCACCGATGCGCGGGTGCGCAAAGTGTCGTTTACCGGCTCTACCCCGGTGGGTAAGCACTTACTTGCCCAGTGCGCCAGCACGGTGAAGAAGACCGCCATGGAGCTGGGCGGCAACGCCCCGTTCATCGTCTTCGATGACGCCGACGTGGACGCCGCCGTGAACGGAGCCATCGCCTCCAAATTCCGCAACGCCGGGCAAACCTGCGTATGCACCAACCGCTTCCTGGTGCAGGACGGCATTTACGATGCCTTCGTCGCCAAGCTCACCGAACGCGTGAACGCGCTGAAGGTAGGCGACGGCCTGGCCGACGGCAGCATCATTGGCCCGCTGATCAACCAGGCTGCGGTGGATAAAGTGCAGCGCCACGTCGATGACGCAGTAAATAAAGGCGCGCGCCTGCTGTGCGGCGGCCAGCCCCACGCGGCGGGCGAGCGCTTCTTCACCCCCACGGTGCTGGCGGATGTGACCACCCAAATGGCCGTGGCCGACGAAGAGACTTTCGGCCCGGTGGCCCCGGTGTTCCGCTTCAAGCAGGACGAAGAAGCCATCGCCATGGCCAACGACACCCCGTTTGGCCTGGCCGCCTACTTCTACGCCACGGATTACCGCCGCATCTGGCGCACCATGGAAGCGCTTGAGTACGGCATGGTCGGCGTCAACGAAGGGTTGATCTCCACCGAGCTGGCGCCGTTTGGCGGCGTGAAGGAGTCCGGGTTGGGCCGCGAAGGCTCCCACCACGGCCTCGATGAATTTACTGAACTTAAATACGTCTGCGTTGGCGGCCTGTAAAGAGAACGATGATGACTAATCAAGAACTGAACGACCTGAAAAACCGCTTCGTGGCCAACGGTGCCGCCACGCCCACCACCCAGTTTGCCGAGCGCGCCGAAAACGCCGAGCTGTGGGACGCCGACGGCAACCGCTGGATCGACTTCGCGGGCGGCATCGGCGTGCTCAACCTGGGCCACCGCCACCCGAAAATCGTGGCCGCCGTGGAAGCGCAGCTCAAGAAAGTCATGCACACCAGCGCCGCGGTGATCTCCTACGCGCCCTACGTGCAGCTGTGCCAGAAGCTCTGCGAACTCACTCCGGTACGCGGCCCCGAGCGTAAAGCGATGCTGGTGAACACCGGTGCCGAAGCGCTGGAAAACGCCGTGAAGATCGCCCGCGCCGCCACTGGCCGCACCGGCATCATCACCTTCGATGGTGCCTTCCACGGCCGCACCATGATGACCCTGGCGATGACCGGCAAGGTGCTGCCCTACAAGAACGACTTCGGCCCCATGCCGGGCGACGTATTCCGCGCCCCGTTCCCCAACCCGCTGCACGGCATCAGCGAAGAAGCCTCGCTGAACGCCATTCGCACGCTGTTCAAGACCGATATCGCCCCGCACCGCACGGCGGCCATCGTGATCGAGCCGGTCCAGGGCGAAGGCGGCTTCTACATCGCCTCACCGGACTACCTGAAAGCCCTGCGCGCGCTGTGCGACGAGCACGGCATTCTGCTGATCGCCGACGAAGTGCAGTCCGGCTTCGCCCGTACCGGCAAGCTGTTTGCGCTGGAACACAGCGGCATCGAAGCGGACATTCTCACCACCGCCAAGAGCCTCGCCAACGGCATGCCGCTCTCTGCCGTGGTCGGCACCGCCAAGGTGATGGACGCCTCCGGCCCCAACTCCCTGGGCGGCACCTACAGCGGCAACCCGCTCTCCTGCGCGGCGGCCCTGGCGGTGATCGAGGTGATCGAGGAAGAGAATATTCTTGAGCGCAGCGAGCAGATGGGCAAGATGCTGGCCGAACGTTTCGCCGTCTGGGAAGCGCGCTTCCCCGCCGTCGCCCACGGTCGCCAACTCGGCGCCATGGCCGCGTTCGAACTGCTAGATAGCGAAGGGAAACCCGATACAGCGCTCACCGGTGCGCTGTGCGCCAAGGCGCGTGAGAAAGGCCTGATCCTGCTTTCTTGCGGTTTCTACGGCAACAGCATCCGTATTCTGGTACCGCTGACGGTTTCTTCTGCGGTGTTGGAGGAAGGGTTGAGTATTATTGAGGAGTCGTTGGAAGCGCTTAGTGAATAGCGTTTAGGCAGGACTGAGCCCGCCCATCGTCAGGTAGCGTAAGCTGTTGACGGTGGGTGGGTTTTTTGTGGGCGTTGAAAGGCTGACGCAGATATTGCCAATCGCTTTCAGGCTTGTGTTAATCTTGAGTTTAATAGGGTTGTCGTTCATGGTGGCAATGCTAGGGAATGTATCAAAAGTACTAATGTTAATATTTTGATCTAATTGTGCGTAATTTAATAAATTTTTCGACTGCTTTGTAAGGTGTTTCAAAGCTGTGCCGCATCTTGATACATTAGCGGCTAGATGAGAGTGATTTAAATATGGTTTTTGATATATTAATGTTTATCATAGCAGCATATGGTGCAGGGCTATCGACCTATATATTCGTAATGAATAAGCCTCAGTATGACCTGAAATACAGTATGCACCTGTTTGCAGTGCCGTCAGAAAGGAAAGACGTCAAGTTTGTCCCTGGTGAATTCGTATCTATTACGGTTATCAATACAGGAAGGATCCCAATTTATGTAGGCAAACATGGATTTGTCGATGAAAATGAAAAATTCCTTATCGTTAATTCGGTTGACCCTGCTAGTGTTAGAAAAAACAATGCTGTTCAACCAAAGTTCAAAGGCAATGAAATATCGGGATTTGCATCTACAAATGAAAGTGTACCTTTAATTTTCGACGATAGGGAAATAAAGCCACATGCAACTTCTATAGCCTTTTTTCACGCTGAGTCGCTTCTGAGAGCCGTGCGAGAAAGTGGAGCAAAAAGGATATCTATGTATGTGGAGTGTGGGAATAATAAAAAAGTTAAGACGATCGACGAAAGTGAGCTATCAAAACTTGAACGCGTAGGAAAAATTGGAAAATAGTGTTAATGAAATTATAGTATCAGTGTTTATGAAGTTGTAATATCAGACTGCTTCTTCATTGTGATCCAAGTTAGAAAACAATCAGGTATCATGTGCTGCAATCAATCAAGTAGATACTTGTTAACTTTTCCTCATACGATGGCAGTATAGTGAACAGCTCACTTGACTAGTTAAGAAGTTCGTTAAAAATATCAACTAAGCGGCGAGCGGCCAAATTTTACTCATGGTGTATATGCCATGCTAAGTGTTCTCCGGTGCGGCCAAGCCTAATAGCAAAGATTTTTGTCAATTATAATTATTTTTTGCGGCTAGCTATCCTCCAACCCACCCTCACCAAACAACAAAAGCTGCTGCCGATTATCAGCCTTCGCTTTCTTACCACGCCGAGCAGGTGGCCGCCGCTGGCTCGCCAGCTTATCCACAATCGCTTGGCTGGCATCCCTCGCTTCCGGCGTGCGGCGCAGTTCATACAACATCTTCTTCCAGTGGCGTGCTTCGGCTTCGAAATCGTTGGGGATGGGGTAGTCGACGCCCGGCTGAAAGCCGAAGCGTTTTTGCAGGCTTTCCGGTAGGGCCCAGGGTTTGGCGCGCCATTCCAGAGGCAGGGGCGCAAGCTCGGGCACCCAGCGGGCGATGAACTCGCCGGTGGGGTCGTTATCCTCCGCTTGCTTGATGGGGTTGTAGACCCGCAGGGCGTTGGTGCCGGTGGCGCCTGCCTGCATTTGCACCTGGGGGTAGTGAATGCCGGGTTCGAAGTCGGTGAATAGCCGCGCCAAGTGTAAGGCTGGCTCAACCCAGTGCAACCCCAGGCCAAAGGTGGCGTGGGATATCAGCATGGCGCGCATGCGAAAGTTGATCCAGCCGGTGGCGGTCAGGCTGCGCATGCAGGCATCCACCAGCGGCACGCCGGTTTGGCCCTGTTTCCAGGCGATCAGGTGCGGGTGTTCCGGGTCGCGCTCCCGCAGGCTGCGCAGCGCCGGGTGCAGGGTTTGCTGCTCGATGCTGGGTTCGCTTTCCAGCTTTTGAATGAAGTGGCAGTGCCAGTAGAGCCGCGAGGTAAAGGCGCGCAGCGAGCGGGCCCAGGCGATGTCGTCGGCGTGTTTTTGGCGCTGGCGGCGCAGGGATTGCACCACTTCACGCATCGAGAGCGTGCCCCAGGCCAGGTGCGGGGAGAGCCGCGAACCAAACTCCCAGGTCAGTAACGGTTTGGAAAGCGAGCCGCGATAGCGCCGCCCGCGCTGGGTAATAAAGCTCAACCACAGCGCGCGGCCTTCACTGCGCCCGCCCCGCTGGCGTTGGGGGCAGGGCGTGGTATCGAACCCCAGGGTCAGCGAGGGCAGTTGCGCTACGTCTACGTGATGAAAGGCTTCCCAACCGGGTGCGGCCACCGCTGCTTGTGGCGCGGGGCAGGTGGGGGCGGCCATCAGCGTTTCCCAGTGGCTTTCCCAGCGGGATTGGTGCCCGGCGCGGCTGCTCAACCCGCGAATCACGCCCTGCTGGCGGGCTTCCTGCCAGGGCACCTGGTGGGCCTGGCACCAGGCCTGAACGCGCTGGTCCCGCGCGAAGCTCCAGGCGTTGCCGGTCTCCTGGTGGGAGTGCAGCACCAGTTCGCCGTAGTGGGCTTTGAGGGCGGCCAGGCACCCCAGCATATCGCCTTGCCACAGGCAGAGCGGCAGGCCCAGGGTGTCGAGCGCCTGGGCCAGGTCAACTAGCGAATCGGCGGCAAACTGCCAGTGGCGCAGGGCGCTGTCGGGCGTTTGCCACTGGTCGGGCTCGATGGCAAACAGCGGCAGCACCGGGCCTGCCGCTGCGGCGTTGGCCAGCGGTGCGTGATCGTGAATGCGCAAATCGCGTTTGAACCAAACGACCTGAAGGGGTGCCTGAGCCATGAGCCGTAACGCCTGTTCGTCGCAATCTATTCGTGATGAACGGAAGACGTTACCATCAAGCCAGCGTTGGCGTAATCACTCTATCTACTCCCGATCAACAGGAGAGTCTCGATGTACATTGCCATGAACCGTTTTCGGATTGCCCCAGGCCGCGAAGAGGATTTTCTGGAGGTGTGGCGCAACCGCGATTCCCACCTGGAGGAAGTGCCGGGCTTCAAGGAGTTTCACATGCTGCAGGGCGAAAGCCAGGAAGAGCACACCGTGTTCATCTCCCACAGCGTGTGGGAATCCGAAGAGGCCTTCCGCGCCTGGACCAAGTCAGAGGCTTTCCGCAAAGCCCACGCCAATGCCAAATCGCCGGAAGGCATTTACCTGGGGCCGCCCAAGTTCGAAGGCTATGAGGTAGTGCTGTAAGGCCCTTGGCCCCAAGCCGCCGTCAGGCCAGCGCCAGCCCCACCGCGAGCAGCAGGCTGTAAACCAGCGTGGAAAGCGCGGTTTTCTTGAGCATGCCCGTTAGCTGCTCGCCATTTTCGGTGCGGCTGAGCGTGCGCCCGGCGTCGTAGAGCGGCTTGGCCACCACCAGGCAGCTCCAGCCCACCCAGGGCACGGGCAGCCACACCAGATACCCCAGCGTCAGCAGCAGGGCGGCGCCCAGAAGCGCCCAGTGGTAGAGAACGGCCCGCCGTTTGCCCAGCCTCACGGCCAGCGTCATCTTGCCGTGGCGGGCATCGCTTTGGATGTCGCGCACGTTATTGACGTTGAGCACGGCGGTGGCCAGCAAGCCGCACACGGCGGCGGGCAGTATGGCCAGCCCGTTCAGGCTCTGGGTATGCAAGTAGAGGGTACCCAGCACGCCCAGCAGCCCAAAAAACACGAACACCGCCACATCCCCCAGCCCACGATAGCCATACGGCTTGCCGCCCAGCCCCACGGTGTAAGTGATGGCCGCCAGCAAGGACGCAGCCCCCAGCAGCACGAACACCAGCCAGCTGCGCAGGTCGCTGCCAAAAGCGACGAACAGCAGCGACAACCCCGATATGGCCGCCGCCAGCCCGGTGAGCAGCATGCCCCGGCGCATGGCGTCTGGGGTCAATAGCCCGCTGGCCACCGCCCGCGTGGGGCCGGTGCGGCTAGCATCGTCCACTCCCGATTGGGCATCGCCATAATCGTTGGCCAGGTTGGAAAGCACCTGCAGAAGAATGGCCGTGAGCAGCGACAGCAGCAGCACCCCACCCTGAAAGCCACCCGCCTGCGCCGCCATGCCCGAACCCAGCAGGATCGAGGCGCAGGCCAGCGGCAGGGTGCGCAGCCGTGCGGCGAGCAACCAGGCATGGAGTGGGCGGTGTGGGGTGGTGTGTTCCATGGTGAGCATTCCTGTTGCAGTCGCTGAACTGGTCAGCGTGGCTGGTCGGTGTAGCCATCGGGCAGAGTAAACATTCAACTCTGTATCATTAATGGCAAAAACCACGACCTGGGTCAAAAAAGAGGTATCCGTCCTGACGCACACTGGGGCTTCCCCCTGAAAGTGAACGTGGCAGGAGTCTACGCGATGATCGGCGAGTTTTTCAGACAAAACAAATATGCTGCCCTGGTTTGGCTACTGTTGAGGCTGTACCTGGGCATTACCTGGCTGACCCTGGGCATCGGCAAGATGACCGGCGGCTTCAATGCCGAAGGCTTTTTGCGCAATGCCGTGGCCAACCCGGTCATGCGCGAAGGCAGTATGGTCTACCCTAACTACGTGGCATTTCTGGAGCATGTCGCGCTGCCGTATGCGGATGTGATCAACGTGATGATCCCGCTGGGGGAAGTGCTGGTGGGGCTGGGGCTGATCGTGGGCGTGTTGACCTGCTATGCCGCTTTCTTTGCCATCGTCATGAACATGTCGTTCTTGATGGCGGGCACGGTGTCTACCAACCCCTGGATGATCGCCCTGAGCTTTTTCCTGCTGGTGGCCGGTGCCAACGCCGGGCGCTATGGCGGCGACCGCTGGGTGCTACCCTATATCAGGCATCGGTTGTCAGGGAAGTAACGACTATGCAGGTGATCCAGGCCGCGAAGGCGCTGGCAGCACAGTTGTCGGCGCTGGACCTTTTGGCATGCCGGGGTACGCAGAGCCTGAGCGTGCCCTGCGAGGTGGAGGATTTGGTGGGGTGGTTGAACGCACAGCGCGTGACGCCCCGCCTTTATTGGCAGCCGCGTGAGGCCTCGGCGGCGGGCTATGCCGTGCTGGGCGAGGCGCGGGCGTTTGACTCTCTGGTGGCGCTGCAGGTCGATATGCAGGCTCAAGCTCAAGCTCAGGCCCAGCCCCAGCCCGCCAGCGGCTCGCCCGACTATTTCGGCGGCGTGGCATTCGATGCCCAGGCGGCGGGTTGGCCCGGGTTTGGTGACTGCCGCTTCATACTGCCCCGTGTGCTGCTCAAGCGCCAGCAGGGGCGGTGCACGCTTTCCGTGAACCTGCGCTTCGATGACCGCCCTCCCGCCGAAGAGCTGGCCGCCGCCCAGGCGTGCCTGGCGGCCATCGTCCCGGAACAGCCGCTGCCCCCGGTGGCCCATGGCAGCTACCAGCGGTGTGATACGCCCACTCGGCCGGAGTGGGCCCGCTGGGTGTCGCAGGTGACCCAGCCCGAACGGCTGCAGCAGCTTCCCAAAGTGGTGCTTTCCCGAGAAACCTGCCTGACCGCCGAGCGCGTGCCCAGCCCCTGGGCCTTGCTGGGGCGCTGGCAGTCCGAGGCGCGGCACTGCTTTCATTTTGGGGTGCAGTGGGCGCCCGGTACGGCGCTGATTGGCTGCTCCCCCGAACGGCTCTACCGCCGCCAGGGCCAGCAGCTGATCACGGAGGCACTGGCCGGTACGACCCGGCGGGGGCGTGACACGGCGCAGGACGAAGCGCTCGCCGGAGCGCTGCTGGCCGATAAAAAGAACGGCCTGGAAAACCAGTGCGTGTACCAGCAGCTGTTGACCCAGCTGGAGCCGCTGGCCCAGCGCCTGGAGATGGGCGAGGCCCACGTGGTGCCGCTGCGGTCCGTGCAGCATATTCGCCGCGAAATTCATGCCGAGCTGTACCCCTTCATCACCGACCAGCAGCTGCTCAGCGTGCTGCCGCCCACGCCCGCCGTCGGCGGCACCCCGCGGTCGGCGGCGCTGGCCAGAATCCGTGAGCTGGAGCGCCACGCCAGGGGCTGGTACGCCGGTGCCTTTGGCCGCGTGGGGCATGGCTCCAGCGAGCTGGCGGTGTCGATTCGCTGTGCCCAGGTCAGCGATACGGCGATCCGCCTGTATGCGGGGGCGGGTATCGTGGCGGGGTCGCAGGCCGAAGACGAGTGGCACGAGCTGGATGCCAAGATTGCCGATATTCTCTCGCTGCTGGGAATGGGATAAGCCGATGCATTACGCCACCTTTAACCACGTTTGGGCGTCGCTGCTGTTGGAAGAGCTGTACCGCTGGGGGCTGCGCGAAGTAGTCGTGGCGCCTGGCTCGCGCTCCACCCCGCTGACCATGGCGGCCAGCGAGCACGCCGGGTTGCGCTGCCATACTCACTTCGACGAGCGCGGGCTGGGGTTCATGGCGCTGGGCCTGGCCCGAGGCGCCCAGCAGCCGGTGGCGGTGATCACCACGTCCGGCACGGCGGTGGCCAACCTTTATCCGGCCGTGGTGGAAGCCGCGCTGCTGGGCGTGCCGCTGGTGATTCTGTCTGCCGACCGGCCCATCGAGCTGCTGGATAACGGCAGTAACCAGGCCATCGACCAGCGGGATATCTTCGCCCGCCACACGGTGGCGCACCACGACTTGCCGACCCCCAGCCGCGAGATTCCCGCCGCCTATTTGCTCAGCACGATCGACCAGACCATGGCGCGACAGCACCGCCTGCCGGGCCCGGTGCACTTCAACTGCCGCTATCGCGAACCGCTCTACCCCTCCGCCCCGCCCGTGGCGGCCAGCGACTACCTGGCGCCGCTTTCGCGCTGGCAGCACAGCGCTGCCCCCTGGAGCGCCTGGCAAACCGCCCCCGCCGCCTTGCCGGTGGCATGGCCCGCCGCCTTCACCCGGCAGCGTGGGGTAATCGTGGTGGGGCGCATCGATGACCCTCAACAGGCGGCCCCCATTGCGGCCCTGGCCGAGCAGTTGGGCTGGCCGCTGCTGGCCGACCTGCAAAGCCAGCTATACGGCGACCCGCGCCACCTGGTGCATATGGACCTGGCCCTTCAGGACCCGCAGGTCAGCGCCGAGCTGGGCCGCGCCAACGTGCTGCTGCAGTTTGGCGGCAGGCTGATTTCCAAGCGCCTGACCCAGATGATTGCCCGCCACCCCTGGCAGCAGGCGTGGCTGGTCGAACCGTTACCCCAGCGCCTGGACCCGGACTTCACCCTTACTCAGCGGCTGGTGTGCACGCCCGCCGAGGCCATCGCCACGCTGCCCGCCGGGCCTGCCCAGCCCCCCTGGCATACCCTGGCGCGCCTTCAGCAGCGCACCCGCCAGGGCATCGAGCGCTATACGGCGGAGTTTTCCGAGCTGGGGGTGTGTCATCAGCTGGCCCAACTGGCCAGAGGGGCGCTGTTCGTGGGCAACAGCCTGCCCGCCCGGCTGATGAACATGCTGGGCTCGATCCGTTCGATGCCGCTGCGGGTGATGGCCAATCGCGGGGCTTCGGGCATCGATGGGCTGCTGGCCACCGCGTACGGGCTGGCCTGCACGACCGATGAGCCCACCACGGTGATTCTGGGCGACACCAGCGCGCTTCACGACCTCAACAGCCTGGCGCTGCTGGCCAGGGCCAAAGCGCCGCTGGTCGTGGTGGTGCTGAATAACGATGGCGGCAGCATTTTCCACATGCTGCCAGTGCCGGACGAAGGCGACCTGCTGGAGCGCTACTATCGCCAACCCCACGGGCTCGCGTTCGAGCATGCGGCGCGCATGTTTCACCTGAACTATGCCGCACCGACCACGCTGGAGGCGTTTTACGAGGCCTACACCCAGGCGCTGGAAGCCGGGGTGACGCTGATCGAGGTCACGGTGCCCCATCAGCAGGCCACCGATGCGCTGCAGGCCTTGGGCGCGTGGCTCCGGGAGGCAGCCCATGCATCCTGACCCTTCGCTCCCCTTTACGCTGGTGATGCTGCACGGCCTGCTGGGCGATAGGGACGATTGGCAGGCGCTTGGCGAGGCGCTGGAACACGCGCTGCCGGGCGTGCGCTGCCTGGCGCTGAACCTGCCGGGGCATGGGCAGCCCACCACGCCTGAGGTGGGCTCTTTTGCGGATTTTCATGACTGGCTCAGTGGCACGCTGGCCGAGGCGGGCGTGGGGCGTTATGGCCTGCTGGGCTACTCCCTGGGTGGCCGGCTGGCGCTCTATCATGCCAGCCAACGGCCCGCCGGTTTGGAGGCGCTGTGGCTGGAGAGCGCGCACCCCGGGCTGGCTGCGCCAGAGCGGGAAGCGCGCCGCGCCCACGATGAGCACTGGGCGCAGCGTTTTGAACAGTCGCCGCTGGCCGACGTGCTGACAGCATGGTACCAGCAGCCGGTGTTTGCCGATTTGACGCCAGCACAGCGCCAGCGTCAGATTCAGCGCCGGTTGGCCAACCATGGCCCCGCCGTGGCGCACATGCTGCGGGCCACCTCGCTGGGCCGGCAGCCCTCTCTCTGGCAGTGGCTGGCCGAGACCGAGCTGCCGGTTGGCTATTTCTCCGGCCTGCGGGACCCTAAGTTCAACACCCTGGCCAATCGCCTGACGCAGCACGCGCCGCGCCTGCGCCACTGGGCGCTGCCGGGCGGCCATAACCTGCATGTGGAACACCCCAAGGCCATGGCAGGGCGCTTGGCACAGCACTTGGCACAAACGCTGCCGCGCTAAGCGCGGCAAGCGTATGGTTCACTGAGTCAGTACATGGCTCACTGAATCAGCAGTAGCCAGGGCAGGCCAATGGCCAGCCAGGCCACTAGGAACAGCAGCCCGAAGATGGCCCCCAGGCGCCAGTACAGCGCGCTGGGCAAGTAGCCACTGCCGTAATACACCGGGCTGGGGCCGGTGCCATAAGGGGTCAGGATGCCCATGAAGCCCAGGGTGGGCAGCAACAGCAGAATGAACAGCTGCATGTCCAGCCCTGCAATGCCCGAAGCCGCCGCCAGCATGACCGGCAGCAGTGCGGTCACGTGGGCGGTGATGCTGGCGAAGAAGTAGTGCAGGACATAGAAGATGACCACCAGGGCGACCATGGCCACTAGCGGGTCGAAGTGGCTGATCTGCCCGCCTACCAGGTTGCCGAACCAGCCCACGAAGCCTACCTGGCTCAAGCCGCCCGCCAGAGCCACCAGGGTGGCAAACCACACGAAGGTATTCCAGGCGGCGCGGTTTTCGAGAATGTCGTTCCAGCTCACCATGCCGGTCAGCAGCATGCCGCAGATGACCACCAGCCCCACCAGCGACGCCGATACCCGGTCGCCAGCGAAGATCCACAGCAGCAGCGCGGTGACCACCATGATGACCAGCACGATTTCGTGGCGGGTCAGCGGGCCCAGGGTCTGCAGTTCCCCTTTCGCCCAGTCGGAGATCTCATGCCCGGCCTTTACCTCCGGGGCGCACAGCCAGTAGCACAGTAGTGGCACCAACAGCAGCAGAAGGACCCCCACCGGCACCACTGCGACGAACCAC
Organism: Halomonas sp. NyZ770; assembly: GCF_020616575.1. NCBI lineage: Bacteria > Pseudomonadati > Pseudomonadota > Gammaproteobacteria > Oceanospirillales > Halomonadaceae > Halomonas > Halomonas sp. NyZ770. The sequence continues at coordinate 3,564,043 of NZ_CP085143.1, read as the reverse complement.
TGCCCCCAACTGATATGGATGCCCGTGGCGCTTTCGGTGAGCGCGATGGCCAGCAGGTTCGGCGCCAGGGCGGTGAGAAACATCGAGCTGGTCACGCAGGTGGCCGCAATGGCGGTCCACATCAGGAAGCTGCCCATACGCTTCATGCTGGGGTCGTTGGGGTGCGAGTCGTACAGCGGCGGCAGGTTACGAATGACCGGATAGATGGTGCCTGCGCTGCGCGCCGTATTGGAGGGCGTAAAGGGGGCCAGAATGCCATCGGCGAACATCACCGCGTAGCCCAGGGTCAGCGTGCGCTTGCCCATGGCGTGCACCAGCCACAGCGAGATCCGCCGCCCCAGCCCGGTCTTTTCATACCCCAGGGCAAACATGAAGGCACCGAAAATCAGCCAGACGGTAGCGTTGGTGAACCCCGAGACCGCCCAGGCGAAGGCCTGGTTGGCGGCGTTGAAGCCGTCGTTGGCCAGCTGCTCCGGGGAAAACAGCACCCAGCGGGAAAGCAGCGCCACCAGGGTAACGCCGACCAGCCCGATGACCGCGCCGGGCAGGGGTTCCAGAATCAGGCCGACCACGCAGCCTAAAAAGATGGCAAAGAAGTACCAGGCATGGGGTGGTAGCCCGGCCGGGGTAGGCAGCAGGGCGATCACCAGCGTGGTGGCCAGTGGCGCGAGCAGCGGCCAGCGAGAGCGGAGCGAAGCGCTGAGGTTCATGGCGACCTCTCGATAAGGTTATCGGCAAGCCGTAGCGCCTTGCCTGAGTGAGCACAGCAGAGATGAGGTTCAGCGTGATGTTTCACGGGTGTCAGAGAAAGCATAGGCAAGGCAAGTCGCGGTTTATTTGATCTATATCAATCATGCTTTAGATCAACGCCGAGGACCTGTCGGGCTGTGATAACGTCGCTTCATCAGCAGGGCGGCAGGCCGTGCGCAGGCCGGAATCGCGTCATGAGAAGTACGTCATGAGAAGTCCGTCATGAGAAGTGCAGCCGCACAAGGGGGTGCCATGCAGCAGCAGGATGTGGATATCGTCATCGTCGGCGGTGGGGGCGCGGGCCTGCGGGCCGCCATCGCGGCCGCCGAGCAGGCCAAGCAGGGCGGTCACGCGCAGCGCATCGCGCTGGTGTCCAAGGTGTATCCCATGCGTTCCCACACGGTGGCGGCCGAGGGGGGCGCAGCCGCGGTGACCAGTGACGAGGATTCGTTTCAGGCGCACTTCGACGACACGGTTTCCGGGGGCGACTGGCTGGTGGAGCAGGGCGTGGTGGACTACTTCGTGCGCCACGCCTACCAGGAGCTGGTGCAGATGGAGCGCTGGGGGTGCCCCTGGAGCCGCCAGCCCGATGGCCGTATACAGGTGCGCCGCTTTGGCGGCATGAAAACGGCGCGCACCTGGTTTGCTGCCGACAAGACCGGCTTCCATATGCTGCACACGCTGTTTCAGACCTCGCTGAAATACCCCGAGATCGAGCGCTTCGACGAGTACTTCGTACTGGACCTGGCCGTGCATGAAGGGGCCGTGGTGGGCGTCATTGCCCTGCAGGTCGCCACGGGCGAGCTGCTGCTGTTGCGTGCCAAGGCAGTGGTGCTGGCCACCGGCGGGGCCGGGCGACTGTTTCGCTTCAACACCAATGCGGGCATCGTCACCGGTGACGGCATGGCCATGGCCTACCGCCACGGCGTGGCGCTGCGCGACATGGAGTTCGTGCAGTACCACCCCACCGGCCTGCCCGGCTCGGGCATCCTGATCACCGAAGCGTGCCGGGGGGAAGGCGGTATTCTGCTCAACAAGGAGGGGTACCGCTACCTCCAGGACTACGGCCTGGGGCCGGAAACACCCCTGGGCAAGCCGGAAAACAAGTACATGGAGCTGGGCCCTCGAGACAAGCTTTCCCAGGCGTTCTGGCAGGAGCAGCAGGCCGGGCGCACCGGCAAGTTTGGCGACAGCGACGTGGTCTATCTCGACCTTCGCCACCTGGGCGCCGACTATCTGCATGAGCGCCTGCCGTTCATCTGCGAGCTGGCCAAATCCTATATCAACGTCGACCCCGTCAAGGAGCCGATCCCGATTCGGCCTGCGGTGCACTACACCATGGGCGGCATCGAAACCGATCCCCAGTGCGAAACGACCATTGCGGGCCTGTACGCCGCCGGGGAGTGTGCATCGGTAGGCCTGCATGGTGCCAACCGGCTGGGCTCCAACTCGCTGACCGAGCTGCTGGTCTTTGGCCGCTTGGCCGGGGAGCAGGCCAGCCAACGGGCCGCCCGCACCGACTGGGTGGCGCTGCCGGTCTTGCAGGCGCAGGCCCAACGGCAGCAGGCGCGGTTGGCCACGCTATGCGATGGCCAGGGCAGCGGTGAATCCTGGGTGACGCTCAAGCACGCCATGGTGCAGGCCATGGAGAGCGGCTGCGGTATTTATCGCACCGAAGCAGGCATGCAGCAGGCGTTGGGAACCCTTCGCCAGCTGCGCCAGCGCTATGCCCAAGTGCGGGTCAGTGACACCAGCAAGATCTTCAATACCGAGCTGCTGGAGTGCCTGGAGTTTGGCTACGGGCTGGAGATTGCCGAGGCGTCGTGCCTGGCCGCGTTGGAGCGTCGCGAATCCCGGGGTGCCCACCAGCGTCTGGACGAGGGCCTGCAGGCCCGCGACGACGTGGGCTATCTCAAGCATAGCCAGGTGTTTTACCAGGGTGATGCGCCCGCCGAGCTGCGCTGGCAGGCGGTGGATACCCGCTTTTCGGCCCCGGCCGCGCGGGTTTACGGGGATGCGGCCAAGGGAGGCAAGGCATGAACAAGCACATCAGCATCAAGCGTTACCTGCCCGACAGCGCAGCGGAACCCTACTGGCAAACCTACGACGTTGCGGTGGAGGAGAGCACCTCGCTTCTCGACGCGTTGAACCATATCAAGGAGCAGCAGGACAGCACGCTGAGCTACCGCTGGTCTTGCCGAATGGCGATTTGTGGCTCCTGCGGCGTCATGGTCAACGGCATTCCCAAGCTGGGCTGTAAAACCTTCCTGCGCGACTACCCTGACGAGATTCGTATCGAACCGTTGGCGCACTTCCCCGTGCAGCGGGACCTGGTCGTGGATATGGCGCTGTTCCTGGAGCACCTGGCGGCGGTGAAGCCTTACCTGATCGAACAGGACCCGGTGCAGACCTTCGACCCCGGCCAGGCGCAGCCCCACACACAAACGCCTGAACAGCTGGCGCGCTATCGGCAGTTTGCCAACTGCATCAACTGTGGCCTGTGCTATTCGGCGTGCCCGCAGTTTGGTTTGAACCCGGAGTTTCTGGGGCCTGCGGCGCTGACCCTGGCGCACCGTTACAACCTGGACAGCCGGGACCAGGGCAAACGCCAGCGCATGGCGCAGCTCAACCGCCACGATGGTGTCTGGAGCTGTACCTTCGTGGGCTTCTGCTCGCAGGTATGCCCCAAGCACGTCGATCCGGCCGCTGCGGTCAACCAGGGCAAGGTCGAGGCCGCCAAACATACGCTGATCGCGCTGTTTAAGGGGTAGGGGTAACCAAGCCGCGTTGCCGTGCGGCAGGTTTCCGCGAGGGCGCTGTGAACCCATCCATGGGCGCTACTTTCGCCATCCTTGGCGAAAGACCCTCGCTACAACCTGCCCCACTCAACGGTATCGGATATCCGTCACTAACTGAGATAGCTCAGTTAGAAAAGGTGTAGGAGATTGGATATGGAAAAATCATCATCACAACGGCTGCCGCCCTTGAAGCGCAACTGGTGGCTGAAGCACGGTTTCTTCAAGCGCTATATGCTGCGCGAAGCCACGGTGGTGCCGCTGGTGTTTTTCATTCTCTGCCTGTTGGCAGGGGTGTTCGCGCTGTTGCAGGGCCCGGCGAGCTGGCAGGGCTGGGTGGCCTTCATGGGCTCGCCGCTGGTGGTGCTGCTGAACGCGCTGGCGCTGGTGGCCAGCCTCTATCACGCGGCCACCTTCTTCGTGCTGTTTCCTCGGGTCATGCCGCTACGTGTGGCGGGGCACAGCGTGCCCGCTGGTGCCATCGTTGCTGGCCAGTGGGCGGGGGTCGTGGCAGTGGCGGTCGTGTTGTTCTGGCTCTTGGGGAGGGGCGGCGCATGAAAATCTCACATCAAAAAGCCCCCCTGGGTCAGCCACGGCAAGCCTATGACGAACCCCTGTGGTGGGGGCTGTTCAGTGCCGGGGGCGTCTGTTTTGCCGTGGTCTTGCCTGCGGTGATTCTGTTCGTCGGGCTATTGCTGCCGCTGGGCCTGCTGCCCGCCGAGGCGCTTGGCCACGAGCGGGCCTCCCGCCTGCTGTTCAGCCTGCCTGGCGTGCTGTTCATCGGCGCCGCCGTGTGCTTGCCGCTGTTTCATGCCGCCCACCGGCTGCGCCATGGCCTATTCGACCTGAGCCTGGGCCAGGACACCCGCAACAAATGGCTGATGTACGGCCTGGCGGCCCTGCTGAGCCTGTTGGCGCTGGCTCTGGCGGTCGTGGGCTGGCTGCGCTGAGGCCCGCCCGCGAACACGTCCGTATCAAAAAGAACGCACACCCCTGATAAAGCACGAGGTCAGCATGATCGAAGGACTCACGGAACAGGCACTGTATACCCCCATCAAGTGGCAGGACGCCTCGCAGGAGTACCAGGACATCCTCTATCACACCGCTGAGGAGGGCATTGCCCGGATCACCATCAATCGCCCTGAGGTGCGCAATGCGTTTCGCCCGCAAACGGTGAGCGAGATGATCCATGCCCTGGGCCGCGCGCGCCACGACAGCGCCATTGGCGCGATTCTGCTGACCGGGGCAGGCGAACAGGCCTTCTGCTCCGGGGGCGACCAGCGCATTCGCGGCGACTATGGCGGCTACCGCGACGAGGCGGGCACCCATCACCTCAACGTGCTGGATTTCCAGCGTGACATTCGCACCTGCCCCAAGCCGATCATCGCCATGGTGGCGGGCTACGCCATTGGCGGTGGCCACGTGCTGCACATGATGTGTGACCTGACCATCGCCGCCGACAACGCCGTTTTTGGGCAAACGGGCCCCAAGGTGGGGTCGTTTGACGGGGGCTACGGGGCTTCTTACATGGCGAGAATCGTCGGCCAGAAAAAAGCCCGTGAAATATGGTTCCTGTGCCGACAGTACAGCGCCGCCCAGGCGTTGGAGATGGGGCTGGTGAACCACGTGGTGCCGGTGGCCGAGCTGGAGCGAGAGAGCGTGCGCTGGTGCCGTGAAATGCTGCAGCATAGCCCCATGGCGCTGCGCTGCTTGAAAGCGGCGCTGAACGCCGACTGCGACGGCCAGGCCGGGCTGCAGGAGCTGGCGGGCAATGCCACCATGCTCTTCTACATGACCGACGAGGGGCAGGAAGGGCGCAACGCCTTCAATGAAAAGCGCCGCCCGGACTTCTCGCGCTACCCGCGCAACCCCTGATGGCGCTGGCGCTTTACCGCTACTCGCTACCGTTTCGCCAGCCGCTGATGTTCAAAGGTCAGCGGTTGGCGAGCAGAGAAGGCCTGTTAGTCACGATCAACGGCCAGTGGGGCGAGATAGCCCCTTTGCCTGGCTTCTCCACAGAAACCCTCGCTGACGCCACCGCCGAGAGCCTGGCCTGCCTGGCGGCTATAGAGCGCGGTGAGACAGCCAAACCAACGTTACCTTCCGTGCAATTTGGTTTTGACTGTGCCCGGCACCGCTGGCCCGCTTTCCTGCCTGCTCCTCTGCCGCCCTACCCATTGCTGCAGGGCTCCCCGCAAGCGCTGATGAGTGCACTGCCGGAGCGCGTGGCCCAATGGCAGGCCGCCCCACCAGAGCGCATCAAGCTGAAGGTGGCCCGCTACCCGAGCGATGCGGAGCTGGCCTTGATCGCAAGCCTTGCCAAGTGGCTACCCAACACGCGACTGCTCCTCGATGCCAACGGTGGCTGGCAGCGCGAGCAGGCACTGGGCTTTTGCCAGCAGCTCTCGCCTGCCCAAATCGATTACCTGGAGGAGCCCTGTGCTACGCTGGCCGACAGCATCGCCGTGGCGGACGCCACGGGCATCGACATCGCCCTGGATGAAACCCTGCAGCGCGGTACCGCCTGGGCGCCGCACCCTCGGCTGGCGGCGCTGGTCATCAAGCCGACGCTGATTGGCGGGTTCGCGGCCTGCCTGGCGTTGGTTCAGCGCGCCAGGGCCCACCGCTTGCGGGTGGTGATCTCATCCAGTTTCGAATCTCAGTGGGGGTTGGGGCAGTTGAGTTGCCTGGCCCGGCAGTGGGCTCCCGAGGAGCCTGCGGGGCTGGATACCGCCCAGGCGTTCAGCGAATCACTTCTCTCGCCAGCCGGTAAGTTGCGGCACGCGCGGCTGTACTGCCTCTACCACGCCGCCGCTGGCGACGACTGCAAGGAGCTTTCCCCGTGACCGAGACATGCCCCATTCACTACTGGGCCCAGCAGACGCCGGAGCATATCGCGGTGGAGGCGGGCACCGTGCGCCTGAGCTATCGCACGTTGAACCGGCGCGTGGCATCCCTGGCCCAGCAGTTGGCCAGGCAGGGCCTGATGCCGGGCATGCCCCTTTTGGTACCCACCCGAGGGGCGTTGCAGGGCGTGCTGCTTGCCTGGGCCTGCCTGCGGGCAGGGGTGGTGTTCTGCCCGCTGAATCCGGCGTTCCCCGTGGCTCAGCAGCAGGCGCTGGCGCGGCGGATGCAGGTCACCCGGGTGTGCCAGCCGGAAAGTGACTTTGCCTACTCTTCCGAGCTGCCGCCGATCTCCCTCGACTACCGCGCGGAGGCCGACTCCGGCGAGCCACCGGTCTTGTACGCGAGCCAGCGCAGCAACACCATCCTCACCTCCGGCTCCAGCGGCCCGCCCAAGGCGGTGCTGCACCGGGTGGGCAATCATCTGGCCTCGGCGCGGGGTTCGGCATCGCTGATGCCTGTGGACCCGGATAGCGGCTGGCTGCTTTCGCTGCCGCTGTTTCATGTGGGAGGCTATGCCATTGCGTTTCGGGTCTTTCTGGCCGGGGGGCGGCTGGTGCTGGACGATGCGACTCGCCCGCTGGCCGAGCGCCTGATGCAGCAGCCTGTCACCCACCTTTCATTGGTGCCGACGCAGCTTTGGCGGCTACTGAGGGAAGGCTTCGACCCTCGACACACCCAGCTCCGCGAGCTGCTGCTGGGGGGCGCGGCCATTCCCGCGCCGCTGGTCGAACGCTTGCAGCGCCTGGGGCTGACGCCCAAGGTCAGCTACGGGCTGTCGGAAATGGCCAGCCAGGTGTGTACCGGCTTGCCCTCCGCCCCTGGCGTGGTAGGGCAGCCCTTGCCGGGACGTCAGGTGCGGGTGGTGGATGGCGAAATTCAGGTCAAGGGCGACACGCTGTTCAGCGGCTATCTGGCCGATGGCGCGCTGGACCCCGCCGTCAACGACGAGGGCTGGTTCGCCACCCGCGACCGGGGCTACTTCGACGACCAGCAGGCGCTCGTCGTCGAAGGGCGGCTCGACAACGTGTTCATTTCCGGCGGTGAAAACATACAGCCAGAGAGCATCGAGCAGCGGCTGGTCGACTACCCGGGCGTGGCCCAGGCGCTGGTGGTGGCCGTGCCGCATCCGGAGTGGGGCGAGCGCCCGGTGGCCTTCATCGAACCGCAAACCGATGCGCTCTGCCACAAGGCCCTGGCCGCCTGGGTACGCGAGGCGCTGCCGGGCTTCATGGTCCCCGATGCCTGGCTACCCTGGCCGCCGCAGGTGGCGCTCAAACCCTCGCGCAAACAGTTCGCCGAGTTGGCACGCAGGCAGTTGGCTGACGTTTAGCCTCTGTGTCAGGCCTGTTCTGGGGGCGCGTATTCAGGTGGCTTTAATGGCGGCAAATAGCGCTCAAGCAACTGTGCAGCGTGCAGCACCTTGAGGTCCTGGTATTTTCCGGCCACCAAATGCAGGCCCACCGGCAGCCCTTGCTGATCCAGCCCGCAGGGAAGGGAAGCGGCGGGTTGCTGGGTCAGGTTGAACGGGTAGCTAAACGGCGTCCAGTCCATCCAGTCGCGGTAGCGCCCGCCCGGCGGCACGTTGTGGCCTGCCGCGAAAGGCGCGATGGGCATGGTGGGCGTGACCAGCAGGTCGTACTGCTCATGAAAGGCGGCCATGTGGGCGGTCAATTCGCTGCGCTCACGGCGGGCGGCAAGGTAGGCGGAAAGTGAGACGTCCTGCCCGCGCCGTGCAATCTCCAGAAAGCCAGGATCGAGCGCGGCTTGCTGCCGAGCATCGAGCTTTTCGACGGCCTGGGTGGCGCCTGCAAACCATAGTGTGTTGAACGTCCTGAGCGGATCGCTAAAGCCAGGGTCGATGCGGTCGACGGTGGCGCCCAATGCTTCCAGGTAACCGACGGCTTCTTCAACGCGCTGGGCGATATCCGGCGCGACGTCTACGTAGCCGAGATTAGCGCTAAAGGCGATGCGCCAACCCTGCAGGCTGGCCGAAGAGGGCGTAAGCCAGTCGGGCCCTCTGGGGTTGCCAGCGTAGCCATCCCGAGCATCCGGCTGGGCCATCACGCTCAGCATCAGGGCGCTATCCCTTGCCGTGCGCGTCATGGGGCCCAGATGCGACAGGGTGCTCATGGCGCTGGCGGGCCACTGGGGGACCCAGCCAAAGGTGGGCTTGATGCCAAAGGTGCCGGTAAAACTGCAGGGAATACGAATGGAGCCGCCTGCGTCGCTGCCCTGATGAAGCAGGCCCAGGTTCAGCGCCGCGGCCGCCCCTGCACCGCCGGATGACCCGCCGGGTGTGAGATCAGTGTTCCATGGGTTGCGGGTAATACCGTGCAGCGGGTTGTCGGTGACGCCTTTCCAGCCAAACTCGGGCGAGGTGGTTTTGCCGATCACGATGGCCCCGGCATTGCGCAGGTGGCGGCTGATGGGTGCGTCTATCTCCCAGGGGCCATCCGGTGCCGTGGTTGTCGACCCCAGCCGAGTCGGCAGCCCTTTGGTCAAGGTCAGATCCTTGATGGTCACGGGAATCCCGTCCAGCGGCCCGCAGGGCGCCCCGGCCTGCCAGCGCCGAGTGGACTCGGCGGCTAATTGGCGGGCCTGTTCTCCGTTGACACAGGTGAAGGCATTGACCCTGGGGTTATCTCGTTCGATGCGCGCCAGGCAGTCCTCCACCAGCGTCTCCGGCGAGAGCGATCCCTCTCTGAAGCGCGCCAGAGCGTCCACGGCCGTCAGGGTTGCTAAGGTATCTGCCATGCTATTCGCCATCCTCGATACCTGCCGCTTCCAGCATGGCGTGCAGTAGCACGTTACAGCCTGCGTGGACGTGCTCGGGCGTGGCGCTTTCGATCTCGTTATGGCTGATGCCATCCTTGCAGGGAATGAAGATCATCGCGGCGGGGGCAACACGGCTAATGAACATTACGTCGTGGCCTGCGCCGCTGATGATATCCATGTGCGATAGCTGCAGCTTTTCAGCGGCCTGGCGCACGCTATTCACGCATGCCTGATCGAAATGCTCAGGGGCAAAATCGGCCGTCGGGGTCAGTTCGTACTCCAGCCCGTGACGTTGGCAAATTTCTTCCACGGCGCTGGCCACGGCTTGCCCCATGGTAATGAGGGCCTCGGGTTCCCAGTGGCGCATGTCCAGGGTCATCTTGACCTGGCCGGGAATTACGTTGCGCGAGCCCGGATGCAGCGTCATGCAGCCCACCGTGCCGCGCCCGTGGGGTTGATGTTCATGGGCAATCCGGTTGAGTGCCTGGGTGACTTCTGCCGCGCCCATCATGGCATCCCGGCGCAGGTTCATGGGCGTGGGCCCTGCATGGGCTTCGAGCCCCGTCAGGGTCAAGTCGAACCACTTCTGCCCAAGCCCACCGATGACCACGCCAATGGTGGTCTCGGTATCTTCGAGAATGGGGCCTTGTTCGATGTGAGGCTCGAAATACGCCTTGATCTCGTCCGGCGACACCTCATCCTGGCCACGATAGTGAATGGCATCCAGCGCGTCGCTCACCGTGATGCCTTCGGCGTCGGTGCGCGCCATCATGGCATCGAACGCCAGTTCGCCGGTAAAGACGCCAGAGCCCATCATGCAGGGCGGAAAGCGGCAGCCCTCTTCGTTCGTCCAGGCCACCACTTCGATGGGTGAGCGCGTGGTGATGTTGTGCTGGTTGAGCGTGCGAATGACTTCAAGTCCCGACATGACACCGAAGCAGCCGTCGTATTTGCCGCCGGTGGGTTGGGTATCCAGATGGCTGCCCGCCATGACTGTTTTGGCACTGGGGTCGCTGCCTTCCCGGCGGGCAAAAATATTGCCGATATTATCAATGCGGATCGTGCAGCCCTCGGCACGGCACCACTGAATGAACAGGTCGCGGCCCTGGCGCTCCAGGTCGGTCAACGCCTGACGGTTCACGCCGCCCTTGGGCGTGGCCCCTAGTTTGGCCATCTCCATGAGCGACGCCCAAAGGCGGTCACTGTCGGTACGTAAATCTGTGCGGTGGCTGGGGGTAACGTAGGTGTTCATCTCATGTCTCCTCGCCGAATCAAACGGCGGTATATTCCGTTGGCAGATCGTGCAGCTTGGATCGATGGTGCGAGTTATTCGTTAGTGCGGTGCTGACCAGCATCTGGGCGGCCATTTCCGTTTCCAGTGCGCTCATGTGGTGCTCGGCATCGGCCATGTGCTCGGCCATGATGCGTCGCACACGCGGGGTATCTTCCGCGCGGTAGGCGTCCACCAGTTGGCGGTGGTAATCCTGGTTGGCGTGATCGAACTGCTTGCGTTCGGGCACGTAGGCTTTTTTGATCACCACGAGATCGCGCAGCATGTCGTTCAGAAACTGGCACATGAAGGCGAGCAGGGGGTTTGGGCAGGCATGGGCCAGCCGTTGATGAAACTCCAGCTCCAGAAAGCGCTGGTGCCGGTGGTCGTCTTCATCACTGGCGCAGCAGGCGCAGGCCGCCATGTTGGCTTCCAGCTGCTGGAAGTCATGTTCGGTGAGCCGTCCCACAACCGAAGCGGCCAGCTCGACTTCCAGCAGTTTGCGTAGCTGGTACACCTGCTTGCCATCCAGCTGCTGGAAGTGCAGGAAGTTACGCAGCATGCGGCTGGCGGGCTCCATGCTCGGCTGATTGATGACCGCGCCCCCTTTGGGCCCGGTCTTCAACGTGATGAGCCCCTCGACTTCGAGAATCTTGAGCGCTTCGCGCACGGTGCCCTTGGCGCTTCCGTAAAGCTCCATCAGCGCTTTTTCGTTGGGTAGCCGGTCGCCTTCCCCTAGCGACTCTGCGGCTATCCAGCGCTTGATGTCGTCACTGATCAGCTCGGCGAGCTTGGGTCTGCGCGGCGCGGCAGCAGGGGCTTGAGTCATCGACCCACTCCTTATTTGCGAAGAGCGCTGGTGGACACTGCCTGGGAGTAGGCGGGCAAGCGCTCTGGGTGATACTCGGCATCGTAGTCATGGCGTGCCTGGGTAAAGCGTTCCACGACGGCGGTATCGCGGCGGTTCAGCACATGGCTGAGTGCCACGAACAGCGCTGCATTCAGCAGCAAGCCCCAGACCCCGGCGTGGTAGCCAAAGGGGGCACTTAGCGGGCCAAAGGTCATGAGCAGGACACACGCCACCCCCGCCCACAAGCCCACCAGTGCGGCCGTGGGATGGGCCTTTTTCCAGGTGATGGCACCGAGGGTGGGAATGATCAACTGGGCCGTGCCCGCCAGTGCTGCAATGCCGATGGTGACCAGTACACCCGGCACGGTCAGCGCCATGATGTAAGCGGCCAATGAGAAGCCCACCAACGAAAGACGGCCGATGTAGACGATGCGTGCCTGGGTGGCATCACGGTTCACGTAGCGTTTGTAGATATCCATCGTCACCACGGTGGACACCGCGTGAATCTGCGAGTTGGCCGTGGACATGGCTGCCGAAGCGCCCGCCGCCATGATCAGCGACGCGAGCAGGTAAGGCGCATACTCCATGAGCATGATGGGCAGAATCTGGTCAGGATTGGCGATGTTGGGCTCGAGCAGTACGCCCGAATAGCCGGAGAGAACCGAGCCGACATAGGCAAAGGCTGCCAGACCCAGCAAAAACGGCATCAAGTTGAACAGCTTGCCGTGTTTGACCGAGTACATGCGCAGCCAGATTTGTGGGCCCATGAAGGCCCCGATAGCGGTAATGGCAAACAGCGAGAACCACATGGGGTAGCCCATCGTACCGTTCGGCCCTGGCATGGTGAGATGCTCGGGGGAGCTTTGTTGAAGCTGGCCGAACAGCGCCGTTGGGCCACCCACCTGGGTCGAGATGTAATAGCCTGCATAGAGCATGCCGAAGAACAGCAGCGCGCCATAGATCACGTCGGTCCAGGCAATGGCGCGAATGCCGCCAATCCACACGTAGATAATGATGATGAAGTAGAAAAGCAGGGCCGCTAGCCAGAAAGGAATCAGCCCGCCGGAGGCGACTTCGATTAAATAGGCGCCGCCGGTTAGCTGGATCTGCAAATAAGGCACGGTGAAAATCAGCGTAATCGCCGCCACGGTAATACGCAGCGCTTCGCTGTTATAAAAATCACCGATTAAGTCTGAAGGCGTTAAATAGTTGAATCGTTTGCCTAAAAACCAGACTCGTTTGCCAATCCAGTAGTACATGAAGCCAAACAGCAGGTTCCAGGCTAACGCAGTAAGAAATACGGGCCCGTTGGTATAAAACGTGGCATTGGAGCCAAGGAACGCGAACGCGCTCCACCAGGTGGCGGCCACGGTAAAAAATACCGCGATGCTGCCCATGGCGCGACCCTGGACAAAGAAGTCCTCGCTGGTTTCCTGTGACTGTCGAGCCGATAACACGCCCACCATGAGTGGGATGATCATAAAGGCTGCAATGATGATTAAGCTGCCGGTCATGATGAACCCCTTTTCTTACCGCTGTGAAGTGGCGTGAACAGACGAAGGTTCGGGGCTACCCCAGTTGGTGAAGTAAGCCACCAGAAATAGCGCCGTCAACGCAAACCACCAGAAAAGGTTCCAGACCAGTAGAAAGGGGAGTCCCAACACCATGGGTTCAATGCGATTAGCCAGCATGATGACGGGGCTTTCCAGCATGAAGAAGCTGAAAATCATACCGCCATAAAGCGATAGCTTGAGCGGAGTTACGTGTTTCATAGCGATTTAGCCCTTTGTTTATATTGAGTTCATGAGCTTTGTTTCAAACGTTGACGCGCCAGCGGCCCGTCTTCGCAAGCCGAGCTTCAGGCGCAGAGTAACGTTTGGGCGTGTTCCAACTTTTTTATTGTATTTATTCGTATAAATATAATGGTTAGGCCGATTTTGCTGCTTCGTCAAGCGCTGGCAAGTCCTCAGGGCGCGCTATTACGTATCTATTCCCTAACGTGAACAAAAGAAAAGCGTAATTTTACATACGTGTCGAGTGGCGCATGCTGGCTGCATGCTATATTGCCAGGCAGCCGAACATGAGGAGACGAACACCATGTTGGACGTACAACGACCATCCGCCACGCAGACCGCCGAGCACGCATCCCGTGAAGGGGGAGCGTCTGCGCCGCTGAATCAGCACTATTGGATGCCCTTTAGTGCCAACCGGGACTTCCGTGCCAACCCGCGCATGATTGCGGGCGCCGAAGGGCGTTATTACATCGATGACCAGGGACGCAAGCTGTTCGATTCGCTCTCTGGCCTGTGGACCTGCGGGGCGGGCCATAACCATGAAGAGATTCAAAAAGCGGTAGCGGCGCAGTTGGGCACGCTGGATTTTGCCCCCGGCTTTCAGATGGCCCACCCGTTGGCGTTCAAGCTGGCAGAGAAGGTCGCCAGCTTAACGCCTGCCGGGCTGGATCACGTGTTTTTCACCAACTCCGGCTCAGAAGCCGCCGATACCTCGGTCAAGATGGCCAAGGCGTATTGGCGGTTGAAGGGTAAGCCGGAAAAAACCCGCATGATTGGCCGCGCCAAGGGCTACCACGGGGTGAATATCGGCGGCACCAGCCTGGGGGGCATTGGCGGTAACCGCAAGCACTACGGCCAGTTGATGGACGTGACGCACCTGCCCCATACGCTGCAAGCGGGCCATGCCTATACCCGTGGCCAGGCGGAAACCGGTGCTGAGCTGGCCGATGCGTTGCTGGATCAAATTGCCTTGCACGATGCGTCGACCATTGCCGCCGTGATCGTGGAGCCCATGTCGGGCTCGGCGGGGGTGATCGTGCCGCCCAAGGGCTACTTGAATCGGCTGCGGGAAATCTGCACCGCCCACGATATTCTGCTGATTTTCGATGAAGTCATTACCGCCTTTGGCCGCAGCGGCGCCACCACTGGTGCCGAAGCGTTTGGCGTCACGCCGGACATCATGAACGTGGCCAAGCAGATCACCAATGGAGCGGTGCCCATGGGGGCCGTGATCGCCTCCCGGGAGATTTTCGACACCTTCATGCACGCCGGTGGCCCGCAGCATGCCATCGAGTTTCCCCATGGTTACACCTACAGCGCTCACCCCGTGGCCTGTGCTGCTGGCCTGGCGGCGCTGGAGCTGTTCGAGCGTGAGGACTTCCCCGCTCAGGTCAGTGCGATTGCCCCGGTGTTCGAGCAGAAACTGCACGCCCTGAAAGGCCGCCAACATATCGTCGATATTCGCAACTACGGCCTGGCCGGTGCCCTGCAGCTTGCGCCGCGTAACGGCGACCCGACGATTCGCCCCCGCGATGCCCATATGGCGCTGTGGGAAGCCGGTTTTTACGTGCGCTACGGCGGTGACACCCTGCAGTTCGGCCCTCCCTTTGGCACCACGGAAGCCGAGCTTGAGCGTTTGTTCGATGCCGTCGCCAGTACCCTGGATTCCTTGGCATAACCTTGGCCCACCCTGTTTCGGAGTTTCATGATGAGTGTTGTTTCCCACCTGATTAATGGTGAACTGGTGGAAAGCCAGCGTACGCTGGACGTGACCAACCCCTCCACGGGCAAGGTGGTTCGCCAAGTGGCGGATGCCAGCGCGGCGGATGTGGAGCGGGCGATTGCTGCGGCTCAGGCGGCGTTTCCTGCCTGGCGTGATACGCCGCCCGCCAAGCGTGCCCAGGTCATGTACCGCTTCAAGCAGCTGCTGGAAGAGCACGCTGACCGCCTGGTGCAGCTGGTCAGCGAAGAGCATGGCAAGACGGTGGAAGACGCCATGGGCGAGCTCAAGCGTGGCATTGAAAACGTCGAATACGCCTGTGGCGTGCCGGAGCTGCTGAAAGGCGAGTACTCCCACAATGTGGGGCCGGGAATCGATGCCTGGTCCAACTTCCAGCCGCTGGGCGTGGTGGCGGGCATTACGCCATTCAACTTCCCCGCCATGGTGCCGCTGTGGATGTACCCCATGGCGATTGCCTGCGGTAATACCTTTATCCTCAAGCCCTCCGAAAAAGACCCGTCGGCCGCCATGGCCGTGGCCGAACTGTTGCAAGAGGCCGGGCTGCCCAAAGGCGTGATGAACGTAGTGCATGGCGGTCGCGAAGCGGTGGAAACCCTGCTGGATGCCAAGGCCGTGAAAGCCATTTCGTTCGTGGGCTCTACCCCCGTGGCAGAGGCGATCTACTCCCGTGGCTCGGCGGCAGGTAAGCGCGTTCAGGCGCTGGGTGGAGCCAAAAACCACGCAGTGATTCTGCCGGACGCCGACCTGGAAAACGCCGCCAACACGCTGATGGGCGCCGCCTACGGCAGCTGCGGCGAGCGCTGCATGGCGATTTCGGTGGCGGTGTGCGTGGGTGATGAAACCGCCGACCGTCTGGTCGACACCATGCTGCCCAAGATCGCCCAGTTGAAGGTGGGCCCCGGTACCGATAAAGGCCTCGATATGGGCCCGCTGGTCACCGCCGAACATCGCGATAAAGTGCTTGGGTTTATCGAAGACGGCGTTAACGCTGGCGCTTCGCTCGTGGCGGATGGGCGCGGCCTGAGCGTGGCTGGCCATGAAGAGGGCTATTTCGTCGGTGGCTGTCTGTTCGATCACGTCACTGCGGAGATGCGCATTTATCAGGAAGAGATCTTCGGGCCGGTACTCTGCGTGGTGCGGGTCGGTAGCCTGGACGATGCCATGCAGCTGATCAACGACCACGAATACGGCAACGGCACCTGCCTGTTCACCCGCGATGGCGAAGCCGCCCGCCGCTTCACCGACGGTATCGAAGTGGGCATGGTAGGGGTGAATGTACCGCTACCCGTGCCGGTGGCCTACCACAGCTTTGGCGGCTGGAAGCGCTCGCTGTTTGGCGACCTCCACGCCTACGGCCCAGACTCGGTGCGCTTCTACACGCGTCGCAAAGCGGTTTCCCAACGCTGGCCCTCCGTCAGCGAAGCCACCCGGGCGGAGTTCTCGTTTCCCACCAACCAGCGTTGACGCGATGCGCTAACTACGCCATCTTCTCTGCACCACCGCCTGCCTCCTCGTGGGGCGGTGGTGCAGTTTTTGGTGCGTATTGTGAGAGGGTGTTTACAAATGTCACGAGGGACGGCCAGGCAAGGCGAAATCAGCCGAAAAAGCGCAGTTTACGAGGTGTAAATGAGCATTTTGAGGTTGGTTTCAGCGCCGCATGGCCTAGCGCAGTAGTTTGTAAACACTCTCTGAGCGGACGGTTGCAAAGGGATACCAGTGTGGCGAGAACACAGGACGAAATACGGCAAACCAACGTCAAGAAAATCCTTCAAGCGGCGGAGCAGCTGTTTGCCGAAAAAGGCTACGCCGGTGCCTCCATGGGCGACATTGCCCAGTTGGCCGACCTGCCAAAGTCCAACGTGCACTACTATTTCTCGACCAAGAAGGCGCTCTACCAGGAGGTGCTGCTGGCGCTGCTGGAGGTGTGGAAGCAGGACGCGCTCTGCTTCGAGCTGTACGACGACCCACGGGTGGTTCTCTCCACCTACATTCGCGCCAAAATGAATCATTCTCGCTACCGCGCCCATGGTTCCAAGATATGGGCGGCCGAAGTGATGCAGGGCGCCCCGATTCTCAAGGAGCGGCTGCGCGACAACCTCTATGAATGGGCCAAGCTGAAAGAGTCGAAAATTCGCGAGTGGATCGACTCCGGCCAAATCAACCCCGTCGAGCCTTCGTACCTGCTCTACATGATCTGGGCCTCTACCCAGCACTACGCCGACTTCGACTACCAGATTTACCTGCTCAACGACGATAAACCGCTGGACGACCTGCAGTTCGAAAAAGCCGTGCAGTCGGTGACCTCGGTGATTTTGAGAGGGATTGGGTTGACGGCTTGAATCACACTCAAGTGCGAAGCGGTACCGACGTATCAAACTTATGCCGCTTGCGTGATAGCAGCGTGCGGAACTTGCGCAGGTTGTCGTCACCGTAGAGCACACGGTCGCAGAAGTGGTCGTATTCATCTAAATCGGCCACCGTGACGATCAACACAAAATCGCATTCCCCGGTTACTTGATAACACTGTTTTACTTCAGGGGCGCCCAACGCTGACGCTAAAAACCGTTGGTATAGTAGCTTGTTATCCCTCTCCATGGTGACTTCCACCACTATATGCAGGCATGGCCCCATGGTATCGGGGTTGAGCAGTGCAACCTCCCGTTCAATGATTCCCGCGTCGCGCAATCGATTGACTCGCTTTAAACAGGCCGAGGGAGAGAGCCCTATCTCATCCGCCAACGCTTGATTGGTCAGGCTGGCGTCACGTTGAAGCTGGTAAAGAATTCTTCGATCAATGGCATCCATGAAATAACCTGCTCTTTCTTTGTTTATAAAGAACGAATATTGATTGCTAGTGCTGTATTGGAGAGAAGATTCTGCGTCATCGTCGATATCATAACGTTTGTCCGAGCGATGACAACGAGGGATCAATGCGGATCGACATTTACCATCTATTGGCTGGGGCAGGCTGTTTATTGCAAGACGCGCTGCGTGTTTACGTGACGTTACTCAAAATCCTGATTCCGGCACTGCTCATCGTCAAAGGGTTAGAGCTCTTGGGGGGGATCGGCTGGCTGGGGTCGCTATTAGCCCCCTTGATGAGTGTACTGGGCTTACCCGAGCAAATGAGTATTGTATGGGCGGCGGCGCTCTGCACCAATTTGTACACCGCCATGGCGGTATTTCTTCAAGTCGCCGCTGATACGCCTTTGACTGTTGAGCAAGTCACCGTGTTGGGTGCGTTAATGCTGGTAGGACACTCGATACCTGTTGAAGGAGCCGTTGCCAAGCGGGCTGGTGTCCCTTGGTGGGCGACGTTGGTACTGCGCGTAGGCGGAGCTTTGCTGCTGGCTTGGCTTTTGCACTGCTTTTATACGTACTTTGGCTTGTTACAAGTGCCTGCTGTATGGATATGGCAGCCAAGCTTTTCATCAGCACCAACGATAAGCGGATGGGCGATAGCACAGCTTGAAACGTTGGCGCTTATTTTTGTGATTATTTTAGCGCTGCTGGTGTTGTTGAAACTGCTAAAAACGCTTGGCTTGGAGCGTTGGATACATCTTGGCTTACTCCCGCTACTCAGGCTATTAGGCATCGGGCGTTCGGCCGCCAATGTGACGGTGATTGGATTCACGTTGGGGCTTAGCTATGGCGCAGGGCTATTGATACGGGATGTGCAAACAGGGGTGTTGAGCCGGCGCGATAGCAAGCTGGCTCTTTGCTTTCTCGGCCTTTGTCATAGCGTTATCGAAGACACGTTGCTGATCTTGATGCTTGGTGCTGATCTCGTGGGCATCTTATGGGCACGGCTGTTATTTGCCGTGATCGTCACTGCTGTGATTGCTCGTTGGACGTTACACACAAAGAGTGACCCATAGGCCATCATACTGGCTGTCGTAAGCGTAAAACGGATACGCCCAATCCAATGAAAGCACACCCCATCAAGCGATTGGCCCATGTCATCCGCGAGCGACTGCTCAGCCAGCGGGCAAGCAAACGGCTTGGCAAGCATTAATTTTGCCTTGCCTCACCGACGCCTGCAGGCTAACTTCCGGCGGGTTGCCGACCACTAAAAAGGCGCCTCGGGCGATTCGTAGGGAGGGGCTGATAGTGCCGGTTCCTGAGGTGTCTTTTTATACAAAGTGGGCTCCTGGCCCAGCCGCTCGGCCATGAAGCTGATAAAAGCACTCAGTTTTGGTAGCAGGTATCGAGTCGGTGGATAAAGTACCCAAGCCTCGCCACCATAATAGTGGGTCTTGAATTTCCATTCCGGCAGTACTTGTACGATATCTCCCTGCTGCAATGCATGGCGAGCGGTGAAGTACGGCAAACTGCCGATGCCAAGATGCTGTAACACTGCGTCAAGCCTTGCCCCGGTGTGATTGACCGCGTATCGGCCACGCACCTTGACGCTCACTTTCTTGCCCCCGCGCTGGAATTTCCAGCGGGAATCACCGGGCTCCTCGCCCAGAAAAATGCAATTGTGCACTTTCAGATCGTGCGGATGTGCTGGTGTGCCCTGGCGCGCGAGATATTCTGGTGTCGCGCAAAGCATGTGGTCTATGTCAATGAGCTTTCGCCCCATCAGCCCGGGTGAAGGGCGATCCGTAATATGGATTGCCAGATCCACCTGATCATCAATCAAGTCCACATAATTGTCATTGAGCTGTAGCTGAACGTCGATTTTGGGGTAACGGGCCAGTAAGTCAGGAATGTGGGGATGGATGACGAAACGTCCTACCGCCTTCGGCACACTGACGCGTATTAGCCCTTGGGGTTCTGGGTCGAACTGCCCGGAAATGGCCATCACGGCTTGCGCTGCGTTCACCATATCAACGCAACGCCTATGAACCTCATGCCCGCTTTCGCTCAGCCGTAGTTTGCGGGTCGTACGCTGGAGCAGTCGGGTGCCCAATGCCTTCTCCAGGCGGGCAACCGAGCGGCTGATTGCCGAGGGCGTTGCGCCCAGCTGACGTGCCGTTTCAGAGAAGCTGCCGGTTTCGACCACCTTGACGAAGACCGCCATTTCGCCCAACAGGGCGACCATCCGATTTGTGCTCATGAGGCAAAGAGTATTTGAATTTGAGATGGATTATCGCAGCCGCTCTTTGTCAATACAATTGATAATCGATGGGAGAGGAGCGGCTATATGACACCGTATTATCTTGGGGAGTTTCTTGCCCTGGCCGCCATTCACTTTCTTGCCGTCGTGGCGCCGGGGCCGGATTTCGCTGTAACGATTCGCCAGAGCGTGCTCTATGGGAGGCGTTTAGGCATCGCTACGGCGGCCGGCATTGGGGCCGGTATCTCGGTGCATGTGATCTATACCTTGCTGGGGGTCGGCGCGTTGATGCACACAACCCCCTGGTTACTGAGTGCGGCCGAGTTGGTGGGCGGAGCCTACCTGTTATATCTCGGCGTCACGTTCATCCGGCAGGCAGGCAAGCACACAGCAGGGTTGGCGCTGGATGCCGCAGCCGAGACAGGGGCAAGAAGCTTTCGACAGTCGTTCGCGCTGGGGTTTCTGACTAATGCTACCAACCCCAAGGCGACGCTGTTTTTCCTGGCCGTGTTCACGACTGTGGTCAGTGATTCGACGCCATTGCG
The DNA here is from genome assembly GCF_020616575.1 of Halomonas sp. NyZ770. Classification (NCBI taxonomy): domain Bacteria; kingdom Pseudomonadati; phylum Pseudomonadota; class Gammaproteobacteria; order Oceanospirillales; family Halomonadaceae; genus Halomonas; species Halomonas sp. NyZ770. The sequence goes on along the minus strand of NZ_CP085143.1, from coordinate 3,543,555 downwards.
TATTCAAATGCTTTATGGCGGCTGGATGTGCCTAGTCAATGCCGGTTGGTTCGTGTTGGTCAGCCTTGTGTTTACCAGCCCGCCTGTTCGCGAGCGATTTCTGCGTATCGGTCACTGGTTCGAGCGGTTGATGGGAGTGCTGCTCATCGCCTTTTCGATGCGTTTGTTGTGGGGAATTGCAGGAGTGATTTTCACCTTTTCAAACTAAGGCACTGCTTGTTGTGCATGCGCTACAGGTCTCTTACTACATATCACCCATAGTCAAGTCTGGAGTTGATGCAGGAGATGCCGATAGGTGCATGATACTTATAGATTTCTCGCCAATGGTTCAAAGAATATGAATATAGTTTTTTCTCTGCTACCGATTCTGATTGCGCTACTTGCGGGGTATGCGATTGGAAGACTGCTTCCCACCCAGATCCGTAAGCCGCTTTTACATTCCATAGCACCTTTGGTTTGGGTGCTTCTATTCCTTATTGGCTTCGAGTTTGGTGAGGTGATTTTGTCGGCAAGCTCGATAGGCATCGTGATGAAGGCCGCGTTTATTTTTGCAGTCTGCACCACGGTGTTTCCATGCCTGCTCATTCTCATGCTTAAAAACAGTCGGCAAAGTTTCCCAGCCAAAGCGCGTCCGCCATTCAGATTGAGCTATATCTGGCCGCCGCTGAAAGAGTGCCTCATAGCCTTGGTGATGGTTGGGCTGGGCGGTGTGCTTTACCTTCTGCAGGATCGCATTCTAGAGGGGGCTCTGGTGCTTCCGTCAAGCGGTGCCATGCTACTGCTGCTAATTCTTTTGGTCGGCATCGACCTAACACAAATCAAACTTAATGTGCAGTGGTTGTCGTGGTCGATATTGGCCATTCCCCTGGTCGTTGTTCTGGGCTCCTTGGTCGGTGGTGCTATGGCTGCCTGGATTACTGGTGAAAGCTTGCGGGTCTCCTTGGCCCTTGCCAGTGGTTTTGGTTGGTTTACGCTTTCTAGCGTCATGATCGGTGATGCGCTTGGGCAAGTGTATGGAACGATGGCACTCATGACAGACCTGCTTCGTGAACTGCTTGCTATTATGGTGCTCTACGCCTTGGGACGGCATCAGCCGCAGATTGGTATTGGCAGCGCCGGGGCAACTGCGCTGGACTCGACGTTGCCGATTATCAAGCAGGCCTGTTCGCCCGATGCGGTGCCATTGGCTCTGGTTAGCGGGTTCTTGTTGACGCTGCTGGCACCGGTGTTCATCACTATCATGATTCCAGGGATTTGAAAGCAGCTTTAACCGCCTGATTGAATTCGTCGCCAGGCGATCATGAGAGGAGTGGAGTCCCGAGCAGGCCAACGCTTTCAAGGGCGGTCAAAAAACCAAAAAATTGCCATCCAGGCCCTTGAAAATCGATTGAGCGCTCCTATGTTGCGAATTATAGAGGCTGCCTCGGTGGAGTGGATAAGAGGCCGCCTCTTATCGCAAGTCTCATAGTCTGCTTAACGTAGGAGGTATTCGATATGTTCGATGATCTCAAGCGTTTTGAAACGGGCTCGTCTCAGCAGTTTGACTGGCTCAACCAGTTGCTGGATAGCTTCTTTCCTGATCGTAATACGATGGACATTCGAGCGGTGCCGCGGGGCAGTTTTCCCATGGTCAACATTGCCCGTAGCGACGATGCCGTCAGGGTCTATGTGTTTGCCGCAGGGTTGGCTCCCTCGGATCTGACCATCGATGTTCAGGACAATGTGCTGACCCTGCGTGGTAAACGAGACACCGTGAAGGGGCTCCATGAGGATAATGACTCGCGTCAGGTACTGCGCCGTGAGCGCGTCAGCGGGGAGTTCGTTAGGTCGATCGCCTTACCCGAGGGTATTGACGTCGAGCGGTCAGAAGCTCGCCATGCCCATGGGGTGTTCGAGATCGTGCTGCCCAAACGCGAGGAGCTCAAGCCGCGGCGTATAGAGGTTCAAGCGGCGTAAATCATGCGTTTAACCTTGTTAAGGAGGGATAAATCATGAATGACATCGTCCGTTCATCCAACTCCCATTACTCCCCGGTTCAGCAGCAAGGGCAGAGCAGCCAGGATCGGCACTATACGGAAGCGTTTTTGCCAGCGGTGGATATTATCGAGGAGGCTAACGCGCTCAAGCTGGTAGCCGATATGCCCGGCGTCACACCGGAGACGCTCAAGGTAGAGATCGATAACCATGTGTTGAGCCTGGAAGGGGAGATAGCGCTGAATATGCCGGAAGGGCTCAGCGCCTTGCATGCTGAAGTGCGCGGTCAGCGCTTCGCGCGGCGCTTCAACCTGAGTCCGGAGGTAGATAGTGAGGCCATTACGGCCACTATCGTCAACGGCGTACTGACGCTGACGCTTCCCAAGCAAGAGAGCCTCCGGGCGCGCCGTATCGAGGTCCAGGCGGCGTGAAGGTAGGCAATGCATGATGAAAAGGAGGAGTGTCCGCGATACCGTGGACACTCTTTTGTACTTCTGGGGCATCACTGTCGGTAAAGCGTGCCCTTGCCCACCACTATGGCGTGCCCACCCACCGTCACCCACCCAGGCTCGATATCGCCATTAGCTGCTGTATAGATGATGCTGGGACGGCCCATTTCAATGCCTTGATGAATCGTGCAATGCAGTGCGTCGCTGGTGAGCGATGCCAGATAGTGGGTCAGGGCGGCGGCGGCACTGCCGGTTGCGGGGTCTTCGCAAAGGCTGGCATGCATGCAGAACATGCGGCTACGAATCACCGTGCGGGTCGCCTCGTGTCGTTCGATGACGTAAAGATAAACCTGGGGGGCCTCGCTGGTCATCACCGCACTGGCCCAAAGTGCCGATGAAATGCGGATGTTCTCCAGCGCCTTCACATCGGCCAGCTCGATCAAATGAAAGGGCAGCCCCAGGGAGGCCATGACGGGGTCGCCTATCACCTGATGGATATCGAGCCCCAGCAGCTCAACGGCCGTCAGCCGGTCGATCGGGCTGGCGGCCAGTAGGGCTGGTTGCGACGTCGTGAACATGGCCTGGCCGTTTTCGTAGCGAACCGTCAGCGCACCAATGGGCGGGTGAAGCACCAGGGGGTGCGTGGGGTTGGCGAGTTCCAATGCTGCCAGCAAGTGTGCGGTACCCACTGTTGGGTGGCCTGCAAACGGAAGTTCTCTCGTCGGCGTGAAAATCCGCATTGGATAGTGGTTCGGTTGCGTGGCGGCACTCAAAAAAACCGTTTCTGCCAGATTCAATTCATTGGCCAAGGCCTGCATGGTGGAGGTGTCCAGTTCATCGGACGCCAGAAAAACCGCGAGCGGGTTGCCGGTAAATGGCTGCTCGGTAAAGACGTCCAGCAGGTAGTAGTCAGCACTTTTCATGGGGAGTCTCCTCAAGGGGCGTATGTTTCCAGAACGCTTTATGGCCTTCTTGGGCTGCCTGGGCGCGGGTGATGCCAATATCCTCGAGTAGCCGGTCATCCAGGGTCAGTAGCTGGCGGCGGCTACGGCGGTAGTGGCGGTACTGATGCAGTTGGAGACGTAGCTGACAGCGGAGCTGGGCAAGACTGAAGCGTGGCATGGCGAATCCTCCAGGGGCATGGCGGTGGGCTGCAGGACTAGAATATTCGGCGCCGTTTCTTTGATACAGACATAGGTTTTTTTATTTTTAAGATACAGATGGGCGTGTTATACCTCTGTATGGCAGTTGGGTACGTTATCTGTATGGTGGGGTGGGCTATAAGAAGGGAATTGTCATGACGCGCTATGAAGAAATCGCCGCTATCCTGCGCGAGCGTATCGAGCACGGTATCTACCGTGTGGGCGACCGCCTGCCCTCCATTCGAGCGGTGTGCCAGGAGCTGGACGTGAGTATCTCGACGGCCCAGGAAGCCTACCGGCAACTGATGGATGTGGCGTTGATCGAGTCGCGGCCCAAGTCGGGTTACTTCGTGCTGCCGAGCCGAGCACCCTCGGTGCTGCCGTCCATGTCGCGGCCTGCCCAGCGGCCGCTGGACATCTCTCAATGGGATCAGGTGCTGGAGCTCGTGGCTACCCAGCGCGATGATCAGCGGCTGCTGTTGGGGCGGGGAGTGCCTAACCTGGAGTACGAGACGCTGCGCCCGCTCTCCAGAATCTTGGCGGGTCTTCACCGTCGCAATGATCTGCATGGTTTCAACTATGACAAGCTGAGCGGCAGTCCCGAGCTGCGCCAGCAAGTCGCCAGGCTCGCGGTCGCGTCTGGCTGCCTGCTGCATCCAGATGATCTGCTGATCACCACGGGCTGTCAGGAAGCGCTGGCTATTGCCTTGCGCACGCTGACACAGCCCGGCGATGTGGTGGCCGTCGACTCGCCCAGTTTTTACGGCACCATGCAGATTTTGAAAGCCAATGGTCTGAAGGCATTGGAAATCCCCACTGATCCGCAAACGGGCATCAGCCTTGAGGCGCTGGAGCTGGCGTTGGAGCAGTGGCCGATCCGCGCCATACAGGTCACGCCCACCTACAATAACCCGTTGGGGTACACCATGCCGGAGGATCGCAAGCGGGCGCTGTTTCAGCTTGCCCAGCGTTTCGATGTGGCGATTATCGAAGACGATATTTACGGTGACTTGTCCTTTAGCCTGCCAAGACCGCGCACCGTGAAATCCTTCGATGACGATGGCCGCGTGATGTTGTGCAGCGGCTTTTCCAAAACGGTGGGGCCGGGGCTACGGGTGGGCTGGCTGGCGCCGGGGCGTTATCGCGATCAGGCGCTGCATATGAAGTACGTCTCCACCGGTGCTTCAGCCACGCTGCCCCAACTGGCCGTGGCGGAGTTCGTTGCCAAAGGGCATTACGAGCGGCACCTGCGCCACGTGACCCGGCAATACCAGCGCCAGCGAGACGTCATGATCGGTTGGGTGCAGCGCTACTTCCCGCCTGGTTCGGGCATCAGCTACCCCCAGGGCAGCTTCCTGCTCTGGGTAGAGTTACCCGCCGCGGTGGATTGCGTGAAGCTCAATCAGCGTCTGGCGCAGCATGCCATCCACGTGGCGCCGGGCTCGCTGTTCTCCGCCTCCGGCAAGTTCCGCCAGTGCCTGCGGCTGAACTATGCGTTTACGCTCACCCCCGCCATCGAAGACGCGGTGCGAACGGTAGGTGAGCTTGCCACTGAGATGGTGGAGGAGGCGCAGGCGTCGCTCGTATAAAAACGACAGAATCAGTCAGTAAGCACATCCAATAGCGCCCTGCACGAGTCGTCTCCCATGAGTGAATGCGAATGCCATAAGAGAGACCTCACTTCTTGAAAACGCTGCATACGTATACGATTGCGCGAGGCTTGGTGCGATTTTTATAGGTTTCTGCAACATACTGATTTTACTGTTCTTTAATAATATTGTTCTGGTCAAAAATCGATCTAAACCGCTGGTGAACTTTCTACTGAACATTTTTATCTTGCAGAACAGCCATCTACAATTAGTCCGTTCCCCGCAGGCGCGGGGATGAACCGCGTTGTCCCGCAGACCGCGCATGTACTCCATGCCGTTCCCCGCAGGCGCGGGGATGAACCGCCGCGGTACTCTTCAGCGGTCTGGTCGCCTTGCCGTTCCCCGCAGGCGCGGGGATGAACCGTAATTTCTTGACGGATAACGCCTAAATTATAGCCGTTCCCCGCAGGCGCGGGGATGAACCGTACACCCATGCCTCAACAGCGCCTGCTGGGGCCCGTTCCCCGCAGGCGCGGGGATGAACCGGACGTTGCTGATATTGAATTAGTATTGGGTGACCGTTCCCCGCAGGCGCGGGGATGAACCGGACAGTCAGGCGTCAGCCGCGATCCGCCAGAACCGTTCCCCGCAGGCGCGGGGATGAACCAGACAAACACGCTCTGATGGAGGCCAGCCGGGCCCGTTCCCCGCAGGCGCGGGGATGAACCGCGGCTACGCTCTCCGGTATTGTTTCTCGCTGGCCGTTCCCCGCAGGCGCGGGGATGAACCGTGGTGGACGCGGTGCCTTGGTAGACGCCGATACCGTTCCCCGCAGGCGCGGGGATGAACCGTTGGCATGAAACGAATCGGAGGCCTCGGCTAACCGTTCCCCGCAGGCGTGGGGATGAACCGCTGCTCGCCAGCCCCTTCCGTGCTTGGTGTGACCGTTCCCCGCAGGCGCGGGGATGAACCGCGCATGAAGGCCGAGCAGGAAGAACGCCGTAACCGTTCCCCGCAGGCGCGGGGATGAACCGCATTCGGATGTAGCCAAATGCTGGGCACGCATCCGTTCCCCGCAGGCGCGGGGATGAACCGAGAATGCCCTCGGGGTCAGCGCGCTACGGGCCCCGTTCCCCGCAGGCGCGGGGATGAACCGTCTACTGTGGCGCGACTACAGAGAAGCAAGCCCCGTTCCCCGCAGGCGCGGGGATGAACCGGCAACGAGTTCTCGCTGATTGAGCGCGACGGTCCGTTCCCCGCAGGCGCGGGGATGAACCGAGATCGGCATCAAGTACAACACCTACTACCGCCCGTTCCCCGCAGGCGCGGGGATGAACCGATAGAGCTGCCGTGGACCCCGGTAGTCGCCATCCGTTCCCCGCAGGCGCGGGGATGAACCGTTACAGCAGCACCGACAGCAGACATTGCAGACCCGTTCCCCGCAGGCGCGGGGATGAACCGGCGATGAGCGCCGGCCGGATGAGACAGAATGACCGTTCCCCGCAGGCGCGGGGATGAACCGGCGGAGAAAAACAACCGGCGCATCGAGATTCACCGTTCCCCGCAGGCGCGGGGATGAACCGTGTATACGCCTGTCGCCGCACCGTTGCCGATGCCCGTTCCCCGCAGGCGCGGGGATGAACCGCTCGAACTCCGAGCGGGCATAGGGCGTTAATCCCGTTCCCCGCAGGCGCGGGGATGAACCGCAGCGTGTGACGATTCCAGCCGTGACGGGATGCCGTTCCCCGCAGGCGCGGGGATGAACCGCACGAGCAACCCAGGCGGCAAACCGCTACATCCCGTTCCCCGCAGGCGCGGGGATGAACCGGTCAACTACGCGGCCGAAGCGGCTGGCCAGGCCCGTTCCCCGCAGGCGCGGGGATGAACCGTCCATGCGGGCGACTTCGCTACCAACAGGAAGCCGTTCCCCGCAGGCGCGGGGATGAACCGGTGCCGCTGGGTAGCCGGTAGCTGACCACCACCCGTTCCCCGCAGGCGCGGGGATGAACCGATCATACAACGGTTGGAAACAACCGCTTTGCGCCGTTCCCCGCAGGCGCGGGGATGAACCGTATGGTGTTTATACCGCTGCCCAGGCTCGAGACCGTTCCCCGCAGGCGCGGGGATGAACCGCTGCGAAAGCCCGCGAGTGCTGGAGGTGCCGCCCGTTCCCCGCAGGCGCGGGGATGAACCGGGTCAGGCGTCAATAGGTAGGCCGGGGCGTTGCCGTTCCCCGCAGGCGCGGGGATGAACCGTGTTGAGGCCAAGAAAGGCAAGGGCACTACGTCCGTTCCCCGCAGGCGCGGGGATGAACCAGCAGCTCCATTGGGCAGCTACCGCTCGGAGTCCCGTTCCCCGCAGGCGCGGGGATGAACCGGGATGTCGCTAATGGGTATGGCGCACGACGGTCCGTTCCCCGCAGGCGCGGGGATGAACCGTTCGAGACGAGAAATAGAGTTAGAAGATAAACCCGTTCCCCGCAGGCGCGGGGATGAACCAAGTTGAAGGGAGCGTTTTCTGGCTGAAGTGGTCCATTGTAAACATAGGAATACACTGTGGACGGCGATCAGGCTAGTGCCTCCAGGATCATCGACTGAATATTCATATCTAAGGCTGGTGTGGAGCTAGAAGTGCGTCTGGAGGTATGAATTCTTGCAAATTTATAACTCTGGGGTTATTTTTTAATTGACCAAAAGAACAAGGAGGAAGGGTGAAAAGCAAGGATGTCATCAAGGAGATGGAAGCTGATGGATGGTATCTAGATCGTGTTAGTGGGAGCCATCACGTATTCAAGCACCCTACCAAGCTCGGCAGTGTGCCCGTGCCTCATCCGAAAAAGGATTTGCCTAAGGGCACCATCCACAATATCAGAAAACTTGCGGGGCTCAGGTAGCTCGGCCGTTCAGGAGGTAACTCATGCAATATCCGGTTGCTATCGAATGGGGCGATGAACACACCGCCACCGGTATCGTCATTCCGGACATTCCCGGTGCTGTGACAGCGGGTGACACGACCGAACATGCTTATGAAATGGCAGTGGAAGTGGCTCATATCCAGTTGGAAGAATTAGCCAACGAGAATAAAGATATTCCCATGCCGCGCAGCATTGCGGAGCATCGCCAAAATCCAGAATTTGAAGGGTGCGGCTGGGGGATTATTGATATTGATATCACGCCCTACCTCGGCAAAACCGAAAAGGTGAATGTGACGCTGCCAGGTCACGTCATTCGTCAGATCGACCAATACGTGACCACCCACGGTATTAAAAGTCGTTCTGCGTTCATTGCCTCGGCGGCATTGGAAAAGCTGAACCACGCGTAACGAACAGGCTGGCTCGAAGCGAAAGACGTATTTATATAGCGAGGCTGAAGCCACAGTCCGAATGGAAACCCCGCACTCTACCGAGCGCGGGGTTTTTTTATGATGACGCAATGCGTTCCATCACCGGTCGTTTTGGACCTTTCTTTCGACCTCTAGACACGCTATCGTCAGTTTTGGTGAGATGGCTAATTTTAATGAGCTGATATGGCTGTCGGTGGAGTCGCCAATGCTCTGCGTTGGTAACCAGGTGGATGTGGTAGCCATCCAGATGAAGGGAGAACATTTTGATCATGCCGAGCAGACCCCCACGCCTACCGGCCTATCATCGTTATGCTGGCAAGGCCCTACCGCGACAGTCAGAGGATGCCTGTCATTTGCTTGCTTGGCATAGCCTGGATGTAGCGGCCGTTGGCTGGCACCTGCTGGCCCCTGAGCGCCCTTTGACCCAACAGCTGGCTGCGCGTCTGAGTATTGAGACCGAGTCATTACGACGGCTGATGGTTTTTTTATTGGGGCTTCACGACCTGGGCAAGTTCTCCCGAGCCTTTCAGGAGGTACTTAAACTCTCGCTCGACGGCATGGCAACGCCGCAAGGCGATGCCTTTGAGCGTCAAATCAGCCGAAGCGTAGCAAGGGGATGGGCATATCATGTTGGTAGATAGTTTTTCCAGCCTGTCAAAAGCTGCGCGGAGCCTATGGTCAAAAAGCGCTATCGAGGGGGGAGGGCATAATCTTTTAGCGCACATGCTGGACGTGGCTGCAGTGGTGGAAACCTTGCTCGAACGTGAGCCACAAAAAAGCCTGGATTGGGCGAGTCACGCGCTTGGATTACCGCGCGAAGGCGCTATTCGTTGGATTGCTGCCATTGCCGGATTGCACGATTTTGGCAAGGCCATCCCGGGCTTCGTACTCAAGTGGCCGTTAGGCCATGCACGTGCTCAGGCTGCCGGTCTTATTTTCCTTGGCCGAGCAGAAGCGCGTAACAATCATTCACTGGCCACTGCAGCCCTTCTAGTAGAGCCGCTCAGCGAGCTGACAAAGGCTCCGTGGGGGTGGGTGCTTGCGGTTGTGCAGGCGATCGCTGCCCATCATGGTCGTCATTTTCGCGCAGACGAGACAGGCCGTGGGCGGCCTCTAGGCGAGCCTCCCGATTGGGCACGAGCGCGTCGCGAGATACTCGATGTGTACTGGCAGATCCTGAATCCTCAAGGGTGTCCGAGCCACGAGGATCTGGATCTTGTAGCGGTGAATTGGCTGGCCGGTTTGACCAGTACCGCAGATTGGATTGCATCCAACGTGGAGTGGTTCGCGCTTGGCGAGCGCCGTGACGATCTGCAGGAGTATTACGATCATGCACGCTCGCTCGCTGTGGATGCACTGGAAAATGCCGGTTGGCCACGGTTTCGCCAGATTTTGACCAATCCTTTCACGACGGATGCCCTGCTTGGCCGTATTCGCGGCGAGCCGACGGCGCCGCGCCCGTTGCAGCAAGTCGGTGAGGCGCTGCTTCAAGACGCGTGCGGGCCTACCTTGCTGCTCGTCGAGGCGCCGATGGGTGAGGGCAAAACCGAGTTGGCTTACCTGGCTTATCTTCGTTTGCAGGCTGCTAACGCGCATCGCGGACTCTATGTCGCCTTGCCCACACAGGCGACCGGTAATGCGCTTTTCGACCGTACCCAAAAGTTTCTTCACGCCTTTGACGACACTACGGCCGTAAAACTCGTTCATGGTGGTGCGGCTATGAGCGAGCAGCTACAACATTTGCGCGGTATCGCGCATGATAAGCAAGAGAGTATCTCGGCCTCGGTCTGGTTTTCCCAGCGGCGTCGGCCATTGCTGGCGCCGTACGGTGTGGGTACAGTTGATCAAGCACTGCTCGGCGTGCTCAATGCCAAACACCATTTCGTGCGGCTGTGGGGATTGGCAAACCGAGTGGTCGTGCTTGATGAAGTGCATGCCTATGACACCTATACCAGCGTGTTGATCGAGGCTCTTGTGCGTTGGCTCAAGGCCATGGGGAGCTCAGTCGTCCTTATGAGCGCTACCCTGCCAAAAGACAAGCTTGATCAATTGGTGCGTGCCTGGGGCGCCGATCCACACGAAGTGCCAGAAACCGATTACCCGCGCCTGACGAAGATCGATGCCTCTTCGATTCGCTGTGAGACGTTCGAAAGTCGGCCGCAGGGTCCCATTACTCTGCATGGCCTCGATGAGTCGTTGGAGGCGATCAAGGACCAAGCGGTCGCGTTGCTCGAAGAGGATGGTTGTGGCGCGGTGATCGTCAATACCGTTGATCGTGCTCAGCAACTATTCCGTTTACTGGAGTCGTACGCAAGCACCAACAGCATCGAAATAGTCCTGTTTCATGCACGATTTCCTTCGGACCAGCGTTCGGAAATCGAAAAGCGTGTACTCGAACTTTTTGGCGAATCGGGAAAACTCGAGGATGGGACGCGACCACGAAAGGGGTTGTTGATTGCGACCCAAGTCGCGGAACAGTCGCTCGATCTGGACTTCGATTTCATGCTGAGCGATCTCGCCCCTATCGACCTGCTTTTGCAGCGAGTCGGCCGCATGCACCGTCATAAGCGGGAGCGACCGACCGCGCACAGGCAGGCACGCTTCTGGATTGCAGGGTTGCATTACGACCATTTGCCGTCATTCAAGGCCACCGCTTGGGAGTATGTGTATGACCCGTACGTACTGGGGCATACGTGGGCCTGTCTACGCGAGCTGCAAATGCTGCAGCTACCAGCCGATATCGATACGCTCGTGCAGCATGTCTACAGCTTTCCAGAATTGCCGACCTCGATTAACGCACAGACCCGCGATTTCATCGAAATCGAGTGCTACGGTGCTCGTTTGGGCGTCGAAAAGGGCAAGCGTCAACAAGCGACCGATATATCGCTCGACCCGGAGGATGAGCCAGCCCGGGCCTACCAGAACAAGCCCTATGGCGGTGATGATGAAGAGGGCATGCGTAATGTGACCCGGCTGGGGCCAGAGTCGGTGAGTCTGGTGCCGATCAATGTGATCGACGGCGCGTGGACGGTCGACGGCATCGTTATCGATCCGGCGCAAATACCGTCCGACGATGTTGCTCGCCGCCTCTATGCCCGACAGCTGCGCGTATCGCGCAAGGCGGTCGTACTGCATTGCAAGCAGACCGAGCTGCCTGTGGTATTCGCCGATCATCCTTTATTGCGGCATCTACACCCCATGCCCATGGCCGAGGGCCGCTGTGAACTGGGTGAACAGTCGCTTTATCTCGATCCGGATCTGGGGCTCGTTTATGAAGCGGGTGAAAAGTGAGGGGAGGAAGTTCCTCCCCTCGTCGACCCCACGTGTGTGGGGAGGTTTAGCAATTCGCGCATAGGCAAAAGGACTATTCGGTTCATCTCTGCTTGGGCAGAGTGCTCGACTATAAGCCAATCGTCGGGGGACGTATATTTTCTTGGTTGAATTTATATAAAAACCTATTCTTGGAAATAGTTAAGTCGTCTGGGGCGTTTCAGTGCGGGGGAGTACATGACAGACACGAGCGATAGCATTCGGGTGGGCGCTGAACTTTCTGTTCCGGCCTATGACCTGCTCCGAGAACCCTGGTTGTCTGTCTGTCTTGCAGACGGAACGGTTACCTCAATGGGGCTGCTCGAAACGTTCGAGCGTAGTCGGGAGATCGTCGCGCTGGCGGATACCGCGCCGCCGAGTGTCGTGGCGCAATACCGGTTGCTGCTGGCGATTACCCATCGCGCCATCTCCACGGCGCAAGGACGCTGGCGAGAGTCCGAGCGGGCTGCATGGTACCGAGACGGCCTGCCCGTTGATGCGATACGCACCTATCTTGAGCAGTGGCACGACCGCTTCTGGCTATTTCACGATACCCATCCGTTCATGCAGGCGGCCGTTCTGGATACGGCCGGGCCGACCCGCGATAAACTCAAAAGCGTAGCGCAAATATCCTTGGCAAGTGCCACCGGCAATACGCCCGTGGTATTCGACCACGCCTATGACAGCGAGCCAGCAGAGCTCACCCCGGCCCAAGCGTTGAACAAGCTGCTCGGGTTTCTGCAATTCACGCCCGGCGGGCTGGTCAAGGTGTTTCGTGGTTCGGACAAAGCCGGGGCGCTGGCCAATACCGCCGCGGTGGTTCCCTTGGGCCAGACGCTGGCGGAGACGATCGCGCTGAGTCTCCATCCGGATGAACGACGCTCGAATGCTGAACCGGATCTGCCCAGTTGGGAGCTCGAACCGCTCACGGAAAAACAACTTGTCGGTGAGCCGGTATTTGCCACCGGGCCGAATGATCGCTACACGCGCCAGAGCCGTGCCGTGCTGTTCAAGCGTGAGGAGAACGGCAATATTCGCTGGCTGCGTTTCGGGGCTGGACTGGCTCTGGGCGATAGCGAGACCCAGCCCGACCCGATGGCTAGTTTTCGATCCGGTCAAAACGGGCTCGTACGCATTAGCTTTACGGAAGGGCGCGCGACATGGCGCGATCTACCCGTGCTTGTACCCGGGCCTGAGACCGAAACCGAAAACCGGCGTCCGGCTGCGGTCATCGCGTATGCCGCAAGCCTGCATCAAGCACTCGGACCCGGCTCGAACCGTTATCAGCCGCTATTGGTGGCCGGACTTGCGAGTGATCAGGCCAAGCTGCTGCGCTGGCGTATGGAGCAGATCGTGCTGCCAGCCAATCTGATGGTCGATCTCGACCGCTCCGAGACCCTCCAAGAGAAAGTGGCAGATGCCGAAGCACTCTACTACACGCTGCGAGCGGTGGCGCGCGGGATGCTCGCCGACAGCATGCCGGATCCGGACAACAAGGAGACAAAGGCCCGAGCTCAAAGTCTTCTGGCGGCCGGGCCACTAGCGCCCACATATTTCGCGTCGGCCGAGCGAGCTTTACCCATCTTAATGGCGCAGCTCGCCGCGGACGAATTCGAAGCCGCGACCGCTAACTGGAACGATACGCTGTGTGACGCGGCCCAACGTGCCTGGCGCGATGTAGTCGTGGGATTGGGTAGTACGCCCCGCGGGCTGCGTGCAGAAGCCCGGCACTATCCGCGGCTGCTGGGTCTGCTCAGCAAATACTCGACCAAGGCAGGCTTCGCCGCAGGAGAAAAGCCATGACCTCCCATGCCGGCAAATTCGTCGGTTATCTCGAAACCCTGTATGCAAATAATCCCGGAGCCATTGCCCGCCTGCGCCATAGCTTGGCTCAGCCGATCGGCGAAGATCCAAAAGCGGTGGCGATTGTCGAGCGTTTTGCAGGCGCGGAACGCGACGTGGACGATCCGTATCGACTGGCGCTGTATCTCACTGCCGGTTTATATGCGAGCCACCCGGAACAGGCAGGCGCCACGATTGCCGAGGCGTTTGGCACGCTATGGCGTACCCGGCAAAACCCCAGCATAGAGCAGCGTTTCATTGCCCTGCTGCAAGCCGATGAACAGCAGATCGCGGCACGTCTGCGCCAAGCCACGACGCTGCTCGCGGCAGATGGCTACGGGTTTGATTACGTTCAGCTCATAGCGGATATCGCGTTGTGGCTTGATCCCCTCAAGGAAGAGTATCGGTGGCAAGCTATGCGCCAGCGTTGGGGCCGCGAGTTTTACCGCACGGCGTTAGCGGATCAGGCCCTGCAAAATGAGCCCGACGCGCTAAAGCAGCACCTGCTGATGCTTGCTAAGAATGAATCCCCGGGACTGGCTCGTCTGCGCCGAAGCCTGACGCTGCCGCCTGGTGAAGATCCAGCGGTATTCCCCTGGATTGAGCCTTTCATTGATCCTGCCTGGGAAAGCGGTGACCCGAGACGGCGTGCGCGCTACCTCGTGGCAGGCCTTTTCGCGGCCCATTCAGAATACGAGCCGGATTGTACCTTGGCTTTCGCGCTTAACCGGTTGGCCGCGCAGGAGAAAAATGACGCAGAAAGCGTTGAGCGTCGTTTCATTGCGGTGCTTGGTGCATCGGGCGACACCATCGCCGATCATCTACGCCAGGTGGTGGCGTTGCTTCGCGATACCCAAATCGGCTACGACCCAGCGCTTCTTATCAAGGATATGGAAGTCTGGTTGGCACGCACGCCGAACGTGGCACGCCTCGATCGGTGCCGCCAGCGCTGGGCACGGGATTTCTACTGGATCCCGCGTAAAGACGAACACAATAACCAATCCGAAATAACACAAGAGCAGGGGGCCTGAACATGCGTGCATTCCTCGAGTTTCACATCATCCAGAACTTCGCACCGTCCAATCTCAACCGCGACGATACGGGGGCGCCCAAGGACGCGATCTTTGGCGGCCATCGTCGTGCGCGGGTGAGCAGTCAATGCTTCAAGCGGGCCACACGCTTGGCGGCGGCAGAATATGATCTCATCGACGAAGCTCATCGCGGCATTCGCACCAAGCGGCTCAAGCGGCTGCTGGTGGAGCGTTTGGCCGACCGCGATCCTGAAGAATCGGCCGGTAAGATCGAGAGCGCCTTGGCAGCAGCCGGTTTGAGTTCGTCAAAGAAAGACAAGGAAAAGACCGAATATCTTTTGTTTCTCGGTGAGAAGGAGATTGCCGGGTTCGCGGAATTGGTCGACCAATATTGGGACGAACTGGCCGACGTCGATGCAACGGCAAACAAGAAACAACGCAAGGCCTCGGCCCCGCCGGAAGTCACTAAAAAGGCTAAGGCGTTGCTCGATGGTGGCAAGGCGGTGGACATTGCCCTGTTCGGACGTATGCTCGCTGATTTGCCAGCCGTGAATCAGGATGCAGCGTGCCAAGTGGCGCACGCGATCAGCACCCATCGGGTCGAGCGGGAATTCGACTATTACACTGCAGTAGATGATCGTGCGCCGGATGACAATACTGGCGCCGATATGATCGGTCAGATCGAGTTCAACTCGGCGACCTTCTATCGCTATGCAGTGCTCGACCTCTACAAGCTATTCGATAATCTCCAGCAGGATCGAGAGCTTGCCCTATCGGCCGTCGAAGCATTCGCGACCGCGTTCGTGCGCGCCGTGCCCAGCGGCAAGCAAAACACGTTCGCGGCCCATAACGCGCCGGATTTTATCGGTGTAACTCTGCGCCACATCGCCCCCATGAGCCTGGCCAACGCCTTCGAGAAGCCGGTTGTCGCCGATCTGCGTATATCGTTGACCGAGCAATCGGTCGAACGCTTGCACAAGGCCGATGAAAAGCTGTCTGCCGTTTACAGCGACGGTCAAGACCAGTGGCTCTATCTGGATCTCACCGGCCAATGGCCTGACAAGAACCGGGGCGAAGCGCAGCCCAATCTCAGTCGACTCGCCCAGCGCGTGCGCGAACTCGCAGATGACGCGCTGGAGGCATAGACGTGGCGACATTGCTGATGTGCTTGGCTGGTCCCATGCAATCATGGGGGACGACCAGCCGATTCGACGAGCGAGATACGCAGCTAGAACCCTCTAAGTCCGGTGTTATCGGCCTGGTTTGCGCCGCACTTGGCCGCGATCGGGCAGAGTCTGTCTCCGATCTCGCGGCCTTGCGCATGGGGGTACGTGTCGATCGCGAAGGTATCCCTATGCGCGACTATCAAACCGCTACGGGAGTGGTCGCCTCATCCGGCAAGGCTGACGCCAATCGCACCGTCGTCAGCCAGCGCTACTACCTGTCGGATGCTGCTTTCCTCGTCGCGCTCGAAGGTGAGCGCGAACTACTGGCTCATATCCATAAGGCCCTACGGGCGCCGTACTGGCCATTGTCGCTGGGCCGCAAGAGTTTTGTACCGTCTCGCCCGGTATTCATGCCGGATGGTTTGCGTGATGGTAGCCTTTTGGAGGTGCTGGGATCGTCAGTGCTGCTCACCGAGGACGATACGTGTCAGGAAATGCAGCAGCGACGCGTTGTCATCGAAGATGATAATGAAGGCACCGTTCGGGTCGATCAACCGATAGCACCATTCTCCGAGCGCCGATTTGGCCCTCGTTTCGTCAAGACGTTGCAACTGACGCCAGGGGGTGACGATGTATCTCACTCGACTCACGCTTGACCGGCGCAATGCAAGCGTCAGGCGGGATCTGGCCGATGCTTACGAGATGCATCGGTCGCTAGTACGAGCCTTCGTGAACGATCCTGATGATGAGCCACCGCGTTTTTTGTGGCGACTGGAGCCCGATTCGGGTCGGCAGGATCCCATCATTGTTGTTCAGTCGCTTGTTCAGCCTGACTGTTCAGGATTCGGGTGTCCGGGCTATCTGAAAGCACAGGTAGAGTCTAAAAATATCGATGTTGATCGAATTCTGACAGCGAGAGGGAAGTATCGATTCAGGCTGTTTGCCAACCCTACGGTGACGCAAGCTGGAAAAAGAGTCGGGCTTGCCAGTGAAGAACTGCAGTGTCAGTGGCTGGCGCGGCAGGCTGCCCAGGCGGGCTTTGATGTGGAGACAGCGCTGGTGATGGCGACAGAAATGCTTGATGTTCGGCAAGGTGACATTCGTTTGCGGCAGGCGTGGTTTGAAGGTGTGCTAACCGCTACTGATCCAGCCCTTTTAAAAAATGCGATCAAAAAGGGAATCGGCCCCGGCAAGGCTTTCGGGCTCGGTCTGCTAAGTATTTCTCCAAGATGATGAAAATACCATGAGCTTCATCCCCCTCAAACCCATCCCGATCAAGGACCGCATGTCGATGATCTTCGTCGGCATGGGCCAGATCGACGTGCGCGACGGTGCCTTTGTCGTGATCGACGAGGTCAACGGCGAACGCATGCACATTCCTGTGGGCTCGGTGGCGTGTTTGTTGCTGGAACCGGGCACGCGAGTCTCACATGCCGCGGTCAAGCTGGCCTCCGTGGTAGGTACGTTATTGATCTGGGTGGGCGATGCCGGGGTGCGGCTCTACAGTGCAGGGCAGCCCGGTGGGGCGCGCTCCGATAAGCTGCTCTATCAGGCCCAGCTAGCGCTGGATGAGAATTTGCGGCTCAAGGTCGTGCGCAAGATGTTCGAGCTGCGCTTTGGTGAAGCGCCGCCCTCACGGCGCAGCGTCGAACAACTCCGCGGGATCGAGGGAGCACGCGTGCGCAAGACCTACCAGGTACTGGCCAAGCAGTATGGTTTGAAATGGCAGGGGCGACGCTACGACCCGAAGCAGTGGGATGCCTCGGACGTGGCCAACCAGTGTCTTTCGGCAGCCACGGCGTGCCTCTACGGTATTACCGAGGCGGCGATTCTGGCCGCCGGATACGCGCCGGCCATCGGGTTTCTGCATACCGGTAAGCCGCTGAGCTTCGTCTACGACATCGCCGATATCGTCAAATTCGAGACCGTCGTTCCGGCAGCGTTTCGCATCGCCGCGAAGAACCCGCCAATGCCGGAGCGCGAGGTGCGCATTGCCTGCCGCGATGCCTTCAAGCAGACCCTGCTACTGCAACGCATCATCCCCATGATCGAAGAGGTGCTGGCGGCGGGCGAGATCGAACCGCCACCACCGCCAGCTGACGCCGTACCGCCCGCCATCCCCGAACCGCCGTCGGTGGGCGATAGCGGCCATAGGAGTCAATGAGATGGCCATGCTCGTCGTTGTCACCGAAGCCGTGCCACCTCGATTACGCGGGCGGCTGGCCGTCTGGCTACTGGAGATTCGCGCTGGCGTGTATGTGGGCGATGTCAGTAAGCGGATTCGAGAAATGATCTGGGAACATGTCAACGTCCTGGCCGAGGATGGCAATGTCGTCATGGCCTGGGCCAGCAACCATGAGTCCGGCTTCGAGTTCCAGACCTATGGTGCTAATCGGCGTGAGCCTTGGGATCACGATGGGTTGCGTCTGGTACGCTTTCTGCCCGCCGAAGCTAAGTAGCTGATAATCCTAGATCTTTAAAAATGCAGTTTGTACAAAAAATAAGCAAAATCGTTGGTGGAATTTCTGCTGTCGATTTTTCTTTTTTAGATCAATTATCTACAGTTAGACCGTTCCCTACAGGCGTGGGGATGAACCGCAGGAGTTTACCCCATGGATTCATATACAGCACCGTTCCCTACAGGCGTGGGGATGAACCGCACATGGTGACCGGGAAGACGATGCGCGTTGACCGTTCCCTACAGGCGTGGGGATGAACCGGAAATGCGCTTTGAAGCGGTTGCCGTGTCAGGCCGTTCCCTACAGGCGTGGGGATGAACCGAAAGCAGGCATTAGAAGATTACCGCTTAGAACCCGTTCCCTACAGGCGTGGGGATGAACCGCCCCTTCATGGTTCTCCTATGTTGATGCAAACCCGTTCCCTACAGGCGTGGGGATGAACCGCACATTCCAAAGTCTCGGATAACCACTTTGGCCCGTTCCCTACAGGCGTGGGGATGAACCGCGTTAGAGTCTTATGTTGCATTGTTCGCAGCTCCGTTCCCTACAGGCGTGGGGATGAACCGCAATCCCTCCTTTTTGGGCACTGAGGGCGTGTCCGTTCCCTACAGGCGTGGGGATGAACCAAAACCAATAGTAGAAAGATTATGACCACTAACCCGTTCCCTACAGGCGTGGGGATGAACCGTGCTTTGTCTATCATTGATACTGCACTCAGGTCCGTTCCCTACAGGCGTGGGGATGAACCGACTACTTCGGGGGTGCAGCATGAACGTTGCTGCCGTTCCCTACAGGCGTGGGGATGAACCGATATTGGCGCGCATGATCGGGGTCTGGTCCTGCCGTTCCCTACAGGCGTGGGGATGAACCGCGCGAGCTGAACCTGCGTGGTGAGTGGGTGCCCCGTTCCCTACAGGCGTGGGGATGAACCGTCGTTTTACCCTTATTTACAGCGCCTTTTTTACCGTTCCCTACAGGCGTGGGGATGAACCGCGCAGGCCCGCACCCAAGAGATAGCGGACGAACCGTTCCCTACAGGCGTGGGGATGAACCGTTGTCAATCGGCGTGGCCTTAGCCATCGGTGCCCGTTCCCTACAGGCGTGGGGATGAACCGTTTGGTATCAAGCCGCCTGAGTGCTTTGTCTACCGTTCCCTACAGGCGTGGGGATGAACCGGCCGCTAACGTGGCCGGCACCATGATGGCGGCCCGTTCCCTACAGGCGTGGGGATGAACCGTCATAAACATAATCAGAAATGGCATCCTGCAACCGTTCCCTACAGGCGTGGGGATGAACCGCTCATGGAGAAATGGCTCTCTGCCCAGCACACCCGTTCCCTACAGGCGTGGGGATGAACCGGCGTGACCCGTTACGCAATCGAGGTTAGCACTCCGTTCCCTACAGGCGTGGGGATGAACCGAGCGGTTAGCGGCAGTAGCGGGCAGTTGCGCCCCGTTCCCTACAGGCGTGGGGATGAACCGGGGAAATAATATGTCAAGGCTACGATTCACAACCCGTTCCCTACAGGCGTGGGGATGAACCGCCGCCAGCCGCCGCAGCTGCCGCGCCCAGGGCCCGTTCCCTACAGGCGTGGGGATGAACCGCAATATAGGAGAGACCAGAGGGGGCCGTTATACCGTTCCCTACAGGCGTGGGGATGAACCGCCGCTCAAACGGCAGAACAACGGGCAATCACCCCGTTCCCTACAGGCGTGGGGATGAACCGGCTGAGTTCAGTCTGCGACCATGTCGCCAGCACCGTTCCCTACAGGCGTGGGGATGAACCGGAAAGCCGGAAGAGATACCACCCTGAACACCACCGTTCCCTACAGGCGTGGGGATGAACCTGCTTGGTACCGTGGCTATCGGGGTCGTTATTGCCGTTCCCTACAGGCGTGGGGATGAACCGTAATCGCGGATGGCTACGGCACGTTCATAACCCCGTTCCCTACAGGCGTGGGGATGAACCGCCATTCACGCGTGCCGCCGTATCTGGGCGAGCCCGTTCCCTACAGGCGTGGGGATGAACCGGCCTGGCGAGCGCTTTCATCAAGCGTGCGTCCCCGTTCCCTACAGGCGTGGGGATGAACCGGGCTGGGGACCAGGTGACTCCGAAAGTCCGTGCCGTTCCCTACAGGCGTGGGGATGAACCGCTCCGCGTCCTCCCCGACGCCAATCAGGTAATCCGTTCCCTACAGGCGTGGGGATGAACCGAGCTGCTGGCCATCGACTGGATCGCGCCGAAGCCGTTCCCTACAGGCGTGGGGATGAACCGTCCATACGAGACATATCCCACTTATTGGGCTCCCGTTCCCTACAGGCGTGGGGATGAACCGCTACGTGCTGGGTCAGGCTGCTGTAGGTGAGCCCGTTCCCTACAGGCGTGGGGATGAACCGTATGGCGTCAGCCGCATCATCCAGGTGCTGGTCCGTTCCCTACAGGCGTGGGGATGAACCGCTGAGCTTGCCTGTTTTGACGAACTCCGTCAGCCGTTCCCTACAGGCGTGGGGATGAACCGATAACGAATATGATCAATGGAGGGAGCGTCAGCCGTTCCCTACAGGCGTGGGGATGAACCGTCTTCCAAATCATCCCGACGTTGCGGGTATGGCCGTTCCCTACAGGCGTGGGGATGAACCGGGTGAATTAACCACCGGAGGTAACATGAACAACCGTTCCCTACAGGCGTGGGGATGAACCGTGCCCGCTCGCAATTTCAAGCAATACAACAAGCCGTTCCCCACAGGCGTGGGGATGAACCGGGCGGAACGTACCGCCGAGCGGTTGGAGGTTACCGTTCCCCACAGGCGTGGGGATGAACCGCCCGTTGACAAACTGAAAATTATGGGGCTTGACCGTTCCCCACAGGCGTGGGGATGAACCGATTCGCTCTGGCGAAGAGCAATACACAGTACCCCGTTCCCCATGCTCCAGCTTGATGCGGTGTTCGCTGCGTTGAGGGGCAATTAGCTCGGCGTGGCGAGCGATCGGCTGTAAATCTTCCGGATGCTCTATACGATCCACCATGAGCAGGCCATCCAGGTGGTCTACCTCGTGCTGGATCAGTTCAGCCAATGCCGCTGAAAGGTGATGCCAGTGGCAGGTTTTGCCGTTTTCGTTTTGGTACGTCAGGCTGATACTGGCGTGGCGCCTGACATTGGCAATATGGCCGGGCACGCTCATGCAGTCGTCCCAAACCGGCCGCGTCTCTTGACTTCGCCAGACAATGGCTGGGTTGATCAAGGTAAATGGGCGGCCGCCCAACTGAACCGCCACGATGCGCAAGGGTTCGCCTATTTGAGGGGCAGAGAGGGCACGGCCAACGCCGGTGCGTGCTTTGAAATCGACAAGTGTGGCATGTAGTTCGGAAATTACCTTTGCGATATCGGGTGTGATTTCTTCTACTGGCTGTGAAGTAGCTCTTAAGCGTGGGTCGCCCTCGGTCAGGATCGTGCGTACCTGGTTCATGGTGTTGTCTCTGCCTGTATGGTTAAGTCTTTGCTTGCGTTGAGTTAGCTTAACGGGCAAGGCCTTTTTACTGGCCGCATATCCTGACGGCCATTGCGGGGAGACTGCATAATGAGTGACCAAACTGCGGGCGAGCGGCCCACAGAGCAACTGGATGATTTTGATCGTCGGATTTTGGCTATTTACCAGCACGATACGCGTGTGACCGGGGAGAGTATCGGCCAGGCGGTTGGCTTATCGGCGGCAGCAGTTCAGCGGCGGCTCAAACGGTTAAGGGCGCGGGGCGTTATTATTCAGGAGGAGGCTCGGCTGAATGCTAAAGCATTAGGCTTGCCAACTACCTGCATTGTCGGTGTCGATCTCGAGTATGAACGCAACCAGCATGTCGATGAGTTTAAGCAGCGGATGCGAGAGCACCCCAATGTGCAGCAATGTTATTACGTCACAGGGAGCATGGACTTCGTGCTGATCGTAGTGACCCGTACGCTGCAGGAGTACGAAGATTTTACCCGCGAAGCACTGATGGAACACCCCAATGTGCGTTCGTTCACAACGATGGTTGCCATGGACGCGGTCAAGTCGGGATACGCATTGCCTTTAAGTGACTGAGCCTCTGAGTATTATGCTCTTTCAGCCGGATGAAGAGTACTTCATCTGTGCCCCTCATTTACGAGGTACTTATGCATCGCCATGCTCTCACCTACCGGACCTTCGGTAATCCGCTTGAAACATTGAACATGGAAACGGCTGAGGTGCCTGAACTGAGCGCGAATAAGCTCAGGGTCAGTATGCTGTGTGCTCCCGTGAATCCCTCTGACCTGATTCCTATCCACGGAGCGTACTCGCATCGCATAGCACTGCCCGCCGTTGCGGGCTACGAAGGCGTAGGGCGCGTGATGGAGGCACCTCAAGCGTATGCTTCGCTGATCGGAAAACGTGTGCTTCCACTACGCGGTGAAGGCACTTGGCAGACGCTTGTGGATTGTGACCCTGCGCTTGCCGTGCCTGTCCCGGATGACATTCCTGATGCCGTGGCAGCACGGGCCTACATCAATCCCTTGGCAGCTTTGACGATGCTGGAAATGTGGCCTGTCAGGGGCAAGCGTGTGCTGCTCACTGGCGCGGGTTCGAATTGCGCGGAATACCTGGGAACATGGGCCTACCAGCATGGGGCTCGTGAAGTCATTGGGGTATACCGCTCCGAGAGCCGAGCCGCCCGCCTCGAACAGCTGGGTATTCGGCCGCTATCCCTTCAGGATACGTCGCAGATCACCCATGTGGCGCGCGTGTCCGATGTGGTCTTTGACGCCTTGGGCGGTCCAGTGGCCTCGAACATTCTGCAGTCAATGGCGCCTGGTGCGATGTTTATCGCCTATGGGTTATTGACG
Source organism: Halomonas sp. NyZ770 (assembly GCF_020616575.1). Classification (NCBI taxonomy): domain Bacteria; kingdom Pseudomonadati; phylum Pseudomonadota; class Gammaproteobacteria; order Oceanospirillales; family Halomonadaceae; genus Halomonas; species Halomonas sp. NyZ770. The sequence continues at coordinate 3,520,395 of NZ_CP085143.1, read as the reverse complement.
GGGCAGGCTGTTCAATTGGATGGCAAACCTCGCGCTCATTACAGAAGGTTTCATCTGCGCGATAGCTTGGCCAGGATGCCTGCAGACACCTGGCAGCATCAGTTCCTGGCCATCTGGAAGCTGCTGAGCCAGCTAGAGATGCCGAATTATCGCGTGTTTGCATGGCAGGATTGGCAGCGAGCGGTCGAGGCGGTGCTGCAGCCACAGAGCCAGAAAAGCCTATTGGACTTTACTCGCCTGGCGTAGGCGATGATGACCGTAGCAAGTCAGCCCGGGCGCTGAAACTGCCTGCGCGCCTGTTCCACCTGTTCGCGTGTGATGCAGTGGAGCGAGTGGTCGTTGAGCAGCCCCATGGCCTGCATAAAGGCGAACGCCGTGGTGGGGCCGAAGAATTTCCAGCCGCGTTTTTTCAGCTCCTTCGCCATGGCGATGGATTCTGGCGAGGTGGTCTGCGATTGAGGGGCCACGGTGTCGCTGGGCTCATAGCGCCAGAAGAACGCCGCCAGCGACCCTTCCTGCTCGACCATCTCCTGGGCGCGCTGGGCGTTATTGATGGTGGCTTCGATTTTTCCACGGTGACGAATGATGCCCGCGTCTTGCAGTAAGCGCTCCACGTCCTGTTCGCCAAAGTGGGCTACCTGATGAAAATCGAAGTGGTGAAAAGCGGCGCGAAAGTTGTCGCGCTTATTGAGGATCGTGCGCCAGCTGAGCCCCGACTGAAAGCTTTCCAGGCAAAGTTTTTCGAACAGGCGCTGGTCGTTATCGACCGGAAACCCCCACTCCTGGTCGTGGTACGGCAGGAATTCCGGCGCTCCTGCGCACCACTGGCAGCGGGGTTGCCCATCCGGGGCGATAAAGCTGTTCGTCATCAGTCGTGTACCGTGGTCAGTGGATCAGGCAAACCATTCCCGAGCGGTGCGCCACAGGCACATGCCGGTGAAATAGACCGATGTCAGCACCCAGCCCCACAAGGCCCAGGCGGCATGGGCGGGGTTCGAGAGAATCAGTGAAGTCGTGCAGACACACCACACCAGCGTGACCGTGATGTTCAGCGGCATGAATTGCCGTACCCGGAAAGGGTGCAGAAACTTCATGCGGGTGACGGTGAGGGCCGCCATGAGCAGAATGATCGCGAAGGTGACAAACGGCGGAAAATCAAGAATGTAGAAGTAGGCGGCGATGATGTTCCAGGCAGCAGGAAAACCGACAAAGTAGTTGTCCTGGCTTTTCATGTTCACGTTGCAAAAGCAGAACATGGAGGAGAGCAGGATGATGAAGACCGAGAGCAGTTCGAAGTGGGTGGGCAGCTCGACGAAAAAGTAGATGAACAGCGCCGGGATGAATGCCCAGGTGAGATAGTCGATCACCATATCCAGCGTGGAGCCATCGAAGTGGGGCAGAATGGTCTTCACTTCATACTTGCGCGCCAGGGTGCCGTCCAGGCCGTCTACCATCATGGCGGCGCCTAGCCACAGCAGGCAGGCCACGGGGTTGTTATCGATCAGCGCCAACAGCGCCATGGTGCCCAGCAAGACACCGCTGGCAGTGAAGACATGCACGCTCCAGGCCTTGTAGACCGAGGCGCGCGATTCTGTGTGTGAAGAGAGCAATTGAGCCACCTTGACCCCATGGGGAACGGCCGTTCCCTTTCTATCAGGTTTATAAATGAGCGTATAAAGAACGCTACACTACTACAAGAGTGCCCCCCTAGAATACGTTGGTCTTGTGACCATTGCGGGAAAGTGGCGTGTCGGGAGTGCGGGTTTGATGGGCCAGATACGCGTTGCTCAGCCACTGTCCTGCCCAGGCCAGGGTCTGTTCGTTGGCACTGGCATAGCCAAGCACCAAACCGAATCGCTTGTTGGCGGAAAGGTAGTAATGTGACAGTGGCGACAGTGTAATGCCCGCCTGGGCAGCATGACTGACCAGAGCCGTTTCCTCCTCGATACTGCTCAGCTCGGCCAGCAAGTGCATGCCAGCATGCCCCTCCGATAACCGTAAACCTGCCGCAACGGCGGGGGCCAGGGCGGCACGTAAACAGCTTTGGCGGTGACGGTAGGCCGTCCGCATGCGGGTGATGTGGCGGGTGAAGTGACCACTGGCCATGAAGGCGGCCAGTGCCGACTGGAGTGGGTAGTGACCCTCTCGATGTAAACGGGCCTGGGCCCGGCACACATCGGGAGCGAGTTCAGGCGGGGCGACCAGATAGCCCAGACGCAAACCGGGATACAGGACTTTGCTGAACGTGCCCACATAAATGACCGGCGCCTGTTCGGTCAGCCCCTGGAGTGATGGGAGCGGTGGGGTGTCATAGCGAAACTCACTGTCGTAATCGTCTTCGATGATCCATCCGCCGCAGCGTTCGGCGACGTCCAGCAGTGCCAACCGACGAGTGACGGGCATGGTCACGCCGGTGGGGTATTGATGGGAGGGGGTGGTATAGATCAGTCGAGGGGCGGGAGCACTCTTTTCGCCCAGAGCCGGGTCGAGCCCATCGGCATCAACGGGAACGGGCGTGACATCGAGCCCGGCTGCCAGAAAGCAGGCTTTGGCACCGCCGTAGCCAGGCTCTTCCATCCAGACCGCGTCGTCAGGGTCGGTCAGTAGCTGGGTGATCAGCTCGAAGGCTTGCTGTGCCCCTTGAGTGATGATGACCTGTTCAGGCTGGCAGCGTACCGCCCGAGAGAGCCTCAGGTAGTCGCTGATCGCCACTTTCAATGCTGCCAGCCCGCCGCCGGTCTGATAATCCATCCACGCCACATCGGCGTTGCGCTGATGCTGGCGCACAAGCCGTTGCCACTGCGCTTCAGGAAACAGGTCCAGGGCGGGTACGCCGGGTGAGAACGCTCGGTAGCCGTTGCTGAGCGTCTTGCTCAGCGCCAATAGGGTGCGCCCGCGGGAAGAGTAGTGAACGGCCTTTGGAGGCGGTGTGGTCTCGGTATCCAGCACGCGAGGCAACTGCGCTACGTAAAGCCCCGCCCCTTGGCGTGCCACCAGCAGCCCCTCGGCCAGCAGCCTGTCCGTTGCCGCGAGGACGGTATTGCGGCTGACGCCCAGCGCATCCGACATGTGACGTGACGAAGGCAGCCGCTGGCCCGCCGTGAGTTTACCCTGGCGTACCCATTCCTTGAGCGGATGGTATAGCCGCTGACTGAGTGATCGCGTTGCGTGTTGATGCATGCGCAAGGCCAATGCGTCGATGATCCAGTCACTGTCGCTGGCGCTCTGTTTCACTGGTTCTCCTGAAAGGGTGCAAAGTGGCTCTTTTTAAGGAACCACTATAGCGGCAGACTGGGGCATTACTCCATGACTATCGAGGCAATGACATGACCCAGATTCGTCCAGCGGTGTTTGATGACCTGGCTCCCTTGAGTGAGCTGCTCGATGGCTATCGCCAATTTTACCAACAGCCCAGCGACTTGCCGGCTGCACGGAGGTTTCTCGAATTGCGGATGGGGTTGGGCGACTCCTACATTCTCGTCAGTGAGGCGAGCGATGGCTCACTGACGGGGTTCGTGCAGCTCTACCCGGGTGTTTCCACCGTGGGGCTGAATGCTCGGTGGACGCTCAATGACCTCTTCGTGCAGCCAGCGTCGCGCACGCAAGGCACCGGCAGAGCGTTGATGGAAGCCGCCGCCAGGCTGGCCCAGGAGCATGGAGTCGCACGCTTGATCCTCATGACACAGGTAGAGAATCAGCGCGCCCAGGCGCTTTACGAGTCACTGGGCTGGCAGCGCAATACGGCGTTTTATGGCTATCTACTGGATGTGAAGTAAGGAGGCAACGATGACCACACCCCCCATGTCAGCGGTGATGGCATTTCCACCCGCGCCACCTGACCGCATGGCATCGGCCATGCATGACAAGCTTTGCTACCACACGGATGCCTGGGACGTGGCGCAGGATTTGGCCGCAGGCATCAACGACATCGTGGTGATCGATGCGCGTAGCTTCGAACACTACTGTGCTGGGCACATCCCTGGCGCCATCAGCCTTCCTCACAAGGAAATGACTCCCGAGCGCTTGGCGGAGTTGGATAAGCAGCGCGTCTACATCACCTATTGCGATGGGATTGGGTGTAACGGCTCTACCAAAGCAGCCTGGAAGCTGGCCAGCGCAGGGCTACAGGTAAAAGAGCTGCTGGGAGGTCTGGACTTTTGGCGACGTGACCAGCATCCGGTGCAAACCGGGGCGCAGCGCGGCAGTCTGGACGCCTCGGGGCTCAACGACTGCGGTTGCTGAGCCTGCTCGAATGCCGCAAGCCCTAACCAAGCCATGGTGGCGTCACGATGCGTGCGGGCTCCCGCTGCATGATGATGTCACCGTGGCGGACGGAGAGCAGTACGTCACCCTGGTTGCGTAGCACGCTGTAGTCGTCTTCTCCATCCAGCAGGTTGAAGCTGGCGGGTTTGCCCACCTCGATACCGTAACGTGCCTCGATGTTGAGCGTGCGGGCGCTGTTGTCGGTGATCAGCGACAGCGCCTGGCTGAAGTCCTGATAGCCCATCATCTGGCAAATATGCAGGCCAAAATCCAGCGTTCGCAGCAGTTTGCCGTTGCCCAGCGAGTACCAGGGGTCGAAGATGGAGTCTTCGGCAAAACAGACGTTGATACCGGCTTCGTTGAGTTCCTTGACGCGTGTTACGCCGCGCCGTTTGGGGTAGGTGTCGAAGCGCCCTTGCAGGTGGATGCTCTCGGTGGGGCAGGAAATGAAGTTGATGCCCGAGCGCTTGAGCAGCAGAAACAGCTTCGAGCAGTAGGCGTTGTCGTAGGAGTGCATGGCGGTGGTGTGGCTGGCGGTCACGCGGCTGCCCAGCTCATGAAACAGTGCCTCACAGGCGAGCACTTCGAGAAACCGCGAGTTGGGATCATCGATTTCGTCGCAGTGCACGTCCACCAGGCGGTCGTACTTGATGGCCAGCTCGATGACGCTCTTCATGGATGCCACGCCCAACTCTCGCGTGTACTCGAAGTGAGGAATGCCGCCTACCACATCGGCGCCAAACTCCAGCGCCTCTTCCATGAGCTTGTCGCCGCCAGGGTAAGAGAGCAGGCCATCCTGTGGAAAGGCCACCACCTGAATGTCGATTTTGTCCTTCAGCTCGTCTCGCAGTGTGCAAAGGGTTTTCAGGCCTACCAGGCTGGGGTCGCTGGTGTCGGCATGGGTGCGCACGAACTGCACGCCGTTGCCGATCAACAGGTTGAGGGTCTTCAGTACGCGCTCCCGAATGTCCGCCTCGTCGAGCAACGGCTTACGCTCCCCCCAGCGTTCGATGCCCTCGAACAGCGTGCCGCTCTGGTTCCAGTGAGGCTCGCCAGCGGTCAGGGCCGCATCCAGGTGGATATGCGGCTCGATAAACGGCGCACACAGCAGTTTGCCGCCCGCATCCCTCTGGCCTTCGCCTGCCGTTTGCGGCGCATCCTGAGCGGTGATTGCGGTGAAGACGCCGTTCTCGATGTCCAGCCGATAAAGCCCAGGGCGCTGGTGAAGGCGGGCATTGATGATCTGCATGTTCATAAACAGGTGCTCACTTATTGTTTGGCCGTCGATGGGAAGCTATCACTCAGCGTAGCGTGGTGGGCGCATATGTGAAGATGCAGCAAGCCGCATGCCAATCAGGCGTGGTCAGGTAACAAGAAACGTTTAAATTTTTAGCTACTCGTGCGCGTCTTTAATGGTAGTTTGCGAAAAGAAGACAGAAATAACGAACGCGCACGCGCACGCGCACCACAAGGTAACGAGCGCTCTGCATGGCGTGGCGCTAACGTGCCATTGACAGGATCGATGATCAGCAATGGGCGATGTGGCAAGACGTGGCTGAGGGGGAGTCGGCCAATATGAAACCATCAAGCTCGGAAGAGCCACCGTCGCCAGCCGTCCGGTTGCCCTGGTACCGGACGCTGGTCTGTAAAGTGGCGGTATTCATGGTGCTGGGGGTAGTCTTTGCCTACTCCATGGGGGCCTTGCTGGGCTTTGCCATCGTGGAGCGCAGTGCACGCGAACAGTGGGCCCGGGAAGCGCTGGTGAATGCCCAGATCGTGAGCGCCACGATTCGGCGTATCTACACGAATGTCGCGGTACGCACGGACCTCTCAGGCCAAGTGACGCACCTGGTGTCCGAACAGCCCATTGGGGATGAAGACTCGGTGCTCAGCACGGGGTTCAGCCCCGTGGATGTGTTGGCGCTGGCGAGTGCGCAAACGCGCCACAACGTCTGGCTGTTTTCACGTTTGCCAGATGGCGGCTTCGCCATGGTCGCCGATGCCCACCACGGTGAAGAGACCACGCTCGAACTCCCTCACGTCCCAGAGCTGTCGCTGGCTGCTTCTGGCAGTGAGCTGTACGTGGGCTTTGCCCGGCTTGGCGAGCAGGAGCACTTCATCAGCGCATTGCCCATTGTGTCTCCTCAGGGGGAGTTATGGGGGGTGTCGGTTGCCACCATTGGCACCAAGGCGACGCTGTATCAGGTGCACCGCGAGCTACTGCTGAAAGTCGTCGCCTCACTGGGCATCGTGCTGTTGGCCACGGCCTTGCTGTTGAGCCTGCTGATGCATCAGCTGTTCAAGCCCGTGCCGCGTCTGATCAAGGCGTTGACGCATATTTCTCATAATCGAACCGAGCAGGCAACGCCCTACACACAGCGCCAGGATGAGATTGGCTGTATGGCCCAGGCCATTGAAGCGTTACGCAAAAAAGTCGTCGAGCGCGAGCTGCTGCTTGAGGTCAAGGAGGAGGCGCTCAAGTTCCAGCACCTGGCGCACCACGATGCGCTGACCAAGCTGCCTAACCGTGTTCAGTTCAACGAGGCCTTGCAGGTCGCCGTCGCGCAGCTGTCGGGAGGCGAGCGCTTCAATGTGATGATTTTTGACCTGGATCGCTTCAAAGCCGTCAACGATACGTTAGGGCATGCCGCCGGGGATGAACTGCTGGTCCAGGCCAGCCGACGGGTACAGCGGCTGTTGGCCGAGCGTGAGCTGGTGGCGCGCCTGGGAGGCGATGAGTTCGCGATTCTCCAGCCTGTTCACCACCATGCGCTGGACGAAGCCAGTGTGCGGGCAGGGCGGCTGGTCGCTGCGCTGCGCGAGCCCTTTGACCTGCAGGGAGAGCGCGTCCAGATTGGTGTCAGCATCGGGATTGCCCTGGCCCCACGGGATGGCGAAAGCAGCCATACGCTGTTGCGCAGTGCCGATGTGGCGCTTTACGCTGCCAAGGCCATGGGGCGAGGGCGTTATCAGGTGTTCAGTAGCGGCATGACCATGGGAGCCAGCCATGACGTGTAGCGTGATCGGGCGGTATATCGCGTTGATGGGCTTGCTGCTGCTGGCCATGGGCACGGCCAGCGCCCAGACAGGCCCGACGCTTGCGCGCATTCAGCAGGATCACACCATTCTGATTGGGCACCGAGAACACGAGGAGCCGTTCTCCTACGTGGTGGAAGGGCGGCCCATCGGCTACTCCATCGATATTTGCCAAGCAGTGGTCGACAGCATCAGCGCTCGGCTGGGTGGGCCTGCGCTGGCAGTCACCTTCGTGCCGGTGACGCCCGCCAACCGCTTCATCCTGCTGAGCAAGGGCGATATCGACCTTGAGTGTGGTGTGACGACCAATACCGCAGAGCGGCGTCGGCAGGCAGCATTTTCCTACCCCCATTACTTCAGTACTACCCGCTATGTGTCGCTGACGAAGAATGCGCTGGATCGCATCGAAGACCTGACAGGACGCAGCGTCGTATCGACCACAGGGACGCTCAATATCGAGCAGCTCAATGCCATGAACCGGGAGCAAGGCCTCAATATCTCGGTCATGCTGAGTCGCTCCCACGACGAAGCGTTCACCATGGTAGCTGCCGAGCAGGCGTCTGCGTTCGTGATGGACGATATCTTGCTGGCGGGCCTGGTGGCGTCCGATGCCTCTCCCGAGCGCTTTCATATCTCGTCGGAAGCGCTGAGTGACCCCGAACCGTATGGCCTGATGTTGCGCCGTGACGACCCCGAGTTTTTAGCCTGGGTCAATGAAGCGTTACGCGCGCTCTATCAGAGTGGCGACATGCTGGCGCTTTATGAGAAGTGGTTCTTGTCTCCCATTCCGCCCGACCAGCAGGTGGTGGGGCTGCCCATGAGCCCTCAGCTGGAGGCCGTTCTGGCACACCCGGAAGCATTCGCTGAGTAAGGAGTGAGTCATGTCACGAAGATACAGGCGCTGGTGGGTGGGGTTGATGGCCTCCTTGGGCGCCAGTGCGTTGTCGTTCGCTGCCGAGATCGACACCTTGGAACGCCTCAGGGAAACCGGCACGCTGCGAGTTGGCTATGGCGATACGGCGCCTTTTTCCTATACGGATGATCAGGGCCGCGTGGTGGGGTATTCCATCGAGCTTTGTCAGCGGGTGGCGGAGCATTTACAGCAGCAACTGGCACTCCCCCACCTGGAGATCGAATACGTCTTCCGTACCCCGGGTAACCGGGTTCAATTATTGAACAGCGGTGTGATCGATATCGAATGCAATGCCAGTACGAATACGGCAGAGCGCCGCCGTAGTGCGGATTTTTCGCTGAGCCACTTTTTCGTCTCCGTGCGCTATGTTGCGCTGGCAAAACATGGGTTTGCCACGTTGCAGGATCTGGCGGGGCGCAGCGTCAGTGTGGCGCGGGGAACGGTGAACGTGGGGCAGATCAATCTGGCCAACCGCGAGCAGCGTTTGAACCTGTCGGTAGTGCCGGTGGAAACGCTTCAGGAGGCTTTTGACCTGGTCACCCATGAGCGGGTGGCGGCGTTTGCCATGGATGACATTCTGCTGAGCACGATGATGGCAGAAACCGGCAACCCTGCGGCCTATCGCCTGTCGGAAGAGGCGATAACGGCGGAGGAGCCGCTGGGACTGCTGATGCGCCGAGGCGATGACGCTTTTGTCGAGCAGGTGAACCAGGCGCTGCGCCAGATCTATCAAAGCGATGAGATGCTGGCGCTTTACGAGCGGTGGTTCCTGCAGCCGTTGCCCGGCAAGGAACTTACTCTGAACGTGCCGCTGAGCGAAACGCTGAAAAACCACTTTGCCAATCCCCAGGCCACCCCACAGACCACCCCTCAGGCTGTTTTACAGGACTAGGCGCGGGCTTTTTTAGCCGTGGCAGTACTGGGGGCTTTCTCGCGTCGTTCGGCCAGGTGCTCTACCTTGCGCTGCTTTTCGTACAGGAAGCGCAGCACTTCCTGGCGGTAGCGGTTGTAGCGGGGGTCGTCGGCCAGCGTGATACGGTTGCGGGGGCGCGGCAGGTCGATGTCGAGAATTTCGCCAATGCGCGCCGAGGGGCCGTTGGTCAGCATCACGATACGATCAGACAGCAGCACGGCCTCATCCACATCGTGGGTGATCATGATGACGGTATTCCCCAGCTCGTCCTGAATGCGCATCACCTCTTCTTGCAGGTGGGCGCGTGTCAGCGCATCCAGGGCGCCAAACGGCTCATCCAGCAGCAGTACCTTGGGCTCCATGGCCAGAGCGCGGGCGATCCCTACCCGCTGCTTCATGCCGCCGGAAATCTCCGACGGGCGTTTGTCGAGGGCATGGGACATACCGACCATGTCCAGATTCTTGAGAATCCAGGCGTGGCGTTCGGCCTTGGTCTTGCGGCGGGCAAAGGTCTTGTTCACCGCCAGCGCCACGTTCTCGTACACTGTGAGCCAAGGCAGTAACGAGTGGTTTTGGAAGACCACGCTGCGGTCGGGGCCTGGCGCATTGACCTCCTTGCCATCCAAGATGACCGCGCCAGAGGTCGAGGAGGTGAGTCCGGCGATGATGTTGAGCAGGGTCGACTTGCCGCAGCCCGAATGGCCAATGATCGAGATGTACTCACCCTTGGCGACGCCCAGGTCGATCTCCTTGAGCACGTTGGTAGTGGCACCTTTGGTGGCAAAGGTCATGTCCACCTGCTCGACGCTTAAATAGTGTGAAGCCATGATCCAATCTCCTGGGTTAGCTTTGGGTGGTGCCACGGGTCACGCACTGGCCGATGAAGGCCACGATGCGGTCAAGAATGAAGCCCACGATACCCACATAGATGAGTGCCAGCACGATGTCGCTGAGCATGGAGGCATTCCAGGCGTCCCAGATGAAAAAGCCGATGCCCACGCCGCCAATCAGCATCTCGGCGGCCACGATGGCCAGCCAGGAAAGCCCTACCCCAATGCGCAGGCCCGAGAAGATATAGGGTGCGGCGGCGGGCAGCATGATACGGGTGAAATACTCCATGCCGTTGAGGCGAATCACGCGGGCCACGTTGCGGTAATCCTCGGGGATATTACGCACCCCCACCGAGGTGTTGATGATGATGGGCCAGATGGCGGTGATGAAAATCACGAAAATGGCCGAAGGAGTGCTGTCCTGAAACCCGGCCAGTGAAATCGGCAGCCAGGCCAGCGGAGGCACGGTGCGCAGCACCTGAAACACCGGGTCGAGGCCACGCAGGGCCCAGGTCGATTGGCCCACCAGCACGCCCAGGCTGATACCTACCACCACCGCCAGCAGGTAGCCATAGGCCACGCGTTCCAGGCTGGCCAGAATCTGCCAGCCCATGCCCTTGTCGTTGCCGCCGTAGTCGTAGAAGGGATGAATGATCAGCTCCCAGGTATCGTTGAGCACCTGCGAGGGCGGCGGCAGCGCCGCGCCAGGATGGGAGCACAGCGCTTCCCACAGGCCGATCAGAATGGCCAGCACGACCACCGGCGGCAGCACGTTCTTGACCAGGGTATCGCGCAGGCGTAGCAGCACAGGGTGCACGCCTGGCATGGGGGTAGATAGCGTATTGGCTCTTGATGAAGTCGTCATGAGGTTCTCCCAGGCTGCCTGGCTCAGGCCAGCGCCTTGATCTCCAGGCTATCGAGGTAGGCTTGCGGGTTTTCCGGGTCGAAGACCTTGCCGTCGAACAGCGTTTCGACGCCGCGAGAGGTGGAGTCCGGAATGTCTGCCGAGGCCACGCCGAGGGCGTGAGCGGCTTCTCGCCACAGGTCTTCGCGGTTGACCTGCTCGATCAAGGCCGCGCTGTCGAAGTCCTGCGGCAAGTAGCCCCAGCGCTTGTTCTCGGTCAGGAACCACAGGTCGTGGCTCTTGAAGGGGTAGGAGGCGTGCTTGTCCCAGTAGCGCATCATGTGCGGATGGTTTTCCACGACGCGCCCGGTGCCGTAATCGAAGTTGCCCTGAATACGGTCGATGAGGTCGGCATAAGGCGCATGAATCCAGCGGCGGCGTGAGCAGATCTGGGCCATCTCCTCGTGGTTGGCCGGGTCTTCGCACCACATTTGCGCTTCCATGATGGCCATTAGCAGCGCTTTGGTGGCGTTGGGGTGGGCTTCGACGTAGTCGCTGCGCATGGCGAAGGCTTTTTCCGGGTGATCGTTCCACAGCTCGCCGGTGGTATTGGCGGTGTAGCCGATGCCCTGGTTGATCAACTGCTGGTTCCAGGGCTCGCACACGCAGAAGGTGTCCATACTGCCCACCCGCATGTTGGCCACCATCTGGGCCGGCGGGATGGTAATGGTGGAGATGTCGCGGTTGGGGTCGATGCCCCCGGCGGCCATCCAGTAGCGAATCCACATGTCGTGGGTGCCGCCGGGGAAGGTCATGGCAGCGCTGACTTCGCTGCCTCCACTGCGCTTTTCCGCCAGGGCCTGGGCAAACTCACGGGTATCCAGCGCAACCTTGAGGTCGGCGTACTCATCGCCCACCGAGATGCACTGCCCGTTGAGATTGAGGCGCGCCAGAATGCTCATCGGCACGGGAATGTTGTTGGGGGTCATGGCACCGCTGGCGATCAGGTAAGGCATTGGCGTCAGGATGTGTGCGCCATCGATCCCGTTACGTTGGGAGCCCAGCACCAGATTGTCTCGGGTGGTACCCCAGGAAGACTGCTTGAGGACCTCCACGTCGGTCATGCCGTGCTTGGCAAAAAATCCTTTTTCATCGGCCACGAACAGCGGCGCTGCATCCGTCAGCGCAATGAAGCCGAGTTTGGCCGACGTAGTTTCCAAAGCGCCGTTGGCAAAAGCCCAGCTCATGGGCAGGCTGCTGAGCACGGCAGAGCCTCCCACCACGGCGGCGGAGCTTTTGAGAAAGTGGCGACGTTCCGGTGAGTGGGACGAAGAGATTTTTTTGCGCATGACACGGTTCCTGCCCTTTGGAGACAAAAACGGCGCCTGCAATCAGCCCCGGTTGAGGAGCTATTGCAGACGCCGTTGTCTGTTGATCGTCTTTTTTATCGCCAGGCCCACGTTGGCCCAGTTCGCTATCCCCTTGCCTTGTGCAGCTAACATGCCAAATGGCTGAGTCATTTTTGCGAAACATCAGCTTTTCAAAAGGTTAGTCAGAAGTAGGATAGGGCCAGCTTGTGGTTAAAGGGAGTGGGTATGGTGCGCTGCAGCGTAGAAATGGTGCAGTTTTAGCAAAGCTGCACGAAAAAGAAGCAGAGTTGTTAGCAAGTTATCTATAACGTCAAACAATGTGAACTCTATTGTCTCATTGGTTACCTTGCCTAGAATGCCAGCCACACATTGAGGCTTGCGTAGCGAGCACTATATTAAAGAAAAGACGTTTCCCTAATTGACTGGAAAACGGCGATTTGTCGGCAGGGGGGGGCATGAAGCGATTACTGGCAAATATCTCGATAAAAACAAGTCTGACGTTCACGTTGGTCATTAAAGCCGCCGGGCTGGCGGTGTTAGCCCTTGGAGAGAATGTAAGCGGCATGGGGTCAGTCTCCGTGTCCTGTTCTCGGTGAATTGGGAATCCCCTTCCTTTTGAGGGTGCAGTCAAGGATGAAATATCGGCAGCCTCCCAGGAGCAGAGCGCGGGCATCGAGCAGGTCAATCAGGCCATCGCCCAGATGGATGAGGTCACCCAGCAGAACGCGGCGCTGGTGCAAGAAGCGTCTGCGGCGGCCAGTTCGCTGGAGGAGCAGGCCGAGCGGTTGGAGGGCGTGGTGGCGGCATTCCGCCTGGAGCAGGGGAGCGAGCGCCGTCAGCCCGCGCTGGCTACCCCGCCGCGCCGCGGCGAGCTGCAGCGCCCTCAGCTTACGGGGAAGGCGAAGCCCAAAGCGGCCGCCAGTGTCGAACAGGAGTGGGAAGCGTTTTAATAGGCTGACGTTATATCCATGAGCCACAGAGCCCCGCCACCGTCAACCGGTGGCGGGGCTCTGTGTTTTGCATCTGTATGGTCAAGCAGCAAGCCGACTATTCAGACAGAGCCTAGTTGAGCGCGCTGGCCACTTCCTCGATTTGCAGGGCCAGGCTCTGCAGGCCGCCGCCAGAGAGGTACCAGAGCGCAGGGGTGAGCATTACCAGGTGGGCGTCCGTGCCTGCTTCCGCCCACTGCTGGCGAAGCTGCTCGGCGTCTGCGGGCTCGTTGCCAATGGCAGCACTGCGATCGATCACCAGCACGATCTCAGGGGCGATCTCGGCAATGGCGTCAGCGGAAAGCGGCGTAAAGGTGCGTTCGCCGCGTACTTCGGGGGTGACGCTCTCGGGCATCTCCAGGGCAGCAATGCCCAATACTTCATGAACCACCGGATGCTGATTGAGCATCAGGTTGCCGCCATTATGGGTGACCACCAGCGTCGTCGGGGCGTCCTGCAGTGCTTCCCGCTGGCGCTCGATCTCGCTATTCAGCGTCTGCAGGGCCTCTTCGGCTGCGTTTTCCACCGCCAGTTGGCGAGCCAGTTCACGCACGTTGCGCTCGACGGAGTCAAGATACGCCTCATCGGCCACGCTGGCATCGAATAGCGGGGCGATTTCGCCCAGCGCGTCGGCCCACTCTGCCTGGCGGCCGGTGTGTACGACCAGCGTCGGGTTGGCCTCTGCCAGTGCCTCCATGTCGGGGGAGCGCAGGCCGCCGATGTCGGTGTAGCGGTCGGCGGCATACTGCTCGAGGTAGCTTGGTAAGCTGGCTTTGGGCACGCCCACCACCTGTTCACTCACTCCCAGGGCGTCCAGTGTATCCAGGCTGCCTAGATCAAACGTGGCAATGCGCTGGTCGGCGCTCGCGGCGGCGCTGGTCAGCAGTAGTGCAGTGGTGATGGCGGTTACTTTCATGAGAGGCCCTTTTTTGAGGAACACAGCTTTGAGAAACACAGCTGTTATTTGAGAAATATAGCTATATGCAATAATTTCTCATCATCGCAGCAAGCAGCGGCGTTGTCGCGTGTTGAAAGGGGAACGGCACGTTGCAGAAAATGCGACCGCCTCCGTAGAGGCGGTCGTGGTGGCGCATGGTGATCAAGCAACCAGGCGACTAAGAGGCGACGCGGAAGGGGTTGCGCGGGTCGTTATCCCAGGCGAGGAAGGGCTTGCCGGTTTCCTGAGGCACCATGGTGATGCAGTTTTCCACCGGGCAGGTGATCTGGCACAGGTTGCAGCCCACGCACTCGTCTTCGATGACCTCGTAGCGGCGCGCGCCGTCCTGCTCGGTGAGCTTGGCAATCGACTGGTGAGAGGTGTCCTCGCAGGCGATATAGCAGCGGCCACACTCGATGCACAGGTCCTGGTCGATATGGGCGATGGTCTTGAAGTTGATGTCCAGGTGTTTCCAGTCGGTGGTTTGCGGCACCGCCTTGCGGGAAAACGCTTCGATGGAGTCGTAGCCTTTTTCCGCCATCCAGCGGGAGAGGCCATCTTTCATTTCCTCCACGATCCGGAAGCCATTGAGCATGGCAGCGGTGCACACCTGCACGCTGCCTGCGCCGAGTGCGATGAATTCCGCCGCATCCCGCCAGGTAGAAATTCCGCCAATACCGGAAATGGGCAGCGTGGGCGTGGCGGGGTCTCGGGCAATTTCTGCCACCATGTTTAGTGCGATGGGTTTCACCGCGCTGCCGCAGTAGCCGCCGTGGGTGCTCTGATGGCCCACGGTGGGTTTGGCGACCATGTTGTCCAGATCGATGCTGGTAATGGAGTTGATGGTGTTGATCAGCGAGACTGCATCCGCGCCGCCTCGCAGTGCCGCCTGGGCGCCCACGCGTATATCGGTGATGTTGGGGGTGAGCTTGACGATGACCGGCTTGGAGTAGTGCTTTTTGCACCAGTAGGTGACTTTTTCGATCAGGTCGGGGTTTTGGCCTACTGCTGCGCCCATGCCGCGCTCCGGCATGCCGTGGGGGCAGCCCAGGTTGAGTTCGATGCCGTCCGCACCGGTGGCTTCCACCAACGGCAGGATATACGCCCAGGCTTCCTCGTTGCAGGGCACCATGATGGAGACGATCAGCGCACGGTCCGGCCAATCCTTCTTCACCTGGGTGATCTCTTGAAGGTTGATCTCCAGCGAACGGTCGGTAATCAGCTCGATATTGTTGAAGCCGATCACCTCGCGGTTTTTTCCGTAGTGGGCCGAGTAGCGGGAGGAGACGTTGACCGCTGCGGGCTCTTCGCCAAGGGTTTTCCACACTACGCCGCCCCAGCCCGCCTCATAGGCGCGCACCACGTTGTAGGCTTTGTCGGTGGGCGGGGCCGAGGCCAGCCAGAAAGGGTTGGGGGCTTTGATACCGGCAAAGTTCACCGACAGATCGACGCCGTTCACCACGCTGTCGCCGTTGTTTTTCTTGCCTGGAAAAGAGAGGGTGTTGAAAGGTGTGGTGTTCATGCGGCCTCCTGCTGGGCGGCGAGCGCTTGATGAATGGCGTGGGCGGCCAGCTTGCCGTGCTGCACGGCTTGTACGGTAAGGTCCTGGCCGAGTTTTACGCAGTCGCCGCCGGCATAAACGTTGGGCAATGAGGTCTGGAACAACTCATTGACGTGGATGCGCTCGCCATCCCGGGCCAGTTCGGAGGCGGTGGCATCGCGTAGGCTGTCGCCCTCGAAGCCCTGGCCGATGGCGGTGAAAATGGCATCCGCCGCGATCTCGAAGGTCTCACCCGTGGTGGAGAGGCGGCCCTGCTGCTCTGCGGTGTTGGCAAAACGCATGCCTCCCACTCGCCCTTGATCATCCAGCAGAATTTCGTCCGGCTGTGCCCAGGTCACCATGCGCACGCCATTGGCCTTGGCGATCTCCTGTTCGTGGTCGGTGGCGGACATTGCCTCAACGCCGCGGCGATACACCAGCGTCACTTCCGTCGCGCCCAGTCGCGCCATTTGCGTGGCCATATCGATGGCGGTATTGCCTGCGCCAATCACGATGCAGCGCTTGGCTACGGCCAGGCTGCCCAGGTCATCGGTTTGGCGCAGGGTCTTGATGTAGTCCACGGCGGGCATCAGACCCGGTGCATCCTCGCCGGTTAGCCCCAGCGTGCGGCTGGCTCCCAGCCCCAGCCCCAGAAACACGCTGTCGTACTGCTGGCGCAGGGTATCGAGAGTGAGGTTGTCGCCCAGACGTTGGCCGTACTGGAGGTCGATGCCGCCAATGTCCAGCAGGAATTCGACTTCCTTGCGGGCAAAATCGTCGGTCATCTTGTAGCGGGCAATGCCGTACTCGTTGAGCCCGCCAGGCTTTTGCTCGGCCTCGAAGAGGGTGACCTGGTGGCCCAGCATGGCCAAGCGATGAGCGCAGGAGAGGCCCGCAGGCCCCGCGCCCACCACGGCAACATGGCGGCCAGTGCTGGCGGCCCGCTTGAAGGGGTGGCTATCGAACTGCATGTGATCGGTAGCGTGACGCTGGAGCAAACCGATCAGTACCGGCTGGCACTCGGCGTCGTGGTTACGCACGCAGCTGCGTTCGCAGAGGATTTCCGTGGGGCACACCCGGGCGCAGCTGCCGCCGAGGATATTGGCTTCCAGAATGGTTTCTGCTGCGCCATTAATGTTGTTGTCACTGATTTGGCGGATGAAGCTGGGAATGTCGATGTCCGACGGGCAGGCCTCGACGCAGGGCGCGTCATAGCAGTACAGGCAGCGCTGGCTTTCGATGATGGCCTGGCGCGGCGTCAGCGGCGGATGCAGGTCGCTGAAGTTGCTTGCCAGCGTCGCTGGGTCGTAGGTGCCGACCTCTTTTGCGCTGGGCAGATGATCAAGTGAATGGGTCACGGTCGTTTCTCCCTGGTCCTTCTGGATCGTTCTGTTCTTCGTGGGGCGTCTGTTCTTTGTGGGGCTAGGCTCAGCGAGTGACCGCCACGGGGGCATTCAGCTCGGCACGTTTTGCGAGCAGCTCGAACACGCCGGGGTAGGCGGGGCGTTCTAAGTAGCGCCCTGCGCCGCGCTCGGCGTGCAGCTCGCCATCCCGCCAGGTCCATTTGCCCTGGCTGATGGTATGGCGGGCAATGCCGCGCACCGTCTTGCCCTCGAAAATATTGAAATCGACGTTCTGATGATGGGTCTTGGCGGAAATCGTGCGGGTGCCGTTGGGGTCCCAGACCACGAGGTCGGCATCGGCACCCACTTGAATCGCCCCTTTGCGCGGGTAGAGGTTGAAGATTTTGGCGGTGTTGGTGGAGGTGACCGCCACGAACTCCTGGGGCGAGAGCTTGCCGGTATTGACCCCTTCGTCCCACAGCACGGCCAGGCGGTCTTCCACGCCTGCGGTGCCGTTGGGAATCTTGGTGAAGTCGTCTTTCCCGGCGGCCTTCTGCTCTTCGCAGAAACAGCAGTGGTCGGTGGCGGTGGTTTGCAGATTGCCAGATTGCAGGCCGTGCCAGAGCGCTTCCTGGTGGCCTTTGGGCCGGAAAGGCGGGCTCATCACGTGGGCGGCGGCGGTGGCCCAGTCCGGGTGCTGGTAAACGCTGTCATCGATCACCAGATGGCCCGCCAGGCACTCGCCGAACACCGGGTGACCCTGCTGGCGGGCGTAGGCGATTTCATCCACCGCGTCTTTGGTGGAGACGTGCACCAGGTAGACCGGCGCGCCCAGGGTGGAGGCAATGCGAATGGCGCGGCTGGCGGCTTCGCCTTCCACCTGCGGTGGGCGGGAAAGCGGGTGGGCTTCCGGCCCGGTGATGCCCTGGGCCAGCAGCTTCTGCTGCATGTGGTAGACCAGTTCGCCGTTTTCCGCATGCACGGTGGGCACCGCGCCCAGCTCCAGGCAGCGGGAAAAGCTCTCCACCAGAATGTCATCGGTGGCCATGATCGCGCCCTTGTAGGCCATGAAGTGCTTGAAGCTGTTGACCCCGTGGTCGCGTACCAGGGTGCCCATTTCCTCTTTGACGCTCTCATCCCACCAGGTGATCGCCACGTGGAAGGCGAAGTCGGTGGCGGATTTTTCCGCCCAGCCCTGCCAGGTCTCGAAGGCTTCCAGCAGCGACTGACCGGGGCTGGGGATCACGAAGTCGATGATCGTGGTGGTGCCGCCCGCCATGGCGGCGGCGGTGCCGGTGTAGAAGTCTTCGCTGGCCACCGCGCCCATGAAGGGCATCTGCATGTGGGTGTGGGGGTCGATGCCGCCAGGCATCACCAATTGGTTGCTGGCATCGACGATCTCGCAGCCTTCCGGCACGTCCAGGTCGGTGCCAATGGCGTGGATTTTGCCGTCGACACACAGCACATCGGCGCGGTAAGTGTCGGCGTGGGTGACCACCGTGCCGCCCTTGATCAATAAGCTCATGGTTCGCTCCTGTCGTTGTGTTTAGCCAGCAGAATCATTCACCGTCGGTGAGGCGGGTGTAGGTCTCGGGGCGTCGGTCGCGGAAGAACTGCCAGTTGTTGCGCACCTCGCGCACCATATTCAGGTCGATCTCATGCACCAGCAGCTCGTCTTCCGTGGCGCTGGCCTGGGCTTCGATCTTGCCGCGTGGGTTGACGATGTAGCTGGAGCCGTAGAAGTCGCCGATATTCCAGGGCGCCTCGGTGCCAACCCGGTTGATGGCGGCGATGAAGCAGCCGTTGGCAGCCGCAGAGGCGGGTTGCTCAAGCTCCCAGAGGTATTGGGAAAGACCGGCCACCGTGGCCGAAGGGTTGAAAATCACGTCGGCGCCGTTGAGCGCCAATGCCCGCCAGCCTTCCGGGAAGTGGCGGTCGTAGCAGATGTACACGCCGATCTTGCCGTAGGCGGTATCGAAAACCGGCCAGTTGGATTTACCTGGTTTGAAGAAGAATTTCTCCCAAAAGCCAGCCACCTGGGGAATGTGTGTCTTGTGGTATTTGCCTAGATAGCTACCGTCAGCGTCGAACACCGCTGCCGTGTTGTAGTAAACGCCGGTCTCGGTCTCTTCATAGATAGGGACGATGATCACCATGCGGTGCTCGGCCGCGAGCTTTTGCATCATCTGGCAGGTGGGGCCTTCCGGCACCCGCTCGGCGGCGGCGTACCACTTGCTGTCCTGGCTGGGGCAAAAATAGGGCTGATTGAACACTTCCTGAAAGCACAGCACCTGCACGCCTTGCTCGGCGGCTTGCTGAATCATGGGCAGGTGCGCTTCGTTCATCGCGTCACGAATGGCGCCGGGTTCCTGATCGGTGCTGGTATTCAGGGCCATCTGGATCAGGCCAATCTTCATTTTCTGCATGGACTACCCCTCTTTTGTCATAACGCGACGACCTCCGAATGGATGGGAGGCCAGCTATGGGTGGCTTTTCTGCCGGTATCGATGAGTGGCGGAAAAGATCGCTAGGCGTGTCATGACATCGACTCATGGTCGAAACTTATAATTGTTAGCAAAGCTGTCAAGATAGACAGCTTTTTGAACATAGCGCTGGTTGAAGACGTTTTGCAAGAAGTTTTTATGAAAAGCCTGGCTGTCTTTCAAGTGACTGTTTTTGCTGTTTTTTAAGTTTTTTATTGTCCGTTTTTATCAATTTGGTGAGGTGTTGCACTATTATGGCGTTTCATTTTTATTTTTTTTAAATCAATGGTTTGTGTTTTATTTTTTGGTTTTTATATTGATGTTTTGCATTCTTGTGGTGCGTTTTATGAATATTTCGCTACCCTGTTTAGGAGGTTTTAATACCCGTGACTATAACAACAATGATACAGAGGGCTTCGTCTTTATATATGTCTGTTTGGTCAGCTTTGTGTTCAATGAGTTAGCGGTGAGCGCGTGGTTTTGGGCACGCTTATTGCTGCGCAACCTGTTGAACCTTTGAAGATAAAAAGGCAATGGCGAGGCTGAGGAGACAACGATGACGGCAGCTAAATCTCGAATGATCGATCAGCAGGGGTTGGTCGAACTGGCAGTGGAAGACGATGTGCGTGAAAGCCCACGCTTCAACGACGATATTGCGCCTACCGAAGCAAAAGAGCGTACCTGGAGCAAATGGAACATTGCGGCGCTGTGGGTCGGTATGTCGATCTGCGTGCCCACCTACACCCTGGGCGGCGTGCTCACGGCCTACTTTGGGCTGAGCGTGGGCGAGGCGCTGCTGGCCATTCTGCTGGCCAACGTGATCGTGCTGATTCCGCTGACGCTGAACGCTTTTCCCGGCACCAAATTCGGCATTCCCTTTCCGGTGGTGCTGCGCTCTTCGTTTGGCATCCTGGGTTCCAACGTGCCTTGCCTGGTCAGGGCGCTGGTGGGCTGCGGCTGGTTTGGCATTCAAACCATGTTTGGCGGGCTGGCCATTCACCTGCTGCTGTCGGCGCTGTTTCCCGCCTGGGCGGCGCTGGGAGGCGTCGGCGAGGTGATTGGTTTCTTCGTGTTTGGCGCCATGAACCTGTACGTGGTGATTCGCGGGGCCGAGTCGATCAAGTGGCTGGAAACCCTGGCGGCACCGCTGCTGTTGGCCGTGGGGATCGGACTGATGATGTGGGCGTGGCCGCACATGTCGATGACCGAACTGCTGGCCCAGCCGCCGTCGCGCCCGGAAGGGGCTTCGGTATATGGCTATTTTTTTGCTGGCCTGACGGCCATGGTGGGCTTCTGGGCGACGCTGTCACTGAACATTCCTGATTTCAGCCGCTTCGCCAAGAGCCAGAAGGACCAGATCGTCGGGCAGATCCTGGGCTTGCCGTTGACCATGTTCTTCTTTGCTGCCTTGGGCGTGGTATTGACCGCCGCCTCGGAAACTCTGGTAGGCCAAACCGTGGCCGACCCGGTGCGCTTGATCGGCTATATCGACAGCCCTTTCTGGGTCATCATGGCCATGCTGCTGATCATCGTGGCGACCATCTCGACCAACACCGCTTCCAATATCGTCTCACCCACCAATGACTTTCAGAACATTGCCCCCAAGCTGATCAATCAAACCCGTGGCGTGCTGATGACCGGCGCCGTGGGGGTGCTGCTGATGGGCTACGACCTGCTGCAAAAGGCGGGGGTGGTGAGCCAGGGCGTTTCACTGGAGCAGATGTACTCCAACTGGCTGCTGGGCTACTCCAGCCTGCTGGGCCCGATTGCAGGCATCATGGCGGTGGATTATTTCCTGATCAAACGCCAGCGCCTGGATGTGCCTAGCCTGTACATGGACCACCAGGCTTACCCCGCGGTCAATATCGCCGGATTCATTGCCTTCGGCATTCCGGTGAGCCTGACCCTGCTGTCGCTGCTGACCGGTACCATGAACTGGTTCTATGACTACGGCTGGTTCACGGGCTCGGCGCTGGGGGCGGTGGTGTACTACGTCGCCAGCCGTACGCTGGCGTCGTCTCCCCAGGCAGGCCCTGTGCCGCTGATGGCCAGCGAGGCGGCTCGCCAGCCTTGATGCGGTAGCGCATGGCGCAGCCAGCTGTCAGGTAGAGCCTGACGGGCTGCGCCGCTAGGCTTTGTACGAAAACTGCCTATGCTCGCCCATACGGCGTTAAAAATCGGCTCAAAGTACTCATTTACACCTTGTAAACTCCGTCTTTTCGCCGATTTTTGCCTTGTCTGGCCATCGCTCGCCGACTTTTCTTACAAAGCCTAGTTAGCTTCCTTCACCAGCCCCAGGAAGGCATCCACCACGCGGTTGGGGCGGCGGTCGTGGCGGGTAATCAGCACGAACGGGATGCGATACGCGTAGTGCTGGGGCAGCAGGGCGCGCATCTTGCCTGCGCTGACCCACTGGGCGGCCACGTGTTCGGGTAGAAAGCCAATGAAGCGTCCGGTCAGGATCAGGAAGGCAGCGCCTTCTCGGTCTGACGCAGAGGCTCGACGGTTGAGTGCTTCGTGGGCCTGGCGGGCTTTTTCCGGTAGCGGGTAGCGGGGCTGTATGGCGGGGTACTGGGCAATGTCGCCTGCTTCGAGCCTCTCATCGGCCTGTGGAAACAAGGGGTGCTCTGCCGAGCAGTACAGGTATGACGGCTCGTCGTAAAGCCAGCGCGTCTCCAGGCTGGTCGGCAGGTTCACGGCAGGCACCACCCCGACGTGCAGGTGCCCATCCATGACGCCCCGGATCACCGCGTCCGAGGGTTCCATATGAATATTCACGGTCACCGCATGGTTGGGCGCCGTCAGCGCCGCCAGGGCGTGGGTAACGTTCATGGCGGGTAGCGTCACCAGGTTATCGGTGATGCCGATATTCAGCTCGCCCTTGATGGTGTGATGCAGTGCATTGACATCGCTTTTGAAGGTTTCGAGGGCGGTCAGCAGGGTCAGGCCTGCCTGGTAAATCTCCTTGCCTTCTTCGGTCAGGCTGAACCCACCGCGACCTCGCTGGCAAAGCGAAAACCCCAGGCGGCTCTCCAGGTCGCTCATGTGCTGGCTGATGGCCGAGCGGCTGATGCCCAGCGTCGTTTCTGCTGCGGTGAAGCCACCGCACTCCACCACGGTCTTGAAGATACGCACCAGGCGTATTTCGTAATCGCTCATTTGTCCCAGAGATGCCATGGCTGCCTCGTTGCCCTGCCGGTCATACCGATATGAGGATTTTGATGACGGTTTTTGCCAAAAATTGATATACATCAAAAAAACATCGCGCCACACTTCAACAGTCCCACCCATGTCTCGGGCTGGTGTATCTTCCTCTGTCTTTTTTCACTCTATCAGGTGCGCCCACGGGATGCCTGACTAAGGTATGCATGATGTCGCTCCCGCCGAGTGATGGACTCTCCCGACACCTTGATACGCTGCCTCGCCATCGTCGTTACCGCCATCGCGTCATTGCCATTTACATCGTGTCGCTGTGCGTGATGCTGGTACTGTTTGGCTGGCTGTTGAAAGGGCAGTACGAGCAAGAGCTGCAGGCCGCAGAAGCGCGGGCTGCTGCCCGCGCCAGCGTGGTGGCTGAATGGGCGAATGGAGTACTGGGGCAGAGCGCGCAGGCGCTGTTTGGGCTCGAAGAGCTGCTCGAACGTCAGACGGCAGGCGTGCCTGACCGTGAGGTGCAGGTTCAGGTAGCGCTGGAGAACCTGACGCGCTATCTGCCGTTGATCGATGAGCTTGGCGTGTTGAATGCAGACGGGCGCGCCTGGGTAAGCAGTGGCGACAACCGTCATGCGGGCAGGGACCTGAGCCAGACGGCACTGTTTCGAGGTTTCAGCCAGTCAGCGTATGACGAAGTGGTCACGCCGCTTTATTGGTCGGCCCTGGATCAGCGCTTCTATCTGTACCATGCGCGGCGGCTAGGCCCTGCCGAGGGGGCGTTCAATGGTGTGGTGGTTGCTCGGCTGTTGCCCGAGATGTTCAGCGCTGCGTTGAGCCACATGGGGGTCGAGGAGGGCGAGAGTGTTGCGCTGGTCGATGCCAGCCTGAAACTGATTGCGCGCCATCCGGAACCTGCCCAAGGCGTGGCGCTGGGGCGTGAGATCGATGCAACGGCCTATCGGGACTGGCTGGTCAGCGATGATCGCCTGCACGTCTTCACCATGCTGTCACCGCTGGATGACAAAGAGCGCTTGTTTCACGTCAAACGTGTGGCCGACTACCCGGTTATGGTAGTGGTGGGGGTCGATGTTCAGCGCCTGTTGGCCAGCTGGCGTCAGCGTGCCTGGTTGCTGTCGGGTGTCATGGCTTTGCTGGGGGCGTTGGGGGCGTGGGTGGCTCGGCATTACCTGCACCGCTTGGCGCTGGGCTATCAGCTTCAGGCTCGACAGGTTCGCCTGGATGCGTTGATTCATTCCGTCCAGGACATGATTTTCGTCTTCGATGGCCAGGGGCGGTTTACCTATATCCACGCCCTGGATGCCGATAAGCTGCTGCTGGACAGTGCCCAGGCCTTGGGTAAATCCTACGCCGAGGTACTGCCCATGCCGTTGGCACAGGCCTTTGATGACGTGTTCCAGCAGGTGCAGCGCACTCGTCAGGTGGCCACGTTCGAGTATTCGCTGCCATTGGGCCAGCAGTCGCGCGATTTTCATGCCACCTTGAGCCCTCTGGTGAGCAGTACCCAACAACCGGACGAATTGGAAGGAGTGCTTTCCGTGACCCGTGAGGTAACTGACGCAAAACGCGCCGAAGTGGAGCTGCAAATTGCTGCCGCTGCATTTCAGGCACATTTGGGCATCATGGTGACCGATGCACGGGGCACGATCCTGAAAGTGAACGACACTTTCAAGCGCATCACCGGCTACAGTGATGCAGAGGTCGTGGGCAGGAACCCACGCATGTTCAGCTCTGGGCGCCACAATGCCGCCTTCTACCGACGCTTATGGCGCAGCGTACTCTCCACGGGAAGCTGGGAGGGAGAAATCTGGAACCAGCGCAAGAACGGCGAGCTGTTTCCCGAGTGGCTGACCATCAGTGCCGTGCACGACCGCAACGGCAGCTTGACCCACTATGTGGCCACCATGAGTGACATCAGCGAACGCAAGGCGGCCGAGCAGGAAATTCATCAGTTGGCGTTCTACGATCCGCTGACCGGCTTTGCCAACCGTCGCCTGTTCATCGACCGAATCGGCGTGGCCCTCAAGGAGCTGAATCGCCACCAGCGCTGTGGAGCGCTGATTCTGCTGGACCTGGATAGCTTCAATCATGTCAACGATACCCTGGGGCATCATATCGGTGACCGGCTGTTGCAGAACGTGGCACGCCGTTTTGGCCAGATGCTGCGCGATACGGATACTCTGGCGCGACTGGGCGGCGACGAATTTGCCGTGTTGGTCGAGGGAGTGGACGGCAGCCCGCGTAAAACGCAGGCGCTGGCCGAGCATATCGCCAGCAAGCTGATGGCAGCGCTGGATACCCCGATCCAGGTGGGGGATGAGCAGGCGTCGGTCACGGCCAGCGTGGGCATCACCGTCATGGCCGACAGCCAGCGCAGTGCTGATGATTATCTGCAGCAGGCGGACATGGCACTTTCCCAGGCCAAGGCCAGTGGTCGACGCACGTTACGCTTTTTCGACCCCTCCATGCAGGCCGCGCTGCTGGCCAGAGTCAGGCTGGAGGCTGACCTGCGTCTGGCGCTGGATCATCAGCAGTGGCTGTTGCACTATCAGCCCCAGGTGGATGAACAGGGGCGCATCGTGGGCGTCGAAGCGCTGTTACGCTGGCACCATCCTGAACGCGGGCTGGTGTCGCCCGGTGAGTTCATTCCGCTACTGGAAAGCACTGGCTTGATCAACGACGTAGGTGAGTGGGTGCTGGAGGCAGCCTGCCATCAGTTGGCTGCGTGGCAGCACCAGCCGGGGTTCGAGCAGCTGACCATTTCAGTCAACATCAGCCCTCTGCAGTTCCGCGAGAGCGATTTTCTACATCGAGTGGAGCAGGTGTTCCAGCGCACCCGAGCCCCGCTCGAGCGGTTGAAGCTGGAAGTCACCGAAACGCTGTTCGTCGACGCCCGAGACGATGCCCGTGACAAGATGCTAAGCCTGAAGGCGCGCGGCGTTCGCTTCTCGCTGGACGACTTCGGCACCGGCTACTCGTCGCTGGCGTATCTGGCACAGCTCCCGTTGGATCAGTTGAAGATCGACCAGTCTTTCGTGCAGCAGGTGCTCGAGAGCAGTGCCAATGCTGCCATCGTCGAAAGTACCATTGCCTTGGCCAAGAGCCTGAATCTGGATGTCATCGCCGAGGGGGTCGAAACTTGGGCGCATCAGGCATGGCTCATGGCCCACGGATGCCATGCGTTTCAGGGGTACTTGTTCGGGCGGCCCCTGCCGGTGGAGGAAATGGAGCAGGCCGTACGCGCGCAACGTCCCTCACCGCCAGGCGCCCAGGGCGCGTAGCTGATCAGGAAGCGTAGCATCAGCCAGGGGCAGCGTGCCGTCAGGGGTAATCACTTCCAGCCGGGAGTCTTGTCGCCAGGCACTGGCGGCCACGCGCTGGGTGCCTTCGGCGCGGTTGAGCTGCTTCCAGCCATCGTCTGTATGAAAGACGCCCTTCACCCTGGCGGTGGCGGGTAGCTCGCTCATCCATAGCGCCAAACGGTCCAGGTCGAAACGCTCGGCGGGGTGCCAGCGCACGCCGGTGCTGGTATAGCCCAGGGCGCTGGCGGCCTGCTGCTGCGCTTTGCCTGGGGGCGGTGGGAAGTCGAAGAACGCCCCTTCGAGGCTGGGCCCCTGAGCAACCAGTGCCTGGTGCGCGGCGGGCATGGCGGCTGGCGCCGCAGCCCGAGGGGCCGAGGGGCTCAGCAGGCGGGCAATGGGCAAGGGGCCTTGCCGAGTGCTATGTACCCATTTGCGCGGCGGCCAGAGCGTGTCGATGAACTGCTCGGCCCGTGCATGCTGTTCGTCGCTGGCCATGTCGGCCAGAGTGATGACCACGGCATCGGCCATGGTCAACTGGTCTTGAAAAGTCTCATGCGCTCGCACGCGGGCTTCGTCCAGCCGACGCGGGTCGAGGGTGGCGATGATGTCCTGCACCGTTACCACGTCCTGGAAAGCCTCACCCTGCAGCAAATCCATCAGCCCGGCGGGGTGCCCAAGCCCCGAGGGCTCGATGATCACCCGGTCGGGTCTCTGGCGTGCCAGCAGATTGACCAGCGCCGCCTGCAGCACGAACGCCAGCTGGCAGCACAGGCAGCCGCCAGGCAAGCCCTTGACCACCACGTCATCACGGGCAGCGAACATGGTCTGGTCGATGCCGATCTGACCGAACTCGTTGACCAGAATGGCCCATTTTTCATGGGCGGGTTTCTGCTCGATCAGCTGATGAATCAGCGTGGTTTTCCCGCTGCCCAAAAAGCCGGTCACGATATGCACGGGTACGAGTGCCTCAAGCGCCAACGGCTCAACCTCCGGTCATGTTCATGAAGCGCACCACCTGAATATCACCATCGGTGGTGAAGTGGTGGCGCTCGGGTTTCAATGGCAGGGCGTCGATGATGGCCTGCTTGAGCGGCGCGATCTCGCCGGGATGACGGCGCAGCACCGCGCGCAGGTCCACCGAGTGTTCATTGCCCAGACACAGCAGCAGGCGGCCCTCCACGGTGACGCGTACCCGGTTGCAGCTGTCGCAGAAGTTATGGCTGTGGGGGGAGATGAAGCCCACGCGGCTGTCGCTGTCGGCCATCCTGAAGTAGCGTGAAGGCCCTGGCGTGCTTTCGGTGGTGGGGGTCAGCGGGTAGCGGGTTTCGATCAGCGCCTGCACGTCATCGCTGGAGTAGAAGGTCTCTGCTCGAGAGTGGTCCGATACATCCCCCAGCGGCATCTCCTCGATGAAGCTGATGTCCAGCTGCTCGCGGCGGGCAAAGCTCACCAGGTCGAGCACCTCGTCTTCGTTGCGCCCTTTCAGGATCACCGCGTTGAGCTTGATCCGAGTGAAACCAGCCTCTTTGGCAGCCTGAATGCCGTCCAGCACGCGGGCCAGCTCGCCCGTGCGGGTCAACTGCTTGAAGCGTTCGGGGTGCAGCGAGTCGAGGCTGATGTTGAGCCTGCGCAAGCCGCCGGCGTAAAGCCGCTTGGCATGCTTGCGCAGGCTCGCGCCGTTGGTGGTCATGGTGAAGTCATCCAGACCCGGCAGCGCGCCAATGTCGTCCACCAGCTGTTCGATGCCCTTGCGCACCAGCGGCTCACCGCCTGTCAGGCGAATTTTCTCCACGCCCAGTTCGGTAAACGCGCGGGCCACCAGGGCCAGCTCCTCCAGAGTGAGCACCTGGGCGCGCGGCAGAAAGGTCATCTCTTCGCTCATGCAGTAGACACAGCGAAAATCACAGCGGTCGGTCACCGATAGCCGCACATAGCGAACTCGGCGGCCAAAATCGTCGATCAGTTGTTCGGTCATTGCCAGCTCGTTATCGGTTGTATGCAGACCACCTCGCCTGGCTGGGCGCCTGCCTGGTCATCGCCAAGTTCGATCAGGCAGTTGGCGGCCACCATGGAGGTCAGAATCCCCGAGCCCTGGGCTCCGGTACTGCGCACATGCAGCGTACCCTGCGCATCGCAGTGGTAAACACCGCGGATGAAGTCAGTGCGTTGCAAGCGGCTCTTCAGCGTGGTTTGGGCAATTGCCTCAAGCCGGGGCGGCGGCGCCGGGGGCAGGCCCTGCAACTGCCGCAGCAGCGGTACCACGAATTGCAGGAACGTCACCATGACCGCTACCGGGTTGCCCGGCAGGCCGATCAGGGGCGTTTGTGTAGCGCCCAGCTGTCCGCAGGCCATGGGCCGTCCGGGGCGTAGCGCTACCCGCCAGAAGGCCAGGCGGCCAAGCTTTTCCAGCGCCGCCCGAGTGTAGTCGGCATTGCCCACGGAAACCCCACCGCTGGTGATCACCAGATCGCTCTGGGTGGCGGCGCTGGCCAGTGCGGTTTCGATGGCGTCGAGGTCGTCGGGGAGAATGCCCAGATCCAGCACCTCGGCCCCCTGCTCGGCGAGCAGGCCCATCAGGGTAAATCGGTTGGTGTCGTAGACGCCTGCGCTGGGGAGTGGGCCGCCCGGTGGCGTCACCTCGTTGCCGGTAGAGAAAATCGCCACCCGGGGGCGCCGATACACCGTGACGACGGCATGGCCCAGCGAGGCCACCAGCCCCATGCGAGCGGCGTCCAGTCGCGCGCCTGCGGCAAGGGCTACGCTGCCTTTGGCAATGTCTTCCCCGGCTTGGCGCACGTGTTGCCCGGCCGTCACCCGTTCGGGCGCATCGACGGTGGCGCTGGCGCCATCGTCGATCAGCTGTTCACGCATGATCACCGTATCGGCACCGCGGGGGATCGGCGCACCGGTGGTGATGCGCACGCACTGGCCCGCAGGCACCTCGCCGGCAAACGCCTGCCCGGCGAAGGCGTCCCCCACGATGGGGAAATGGGTGGTGTAGGGAGGCGCTTTGGGCCAGGCCAGGGCCACGCCATCCATGGCGGCGTTGGTGTTTTGCGGTACATCGATGGGCGCAATGATGTCCTCTGCCAGCCGACGACCAAAAGCGCTGCTCAAGGCGACCTGCTCGGTGGCCACCGGCGACGCCACCAGCGTCATCAGCGCCTCGCGGGCAGCATCGACGCTGAGCATCTGCTCGCCCAGCTCGAAACACGACAGGCTCATGTGGTCTCCCGTGAGGACGTTGCCAGCGCCTGTTCCAGACGGGCTTTTTCCTCTTCGGTATTGAGGTTGGCGAACGCCTCAGGGCAGTCGGACATGTCCACGCGGCACCAGGTGTGGCGAGCGTACCAGCGGTCGATCTTGCGTTCGCCCTCGGCCAGGGTGGCGGCCAGGTCGTCGGCCAGCGAGGTGCGCAGCAGCGCCACCACGGGGTGCAGGCGCTCGCCGTCGAAGGCCACGGCGATATCGTGCTCGCCATCCTGCGTGACGATGCCTGCCACCATGCGCGCCACCAGGTCATGGGGCAGCGCGGGGGAGTCGCAGGGGGCGACCAGCAGCCACGGCGTGCGGGCGGCGCGCAGGCCGCTGTAAATGCCCATCAACGGGCCCTTGAAGCCGCCTTCGGCATCGGCGATCACTCGATCGGCAAACAGTGCGTATGCATCGCCATTGCGGTTGGCGTTGATCATCAGCTCATGGACGTGGCCGTCGAAGCGCTTGACGGTATGCACCACCAGCGGCAGGCCTGCGAAGGGCTCGAGGCCCTTGTCACGGCCGCCCATGCGGCGGCCCTCACCCCCCGCGAGAATCATGCCGGTCAGGTCGTGTGTCGCGATCATATGCCTGCCTCCTTGGACGAGCGAGCGCTCGGCGGTTTGGGGGGAATGGCATCCAGCGTCAAGCGCCCTTCGGCGTTGATGGCCTGGAAGCTTTTGCCCTTGGCGCGGGCAATCAGCATCACGCCGAAGCGTTCGGCCAGTTCGACACCCTTCTGGGTCACCCCCGAGCGTGATACCAGCACGCTGATGCCCATTTGCGCCACTTTCAGCACCATCTCGGAGGTCAGCCTGCCGGTGGTGTAGAAGATGTCGGCCTGCTGGCTGTTGGCCTGATTCAGCCACTGGCGACCTGCCAGGGTATCCACGGCGTTGTGCCGCCCTACGTCCTCGACGAAATCGAGCACCTGGGCCTGCTGGCACAGCGCGCAGCCGTGCACGGCGCCTGCGCTACGATACGTCTCGTTATAGTGGTTCAGGTTGGTCAGCAACTGATAGAGGGTCGACTGGGCCAGCGGCGTGGCGGGCAGCGCCGTGAGCGATGTCTGCTCCAGCAGCTTGCCAAACACCGTGCCCTGCCCGCATCCCGTGGTCACCGTGCGGGTCCCCAGGCGTGCTTCCAGGTCGTCGGGCAGATGGCGCGTGACCACGGCGGCAGCCTCTACCTCCCAATCCACCTGCACCGCCGTGAGGTCTTCTGCCCGGTACAACAGCCCCTGGTTGCGCAGGTAGCCGACCACCAGCGCTTCGGGGTCATCGCCCAGGGTCATCAGCGTCACGATTTCACGCTTGTTGAGGTAGACCGTCAGGGCGCGTTCGGCGGCAATGGCCTGTTGGCAGGTCGCCCCGTAGGCATCCATCACGCTGATGGTGGTGGTGGCTGGCAGCCGGGCACGGCTTAACTGAAGGGCGGGCATGCGCAATCCTCACTGCTCCGCGTCACTGCCTCGCCCGATGGGCGCGGCGTTTAACGTAATAGTTGAGTAAAATAGTCTGAGTTGACGATGATGGCGCTCAAAAGGCTTACTTGTCTACCCGTTCAAGGTCTAAAGGGGCAACTCATGAGTGATAATCTGCGTGCCATTAGTGCCACCCTGGTGGCCGAACAAAAGACCATGGGGGCGTTTACCGTCACCCAGTGGCGTATCACCGAGCTGGTGCCCGGTGATCAGGGCGACCATGTGCTGCGTCTGCAGCTCTCCATGACCGAACGCGCGGCTTACCGCTTCAATCTGACCTCCGCTACCCCGCGGCTCTTCGTGCGCGCCGGGTTTACCGGGCAGCCAGCCAGGCCGGATGCCATTACCGCGAGCCAGGATGTGGCGGCGGGCTGGCTGGATGGCGAACAGCAGGTGCTGGAGGCACCCATGCCGCTGGCCATTCAGGTATGGATCGAACGCTATCTGGCCCGTCATGGAGAAGCCCCCGTGGAGCAGCGCAAGAAAAAACGCAAAGGGGCAGGCCGCGCCCAGACGCTGCCCGACAAGGAGTGATCCGATGAGCCGATTAGAGCGTTGGTCGCGCAAAAAGCGTGGCCTCGAGAGCGATGCCGTCATGGCACCCGAGCCTGCCCAGGCAAGCGAGGAAGCGTCTGTGCTGCCTGAAGCACACCAGCAGCAGGAAGCCCCGGCCGACCCCGCTGAGCCCCCGGCACCCGCGCCCGGCAGCCTGGACGATACGCTCCCCGACCCTGATACCTTGCCTGCAGGAAGCGACTTCAGTGTCTTCATGGCGGCGGGGGTCAGTTCGACGCTGCGCCGCCGTGCCCTGCGCCGACTGTGGGCCACCGGCAACTACAACGTGCGTGACGGACTGGATGATTACGATGCCGACTACACGCAGCAGTTGAAACCCATGGCCAGCGAG
Organism: Halomonas sp. NyZ770; assembly: GCF_020616575.1. Lineage (NCBI taxonomy): Bacteria > Pseudomonadati > Pseudomonadota > Gammaproteobacteria > Oceanospirillales > Halomonadaceae > Halomonas > Halomonas sp. NyZ770. The sequence continues at coordinate 3,488,816 of NZ_CP085143.1, read as the reverse complement.
TTGGCAGGCAAGCTCAGGCGGTGGGCTCACCAAGCGGAAGAGGCCATCGAGGCGCCCCAGGAAGACGAGGCGCGCGCAGCAGAACCGCAAGAAACGCAAGCGACGTCCCTTGCCCAGGAGGAGACGACTTGCACAAGTGATGACAGTTTTGTACAAAGACCCGATCTAGACGACCAGTCTGATTTGCATCATCACGCTCACAGTGAGCGTCCTGAACGATAGTTGTCTTGTTTATCATAGAGTTAGCGTTGGCCTGGCGGGCCACCGTTGACAGTGATACGACCAATGAAAGTGGCAAAAGGCGGCATAGCACCATACGCTGAAGGCATAAGGGAGGTGGCGTTACACCGCACTTGTGTCAAAATGCCCATTAAAACGACCATTCAAATAATAAGAACGACCCATTGACCGTGAGCGTGCATGAATCAACGAATCCAACTGGCGTCGATTGACGACCAGCGCAACGCGGCCGCTCGTGAAGCGGTGCGTCGGCGTATCTCTTGGCCAGTCAATCTGACCCCCGCCAACGTTACCTACCATAGTCGTGGACATGTGGTGCTGATCGGTGCCGTTCAACCTGTGATAGCCGCCGCTCGCGCGCTGCAGCATCAGGGGCTGGCATCGCTGACGCTACTGACCCTGAACGACGCCGCCGAGCTGCCGGCGGGCAGTGAGCCCGTCATCGAGCAGCCCTTGAGTGCCGAGCAGCTGGCGCAGCTCACTATCACCGGGCATCTGGGCGCGTTTCATCTTCAGGTGCCGTTTTCACAGGGTGAAACGCTGGATCTGGCACAAGTGCTGGTCGAGCGTGACGCCTTCGATGTCGTGCTGGACCTGACGGCCCCCGACATGCTGCCCGCGATGCCATGGGAACTGCCGCCGCCTGGCTATTTACGACTCGCTCCCGAGGCTGCCGATGAGCAGCGCCAGCAAGTGCTGGAGAGTGCCGTCGAGCTGGTAGGCGAGTTCGACAAGCCTCGTTACTTTCAGGTCAATACCGACCTGTGCGCGCATTCGGCCAGTGGCAACGTCGGGTGTACTCGCTGCCTGGACGTCTGCCCGGCGGATGCCATCACCAGCATCAAGGGGCGTATCGAGTCCCGCATCGAGATAGACCCCTTTCTGTGCCAGGGCGTCGGTAGTTGCACCAGTGCCTGCCCCACCGGTGCCATCGAGTTCAGGCTGCCCGAAACGCGCCGTCAGCAGGATACGCTGGCAGCGTGGCTCGACGCCTACCGCGAAGCGGGGGGTGACGTGCCCGTGCTGCGCTTCGTCACCCACGATACCCTGGAGCAAGAGCGCCAAGCGGGCGTGGTCACGCCAGGCCATCTCATCGATGTGCCGCTGGAAGAGTTGGGCGCGGCTGGCCACGACCAGTGGCTGACGGCCTTGGCCAGCGGCGCCTCTGAAGTACGTATTCAGCTTCACGAGGGCATGCCGCCCCGTTTGAGCACCTTTCTGAACCATCAGGTAGCGCTGGCCCATGGGTTGCTGGCAGCGCTTGGCCACGCCGTCGAACGTATCCAGCTGGTGGCGGCCAATGCCACTGACGCGCGCGATGCTCTGCCCAGCCTGCTGCCGTTGAGTGACACTGCCGTCAGCTTCCGCGAGCCCAACAAGCGCACGCGATTGAATCAGGTACTGGCACGCCTGGCCGCGCTGGGAACCCCCAGCGGCGAGCGTCAAGCGCTGCCGGAGGGCGCGGCCTACGGCGGCATCGACGTGGATAGCAGCGCCTGTACGTTGTGCTATGCCTGCGTCAGCAACTGCCCGACACCCGCGTTGCAGGCAGGCGGCGATACGCCGGTGCTCAGCTTCCTGGAAGCCGACTGCGTGCAGTGTGGCCTGTGCGAACAGGCGTGCCCGGAAAATGCCATCACGCTGGCGCCTGGTTTTCTGGCCGCGCCTGCCCGTGAAACGCGCCACGTGTGCCATGAAGAGCCTGCCTTTGAGTGTATCGGCTGTGGCAAACCGTTCGCGACGGTCAGTACGGTGGCCGCCATGAAAACCAAGCTGGCCAATCACCCCTATTTTGCCGGCGATGCGCTGGCGCGTCTGGAAATGTGTGAAGACTGCCGCGTGAAAGACGTCTGGAAAACCATGATGCGCGACCCTGACGCGCAGTTGAAGGTGTAACGCCATGAGTGAAACCGAGGCGATGCTCAGCGAGGTCGATGCGCTGCGCGGGGATATCTACCAGCTGCTGGCACGGCTGTTGCGCCAGTCGCCCGACGTCGAGCTCCTGGCTTGGCTGGCCGAGCTGGAAATAGAACAGGACGGCACTCGCTTGGCCGAGTGCTGGGCCGACCTTGCCAAGGCAGCCGCTCAGGCCGACCCCGAGCGACTGCAGCGCGCCCACTTTCGCCATCTGGTGGGCGTCATTCAGGGCGATATCGTGCCCTATGCCTCCTGGTATCAGCAGGGTGAGCTCATGGAAGCCGCGCTGGTGGCGCTGCGCCGTGACCTGAGGGTGCTGGGCTTCGAGCGCAGTGAACGCACCCATGAGCCCGAGGATCACCTTGCCGCCGTGTGTGAAGTCATGGGCATGCTGGTAGAAGCCCAGGCACATGAGCAGGTAGCTTTTTTTCAGCAGCATCTTGCCCCCTGGGCAAAGCGCTGCTTCGACGATGTGGCTGACGTGGAGACTGCCTTCTATGCCGCGCTGGGCGCGCTAGGCAGTGCCTTCATGGAGAGCGAGCAGGCGCGTATCAGCGACCGAGCCGCCCATCAGCCAGTACGACTCGTGACCTGACCCTGGTTCGCGGTCAGTGAATAGCCGGGCCAGCGGCCCACGCATAACAAGCATGACAGTGGAGAACCCTATGCACACGTCACATAACCCTGAACGGCGTCGGTTCATGAAGACCGTTGGCCTGGGCACCGCAGCAGCAGGCGCGGCAGCGGCGGTCGGTCACGTTACCCTCGTACAGGCGAGCGACAAGACGCCCAGCCAACGTGAAGCCAAGTCGGTGAATTACCGCGAGACGGATCACGTTCGTGCCTACTACGCCTCGCTGCGTGACTGACGGCGACCATCAGGAGATTTGCCATGCGCTTAACTCGTAAAACTCAAGCTCCGGCCGCGTCTGGGCTGGGTATCTCTCGTCGTCAGTTCCTCAAGCGTACCGGCGCGGGTACGGCCGGTGTTGCGGCGGTCGGCTTCATGGGCGCGCCCATGATGCAGCGCACCGAAGCGGCGAACAAGACCCCGGTGCTCGACTCCCCCGTCGAAACCAAACGCACCATCTGCTCCCACTGTTCAGTGGGTTGTGGCGTGTATGCAGAAGTGCAGGAGGGCATCTGGACCAAGCAGGAGCCAGCCTTCGACCACCCGATCAACCGTGGCGCCCACTGTGCGAAAGGCGCCTCTCTGCGCCAGCACGGCCACTCCACGCGCCGCCTGAAGTACCCGATGAAGCTGGTCGCGGGTGAATGGCAGCGCCTGAGCTGGGACGACGCCGTCAATGAGATCGGCGACAAGCTGCTGGAGCTGCGGGAAGCCTACGGCCCCGATAGCGTCTACTGGCTGGGGTCGGCCAAGTTCAACAACGAGCAGGCGTATCTGATGCGCAAGCTCGCCTCCATGTGGGGCACCAACAACACCGACCACCAGGCGCGTATCTGCCACTCCACCACGGTAGCGGGTGTGGCCAATACCTGGGGCTACGGGGCGATGACCAACTCGCTCAACGATATGCACAACAGCCGCTCCATGCTGTTCATCGGCTCCAACCCCAGTGAAGCCCACCCGGTAGCGATGCAGCACATCCTGATTGCCAAAGAGCGCAACAACTGCGACATCATCGTTGCCGATCCGCGCTTCACGCGTACGGCCGCCAAGGCCAACAAGTACGTGCGCATCCGCCCTGGCTCCGATGTGGCCTACATCTGGGGTCTGTTGTGGCACATTTTCGAAAACGGCTGGGAAGACCGCGAATACATCAACCAGCGCGTCTACGGCATGGATGAAGTGCGTGCCGAAGTCGCCCAGTTCCCGCCCAGCGTCGTGGAAGACATCACCGGCGTCTCGGAAGCGGACATGTTCGAGGTGGCCAAGCGGCTTTCCGACAACCGTCCGGGCTGTGTGGTCTGGTGCATGGGCGGTACTCAGCACACCACCGGCAATAACAACACCCGCGCCTACTGCATCCTGGAGCTGGCACTGGGCAACATCGGCAAGTCTGGCGGCGGTGCCAACATCCTGCGTGGTCACGACAACGTACAGGGTGCCACCGATTTGGGCCTGGGGTCTGATTCACTGCCGGGTTATTACGGTTTGGCCGAAGAAGCATGGCAGCATTGGGCCACCGTATGGGATGTAGAGTACGAGTGGCTGAAAGGGCGTTTCGACGATACCGAGTACGCCGACGGCAAACCCATGTACACCAACGGCATCACCGTGTCGCGCTGGGTGGACGGCGTACTGGAAGAGGACGAGAACATCTCCCAGCGCACCGCGCTGAAAGCGATGTTCTACTGGGGCCACGCGGTCAACTCGCAAACCCGCGGCGTTGAAATGCAAAAGGCCATGCAGAAGCTCGAGATGATGGTCATCGTCGACCCGTATCCCACCGTCGCGGCCGTCATGCACGACCGCACCGACGGCGTCTACCTGCTGCCTGCCGCCACCCAGTTCGAAACCACTGGTAGCGTCACCGCCACCAATCGCTCGATCCAGTGGCGTGACCAGGTCATCGAGCCGCTGTTCGAGTCCAAGCCCGACCATGAAATCATGTACCTGTTTGCCCGCAAGCTGGGCTTCGGTAATGAGCTGGTCAAGAACTATGAAATGAACGGCGACGAGCCGCTGATCGAAGATATTCTGCGTGAAATCAACAGCGGCATGTGGACGGTGGGTTACACCGGCCAAAGCCCGGAGCGCCTGAAAGAGCACCAGCAAAACTGGCACACCTTCAGCTTTGAAAATCTGCGTGCCCAGGGTGGCCCCTCGGATGGCGACTACTACGGTTTGCCGTGGCCCTGCTGGGGCACCCCGGAATTCCGTCACCCGGGTTCACCGAACCTCTACGACACCAGTATTCCGGTCATGGAAGGCGGCATGGGCTTCCGCGCCCGCTTTGGCATCGAGCGTAACGGCGTCAACCTGCTGGCCGAAGGCTCGGCCCCGGTAGGTGGCGACATCGACGACGGCTATCCGGAGTTCAACGACCAGTTGCTGAAAGACCTGGGCTGGTGGGATGACCTGACGGCCGAAGAGAAAGAGGCTGCTGAAGGTAAAAACTGGAAAACCGACTTCTCCGGCGGTATCCAGCGCGTTGCTATCGAACACGGCTGTGCCCCTTACGGTAATGCCAAGGCCCGGGCCGTGGTGTGGACCTTCCCGGATGCCGTGCCCAAGCACCGCGAGCCGCTCTACACCACGCGGCGTGATCTGGTCGAGCGTTATCCCACGTGGGACGACTTCGACTCCATCATGCGCCTGCCCACGCTCTACAAGACCATTCAGGATCGTGACAACAGCGCGGACTACCCGATCATTCTGACGTCTGGCCGCCTGGTCGAGTACGAAGGTGGGGGTGAAGAAACCCGCTCGATGTCCTGGCTGGCGGAGCTGCAGCAGGAAATGTTCGTCGAGATGAACCCTGCCGATGCCAACGATATCGGCGTACGTGACGGTGACGATGTCTGGGTCGAAGGCGCCGAGGGCGGCCGCGTCAAGGTGAAAGCCCTGGTCACCCCCAGGGTGGATCGCAAGGTGGCCTTCATGCCGTTCCACTTTGGCGGCATCTTCCAGGGCGAGAACCTGCATGATCGCTACCCGGAAGGCACGGCGCCCTATGTTCAGGGCGAGGCAGCCAACACGGCGACCACTTACGGCTACGACCCGGTGACACTGATGCAAGAGACCAAGTGCACCATTTGTCGTATTGAGCGCGCTTGAACCGATAACGCGCGACCCGACCAGATAGCAGGCCGATGCGGCAACGTCCGCATCGGCAAGAGGAGAACACCATGGCTCAAATGAAATTCATGTGTGATGCCGAGCGCTGCATCGAATGCAACGGCTGCGTCACCGCCTGTAAAAATGCCAACGACGTCGAGTGGGGCATTCAGCGCCGCCGCGTGGTCACGCTGAACGACGGTGAAGCCAGCGAAATGTCGATTTCGGTGGCCTGCATGCACTGTGACGACGCCCCTTGCATGGCTGTCTGTCCCACCGACTGCTTCTACAAGACCGACGACGGTATCGTGCTGCACGACAAGGACCTGTGCATCGGCTGCGGCTACTGCCTGTATGCCTGCCCCTTCGGCGCACCCCAGTTCCCCAAGCAGAATGCCTTTGGCGAGCGCGGCAAGATGGACAAGTGCACCTTCTGCGCAGGCGGCCCGGCAGAGAGCAAGGAAGAGGAGTACCAGAAGTACGGTTCCAACCGTATTGCCGAAGGCAAGCTGCCGCTGTGCGCCGAGATGTGCTCGACCAAAGCGCTGCTGGCAGGTGATGCGCAGGACGTCGCCGACATCTTCCGTCAGCGTGTCGTCCATCGTGGCCACCCAGATGGAGCGTGGTCGAACAATCCCCAGGCCAGCACCGACAACCTTGCCTACGATGCTGCCCGTAAAGGCTAAGGAGGCGTGTCATGACCACAATGACCATGACCACCGTTGAAATGCCTGCATCGGCCAACGGGCATGCCGCCCGTGGGTTGAAGCGTATCTGGCACCTGTGCCTGATGCTGCTACTGCTGGTGGCCAGCCTCGGTGTGAGCCAGCTGGCCGTGGCCCAGGCGGACCCGCAACGGGAAATGTCCACCGCCGCCCCTGGCATTACGGCCGAGCAGTGGCGCCAGGTACGCAGCGGTGAAACCGGCCCGAACTATCGTGATTCGCGTCACGACAGCAACTACAACCTGATCAACGCCAGCGGTGAAACGTGGCGGATTCTGCGCAATCGCTGGGTCTCGCCATTTGGCCTGATTGCCATTCTGGGCATGGCCAGCGTGATCACGCTGTTCTACCTGGTGATTGGCCGCAAGCATCTGGACGAGCCGCGTACCGGCCGCAAGCTGCTGCGCTGGCCGCTGTTCATGCGCGCGCTGCACTGGACGGTGGCGACGCTGTTCATCACCCTGGCGCTGACCGGTCTCAACCTGCTGTATGGCAAGTTCGTCTTCCGCTCGCTGTTTGGCGACGCGGTATGGGCCTGGATGATTGCGGCCTCCAAGGTGCTCCACAACTACCTGGGGCCACTGTTCGGCATCCTGCTGATCGTGCTGCTGGTCAAGCTGCTGAAGGACAATATCCCCAAGAAGCATGACCTGCAGTGGTTCAAGCAGGGCGGCGGCCTGGTCGGTAAAGGCCACCCGGATGCAGGCTTTGCCAACGGCGGTGAAAAAGCCTGGTACTGGCTGCTGGCTACCGCAGGGCTGTTGGTCGTGGCCAGTGGCTTCGTGCTCGACTTCCCGAACTACGGGCAGAGCCGCGATACCATGCAGTGGGCCAACATCATCCATGCCGTGGGCGCGCTGGGCTTGACTGCCGTGGCGCTGGGGCACATCTACATCGGTACGGTAGGGACCGAAGGGTCGCTGGAGGGCATGACCACCGGCTACGTGGACGAAACCTGGGCCAAGGAGCACCACAACTTGTGGTACGAAGAGGTCAAGGGACAGTCGCTGAGCGAGGAAGAGGTGGCTGCTCAGAAGGCGGGCGACAGCAGCGAGCCATCGACAAGGCCGAGCTGACACCTCTGCCTGTCATTGCAAGAGAACGCCCCATGACACCGCCCTCGGGCGGTGTCTTTTGTTATGCTGCATATCAACCCTGTTTTGAAAAAGGAATCCGCATGGCTACGTTCGATGAACTGGATACCGCAACCCGCACGGAGCTGGAAGCCGCTGCATTTCGTCGCTTGCTCAAGCACCTGGATGACAACAAGGACGTGCAGAACATCGACCTGATGATTCTGGCGGACTTCTGCCGTAACTGTCTCTCCAAGTGGCTGGTCAGCGCAGCCGATGAGCGCGGCACGCCTCTGGAAATGGACGCTGCCCGCGAGTATGTCTATGGCATGCCCTACAGTGAATGGAAAGCCAACCACCAGGGCGAGGCCACTCCGGAGCAGTTGGCGGCACTCGACGCTCGCCAGGCGCGCAAGAAGGCCCCTTCACAGAACGAGCCCCCTTCACAGAACGAGCCCCAGGAGTAGCGCCAATGGATGCCATGGAAGCCCTGAATATTGCGGTGCTCACCGTCTCGGACACCCGCACCGAAGAGACCGACCGCTCGGGTCAGTCGCTGGTTCAGCGGCTGACCGAGGCCGGGCATACGCTGGCCGACAAGCGTATCGTGCCGGACGACGTGTACCAGATTCGTGCCGTAGTGGCCCAGTGGATCGCCGACCCCGGCGTGCAGGTGGTGCTGACCACCGGTGGCACCGGCTTCACCGGTCGTGACTCCACTCCAGAAGCGGTCTCGGTGCTGTTGGACAAGCGCATCGAGGGATTCGGCGAGCGCTTTCGCCAGCTGAGTGGCGACGAAATCGGCAGCTCCACCATTCAAAGCCGCGCCTTGGGCGGTTTTGCCAACGCCACGGTGGTGTTTTGTCTGCCGGGCTCCACCGGTGCCTGCCGCACCGGGTGGGACGGCATTCTGGCCGAGCAGCTGGATAGCCGCCACAAGCCCTGCAACTTTGCCAACCTGGTCATTCCCGGCCGGGGGCAGCATGGCTGAGCAACGCGCACAACATCAGCCACCGCCACTGCAACCTATCAGCGCCGCTCTCGATGCGCTGCTGGCGGGGCTGGTACCGCTGACCGCCGAGCAGGTGCCGCTTGAAGAGGCGGCGGGTCGGGTGCTGGCCGAGCCGGTGATGGCAACGCTGGACGTGCCGCCATTCGATAACAGCGCCATGGATGGTTACGCGCTGCGCGCCAGCGACGCGGGCAAGCGGCTGCCGGTCAGTCAGCGGATTGCTGCCGGAAGCCTGGCCCAACCGCTGGCAGAAGGCAGCTGCGCGCGGATCTTTACCGGGGGCCAGATCCCGGCAGGCGCGGATTGCGTGGTCATGCAGGAGCGCGTCACCCTGGACGACGGCCACGCGGTGATTCCCCATGACGTACCCGCGGGTGACAACGTCAGGCTCAAGGGGCGTGACGTGCAGCGTGGAGACGTGCTGCTCAAGGCGGGACAGCGCCTGGAAGCGGCTGCGCTGGGGCACTTGGCGGGGCAAGGGGTGACCGAGGTCAGCGTGCGCCGTCGTCCCCGGGTGGCGCTGCTCTCCACCGGCGACGAGATCGTCGACCCGGGCACGCCCTTGCAGCCTGGCCAGCTCTATAACTCCAATCGCCCGATGCTGACGCGTTTGCTGGAGCGCTTTGGTGCCGAGGTAGTGCAGCGGGTCAGCGTTCCCGACGACTATGCCCGCACCGTCGAGATTCTCGAACAGGCAGCCGCCGTGGCCGATGTGGTGGTCAGCACCGGTGGTGTCAGCGTGGGGGAAGAGGATCACGTCAAGGCAGCGCTGGAGTCGCTGGGGCAGCTGGATATGTGGAAACTGGCCATCCGCCCAGGCAAGCCGCTGGCGCTGGGACGCCTGCCGGCCGAGGCAGGGCGCGAGGCGCGCTTTGTCGGCCTGCCGGGCAACCCGGTGTCGGGGTTCGTCGGCGCCTGGCTCTTTTTACGCCCGCTGATGGGAGCGTTGTCGGGGTGCCCTGCGCTTGCGTCACTGCCAGAGATCACCGCGAAGGCGCAGTTCACCACCGAGACAGGGCCACGGCAACACTACATGCGCGTGGCGCTGCGCTTTGGCGTTCAGGGAATCGAGGCGGTGGCGTTTGAAGACCAGAACTCGGCGGTGCTCTCCTCGTGTATCGAGGCCGATGCGCTGGCCGTCATCGATGCTCACCAGCAGATAGCCCCAGGGGAGGCCGTGCGCTGCCTATGGCTGGAGCACTGACGGCGACAGCCGTTGGCCATCCAGCAGCAAGGTCAGACGTTGCTGTTCCAGCATCAGCCCGCACAGCGCGGGCATGCGCGTGCGAGCCGCCACCAGCGCGGGCAGTGGATGCAGCTGGACGACCGGCAGGCGTGCCAGCCGACTCTCCGAGCCAATGCCCAGTTGCCATGGGCCTGCGGCGTCGCGCAGGGTCAGCCAGCGGCTTGGGGAGCTGGCAAGCTGGAATAACAGCATGTCGGCATTGGCGTGACGCGGCTGACAACAGTGGCTATCGATGCGCTGAACGTAGCGCGCGTCGATGGCCACCTGATAACCGCCTGCCTGAAAGACCACGCAGGTCACGGTTCGAGTGCCATCGTGGCCTGTTTGCTCGCTGTTCACGGCTCAGCCCAGCCCCTGCTGGTAGGCTTTCAGCAGGGCATCGGGGTCGAGCAGGGCCGTGGCCACACGGGCCTCTTCGGGCTGCCAAAGCGCGCTGACGAAAGGGCGCAGTGCGTCAGGCAGCGTTTCGGGGGGCGCTTTGAAGGCGCTGAGGGGCAAGTCGCACACGTCGTTCAACTGGTCGATACGCACGGCGGTGCGTATTCCTGCACTGCGTACCATCAGCAGCATGCCTTCGGCGTTGCTCTCGGTCAGCCCCAGGAGCGGCTGTAGCCGAACCAGCGACTCGATGGTGCCACGCAGATGAATGACGCCTTCGGTAGAGGAGGGCAGGCCAGGCACGAAATAGACCGGCGTGTCGCCTTTGAGGATCTCCGTCACGGCCGTACCCGGCAACGCATAGGGTTGGCCGGACAGCGTGAACAGCACCACCTGCTGGCAGGGCTCTTCCACATCGACGATACCGCCATCCTCGGCATGGATGGCATCTTCAAGGGATATGCTTGCTTCGTCATGCCCCGCGGGGCGCGAATCCGTCATGATCCTGCTCCGTGCTGATGACCACCTGGTTGCGCCCTTGGTGCTTGGCACGGTACAGCGCCTGGTCGGCGCTGAGGCGCAACGATTCGGTAGAAGGGTGTTCGGGGAAGCTGCTGATGCCCGCGCTGAAAGTGCAGCGGAAGCGTTTGCCACCCGCGTGAAAGTCCACCTGTTCGAAGTCACGGCGCAGCTCGTCGATCAGTTCTCCTGCCCGCTGGTCGTCGACCCCTTTGAGCAGTACCACGAACTCCTCGCCGCCATAACGGCCAATGATGTCCGACATGCGCAAGCGTGTTTTCAGCAGCCGTGCCAGGGTGATGATGACTTGGTCCCCTGCCAGATGGCCGTGGGTATCGTTGACCGCCTTGAAGTGATCGATGTCGATCATGGCCATGGCATGCTGGGTCTTTTCTCGGTAAGCCTGAGCCAGTGCCTTGCTGATCATCTCGGTGGTGGTGCTGTGATTGTAGAGGCCGGTCATGCTGTCCCGGGTCATCAGAGAGCGTAGCAGCCGCAGGCGTTCGGCGCGCAGTTTCACCGCCGAGACAAGCTCGTCGGGCACCACGGGCTTGGTGATGAACGCCTCGACGCCAGCCGTCATGGCGGACAGCTGTTTCTGGCTGTCGGTCTCGCTGGAGAGATAGATGATCGGCAGGCCGACGTACTCGGGCTGCTGGCGGATGATGTTGGCCAGCTCTTCACCGGAGCACACCGGCATATAGACATCCACCAGCAGCAGGTCGGGGCTGAAGCGTTCGAGCGCGCTCAGTGCGTCGGCGGGGTGGTTCACCTGTTGCACCACCATGCCCGCTTCTTCCAGCAGCAGCGCATGATACGCGGCAACCTCCGGCTCGTCGTCTACCACCATGACACGTAGCGGCTCGTCTTCGGTGGGGGTGGTCAGCTCGTCCACGGCCAGCATCAGGTCAAGGGGCTTCACGGGCTTGGTGAAATAGCCGTTACAACCGGCGCGCACGGCGCTCAGACGCGACAGAAAATCGCCATGAGCCGACAGCACGATGGAGGGTAGCCGTTCGCCGGTGAGCTTGTTCAAGCTGGTGAGCGTTTCCGTGCCAGCCGTGTGGCCCTGGGGAAACTGCACATCCATGATGATGGCATCCGGACGACGCGTGATCACGGCGTTGAAGAACGCATCGGTCGTCTCGAAGTGCACCACTTCGTGGCCGAAGCAGCGCAAATGATGCAGCAGTTGACTGACCTGGTCAGGTTCGTCGTCGCACAGGTAAATCAGCCGTTGGCGTTTGCTGCGGGTTTGCGCTGGCGTCGGCGAGAACTCCACGCTCTGCTGCGCGGCCAGCGCTCGCTGCTGCCCCGGCATTGACTGCAAACGCTGCTGCTCTTCGGCCAGCTGTTCGAGTATCTGGACGATCAGCTCTTCCTGCGGTGACGCCTCGCTGAGTGCGGCTTCACCCTGGTCGGCCAGTACCGCAATACGCTCGAACCCCAGTGAACGCCCGGTCCCTTTCAAACTATGGAAGAAACGGTGCAGCTCGGGGGCCAGGCGTGCTTCCGCTTCTGCCGAGATGCGGCTTTGCTGCCACTGTTCGGCGGTTTGCTGAAGGCGGCCAGGCAGCTGGGCAATGAACCGTTGGCGCAACTGGTTGAGCTTGTCGTGCAGCGAAGAAGACATTGGGCTACCTGTTGAAGGCCTGGGCAACGGCCTGCCCTAGCGTCGTCTCTAGCTCGGCGTCCTTCTGCAGACAGGCGCTCAGGCCAGGTGTCTGCATCAGGGCTGCCGTCGGAGTATCGCCGGTGAGCAGGATGAACGGCAGGTCCACCTGCTGCTCGCGAAGCATGTCCAGGAGCTCGACGCCGCTCACCAGCGGCATGTGCATGTCGCTGACGATCAGTGCCACGTCCTCATGCGCTTCCAACTGACGAATGGCCTCCATGGCGTCCTCGGCCAGCACCGTCTCATGGCCTTGAAACTCCAGCAGTGCAGCGGTCATTTCCCCAGCTAGTGGGTCGTCGTCTACGACCAGTATTCGCATGATCACTCTCTGTCTTGTGGGGAAACCTAGCCCAACAGGGCTCGCAGGGTTTCCACTAAATTGTTTTGGTCAAAGCTGCCCTTGACGATATAGGCATCAGCGCCCACTTCGATTCCGCGCCGCCGGTCGGCCTCTTTTTCGCGGGACGTGATGATGATGATCGGCTTGTGACGATAAAGCTCATTTTCGCGCAGACTGGCAGTCAGCGCAAAGCCGTCCATGACGGGCATTTCAACGTCCGTCAAGACTGCGTCGAAGGAGTCGGCCAGCGCCTTGTTCAAGCCATCGCGCCCGTTTTCGGCCAGGGTGACCTGATACCCCCAGGCTTCCAGCACGTCCTTTTCGATTTCACGGGTGTTCAGCGAGTCATCGACCACCAGGATACGGTGACGTGGTGCATCCGTGGGTATCGGTGCCGTCTGGCGCAGCCCTGTCTGGCGGGAGCGCTCCAGCAGCGCAGGCACATGCAGAAGGCTGGCCAAGGTGTTGCGCCCCAGCGACACCATTCCCGACACCAGCGGCAGGTAGCGCAGGTGGTTGGGCAGCGGCTTGATGACCATGTCTCGCTCGTCCACCAGCACATCGATGATCAGTGCCAGCTTCTGCTGACGCTGATGTACCACCAGCAGCAGAACCTTGTCTGCGGCAGGTGGCACGACGGGCAGGTCGAGCAACGTGGCCAGGGCGACCACCGGTACGAACTCATTGCGTAGAATCAACGTGGTCTGGCCCGCCGCGTCGATGAACTCCTCGGGAGAGCGCTCCACCAGTTCGGCCACGTGAGGGGCCGTCACGCCTAGCGTCACGCCGCTGACTTCCACCAGCAACACCCGCATCAGCGCCAATGAAAGGGGCAGGCGCAGCGAAAAGTGCGTGCCCTTGCCGGGCGAGCTGGTGAGGTGAAGGTCGCCGCTCAGCTCATCCACCACCGTGCGCTTGACCACGTCCATGCCGACGCCCCGGCCAGAAAAGTCGGTGATCAGGCTCTTGGTGGAAAAGCCGGGCAGCAGGATCAGCTCCAGCGTTTCCTGCTCGCTCAGCAAGGCCAGCTGGCCTTCATCGAGCAGCTGCCGGGATAACGCTTTCTGGCGAACGGCTGCCAGGTCGATACCGGCGCCGTCATCGCGCATCTCCACCACGACCCAGCCGCCATCCTGCCATGCTTCCAGCGTGAGCTGTCCTCTGGGGGCTTTACCTGCCGCCTGACGCTGTGCCGGGGCCTCCAGACCGTGATCCAGAGCGTTGCGCAGCAGATGAATCAGCGGGTCGGAGAGACGGTCGATCATCTGTCGATCCAGCTCGATCTCGCTCCCACGGACACGGCAGTCCACCTGCTTGCCCAGCGACTGGGCCAACTCACGTGTCATCTGCGCCAAGGGGTCGAACACGACGCTCAGTGGCAGCATGCGCATTTGCAGGGCGCGGTCATGAAGATCGCTCATCAGGGCGTCGTGGCTCAGCACGCTGTCTTTGAACTCGCGCTGAAAATCGTGAAACTCGGCCTGATGCTGGGCGGGCAGCGACAGGCCGAGCTGGCGCGCCTGTTCGACCAGACCATGCAGGTGGTGATGGCCCGACAGCACTTCACCCATCAGGCGAATCACATCGTCCAGCCGGTCGAGGCGAACCCGCACCGTATCGCTCAAGGCCAAGGCCGCTGCCGATGATGGTGCAACAGGTGGCGCCTTCGTGGACGATGGGGAAGGCACTGCCGTGGGCCCGGTGGAGGCGTCAGAAAGTGGGGTGCCAGAAAGTGGGGGAGCAGAAAGAGGGGCTTCCGGTAACGAGCCCGCCGCCGACTCCAGCGCCTGGCACAGCGCGGGCTCAGCGGCCGCCAGGGCCTCGGGGGCTGCCCCTTGGGCCAATTGGCCGACATAGTCGTCCAGCGCGTCGATGGCCTGATTCAACAGCCCCAAGGACGCGGCGGAAGGTAGCGTGCTGCCTTCGCGAAAAGCGCTCAGCAGCTCTTCCATGCTATGGGCGAGCGCCGTGATCGGCGCCAGCTTGAGCATTCGGGATGAGCCCTTGAGCGTGTGCGCCGACCGAAACAGCTCATTGATATGCTCTTTGCTGGCCGTGCCAGCAGCGCTGCCGGTGGCGTCTTGCTCCAGGGTATGGACGCCCTCACGCAATCGCGGCAGGTGGTCGGCGGCTTCTTCCACGAAGCGCTGTATGAAACGACGAATATCCAGTGCCATTAGCCCACTCCCTGTATGGCGATCGGCTCATCCAGGTAGCGCTTGGCCAGGAAACAGGCATCTCCTGGGGGCAGCGGCGGTTGGATGGCCTGCAGTGCACCACTGGCCTGTGGCGTGGTTTCCAGCAGGCGTACCACGGCGGCATAGCCTCGCTGGCGCTGAACGGGGTTGTCCGGGAGTTCACCCTGGCGCAGCAGCTCTGCCTGATAGAAGTGCGCAGGCCAGCACTCCGGGGCGACATACACGGCCCGTTTGAAGAACTCGTAGGCCTGCTGTGGTTGTTGCAGCCAGCGTACCGCCAGCCCGGCAAGCAGCAAGGCATCCACGCACCATGGGTCTTGCTCCAGGAGTGGGCTGATGAGCTGAAGGGCCGCGTCGAAGTGATTGTTGTCGAGCAGTTCATGTGCTTGCTTCAGCACTTTCTCACGCGGGATAGGCGGTGGAGGTGCCGACGGCTCGGGTGGCGCTTCAGGCAAAGGCCGTACCTCGGCGGCTTCACATGGCGCTGTTTCCAGCATGGTGGGTGCCGTGACGGTGGCAGCAGGAGGGGGCAGAGGGGGGCGAGAGGGCTCGGGGGCCGCATGCTGAAAGTAAAACACCCCTTGCTCTTCTTGCAGCGATAGAACTCCCAGATCATTGCCCAGCGTTTCCGTGACGCCACACAGCAGTATGCCCTGTGGCGCCAACAGCGGCTTCAAGCGCTGCTGTATGTCTCGGCGTGTGGCTTCATCGAAATAGATCGATACGTTACGGAACAGGATCACGTCGAAAGGACCGCCCAGCGCCGGGTGGTCTGTGGCAAGCAGGTTGAAGGGGCAGAACCTGACCCATTCGGTCAATGCGGGCACCAGTTGATGAGCGCGCCCCACCGGGGTGAAGTAGCGGGCCTTGAGGGCGGGGTGCAGCGCGCGAAATGCCATGCCGCTGTAAATCCCGGCTCTGGCCTTGTGCAGCACCTGTTGATCCACGTCGCCACCGGTGATGCGGAACAGTGACTTGGCGCGTTCGCCATACGTTTCCATCAACAGCATGGCCAGGCTGTAGGGTTCTTCTCCCGAGGAGCATCCCGCACTCAGTAGCCGCAGTGGCCCTCCCTGCTTGGCCAACTGGCGGGGCAGGTGTTCATCGGCGAGCCACTGCAGGGCCTCTACCTCACGGAAGAAGTAAGTTTCATTGACGGTGAGCTGGCTGATGAACTGATCGAACAGCGCTGCATCTTTGGCCAGCTTGTCGAGTAGCGTTGCATGATCCTGGGTGGCCTGGGCTTGGCAAAGCTGTTCGATGGCACGCTCCAGGCGCGCTTCTGCCATGCCTTCCAGAGAGAGCCCGCAGCGTTGGTGTACCAGCTGTTTGAATGGAGTGAGGATGGTCATGGAGAAAGATGCCGTGGTGCCGCCATGCCCACCAAGCGCATCAAGCGCGGGGGCAGATCGTCGAGGCTGATGATGTGTTGTACGACGCCAGTATTGATGGCTTCCTGGTTCATGCCGTAAATCACGGAACTGGCTTCGTCCTGAGCCAAGGTGGTGCCACCTGCTTGCTGGATGGCGCGCATACCGCTGACGCCGTCTCTGCCCATGCCCGTCATGATCACACCGATGGCATCCGCGCCGTAGACTTCCGCGGCGCTGTGCATCAGCACGTCGCAGCTTGGGTGATACAAGGCATCGGGTGGGCTCTGCACCAGTCGCACGCAGTGCTCAGGCGTCACGCACAGGTTGCGCTCCGAGGGCGACAGGTAAACATGGCCGGGTTCGAGACGCTCACCTTGTGTGGCCACGCTCACGGGCAGGGGGCACAGCGAGCCAAGCCAGGTGGCCATGCCTTCGATAAACCCATGGCTGATATGCTGCGCAATCAGGATTGGGGCAGGAAAGCCGCTGGGCAGCTTGCTGAGCAGGCGTGCCAATGCCTGGGGGCCACCCGTGGAACAGGCGATGACGATGACACGTTGAAAGACTCGTGGCGAGAAGGTGGGCGCGGCCGTCGGTGCGAGAACAGGGGGCTGCTCCGGGAGTGGTGCAATGAGACGGCGGCGTAGCCGCGTAATGACCGCCACCCCCGCCAACAAGCGTACCCTGGCGCGTAGCCACTCCCCGGTCTCTTCGTCCAGGGTGGGCTTGGGCAATACTTCCAGCGCGCCCACTTCCAGTGCCTTGTAGGCGCTCTGGGCATCGGCGCGGTCACTGATGACGAGGATCGGCACGCCCTTGGTGTGCATGATCTCTTCGATGGCGCTCAAGCCATCCATGACCGGCATGTTGAGATCCATGGTGATCAGCTGAGGGGCCAGCCGCTTGGCCAGCTCGACGGCCTCCTTGCCGTTGCTGGCTTCGCCCACGATGTCGATATCGCCCTCACAGGTGAGAAGGTCGCGCAGTATCTCCCTGGCGAGCGGGCTGTCGTCGGCCATGACCACCCGGATTACACTCATGAAGCGCCTCCCATGCCGGTGATCATGGTTGCGTCTGGCGGCGGCTGTCGGGTTGCGCTGCCAGCGTGAACTCCTGCACCAGACTGTTCAGCTCGGCGGACATCTGAATCATGTCCTGGCTGATCTCGGTGATGCTGCGCACGGACTGCGCATTGCGTGCGCTGGCGGTATCGATATCGCGCAGGGCAATGACCACCTGATTGCTGGCGGTTTTCTGTTGCTGTGTCGACAGCGAGATCTGCTGGGCGGCACTGCTGGTCTGGCTGGCTGCCTTGAGCAGGGCTTCGAGGTCCTGAGCGGTACTCTGGCTGGCTTCGACACCCTGTTCGATGGACGTGGCCCCTTTCTCCGAGGCGACCACCAGCCGGTTGATGGCCTGCTGAATGTCGTCGGTGTGGCCTTCTATTTCATGGGTGGAGTCGGTGACGCTATCGGCCAGACGGCGTATCTCGTTGGCAACCACGGAAAACCGGCGGCCAGACTCCCCTGCGCTGGAGGCTTCCAGGGCCGCATTGAACGCGATCAGCTTGGTTTGCGCGGCCAGCGTGTTGATCAGCTCCATGACCTTGCTGATCTGCTTCGATTTGGCGCCCAACGCCATGATTTCTGCCAAGCTCTGCTCGCTATCGCTGCGGATATCGTACATGCGCGCCTGCAGGAGTTGCATGGCCGTGCTGCCTTTGCGGCTGCGCTCCAGCGTCTGGTTGGCCACGTCCACCACCGACTGCGAATGGTCGGCGATCTGGGTCGAGGAAGTCGACAGCTCCTCCATGGTCGACGTGATTTCGGCCACGGACGACGCCATTTCCTCCACGGCGGCCGCCATGGTCTGATTGGCCTCATGGCGTATATCGCCCCCCTGAACGCCAGAAAGCCCGGCGGTTTGGGCCAAACGGTCTGCGACCTGGGTCAGGGCAAGGGCATTGTTCGACACGGCTTGAATCGCGCGGGATAGTCTGGCCAACAGTTCGTTGGTCTGAGCGGCCAGGTCGCCAAGCTCGGCACGGTCATCGGTTTCTACCCGCTTGGAGAGATCCAGGCTGTGGGTGATCTCCTTGAGCTGACGCTGAAAACGGGTCAATGGCCGAATCAGGCTACCGGTCAGGGGGTAAAGCAGCACCAGTCCCGCCAGTAGAATCAACAGGCCCAGCTTGATGGAGTTGAAGAAACGCTCCCTGACGGTAGTGGTGTACTCGTCCTTGGCGACTTCGACCATCAAGTAGCGCTGCACCTCGGGAAGCCAGCGGGTCACCACAAAAAAGGCGCGCCCATCGCGTTCGATTTCATGCACTCTGAGTTCGCTGTCGGTGTGCAGCAAACCTGCCGATTCCTGCTCGCGAAGCGCCGAAATCGTGGCCTCCTCGCTGCTCATCAGAAAATCGCCTTCCGCGCTGAGAATGGCCGCGCGGCCGGTTTCACCCAGGCGGTAGTCGTCGATGAACTGGGCCATGCGAGCAAGGTTGAGCCCCGCTCCGGCCACGATCACCGGCAGGCCGTTGGCTGCATTGGCTTGGCTGCGGAAGTTCAAGAAGACAAACGCATCGTCCGGATTGAACGTGTCGCTGTCGAGATTGAGGTTGTAATCGGCACCGCTCTGAGTGAACTCGTGGTACCAGGCGTCACTGCTGTCAGGGCCTTGCAGCGGGCGCTGCTGGAAAGTGCCATCACGATACTGAAAGTAGACCTGCCGGTTGGGTGTCTGCGCTGCCATGAAGAGCAGTTCGGTGTCCAGTTGACCCATCAAGCGTGAAAGATAACGCTCGACTTCGATCTGCTGTTCGACGGGCAAGCCCTCTGTCACCCACTGCTCGATAAAATAGCTATTGGCCAGGCTTTCCGAAACGGCAAGGGCTGGGCTCAAGCCCAAGGTGATGCGAGTGGCCAAGCCTTCGACCTGGGCGGGCAGTTCGCTATCGAGCAAGTGCTCTAACCGCGCTTCGCTATGGGTGCGAGCCTGCAGGTACAGGGCAAGCAGCATGGACAGTGCCAGCACCGTTCCGAACGAGACAAACAGTCGAAGCCGTAACGGCAAGGATTTCCAGCGCGCAGTCATGGGCAGGCTTGCTCCAGGTGAACCCAAAGGCCTCATGATGAGGATAAATCGTCTATGGTATGAATATCGCACGACGCGTACGTCGCTCATCAGCATGATAGCAACGATTAATAGAGCTTTTTGTGATATTTGCGCAGCGCTGAGAAGCCTGACCAACGGTTCGACGTAGCTTACCTGTCCAAGATGGCGTTTTTTCTATACAAAGATTATTTTTTGTATAAGTAGCAGGTGTTTTTTTTGACAAAAGTGATACATGCAGGTAGCCTGTTAACGAAATGGATACGACAAATTGCTAAGGAAGCATCATGTTGTCACTCACCTCTTCCACCGTGCTCGCGGTGCTTCAGGGCATCATGTCCCGCCACGGCATCACGCACTCAGAGATGCTGCCATCGGCAGGCACTGCTGAGCGTGACAGTTTGGTACAGGCTGTTACGCGCTTTTTTGGTCTCTCTGATGGAGAGCTGCTGTCACCTACTTGCATCACGCTTGAAGAGTGGGCCACGGCGCTGAGTGAACAGGGTGATTTTTCTCATCTCCAGCTTTTCGATACCGCTATTGGTGGTGCGTTCAGCCATCAGCTGCAGCGTCAGCATCGTTACGAAGCTGCGTTCTTGCAGCAGGAAGCCATCGCGCTGCAAACGCTGCTGACCGTCGATACTCAACCTCAGCGCTCGCTGGTGAGCTGGCTTTCCAAGCAAACGGTGCCAGGGTTCGTGCTGGGTGCTTTGTTGCCTCAGCAGGCAGGGTGGCAGCCTCGTTCGCTGTTCGACCATGCCAACGCTCTGTGGGAGCTCAAGGCGGGTGATATCATGGTGACCAGCGAAGACCGCTGGCGCCAGCTGGCCCAGCGCCTTCCTTCGCTACCCATGAGCATTACTGCCGTATCGACCGCACCATTGGACAAGAAAACCTATCGCGCGCTGTTGGCCAAAGGCGTGGCTCACATCATCGAGCTGCACTGCCAGCCGGGGCTGGGTGTGCTGGCAGCACGCCGTTCCCAGAATGCGCCGTTCGAGCTGTTGCCGCATTGGCACCCCACCGAAAGCGACAATTTTCTGCTCAAGCTGATCAAGGGCGGCGTGCCCGAAGAAGTGAAACTGGCGCAGCCGCTGCGTTGGGTCGGGGCGCGCCACTTTCGCCCGCAAGAGAATACTTGGGCCGAAACGGTCCGTGTGGATCGCGCAGCTCTTCGAGTGGCGCCCGCGTGGCAGCCTGCAGCCGAGCATCACCAAGGCAGCAGCGCCGCCTGATCGCGACGTGCGCTCACAAACGCACGCTTACACGATCGCGTGAGGTACGAAGCAGGACGTATCCTTGGTAATTCTGCCCACGTCTTCGCGAATGCCGATACCACAGGCGCGGTCGCCCACCACCCAACTGCCGACCAAGGCATGCCGCTCCCCAAACCTGGGGAGCGGATGGTACGCCTGACGAATCCACGGGCTATCGGTGTAAGGCCCACCGACGTTTTCCGACACTCCATCGGGGGTGGTCAGGCTGACGTTGCTGCCTTCCCGAGAGAAAAACGGTTTGCGAACCCAGCCCGGCGCAGGCGAGGCGTGCTCGGTTGGCTCGAAATAGGCGGGCAGCAGATTGGGGTGGCCTTCGAACTGTTCCCACAGCAGCGGCAGGATACCTTTGTTGGACAGAATCGTCTTCCAGGGCGGCTCGAACCAGTGGGTGTCCAGCTGGGTGATCTGCTGGCTGAACGCTTCCACCGCCATCTCTTCCCACGGGTACAGCTTGAAAACCGCCGCCATCGGCTGGTCTTCCAGGTCCACGAAGTGGGACTGCCCCGGCGTCACGCCAATATCCTCGATGTAGACGAACGGCGCATGAAGCCCCGCTTGCAGCGCGATGTCCTGCAGGTAGCGGACGGTAGCCCGCTCCTCGTCGCTGCCTTTCACACAAGAGAAATGCAGCGTGCGGTCGGGGAGCCGGTCGCCCAGATGTGCCAGGGCGTTCAGCAGGCGCTCCTGGATGGAGTTGTACTGGTCGGCATGGCGAGGCAGGATGCCCTGGGCAATGGCCTGTTCCAGCCATACCCATTGGAAGAACCCTGCCTCGTAAAGCGAGGTGGGCGTATCGTAATTCAGCTCCAGCAGTTTGGCCGGGCCGTCCCCTGAGTAGGCAAAATCCATGCGCCCATACAGCGGCGGTTGGCCGGAGGTCCAGGAGCGATGGATGGTCTCCCACATGGGTGCGGGGATCGCCAGCCGCTGCAGCAGGGCCTCCGAGCGGCATACGCGGTCGACCAGCGCCATGCACATCTCGTGCAGCGTTTCGGTGGGTGTTTCTATGTCGTGCTCGACCTGCTCCAGCGTGAACTGGTAGTAAGCGCTCTCTTTCCAGTAGGGCTCGCCGTCGATGGTGTGAAAGTGGAAGCCCAGCTGCTGTGCCAGGGCTTGCCACTGGGGTCGTTCAGGAACGGTGATCCTTAGCATGAGGGCTCCGAGTGTAGGTCAGGAGCCCCAGGAGGCAGAGCGCGTGCCCAGGCCACGGCGCGTGGTGGTTTGACGGCTTTGGACCACCGAGTTGCGCATGGCGTCGTTGCGTTGATTGACCCGCTGGGTCGCCTGGCTGGCGGCGGCATTCCAGTTGCCCTGGTTGTCACGGTTGCGATAGACCGGCTCCTGGTAAACCCGCTCGAAGGAACGCCCACGGTTGGTGTTCGACAGCATGCTCCCCATCATGTAGCCCATCATGGCGGGCATGAACCAGCTACCGCCGCCACTGGCCTGGGCCTGCTCTTCATTGGGCGCGGCACAGGCGCCTTCGCCGTGCTCGGCCTCGCAGGCTTCCAGCGTATTGAAGCGCGGTACCGACTCCAGCGCCGCCGTATGGGCCTCCTCACAGGCACTGCGGGTATAGATATTGGCGGCCACACAGTCTTCGACGCTCTGGAAGCTGCGCGGTTCGTCAAAATTCACGTCGGTAATGTGTTCGTCCTGGGCGGGTTCGGTACAGGCGGTCAGGCCAAAGGCGCCGGTACCCATCATGGCCAGCGACAGCCGTGCACTGCGCTTGCGGCGAGGAAGATGTTGATCTGCCATGTCGAACTCCTTACCAGGTCATGGAAGCGGCGTTGATGAGGCCGACCGCGATGGAAACGCTGCCCACCAGCGTGCCATAAGCCTGGTGCCCCTCGGTAATGTGCTGGGAAAGGCTCTCGCCCTGGCGGCGCAGCATCAGCTTCAAGCCGAAGAACGTGGCGATCTGCACCCCGAAGGCCACAATGCCCCACAGAATGAAATCGAGGTAGCTGATGGAGTTGGCCATGGCGCTGTAGAGCGGCAGCGTGAAGCCGAGGATGGAACCGCCGTAGGCCCGTGCGGCAGCGGCATTGCCTTCACGGATCAGTGTCCATTCGTGATGCGGCGTGAGTCGGCTGTAGCAATACATGAACGCGACCAGCATCCCCAGCGCGCTGAGCAGATAGGCAAAGAAGTGCGGTAATCCCTGCAGGTAGTGCAACATGGTGATGTGCTTCCCTTGTGATCCTTGAGGGTCGGTATTGTGACATAGCTGGGCGTGGCTGCGTTACCCGCGACGTGATTTCCCGATCGAGGGGCAGGCAGTACGTAGAATGACGTAAATAAACAGCGTTTGCGCCACTTGAGTAAGACTAAAGACTAATAGATGAATCGTGTCACCTCCTTAGAATCCCGCGAAGCCTGGTATTTTTACCAACATCCACCGTGTCGTATCGTGTAGAGACTGCGCCTCGTGCCCGCACAGGGTACTGCCCAAGACGCGACCGCTTCGAAGGACCTCCCTCATGCATGCCCTTACCCTGGCATCGTTTCTATTTTTTACGGGCCTGGTGGCCTTCGTCACCTGGCGTATTACACGCCGCGATGACCATCGCAGCACCAACGGCTATTTTCTGGCGGGGCGCACCCTGACGTTTCCGTTGATTGCCGCATCGATGCTGATGACCAACCTCTCTACCGAGCAGATGGTTGGGTTGAACGGCTCGGCGTTTACCGACGGCCTGAGCGTCATGGCCTGGGAAGTCATCGCCGTGATTGCGCTGGTTGCTCTGGCGCTGTTTTTCCTGCCGCGCTTCTTGAAAAGCGGGATTGCCACGCTGCCGCAGCTGCTGGCGATTCGCTTCGATGCCGGTACCCAGCTCATTGCCAACGTCATCTTCCTGATTGCCTACGCGGTGGTGCTGCTGCCCATCATTCTCTATTCCGGCGCCATTGGCTTGCAGGGCATGCTGGACTTGCAGGGCTTGACCGGCATCGAGTCCAGCACGGCTCTGCTGTGGGCAACCGTCTGGGTCGTGGGCCTGATTGGCGCCGTCTATGCGCTGTTCGGTGGCCTGCGCACGGTGGCGGTGTCCGATACCCTCAACGGCGTGGGGCTACTGATTGGCGGGTTCGTGATCGTTTACTTCGGCCTTCAGGCGGTGAGTGGCGGCACAGGCGTCATGGAAGGCTGGAGCATCCTGAAGGAGAGCGACCCCAGCAAGTTCAACTCCATGGGTGGCCCCGACCAGCAGGTGCCGTTCTCGACCATCTTTACCGGCGTACTGCTGCTGCACCTTTTCTACTGGACCACCAACCAGCAAATCATCCAGCGCACCTTCGCAGCGAAAAATCTGGCGGAAGGCCAAAAAGGGGTGCTGTTGACCGGCTTCTTCAAGCTGCTGGGGCCGCTCTATCTGGTGCTTCCGGGCATCATTGCCTACCACTTGTATGCCGACCAGGGCGTGCGCGCCGATGAAGCCTATGGGCACCTGGTATTCAACGTGCTGCCGCCGTATCTGACGGGCTTTTTTGCGGCGGTGATGGTGGGTGCGATTCTCTCCTCGTTCAATTCGGCGCTGAACAGCACCACCACGATCTTCAGCCTGGGGATCTATAAAGGCGTGCTGAAAAAGGACGCCACGGAAGAGCAGGTAGTGAAATCCGGCAAGGTGTTTGGCTGGATCATGGCCATCAGCACCATGATCATCGCGCCGCTGCTGGCGGGGCAGGATAGCCTGTTCGGCTACCTGCAGCGCATGAACGCCATCTATTTCATTCCGATTCTGGCCGTGGTACTGGTAGGACTGTTGACCAAGCGTGTGCCGCCCATGGCCGCAAAAGTGGCCCTGGTGGGCGGTTGCTTGTTGATCGCGGCAGGCTACTTCGTGCCGCCGTTCAACAAACTGCCGCTGGTCATGCACGAGTTCCACTTCGTCGCCGCGGTGTTCGTGCTGCTGGTCGCGGTGATGCTGGTGATCGGCAAGCTGCGCCCCCGCGCCACGGACTGGGTCCAGGAAGCCTCGGGCGATGTCGACCTCACCCCGTGGAAAGGTGCCGTGCCCACCGGCATCGTGCTGGTGGTGCTGGTGGTGCTGGTGGTGATCATGTACGCCTCGTTTGCAGGCGGTTGATCATCGGCCACGTGTAGTAACGCCAACGCCAACGCCAACGCCAACGCCAACGCCCCGCTTTGCGGGGCGTTGGCGTTTGTCAGCGGTGGTTTTAAGAGTCGCAGCGATATAGCGTGATGGGTGATGTCTCGCGATCCAGATAGCGCAAGGTCAGCGTCTCCTGAGTGTTCAGGGTGAGCTGGAGCTGTTCTTCGCTGGTCACTCCTTCTCCATGGCAGTGCAGTGTCGCCTCCCATGCGTTCGGCGTGCTGCTCGCTTCCAGCCCCATTTCGCAGTGATTTTCCAGCCCTTCGAAGCGGCCAGCTGCCAGGCGGATTGGGGCGCCTTCCTGCCCTGCGTGACACCACTCGGGCTCTGCTGCCCAATCGCCATAAAGCGTTTCCTGGGACATGGGCTCGGCCACGGGGGTTTGGTCATCGCTACAGGCAGCCAGCAGCACCACCACGGCAGGTAACAGCAAACGGTGTAATGGCATAGGTCACTTCCTTGTGTGGTCAGACTCACCATGCGTCAGCTTAGAGCAGCTCGTTGAGAGCTGCTACAGGCTAGGCTAAAAATCCCCCGGTGCGCACTGCAGGCAGGTAAGCCCCAGGGCGCGCCACTGGGCGACCACGGCGTCGCGGTCGTCCAGTACCAGCCAGGGCGCAAAGCCGTCGCTGCGCATTTGATCGAGTAGCGCGGCTTTTACCTCTTCATCGTCCACATGGTCATCGCCCTCGGGGCGCAGGTACATGGCATCGAAGGGGATGGCATGGCGGTCTAACCAGGCCTGGGTATGCTCGCGGTGGCTGTCCGGGCGGCCGCTGCAAATGACGATTTGCTGGCCCTGGGCCTTCAGCAGCTTGACCAGTTTGGCCACGGGTTCGATGACCGGCGCTTGGGCCATATGGGCAAAGAAGGGGTCCCACTGTTTGGCGGGGCCCAGCACCCACTCGTGGACTTGCTGGGGGTGAAATTCGGCAAGCGTGCCGTCGACGTCAACGATGACTGCGGTCATGACATGGATTCCTGAGATGCAAAGAGTGAAACGGCCGAACCTTGAGAACGGCTGCTGAGGGCAAGCCGTGCCTGGGTCGTCAGCCGCGTGCCTAGACGTTCGCGCCAGTGATCAATGGCTTCATCGTCCAGTCGCGTAAACAGAGGCACGACCTGAGCAGCCTGGAGCTGATGGGCCAGCGCCACCAGATGCGAGGCGCGCAGATGGACGTTCCAGCGTTGCCAAAGCACCTCGTTGGCAGCCAGCTGCGCACAGCGCTGTGGCGTCAGGTAGCCGGTGTGCAGCAGGCGGTGGTCGGGCCAGTCGGCGGGCTGGTCGTCACGGTCGCTGACCAGCCAGAGTGCCGGATGGCTGGCGTTGGGCCGCTGGAGCAGGGTGCCGATGGCGTCGTCCAGCCCATCACGCCGCAAACCGCGTGGCAGCGCCAGCAGAGCGGCAAGGTTGTCGCGGATGATGGGGTCGATGGCCAGGGGGAGCTGTCGGCGATCTGCTTCCTCTGCCAACCATAGCGCCATTTCCAGCGCCCGTCCCGTTTCCGGTACCGGCAGCACCAGTGGCGTATCCAGGGCGCTGCCCAGGGTATCGATGCAGTGTGCCTGGGGCTGGTCGTAGCTGCCGTAGGAGGCGTCCAGCAGCGCCGTACAGGCAGGTGGCGGCGTATCGAAGGGAAACAGCCGCGACTCGAAACAGGCATCACCGCTATAGAAAAGTCCGCCCGCCACGTCGAGGTGCAGCCAGACACCCCCCAGCGAGTGGCCCGCCTGGCCGGTGGTGACGGTAATGCCTTCCACTTCGAGACGGCCGCGATAGGGCAGTGGCTGCCACGCTCTGTGGGGCGGCAGCGCCTTGGCGACCAGCGGCGTGCAGTAGAGCGGCAGCTGCTCGGGCAGCTCGGCCACCCCGCCAATATGATCGATATGATCGTGGCTGATCAGCACGGCGTCTACCGCGAGCCCCGCCGCCCAGGTGATCGCCTCACCGGGGTGCAGTGCGCCGCCCGCATCCAGCAGCAGGCGCTTGCCCTGGGCCTCGACCACGATGGCGGCCGGGCCCTTGTCGCCCAGCCCGCTGAGGATCTCCACCAAGGGGCTCATTGGTCGGGCTCCAGGCACCAGCCTTCCAGCAGGCGCACCGCGACCTGCTGGCCTTCGCCAAGGGCGTGGGGATGATACGCCAGCAGGGCATCGCCGGTGCTCAGGCGCAGGTGTAGCTCGTAGCGCTCACCGCGGAACGTCAGCCGTTCAACGCGGGCGGTCAGGTCGTGGGGGTTGGGGGCCGTGGCATCCAGATGCACGTGCTCCGGGCGCACCAACACGGGCTGCGAACGCGCGGTGAGCGGCGCGGCCAGCCCGCTCATCAAAGCGCTTTCGGTGAGACGCTGGCCAGGCGCGCCGCTGGCAATGTGAAGCAGGCTACCCTGGCCGATGAACCTCGCGACCCATTCGCTGCGCGGCGCTCGGTAGAGCGTTTCGGGCGTGGCCCACTGCACCAGCTCGCCCTCCCGCATGACGGCAATGCGGTCTGCCATGGCCATGGCTTCGCTTTGGTCATGGGTGACGTAGACCATGGTGGCCTGGGTCCGCCGGTGGAAATCCACGAAGCTGTGCTCCATGGCGGCCCGCAGGTTGCGGTCCAGGTTGGCGAGCGGTTCGTCCAGCAGCACCACGTCGGGGTCGGTGACCAGGCAGCGGGCCAGGGCCACCCGCTGGCGCTGGCCGCCGCTGAGGGCCTGGGGCGAGCGCTGGGCATAGGGGGTCAACGCCACCTGCTCCAGCGCCTGGGCGACTCGGCGCTGGTAGTCGCTGCCTTGAATGCGGCGCAGCTTCAGCGGGTAGCCCACGTTGTCGGCCACGCTCATATGGGGCCATAGCGCGTAGGACTGAAACACCATGGCCATGTTGCGCTGCTCGGGGGGCACATGGTGGTGGGCGCTGGCCAGCAGCGTCTCACCGAGCGTCATGGTGCCGTTACTCACCTGCTCGAACCCTGCCAGCATGCGGAGCATGGTGGTTTTGCCGCAGCCGCTGGGGCCCAGCAGCGCCACGAATTCGCCGGGAGAGATATCGAGGGTGACGCCATTGACCGCGGTGTGTTGGCCAAACTGTTTGGTAACGCGGTCGAGCATTAGCCTTGCCATGGCACGACTCCTTTGGGTAAGCGAGGGGCCATCAGGCTCAGCAGCAGCATCAAGGTAGCCACCATGGCCACGACCAGCACGGCCACCGCCGATGCCAGCACGCTTTCGCCCCCTTCGTCCAGGTTGAAGATCAATACGCCCAGGGTTTCGTTGCCTGCGCTCCAGAGCAGCGCCGACACGGTGAGCTCGTTGACGGCCAGCAGAAATACCAGCAGCCCACCGGCAAACAGGGAGGGCGCGATCAGCGGCATCACGATGGTGGCCAGCCGCCGCCAGGGGCCAGCACCGGCCAGCTGGGCGGCTTCTTCCAGCGAGGGGTCGAGCTGCGCAAGGCTGGCGCTGACCGGCTTCAGGCAGACCACCAGAAAGCGCGCCAGGTAGGCCACGAAAATCAGCCCAAGGGTGCCGTACAGCGCCAGATTGATCAGTGGCAGCGGCCGCACGAATAGCAGAATGCAGGCAATCGCCAGCACCACGCCAGGCAGGGCATAGGGCAGCTCGATGACGCTGAGAGTGAGCTGCTGTAGCCGAGGCGGCAGGCGCTGAAGACGGTACGCCAGGGGCAGGCTGCACAGCATCAGCACCAGCGCGGCACCGCCTGCCAGCCAGACACTGTTGCGCACGGCCCGCCAGGTGGCGCCCTGTCGGCCGATGACCTCGTGGTAGGCGTTGAGGGTGATGGTATCCAGGCTCAGGGGAACGCCCATGGCCGGGACCAGCGAGCTCACCACCAGCGCGAGCAGCGGCGCCACCAGGATCAAGAGCAGCACCATGACCAGCAGTGTCGTCACGCCGGTACGCCAGCGCCCCAGTGAAAAGTCGTGGGCGCGTCCGCCGTGCCCTCCCAGGCCAAAGCGGCTGCGATTCATCCAGTACTGCTGCAGGGCCACCCCGGCCAGGGCCAGCACACCGATCAACAGAGAAAGCGCCGCCATTTCTGCCAGCACGCCGGTGCCAAAGTTGGCCATGCGCTGGTAGATCAAGGTGGGCAGCACGTAATAGCCTGCGGGAATGCCCAGCATGGCGGGAATGCCAAAATTGCCCAGGCTGGAGATGAAGGCCATGGCCGCTCCGGCGATCAGGCCGTGTCGGGTCACGGGCAGAATGATATGCCCCCAGACCTGACCCTGGCGGGCGCCGCTGATCCGGGCGGCTTCGACCAGCTCACGGGGGAGCGACATGAGTGAAGTGCGCAGCGCCAGAAATACCAGCGGTGCACTTTGAATGCCGAGCAACAGCGCAATGCCTTCGGCGGAATAGAGCGGCTGGGGGCTGCCCAGCGGCGGTGCCATGCCGAGGCTTTTCAGTAAAGGGCTGGCCGGGCCGAACAGCTGTAGCCAGCTCAGCGCAGTGACCTGGGGCGGGATCATCATGGGCAGCATGAAGCAGAACACCAGCCAGGCCTTGCCGCGAATGTCCGTCAGGGTGATCACGAAGGCGAACAGGCTGCCCAGCACCAGGGCAATCAGCATGCCCAGGCCCGAGGTGTACAGGCTGTGCCACAAGGCGCGCCAGGTGCTGGCCGCGTTGAGCACTTTCCACAGCGGGGCACTGCTGCCCTGGCCCAGGTCGCTGAGGGCTTCCATCAAAAGCCGCAGGCTGGGTGCCAGGCTGAGCAACACCACCAACAGCGTGAGCAGGGTAAGCAGCCAGCGATGCTGGCTGCCAACGTTCAGCGAAGGGGTCATCATCAACCGCCAAACAGCTCATTGAAGCGCTGCTTGAGCGCCTCTTCCTCGGACAGCGCTTGCTCGATATCGACCGGCATCAGCTGAATCGAGTCGCGTTCGGGAAAGCCTTCCGGCGGAGCAACGTCCGGGTGCGCGGGCAGGTAACCCTGCTGGCTCACCAATTCCTGCCCGGCTTGGGAGAGCACGAAATCGACGAACTTCTGGGCAGCATCCGGGTGTTGGGCTTCCGCCATGATGGCGACGGGCTCGGTCACGGCGCTGACACCTTCCTCAGGGAAGACGAACGCCACGGGGGAACCCTTGGCCGCTTCACGGATAGGCAGGAAATCCACCACGATGCCGTACGGCTTGGTGCCTGCTGCCACGGCGTTGAAGACGCCACCGTTACCGCTTTGGGCTTCCGTGCGGTTGGCGTGCAGGGCGTCGTAATACTCCAGGCCCAGCGACGTTTCACCGATGGCGGCCATGTGGATCAGCGCTGCGCCGGAGTAGAGGGGGCTGGGCATGGTGACCAGGCCTTCGTATTCCGGGCCAATCAGGTCGGCCCAGCGTTGCGGCTGGTGCTCGGCACCCGTGTTGTAAACGATCCCGGTGGTAATGAGCTTGGTGCCGTAGAAGTAGCCGTCGGCGTCGTAGAGCGCCTCATCGTAGGCGTCGCGCTCGGGGCTCAGGTAGGGTTGCAGATGGCCCTCCTGCTTCAGCGACTCCATGGTCATGCTGTCCGCGATCAGCAGCACGTCGGGGTTGCTCACCCCTGCGGCCAGCTCCGAACGCAGGCGAGTCATCAGGCGCGTCGTGCCGTCGCGCACCCACTCCACCTCGATCTCCGGATAGGCCGCCTGGAAGGCATCCACGGTTTGCTGGGCGTCGCTGTTGGGCTGGCTGGTATAGAGCACCAGCGTTTGGTTGGCCAACAGAGGCGTGGACAGGGCAAGGCTTGCAAGGGTCACGGCACGACACAACGAACGCTTCAACATCGGGGAAACCTCCAGTAGGTGAACAGTGATCACACTACTGTCATCGCCTTACAACATCGTGACACTACGCTTTCGTTTGAAAGCGAATGACTTTCGCCGAGCAGAAAATGGTTTTCGTTTTGCTGGCGTCAACCTTGAAGGGAAAACCGGGAGGAAGCATGGACGTCAATCAACGTCGGCGGGCGGTGCTGGCCTGCGTGCGGGACGAGGGGCGGCAGACCCTGGAAGCATTGGCGCGACGGTTTGGTGTCTCGGTGCAAACCGTGCGCAGCGACATACGCTCGTTGGCCGAGCAAGGGCTGCTGCTGCGCCGGCACGGTGAGGTGATGGCGTTTCCTGACCAGGAGAATGTCGGCTATGACCAGCGCCAGATCGTCAATCAGGCAGGCAAGCGGCACATTGCCCGTCAGGCAGCCTCGCTGATTGCCGATCACCAGTCGCTGTTTTTAGGCACCGGCACCACGGTGGAGCAGCTGGCCGATGCGCTGCACGGCAAGCAGGGCCTGCAGATCATGACCAACAACCTGCATGCGCTGATCAAACTGTGTGCCCTGGAGTGCGAGCTGGTCGTGGCGGGTGGTCGCGTGCGACGTCGCGACCAGGACGTGATAGGCGGTGATGCCTGGCGCTTCTTTCAGCGTTATCGGGTCGATGTGGGCATCGTCTCGGTGGGCGGGATGGATAGCCAGGGCCTGCTGTACGACTACAACGATGACGAAGTCATGGCCCGGGAGGCGCTGCTGGCCCACGCGGCGTACCGTATTCTGGTACTGGACAAGACCAAGTTCGACCTGCCGCTGCGCTGCGCCGCCGGATCGCTGGCCGACTATCATGCAGTGATCACCGACAGCCCCTTGCCCGACCGGCTCAGAAGCCCCCTGGCGGCCCAGGGGGTGAGATTTCTATGTTGAGCGTCAGTCGCGTTGCTGCTGCCGGTGGCTCAGGTAGATCAGGACGATCGCCACGAGCAACAGTGCCATGGCCAGGTAGCGTGAGCCATCCAGTTCACGCTGAGCGTTATCGAGCCAGCCAAAGTGGTCAATCAGCAGGCTCATCAGCAGCTGGCCCGAAATCACCGATACCGTGGCAGCAGCCGTCCCGACACGCGGTACTGCAAAGACGATGGCCAGCATGTAGACCACCCCGAAGAGCGCCCCGGTCAGTTGCCACTTGGGCACGCTCATGAGCGTTGCTTCCTGAGGGGGCTCGAAAAAGAGCACCAGCAAAAAGGTCAGCACGGCACCCACGGCGAACGTCAGCCAAGCACTCTCCATGACGCCAGTATGAGCGCCCAGACGGCCATTGATGGAGGATTGGGCGGCCAGGACTGCACCGCCCGCCAGAAGCAGGGCAAAGACAATGGGTAATAGCATGGTGGGTCTCCTGTTACATCAACCAAAGGGCAGCAAGAATCATGGCCAGTGCCGCCAGGCGATAGCCATCGACGCGACGCCGTTCGCTACCCAGCCAGCCAAAGTGGTCAATGGCCAGACTGGCCGCGACCTGGCCGCACAAGATACCCACCATGGTCATGCCCACACCCACCAGCGGCGTGGCGAGGGTCAACACAATGACGTAGATCGGCCCCAGCAAGCCGCCCGTCAATAGCCAGCGAGGCTGCTGAAACAGCGCACCCAGCTGGCGTTTGGGCGCGAATAGCAGCGCAAGCGACAGTAACAGGGCACCTACCAGGAAGATGGAGAGCGTGGCAGAAAAGTACCCCACCTGTTCCCCAGAGGCCCTAGCAGCCCTGCCTCCACCGATAACCCCATCCCGGCGATCAATACGCCGAGCAGTATCAACGCGTGTTGCATGTGTCGTTCCCCGATTCAGAAAGAGGCCGCACTCTAAAGAGACACGCTTGTTGCTACAATGCGTTAAACGGGCAAAGGACTATTGCATTTTGGACAACTCGATTCGCCTGCTGGCACTGCGGCTGTTTGTTCGCGTGGCTACCAGCGGCAGTTTTTCAGAGGCTGCACGCTACTATGGGTTGCCGACGTCCTCGGCGTCGCGGCATATCGCCAGTCTGGAGCAAGCGCTGGGCCAGCGTTTGCTTTATCGCCATACGCGAGCCGTCAAGCTGACGGAGGCAGGGGAACGTTACTTCCATGAAGTGCACGAGGCGCTGGCGCGACTGGAGCTTGCCACCGAGGAAGTCATGGGAGGGGCTCGGCACCCTCGCGGGGTGCTTCGAATCAATGCGCCCGTGGCGTTCGGTCGGCGCCATATCGCCCCCCATTTGGCCCGGTTTCAGCAGCGCTACCCTGAAATCGAAGTCGATTTGACGCTGGAAGATCGCTTCATCGATCCCGTGCAGGAGGGGGCCGATGTGGTCATTCGCGTGGGAGCCTTGGCTGACTCCAGCCTGGTGGCTCGTGGCATTGCTCGCCAGCGTTTCATCGTGTGTGCTGCGCCGAGCTATCTGGCGGAGAAGGGCGTGCCAACGACACCCCATGCGCTCGGGCAGCATAACTGCCTGCTTTACAAAGGCAGCAAAGGGACGCAGTCATGGCATTTTCGGGCGTTTGAAGAGGCGCGTGCGGTGCGCCATGTTTTGGCGGGAAATCTGGTGGCCAACAATGCCGAAAGCCTGGTGGAAGCGGCCATCGCCGGGCAGGGCGTGGTGATGTTTCCCTCGTGGCTGCTGTTTGAGCCACTGCGTCAGCAAACGCTGGTGCCTTTGCTGACGCAGTGGGAAGCCTCCGACGACGGTCATCTGGACAATATCTATGCGATTTATCCAGACAACCGTCTTCGCTCGTCAAAGGTCTCGGTGTTCATGACCCATCTGGAGCAGGTCATTGGGAGCCCGCCCTACTGGGATAGCATCAGCCCGCGTTGACGATGTTATTGACAAAGTTCAGCGGCTGGGGGGTATCGATCACCTCGGCCCACAGGTCGTACTCGTCGGCATGGGTGACGCGTGCTCTGACCAGGTCGCCGGCGCGCAGCGCATGGCGGCTTTCCAGATAGACCATGCCATCAATTTCCGGGGCGTCGGCTTCGCTGCGGCCAATGGCGCCTTCGTCGTCCACTTCATCGACCAGCACTTCGATCTCACGGCCGATCTTGGCCTGCAGGCGAGCTGCCGAGATCTCCTGCTGGTGGGCCATGAAGCGCTCCCAACGGTCCTGCTTCACGTCATCGGGTACCTGCGCCAGGCCCAGCTCATTGGCGGGGGCACCCTCTACCGGGGAGTACTGGAAGCAGCCCACCCGATCCAGCTGCGCTTCGCTCAGCCAGTCCAGCAGGTACTGGAAATCTTCTTCGGTTTCACCGGGGAAGCCGACGATGAAGGTCGAGCGGATGGTCAGTTCGGGGCACTGCTCGCGCCAGCGTTTGATGCGCTCCAGGGTACGGTCTTCGAAGGCGGGGCGTTTCATCGCCTTGAGCACCTTGGGGCTGGCGTGCTGGAAAGGAATATCCAGGTACGGCAGGATCTTGCCCTCGGCCATCAGCGGAATCAGCTCATCCACGTGAGGGTAAGGGTAGACGTAGTGCAGGCGCACGCGAATGCCCAGCTCGGACAGCGCATCGCACAGTTCGGTCAGGCGCGTTTTGACCTGGCGCCCGTGCCACTCGTTCTCCACGTAGCGCACATCGACGCCATAGGCGCTGGTGTCCTGGGAGATCACCAGCAGCTCTTTCACTCCGGCCCGCGCCAGGGCTTCGGCTTCGCGCAGTACCTCACCCACGGGGCGGCTGACCAGCTTGCCCCGCATGGAGGGAATGATGCAGAAGCTGCAGGTATGGTTGCAGCCTTCGGAAATCTTCAGGTAGGCATAGTGGCGCGGCGTCAGCTTGATGCCCTGGGCGGGCACCAGGTCGATGCGGTGGTCGTACTCGCTGACGAAGGGCACCGCGCTATGCACGGCGTTCACCACCTGCTCGTACTGCTGTGGGCCCGTCACCGCCAGAACGTTGGGATGCACGTCGCGAATCACGGACTCATCCACCCCCATGCAGCCAGTCACGATCACCTTGCCGTTTTCGGCAATGGCTTCGCCAATGGCGTCCAGGGACTCGGCCTTGGCGCTGTCGATGAAACCGCAGGTATTGACGACCACCACATCGGCATCGTCGTAGGTGGGTACGATCTCGTAACCATCGGTACGAAGCTGCGTCAGGATGCGCTCGGAATCGACCAGTGCCTTAGGGCAGCCTAGCGAAACAAAACCGACCTTGGGTGTGGACATAATGGGCCTCGAGGAAGAGAGCTGAGGGGCGATCACCTTGAGCAGAGGCCCCAAAAAGAACATGGCGAGAAGATAAGGGGCGGCATTTTAGCGCCCTTGACCAGCGGGGGGAACCTCTACGCGTTGGATTCGCCAACGTGTTCGGCAGGCGACGACGCCGTCAAGAGGTGGCAAACTAAATTGAAGGCTCGACAAGTGTATGAAACGAACGCCTAACCGAAATGGCAACGATTGCCCTTGGGCAGCGCAGGAGCAAGGACAATGAAGAGTGATAGGTTGCTGAACGCCATCGAGCATGAGCTCAGACCACGCTGCCGCTTACGGTTCAGGCAGGAGTTAGAGGCGCTCTTCGAACAGGAAACGCACCAGACACGCCAACGCCATCTGGTGATCATGGGCCTGATCACCGCTCTTCTTTATGTCCTGTTCCTGATCAACGACTACAGCTTTCGACCCGAAGCGTTTCTGGCCTCCGTGATGATTCGCGGCGTCATCTTGCTACCCATGGCGCTGGCGATTTTCTGGTGGGTCTACCGTGGGGTGCCGCCATGGCTGCGTGAAACGCTGATGGCAGGACTGGTCGTGATGGCCATGATCGGCTCCAGCACCATTTTCTACATTTCCAGCTCGCCGCACTCTTATCTGGATGTCTTTTCGTTTGGTCTGATCCTGGTGGCTGGAAACATCGTTTTTTCGTTGCGTTTTCCTTATGCCTTGATGTCCACGGTGATCAGTATCGGGGTCATGAGTGTCTTCGTATTTTATTACGAGCCTATGCCAATCGAGGCCAAACGTTTGGCTATGTTCGCTATTCTGGTCAAGGCGGTGTTTACGTTGATGGCCAACTACCGCCTGGAGTACAGCGAACGAACCTCCTTTCTGCTGCTGATGCGTGAAAAAATTCAGGCAGGCCATATGCAGAGTGCCAATCACCAGTTGACGCGGCTCTCGGTGACCGACCCACTGACGGACATTGCCAACCGCCGCCAGTTCGACACCTTTTTTCCCGCGCATTGGCAGGTGGCTCGGTTGGAGCAGAGTCATTTGGCCATCATGGTGATCGATATCGACCACTTCAAAGCCTACAACGACTATTACGGCCACCTTCAAGGAGACCTTTGCCTTCGTCAGGTGGCCGCCGCGTTACAAGCCAACAGCCGATCCGACGATCTGGTGGTGCGCTATGGCGGTGAGGAGTTCGTGATTCTGATGCCTCGCACCGAACCTCATACGGCGCATCAAACCGCAGAGCGTATTCGCGAGAGTGTCGAAGCGCTGGCCATTGCCCATGGCGGGTGCGGTGCTTCCTCCGTGGTGACGGTCAGTATTGGGGTGGCTGCCATGCAGCCGACCTTGGGGCAGGAAGACGCCATACTCTTCACGACCGCCGATCAGGCGCTTTACGAGGCCAAGCGCCAGGGGCGTAATCGCGTCTGCATGACGCCCCTGGCAGAAAGCTGACCGTCTAGAACGACGCCGCGCTGGCGAGTGGGCTGTGTACGGGCTTGCGCGACGGCAGTGCCAGCACGTTATCCTGGCGTGGCTGTGCGCCTTGCCGCATCGTCACCGGATGCTGGCGTTCGCCGATGGGCATGAACGCGTGGGCGCTGTGGGACAAGTGAGCCACTTCTCTGGAGAGGAGGTCGACGGCACTGATGTAGGCATCCATGCTGGTCGCGCTCTCCTGGGTGCCCTGGTCGATCTGGGCGATGGCCTGGCTGATCTGAGCAATGCCCTCGCTCTGTTCGCGGGCGGCGGCGCGGATCTCCTCCATCAGGTCGTTGACGTTGTGGCTCGCCTGACGAATGCGGCTCATGGCATCCCCGGCGGAGCCTGCCTTGTGCTGGCCTGCCTCGATGCGCTGGCGGGCCGTTTCGATCAGTGTCTGTACCTGATGGGCTGCCTCGGCTGATTGGCGGGCCAGGCGGCGTACTTCTTCGGCCACTACCGCAAAGCCTCGGCCATGTTCACCGGCCCTGGCAGCTTCGACGGAGGCGTTCAGGGCCAGAATATTGGTCTGGAAGGCAATATGGTCGATGGTCTTGACGATGCCTGCCATGTCCTGGGACGTGCTGGTAATGCCCTCCATGGCATCATCCAGTTCCTGCATGATGGCCACGGCCTTGTCCACTTCGCCCACGTTACCCACCGACGCCTGGCTGGCCAGTTGGGCATTCTCCGAACTTTGCCGCACGGTAGACGCGATCTGCTCGGCGCTGGCAGCCGTTTGCTGCACCGCAGAGGCTTGTTGATCCACTCGATGGCCCATGGCCTGGTTATGCCGAGATAACTCCTCCACCGAGGGCATGACCTGGGCAATCCGCTGGTCCAGGTCGCCAATCAATGCATCCAGCGAGCGACGCATGAAATTCATGGTGGCCAGGGTGTTGTCCATGGCTTTGTTGCCCACGGTAGGGACCTGAGCGTTCAGGTCGCCTGCCGCGATTTGCAGTGCAAAGTCGTTGGCCTTGTGCAAGAAGCGGCGCAACCGGCGCGCCTGGCGCCACTGCAGCGCGCTCAGCAGCAGCCCGCTGGCCAGCACCATCATCACCAGCGGCAGGGTCACCGAGGTGGTCACGTGGCCCTTTAGCCACCAGGCGCATCCCGCCATCAGTAGCCCAGTGGTGAACAGCGTCATCAGTACGCCGGAAATGCTGGCCAGTCGCGGCGCCCACCAGGCGGCACTTGCCAAGCGCTTCAGCGGGTTACGCGCCATGATCTCACCGTGCTTGACCGTGTAGCGGCCCTGCTGCTCACGAATGTCCTGATAAATACGCTCCGCCTCGGCCACTTCTGCCTGTTCCGGTTTTACCCGAATGGACACGAATCCGGTGATTTGATTGTTTTCACGGATGGGCACCACGTTGGCACGCACCCAGTAGTGGTCACCGTTCTTGCGCCGGTTCTTGACCAGCCCGGTCCAGTACTGGCCCGCCTTGAGGTCGCTCCACATATCGGCAAACACCGGGGCAGGCATGTCAGGGTGGCGCACCATGTTGTGAGGCGAACCCACCAGCTCCTCATAGTCGAAGCCACTGATCTCGACAAAGCGATGGTTGGCATAGGCGATGTGGCTGCTTCGGTCGGTTTTGGAAATCAGCACATCATCATCGCGTAGAGGGTGTTCCACTTGGGTAACAGGGCCGTTGTTTTTCATGATGGAGTACCTGTGGGAGGAATACCTGATTGGGTTGGTCAGGTATTACTATAAATCTGCTACAAGAGTTATCCAGAGACGTTGCATTGTTTAACATTTTCCTGGCTGGACAGTCGGTCATGGCAAGAAGCCGCCATGAATTTGACAACCACCGCGCGGTATGACAAACACACAACCATTTCAGGTGAGGGATTGAACGTGGCAGACGAGCAAAGCTATCAGGCGTTGGCAGTGGACACCCTTGGCCAGCGGCTGGGGGGAGTAGAAGCGGTCGCCCGCCGCGTGGGCGGCGACCCGGCACAGTGGCAGATCCGTGAAGTGGGCGATGGCAACCTCAATCTGGTATTCATCGTCACCGGCAGTACCGGTAGCGTGGTGGTCAAGCAGGCGCTGCCCTACGTGCGCATGGTCGGCGAGAGCTGGCCGCTGCCGCTCTATCGCGCCCATTTCGAATACTACGCGCTGGTACGCCAAGCTACGCGTGCGCCTGGCGTGGCCCCAGAGGTGTACCATTTCGACAAGCCCCAGGCGCTGATCGTGATGGAGTATCTTCACCCGCACGTGATTTTGCGGCGCAAGCTGATCAGCGGCGAGCGGGTGGCTCGGCTAGGGGAGGCCATCGGTGAATTCTGCGCCCGCACGGCGTTTCGCGGCTCGGAGCTTTCCATGGCGAGCCCAGAGAAAAAAGCCGATGTGGGCCTGTTCTCGGGCAATGTCGCGATCCCCGCGATTACCGAATCACTGGTGTTCACCGACCCCTACTACGGCGCCGAGATGAACCGCCACACGCCCGAGCTCTCGCCCGTGGTGGACGCACTACGCCGCAACGCGCCTTTGAAAGCCAAAGTGCAGCGGCTGTTGATGAAGTTCACCGCCAACACCGAAACCATGCTGCACGGTGATTTGCACTCCGGCTCCATCATGGCCACCGACACCAGCGTGCGGGTCATCGACCCCGAGTTTTCCCAGTATGGCCCCCTGGCGTTCGACCTGGGCATGGCCGTGGCCAATTTCTTCATGGCCTACTTCAGCCAGCCAGCCCACCGCCAGGCAGACGAGCTGGAAGCGTATCAAGCCTGGATTCTCTCGGTGATCAGCGACTGCTTTACCCGCTTCGATGAGGAGTTTCGTCACCTCTGGCAAACCGAGCGGACCGGTATTCTGTTCCCCAGGTCGCTATTCGAAGAGCAGGGCAACAGCGCCGACGACGCCTGCGATGCCCTGCTGGATGAGATTCGTGAAGATGCGCTGGCCTACTGCGGCATCGAAATGCATCGCCGCGTACTGTCGCTGGCCCACAACGCCGATTTCGAAGAGATCGAAGACACCGCCTTGCGAGCTGAGTTGGAAGCACGCAACGTGCTGATGGGCCAAACGCTGATCATGGAACCGCAAGCCTACCGAGACCTCGACGCGCTGACGGAACTCGCCAAAACGTTCAATCAGAAAACGGTGTTGTAAGCGTCTTTCCATTGATTCAGTGGCATCTTCGGCACCGCTGTGCGGTGCTTCGCGGGTGCGCTTCGCTTACGCCGCGCTACGGGTGCCCATCTTGAGCTTGGAGAAACGCCGTAGCGCGGCGTAACGAATCTTGCTCGGCACGAGCAAATGAGGCACCCGCGAGGGCGGCGGCAGCCGCCTGGGTGGGGCTGCTGTGGAGGATCAACGCTCGGTGGCACCTTCGGCACCGCTGTGTGGTGCTTCGCGGGTGCGCTTCGCTTACGCCGCGCTACGGGTGCTCTGCTTGAGTTTTGAGAAGCCTTGTAGCGCGGCGTAACGAATCTTGCTCGGCACGAGCAAATGAGGCACCCGCGGGGGCGGCGGTAGCCGCCTGGATAGGCCAGAATGAACGATCAACTCTCGGTGGCACCTTCGGCACCGATGTGCGGTGCTTCGCGGGTGCGCTCCGCTTACGCCGCGCTACGGTTTATCCTTCACCCTTCACCCTTCACCCTTCATCGCTCAAAGCTGATCTAAACGATCGAATTTTCCGGCGATGTCGCTTTCGGTCCAGTGGGGGACCCAGCCTTCCACGTTGTCGAAGAAGCGCAGCGCGGTGAATGCCGGCTCGGGGCCCATGTCGAACCAGTGCGGGGTGTTGGCGGGCACGCTGATCAGGTCGTTGCGGGTGCAGAGCACTTGGTAGACCTTGTCGTCGATGTGCAGGCAGAACAGCCCCTGGCCTTTGACGAAGAAGCGAACTTCGTCTTCATGGTGGCGGTGCTCGTTCAGGAACTTCTGGCGCATCGCTTCCTTGTCCGGGTGGGTGGGCACCATGTGCAGCACGTCGACGGTCTGGTAGCCACCCTTGGCTTTGACCCGGTCGATATCTTCCTGATAGAGCGCCAGGATCTCTTCCTGGGTGGCATCGTCGGCAATCTCGCCCGGCGCTGCCCAGCGTTCGAACAGAACGCCCACGCGGTTCAGTTCGGCGGCGATTTGCGCGCCGTCCGTGGTATCCAGAAGCGCATCGTTAGGGTTTTGATCGGCAAAGACTTTCAGTTGTGACATCAATGACTCCTGAAATAAGCAATGGTCAACCGTTGCCGCTAGACGGCAATCTCGTCGAAGCGTGCGACGCAGGTGTGGTGTGTACCCGGCTGGGTGCCTTCACGTACCAGCTGCCGGGTTTGCATGCCCGCCTGTTCAGCGGCATCCAGCTCTTCGACGACATCTGACAAGAACAGCACCGTTGCGGGCGGCAGGTCAAGGGTGTCGAGGATACGCTGATACGAGGCGGCTTCGCGCTTATGGCCAACATGGGTGTCGAAGTAGCCGCTGAACAGCGGGGTCAAATCTCCCTCGTCACTGTAGCCAAACAGCAGCTTCTGCGCCTGCACCGAGCCTGACGAGTACACGTACAGCGCCTTGCCCTCCGCCTGCCACTGGCGCAGCGCCGGAGCCACATCGGCGTATAAGTGGCCGGTGAAGTCGCCACGCTGGTAGCCGTCGGCCCATACCATGCCCTGCAGGGCTTTCAGCGGCGTCACTTTCTGGTCGGTATCGATCCAGTGCAGCAGCGTCGCAATCACCGCTTCCAGCGTGGCCTCAGGGGCCTGCATGTCGCTGCGCACGGCGTCGATTTGCTCGGCCACGGCAGGCGTGGCTGCGTTCTCGCGCAGAAAATCAGGCAGCTTGGCGTAGGCGTAAGGGAACAGCACTTTATGAACGAAATTGATATCGGTGGTGGTGCCTTCGATATCGGTCACGATAGCGCGAATGGTTGATTGACTCATTGGGACCACCGGCTCTCTTCCAGTACACAGGCAAGTAAGAATTCGATGGCTTCCAGGTGGCGGCGGCAGCTGGCAATGCTGTCGCCCACGGCATAGATGCCGTGTCCCGCCACGAGAAAGCCCCAGGGCATTGGCCAGCCCTGGCGAACGTGCCTGGCCAGCTCCTCCATGTCCTGGGAGTTGGGCACCACCGGCAGGCGAATCGTTGCATCATGCGTCGCGTTACCCGCCAACGCCTTTTGCATCTCGAAACCGCTCAGTTCGATGCCGTCGGGAAAGCGTCGCGACAGCACGGTGCTGGCCACGGTGTGGGTGTGCAGAACGCAGTGAATGTTCGGGTCTAGCCGGTACAGCGCGGCGTGCAGGTCGCTTTCGGCGCTGGGTTTGCCGCTACCTTCCAGCACGCGGCCTTCCAGGTCGCAGAGCAGCAGGTCATCGGCCTGGATGCGGGTTTTATCCCGCCCGGACGCCGTGACCCAGTAACCAGCCTCGGTACGCGCGGAAAAATTGCCGCCGGTGGCGGGGGTCCAGCCTTGCTGCGCTGCCCAGCCAATGGCGTCCAGCAGTTCGGTGTGTAAGGTAGTCATAAGGCCTGCATCGTCTCATCCAATGGGCATCATTCTATATGATAAGCTTCGCGCCTGATAAGCCGCGCGCCGAGTTCACCGGTTCAAGACCTCAAGGAGCCCTTCATGGTTACGTTACAGTCACGCAGTTTACGAGTGCATGCCGACGCCCTCGAATACCTGGACCAGACCCGGCTCCCCCAGGCCGAAGAGTGGGTGCGCTGCGACTCTCCCGAGGCGTGGCAGCACGCCGTCAAGCATCTTGCCATTCGCGGGGCGCCGTTGATTGGCTTGAGCGCGGCGTTCGTACTGGCCCAGTATGCGGCTCGCCATCCGCAAAGTGAGTGGCAGTGGGTGAGTGATCGCTTGCGGGCGACGCGCCCCACGGCGGTGAACCTGATGTACTGCCTGGACGCCATGGAAGCCTGCTTTGCCCAAGGCGCGCACGCCCTGGCCGAGCGTGCCCAAGCGCTGTTCGAAGAGGACCGCGCGCTGTGTCAGCGCATGGCCGAGCGGGGCGCTGACCTGTTGGCCTCCGGCGACCGGGTGCTGACCCACTGCAACACCGGCGCGCTGGCCACGGCGGGCGTAGGCACCGCGATCGGCGCGCTGGCCATCGCCAAACAGCGCGGCGTGGCGCTGCAGGTCTACGTGGATGAAACCCGTCCGCTGCTCCAGGGCGGCCGTTTGACCGCCTGGGAAATGGCCGATTTAGGCATTCCCTACCAGCTGATCACCGACAGCATGGCGGCCAGCCTGATGGCGGCGGGCAAGGTGGATAAGGTGATGGTGGGGGCGGATCGCATCTGCGCCAACGGCGA
The DNA here is from genome assembly GCF_020616575.1 of Halomonas sp. NyZ770. Lineage (NCBI taxonomy): Bacteria > Pseudomonadati > Pseudomonadota > Gammaproteobacteria > Oceanospirillales > Halomonadaceae > Halomonas > Halomonas sp. NyZ770. The sequence continues at coordinate 3,446,112 of NZ_CP085143.1, read as the reverse complement.
CTTTGCGAACAAAGTGGGCACTTACATGCTGGCGGTGGCGGCACACTACCATCAGGTACCGTTCTACGTGGTGGCCCCCTACACCACGGTCGACCCCGCCTGCGCGACCGGCGCGGCGATTCCCATCGAGCAGCGCGATGGCGCGGAGGTGCGCGGTGCCGCCGGCGCGTTTGGCGAGGTGGTGTGGGCGCCCAGCGATGCACCAGTGTGGAACCCGGCGTTTGATGTAACCCCGGCCTCACTGGTCACCGCCTGGATTCTGGATACCGGCGTGTTCGACGCCGCCGCTATTGCCCAGGGCGAGCATCTGCGAGGATGGCGTTAACGTTCCGGCAGGCTCATTCCAGCAGCGTCAGCTCGTACACATGGCGAATTCGCTGGCCGTCCCAATCGTACCCGAGATGACGGCCTTGCCGAGTGGCGGAGAGTACCGGGGGCCTTAGCACGGCCGCGCACTGGCCGCCGGGGTCGCGAACGCTGGGGTACACGATGCCATCTGCCTGTTGATCCCAGGCGTTTCTACCCAGAGCTTGCCCGGCAGACCAGCTATCTGGGGCGAGCAGGGGCGCTGCGTCGCGGTGGCCCCGCAAGTCAATCAGTTGGCCCATCACATCGGAGAGATAGACGCGCTGCTGCAGCATCATGGGCGGCTCGTTGGACTCTCCCATGAAGCGCTCTGCGTGGTACAGGGTTTCCGCAATGGCGGTGGCTTCGGTGAGTGCGCAGTAGTAGGCACCAAAGGTGCCATCGCTGAACCGCGAACCGGAGGCAGAGAAATGGCAAAACGCCGCCATGACGGGAGACCAGCCTGGCCCATAACGGCGGTCGCCGTCGCGCACTAGGTGAATCGCGCCCGCCTCTTCACGAAGCCTGGCAGAGGTCTCGCCTTCCAGTTCGTTGAGCAAATCCCAGTCGTCCGTGTGGCTGTTGACGCCTTCGAACAGGTCGATCGGTGGGAAACGTGAAGGGATAACGCGATAGCTTGGCCGCCATGTGACGTTGCTGAGCGGGAAGTTCATACATGGCCCCCTCCACGTGCGGCATCCAGGTGCTGGCGAACGACATAGAGGTCGGAAACGTGACCACTCAACAGGCGCTCCATGGGCGTGTGGCCAGCAAACAGGGGATTGCTGTTGGCTCGTTTTAGCCAGCTATCGGCGGCCTCCTGGTTGGGGAGCAGGATATGCAGCGCCTTGTAGATGCCCAGAATCAGCGACATGCGCTCAAGATGGTTGGCATCCAGGCGGGCTTGCTCGGGGGCTTGCTTCCAGCGTCGGTAAGTCGAGTCGGGCACGCCGAGTAACAAGGCGGCTTCGCTCTCTTTCAGGCCCCAGTGGCGGGATATGTTGGGATACGTGCGCATGGCAGCAGCTCCCATGTCGCGGCGCTTGGTAGCGGTGTTGTGCTGAATGGCCATATCGCGTCTCCTCTCTTGTATAGAGAGTACACCAATTGAGCGGTTTTATAAAAAAAGCGCTCAATTGGTGGCGACTAACGTCGGGCAGCCATGGAAGCCCGTACGCAATGCAGTATCGGATAATCCACACGCCCCTCCAGCGCCTCGAACACCACTTTCAGCCCCTGGCCTGGAAACTGCTCGAAGGCGGCGTGAATCTGGGCCAGGGTCGCCGGGTCCAGGTTGACCACCTCTTCCAGGGCCAGTTCGCCGCCTTGAATGGCATCGCTCAAATGGCGGTAGACCGTGTTGGCGGCCAGCCCGCGCTGCTCGGCGACTTGTTCGGGGGTTAGCCCCTGGCGCAGCAGCGTGGCGGATTCCATGGCGCTATTGCCGATGTCGGTAGGCGCTTCGGGCTCATTGGGGTGCGCCAGTACCACCGCCAGAAATCCTTCGCCGTAATCGGCCAGCTTGCGCGCGCCGATGCCCGAGATGGCGCCCAGCGCCTGCAGCGTTTGCGGTTTTTGCGCTACCAGCTCGGCCAGGGTGGCGTCGTTGAAGATCACGTAGGCGGGTACGCCCTGGGCATCGGCTAGCGCTTTGCGATGCTGGCGCAGCGCTTCCCACAGTACGCCATGGCCCTTGGCGGCGGATGCCCCTTTGGCTCCGCGCCGCGCAGGCTTGCTGGGTTTGCGCAGGGTGAGACTTTGCTCGCCGCGCAGTATGGGCCTGGCGTTGGCGGTGAGCTTGATCGCGCCATGGCCCTCCATGTCCACGCTCAGATAGCCGCTGGCGATCAGCTGACGAAACAGCGCTTTCCACTCGCTGGCGGTGAGCTCCTGGCCGATGCCGAAGGTGCTCAGGCTGTCGTGGCCAAAGCGGCTGATACGCTCGTTGCGCTTGCCGAGCAGCACCTCCACCAGATAAGTGACGCCAAAGCGCTGTTCGGTGCGGTAGACACACGACAGCGCCTTCTGCGCGGCCACGGTGGCCTCCCAGGTGTCAGGCGGGGTGAGGCAGTTATCGCAGTTGCCGCAGGGTTCGTCTAGCGAATCGCCAAAGTAGTGGAGCAGCGCCTGACGGCGGCAGCTGATGATCTCGCAGAGCCCCAGCATGGCATCGAGCTTCTGTTGTTCGATGCGCTTCTGCTGGTCGGCGGCACTGGAGTCCTGCTGCATCTGGCGCAGGGTGATCACGTCCTGAAGGCCGTAGGCCATCCAGGCATCGGCGGGCAGCCCATCGCGTCCGGCGCGGCCGGTCTCCTGGTAGTAGGCTTCGATGCTTTTGGGCAGATTGAGGTGCGCCACGAAGCGCACGTCGGGTTTGTCGATGCCCATGCCGAAGGCAATGGTGGCGACGATCACCACGCCATCTTCGCGCAGAAAACGGGTTTGATGCTGCTGGCGCTGCTCGGCGGGCAGCCCGGCATGGTAGGGCAGCGCGGTGAGTCCCTGGCGCGCCAGCCAGGCGGCGGTTTCTTCCACCTTGCGCCGAGAGAGGCAGTAGACGATGCCTGCTTCGCCGTCGTGGTGCTCGCGTATGAAACTCAGCAGCTGCTCTTTGGCATTGCCCTGATTTTCTGCGATGTGGTAGCGAATATTGGGGCGGTCGAAACCGTTGTTGTAGAGCGCGGCTTCTTGAAGCTGCAGGTGCTCCATGATGTCGTGCCGGGTGGGCACGTCGGCGGTGGCGGTGAGCGCGATGCGCGGCACGTCGGGAAAACGCTGGTGCAGGTGGGAGAGCTGGCGATACTCGGGGCGGAAATCGTGCCCCCACTGGGAAACGCAGTGGGCCTCGTCAATGGCGAACAGCGCGATACGCGTCTGCTCCAGCAGCATCTGCATGCGCGCCGTGGCCAGCCGCTCGGGCGCGATGTAGAGCAGGTCCAGCTCGCCTGCGCGCAGGCGGTTCTCCACCTCCATCGCCTCATGCATCTCGAGGCTGGAGTTGAGGTAGGCGGCGCGCACCCCGTTCTGGATTAGCGCGGCCACCTGGTCCTGCATCAGCGCGATGAGCGGCGAGACCACGATGGCGGTGCCGGCGCGCAGCAGCGCCGGGATCTGATAGCACAGCGATTTGCCGCCGCCGGTGGGCATCAGCACCAGCGCGTCTCCGCCGCCCGTCACGTGCTCGATGATGGCCTGCTGGGGGCCACGAAAGCGCTCAAAGCCAAAGACTTCTTGCAGTACCTTGAGGGCTGCCGGGTCGCCGTGCATCGCTGCTCTCCTTGTCGTGTGCGTGAAGGCGAATTGTCGCACGAAAACCCGAGTGAGTTGGGTTAGCGAATCCCCGCCCGTAAAAACGACTGCACGAACTGGCGCTGGAACAGCAGAAAAGCCACCAGCAGCGGCGCAATACTCAGCAGCGTGGCAGCGCTGACGGTGGCCCAGTTGACGCCGGTTTCTGGCGCGGAGAACACGCCCAATCCCACCGTCAACGGGCGGCTCTCCACGGAGTTGGTCACCACCAGCGGCCACAGGAAGTTGTTCCAGTGGTGGCTGATCGACACCAGCCCGTAGGCCAGATAGGTGGGCTTGGCCAGCGGCACGTAGACCTTCCACAGAATTTCCAGCCAGCCACAGCCCTCGATACGGGCGGCGTCCTCCAGCTCTCGGGGGATGGTCTTGAAGGTCTGACGCAGCAGGAAAATGCCGAAGGCGCTGGCCACGTAGGGCAGGCCAATGCCGGTGATGGTATTGATCAGCCCCAGCTCGCTGGCGATACGGTAGTTTTCGACGATCAACACTTCGGGAAACACGAACAGCTGAATCAGTACCAGCATGAACAGCAGGTTCTTGCCGGGGATCGGAAAGCGGGCAAAGGCAAAGGCGGCCAGCGTGCAGACCACGAACTGGGCCAGTACCACGCCGGTCACCAGCGCGAAGGTGTTCAGGTAGTAACGTGCAAAGGGGGCCTGGGCCCAGGCGTTCGTGAAGTTGTCCAGCGTCAAAGGCGCCAGCAGGTCGAAACGTACCATGTAGGCGGGCGGGTGAATCGCGGCCCACACCGCGTAAAGCAGCGGAAAGATCCAGATCACGGCCAGCAGCCAGGCCGCCAGGGTTTCCAGGCGGGGCAGCGCCAGGGTGCGCCGTGGCGTCACCGGAAGAGAGGAGGTGCTCATTGGTAGTGCGTCCTGCGGTCCAGAATCGTGAACTTCAGCGTGGCCACCACCGCCAACACCAGCAGAATGACCACGGTGATGGTGGCCGCCATGGTGCGGTCGAAGAACGAAAAGGCGTTCTCGTAGACGTAATAAAGCAGCAGGTTGGTGGCGTTATTGGGCCCGCCCTTGGTCAGAATGAACAGGTGGTCGACCACCCGCACCGCATTGATCAGCGCGTTGATCAGTACGAACAGCGTGGTGGGCATCAGCAGGGGAAACGTCACTCGCCAAAAGAAGCTCCAGCGGCTCGTGCCCTCCAGGTCAGCGGCTTCCTTGAGCTCCGGGGGGATGGCCTGTAGCGCGGCCAGGTAGAAGATCATGAAAAAGCCCGCTTCTTTCCACACCGACATGACGATGACCGACCCCAGCGCCACGCCGGGGTCGCCCAGCCAGTTCACCCCGGCAAACCCCAGGGCGCCGAGCAGCTTGTTGAATAGCCCTATCTGCGGGGCGTAGAAAAACATCCAGATATTGGCGGCGGCGATCATGGGCAGAATGGTGGGCGTGAAATAGGCCATGCGAACCAGCCCGCGCCCAGGTAGGCGGGCATTGACCAGCAGCGCCATGCCCAGTGCCAGCGCCATGGAAGTGGGAACCGTGCCCAGCGCGTACAGCAGGTTGTTGCGGGCGACTTTCCAGAACGTCGGGTCGTCCATCAGCACGCGATAGTTGTCGAGCCCGACGAAGGCGGCGGGCTCGCCGCGAAAGCCGGGCAGAAAAAGGCTGTTGATCACGGTGGTGACCGTGGGCAAGTAGGCAAACGCAGTGAGCAGCAGCGCCGCGGGCAGAAGCAGCAGGGCGCCGTAAAGCTGCATCGTTCGATGGGCGTTCAGATTCATGGGGCCGCCGTGATGAGAAAAAGCCGGGGCGAACCCCGGCGAGCATGGAAACGTCCGCCTATCGGCACTTACCGGGCATAGCGGCGCAGCGCCGCATCGGCCTCACGCTGGGCCTGGCTCAGCGCGTCGGCAGGGCTCATTTGCCCTGTCAGTGCGGCTTGCACGGCGTTATCCAGGGCACGGCGCACGCGGCCACCCTGGTAGGTAGAGAGTTCGGCAGTGCCGTGTTCGAGCTGGTCCCGTGCCACGGCGGCAGGGGCGAATTCTTCCACGTAATGCTGCAATGCCTCGGTGTCATAGGCGGCGGGGCTGACGCCCATGTAGCCGGTTTCGATGGACCAGGCGGCGGCACGCTCGGGGGCGGTCATCCAGCGGATGAAGGTCATCGCTGCGCGCTGCTCCTCTTCACTGGCATCTTCGAAGATGTAGAAGTTGCCGCCACCGGTGGGGCTGCCGCGCTGGGTCTTCATGGGCAGCATGGCGACGCCAAACTCGAAATTGGCCTCGTTGCGTACCGCGGTCAGGTTACCCGTGGTGTGCCACATCATGGCGGTGGACTGCTCGAGGAAGTTCTGGCGCAGGGTACCCCACTCGATGGTGCCACTGGGCATGGCGTCATGCTCGGTGGCCAGCGACACCCAGTATTCGAGGGCTTCGATGGCGGCCGGGTCGTCAAAATAGACCTCGGTGCCATCGTCGTTCATCAGGCGATGGCCGTTCTGGAAGGCAAAGGCCTGGAACATCCAGTAGGGGTAGCCGGTGGATGGCACCATCACGCCCCACTGCTCACCGTTCGAGGCTTCGCGTACGGCGGCGGCCATCTCGGCCATCTCTTCCCAGTTTTCCGGCGGCGTTTCCGGGTCCAGGCCAGCGGCTGCAAAGGCGTCCTTGTTCCAGAACAGCACGATGGTGGAGCGCTGGAAGGGAATGCCGTAGGTCTTGCCATCCAACTGACCGTTCTCCATCAGGCCGGGGTAGAAGCCATCCAGCCACGCTTGCTCTTCCTCGGTGTCGATGAGGTCATCAAAGGCCACGATGGCGTTCTGCTCGATCAGCTCGTACAGGTCGATGGAGAACAGCACCGAGAGCTGAGGCGCATCCCCTGCTTCCATGGCGGACATGGCGCGCACGCGGGTGTCGTCGTAGTTGCCTGCGTAGATGGCTTCCACGTTGATGTCCGGATATTCGCTTTCGAATTCAGCCACCAGGCCATCGATCACGTCGGTCAGTGCGCCCCCCACCGACACCGGGTAGTACATCGTCAAATCGATGGTATCCGCCTGAACCTGAGCGGCGCCCAGTGCGCTGGCAAGCAGGGCGCCGGACATCAAGGGATGAGAAACTCGCATGGCTGACTCCTCGAAGAGTGGGTGATGTCGCAAGGGTTGTGGGGTGGTGAGCAAACTCAGTGCTGAAAAGAGCCCACCGTCGGCGGGCGCGGAATGGTGCGATACGGCGTGAGTTCCAGCGCCGACAGGTCGTCCCGGCGTGTGCCGGAGGGGTCGAACAGGTGGGCCTTGTCTGCCGACCAGAACAGTCGGCAGGGCTGGCCCGTCAGGCGGTGTTTGCCGCCCAGCCGCACACGCAGGGTGTGCTGCCCGACGCTCACATGGGCAATGGTGTCGGCGCCCAGATACTCTTCGCTTTCCACCTGGCCGGGCAGGCCAGCCGCCGAGGCCCCGCGCAGTTCGATATCCTCGGGGCGAATGCCCAACTGGCCGCCTGCCGCGGGCAACGGGGCAACGGGGGTGGTGGGTTCGCCTTCGATCACCGCTCCCTGTGCCCCGGCCACCAGCGGCAGCAGGTTCATGGCCGGGCTGCCGATGAAGCTGGCCGCGAAGGCGCTGGCGGGCTGGTTGTAAAGCTCGTCGGGTGTGCCGTCCTGCACGATATGTCCTTGTTGCATCAAGATCACACGGTCTCCCATGCTCATGGCCTCTACCTGGTCGTGAGTGACGTAAACCACCGTCATATCGAGTCGTGATTGCAGGGCTTTGATCTCCCTGCGCATATCGCTGCGCAGCCGCGCATCCAGGTTGGACAGCGGCTCGTCCATCAAACAGATGGGGTGTTCGGAAATGATGGCGCGCGCCAACGCCACCCGCTGGCGCTGACCGCCGGAAAGCTGTGCCGGTTTGCGGTGCAGATAATCCGTCAGGTCCACCAGCTCGGCCACCTGGGCCAGGCGCTGCTGCCGTTCTGCCTTCGCTACCTTGCGGCTGCGCAGGCCAAAGACGATATTGTCGGCCACGCTCAAGTGCGGAAATAGCGCATAGGACTGAAACACCATGCTCAGACCACGGTCGCCGGGCGGCAGGTGGGTCACGTCCCGTTCGCCGATATGGATGCGGCCACTGCTGGCGTCGTCCAGCCCTGCCAGCATGCGCAGGGTGGTGGATTTTCCACAGCCTGACGGCCCCAGCAGAATGACGAACTGCCCGGGCTGAATATCGAAGGAAATGTCGTTGACTGCCGTGGTCGCGCCCCAGTGCTTGGAGACGCCTGCCAGGCGAATGCGCGATTGGTTCATGGCTCTCATCCGTCATGCGTGGCGACGATCTAGAGTGAGAGCAAGGTGTTGCGTTTGTATGACGCCTGGATGTCAGGTTGATGTCGTGAGGCGGTCACGGGGTGATCTTGATGCCGTAACGCTGCAGGCGGCGCACGACGCTGGATTGGCTGATGCCCAAACGTTTGGCGATGGCATACGTGCTGGGCAGAGTGCTGCACAGTTGGCTCAAGGTCTCGCGCTCGATGCGCGCCAGGTACTCCTTCAGGCTTTCGTCCTGTTGCAGAGACGCTGCTGGGGACGTCAGCCACGCAGTGGGCAGCGGTGTGTCGGGTGGCTCAGAGGCCGAAGGTGCCGCGGGCGCTTCGATCTGGTCGCCGGGGCTTGAGAGCCAGGCTCTTTCCAGCCAGTTTTCCAGCTCCCGCACGTTGCCGGGCCAGTCGCTGCCCATCAGCGTCGACCAGGCCGGGTTACTGATGATTTTTTGGCGGCCATAGCGGTGGTTCAGCCGGGTCAGGCAGGCTTCCACCAGCACGGGAATGTCTTCGCGGCGCTCGCGTAGCGGGGGCAGCGTGATGGGGATGACGTTCAGACGATAGTAGAGGTCCAGCCTGAACAGGCCGGTTTCGACGCGTTTGGCCAAGTCCTGATTGGTCGCCACGACCAGCCGGAAGTTGACGCGACGAGCCCGCGTGTCGCCCAACCGGGTCAGGCTGCCATCCTGAATCACTTTCAGCAGTTTGGTCTGCATCAGCAGCGGCAGCTCGCCAATTTCATCCAGAAAGAGCGTACCCCCTTCGGCCTGCTCCAGCAGTCCGGCCTTGCCTTGCCGCGCGGCACCGCTGAAGGCGCCGGGCTGGTAGCCGAACATTTCCGACTCGAACAGGTTTTCCGGGATCGCTGCGCAGTTGACCTCGATGAACGGGCCATGATGGCGCTCGCTCCAGCGGTGGAGCTGCTTGGCAAAGGCCGTCTTGCCCACGCCAGACTCCCCCAGCATCAGCACGTTGGCATCCGATGGTGCCACGCGCTTGAGCAACAGGGCGATTTCCCGCATCACATGGCTTCTGACCTGAAGGTGGTCCAGCGCAGCATCCAGCGCTTGCTCTTCGGCATCGGGGGCGGCCTGGCTGCGCTTCAAGTGTTCACTAAAACGTTTTTGCAGCAGAGCGTATTCGTCCTGCAGCAGCTGAAGGTCGGTCAAATCCCGTGAGCGGCTGACAATGCGCTCCAGCTTGCCGTTGACGAACACGGGGTAGGCTTCGGCAATGACGCGGCGGCCCGTGCCGGTGATTTGCATTAGCTGAGCGGGCTGGCGAGTGCGGATGACTTCCATGGTGATGGACGGTTTCAGAACACCGGCGGCCTGGAGCTGTTGAACGCTGCTGGAAAGCAGCTCCTCCCGTGATACGCCGTATACCGCCTCGGCGCCGGGGCTGATATCCATAATCTGACCGTCGCCGCTGACGATAAAGAAGTGGTCATTGGCGGTTTCCACGATGGTTTGCAGTACGCGCCTGTCGATTTCACTCATGCGTTCCTCCTTATCTACCGCAGCCGCTTTTGTCTCGTTGGATGAACAGGGCGATGCAAATATGACTCATTGATTCATTTTTGCATCGTTTCATTGGCATTGCGATTCATTTTTGCATCGATGGGGCGGTAATCCTCCCTATTTATCAGCGCAGGTGACTTGGCATGGTCTGTGCAGTGGTCTGTGTATTGATCTGTGCATAAACGATGCATGAGCGATATGAGCTGGATAAATCGCTGAAGCGCCAGGCCCGTCAGGCTGGCCACAATAAATCCAAGGAGAGAACGATGTCGGAATTCAATCAGCCGCTGGGCGGCAACACCATGCCGCGCTTTGCAGGCCCTGCCACCATGATGCGCCTGCCCATGCAACAGAGCGCAGCAGGGTTGGACGCTGCGTTCATCGGCATTCCCATGGATATCGGCACCTCCAATCGCCCGGGTACCCGCCTGGGGCCACGCCAGATTCGCGATGAGTCGCGCATGTTGCGCCCCTACAACATGGCCACGGGGGCGGCTCCCTTCGAGCGGCTTCAGGTCGCCGATATCGGTGACGTGCCCATCAACACCTTTCATCTGCCGAAAAGCGTCGACATCATCACCGCCTTCTACGACGACGTGCTGAAGCACGACTGCATTCCTCTCACGCTGGGGGGCGAGCACACGCTGACGCTGCCGATTCTACGCGCCATGGCCAAAAAGCACGGTCCGGTGGGCTTGATTCATATCGATGCCCATGCGGATGTGAACGAGCACATGTTCGGTGAGCCCATTGCCCATGGCACGCCGTTCCGCCGTGCCCAGGAGGAAGGGCTGCTGGCCCGTGACAAGGTCGTGCAAATCGGCCTGCGTGGAACCGGCTATGCCCCGGAAGATTTCGACTGGTGCCGCAAGCAGGGTTTCCGCGTAGTGCCCGCCGAAGAGTGCTGGTACCGCTCGCTGGCGCCACTGATGGCCGAAGTGCGTGAGCAAATGGGCGATACCCCGGTGTACATCAGTTTCGACATCGATGGTCTGGACCCTTCGGTCGCCCCCGGTACCGGCACGGTGGAAATGGGAGGGCTGACCTCTGCTCAAGGGCTGGAAATCGTGCGCGGTGCCGCTGGCTTGAACATCGTGGGCGGGGACCTGGTCGAGGTGTCGCCGCCGTACGACCCCAGCGGCAACACGGCGCTGATGGGCGCCACGCTGCTGTATGAAATGCTTTGCGTACTGCCCGCAGCGCAACGCCGCCCGTAAGCGCTGCCTGCAAAAGTGCCTTGCACCAAGCGCCGACCTGACAAGGCGCGGATGACAATACACATGAAGGGGAGCGGTGCTCCCCTTCAGGACGCCGCCAGCCCACCTCCAATAATCACATCCAATAGGTGAACCGTATGTCACACTCTAAAGCGACGCCGGAAGCATCCGCTTCGTCCACGTCGATACCCCGCGTGCATCTGCTGAAGTTTCTGATTCCTTCGCTGATCGGCGTGCTGCTGTTTCTGATCCCTTTTCAGTTTGGTGAGACCGTCAATATCGGCATGGGGCTGATGGCCGATGGCCTGCAGACCCTGCTGGGTGGGGCGCTGCCTGCCATTGCGCTAGGCGTGCTGTGCGTTTCCGTGATGGTGACGCTGTACGTCAAGCTGGCAAAGCCCGCCTGGGCACGGCAAGGCCACTTCAAGGAGATGTTCGATGTGGGCCCCGTATGGATTGCCATGCGCGTTCTGGGGGCCGTCTTCGTCATCATGACCTTTTTTCAGGTCGGCCCTGAGTTCGTGACGGCGTCCTTTACCGGCGGCGTAATGCTGAACGATCTGGCACCGGTGCTGCTGACGTTCTTCTTTTTCGCTGCGCTGCTGCTGCCGTTTCTGGTCGAGTTTGGTTTCATGGAGTTTATTGGCACCATGGTGCGCAAGCCGTTTCGCGTCATCTTCAACCTGCCGGGTCGCAGTGCCATCGATGCCACCGCTTCCTGGATGGGTTCGGGCACGGTGGGCGTGCTGATCACCTCGCAGCAGTACGAACAGGGCTTTTACAACGGCCGTGAAGCCTCGGTCATTGCCACCAACTTTTCGGTAGCGTCGATTGCGTTCAGTCTGCTGGTGGTCAATTTCGTCAATCTCAATCACCTGTTCATACCGTTCTACTTTACCGTCGTCGTATCCGGGTTGATCGCGGCGGTGATTGTGTCGCGTATCCCGCCGCTGTCGCGTAAATCCGATGACTACCACGAGCCGGTGGGCTGCCAGCTGAGCGAAGAGCGCACTGACAACGTGGGGTTGCTGCGTTACAGCCTGCTGCAGGCCACCCGCCGTGCGGCGGGCGCACCCGGGCCAAAAGCGCTGGCCCGGCTGGCGCTGCTCAACGTCATCGACATCTTCCTGACGCTGTTGCCGCTGGTATTCGCGATTGGCACCGTGGCGCTGATTCTGGCCGAGTTCACGCCGCTGTTTACCTGGCTCTCGTACCCCATGGTGCCGGTGCTGGAGCTGCTGCGCATTCCTGAAGCCCAGGCGGCTGCACCTGCCACGCTGGTAGGCTTCGCGGACATGTTCCTGCCTGCGGTGCTGGCTACCAACATCGAAAGCGAGCTGACCCGCTTCGTGATTGCCTGCCTTTCCATGACCCAGTTGGTCTATATGTCCGAGATCGGTGCGCTGCTGCTCAAGTCGAAGATTCCCATCAAGTTCTGGGAACTGGCCGTGGTGTTCCTGCTGCGTACGGCCATTACGCTGCCGATCATTGCCTTCATGGCCCACACGTTTTTCTTCTAAGGGGCGATGCATGAACGAGTCGAAGACGATGTCCTGCGCCGACCTGTTGATCCACCTGCTGCGCGATACCTACGGCGTGCGGGCGCTGTTTGGCATTCCCGGCGTGCATACCGTGGAGCTGTACCGTGGCCTGGAGGGCAGCGAGGTGGCGCACATCACCCCGCGCCATGAGCAAGGGGCGGGGTTCATGGCCGATGGTTATGCCCGCGCCAGTGGCCAGCCCGGTGTTTGCCTGATCATTACCGGGCCGGGGATGACCAATATGGCCACCGCCATGGGCCAAGCCCTGGCAGACTCCATCCCCATGCTGGTGATCTCCAGCGTCAATCGTCGCGATACGCTGGGCCTGGGCCAAGGGCGGCTGCACGAACTGCCCAGCCAACAGCAGATGATCAGCGGCGTGGCGCGGTTCAGCCACACCCTGCTGGATGCCAGCACGCTGCCGGAGGTACTTGCCCGCGCCTTTGCCGTGTTCAACGGTGCTCGCCCAGGCCCGGTGCACATCGAAATACCCATCGACCTGTTCAATGCACCCGTACCCGTGCCGACCAGTTGGCAAGCGCCAACGCTATACCGAGCGGCCCCCGACCCGGAAGGCGTGGCCGAAGCGGCTCGCCTGCTCCAGGCGGCGAAGCAGCCCCTGGTGCTGCTGGGGGGTGGCTGTGTGTCAGCGCCAGAAGCCGCGCGAGCGCTGGTTGGGCAACTGGATGCGCCCACGGTGACGACCATCAACGCCAAGGGGCTGCTGGGGCGTGATCACCCGCTGGACCTGGGGGCCAATGCCGCGCTGCCTGCCGTCAGGGAGCTGGCTGCCAGTGCCGATGTGATTCTTGCCATAGGCACCGAGCTGGGCGAAACCGACTATGACGTCGTTTTTGACGACGGTTTTCACCTCAACGGCACGCTGATTCGAATCGACCTGGACCCCGAGCAACTGGTGCGCAATCAGCGCACCACGCTGGGTTTGGTGGGTGATGCCGGGCGCAGTTTGGAGCTTCTGCTTGAGCACTTTTCAGCGCCGCTGAAACATCAGGGCGCCGAGCGAACGGCCGCTGCGCTAAACGCATTGGATTTGGCCAATGATCCTGCGTTTCGCGATTTCGTACCGCTTTATGCCGCGCTGGCCGACCACCTGCCTGGGGCCATCCTGGTCGGCGATTCCACCGCACCGGTGTATGCCGGTAACCATCTGGTCAGTCAGCCTGCGCCCAGGCGCTACTTCAATGCCTCTACCGGCTACGGCACCCTGGGCTATGGGCTGCCTGCGGCACTAGGAGCACAGCTAGCCCGGCCTGATCTCCCCGTCGTCGCGCTGGTGGGAGACGGCGGGGTGATGTTTACGCTCTCGGAGCTTGCCACTGCGGTGGAAGCCCGCCTGCCAGTGGTCATCGTGCTATGGCACAACGCCGGTTATGAAGAGATTCGCCGCTACATGGATGCCAACGGCGTGGCCCGCCTGGGGGTCGATATTCAAGCGCCCAATTTTCTCACCCTGGCCGAAGGCTTCGGCTGCCCCGGCTTGCTGGTAGAGAGCCCCGACGAGCTTTCCAGAGCGCTTGCTCAGCGCGTGCCCAGCGGCCCGCTACTGATCGAAATCGACGCCGCTGCCTGGCAGCGGGCGTGCTCACTTCCCGACTAGGACGTTCCCATGCAGACTCTCGACCAGCAGTTCATCAATAATCAATGGGTCGCCTCGGCGGGCACTCGCCTGCTCGATGTGATGAACCCTTACCGCGAAGAGCGTATTGCGCGAGTGACCGGTGGCGATGCGGCAGACGTCGATGCGGCGGTGGCCGCTGCCCGGCAGGCACAGCCCGAGTGGCAGGCGTTGGGCGGGGCAGCGCGGGCCGAGTATCTGACCAGGTTGGCCGAGGCGCTACAGGCACGGCGTGAGGCCTTGATGCAGCTGTCGGCGACCAACAACGGCAAACCGCTGGCCGAGGCAGGGATCGATCTGGACGATGCGATTGCCTGTTACCGCTATTACGCCGCCCAGGCCAAAGCGCTGGATGCGCGCCAGGGAGAGCGCGTCAGTCTCGAAATGGAAGGCGTAGAAGCCCGCACCTATCATGACCCTGTCGGCGTCGTGGGGCTGATTGCGCCCTGGAACTTCCCGCTGGTGACCAGCGCCTGGAAGCTGGCGCCCGCGCTGGCCGCAGGCTGTACGGTGGTGTTCAAACCCTCGGAAGTCACCCCTCTGCCCGAGCGGGTGCTGGCGGAGATCGCGCTGGACATTGGCCTGCCCGCAGGCGTACTGAATCTGCTCAATGGCGACGGTGAAGGCATTGGCGCGCCGCTCACTCACCATGCAGGTGTGGATAAAATCTCCTTTACCGGCAGTAACCGCGTGGGCGAGGCCGTCATGCAGGCCGCCAGCGCGCGCACTGCGAGCGTATCGCTGGAGCTGGGCGGCAAATCCCCCATCCTGGTGATGGACGATGCCGACCCCGCCCAGGCCGCTGACTGGGTGATGGCGGGTATCTACTTCAACGCCGGGCAGATTTGCTCTGCCACCTCGCGACTGCTGGTGCACGAAGACGTTGCCGAGGCGCTCTACGCGGCGCTTGCCGAGCGTATGGACGCGCTGACGCTGGGAGACCCGCTCGCTGAAGGCACCGGCCTGGGGCCGTTGACCAGCGCCAGGCAGCGCGATGCCGTACAGCGCTATCTCGATATTGCCGAGCAGGAAGGGCTGACGGTAGTGCGCGATGTGCGGCATCGCACGCTACCCACCCAAGGCTATTTTCTGGCACCCACGCTTTACCGCGATGTGCCGGTAGAGAGCCGTCTGTGGAAAGAAGAGATCTTCGGCCCCGTGCTTTGCGGTCGCAGCGTGGCAAGCGAGGCCGAAGCCATTCGGCTTGCCAATGACAGTGACTTTGGCCTCGCCGCCACGGTGATCAGCGGTGATCCAGAACGCGCCAAGCGGATTGGCCGCCAGCTGAAAGCGGGCAGTATCTGGTACAACAGCGAGCAGCTCGTGCTGCCCGAAACCGCCTGGGGTGGCTTCAAGCGCAGTGGCATCGGGCGCGAGCTGGGCCCTTGGGGGTTGAGTGCCTACCTGGAAGTGAAGCATGTGGTTGGCCCGGCGTGAGTCGCCGGGCCAACGCTCACGTCTGGTGGCGCAAAATGGTCGGCGCTGACCACTGCTGACACACGGGCATGACTTCCAGGCGGGTGATGTTGACGTGGGCAGGCAGGGAGGCCACATGCAGCGCCTGCGCGGCCACGTCTTCTGGCTGGAGCGGCTGGGCGCCTTCGTAGTAGCGGTCTGCAACGCCCTGGTCGCCCTTCATGCGCACCAGGGTGAACTCGCTGGCCGTCATGCCGGGGGCCAGGTCCGTGACGCGAATGCCCAGCGGGCCCACGTCACAGCGCAGGTTATAGCTGAACTGCTCCACGAAGGCCTTGGTGGCGCCGTAAACATGGCCGCCCGGGTAGGGCGTATTGGCGGCAATGGAGCCCAGGTTGATGATCGTGGCCCCTGGGGTGGAAGCGCTCAGCAGCGGCAGCAGGTGCTTGGTGACGTTGACCAGCCCCTTGATATTGGTGTCGATCATGCGATGCCAGTCTTCCAGCGATGCTTGCGGCGCCGGGTCCTTGCCCAGCGCCAGCCCGGCATTGTTGATCAGCGTATGCACGCGCTGAAAACGCTCGGGCAAGGCCGCCACGACCTCGGCCACCGCCTCGGCGTCGCTGACGTCCAAAGCCGCCGTATGGGTAGGCACGCGCTGTTCGAAGGTGGCCTGCAGCTGCGCCAGGCGGTCCTGGCGCCGCCCGGTCAATACCAGTGCCCAACCCGCGTCGGCAAAAAGATGCGCGCATGCCAGCCCGATGCCGGACGTCGCACCGGTGATGAACACGACCTGCTCGGTTTCGTGCATGGAGAATACTCCCACATTGAATTGTCATGGAACCTCTCGGGGTAGCGCCATTGGGTAACGAACCCGAGCCCTTGAGTATCCATCTTTAGTCGCAGCCTTTCGCAGCGTCCCGGAAAAAGTGCCGCTATGGGGGACATTGCAGCCATCGTCATTGACGAAGCCTGCCTTCTCGAACGCCGATTTGAGCCGTTTGGCGGCTTGTTTCAAGATCGAATCAGTACCACACCCAATAACGACAACCGTAGAGAGCCTTCCCATGCGGAAACAACTGCTTGCCACGCTGGCGACCCTGGGCATGCTGACGACAGCACCGTTCGTTCTGGCTAACCCGATCGAAATCCAAGTCAACAACACCATGAGCGAAGGCGGTTCCGAAAGCGCCGCCGTGGAGCGCTTTGCGGAGTACCTGGAAGAGCAGGCGCCGGGCCGCTTCAACGTTCGCCCTTTCCTGGCGGGCTCGCTGGGAGGCGAGGATGCCATTCTTGAATTGCTCAACCTGGGGCAGACCCAGCTTTCCATTACCGGCGGGAACTGGCGCCAGCAGTATGCGCCTGAGTACGACGCCATTACCGTGCCATTCGTGTTTGCCACCTGGGAAGAGGTGGATGCGTACATGGAGAGCCCCTCTGGGCAGGCGCTGATCGCGCAGGCCGAAAGCCAGGGCGGGCTCAAGTACTTCGGCACCCAGCATCGTGGGCCGCGCCACATGACGGCCAACAAGGCCATCGAAACCCCTGAAGACCTGCGCGGTTTCCGCATGCGCCTACCTTCGTTGCCGGTGTGGCTGGCGGTATGGGAAGAGATAGGTGCCCAGGTGGTCAACGTGCCTGCTCCGGAGATCTACCTGGCCATGCAGACGCGCCAGGTAGACGGCCATGAAAACTCGCTCTCTTCGCCGTATACCCGGCGCTTATGGGAAGTGCAGGACCACATCATTCTGACCAGCCACGTGCAGTTCCCGTGGAACTGGGTGGCCAGTTCGCGGTGGTGGAACGGCCTGGAAGAAGACGATCAAGCGCTGATCGAAGAGGCCATTCACGTGGCGCGTGCCCATGGCTCCGAGCGTGAGCGCGAGCTGGACGAGTACTACCTCGGCGCGCTGGAAGAGCAGGGCATGACCATCATCGAACCGGATATCGAGGCGTTCAGAACCGCTGCGTTGCCTGCCATCGAGCGGGTCATGGCCGATATGGCCGATGGCGTGAGCGAGGACGCCCTCGGGCATCAGGGAGAATGACGCACTAGCGCCAACGCGTCGGGTTCAGCCACGGGGGTGCCCGACACCCCCGTGGCCGTGGATTGCGAGATCACCTCAGGAAATTATCGATGAATGCTCCCTCGGAAGAGAAAGCGGCACCCGTGCAGGGGCTGGATAGAGCCGCCCAAAGTGTGCTGCGTGTCATTACGAACCTGTGCGATGTGGTGGGCGTGACCTTGATGGTGGCCATTCTGGTGCTGCTGGTGGCCGCCGTGGTGGCTCGTGACCTGCTGGGGCTGGGAATGCCCTGGACAGAAGAAGTCGCGTCGCTGCTGGCCATTTATGCAATTGGTTTTGGCTCCATTTCGGCGTGGGTGCGTAGTGAGCATCTGGTCGTGGACCTGTTTAGTCACCGGCTCTCCAACGTGGGCAGGCATCTTCAGTATCGCTTGACGGCCATGATCTCCTGCGGATTTTTCGTGCTGGCGGCCTGGGGCGCCTGGATCATGTCCGACATGAGTGCCAACAACAAGACCGTATCGCTGAGTATCAGCTTCAGTTTTCTCTATTACGGCGTATTGCTCAGTTTCTCGGGCATGGCGCTGATCGCCGCGTGGCAGACCCTGCGTGGCCCCGTGGCCTGGTTGGAAGCGCCCCGTGAAGAGGAGCCCGCGCAGCCATGATGGAATTGCTCGTATTCGTAGGGGGCTTGCTGGCCCTGATGGCCATTGGATTGCCCGTGGTGGTGGCCATTGGCGTGACCTCGTTCATTGCCCTGGCGGTAACCGGGGCGGGGGGCCTGCCGGTGGAGCTGCTGCCGCTGCGCATGGTGCAAACCCTAAACAACTTCACGCTGCTGGCCATCCCGCTGTTCATTCTGGCGGCCAACATCATGAACGTGGGCTCCACGACCACCCGTATCTTCGACTTCGCCACGGCGCTGGTGGGATTCACCAAAGGCGGACTGGGGCACGCCAATGTCGTGGCCAGCTCGATTTTTGCCACCATGTCGGGTACCGCAGTCGCCGATGCCGCCGGGCTTGGCAGCATCGAAATCAAGGCCATGAAGGAGCGCGGCTACGAGCTGGGCTATTCCACCGGTATTACGGCGGCCTCCAGCGTCATCGGCCCTATCCTGCCGCCCAGCATTGCGCTGGTGGTGTATGGCTGGTTGGCCAATGTCAGTATCGGTGGGCTGTTCATGGCGGGGTTGCTGCCGGGCATCCTGATGGCGCTGTTACTGATGGGCATGACGGTGGTGCTGGGCATGACTGGCCGGGTGGTGATGCCCACACCGACCGCGTTCGATGCCTGTGAAGTCGTGCGCACGGGCAAGCGGGCCATCCTACCTCTGATGATGCCCGCCATTATCGTAGGCGGTATTTGGGGAGGCTTTTTCACCCCCACGGAAGCGGGTGCGATTGCCTCGCTGTACGCGGTGATCCTGGGTGGGGTGATCTACCGTGACCTGAACGGATGGGATTTATTCCAGGCGTTTCGTAGAACCCTGATGTTCAGCGCGGTCATTCTGCTGATCATCGCGGTATCGAGCTTCTACGGATGGATTCTGGTCCGTATGGGTATCCCCCAGGCGCTGGCAGGCCAGGTCGCCAGCATCGATATGCCCACCATCGTGCTGCTGCTCTGTTTTGCGCTGTTTTTCCTGCTGATCGGCTGCTTCATGTCGGTGATCGAGAGCATCCTGATTTTCACGCCCATCGTCGTACCGGCCGCCCTCAGCGCGGGGTTGGACCCCGTTCACTTCGGTATCGTGATGGTCATCACGCTCTCGGTGGGCGTCATCACGCCGCCCTTCGGCACGGTACTGTTCCTGATGGTCGGGATTACCCGGTTGAGGTACGGCCAGGTGGTCAAAGCCGTATTGCCGTTCCTGCTGCCCATTCTGGCCACGATCCTGCTGTTGATCGCCGTGCCTGGACTGGCGACCTGGCTGCCGAGCATGATGGGGTATTGAGCCTGGTCGCGAATGCTTCGCCTCTGGATGATTCGAACCCAGGGGCGAAGTAACGCATTCAGTGCGGAGGAGATGCAGCGGGTGATTACCCGTGCAGCCGCTCTTTAGCCATCGGCATTGATCTTCTCAACAATCTCCGCCAGCGCGCTTTCCGCCTGGTCATTATCGACTTGGCAGGTGCCCGCATTCAGGTGGCCGCCGCCGCCGTAGCTCAAGCACAGCTCGCCCACATTGGTGTTGCTGGAGCGGTTGAGGATCGACTTGCCAATGGCCAGCACGGTGTTCTGCTGCTTGAGGCCCCACATCACATGGATCGAGATGTTGCACTCGGGGTACATGGCGTAGATCACGAAGCGGTTGGTGGCATAGATGGTCTCTTCGTTGCGCAGGTCCAGCACCACCAGATTGCCGTGTACGCTGGCGCAGCGTTCGATCTGCTGTTTGGCCAGTTGCGCGTGTTCACGGTACAGCGCGGTGCGCTCGTGAACGTCTTCCAAAGCCAGGATTTCGTCGATGGTGTGCTCACGGCAGTAATCGATCAGCTTCATCATCAACTGGTAGTTGGAAATACGGAAGTCGCGGAAGCGCCCCAGCCCCGTGCGCGCGTCCATGATGAAGTTCAGCAGCACCCAGCCTTGCGGGTCGAGAATCTCGTCGCGATCGAACTGTGCCGAATCACCTTTATCGACCGCCTCCATCATGTCGTCCCAGCGGGCGGGGAAGACCTCGTGGCCACCGTAATATTCCCACACGACGCGTGCCGCAGAAGGGGCGTCGGCATTGATGATGTGGTTGTCGGCCCGCTCGACGTTACGCACGGTTTCGCTCAGGTGGTGATCGAAGGCCAGATGGCAGCCGGGCACATAAGGCAGGTTGGTGGTGATGTCGTTGGCATCGATCTCGATCTTGCCATCCTGCATGTCTTTGGGGTGCACGAAGGTGATCTCATCGATCAGCCCCAGATGCTTGAGCAGTGCGCCGCATACCAACCCATCAAAATCGCTGCGGGTAACCAAACGAAACGTGGATGTCTGTTGCGTAGGCATTTGTAGTCTCTTCACGGTGATCGGTATCTGAACGATACCAGCAGTGAACGCGGGTTAAAATAAACCTTTCCGCTCTTGCAACCCCGGTTACCAACGCTTCGGCGAGGCGTAGCACTGGCTAGTTAAAGTGAGCAGTGTTGCAGCGGGGCGTGAGCATCAGGGGCTCATGTGTCAGAGGTAAACAATAAAAAACTAATTAAATATTATAGAAGAGACTTGTTGGCATGCAGGAATTTTTTATAAGTAACTGAAATTTATTAATTTAAAAATTTTCTGGCGCGGACTGGCATGGGGGGTGCAATGTTCTAGGCAAGAACGGCAAGCATGAACGTCAGGACGACACGCCGCTCTTATCGATCGTGAAGATGAAACGTTGTTAGATGCGTAACACGCCGAACTGAACGAAAGAAACGCCATTAGGAGGCACGACCATGAAAAAGGAAGCTCTGAAGAAACTCGGTATTCTGGGTGTATCATTTGGCCTGGTAGCCAGCCCGCTGGCATTCGCAATGGAGGAGCATGAAGAGCACCCCACTGCGCCGCAGGAAGAAACCATGCAGGATGATCAAGGCTCATTCAACTCTTTCGATGCTGATCAAGAGCAGGGTGCCACCAACGACGGTGTGACCACCGAGTATGAAGAGGAAGAGCAAGAATTCACTTATGAAGAGGAAGAAGAAGAGCAGGATCAGTGGGAGACTGAAGAGGAAGACGATTCTGGCTGGTAATCCCACGGCCGCTTAAGGGAGTAACTTCTACTTCGGCTCAAGGATGAGCCACGCAGCGCCCCGCCAATTGCGGGGCGCTGTTGCGTTTGGGCTATCGTGTCATAGGGGCTGTCATAGGGGCGAAGCGTGGAAGGGAAATGCGCGTGAATGCGCTATGGTAAGAGACGCATCTTCATAAAATTCCTCCGCTATGACCCTGACCACGATAACAAGGACGTGCCCAACGTGTTGAATTGGAAAGAGCTTCCCCAGCTGCCTCGCGCCGAAGGGCGTATCGAAGCCATCGACCTGGCACGAGGTATCGCCATCGGGCTGATGATCGTCAGCCATGCGGTGAGTGGTTTGGTCGGCATACGTAACGTACCGGACTGGGGCATGGTCCCCGTTCACTTCATCACCAAGTTTTCATCGTCGCTGTTCATTCTGGTGTTCGGCATTGCCCTGGCGGTGGCCTTTTTGGCCCATACCCAAAGCGAGGATTGGCCCAAAAGGCGCCTCAAGCTTTGGGTGCGCGCCTTGGAAGTGTGGTTCTGGTACAAGGCCCTGACCATCGTCGAGATGCTGCCTTACTACTCCCCCGCCGACATCGTCGATACTCTGCTGTATGGCCGATTTGCCATCTGGGTCGAAATCCTCGGATTTTATGCCATTGCCCTGTTATGGGTGCCGCTGTTGCTCCCCCTGTGGGCACGAACGCCTCTGTGGGCACGACTCGGAGCCATTGTGGGGCTGACCGCGCTCTCGGCCTGGCTTCAAGGGCTGAGCTTCGGCGGAAACGATATTCTCAAGGCGCTGCTGGTGGATCATGAAGACCACTACACTTGGGGCCAACTGAGCCGGGCACCGCTGGTGCTGGCGGGGTTGCTGATGGGTGAGGCCCTGCTGCGCTGCTACTTCGATGTGGCGCTGCGCCGCCGTTTGGTCGGCGTATTGGTCGTGGTAGGGGCGCTGATGGTGGCCGGTTTTTATGGCCTGGCCATCAGCGCTGGAGATGTCGATGCCGCCATGCTGGCGATTGCCAACAATGCGGGCAAGCACCCGCCAGGACTGCAGTTCATGCTGTTCAGCGTGGGAGGGGCGCTGGTGCTACTGGGCCTGGCATTGGCAGGCGGCGCCATGGCAGCCAAGGTGCTGTTGCCGCTGACCGTGGTGGGCAGCGATGCCCTCAAGGCCTTCATATTTCACATCGTGATGATTTTTCTGGTGCTGCGCTTTTTGCTGGGGGCCGAAAATGTCCTCTCTTATCCACAGGTGCTCGGCGTGGGCGGGCTGTTGATTCTGGGTGCTGCCTTGTGGATAGGGCTGACCCGCTGGGTGGTCCGACATAAATAGCCTGTACGAGAATAGGCAGTGCAACGGTAAGCCGTAGATGGGGAGGCAAGGTTTGAGACGTTTCAAACGCTGGTGGTTGAGTATGGTGCTGGGCGTGCTGCTGCCGATGGGGCCGGTCGTTCTGGCAGACACTCACGGGCAGGCGCATGGTTATGAGACGAACTGGTACTACGAAGTCGACAAGCAGAGCCCTTGGCAGGGCAGCCTGGATGCCCGGATCGCGGCCATCGAAGAGGCATTCGGTGGCGAGCTGGGCGTCTACGTGCAACAGCTGACGAGCGGCGAAGCGTACTCATGGCGTGCCGATGGCCCCTGGTATCTTGCGTCGTTGGTGAAAGTCCCGGTGGCTGCGGAAGTATTGGCGCAGCGCCAGGCGGGCACGCTGTCGCTGGATGAGCGGATCACGCTCTCGCGCAGCGACTTCGTGGATGGCGCCGGGCCGGTCAACTGGCACGACCCTGGCACGCCCATTTCCATCCGCTACCTGTTGGAGCAGATGGTGACGGTCAGCGATAACACGGCCACGGACATGCTGATCAACCGCGTGGGGCTTGCCGACGTCAACGCCCGTGCTCGGGCCATGGTCGCGGCCAGCGGCGGGCACCCCGAGCAGTTGGGGCCCATCAGCCTGCTGGTGGGTGTGCGCCAGGGCGTGTACGGCCAGCTGCACCCGCAGGCCCGCCAGCTGGGCGGGCTCGATTTCATGGCGCTTCGCCAGCACAGGCTTGGCCAGCGCCCCGCGGCGCTGGCCTGGACGCTCGGGGTATCGCCCAGCAGTTTCGCGCAGCCAGACTACGACAGCGCCTTCGATGCCTACGAAGCCAGTGGTGAAAACGTCGGCACGCTGCGTGCCTACGGCGACCTGCTGGCCAGCCTGCACCACGGAGGCATGGACGACCTCGACCGCGAGCAGCGGCAAACCCTGCTGGAGGTCATGCAGCGCACCCGCTCTGGCGAACAGCGGCTCAAGCGTGGCATGGGCCGCGAGGTGACCTTTGCCCACAAGACCGGCACCCAGCACCGCCGAAGCTGCGATGCGGGCATCGCCACCCGCGATGGCGCACCCCCGCAGCACTGGGTCATCGTGGCCTGTAGCCGTGGCCCGCTGGCGCTGAGTGCCCACGAGCAGGCGTTGACCCGCGTAGGTGAAGCATTACACGACAGCGGCGTGATAAACTGACCAGCCGTTTTGGGTTGAACCGTTATCAGGTTGAATATTAAGGAGTTGACCATGGCCCGCGCTAGCGCACGTCATATTCTGGTAAGCAGTGAAGAGCAGTGCAACGCACTGAAACAAGAGATCGAAAACGGCCGTGACTTTGCCGACGTGGCCAAGCAGCACTCCAGCTGCCCCTCTGGCCGTCAGGGCGGCGACCTGGGCAGCTTTGGCCCCGGCCAGATGGTGCCTGAATTCGACAAGGTGGTGTTCAGCGGTGAATTGAATACCGTGCATGGCCCGGTACAGACCCAGTTTGGCTACCACCTGCTCGAAATCACCAGCCGCAGCTAAGGGCGCCCAGCGCCCGTAAAGCACCGCGGCGTCCCCGCCGCGGTGTGAGGAGCACGCCTTGAACGACCCAATCATTGCCATCGAAGGCCTGAACAAAACCTACTCAGGAGGCTTTCAAGCGCTTAGCCGTGTCGATCTGACCATCGCGCGCGGTGAAATCTTTGCCTTGTTGGGCCCCAACGGCGCCGGCAAGACCACCTTGATCAGCGTGGTGTGCGGGCTGGTGAATCCCAGTGAAGGCCGTGTGTTGGTGGATGGCTTCGATAGCGTTCGGCACTATCGGCAAGCCCGCGAGCGTATCGGCCTGGTGCCCCAGGAACTCACCAACGAAGCCTTCGAAACCGTCTGGAACACCGTCAGCTTTAGCCGAGGCCTGTTCGGCAAGGCGCCGCACCCGGCGCATATCGAAAAGGTGCTCAAGTCACTCGCCCTCTGGGACAAGCGCCATAATCGGCTGATGACCCTCTCGGGGGGCATGAAGCGCCGCGTGCTGATTGCCAAAGCGCTGTCTCACGAACCGCGTATTCTTTTTCTGGATGAGCCCACCGCAGGCGTCGATGTCGAGCTGCGGCGCGACATGTGGCAAGTGGTACGCGGGCTGCGCGATGACGGCGTCACGATCATCCTCACCACCCACTACATCGAAGAAGCCGAAGAGATGGCCGACCGTATCGGGGTCATCAATCGTGGTCAGATCGTGCTGGTGGAAGAGAAAGCCGCGCTGATGAAAAAGCTCGGCAGCAAGCAGCTGACCCTGCACTTGCACACTCCCTTGCAAGCGCTGCCGGAAGCACTGGCCAATGAAGCACTGAGCCTGGCGGCCGACGGGCACGAGCTGGTGTACACCTACGATGGTCGCCAGGAAGAGCATCAGGCCGAGGGGCGCAGCATTTCGTCACTGCTGGCGCAGCTGGAAAAAGAGGGCATTACCTACAAGGACCTGCACACTCGGCAGAGCTCTCTGGAAGACATCTTCGTGGATCTGGTCAAGGAGCGCGCATGAACCTCTATCCGATTCGGGCCATCTACATGGCAGAAATGGCGCGTACTCGGCGAACCCTGCTCCAGAGCATCGTCTCGCCGGTCATCTCCACGTCGCTCTACTTCGTGGTCTTCGGGGCTGCGATTGGTTCGCGCATCAGCGAGATCGGCGGGGTGAGCTATGGCGCCTTCATCGTACCGGGCCTGATCATGCTGATGCTGCTCACCCAGAGCGTCTCCAACGCCTCCTTCGGCATCTTCTTTCCCAAATTCTCCGGCAGTATCTACGAGATATTGTCGGCCCCGGTGTCGTATCTGGAAATCGTCATCGGCTACGTGGGGGCGGCGGCGTCCAAATCGATTCTGCTGGGCTTGATCATCCTGGCCACCTCTGGCTTGTTCGTGCCGCTGGAGATTGCCCATCCCTTCTGGATGCTCACCTTCCTGGTGCTCACCGCCGTCACGTTCAGCCTGCTGGGGTTCATCATCGGTATCTGGGCCGACGGGTTCGATAAACTGCAGCTGGTGCCGCTGCTGGTGATTACGCCGCTGACGTTTCTGGGGGGCAGCTTCTACTCCATCGATATGCTGCCTCCGTTCTGGCAAACCGTGACCCTGGCCAACCCCGTGGTGTACCTGGTGAGCGGATTTCGCTGGAGCTTTTATGGCATCAGTGATGTCAGTGTGGGCGCCAGTATTGCGATGATCCTGTTCTTTTTAGCCGTCAGCCTGGCCACCATTGCCTGGATTTTCCGCACCGGATACCGGCTGAAGCCCTGACGTTTCACGTTTTTCTGCAAAGGTAACGCCTGCTTATGCCGCTACTGCAAAGTGCCGTGCACCGCCTGGAGCCCTCTTTGGATGGCGAGCGCCTGACCGTGACGCCGCCCCCGGCACCCGCCGAGGCCGACAACCCCGTCATGGCCAGCCTGGTCAACACCCTCAACGATACCTACAACACCAAGGCCAAGGGGTGGGGGCGGTTTGCCGAGCAGGGGGAGCAGGCAGGGCCGCTGGTGGCCTGGCTGAGCGCCTACCTGGCGGCCGACCCTTCGGGCACCGAACAAGGTTTTGCCGAACTGGCCAACGCCCTGGCCGAGCGCCTTGCGCAAACGCTGCAGGAGCAGCTGTCGGTCAGTGGTTATCTGGTGACGGCGCACCTTCGCCAGGGGGATACGGATACCCTGTTCTTCGGCTTGATCCATCAGCGGGAAGGGATCGGCTTCAATGAGGCTCATCAGGCCGTGCCAGCCGCTCAGTTGAACGCCAGCCAGCTGACGCTGGCGGCCAGGGTGAACCTCACCCAGTGGCAACGGGCGGATGCCACGACGCAGTACGTCTCGTTCCTCAAGGACCGTGGTGCCAAAAAGCTCTCCGATGGGCTGGTGGCGCTGCTGGGCATGGAAGAGGGCATCGATGCCCCGGCAGAAACCCGCACCCTGCTCAAGGCCTTCAGCGACTACGTCGAAAAAGAGGACCTGGACGACGACGCCAGCCGTGAAAAAACCGACACCCTGGTGGATTACGCCAACGAGCAGCTGCGCCGTGGCGAACCCATGACGCTGGAAGCACTTTCCGAGCTGGTGGACGAGAAGCAGCCACAGGCGTTTTACGACCATATCCGCAACGCCGATTACGGCCTCTCTCCGGAGATTCCGCCGGACAAGCGCACCATCAACCAGTTCCGCCGGTTTACCGGCCGAGCGGGTGGGGTTTCGATCAGCTTCGACTCGCACCTGCTGGGTTCCAGCATCGAGTACGATGCCGCGCAGGACCGTCTTATCATCAAGCAGGTGCCCAAACAGCTCAAAGAGCAGTTGGCCAAACGCAAGGAGTAATTGCCGTGCTGGACGCGATTCAAAGCTTCTTTCAGCGGACGCTGTCGGCCCCGGAGCAGCGCGACGATCAGGCCCTGACCCTGGAGCTCGCCTGTGCTGCGCTATTGTGCGAAGTGATGCGGGCCGACTATGAACAGAGCGAGGCCGAGCGCGCCGCCATGCAGCGCATGCTGATGACGCGCTATCGCCTCGATGAGCAGGCAGTGAGCGAACTGATGCGCCTGGCCGAGGCAGAAGTGGACGACGCCGTGGACCACTACCAGTTCGTCAGCCTGATCAAACAGCACTACGGCTATGAGCAGCGCCTGGAAGTAGTGGCCATGATGTGGCAGGTGGCCTGGGCCGATGGCTCGCTGGACCCGCTGGAAGAGCACCGCATTCGCCGCCTGGCCGACCTCCTGCACGTCAGCCACAGTGATTTCATTCGCAGCAAGCTCAGCCAACGCCCGGATTCCGCCTCTTAAACGCTTCAAGGAGCGCTTCGACCGCCATGAACAACAATGCTCTTCCTCCTCCTGCGCCCAAGCCGCCCCATGAACAGTCGCCCTGGGAGCGGTGGATAGAGACCGCGCTATGGAACTCCCGTTTTCTCGTCATGCTGGCGGTGGTGCCGAGCCTGATGGGGTCGCTGTTGCTGTTCATCGTCGGCACGCTGGATATTTTGAGTGTGGGGGGTGATGTACTGCATTACTACTTTATCGATGACTCGCGCAATATCCACGACACCCTCGTGCCGAATATCATCATGGCCGTGGATATTTATCTGATTGCCATCGTGCTGCTGATTTTCGGGCTGGGGGTGTATCGGCTATTCGTGTCTCGCATCGACCAAGCCGAAGTACGCTACCCTACGCACCCCTTCAACGTTGCCTCTCTGGATCAACTCAAGGACAAGATTGCCCGCGTCGTCATATTGGCCGTCATTATCGAGTTCTTTCGCGCCGTGGTGGATATCCGCTTCAGCACACCGTTGGAGGCCATTTATCTGGCCCTTTCCGTACTGGCGCTTGCAGCCGCGCTCTACTTGATGAGCCTGGCGCACAAGGGCGAGTAGCTCGCCCTTCCCGTGAATAGCCCGTGGCGGGCTACGGAGAGCTCTCCGTTTCCAACAGGCCCGCCACCAGCGCATTCAACTGCTGCTGAAACTGGCCGCCGGGGGAGGGTGGGTTGGGATCGGACGTTATCACGACCGTCATCGCCCGCTCAGGCACCACGAATAGCGCTTGGCCACCGTAGCCTCGGCCATACATCACTGGTGTGTCGGCCAGGGTAGTGATGAACCAGCCATAGCCGTAGCCATCGCCTGTCCAGGGCGAGCTGCCCCGAGGTGTCCAGGAAGCCTCCACCCAGCCTTCGGGCAAGACCCGCTGGCCGTTCACTACGCCATCGTTGCGGTACAGCTCGCCAATCTCGACCAGGGCTCGGGGCGATAGCAGCATATCGTTGCCACCAAAGTAAATGCCTTGCGGGTCCCGTGGCCATGCAGGAATGGTGATGTTCAAAGGCTCGCCCAGCAGCCGTTGGGCGAGCGCCAAAGTGCTTTCACCGCTGGCATGGGTGAGGGCCGCCGAGAGCACATGGCTCGTGCCCGTGGAGTAGAGCATGCGCCCGCCGGGGGTATCGACGAACGGACGGCTAAGCGCATCGTTGACCCAGTTGGCGCTGGCCACCCAGGCGCCGTAGTGGCTTCCCGAGGTGCGCTCCAATCCTGCCTGCTGGGCAAGCAAGTGGGCCACGGTGATCTCGTTGACCCGTGGGTCGGCATCGCTGGGCAGGCTGTTCAGCAGGCTCGCCAACGGCTGATCCACCGAGTCGATCACGCCCGCTTCGATAGCCGCCCCCGTAATGGCCGCCAGCACGGTTTTGGATAACGACTTCACGTTGGCAGGCGCCGCCACCCCAGGCCCACCCTGATGAATTTCGTGCACGATCTCTCCATCATGAGCGACCACCACCGCATGCACTCGGGGCAGCGCAGCGGTGCGTTCGTCGAGCGCTTGAAGCCGTGCGGCATCAGGCGCGTTGGCAGAGGCCATCGGCAGAGAAAACGAGACGAAGGAGAGCGCACAACAGCAGGACACCAGCAGAGGAAAACGCATCGCAGAACCTTGGCAGAGCCTTGAAAAGGGGAGGCCAAACTTCGAGGCAGTGCCTGGCCAAAGGTTCCCCAGCGGCCCCGGATCAGCCAAATTCCAGGAAATTACGCAAACATCAAAAAAGCCTGCTACGCTAGAAGGGCCTGTTAAGGGAGAAGCAACCCTTTGATTTTCATGAAACGCTAAAGCAAGGAGTGCCGTTATGCGTAGCATTATCTATATCGTGGGTCTGGTTGTCGTGGTGTTGTTCATCCTTTCGCTGCTGGGCTTACGTTAAGCAGCCTGGGGCCACCATCCCCGTTAGCACGCCAAGCGCCCGCTTCCCCCAGCGGGCGTTTTTTTAAGCTCTTCGCATTCTGGCGTGACAGCGAAGCAACTCCCAGTAAAGTGCCATGAACATCAGCACGTCATGGATCCATTGGGCGACTGCCTGGGCAAGCACCGGTGCCACCATCATCGCGGGCTAAAGCCCTCCTCCCACAACAGCAAAGTGGCGGGAGTGAGGCCAGTGGATTCAGGATAGCTTGAGTAGCCACTTTAGCCTGCCTGTGGGAGGCCAATTCATTGGGCGACTGCTTGGGCAAGCACCGGTGCCGCCATCATCGCGGGCTAAAGCCCCCCTCCCGCCGGGTCATTGCCCAACTCACTTGTGGGAGGCCAATTGATTCACGCCAGAATGCAATGAACCTTTTTTATGCGCAGTCGGCGGCGCCTTGGCCAAACATATCGAACATCAGCTCGCGGCCCATGCCCGTCAACACCCAACGGCCATAGCTGTTATACGTCGCGGCACCGCTCTCTTCCAGCACCTGCTGGCACATGGCCCAGCCAGTTTGCTGGTGGCGCAGCGTGTTCAGCTCATGACGGGACAAGCCCCGTTGGGGCAAGGTGATGGTTTCAAGGACATGGCCGCTTTCATAAAGCAGCTCGGCAGCACGGGAAAGGCAGTGACGCAGGCTGCGTTGCAGATGAAAGGCAGCGCTGGAGGCCTGAGGTAACGCTTCTGCGGGCATGGATGGCTCCTGCAATCGCACGGGATAGGGGATGTGCTGCAGTGCATTATAAATGAGCAAAGGCATTAGACCAAGGTCTATGTTTGCATGCCATGGTGGAGCGAGCATGTCCACCATGAGAGCGTTGAAAAGGGCGTAGGTGATTATGTTACTGTCAAAAAAGTGCAGTGTTGGCGCGCTACTCTAATCGTGCAAAGACAGCTGCTGTGATCGCCACTGTATTTGCAAGGTTTCTAATTGTTACTCGTTTTTACGTATAAAAACGAAAAAAAGAGCCATATTGTTCAAGTTATTAGTACACAAGCCGACGGTTTTAAGTAACGGCAATATAAATGCCCCGTTTTTGACAGGAACATAATGCGGGGTTTGGCCATCGTACTGCTCAGGAGCGAATAAACGCATCATCACTTCGAGCGATTGACACTAGACACGCAGCGTTCAAGACGCGCAGAAATAAGGCATTGATAGTTATGGCTTCCATCACATCGTTAGGTATTGGTTCAGGGTTGGATCTCAACGGTCTGCTCACTCAGCTTCAACAGGCCGAGCGTGCCAAGCTGGAACCCATTCAACAGCAAATCGACAGCCAGCAGGCGCAGATTTCTGCCTACGGGCAGCTGCAAAGCGCGCTGTCTGCTTTTCAAGCATCTGCGAAAAGCCTGAATGAGCCAGGAACCTTTGAAAGTCTTTCGACCAATGTGGAAGGCAGTGCTGTCAGTGCCGCCAGCAGCAATGATGCCCAGCCTGGTCAGTACGAGGTTCAGGTAGAGCAATTGGCCACGGCGGGCAGCTTGGTCACCGAACGCCTGGCGTCTGCTGATACCGCGATTACCAGTGGCGAGCAAACGCTCAGCTTCAACCTTGCGGAAGGCGAGATGGCGCCCATCACCATTGCCGATGGCAGCACACTCGAAGACATGCGTGATGCCATCAACAGCCAGAGTGACGGGCGGTTGAGTGCCTCCATCATCAATGATGGTTTGGGCTACCGTCTTTCGGTCAACGCCACGGAAACAGGTGCAGACGCCAGCATCGAAAGCACCAACTTTTCGCAGTTGCTCAACGCCGATGCCGAGACCAGTGACACGCAGGTAGTACAAGCCGGGCAGGATGCGCGCTTCAGCGTAAACGGTATCGATATCGTGAGCTCCACCAACCAGGTGGAAGGCGCGGTACAGGGCGTGACATTGACGCTGACAGAAGCGAATTCCACCAGTACCGTCAGTGTTGCCCAAGACAGCGATGCCATTCGTGAGCAAATCACTGCGTTCGTGGAAGATTACAACGCGCTGAAAAACACCATCAATAGTTTGACCGCCTATAACCCGGATAGCGGTACCGCGGGCGAGCTAAATGGCGACAGCGCCACGCGGGCGGTAGAGTCGGCATTACGCATGGCATTGAGCAGCCGCGTGGAGGGGGATGGCTTCAGTGTGCTTTCCGATATCGGTATCTCTTTACAGCTCAATGGCACGCTCGCCATCGATGATGACAAGCTGGATAGCGTGATTGCCAACCAGCCTGACCAATTAGCAGCTTTTTTCTCCGGTGAATCGAGTGAGGGCGGTATGGCAGGGCAGATCACATCAGCCATCGAACAGTTGGTGGGCCCCTCTGGGCGGTTGGAAAATGCCGTCAGCAGCTCTGAAAGCCGGGTGGCCTCTCTCAACGACCGTTTTGCCACCATGGAAAACCGTATTGACCAGTCCATCGAACGCTATCGTGCCCAGTTCGTGGCCATGGACAGCATGGTAGGGCAAATGAACCAGACCAGTGCCTACCTGACGCAACAGCTGGCCATGCTGGGGCAAATGAACCAGAACTGAGTGTCCAGGGAGGAATCGTTGCCGAAGTATTAGACAAAAGCCTGGGATTGCCCCCAGGCTTTTTTGATAGCCAGCCCCTTACCCTTGGGCTAAAGTTTTTTTCCCCCCAGCCGATAACCTACCCAGTCTATTTTTAAATTCACAAGGAGCTGAGCCACCATGGCGACGATTACCTCTCTTGGCGTTGGTTCAGGTTTGGATCTTAATGGCCTGTTGAATCAGCTCCAAGCGGCTGAGCGGCAAAAACTGGCCCCGCTCACCCAGCAGCAAAATACCCAGCAAAGCAAGATTTCGGCCCTGGGCCGTTTGGAATCGGCCATGGGGCGCTTGCAGGATTCGATCGTAGCGCTGAACGATACCTCTACGTTTCGCCAGCAAACCAGCACGGTGAATGGCAACGGAGTGAGCGCTACTGCCGGTGAAACGGCCAATGCAGGCCGCTATGACATCAATGTCACGCAGTTGGCGCGTGCGGGAAGTGTGGCTTCCAGCAGTGTGACGATGGATCAAGTGCTGGCAGCCACTGAAACTACCCTGACACTCGATTTTGGTGCCACCTACACCAATGGAGTGTTTGACCCCACTGCCCCCCCTGCCAGCAGCAAAACCATTACCATTGCGGCGGGCAGTACATTGGCGAGCGTGCGTGATCAAATCAACGCCGATGCCGAGTCGGGTGTCATGGCGTCTATCGTGAACGACGGCACGGGCTTTCGGTTGGCGTTGAGCTCCAAAGAAACCGGTAAAGATGCCTCGGTCATCGGTTTTTCGGGCCTGGATGGCCTGGCCATGGATACCAACACCCGCCGCGCTGGGCAAGATGCCGCGCTGGAAGTGAACGGCATTGCCATTACCAGCAGCAAAAATCGCGTGGAAGGAGCCATTCAAGGCGTCACCTTGGACTTGACCGCGACGTCTCAAGAGCCAGTGAGCCTGGT
Organism: Halomonas sp. NyZ770; assembly: GCF_020616575.1. NCBI lineage: Bacteria > Pseudomonadati > Pseudomonadota > Gammaproteobacteria > Oceanospirillales > Halomonadaceae > Halomonas > Halomonas sp. NyZ770. The sequence goes on along the minus strand of NZ_CP085143.1, from coordinate 3,413,548 downwards.
GATCGAGCGTGACTCTGAATTGCTTCGCGAAGCCATCGACAAGTTTGTCAGTACCTACAATGAAGTAAGATCCACCATGGGCCGTATGACGGCGTTCAACGGGGAAGGTGAAACGTCGGGTGAGCTGTTGGGTGACCGTTCGGTGCGCACTATCCAGACACGGTTGAGTCGCGATATTACCGACCCGCTGGCCGATACTGGCGATTTTAGCCGTCTTTCCCAGTTCGGTATTGCCATTGATCAACGTGGCCGTCTCACCGTCGATGACACCAAACTGACCGAAGCCATCGCGAGCAATCCGGAAGGTCTGGCAGCGTTCTTCGCTGGTGAAAAGGCAGAAGAAGGCTTTGCTGGGCGCTTGAGCTCCACGCTCAAAGCCATTACTGGCGATGATGGCTTGATTCAAACGTCGGTGAACGGCGCCGAGCAGCGTATCGATAGCCTCAAGGAGCGCAAAGAGCGCATGGAGCTGATGATCGAGCGCAACATTGCCCGCTACCGCACCCAGTTTGCCCAGCTGGATGGCATGATTGCACAAATGAACTCCACCAGTTCCTACTTATCTCAGCAGTTCAGCATGCTCAATGCCATGCAGAGCAGCAACCGCCGTTAAGCCTTGAGTGTTACGTTCCATTACAAAAAAAGTGGTGTTTTGGGTTAAAGATCTGGCTGGGCCTGCCGTTATTTAAAGTAACGGCGGTCAACCGCCGCAAAGCAGGCCTCGTGGCCAGTTAATCTTCAAGGAGCACTTCCATGTCTGTGATCAATACCAACATCACTGCCCTGATCGGTCAGAATAACCTGTCCAACTCTCAGGCCATGCTGGCCAAAGCTCAAGAGCGTCTGTCTTCTGGCCTGCGCATCAACAGCGCTGCCGACGACGCTGCTGGTCAAGCCATCGCCAACCGCATGAGCGCTCAGATCAGCGGTATGCAGCAGGCGCAGCGTAACACCAACGACGGTATTTCTCTGGCGCAAACCATGGAAGGTGGTCTGAACCAGATCAGCGACAACCTGCAGCGTATTCGTGAGCTGGCCGTACAAGCAGCGAACGACACCAACACTGCAGAAGACCGTTCATCTATCGCACTGGAAATTGAAGAGCGCATCTCTGAAATTACCCGGGTTGCCGACGCCACCAGCTTTAATGGTATCTCACTGCTGAATGGCACTGGATCCGATACTCTTAACATCCAAGTTGGGGCTAACACAACTGTGGGTGTCGATACTCTAACTATTGATACTGTAAACGTTACTGCTGGTGCCAGCGGTTTGAATATTGCTGATATCGATGTAACAAATGCGTCCTCTGCCCGTGACGCAATTGATTCTATTGATGCCGCCCTGCAAATCGTTGACGATGAGCGTGCTACCTTGGGTGCGACCATCAACCGCTTCGAGTCTGTACTCGAAAACCTGACGACTGACATCACCAATCTGACCGATGCGCGCTCACGTATCCAGGATGCGGATTACGCGGTAGAGGTCTCCAACCTGACGCGTGCCAACATTCTGCAGCAGGCGGGTACCTCCATGCTGGCCCAGGCCAACCAGACGCCGCAGTCTGTTCTGTCCCTGCTGGGCTAATTGCCTCGCGGTTAAAGCAAGAAATAGCAGCGAAGGCTGGCCATTGGCCAGCCTTTTTCGTGCTTGCAGCTACGCTACAATGCAGTGAATGGTTGGCAACACTCCCACACAAGGGCTACAGGAAATGGCACGCAAAGGTAAGCAAAAGCAGTTTGGTAAACCAAAAGCACACAAAACGTCGGGTAATGCTGCCCAGCTGGCGGCACTACAAAAAATACAAGATGCCCTGGATAAATCAGAATTAAGCACTGCCTATCAGCTTGCCGAAGTGTTTACCCAGCAACATGCTACGAGCCCCCATGGTTGGGAAATGCTGGCCAATGTGCAGGCTAGGCAACAGTACTTGAAAGATGCCTGCCGCTCCATGCGAAAAGCCATCGAACTGGCCAATGGCGACAACCCGCTGTCTGAGCTAAAATTAGCGCAGTATGAATTCTTTGGGGGTGATGCGCACCAGAGTATCAAGCGTTTGACCTCTTTGAGCGAAAGGATTCCATCAGAAAAGCGTGTATGGGTTTGGCTAAGCAGGGCTTACCATGTTGTAGGCTTGAATAATGAAGCGTTGGCAGCAAATGATAAAGCGTATGCGCTAGATGAAAAATATCAAGATACGCTCGTGTGGCGTAGCCGCATTCTTGATCAGTTGAAAAGGCATAGTGAAGCGTATGCAGCGTCCATGATGCTGAAAAAGCTAAGTCCAAAAAAAGTGGGCGTCAGTAATCATTTGGCTAGCCTTAGTTTGCGTGAGGGTGACTATGAGACAGCAGAACAACATTTCAAAGACGAGCTGGCTATTGGTCCAAATGGGGCAGCAGCCTATAACTCTTTTATTGCTAAGCACTATAATCCTGACTATAGTGCTGAAGAGCTTTTTGAGTTAGCCAAGCAGTTTGAGTCAGGTTATGTGAAAGAAAAAAAAGTCGTTCGCGCGAGCACAGAGAAAAGAAAAGGTAAGCGTGTCCGGATTGGGCTTTTGTCAGGCAGTTTTAGGACGCACCCCGTAGGCCAAATGATTTTGCCTGCTCTTAGAGCCGTAGATAAAAACGAAGTAGAGTTGTTTTTTTATACAACTAATCAGATTGTAGATAAGCTGACGCTTGAAGTCCAAAAAGTAGCGGATAGTTGGGTCTCTGTGGTTGAGCTAGGCGATGAACAGTTGAGCCAAAAAATTCGCCACGATAAGATTGATATTCTTATTGATATGAACGGGGGTGGTGAAGGCTCGAAGTTCATGGCGCTAGCCAAAGAGCCCGCGCCGCTAATTGTGAAATGGGTTGGTATACTGATTAACACTACGGGGCTTAAATGCTTTGATTATCTATTGAGTGATAGTATTGAAACACCCAGAAATGTTGACCATTTATACACTGAAAAACTGATTCGTTTGCCAGATGACTATGTTTGTTATCATCTGCCAGACTATGTGCCTGAAGTAACGAGTCTGCCTGCGCTGAAAAATGGCTTTGTCACGTTTGGCTGCTTGAATAACCCGGCCAAGCTTTCACGTGAGCTGATCCAAGAGTGGTCGACGTTGATGCACGAAGTGCCAAACAGCAAGCTTCTGCTGAGAGGCATTCAGTTCGAGGGCGAGGCCTTTTGCCAACATAAGATGGCGCGCTTTGCGGAGTTTGGTATTGGTGCAGAGCGCTTGTTATTGGAAGGCCCTGCGCAGCATAAAGAGTTTTTGGAAACCTATCAGCGCATTGATATCGCACTCGATACCTGGCCCTATTCTGGTGGCTTGACCACCTGCGAAGCCTTGGCCATGGGTGTGCCTGTCGTCACTTGTGTAGGCCCTACGTTTGCAGGCCGTCATAGCGCGACCCATCTTGCCAACGCTGGTTTGCCTGAACTGGTCACCGATAATTGGGATGACTTCCGCAAACGTGCAAAAGAGCTGGCAGCGGATTTACCCAGCTTGGCAGTTATACGCGCCGCGTTGCGCACGATTTTGAAAGAGTCCCCTGTGTGTGATGGTAAACGCTTTGCCAAACATTTTACCTACGCCATGCGTGCCATCTGGCAGCGTCACTGTGAAGGTAAGGCACCCGAGGCTCTCACTTTTAACAAAGAGGGTGATGCCTGGTTTGCCGGTGAGTCAGAGCCGGTAGCTCTGATAGAGGTAGAAAGCGTACCTGTGCCTCAAGAGGCATCTTTCGAGTGGGATCTGGATAGCCCTGTCATGGTGATGGATAACGGGGCTCGTTTCGCCCGTCACCCACGCTTTGCAGAATGGATGCAAACAGGCAACTTTAACGTTATAACTTTTGACCCTGGTAGCTTGCTGACTAAACAAGCAGAAACACTGAAAGAGCTAGGAGAATGGCACCATTACCCTCATGCAACTTTGGGAGATGGTAGTGATAAGGTATTGTATGCAACATTGGACCCAGAGTTAACAGGCACATTGGAGCCAATAAAAGAACTTCAGACTGGCGAAGAAAGCGATCCTCTGAGGGTTCTGTCCAAGTTGCCGATAAGTAGTGTCTCGATAAATGCTATTGAGGGGCTGCCTGCCATTGATCTTCTGTTTCTTGATGGATTGAACAGTGCTATTGAGATTTTATATAATGGTAGTGATTACTTAAAAGATGCATTGTGTATTCAAGCCAAGGCCTTTTTTAGGCCTAGCTTTCACAAGCAGGTTAGGTTTTCTGAATTAGAGTCTTGGGGAGAGAAATCTGGTTTTGAAGTATATCGATTATTGAATGCCAAGTATACAAGAGCGCACGATCACGTGTGTGATGAACTTTCTGATAAAAATGGCTCAATAGTAGAAGTAGATGTTGTTTTAATTCCAGCTTGTCATAGGCGAGAAAAGTTAAGTGAAGAAAGACTGAAGAAGTTAAAATACCTTGTTTTTCTTCTTGATGAAGGAGAGGGTGGTTCTGGGATTTTATCTCTGAATTCCAAAAACAGTGAAATAAAAAAGGGTTTTTTGGATAAGCACAAGGGTTTTATTGATATTTTGGATGTGAGTGATGTTGCCTCATATAGCTATTTTGACCCTGCAGGAATAGCTGTAATAATGCCTTGTATCAATAAAGAGTTGGGTCTTAAAACTGCTGATATATTAATAAAGCGCGCTGCTATGCCCCTGAAGGTCATAATAGCTATTGACACGTTGCGCAAAGGCTTTATAAATACTCTTAACGAAGTCTCGGCGCGGTGTGATGTTAAATATGTTGTTTACTTGGCCCAAGATGCCTTTCCAGGAATGGGGTGGCTAAGAGCTGCTTATAATTCCCTAGAAACATCAGGTAAAGGGATGCTTGCGTTTAATGATGGTAAATGGCAGGGAAAGATAGCCTCTTTTGGTATGGTTAGAAAGAGCTGGGTCAAGCCTGTTTATGGGGGTAATGTTTTTTATTCTGGTTATAATTCTCATTGCGCTGACGATGAGTTGACTTATATTGCAAAAGCTGCTGGTAATTTGGTTTATAACCCAGATTCTGTTTTGGTTGAAGTTGATTATGAAAAAGGGATGACGGGTGGTGGTAATAAGCCTGATAGAGCCCTTTTGAATAAACGCATTTCTGAAGGTGAAATACAACGTTTGTCAAAGCGGGCTGGACTATCATTAGAAGGAGTTTTAATTTCTAATGGGTTTGAGTCGGAAGTGCATATTTTTAAAGATGAGGTTTTTAAGTATTATAATGAGAAATATCATGTTTTGAATCATGAGTATAACCGCATTGGAGAGCGCTGCTTTTTGATGAAATATTCTTCAGATTATTTTATCAAGTATATTAAAGACTGTGAGGGAGGTATCGTTCTTGAGCGCTGGGGTGAAACTGTTGGCGAACGAAATAATGCTATTCCTGAAGGCCGTTCTTTAAAAAAAGAAACTACGTTCGAGCCAGAGAGTTTTATTGACTGGCTATATGGTCTAAAAGAAGAACTAAGAAAGTTGGGTGTGCAGCATAGAGATATTCACCCATTAAATATTTTGTATAATGAAGAAAAACAGGGTTTTAAACTTATAGACTTTACATGGGCGGTTGAAAGTAGAGAGCAATCTTATGCTTATGGAAATAAAGCCCCAGGGTTGAATCCGTATGCGCGTTATGATAATGAAGCAATATTCAAAATGATTTCTCAGGTTAAAAGAAATGCCGTGATGGCTAGAGAGCATCATTTAATAATTATATGGGGAAGCGGCGATAATAATAGAAAAGTTCTTGAAGAGATCATGGCTGGTCAGTTTCATATCGTAGATGCTTTTTATTGTGACTGGGGTGTTGGAGATGAGTTTAACGCGAACATGAAGCTTTTTTACGGCCAAAATCTGCCGCGCGGCTGTAAAAAGGAAAATGATATAGGCGTCCTTCCATTTCATGCTTATGTAGTAGAAGACCAAAGCCCAGAATATGGTTATGTCGACCATTGGGGGGTGAGTACATACGTTAATAAAAATATTTATTACTTTAAAATGTCGAATCGAAAAAGTAATGGACAATATTATAATTTTATTCACGCTACGAACGACCAAAAAGAATTTTATCGAGATGTCAGTCTTCTTTTGGGTAAAGGCTACCTTCAGCATATTTTTTACCGAAAGGCTTGGCAGGGCACATATATTCAAAACACTGGTGGCATTAAGGAAGAAAATCGTGGCTGGAGAAGCATTAGAGAATTTTTCCTAACCTTGGAAAAAAATACCCGTTATGTTGTGATTAGAAATTTCGAAGGTTTGCCTGAAGTATATACGTACGGTGCGCACGGAGATATTGACCTATATGTCGAGGATGTTGAACTGGCATTGAAGGTTGTTGGTGCAGAATATGTTAAAAACGAAGTGCACTATAAAGTTCTTATTGACGGTCAGTATGTTTATTTTGATTTTAGAAGTCTAGGAGATGGGTACTATGATGACAGGTGGGGTGAAGTTATTTTGTCAAAAAGTATACTTAAAGATGGGTTTAGATCTCCAGATTTAGAAAATTATTTCTACTCTTTGATTTATCATTGTCTAATTCATAAAAATACAATCAAGGAGGACTATTTAATTAGGTTAAAAGATTACTCAAAAATGCTTGGTATACATGGCTTTAGTCAAAGTGGAATGTTGCGCTTGCTGAGTTCTTATATGAAAAAGAAAGGTTATGAAGTGACTATTCCACATGATAAATCTGTCTTTTTTAATCAGAGGGCCTCTGAAAAGCTAGGGTTTTTGTTTCCATTGGATGAGGTGACTAGGTAGTCGAGTTTTAGCTCTTTCTTAGACCCCACCTACATTTTTGTAAGTGGGGTTTTAGTGGTTTTTAGTAGTTGTGGCTTGGCAGTCGATAACGAAAGAGCACAATGGAACACAGATGTATAAATGTGGGCTCGTAATGTGATTGAGGTACTGAGTCGTTTGCGTTATCAATTCGACACGATGGAGCAGTCTAAGGCTGTCGAGGTGTCTAGTGAGCTATCGTTGCAGCTCTCGATACTGATTGATCAGGGTAGGTTATATTTTCCAAATGTCATGCGTGAATGCCATGGGCAACATAAGCAGCCATCCCGTCAGGGTTATAGAAGTTTTGTTTTAGATCCCTTGGTGGCTGCCTTTAAAATTTCCAAAGGAACAGCTTTGTATTTTGATGTGTCTGGCGGTAATGCACGATACGGCAATAATATGTACTCTAGGGCGTTGCAGGTCTATCAAAATGCTTTTTTATCGTTTATTGAGACAGTGCTTTTGATACAGAAGACTCATGACAGCCTGATAAAGCGGCTTGATGAGACAGGGGATAGTATCAATGCCAGTAAGCTAAAAAGTATTCTATCGCCTGAGAATAAGAAAGATCCTAGTCCAAGAGGGGCTGAGTACTGGCTAGGTGAACACGGAGGAATACCAAATGAAGCAGACATTATTGGAGCTACAACTAAGCCAGGTAAGCCTTCCTGATTAGTGCCCTAGACCAAATGTTAGCTTGCAAACCGCCTGCCCTGAACTATGGTCTGTTCTGGTAAGCAGTTTGGTGCTTGGCTAACAAAACGAGAACAGGGCGATGGATACCCAAACGTTGGTGTTGGTGGTGGCGATTGGTACGCTTTGGTTGAGCGTGACTTGCGGGTGTGTGGCGGGATACATGATGCTGGTACGGCGGGCAAGCGCGGTACCGGTGGCAGTCGGGGCGTTGGGTGGGGCGCCGCCCGTCGTGGTGCCAGAAGGCCCGGCCTTACTGAATGCAGAAAGTGCGGCCTGGGAGGTAAAGGTGCTGTTCGAGGAGCCGTCGCCTGCGCTGAACGACCGCTTGAGTGCGGTATTGAGTTCGGCAGGTGCCGTTTATGAACAGCGCACCAAGACCTTTGCCGTGGCGGGGGATTCTTCTCGCACGCCGATTCTGATCGAAAATGCGCTGGGGTCGGGCCAGTTGCCACCCTTGACGGAATCCCAGGCCAGTCATCCGCCGGTGAAGGGCGTCAGCATCAAGATTGCCAAGACCCAGCGCATGCTGGCTCCCAGCAAGCTGCAGCTGGCCAAGCTGGTGTCGCTTTCCAAGAAGCTGGCCAAGTTGGGGGGCACCGCGTTGGATGCCGAGAAGCAACCGATTACGCCCGCTGGGTTCGAGGCGGTGATTCAAGGGCAAGCGAGGGTGTAACGCTTCGTGGCGATGCCTGGCCCAGTGTGGCTGAGGCATGGCAACCACCACGACACACGCCCCCAGGGGTAGCTGATGGCTACCCCTGGGGGCGTGTACGTTGTATGCGTAGGCTGTACGTGTATGAAGCGCGCCCGTAGTCAGGCGAGCTGTGGGCTGGGTTGCAGCAGTTGGCTGGAAAGTAGCGCCCACTGGTCTTCCCAGTGCTCGGTGGGCAGCCGTTTGAAGTCGCTGCGCACGTACTGGGCGATGCGCCCTTCGGCTTGCGCGATCAGCAGGTTGGCAGCGGCGGAGGCGGGAATGCTGGGGCGCAACCCTTCACGCAGCTCGGCTTCGCGGAGGATTTGTTTCAGTTGGGTCTCCAAACGTTCGAACAGCTGGTGAACGCGCAGGCGCAGGCGTGCCGTTTCGCCGGTGAGTACGTCACCGCCCAGTACCCGGGCCAGGCCGGGGTTCTTTTCGGCAAAGCCCAACAGCAGTGAGAGTATCGTGCTGCAGCGGGTGGTGGCGTCTGGAATGTCTTCCAGTATCCGCGTAATGCGCGCGAAGATGCTCTCTTCGATGAAGTCGATCAAGCCTTCGAACATGCGTGCCTTGCTGGGGAAGTGGCGGTACAGCGCCGCTTCGGAAACCCCCACCTGGCGGGCCAGAGCGGCGGTGGTGATCCGCTTGCCGCTGTCCTCTTCCAGCATGATGGCCAAGGCCTGCAGTATTTGCTCGCGACGGCGAGGCTTGCGGTCGTCACTCATGACTCTTGCCCTCCGTCGCAGTTAGCCTGCGTTGGTGATCAGGGTGCCTACCCCAGCGTTGGTGAAAATTTCCAGCAGCACGGCATGCGGCACCCGGCCATCGATGATGTGGGCGCTGTTGACGCCTCCCTTGACGGCGTCCAGGGCGCAGCGAATCTTCGGCAGCATGCCGCCGTAGATGGTGCCATCGGCAATCAGGGCGTCTACCTGGGCCGTGGTCAGGCCGGTCATGACCTGGCCTTCGCTGTTCATCAGGCCCGCCACGTTGGTCAGCAGCATCAGCTTTTCGGCGTTCAGCGCTTCCGCCAGCTTACCGGCCACCAGGTCGGCGTTGATGTTGTAGCTGTTGCCTTTGGCGTCCACGCCGATAGGGGCGATGACCGGAATGAAGTCGCGGGCCGCGAGCATCTCGATCAGGTCGGTGGAGATCGCTTCCACTTCCCCCACGTGGCCGATGTCGATGATCTCCGGGGCGGTCATTTCCGGGCTTTGATGCTCCACCTTCAGCTGGCGGGCGCGAATCTGGGCGCCATCCTTGCCGGTCAGGCCAATTGCCTTGCCGCCGCTCTGGTTGATCAGGTTGACGATGCTCTTGTTGACCAAGCCGCCCAGCACCATTTCCACCACGTCCATGGTTTGCGAGTCGGTGACCCGCATGCCGTTGACGAAGCGCGATTCGATATTGAGCTTTTCCAGCAGGCTGCCAATTTGCGGGCCGCCGCCGTGCACCACCACGGGGTTGATGCCGACTTCTTTCATCAGCACGATGTTACGAGCAAAGGAGTCGATCAGCGTATCTTCGGTCATGGCGTTGCCGCCGTACTTCACGACCACGGTCTTGCCGGAAAACTGCTGAATGTAGGGAAGGGCTTCGGATAGCACCTCCACAACGACCTTGGGGTCGCGGCTAGCTGAACTCATGAGATTGTCCCTTTGCTCTATTAATATCTGCTTTTAATGTCTGCTTCATCGTAGCGCGGGTGGTGTGCGCTTCGCGGCATGATCATGTGATGGGGGTGTCTGGTATCGTCAACGTAGGTGAAACACCTTGCAGGGCGAGTGCGAAGCGCTCGCGTATCCGTTCCAGGGCCGCGCTGTCTTCCCCCTCGAAGCGCAGCACCAGCGCGGGCGTCGTGTTGGACGCTCGGCACAATCCCCAGCCATCGGGGTAGTCAACGCGAATACCATCCAGCGTGGTTTTGATACCTTCGCCGAAGTCGCCCTCTCTGGCAAGCGTCTCGACCATGGCAAATTTGTCGGCATCCGCCACGGTGATGTTGATTTCGGGCGTGCTCACTGCCTGGGGAAACTGGTCGAAGAAGGCATCCGCATCGCCTGGGTAGCGGGCCAGTATTTCCAGTAGCCGGGCGGCAGCATACAGGCCGTCATCGAAACCGTACCAGCGTTCCTTGAAGAAGATGTGACCGCTCATCTCGCCCCCCAGCAAGGCGCCGGTTTCCTTCATGCGCGCCTTGATGAGCGAGTGGCCGGTGCGCCACATCTCCGGCTCGCCGCCTGCCTCGCTCACCACCCGTGCCAGGTGCCCGGTACACTTGATGTCGAACACCACTTTGGCACCAGGGTTGCGGGAGAGCATGTCGGTGGCGAACAGCATCATCAGGTGGTCGGGAAAGATCATTCGCCCGCGCGGCGTGACCACGCCCAGGCGGTCGCCGTCGCCGTCGAAGGCCAGGCCGATGTCTGCGCCTACCTGCTGCACCTTGCGCATCAGGTCCTGCAGGTTCTCCGGTTTGCCGGGGTCGGGGTGGTGGTTGGGGAAGCGGCCATCGATCTCGGCGAACAGCGCCGTGGTGGCCACCCCCAACCGTTCGACCAGCTGAGGGCCAAGTTCGCCCGCCACGCCGTTGCCGCAATCCACCACCGCACTGAGCGGCCTTGCGAGCTGCACATCCTCAAGAATCCGCGCCAGATACGTGGCCCGCAGGTCGTGGGCGTGCACACGGCCATGGCCCTCGGTGAAGTCGCCTGACTGAATGCGCTCATACAGGGCGGTGATCGCTTCGCTGGCCAGGGTTTCTCCGGCCAGCACGATCTTGAAGCCGTTGTAGTCGGGTGGGTTGTGGCTGCCGGTCAGCATCACCCCCGAGCAACTTTCGGGCAGGGTGTGTGTGGCAAAGTAGAGTACCGGCGTGGGCACCATGCCAAGGTCGATCACATCGCGCCCGGCGGCCTGGAGCCCTTTGATGAGCGCCGCTTGCAGGCGTGGCCCCGAGACTCTGCCGTCCCGTGCGACGATCACGGTGTGTTCACCGCGGGCGGCGGCTTCCGAGCCCACTGCCCGGCCAATCAGCTCGGCGGTGGCTTCGCTGAGAGTGTCATCCACGATGCCGCGAATATCGTAGGCGCGAAAAATCGAAGCGGGTACGGTCATGGTCAATCCCTGAAAGAGCGCGCTAGTGAGTGCTTACTGGCGGCCAGTGCTGCCAAAGCCGCCACTGCCACGGGTAGAATCGGTGAAGCTGTCGACGAGGGTCAGTTCGGCCTGCACCACCGGCACCAGCACGTATTGTGCCAGGCGCTCGAACGGCGTGACCGTGAAGCTGGCCTGCCCGCGGTTCCATACCGAGACCATCAATTCGCCCTGGTAGTCGGAGTCGATCAGCCCCACCAGGTTGCCCAGCACGATGCCGTGCTTATGCCCCAGCCCCGAACGCGGCAGGATCATGCCGGCAAGGTTGGGGTCTTCGATGTAGATGGCCAGGCCGGTACGCACCAGCTGGCATTCGCCTGGGGCCAGCGTCAGCGGTTCGTCCAGCAGGGCGCGCAGGTCCATGCCCGCCGAGCCAGCGGTGGCGTAAGAGGGCAGATAGTCGCGCAAGCGCTCGTCCAATACCTTGCACTGCAGGCGAGGGCGGTTCATGAGGAAGCTCCGTGAGAAGTGTGAGGCAGCAGGGAGAGCGCCTGCTGCACGATCAGGGTGGCCAGCGAGGTCTTGGGTTGGGGGGGCGCGCTGTGCTGCTGCGTGCCGCCAGGCGTACGCCAGAGCAGCAGGGCGGCGTTGTCGTCGCTGCCAAAGCCCAACCCTTGCTGGGCCACGTCGTTGGCCACGATCATGTCCAGGCCCTTGCGGTCGAGCTTGTGGCGGGCGTAGCGTTCGACCTCCTGGGTTTCGGCGGCAAAGCCGACCACGAAGGGGCGTTGCCCGTTGGGCAAGGCCGCCACGTCGGCAATGATGTCCGGGTTTTTCACCAGCGTCAGGGTCAGTGTGTCCTGATCGTCGGTTTTCTTGAGCTTGTGCTCGGCGGCGCTGGCGGCGCGGTAGTCGGCCACGGCGGCACAGCCAATGAACAGCGCGGCCTGGGGGGCCAGCTGCAGCGCGGCCTGGTGCATCTCCCGGGCGGTTTCCACGTTTTGGCGCTCGACCCCGGCTGGGGTGGGTAAATTGACCGGGCCGCTGATCAGGGTTACGCGAGCCCCTTGCGCCACGGCGGCGGCGGCCAGAGCGAAGCCCATCTTGCCCGAGCTGTGGTTGGACAGGTAACGCACCGGGTCCAGGGCTTCACGGGTGGGGCCTGCAGTGATCACCACGTGAGGGCGCGCTGCGCCCTGAGCGGGCGGCGCAACCTTGGCTGCTTTGGCGAAGTGCTGTTGAAGGGCTGCGAAGATCTCTTCGGGTTCGCTCATTCGCCCTGGGCCAACGTCGCCACAGGCCTGCTCGCCCGCGGCAGGGCCGATCAACTGCCAGCCGTCGGCGGCCAGCTGTGCCTGGTTACGCTGCGTGGCGGGATGGCGCCACATGGCCTGGTTCATGGCGGGGGCCATCAGCCGTGGCGCTTCCGAAGCAAGGCACAGGGTGGTCAGCAGGTCGTCGGCCATGCCGTGTGCCAGGCGCGCCATCACATCGGCCGTGGCCGGGGCCACCAGCAGGGCATCCGCCCAGCGGGCCAGTTCGATGTGCCCCATCCCGGCTTCTGCCTCGGGGTCCAGCAGCGATGTGCGCACGGGCTCGCCAGAGAGGGCCTGCAGCGTCAGGGGGGTGATGAAGGCTTGAGCACCCTCGGTCATCACCACGCGCACCTCACAGCCTGCCTGCTTCAGCAGCCTCACGATCAGTGCGCTTTTATACGCGGCAATGCCTGCGCTGACGCCCAGCAGCACGCGCTTGCCTGCGAGCAGTGCGGTCAACGATGGCGCTGATAGTGATGACTCGGATAGTGATGGCTCGGAAGTGTGCGAGAGTGATGCCATGGTAGGCGGTCCCGTATGACGGTCGTAAGGAGGCTTACCATACCATTTGGCGGTTTATTTTGGCATGCTCGGTGGAAGTGTTATAACGCTAGGTATAGTGAGGATGAGGGCGTGGGCCACACGCCATGGGACTGGGTAGCATGGACAGGGGGCATGGATGGGCATCAATCATTGGCCAGAAGGCGAGCGACCCCGTGAAAAACTGCTGACCATGGGGGCGCAGTCGTTGTCGGATGCCGAGCTGCTGGCGATTTTTCTGCGGGTGGGGGTCCAGGGGCGGTCGGCAGTAGACCTGGCGCGTGACCTGCTGGTGAGCTTTGGCGGGTTGCGGCAGCTGCTGGAGGCAGACAGAGAGCAGTTTTGTGCCGCCCGTGGGTTGGGCGATGCCAAGTTTTCCCAGTTGCAGGCCACGCTGGAGCTATCGCGGCGGCATTTGGCCAGCCAGCTGGCACGCGGCAACGCGTTGACCTCGCCTGCCCTGGTGCGCCACTACCTGAGTTCGCAGCTGCGCCACCTGGGGCATGAGGAGTTTGCGGTACTTTTTTTGGATACTCAGCACCGAATCATTCGCTATGAATCCCTGTTTCGCGGTACCCTAGACAGCGCATCCGTTTACCCCCGCGAAGTTGCCAAGCGTGCGTTGGAACTCCACGCTGGCGCTGTCATCCTGGCCCACAATCACCCTTCGGGTGTGGCTGAGCCCAGCGACGCTGATCGACGTATCACCGAACGCTTGAAAGATGCCCTTGCGCTCTTTGACGTGCGAGTGCTGGATCATTTTGTGGTGGGAGACGGAGACGTGGTGTCCTTTGCCGAGCGCGGCTGGCTCTAGCGGGCAGCTCATGCGCACGCACTCCGGCAGTATCGAAAAGGCAGGCTGGCCCGCTCGATGCTGCGGCTGTCGTGACGAAAATTGTCCCAAAACGTGCTTTTTTGGCCTTTTTGGGCGGTTTCGCTTGCTGGTGGCCGGGTGCTCTGGTATAAAGTGCCACCTTTGAACTTGGGTTGAATAACGGATTTGGGTACAGCTAGGCGGTTAACTGCGTCGACTCCCTCCCTGCTCCGGTTTGCCCGACAGTTTTGAACAACTCGCCAAGCGGTTGGAGGCTCTCATGTCCAAAGTATGTCAGGTTACCGGCAAGCGTCCGGTAACTGGTAATAACGTTTCTCACTCCCAGCGCAAGACTCGTCGTCGTTTCTTGCCGAACCTGCACACCCATCGCTTCTGGGTGGAGTCTGAAAACCGCTTCGTCAAGCTGCGCGTTTCCTCTAAAGGCATGCGCATCATCGACAAGAAAGGTATCGACTCGGTTCTGGCCGACATCCGCAAACGCGGCGACGCTATCTAAGCCAGTTTCTGGCTCAGCATTTTTGGGAGAGTTAAACCATGCGCGATAAGATCAAGCTGGTGTCTAGTGCCGGTACTGGCCACTTCTACACCACTGACAAGAACAAGCGGAACACCCCGGATAAGTTCGAATTCAAGAAATACGACCCGGTCGTCCGTAAGCACGTCATCTACAAGGAAGCCAAGATCAAGTAACCTCGGTTACGATGATCGGCTTTCACCGCAGGCGAGCGCCTGTTGAAAAACCCGGCCCCAAGCCGGGTTTTTGCATGTCTAACGTTCGCGTTTCGCGTGTTAGCATCGCTGTCACTGTGCTGTCATCATAGGCTTTCATCATGCCCGAATTGCCTGAAGTGGAAACCACGCGGCGTGGTATCGCGCCCTACCTGGAAGGGCAGGAGATTACCGAAGTGCTGGTACGCCAGCCGCGCCTGCGCGTTCCCGTGCCGGATGATCTGGCCGAGCGACTGGTCGGGGCTCGCGTGGGTGAGCTTGCCCGGCGCGCCAAATACCTGCAGATCCCGCTGGCCACGCCTACCGGCCACGCCACGCTGCTGTGGCACCTGGGCATGTCGGGTAGCCTGCGGATTGCCCGGCTGGGTGATCTGCCCAAAAAGCATGACCATGTGGATATCGTCACCGCCAGCGGTCATATATTGCGCTATCACGACCCGCGCCGTTTTGGCTTCGTCGATTGGCAGCACGCCGATGCACAGTTCGATACGCGGCTGGCACACCTGGGCCCGGAACCCCTCGACGATGCCTTCACGGGCCGATGGCTCCACGCACTGTCGCGCGGCAAGCGCGTCGCCGTGAAGCCTTTCCTGATGGATAACCGCGTGGTCGTGGGAGCGGGCAACATCTATGCCGCCGAGGCGCTGTTCATGGCGGGCATCGACCCGCGCCGGGCCGCCGGACGCATTTCACTGGCGCGCTACGAAGCGCTGGCCCAGGCGGTCAAGGAAGTATTGGCGGCGGCCATTACCCAAGGTGGCACCACGCTGCGCGATTTCGTCAGCGGCCAGGGGGAGCCGGGCTACTTTGCCCAGCAATTGAATGTCTATGGTCGCCATGGCCAGCCTTGCCTGCGCTGTGGCAGCGAACTCAAGCGCATTACCCTGGGGCAACGGGCCAGCGTATTCTGCCCCGGTTGCCAGCGCTGAGCGCCGCCTTGGGCGGCTAACTGTTTTGTTTATCTGGAGAATGTTGTGACTCAACGCCTGCGCCTGAATAAGAATGCCGATCGCCGCTTGAAGGCTGGCCATCTGTGGATCTACTCCAACGAAGTCGATATCAAGGAAACGCCGCTGAAGACCTTCGAGGCGGGCGAGCCTGCCTTGGTAGAGGCCTCCAACGGCAAGACCCTGGGCGTGGCCTACGTGAACCCGCACTCGTTGATCTGTGCGCGTATCATGTCCCGCGACCCGGAAATGCGCCTGGACCGCTCGCTGTTCGTGCACCGTTTCAATCAGGCGCTGGCGCTGCGCCAGCGTCTGTTCGATCAGCCCTTTTACCGTCTGATCCATGGCGAGGGCGACCTGCTGCCAGGACTGATCATCGACCGCTTTGGCGATGTGCTGGTCGTGCAGCTCAATACCGCCGGCATGCAGGCCTTGGCCGACGAGATCGTCGATGCGCTGGAAAAGGTCATCAAGCCTGAGGTCATCGTATTCCGTAACGATACCGGGGGCCGCCGCCAGGAAGGCTTGGAAGCCCACGTGGAAGTGGTCAAGGGCAGCCTGCCCGACGAAGTGCTGCTGGTAGAAAACGGCGTGACCTTTGCGGTGCCGGTACTCAACGGCCAGAAGACCGGCTGGTTCTTCGACCACCGCGTCAACCGGGCCTGGTTGAACAGTCAGGTTGCTGGAAAGCGCGTGCTGGACGTATTCAGCTATGTGGGTGGCTGGGGCGTTCAGGCTGCCGCCAGCGGCGCCTCCGAAGTGCTGTGTGTGGATGCCTCCGGCGTTGCCCTGGAGCAAGTGGCGCGCAATGCCGAGCTGAACGGTGTGCAGGAGCAGGTGGCCGTGGGTGAAGGCGACGCCTTCGAAGCGCTGGCCGCATTGAAAGCCGACGGCGAGCAGTTCGACGTGGTGATTCTCGACCCGCCTGCGTTCATCAAGAAGCGCAAGGATATCCCCAACGGTGAGCGCGCCTATGCACGACTCAACCGCGAGGCAATGCGCCTGCTGGGTCGCGATGGCCTGCTGCTGTCTGCGTCCTGCTCCATGCATCTGGCCCACGAGCGGCTGGTGGATGTGGTGCGCGGTGCCGTGCGCCATCAGGACCGCCATGGCCAGGTGATTTTCCAGGGCCATCAGGGGCCGGATCACCCCGTGCACCCGGCGATTCCCGAAACTGCTTATTTGAAAGCGCTGGGCGTGCGGGTCTTCCGCGACTGAGCATCGCCCGCTGTCGAGCGCCGTCGTCATAGGAAAGGAGGTGGCCACATGGAGTGGGCGTTGCCAGAGCCGTTCGTACTCACGCTGCAGGTCGCGCCGGAAGCCATCGACGCTTACCGGCACGTCAATAACAGCGAGTACCTGCGCTGGGTAGAGCAGATCAGCTGGGCCCACTCCGAGGCGTTGGGGCTGTCGCTGGAACGCTATCGGGCGCTGGACCGGGCGATGGTGGTCCACCGCCACGAGCTGGACTACCTCGCCCCTGCTTTTCAAGACGACACGCTCTGCCTGGCCACCTGGATCGTCGACTGCGACGGCCGCTTCAGCCTGACGCGCCGCTTTCAACTGATACGGCCAGCAGACGGCAAGACGCTGCTGAAGGCGCGCACGCGGTTTGCCTGTGTCGCGCTTTCCAGCGGTCGCCCCAAGCGCTTGCCGGAGGAGTACCAGCGCATTTATGGCGCTGCGGTGGTGCCCGAGCCCGCCGAGTGATGAATCGACGGTGCGGCGTGGATTTTTTCGTCGCGGCCCGTCAAACGCTGAATTTTGCTGTTGAAAAACGCCTTTACCGGCGTTTTTTTCGTTTTGCTCCCTTGGGCTGGTGGTTCACGCCTGCTGTGCTGTAATGCATTGAGCACCCAGTGATGTTGATGACCCAAGGAGAGTCCGCCATGCACATTGCCGTTCCCAAAGAGATCAAGAACCACGAGTATCGCGTTGCGCTTACGCCCACGGGGGTGCGTGAGCTGGTCGGGCGTGGTCACTCCGTCAGTGTCCAGGTAGGCGCGGGCGAAGGCGCTGGCTTTCAGGATGACGCCTACCAAAGCGCGGGCGCGACATTGGAGGCCGACGTCGAGGCGCTGTGGCAACGCGCCGAGCTGATTCTGAAGGTCAAGGAGCCCCAGCCGGAAGAGGTGGCACGCCTGACGCCAGCGCACACGCTGTTTACCTATCTGCATCTGGCCGCCGAGCGGGCACTGACCGAAGGGCTGATGAAAAGCGGAGCCACCTGCATCGCCTATGAAACCATCACCGATGCTCGCGGCGGGTTGCCGCTGCTGGCCCCCATGAGCACCGTGGCGGGGCGCATGGCCATACAGGCCGGTGCCCATGGGTTGGAGAAGGCCCAGGGGGGCTCGGGGGTGCTGCTGCCCGGCGTGCCCGGTGTGGCACCGGGGCAGGTAACGGTCATTGGGGGTGGCGTGGTGGGGGAAAACGCAGCGCGGATGGCGCTGGGGCTAGGGGCAGAGGTGACGATTCTCGATACCTCGGTGGCCCGGCTGGAAGCGTTGGATGCGCGCTACCAGGGGCGTATCAAAACCGTCTACTCCACCGCCGATGCGCTGGACCATGCGGCACGCACTGCCGACATGATCGTGGGCGCGGTGCTGATCCCCGGCGCGGCAGCTCCCAAATTGATCACCCGTGCCATGCTGGCCGAGATGAAACCCGGCAGTGTGCTGGTGGACGTGGCCATCGACCAGGGCGGCTGTTTCGAAACCAGCAAGCCCACGACCCACGCCGAGCCCACCTATCTCGTGGATGGCATCGTGCACTACTGTGTGGCCAACATGCCCGGCGCCGTGGCACGTACGTCTACCCTGGGGCTCACCAACGCGACGCTGCCGTTCGTGCTGGCGCTTGCCGACAAGGGGTGGCGCCAGGCGCTGGCAGACGATACCCATTTTCTGCCTGGGCTGAACGTCCACGATGGCCAGATTACCTACCGGGCCGTCGCCCAGGCGTTTGGCCTGGAAAGCGTCGAGCCGGCCAGCGTGGTGAAGTGACCCGCGCGCCAGGCGGTGGGTCCATTAGTAGTGGGGCGGGATGTCGTCTTCGGGGCGAAAACCGCCCTGTGAGTCGCTGGCTTGCAGCGCCTGATGCTGTTCGCGGAGCCGTTCACGCATCAGGGCGCTCAGCTGTTCCAGCTTTTCGAGGCGGCGCTCCTGCTGGGCGACGGCCTGGTCCAGGGTGTCCAGCCAATGTTCCTGATAAGCCAGCCGACTTTCCAACGATTCAATACGTTGAGTGAGCTCGGCAGGCGTTAATTCGTTTGTCATGATAACATCGTCACCGTATGTAGTATGCTCGGTACTGTTAGGAAAGGGCCTGGTAGGCCGAGTATTGTCTTGCTTCTGTTACCCATACAACAAGAGAGCTTTTATCATCCATGAACCCAAAAGTTGTTTTTCGCTGTTTCTTTATCAGTATCTTACTGGCCGCCCCCACGCCGCTTCTTCTGGCGGGGATTGTTCATTTAACCAATGCACCTCTGGCTGAACAGTGGTTGGCCGAGGCTGCTTTCAGTGTGTATGCCGCTGTGGCACTTGGCTGTTTTGCAATGTTGTTCGTCGGTACGCTGGCGGCTGCGGCCCTGGCACCACCGATGGTGGTAAAGGCCGATGTGGCCAGGGTCAAACCTGCCCCGCGTCAGCCCCAGGCAGCACCCGTGGTGGACGATGAAGAAGAGGATATCATCGACCCCAACGATGGCCGTGAAGAGGGCGAGGTCAAGTGGTTCAACACCAACAAGGGCTACGGCTTCATCACCCGGGACAATGGCGAAGATGTCTTCGTGCATTTTCGGGCGATACGCGGTCGTGGCCCACGCATGCTGGCCGAAGGCCAGATCGTGCGTTACCACGTGATCAAGAACGACCGTGGCCTTCAGGCCGATGATGTCAGCATTATCGAATAAGCGCTCCGGCGCGGTTGCTGACAGGAAAACCCCCGCCTTGTGCGGGGGTTTTTACGTTTAGCGCCCGGAATCTGGCCATTCGATGGCTTTTTCCTGGCCACCGGGCAGCACTTGCCAGAAGCGGTCCGGGTCATCGCCAGGGTGCCAGCCGCCCAGCGAACAGCGGACTTCCACGTTGAGCGCTTCGGCCGCGTGCTGCGCGCACTCTTGGTCGGTGTGCCAGGGGGTGTGGGCGCTGTCGAACCACAGGCTGGCAAAGCCGTCGGCGGCGTTGTCCACCAGCAGCACCGGGACGCTTTCCCCCTGATGCTGGCCACGGGTTTTCCACTTGCCCTTGCCCGCCGGGCCCAAGGGTGGGGCATCGAGGGTCTCGCTGAGCCAGGCGTTGAGATCGTCCAGCGACACGCGGGCCAGGTACACTTCGATATCCGGAAACCGCTCCATCATACGCATACCTCATCAGTGGTGAGCAGCGCCTGCAGGGTGGCTTCGTAGATGCGGCTGAGCGCATCGAGGTCGCTGGCCAGCACACGCTCGTTCACCTTGTGAATGGTGTCGTTGAGCGGACCCAGCTCCACCACCTGTGCCCCCAGGGTGGCAATGAAGCGGCCATCGGAGGTGCCGCCGCTGGTCGACAGCTGCGGGCGCTCACCGGTGACGGCTTCCACGCCGCGAATGGCCGCATCGACCAGTTCGCCTTCGGCGGTCAGGAAGGGCTCGCCGTTCAGGGTCCAGTCCACATGGTACTCAAGGCCATGGCGATCCAGAATCGCTTCGGTGCGAGCTTTCAGCGCTTCGTGGGTCACTTCCGTGGAGTAGCGGAAGTTGAACACCACTTCGATGTCGCCAGGGATCACGTTGGTCGCCCCGGTACCCGCGCGCACGTTGGAAATCTGGAAGCTGGTAGCGGGAAAGAAGTCGTTGCCGGCATCCCAGTGCTCGCCTGCCAGGGCATCGAGCGCAGGCAGCGCCTGGTGAATGGGGTTGCGTGCCAGGTGGGGGTAAGCCACGTGCCCCTGCACCCCTTTGACATGCAGCACGCCGCCCAGCGAGCCGCGTCGGCCGTTCTTGATCACATCCCCCAGCCGCGCCGTGGAAGAGGGCTCGCCGACGATGCAGTAGTCCAGCCGTTCGTTGCGCTCGCGCAGGTGCTCCACCACGGCTCGGGTGCCGTCCACGGCGGGGCCTTCCTCATCGGAGGTGATCAGGAAGGCGATACGGCCGTCGTGGTCGGGGTAACGGGCCACGAAGCGCTCCACGGCGGTCAGCATGGCGGCCAGGCTGCCTTTCATGTCGGCCGCACCGCGCCCGCAGAGCATGCCCTGCTCGTCGATGCATGGCTCGAAGGGCGGAAACTCCCAGCTGGTATGCGGCCCGCTGGGCACCACGTCGGTATGCCCGGCGAAGGCCAGCACCGGGCCATGATGGCCGCGCACGGCCCAGAAGTTTTTCACATCGCCGAACGGCAGCTGCTCGACATGGAAACCGAGCGCCGTGAGGCGCTCGATCATCAGGTCCTGGCAGCCCTCGTCGTCCGGGGTCACCGACGCACGACCCAGCAGGTCAAAGGCCAGGGTGAGCGTCGGTGACAGGGCAGCAGACTCAGTTGTGGGCATGCAGCGCCTCGTTCAGCGCAATGGCACTCTTGTTGGTGAGGCACTCGATGCGGCCATTTTGCGAGTTGCGGCGCAGCAGCAGGTCGTCCTGGCCAGCCAGCTCACGGGCGGCCACGGTGTTGACTTCCTGACCCTGGTCGTCGAGGACGGTCACCTTGGAGCCAGCGGTGATGTACAGGCCTGCTTCCACGGTGCAGCGGTCGCCCAGCGGAATGCCGATACCGGCGTTGGCGCCGATCAGGCAGCCTTCACCCACCTTGATGATGATGTTGCCACCACCGGAGAGGGTGCCCATGGTGGAGCAGCCGCCGCCCAGGTCGGAGCCTTTGCCGACCATGACGCCCGCTGAAATGCGGCCTTCGATCATGCCCGGGCCTTCGGTGCCCGCGTTGAAGTTGACGAAGCCTTCGTGCATGACCGTGGTGCCTTCGCCCAGGTAGGCGCCCAGGCGTACGCGGGCGGTGTCGCCAATGCGGATGCCGGTGGGCACGACGTAGTCGGTCATCTTGGGGAACTTGTCGACGCAGTCGACGGACAGCGCGCGGCCTGCCAGGCGTGCCTTGAGGCGGCGAGCCGGCAGCTCCTCGATGTCGATGGCGCCTTCGTTCGTCCAGGCGATGTTGCGCAGCAGGCCGAACATGCCGGTCAGGTCCATACCGTGGGGCTTTACCAGACGGTGGGACAGCAGGTGCAGCTTGAGGTAGACCTCCGGCACGGTTTGCGGCGCCTGGTCGGTGTCCAGGAACATCGCTACCAGCGGGCGCTGGCTAGTGGCGAAAGACTCGGCCAGCGCTGCCTGCTCGGAATGACCCGCGGCTTCCAGTGCTTTGGCCAGGCGGGTGCAGTCTTCCGGCAGGAAGCTGACAGGGCTGTTCTCGGCAGCGGCGCCCAGCGCTTCCTTGGCGGCGGTCACCAAGCTCTCGTCGGGGTTCAGCAGCGGGGCCGGGTAGTAGATTTCCAGCCAGTCACCCTGGGTGTTTTGGGTACCAATTCCAAGCGCAAAGCTCAGCATAACGGGGCTTCCTTCAAGGTTGTGTGTCTAAGAGGGGGCGTTCAGCCGCTCAGTTTGTCGTAATCGCCGTCGCGGTAGCCGACCAGGATGGTGCTGTTGTCGACTTCGAGTAGCGGACGCTTGAGCAGCGTGGGTTGTTCCAGCAGCAGCCGACGGGCCGACGTGGCGTCCAGCTGATCCTTTTCCTCCTGGGGCAGGTTGCGCCAGGTGGTGCTGCGCTTATTGATGGCTTCCAGCAGCGGCACCCGCTCGAGAATATGCTCCAGCAGGCTGGCCGACAGGCCATCCTTGCGCAGGTCATGGGTCTTGAAGGGAATGCCGCTTTCCTCCAGCGCCTTGCGGGCTTTGCGGCAGGTGTCGCAGGTGTTGATGATATATAGCGTCAGCATGGAAAAGCCTCCTTGTCGTGGGGTGTCGCGGCGTTAGCTGCGCTCGATCAGCTGGCGCAGTCGCTTGGCTGCTTCCAGGGTCGGTTCGAGCTCTGCCACCAAGGCTAAGCGTAGTCGACCTGCGCCCGGGTTATGGCCATCCTTGCCAGGGCGGCCCATCAGGCTGCCGGGCAACACGCTGACATGCTGTTCGCTGAACAGCCGCTGGGTAAAGGCGATATCGTCGCCCCCCGGCACGGCGGGCCACAGGTAGAAGCTGGCTTCGGGCGTCGGGAACGACATGACCGGCGCAAGGACGTCGGTGACGGCGCTGAATTTCTCGCGGTAGGCGTCACGGTTGGCGCGCACGTGGGCTTCGTCCTGCCAGGCAGCGATGGAGGCGTGCTGCAGCGGCAGTGACATCGCGCAACCGTGGTAGGTGCGGTAGCGCTTGAACGGGGCGAGGAGATCGGCGTCGCCCGCCACGAAACCCGAGCGCAGCCCTGGCAGGTTGGAGCGTTTGGAGAGCGAATGAAACACCACGCAGCGGCGGTAGTCATCGCGGCCCAGCTCGGCGCAAGCCTGCAGCAGCCCGGGCGGCGGAGTGGCTTCGTCCAGGTAGAGCTCGGAGTAGCACTCGTCGGAGGCAATGATGAAGTCGTGTTCGTCGGCCAGGGCAATGAGCTGCTTGAACTCGGCCAGCGGTGTGACTACGCCGGTGGGGTTGCCCGGTGAGCAGAGAAAGACGATCTGCACGTCGCGCCAGGTGTCGGCGCTGACGGCTGAAAAGTCCGGGCGAAAGCCGTTGTCGGCGGTACAGTCCAGGTAGAGTGGCTCGCCGCCTGCCAGCAGCGTGGCACCTTCGTAGATCTGATAAAACGGGTTGGGTACCGCTACCTTGGCGGGGCGGGTGCGGTCCAGCGCCGCCTGCACGAAAGCGAAGATGGCTTCACGGGTGCCGTTCACCGGCAGCACCTGACGTTCGGCGTCCAGCCCCGACAGGCCAAAGCGCTGGGTGGCCCAGGCGGCAATGGTCTCGCGCAGGGCGGGCAGGCCGTTGGTGGCCGGGTAGCGCGCCATCTCCAGCTGGTGGGCAATGAGGGCGTCCAGTGCGCCCTGGTAAGGGGCATGCTGGGGCTCGCCAATGGTCAGCGGAATATGCGCAAGCCCCGCCGGAGGCGTGAGCGTTGCCTTGAGGGCAGCCAGCTTTTCAAACGGATAGGGGTGCAGGGCATTCAGGTCTGAGTTCATGGCGAGTCCGTACCGTTTATCGAACCGCCGATTATAGGCAACCCCTGGTGCAGGCTCAAACCCAACGACCAGGGGTTGTTCGGCCAGGCATCTGGGCTAGACGCTCAATACGTCGATCAGCCGCTCACGAAGCTGCTGTTGACGGGCGGGGTCGGTGAGTGGCTCACCGGCCTTGGTGGTGATGAAAAAGACGTCCTCGACGCGCTCGCCCAGGGTGGCGATCTTGGCCGCCGACAGGGCGATATCCTGCTCCATGAAGATACGCCCCACCCGGGCCAGCAGGCCAGGACGGTCGGGGGCGGTCAGCTCCAGCAGCGTGCGCTCATTGGCCGGGTCCTGCTCGATGACGACCTCCGTGGGCACCTTGAAGTGCTTCAATTGGCGCGGCGTGTGCCGGGTGACGATTTCGGGGTAGTCGTCCGGGTCGTCCAGCTCTTCCACCAGGTGGCTACGCATCTCTTCGATGCGCAGCGGGTCACGGATCGGCTGGCTGTGGCTATCCAGCACGATGAAGGTGTTCAGCGTCCAGTCGTTGTGGGACGTGGCAATCCGCGCATCGTGGATGGACAGCCCCAACTGCTCCATGGCGGCGGCCGTGGCGGCAAACAGGTCATCCGCAGAGCGGGTGTGGATGAACACCTTGGTGCCACCTTCGGCCATGTCGGCGGTGGGGGCGCTGATCAGCACCAGCGGCAGAGGAGATGGCTGGTGGGCCAGAATGCCTTGGGTCTGCCAGACGATCTCGCTGGGGGCGTACTGCAGGAAGTAGTCTTCCCCAAGGGAGTCCCATAGCGAGTCGATCTGGCTGCTGTCCACCCCGACGGCTTGCAGCAGCGAACGCGCCTCGGTGCGGGTTTCTCTGACCCAGTCGTCTCTGTCCGGCGGGTTTTTCAGCCCTCGCCGCAGAGCGCGCTTGGTCTCCGCATGAAGCTGGCGCAACAGAGAGGCCCGCCAGCCGTTCCACAGCGTGGGGTTGGTGGCATTGATGTCGGCCACGGTGAGCACGTAGAGGTAGTCCAGGCGAGTTTCGTCGCGCACGATCAGTGCAAAGTCGCGGATCACGTCCGGGTCGCTGATGTCGCGCTTCTGGGCGGTCATCGACATCAGCAGGTGATGCTCGACCAGCCAGCTGACCAGGTTCGTATCGTGCTGCGAAACGTGATGACGACGACAGAACTGCTCGACGTCACGGGCGCCGATTTCAGAGTGGTCTCCGCCGCGCCCTTTGCCGATGTCGTGGAACAGCCCGGCGATCCACAGCAGGTCCAGCTTGGGTAGCTGGTGGATCAGGTTGGCGGCCACCGGGAAGTCGTCCTTTGCCTCGGGCTTGCGGAAGCCGTGCAGAAATTTCAGCAGGCGCAGGGTGTGGGCGTCCACGGTATAGATATGAAACAGGTCGTGCTGCATCAGCCCGACCGCTCGGCCGAACTCCGGCAGGTACTTGCCCAGAATGCCGTAACGGTTCATGCGCCGGAGCTGGCGAGGCACGTTGCCCGGCGCCCGCATGAGCGCCATGAAGAGCCGCTGGTGGCGCGGGTCTTCCCGGTAGTGGTCATCGATCTGATGGCGATGGTCACGGATCAGGCGAATGGTGTCGGCGCGCACGCCTTCGATTTCCGGGTGCTTGGCCATCAGCAGGAACAGCTCCAGCATGGCCGCCGGGCGTTCGCGAAACAGGCTGCGCGAGCGGGCCTGGATATAGCCCCCCTTGATCTCGAAGCGGTCGTTGAGCTTGATGGTGGCCAGCGACTCCTTGCCGCGCAGGATCACTTCGTCGAAGTGCTGCAAGAGCATGTCGTTGAGGCCTGCCAGCGCCGTTACATGGCGGTAGTAGCGCTTCATGAACTGTTCGACGGCCAGCCGCTCGGGCGTATCCTTGAAGCCGAACATGTCGGCGATGGTGCGCTGGTGATCGAACAGCAGGCGGTCTTCGGCGCGCCCGGTGAGCATGTGCAGGGCGTAGCGAACCTGCCACAGGAACGACTGCCCCTGGCTGAGGATGCGCAGCTCGGCGTCGTTCATGAACCCGTTGGCGACGATGTCGGTGTACTGCTCGGTGCCGAAGTGCCGCTTGGCGACCCAGCCGATCATCTGAATGTCTCGCAGGCCGCCGGGCGAGCTTTTCAGGTTGGGCTCCAGGTGGTACTCGGAGTTGTTGTAGCGATAGTGGCGGGAGATCTGCTCTTGCCACTTGGCCTCGAAAAAGCGGTCGGCGGGCCATACGTGGGGCGCGCTCAGGCGCTCACGCATCTGTTCACGCAGGCGCTCGGGACCTGCGATCAAGCGCGACTCCAGCAGGTTGGTGATGACCGTCACGTCGGCTTCGGCCTCCCGCTCGCAGTCGTTGAGCGAGCGCACGCTATGGCCGATCTCCAGACCGATGTCCCACAGGAACGTCACGAAGGCGCTCAGCGGCTCCCGGTAGGGGGTGTCGTCATCGTGTTCGAGCAGCAGCAGCAGGTCGATGTCCGAGTGGGGGTGCAGCTCTCCGCGCCCGTAGCCGCCCACCGCCACCAGGGCAATGCCGGTGTCGGGCCAGGCGTGGCGCTGCCAGGCAATCGCCAGCAGCTGGTCGAGATACCATGCGCGGCCACGTACCAGGTCACGAATGTCCGCACCCGCGCGAAACTGCTCGTCGAGGCGCGCCTGAATCTCCTTGAGCGCCGCCTTGAACGGGGCGATGGGAGAGCGTGCCCCGGCCAGCTCGGTGCGAAACAGCGCCAGATCGAACAGCGACGTATCCGGCTCGAACCGGTAGTGGTGTAGTAGCATCAGGCGTTCAGGAAGCCGAAGTCTTCGTCGCTGCGCGCGGTGAGCACTTCCACGCCGGTCTCGGTGACCAGTAGCGTGTGCTCCCACTGTGCCGACAGGCTGCGGTCCTTGGTCACCGCGGTCCAGCCGTCGCGCAGCACTTTGGTCTTGTAGCCGCCCACGTTGATCATCGGCTCGATGGTGAAGCACATGCCCGCGTCGAGGCGAATGTCGGCATCCGGGGCGTAGCCATCGTAGTGCAGGAACTGAGGGTCTTCGTGGAAGTCGGCACCGATGCCGTGGCCGCAGAAGTCACGCACCACCGAGTAGCCATGGGCTTCGGCATGCTGCTGAATCACGCGGGCCAGCTCGGAAAGACGCACGCCGGGTTTGACCAGGGCAATGCTCTTGTACAGACACTCCTGGGTGATGCGGCACAGCCGCTCGCCCTGGATGGTCTCGCCGATCACGAACATCACGCTGGAATCGCCGTGGTACCCGTCGGGGGTGCGCACGGTAATGTCCAGGTTCATGATGTCGCCGCTTTTCAGCTTTTTGGCGTCATCCGGGATGCCGTGGCATACCACGTGGTTGATCGAGGTGCAGGTGGCCTTGGGGAAACCGTGATAGTTCAGCGGTGCCGGGACCGAGCCCAGTTCGTTGACGATGTACTCGTGGCACAGGCGGTCGATCTCGCCGGTGCTGATGCCTGCCTGGATGTGCGGCGTGATCATTTCGATGACGCTGGCGGCCTGGCGTCCGGCTTCGCGCATTTTCTCGATTTCAGAAGGCGTCTTGATAGGAACGTTCATGAATTCTCGATGTGGCTTCAGAGTAGGTGATGAGTAGCATTTTCGGCGGGTAAACGCAGCGGCGACTTCATCTTGGCAATGATCTATGGTATAAAGCCGCGCGCTTTCCTGCAATCGCCATCCGCAGCTTCTTTTGCTGGCGCAGGCGGCAGGCAAGGGCAACAAGAGCGCAACTCAGCATGGCTGGGTTGCAAGATAGCAAGCCTTGAAAACACACATGCACCGGCACATGGTCCCGGGTGCCTTTAGCAACGCCTGGCGGTGCTACTGGTCGGATCCATGGGGTGCGTGGAGGCCTAACCCGAGTTTCAGGAGTTTTACCATGTCTCACGTCAATATGCGTGACCTGCTGAAGGCAGGCGCTCACTTCGGTCACCAGACCAAGTACTGGAATCCGAAGATGGGCAAATACATCTTCGGCGCGCGCAACAAGATCCACATCATCAACCTTGAGCACACTCTGCCGGCGCTGAACGAAGCGATCGACGTGATCGAGAAGATGGCGTCTTCCAACAACAAGATCCTGTTTGTTGGTACCAAGCGCAGCGCGAGCAAGATCATCAAGGAAGAAGCCAACCGTGTTGGCCAGCCGTTCGTCAACCATCGCTGGTTGGGCGGCATGCTGACCAACTTCAAGACCATTCGTCAGTCCATCAAGCGTCTGCGTGACCTGGAAGTCATGCGCGAAGACGGCACGTTCGACAAGCTGACCAAGAAAGAAGTCTTGATGGCCACGCGTGAGCAAGAGAAGCTCGAGCGTTCTATCGGTGGTATCAAGAACATGGGCGGCCTGCCGGACGCACTGTTCGTTATCGACGTTGACCACGAGCGCATCGCGATCAACGAAGCCAACAAGCTGGGTATCCCGGTCATTGGCGTGGTAGATACCAACTCTAACCCGGATGGCGTTGATTACGTGATCCCGGGTAACGATGACTCCATCCGCGCGATCCAGATCTACGTGAAGGCGATTGCCGACGCGTGCACCCGTGCGAAAGAAGGTCGTCCCGAAGAGTTTGTCGAAGTGACGGAAGAAGCCGCTTCTGCCGACGCTGACGCTGCTGCCGAGTAACACTGGCAGTGGGTGCGGCGGGCAGTTGAGCCGCATCGTCAAGAGGGGGCCTTATGCCCCCTTTTTCCCGCTTTGGGCACGCCCAGGCGGGCCGATCACGCCGAGCACCAGGTGCCGGCAAGCGCTCTGCAGCGTGATACGCAACGGTCATCTATCGTGCGTATACTCTGTAGCGCGTTTAACTCTCAGTTAGAACCATTTCCGAGGTGAAATCTCATGGCAGCTATCAGCGCCTCTCAGGTTAAGGAACTGCGCGAACGTACCGGTCTTGGCATGATGGAGTGCAAAAAAGCACTCACCGAAGCCGGCGGCGACATTGACGTGGCGATCGAAAACCTGCGTAAAAGCTCTGGCCTAAAAGCCGCTAAGAAAGCGGGTCGTACCGCTGCAGAAGGCGCCGTGGTAACGCGTGTTGCCGAAGACGGCAGCTACGGCGTCATGGTCGAAATCAACTCTGAAACCGATTTCGTTGCCCGCGACGACAACTTCATCGCTTTCTCCAACAAGATCGCTGATGCGTTCTTCGCTGCCAAGAGCGAAGACGTGGCTGCCGTGATGGCGGGCGACCTGGAGTCTGCGCGTGAGCAGCTGGTTCAGAAAATCGGCGAGAACATCGGCGTGCGTCGTGCCGTCGTGGTAGACGCAGTGGACGCTGGCCTGGTTGGCGAGTACGTTCACGGTGGCCGTATTGGCGTATTGACCGTGCTGAAAGGCGGCAATGCCGAGGTTGCCAAGGACGTTGCCATGCACGTTGCTGCCATCAATCCGGCCGTGGCTCATCCGGCCGACATGCCCCAGGAAGAGCTGGACAAAGAAAAAGCCATCATCCTGGCGCAGCCGGACATGGCAGGCAAGCCCGAGCAGATCGCCGAGAAGATGGTCGAAGGCCGTCTGAAGAAGTATCTGGCCGAGAACAGCCTGACCGAGCAGCCCTTCGTCAAAGACCCGAACCAGACCGTTGCCGAATTCGTCAAGGCAGCTGGCGGTGAAGTAGTCAGCTTCACTCGTTTCGAAGTGGGCGAAGGCATCGAGAAAGAAGAAGTCGACTTTGCCAAAGAAGTTATGGAACAGGCTGGCCGTCGCTAAGGTCGAATGTTTCTGTAAGATGATGGCGTGCGCGCGAGCGCACGCCTTCGTGTATCCGGCCCCTGTGAAATACAGGTGCTGTCTCGCCCACCTGTGTCCAGGTCTGCCTCAGGAGAGATGCCATGTCACGTGAGATTCAAGAGTCTGCCCCCGCTGCCACGAAACTCGACAAGTCGAAATCGAAATACAAGCGTATTTTGCTGAAGCTGTCGGGCGAAGCACTGATGGGAGAGCACGATTTTGGTATCGACCCCAAAGTGCTGGACCGAATGGCACTGGAAATCGGCCAGCTGGTCGGGATCGGTGTGCAGGTGGGTATCGTGATTGGAGGTGGTAACTTGTTCCGTGGCGCTGCGTTGAACGAAGCGGGCATGGATCGAGTGACGGGTGACCACATGGGAATGCTGGCCACCGTGATGAATGCCCTGGCCATGCGCGATGCGCTGGAGCGCTCGAATATTCGTTCACGGGTGATGTCGGCGATTCCCATGAGCGGTGTGGTGGAACACTATGACCGCCGTACTGCCATTCGCTACCTGACTTCCGGTGACGTGGTGCTGTTTTCTGCAGGCACCGGCAACCCTTTCTTTACCACGGACTCGGCCGCCTGCTTGCGCGGTATCGAAGTGGACGTGGACGTCGTCATCAAAGCCACCAAGGTGGACGGCGTGTACAATAAGGACCCGGTGAAGTACCCCGACGCCGTAAAATACGACCAGCTCTCCTACGACGATGCTCTGGAGCAGAAGCTGGGCGTGATGGATTTGACCGCAATCTGCCTGGTACGTGACCATGATATGCCGGTGCGGGTATTCGATATGAACAAGCCTGGTGCCCTGCTGAATCTGGTAGTAGGGGGCAAGGAAGGCACGCTGATAGACAGAGGGTAACAACGTGATCAACGACATCAAGAAAGATGCAGAATCTCGCATGAAGAAGAGCGTCGAGGCGCTGCACGTCAACTTTAACAAGATTCGTACCGGGCGTGCGCATCCCAGCATCCTGGATGCCGTGACCGTTGAGTACTACGGTGGCCAAGTGCCGTTGAATCAGGTGGCCTCGGTCAGCGTCGAAGACGCGCGTACCTTGGCCGTTGCTCCTTGGGAGCAGGGTATGGTGCCGAAGATCGAAAAAGCGATCATGACCTCTGACCTGGGGCTCAACCCCTCCAGTGCGGGTAACGTGATTCGCGTGCCCATGCCGATGCTCACCGAAGAAACGCGCAAGGGCTACATCAAGCAGGCGCGTGGCGAGGCCGAGACGGCCCGTGTGGCGGTGCGTAACGTGCGTCGTGACGCCAACGGTGACTTCAAGTCGCTGTTGAAAGAGAAAGAGATCACTGAAGATGATCAGCGCCAGGGCGAAGACGAGATCCAGAAGCTGACCGACAAGTACATCGCCGAGATCGACAAGGCGTTGGCCGCAAAAGAGCAGGATCTCATGCAGGTATAACGATGTCGTCGACATCGCAGACTGCGTTCACTTCACCACGGGCAGCCTGGCTGCCCGTGGGCCATCGCTTGGCTTTAATATGATTGATCTTTGGTGCGAGACCCCATGACCTCCCCCCAGCTTCCCCCACAGCAGCCGGGCGGCACGGAGCCTTCTCGATCCGAGGGGGTGATGCCGTCCCATGTTGCGATCATCATGGATGGTAACAATCGCTGGGCTCGGGCGCGTGGGCTGTCAGGTGCGCGGGGCCATCGAGCGGGCGTCGAAGCCGTGCGTGCCGTCATCGAGCGTGCCGCCGAGCGGGGCGTTGGAACCCTCAGCCTGTTTGCGTTCTCCAGTGAAAACTGGAAGCGTCCAGCGGCCGAGGTCAACGCGCTGATGGAGCTTTTTCTGATGGCCTTGAAACGCGAGGTCAAGAAGCTTCACGAGCGCAATATACGGCTTTCCATCATTGGCGAGCAGCGTGGCTTTTCCCACGCCATCCAGAAACACATTCAGCGTGCTCAGGCACTGACTGCCGACAATACGGGCATGCACCTGGTGATTGCCGCCAACTACGGCGGCCAGTGGGATATCACTCGCGCCGCACGCCAGTTGGCCGAGCAGGTCGCCGCAGGCGAGTTGAGCCCCGACGCCATTGACGAAGCGCGGATGGATGCCGCCATGGGGGTCGAGCAGGTGCCGCCGGTGGATCTGTGTATCCGCACCAGCGGCGAGCAGCGCCTGTCCAATTTCCTGCTTTGGCAGTTGGCTTATGCAGAACTGCATTTTTCACCCTTGCTGTGGCCCGACTTCAACGGGGCGGCTTTCGACAAGGCGGTCGACGATTTCTGCTTGAGACGTCGCCGTTTTGGCATGACCGACGAACAAATAGAGGCGCAAGGTGCTTAAACAGCGAATCATCACCGCTGCCTGGCTGGCACCCCTGGTGCTGGCCGGGCTGTTTGGATTACAGGGCGGCGCGTTTGCGCTGTTTACCGCCGTCGTGGTGCTTCTGGGTGCCTGGGAGTGGACCAATCTCGCAGGCGTGACGCAACCGAGCCAGCGGCTCGGTTGCGTCGTCGGAATGGCAATACTCATGGCGCTGCTGTGGTTCAGTGGGGCGGCTTATGCCGTCTGGCCGCTATGGCTGGCTGCCGCCGGTTGGCTGCTGAACCTGTACTGGGTGACCCAGTACCCGGCGGCGGGCCAGCAGTGGCAGAGCACCACCCGGCGGCTGTCGATGGGCGCCTGGGTGCTGCTGCCTTGCTGGGTGGGGTTCAACGTCCTGCGTGATAGCGGCGCCGTGTGGCTGCTGTTCGTGCTGCTGTTGGTGTGGAGCGCGGACATCGGCGCGTACTTTGCTGGCCGCCGTTGGGGCAAGCGCAAGCTGGCCCCGCGGGTCAGCCCCGGCAAGTCCTGGGAAGGCGTGCTGGGCGGGCTTGCCGCTACGAGCTTGCTGGCGCTGCTGTTCGCCCTGTGGCAGCCCTTGGGCGTCGCTGGTGGCATCGCGCTGCTGTTGGTCACGGCCGTCGTCACGCTGATCTCGGTGCTGGGTGACCTGCTGGAAAGCATGCTCAAGCGTTACCGTGACATCAAGGATTCCAGCCAGCTGCTGCCCGGCCATGGGGGCGTGCTGGACCGTATCGATAGCCTGACCGCCGCCATACCGATCTTTGCCTTGTTCTACCTGCTGGTACTACAGGCCCAGGTGAGTGCGCTATGAGTACCGTGCCTGTTCAGCAAGTGACGGTGCTCGGGGCCACGGGCTCGATAGGCACCAGTACTCTGGATGTGATCGCCCGCCACCCTGACCGCTATCGCGTTTATGCGCTGACGGCCCATACCTCAAAAGAAGCCCTGCTGGCGCAGTGTCGGGAACATCGGCCCCGGTTTGCGGTGCTGGATGATGCGAACGATGCCGAGTGGCTTCAGCAGGCACTCGCACCAACGGGCATCGATACCAAGGTGCTCTCTGGCCCCGAGGCGCTATGCGATGTCGCCAGTGCGCCAGAGGTCGATACCGTCATGGCCGCCATCGTGGGGGCCGCTGGCCTTCTGCCAGCGCTGGCGGCGGCAGAGGCAGGCAAACGCGTGCTGCTGGCCAATAAAGAGGCGCTGGTCATGAGTGGCGCGCTGTTCATGGAGGCGGTCGAGCGCTCTGGTGCCATCCTGCTGCCGATCGATTCTGAACACAATGCCATCTATCAGTGTCTACCCAGCGAGCATCGTGGTGGGCTGGCCAAGCATGGCGTGCGTCAACTGCTGTTGACCGCGTCGGGCGGTCCCTTCCGGGGCTGGGCGGCGGCCGACATCGCCAAGGTGACGCCTGAACAGGCGTGTGCACATCCGAACTGGTCCATGGGACGCAAGATCTCCGTCGACAGCGCTACGCTGATGAACAAAGGGCTGGAGCTGATCGAGGCCTGCTGGCTGTTCGACGCCGCGCCTGAGCAGGTACAGGTGGTCGTACACCCGCAAAGCGTCATCCACTCGATGGCAGCCTATGACGATGGCTCGGTGATTGCCCAACTGGGCAACCCCGATATGCGTACCCCGATTGCTTACGGCCTGGCGTGGCCGGAGCGCATCGATGCTGGCGTCGAAGCGCTGGATCTGTTCCAGGTGGCACGACTGGATTTCGAGGCGCCTGACGAGGCACTGTTTCCCTGTTTGCGGCTGGCGCGGGAAGCGATTCAAAAGGGTGGCGCGGCGCCAGCCATTCTCAATGCGGCCAACGAAGTGGCGGTGGATGCCTTTCTGACCGAAACCATCGGCTTCAGCGAGATTGCCGAGGTGGTGGCAGCGGTCATGGCACAGCCTTATCAGGGCGATGCCGCGTCTCTCGAGCAAGTATTGAATGCGGATCGCTGGGCGCGTGAGCAGGCGGAAATCATCGTGCGCCAGCGAATGGCTGAGCACTCTCCACTTTAACGGCGGGTCATGTAAAGGAGCACGGCGTGGGCCTGATACAGAATATTCTAGCGGTTATCGTGGTATTGGGCCTGCTGGTCACGTTTCACGAGTTTGGCCACTTTTGGGTGGCGCGCCGGTGCGGTGTGAAGGTGCTGAGGTTCTCGGTCGGTTTTGGCAAGCCGCTGTGGTCGACGGTGGACCGCCACGGGACCGAATTTGCGGTGGCCGCCATTCCTTTGGGTGGCTACGTGAAAATGCTCGACGAGCGCGAAGCGCCGGTCCCTGAAGATCAGCTGGACCAGGCGTTCAATCGCAAGACCGTCTGGCAGCGTATCGCCATCGTGGCGGCAGGCCCCATCGCCAATTTCCTGCTGGCCATCGTGGCTTATTGGGCACTGTTCGTGGCCGGTACCACCACGGTGGCGCCGATTGTCGGGCCGGTCACGCCCAACTCGCCAGCGGCCGAGGCTGGCTTGCCTCAGGGCAGTGAAATTACCGCCATCCAGGGCGATGTCATGCGCTCCTGGGAAGAGATCAATTTGAAGCTGGTGTCGATGATCGGCTTCAATGGCGAGCTGGAGATCGAAGCGCGTCCGGAAGGCAGCAGTGCCTCGCGTGCGTATCAACTGCCGATCAGCCGCTACATGGTTCGCCAAGACCCGCCGCAACCGCTGGAAACGCTGGGCTTCGTGCCGTGGCGGCCTGATGTCCCAGCCGTGCTTGGGCAGGTGCTGGAGGGGCAGGCAGCGGCCGAGGCTGGCCTCCAGCCGGGAGATCGTATTACGTCGTTGAACGGTGAGCCGGTTCGCGACTGGATGCAGTTCGTCGAGATCATCCGTGACAGCGCAGGCGAAGCCCTTCGCGTGGATTACCAGCGCAACGGTGAATCCGGCACGCTCACCATGACCCCAGGTCGCAATACGCTGGAGAGTGGCGTCGAGGTTGGGTACATTGGGGCAGGTGCCGAGCCGGTCAACTGGCCTGACGAGCTGCTGCGCGACATTCGCTATGGACCCATCGAGGCATTGGGCCAAGCGTTGTCACGTACCGGTGACATGGTCGTGCTCACGGTAGATGCCATTCGTAAAATGCTGGTGGGGCTGATTTCGCCCTCCAACCTGTCGGGGCCCATCACCATCGCGCAAATCTCCGGAGATTCGGCGCGTGCGGGCACCGAAGCCTTCGTCAGCTTTCTGGCGTATCTGTCGATCAGCCTGGGTGTGCTAAATTTGCTGCCTATCCCCGTGCTCGACGGTGGTCATTTGCTTTACTATTTTGTCGAGGTGCTGCGCGGGCGACCGGTATCCGAGCAGACACAAGCAATAGGTCTTCGCATAGGGCTGGCCATGGTAGGCACCCTGATGCTGATGGCGCTCTATTTTGACTTGATGCGCCTGTGGTAATAACGCGTGTAGCGCGTGGATGGCTTGTCATCTGCCTGCACAAATGTATATGGTGCCTGTCTCAACGACAGGCAGACCAACGCGAGCGAACTGACTGCATGAAAATCAAGACCCTTGGAATGGCGGCACTCTTGCTGGCGGGCGCCAGCGGCGCCCAGGCACAATCCTTTGATGTTTCGGACATTCGTGTGGAAGGACTACAGCGGGTATCCGCCGCCTCGGTCTTTAATGCGTTTCCTGTCAGTGCCAATGACCGCGTCGATGAGCAGCAGCTGGCCGCCGCCGCGCGTGACCTTTTCGCCACCGGCCTGTTCGAGGACGTCTCGCTGGCCCGCGAAGGCGATGTTCTGGTCATCCAGGTCGTCGAGCGTCCCACCATTGCTCGCCTGAACATTACCGGCAACCGTCAGATTTCCGATGACGACCTGCGTAATGGCCTGCGCCAGTCCGGCCTTTCCGAAGGGCAAGTGCTGCAGCTCTCTACCCTGGACGACATCGAGCGTGAACTGGAAGGGGTGTACCAGGCGCAGGGCCGCTACAGTGCCAGCATCAATGTCGCCGTGGATGAAATCGATGAAGGCCGAGTTCAGGTCAACATCGATATCAACGAAGGTGAAGTGGCCAAGATTCGCCAGATCAATATCGTGGGCAACCGTGACTTCGATGACGACACGCTGCGTAGCGTCTTCGAGCTGAACGACCGCCCAGGACGTTTCTTTGGCTGGTTCTCGCGGGACGAGTACTCCCGAGAAGCGCTCTCGGGGGACATCGAGCGCCTGCGCTCTTTCTACCTCGACCGTGGCTATGTCAACTTCGACGTGACCTCCACGCAAGTCTCGATTGGGCCTGAAAAGTCCGAGATCTTCGTGACGCTGAACATCGACGAAGGCACCCAGTATCGGGTCGGCAACATTCGGTTTGCCGGAGACCTGCAAATCAGCGAAAGCGAAGCGCGCAACCTGCTGCAGGTCAGCAGTGGCGAGATTTTCTCCCGTGGCGACGTCAACGCCTCTACGGAAGCCCTGCGTCAGCGCCTGGGAGCCGAAGGCTTTGCCTTTGCCGAGGTGCGCGGTATCCCTGAAATGGCCGGTGACGGTGAAACGGTCGATCTGGTGATCGCCGTCGACCCAGGCCAGCGTACTTACGTGCGTCGTATCGAATTCTTTGGTAACACCACCACGCAGGATGAAGTGTTGCGCCGTGAAATGATTCAGTTGGAGGGCGCGCCTGCCTCCACGGAATCCATCACCCAGTCGCGCCAGCGTCTGGAGCGTCTTGGCTTCTTCAGCCAGGTGGAAGTCGACACTCAGCCCGTGCCAGGGCAGCCTGATCTGCTGGACGTGACCTACAACGTCGAAGAGCAGCCGTCTGGTTCGGTCTCCGCCAGCGTCGGTTTCTCGCAGAGCGCCGGGGTGATCTACGGCGTCGGTCTGGCCCAGAACAACTTCCTGGGTACCGGTAACCGCGTCAACATCGGTGCTCAGCGCAGTGACACGTTCACCAGCGTGAACTTTGCCTTTACCGACCCGTACTGGACCCTGGACGGTATTTCACGGGGCTATAACGTTTTCTATCGCGAGACGGACTACGCCGACTCCGATATTTCCACGTTCTCCACCGACGCCTACGGCGCGGGCATCAACTTCGGTTACCCCATCAGTGAGCTGTCGCGGCTCAACTTCGGGGCGAGCATCGAAGACATCACCGTCAAGACCTACTTCGATACGGCCTCTGAAATTCGCCGTTACGTAGAAGACGAAGGTGACAACGCTCAGAGCCTGAAGCTGACCGCCAGCTGGACCCGCAACAACCTGAACCGCGGTATCATGCCGACGGCAGGTAATTACCAGCGTCTCTCGCTGGAAACCGGTGTGCCGGGCAGCGATGCGGAGTACTACAAGGTTCAGGCCCGCGCGCAGCAGCTCTTCCCGATCAACGACGATGAGACCTGGGCATTCAAGTTCAGCGGTAACCTGGGCTATGCCGATACTCTGGCCAGCAATGACCCTTACCCCTTCTACGAGAACTTCTATGCAGGGGGCCTGGGCTCGGTGCGTGGCTTCACGTCCAATACTCTGGGGCAGCGCACCACGCCCGCCCGCGAGGGTGCACGTGACCGTACCCTCGGGGGTAACGTGCTGGTTCAAGGCAGCGCAGAAGTCCTCTTCCCGATGCCGTTCGTCGAGAACCAGCGCTCGGTACAGCCTTCGCTGTTCCTGGATGCCGGTAATACCTTCCTGAGCTCCTGCTATGACGTGCTGGAAGAAGACGCGGGCCGCCAGCGTTGCAGTTCCGGCGTGGATCTGGGCGATTTACGCTACAGTGTGGGTATTGGCCTTTCCTGGCTGACGCCCGTGGGTCCCTTGACCTTCAGCATCGCAGAGCCGTTAAACGATGAAAGTGGCGATGATACGCAGTTCTTCCAGTTCTCGCTTGGCCAAACGTTCTAATTCAAGGAGTGTCATGATAATGCGTAAACTGACCGCCGCTGTGTGCCTGTTCGGGGCCATGACGCTACCCGCCTACGCGGCTGAAGTCGCTGTACTGGATTGGCGCGCAGCGCTGATGAACACCCAGTCGGCACAATCCTCGCTGAGCCAGTTGGAAAGCCAGATTGGTGGCCAGCAGCGCGAAGCTCAGTCGCTGGGTAACGAGCTGCAGCAGCTGCAAACTCGCTTGCAGCAGCAGGGCGAGACCATGTCGCAATCCGAGCGCGATGCGCTGATTGCCGAGCTGCAGCAGAAGGGCAGCCGTTTCGAGCAGCTTCGTCGTGAAGTGATGCAGGCGCAGCAAACCTCCGAGCAGCAGTTCCTCGAAAGCGCCGAGTCGAAGCTTGAGCGTGCCGTCGAGCAGGTGCTGGAGCGTCACAACATCGACGTGCTGGTAGAGCCGCAGGGAGTGCTGCACTCTTCGACGGATCTTCCCAACGTGACCAACGAGGTCACGCAGATTTTTGATTCGCTGAACTAATTCATGACCGTGGGTGCGGCGCTCGTTGGCCGCACCGCTGCTTTCCTGGGCTCCCATGACGCACGCTTCTCAACACCTCACCCTAGCCGATATCGCACGTCACTTGGACGTTGATTTCGAGGGCGACGCCGACCAGCCAATTCGTGGCCTGGCCACCCTCAAGGAAGCAACGCCCGATCAGGTGGCGTTTCTTGCCAATCGTGCGTATCTCAAAGACCTGGCCACCACGCGTGCAGCCGCCGTTCTGCTGCATCCA
Organism: Halomonas sp. NyZ770; assembly: GCF_020616575.1. Classification (NCBI taxonomy): domain Bacteria; kingdom Pseudomonadati; phylum Pseudomonadota; class Gammaproteobacteria; order Oceanospirillales; family Halomonadaceae; genus Halomonas; species Halomonas sp. NyZ770. Next base: position 3,375,021 of record NZ_CP085143.1, on the reverse strand, counting down.
GAGCACGGCAAGAATTGCCCCGTGCAGCGGCTGGAAATGAGCAACCCCTATCTTGGCTATGCCAAGCTGTCGCAGCTGTTTGACCCGTTGCCTGCGCGTGATGTCCCGGGTATCCACCCGAGTGCCATCGTGGCGGAAGATGCCACCTTGGGCGAGGGTATCTCGATTCAGGCCAATGCGGTGATCGAGTCTGGCGTGGTGCTGGGGGATCGCGTGGTGATTGGCGCAGGCAGCGTGGTGGGTGCCGACAGCCGATTGGGCGACGATACTCGGCTGCACGCCAACGTGACGGTGTGCCACGGTGTCATCGTCGGGAAGCGCGCCATTTTGCAAAGCGGCTGTGTGATCGGTGGCGATGGTTTCGGCTTCGCTCATGATGGTGCCGGTTGGCACAAGATCGCTCAGTTGGGCGGCGTGATTCTCGGCGATGATGTCGAGGTCGGCAGCTGTTCGAGTATCGACCGTGGTGCGTTGGGTGATACGGTCATTGGCAATGACGTCAAGATCGACAGCCAGGTGCAGATCGCCCATAACGTCACGATTGGCGACCACAGCGCCCTGGCGGGCTGTGTAGGCATTGCGGGCTCCACCAAAGTGGGCAAGCACTGCATGCTGGGTGGCGGCGTTGGCCTGTCGGGTCACCTGACCCTGTGCGACGGGGTGCAGGTAACGGGCATGAGTCTGGTCACCAACTCGATTCATGAGCCAGGTGTCTACTCCTCCGGCACGGGCGCCATGAGCAACACTCAATGGCGCAAGAACGCAGTGCGCTTCAAACAGCTGGATGATATTGCCAAACGATTGGCGCGATTGGAAAAAAGCCAGCGAGAATCGTGAAGCAAACAAGGAATTCAAGGACGAGTGGCTTGAGGCTTGATAACAGCAAGTTATAATCCTCTGCCTTTTGGCCAGCAGGAGTGCTGGTACCTGCCTGACAGGGTTCAGGCGCTATGTCTATTTAGAGGTCGTTACGATGGTTATGGATATCAACGAAATTCGCGAATACTTGCCCCACCGCTATCCCTTCCTGCTGGTGGATCGAGTCACGGAACTGACCGTGGGCGAAGCCATCGTGGCGTACAAGAACGTAAGCATCAATGAGCCATTCTTCAATGGTCATTTTCCGCATCACCCCATCATGCCGGGCGTGCTGGTCGTCGAAGCACTGGCGCAAGTGTGTGGCATTCTGGGCTTCAAGACGGTCAACAAGCTCCCGGCAGATGGCTATGTCTACTATCTGGTCGGCAGCGATAACGTACGTTTCAAGCGCCCGGTCATGCCGGGTGACAAGCTGACGCTGGAAGCCAACGTCATTCGTGGCAAGCGCGGCATCTGGAAATTTGCCTGTCGCGCCACGGTGGACGGCGAGCTGGCGTGTGAAGCAGAAATCATTTGTGCCGAGAGGAAGGTGGCTTGATACATCCTACTGCACTGGTCGACCCCACGGCACGACTGGCCGATGACGTCGAGGTCGGCCCTTTTAGCGTGATCGGGCCCGATGTCACCATCGGCGCCGGTTCCGTCATCGGCCCCCACGTGGTGATCAAGGGGCCTACCGTGCTCGGCGAGCGCACGCGTATTTTCCAGTTTGCCTCGGTGGGTGAAGATTGCCAGGACAAGAAGTACGCCGGTGAGCCGACGCGGCTGGTCATGGGCGACGATAACGTGATCCGTGAAGGGGTGACGCTGCACCGTGGTACGGTGCAGGATCGCAGCGAAACCACCATCGGGTCGCGCAACCTGTTCATGGCATACGTGCACGTTGGCCATGACTGCGTGATCGGCAACGACTGCATCCTGGCCAACCAGGTCACCCTGGCAGGGCACGTGACGCTGGGCAACCATGCTATTCTGGGCGGGCTCTCGGCGGTGCATCAGTTCTGCCACTTTGGGGACCATGCCATGGCGGGCGGTGGCTCGATCATCACCAAGGATACCCCGGCGTTCGTCATGATCAACGGCAACCCTGCCGAAGCGCGTGGCCTGAATCTGGTCGGCCTCAAGCGCCGTGGCTTCAGCCGCGAGGCGATTGCCGCCCTGACCACTGCTTACAAGCTGGTCTACCGCCAAGGGCTGACCGTCGAACAAGCTGTCAGCGATATGCGCAGCCGCTTCGACCTGCCGGAAGTCGTGCAGTTTGCCGACTCCATCGAGCGCTCCACGCGCGGTATCGTGCGCTAATACACCTCAACTGGCTGTCTTGTCTCCATGACACTGCAACGCGTATACCTTGTGGCAGGCGAACTCTCTGGCGATATTCTGGGCGCGGGGCTCATGCGTGAGCTACGCGCCCGGTTTCCTGACGTGGAGTTTCGCGGGATGGGCGGGCCACGCATGGAAGCGCAGGGCCTGCAAAGCCGCTTTCCACTGGAAACGCTATCGGTGATGGGGCTGGTCGAGGTGCTCAAGCACCTTCCCGAGCTGATTCGCGTACGCCGTACTCTGCGGGAAGACGCGCTGGCCTGGCAGCCGGACATCATGATTGGCATCGATGCGCCCGATTTCAACACGGGGCTGGAGAAACAGCTGCGGAAAGCGGGCGTGACCACGGCCCATTACGTCAGCCCTTCGGTATGGGCCTGGCGCCAGGGGCGGGTCAAGAACATTGCCAAGGCCGTGGATGGCATGCTGACGCTGCTGCCCTTCGAGGCCGACTTCTACCGCCAGCATCGCGTGCCGGTGGCGTTCGTGGGCCACCCCCTGGCGGATGAGCTGCCCTTGGTCAACGACCGTCAGGCGGCCCGTGAAGCGTTGGGCTTAAAGCTCGACGGGTCGGTATTGGCGCTGCTGCCGGGCTCCCGTGGCAATGAAATCCGCTTCATGGGAGCGACCTTCCTGGCGGCGGTCACGCTGCTTTGCCAGCGCCACCCTGGCCTGCAGGTCGTGATCCCTGCGGCGACAGCCCAGCGGCATCGGGAGCTTGCCGAGCTGCTGTCCGGCTACCCCGCGCTGCATCCGTCGGTAACGCTGCTGGACGGCCAGGCAAGAGAGGCCATGGTGGCCAGCGATGCCGTGCTCCTCACCTCAGGTACGGCCGCTCTTGAAGCGATGCTGTGCCACCGGGCCATGGTGGTGGCCTACAAGATGGCGCCCGCAACCCATTGGCTTGCCCAGCGGCTGGTCAAGACGGCCTGGATCTCGTTGCCCAACTTGATCGCCCAGGAGAGTGTGGTTCCCGAGCTGATTCAGCACGCCGCCTCGCCGGAGGCCATTGCCCTGCAGGTGGGCGAGCTGCTGGAGGAAGCTTCCACCCGTCAGGCGCTGGAAGAGCGCTTTGCCGCCATGCACGCCGCGCTACAGCGCAATGCCAGCCAGCGTGCTGCCCAGGCCGTGGCGGCGCTGGCGGCGGGGCAGCCGCTGGAGGCCGTCACGGATGGCCATTGATGCGGGTGATTATCCCCCGCTGGTAGTGGCCTATACCGGCCCCTACCTGGCCGGTGTGGATGAAGTGGGGCGTGGCCCGCTGATCGGCAGCGTGGTGGCGGCGGCGGTGATACTCGACCCCCTGGCGCCCATCGAAGGGTTGACCGATTCGAAAAAGCTGACGGCCCGCAAGCGGGAGCAGCTGGACGTGCAGATACGGGAGCGGGCATTGGCCTTTGCGTTGGCCGAGGCCAGCGCCGCCGAAATCGACACGCTCAACATCTATCATGCCACGCACCTGGCCATGCGGCGCGCCATCGATGCCCTGATGCCCGCCGCCGAATACCTGCTGGTGGATGGCAACCGGCTGCCGGGGCACGCCTTGCCGGGGCAGGCCGTCGTCAAAGGCGATGCGCGCCACCCTGCGATTGCCGCCGCCTCGATTCTGGCCAAGGTGGCCAGGGACGCACAGATGGCCGCGCTGGATTTACGCTATCCTGAGTATGGTTTTGCGCGCCACAAGGGCTATCCGACCAAAGAGCACCTGGCGGCTCTGGAAGCCCATGGCCCGCTGGCCGAACACCGTAAAAGCTTTGCGCCGGTACAGCGTCAGTTAGCGCTGCTGTAGCGCTGCCTTTTTTCATTTGCGCTTTATGCTGAGAGTCTCATGACGGTTCCGTTCGTTCATCTTCGTTTGCACAGTGAATACTCCCTGGTCGATGGTCTGGTCAAGCTCAAGCCGCTGGTCAGTACCACCGCTGAACGGGGGATGCCCGCGCTGGCGCTGACGGACGAGACCAACCTGTTTGGCCTGGTGAAGTTCTACAAGGCGGCGCAAGGAGCGGGGCTCAAGCCCATCATCGGCAGCGACCTGTGGCTGGCCAATCCTCACGATGAAGCGCACCCGTACCGCATTACGCTGCTGGCCATGAACCAGGACGGCTATCGCAACCTCACCGAGCTGATCTCCAAGGGGTGGACCCACGGGCAGCGCCAGGGGCGGGCGATTCTCGACAAACAGTGGGTACTGGCTCAGAGCGACGGACTGATTGCGCTGTCCGGCGGCCGCGATGGCGACATTGGCCGTCATTTGCTGTCGGAACACGAGCGTGAAGCGCGCCAACTGCTGGAGGAGTGGCAACAGGCCTTCCCCGACCGTTTCTACCTGGAGCTGGTGCGCACAGGGCGGCCGCTGGAGGAAGCCTGCGTGCATGCCAGCGTCAAGCTGGCCATCGAGACCAACACGCCGGTGGTGGCCACCAACGACGTACGCTTTCTGGCCCGCGACGATTACTGGGCCCATGAAACCCGTGTCGCCATCGGGGAAGGCAAGGCGCTGGACGATCCGCGCCGCGAGCGCCGCTATACCGAAGAGCAGTACCTGAAAAGCCCGGAAGAGATGGCGGCCCTGTTTGCCGATATTCCGGAAGCGCTGGAAAACAGCGTGATGATTGCCGAGCGCTGCAGCGTGGATGTGCGCCTGGGCGAGATATTCCTGCCGGAATTCGGCATCCCCGAGGGCATGACCCAGGATGAGTTCTTCCGCAAGGTCTCCCATGACGGCCTGACCGAGCGGCTCGACTTTCTGTTTCCCGCCGAGGAGTACCCCCGCGACGGCGACGCCTTCCGTGAGATCGAGCAGCGCTACCGTGACCGCCTGGAGTTCGAGCTCAACGTCATCATCCAGATGGGGTTTCCAGGCTACTTCCTGATCGTCATGGACTTCATCCAGTGGGCCAAGGACAACGGCGTGCCCGTTGGCCCTGGGCGGGGTTCCGGCGCGGGCTCGCTGGTGGCCTACGCCCAGAAGATCACCGACCTGGACCCGATTGGCTACGACCTGCTTTTCGAGCGCTTCCTCAACCCCGAGCGTGTCTCGATGCCCGACTTCGACGTCGACTTCTGCATGGAGAAGCGCGACCGGGTCATCGACTATGTTGCCGACCGCTATGGCCGCAACGCGGTCTCCCAGATCGTCACTTTCGGCACCATGGCCGCCAAGGCCGTGGTGCGTGACGTGGCCCGTGCCCAGGGCAAGCCGTACTCGCTGGGGGACAAGCTCTCCAAGCTGATCCCGTTCGAAGTGGGCATGACGCTGGCCAAGGCCATCGAGCAGGAGCCCGCCCTCAAGGAGTTCATCGACAACGATGAAGAGGCGGAAGAGATCTGGGAAATGGCCCTGAAGCTGGAGGGCACCACCCGGGGCACCGGCAAGCACGCGGGGGGCGTGGTCATCGCGCCCACCAAGCTGACCGATTTTTCGCCGCTGCTGTGTGACGAGGATGGCGCCGGGCTGGTGGTTCAGTTCGACAAGAACGACATTGAAGACGCTGGGCTGGTGAAGTTCGACTTCCTGGGGCTGCGGACCCTCACCATCATCGACTGGGCGCTGGAGATGGTGGACAAGGTGCGCGATGCAGCAGGCCAGGGCCCGCTCAATATCGATGCCATCCCGCTGGACGACGGCAAGACCTTCGAAATGCTCAAGCGGGCAGAGACCACGGCGGTGTTCCAGCTCGAATCCCGCGGCATGAAGGAGCTGATCAAGCGGCTGCTGCCCGACTCCCTGGACGACATGATCGCCCTGGTGGCCCTGTTCCGTCCGGGCCCGCTGCAGTCGGGCATGGTGGATGACTTCATCAACCGTAAGCATGGCCGGGCGGAAGTATCTTATCCACACCCGGATTACCAGCATGAGCTGTTGAAACCGGTACTGACGCCGACCTACGGCATCATCCTGTACCAGGAACAGGTCATGCAGATTGCCCAGGTGATGGCGGGCTACACCCTGGGCCAGGCGGACATGCTGCGCCGAGCCATGGGCAAGAAAAAGCCCGAAGAGATGGCCAAGCAGCGCTCCGGTTTCATGGAAGGCTGTGCCGCCAACGGTATCGACAAGGACCTGGCGGGCAACATCTTCGACCTGGTGGAGAAATTCGCCGGTTATGGCTTCAACAAGTCGCACTCGGCGGCCTACGCACTGGTTTCTTACCAAACTGCATGGCTGAAGGCCCACTACCCAGGCCCGTTCATGGCGGCGGTCATGTCCACCGAGATGGACAACCTGGACAAGGTGGTGCCGCTGATCGAAGAGTGCCGCCACCTGAAGCTCACCGTGACACCACCGGATGTCAACGTGGGTGGCTACAAGTTCACCGTGGATACGGAAGGCCGCGTAGTGTACGGCCTGGGGGCCATCCGGGGCGTGGGCGAAGGCCCGATTGGTGCCATCGTCGAGGCGCGCAATGCCGATGGCCCCTTCAAGGACCTGTTCGATTTCTGCCGCCGTATCGACCCCAAGCGCATGAACAAGCGCACCCTCGAAGCGCTGATTCGCTCCGGGGCGCTGGACACCCTGGGCCCCAACCGTGCCGTGCTGGCTGCCGCCATGGAAGACGCCCTCAAGGCCGCCGCCCAGAACCATGCCAACCAGAATCTGGGCATGCTGGACATGTTCGGGGACGCGTTTGCTGCCGAAGAAGAGGCCGGGGATGTGTACGCCGAGTACCGCCATGCCCGGGAGTGGACCGACCGCGAGCGTCTTTCAGGGGAAAAAGACACCCTGGGGCTTTACCTTACCGGCCACCCCATCGATGAGTACGAGCGCGAGCTCAAGCGCTTCGTCTCTACGCGCATCAGCGACCTCAAGCCGTCCCGCGAGCCCCAGCGGGTGGCAGGGCTGGTAGTGGCCATGCGCACCATGAAGTCCAAGCGTGGCGACACCATGGCCTTCATCACGCTGGACGACCGCACCGGGCGTATCGAAGCGTCGCTGTTCGGTGAGCTGTTCGATCAGTTGCGCGGTCAGATCGAGTCGGATCAGGTCATCATCGTCGAGGGAGAAGTCTCCAGCGATGACTTCTCGGGTGGGCTGCGCCTACGCGGCAAGGACGTCACCCCGATGGTCACCGCCCGCGTGCGCTATGGCCAGGCCGTGGAACTGGCGCTGGATGCAGGGCAGATCAATGGCCGCCTGGTGGATAGCCTGCGCGACAGCCTCTCGCCTTACCGGGATAGCGAAGGCCTGCCGGTGAGGTTGCAGTATCGCCATCCGGACGCCGTAGGGTGGCTGGAGCTGGCCGATGAGTGGAAAGTGGCCCCCAGCGACGACCTGCTGCTGGCCCTGCGTGACGTTCAGGGCCAGGTGGGGGTTCAGCTACGCTATCGCTGAGCCCTTGCGTGGTGGGGTCAGGGTGCGATAATGGCCCCAACCGAGATGCGTTTTGACAATGCCTTTTTATGACAGGCAGCTTACAGGCAGAGCCGATGAATCCAAATTATCTTGATTTTGAACAGCCCGTTGCCGAGCTCCAGGCAAAGATCGAAGAGCTGCGTCTGGTCAGCTCCGACAGCCAGGTGAACCTCTCTGACGAGATTGCTCGGCTGGAAGAGAAAAGCCGCAAGCTGACGGAGTCGATCTTCAAGGACTTGACCCCTTGGCAGGTTTCCCAGCTATCACGGCACCCGCAGCGCCCCTATACGCTGGATTACCTGGAGTACATCTTTACCGACTTCGACGAGTTGCACGGTGATCGCAACTTCGCCGACGACGCGGCGCTGGTCGGTGGCGTTGCTCGTCTGAACGATGCGCCGGTGATGGTCATTGGCCATCAGAAGGGCCGCGACGTCAAAGAGAAAGTGCGCCGCAACTTCGGCATGCCGCGTCCGGAAGGCTACCGCAAAGCGTGCCGGTTGATGGAGATGGCCGAGCGCTTCAAGATGCCCATTCTCACCTTCATCGACACTCCTGGCGCCTACCCCGGCATCGATGCCGAAGAGCGTGGCCAGTCGGAAGCCATCGCCTATAACCTGGCCGTCATGTCCCGGCTGAAAACACCGATCATCTCCACGGTGGTCGGGGAGGGTGGCTCCGGTGGTGCCCTGGCGATTGGGGTGTGTGACGAGCTGCACATGCTGCAGTACTCCACCTACTCGGTCATCTCTCCGGAAGGCTGCGCCTCCATTTTGTGGAAGAGTGCCGAGAAGGCCTCCGATGCGGCTCAGGCCATGGGCATCACGGCCGAGCGCCTCAAGGAGCTGGGGTTCGTGGACTCGTTGATCAAGGAGCCGCTGGGCGGCGCCCACCGTCATCCCGTCACCACCGCAGAGCGGGTCAAGGAAGCGCTGACGGCAAGCCTCGATCGACTCCAGGCGCTGGACCATGAGGCGCTGCTGGAGCGCCGCTACGCACGCCTGATGAGCTATGGCGCCCCTGCCGCCTGACGCACTGCTTGAGCTGCTCGACGACGCCCTGGCGGAGACCCCGCCGGGGCGTTGCGTTTGGGTGGCACTCTCGGGCGGGCTGGACTCCTCGCTGCTGCTGACTCTGGCCGCAAGGGCCTGCCAGCGGCGTGGCCGCAGCCTGCGTGCGCTGCACGTTCACCATGGTTTGCAGCCTGCCGCCGCCGACTTCGAAGCCCACTGTGCAGCGCTTTGCCAGCGACTTGGCGTCCCGCTCAGCGTGGCGCGGGTCAGCGTCGAACCGCAGGGGGAGGGTATCGAAGGCGCTGCCCGGCGGGCGCGCTATCAGGCCTTTCTCGAGTACCTCGCCCCCGGCGACACGCTATGGTTGGGCCAGCATCAGGATGATCAGGCAGAGACCTGGCTGCTGGCAGCGCTGCGCGGAAGCGGTATTCGTGGGTTGGCTGGCATGCCTTGGCGCCGTGAGTGGCAGGGGCGTGTACTGCTGCGTCCGTGGCTGAGCGTTCGGCGAGACCAACTGCGCGAGGCTGCCCGGCACGAGGGGCTGGCGTGGTGCGAAGACCCTACCAATCAGGATACCTATTACGATCGCAACTACCTGCGTCACGCCGTGCTGCCCGTGCTCGGCCAGCGTTGGCCCGGGGCCGCCCAGGCGTTGGCCCGCAGTGCCGCCTGGGCGGGAGAGGCCGATGGGTTACTGGCCAGCTATGCCGCCGAGGAGCTGGCCGGTTTGGCGCTGTCGCCCGGGTGTATCGACGCCCATGCCCTGGCCGCGCTGCCACTTCCTCGCCAACGGCTGCTGGTGCGGACGCTGTGCCAGCAACACGGGTTACCGACGCCGCCACAGGCGCGGTTGGCCAGCCTGCTGGACCAGTTGCGTGCTGCCGCTCAGGCGCGTGTACACATCACATGGCCCGGGGCAGAAGCGCGGGTATGGCGGGGCGGGCTTTACGTGATGGCCCCGCAGGCACCGCTGGATGGCTGGCAGGCGGTGTGGGATGGCCGGGCAGGCCTGGCGACGCCGCTGGGCACGCTGGCGCTCGAGGTGGAAACGGGAGCACAAGATGCGGATAGCGCCTCATTCGTGCTGCGTGGGCGTCAGGGCGGAGAAGCGCTGGTGCTGCCGGGGCGTGGCCGTCGTGACCTGAAACGCTGGTTGCAGGAGCAGTCGATCCCCCCTTGGGAGCGTCAGCGGCTGCTGCTGGTGATGGAAGGAGAATGCTGCCTGGCCATCTTGCAGCCGCCTGCCAGAGTGCTCTGGCAGGCGGCGGGGGTGGCGGTGCGGTATCCTGACTAGCTGACGAGCGTCAGCACGAAACCCGCCCCCGCAATATGCCCCTGCTCCTGCTCCAGGTCGGTGCTCAGCAGGGTAGGCTCATCGCTCTGGGGGAGCGTGATCACCAAACCTTCGCCGCTGTCATCGACCACGATGTGTGGCAGCGCCGGAGGGCTTTCGGGCCGAGAGTGATTGAGCAGAACCGCCAGACGCAGCAGGCGAGCCAGCTTGCCCGCCGTGGGCTGTTGGGATGCGGGCAGTGCCTGCCACTCCTTGAGCGGAAACTTGCGTCGATGGGCGCGCACCAGAAAAGCCAGCAAGCGCTGTTCCGGGCGTGAAAACCCGGCCAGGTCCGAATGCTCCAGTAAGTAAGCGCCGTGACGATGGAACTGGCTATGGGAAATGGCGAGCCCGATCTCGTGGACATGGCTGGCCCAGTTCAGGAAATGTCCCTGTTCGTTGCTCAACCCCCAGGAGGGCTGGAGTCGTTTGAACAGCCGCCCAGCGGTGTCGGCCACGTTCTCGGCTTGCCGGGTATCCACATCGTAGGTGCGCTTGAGCAGCTCCAGGGTACGCGAGCGAGTGTCTTCGGCACTGTTGCGCCCGGCCATGTCATACAGCACGCCTTCCCGCAGCGCGCCATCGGCAAAACGCATCTGGTGCAGGTCGAAGGCTTCGAAAACGGCATTGAGAATGGCGATGCCCGCCGGGAATACCCGGGCGCGGTCTGCCTTCAGGCCATCCAGCTCGACCTTGTCCAGGTGCTTGCACTTTACCAGCCGCTCTCTGAGCTTTTGCAGGCCGCTGCGGGTAATCACCCCTTCCTGGGGCGCATCGCCGTAGGCGAACAGAACGCTGGCGGCAGCCTTGATCGTGCCGCTGGAGCCCACCGGGTCATCCCAGCCCAGGCGCTGGTAAGGCCGCTGGATATTGGCCAGTTCCGAGAGTGCCGCCAGCTCGGCGCGGCGCATGCGCTTTTCGGTAATCTCGCCATCGGCAAAAAAGCGCTGGCTGAACGTCACGCAGCCCATGCGCAGGCTCTCCAGCGCCTTGGGCTCGAAGGCTTCACCAATGATGAATTCCGTGGAGCCCCCGCCAATGTCGACGATCAGGCGGCGGCCGTTCTCGGCCAGGGCATGGGCGGCACCCAGATAGATCAGTCGGGCCTCTTCACGCCCCGCAATGATTTCAATGGCGTGGCCAAGCTGGGCTTCGGCGCGTTCGATGAAGTCCTGGCTATTGTGGGCGTCGCGCAGCGCGTTGGTGCCCACCACCCGCAGGTTGGCACTCTCTATGTCGGTCAGGAAGGGCGCAAAGCGGCACAGGCAATCCAGCGCCCGCTGCATGGCGGCTTCGCTGAGGTAGCCATTAGCATCCAGGCCTGCAGCAAGCTGCACCTTCTCACCCTGCCGGGCAACGACTTGCAGCCGCTCGTTCTGGTAGTTGGCAACCAGCAAGTGAAAGCTGTTGGAGCCCAGGTCAATGGCGGCCAGGCGCTGAGGGGCAGCGCTGTCTACTTCGCTGTTAGGCGCATCGGTGGGGAGCGAAATGTCCTTGGGCATGAGCTATCCTTCAAGTTGGCTATGCCAAGGTTGCGGCGCCCTCTGGCTATTGTCAATTGCCAAAGGCTTGCGTTTGTCGCGGGGCTTGACTACCATCGGGTAACTGGCCTGATCCGAGTTGGCTTGTACGTCCAGACAAGCGTGTTGACTCGGCACCCCGAGCAAGACGTATTCCGATGGCATCAGCCAGATGTCCAAGTCGTCAGATAACCTACCCTCACGCCCAGCGGTCACCAATTACGGCTAATGGCTACATCATGGCCGACGCGACTGCCCATACTTATCAATCGAGCGTGTGCCTGGATGGAGTCTGAACGCATCACTCGGCGCTTTGCCCTAATGACTTAGGCCTCGCCTCCTGTCTTATTCCCGGCGCTCGTCGCCCAGCTTTCATGAGCAATTTTCTAACACACCGATGAATCTCACTGAACTTAAGCAAAAAACCGTTCCCGAGCTGCTCGATATTGCCCGCGAGATGGGTATCGACAACCTCGCCCGTTCGCGCAAGCAGGACATCATTTTCGCCATCCTCAAGAAACACGCCAAAAGTGGCGAGGACATCTATGGCGACGGTGTACTGGAAATTCTTCAGGACGGCTTTGGCTTCCTGCGTAGCGCGGATAGCTCGTACCTCGCCGGACCGGACGACATCTACGTCTCGCCTTCACAGATTCGTCGTTTCAATCTGCGCAAGGGCGACTCCATTTCTGGCAAGATCCGTCCGCCGAAAGAGGGTGAGCGTTACTTTGCCCTGTTGAAGGTGAGTCAGATCAACTTTGACCGCCCGGAAAACGCCAAGCACAAGATTCTCTTCGAGAACCTGACGCCGCTGTTTCCCACCGAGCGTCTGCGCATGGAGATCGGCAACGGCTCCACCGAAGACCTCACCGCACGTATCATCGACCTGACCGCGCCCATCGGCAAAGGGCAGCGTGGTTTGCTGGTGTCGCCCCCCAAGGCGGGTAAGACACTGATGCTGCAGAACATCGCCACTTCCATCACGCGTAACAACCCCGAGTGTCATCTGATCGTACTGCTGATCGATGAGCGCCCGGAGGAAGTCACCGAGATGTCGCGCACCGTGCGTGGCGAAGTCGTGGCCTCGACGTTCGATGAGCCGCCTGCGCGTCACGTTCAGGTCGCCGAAATGGTCATCGAGAAGGCCAAGCGGCTGGTCGAGCACAAGAAAGACGTGGTGATTCTGCTCGACTCCATCACCCGTCTGGCGCGGGCCTACAACACCGTGGTGCCCAGCTCTGGCAAGGTACTGACCGGTGGTGTCGATGCCCACGCGCTGGAGAAGCCCAAGCGGTTCTTTGGTGCGGCGCGTAACATCGAAGAGGGCGGCAGCCTGACGATCATCGCCACGGCGCTGGTCGACACCGGCTCCAAGATGGACGAGGTCATCTTCGAAGAGTTCAAGGGTACCGGCAACATGGAAGCCCACCTGGACCGCAAGCTGGCCGAAAAGCGCGTCTTCCCGGCCATCAACATTCGTCGCAGCGGCACGCGTCGCGAAGACCTGCTGGCGTCGGAAGACGAAATGCAGCGCATGTGGATTCTGCGCAAGCTGCTCAACCCGATGGAAGATACGGCCGCGACCGAGTTCCTGATCGACCGTCTGAAAGATACCAAGACGAATCTGGAATTCTTCGAGGCAATGAAGCGCCGTTAAGGCGCTGCATTGTGGCGCCACCCGCTACGCGGCGACTGATATCCGGGTTGAGGAGAGGACCTTGAAGTACAACGACTTGCGCGATTTCATAGCAGCGCTGGAAGCTCAAGGTGAGCTCAAGCGCATTACCGCCGAAGTTGACCCCTACCTTGAAATTACCGAAATCTGTGACCGTACGCTGCGTGCCGGTGGCCCGGCACTGCTGTTCGAAAATGTCAAAGGTCACGACATGTCCCTGTTGGGCAACCTGTTTGGTACGCCCAAGCGTGTTGCGCTGGGCATGGGGCAGGAGTCGGTAGAAGCCCTGCGGGAAGTCGGCAAACTGCTGGCGTTTCTGAAGGAGCCTGACCCGCCCAAAGGGCTGAAAGATGCCTGGGAGAAGCTGCCGATCTTTAAGCAGGTGCTCAGCATGGGGCCGAAGAACGTCAAACGCGCCCCGGTCCAGGAAGTGGTCTACGAAGGTGACGACGTAGACCTGGACCGTCTGCCCATTCAGCACTGCTGGCCGGGTGATGCAGCGCCGCTGGTGACCTGGCCGCTGGTGATCACCAAAGGGCCGCACAAGAAACGTCAGAACCTGGGGATCTACCGCCAGCAAAAGATCGGCAAGAACCGGCTGATCATGCGTTGGTTGTCTCATCGTGGGGGCGCGCTGGACTTTCTGGAATTCCAGAAGGCGCATCCTGGCGAGCCCTTCCCCGTGGCCGTGGCCCTGGGGGCAGACCCCGCCACGATCCTGGGGGCGGTCACCCCGGTGCCCGATTCGCTCTCGGAGTACGCGTTTGCCGGGCTGTTGCGCGGGTCGCGCACCGAGCTGGTCAAGTGCGGCCATGCCGAGCTGGACGTGCCTGCCTCCGCTGAAATCATGCTGGAAGGGTTTATCTACCCCGACGACATGGCCCCGGAAGGCCCCTTCGGCGACCACACCGGCTACTACAACGAAGTAGACCGGTTCCCGGTGTTTACCGTGACGCGCATGACCATGCGCCGCGACGCGATCTACCACTCTACGTACACGGGGCGTCCTCCCGATGAGCCCGCCATTCTAGGCGTGGCGCTCAACGAGGTGTTCGTGCCGATCCTGTGCAAGCAGTTCCCCGAAATCGTCGATTTCTACCTGCCGCCGGAAGGCTGCTCCTACCGCATGGCAGTGGTCACCATGAAGAAGCAGTATCCGGGCCATGCCAAGCGGGTGATGATGGGGGTGTGGAGCTTTTTGCGTCAGTTCATGTACACCAAATTCGTGATCGTGCTGGACGACGATGTCGATGCCCGTAACTGGGAAGACGTCATGTGGGCAATCACCACCCGCATGGACCCGGCCCGGGACACGGTGATGGTCGAGAACACCCCCATCGATTACCTGGACTTTGCCTCGCCGGTTTCCGGGCTGGGCTCCAAGATGGGCCTGGACGCCACCAACAAGTGGCCCGGGGAAACCGACCGAGAGTGGGGAACGCCCATCGTGATGGACGATGCCATCAAGACCCGCGTCGACCAGCGTTGGGAAGAGCTGGGTATCGATATTCCCCTGCCCGCACCGCGACACGGCTAGTGCTGCCGTGGGACTGAACGATTTGCCAAAAAGAGGCTTTCATGAGCGTTAATACGTCAACGTGTAAAACGCTGACCTGCCAGGTGACCGCCGTTGAAGATCTCACTCCCGATGTCTTCAGGGTGGCGCTTGCCGGACGCGCAGAGGCAATGCAGCATGCGCCCGGCCAGTACCTGGAACTCAAGCTGGACGACGATACCTGGGTGCCTTTCTCGATTGCCAGCGCCGACCGCGGCGACGGCACCCTGGAGCTGCAGATCCAGCACTGGCCCGAGCGCGAGAACTCCCGCCGGTTACGCCAGTTGCTACAGGTGGCCAACCAGTTGACCGTACGCCTGCCCAGCGGTGTCTGTGTGCTGGATGGGCAGAGTGAGCGCCCCTTGCTGCTGATCGCCGCAGGAACCGGGTTCGCGCAGATGAAAGCCATCGTCGAGGCGGCCCTGCGTGACCAGCCACAGCGGCCGATATCGCTGTGGTGGGCAAACCGCGAGCACCGCGACCTGTATGCCGAAGACCTGGCATGCCAGTGGGCTCAGCAGGCCGAGCAGCTGTCGTTTCATGCGGTGACCGAGTTTCCGCTGACCGAACCTCTCGCTGCTGGCGAGCGTATTCACCACCACCAGGGGCGGGTAGACCTGGTGCTGGAGAGCCAGTTGGTGAAGGCGCTGGAAAAAACGCTGGGCACGCCGGAAAGCTGTGATATTTACCTCTCTGGTTCGCCGGGCATGGTGTACGCCTGCGTCGATGTGCTGGAGCGGCTGGGCGCGAGCAGTGAGCGTATGTTCTCGGATGTGTTTGCCTACGCTCCACGCCCTCACTAGAATGATCCACCGACGTAAGCAATAGAGCGGCAAGAGCCGCCTGTAGACCCTTGACGAGGAGGCTATATGGCCCATCATGATGAAGACTTCAAAGATGAATCCGGACTGCTGCCTATCGTGCTGGGCATCGTCGTGCTGGTCAGCATGAGTGCGCTGCCCGCCACCATCGGCTGGATTCAGGCCTTCAGTAACTGAGGCTGCCGCTGGCCTGGCGGGCAGGCCAGCCCCTTGAACGGAAAATCTTGCATGAAGAACCTCGAATGGCGGGTTGCCATTTGGCGTTTTGGCAGGCAGGATTAAGCAGTATCGTCGTTATGACTTTTCATGAGGAAGCCGCCATGCATCATGCTGCGTGTTCAGACCGCCGCCAGCGCCAACCGGAAACGGTTGCGAGCGCGTGGGCGAATACGTCGCTGAGCGTCGCGTCTTCCCAGTCCGTTTGTTATGCAGCGTATTGGTTTAGCCAGGGTGTGCCGCTGGCCGACGCCTGATGTCGGGCCGGCAGGCACACCGCACAGGTGACCTGCCGCATGCAAAAAAGCCTCGGTGGGTTACCCCACCGAGGCTTTTTTCGTTTTACGCTGCGGTCAGCCAAGCTGGCCTGAACGGGCCACAGGTTTTCATTCAATGCAACACAGGAGCTGCACCATGTCTTACCGCAACCGCGCAATCGTTAGCCCCCAGGCCTTCCGTCATATCGGCTATGGCTATGGCTGGCGATTTAGTGACGCGCGGTCGGTGCAAGCTGCCACCTCCGATCGTGCTTGCCTGGGTGGCAAGGAAGGATTGCGATGTTTAGCGCTGTGTCCCACGATCTCGGAGAGTTGACCCATGAATGCCCCTATTGCCCCCCAACGTGCCCCGCTGGCAGACGACCACGTCTCCTTGTCCTCCACGCCCTTGCCGTTGCCCGCTGAGCTGCGCCAGCGCATTGCCATCAGTGCCCCCTTGGCCGCACAGATTGCCGAGCAGCAGCGTGCAGTGCAGCGTATTTTGAATGGCCAGGATGACCGCCTGCTGGTGGTGGTCGGGCCTTGCTCCATCCACGACCCGGATGCCGCACTGGAGTATGCCGACCGCCTGGCGGCGCTCAGCGACGACATTGGCCAGCATATCCTGCCGGTCATGCGTGTCTACGTGGAGAAGCCGCGTACCACGGTGGGCTGGAAGGGGCTGGCCTACGACCCGCACCTGGATGGCAGTGGCGACATGCCTCATGGGATTGCCCTGTCGCGGGAGTTGATGCATGCGGTGGCCTCGCGCGGCTTGCCGGTAGCGACCGAGCTGCTGCAGCCCATGCTGGCGCCTTACCTGGATGACCTGCTGAGCTGGGTGGCGATTGGCGCGCGGACCACGGAGTCCCAGCTGCACCGGGAGCTGGCCAGTGACCTGACCGCCGCAGTGGGTTTCAAGAATGCCACCAGTGGCGATGTGCAGGTGGCCATCGACGCCATGCAGGCCGCGGCGCACGCCCATCAGCGGTTTGCCATGGACCGCCAGGGGCGCCCCATCATGCAGGAAACCGCCGGTAACCCGCACACCCATGTGGTGTTGCGCGGCGGGCACGGCGAGCCCAATTACCAGGCCCACCACGTGCAGGCGGCCATCGACACGCTGCAGCGTGCGGGGCAGAACCCGCGCCTGATGGTGGACTGCAGCCATGCCAACGCTCGCAAGGATCATCGTCGGCAAAGCGAGGTCATGCGGGAGGTGCTGGCGCAGCGCCAGGCAGGCGAGGCCCGCCTGGTCGCGCTGATGCTGGAGAGCCATCTGTTCGAAGGCAAGCAGCCGCTGAGCCCGGGCCAACTGCGCTATGGCGTCTCGGTCACCGATGCCTGCGTGGGTTGGGAGACCACCGAGCGGCTGCTGAAGAGCGCCGCCGAACAGCTGGCCTGAGCGCGTTGACTGACCTGGTCAGCCCCGTATCATAAGAGGTTCCTTTCGATAACGAGGTTGGCCATGGCCTTTACCCTTGAGCACCACGATCCAGATACCTATCGGCGCAAGGCGCGCATCATCAGCATCATCATGGCAGGGCAGCTGGTGGTGTTCGGCCTGCTGTTCTCCATGCTGCTGACCGCGACTTTCGGCAGCAGCTTCTGGCTGAATGCCCTCGGGGTGCTGCTGGGCCTGTTGGCGACCAGCGCCATGTTTGCCGCCCTGCGTGAGCGGCCCTGGATGGTGGAGATGCGCTATGTCTGGCAGCTCAAGCACCACCTGTCGCGCATCAGCAGCTATCTGCAGCCGCTGCGTCGTGGGGTAGAAGAGGACAATCGTCTGGCGCTGGATATCCTGACCTTTTATCACCAGGGCATGTCGCAACTGGCCGAACTGAACGGCCGCACCACCGATGACGATGCCGAACGGCTGGCCGAAAAGATGCAGGTCAAGGTCCGGCGCGAAGCGCTCGGCTTGCCCGCAGAGGTAACGTCTTTCGATCCGCACGATCTCAGCGCCTTCAAACCGTCATAACGGGAACCTGCCTCATGATCGCTAAGCCCATTACCTTTCGTCCGCTGTTGGCCATGGCCTCGGTGGCCCTGCTGGCAGGCTGTGCCAGTGCCCCACCTGCGGCAGAAACCCCCACCCGCACCACGGTGCATAGCACCGCGCCCTTGTTGCCTTCTGCACTGTTTCCCGGCAGTGCGGAGCAGTTCCAGGCCTGGCATTGCCAGCCTGCTCATCAGGATCTGGTCACCGCCTTGAATGGCGACGAATTACGCTTGTGGTCGCTGCACGGTGCCTGGCGTTTGCCGCAGGCCGTGGTGGCCAGTGGTGCGCGTTATCAGGATGGCGAGATCAGCTTCTGGAACCGTGGCGAGCAGGCCCAGGTAGAGACGCCGCGTGGCCAGTTGCAGTGCCAGCAGGGGTTGGCACGCGCTGCGGCCACCCGTTCGGCACATCCGGGCGTCATGTTCCTGGCGCGAGGCAACGAGCCCGGCTGGAGTATCGAGCTGGCCCATGACGCACCGGTCATGACCTGGACCACGCAGTACGGCAGTGAAACGACCACGCTGCCTTATATGGTCAGCGTCATGGATAACGCCGCGGGTCGTGTGGTGATCGAAAACGCCGATGCCGAGTCGTTTTTCCGGGTAAGGATCGAATCAGGGGCCTGTTTTGACGACATGAAAGGCCAGCCGTACCCAGCCCGTGTCACGGTCAGTATCGGCGGCGAGCAGTACAAGGGGTGTGGCCAGGGCATTGCGCCCTGACCACAACTCTGCTTTTCCCTTCATGCGGGGTCAGCAGCGGTAGAGGAAGGGCTCTGCTCGCCATTGAGGATCGACGAAGTCAGTGGCGCAGAGTGCCGAAATATCGCCGCCTGCCCGTGACGCCAGACGCGCCAGCGTTTCCAGCTCCAGCCCGCGAGGGGTGCTGACCTGTTCGCTGCTCTCCAGCGGTACCCAGCGCTCATCTTCCCGGGTGGCCAGGGTGAAGTTGAAGGGGTGAAAGCCGGGGAACCCGAGGCGAATGTCGGTGGCGATTAGCGTATCGACGCCATCGATCTGGCGGATCTCGTAGCGCAGGAATGGCCCCGTGAACCAGGCCAGGCGCTCCCCTTTGGGGTTGCCAAGGGCCGCGCTTTCCAGTGCCACGTTACGCCGCAAGGGCTCAAGCGTAGGTGTGCGCTGGCGGTCGAACACGCTGATCAGACTCTCGTAGTAGTGATCGTCGTCAATGATCGTGGCGCGCCATAGGGCAATATTGAAGGGGGTGGGCTGCACCATTACCGGCGCCTGCTGCAGGTTGGCCTCGGCCAGGGCGGGGGCCAGGCGCTGCTCGACGTGCCACTTGGCGCCCGCGGCCAGCAGCAGGTAGGCGCTGGACACCGCCAGACCCACGCGACACGCTTTTTGCACCTTGTGGGTCGAGGCGCCAATCAGCAGGGCCAGCAATAGCGGCAGCGTATAAAGCGGGTCGATGATGAACACGATCGGCCAGGCAGCCGGGGGCACGTCCAGCGGCCAGAACAGCTGAGTGCCGTAGGTGGTCAGGGCGTCCAGCAGCGGGTGGGTGGTGAGGCAGAGGACGTAAAACCACCACCAGTGGCGCAGGTGAACGGGGCGCTGCCGCGTGGCGGGCCAGCGGTAGGCGGTCAGGAGGGCCAGCAGCGTACCCAGCCCCGTCAGCACGAACAGCGAATGGCTGAAGCCACGGTGCTCGGTCACATTGGCCACCGCATCGCCGTAGTCCAGCACCACGTCCAGGTCGGGCAGTGTGCCCAGTAGCGCGCCCACCACGATGGCCTTGCGGCCCCAGCGGCGCCCCAATATCGCGCCGCCCACAGCGGCGCCCAATGCCGCCTGTGTAATCGAATCCACTGATGCCTCCCGGGGTCGTCCCGTCTATCGCGTGATGGTGTTAGTATTATACAGATCTTTAGTGATGGTGATGAAATGTCAAAAAAACGTCTAATAATGCCGCTGTTGATGATAGCAGGGCTGGCCGTATCGTTGTCGTCTGCACAGGCCGCTCCCGTGATCGAGGTACACAGTGACCCACACTGCGGCTGTTGCAGCGACTGGGTCAGCCATCTGGAAGAGGCTGGCTTCGAGGTCGACCACCACCGCCATGATGGGGTGCGCGCCATCAAGATAGAGCATGGCGTTACCCCTGAGCTGGCGTCCTGTCATACGGCGCTGGTAGAGGGCTATGTCATTGAGGGCCACGTGCCAGCGGGTGACATTCAGCGCTTGCTGGAGGAGCGCCCGGCTATTGCTGGCCTGGCCGTACCCGGTATGCCGCATGGTTCACCGGGCATGGAAACCGGCAGGGTAGACGACTACGCGGTGCTAGGATTCACCCGCGATGCGCGTCCGCCTGCTATCTTTAGCGAGTATCTTCAACCATAGCAAAGGGTTAGCGCTGACCTACTGGCGCTGCACTTGACCAGAGAGAGACGACTCAATGCAATTTCTACATACCATGGTTCGCGTCCATGACCTGGACGCTTCGCTTCACTTCTATTGCGACCTGCTAGGTCTCAAGGAAGTACGCCGTAAAGAGAACGAGAAAGGGCGTTTTACGCTGATATTCCTGGCTGCGCCGGACGATGAAGAGCGCTCAGCGCGCCTGACGGCGCCCGAGCTGGAACTGACCTACAACTGGGACCCCGAGGAGTACACCGGCGGGCGCAATTTCGGTCACCTGGCTTACCGTGTCGAGAACATCTACGACCTGTGCCAGAAGCTCCAGGACAATGGCGTCACCATCAATCGTCCGCCTCGGGATGGCCATATGGCGTTCGTGAAGTCGCCGGATGGCATCTCCATCGAACTGCTGCAAAAAGGCGATGCCCTGGCACCGCAAGAGCCCTGGGCGTCCATGGAGAACAGCGGCAGCTGGTGATTCAGTCGCGGTGGCGCTCCTTGTAGATGTCACCGCTGAATTCCATGTGGAGCTCTACGGTTTCACCGAAGGGGTTGATGGCGCGTAGCTCCACGTGGCGTGACTTGTACTCCACACCGCCCAGCGGCTGATACCCCGCCTGGCTTGCCTGCTCTCGGAAAAAATCATCATCGTTGCGTGGTTCGGCCAGCGAGGCGCGCGCTACGGGTGCCGAGCGGTCCAGCCGGTTTCCTGCCAGGGGGGGCGATGTCATTGGCTCGTCTACTTCTATCAGCGCGTTACCGATCACCAGCCAGCGTGCCTGCATGCGCTGGCCGTCCGGCAGGCCGAAAACCCCGACCTCGTCACCCGGTTGCACCTCGGTGTTGGCACTGCCTTCGGGCCAGGTGTCGATCAACAGTCGCCCGCTGGCATCTTCCAGCACGAAACTGGTGCCGAAACGCTCGCTGACCACGCCTTCGACGTACAGCCCCGCACTTTGTGCCGTGGCAATGGGCGTTGCGGGGGTGTCCAGGTCCGGTTGAGCCTGTGCCGGCAGGGCCAGGAGAGCCAGACACAGCGCCCCCAGGCGCATGAGCGGGGCGATGATGGCCGTCGCCTTCGCTTGCCAATGGTATAGCAGCATAGTGGTTACCCATGTTATTAACGCAATACGTTCGGCCATTATAGGCCCTGCAAGCTGACGGTAACCTGAACGGCAGCGCTGTTCAGTCAGGGTTAAGGCGATGCTGGCTATAGTAGCAAGCCCCATTTCAGAGTGGTCTTGCAAGGAGTCGCGACGATGATTAAACGCTTCAATCACATACGAGCCCTCATGCTGGGCGCCAGCTGGCTGTTGCTCGGGTTGCCTGCCATGGCCATGGCCCAATTGACCGCCAACGAGGCCATCGACATCGTTCAGCAGCGTTATCAGGGCGAGCTGCTGGATATCGAGGTCAAAAGTGGCCGAGGGTGGGAGAACAGCGACCAGGTATACGAGCTGCGCTTGTTGACCGAGCAGGGCAACGTGCTGAAGATTCGCATCGCCCGTGAGAATGGCCGTTTTCTGGAAATCGATGGCCGGGGTCAAATAGAGGCTCGTCTGCTGCCTGCCTCCGCCTCGGAGGGAACCTGACCCATGCGTATCCTGGTGGTGGAAGACGAGACGCATCTGGCCGAGCAAATGCGTACGGCCCTTGAAGGCAGTGGTTTCGTGGTGGATGTGGTCGGCGACGGCAACGAAGCGGTCTACATGGGCAATCAGGAAAGCTACGATGCGGCAGTGCTCGACCTTGGCCTGCCGGGGCGTGATGGGCTCAGCGTACTGCACGATTGGCGGCACCACGGCCGCACCCTGCCCGTCGTGATTCTGACTGCACGGGATGGCTGGAGTGAAAAGGTCCAGGGGTTTCGCGCAGGCGCGGATGACTATGTCACCAAGCCCTTTCGCATGGAAGAGATCATCATGCGGCTGCGTGCGCTGATCCGCCGGGCGTCAGGTCATGCCGATGTGGTGCTGCGCTGTGGTGAGCTGGAGTATGACTCCCAGCTGGGGGTCTTCAGCTTGTCGGGTCTGCCTCTGAAACTGACGGCCTTCGAAACGCAACTGCTGGTATACCTGATTCATCACGCCGAGAAGGTGGTGAGTCGCACCGAGCTCTCCGAGCATTTGTACTCCTATGACAGTGACCGAGATTACAACTCGCTGGAAG
Source organism: Halomonas sp. NyZ770 (assembly GCF_020616575.1). Lineage (NCBI taxonomy): Bacteria > Pseudomonadati > Pseudomonadota > Gammaproteobacteria > Oceanospirillales > Halomonadaceae > Halomonas > Halomonas sp. NyZ770. The sequence goes on along the minus strand of NZ_CP085143.1, from coordinate 3,352,524 downwards.
TGATCATCAGTCGGCTGCGCCGCAAGGTCGGGGCCGGGCGTATCGAAACCCTGCGTGGCCAGGGGTATCGGCTGTGTCGTCAGCCATGAATCTCTCCTTGCGGGCTCGTCTGCTGGGGTCTGCGGGGCTATGGAGCGCTCTGGCGCTGATAGCGGTAGGCATCTTCATCTATTGGCTGTTCAAGGCGCATGCCGAACGCACCTTCGATGCACGCCTGGAAGCCAACTTGCTGGGGCTGATGGCGTCGGTGGAGTTCAACGAGCAGGGGCAACTGGTCAAGACGCGCGATGTTGGTGGGCCTCAGTTCGACCGTATCTATTCGGGCTGGTACTGGCAGATTGCCCACGAGGGGGAGGTGCTGATTGCCTCGCGCTCCTTGCTGGATGCCAGCCTGGCCGTGCCGCCCGTCTCGGCAGGTGCCTTTAGTCTGGCTGGGCCCGATGAGGAGCCTTTGCGCGCCAGGGCACGCCAGTTTTCGGCGCCGGGCAGTGGGCCTGGGCTCACCATTACCGTGGCAGGCCCTCAACAGGATATCGACCATGCACTCTCCCAGATCATTCTGCCCTTGGGGGCGTCGCTGGGGGCGCTGGGCATCGGGCTTGGCCTGGCGGTATGGTGGCAAGTGCGCTGGGGATTGACGCCGCTGACGCGGCTGCGGCGCGATCTGTTGGCGGTGCGACAGGGGCGTCGTGATCGACTCGCCCTTGCCACGGTAGAGGAACTCAAGCCGCTGGTGGAGGAGATCAATGCCCTGGTACAGCACAACCGCGAGGTGATTGCCCGCAGCCGACAGCACGTAGGCAACTTGGCCCATGGGCTCAAGACGCCCCTGGCCATGCTGGTCAATACCCTGACCAAAGCGCAGGTCAACGACCCTGTGGTCAGTGAAGCGCTGACCCGTCTTCAGCGGCTGGTAGACCACCATCTGCGTCGCGCTCGTGCGGTAGGCGCCGGTTATCATCTGGGCGAGCGTACCTCTGTGGCCGATACCCTGGAGGGCCTGGTGGTGGTAATGCGCCATGTCTATCCGCAGGTGGCAATCGACGTCCGCTGCGATCCTGAGCTGGCCTTTCGCGGGGAGTCCCAGGACCTGGACGAACTGCTGGGCAATCTGTTGGACAACGCCTGTAAATGGGCGCAGCGCCAGGTAACGGTGGAGGCCCATCTGGAAACCCCCAACACCCTGCATCTGGTCATCTCGGACGACGGCCCCGGTATGTCGGAGCAACAGCGTGTGAAGGCCGTAGAGCGAGGTGAGCGTTTCGATGAGTCGACGCCTGGCGATGGTCTGGGGTTGGCCATCGTGCAGGACCTGGCTCAGCTCTATGGCGGTCAACTGATCCTGGCTGAGGGCTCGGCGGGGGGACTGAGTGTTCAACTGGTGCTCCCGGCTGCGGAAAGACCGCCCGAAGGCGGCCCTGATGGGGTGAAGCGTTAGTTGAAGAAGCCCATGGTGTAGTGGCGTTTTTCACGGTAGACCTGGCCCGCATAATCGACGTGCAGTTCCACGGCTTCACCGCGACTGTTTTGGGCCAGTACTTCCAGGTGGCGGCCCTTGCTGTCGACGATTCTGGGGCTGGTGTAACCCTGCTGTGCGACCAGCTGGCTGACTTGCGCCATGGGCACCGTGCCCCACTCACCGGCACGCGGCCGCGACTTGCCTGGGCGATGGATGCGCCACTCACGGAAGCTGCCGTCATGTTCGAAGCGTACTTCTACCGGCATGCCATTGGCGGTGGTCTGTACACGAACATGGCTACTCTTGGGCTCTACCCGATAGATTTCACCAAAGCCACGTTCCTGCAACTGAGCCTGCAAGGCGGCGATATTGGCTTGTGGCGCATGCCACTGGCCTCGCGCTCCCTGTGCCATGTGGGGCGCGGGAGAGAACGCAGATGCGCTGCTGAGGGAAGTGCCATCACTGTTGAGCACTTCCTGTGCCTGCAGAGTGCCCTCGAAGCGCTGCCCGGTAACCGTGACGGTGTCTCCTTGGGTCACGTTGGCGCTGGCATGCGGAGATTGGCGAACCAGAACCCGCTCGCCGTTGGCTTCGATGACGAAGTCATGGCCGAAGTGCTCCTGTACTTCGCCCTCCAGGGTGCTGAACCCTGGGGTTTGGGCCACGCTGCTCAAGGCCGTGGCGCTGAGTAACAGTGCAAGCGTGGGGGTGATGACGCGACGCGTAAGACGTGTTTTGAGTGCTGTGTTCATGAGATATCCTCTCTATTGGTCAGCAAGTCTGGTCGGCATGTGCCGGGTTATTGGGCGGGCCACTCGGGAAGACGTTTTTCCCGGTAAACATCGCCGCGGTAGTCCACGTGCAGCAATACCGTCTGCTCATCGGCATTGCTGGCGACCCACTCCATGTGTCGGCCTTTGAACTCCAGCAGCGTGGCATCGAGGTAGCCCTGCTCTGCCAGTGAATCGATCACGCTCTCTTGCGCCAGGCTGTCCAGCGTTTCGTCACGGTGGGGGCGGTCATGGCCTGGGCGCTTGATATGCCAGCTCAACAGTTCGCCCTGTTCATCGATGTCGCTGCGCACCTCGAAGCCATCGCTGTTGATGCTGGTGATACGGAATGTGGCGTCGCGGCGCTTCAGCTCCACCATGTCGCCGAACGCTCGCTCTGCCAGCAGTTGCTGGATGGCAGCCACGTCTGGCGCACGCACCGATGGGCGCTGAGGTTCGGCGTCCTGGTCACGCTGCTGTGGCGAGCCCACCACGGCCTCGGTGATGGTGTCGCCTTCCAGGCGGCCTTCGATGCGGATTTCGTCACCTACCTGAAAGGTCTGTTCAAGCGCTTCGGCAGGGCGAACCAGCAAACGGCGGTCGCCCTCGTCAATGATGAACAGATCATCGAAGCGCTCGACGATTTCGGCGTTGAGTTCCACGTTCTCCTGCGCGGCCAAGGGGGTGGCGAGCGCCAGGGTGCAGACGGCGGTCAATAGGGTTTTTAAAGGCAGTTGTGGCATGTCGATATCCTCTGATGGTGAAGTGAGGCATGCTTGTGGTGCGCTAGCCCCTCAGGTAACAATGTGAACTTTAAGCAATAGGGGCTGAACCCTGACTAAATCGCTGGTTCAAGTTTGATTCAGGTTAGGCATATCCCATGGAGAGACAGCAGATATGAAATACGATGGCGTGAAGTGGGTACTGGCTGCCTTGGGGGCAGCCGTGTTGGTAGGGTGCAGCAGCGCGCCTGAGCAGGAACGAATCGAAGCGCCGCAATCCACGCTGTCGGGGCCGGTCGTCGAGCAGCGCTGGAACCTGCTGCTGGTGGGGACCGATGAGCGTTTGTCGATGCCCAGTACGCCATTTTTCCGCATTGGGCGTGACGGCAAGGTGAGTGGTTCGGATGGCTGCAACCAGTTTACCGGTACGGTCAGCCTGGGAGAGAGTCAGCGCATCGAGTTCGGTGGGCTGGCGTCGACCCGCATGGCCTGCCCGAACATGGAAGATGCCAAGCGGGTCACGGACATGCTGGATAACGCCTACCGCTACCTGATCGACCATGATCGGCTGGTATTCTTCGGCCCGGATAGCCGGGTGCTGGGCGGCTGGCGCAAAGCCAACGGCTAGCAGCGGCAGGGGCGGTGTTAATGCGTGAAGGGCGGATTGAAGCGGGCAATGAAGCGCGCATCGATCCGCTTTTTCCATTCCCATACCCAGCGGCCTGAAAAACCGATGGCGCCTCGACTGGCAATGGCGCGACCGTCCCCTGTGCCAATCAGTGCCAGCACACGCCTGGGGGGCTTCCAGGTGGCCAGCGGGGCGCCGTGGCAAGCGGCTCGCAGGTTGTCGGCCAGCACGGGCCCCATGTGCACTGCGTATACGCCGGCCTTGGGCAGTGGCGGCGTGTGCTGGGCCAGCGCTGCACAGTCTCCCGCCGCAAATATCCCCGAGTGGCCTGTGACTTCGAGGGTCGTGTCCACGCTGATGAACCCCCGTTCGTTGCGGGGCAGCGCGGTTTTCTCGAGCCAAGGCTGGCCCACGGCGCCGGTGGCCCAGAGCACGATATCGGCGTCGATACGCTGGCCTGCTTGCGTATGCACGCCGCCCGCCACCAGGGCGCTGCCCCGTAATCCCGCGTGTACGGCAATATCGGCCCGTTGAAGTGCGCGCAGCACCAGTCTGCGCGGTAGCCAGCCAGCGCCAGGCAGCAGCGAGGGGGACGCGCTGATGATGGCGCCTTTCCATGCTACGTCGGGACGCCGCTGGCGCAGCTGTGCCAGTACGCTCATCAGGGTTTCACAGCCCGCCGCACCGCCCCCCACGCTCACCACGTTCTGCCGTGTGCCGGGAGGCAGCCGGTCGACATCCTCCAGCAGCGCCTGCCAGCGATGGTGCAGGGAACCGAGTGGCCGCATGGCCAGCAGGGCGGGCAGCGTGCGCTCAGCGTTTTCGGCGTGCTGAGGCTGCTGGAGAGTTGCGCCCACGTTGAGCGAGGCCACGTCGAAGGCCACCACATGGCCGTCCTGCAGAGTGACCTGGTGTTTCGTGGAGCACAGGGCCACGGCCGGTGAGGTGATGAGACGAGCCCCCGCCCGCTGGCAGAGCGCGGCGATATCCAGCTGGGTGTCGCGCAGCGTGCACTCCCCCGCAAGCCAGGCAGGCACGCCACCGGAATAGGCGGCAAGTGGACTATCGCTGACCACCGTGAGCGATATCGTCGGGTCCGGGCGCTGGGCAAACGCTTCCAGCACGAAGGCGTGGGCGTGGCCTGCGCCGATGAGTAGCAGCCGCTTGGGTGGGGGCATCGGGAGTGCTCTCTTGTCGAGGGCTGCAGGGCAGCATCAAGGGCAAAGAACGCACCGGTTCTTGCCAGCCTGCTTGGCAAGATAGAGGCCCTGGTCGGCGCGTTCAAGCCATTGCCGAGGCGATTCATGGGCGTGTACCAGCGTGGCTCCCATACTGATCGAGACCGGCGCAGCCACGGCGAAGCGGGCGCTTGCGACGGCTAGCCGTACGCGGTTGGCAAACTGCAAGGTGCCCTCATGGTCGAGCTCCCTGGCCAGAATCATGAACTCTTCGCCGCCCCAGCGGCCAAGGTGGTCTCCCTGACGCAAGGTGCCCTGCACCACTGCGACCAGATCGCGCAACACATCATCGCCTACCGCATGTCCATGAGTGTCATTGATGCACTTGAAATCGTCGATGTCGAACAGAATGAGCGCCATGGTGGTGTGGGTAGGGTCGATACTGTCGAGCACCAGTTCGGTATAGTAACGGTTCCAGCACTGGGTAAGGGCGTCCTTGTGCGCCAGGGTTTCCAGCCATTGATTCGTGGCGACGAGCTGCTGGTTGAGATTGGCGATTTCGATGGCCGTGATGACCGAGGTCAAGTCATCGGCCAGCTCGGCAAGGCTGTTGATCTCGGACGCGAGCCAGTAGCCGACAGGAGTATGCGGGCAGCTCAGTTCGGGCAGCAGTGGCACGGCGTGACGACGACGAAACAGCATCAGCCACGCTGGCTGTGCGTCGGCAACATGAACACTGACGGCAATCCCGCCCGCGCACTCGCCATCGAGCTCGATGGTCTCCGTGTCATCCAGCGGTGCTGCCAGGGACGCGATGGCCGCTAGAAGCTGGCACTCAGGGGGGCACTGGCCAAAGCAGGCCAGCTCTTCCTGATAATAGAGCGCTATGCCGACCGCTTGAAAGATGCGACACCAGCTTTGTCCGTGACGTTGAACGAGATGGTCGATACTGCATGTGTGCTGCATGTCTTTGAGAATGGAGCGTCTTCGCCGCCTCAGGCGTATACGCCGCTCTGTTGCATTGGCGGCCTTCAAAAGACGCAGGCGCTGGCTGGCAAGGTCGATGAAGAGCGTGATCCACTGGGTTTGCTCATGAGTATCCGGCGTTGGATAAGCCACATAGCCCCAGGTGTCGAACTCACCTTGGATATCGCGATAGTCCAGCCCGAGCGTGGACAAAGAGGCAAGCGAGGTGATGAGCCGCAGCGCATGGGGGGCTGCCTGTTGGCCAGCAGGCGAAAGATAGTAGGTCAGGTGCAGTGCTTTGGCGTCGTGAAGACGGTACAGGGCGATGGGCTGCTGACGGTTGATATGGTAAAGCGTGCTGGCCAGCCCCTTCAGCAGCGTATCCGGGTCAGGGGCCGAACCAAGGGTCGATAACGCACGGTGCAGATAACTCGGTTCAGGAAGATAAGGCGTCTGGCTCATCCTGGCAGACTCCTGGCGCGCTAGTGGCCGTCTTGCGTATCTGTGGGGTGCGTGGGGGTGCATGCACGGTGTAGTTTAATTCGGAATTGAAGTAATGATTCAATCAGAAGGTTAACCGTTATTCAACTCTTATTGAAGAATCACTTCACATTGGCGGCATGAATGAAAAAAGCATGTTTGCCGAGCGTTTGATAGCCGCCATGCAAGCGGCAGGGTACGAAGCCCGACCCTCCGTTCTGGAGCGTGAATTCAATCTGCGCTATTGGGGAAAACCCATCACCTTCCAGGCGGTCAGGCGCTGGTTGCGGGGAGACTCGTTTCCAAGCCAGGAAAAGCTGCTGGTCCTGGCCCAGTGGTTGTCCGTCTCTCCGCACTATTTGCGTTACGGCGCGGCTGAGGTGGCGGGTGTCAAGGAGCCCGCCGCCGCCTGGCAGGTATCCCCCGATGCCGATGAGCTGAGGCTGTTGGCCCTGTATCGCCAGTTACCCCAGGCACAGCGGAAACTGGTGCGCGACATCATGGAAAACTTCGTAAACGACCCTCAGCACCCCTGACCCATCGCATCCAGGCGCCCCTGCCCACGTTGGTCATTCGCCACGGCGCCAGTGAAAGTAGCGGTTCAACCAGGCCAGCACACGCTCGGGTTTGTGCGCGTTCTTCCATACGCCTGCGGTGGCCTTGGCCGCTTCGCCCAGGGTGGGGTAGGGGTGAATGGTGCCGAGCAGCTTGTTCAGCCCCAACCCGTGTTTCATGGCCAGGGTGAATTCGCCCAGCCACTCGCCAGCGTTTTCCGCCACGATGGTGGCGCCCAGAATCTTGTCCTTGCCGGGCACGGTCAACACCTTGATGAAGCCTTCGGTGGCACCTTCGGCAATGGCGCGGTCGCTGTCGCGCATGGCGTAGCGGGTCACTTCGTAGGCAATGCCTTTGGCGGTGGCCTCTTTTTCATTCAGCCCCACCCGCGCCACTTCCGGCTGTACGTAGGTCACGGCGGGCATGAAACGGTAATCCACGGCGAAGCTTTTCAGCTCGCCAAACAGGGCGTTGACGGCGGCGTGCCAGGCCTGATGCGCTGCCGCATGGGTCAGCTGATAGGGGCCTGCCAGGTCGCCGCAGGCCCAGATGTTGGGCACCCGGGTTTGCAGCCGCTCGTTGAGGGCCAGGGTGCCGGCCTGGGTCGTACTGATGCCCAGTGTTTCCAGCCCCAGGCCTTCCACGTTGGCCTGACGCCCCGCGCTGACCAGCAGATAATCGAACGCCAGCGTCAAACGCTCCCCCTGGTGCTCGATGACGAGCTGGTGCGCACCGTCTGCCTGGCTGACTTCCAGCGCAGTGGCGCCCGTCATCACCGTCACGCCTTCCCCGGAGAGCGTGCCTGCCACATGCTCGCCTACCTCGCTATCTTCCCGGCCCAACAGCTGGGGCGCACCTTCAACCAGGGTGACCTGACTGCCCAGCCGGGCAAAGCTTTGGCTGAGCTCGCAGCCAATGGCGCCGCCGCCCAGCACCACCAGGCGCTTGGGCAGCTCGGTGAGCGCCCACAGGTTTTCCGAGGTGAGCAGCGGCGCGTGCTCGATGCCGGGCAGCGGCGGCACCCGTGGACGAGCCCCCGTGGCCAGCACGATATGGCGCGCGGTGAGCGTGGTATCCCCCACGCGAACTTGCCAGGGCGTGACGAGCTGGGCGTGGTCCTGATACACCGTGACCCCCAGCCCGGTATAGCGCTCGACGCTGTCGTGGGGCTCGATGTCGGCAATGGCTTGATGGACATGGCCCATCACTTTGGCAAAGTCCACCTCGGGGGCACTGGCGCTGACGCCAAACCGATGGGCGGTGCGAATCTCGTGGGCCGCCCGTGCCGCCCGTATCAACGCTTTGGAAGGCACGCAGCCGGTATTCAGGCAGTCGCCGCCCATCTTGTGCTTTTCAACGAGGGCTACCTTGGCGTTGACGGCGCTGGCGATGTAGCTGGTGACCAGTCCCGCCGAGCCACCGCCGATCACCACAATGTCGTAGTCGAAGCGCTCAGGCCGGGTAAAGCCCTTATAAGCCTTTCGCGTTTGCACGGCAGCGGCAATACGCCGGGCCAGCCAGGGAAACACCGCCAGCAGTGCAAACGAAGCCAGCAGCCCCGGCGAGACGATTCCCCCCAGGCTCTCCAGCTCACCTAGCTGGCCGCCCGCGTTCACATAGACGGCCGTGCCCGGCAGCATGCCCAGCTGGCTCACCCAGTAAAACGTGGTGAGCTTGATTCGCGTGAGTCCCATGACCAGATTGATCATGAAAAACGGGAAGATCGGCACCAGGCGCAGCGTGAACAGATAGAACGCGCCGTCTTTCTCCACGCCTCGGTTGACCGTCTCGAACTGGCGGGGAAAGCGCTTTTCAATCGGCCCACGAAACAAGAAGCGCGAGAGCAGGAACGCCAGGGTGGCCCCCAGGGTGCTGGCAAAGGAGATGATCAGCAGCCCCCAGCCCAGGCCAAACAGTGCCCCGCCCAGTAGCGTCAACAAGGCTGCGCCGGGCAAGGAGAGCGCCGTCATCACCACATACACCGCGAAGAACAGACCCGCCACTTGCCAGGGAGACTGCTGGAACGCTGCCTGAAACTGGCTGCGATAGGCCTGCAAGGTCTCCAGGGTAAAGAAGGTGTGGGCGCCACTGACGTAAAAGCCCAGTATGGCCAACAGCAGCAGGGTGATGAGCAGCAGGCGCTGACGATTCATGGCAGGCTCCGGCAGAGGAAGAGGTGATGGTCAGTGACGATAAGCGAGAGTGCCTTACACACTCGCTTGATGAAGCTGTTGCCAGCGAAACCAGTCTTCGGGGCGGTCGATGTCCCACATGGTGTCGGGGTAGGCGGCCTCCAGGCCCAGCGCGGCAAGGCGTTCGCGGGTCACGCTCAGCACCTGCTCGGTGCCCCAGGGAATCGCCATGAACAGCTCGGGGTAGTCCTGTTGGCTGCCAATCAGCCCGTAGCCGCCATCTTCGGCGGGCAGAATGACCACATCGAAGGTGGCCAGGGCTGCTCGGCAGCGTCGCAGCATGGCCACGCTGATGCTGGGGCAGTCGGTGCCCATGACCATGGCCGGGTAGCCTGACGTGTGATTCAGTGCCCGACGAACGCGCATGCCCACGTCGCCAGGCTGCTGGGCAGCCAGGGCAATGCCATGCTGCGCCTGCAGCTCCAGAAACAGCGGGTGATTATGCTCCAGCGAGGTCCAAAGCGTGACCTGGCTCGCCCCCAGGGCCTCGCAGGCCGTGGCCACACAGTGGCGCACCATGGTGGCATGGGCATCGGCGGCCCCCTGAGGGCCCAAAGCGGGGATCAACCGGGTCTTGGCGTGGCCGGGCAGTGGGGCCTTGGCCAACAGGTGCAAGTGGGCAGGCAGCGAGTCAACGGGCATCACGGTACTCCTTGGCCAGTTGCGTGGCACTGACGCCACGCCAGTAGCGGTAGCGCAGCCGCCACATCAGGCAGATGGTTGTCCAGGCGCCCTGCTGGTCCCAGCGCCTGCCCGAGCTTACCACTTTATGGGGCAGACAGGCGGGCGGTGAGTACGCCTTCAGGCGCTTGCTGAGTTCGATATCTTCCATCAGCGGCTGGTCGGGAAAGCCGCCCAGCGCAAAAAACGTCTCACGACGCACGAACAGCCCCTGGTCGCCGGTGGCGATGCCGCTGAGCCGAGAGCGTCGGTTCATCAGCGCGGCGACGAGCGGCAGCCAGCGGCTTTGCCCTGCCAGACGAATGTCAAAGCGCCCCCAGTGGCGGTGCAGCAGCGCCTGGCAAAGCGCATCGATGGCCCGGGGTTCATGGCCCTGGGGCAGGTGGGTGTCGGCGTGCAGGAACAGTAGCAGGGGCGCTTGCGCCTGCCGGGCGCCCAGGTTCATTTGCCGCGCTCTGCCCGGCGGGCTTTCGAGCACCGCGTCGGCCAGCGGGGTGGCGAGTGCCACGCTGGCGTCGCGACTGCCGCCATCCACCACCAGCACTTCGACGCCTTGCGAGCGTAGCGGTTGCAGGCGCATCAGCGTGGCGTGAATGCTCGCCGCTTCATTGAGCACCGGGATGATGAGCGTCACCCTGGGAAGCCCAGGGCCGTGGTCAGTCGAGGACAAGCACGTCGCCTCCTGCTGCCGAGGCGTCGGCCTCGTCGTGGGTGACCAGCAGGGTCGGCAGCCCGGCGTCGCGGAGCTGCCCGAACACCAGCGCACGCATTTCCTGGCGCAGCGCCGTGTCCAGTTTGGAAAACGGCTCGTCCAGCAATACGGCCCGGGGCTGGGAGAGCAGCAAGCGCATCAGCGCGACCCGGGCTTGCTGCCCGCCGGAAAGGGTGGTCGGGTCACGCGCTTCGTAACCGGCCAGCCCGACCTGAGCCAGCGCATGGGTCACCTGTGCCTGGGGGTGCGGGCTACGCCTGGGCAGGCCAAAGCGCAGGTTGCCCGCCACGCTAAGGTGGGGGAACAGCAGCGGGTCCTGAAACAGCAGGCCGATACCACGCCGCTCTGCTGGCAGGGGGGAGAGCTCGCGCTCGCCCAGCCATAGACGGCCTTCGGCACGAAAGGGGGCGGCGAGAAAACCGGCCAGCAAGGCCAGCAGGGTCGATTTTCCCGAGCCGGAAGGCCCCATGACGGTCAGCACGTCGCCGGGGGCGATGGTGGCTTCGACGTGGAGCAGTTCGCGCTCGGCCAGGAAAATGCGCACCTGTTCCAGGGTCAGGGCATGTCGAGCGGTGTTCATTACCGGGCTCCTTCATTGGACGAGACGCTGCGGGGCACTCCCAGCCAGCGGGGGATCGCCAGCGCCAGCATGAAACCCGCCAGCGGCAGAACGGCCTGCACCAGCGCCCAGACGCCAATCAAGCGTCGATTGCCGCCGGAGGCGAGGGCGACCGCCTCGGTGGTCACGGTGGAAACCCTGCCCGCCCCCAGCAGCTGCGTGGGCAGGTACTGGCTGATGCTCACGGCCAACCCGACGGCCAGCGACGTCAGCAGCGGGGCAAGCAGCAGCGGCAACCGCACCCGCCAAAACGCGCGGTTGGGCGTGACACCCAGCGACTGTGCCATGTGAATCCAGCGCGGGTCGAGCTGGCGATAGGCTTCCGCCAACGACAGGTAAAGATAGGGCAACACGAACAGCAAATGGCCTGCCATCACCAGCGCCAGCTGCGGGCGAATCCCGAGGCTTTCCGCCGCCACGATCAAGCCAAACAGAAACGCAATCTGCGGCACCAGTAACGGCAGGTACAGCAGCCATAGGGCACGGGAAGGACGAATCTGCTGGCGCTGCTCATGCTCCAGCGCCGCGACTACCAGTAGCGCCGCCACCCCCGTGGAGACCACCGCAATGGCCAGGGTCGTCCGCAGGGGGCCTGCGAGTTGAGGGGCGCTGCGCTGCCAGTGGTCCAGGGTCAACGCTTGCGGGAACAGCTCAGGAAAGCGCCAGAAACTGGCCACCGAAAACAGCGCCAGCCCCGCCAGGGCCGCCAGGGCGGCGACGGTTACCAGGGTCAGGCCGCCTCGGCCCGCTATCTTCACTGCCGTGGCACCGCGCTGGCGGCTGCCGTTGACGAGCCAGCCCCGGCTTGACCAGCGCACACCCTGCTCCATGAGCCACCAGAGCAGCAGGGCCAGCACCGTGACGCCCAGTTGCAGCACGGCCGCTGCAGAGGCCATCAGGCGGCGGGTGATGTCCGGGTCGTTGAACCAGCCCAGAATCGACACGCTGAGGGTCGGCGGTAGGCGCGGGCCCAGAATCAGCGCCATATCCACCACCGAGGTAGCGTAGGCGATCACCGCGTAGACCGGCAGCCGAATCAGCGGGTAGAGCGAGGGCAGCACCACCTTCAGCCAGCCGATCACCGGGGTATAGCCCAGCGACCGGGCAAGCCGAAGCCGCTTTTCGGGCTGCAGCTGGGGCAGCGCTGCCAGGCTCATCAGCAGGAGGAAGGGCGCTTCCTTGAGCACCAGGCCAAGGGTCAAGGCCACCCCCCAGGGGTCATTGACCACCAGCGCGTCAGGCGGGCTCTCCCAGCCGGTCAACCAGGGCGAGAAGAGCCGCGCCGTCAGGCCGGACGGGGCGATCAGGAAGGCAAAGCCAAAGGCCACCGCCGCATGGGGAATCGACAGCAGCGGCGACACCCATCGCCGCAGGCTGCGGTCAAGCCAGGTGCCCTGGCTGGCGGCCAGAAACAGCACCACCACCAGCAGCGCCAGGACAGTGCTGGCCAGGCCGCTGAACAGGCTGACCAGCACCGAGCGGCCCAGCCCCGGCTGGGCCATTAGCTGTTGCCAGGGGGCGAGGCTCAGCTGCTCGCGACCAATGACTGGCAGATAGCCAAAGGCGGGCAGCAGCACCATGGCCAGCCCTGCCGTCACCGGCAGGACCAGCAGCGCCACGAGGGTGATGGGCGCCAGCCGCAGCATCATGAACGAAAGGCCATGCTTAGTTGACGCCGTAGCGCTCGAGCCAGGCGGCTTGCAGGGCGGTCATCCAGCTGGGGTGGGGCTCGGCGAGGGTATTGGAGAGAGCGTCGGCAGGCAGGGCCGAAGGATGGTGGTCGCCCTCTTGGAACAGTGCCTGTTGCGCGTCGCTGAGCTGGTCGATGGCCAGCACGCTGCGGTCGCCCCACATGCTCAGCGACTGCTTCTGCGCTTGCGCCTCCGGCGAGAGCAGGAAGTTGGCCAGCGCCATGGCGCCCGCCTTGTGGGGCGAGTTATAGGGAATCGCCACAAAGTGGACGTTGCCCAGGGTGCCCCCTTCCAGTACATAGCTGCGCACGCTGTCCGGCAACTCGTACTCCATCACGGCCACGGCGGCATCGGTGGGGTAAAAGGAGAAGGCCAGGCTGATCTCGCCATCGCTCATCAGCGTGCGCAGGTTGGGGCCGGATGCAGGGAAGCTGCGGCCGCTGCGCCACAGGTGGGGGTGCAGCGCATCCAGGTAGGCCCATAGCGGGGCCGTGATGGCCTCGAAATCCGCGTTTTCGACAGGCTGATAGAGCGCCTCGTCTTGTTCCGTCAGTTCGATCAGCGCCTGCTTCAGGAAGGTACTGCCGGTGAAGTCGGGGATGCGCGGATAGCTGAACTGGCCGGGGTTCTGCTGCGCCCAATCCAGCAAAGCTTCGATGCTCTGGGGAGGCGTGTCGATGTGGGCGCTGTCGTAGAAGAAGGTGATTTGTGCCTTGCCCCAGGGGGACTCATAGCCTTCGGTGGGCAGCGTGAAGTCCGTCACTACCTCGGGGTTGTCGTCGGGGTGGGTGAGGGCGAAATGGGGCAGCGAGTCGGCAAAGGGGCCGAACAGCAGGTCCTGGGCGCGCATGGCGGCAAAGTTCTCACCGTTGATCCAGATCAGGTCGATGCTGCCATCGTCGTGATTTCCCGCCTGCTTTTCCCCCAGTACCCGAGCCACGGCGCTGCTGGTGTCATCGAGCTTGACGTGCTCGATGCGCACGCCGTAGGTGGTACGCATCTGCCCGGCGACCCAGTCGATGTAGCGATTGGTGCGGTCATCGCCACCCCAGGCGTTCCAGTACACGGTCTGGCCTTCGGCATCGGCCAGGACGCTTTCCCAGTCCTGAGCATGCGGCTGAGCGTTCAAGGGCAGAGCCAGCGAGGCGATGGCGAGCGTGGTGGCGAACAGTGCGCCGTGAGATACGCGTAATGACATTATTCACCTCTTAATCAATATTTTACAAAGCTGTTTGCAGACGTTGTAGCTCGCCATGGACATGATCGATGATCGGCAATGAAAGATAATGGTTCACGCGTTCGCGGACATGCTCGATGACTGCGGGATTGGTCAACTCTGCCGACCAGTCCTCTCCCTGACGGGAGCCATCCTGACGCTTCAGGTGCTGCCCACGCCACTTGGCACACCAGGTCAGTGACCAGAGCCAGGTCGCTCGACGGCAGGCGATCAAATGGGTGGCGCTGAGCCCTGTCTGGCCATGGGTATGGTGCATCTGCTGGCGCCAGCGTCGATAAAAGGCGACCACGTCACCCAGTTCCAGTACCGCATGGCTGTGGATGTCCCACGTGGTGGAGGTATACAGCGAAGTGTGGGCCAGGTCGATGCCGGGCAGTCCGTAGCGGCACTTTTCCAGGTCGACCAGGACTGCCTTGCCCGTCTCCGTCACGATGAAATTGCCAGGGTGGGTATCGAAACTGATCAACGTGGGGGTGGCGTCCTCCAGGGCTTTGGGCAGCAAATCCAGCTCCTGCTGAATACGCAGATGAACACTACGGGAGAGCTGTGCCTCGTCCAGCCAGGCTGCCTGCTGGTGAACTTCATCAATCATGGCTTGCCAGGGCGATGCCGGGGCAAGCAGAGGCGCGTGCTGCTGAGGCTGCGGCTGGCAGTGCAGGCTGGCCAGCGCATCGGCAATGGCGGGCAAGTCGTGAGGTAACGTCGCCAGCTTCCCTGCAATGGCATCCACCAGTAAGGCGCCTCGGGGCAGTGCCTGGGTTGGTGGCAGCACATGGTGCAGGCGAGGTGTATGGCCACCCTGGCTGGCACGCTCATAGCAGGCGGCCTGGTAGTCCAGGTTTTCCTGGGGCGGCAAGTTCATCTGGCTCTGCTTGGGCAGCCTGGCGACCCAGTCGCCCCCCGCGCGGTGAATCCAGACATGGTCATGGGCCAGGCCGGTGTCGGCCATGGGGGAGAGCGACCGATAGTCGATCCCTTCGCGCTGCAAGGTCGCTGCCAACGCTTGCAGGCGTGGCTCTGAAAGAGTGGACATAGTCGTCATTCTGCCTGGTTGAGGCCATGGTGAAGCCGATGGATGAAGTGGTCACCGATGACGCTTGGTGTTTGTCATGGTGAATACCTTACACTGTTCATCCTGAAAAAAGATGACGACCGTGATGATGAATTTTCAGAGACGCTGACCAAAACGGCACCCCAGGGGGTGCCGTCGTGTCGTGCATCAGCGGTGCAGCGTTACATGGCCGCAATCTTGGCCTGCTGCTCTTCCAGCAGTTGCCGGGTGGCCTGGAACTCGGCGAGTTTTGCCCGCTCCTTTTCCACTACCGCCACGGGGGCCTTGGCAATGAAGCCATCGTTGCCCAGCTTCTTCTCGATGCCGCCAATCAGCTTGTCCTGCTTGTCGATCTCTTTGGCAAGGCGGGCAAGCTCGGCGTCCTTGTCGATCAGGTCGGCCATGGGCACCAGCACTTCCATATCACCGACGAGCTGGGTAGCCGAGAGCGGCGCTTCATCCGGGTTGGCCAGCCACGTGACGCTTTCCAGTTTGGCCAGCTTGGCCAGGAAACGACGGTTCTGATCCAGGCGCTCGGCGTCTTCCGGCTGGCCCTTGGTCAGCAGCACGTCCAGTGGCTTGCCGGGGGCAATGTTCATTTCGGCGCGGATGTTGCGCACCGCGATGATCACGCCCTTCAGCCACTCGATATCCCGGGTGGCCTGCTCGTCGATCTTGCTCTCGTCGGCTTCTGGCCATGCCTGGTGCATGATGGACGCGCCCTCGCCCATGTAGGTGCCCGCCAGAGGGGCGACCCGCTGCCAGATCTCTTCCGAGATGTAAGGCATCATCGGATGGGCCAGGCGCAGGATGGTTTCGAGTACCCGCACCAGGGTGCGGCGCGTGCCGCGCTTCCGCTTCACTAGCGCTTCCGCTTCCGGCGTCCTGTCTCCCGCAGCATTGGTACTTCCCTGTACGTCATCCTCCCACAGCACCGGCTTGGAAAGCTCGAGGTACCAATCGCAGTACTCGTTCCAGACGAACTCGTAAAGCGCCTGGGAGGCGTGGTCGAAGCGGTACTCGTCCATCGCCCTGGTGACCTGCGCTTCGGTTTTCTGCAGCTGGGAAATGATCCAGCGGTCGGCCAGCGAGAGCTCCACTTCCTCGCCCAGGGTGCCGCAGTCTTCGCCTTCGGCGTTCATCAGCACGTAGCGCGAGGCGTTCCACAGCTTGTTGCAGAAGTTGCGGTAGCCATCCAGGCGGTTCATGTCGAACTTGATATCGCGCCCGGTGGTGGCCTGTGAAAGGAAGGTAAAGCGCAGCGCATCGGTGCCGTGAGGCTCGATGCCGTCTTTAAATTCCTCTTTGGTGGCTTTGGCAATCGCCTTGGCTTTCTGAGGCTGCATCATGTTGCCGGTGCGTTTTTCCAGCAGCGCCTCCAGGGTGATGCCGTCGATCAGGTCGATGGGGTCGAGCACGTTGCCCTTGGACTTGGACATCTTCTGGCCCTGGCCGTCGCGCACCAGGCCATGAACGTAGACGGTCTTGAAGGGGACTTCGCCGGTGAATTTCAGCGTCATCATGATCATCCGGGCGACCCAGAAGAAGATGATGTCGAAACCGGTGACCAGCACGCTGGAGGGGTGGAAGGTGTCCAGCTCCGGGGTTTTTTCCGGCCAGCCCAGGGTGCCGAAAGTCCACAGGCCCGAGCTGAACCAGGTGTCCAGCACGTCTTCGTCCTGGGTCAGTACGACGTCAGCGCCGAGACCATGCTTCTCGCGGGCTTCCTCTTCAGTTCGAGCCACGTACACATTGCCGTCGGCGTCGTACCAGGCAGGAATGCGGTGGCCCCACCACAGCTGGCGGGAGATACACCAGTCCTGCAGGTCGCGCATCCAGGCGAAATACATGTTTTCGTAGTTTTTGGGCACGAACTGGATGTCGCCATTCTCTACCGCCGCGATAGCGGGCTTGGCCAGGCTGTCCACCGCCACGAACCACTGGTCAGTAAGCAGCGGCTCGATGACATCGCCGGAGCGGTCGCCGTAGGGCAGCGTGTTGTTGACGCTTTCCACTTGCTCCAGCAGGCCGAGCGCGTCCATGTCCGCAACGATCTGCTTGCGTGCCTCGAAACGGTCCAGGCCCGCGTATTTGGCCGGCAGGCTGGCGTCTTCATCGGGCTGTGGTTGACCTTTCAGGTTGAAAATTTCTGCCTGCTCCAGAATCGTCGCATCTTTGGTGAAGACGTTGATCAGCAGGTGGTTCTGGCGCTTGCCGACTTCGTAGTCGTTGAAGTCGTGGGCCGGGGTGATCTTCACGCAGCCAGAGCCTTTCTCCATGTCGGCATGCTCGTCGGCCACGATGGGAATGCGGCGACCCACCAGAGGCAGCTCGATGAACTGGCCGACCAGCGATGCATAGCGCGGGTCTTCCGGGTTCACGGCCACGCCGGTGTCGCCCAGCAGGGTTTCCGGGCGGGTAGTGGCGACCACCACGTAATCCTTGCCGTCGTCGGTTTTGACACCATCGGCCAGCGGGTAGCGGAAGTGCCAGAAGCTGCCCTGCTGCTCCTTGTTTTCGACTTCCAGGTCGGAAATGGCGGTGTGCAGGGTGGGGTCCCAGTTCACCAGCCGCTTGCCGCGATAGATCAGGCCCTCTTCGTGCAGGCGCACGAAGACTTCCTGAACCGCCTTGTAGAAGCCGTCGTCCATGGTGAAGCGCTCACGGCTCCAGTCGACGCTGGCGCCCATGCGGCGCAGCTGGCGGGTGATGTGGCCGCCAGACTCTTCCTTCCATTCCCACACCTTGTCGATGAAGGCATCCCGGCCCAGGTCATGGCGGGTCTTGCCTTCTTCTACGGCGATCTTGCGCTCCACCAGCATCTGCGTGGCGATACCCGCGTGATCGGTGCCTACCTGCCACAGGGTGTTGTTGCCCTGCATTCGTTTCCAGCGCGTCAGGGTATCCATGATGGTGTCCTGGAACGCGTGGCCCATGTGCAGGCTGCCGGTGACGTTGGGCGGCGGAATCATGATCGAGAATGGTTGGCCATGACCCGATGGCGCGAAGCGATTGTCGGCTTCCCAGCGCTCGTACCAGCGGGTTTCGATCTGTTCGGGTTGGTAGGTCTTATCCATGGAGTCACTCACAGCAGAGACGCCCCGCCTGGCGAGGTATCGAATTCATAGGTCAAGGATGCAAAATGGCGACAAGTATAGCGCGACTCGCCTGGGGGCGTCAGGGGGAGGGTCGTCTCCTCCCGCTGGTTTAATCCCTCAGCGCACGATCACGGACCTTGACGACGGGCTCCATCAGGTAGTCCAGCACGCTGCGCTTGCCGCTGAGAATGTCGATTTCGGCCACCATGCCCGGAATGATCGACAGCGGCTGGTTGTCGGCATCGTACAGATAGCCTTCGGTGCGCACTTCGACCGGGTACATCAGCTCCCCCGTTTCCGGCATTTGCACGGCATCGGCAGCAATGGTCACCAGCTCGCCGTCGAGACCGCCGTAGCGGGCGAAGTCATAGGCAGTGAGCTTCACCTTGACCGGCTGCCCGGGGTAGAGAAAGGCGATATCGGAAGGCCTGATGTGGGCCTCCACCAACAGCGCATCGTCGGCAGGGACGACCTCGATGAGCGGCTCGCCGGGGCGGGCTACGCCGCCAACCGTGCTGATGTGCACCTGATTGACCACACCGGCCACCGGCGAGCGTATCGTGGTGCGTGCCACCTGGTCGGCACGGCCGGGCAGCGTTTTTTCCAGCTCGGCGACCTGCGAGGTGGCTTCGGCCAGTTGCGCCAGCGCATCGGCTTCGAACGCGTTGCGCGCCGCTACCTTGCGGTCCTCGATTTCGGCAATGGAGGCTTCGGCCCTGGCCACGGCGCTCTGCTGGCGAGCCACGTCACCGCGCAGCTCGTTGAGGGTTTGTCTTACCCGCAACAGGGAGGTCTCAGGCTCGATGCCGCGCTGGGCCAGTGGCTGAATGATCGCCAGCTCCTGCTCGGCGAGCTGGACACCGGCTCGGGCCGTGCTGAGGGCCGCTTCCAGCTCGGCTTTTTCCTGGCGGCGCTGATAGCCTTGTTGTTCCAGTACCTGCAACTCGGCCCCCAGCTCGAGCTGGCGACCGTGGAACAGGCGCGTTTCGCTGGCCGCGACGCTGGGCGCGCCTTGGCTCAATGCCTCATCCAGTGCCAGCGGCACCTGATTGATTTCGGCTTCGAGCCTTTGCAGGCGCAGCTGCAGCGACCGCAGGCGCTGCAGGCTCTCTTCGTAGTCCCCTTCCAGCGTGCCGCCGCTCAGGGTCATGAGCGTATCTCCCTGGGCCACCACATCGCCACGGCGTACGTTGATTTCCGTGACGACCCCGCCTTCCAGGCTTTCGACGACCTGCAGGCTGCGCGAGGGCACGACCTTGCCTTGACCCCGCGTGACCTCGTCGACCTCCGTGAGGTAGGCCCAGATGAAGCCCACCAGCAAAAAGCCGATGATGGTCATCAGCAACAGGCTGCTGGCCATGGGCCGCCTGGCGCGGCCGTGACGCACGAAATGCTCGAAATCCAACGGAGAGTGCGACTGGCTCACGGGGCTGTTCCTTCACGCGTACGAGTGGGGGAGGCTTCTACCGGGCGCATCACGCTGGCTTTGGGGCCGTCGGCGATGATGCGGCCCTGGTCGAGAATCACCACGCGGTCGACCAGCTCCAGCAAGCTTGTCCGGTGGGTCACCACCACCAGCGTCTGATGCGTGCTGGCGGCCTTGAGCCGTGCGATGACCTCTTTTTCGGTCTGGATATCCATGGCGCTGGTAGGCTCGTCCATCAGCAGGATAGGCGGCGCGCCCAGCAGCGCGCGCGCCAGGCAGATCAGCTGCCGCTGGCCGCCGGATAACCCCTCGCCGCGTTCGCCAATGGGCATGTCATAGCCCTTCGGGTGACGGGCAATGAAGTCGTGAGCTCCCGCCAGCTTGGCAGCGTTCAGGATCTGTTCGTCGGTCGGGTGGTGTGCACCGATGGCGATGTTCTGACGTACCGTGCCGGAAAAGAGCCAGGCTTCCTGCAGGACACTGCCGATGTTGTGGCGCAGGTCCGCAGGATCGATTTGCCGCAGGTCCGTGTCGTCCACCAGAACGGCGCCCTGCTCAGGCGGATAAATTCCCAGCAGCAGTCGCGCCAGGGTGCTTTTTCCAGAACCGACACGACCCAGCAAGGCGACCTTTTCGCCGGGATGGATGGTCAGGTTGATATTAGCCAGCGCGGCGGTGGTCTGTTCGGGGTAGCGAAAGCTGACATCCTGCAGGCACAGCTTGCCGTCAAGCGAGGGGCGGCTCAAATAGTGGCGCCCGGCGGGGCGCTCGGATGGCATGCTCATGAGCTGGTCGAGGGCTCGGTACGAGGTGCGAGCCTGATTGATGCGCGTCATGGTCTGGGCCAGCTGGGCCAGCGGCGCGAGGGCACGGCCGGTGAGAATGACACAGGCAATCATGGCGCCCATGGAAATCACCCCATCCCCGACCAGGAACACGCCATAGACGACGATGCTTACCTGGGCGGCCTGCTGCGCCAGGGCCGTGGCGTTGAGCGCAAACTGCTGAATGGCGCGACCTTGGCGGCCCACCTTCGATTGCTGCTGAACGCTCTCTTCCCAGCGCTGGCGAATCATCGGGGCCGCACCGCTGGCCTTGATGGTTTCAAGACCCGCCACGGCTTCGATCAATACCCCCTGCTTGGAGCGGCTCTCTTCGAAGGCCTGCCCGGACAGCCGCTTGAGGAAGGGCTGCACGGCCACGCCAATCAGCAGCACCAGCGGGACCGCCACCAGTGGCACGATGGCCAAGGGGCCGCCAATCAAGTAGATGACGCCGACGAAGAGCAGTATGAACGGCAGGTCCACCACCGCCACGAGGGAGGCAGAGGCGAAGAAATCGCGCAGGGTTTCGAACTCCCGCAACGTATTGGCAAAGCCACCGGTGGAGCCCCGCTTGGCGCTCATCTGCAGGTTGAGGACGTGATCGAAGATACGTCGCCCCATGCGCAGGTCCGCTTCCTGGCCTGCCCGCTCGATGAACAGCTGGCGCAAGGTCTTGACGGCAAAGTCGAAGACCAGCGCAATGCTCACCCCTATGGTGAGCGCGACAAGCGATTCGATGGCCTCGTTGGGCAGCACGCGGTCGTACACCACCATGATGAACAGTGAGGTCGCCAGGCCGAGAAGGTTGGTCAGGGCGGCGGCGATCACCACTTGGGTGTACACCCAGCGGTTGTTCGTGAGGGCGCTCCAGAACCAGTGGCCGCCCTGTATCTCGGGGGCCTGATTGAGCGCGACGGGACGATAGCGGGCGCGCACGGCGATCACATGACCGATATATTCGGCCTGCAGTGCTGCCAGGGTGGTCTCCACCGGCTGGTCACCCAGGGCCGGGTCGTAAAGCGCAAACCGCTGCTGATCGATACGCCCGATGATCACCACGGCGCGGCCATGCTGGAGCAGGGCAACGGCTGGCAGCAGCGAGTTACCCAGCGTTTCCAGGCCGTGCTCGCCCAGCGCCGCCACCATGCCATGGCGCTCGGCGGCGTCGATGAAGCCATCGGGGGTCATGGCGGTCTCGTTGCCAACGCGATGCGCCCGTACGGCTGCTGCCGACACCGGCAGTTCCAGATGCGAAGCGACAAACGTCAGGCATTGTTCAAGGGCGTCGGAGCGCGAATCAGCGGCGTTCAATATGTATCTCCAGGGCGTCCAGCAGTTCGCCGGTCACGGCCAGCTGTTGAAAGCTGGCCTGTTCCCAGCGTACTCGGCGATTGACCAGCTCGACGGCGGCTTGGAACAGGTCTCGTTGGGCATCCAGCAGGTCGTTGATGCTGCTGCGGCCGACGGCAAATTGATCACGGTATGCCAGCAAGGCCTCCTCTTCGGCGGCCAGTGTAGCGGTCTGGGCTGCCAGTTCGGCACGCCGGGTATCGGTATCGGTCAGCGCAGAGCGGACTTCGCGCTCCAGCTCGCGGCGCAGCGCCTGCTGCTCGTACTGGCTTTGCTGCTGGCGCTCGACGGCCTGGGCCACGCGCGCTGAAGTGGCGCCGCCGCTGTAGGGGGTGTAATCCACATTGAACAGCAGGGCCACGTCGTTATCGGACTCATTGAAATCGTTGACATCGAATTGGCGACCCTCGACGGCGACACTGACGCTGGGTAGACGCGCATTGCGGGTGGCCTGCGCTTCGGCGCCGCTGGCTTCGCTGGCCAGGGTGCGGCTGCGTAACGCGGCATTGCGGCTGAGGGCGCTGTCCAGCAGCTGGTCGGCGTTGACATCGCGTAGCATGGCGGCGCTTTCAGGCAGCGCCAGGGTGTCCGGTGTCGTGAAGAAGGCTTCCTGATAGACATTGATGGCACGAGCCAGCTCGCCTTCCAGGGAGATCAGTCGAGACTCGGCATCGCTCAAGCGACTTTGTGCGCGCAGAACGTCCGCTCGCGAGCCCGCCCCGGCATCGCGCCGCAGGCTGACATCCGTGAAAATGCGCTGGTGCTGCTGGAGATTGTGCTCTGCCAACTGGCGCTGCGTGGTCAAGCGCGCTACCTCCAGGTAGGCATTGATGGCGTAGAGGACTTCCTCTTCGATGCTGACCTGGGATTGCCAGAATGCCGCTTCCGCGCTGAGGTCGGCGGCGCGCAAGCGCTCACCGCTGGCACCAAAGTCCAGCAGCAGTTGGCTGAGGGTGACCACGGCGTCCATTCGCGAACCGCGGTCGGGCAGCGCCTCGGTGCGCTGGAGATCATTGCGATACTCGAGGCCTGCGTTGACTTGCGGGCGACGTACGGCGCGTACTTCATCGATCTGCAGCACCGACTCACGCTCTCGGGAGCGCTGAGCAAGAATTCTCGGCTGCTGTTCCAGCGCGCTCTGGAGGCGGTAGCGCAAGTCATCGAGGCCCTGGTGCCGTTGAGCAGAGCGACCTTCCTGCCAGCGGAACGCGTCCAGCTGCTGGCGCAGTTCGGGCGTAAACACCGGGCCTTCCAGTGACGAGGCGGGCAGGGGGAGCAGTTCCTCCTGAGCTTCAGATACAGGCTGTGCCACCAGCGGCGGGCAGGTCAGCAACAGCATGGCCCCCAGGCAACAACCCAGGCGTACTCGGCGAGGCAGCGCCATCACATTTACGTTCATACACTTTCCTGATCTAGGTGGTGCCGAGCACTCACTTACGAGGGTCTTGCCAGTGGTATTGCTCTTCATCGTTCAGCGCTTCCTGCCACTGTGCCAGGGTGGAAGACGTGTCGGCAGGCGAGGCGGCCGGCGCGGGGGGAGTGCGGCGCTGTCGATAGGCCAGCAGTCGCCCCATCTGGTGCTGCGATTGCAGCTGAGCGTACACCAAAGGCACGGCTCCCAATTGCCAGAAAAGCCCCAGTTGTGTGTCGGTAAGTGATTGCCAGGCGCTTTCGTCCACCTGATGCAGCGTCACGCTCCCCTGGTAGGCCTTTGGCGCCCAAGGGGTGAGCAGCCTGGCCTGGTCGAGGGCGGAGAGCGCCTTTGCAACACGCTGGCAGCCTTGCGCTCGCTGGGTCAAAAAGCGCAGCACCTGTTGTGGAAAGTGGGCCAGGCCACCCTGTTGCTGAAACAACGGCTCGCCATCGAGGGCCTCGACCACACAGGGGGAGTGGGTGTCGATGCAGAGTTGCCCCGGCGCGTCGGGATGCAAGCCAAAGGGGTGGCTGCGCAGGGCCGAAGGAACGTAAGCGGCTTGCCAGCGGCCGTCGGCATCGACCAACAGGTTGTGGGTATCATCGAGGCTCAGCAGCGCCACCGCTTGCCACCCTTCATCACCGTTCACGAAGGCCATTGGAAAACAGGCAGCCGCATGCCGCAGCTCCGCATCGGCCAGGGGCGTCATGAGGGTGTGGCGGGCAAAGTGGTAACGGGTAAAACGTCGCCACATCAACGCGCCGTGGCGTTTTGGGTCCAGCGGTTCCCAGTGGGCTGCAAGGGTCATGGGGCACACCTTATATCGTCAAGCGCGCACCTTACCAAATCCAGCTCGGTGCGTCAGCGCAAGATCAGCCTGCGCATGGTCAACAGGCCAATCACGGGGCCGGGCAGTAGCCACCAGGTCACCCAGGGCCCCTGGCTTTCCCATAGCGACGTTACCAGCGCGATGGACGGGATGGTCAGCGCAAAGCCGATGGCATTCATCATGGCCAGGGCGGCACCCAGCCGCTCGGGGGGCGCGCTGGCCGACGCCAGGGCCGAAAACTGCGCCGAGTCGGCAATCACGCTGATGCCCCAAAGCGCCAGCAGGGCCAGCAGGAACCCTGGGGAAAGGCCCGCCAGCAGCGGGTATAGAAGGCAGAGGGTGCCGGATACTGCCAGCGCTACGAAGGCCACCTTTGCGCTGCCTATGCGACGGCTCCAGCGACCTGCCAGCACACACCCGGGCAGGCCCAGCGCGATCACGGCAAAGCTGAGCCACGGCTGAAGGCTGGCGGCGGCGCTGAGCCGTTCCAGCTCTCTGGCCACCAGCAAGGGGACCAGCGCCCACAGGGCGTAGAGTTCCCAGCAGTGGCCAAAATAGCCCAGCGACGCGGCGCGGAAAGCTTTCTGTTTGAAGGCGGCAAGCCCTGCCCAGGGGCGGCCTGCCGAGGCCTTGGCAGGCAGGTGAGGCCCTGTGCCCAGCCGCAGAATCAACAGCGCGGCCAGCAGCGCCAGTACCGAGGAGAGCAGCAGCGGCCACTGCCAGGGCAGGTGCAGCGTGACGCCCCGCAGCAGGTGCGGCGAGGCAATGCCGAGGGTCAGCATGCCGACCAGCCAACCCAGTGCCGAGCCTGCATGGCGGGGTGTCCAGCTGACCACCAGCTTCATGCCCAGCGGGTAGATGCCTGCCAGGCAAAGCCCCACCATGAAACGTGCCATGGCTGCCAGCGAGAGGCTCTCCACCACGTCAATGAAGGCGGCATTGAGCACGGCGCCCAGCACGGCCGAGACGGCAAACAGCTGGCTGGCCCGTACGCGGTCCGCCAGGCCCGTGGTGGCGATGGCCAGCGTGCCGGTAATGAAGCCCGCTTGAACGGCCATGGTCAGCAGCCCCAGGTCGCGCTCGCTGAGCCCCGCCGCTTCCTGCAGCGCCAGGCCAACGCCGTTGATGCTGAACCAGAGCGAGGTACCAAAGAGCTGAGCAATGACAATGACGGCAAGCGGCCAGCGGGCCAGGACAGTTGACGGCATGGGGTGTCCCATCCTTGGAGTTGTTGTTATTGAATGATGCTTGGAGGACGGCAGGGGGTGAGTTGCTCGGAGCGCCTGGCCCTCAGCCTAATTTGTGCGGCACCACCTCGTGCCCCAGCTCCTTGTAGCGCTGCCAGCAGGCGCGCTTGGCCAGCAGCACCTGCTGGTGCTGGTTGATGATTTCCGCGACTCGGGCGTAGTGCTCGAAACCCTCGGGGATCTCAGGGTGCAGATTAAGTAGCGCGGTCGCTTCCGTGGGCACCGGCAACCGCTGCCAGCCCAGAGTGATGGGCACGCTGGCTGCCAGCTCGCTGTCTTCCAGCGCATGGGGCAGGTAGGCGTCGTCGCGAAAGTGCCACAGGGCGTCGTCGGCCTGCTCGGCCAGCGCCTTGTCTTCGCAGTGCAGGTGCAGGCGGTAGCCTTTGCGATGGATGGTCTCTGCCAGTTTACAGGCGAACTGCAGGCGGGCGTCGAGGGTGGTGTCGGGAAGAATATAGAAATCGATACGCGCCATCGGATGGCTCCAGCAGTCTGGCGGTGCTCCCCCCGGCCGAGCAGCGGCCGGGGGGCAAAGCCCGGTGTGATTAGACCAGGCGGGTCAGCCAGCCGTACTTGTCTTCGCTGCGGCCATACTGAAGGTCGAGCAGCGTCTTGCGGATGCGCTTGGCTACTTCGTTGTTGCCGTCACCCTGCAGGCGGATACGCTCGTTTTCGGTCACCAGTTCCCCCACTGGCGTGATCACGGCGGCGGTGCCACAAGCAAAGACTTCGGTGATCTCGCCGGAGGCCGCGCCTTCGCGCCATTCGTCGATGCTGATGGCGCGCTCTTCGGGCGTCAGGCCCGCATCCTTGGCCAGGGTCAGGATAGAGTTGCGGGTCACGCCTTCGAGAATGGTGTCGGTCAGGCGCGGTGTGACGATGCGGCCATCCTTGTAAACGAAGAACAGGTTCATGCCGCCCAGCTCTTCGATCCACTTGTTCTCGGCCGCATCCAGAAACGCCACCTGGCTACAGCCATTGGCAGCCGCTTCTTTTTGAGCTGCCAGGGAGGCCGCGTAGTTGCCGCCACACTTGGCAAAGCCGGTGCCGCCGGGGGCCGCGCGCTTGTAGTGGGAAGAGAGCCAGATGGAGACCGGCTCGATGCCGCCTTTGAAGTAGGCCGCCGCGGGCGACGCAATCACGTAGTAATCGACTTCGTGGGCCGGACGCACGCCCAGGAACGCTTCCGAAGCGATCATGAACGGACGCAGGTAGAGGCTGCACTCGTCGGCGTCGTTGGCGGGGGTGGGTACCCAGACGTGATCCTGGGCCAGCAGCGCTTTCAGCGAGCCGAGGAAGTCTTCATCGGAGAGTTCCGGCAGGGCCAGGCGGCGAGCACTGCGGCGGAAACGCTCGGCGTTCTTCTCGGGACGGAAGGTCCACACCGAGCCATCCGCGTGACAGTACGCCTTGATGCCTTCGAAGATTTCCTGGCCGTAGTGCAGCACAGAGGCGGCAGGGTCCAGGGTCAGCGGGCCGTAGGGGCGCACCTGATGGCCGTGCCAGTCGGCATCGATGGTCCAGCGCACGTGGGCCATGTGGTCGGTGAAGTGCTTACCGAACCCTGGGTTTTGCAGAATATTGTCACGAATCGCATCGGCCACCGGCTGGTTGGAGGGCAGCGTTTCAAAACGTGAGTCGAACTGAGCATCTGAAGCTGTGGGCACGGCGTGTTCTCTCCGCTAGAGCCAGGCCCCGAAGGGCGTAAAAGCGTTGTATGGGGTATCGCGTGTGCCGAGGTAGCCCCGGCACACGCTTATGCTGTCAGGTTTAACGGTTGCGCTACGGAAAGGCAACCATTGTTGGCCTGTTTTGGCGTCAGTCGCCGCTGTTTTCCACTTGGGCGTCGGCTTCACGGTCCAGCAGGTACTGGGTCAGCAGACCCACCGGGCGAC
This sequence comes from Halomonas sp. NyZ770, assembly GCF_020616575.1. Taxonomy (NCBI): domain Bacteria; kingdom Pseudomonadati; phylum Pseudomonadota; class Gammaproteobacteria; order Oceanospirillales; family Halomonadaceae; genus Halomonas; species Halomonas sp. NyZ770. The sequence continues at coordinate 3,325,500 of NZ_CP085143.1, read as the reverse complement.
CCGTGGCGCCTTTCTGCTTGCCGGAGTGCCAGGCTGTGCCCGCGATGTCCAGGTGCGCCCAGGGGAAGTGGTCGGCGAAGCGCGACAGGAAGCAGGCCGCCGTGATGGTGCCCGCTGGGCGGCCACCAATGTTGGCCAGGTCGGCAAAGTTGGAGTCCAGCTGCTCTTGGTACTCGTCCCACAGCGGCAGGTGCCAGGCGCGGTCCCAAGCGGTTTCACCGGCGTCCAGCAGGTCGAGGGCCAGGTCGTCGTCATTGGCCAGCAGGCCGGTGGCGTGATGGCCCAGGGCAACGATGCAGGCACCGGTCAGCGTGGCGATATCCACGACGCTGGCCGGCGTGAAACGCTCGGCGTAGGTGAGTGCATCGCACAGCACCAGCCGGCCCTCGGCGTCGGTGTTGAGCACTTCGACGCTCAAGCCCTTCAGGGTCTTGATGATATCGCCCGGCTTGGTGGCAGCGCCGTCGGGCATGTTTTCGGCCGCAGCGATGATGAACACCGCATTGAGCTTGGGCTTGATGGCCAGCACGGCCTTGACGGTGCCGAACACGCTGGCGGCGCCGCCCATGTCGAACTTCATCTCGTCCATGCCTTCGCCGGGCTTGAGCGAGATGCCGCCGGTATCGAAGGTAATGCCTTTGCCGATCAGCACGTGGGGCGCTTCGTCGGCATCCTCGGCGCCTTGATACTTCATCACGATCAGGCGCGAGGGTTCGCGGCTGCCGCGACCCACGGAAAGTAGCGAGTGAGCGCCCAGCGCTTCCAGCGCTTCCTCGTCCAGGATGTCGACGGCCAGCGCACCTTGTGAATCGCGCCCCAGCGCTTCGGCCTGTTCGGCTAGGTAGCGGGGCGTGCAGACGTTGCCGGGCAGGTTGCCCAAGGTGCGAGTGAAGTTGATGCCTTGCCCAATCGCACAGCCCAGCGCGGCGCCTTGTTTGGCCAGCAGGCCTTCGGCGGCGTCCGTCACGATCAGGTGAAGCTTGGCCAGGGTGGGCGGTTTGGCGGGCGCGAACTTGAAGTGATCGAAGCGGTAGAGGGCACGCTCGGCAGCTTCGAGGGTCTTGCGCGCTTTCCAGCTGGCATCGCGGCCTTCCAGCGGCACGTCGGTGAAGGTGGCGCTGGCTTCATCGATGGGTAGCTTGACCAGCGCTGTCATGGCCGCATCCAGTGCCTTGAGGAAAGCGGCTTCCTGGCATTTGCCGCGCTCTCCCAGCCCGACCAGCAGCAGGCGCTCGGCGCCGAGCCCCGGCGCAAAGGGAATCATCTGCACATTGCCCAGGGCGGCGTCGAAGTCACCGCGGCTCAGCAGTTGGCCGATCAGCCGCTCGCTGGCATCGTCGAGTTTGGCGACAGCGGGGAGTAAGTCGCTATCCTTGTAGACAGGCAGAACGAGGCAAGCCGTTTCGGCTTTGGCTGGGTTTGCGGTCTGAACGGAAAATTCCATGACGTCTCCAACAAGACAAGCAACGAGTGATTCGGGATAATGCCCCGTCATTTACGACCAGTGTGATCAGTGTATCCAGTTCAATGAATAGTGTACCCAAGCCACGGGCGCATTGCATGGCAACCTGCACCGCTAGCCGGAGAGTACGTTGATATTATTTCGGTACTTAACTCGTGAAGTATTACTGACCATGTCTGCGGTGGCAGGCATTCTGCTGCTGGTGATCATGGGTAGCCGGTTCATCCGCTATTTCTCGGATGCGGCCGAGGGCGATTTTCCCGTGACGATTCTGGGCAGCCTGATGGTGTTCCATCTGCCTGGGTTCATGGAGCTGATTCTGCCGCTGTCGTTTTTCCTCGGCATTCTGCTGGCGTATGGCCAGCTCTACATGAACAGTGAAATCACCGTCATGGTGGCCTGTGGCATGAGCCCGACCCGGCTGCTGCGGGTGACGCTGCTGCCCGCTTCCGTGGTGGCCGTGCTGGTGGGGCTGTGCAGCCTGTGGCTGACGCCTGCCGGGGCCTTGCAAACCGAAGCCACGCTGGAAGAGCAGCGTAGCCGCCTGGACGTCTCGGTACTGGCCCCCGGACGTTTTCAGGATTTTGGCGGTGGGCGTACCGCGTACATCACCGATTTCAGCAGCGATGGCCGACAGATGCAGGAAGTGCTGGTGCACGAACAGGCGCGACCAGGGGCCGAACAGCCGCACAGCTACGTGACCCGGGCCGGGTCGGGCTACCAGGAAACCAGCGTCGAGACAGGCAGTCGCTTCCTGGTGCTGGAAAACGGTGAGCGCTACGGCGTCACCCCAGGACTTCTGAATGCCGAACGTCTGACCTTCGAACGCTATACCCTGCGGCTGGGTTTGAGTCGAGACCGTCAGGAACTGGATTCTCTTGAGTATGCCAGTACCCTTGAGCTTTGGAACGACGCCAGCCCCCGCGCCCAGGCGCAGTTTCAGTGGCGAGTAGGCCTGCCGCTGATGGTCTTCGTGCTGGCCCTGCTGGCACAGCCGCTCTCTCGGGTGAACCCGCGCCAGGGGCGCTTTGCCAAGCTGCTGCCTGCGGTGTTTCTGTATGTCGCGTATCTGAGCCTGCTGCTGGCGGCGGTGGATGCCATCGGCGGTGGCTCGCTGCCTGCGGCTATCGGCGTATGGCCGGTGCATGGCCTGTTCCTGGGGCTGGGCTGTTTGCTGCTGTGGCACTCGCAACGGAAAGGAATGCGCTAATGCTGAATGGGTTGATGGGGGCTGACCGCCTGGATCGCTATATCGCCCGCAACGTGCTGGCGGCCATTATCGTCGTGCAGTGTGTCTTGCTGGGGCTGGACATCACGATTGCCTACATCGGTGACTTGAGCGACACCCAGGGCGACTACACCGCTCTGGATGTGCTGTTGTACCTGATCATGCGCCTGCCCTGGCGGTTCTATCAGTATGCGCCAGTGGCGGTGCTGATTGGCGCGCTGATTGGCCTGGGCAGCATGGCCTCCAGTAACGAGCTGACCGTGATGCGGGCAGCGGGTCGCTCGCTGGCGCGTATCGTATGGGGCGTCATGAAACCGGTGCTGCTGGTCGTCGTCGTGGTGCTGCTGGTGGCCGAGTTCGTGACTCCGCGCACCGAACAGTACGCCGAAGCCTGGCGGCTGGAGCAGCGCCAGGGCGAAGGCGCGATGCTGACCAGTCGCAGCGGCTGGCAGTTCGAAGGCGACAGCGTTTACCGTTTTGGCGCCATCCGTGCCGACAACGTGGTGCTGGATTTGACCCGTTACCGCTTCGACGAACGGCGGCTGGTGGAAGCGACCCATGCGCAGCGCGCGCACTGGGAAGAGGGCGCGTGGGTGCTGGAAGAGGTCACCACGACTCGAATATACGATGCTCGGACCGAATCGGATTACCAGCAAACGACTGCTTGGGACACGGATCTGACGCCGACGCAGCTGGAACGCTTGCTGCGCGATATCCAGAGCCAGGCACCCAGCGAACTCTGGGCCTATGCCCAATTCCTCAAGAGCCAAGGGCTACAGGCGGACCAGCCGCTGCTCTACTTCTGGCAGAAGGTGCTGCTGCCGCTCACCATGGGCTCGCTGGTGCTGATCGCGGCGTCCTTCGTGTTTGGCCCGCTACGTACCGTGGCGGCGGGGACGCGGGTCTTCTATGGCGTGGTTACCGGGCTGCTGTTCAAGTACGTACAGGACCTGCTGGCCCCAGCCTCCACGCTGTTCGGGTTTTCGCCGGTCTGGGCCGTTCTGGTGCCTACCCTGGCCTGTGCGGCGGTGGGCATCTACTTCCTGCGCCGTAACGGTTGAGCGGGGCATATGCATTGAAAAGAGGATGGAAAGAGTGACCCATACAAGACGCTTCACCCAGTTAGACAGCGTGTGGCCTGCGGGGCTGGGACGTCGTCTGGGCGCCATGATTTACGACGGCTTTCTGGTGCTGGCCATCTGGATTGCGGCCACCGTCGCCCATCTGGCGTTCTTTCGTTTCGTACTGGGCCAGACGGCAGATGAAATCGGCACGACGGCGCTGGACATCTGGAGCTTGCGACTGATGCTGGTGTTCTTCGTGACGCTGTTTTTCGTTTATGCCTGGCGACGTGGCGGCATGACGCTGGGGATGCAGGCCTGGCGGCTTCGCGTGCAAACGCTGGACGGGCACGCCATCTCCTTGCAGCAGGGCCTGATTCGCTGTGCGGTGGCCTGGGTGTCGCTGGCAGCCTTGGGGCTGGGCTATTGGTGGGTGCTGTTCGACCGGCAGCGCAGAAGCTGGCCCGACATCGTATCGCGCACGGAAACCGTGGTGCTGCCCAAGAAGTGATAAAAAATAATGAAAAAATTCGAGCGACGAAAAGGATGAAAAATAGCTTTTCGTCAATCGGTTAGCTATCCATTAGCAGAGCCTCAAGAAGAATCGCTACTAAAGAGTAGTGTTTTCTACTTGAAAAGATGTATGCGAATCATTTACATTCGCCTCATGTCCTTTATGAGGTGCCGCCATGTACGTATGCGTGTGCAAAGGAGTAACCGACCATCAGATTCGCCAGCAAGTGAGCGACGGAGCGCGCAGCTGGCGAGAAGTGCGTGAAGCCACCGGCTGCGGCACGCAGTGTGGCAAATGCGCCTGCTATGCCAAGTCGCTGACCCGAGAAGCGGTTCAGGTGGCCCGCGCCGAAGCCGACATGAGTCTCGCTTACGCTGTATGACGCGAATCATTCTTGTTGGTTTTATATTTAGCAAATAGCTGATTTCCTTGAATTTTTTGTGTGCCCGCCTATACTCCCGACAACGTTGGGAGTAAGCCTTTTTATGGCCTATACTCCTTGTTTGACGCAGCTGTAATCAACAGCACTGTACGCTAAAAGAAGGTGACGGCATGAAAGGTGATCCGAAGGTCATTCAGCATCTCAACATCGCACTCGGCAACGAACTGGTCGCCATCAACCAGTACTTCCTGCACGCCAAGATGTACAAGGATTGGGGTCTGAAAACCCTGGCCAAGTGGGAGTACGACGAGTCCATCGAAGAGATGCAGCACGCTGACAAGCTGATCGAGCGCATCCTGTTCCTGGAAGGCATCCCCAACCTGCAAGACCTCGGCAAGCTGCACATCGGCGAGAACGTCAAGGAAATGCTGGAAGCCGATCTCAAGATCGAGCACGATGGCCGCAACGACTACATCGAAGCCATCACCTACTGCGAAAGCGTCAAGGATTACGTGACCCGCGACCTGCTGCGCGACCTGCTGGCCGATGAAGAGGGTCACATCGACCACATCGAAACTCAGCTGAAGCTGATCGAGCAGGTCGGTATTCAGAACTATCTGCAAAAGCACATGGCGCTGGCGACCGACGAAGAGTAACGCGTCAAGCCGGGCATGCACTGCATCGCCCCGCCAACCAAAACGGGCAGCCCCAAGGGGCTGCCCGTTTTTTATGCGCTTCGGAATGAATGGCGGGTCACTGGCCCTGAGGCGCCAGCTGGCCCTCCGGATTCGCTGGGGCCTCGAGAACGGGTTCATCGACGCTGAAGGTCGTCCGGCTCAGGCGACGTACCCGCTTCATGAACAGCGCGATGCACACCAGCGTACCGCACGCGGCAACTACGTAGCTGACCTGCAGCGGCAGGTTGAAGCCAATGGGGGCGTAGGCGAGGTAGGTGAACGTTGCCATGGTCATGAAGACCGCCGGGATGGAGGTGATCAGGTAGGGCTTGCGTGAGAGTACCAGGTACATCGTCGCAGTCCACAGGGCGATGACGGCGGTGGTCTGGTTGGCCCAGGAGAAGTAGCGCCACAGCAGCGTGAAGTCCATGTGGGTGAGCGCATAAGAGGCCACGAACAGCGGCAGCGCGATCATGATGCGCTTGGCGATCGGTTTCTGGCCCACTTTCAGATAGTCGGCAATGATCATGCGCGCACTGCGGAAAGCGGTGTCGCCGGACGTGATGGGCAGCACGATGACACCCAGTACCGCCAGTGTGCCACCGACGGCGCCCAGCATGGTGGTAGAGACTTCGCTGACCACGGCGGCCGGGCCACCGGACGCCAGCACGTCGGACAGGGTCTGGTCGCCGTAGAACAGGCTCATGGCGGCGGCGGCCCAGATCATGGCAATCACGCCTTCGGCAATCATCATGCCGTAGAAGATCTTGCGGCCGTTGGTTTCGTTTTCAGTGGTCCGCGAGATGATCGGTGTCTGGGTGGCATGAAAGCCGGAAAGCGCACCACAGGAAATGGTCAGAAACAGCAGCGGGAAAATGGGCGCATTGTCCGGGTGCATGTTCTGGAAAGAGAGTTCGGGGATGGGCGCACCAGTGACTATCAGGCCGATACCGATACCGGCGGCGCTGAACAGCAGCAGCGCTCCAAAGTAGGGGTAGATACGGCCAATCACCTTGTCGATGGGCAGCAGCGTGGCCACCAGGTAATAGGCAAAGATGGCCAGGATGATCAGCGTGACCGAGAAAGAGGTCATGTTGGCCAGCAGGGCAGCGGGCGACGTCACGAACACCGTACCCACCAGCAACAGCAGCAAAATGGCAAAGCCGTTGACCACGTGCTTCATGGCTTTGCCCAGAAACTTGCCAGCCAGTTGGGGCAAGTGCGCGCCGTGATTGCGAATCGAGATCATGCCGGTCAGGTAGTCGTGAACGGCACCGGCGAAAATACAGCCAATGACGATCCAGACGAACGCCACCGGGCCGTACAGCGCTCCCAGGATCGGGCCGAAAATAGGGCCTACGCCTGCAATGTTAAGCAGCTGGATCAAGGAGTTGCGCGTCGTATTCATCGGCACGTAGTCGATGTCGTCGCGCATGCTGAAAGCGGGAGTCTGGCGCTTACGATCAGCGACAAACACGCGCTCGACGAACTTTCCGTAGGTAAAGTAACCCACGATCAGCAGCAGTATCGAGAGAATGAAGGTAATCATGTAAAGCACTCAACAGGTCTGGGGGAGTGCGTGGCCCTTGATGGGCCACGCTTATTTAGCCGGAAGGAATGTACAGAGACCTGTCAGGTCATGCCTTACAACTTTAGTGGTTGACGACTTTAGTGGAATTACGAGCTGATCACGCCACACGCCATGCGAGCACCGCCGCCGCCCAGGTGAGGTTCGTCATCGTAGGTGTCGCCGCCTTCATGAATGATCAGGCTGCGACCCAGCACGTCTTCCATGCTCAGGCGCGGTGCCAGCACCGGCAGGGTGGCTTCTCCGTCCTCATTGACGGTCAGCACCGGCAAATCACCCAGGTGGCCATCGCCATAGGGGCCCTGGTGGGTGTCGGTCTCTTCGGGGTCGTGGTGGCCACCAGCCGCTTGCGCTGCGGTCATCTCGCCATCTTCGTTTTCAGCCGGGTCGCAGCTGGCATTTTCATGCATGTGAAAGCCATAAACACCTGGCTCCAGGTCACTCAAGGAGGGCGTGAAGAGCACGCCGTGATCGGTATGCTCGATGGCGATGGCACCAATCGACTCTTCGATACCTTCAGCGCTCACCTTGTGTATCTCGACGTCCAATGCTTCATTGGCCTGTGCCGCGCCTGCCAACAGCAGGGCCGCAGCGATACCGGTCAGCGGTAATGAATAGCGCATGTGATGTTCTCCCGAATCCTTGGAAAGAGTGTAGAGCCTTGCCCATTCAAGGTAGCTGGCTAAGGGGGACTTTGCCAGCCTGACGCCCATGGGGAGTTTTAATATCTTTTAAATTCAATAGTGTAGCGGTTAGTGCTTGGGTGCGAGGCACCAGCGTGTCGAGTAAGCAGTACTCCTCATCAGTATGCATTTTCGCGCCAACCGGCCCGAGACCACACAGGGTGGGAACGCCCAGGCTGGCCGTCCAGCCTGCATCGGAACAGCCGCCGGTAAATTCACCATCAACAGCAAAGCCAACGTTGTTAGCCTGAGCCTGGTAAAGAGCAAACAGTTCGCTGCTCATACGCTCTTCAAGCGGGTAGAACTCCGATGTCTGCTCAAGGGTGGCCATCGTACCGGGAATCTCGGATTCGGCGATGATCGCTTCAATGGCTTGATAAAGCTGGTCACGCTGAGCGGTGGTGACAAAGCGGATATCCAACTCGGCAGACGCAAAAGGAGCCACGGTATTGCGTGATACGCCGCCGGTGATGGTGCCCACATTGGTAGTAATGCCTGCCTCGTAATCGGTCAAGGCGTGCAGCTTGATGATTTTTTGAGCCAGTGCTTCGATGGCGTTGGCGCCATCGGCATGGCTCACGCCGGAGTGGGCGGCTTTGCCGGTGATCTTGATCAAAAAACCAGCGCCTCCTTTTCGGCCAGTGACCACATTGCCGCTGACGCGCCCAGGCTCGACGTTCAAGACGGCCCGTGCTCCCTGGGCGGCGGCCTCGATGAACGACCTCCCATCTGGCGAGCCTATCTCCTCATCGGCGGTAAACAGGGCACGCACGGGCAGTGGGCAGTGGGGTAGGCGGCTAAGCGCGCGTAGCACAAAGCAGTTCATCACTAGGCCGCTTTTCATATCGGCCACACCAGGGCCAAAGCCGAGGTTGCCTTGCTGGGTATAACCTCGGCTCGCCACGGTGCCGGTGGGGAAAACCGTATCCCGATGGCCCATTAACAGCGCATGGCCTTGGTCAGTTCCCCCCAGCTGTGCTTCTAAAATATCCCCTGAGTCAGGGCGCGAGTGGCGTGTGACCGTGATGCCATCCTGCTCAAGCCACTGGGTGATCAGGTTGGCCACCGCATCGTTACCGGATTTGTCGTAGCTGTTGGAGTCGATATTGACCAGGGCCTCCAGGCAGTCAATCATCGCCTGCTGTTGTCCCTCTAGCCAATCGCACGCCTGTTGTATCAGCAGCTCTTGCATGACGCTCGCTCCTTATGAATCTCTGCACCTTGGGCACCCAAATCCCAGAATAACCCCGCCATCAATATAAGCGCTTCTGAGGCAATGCTACCCAACAGATGTTCGTCTGGGGCGTGTTGCGAACAGGAAGGGTAGGAGTGGGGAACCCATAGAGTGGGTAAGCCAAGCGTCTCGGCAAATACGTCGTTAGGCAATGACCCGCCCAGGTTAGGCAGTAGTGTGGGCGTTTTATTGGTCGATAGCTGCATCGATGTTAATGCCCAGCTCACCCAGGGGTCTTCAGGATCAAGCCGCGTAGCATTCATTTGCGACATACGCGCAGCACTGACATCAATATCGTCAAAACCATGCTGGTCAAGGTGGCGGCGCAAATGGGCCAGAAAGTTATCCTGGTCGCTGCCCACCACATAGCGCAACTGACAGTGGGCGTAGGCGTGGGGTGGAATCGCATTGGCGGGGGCGTCCGGGTTGCCTGCCTTCATGGCAAGAACCTCTAACGTGTTCCATCCAAACAGCCGCTCGGCGGGAGATAACCCAGGCTCGCCCCAGCCGGTATCGATGGCTGGGGCATTGTCGCCGACGCCTACCTCAAGCAAGGCAAGCGCTTGGCGCACGGCGTCGGGTATTGGCGCTGGGCGTAACCCTTCAATCTGGATCACTCCATTGGCGTCTACCAATGTGGCAATCGCATTGGTTAACCGTACGGCAGGGTTCTTGAGTACGCCGCCCCAGTTGCCCGAGTGGTGAGCGCCTTCACGGGCCTGCAGTTTAAGGTCAAAGTTGAACGACCCCCGTGAGCCTAAAAACAGCGTCGGTGAATCGGCATTTAAACGCGGCCCGTCCGAGCCAATAAACACATCGGCGGCGAGGCGGTCACGGTAGCGGTGGCAGACCTCTTTCAAGCCGGGTGAGCCCGTCTCTTCACCCATTTCCAGGACTATTTTGACGTTATAGCCCAAGCGCCCATTTCGGGCTTTTAACACGCAGCCCAGTGCGGCCAGATTGATGGTGTGCTGGCCTTTATTATCCGCCGTGCCGCGGCCATACCAGCGATCCCCTTGTTGGGTGATTTTCCAGGGCGAAAGGCCTTCCGCCCACTGATCATCATAGCCGCGGATGACATCACCGTGGCCGTAGGTCAAGACGCTGAAGGTCGCTTCTGGCTCCACTCGCTCCGCCAGTAAGAAGGGCCCAAAACCGGCGACAGGGTTATCGATGATTTCCCAGCTAAAACCGAGCTGCTCGATGTCGGGAATGATGTGTTCGGTGAGGTAATCGTGCAGCTCTTCAAGCCGGTTGGGCTCTTGGCTTTCACTGCGAACGGCGATCCGCGGCGCGAGCTGATGATAAAACGCTCCGCTGTCAAAATAGGCTTTAGCATTGTCTAGGGCGTGTTGGCGTGTCATGAGCATTCCTTCTTCAGGCAAAGTGGCAGGCGACACGCGCCTGGTTTTTCTGGGCAATGGCACTCAGGGTTGGCGCTTGCTGGCCACACGTCGGCTGCGCCATGGGGCAGCGTGGGTGAAAGGCACAGCCAGAGGGCGGACGGCTGGGGTCGGGTTGGCCCGCGCCCAAGCCAATGTCCGGCACGCCCAAGCCTGGCTCTGGGGTTAGTGCTGATGCGAGCAGCGCTTGGGTATAGGGGTGGCGGGGAGAAGTGAAAATTTGCTCGCGGGTGCCTTCTTCCACTATTCGGCCCAGATACATCACCGCGAGCCGGTCGGCCAAATGTTCGACCACGGCAAGGTCATGGCTGATAAACAGGTAGGTAAGGCCAAACTCATCTTTCAGGTCGAGGAGCAAGTTGAGGATCTGGGCCTGAACCGACACATCCAGGGCGGAAGTGGGTTCGTCACAAATCACCAGATCCGGGCGCATGATCAGTGCCCGGGCAATGGCCACCCGCTGGCGCTGGCCGCCAGACATTTGCCCTGGGTATTGCTGGGCAGCGCGCTTGGGCAGCCCGACCATGTCGAGCATCTCGTCCACTTTGGCCGCCTGCTCCTTGGGGGTACCAATGGCGTGAATGCGTAGCGGCAAACCGACGATCTGGGCAATACGTTGGCGTGGGTTCAGCGATGAGTAGGGGTCTTGAAAAATCGGCTGAATATGGCGGGCGAGTGCTTTTTGGTTTGCGTTTACAATCGCCTTGCCGTTGATCAGCACATCGCCTCCGCTCGGCTTGGTGAGCCCCAGCAGCATTTTGGCCAAGGTGCTTTTACCACAGCCTGATTCCCCCACCAGCCCCATCACCTGTCTGCGGGGAACGCGTAGCGACACCTCATTCACTGCCTGTAAGGTTCGCCCCTGGCGCAACATGCCACCGCCGAGCGTGAAGGTCTTTGACAGCGAACAGAGTTCAAGGGCATGGGGGGCACTGGCACTGGTGGAAAGTACATTGGTGAAAATGGCAGGGGTCGAGAGCGCGGGACTATTCATGACACTACCTCCGGCGCGTTTGATGAGGTGGCGCTGGCCAAGGAGTGTGCAAAATGGCAGCGGGCGGCGTGACCGCTAGCAATCTTGTGGAAAGAGGGCGCGGTGTGGCACATCGGGTCAGCTTTGTCGCAGCGATTGCAGAAGGCGCAGCCCTCGACTTTGCCGACAAGGCTGGGCACCACGCCAGGAATGGCCTTGAGGCGGCTGCCGGGCGGTGTTTTGCCTGGCGCCGGTATACTGCGCAACAACCCCTGCGTATAGGGGTGGCTGGGGGCCTCGAAGAGCGCTTGGGCGGAAGCCGTTTCAATCACTTCACCGGCATACATCACCGCGACCCGGTCGGCGATGCGGGCGACAACACCCAGGTCGTGGGTGATGAAAATAACCGCAGTGCCAAACTCCTGTTGAAGGTCGCGTAGCAGGTGGAGAATTTGCGCCTGAATCGTCACGTCCAGGGCGGTGGTGGGCTCATCGGCGATAATCAGGTCGGGCTCGCACATTAACGCCATGGCGATCATCACCCGCTGACGCAACCCACCCGAGAGCTGATGGGGATATTGGTGCATGCGTTCGGCGGCAGCGCTGATTCCCACGCGCTCTAATAAATAAATCGCACGGTCTTGGGCGGCTTTGCGTGATACCCGCTGGTGACGGCGCAGCGCCTCGCATAGCTGGTTGCCCAGGGTGTAAGCAGGATTGAGCGCTGTCATGGGCTCCTGAAAAATCATCGCCATGCGGGCTCCTCGTAAATTGCTGCGCTCACGCTCCGTCATATTGATCAAATCAATGCCGTCGAAGTCGAGGCAGTCGGCGCTGATTTGCGCTTTGCGCGGTAGCAGGCCCATCAAGGCCAGCGAGGTCATCGATTTACCGCACCCCGACTCGCCCACCAGGCAGAGCATTTCACCGCGCTCGACGTGAAAGTCGATACCCCGCACGGCGTGAAGGGTGCCCTTGGCGACCGGTAAATCAACACGCAGCTGTTTCACTGTTAACAGATTACTCATGGCGGCCTCCCGAGGTAGTCATGTCGCGCAGGCCGTCACCCAGCAAATTAATCGCCAGCACAAGAATGAAGAGTGCGCTGCCGGGGATGGCAATGACCCATGGTTGGAAGAACATATAGGCTTTGCCTTCGGCGATCATCAGCCCCCAGGAGGGCGAGGGTGGTTGCACGCCCATGCCCAGAAATGACAGCGTCGCTTCGAGCAAAATGGCGTTGGCGACTTCCAGGGTAGCCACCACGATGAGGGCTCCGGCGATATTGGGCAGCACTTCGCGTAGCAGAATGTAGGGAAGTGGGCAGCCCAACGCGCGGGCGGCTTGCACATACTCCGCATCGCGCAGCTGCAACGTGGCCGAACGGGCAACCACCGCAAAACGATCCCAAAGCAGCAGCCCCAGCAGTAGCGTGACGGTGAGCATCGATCCACCAATCAGCGAGGCCATGGCCAGCGCCACCAGTACCACCGGCATCGCCAGTCGCGTGGTGAGCAGGTAGCTGACCACTGCATCCACACGGCCACCAAAGTAGCCAGCCAACACGCCCAAGGTGGTGCCAATCAAACCGGAAATCAGTGCGACCACGATGCCGATGAACAGTGAAATGCGGGTGCCAAAAATCAACCGGCTAAGATAGTCGCGGCCGAGTCGGTCGGTGCCCAAGGGGTGTGTCCAGCTGCCGTTGTCGTGCCAAACAGGGGGCACCATACGATTCGCGGTGTTCTGCAAATAGGGATCGTGGGGGGCTAGCCAGGGGGCCAGCAGTGCCACCATGCAGAGCGAGGTAATGATCAACAGCCCAATGGCTAAACTGCGGTTTTTTAGCATGCTGCGTAACAGGCGAGACTGCCAGGTAGCCACCAAGTGCGGCTCTGACGCCAGCTGTGGGGAAAGGATCTGTGCCATGGTGTTCTCCGTTAGCGCGCGCGCAAGCGTGGGTCGAGGACTGCGTTGAGAATGTCGGCCAGCAGCGTCAACACGATATAAAACAGCGCAATGATCAGCACGATGGCCTGAACGACGGGGTAGTCATTGCGGGAGATGGCATTCCACGCCAGCTGCCCCAAACCGCGTAACGAAAACACGGTTTCGATGACCACCGAGCCACCCAGCATAAAGCCCAGCTCTACGGCGGCGAGCGCCACTACCGGAATCACCGCATTGCGCAGTGCGTGTTTGAAGATGACCGTGCCGGTACGCAGCCCTTTGGCGCGGGCGGTGCGAATGTAATCCGCCTCCAGCACTTCCAGCATGCCGCTGCGTGTAAGGCGCATCATGGCGGGGGTGGCGTAATAGCCCAGCGCAATAGCGGGAAGCACAAAGCCTTGCCAGCTATCGCTGCCAGCGGCAGGCAGCCACTGCAGGTTGACTGCAAACACGATAATCAGCGTCAAACCAAACCAGAAGTTCGGCATCGCCTGGCCAGTCACCGCAATGGTCATGGCCACACGGTCTATCCAGCTGCCCCGTTTAAGGGCGGCCACGACACCTAGCGGGATCGAAACGCCCAGCGCGATTGCCAGCGACATGATCCCCAGCGTCATGGTCACCGGAAGGCGTTCCACGACCAGGTCCATGACATCGCTCTGGTAGTAGTAGGAGCGGCCAAAATCGAGCTGTACGGCACCCCAAAGCCAACTGGTAAATTGCTGAATCACTGGACGATCCAGGCCATAATCAACGCGGATTTGCTCAACCTGCTCCGCAGTAGCCTCGGGCCCGCCGATAGAGAGAGCCAAGTCACCTGAGAGCTGTAGCAGGCTAAAACAGAGAACCGAAATGGTTAGGGCGACGCTAAGCGCTATTAGCGTGCGCTTGAAAACAAGGGTATCCGGAATAGCTGGTTGATCTCCCCAAATCAGCAGGTTGGGGCGAGAGGTAAGCTGGGAGACTGGGCCTGGCCCCGCCTCCCCGGCTGACGATGGTGTTATGGGCAGACGGCTAGGCGTATCTCAGCCTCGGCGACCGCGTCTTCGGGCGCGCGTCCGGCGAGCACGGCCAGAATGTTGTCCGCAGCCCGGTGTTCTATGGCGCGTCGGGCACTGTGTACAGCCGAACCCAAATGGGGAGTGAACAGGGTGTTTTCGGCCAGCAACAAAGCGTCCGGAATTTTTCGCAAACGCTCCAGATAAGCCCAATCTTCGCAACTGAACACGTCGGCGGCGTAGCCCCCCAGGCGGCCTTCCGCTAGCACGTCGGCTACCGCCAATTCATCCACCACAGAGCCGCGTCCCACATTGATCAGCAGTTGGCCCGGCTTACAGGCACGCAAGTGCGCGGCATCCAGAAGGTGCCAGGTTTCTTCGGACAACGGCAACAAAGAAAACACAAAGTCCGCTTGCGCCAGCGCGTCCTGAAGCGAGCAATTCACCACCCCCGGTAAGCTGGCGTGAGTGTCCACACCCAGTATTCGGGCGCACCCAAACCCCTGCAAGCGCTCCACCAGGGCGCTGCCCAAACGGCCAAGCCCCAGTACGGCGACGGTGGAATTGTGCAATCCGTAGCCGTAAAAGTGCGGACGCCAACCACGGTAATTGCCTTGCCGGACAAAGGCATCACCTGCGCGCACATGACGGGCGAGACCCAGCGCCAGCGCCACGGCCAGTTCAGCCGTGGGGGCGGTGAGCAGGTCCGGCACAATGCTGAGCCACACCCCGGCTTGGGCGCAGGCCTCGGCATCGTAGTTGTCGTAGCCTTTCAGCGCGCAGGCGATGATTTTTAACCGCGGTGCGTTGGTCAGTAATTCGGTGTCCACTCGGTCCGTCATAAAACCCATGATGGCGGTAGCGTCGGCGGCGCGGCGGCACACTTCAGCGTAGGGCCAGGGTTCCAGATCGGGGTTCATGTCCACCTCGGCTACGGCAGCCAATCGGTGGTATACATCCTCGTGTACCGGGTGGGTGATCAAAATCTTGTCTGTCATAGTTATCGAAGCCTTTTTCGCAAAGCGGCACCTATGCCGTCTACCACAACAACGCAGGCCAGAATTGCCAGCAATATGGCCGATACTTCGGCGTAGTTAATCAGGCGCAGAGCGGCCATTAATTCAAAACCGATACCACCGGCACCGACGATGCCCAACACCGCCGAGGCACGGAAGTGATATTCCCAGCGGTAGATGGTGATGTCCGCCAATTGCGGTAGCACTTGGGGCATTACCGAGTGGGTAATCACCTGCATGCGGCTAGCCCCGGCGGCACTGGCCGCCTCCAGGGGTTTGGGGTCTACATGCTCTATGGCTTCGGCGTAGAACTTGCCCACCATGCCCACCGAGTGCAGCGCCAGAGCCAGCACACCGGGCAATGCGCCAAAACCCACCGCAGCCACGAACAGTATGCCCAATATGATTTCGGGTACGGAGCGCAGCGCCGCCAACAGCGTTCGTGCACTGTGGTACACCCAGGGGTTGGGCGAGGTGTTCGCCGCCGCCAGCAATGCCAGTGGCAGTGACAACAGCACCGCCAGCACCGTGCCCGCAATGGACATGGCTAAAGTATCCAATAGCGGTTTAAGCCAGTGCTGCCAACGGCTAAAGTTGGGTGGCACCATTTCCGAAGCCAGCTGTGCGATGGCCGGGCCGCCCTCAATGAAGCGCGCCGGGTCAAAAAAGCCGGTGATTGCGAGAGCCGCCAGACATACCGCCAAAATCACGGCCACCAAACGTGCCTTGCGCACCGCTTGGGTCCGGGCTTGGCCCAGGAGGTGGTCGTAGGATGGTGTTGCCACCGAGCTCATTACATTTCTCCCAGGTTTATGTTCAGAATGCGGGCGGTATCACGCAGCACGTCATAGGCCGAATCGTCGGTGGCGGCAAAGCCTTCAACCCGAAACGCCGCCAGTACTTCGGGGCTCGACATGTTCAAAAACGCATCGCGAATGGACTGCTTCAGCGCCGGAGCCAAGTCGCCCTGCATGACAATGGGATAGTTGGGAATCGGTGCAGTTAGCTCCAGCTCTACCAATTTGCTGGCGTCCACCGTACCGCGAGCCACCAACATATCGTAGATGGGTTTGGACAGAGCGCCGGCCGGAATCTGCCCCGCCTGAACCGCCCGGGCTACCGCATCGTGAGTCCCCAGGTGTACCGGTCGATAGTCTTTATCGCCATCCAGTCCGACTTGGTTGAACAGGTGTGCTCTCGGAACCAAATGACTGGAAGTGGACGCTTGGTCACCATAACCAAAAGACTGACCGCGTACATCCGCCAAAGATTTCACCGGGCCGGCGGCGTTGGCGATGATGACGGAGTGGTAGGTGGGAGTACCGTCTTCAACGCCTACAGCGAACGGCTCCAGACCGGGCGCGAGGGACTTGGCTAACACATAGGACAAGGGGCCAAAGTAAGCCACTTCAATACGGCCGAAACGCATGGCTTCAATCATGGAGGAGTAATCCGTGGTGACCACAATTTCGATGCGTTTGCCCAGGGTTTTTTCCAAATATTGTTTTAGTGGCTGAGCGTTTTGAATCAGAGTGGAGGCGTTTTCATCGGGAAGCAGGGCGACACGCAGGCGCGAAGGGTCTTTCCCTTCGGCAAATGCCGGTGTGCAAACCAGGGTCAATAAGCTTAAGCAGGCAACAAATAGCCAATGCAGTTTCATAATAATCTCCGAGAGTAATTTACAGGGCTGAAGGAAGTGGAGCATCGCGGAATGGCTCATTCCGCAAGGCCTGTTGAGGTTGTTCTTGCGTGGATTTGGCTTTGTCCGGTCGTTGATAAAGTCCATGGGCGGCGGCCTCGGTGAGCGCGCCGGGCAGGCCGTCGAATACCACGGCACCGCTACGCAGACCGACAATGCGGTCGGCAAAACGCCGGGCGAAATTCACTTGGTGCAAACTGACGATAGCGGTCAGTCCATCGCTCTTACAGATGCTGTGAATCAGGGTCAGCAGTTGCTCCGCCGTGGCGGGGTCGAGACTGGCCACAGGTTCGTCTGCCAGCAAAATGGAAGGCTGCTGAATCAGCGCCCGGGCCACACCAACACGCTGCTGTTGCCCGCCGGACAATTGGTCGGCCCGCTGCAGGGCATAGTCCAACAGACCCACACGATCAATGGCCGCCAGCGCCATGCGCTTCTCATCTTTGGACCAGGGCAACAGGGTGCGCCAGCTGTTGTGGTAGCCAATACGCCCAAGCAACACATTGTCCAAAACGGACAGCCGCCCAATCAGGTGATGTTGCTGAAAAATCATGCCCGTTTGGCGGCGGTGGGCTCGCCGTGCTTCGGCCGTAGCGATATCCCCACAAGCCGAAGACAGGACTTTGCCTTGTGAAGGCTTTACGAGCCCGTTCAAACAACGCAGCAACGTGGACTTACCGGCACCGGAAGCGCCCAATAGAACCACAAACTCGCCTTGCGCAAAGGCCAGGGAGTTGGGCTGTAACGCTTGATGACCGTTGCTGTAGGTCACACTCAATTGTTCGGTTTGAAGTTGTGCCGGTTGGCTCGGGGATGCAGTATCCCGGGCGGCGGCCTCGGTGTTGGTGCTCGACATAATCTTGGCTCCTCTCCAGGGGTTGGAGCCGACAGTATGCCGAGCCTTGATGACGTGCCTATTAATTAAATCGACATATTTACCGCTTAGGGTATAGGTGGAGTCTATAGTCTCGCGGAGTGAGTAATGACAAATTCATCCAGCGCCGAACTTCGAGCCTTCGAAGCGGTTGCCCGCTGTGGCAGCCTGTCCGCCGCCGCCCGCTTTTTGGGATTGCGCCAGCCTACGGTTTCCGCCCACTTGAGCCGCCTGGAAACCCGCTACGGTGTGGAGTTATTGCACCGCACGCCGCGCGGTGCCGAGCTGACGGACTTTGGCAAACTGCTGCACGAAACCACCAGCCGCCTTTATCAGACCGAACAGCAAGCCATGTTGCTACTGCTCAGTGCCCGTTGCCAGTATCAGGGCCATTTGAAAGTCGGGGCCATAGGGCCCTACAACGTGACGCCGATGATCAAACGATTCCGCGAGCAGTACCCGCAGGTGCGAGTGTCTGTCTGCATGGGCGATTCGCGCCTGATCACCCGACGCGTCCTGGATCAGGAAGATGATGTGGGTGTGGTGTTGCATCACGTGGATGACCCCAATGTGTGGTGTATGCCGTTCAAGCGGCAACTGTTGGTCGTGTTCGCCGCCGTGGGCCATCCGCTGGCCCGTAAAAGTTCATTGACTCTGCATGACCTGCAGGATCAGGAATTTGTGATGCGCGAAGATGGTTCACGCACGCGCACCGTGTTCGAGCTCGGCCTGGCCGCCGCGGGGGTGAGAGTGCGCACATCCGTGGAGATGGGCAGCCGGGAAGCCGTTCGCGAAGCTGTGGCTCAGGGCTTGGGGTTGGGCGTCGTCGCGCAAACGGCTTTTACGCCCAGTAAGCGATTGGTGGCCTTACCCGTGGCAGGGTTGGAGCTCTATACACACGCGCACGTCATCTGTCTCAAGGACCGGGCAGAAGCCTCATTAATCAGTAAGTTTTTGGCCGTGGCGGAGGCGTCACGAGTTGGAGGGTGAAGGTGCCCCATCAACCATTAAATCCGTATACCCGAAAACAAATGCCCACATAAAGCATCACTCCCGCACTGTGATAAGCGAGCCGTGGCGAGCGCCACGGCTGCCGTTGAGTCGATCAGAACGCCATGCGCAACGTTACTTCCAGCTCGCCTCATAGAAGCGGGGGAGTTCATCAGGGTAAGCGGTAAAGTCCAGATCAGCGGTGTGAGCGTAATAGGTGGAGTAGGAGAACAGCGGCGCCCAGTAAGCCTGCTCAGAGATACGTGCCAGCACTTGCTGGTAGTAGTCGAGGCGTAAGTCAGGGTCTACCGAGGTATCGGCGATTTGCAGCCACTCCTGTACCTGGCTGTCCTGCCAGAGATCATCTATACCGCCCGAGAAGTAAACGCTGACAAAAGCTGAAACATCGTTAATCGAGAAGGAGCCCCAGGCTTTGAACGACATGTCCGTCCGCCCGTTACGCTGAAGCTCCAACAGCGCGGGGGAGGTCATGAAACGCAGATTGGCATTGATGCCTACGGCGCGCAGATCGCCAATCATCGCCTCCGCGTAGTCGCGTTCCCGGTAGGCATGAAGGTCGATATCAAAGCCATCGGCGTAACCGGCCTCTGCGAGCAGTTCACGGGCTTTTGCAGGATCATATTCATACTCAATGACGCTTTGGGTTTCGCAGCCGAACTGTGTGGGGAAGCAGGGAGCATAGAGGGGCTGGCTTCCGCCACGCACCAGATCATTAGCGAGGCCTTCCCGATTCATGGCGTGGTTAATGGCTTGGCGTACGCGAATATCATGCAAGGGCGAATCTTCTCGGGTGGCTGCATCAAGACCGATATAAGCGACCCGCATGGTTTCACCACCGAGCACGCTCAACTGGGGCATACCGCCCAAGGACTCCGCTTGATCAGCGGGTACTCGCCAGATCCAATCAACCTGCCCTGACATCAATTGCGCCATGCGTGAGTCTTCATCGGCGATGGCTTTGAATTCAATGTTACCTATCGCTGGCTGACCAATCGGGCTGTCTTCAAAGTAGTCATCAAAGCGCGTCAGGCTTACGCCGTCCCCTGGGCGAACGTTGGTAATCCGGTAAGGGCCGGTACCCACTGGCTGACGGCTAAAGCCTTCGATGCCGACTTCCTGGAAATACTCATCGGGGTAAATCGGCATCGGGCCGGAAAGGTACTCAAGGGCTGCTGGGAAAGGCTCCTTGAGATGAATGCGAACCTGATAGTCATCAAGCTTCTCGACGCTTTCAATCCAATCCACATTCTGGCGTGTCACCACCCGGGATTCGGGTGATACCGCGTAGTTGAAGGTAAATACTACGTCGTCGGCGTCGAACGCCTCGCCGTTGTGAAAGGTAACGCCTTCACGAAGCACCAGATCCAGGGTTGATTCATCGGCCCACTCCCACTCGGTCGCCAAGCGAGGCTCATATTCGTTGGTTTCGGGGTTGCGATAGATCAGCGTGTCCCAGGCCAGATGGGCGAGGATAACCCCTTCACGCAGGTTGTTGTGATAGGGGCTAACGTTTTCCGGTTCGCTGTCAGAGGCATAGACCAGCGTGTCATTGGCCTTGCCCGCCATGGCCGACGTCGCACAGCCGAGTAAGGTAATGGAAGTTGCCCAAGCGGACACAGCCCGAGCGAGTTTGCGTTGTGGATGCATGTCATACCTCGTCATATGGAAAAAACGGATATGAGCGTTTGGCGTACCGTCGGCGCTGTTGTTTTGGAATGCCTTGCTGGGAGTGTCTGTCGCCTTGAATCTAAATTAAGCGATTGATTAGACGTGTCACAAGTGCAATGTTTAGAATTTATCATTGCCGTTTTGGCAATACTTGGATGGCGAGGGTGAGGGTATGAATCCACGGGTACTTCAGGAGACGGCGTTGCGCTACTTCCTCGAGGTGGTGCGCTGCGGCTCCATTAGTGAAGCATCGCTCAAGCTGAATGTGGCTCCCTCAGCGATTAGCCGACAGATCGCGCGACTAGAGAGCGAGTTGGATACGCTGTTGTTCGAGCGGCGAGCGCGTGGAATGGTACCCAGTGCTGCCGGTGAGCTATTGGCCGTGCATGCTCGCCATATGCAATTGGAGTCGGAACGGGTGGGCAGTGACATCCTGGCCTTGCGTGGATTGCAGCGAGGCAAGGTACGCCTGGCAAGCTCGGAAGGTTTCGCCGTGGATTTCTTGCCGGCCGCGATTACCGCTTTTCGTCGGCGTTACAGCGGTATTCATTTCCACTTGATGGTGGGGTCCCCCTCGGAGGCGACGCGTCATGTCAAAGAAGGGGAAGCGGACATAGGCATCACTTTCAGCCTGAAGCCGGAAGCTGATATTCAAATTGCCTTTCGGCAGCCTGCTCCCATCATGGCGCTAGTGGCACCAAGCCATGAGCTGGCCGGTAAAAAGAGTGTGTCATTGGCTCAGTTGCAGAAGTATCCGTTGGCGTTGCCGTCACCCGAAACCACCCTGCGCCAGCTCTTCGATATCTGTTGTAGCCGCCAGAATCTGGCGTTTGAGTCGATTTTTAGCAGCGACTACACCGAAGCGTTGATCAACTTTGCCATGCTGGGAGGCGGGGTGGCACTTGCCGGAGAGATCTCCGTTCGTTACCGCATTCATCAACAGCGCGTGGTGGCGATACCGATCAGAGACCAGGGCATGGACTCCCGTTTTATAGAAGTCCAGACCCTGGCTAAACGAACGTTGCCGAGTGCTACACAGGCATTTCTAGAGTTTTTGAAAGCACAGCTTCCTCCAGGCAACTTGCCCCTTCCTATTGCCCGTTGAGGGCCATCTGACGATCACACACTTTCTCGATCAAGGCCGGGTCATGGCTGACCAGCATCACCGCACAGCCCTGTTCCCGGGCCAGCTCGATGAGCAGGCTGAGGGTGTGCTGCTGAGTGACGGGGTCGAGCCTGGACGTGGGTTCGTCGGCGAACAGAAAGCGTGGCTCGAGCAGCAACACGCGCAGCATCGCGAAGCGCTGCAGTTCGCCGCCGGAAATCTCCCCCGGCCGGCGGGCCAGCAGGTGGTCGTCGAGCCCCAGGCGCTGCAGCAGCGGTGCTACCCGTGCCGGGTCGAAGCGGTGACGGCGCTGCAGGTCGGCCAGCAGCTGCGCCAGTGTCCAGTGGGGCGAAAAGGCGGCCGGAGGGTCTTGGTAGAGCTTCTGGCGGCCCAGTACGGGAATACTTTGATGGTAGTCGACGCGCCCCTGATTGGGCCGCGTGACGCCCAGCAGAATATCGCCCAGCGTGCTCTTTCCGCAGCCGGAAGGGCCCACCACGCCGACGATTTCGCCGGGGCGCAGGCTGACCTCCAGCTGGGAGAAGAGCTCTCGACCGCCGCGCGTCATGGCAAGCCCCTGGGCGCTGACCACGGGGGCCTCGGCGTGGCCACGAAACACGGGGGGATCGGGCCAGCGGCTGGGTTCGGCGGCCAGCAGGCGTTGGGCATACTCGGTATTCGGGTGGTTCAGCAGCACCTCGGCAGGGCCGCGTTCGACCACCTGCCCCTTGCGCAGAATGATCACTTCGCCCCCCAGTCGCCGGGCGACTTCGATATCGTGCGTGATGGTCAGCAGGGCGCCGCCACGCTCGGGGGTGCTGGCCAGTAATTCGACCACTTCATCCCGGCGCGGGGCATCCAGCCCTTTGGTGGGCTCATCGGCAATCACCATGGCAGCCCCCGCAGCGCTGGCGGCCGCGAAGGCCACCCGCTGGGCCATGCCGCCGGAAAGCTCCCCCGGCAGTTTATGCAGCGCATGGGCAAGACCCAGGCGGCTCAACTCGGCCTTGGCGGCGGCTTGGGCGTCTGCTGCTGTCTTGCCAGCGACGAAACGATGGGTTTCTGCCACTTGTGGCAGGGCGCGCATGGTGGGGTCCAGCGCGTTCCAGGGCTCCTGGGGCAGCAGCGCCAGGGTGCGGCCCCACAGCGCCTGCCGGCTTTGCGGGGCGTCGGCAGGGTAAGTCACACCGGCAATTTCCAGCGAACCTTGCGCCGCCAGACCCGGCGGTAGCGTGCCCATGATGGCCTGGGCAATCAGGCTCTTGCCCGAACCGGTTTCCCCCAGCAGGGTCAGGCGCTGGCCAGCGGCCAGACGAAAGCTGATCGGGGCGATGGAGACGCCGTCGCCAGTGATCTCCAGATCACTGACATCCAGCAGTTGCGTGGTGAGCGTCATGGAGGTCATCGTGGGTCCTTCCCTGCCAGCAGGTTCAAGCTCAAGACCACCACGAACAGCACGAAAATCGGCTGCGCCATGGCCCAGGGAGCTTCGTGGTAGTAGGGCAACAGCTCGATCATCATCAAGCCCAGTTCCGCCGTGGGCGGCCGCAGGCCAACGCTGACAAAGCCCAGCGCGGCCATGGCGAGAATCGCGCTGGCGGCACCGAAGGCGGCCAGCGTAAACACCTGGGGCGCCAGCTCCGGCCATAAGTGGCGACGAAACAGCATCACCGGGCCAAAGCCCAGCAGTCGGCTGGCTCCGATCTGTGGCGAAGTGACCAGCGCTTGGGTGCGCGCTCGTACTACCCGGAAATACTCGATCCACAGCACCAGCGAGATCCCCACGTAGAGGGTCCAGAAGTTGCCGGGGGCGATGGCGGCCAGCAGCAGCACCAGCAACAGGCCCGGCAGCGCCAGGCAGGCATCGGCAACGCTACCCAGCAGGCGGTCGGTCCAGCCGCCCCGCCAGCCCGCCACGACGCCCAGCAGTACGCCGGGAATGGCGGCGGTGGCTACGCTGAGCAGTGCCATGCCCAATGAGAGCCGAATGGCTGCCGCCATACGCGCCAGCATGCTGCGGCCAAGGTGGTCGGTACCGAAGGGCTCGGCCAGCGAGGGTGCCTGCAGGATGCGGCTGAGCTGCTGGCGGGCGGGGTCTGCGTCGACCAGCCAGGCAAAGGCGAGCAGCAGGGCCAGCAGGCCCGCGCCCCACCATTGGCGCGCCGATAGCAGTGTCGTATGGCCATGCAGGGGGCGGGAGGCAGATAGCCGTGACGAGGTAGTGCCCATCATGCTTGGCGTCTCCTTGGGTCGAGTAGGTGGCAGGCGATATCCACCGCCGTATTCAGCAGCACGAACAGCAGGCCCATGACCAGCGCCGTGCCCTGAATCATCGGCACGTCTCGGGCCACGATGGCGTGCACCAGGGCGTGGCCGATGCCGGGCCAGGCGAACAGGGTTTCGACCACCACGACACCTTCGATCAGGTAGACGAACTGGACGCCCAGATAGGCCACCACGGGCACCGATGCGTTGCGCAGACCGTGGCGCAGGAAGCTGCGCCGTGGCCCAAGGCCCTTGGTATGAGAAAAGGCGTAGTAGGCCGACTGGGAAACCTCGGCCATGGCGTTGCGAGCCACGCGGCTGGAGACCGCCGCCAGGCCCAGCGCCAGCGTCAGGGCCGGTAGCACGGTATGCATCGGCCCACCGTGGCCTGCCACCGGCAGCCAGCCCAGGGTGACGGCAAACAGCATGATCAGCAGTAGCCCGACGGCAAAGGCGGGCAGCGCGCGCAACACGCTGGCGGCGACTTCGCTGGTGCGATCCAGCAGGCCGCCGGGGCGGCGCCCGGCCGCCAGCCCCAGCGGGGGCCCAATCAGCAGCGAGAGCAACACCGCCACCACGGCCAGGCTCAAGGAGTGGCCCAACTGGTGGGAAAGCTCTTCCAGCACCGGCCGCCCGCTCACCAGCGAGCGGCCCAGGTCGAACTGGACGAGATCCCATAGCCAGCCCAGGTAGGCGCCCAGGCCCGACTGGTCCAGCGCCAGCTCGGCCCGCACGGCCTCGGCGGCGGCGCCATCCACCATGTCATGCCCATAGCGACCGGCGGCAATGCGGTAGGCCATATCGCCTGGCAGGGTGCGGGTAATGATGAACGTCAGCGTGCCCACCAGCCAGGCCACCAGCCCTGCCTGCAACAGCCGCGACCACAGTAGTCGGCCCAATCCATGGTTCCAGCGTGATATCACTCTGCCCACCCCATTTGGTCGATGCGGTAACTGCGCTCCAGCGGATCGATGGAGAACCCTTCCAGGGCGCTGTTGACCGCTGCGGTTTGCTGATACCAGGCCACGGGAATCAGCGGCATCTGCTGGTGAAGGCGCTCTGCGACCAGCGGTGCCAGGTCATCGAGGGTTTGCTCGTCGGTGGCTTGACGCAGCGCGTCCAGCCACTGAGCCACCTCTTCGTCACGCCAGTTCATGGTGCCCCAGTCGCCGCCCATCGAGTTGGCGTCACTGCCGATATCGTCCATCAGCGAGCCCAGCGGGTTGGGCACCAGACCGTAGTTGCGGCCTACCAGGCCGACTTCCAGGCTGTTGTCGTGGTGGCCGGAAGGGATCTCGCTGGCGTTACCCACGGCGACTTCCAGCGCGACACCAATATCGCGCCACTGATCCTGCAGGGCAGTGGCCACGACCGGAAGCTCGGGGCGATCCGCATAGGTGCGCAGGGTCAAGGCAAACGGCTGGCCATCGCGCTCCAGCATGCCATCACGCCCTGCTTCCCAGCCCAGTTCGGCCAGCAGCGCCTTGGCGGCCTCGATATCCTGGGCATCCGCAGGGTCAAGCCCCAGGTGCCAGGGGCCAAGGCTATCCGGGAAGAGTTCGGCGGCCGCGGCTTCCGGGGTGCGCAGCAGGCCCGCCGCAATGCCCTGCCGGTCGATGGCCATGCTCAGCGCCTGACGAGCGCGCGTATCTTCCAGCAGCGCATGGCCTGCATTCAGTTTCAACATGATGGTGCGTGGCAGCGGCTCGGCATGCAGCGCTAGCCGTGCGTTACGCGCCAGGCGTGCCTGGCTGGCAGGGTCCAGGGTGTACACGATATCGGCGTCACCGCTTTCGGCCATCAGGGCGCGGGTTTCGCCTCGGCTAACGGCCAGGTAGCTGGCGCTGGCAATGTTGGCGGGCTCTCCCCAGTAATCCTCGAACCGCGTGACGGTCATGCGCTGCGGTGGCGAGAGCGCCTCCACCTGATAAGGGCCGCTACCGATCATCGCCACGACGTCGCCATTATCGGCAAACGCCGCATCGGCAAGAATCAGCGCGGTGGAGTGTGCCAACAGGGCCGGCAGGGGCGAGAAGGGGCTTTCCAGCTCGATGACCACGGCACCCTGGTCGGCCCGCATCTGCTGAATCGGGGCGCTGTCGAGTATGCCCGGTTTGGCACGGGCGACTTCCAGGCTGTGGAGCGCTGCCTCGGCGGTCACGGCGCTGCCGTCATGAAAGGTGGCTCCCTCCCGCAGCGTGAAACGCCATGTCAGGCCGTCTTCGGAGACCTCCCAGGCGCTGGCGAGTCCTGGGGCAAGCTGCCCGTTCGAGTCGGTGTCCACCAGGGTCTCGGCCACGCGCATGCGGCCAAATACATAGCCCGAGATGGCCGGGTCTGGCCCCTTGATTTCCCACGGGGCGACGATATCCAGGCGCTGTTCGTTCGCCCATGCAGCAGGCGTTACGGGTAAAGCCAGTAGGAGGGTGACTCCCGCAGCAAAGGCGTGCTTCATAAGAAACTCCTGATGGAACAAAAGAGTTATTTTATAACATATCAGGTTAGGTATGAAAGTCATTCTCGTCTGTGCAACGGATGACATTCACCTCTGTAGCCGCGACAATAGCCCGCCGGGCATATCGCCACCCGGGTCGTCGTTTCATGCCGTTAGTAGGGAATTCCATGCCGCCACTCAACATCCTCTATCAGGATGAGCACCTCGTTGCCGTGCATAAGCCTTCCGGGCTGCTGGTGCACCGCTCCGCCCTGGCGCGGGGAGAAACCGAATTTCTGCTCCAGCGCCTGCGCGACCAGCTGGGCAAGCGGGTATATCCCGTGCATCGGCTGGACCGCCCCACCTCCGGGGTCATGGTGCTGGGACTCTCGTCGGAAGCGGCGGCGCTGCTGGCCGAAGCGTTCAGCGAACGCCAGGTGGAGAAGCGTTACCTGGCCGTGGTGCGCGGCAAGGCGCCTGAGCAGGAGCGGCTGGACTACCCGCTCAGGGAGGAGGACGGCACCCGACCCAAGGCGGAAATGCCCGCCATGCCCGCGATGACCGACATTCGCCGCCTGGACAGCGTCGAGCTACCCGTGCAGGTAGACCGCTACCCGGTGGCGCGTTACTCGCTGGTGGAGGCGCGCCCCCTGACCGGGCGACGGCACCAGATACGCCGCCACTTGTCCCGTCGCGGCTACCCGATCATCGGCGACGCCAAGCACGGCAAGAGTGTCCACAACCGTTTTTTTGCCGAACAGCTGGCAGCGCCACGCCTGCTGCTGGCAGCGACTTACCTGGCCTTCGATCATCCGCTGCTGGATAAGCGCATTCAGCTTGGCTGTGCCGTGGACGACACCATGAAGCACCTGTTCGAGCAGTTTGGCTGGCAGGGGCATTTACCCCTGGATAGCGTGCGAACGCCGCCCATTGCCAAGCCTTCTGTCCTGCAAGCCCTGTGAGTCAGCCCATGTCATTGAATGAATCCACGCCCTCTTCCAGCGATTATGACTTCCGCTTTGGCGGTATTCGGCGCCTTTACGGCCAGCGTGCGGCGCAGGCATTTCGCCGTGCCCACGTGGTGGTCGTCGGGGTCGGTGGTGTGGGCAGCTGGACGGTCGAGGCGCTAGCCCGCTCAGGCATCGGCAAGCTCACGCTGATCGATCTGGACGACGTGTGCGTCTCCAACGTCAACCGCCAGCTTCACGCGCTGGATGGCACGATTGGCCAGCCCAAAGTAGACGTTTTGGCCCAGCGCTGCCGCCTGATTGCCCCCGAGATCGAGATCATCGCGGATACCGCCTTCGTCACGCCCACCAACTTGGCCGAGCGCATTCCTGAGGATGCCGACCATGTGGTGGATGCCATTGATAGCGTAATTGCCAAAGCGGCGCTAATCGCCTGGTGCAAGCGGCGCAAGATTCCGATTACCGTCACCGGTGCGGCAGGCGGGCAGACCGACCCCACGCGCATTCAAGTGGCGGATTTGACCCGCACCGAGCACGACCCGCTGCTTTCCAAAGTGCGCTCAAGATTGCGCCGGGATTACGGTTTCTCCCGCAACCCCAAGCGGCGCTTCTCGGTGGAGTGCGTCTACTCCGACGAGCAGTTGATCTACCCCAGTGCCGACGGCGAAGTGTGCCTGCAAAAGCCCGGCAGCAACGAGGCTACACGGCTGGACTGCGCTTCCGGCTTTGGCGCCGCGACGTTTCTCACCGGCACCTTTGGCTTCGTGGCTGCCTCCAAAGTGCTGGAGCGGCTGGCCAAAAAAGCGCAGCAGCCCGCCGCCACACACACAACCGAAGAGGAAAGCGAATGACCACCCCCACCCCTGGCATTTACCGCCACTACAAAGGCAACCTTTACGAAGTGATGGGCACCGCTCAGCACAGCGAAAGCGAAGAACCGCTGGTGGTCTACCGCGCCCTCTACGGCGACTACGGCCTTTGGGTGCGTCCGCTGGCGATGTTTACCGAAAGCGTTACCAAAGAGGGCCACACCCAGCCGCGCTTTGCGTTAGAGAAGGCGTTTTAGGAGCTGGCTCAAGTAACACACCATCGCACAATGAGTGAGTGATGGTGTATCTCTGATCGTTTAAAAGCCTGCTAAAGATGTCAAAACACCAAAAATAGCGCAGCTAGCCAGCACTGTGAGCATGCCTACGTTGAAACGAAAAATTGCGATCATGGCGCTTGCCGACAGCAATAGCGCCAACAGGTTCAGAGTGGCTACGTCAGGTATCAGCAAACGAGCGCCCATGATGTGCCATTCACCTACGTCAGCGAAGATGACGTGAAGCCCGAACCAGATGGCCAGGTTGAGAATTACCCCGACGACTGCAGCGGTAATGGCGGACAGCGCAGCGCTCAGGGCGCGATTGTCGCGTAGGCGCTCTACATGGGGAGCGCCCAGAAATATCCAGAGAAAACAGGGAACGAACGTTACCCAAGTGGTCAGCAATGCCGCCAGCATTGCCGCTACCATGGGATCAAGGCCTGTGGCCTCACGAAAAGCGCCCATAAATCCGACAAACTGCACGACTTGAATCAGTGGGCCTGGGGTTGTTTCCGCCATGCCCAGGCCATCCAGCATTTCACCCGGCGCTAACCACCCGTAATGTTGCACCGCTTCTTGAGTGACGTAGCCCAGTACCGCGTAAGCGCCGCCAAACGTCACTACCGCCATTTTACTGAAGAAGAGCGCAATCTGGCTGAATACATTGTCGCTACCGAATAGAGCCAGGAGCAGTACTACGGGGGTCAGCCATAACAGGAGCAACGTACCTGACATGCGCAGAGACCATTGGCGACTGGGGCGTGCATGTGCAGGCAGCCCTTCGCCAAGTAGAGAATCCCGGTCGCTCAGTACCGAGGCGTCGGCATTGCCATGGCCGCCTCCTGCTTGAAAGGCCGCGATGCCATGTTTTCCTCCCCAATAACCGAGTAGAGCGGCGCTCAGAATGATCAGTGGGAATGCCACCTCGAAAAAGAAGATGGCAATAAACGCGGCCGCAGCAAGGCTGAGCATGACCCGGTTTTTCAAGGCTCGCTTACCGATGCGCACGACGGCATTGAGTACGACGGCCAGCACGGCGGCCTTGAGCCCAAAGAAGAGCCCTTCAACGGCACCCACGTTGCCCAAGGTGGCATAAAGGTAGCTCAAGGCAAGAATAGCGATGAAGCCAGGCAACACAAAAAGACTGCCCGCGACCAAGCCGCCTTTGGTGCGATGCATCAGCCACCCGATATAAATAGCCAGCTGTTGCGCTTCTGGTCCCGGAAGCATCATGCAATAGTTCAGTGCGTGAAGAAAACGGCGCTCTCCAATCCATTTTTTTTCTTCAACAAGAATGCGATGCATCACCGCTATTTGCCCTGCGGGGCCACCAAAGCTCAATAGCGCTATTCTCAACCATACTTTGACGGCCTCGCGAAATGGGACGTGGTGGGGCGACTCATTGATGGGATGCATGGAACACTCTTTGGTGAAGTGAGGGGGTTTTTGTAAAATGTATAACAAGTTAGTCATACGTACAACGAAGGAGCTGGTATGGCTGATCATGCACAGCGTTGGTTAATACTGATCATGCGTCTTGCGGGACGGGCGGGTACCCCACGGATGAGGATTTGGCGGGCACTGCGTGGTTTGGGTGCTGCGGTGCTCAGAGATGGCGTGTATCTGCTGCCTGCCAGCCACTCGCGCAGGAAAGCGCTGGAGGAGCAAATGGTCGCTGTTCGGGAATTGAAAGGAAACGCACTGCTAATCGAAGTGGCCGAATCCGCCATCGATAGTGCTGATGTGCTGGCTTCACTTTTTGATCGCACATCAGATTTTCAAGCGTTGCAGGCGGATGTACTCGTCTGGCAGCAAGCATGTTCTCAATTGGAGGCGCGAGAAGCACAGCGCCAACTGACCCAGTTGCAACGCCGTTTACATAGTATTGTGGAGATCGACTTTTTTCCTGGACCAGAAGGCGAACAAACTGTCCAGGAATTGGCAAACGCTGAGACCCTCTTCAATCGCTGTTTTGTACCAGACGAGCCACGGTCAATTCAGGCCGACATCCCTCGGCTTGAGCGTGCCAAATTTTGCGCCAAAGTGTGGGCAACGCGTCGTCGCCCTTGGGTGGATAGGCTCGCTTCTGCCTGGCTGATACGGCGTTTCATCGATCCAGAGGCCCACTTTGTCTGGCTTGCACATCCAAGCCAATGCCCAGTCGGTGCGCTTGGGTTTGACTTTGATGGCGCAGATTTCACTCATGTTGGTGAAAAGGTGACCTTTGAAGTACTGATCGCAAGCTTTGGCCTTGAGCAAGATATGGGTTTGCAAAGGATGGCAGCGCTTGTTCACTATCTGGATGTAGGTGGCGCACCTGTCGCAGAGGCTGTGGGATTAAAGCTTATGCTAGCCGGGGCCAGGGAGCGCTGTGACAACGATGATGTCTTGCTGCAGCACACAGATAGCTTGTTTGACGACCTCTATCAGGGGTATTTGGCGGGGAGTGCAGGTTAAATTAACGTTGGCTGCCCAATGGCAATGGGTGTGCCTTTTGCTGGATATTGCGAGTGGATTAAGCACACCACCTGACCATGGGGTGGTGTGCTACCAATCTATGAATATCAAGGAAGCGCGGCAGAACTGAGCTTCAAGTGCAACAGCTCGGCGGCGCTTTTGCCTGCTACCGCTCCCAGCACCACGGCGCTCAGCAGCCCGTTGCCGGACAGGTAGCCGCTGTCGTTGGAGCCCGACACCCCGCGCGCCGCGCCGCCTGCGGCAAACAGGTTGGGCAGCGCTTGGTCCTGGGTATCGAGCACGCGGGCCTTGCGGTTCACTTCCAGGCCGCCCTGGGTATGGAACAGCGCCCCGGTGACGCGAATGGCGTAGTAGGGTGCTTTCAGCAGGTTGGCAGGTTCGAAGCGGCGGCCAAATGCATCGGCCGTTTGCTGCTCGGCATGCTGCTGCATCTGGGTGAAGGTGGCTTGCAGTGCGCCCAGGGGGAGCTTCAGGCCCGTGGCCATCTCTTCCAGGTTTGAGAAACTGCGTACCGCGCCGCTCTCCTCGGCATTACGATAATCTTCGAACGCCTGCGCAGACTCATGAATGCGCGCGTCATACAGGTTCCAGGCCACTTGCTCCGGCTGCGCCAGCACCTTGGCCGCCTGTTCGGAGTAGCCGCCATGCTCATTGGAAAAGCGCTCGCCCTTGATATTGACCTGAATACCCCCTTGCATCATCAGCGCCCAGCTGATCAGCGTTTGGTGCGGCGTGGCGAGGGAGCCATGGCCCTGGCAGGCGCCCAGATCCTTGGTGCTCGCGCCCATTGCCTGGCCCCACAGCAAGGCATCGCCCTGGTTGCCTTCGTGGCCGTAATACAGTGCGTGTTTCAGCGTGGGCAGGTAGCGCTCGACCAGCTCAGGGTTACCGCCATAGCCGTTGCAGGCCAGAATCAGCGCGTCGCAACCAATGCTTTCGCGGCTGCCGTCTAGGCGCTCCAGGGTGACGCCACGCACGCGCTGGGAGCTGTCCACGTGCAGATCCACTACCCGGGCCTGGGTCAGGATGTCGATGCCTGCGGCTTCGGCGGCGTTGAGCAGCGCGCCCATCAACTCTTCCCCGGTGCGCCGAGGCGTGGCGTGCATGCGCAGGTGGCGGTGGCCAGGGTAGAGAAAGCCTTCCACCAGTTCGAAAGGCACACCGTGCCGGTCTGCCAGCCACTCGATGGTGGGGCCGGACTGGCTGGCCAGCAGGTCGACGATGGCCGGGTCCGCCTCGAAGCCATTCTTCTTTTGAATATCTTCTGCCATGGCCTCGGCGGAGTCGGTGACGCCCAGCTCATGCTGAAAGCGCGTATTGGCGGCAGGAATAAAGCCCGAAGACATCGCCGTGCTGCCACGGGGCAGGGCATCGCGCTCTAGCACCGCAAGCTCGATACCCGCTTCCTGTGCTGCCAGGGCGGCCACTAGCCCGCAGGCACCCGCACCGATGATCAGCAGCGGCAGGTGGGCATCGAAACCACCGGGTGAATAAGGAAGTATCGCCATTACGCTTGCTCCGCAGCTTGGTGGAAGGCATCCAGAATCTCGCCCGCCGGGGCCTGCCATACGTCGGCATGCCCGCTGATGTGTGCCAGCACCTCTTCCAGGCAGGCGATGCGGTGAGGCTGGCCCACCAGCCAGGGGTGCAGGTTCAGCGCAAACAGCCGCCCACCCTGTTCGCGGGACTCTTCCAGCAGGAAGTCGAAGGCGTCCTTTACCTGCGTCGCCCATGAGTCTTCCGAGTGCAGGTTCTGGCTCATCACGAACTGATCTTCGATCTCGGTGGCCAGTGGCATCATGGTCAAGTGGCCGGTGTGGGTGGCACAGGCATAAGGCAGGTCGTCGTTCACCCAGTCGGCGCAGTACTCGAGGCCATTTTCTGCCAGCAGGTCCAGGGTGTTGAAGCTCTGGTGCTTGGCGGGGCTGAGCCAGCCGCGTACCGGTTGGCCGGTCACCCGCCGCAGGGTGTCTACGGAGCGCTTGACCAGCTCGGCCTCTTCTTCAATGGGCTGGCCGCCGTAGTGCAGGTGATCCATGTTCCAGCCGTGGGCAATGAACTCGCCGCCGTGCTCTTTCAAGCGCTGCACCAGATAGGGCGTCTGCTCGGCAAGCTGGGCGTTGATCGCAAAGGTCGGTGTGATGTCGTGCGCGGCCAGCGCTTTCAGCACACGATAGATGCCCACGCGGTTGCCGTAATCCCGCAGCGAGAAGTGGCGCAGGTCCGGGTAGGGCATGGTCATGCCGTTGGGTACCTTGAACGGTACGCCGCGCTGGTCGAGCGGGTAGAACTGCAGCGATATGTTGATCCACACCGCCAATGTCTTGCCGCCGGGCCAGGTAACGGGGGCGCGCTCGCCCAGCATCGACCATGCATAGCGGTCGTGGTCGTAGCCGTGGCGGCGCAAGGGGTAATCGAGATAGTCGTCGTTGAGCGCCATGTCGTTGGATGCCATGGGGTTAGCCCTCCCTGCGTGCGGTGGCGGCCTGGGCCTGGATGCTGTCGAGGGCGGCATCGTAATAGTGGGCCAGGTAGTAATCGGCAATCTCGCGGCCCGTGGCGACCCACACATCCGGGTGGCCGGTGATGTACTCCAGCGCTTCTTCGAATGCCTTGATGCGGTGGGGGCAGCTCACCTGATAGTTGTGGGTGGGAATGCACATCACCGTGCCGGACTCTGCGCCCTCCAGGTACAGGCGGTCAAAGTGGCGCTTGAGCATAGTGGCGTACTGGCGCGGCTCGACCTTGTTCACCGCGTAGACGATGGTGTCGTTCATCTCCAGCGAGTAGGGCATCGAGATGAACCGCTTGCCGGAACGCACGCTGACCGGCGTGGGTTGGTCATCGTGGAACAGGTCGCAGGTGTAAACACCGCCTTGCTCGCCGAATAGCTCCTCGCCCACTTCGGCAAACAGGTCCAGGGTGCGCTCCGAATGGGAGAGCGCAGGCGCCAGATACCCGGCGCAGGCCTGGCCGGTGTGGCGATGGATGGTCTCCATGCTGTCGCGGATCATCGCCCGCTCCTGGGCTTCGCTCAGCCCATAGGTGTAGCGGGTGTTGTAGATGCCGTGGCTGAAGAACTCCCAGTCGCGCTCCTGGCACATCTGGATGATTTCGGGATGATGCTCGCAGAGTGCCGTGGATAGCGATACCGAGCCGCGGATGCCGTACTTGTCCAGCAGGGCCATTTGGCGTTGGTGGCCCACCCGGTTGCCGTAGTCGCGAATGCTGTAGCCGGGCACCGACGGGTGGGGGTGCGGCCACGGTTTGCGGCTCGGGTTCTGCGGCGGGTCGATCTCGTAATACTCGATATTGGGGGCCACCCAGAAGGCTACCTTCGCGCCGCCGGGCCAGGTGATTTTCGGGCGCTGGTCGTAGGCCCAGTAGTCGTAAACGCCAAGTGACTCTTTCATCGTGGGCTCCTCGCCTTATGCATCGCCCTCGAGCCACGCCAGCACGTCAGCCACGGGCATGACATCGGCGTACTTGAGGTGCAGGTCGGTCAGGTTGGCGTAGTGGTAGCTCTCGTGCTTGTCGGCCACGCACTCCATGGGCACGATGGTGCGGTAGCCGCGGGACAGGCTCTCCACGGCAGTGGCGCGGATGCAGCCCGACGTGGAGCCACCGGTGATGATCACCGTGTCGACCTGGTGCCATACCAGCAGTGACTGCAGCGGCGTTTCAAAAAATGCCGAGGGCATGCGCTTGGTGTAGATTACGTCGCGGCTGCGGTCGATCTCGCAGCGCTCGTCGAACTCGGCACGCTCGGAGCCGTACTTGATGTTTTGCAGCGAGTCGGGGGTGTCGGTACGGGTGCCCCACACGCCTGCATCTTCGGCGGAGTCCAGAAAGGCAACATGGGTCCAGACCACCGGCCAGCCCTTCTCCCGAAAGCCACGCGCCAACTGGTTCGTATACTCCAGCTGTTTGGGGTCGGTTTCGTAGGCGGTCTTGAAGAGGTCGGTGCGGGTGTAGGCCTTTTGCGGGTCCACATTGACCAGCACCGCTTTCTTGCCAAAGCCGAAGGGCACTCGCTGCGGGTTGGCCATCACCTCGTGAAAGATCTCTTTTGCCGTTTTGTCGGTGGTCTGCATTATCGTCTCCTGAGTCGTTATTGGTTGGCGGCACGGGTCACTAATCGCAACGTACCGATGAACGAGCGCTAGCGATTGTCGTACTGTTCGCCCAGCTCCAGCATCGCCTGGGTGCCCAGGTAGTCGTTGAGCTGTTTGAAATCGAGCATCTGCCCGCGGAACGCATCGGTGGTGCCATCCTCTTTCAGCGTGGCAAAAAAGCGGCTGGCCATGTGGGTGATGGCCCGGACCAGGGCGCCTGGGAAAATCACCATCGAAAAGCCCAGCGCTTCCAGGGCCTTGGCATTTTTCAGCGGGGTGTCGCCGCCTTCCACCATGTTGGCCATGATGGGCACCTTGCCTTTGAACTGTGCCATGATCTTGCCGATATCTTCGTCGCTGCGAATGCCTTCGATGAACAGCATATCGACGCCCGCTTCATAGTAGGCCTGGGCGCGCTCGATGGCGCTGTCGGTGCCTTCGACACCCAGTGCGTCGGTGCGGCCGATGATCAGCGTACTGTCGCTTTCCCGAGCGTCCAATGCGGCATGCAATTTGCCGACCATCTCACCTTTGGAGACCAGCGTTTTGCCACGCAGGTGGCCGCAGCGTTTAGGATAGGTCTGGTCTTCCAGCTGAATGGCATTGGCGCCTGCGCGCTCCAGCAAACGTACGCTGCGCATGACGTTCATGGCGTTGCCGAAGCCGGTATCGCAGTCCACCACCACCGAAAGCTGCGTGCGCTCGCGAATGTGCGACATGGCGGTGCAAATTTCGGTAATGCTGAGCAGGCCAATGTCTGGGCGGCCCAACTGGGTGTAGGCCAGGCTGGCACCCGACAGGTAGACGGTGTCGAAGCCTGCTTGCTCGGCAAGCGATGCGCCGAGGGCATCGAAGACGCCGGGGGCCACGACGATCCTGCTGTCGTTCAAGTGCTGCTTCAGTTGGGCTGGCTGGTGCGCCAGGGAAGAGGAAGCCTGATGGGAAATATTGTGTTGGCGTGTCATAGCGGTCTCGTCATGTGGGGGGCGGGTTGCGCCAGCGCCAGGTCATTCCAGACATCCTGGCGGGTAATCAGTCCATCGGTTAATTCGAAGCGGTCAATGAAGCGCACGCTGGCGCTGGTGCTGCCGTCCAACCACTCGACGGCCAGCTCGCCGTGGCACACGACGATGCTCTGGCGAGGTGTCAAACAGTGGTTCACGGCATGAAAGGTTTTACTGACGCGGCGATAACGGTGTCGGGCCCACGCCACCACGTCGTCGAGATGATGCATGGCGGGCGCCCCCGGAAACTGCATGACGACATGCTCGGCCAGACAGCGCTGGGCAAGCGGTAGATCGCGTGCTTCCATGGCGTCCAGAAACGTCAGCACCTGCTGCACGTCATGGGGGTGAACATCGAGGCATTGCGTATTCTTCACGGCGCATTACTCTTGTTGATATGGCAAATGCGGTATGCTGATACGGTGTTTTATATGTATTATATTTAATACATTTTTATGTCTATTGTTGTTCTCGCGTCAAGCCCGATGTGAATATTTTTTGAAGCATACCCTGGAGGGGCGTGAATGAGTGATGCACAGTCCTCGGCGGTGGGTGGGACTAAATCGCACCGGATATACCTGCTGCTGAAAGATGCCATTCTCAGCGGCAGGCTGCCCGCCGACAGCAAGCTGCCGGGCGAAAACAAGCTGGCCGAGCAGCACGGCGTTTCCCGCGTGACCGTTCGGCGCGCCATGGAGGCGCTGCAGTCTGCCGGGCTGGTCGATCGCAGGGCGGGGGTGGGCACCGTGGTGCTGGAGCAGCCGCTGGATGCCACGGTGATGACGGCCAGCGTCTCCAACCTGATGCCCAACATGGTCAAGATGAGCCAGGCGTCCCAGGTGCGACTGCTGGAGTTTGCCTACATTCCGCCCCCGGAGATGATTCGCGAGCGGCTGGGCATGGCCAAGGGCGGCAAGGTGCAGCGTTCGGTGCGGGTGCGGATGGTCGATGGCAAGCCGTTTTCGCATCTGATTACCCACGTGCCGGAAGCCATCGCGCTGCACTACAACGAGATGGATCTGGCCAATACGCCGCTGTTCGTGCTGCTGGAGCGCAGCGGCGTGAAGGTGGACCACGCGTCGCAATCCATTTCGGCCACCTTGGCGAGCCATGACGTGGCCCAGGCGCTGGATGTCACTGTGGGCTCGCCGCTGATCTCCCTGACCCGCGTGGTGTTCGATGAACAGGGGCGAGGAGTGGAGCATCTGGAGGCGCTGTACCGGCCCGATCGCTATCGTTTTCAGATCGATCTGGAGCGCAACGGCAATGGCGATGCGCGGTACTGGGAGCCCCGTGTGGGCGGTGGGCCCACCCAAGGCGAGGGGTAAGTAGGCATTTTTGCTCTGCTTTTAATGTATTAAATTTAATACAGATTTAAAATTTTAAAAAATACATTTGACCTGTGCTGGATAACTGCGCTAGTTGTATTGGGGTAACAATGACAAGCCTGGCAAGGCGCACTGAGGCAGCGAGTGACGACAATGAGTTCCCCCAAGACGCTATTCGACAAGGTATGGCAAACCCACGAAGTGCATCGCAGCGAAAGCGGCCAAAGCCTGCTGTGGGTAGATCGTCACTTTGTCCATGAAGGGTCGTTCCACGCCTTCAACAAGTTGAGCGAAAGGCAGCTACCCGTCGCCCGGCCAGACCTGACCTTTGGTATTGCCGACCACTATGTGCCCACCCAAGCACGCGACCTTGCCGACGTGGCAGACGCCAAGGTGCGCTCGATGATCGAGCAGCTCAGCCATAACACGCAACAGCACGGGGTGACGCTGTTTGGCCTGGAGGATCCTCGCCAGGGGATCGTGCATGTATTGGGCCCCGAGCAGGGGCTTACTCAGCCCGGTATGGTGATGGTGTGCGGCGACAGCCATACCGCCACCCACGGGGCGTTCGGCAGTATTGCTTTCGGGATTGGCGCGTCAGAAGTGGCCCATGTGCTGGCCACCCAAACCCTGTGGCAGAGCAAGCCCAAAGTGATGCGTATTACGGTGGATGGCCAGCTGGCGGCAGGTATCACCGCCAAGGATATCGCCCTGACCTGGATTGCCAAGCTGGGGGCCGACGGCGCTCGCGGCTATGCCATCGAGTATGCGGGCGAGGCGATTCGGGCGCTCTCCATGGAAGCGCGGCTGACGCTATGCAACCTCTCCATCGAAGGTGGCGGGCGCTGCGGCATGATCGCCCCGGATCAAACGACGTTCGACTACCTGCGTGGACGCCCCTGGTGCCCGAAGGGTGAGGCGTTCGAGCAGGCCTGTGCGCACTGGGCGACGCTATGCAGCGACCCTGATGCGGAGTTCGATCTGGAAGTGGTGCTGAATGCCGACGAAATCGCCCCCACGGTGACCTGGGGCGTCTCGCCTGAAGAAGCGCTGCCCATTGATCAGCACGTGCCCGATCCTGCGCAATTGGATGACCCCGCCAAAGCGCGCCAGGCCCGGGAGAGCCTGGCCTACATGGGATTGACGGCAGGGCAAAAGCTCACCGATATCACCATCGACCGCGTCTTCATCGGTTCCTGCACCAATGCCCGGATCGAAGACTTGCGTGCCGCCGCCGCTGTGCTGGCAGGCCATGAAAGCCGCGTGCCGGGCATGGTGTCTCCGGGCTCGACCCTGGTAAAAGCCCAGGCCGAAGCCGAGGGGCTTGACCGTGTTTTCAAGGCCGCAGGACTGGAGTGGCGCCACTCCGGCTGTTCCATGTGTGTGGGCATGAACGGGGATCTGGTGGCCAGCGGCGAGCGCTGTGCATCCACCACCAACCGTAACTTCAAAGGGCGCCAAGGCCCGGGAGCGCGTACCCATTTGATGTCGCCCGCCATGGTGGCCGCCGCGGCCATCAACGGGCGGCTGACCGACGTGCGCCAGCTCGCTTCCTCCTCACCCCGCGCCTCGGGAGAGCCGTCATGAAACCCATCACCATCCTGGACACTCTGGGGGTGGCGTTACCCGCCGCGAACGTCGATACCGACCAGCTGATTCCTGCCCGCTTCATGAAGGAGCCACGCAGCGTGGGGTACGGGCAGTTTCTGCTGCATGACGTGCGCCATGACGAACAGGGCCAGCGGGTGCCGAACGTCATGCTCAATCATCCCATGGCGAGCCAGGCGGAAGTCATGGTCAGTCGACGCAACTTTGGCGCTGGCTCTTCCCGCGAGGCGGCAGTCTATGCGCTGGTGGACGATGGCTTCCGCTGCATCGTGGCGCCGAGCTTTGGCGATATCTTCGCCTCCAACGCCGTCAACAATGGCTTGCTGCCCGCCGTGGTGACGGAGGAGGCCGCAGAACAGCTGCTGCAGGCGCTGTCCGAGGCCCCTGCGCCTATCGTGGTGGACCTGGAAGCGCAGCATATTCGCGTCGGCGAGCTGTGCGTATCCTTTAGCGTCTCGGCCGTGTGGCGCACCAAGCTGCTGAACGGTTGGGACGATATCGATATGACCCGGCAGCATCTTGAAGAGATCGATACTTTCGCCGCGCACTACGAACAGCAGTTTCCATGGGTGGCGCCCGTGCCGCCCAGTGCCGCGATCATCAGCAAAGGATAAAGCGGCCCGGGCCAAGCGGCCGTCAGAGCAGCCACCCCGCGCCGAACATGATGGACCGATAACAACACGACGCACGCTTGCAACAATGGTTTTAGGCAGTAGATCAACACAATAACCGCTACAAAAGATCACCTTGTGCAGGAGACACACATGAAAAAAGTAACCCTTACGTTGGGCATGCTCACGGCGTTGGGTCTACCCATGCCTTGGCGGTGGATCAAATCACCGCCGTCCATGCTTTTCCTCCTTCGCTGATCTACACCCAGAGCTTTCTGGAGTTCGTCGACAAGGTCAACGAGCGCGGTGAGGGCGTGGTGCAGATCAACGTGCGCGGCGGCCCTGAGGTCATCGGTCTTTCCGAGCAACCCGACGCGGTGCGCAACGGCGTGGTGGACATGGCCTACACCGCCGCCAGCTTCTATGCGGGCACAGTGCCTGAGCGTGATGCCATGGTGGCGTCCAATACCAACGCTATCTTTGCCCGTGACAATGGCGGTATCGATCTGCTCAACGAGATCCATCAAGCGAAGATGGGCACCTATTATCTGGGCTGGTTCGATAGTGGCGTGAGCTACAACCTCTACACCATCAACGAGCCTACCATCGATGCAGAGGGCAACCTCAGTGTCTCGGGGCTGCGCCTGCGCAGCAACCCTGTCTATGATGCGTTCTTCCAGGACTATCTGGGCGCCCAGCCCATCAGCTTGCCGACCACCGATGTTTACGCGGCCCTCGAGCGTAGCGTGGTCAATGCCACCGGCTGGACGCAAATCGGCCTGAAAGACCTCAACTGGGATCGCTTCCTCAACTACCGGGTAGATCCCGCGTTCTTTTCCACGGACATGGGCGTGATCGTCAACCTCGACAAATGGAATCAGCTCAGCCCCGAGGCCCAGGAAATCCTTCAGGAAGTGGCCATCGAGCACGAGCGTGACAGCGCCGAGAAGCTGGCAGCCCTTTCCGAAGAGCAGCAGGCCGCTCTGGAGGCCGATGGCATGCAGGTGATCACCCTGGAGGGTGAGGCCGGCGAGCGTTATGCCGAAGCTGCCCGTGAAGCCACTTGGGAACGTATGCGTCGCCAAATGGAGCGCCATCCCATGGGGCTGGAGCACTACGACACGCTGCTTGAGAAGTTCAACGACTTATAAGTAAGCGACCCTGGTGGGCGCTGCCCTGCTTGGGCAGCGCCCATCGGTTTCCAGGCGACTTCCAGGACTTCCTATGCGTTACGCACAACGTGGCTATTTGCTGCTGCTGAACGGCATGGCGCTACTGGCAGCCATCATGCTGGTATGGCTGATGGTGGCCGTGGTGCTCTCGGTCGTGATTCGTAATTTGGGGCTGCAACCTTCGGCGTGGTTCTTTCTCTCCACCGAGTACGCCATGTTCTATCTCACCCTGCTGGGCGCGCCCTGGCTGGTGCGACAGAAAGGGCATGTGCACATCGAGCTGTTGACCTCCATCCTGCCGCTGCCCGCGCTGAATATTCTCAGCCGGGGTGTCTCGCTGCTGTGTGTGGTGGTGTGTGCCGTGCTGGCGTGGAAAGGGCTGGATCTGGTGATGCTGAATATCGAACGCAGCGACTATGACGTACGCGCGTTCTTCGTTCCCAAATGGCTATTGACCATCGTATTTCCCATCAGCTTTACGCTGATGGCCATCGAGTTTGCTCGCTTTGTGGTGGGCCATGAACTCCTTCACAGCGGCGAAGCGGGGATTAAAGAATAATGGAATGGTACTTTGCGCTCGCTTTTCTACTGTCGCTGATCCTCATCTTCATGGCGATCGGTACGCCGATTGCACTGGCCTTCCTGGCAGCCAACGTGATTGGGGCCTGGCACTTCATGGGCGGGCAGGCAGGCATCATGCAGATGCTGAACAATGGCTTTGGCGCGCTTTCAAGCTTCAATCTGGTGCCCATCCCGCTGTTTCTGCTGATGGGTGAACTCTTCTTTCGCACCGGGCTGGGCATGAAAATGTTCAACGCGGTCGATCAGCTGCTGGGCAAGGTGCCGGGGCGCTTGTCCTACGTCACCGTGGTAGGTGGCACGGCTTTCTCCACGTTAAGCGGCTCTTCCATGGGCTCTACGGCATTGATGGGGTCGTTGCTGGTGCCCGAGATGGAACGCCGAGGCTACAAGAAGAAGATGGCCATTGGCCCCATTCTGGGAACCGGCGGTCTGGCGATCATCATTCCTCCGTCAGCGCTGGCGGTGCTGCTGGCGACGCTGGCAAAAGTGGATATTGGCGCACTGCTGATTGCCGGTATTCTGCCTGGCCTGACGTTGGCGGGTTTTTATATCGTGACCATCTTCATCCAGACCCGGCTGGATCCGCAGGCGGCGCCCGCCTATGAACTGGAGCCCGTGCCGCTGAGGGCCAAACTCAAGCTGATCGTGACCGATATTCTGCCCATGCTGAGCGTCATGATTATCATCGTGGGCATGATGTTGATGGGCTTTGCCACGCCCTCCGAGGCGGCTGCCTTCGGGGCCCTGGGCGTCATCATTCTGGCGTTCATTTTCCGCTGCATGACCTGGGAGTCTTTTAAACTCTCGGTCACGGGGGCGCTGAAAGTGACGCTGATGGCTTACCTGATCGTGTTTGGCTCTGCCACGTTCAGCCAGCTGCTGGGCTTTTCCGGAGCGTCAGGCGGCTTGATTGGCTGGGCCACCAGCTTTGAGCTATCACCGATCTTCATGCTGCTGGCCATGTTTGCCGTACTGCTGGTGCTGGGTACCTTCATGGAGCAGATTTCCATCATGATGCTGACCGTGCCAATTTTCTTCCCGTTGGCGCAGGCGCTGGGATTCGACCTGATATGGTTTGGTATCGTGGTGCTGCTGGCGCTGGAGATCAGCTTCTCGACACCGCCGCTTGGGCTGTTGCTGTTCGTGATGAAAGGCGTGGCGCCAGCGGGGACGACCATGCGTGAAATCTACTCGGCGGCAATCCCTTATATTCTCTGTTCGATGCTGCTGGTTGCCGTGCTGATCGTGTTTCCGGGGCTGGCGACCTGGCTACCCAGCATGTTGCAGTGAACGATATTAGGGGCGCGTAAGAACATCGCAAAAGAGAGGCAGCTGCCTCTCTTTTGCTTGGGATGACGTTGGGTGGGCGGCGTGTGCTTATTCCCAGGCAGGGAAGGGGTCCGGGAGCTGCTTCCACGCTTCCATGCCTTCCAGCAACTCTGCTTCGCTCAGCAGGCACTCATCCAGCGCAGCACGCATGCGGGATTGATCCATGTTCTGGCCAATGAACACCAGCTCCTGGCGCATGTCGCCAAACGGCTCTTGCCATTTCTCCAGGATGAACTGGCGGTATTCCGGGTCTTCCGGCCAGTTGGCTTCCGGAATGGCTTTCCAGAACACCCCGGCGGGGCCGTGATGGGCAATACCGCCTGCCTGGCTCCACTGGCCCGCGTAGCGGGGGCGAGTGGCCAGCCAGAAAAAGCCTTTGGAGCGCAGCAGACCCTTGCCGAACCACTCGGCATTCAGCAGGTCGTGAAATTTTTGCGGGTGGAAGGGGCGGCGGGCGTGGTAGGCGAAGCTGCCAATGCCGTACTCTTCGGTTTCCGGCACGTGCTCTCCGCGCATCTCCTTGAGCCAGCCGGGCGCCTGCTGGGCGCGCTCGAAATCGAACTTGCCGGTATCCAGCACCTTGTCCAGCGGGACGCCGCCTTGGGTGATGGGCACCAGCTCGGCCTCCGGGTTGAGCGAGCGCAGGATCGCTTTCAGTGACGCCAGTTCGGTCTCACTGATCAAGTCCGTCTTGCTGATCAGCAGCACATCGCAAAACTCGATCTGGTCCACCAGCAGGTCGGCGACGTTGCGCTCATCGTCCTCGCCCAGGCTTTCTCCCGCCTCGGCCAGGCTCTGCGCTTCTTGGTACTGAGCCAGGAAGTTGGCGCCATCGACCACGGTGACCAGCGTGTCCAGTCTTGCGACCTGGGAAAGGCTCTGGCCGCTTTCGTCTTCGAAGGTAAAGGTTTCTGCCACGGGCAGCGGCTCGGAGATGCCGGTGGACTCGATGACCAGGTAATCGAATTTGCCCTCGCGAGCCAGTTGGCTCACCTCTACCAGCAGATCTTCGCGTAGCGTGCAGCAGATGCAGCCGTTGCTCATTTCGACCAGCCGCTCTTCCGAACGATTCAGTGCGACGTCACTGTCCAGCATCGGCTCGCCGGGGCCGCCGCGTACCAGTGCACCATCGATATTGACCTCGCTCATGTCGTTGACGATCACCGCCACGCGACGACCCTCGCGATTGGCGAGAATATGATTGAGCACGGTGGTTTTCCCCGCGCCCAGAAAGCCGGAAAGCACGGTCACGGGTAAAGGAGCGAACGCAGACATTGCCAGTACCTCTAAACGGGTTTATGTTATGTGATAATATAACATTTATTTGCCGATGAAAACGATACCTTGAATACTGGCTGATCAGGACGTGAGCTTACCGCTTGTATTGGGTTGGGCAGTAACCGCGCAGAACCTCTGGGGAGCGCAGTGCAGCATGCTTGGTGGTTCTACCTGATACCCGTTGGCGCCATAGGCGAAAAGAGGTCGGTTTGAGCTGGTGACGCATGATGGCGATCACCTCAGGCTCGCCTAGCCCGAACAGTGATGCAATTGCCTCGAAAGGAGTACGATCCTCCCAAGCCATCTCGATGATGCGAGACTGCTCGTCGAGTGGCAAACGATGAAAGCGTTTTACAGCAGCATGGGGCATGGCGGGGTCAATGGCGCAAAGAGTGGTACGTTCATTGTACGCTATGAGCAACTTGTATTGGTACTGTCTGGTTTGTCTTTGGCTGCCAGCAGGGCTCGAAAAAGCCCGTTCATCAGCACTGGCCGATCATGACGAATCCGAAAACCTGCCTGCGTCAGCAGTGGGGTTGCTTGGCGAGTGATGTCGGTAGCGATAAAAGAGGTCAGCAGATTCAACGCCCGTCGCCCCCTTCCCGCTGCGTGGGTGTCAGGCTGAAACTTGTCCAGGACGCACAGCTGCCCGCCGGGCTTCAAGACGCGAAACGCTTCTGCCAGCCCTTTTTCGGG
This sequence comes from Halomonas sp. NyZ770, assembly GCF_020616575.1. NCBI lineage: Bacteria > Pseudomonadati > Pseudomonadota > Gammaproteobacteria > Oceanospirillales > Halomonadaceae > Halomonas > Halomonas sp. NyZ770. The sequence goes on along the minus strand of NZ_CP085143.1, from coordinate 3,281,019 downwards.
TTGGGGCATGACCGCCAGGATCAGATGCATGACCACCACATCGAAATGCCCATCGGCATAATCCAGTGCCGCAGCATCCATGATCTTGCACAGCACGTCTCGCTGGTGGCGGTTGGCCCTGGCGTCGGCGCGCTTCAACATGGCGGGCGTCACATCGGTCAAGTGCACTTCCAGCTCACGGGGGAGAAAGTGAAGGTCCAGCCCCGTACCGGCTCCTACCACCAATACGCGCATGCCCGGTTCCCAATCCACGTGGCTTAGCGCCACCTGGCGCGGTTTACGCAGTGCTCGTGAGATCAGAACGTCATAAACAGGTGCATACAGGCTATAGCGCAGACGATTCCAGGCGGTGGTATTCAGCATGAGCGTTACCTTGTGATGCGCATTGGGCAGTCGGGCGTGTTGGCGCGGAAGGCATGAACATCTATAGCATGAATATCGAAAGGCTACCAAGCAGTACGATTTATTCTTGGATACACTTTGAATCCATTTTGTTACTTATGGATACATTTTGTGGTGGTTTGACGTGGTGCGGAGGGGCAGATTACTCACCCAAAGAGGCCTGTTGCTGTAAGCGGTGGGCAAGACTTTCGGTAATGTCCAGTATCAGTTGTCGATCTTGTTGCTTTAATGGCGCTAATAAGAGTTTGATTCTTTGCGTCTGGTCATCGATATGTACACTGGCTTCTCCGAGTAATTCCGCGGCCTCACAATTGAAAATCTCGGCTAATTCAAGTAAGCGCACAATATTGGGTATGACGCGCCCTCTCTCAATACGTGATACCGCTTCGTTGCCTACCCCCAACCGCTCGGCAACCTCTTCTTGAGTGAGTTGGCAGCGTATTCGCTGCTTGGCAATGGCTCGTCCGATATTTCCAGCTAGCCGTTTCTGTTCAATTTTGTTCACACTTTCCTCCATATAGCCCTGAATGGTTGGGGAACGGCCTATTGACATGAAGGACTGTTTAGGTTGAATATCATCCTGATGGGTTGAGTGATGATGAGGTCCCAAGCTTTTTTTTCACGCCAGCGCGCACGCGCAGCGTTAAACCGATTAACTTTTTTTAAATTAGTCATTTGATTAAATGTTGATGCTGGTGGGGAGAAAGTGAAGTGAGTTTCATTAGGTTTTGAAACCCAGTCATGAATCGTTTTTAAGATGACGAAAAAAGAGTCTTGTTGAGTGCGTTAAAACAGCAAGATAGTGAATGCAGGTGAGCAGTACAGAAACTCGAATCAAGTCAGTGAGCCCGCTAAAGGGTTGACTACTCATACCATCACTGTATGGCTCAGGGATGATCACACAGCGGTCAATAAGGCTTATTAAAAAGCATTTGGCTTGCCATCGTGGCTGACCTATAGAACCCGAAGGCGCTAAATATCATGGCTTCCACGACGGCTCCAGAAATTTTTCAGCAACTCGCCGCCAGCTTGACGCGTGTCAGCCAGGGTGATTTTTTTTGTCACGTTGCTGAGTCCCTTGCTGCTCTGCTCGATATCGACCATGTCATGATTGCGCGTATCGAGCCTCGCAAGAAAAGAGCGCTGCCACTGGCCACATGGTCGTGCAGCGGCTTTGTCGATGCGCCGAGTTACGATTTGAAGCATACCCCGTGTGCCCAAGTGTCGTCAGACACCTGTTTCCACATGCCATCCCAGGTAGCTGCTCGCTTTCCTCATGACCCCAAGCTGGCGGTGTATGATGCCGAAGGATATCTTGGTGTGCCCATGTCGGACGCGTCTGGGCAGTGTCAGGGCATCATTGCCATGATGCACTCGGCCCCTCTCGAATTGCCTGACTATGCCACTGAAGTGCTGCGTATCGTGGCTTCCCTGGCAGGGTTCGAGTTGTCTCGACGTCAGGTTGGCGCGAGAGCCGATGAACAAATCGCCAGCAAGCAGCGTGCCCTGAGGCTGTTGAATCGCGTCAACGAAGCACGTTTTCACGCCACGGACGAGCAGGGGTTGCTCCAGGCAGCCTGCCGAGCCATGGTCGAAGTCGGTGGCTACAGTGCTGCCTGGGTGCACGAGCGCCCGCCGTCGTTTGCCCAATGTGAGCTGGGGCCGGTCACGGCCAGCGTTGATGAAGAAAGTGGCGACCTGGCGTGGTTGAGCCCCAGGCAGTTGTTGATCGAAGGGGGCAGCCGTGCTCTGGCGCTGACGGCGCTGGAAACCCAAGAAGCCGTGGTCTGGGCCCCGTCGCTGGCGGGTGAATATTCTGAACAGGCCTTCATGCTACGAGAGCTTGGTGTCAATGCCTTCGTTGCACTGCCGCTGATCTACCGAGGGCAACGGCAGGGTGTCATGTGCCTTTACCAGGCAGAAGACGCGACGATAACCACAAGAGAGCTGCGGCTATTGAGTGAGCTGGCTGACGATGTTGCCTTCGGGGTCGACAACCTCTTGCATCGGCGATCCGAAGCGCGTATCCAGCACGCAGTGGCGCAGGTGGCGACAGCCGTTTCGGCTCAGCATGGGCAGGCCTTTCTGACCCAACTGACGGATCACATGGCCAATGCGTTGGCGGCCGAAGTAGGCTTCATTGCCACACTAGATGAGCGTGACCCCAATCTCGCCAACGTCTTGTCGCTGTTCGTGAACGGTCAGCCACAGGCACCTTTCAGTTACCATCTGGCCGGGGTGCCGTGTCAGGATGTGCTCATCGAGCAGGAGTGCGTCGTTCTTGAAGGAGCAGGTATCCGCTTGCCCAAGGAAGCCAACGGCGCATTGGAATGGGTCAATGCTTATGTGGGGCGTCGGCTGGACGATGTCGAAGGACGGCCCGTGGGCATCATCGGGGTCATGTTCAAGGCACCTTTGGAGGATGCCCATATCGTCTGCACCGTGCTGCAAATCTTCGCGGCGCGGGCTGCCTCGGAGTTGGGACGTCAAAAAGATGAAGCGCGCATTCGACAGCTGGCATTCTGCGATGCCGATACCCAACTCCCCAATCGGGCAGATTTCATTCAACACCTCGAAGAGCGAGTGATTCGCAAGACGAGTTCGCGCTTTGCATTGCTGCTCCTGGATCTCAATCACTTCAAGGAGATCAATGATACCGCGGGACATGACATTGGCGATCTGGTGTTGAAAAAAGTCGCCCAGCGCTTTCGTCATGCATTGCCTGCCGGGGAGTACCTGGCAAGGCTGGGAGGAGATGAATTTGTCGTGGTGTGTGACAACGCCAACGATAAAGGCCGTGCCTTGATAACCGCCGAGCGGCTATGCAACAGTTTAGAGAATCCTATTGTTATAGAGCAGCACTCTTGCGAATTATCGGTCAGCGTGGGCATTTCGCTCTATCCGGTACACGGGCAAACAGCGCAGGCGTTATTAAAGCATGCGGATATCGCCATGTACCAAGCGAAACGTCACAAGCTGTCTGCTCGTACGTTCGAACACTGGATGGGCCGCGCCGTGGCCGATCAACTACGCATTGCCAAGCGCCTGGCAGTGGCGCTGTCCAACCACTCCCTTTATCTCCACTTTCAACCTCAGGTCGACATGCGTACCGGCGAACTGATCGGTGCCGAGGCGCTGTGTCGCTGGCGGGACGATGAGCTTGGCGAAGTCCCGCCCAGTCAGTTCGTGCCTATTGCGGAAGATCGAGGGATGATCGTGGCACTGGGCAATTGTGTCATCGAACAGGCGTGCCAGCAGTTGGCTGCCTGGCAGCGTCAAGGGTGTCAATTGAGCGGCCAGCTCTCCATCAATATTGCCGCAGACCAGTTTGAAGATAGCGAACTGGTGGCCACCTTACTGAATAGCTGCCGACAGCATAGTATCGCCCCCGACCAGCTGAGCGTCGAGATCACGGAAAGTGGCATCATGACTCACCCTGAGGACGCCATTGCAACCACCGAGATCTTGAAGGGTCATGGCCTGGGCTTATCCATCGACGATTTCGGCACGGGCTATTCGTCGTTGGCCTACCTGAAGCGTTTTGCCGCCGACCGGATCAAAATCGATATTTCGTTCATCCGTGACATGCTGGTCAGTGATAGCGACCGCACCATCGTGGCCACGATCATCGCCATGGCCGACACATTGGGGCTGCAAACCATCGCCGAGGGCATCGAGTGTCAGGCCCAGGCAGAAGCGCTGCTGGAAATGGGCTGTTATCAGGCGCAGGGCTATTTTTACGACGCACCGCTCGACCCGCAGCAGTTTGCCCAACGCTGGCTGCTACCTGGCTGAGACGAAGGCATGGCGGCAACGATGTGCCGCCATGCATTGACCAACGATCATCTTGGCGCGTTGATCATCGGTAACGTCTAGAACTCGCTCCACTCAGGTTCCAGAGGTTGCCGAGCGGTGGCGTTGCGAAGGCCCGCTTGAAGCTTGGCAGGCAGAGTGTTCAAGACGGTGGCGGGCTTGGCAGTGAAGCTGGCGCTTTTCTGCTGGCCATTGATCTTGAAGGTCGCAATCAGCTCGGCCAGCCGGTTCGCTTCGTCCTGCAAAGAAGCGGCGGCGGTGCTGGTTTCAGAGACGAGCGAGACGTTTTGCTGAGTGGCCGAGTCCATCTGAGTAATGGCCGTGCTCACTTGGCTGATGCCACTCTCCTGCTCATTGACTGCCAGCGCAATCTCCTGCATCAGTTCATTGACCTGCTTGACTGCCGTGACCGTACTGGCCATCCCTTCGGCACTGCGTTCGGATTGACGGGCCCCTTCCTTGATGCGCGCGGCAATGTCATCGATGATCGTGCGAATCTGTGCAGAAGATTCGGAGGTCTTGGTCGCCAGCTTGCGAACCTCGCCTGCCACGACGGCGAAGCCCCGTCCGTGAGCGCCTGCCCGTGCGGCTTCTACCGATGCATTGAGCGCGAGAATACTGGTTTGAAACGCGATTCCTTCGATCACTTGAATGATGTCTTGCACTCGCTGTGAATGACGCTCCATATCTTTCATCAACGCCGTGGTTTGTTCGACTTCTTGCCGAGCAGCGCTGGCCTTGGCAGAGGCAGTGACCGTCAATTCACTGGCCGTACTGGAGGTCTGGTTATTTTGGCTCACCGTCGATGACATCTGCTCCATGCTGGCGGCGGTTTCTTGCAAGGCGCTGGCCTGCTCTTCGGTGCGCGACGCCAGGTCTTCGCTGCCGCTGGCAATATCACGAGCATTTTGCGCCACCATCTGGCTGGTCTGAGAGAGTGTCAGCATCATCTCCGTAAGCCGGGTTTGCATCGCCGCCATCGCCTGGTAGAGCTTGCCGATTTCATTGCTTCCCTGATCGTTGATAGGGCGGGTCAAATCACCTTGGGCAATGTGGTCGCAAATTTCCACGGCTTGTCCAAGAGGTGACACGATGTACCTTCTCAGAACGACCTGCAGCGTCACCAACAGTATCAAGGAGGCGAACAAGACCCCCGCCACGGTCCACACGATGTGCTGGTTCGTTGCTTTGGCCTCGCTCTGCATCTCGTCGGCAATCGTGTTGGCAAAGCGTGAAAACTCACGGGTGGCTAGCGTAAAGGCAGTCGCCGCGCTTTCCATACGTCTCGATTCACTCTCGATGAGGGAGACATTGCCAGCAGCTACTGCTTGACGAAGCGTTGGAGTGATCATCTCGTTGTAACGCTGAATGACCTCCATGTAATAGGGGTAGCGCTGTTGCTGCTCTGTGACGTTATAGCCGTTGAGCTCTTCGAAGCGTTGGGTGGTACGCTCCAGGCTTTCACGCATCAGCGACTGTGCCTGGCTCATGTCGGGATGATTGTCTCGGGCCAGGTCCGTGTAGCGCGCCATGCGCAGTCGCAGTTCCATCAAATTGACGTCCATACGGTTCGACGCATTGACCTGTTTCGCCGTCAATTCATTCAGTTCACTCATGTCTCTGACATTTTTGCGTGCTGCGGTAATGGCAAATGCACCTACCAGCAGTATGAGTATGGTGAGAAGCACCATAGAGGCGGTCAGGCTATGCTGAATTCTAATGTTCTTCATGGGGTGTACCGTCGAGGAGTGAGTCAAGCAAGTGGGAGTAAGTTGTCAACGGCATAAATGAGGGAGGCAAACCGCCTTCGGCATTTTGTTCATCATGTGGAATTTAGTGCGCCTTATAAATGCCCGCAATTTTTTTTGTACGGTTATGCTTAAGCTGTATGGGCCTTGTACTGCTTTTTGCTGCCTACCAAAGGACGAAATTTAAAATGCTGTTTCTTATACAAGGTTTTACAATTGGGGAAGATTCTTAACATTTTAATTTTAATAATGATAATCATTTGCTTTTTATATGCAGCGTATGTGATGGGCACTCGCCAAATTGACGCCGATAGTCGTGGGCAAACTGCCCCAAATGGCAAAACCCCCAGTACGTGGCAATCTCGGTGACCGTCTGGGGCGGCACGGCGGCGCGCAGGGCGCGTCGCACATGGTTCAGCCGCGATAGGCGTAAAAACTGAAGTGGGCTGATCCCCAGAATGGAGGTAAAGCTGTATTGCAGCGTGCGTCGGCTGACATGGGTCAGATCGCATAGCGCTTCCATGGTCATGGGCCCTTCGTGATGCTCTTCGACGTAGCGTTTGACGCTGTCCACCACTGCCTTGCGGTGTGCATGGCTGGGGGGCAGCTCCTCATTGGGTTGCCAGGTCCCCAACAGCTCCAGAAGGCCCATCATGACGATGTCCTGGTGCAGCCGTTCGGCAACGGGGGCTCCTTGTTCTCCCAATAGCCGCTCCAGAACGAACATCAAGGCGTGCCGTGTCGATGGGTGAACCATGCGTCTTGGTTCCCGCCTCCAGCGTTCATCCAAAGCAATACCCTGCTGCTGAGCGGCAGCGTAGAGTGCAGGCAGTCGCACGACCAGCCCGTAGATATCGAAGTGGCCTGGGGTCACCAGCTCGAAAGCCTGGCCACCCGGGCGGCACATGATCTGGTTGCTTGCCAAGGGTTGCCCATTGATGCGTGAGCCGTGGGGGCGAACGGGAATCCCCAGCCACAGCGAATCCTCCCACACCTGGCAATCCTGGCGCAGCGCCTGTTCGGTGTGCTCCTTGAAGAGCTGGACGGCGGGCAGCGCGATTTCATCCAGCCGCCCGTAAAAGCGGCCTGGGCTGAGCTGGTCGTACTGCTGCTGCCAGTGCGTCAGGTTCTGGGCGTGCTCGTCGGCATCGCAGGCTTCTCGTGTGCACTTTTGTGGTGCGTTATTCGACAACGTCATCTCCATGACCTGCTCCTGAAGGTGTCGCCATGTGTCTGTTCTGCGATGGGGTTTTTGGCAAGATTTTGTTTTCGTTTGTTTTTCGAGCCTGTCAGGTGGTTTGCCAAAACTCGATACTCCCCGTTAAGTGATAGCGCTATTGTGACAACAAGCAAGTTTTGTTCCGTTTACAAGCACGAAACAGCACCGCCCAATACGAGGCAGGGCAGGAGAGGCCTATGGCGCACTATCACTCGACGGTGGGCAGCCGCCATTATCGATTCAAGGGGCTGGCCGAACTGATGGCCAAAGCCACGCCGCCGCGTTCGGGAGATCGACTGGCCGGCGTCATGGCAGACACTGCCGAAGAGCGGGTGGTGGCCCAGATGGTACTGGCGGAGCTGCCGCTCACGACCTTCTTGAACGAAGCGCTGATTCCCTACGAGCAGGATGAAATCACTCGCCTGATCATCGATGACCACGATGCCCAGGCCTTTGCACCGCTGCAGCATCTCACCGTGGGCGACTTCCGCAACTGGCTGCTCTCTGATCACGCCACCAGCGAGGCCCTGGCCGCTGCCCGCCCTGGCATCACACCGGAAATGGCCGCAGCAGTGAGTAAGCTGATGCGCAACCAGGACCTGATGCTGGTGGCGAAGAAGTGTCAGGTGACCACGGCGTTTCGTAACACCATCGGCCTGCCGGGACGGCTTTCCACTCGCCTGCAGCCCAATCACCCCACCGATGACGTGACCGGTATCGCGGCCAGCATTCTCGATGGCCTGCTGTATGGCAGTGGCGACGCGGTGATCGGCATCAACCCCGCCACCGATAACGTCGCCCAAAGCATCAAGCTGATGCGCCTGATGGATGAGGTGATTCAGAAATACGAGATTCCTACCCAATCCTGCGTGCTCACTCACGTCACCAATACCCTGGAAGCCATCGAGCAGGGCGCGCCGGTGGACCTGGTGTTTCAATCCATCGGCGGCACCGAAGCCACCAACCGCAGCTTCGGGTTCGATTTGAGCACCCTAGCCGAAGCTGAAGCCGCCGCACAAACTCTGAACCGGGGCAGCGTAGGTCGCAACGTGATGTATTTCGAAACCGGCCAGGGCAGCTCGCTCTCGGCCGACGCTCATCACGGGCTGGACCAGCAAACCTGCGAAGCCCGCGCCTACGCCGTGGCGCGCAAGTTCAACCCGCTGCTGGTCAATACGGTGGTCGGGTTCATCGGCCCTGAATATCTGTACGACGGAAAGGAGATCACCCGCGCGGGACTCGAGGATCACTTCTGCGGCAAGCTGTTGGGCGTGCCGATGGGGTGTGACGTGTGCTACACCAACCACGCCAACGCCGATCAGAACGATATGGATAACCTGCTGACGCTGCTGGGCGTGGCGGGCTGCAATTTCGTGATGGGTATCCCCGGCTCCGACGACATCATGCTCAACTATCAAACCACCTCGTTTCACGACGCGCTCTATGCCCGCCGGGTGCTGGGGCTGAAAGCCGCGCCGGAGTTCGAACAGTGGCTGGCCAGAATGCAGATCTTCCAGGATGTGAGCACCCATCGCCTGAACGACCAGCTTCCCGCCGCCTTTGCCAATAGCCTGCGTCACTTGCCGAAAGGGAGCGACTAAGATGCCGAAGCCACCCTCGCAGGACACCAGGGCGCCCATCGTCATCGAAAACCCTTGGGAGCGCTTGCGCGCTTTTACCGATGCGCGCATCGGGCTGGGGCGTGCCGGGGTGAGCCTGCCCACCCATCAACTGCTTGCATTTCAACTGGCCCATGCCCAAGCCCAGGACGCAGTGCACTGCCCGCTCGCGTGCGAGGCACTGGCCGATGAGCTCACTCGGCAACTGGCGTTGGCCAGCGCGCCGCTGGTGGTACACAGCCGCGCTGAACACCGTGCCATGTACCTGCAGCGCCCCGACTACGGCCGACGGCTCGACGAGCCATCCCGGCAGGCACTGCAGCAAGCGGCGGAGAGCGGCCAGCGCTATGACCTGGCGGTGGTGGTGGTGGATGGCCTCTCGGCTTTGGCAGTGCAGCAGAACAGCGCCCCGTTTCTGGCCGCCCTTTACGACGCACTGCAGCGCGACCACCACGACTGGCAGCTGGCACCGCTGACCCTCGTCGAGCAGGGGCGCGTAGCCATTGGCGATGAAGTGGGCGCGCTGCTCAATGCCGACGCCGTGCTGGTGATGATTGGTGAGCGCCCCGGCCTCAGCTCGCCGGATAGCCTGGGGCTCTACATGACCTGGGCCCCCGAAGTGGGCTTGAAGGATGACCGACGCAACTGCATCTCCAACGTGCGCCCCGCTGGGCTGGCCTATGCAGAGGCGGCAAGGCGACTACTGCTGCTGTTGCGCGAAGCGCGGGAGCGCAAGCTCTCTGGCGTGAAGCTCAAGGACCGCAGCGAAGACAACGTGCTGGAGGGCAGCCACTCGACCCGGAATTTCCTCGTGGCCGATTGAAAAAACAGGCGACGGCTCAAGACGCGAGATGACTTCTCCGCTCGCGCTCTGAACAGCCATTTCCACACAACAAGAACATCGCCAATCACAACGCAAACAACGCAGCACGCCGCTGACACCCATTGCGTTCCACACTGAAAAAGGGCGAGACCATGACACAACCAACGGTTGATCAGACGTATCTGGCGAAGCGCCAGCTGCGTAAGGGTACGGCAGGCTGGATGCTGCTGGCGGGACTTGGGGTTTCCTACGTTATTTCGGGGGATTTTGCGGGCTGGAACTTTGGTATTGCCGAAGCGGGCTGGGGGGGCTTTGCCATCGCCGCCTGTCTGATGGCCGTGATGTACCTGGCTCTGGTGCTCTCCCTGGCCGAAATGTCCGCAGCGATCCCGGCGGCAGGCGGGGGCTACAGCTTTGCCCGCCAAGCCATGGGGCCGGCGGGAGGCTACTTGACGGGGCTGGCGGTATTGATCGAATACGCGCTGGCGCCTGCAGCCATCGTGATCTTCATCGGTGCGGCGGTCGAGGCCTTGTTGGGTGTCAACGGCCCGCTGGTGTATCTGCTGTTTTATGCGGTGTTCATCGGCATTCACCTCGCCGGGGTGGGCGAAGCGCTGAAGGTGATGATGGTGATCAGCGGCTTGGCGGTCTTTGCGATTCTGGCCACCGCCGTGGCGCTGATCGGTGACTTCGATGCGGCCAACCTGTTCGATATTGCCCCCACCGAGGCGGCGGGGGCGAGTGCCTTCATGCCCTTTGGCTGGTACGGTATCTGGGCGGCACTGCCCTTCGGCATGTGGTTGTTCCTGGCGGTAGAAGGCGTGCCGTTGGCGGCCGAAGAAGCCAAAGACCCCGCCCGCGACATGCCCAAGGGCATCATCGGTGCCATGCTGTTTTTGCTGTTCACGGCACTGCTGGTGGTCGTGCTGCTGGCGGGAGCCACCAGCGCCGAGATGATCGGCCAAAGCGGCGTGCCGCTGGTGGATGCCTTGAATGCTGCAGGCAACCCGACGCTGGCGACCCTGGTCAATGTGCTGGGCCTGGCGGGCTTGATTGCCTCGTTCTTCTCGATCATTTATGGCTACAGCCGCCTGGTGTTTGCGCTCTCCCGGGCGGGCTATCTGCCTAAACGGCTGTCTCTGACCAGCGAACGTAAAGTGCCTTACCTGGCGCTCATCGTGCCGGGGGTGTTTGGCTTCCTGGCCTCGCTGAGCGGGGAGGGTGACCTGATGCTGGGCATGGCCGTCGTGGGGGCGACCATTTCCTATGCGCTGATGGCGTTCAGCCATATCTGGCTGCGCCTCAAACAGCCTGAGCTGCCGCGCCCCTACAGAACGCCGGGTGGTATCGTCACCTCGTCGGTGGCCCTGGTACTGTCGCTGGTGGCCATGACCGGTGTATACGCCTTCGACCCCCGCGCATTCAACTACACCCTCCTGCTGTTTGTGGCGGGGGCGGCTCACTACTTCCTGTACAGTAAAAATCATCTGGTGGCGAAAACGGCCGAGGAGGAGTTCGCGCTGGTCACTGCGGCGCCAGAAGAGATCGAGCCCCCTGCTGCGGGCGTCGCCGCCGCCAAGCTTTAATCAGCGCGGCGAATCACCTAGTCTGAAGCTCGGCAGCCCGCCTCTGGCCCTGGTGCCAAGGCGGGCTCATTGGCCAAGCGACAGAGGGAAACCGTGATGATGCTCGACTTTACCGACCCAGCACTGGGCGATGCCGAACAGGCGCGCTGGTACGCCGTGGACGATGGCGTGATGGGCGGCGTGTCCCACAGCGGCTTTCGTGTGGAAGAGAGGCATGGCTGCTTCTATGGAGAGGTCTCGCTGGAAAATGGCGGCGGCTTTGCCTCGGTGCGCCGTGAGCCCGGCGCGTTTGAGCCAACCCTGGCCCAGGCCAAGGGCATCACGCTGCGGGTGCGCGGCGATGGCCGTCGCTATCAACTGCGCCTCAAAAGCCACGCGCTGGACGATGCAAGTGCCTACCGCGTGGCGTTCACGCCCAGCGCCCAGCAGTGGGAAACGCTGCATTTCAGCTGGGCGCAGTTCGACGCCGTGCGCCGGGGGACGCTGCTGTCCAACGCGCCGCCGCTCGAGCCCGGCACCGTTCACCAGCTGGGCTTTCTGATTGCCGACCGCACCGCCGGACCGTTTCAGCTGGAAATTGCCTTCATCTCGACGTATTCGCAGGACTAATTTTCACAGGACTCATTTTCACAGGACTAAGGTCGTCTCGTATGTAGTTTGCCGTTCGAGGAGTCTGGGAAGCCTTCTATCGACGTGAGCCCGCTTGATGAAACACTCTCCGGCCTACCGCCTGGCGGCGACGGTACTGCATGGGTTCGATGAGTACCGTGCACGCTTCCAGCAGATCACTCAGGACGCCAGCCGCCGCTTTCGCGATGCGGCGTGGCGCGAGGCGCAGCAAGCTTCGGCGGCGCGGATCAATCTCTACGGCGAAAAAGTCCAGGACACGCTGGGGCGCCTGCAGCGTACGTTTCCCCAGGACGTGCTGGCCCACTGCGAGACCTGGCGAGAAGCCCGCCGACACTACGCCAACCTGATCGGCCAGCGGTTGGATTACGAGCTGGCAGAGACCTTTTTCAACTCGCTGTTCTGTTCGGTGTTCGAGCATCGTCATATTCGCAACGACTGGATGTTCGTCTACAGCTCCCGTGAGGACGCCGCGCACCGTTCGGGCATCGAGCTGTGCCGCCGTCATGCGGTCAACGGCGACTGGGCTGGAGCGCTGGCCTGGGCGCTGCAAGAGGCGCCGCTGGAGACGCCCTTTGCCCATCTGGAACGCGATAGCCAGTTGGGGGCGGGCTTGCTGGAAGCCCAGCTGCCCGCCCGCCTCTGGCAGGCGGCAGATGCGCGGGTAGAGCTGCTCAACAGCGTCTTCTACCGCAACAAAGGGGCCTACCTGGTGGGGCGTATACTCGGCGGCGGCGAGCAGGTGCCGTTGGTGCTGCCGATTCTGCATGGCGAAGGGTACGGCGAGCAGCAGGGCGGTGACCCCCGCCTGCATCTGGATACCGTGCTCACCGAAACCGATGAAGTGTCGATCATCTTCTCGTTCACCCGTGCTTACTTTCAGGTCGATGTGCCGGTTCCCGGGGAGTTCGTGGGCTACCTGAAACAGCTCATGCCCCACAAGCCGGAAGGCGAGCTGTACGCTGCCATCGGCTTTTTCAAACACGGCAAAACCGAGTTTTTTCGCGCCCTTAACCAGCAGGTGGCCAAGCGCGAAGAGCGCTTCATCATCGCCCCGGGGGTGCGGGGCATGGTGATGGCAGTGTTCGTGCTGCCCAGCTTTCGCACCGTGTTCAAGATCATCAAGGACAAGTTCGACCCCGCCAAGGAGGTCACGCCAGCCATCGTGCGAGAAAAATATCGGCTGGTGAAGCGTCACGACCGGGTAGGACGCATGGCCGATACCCAGGAGTTTTCCAACTTCATCGTGCGCCAGGATCACTTCGCGCCGGAGTGTCTGGCCCATTTGCTGGAAGTTGCCCCCTCCACGGTATCGCTGAAAGGCGACAAGGTGATCATCAAGCACTGCTACACCGAGCGGATGATGACGCCGTTGAACCTCTATCTGGAGCAGTGCAGCGCCGATGAGCGAGTGATGGTGCTGAAGGATTACGGCAATGCCATCAAACAGATGGCAGCCGCCAATATCTTTCCGGGCGATATGTTGCTGAAGAATTTTGGCGTTACCCGTCACGGACGGGTGATTTTTTACGACTACGACGAAGTGAGCTACCTTACGGAGTGTCGTTTTCGCCACATGCCCAAAGCCCAGCAGGGCGATAGCTACATGGATGGCGGCGCTAGCCTCTCCATCGGCCCTCACGATATCTTCCCCGAGGAGTTCGGCCCGTTCATGTTTGCCAACCCCGAACTTCGCGCGCTGTTCATGGAGCAGCACCCGGAGCTGTTCGACCCGGACTACTGGCTAGGGTTGCAGCAGGCCATTCGCAATGGGCGGGTGATCGATGTCTACCCTTACCGCAACAAGCAACGGTTCTCCGGAACCATCGGCCAACTGGTACATTAGTCATGACTCAACCCCCTCACCTGGTGGTATTGACCGGATCGGGTATTAGCGCCGAAAGCGGCATCAAGACCTTTCGGGCCAGCGACGGCCTTTGGGAAGATCACCCCGTGGAGGACGTCGCCACGCCCGAGGGCTGGCGGCGCAACCCCGAACGGGTGCTGGCCTTCTACGACCAGCGCCGTGAGCAGATCCGCCGGGCAAAACCCAATGCCGCCCACAAGGCGCTGGCCGCGCTGGAGCAGGAAGGCTTCCGAGTCAGCGTGGTGACGCAGAATATCGACGACCTGCACGAGCGTGCCGGTTCGCGCCACGTGCTGCACCTGCACGGCGAGATTCTCAAGGCACGCTCATCCGTCGATGCCCGGCTGCGCTACCCGCTGCCCAAAGGAGGAATCCGCCTGGGGGAGGTGTGCGACAAAGGCAGCCAGCTGCGCCCGGACGTGGTGTGGTTCGGTGAAGCCGTGCCGCTTTTCGAAGAGGCCTGCGAGCTGGTCAGCCAGGCCGATTTCCTGCTGGTGGTGGGCACCTCGCTGGCGGTGATGCCCGCCGCGTCGCTGTTGACCTACATCGACTACGACACCCCCTGTGCACTGATAGACCCCGATGCCGATGCGCTCAGCCCGCCTGGCGTGCTGGCGATCAACACCACGGCGGGGGAAGGCGTGCCAGCGCTGGTTCACCAGTGGTGCAAGCAGGGGAACTTGCTCTTGCCTTGAGTCAACGACGGGGCGGGGTGAGCGAACCGATGGATGGCAGATTACCGGCGCGCTTCCAGAAACCACGCTTTCATGGCTCCGGTAATCTGGATGAGCTCGACGTCCGTCGCAATATAGGCGGGCATGGTGTAGAGCCAGCGGCCAATGGGGCGCAGCCACACGCCCCGTGCTCTGGCAAACGCGGCCACGCCCGCCAGCGCCTCGCTGCCATGGGTCTCGATCACCGCTGTCGCGCCCAGCACCCGGACATCTGCCACTGCCGGGTGCGCGCGCAGCGCCGTGTCTTCCAGCAGCTCGCGCTGTAGTACTTGGCTGAGCGCGGCGATTTTCTCCAGGTAATACTCCTCTTCGAACACCCGCAGGCTCTCCAGCGCCACGCGGCAGGCCAGTGGGTTGCCCATGAAGGTGGGGCCGTGCATGAAGGCGTGCTGCTGACTGTCGCCAATGAACGCGTCGTGCACTCGGTCGGTAGCCAGCGTGGCCGCATGGCCCAGATACCCGCCGGTCAGCCCCTTGGAGAGCACCATGATATCCGGCGTGACGCCCGCGTGGTCGGCGGCAAACAGCCTGCCGGTGCGGCCAAAGCCGGTGGCCACTTCGTCGAAAATCAGCAGCACGCCAAACTCGTCGCACAGCGCCCGGGCGCCGCGCAGGTAGTGCGGCGAGGTCATGTTCAGCCCGCCTGCCGCTTGCAGCAGCGGCTCCATCAGCAGTGCGGCGATCTCCTGGTGGTGGCGCGACAGCACCTCTCGGAGCGCAGCGAGGTCATGCTCTACCTGGGCTGGCGTGGCATCGAACGGTGCCGTGGGGGCCGGGGCGAAGTGGTGCTGAGGCAGCAGGCTGGCGAACAGGCCGTGCATGCCCTCTTCGGGGTCGCATACCGCCATGCAGCCGGTGGTGTCGCCATGGTACGCCTTCATCAGCGAGAGCATCTTGCGCTTGCCGGGCTGGCCGGTGAGCACCTGATACTGCAGCGCCATCTTCATGGCCACCTCCATGCCCACCGAACCGCTGTCGGAGAAGAACACGTGGTTTAGCCCCGGCGGGGTAATGCGCACCAGCGCCCGTGCCAGCTGGTCGGCGGGGCCGTGGGTCAGGCCCCCCAGCATCACATGGCACAGCTCGCTGGCCTGTTCGCGGATGGCGGCCACCAGGCGCGGGTGGCCGTAGCCGTGAATCATGCACCACCAGGAGCAGGTGGCATCCAGCAGGCGTTCACCGCTTTCCAGTGTAAAGTGGCTGCCGCTACCGCCCACCACCTTGGGGGCCGGTGTCTGGGTCTTGAGGTGGGCGTAGGGGTGCCACACGGGAGAGTTCATGGCGTAGCCTCCTGAGCGGAGAGGGAGAGCAGCGTATCCAGGAAGATAAAGCGCTGCGCGATGTGGGCATCTGCCTGTACCAAATAGGGAATGAGCCCTAAACAGGGGATAGGCAGCGCGCGTTCGAGCAGCGCCACATTGGCCGCAAAGCGTGCGCTATCGCTGGCAAAGGCCGGGTCCACCACGCTGCCCACCCAGCCCGCCAGCGTCACGCCATCGGCGGCGATGGCCTCGGCGGTGAGCCGCGCATGGTTGAGACAGCCGAGTTTCAGCCCGACGACCAGAATCACCGGCAGGCCCAGCGCGCGAGGCAGGTCGGAAAAATCCTCCTCCTCATTGAGCGGCACTCGCCAGCCGCCGGCGCCTTCGATCAGCGTCAGGTCGCGTGGCGTTTGGCTCAGGATAGCGCGCAGCGCTTGAGTCACGCTTGCCACGCGCAGCACCATGCCCGCTTCCAGAGCCGCCAAATGGGGCGCAATGGCGGGGGCAAAGGCCCACGGATTGACCGTCGAGTAATCCACCGGCGGGAAGCTTTGTGCTTGTAACGCCAGGGCGTCACGATTGCGCAAGCCGCTGGGCGCGGCCTCGCTGCCGGAGGCAATCGGTTTCAACCCCAGCGTGGTGTACTGGCGCTGACGGGCAGCACACAGCAGTGCGCTGGCGGCCAGGGTCTTGCCCGCATCGGTGTCGGTACCGGTGATGAAATAGGTGTTGTTCATTTCGCGCTTTCCAGACATAGCGTCAGGCAGTGGTAGCTCACCGGCAGTCCCCGCAGCGTGCGTAGTGTTTCATAGCGCAACCGGGCATCGGTCAGTGCCTGGCGGGTGAGCTGCGCGTTGGGTCTTGCCACCTGAGCGCCCACGCCCTTGATGGAGGCCATGACGGCATTCAGGTCGGGGTAGAAAAAGCGCCGCTGCTCGCACACGTGGTGGGAAAGCCGCAAGCCGCTTCGTGCAATTGCCCGTTGCACGGTGCTGGCGTCCGGCGTTTGCAGCAGGGCCTCGGGCCGCTGCCAGGCGGTGGCCACCTCATGAAGCGTGCCGGGCAGCAGGGTGGTGATGCGCGCCTGCCCGCCAGGGGCAAGCACCCGCGCCAACTCCTGCATGACATCCTCGATGCTCGGGCACCACTGAATCGCCAGATTGGAGAACACCAGCTCAATGCTGGCGTCGTTTTGCGGCAGCGCCGCGGCGTCCCCCAACTGCCAGCGGATAGCCTCGCCATAGGTTGCCTGGGCGTAGGCGAGCATGCCCGGGGCCAGGTCGAGCCCGGTGATGGCGGCCTTCGGGTAACGGGTGGCCAGCCTCTGGGTCCAGTAGCCGGTGCCGCAGCCCAGGTCGAGCACCTGCTGGGCGCTCTTCGGCAGCGTTTGCCAGAGCGCTTCGCCGATATCGCGCTGGGCGCTGGCGAGCGCGTCATAGCGCGGCGCCGCTCGGGAGAAGGCCCGGGCAACGCGGGTCTGCCAGTGGGGGACGGGGGTAGAGAGCAATGGTGAGTTCATCGCGGCACCTGTGTCGCCTGCTCGGCCAGCCGAGCGGCGAGCTGGGCCGGGCGTGAGAGCATCGGGCAGTGCCCGGTGTCTTCCAGCCGCGAGGCCTGTTGGCGAGTGCGGTTTGGCAGCAGCGGGTCCTGGGCGCCTGCGAGCAGGTGGATAGGACAGGGCGGTGCCGCGAAGTGCGCGCGGTTGTCCAGCGTGGCCAGCCATGTCAGGCCTTGGGCCAGGGTGGCAGAGTCCGCGCAGGGCGCGTCGCCCAGCAACCCACGGAGTTGGCGGTGGGCCTCGCGAGCGTTGGGTTCGCCCTGGCACTGCCAGCGTAGAAAGTGGCGCCATGTGGCCATGGCGTCGCGGCGAAAGGCGCGCTGAAAGCTGGCAAGCTCGCCACTGGTCACGCCGCCGTCTTTCGCGTCGTCGTAAAAACGCTGGCCAATACCCAACAAGAGCAGGGCGTGAGGGGGTGACAAATGATCCAACAGTGCCGTGGCCAGCAATCCCCCCAGCGACCAGCCTACCCAAACGGCATCGCTGGGGAGTTGGCTGGCCATGCGCTCGGCCAGTGCGGCAAGGCGAGCAGAGGCGGGGAGCGCTGGCGAAACACCGTACCCGGGCCACTCGACGGTAATCGGCTCGACGGTGTTGGGCCAGTGCGCTTTCAGGGGCTGCCAGATACGGCTATCGATGCCCCAGCCCGACAGCAGTATGAGCTTCATCGCGGCTCCTCGTGCAGGCAGGTCGCGGCCACGTCCAGCAGTCGGTCGATATCGCTCTGGGTATGGCGGGCACTGAGCGTGATACGCAATCGCGCCTCGCCGTTGGCCACCGTGGGCGGGCGTATCGCGCCTACCTGAACGTTGTGTTTATCGCAACGGGCGGCCCAGGCCATGGTGCGCTGCTCGCTGCCCAGCAGCAGCGGCTGAATCGGCGTTTGGGAGTGGCCCAAAGGAAGCCCCAGGGCCGTGGCCTGCTGGCGGAAGTAGTCGATGTGGCGCGCAAGCCGCTGGCGGTGCTCCGGTTCCCGCTGGACGATGGTGAGCGCTTCCAGGGTGGCGGCGGCAATGCCGGGCGGTTGGGCGGTGGTGTACACATAGCTGCGGGCAAACTGAATCAAGTGCTCGATCAGTGCCGCATCCCCCGCCACGAAAGCGCCCGCGGTGCCCAGCGCTTTGCCCAGGGTGCCGACCAGGATTGGCACCTGCTGGCTATCGAAGCCTGCCACGCAGCCTGCGCCGTTTTCGCCGAGGACGCCAAGCCCGTGGGCATCGTCGATCATCAGCCAGGCGCCGTGTTGCTGGCTGAGGTGGGCGAGCTGTTCGATGTCGGCGATATCACCGTCCATGCTGAACACGCCGTCGCTCACCACCAGCTGATGGGTGGCCCGGCTGCGCGCCAGTAGACGCGCCAGATCCTGGCCATCGCGGTGGTGGTAGCGTCGGGAACGGGCGCCGCTCAGCGCGGCCCCGTCGAGTAGCGAGGCGTGATTGAGGCGGTCCTGAAAAATCGCGGTGTGGGAATCCGCCAGCGCTTGCAGCACGCCCAGGTTCGCCATATAGCCGGTGGAGAACAGCAGCGCCCGCTCGCGCCCGGTCCACTCGGCCAGCGCAGCTTCCAAGGCGTCGTGAATGCCCAGGTGGCCGCTGACCAGATGCGACGCCCTGGCCCCGGCACCAAAGCGTTTGGCGCCTTCTGCCTGGGCGGCTTGCACCCGTGGGTCCTGGGCGAGGCCCAGGTAGTCGTTGCCGGCAAAGTCCAGCGCATCGTGGGAGGCGACTCGGCGGGAGCGCCAGCGCTGCCGGCGCTCCCGCTGGTCGCGGGCGGTTGCCAAGCGCTGCTGCCACGCCTCAGACACTGGCATCCACCGCCAGTGCCGCAGCGCGTTCGGCCTGGGCATTGCGCTGAGCCTGCTGGGCCAGCCGCTCGCTATGCTGCGTGTCGTCTTCGCAGGTGTCGCGGCGCTCGGGGTGCAGGCCCAGCTTGGCAAACAGCGCGCGGTCGCGCTCTGCCTGGGGGTTGCCGGTGGTCAACAGCTTGTCGCCGTAGAAGATCGAGTTGGCACCGGCCAGAAAGGCAAGCGCCTGGGTGGATTCGCTCATCTGCTCGCGGCCTGCCGAGAGGCGCACATGGCTCTGGGGCATCATGATGCGCGCCACGGCAATGGCGCGGATGAACGTCAGCGGGTCCAGGTCCTCCGCGTTTTCCAGCGGGGTGCCCGGCACCTTTACCAGCATGTTGATCGGCACCGACTCAGGATGCGGGGAGAGCCTGGCCAGCTGTTGCAGCAGCGCGCTGCGATCCTGGGCGCCTTCGCCCATGCCGAGAATACCGCCAGAACACACTTTCATACCGGCGTCGCGCACGGTGGCCAGAGTTTCAAGGCGGTCGCTGTAGGTGCGCGTGGTGATGATCTCGCCGTAGTAGTCGGGGGAGGTGTCGAGGTTGTGGTTGTAGTAGTCCAGCCCCGCAGCGGCCAGCCGGGTGGCCTGTTCACCATCGACCATGCCCAGCGTCATGCAGGTTTCGAGCCCCAGCGCTTTCACCTGGCGCACCATCTCTTCCACCGCCAGCAGATCCTTGTCCCGGGGGCTGCGCCAGGCCGCTCCCATGCAGAAGCGGCTGGCGCCCGCCTCTTTGGCGGCCTTGGCCTGGGCCACCACTTTCTCTATTTCCAGCAGTTTCTCTTTTTCCAACTGAGTGTTGTAGTGACCCGACTGGGGGCAGTACTTGCAGTCTTCCGGGCAGGCCCCGGTCTTGATCGACAGCAGGGTAGACACCTGCACTGCGTTGGCATCGAAGTGTGCCCGATGCACCTGCTGGGCCTGAAACAGCAGGTCGTTGAAGGGCAACGCAAACAGCGCGTCGATTTCCTCGAGGGTCCAATCTTGGCGCGGAGCGGCATCAGCCGCGTGAGAAGCCGTCGTGTGAGTGGTCACGGGTAAACCTTTTTTAATTTGAAAGTTGACAGGACTCTAGCGGTGAGATGTCAAGGGTGTCAACTTTTAATGATTGGTTGGTTTACTGGAGGGCGGGGGAAGGGAACATTCGTCACGATGCACGGCCTGCTTTATACTCTGCGCCCTTTGATCACCACTGGAGCGCAGATGCCTGACGCGACCTCGCTGCCCCCTGAACATGACGCCTTGACCGACCGCGACCCGGCCACGGGGCACCCGCGACCGCCGCGGCGCGAATTCAAAGCGCGCGGCAGCTTCGTCAAGCGCTGCGAAGGGTGCAATCTGCCCGAGCTGAACTGCCTGTGCCCTTATCAGGTCAAGGCAGAGAGTGACGCCCAGGTGTGGCTGCTGACCCACTCCATCGAGCACTTCAAACCGACCAATACCGGCCGTCTGATTGGTGACGTGCTGACCAACACTCGGGTATTTACCTGGTATCGCACGGCGCCGGACGAGACGCTGGCCGCGCTGCTGCAAGACCCGCGCTATGCGCCGTTCGTGATTTTTCCTGATGACCAGCCGGATTACGCGGAGCGGGTGGTGGGGCTGGAGGCCGTCCAGTCGGTCAAGCAGCAGTCGCGTATTCCAGTCTTCATCATTCTGGACGGCACCTGGCGACAGGCCCGGCGTATGTTCCGCAAGAGCCCTTACCTGGACACGCTGCCGGTATTGCCGCTGCGCACCGAGCGCGAAACCCGCTACCGGCTGCGCAAGCCCGCCTCGAAAGCCCACCTGTGCACCGCCGAGGTGGCCATCGAACTGCTGCGTCAGAGCGGTGATGAAAATGCCGCCAGCGTGCTGGACGACTACTTCGACGTGTTCAACGACAGCTACGCCGAGAGCCGCTACTACCGCAAGATCGAGGAGCCAACGGCGGCCATGACTCGGCTGTTGGCCCGAAAGGCGGGGGATGCGCCGCGCTGATCAAGGCCTGGCGCCGGGGAGCCAGCGCAACAGCACCTTGCGCACCCAGTACCAGCGGTTGATCAGCAGGGCCGCGAAAATCAGCGCGCAGCCGGTGAGCTGAAGCGCCGACATGGTTTCGTTGAACCACCAGGCGGCCAGCAGCGCCGTCCAGACGGCCTCCAGCATCAGAATGACCGCTGCATGGCTTGGCGTGGTCATGCCCTGCGCCTTGATCTGAAGAAAGAACCGCAGTGAGCTGGCCAGCAGCACGCTGGCCAGAAACCAGCCCAGAATCGGGGCATCGAGGGAGAGCGTCTGCTCTTCCACGACCCATGAAACAGCGGTCAACACGATGCCCACGGAAAGCAGCTGCAGCGTCGTCAACGACAGGGCAGGCACATTGCGCACCACCCGCGTATTGACGTTGATCAGCAGCGCGAAGCACAAGGCCGCGCAAAGCATCAGCAGCTGGCTGGCCTCCACCCGAAAACCGGCATTCAGCGATAACAGCGCAAAGCCTGTCAGCGCGACGGGCAGGGCTACCCAGGTGCTGGTGGCGGGACGGTCGCCAAACAGCAGGCGGGCCACCACCGGCACCAGCAGAATGCCCAGGCTGTTGATGAAGGCGCTTTCTCCCAGATGCTGGGAGTGATGCAATCCCAGCACCCAGAAAGCGATGGCCGCACTGAACAGTACGCCTACCAGCAGGCCGCGCCGAATACGCCGGGCAGGCAAATGGCGCAGTGTCGGCCAGGCGAAGCCCAGTAGAATGCCCCCCGCGAGCAGAAAGCGGGTGCCGATGAACAGCAGCGGAGGCATGCCTGCCAGCGCTTCCTTGGAAAATATCCACCCGCCTGCTGCCAGAGTGGTCACCAGCAGCAGCAGGGCATCGGCCTGCCAGGGGGCTTGCCGGATGGTGCTATGGCTCACGCGGCGCCGCCAAACAGCGCCCCGGCAATTCTGAAGCCTGCCACCCAGGTGCCAATGGCCGAACCTATCGTGGCGAGAATGAACACCAGCAGCGTGCGTGACACGCGGTTTTTCCACCAGCCTTTCAGTTGCGTCACGTCATGGCGCAGGGTGGAGAAATCGCGCACCTTGGGTTTGCGCATGTAAAGCTCGACCCCGGCGGCCACGAAACCGGCGCCAATGGTGGGGTTGAGCGACGTCAGCGGCGCAGCAAAGAAGGTCGCGATCACGGTGAGCGGATGCGCCAGGGCAATCAGGGTCGCCCCCCCGGATAGCAGGCCATTGATCAAGAACCACTCCATCACCAGCTGCCAGCCCAGCTCGGTATTACGCGAAAAGCCCACCACGAAGCCTGTGAGGACCAGCGCGGTGATCAGCCAGGGCATGGCTTTCCATAGCTTGGAGGGCGGCGGAGTAGCTTCCAGCGATTCCCGCTCCTGGGTCGGGTTTTCCGGTAGCGGTGTTTCCAGGTGCTCGCCGGTGCCTTTCAGGTGGCCTGCGCCGAGCACGACCAGCACGTTCGAGTAGCGCCCGGGAGGTGCCTCTTCGGCCAGGCGTAGCGCCATGTAGCGGTCGCGTTCGCGGATCAGCGGGGTGTAGAGCGTTTCTGATTCCGCTGCGAATTCGCTGAAGGTGGCTTCCAGCATATCGCCCTCCTTGAGCTTTTCGATCTCCTCCTTGGAGACATCCTGGCGGGAGAGCACGCTGCCAATCAGCCCGGAAAACAGCGAGAAGCGCTGCCACCAAGGCACGTTGCTGTAGATGCGCTTGAGCGTGATGCCCACATCGCGGTCCACCAGCAGCAGCGGCAGTTGGCGAGCACGGCACTCATCCACCGCCGCGCGCATTTCGGCGCCCGGCTGGATGCCTGACTGCTCAGCGATACGCTGCTGGAAGGCACCCAGCGCCAGGCTGGCGGCGACCATGCCGGCCTTGCCCTGCTTGAACACTTGAAACAGGTCCTGCTCGCCCATGGCATCGGGGTTGTCCATGCTGTGATGGCGGGCGTCACACAGCTCGATGGCCACCGCATCGAAATGGCCGGTAGCAATCAATTGGCGCACGTCGTCGGCGCTTTCGGCCGAGACATGGGCCGTGCCCAGCAGGGTGTAGCAGGTGTCGCCCACGGTCACGGTTTTCAGCGGGCCGCTAGTGGAGGGCAGGGGCGGCGTCGGTGGCCGCGTAGTGTCATCGTGGGTCATTCAACAGTCTCGATGTATAAGTATAAAAAGGTGAAAACGTACACAAGCCGTCAATACCGGGGCTCAGTGGTGTATCAACGCCGCCAGAAGGCCGGAGTAAAGAGTACCAGGACGGTGAAAATTTCCAGGCGCCCCATCAGCATGGCCAGTACCAGAATCCATTTGGCCAGGCTGGGTAAGTCGCCATAGTGGCTGCTGGCTTCGCCCAGCGCAGGGCCCAGGTTGTTGAGCGCCGAGCCCACCGCCGACCAGGCGGTCACTTGATCCACGCCGGTGGCCATCACGCCCACCAGCATCAGGAAGAACAGCATGACATAGGCCGAAAAAAAGCCCCATACCGCCTGCGCGATGCTGTCGGGTACGCTGACCTTGCCGACCTTCACCGCAATCACCGCGTTGGGGTGAATCAGGCGCATGACTTCGCGCATGCCCTGCTTGAGAATCAGGATGATGCGGATCACTTTCATGCCGCCAGCGGTGGAGCCCGAGCAGCCCCCTACGAAGGCGGCAATGAACAGCAGAAACGGAATTGCCCCAGGCCAGCCTGAGAAGTCGGCCACGGCGAACCCGGCCGTGGTAGCCACGGAGACGACCTCGAACAGCGCGTGACGCAGGCCGGTGATGTCGTCATAGGTCTTGGTCAGCCACAGGGTAATGACGGTAATCACGGTCAGACCCGTCAGGAACAGCAGCAGAAACCGGGCTTCCGGGTCCTGAAAGTAATGGGTCAGGCGCTTCTCGCGCCAGGCCACGAAGTGGAGGCTGAAGCTCACCGCCGAAATCAGCATGAAGCTGATGCAGATCAGCTCGATGGCGGCGCTATCGAAATAGCCGATGCTCAGGTCATGGGTCGAAAATCCGCCGATGGCGACCGTGGAAAAGCTGTGGCCCAGCGCATCGAACCAATCCATGCCCGCGATCATGTAAGCCACGAAGCAGGCAAAGGTCAAGGTGGCGTAGATATACCACAGCGCCTTGGCGGTTTCGGTGATGCGCGGCGTCAGCTTGGAGTCTTTCAGCGGCCCCGGAATTTCCGTGCGGTACAGGGCCATGCCCCCGACCCCCAAGGTCGGCAGGATGGCCACCGCCAGTACCACGATGCCCATACCGCCCAGCCACTGCAGCTGCTGGCGGTAGTAGCGGATTGACTCGGGCAGAAAATCGATGCCGGTAATGACCGTGGCCCCGGTGGTGGTCAGGCCCGAAAAGGATTCGAAGACGGCATCGGTAATGCTCAGGGCGTCCTCGCCAAACAGCATCAGCGGCAGCGAGCCGAACAGTGCCAGCACGGTCCAGAACATGGCCGCGATGATGAAACCGTCCCGAATGCGCAGCTCCTTGCGCGCCCGGCGGTTCGGCAGGTAGATCAGCAGGCCGGTGATGACGGAAATCGCAATGCCGCTCATGAACGCATGCCAAACGCCGTCGCGAAACCATAGCGACATCAGCATGGGAGGCAGCATGGTGAGGCTGAACAGCATCAGCAGCAGGCCCAAGATACGTAGAATAATCCGCAGGCTCATGGCAGGGAGGGTCTCATTGCTGGCTGGTTCCTAGAAAAACGTCAATCCCACCTGGAAAAGCCGCTCGACGTCGCGGATACGCCGTTTGTCGATCACGAACAGAATCAGGTGATCACCGCTCTCCACGCGCACGTCGCCGTGGGCAATCATCACTTCCTTGCCGCGCACCACGGCACCGATGGTAGTGCCTTCGGGAAGCTCGATCTCATCGATGGTGCGGCCCACCACCTTGGAAGACTGCTTGTCGCCGTGGGCAATGGCCTCGATGGCTTCCGCCGCACCCCGACGCAGGGAGTGCACGTTGACGATATCGCCCCGGCGCACGTGGGTCAGCAGGCTGCCGATGGTGGCCTGCTGCGGGGAGATGGCGATGTCGATATCGCCACCCTGGACCAGGTCCACGTAGGCGGCGTTGTTGATCAGCGTGAGCACCTTCTTGGCCCCCAGCCGCTTGGCCAGCAGCGACGACATGATGTTCACCTCGTCGTCGTTGGTCAGGGCGCAGAAGATGTCGCAATCCTCGATGTTCTCTTCTTCCAGCAGGCGCTTGCTGGTGGCGCTGCCGTGCAGCACCACGGTGCGGTCCAGCCGCTCCGAGAGCGTGGTGCAGCGCTCCAGGCTGTGCTCGATGATCTTGACCTGATGGCTATGCTCCAGATGCTCCGCCAGGCGTTCGCCGATGTTGCCACCCCCGGCAATCACCACTCGGCGGAAGTCGCGCTCCACCTTGCGCAGCTCGCTCATCACCGCGCGGATATCCCGCCGTGCCGCCAGGAAGAACACTTCGTCGTCGGCTTCGATGACCGTGTCGCCCTGGGGGATGATCGGCCGATTGCGCCGGTAGATGGCGGCGACGCGGGTTTCCACGTTGGGCATGTGCTTGCCCAGGAAGGCGAGATTCTGGCCCACCAGCGGGCCGCCGTAGAAGGCTTTTACCGCCACCAGCTGCACCAGCCCCTCGGCAAACTCCAGCACCTGCAGGGCGCCGGGATGCTCGATCAAACGGCGCACGTGGTCGGTCACCACCTGTTCCGGGCTGATCAAGACGTCGATGGGAATGGCTTCGTGGGCAAACAGGCCCTTGCGGGTGAGGTAAGCCGTGGAGCGAACCCGCGCGATCTTGGTGGGGGTGCGAAACAGCGTGTGGGCCACCTGACAGGCGATCATGTTGATCTCGTCGGTGTTGGTCACCGCGATCAGCATGTCGGCGTCTTCACAGCCCGCCTGGCGCAGCACGATGGGGTAGGAGCCCGCGCCGGTGACCGTGCGGATATCCAGCTTGGTGTGCAGCTCGCGTAGCTTGGCGCCGTCGGTGTCGACGACGGTAATGTCGTTTTCCTCGCGGGCAAGGTGCTCCGCCAGGGTGCCGCCGACCTGGCCGGCGCCGAGAATGATGATTTTCATCGCTAAGCATCGGTTCCGTTATGAGCGCCAGCGTTTTATCAGCACGCGGTGTGCGCTGCAACAAAGACGGCGGCCAGTGTAAACCAGCCGCCGTCGAAAAGCAGGTGACGATTACTCCAGCGTGAAGCCGACCTTGATCGTGACCTGCCAGTGGGCAACACGCCCATCTTCTATGTGACCGCGCGTATCGGTCACTTCCAGCCAACGCATGTTGTGCACGCTTTCGGACGCTTTGGCCAATGCGTTCTGAACGGCTTCCTCAATACCTTTTTCGGAAGAGCCGGTAAGTTCGATGTGCTTGTAGGTGTGATGACTCATGTGTTCTCCATCCTTGTCATGAATTCACTGCCTAATGCCCCTGAGTCCAGGCGCTTGCCTTAGGCAGTCTGCTTCTCCAGTCTGGCATAAAAAAAGCCATCGTGACTGTTTTGTGCGGGAAACAGTTGCCTGCCCGGCCCGCTGGGCTCGCCCCAGGCCACATCGTTCGGCGTGGTGGCCCGGGCGTCGGGGGTGCGGGCCAGGAAGGCCTCGATCTGGCCGCTGTTCTCTTCCGGCAGCACCGAGCAGGTGGCGTAGAGCAGCGTACCGCCGGGGCGGAGCAGCGGCCACAGGTTGTCGAGCAGGCGCTGCTGCAGGCTGGCCAACTGACGAATGTCCTCCTTGCGGCGCAGGGCCTTGATGTCCGGATGGCGGCGAATCACGCCCGTGCCGGAGCAGGGGGCATCCAGCAAAATGGCATCGAACGGCGTCCCGCTCCACCAGTCGCGGGTGGTCGCATCGGCATGTTTCAGCTCTGCAGCGAGCCCCAGCCGAGCGAGGGTGTCATCGACACGGGCCAGGCGCTGATTGTCGCTGTCCAGCGCTGTCAGGGCGATATCGAACTGCTCCAGCAAATGGGCCGTCTTGCCGCCCGGGGCGCAGCAGGCATCCAGCACATGGGCGCCGGGCCTGGGCGCCAGGGCCGGGCCCAGCAGAGCGGCCGACAGCTGGGCAGCTTCGTCCTGCACGCTGACGTGCCCCTGGGCAAAGCCGGGCAGTACGGTCACGTCGCAGGGGGTGTGCAGCGTAATGCCGTCCGGGGCGTGCAGACACAGCTCGCCGCCCAACCCCTGCTCGGTGAGTCGAGTGAGGTAGGCTTCACGGTCGTTGTGACGCTGGTTGACGCGCAGCGTCATCGGGCCGGGCTCGTTGTTGGCCTGGGCGATGGCCCGCCACTGATCGGGCCAGGCGCTGCGCAGCTTACCCAGCAGCCACTGGGGATGCTCCAGGGCGACGCTTTCATCACGGTCCACCTCGGCCTGCAGCGCGTCGGCTTCGCGCTGCAGGCGTCGCAGGCAGCCATTGAGCACTCGTGTCGCCCACTCCTTGTCCAGCAGGCGGGCGGCTCCGGCGGTTTCGCCCACGGCGGCGTGGGCCGGGGTACGCATGTAGAGCAGTTGATAAATACCGATCAGGAGCAGGGCCTGAACGTCGGCGTCGCGCTTCTTGAACGGCTGCTTCAGCAGGCGTTGGGCCAGCGCCTGAAGGCGCGGCAAGCGGCGGCAGGTGCCATAGCACAGCTCCTTGAGCAGCGCGCGGTCCCTGGCCACTACGCTGTGCTCGTCCAGCCCCGCCAGGGAGCCCTTGTCGGTGAGGATCGGCACCAGGCTTCTGGCCGCCGCCGCACGCACGTCCAGTCCGCTCCCCGTGGGTGTGCGCGGCAGGTTCATTGGGCGGCTCCTTCCAGTGGTTGGGTTCCTTCCAGCGACTGGCCCAGGCAACGGCCCACGGTCAGCGGCGTTTGGCGAGCGTTCAACAAGTCACGGACGGCCATGGCCTTGCCGCCGGGCAGTTGCGCACGGCTGACGCACAAGACCTCCTGGCCCTGCACACCGCAGGCAATGCGCAGGTGATCTTCACCATGCGCCAGCAGTGTGCCTGGTGGGCAGGCGGGCTGCTCGCCGGGCTCGACGCTGGCCATCAGCAGGCGCAGGCGGTCGCTGCCCAGCGCGCACCAGGCCACGGGCCAGGGGTTGAAGGCGCGAATCTTGCGCGCCAGCTGCTCGGCGGGCTGAGAGAAGTCCAGTTCGGCCTCGGCCTTGCTGAGTTTGGCTGCGTAGGTGACGCCTTCGTCGGGCTGGGCGGTGGCTTGAAGGCTGCCGTTGTCGAGGTTGTCCAGCACGTGGATCAGCGCATTGGCCCCTTGAATGGCCAGGCGGTCGTGCAGGTCGCCGCCCGTGGTGCGCGGCGTGATCGGGGTGCGCACTTCGTGCAGCATGGCGCCGGTATCCAGGCCCGCATCCATCTGCATGATGGTGACGCCCGAGGCGCTGTCGCCCGCTTCGATGGCGCGCTGAATGGGCGCCGCGCCGCGCCAGCGGGGAAGCAGCGAGGCGTGTACGTTGATGCAGCCCAGGCGCGGCGTATCCAGCACTGCCTGGGGAAGCAGCAGCCCGTAGGCCACCACGACCATCACATCGGCGTTCAGTGCCGCCAGCTCGGCCTGGGCCTCGGCGTCTTTCAGGCTGATGGGTTGATACACCGGCAGTGCCTGGGCTTGAGCCAGCTGTTTGACCGGGCTGGGAGTGAGTTTACGTCCCCGACCGGCGGGGCGGTCGGGCTGGGTGTAGACCGCCACCACTTCGTGTTCGCTGTCGAGAAGGGCAGCAAGGCTGGAGGCGGCGAAGTCTGGCGTGCCAGCAAAAACAACGCGTAACGGTGACATGGTGGAGAGCCCTTGAGTGAAAAGAGAAAGTGCTGCCGATGAAACGCAGGAGGGCCGAGAGGCAGCGTTGTCGTCACAGGTAAGCTTGTGGGGCAACGTTGTCAGCTCGGCCCAGGGCCAGATGACGCAACCGGGGTCAGGCGTCGTTCATCTGCTTGTAGCGTTTCTGCATTTTTTTCATGACCCGGTCGCGCTTGAGCGGGGACAGATAATCCACGAACAGCACGCCTTCCAGGTGATCGTACTCATGCTGAATGCAGTGGGCCAGCAAGCCGTCGGCTTCCAGCTCGTAGGGCTCGCCGTGGCGGTCCAGCGCCGTCAGCTTGACCTTCAGGTAGCGCGGTACTTCGGCGTAATACTCAGGAATCGAAAGGCAGCCTTCCGACAGCGGCTCACGCTCTTCGCCGATAGGCTCATAGCGGGGGTTGATCATCACCAGCGGCTGGGAGTTGTCGTCGCTGACGTCCATGACCACCACCCGGCGGTGCACGTCGATTTGCGTGGCGGCCAGGCCGATGCCACGGGCGTCGTACATGGTCTCCAGCATGTCATCCACGAGCTGGCGGACCTCGTCGTCCACGGTTTCCACCGCGACCGCCTTGGTGCGCAGGCGCTCGTCAGGAAATACGAGAATAGGAAGTTTGGCCATGGCGTTACCGTCACCGTTTATGCAGAGTCTTGAAGATGAGCAGGCGCCGCGCTGTGTCGGCGGGCCTAAGTGCTTTATATTGACCACTATATCATGCCATAAGCGTTCCTGGGCACGCGCCGCGCCGTGGCGCCCCCGCAACTGCTTCAAACAATCACCAGGGGATAACGAGGGGAGAACGGATGGTGGCTAGGATGGTAGCTGGAAAGCCGTTTTATCACAGCGTGTTGGGAGTGCTGCTGGCCTGGCTGGCGCTGAGCCCGGCAGCGCAGGCCTGGGAGCGGCTGCGCAGCGATGCACCCGAGCGCTACGAAGTGGTCGCCGGGGATACGCTATGGGATATCTCCGCACGCTACCTGCGCTCCCCCTGGCAGTGGCCCGCACTATGGCAAGCCAACCCGCAGATTCGCAACCCGCATCTCATCTACCCAGGCGACGTACTGGTACTGGGCGATTGCCAGGGTCAGCCGTGCCTGACGCTGGAGCGTGGCCAAGGCGTGGTTCGGCTATCGCCACAAATGCGCAGCGTTCCCGAGCGGGAAGCGATCACGCCCATTCCCATGGACGTGGTGCGCTCTTTCTTGCGCGATCACCGGGTGGTCGAGCCGGGTGAGGATGTTCAGGAGCTGGCCTATGTGGTGGGTGGCGACAACCAGCGGCTGATCAGCGGTGCCGGGGATACGCTCTATGTGCGTGGCGAGCTGCCTGCCCGCCAGCGGCTGGGGATCTATCGCCCCGGCGAGCCTTATCTGGCGGCGGACGGCACCCTGCTGGGCGACGAGTTGATCAGTATCGGCGAAGCGCAGCGCATCAGCAGTGAAGGTGATATTTCACGTGTCGAAGTGCTGAGTGCCAACCAGGAAGTGCGCAACAACGACATCCTGCTGCCGCTGGAAGATATTCCGGTCAGCGAGGCCTTTACTCCCAGAGCGCCGCTGAACCAGGTGGCAGGGCGGATCGTGGCCGTGCCCGGCGGCGTTCGCTTCATTGGCCGGTTGCAGGTCGTGGCGTTGGATGTGGGCACCCAGGATGGCCTGCAGCCCGGCCATGTCTTGCGTGTCGATCAGCAGGGCGAAGTGGTCAACGACCCGCGCACCCAGGAGCTGATTCAGTTGCCCTCCACCGAAGCGGGTCTCGTGATGATCTTCAAACCCTACAGTCACATGAGCTATGCGCTGGTCATGCAGGCTTCCAATGTGTTGGCCGTGGGTGACGTGGTGAGAGCTCCCCAGCACTAGTTTTCGTACTCAGCCTGGTTTTCGTACATAACCTGGTTTTTGTACATAGCCTGGCAAGCCGCAGGGGTACTCGAACGATGAAAAGGAGGTGGCGATGGACGCCAGGGAGTGGCTGGTAATCAATGCATTGCCCGGCATGGGCGCAGCCCGTATTGCACAGCTGGTGGCCCGCTCGCCCCAGTGGCCACAGGGCTGGCTGGCGGCGCTGCCCAGTGCGGCGGCCAATGCCCTCAGATTATGGCTGGCGCAGCCTCAGCGCAGCCCGCTTCAGCAGGTGGTGGAAGAGACCGAGGCGTGGTTGGGCAAGGCGCCCCGTCGTCATCTGCTGCACCGCGACCACCCGGCTTGGCCTGCGCTGCTGAACCAATTGCCGGACCCGCCCGTGGTGCTGTGGGCACAAGGGGATTTGCAGGCGCTGGAGGGCCCGGGCCTGGCCATGGTGGGTACCCGCAAACCGACCGCCGAAGGCAGTGGCCATGCCCAGGCGTTTGCCCGTGAGCTGGCCAGCCGTGGCTGGTGCATCGTCAGCGGTATGGCGCTGGGCGTCGATGGCGTTGCCCAGCGCGCCGCGCTGGCCGCCGGAGGGCATTCGATCGCCGTGCTGGGGTGTGGGGTGGACGTCATTTATCCGGCGCGCCACCGCGAGCTGCACGAGCAGCTGAGCACCCAGCCCGGCGGGCTGCTGCTTTCCGAACACCCACCGGGCACCGTGGCGCGTCCGGCCTTTTTTCCACGCCGCAACCGCATCGTCACGGGGCTTTCGTTGGGAACCCTGGTGGTCGAAGCCACCGAGAAAAGCGGCTCGCTGGTGAGTGCCCGGCTAGCGCTGGAGCAGGGGCGAGAGCTGTTTGCCCTGCCGGGGTCGCTGCATAACGTTCAAGCCCGTGGTTGCCTGCAGCTGTTGCGCAATGGCGCGACGCTGGTGCGCCACGTGGAGGACATTCTGGCCGAGCTGCAGCACTGGGCACCGCATTATTGGCCGATGCTCACGCCCTCGGAGGCAGCCCCTGCCGAGAAGGCCTCGCCTGCGGCCCCCGCGCCGATGTCGCCAACGCCCTCTGCCCAGACAGACCCTGCCCAGACAGACTCTGCCCAGACAGAGCCGCCTGACCGCCTGCTGCACGCGCTGGGACCTTCCCCCACGCCCATCGACTGGCTGGTGCAGAGCACGGGGCTGTCGGTCAGTGAGTGTCAGCAGCGGCTGTTGATGCTGGAGCTGGAAGGGCAGGTGGCCCAGCGTGCGGGTGGCTGGGTTCGGCTGACGGCAGCATGGTAAGATGGAGCTTTCTCGATCTGATGGTTCGATAGCCAGTAGGAGCGTCCATGAAAACGGCGGTTGACGTGAAAGCAGCGGTGCAGGCGCTACGGGAAGGGGGAGTGATTGCCTGCCCTACCGAGGCCGTTTGGGGGTTGAGCTGTGACCCGGACAATGATGAGGCGCTGGCGCACCTGATGCGCATGAAAGAGCGTGACCCGGCCAAGGGCGTCATTCTGGTGGCGGCCAGTATTCAACAGTTCCAGCCCTGGCTGAGCCAGCTACCCCTGGCGCTGCATGCGCCGCTGGCCGCCAGTTGGCCTGGTCCCAATACGTGGCTGGTGCCCGATAACGGCCGTAGCCATGGCCTCGTGCGCGGCGCTCACCAAAGTGTGGCTCTGCGCGTCACCGACCACCCGCTGATGAAAGCGCTCTGTGAAGCCTTTGGCGGGCCGCTGGTGTCCACCTCGGCCAATCGAGCCGGTGACCCACCCGCCATGAGCGCCGACGAGGTTGCCACCACTTTTGGCGAGGAAGTCGCGGCCATCGTGGCCGGAGAGCTGGGAGGCAATGCCAAGCCCAGCACCATCAGAGACCTGCTGACCGGCAAGGTGATGCGCGCTTGAGTCATTAGCGTGCCACTAGTGCCTCGACATCAGCGTCTCGACATCAACGGTTGATGACTTACCATTCACGATTCATCTCACCAGGAGCTACCGTGGCCCACGAACACCTCGACGACGTCAAACACTACCTTCTGGATCTGCAGGATCGGCTGTGCGCCGGTTTGAGCGCCGCCGATGGCCAGGCCACGTTCAGGGAGGATAGCTGGCAGCGTGAAGAGGGCGGCGGTGGTCGCTCACGCGTCATGACCGATGGGCGGGTGTTCGAAAAGGGCGGCGTCAATTTCTCGCATGTTTTTGGTGCTCAGTTGCCCCCGTCGGCCACGGCCGCCCGCCCGGAGCTGGCAGGGCGCAGTTTCCATGCGGTGGGGGTGTCCTGGGTCATGCATCCTGAAAACCCGCATATCCCCACCAGCCACGGCAATGTGCGCTTCTTCATTGCCGAGAAGGAGGGCGAGCCGCCGGTCTGGTGGTTTGGCGGCGGTTTCGACCTCACGCCCTACTACCCTGTATTCGAGGATGTGGTGCACTGGCATCGCGTGGCGCGTGATGCCTGCGCTCCGTTTGGGGAAGGGGTGTACGAGCGTTACAAGGCGTGGTGCGATGACTATTTCTACCTCAAGCACCGGGAAGAGACCCGAGGCGTGGGCGGGCTGTTTTTCGACGACCTCAACGAAGGCGGCTTCGAGGAGTGCTTTGCCTTTCAGCGCGCCGTGGGGGACAGCTTCCTGGCGGCGTACTTGCCCATCGTCGAGCGTCGTCAGGCCGATGCCTGGGGTGAGCAGGAGCGCGATTTTCAGCTCTATCGTCGGGGCCGCTACGTGGAGTTCAACCTGGTATGGGACCGGGGCACCCTGTTTGGCCTGCAAAGCGGTGGGCGCACGGAGTCGATTCTGATGTCCATGCCGCCCCTGGCGCGCTGGGAGTATGACTTCACGCCTGCCCAGGGCAGCCGCGAAGCGCAGCTGCACGATTACCTGGTGCCGCGTGACTGGCTGGGTGAAGCGGGCCAGTCCCCGCAGTCTCAGGCCCAGCCTCAATCGCAACGCCAGCCCAGTGGAGAGGCCTCATGAGCGACCGTTACTGCGTGTTCGGCAACCCCATCGAGCACTCCAAGTCTCCGATGATTCACGCTGAATTTGCCCGCCAGACCGAGCAGGCCATGGAGTACGTCGCGCAGCTGGCCCCCACCGACGGCTTCGCTCGTGCCTGGCAGGCCTTCGTGGTGGCGGGCGGGCGCGGTGCCAATGTGACCGTGCCTTTCAAAGGCGATGCCTTTGCGCTGTGCGACACGCTCAGCCACCGGGCCAAACGCGCGCAGGCCGTCAATACGCTGATCGTCGGCGGCAATGGCCGCACCTATGGCGATACCACGGATGGGGTCGGGCTGGTACGTGACCTTGCCTATCAGGGCGTGACGTTGAAGGGTAAACGCCTGCTGGTGCTGGGCGCTGGCGGTGCCGTTCGGGGCGTGTTGGAGCCGCTGCTGGCGGAAAAGCCCGCCTGCCTGCAGGTGGCCAACCGGACGGCCGAAAAAGCCACTCAGCTGGCCGCTGCGTTCGCCGACCTGGGGCCGATCAGCGGCAGTGGTTACGCGGCCATCGAGGGGCCGTTCGATGTGGTGATCAACGGCACCAGTGCCAGCCTCTCTGGTGCGCTGCCGCCGCTGCCAGAGGCGCTGTTCAGCGAGGGTGCCTGGGCCTACGACATGATGTACGGGGCCGAGCCCACGGTCTTTCTGCGCTGGGCCGAGGCGCAGGGCGCACAGCCGCTGGACGGCCTGGGGATGCTGGTCGAGCAGGCCGCCGAGTCGTTCTTCCTGTGGCGCAACGTGCGCCCCGAGACGTCTCAGGTGCGCACGCGGCTTCGACAGTCATTGACGGGCGGCTAGCGGGGTTTGGTATAGAACCCCACCATGCACATCACCAGCCCCACCACGGAGAGCAGCATGCCTCCGTTCACCAGCAAGGGAGAGCGCTCCAGCCAGGAGACGAACGGCTGGGGCGTCTCGCGGCAGGCGCTTTCCAGGTAGTTCCAGTAGCCCCCTTCGAGATGGCAGGCGCGCACGTCGCCCAGTTCCCAGAAATAGACGCTCAGCAGCACCAGAATCGGCAGTACCAGCAGCAGTAAACCCAGTCGGATCATCTAAACCTCAATGTCAGGAGCGTATATCAGGGGCGTGGGCAGTTGGGCGTGCGGCCGCTTTGGCGAGCTTCTTCGAAGCTGGCCATGGCGGGCTCCATGTTGGCCTGCAGGCCCTGGATGCGCTGCCCCTGGCTTGGGTGCGTCGACATCCAGGCGGGGGGCGCGCCACCGCTGGACGCGGCCTGCATGTTTTCCCACAAAGTCACGCTTTCGCGGGGATCGAAGCCTGCCTGTGCCATCAGCTGCAGGCCGATGACATCGGCTTCGCTTTCATGGCGGCGAGAGAAGGGCAGCGAAATGCCGTACTCGGCGCCCATGCCCAGCACGCCCATCAACTGCTGGCCCGCCGGGGTTTGCATACCGGAGGCGCTGGAAATGACCGACAGGCCAAGCGAAGTGGCGCTTTGGGTCGAGGCGCGCTCGTTGGCATGGCGTGCCAGCACGTGACCGATCTCGTGGCCGACGACCGATGCCAGCTGATCCTGGTTGGTGGCCACGTTCAGCATGCCGGTATTGACGCCCATGTAGCCCCCGGGGAGGGCGAAGGCGTTGGGCTGCTCGGACTCGAACACGCGAATTTGCCAATCCAGATTACGCTGTTCGCCGGGCAGAATGTCGACGATGGCGTTGGTGATGCACTGGACATAGCGATGGCTCGCCTGGTTGGCCGTAGGCACGTCGCGCTGGTACTGCGCGAACGCCTGCTGGCCCATCTGATTGAGCTGGTCTTCCGAGAGCAGCAACAGCTGCGAACGGCCGGTGGGGGACGTGGAGCAGGCAGCCAGAGAGGCGCACAAAGCGGTGACGGCAAAGGGTCGAAGCCAGCGCATAGACGGTTTCCTAATAGACGAGAAGGGATCCTTGCACACAAGATAACCACTGACAGCGGTAAATCAACTCTTATCATAACCTACTCTGAGGGCCACCATGGATGCGCAATTAAGCCAGCGCTTGACGCAGCTACTCGATCACATCGACCACTGGTTGCCGCCAGTGCCCACCCCGGTGAACTGGCAGACCCATGTGGCGGCCATTTGGCAGCGCCACCCGCTGGGCGGCCAACTGGTGCCGGTGCCGCCCCGAGATGGCATGACGCTGGACGACCTGCTGGGCATCGAGAGGCAGAAACTGGCATTGGTCGATAACACCCGCGCCTTTCTGCAGGGGCTGCCTGCCAACCATGCCTTGCTGTGGGGCTCTCGTGGCAGCGGCAAGTCGTCGGTGGTGCGTGCGCTGCTCAACTCTCTGGCCAGCGAAGGGTTACGCCTGATCCAGGTCGACCGCCATGACCTGGCAAGCCTGCCACGGCTGGTCGAGCAGTTGCGCCATCAGCCCCACCGCTTCGTGGTGTACTGCGATGACCTGTCGTTCGAAGGCAACGATGATGCCTACAAGGCGCTGAAAAGCGTGCTGGACGGCGCCTTGACCGGCCCTCCCGAGAACGTGCTGCTGTATGCCACTTCCAACCGCCGACACTTGCTGCCGGAGTCGATGGAGGATAATCAGGGAAGCCGTTTGGTAGGCGAAGAGCTGCACCATGGTGACGCCGTGGAGGAGAAGATCTCGCTGTCAGACCGTTTCGGGCTGTGGCTGGGCTTTCACCCGTTCAACCAGGCAACCTACCTGGAGGTCTGTGAGCACTGGGTCAACCGCACAGGTAGCGGTAACGACTGGGACGATGGCGCGCGGGCGGAAGCCGTACGTTTTGCCACCCTGCGCGGTGGGCGCAGCGGCCGAACGGCGTGGCAGTTTGCGGCCCAGTACGTGGGCCGCAAGCGGCTGCAAGAGGAGCGTCAGCGCGCCGATCAGCGCTGAGGAATCAGCTGCCCATCGGCGCCGACGTTCAAGCGGATGGTCGGCGTCAGCAGGCCTGACGGCAGCGTCATGCCCAGGCCGCGCAGATCCCCAGGAGTGATGGCCAGCTCGCTACCGGGGGGCAGCTCACCCTGGCTTGCCAACTGGCTGGCCAGCTCGATCATGGGCGTCATGCGCTGGGTGTCGGTGGCCAGAATATCGAACGCCACCGGCAGGCGCAGGTTGGCGTCGTCGCCTGGGGTGAGGGTCACGTCCTGTTGATACTGCCCCTGCACGGGGTCGACGCCCGGCATGTCCAGCGTCCAGCGAAACCCGGACATTTCAACGGCAGGCATGCCTGCCGGTAGCCCCAGGCCCATGGCCAGGGTGGCCTGCACTGGCAGGCTGCCAGCGCCCAGGCTCGAAGCCAGCAGGCGAGTCATGTCGCTGGTATCCAGGCCGGCATTCACGCTGTATGGCCCGATGCGTACCTCTTCGACTCCCAGAGAAGTAACGGCCAGCCGGAAGGCAAACAGGCCGGTTTGTGGCAGCGCAAGGCAGCCGGTCAGTAGAGCAGCGAGCAGCAGCAGAATCAGGCTGCGGCCACGGCGAAGGGCATGGTGCATGTGTTTCCCCCAGAGAAAGGGCAAAAGGTCAGTGTAGCGGATGCTCGAAAGCGCCGCTATTTGAGGGCCACCGCCCATGGCTGTCAAGCGGATTCGTTGGCACCGAGCGTCGCGCCGGTCGCAAATCCCGAAAAGCCATCGCCCGCCATATAGGCGGGCGATGCAGGCAAGGCCAGTTTTCGAGCAGCGCCTAGCGGCGGCTCTTGCGGGCTTCCTTGGTGCGGTTCAGCTCGCGTTTCTTGGCTTTCTCCTTGTCGCTGGCACCTGCCATCTTGTCGAAAGGGTTACTGCCTGAACGGAACTCGAAGCGCATGGGCGTGCCGCGTACCTTCAGCACCTTGCGGAAGGTGTTGATCAGGTAACGGCGGTAGGCCTCGGGCAGCGATTCGGTCTGGTTGCCGTGGACCACGATGATGGGCGGGTTGCTGCCGCCCTGGTGGGCCATGCGCAGCTTGATCCGCCGACCGTTGACCATGGGGGGCGGATGCTGGCTGACCGCATCTTGCAGCAGCGTGGTCAGGCGGTTGGTGGACCAGTGGGCATTGGCTGCCTTGAAGGCCCGCTCGATGGAGGGGTAGAGGTCGCCAACGGCCGTGCCGTGCAGTGCCGAGATGAAATGCAGCTCGGCGTAGTCGGCGAAGCCTAGACGGCGCTTGATGTCCGCCCGCATCTTCTCCTTGGCTTCGCTTTCCAGCCCGTCCCACTTGTTCACTGCCAGCACTAGCGCCCGACCCGTGGTCAGGACGTAGTCCAGCAGGTGCAGATCCTGTTCGACCAGACCGCTGCGGGCATCCAGCACCATCACCGCCACATGGCTCTCCTTGATGGCGTCCAGCGTCTTGATGATGGAGAACTTCTCGGCAATTTCACGCACGTTCTTGCGTCGACGTATCCCGGCCGTGTCGATCAGCACATAGGGATGGCCGTTACGCTCGAAGGGGATCTCGATGGCATCGCGAGTGGTGCCTGCTTCATCGAACACTACAACGCGGTCTTCACCCAGCAGCCGGTTGACCAGCGTGGACTTGCCCACGTTCGGGCGGCCAATCACACCGATACGAATGCCTTTCGTGCCGGTGTCGGCAGGAATGGTCGGGTCGCGCTCGGGGAAGGGTTCCAGCACGGTATCGATGAGCAGCGACACGTTGCGCCCGTGGGCGGCGGCGATAGGCCACGGGTCGCCCAGGCCCAGCTTCCAGAAGTCGGCCATGGCAGAGTGCTCTTCGAGCCCATCGGTCTTGTTGACCACCAGCCAGGTTTTCTTCTGATTGACACGCAGGTGATTGGCGATGGCCTCGTCGGCCACGTTGAGCCCCGCCCGGGCGTCCACCAGAAACAGCACGATGTCTGCTTCGTCGATGGCGGCCAGCGATTGCTCTGCCATGGCGGCGTCGATGCCTTCCTCGTCGCCGCTGATGCCGCCCGTGTCGATCACGGTATAGGCCTTGTTACCCAGCATGCCGTTGCCGTATTTACGGTCTCGGGTCAGGCCGGGAAAATCCGCCACCAGCGCGTCGCGCGAGCGGGTAAGGCGGTTGAACAGGGTCGATTTTCCCACATTGGGTCGACCCACTAACGCTATGACGGGTGTCATGGAGTGACTTCCAGGGTTTCCAGGCGACCATTGTTGGCCTGGACATGAATGGTGCTGCCTTCAGTGACAGGGCGCACGCTGATACCGGAGCTGTGGACGCGGGTACGTCCTACCAGATTGCCTTCACGGGCATCCAGCAGGTGCACATAACCTTCGAAATCACCGACCACCAGACGGCCATCCGCAAAGGCGGGAGGCGTCAGCCAGCGATCTTCCAGATCCGTATTACGCCATACTTCCTGGCCGCTATTGGCATCCAGGGCAATGACGTGGCTATTGTCGCTCACCACCAGCAGCAGGTTGCCGACCAGAACGGGAGTATGGCGACTGGAAATGTTGGCTTCCCACAGCGTACCGCCCTGAGTAGCTTCCAGTGCCACCACACGGCCATTGTAGCTGGTGACGAACAGGCGACCATCCGGGCTCAATACCGGTTGACCAGAGAGGTCCACCAGACGTTCGACATCGCTACGGCCACGTGGTGTGGCAATCTGCATTTCCCAAAGGGGCTGGCCGCTGCGGTTATCCAGCGTTGCCAGGCGTCCGTTGGCCGTACCCACGAAGGTGACCGGGTCGATGACCATGGGCGTGCCGGTGCCGCGCAGTGTCAGCGCAGGCTGAGAGCTGGTGTAGACCCAGCGCTCTTCACCGCTGGCGCGATCAAGGGCCGTTATCTGGCCGTCGATGCTCTGTACCAGCAGCAGTTGCTGGTTGGCCTGGGGAGCGGCCAGCACTTCGCTGGACACGCGCGAACGCCAGCTCACGCTGCCGTCACGCTGGCTCAGCGCAATCACTTCACCGTTGCGGGTGCCCAGGTAAACTTGGCCGGCAATGGCGTTGAGTGCACTGGAGATGGGGGTATCCAGCTCGACTTGCCACTCACGCTCACCGCTCTGGGCATTGAAGGCGGCTATCAGGCCGTTGGCATCGGCGGCAAACACGGTATTACCCTCGCGCGCCGGTGCAATCGGGTAGCGGGCACGGCCAAAACCGTCGCCAACGCTGCGCCGCCACTGGCTATCCAGTGACGAGGTTTCGTTGAAGCTACGCAGCTCTTTGGGGGTGTAGGCAGGCTCACCCTTGCTGGCGCAACCCGCCAGCAAGGCCAGCGCAACGGCGCCCAGCGTGGCACGCATCAGCGAAGTGGAAAAACGTGGTTTTAACAGGCTGTTGGTCATCACTGATTCGCCTCCTCGGCGCCGATATCGTCGAGCTTGAACTGCACGCCATAAAGCGGCTGGTTCTGCGTTTGGGCAATCTCCAGCGCGGCTTGCCATGCTTCGCGAGCCTGCTCGGGCTGGCCAAGCGCCAGGTGAGCATCGCCGCGTACGTTGGCCTGTTGGGCGGCCAGCGTGTCGGTGATCGGCTGGTCCAATAGCTCCAGTGCCGCCTCGGGGTTGCCTTCGGCCAGTTCGATACGCGCCAGCCGCAGCCAGGCCAGGCTTTGAACATAACGGCGTGACGAGCCGTTGGCGACGCTGTCGAGGGCTTCTCTGGCCGTTGCCAGGTCGCCTTCCTGTACAGCCAGGCGGGCTTCCAGCAACTGGGCAAGCTCGGCATACAGAGTGCGGCCATACTGGTCGGTCAGTTCACCGATCAGTTCCCTCGCTGCCGCGAGCTGGTCCTCTTCCAGCGAGTTGGCGGCCGTGATGGTCACCAGCTGCTGGTAGCGGGCAGAGGCCGCTTCCGACTGGCCTTCCTGGTAGTTCTGCCAGGCATTCCAGCCGAACACACCGGCGGCAGCCAGCACCGCGCCGGCAATCAGCGACGTACCGTTCTCTTTCCACCAGCGCTTGACGACGTCCAGCTGCTCTTCTTCGCTTCTCAGATCCGCCACGGGCGGCCTCCTATTCAATCACTCAGCCGCCGCAGCGGCTGACAGGTATGCATCGCCCACACGAAACGCTCGGTGGGCAGCGTTTAGTGGGTCGCGTTGCCTGGTGTGGCGGCCAGCAGGTCGCTCAGCGTGCTGGCAAGACTGGCCTGGGCTACCTGTTGCTGCTCACGGTCATCGCGCAGGAATTTCAGGGTGGCCGTTTGCTGAGCCAGCTCGTCTTCACCCAGCAGAATGGCAATGGGCGCGGCGCTCTTGTCGGCCTTTTTCATGCGACTCTTGAAGCTGCCGCCACCGCAGTGCAGCTGCAGGCGCAGGTCGGGCAGTGCGCTGCGCAGCTGTTCTGCCAGGGTGAGAGCTGCCACGGTGGCGCTGTCATCCATCGGCACCAGGTAGACGTCGCAGCCGCCCAAGGCTTCTTCCGGTACCAGGTCGAGAGTTTCCAGCAGCAGAATCAGCCGCTCGATCCCCATGGCAAAGCCCACGGCAGGTGTGGGCTTGCCGCCCAGTTGCTCGACCAGCCCATCGTAGCGGCCACCGGCACAGACGGTGCCCTGGCTGCCCAGCGCCGTG
This sequence comes from Halomonas sp. NyZ770, assembly GCF_020616575.1. Lineage (NCBI taxonomy): Bacteria > Pseudomonadati > Pseudomonadota > Gammaproteobacteria > Oceanospirillales > Halomonadaceae > Halomonas > Halomonas sp. NyZ770. The sequence goes on along the minus strand of NZ_CP085143.1, from coordinate 3,239,816 downwards.
GTGGTCCACTCGAACACCGTACGGCAGTAGTAGTCCAGGCCCCGCACCAGGCGCGGGTTGACCACGTAGGGAATGTTGGCCGCGTCGAGCATGGCCTTGAGCTGCTCGAAGTGCTCCCGCGAAGTCTCGTCCAGGTGATCCATCAGCTGCGGTGCGCCGTTCAGCATCTCGGCCATATCGGGATTCTTGGAATCCAGAATGCGCAGCGGATTGCTGGTCAGGCGACGTTTGGAGTCTTCATCCAGTAGCGCATGGTGCTGTTCGAAGTACGCCACCAGCTTGTCGCGGTAGGCTGCGCGGGCGTCGCTGGAGCCCAGGGAGTTCAGTTCCAGAGTGACATGTTCGAGAAGGCCCAGCTCTTGCCATAAGCGGGCAGAGAGCAGAATGACCTCGGCGTCGATGTCCGGGCCGTCGAAGCCATAGGTTTCCACGCCCACCTGATGAAACTGACGGTAGCGTCCTTTCTGGGGCCGCTCGTGGCGGAACATCGGACCCTGATACCAAAGCCGCTGGGTCTGGTTGTGCAGCAGGCCATGCTCCATGGCAGCGCGTACGCAGCTGGCGGTGCCTTCCGGGCGCAGGGTCAGGCTGTCGCCGTTGCGGTCGTCGAAGGTGTACATCTCTTTTTCGACGATATCGGTGACTTCCCCGATGGAACGGGCAAACAGGGCGGTTTGCTCCACGATTGGCGTACGGATCTCATCAAAGCCGTAGCGCTGCATCAAGTGGCGTACCTTGGCCTCAAAAAATTGCCAGCGAGGGCTGTCGCTGGGCAATAGGTCGTTCATTCCACGGATGGCTTGAATCTTTTTAGCGGCGGACTTGCTCAATGAAAACTCCTTGTCTGGGCGGCAGCGCGAGGCGCAAGGCGTGCCGCCTGTTGCAGGCAACGCAGGTGTCAAACGCTGCGTGCAATCATGTTCTCTTGCTGCTGCTCTTTCTGGCGTACCTTGTCGCGGATCAGCTTTTCCAGGTCATCCACCAGATGGTCGTTACGCAGTTTGCTGGCAGGTTTGCCGTCGATGTAGACCAGGTTGGCGGGTGAACCACCGGTCAGACCGATATCGGTCTCCTTGGCTTCGCCAGGGCCGTTGACCACGCAGCCAATCACCGAGACATCCAGCGGGGTCATGATGTCTTCCAGGCGCTCTTCCAGCTGGTTCATGGTGCTGATGACATCGAAGTTCTGCCGTGAACAGCTGGGGCAGGCGATGAAGTTGATGCCTTTGGCGCGCAGTCTCAGGCTCTTGAGCATGTCGAAGCCGACCTTGATCTCTTCCACCGGGTCGGCGGCCAGCGAGACGCGAATGGTATCGCCGATACCATCCATCAACAGCATGCCGAGGCCAATCGATGACTTGACCGTACCCGAGCGCAGGCCACCCGCTTCGGTAATGCCCAGGTGCAGCGGCTGTTCGATGCGGGTGGCCAGGTCACGATAGGCGGCCACGGCCATGAACACGTCCGAGGCTTTGACGCTGACCTTGAACTCCTGGAAGTCGAGCCGATCCAGGTAGTCGATGTGGCGCATGGCCGACTCGACCAGCGCGGCAGGCGTGGGCTCGCCATATTTCTTTTGCAGGTCCTTTTCCAGCGAACCGGCATTGACGCCAATGCGAATCGGAATGCCGTGCTCTCTGGCCGCACTGACCACCGCGCGGACGCGATCTTCCCGGCCAATATTGCCCGGGTTGATACGCAGGCAGTCCACGCCCAACTCGGCGACCCGCAGGGCAATCTTGTAATCGAAGTGGATGTCGGCCACCAGCGGCACATCGACTCGCTGTTTGATCTTGCCGAAGGCTTCGGCAGCATCCATGTCGGGGACCGACACGCGGACGATGTCGGCACCGGCTTTTTCCAACTGCTGGATCTGACCCACGGTGGCGTCTACGTCCAGGGTGTTGGTGTTGGTCATGCTTTGAACGGCAATCGGGGCATCGCCGCCCACGGCGACGTTACCAACGTGTATCTGGCGCGAGGGGCGACGTTTGATCGGAGAAGGGGCGTGCATAGGACGGGTCACTCTCCTAGAGTAAAGCGGGCAACATTGTTGGCACCGGCGCGTTGCGCCAGGTTGACGGTATCGCCTTGATAGCGCAGCTCGACACCGGTGGCATTACCGATGGTCAGGCGGAAGGGCGGCGTACCCTCGACGCTGGCGGTGGTGCCGGGCGTTTGCAGGCCAACGAAGACGCGCTGGTTGTTGGCATCGAAGATCTCGGTCCAGGACTGCTCGTTGAAGGTCAGTTCCAGCAGATTGGAGTTGGCGACGGGTTCCGGCGCGGCATCTTCCGCGGGCGCTTCCGGCGCCTGTGCCTCGGCGACATCGGTCACCGGCTCGGCGCTGGCGGGTTCAGTGCTGGCATCGGCGTCAGTGCTGGCGTCTTCGTCCTCCATGCTGACTTGAGGCTCGTCGATCATGGGCGGGATCACCACGGGATCGGGCTCGACCATCGGCTCGGCGGGTGGCGGCGTCGCACTGTCGGCGGCATCCTCTTCCAACGTGGAAGACGTGCCCATGCTTGGGGGCTCGCTGCCGCCACGGCTTTGCCACCAGGCAACTGTGACGCCGATCAGGCCCACGATCACCAGAAGGGTGACCAGCTTGAATAACCAGGCGCCCACCTTTGATGGGGGGCGAGTGACGGCAACGGGCGCGATCTTTCGCTCGGTTTCGCTGCTGCCGTGGCGCGCTTGATAGGCATCCAGCACCAGCTTGTCATCCAGGCCCAGGTATTTTGCATAGGCACGCAGGTAGCCACGGCGATAAGCGGTGACAGGAATTTCTTCGTAGTTGTCCTTTTCCAGGCCTTCGACCACGGCGGTGCGCAGATTCAGCGCACGGGCAGCATCAACAATCGGCACGCCCAGCGCTTCACGTTGACGGGAGAGCAGTTCGCCAGCGGTGCTGGTGGAGGTAACGCTATCGTGTAACTGTGTCTCGCTCATGGCTGAGCATCCTTCAAAAAATAGGTGGTCAGGGCACTGATCAAGGGTTCAGCAGGCGTTGGTATTCGGCGGCCGCCGCGCTGTCGCCGCGGGCGAGGGCGATATCTATCGCCATTTCCAACGCTGCCGGGTCGGGGCCAGCCAACTGCAGGTAGCTTTGCAGCGGCTCCCAGGCCTGATCGTATCGTCCCTGCGAAACTTCCAGTTCGGCTAACATTAAATACCCGCGAGTGTTGCGCGGGTCGATACTCTGGGCGCGCTGCAAACGGTCGCGCGCCCTGTCGAATTCGTCAATCGCCAAATAGCACTGACCCAGGTTGGTGAATAGCTGGGCACGATTGGCATATTGGGCATCCTCAGAGGCGGCTTCCAACTGCTCGCAGGCCTCTGGGTAGCGCCCCTGCTGATACAAAAAGGCAGCATAGTTGTTGCGTGCCCGCGTAAACGAGGGCGAGGCGCTCAGCGCCTGCTGGAAATAGCGATTGGCGAGATCGCGCTCTCCCTGCTGCTGATAGACCAGCGCAATCGCCTGAAGTGCCTCTGGGTGGCGAGCATCCAGCTCCAGTGCTCGGTCCAGCGCGCTCAGGGCGCGGGGCAGGTTATCCCGCTCCAGGTAGGCCACCCCCAATTGGGCATAGGCATCGGCGGCATCCGGGTTGCTCTCGTTGAACGTGGGCGTCGAGGTCGCACACCCCGCCAGCAGCAGGCTGCCAGCAAGGACGGACAGCATGGGCACTCTGAAAAAGGAGAAGCACCTGCGATGACCGATCATGTATGTCCTCTTGAACAGTGCGGCCTTGCTCGCACTGATGACGTTAATAAAAAAACGTGACCATCAAAGCGCTGTGTTGTGTGGAAGTCAAGACAGCGGCCTTAGTCTGCATCCAGTTGAACCGATTGAATATAGCGCGCACTGCGCTTGGTGCGGTCTTTTACGCGTCCGACCAGTTGGCCGCAGGCGGCATCGATGTCATCCCCTCGGGTGGTGCGGACGGTGGCGTTGTACTCCAGGTCATAAAGCCATTGCTGAAAACGCATGACCTGGTTGCGCGAGGGCTTTTCATAACCCGAATTGGGGAACGGGTTAAAGGGAATCAGGTTGATCTTGCAGGGCAGCTCCTTGAGAAGCGCCGCCAGCTGTTCGGCGTGTTCCTGCTGGTCATTCACGCCTTTGATCAAGGTGTACTCGATGGTCACCTGACGGTTGTCCGGGCATTTGGCCAGGTAGCGGTGACAGGCATCCAGCAAGGCACGAATGTTGTACTTGCGGTTGATCGGGACGAGTTCGTTACGCAGCTCATCGGTGGAGGCGTGCAGCGAAATCGCCAGGCTGACGTCCATCTCATCGCCCAGTTTATCCATCATCGGCACCACGCCCGACGTGGAGAGGGTGACGCGGCGCTTGGAGAGGCCATAGCCGTTGTCGTCGAGCATCAGCTTCATGGCAGGCACGACGTTGTCGAAATTCAACAGCGGCTCGCCCATGCCCATCATGACCACGTTGGTCACCGGACGGTTGGCGGTATCCCGCCGAGGGCCAACGCTGCGTTGCGCTACCCAGACCTGACCAATGATTTCAGCGGCCGTGAGGTTGCGCTGGAAGCCCTGTTTGCCCGTGGAGCAGAAGCTGCAATCCAGCGAGCAGCCGACCTGTGACGACACGCACAGGGTGCGTCGCTTACCGTTCTCTGCCGGGATCAGAACCGTTTCGACATAGCTGCCATCTTCCACTTCGAGCACCCATTTGCGCGTGCCGTCGCTGGACGTGCCTTCATACACGACGCCTGGGCCGCGAATCTCGGCCACCTGAGCGAGCTTGTCGCGCAGCGGTTTGGACAGGTTGGTCATCACGGCAAAGTCATCGACGCCCTCCTGGTGGATCCACTTCATGACCTGGGTGGCACGGAATTTCTTCTCACCAATGGATGAAAAGAAAGCTTCCATTTGCTCACGAGAGAGCCCCAGCAGGTTCTGGCGTGCGGGCTCCGCCTCCGTGGCGTGGTCAGCGATGGATAGAGAAGACGGTGATGATGGAGCGACAGTGGTGGTCATGGCGGTCAGCGTTCAGAAAGAGGCGGGGGCCAGGCCCCCGCAAAAATGGCCGGCAACGAATGTTGAAACGGCAGCGCTGGTTTAGCGCGGGCAGATTTCGTCGTTACCGAAGAAGTAGCTAATTTCGCGTGCAGCGCTTTCGGCAGAGTCGGAACCATGGACAGCGTTGGCGTCGATTGTTTCCGCGAAGTCGGCGCGGATGGTGCCCGGAGCGGCTTCTTTAGGGTTGGTAGCACCCATCAGCTCACGGTTCTTGGCGATGGCGCCTTCACCTTCCAGCACTTGAACGACGACCGGGCCAGAGGTCATGAAACCGACCAGATCCTTGAAGAAGGGGCGCTCTTTGTGCTCGGCGTAGAAACCACCGGCTTTCTCTTCGGAGAGGTGCAGCATCTTGGCCGCGACCACTTGCAGGCCAGCCTTTTCGAAGCGTGCGATGATGTCGCCGATGGCATTCTTGGCTACGGCATCGGGCTTGATGATGGAAAGAGTACGTTCAGTCGCCATGCAGAGATCTCCTAGAAAGGGATAAAGCAGAAATTGCCGCCCCGGAAAGCCAGGGCGGCACAGGAAAATGTGTCCGGCCTTGTCTGGACGCTATGCCGCAGGCCGAGTGGCCGCGATTATAGCGTCTCACGCAGGGGATGAATACCGATGAGTGACGTCAAAGAGCGCTTAAACGGTAAAGCTTTCACCGCAGCCGCACTGATCCTTGACGTTGGGATTGTTGAAGCGGAAGAAGCGATTGAGCCCTTCGCTGACGTAGTCCACTTCGCTGCCGTCCAGCATCTCGACGGCATCGGTGGCCACGTAGACGCTGGCCCCGTGGGACTCGAAGTGCACGTCATCTGGCTGAGCCTCGTCGGCAAAGTCGAGCACATAGCTGTAGCCCGAGCAGCCGCTGGGTTTGACGGATACCCGAAGGCCAAGCCCCTTGCCGCGCTCTTCGAGGACGCGGTGGATCTGCTCGGCGGCGGCGGGGGAAATGTTAAGCGTTGCCATGGAGCACTCTCCTTGAAAAGTCGGTCGGTCAGCGGCCAGGCGCAGTGGCCTGGCGCGCCGAAGCACGCAGGCCGCTGACGGCGTGGTGCAGTAGTGTCAGTGCGTGGTCGATATCGGCTGGCTGGGTAAACCGTCCAAAGCTCAAGCGCAGCGAAGAGAGCGCCAGCCGACGGGGTGTTCCGATGCCCAGCAGGACGTAAGAGGGGTCGACGCTGGCCGAGTTGCAGGCAGAGCCTGTAGACACGGCAACGTCGCGCAGGGCCATCAGCAGCGCTTCACCATCGACACCCTCGAACGCGAGATTGAGAATATTGGGCACCCCGTGCTGCTGGGGCGAGTTGGGAATGACGCCCTCCAGCGTGCTCAGGCCATTCAGCAGTTGCTCGCGAAGGGCGGCAATATGCGCCTGATCCTGAGCTTGCTGCTGCTGCATGACGGCAAAGGCTTCCCCCATGCCCGCAATCTGGTGGGTGGGCAGCGTGCCGGAACGCATGCCACGCTCGTGCCCGCCGCCGTGAATCAGCGCTTCGACACGCATGTCCGGATGGCGTTTCACGTACAGAGCGCCCACCCCTTTGGGGCCATAGGCTTTATGGGCAGACAGCGACATCAAGTCGATGTGCTGTTCGACCACGTCCAGCGGGATGCGTCCTACCGCCTGAGCGGCATCGGTATGGAAGGCCGCGCCAAAGTCGTGGGCCACGGCTGCCAGCGCCGCGATGTCGTTGATGCTGCCCAGCTCGTTGTTCACTGCCATCAGCGACACCAGTGCGGTGTCATCCCGCATGGCCTCGCGCAGCTGTTCGGGGGTGATGCGCCCGTCCCGCTGGGGCTTGAGCCAGGTGACCTCGAAGCCTTCGCTTTCCAGTGCCTTGGCGGTATCCACCACGGCCTTGTGTTCGATGGACGAAGTGACCAGGTGCATGCCGCGCTGACGGTTGGCGCGCATGAAGCCGATCAGCGCCAGATTGTTGGCTTCGGTAGCACCGCTGGTCCATACGATCTCGCGAGGGTCGGCATGAATCAGGTCGGCCACCTGGCGCCGTGCCTGCTCCACGACTTGCTCTGCCTGCCAGCCCAGCATGTGGCTGCGCGATGCCGGGTTGGCAAACAGCTGGTCGACGGTCAGGTAGCGCGTCATCACCTCGGCCACGCGCTCATCTACCGGCGTAGTGGCGGCATAGTCGAGGTAAATGGGCAGTGAGAGCGTGGCTGTCATGAGTTTGAGTTCCAACGGGCAGTGAATGGCGTCAGGGGGAAGAGGCAAGAATCCCGGCGTCGGCGCGCTGCTTCTGTCGAGCGGCAATACGAATGACGTCCGGGCGCTGCATCAGCTGCGCCAGCGTCACGTCATCCAGGAAGTGGCGTATTTGCCCCGAAAGTTCGCACCACAAGTGATGGGTCAGGCAGGTGTCGCCCTGCTGGCAGTCGGAAAGCCCCTGGCAGCGGGTGGCATCGACGGTTTCATTGACCGCATCGATGACCTGGGACACGCTGATCTCGGCGGCAGGCTTGGCCAGTAGATAGCCTCCGCCAGGGCCACGTACGCTGGTGACCAGCCCGCTGCGCCGCAGCCGCGCAAACAGCTGCTCCAGATACGAGAGCGAGATCTCCTGGCGCTGGGATATATCGCCAAGGCTGGTAGGGCCTTGAGGCGTATTGATCGCCAGGTCCAGCATGGCGGTAACGGCGTATCGGCCTTTGGTAGTCAAGCGCATAACAGGTACCTCGTCGCTGAACCTCAGCGCACTGGCGGCAAGTGTAGCGCCATTATGGAAATCCTGAGTGCTTTGGTCAACTATTGGGGCGCGTGTCGGAGGTTTCGGCGGCGCTGACCTTGTCACTGCGGTGTTTGCCTGACCCAGCGCAGCCCGATTCGCCTTCGTCGAGAATGTCGGCGAAGTCCTCATCCCTGAGTTCGGGCAGTTGGCCGTCACGGTAGCTGGCATCCAGCTTGCGCAGGGTAGAGCACATGCGTTCGATACGCTCGTCCACGGCGTGCATATGGTCCAGCATGGCCTGCATGGAGCGTGCTACCGGATCGGGCATGTCCTGGCTGACGCCGTAGGCATCGAAACCGAATTTCTGGCAGATGGCTTCGCGGCGAGCCGGGTCGATATCCAGCGCTTCCTCTACATCAGGTTCGGCGCGCTTGACGATCTTGCCAGGAATGCCGACCACCGTTGCGCCAGCGGGCACCTCTTTGGTCACCACGGCGTTGGAGCCAATCTTGGCACCGGCTCCAACCGTGAACGGGCCCAGAATTTTGGCACCTGCCCCGACGATCACGCCATCTTCCAACGTGGGGTGACGCTTGCCTTTATTCCAGCTGGTGCCGCCTAGCGTGACTCCTTGGTAGAGCGTCACGTTGTCGCCGACCTGGGCGGTCTCACCGATCACCACGCCCATGCCGTGATCGATGAAGAAGCGCCGACCAATGGTGGCGCCGGGGTGGATCTCGATACCGGTCATCCAGCGGGAGAAGGTAGATACCGTGCGCGCCAGCCACTTGAAGTTCTTCTTCCATAACCAGTGGCCACAGCGGTGCAGCAGCAGAGCATGCAGGCCCGGGTAGTTGGTCAAGACCTCGAGAAAGTTGCGTGCCGCTGGGTCGCGGTCGAATACGCTGTTGATGTCTTCGCGCAGGCGTTGAAACATGGGAGTGTCCTTGGGCGTAAAAGCGGCAGCAGGGCAGGCTGTGCTGGGGTCGGCCCCCAAATGTGGGGGCACCACCGGATAACTTCAAGTTTAGGCCATCGGGCTGGCCGTGGCGCGTATCAACGAGGTGTCGTGTGCTGTTGGGCTGCCTTCTCCGTGGCCGACAGGATACCGCGCAGGATGTTCATTTCCATTTTCTCGGGGCGAGCTCGCAGGTACAGGCGGCGCAGGCGTGCCATCAACTGGCGCGGCTGTGCGGGGTCATGAAACTCGATGGCGATCAGCGTGCGCTCCAGGTGCTCGAAGTACCGCTCCAGCTCTTCGTGGGACGCCAGCGCGGCCTCTTCGTCATCCTCTTGAGCGGGGGGCGCGTCGGCTTGCGTCAGCCAGGCCATGCGACACTCGTAGGCGAGTACCTGTACCGCTGCCGCCAGGTTCAGCGAGCTGAAATCCGCATTGGTGGGAATGTGTACGTGGGCATGGCAGCGCTGCAGCTCGGCATTGGTCAAGCCGCTGTCCTCGCGCCCAAACACCAGCGCGATGCGCGCATTGGCAGGGCGGCACTCGGCTGGCAGGCGTTCGGCCAGCTCTCGGGGAGAGATCATCGGCCAAGGCAGCGTACGTGAGCGGGCACTGGCACCCACGGCCAGGGTGCAGTCGGCCACGGCATCTTCCAGCGTGGCATGAATGGCCGCCTGATGGAGCAGATGGTCGGCCCCTGACGCCCGTGAGATGCTCTCCTGAGTGAGCACGTCGCAGCGGGGGGCGACGAGCGCCAGATCCGCCAGGCCCATGTTGTGCATGGCGCGTGCCACGCCGCCAATATTGCCAGGATGGCTGGTGCCAATAAGAACGATTCGAATGCGGTCAAGCATGATAAGCCCGGTTCACGACGTAAAAAGCGCAGTTTAGCACGAGTCGATGGCATGCCCGAGGGGCCTCTGGTAGAATTGCCCGCCATCAAGGTGTCCTGCGCCTGCCCCCGTTCTTTAACATCACTGTGACAAGGCCCGATCATGAATCCAATGGTCCAATTTACGCTGCGCGCTGCGCGTAGCGCGGTTGAACATTTTCTGCGTGTCCGTGAGCGTATCGAAAACGCCCACGAAGAATTCAATCTCGACCGCCTGCTGGAAGACACGGCCCGCAAGGCCGAAGCCACCATCGTTCAGCAACTGCAGCGCGGCTATCCGCAGCATGGCTTCTCCGGCCGCTACACCCCCCATCAAGCGGGTGAGGGTGAAGGCGAAGAGATCGTTTGGAAGATCGAACCCCTGCATGGCTATTCCAACCTGGCCGTGGCAGGCAAGGGCTTTGCACTCTCAGTGGTGTGTCTGATCAAAGGTCGCCCCGAACACGCGGTGGTGGTCTCTCCCTTTGGCGATGACGAATACATCGCCAGCCGTGGCCGTGGCGCCCAGCACAACGACAAGCGTATGCGCGTGAGCAAGCCCACGGCCATTCCCGGTACCCGCATGGCCATGAGCCTGCCGGAAGCCTGGCTGCGCCCCAGCCATCTGCCTGCCTACCTGACCGTGACGCAGCAACTGGCCCCCCAGGTGGAAACCCTGGTCGCCACGGGCTCTGGCCTGCTGGACATTTGCGAACTGGCCGCTGGCCGCGTCGACAGCGTGTTCGTTCTAGGCTTGGAAGAGCAGGACATGCAGGTCGGTACGCTGCTGCTGAAAGAAGCCGGCGCGCTGATGGGCACGCCCAACGGCCAGCCCACCGTCACCGCAGAAGGCCAACTGATGGCCGCTGGCCCGCGCCTTTATAAAGCACTGATCAAACAGCTGGCGCCTCATTTCTGATAAGCCTTGTGTCACCTGTTCTCGATAACGCCCTGCCGGAATCCCGGCAGGGCGTTTTTCGTTGTGCGCTTGATTTGTTGTCGCGTCAGCGCTCTGATGAGTGCCTCGAGCCATAGGGAGGTAAAACGATGCGTGAACTATCGGCGATAGCCGTTTTTTGTGGATCCAATGCCGGAGGGTCGCCCGACTATGCCAAGGGCGCGGCACGACTGGGTACTCATTTTGCCCACGGCGGTATCAAACTGGTATACGGCGGCACCCACAAGGGGCTGATGGGCGCACTGGCGGATGCGCTGTTGGCAGCTCAGGGGCAGGCCCATGGCGTGATCACCGAACGCTTGCATGCCAAGGGGCACCTGCACCAAGGGCTCCAGACGCATGAAGTGGTGGCCACCATGCGTGAGCGCAAAGGCCGGATGGCGGATCTATCGGATGCCTTCATTGCCTTGCCGGGCGGGATTGGCACCCTGGAAGAGTTCATGGAGGTGTGGACGTTGAATCAGCTGGGCGAAATACAGAAACCGCTTGGTTTGTACAATATCAACGGCTTTTTCGACCCCTTCATGGCCTTTATCGATCATATGATCGCAGAGCGCTTTCTACCTCCAGAGCACCGGGGCGCTATAGTGCTTGAAAGCGACCCGCAAAAGCTGTTGCAGGGACTGCACGACTATCAGCCCACCACGGTGCCCAAATGGCTGCCGTCTGCATGATGCCAGCGTGCTATACGCTGGCCTCCATCTGATCCAGACATTGAGTGAGCTGGTCGGCAAAACGAGCGGCGGCGACCGACAGCGTGCGGCCTCGGAGCTGGGCACAAATCAGTGGGGCCGTGGGCACGTCACGTTCATCGATCGGACGCGAGATGATGGTATTTTCCTGGGCCATGTCGGGTGTGCCGATAGCGATTTGAAAGCCGACACTTCGGTGATCTTGCAGTAGCCCCCGCATCAGTTCGAAGGAGTTGGTCTCGGCGCTGATCTGGGCCTGATGGGTACGGCGTACCAGTATCGGGCTCAGCAGCTCCCTGACCCCCAGCGAAGCGTCGGGCAGTACCAGAGGGTAATTCAGGCACTCGCTCAGTCGAACCTTGGGCTGCTCGGCCAACGGGTGCTGTGCCGACATCAGCGCCACGACGGGCTGGGCCACCATGATGAGCTGCAAGACCTCAGAGCTCATCTTGGGGAACACTACCACGGCCAGCTCCGCTTCAAACGACATCAGCGCTTTCAGGGCTTCGCCTCGATCTGCAATGCGAATCGAAAAAGAGACCCCCGGATGTCGCTCGCGAAACAGGCGGATCTGCTCAGGCAGAAACTTGAGCGCCAAGGCCTGGCTGGCGACGACCGAGACATGGCCCTTGCGCAACCCCTTTAGCCCCTCGATTTCTGAGCGCACCCTATCCAGGTCCGCCATGTGGCGGCGCACGTAATCCAGAAAGATCTCGCCTGCTGCGGTCAGCCGCATGCCCTTGGAGTGGCGCTCGAATATCTGGGTGCCCAGCTCTTCTTCGATTTGCTGGATGCGGCGATCCAGCGCAGAGGGCGTGATGTAGAGCGCTTCCGAAGCGCGCCGTATCGACCCCGCCCTGACCACGGCATCGATGTATTCGAACAGGCGTAAGTGCTTCATGCCTTCTCCTGTGTTGAGTTTTTTAGAACACTATCCGAATTTTTTAGCAATAGATATCACCACAAAAGCGGCGCAGTCTGGAGCAGTCACCAAGGAGACTGTCATGTCCAGTTACCCAGATGCTTCCCACACCGTGATGACTCATGCCCAGCCATCGGTGGTTTCTCTGGTCAGAGAGACACCCGAACCGCAACGCTTGACGCTGATGGCTTCCCCTTGCTCGGTCACCCTCGATCTGGCCAGAAGCGCGCTGGTGGTAGTGGATATGCAAAACGACTTCTGCCATCCGCAGGGCTGGTTCGCCAGCAGCGGCATCGATATTGCTTATGCAAGAGAGATCATCCCCGGCTTGGCAGCGCTGATGGCGAGCGCGCGGCAGCGCAACGTGCCGGTCATACACCTGCACTGGGGAGTGCGCGCCGACACCATGGAGCTGAGCACTGGCCAACTGATGTTCGGTCGTCAGTTTGGCCAGCGCCAGGGCTATGGGGAGCGCTCTGCATCAGGCCACTCCATTTTGGTGCGTGACGAGTGGGGCGCGGCTGCTATCGATGAATTGGCTCCCCTCCACGAAGACATCGTGGTGCACAAGAGCCGTTTCAGTGGTTTTTGGCATACCGAACTGGACGCCATCCTGCGGCGACTGGATATCACCACGCTGCTACTGGCAGGCATCAATACCGAGCGTTGTGTGATGGCGACGCTCCAGGATGCCTCGTTTCTTGGCTACAACGTTGTGCTCATGGAAGAGGCGGTGGCTACACCGTCGCCTGACGTATCGCGACAGGCAGCATTGACGTTGATCAGACAGCTTTACGGGTTCACTGCGCGGGGCTGCTCGCTGGACGAGCAGTAACTCGCTCATCTCGCTGTTCAACTGGAGGTACTTCCATGCACTTATCGACCAAGCACTTATCGACCAAGCACTTAACAACGATGTCGTTGGCTATCCAGGCCTGGCGCCGGGCCATCCTGGTACTGCTGGTTTCCCTGTGGATCGCCCCGGCTTCTGCGGAGACGTCTCTACGAATGGTATTGAACTGGTCGTATCAAGGGCCTCAGGCCTGGTTCTTTCTTGCCCAGGAGCGCGGTTACTTTGCCGAGGAGGGGCTAGACCTGCGCATCGATCAGGGGTCTGGGTCGGGTGCCGCCGTGGGTAGCGTGGCCTCCGGCGCCTACGATGTCGGGTTTGGCGATATCAATGCCTTGATCAACTACGCCGCCAACCATCCGGATGATTCGCCTGTGGGGGTGTACATGCTCTACACCCAACCGCCTTTCACCATTGCCGTGACTTCAGACAGCGATATTCATGAACCCGCTGACCTCGAAGGCAGAACCATTGCCGGACCCGCCAATGACGGCGCCCTGCGACTGTTTCCGGCTTTTGCCGCGCTGGCAGGCATCGATGCGGACAGTGTCGAAATCATGAACATCGAGCCGCGTCTGCGTGAGCAAATGCTCAATCGTGGGCAGGTCGATGCAGCCTTTGGCTTCGTCAACACGGTGCGCTTCAACGCCATGTTGGCAGGTATCGATCCTGACGAGCGTTTGCGCTTCATCCGCTACGGCGACCACGGTATGGACCTCTACTCCAATGCGATCATCGTGTCGCGTCGGCTGGCCGATGAGAACCCCGAGGCAGTGCGCGGGCTGGTGCGTGCCATCAACCGTGGTGTTGCCGACGTACTGGCGGACCCGGAAGCGGGCATGGAAGCCGTCATGGCGCAGGAGCCATTGATCAATCGGCAGGTCGAGACCGCTCGCTTGGCGGCCACCATCGAAGATGAAATGAATCACCCTGAGCTTCCCGAGATCGGCCTGGGCAATATCGATGAAACGCGTATGCAAGAGGCCATCGACATCGTGGTGTCGGCCTATGGGCTAGCGCATGCCCCTGCTCTGGAGGAGGTGTTCCGCACGGATTTCCTGCCTCCTGAAGAAGAGCGCATTTACTCCCTTTACGAATGAGGACCGCGTCATGGACTTGAAACTGAGTAACAAGATCGTTGCGATTACGGGGCCGGTAAAGGGGATGGGAGAAGCCATTACCCGAGCCTTCGCCGAAGAGGGAGCAAAGCTGGCCTTGTTGGCCAGGGATACCCAGGCCGTAGCCTCGCTGGAGCAAGCGCTGCGTGAGCAGGGAGCGGACGTCGTGCTGGTGGCATGTGACATCACGCACTCCGACCAGTGCGAGCGGGCAATGGCGCATATTCAGGAGGCGTTTGGCGATGTGCCGGATGTGCTGGTCAACGTGGCTGGCGGTTCGGGGCCGGTGGGCAAATCGGGCGCGGAAACGACGTTCGAGGAGTTCGAGGAGATCGTGCGTCTCAACATGGCAGGCTGCTTCAACACCATGCGCGCGGTGCTGCCGGGCATGATGGCTCGGCGTAGCGGCAAGATCGTCAATGTGGGTGGCACCTTCGGCATGCGCGGCAAGGCGGGTCGAATGGCCTACTCCGCCTCCAAGTGGGGCCTGCGGGGGATCACCAAAAGCATGGCGCTCGAAGCCGGTCCTTACAACATCAACATCAATATCGTGGCGCCGGGCATGGTCGATGGTGAGCGCTTTCGCAGCAAAGTGTGCCCCGACATGGCGGCAAAGCTGGGTATCAGCGAAGAAGAAGCGGCCCAGAAACATGCCGCCGACTATGCACTGCAGCGCATTTCCACCGCCCAGGACATTGCCGATGCTTGCCTATTCATGGCGAGCGACCGTTCACGACAAATCACCGGCGCCGACTTGCCCGTAGATGGCGGCTGGGCCGCACTTTGACAAGGAATCCTCTCATGACACACGCAGATCTCGTGATTATCAATGGTCAGGTCGTCAGCCATGAAGCCACCCAGCCTGCGGCGATTGCCATCCGCGATGGCAAAATCATTGCCGTGGGCGACGAGGCCAGCATGCCACCCGCCAAAGAGGTATTGGACGCCAAGGGCTTGCACCTGTTGCCGGGGGCGATTGACGTCCATGTGCACTTTCGAGAGCCAGGCTACACCCACAAGGAAACCTGGGAGAGCGGCACGGCGGCAGCGGCCATGGGCGGTGTCACCACCGTCTTCGATATGCCCAATACTCACCCGCCCACGGCAACTCCCGATGCTTTCGAGGATAAACTGGCGTTGGCGAAACAGCAGGCCTATGTCGACTTCGGTATTTATGGGCTGATGGCCGAAGACAACGTCGATCAGCTGGAAGCCTTGGCTGAGAGCGGCGTGATTGGCTTCAAATGCTTCATGGGGAACACCTTCGGCAACCTTCCGTCGCCTTCCACCGGGGCGATGCTGGAAGCATTCGAACGGGTGGCCCCCTATGGCCTGCGCACCTCCCTGCACGCCGAGACCGCCTCCATCATGGCGTGGCGTTACGAGCGCTTGCGCAAGGCGGGCCGCAATGACGCGCTGGCGCACGTGGCAGCGCGCCCGGATGTGGTGGCGGTGGAAGCCGTCTCACGCGCCGCCATTCTGGCCGAATGGACGGGAGCTCGTATTCACGTTCTGCACGTTTCCTCGGCAGCCGAGCTAAGGCCCATGCGTGAGGCAAAACAGCGTGGCGTCGATATCACCAGTGAAACCTGCCCCCACTATTTGATGATGGACACTCATGACTACGCGTCGCTAGGCAGTCTGATGCGCGTGAATCCGCCCATTCGCGAGGCCAAGGATAGCGAAGCACTCTGGGAAGCGTTGCGTGATGGCACGGTCGACATGATTGCCACGGACCATGCGCCCCATACGCCAGAAGAGCAGTACAAGGAGGTGATTTGGGAGGCAGACTGCGGTTTTCCAGGCGTCGAAACGCAAATGCCCTTGATGCTGACCGCTGTCAGCGAAGGGCGTATCACCCTGCAGGATTACGTGCGCATCAGTGCCGTTGCCCCCGCCAAGGCCTGGGGGCTGTATCCACGGAAAGGCGCACTCATGGTGGGGGCGGATGCCGATATTGCCATCGTCGATCTCGAGCGCCGTGACGTCATCGATCAGCAAACGCTGCATTCCCATCGCGCGCGGGCCACGCCATTTCATGGCTGGGCCGTGACGGGAATGCCGGTGCATACCCTGGTGCGTGGGCGCTTTGTCATGCGAGACCGTGCCCTGCAAACCGCCGCCAAAGGCACCGGCATGTCCGTGAAGAGGGTGCAGCAAATGACCCTGCCAACGCTCGTGAATAGTGACAAGACGCTGGCCGCCGAAATGGCCAAGGCGAACGTCCAACAAGGGGAGCTAGCATCATGTTAACCATGTCCGTAGGCAACCAGACGACCGTGACTGCAGAGCCGCCGAGCGAGGCGGGCAGGGAAGCCATCAAGCTGGAGGGAGCGGAGGTCATCTATGGTCGCGGCAAGAAGATGACCCAGGCACTTGCACCAACGCACCTGAAGGTAGAGCAAGGGGAGTTCGTGGCCCTGGTGGGGCCATCCGGATGCGGCAAGTCGACCATCCTCAAGCTGGTCAGTGACTTGCTGGCACCGTCATCGGGGCATGTGCATGTCGGAGGGCGTGAAGTCGGCGCCAAGCGGGTTGGCGTGGGCATGGCCTTTCAAAACCCGACCATGCTGCCTTGGCTGAGTGTGCGTGACAATGTCATGTTGCCCTTGAAAATCGTACCGCCGTTTCGTTCACGCTATCGTCAGGCGCGGAAAGGGGAGTTTCGCGATCGGGCCGAGGCATTGCTGGAAAAAGTCGGCCTGAAGGGGTTTGGCGACAAACAGCCCTGGCAACTCTCCGGTGGCATGCTGCAACGGGCGTCACTGTGTCGGGCCTTGATTCATGACCCGGAACTGCTGCTGCTGGATGAACCTTTCGGCGCGCTGGACCAGTTCACCCGTGAAGAACTGTGGGGAATCCTGCAGAACCTGTGGCTGGAGAGCAAGCCCACGGTACTGCTGGTCACCCACGACCTGCGCGAGGCAGCTTACCTGGGAACGCGTATCTGCGTCATGAGCCCGCGCCCCGGCAAGATCATCGATGATCAGAAAGTCCACCTGCCCAGGCCACGCACCATTCCCATGACCTACGAGCAGGACTTCGTCCAGCTCACGCAGCAACTGCGCGAGTTGATCACCCATACTCGGCCAGATGCCGCCTAGGAGAAGTCCCATGGAACTCGTCGATAAACTACGCCAGAAACTTGCGGCAGCGCTGTTGATTCTGGGCTTCTTCGTCGCCTGGGAAGTCATTTGTCTGGTGTTTGGCGTGCCGGAAATCGTGCTGCCACGGCCTAGTCAGGTCATGGAAACCTTGATTGCACGCTTTCCGCAGTTGCTACCCCATGTCATGCAGACATTGAGCACGACGCTCACCGGTTTTGTCATGGGAGTAACGGCAGGCCTGGTGCTGGGGGCCATCGTTGGCTCTTCGAAGGTGGCCTACGATACGGCTTACCCCCTGCTGGTCGGCTTTTCATCGATTCCCAAGGTGGCGGTGGTGCCGATCTTCGTGCTCTGGTTTGGCAGTGGCACCGTACCCGCCGTGCTGACCTCTTTCATCATCTGTATTTTCCCCGTGGTAGTGAATGTGGCAACGGGGCTGGCGACCACGGAGCCCGAGCTGGAAGACGTGCTCAAATCCCTGGGGGCCAAGAAGCGCGAAATTCTCTGGAACGTGGGCATCCCACGCGCCATGCCCTACTTTTTTGCCTCTCTGAAAGTGGCGATCACACTGGCCTTCGTCGGCACGGTATTGGCAGAAACCATTGCCTCGAACCGAGGCATTGGCAACGTCATGATGATTGCCACCTCCAGCTTCGATGTCCCCCTCGTGTTTTCGGGGCTCTTCCTGCTCGCCATGCTCGGCGTCACCCTATACCTGGTGTTCTCTCTGATCGAGCGCAAGGTAACGGGCTGGGCCATGCGTAAATCAGAGCTGCCTGCGGCTTGAACGTTTCAAGGAGATAACCATGAAAAGTGTTTCATACCTCAAACGCCTGTGGTGGGCATGCCTGTTGATGCCGATGACGGCGAACGCCGAGTTGACGCGAGTCAATTTCACGCTGGACTGGAGTTTTCAGGGGGTACACGCCTGGTACTTCCTGGCCAAGGAGCGCGGTTACTTCGAGGAAGAGGGACTGGATGTACGCATCGATCAGGGCGATGGCTCTGCGGCAACGGTCAGCCGCATCATGTCGGGCGCCTACGATGCTGGTTTTGGCGATATCAATGCGCTGATTCAAAACGCCGCCGAGCGACCCGAACAGACCCCGGTCATGGTCTACCAGATATACAATCAGCCGCCGTTTGCCCTGCTGACGAAAGCCGATGGCCCCATTCAGAGTATCGACGATATCGAAGGGGCCACGTTGGGCGCCCCTGCCGGTAGCGCTTCCACGCGCCTGTTTCCCGCTTTCGCCGAGGCCGCCGGGATCGACCTGGCGCAGGTCAGCATTACCAACGTCGCCCCCAACCTGCAGGAGCAGTTGCTCCATCGAGGTGATGTCGATGGGTCACTGGTCTTCAATGTGACCAGCTACATGAACCTGGTGTCGCAAGGGCATGATCCCGATAGCGACTATCGCTGGTTTCCCTACGGTGACTATGGCGTCGAGGTGTACTCGAATGGCGTGATGGTTTCTCGAACGATGATGCAGGAGCAGCCCGCGGCAGTGGCCGGGTTGGTTCGGGCGATCAACCGTGCCGTGCAGGACGTGATGCAGGACCCGGAGGCGGGCATCGCCGCACTGTTGAAGGAAGAAGGGTTTCTCGACCGGGAAGCGGAAACGCGCCGACTCCAGTTTGCTCTCGACAATGTCATCGTGTCTGACGAATCCAGAGCCATAGGCGTGGGAGCGCTCGATGAGGAACGGTTGGCGCGTTCGATAGACACCATCGTCGCGCTATACGAGTTGCCCACTACGCCGAACGTGGCCGATATCTACAGCGCGGCATTCTTGCCGCCCCTCGATGAGCGCACGCTTTGACGATGCCACCAAGCTCGCCAGAGCGTCGGCAACATCGTTGTACTGGAGAGGCCTTCATGAGCCACCACACCTTTGCTGCCGCACTGCGCGGCAGCGCTTTTCAACTGGAAGGGCCTTGCTCGCTGCAGGTGCGTGACGGGCGCATCGCGGAGGTCACGCGCACGGCACACACGACAGCCACCCGGGAAAAACGGCTGGTCATGCCGGCCTTGGCGAATGCCCATGATCATGGCCGCCCATTGTCCACCAGTTCGTTTGGTGCTGCGGGAAAACCGCTGGAAACCTGGCTGCTGCGCCTGGCCGTGATGCCATCCGTGGACCCTTACGTAGCGGCCTGCGCGGCGTTTGGGCGTGCCGCCGAAGGCGGTTGTGCTGCCGTCATGATGCACTGCACGCGGCCTCAGGGGCTGGACTCGTTGGTCGATGAAGTCAGGAAAGTGGCCCAGGCTGCCCAGGACGTCGGTATTCGACTGACCTTTGCCGTAGGGATGCGTGACCGAAACCCTCTCGTGTACGGCGACCATGGCGCGCTGGCAGCGCAGCTGGCGCAGGAGGAGCAACACGTCATCCAGCGCTACTTCAGCCTGCCATCCATGACCCCGGCTGAGCAGGTCCGGCAAGTCGAGGCCATGGCAGCGTCGCTGGAGGGGTTGGCATTGAATCTGCAGTTCGGCCCGACCGGCGTGCAGTGGTGTTCCGATGAGCTGCTGCGTGAGATAGCCGATGCGTCGGCGCAGAGCGGGCGTCGTGTGCATATGCACCTGCTGGAAACACGCTATCAGCGAGAGTGGGCCGACCATCACTTTCCTCAAGGCATCGTTCAGTACCTCGCCGACATCGGGTTGCTGTCGCCACGCCTTACCCTGGCGCACTGTGTCTGGGCGCGGCCCGAAGAGCTTGAACAGATAGCGGCGGCGGGGGCCACCATTGCCGTCAACACGAGTTCCAACCTGCATCTGCGCTCGGGCATCGCTCCCGTCGGCAACATGTGGCAAACAGGTTGCAAGGTAGCCATGGGCATCGATGGCTGTGCGCTGGATGAAGATGACGATGCATTGAGAGAAGTACGCCTCAATGCATTGCTGCATGCACCGCCAGGTTTTTCCGATGACGCTACTCGCCAGCGAATGTTGACCGCTGCCACCAGCGTGGGGCGCATGTCGCTGGGCTGGGAGCACCCGGCCTTACTGGAGCAGGGCGATGTCGCCGACTGGATCACGCTGGGTCTCGATCGCTTGAATGGAGATGACCTGATGAAGGTAGACAGTGTGGATTTGCTGTTTGCACGGGCTACCCGTAGCCACCTGGACAGCGTGGTGGTCAGCGGCAAGCAGATCGTCGAGCGCGGCAAACTCATGACGCTGGATCTTGAGCAGGTTCACGAGGAACTGCGTGATATGTATCGCCACGCCTTGCACCAGCGCGCTGACCTGCAGTGTGCCTGGCCCGCCATCGAACACCATGTAGCCGCTTACTACCGCGACCGCATGGGATGTTGTTAAGGAGTTAGTCGATGAATCATTTGAAACACTGGCTGGAGCAGCGCGCAGACGAGCAGGTGGCCATGCTTCGGCAACTGGTACAAGTACCTTCAGACAACCCCCCAGGTGATGGTATAGCCCACGCCCAGTGTGCTACCGAATGGCTAGAAAAACTGGGCTTCGAGGTCGAGCAACATCCAGTGCCCAGCGCATTATGTCGGCAGCATGGATTGCAACGAGTCACCAACCTGGTGGTGCGGCATCGTTTTGGACCTGGCCCCGTCGTCGCGCTCAATGCCCATGGGGACGTGGTGCCCGCGGGAGGTGGCTGGAGCAAGGACCCGTATGGCGGGGAAGTCGACCAGGGCTGGCTGTATGGACGGGGAGCCGCCGTTTCCAAAAGTGACTTCGTGACCTATGCCTACGCGCTGAAGGCGTTGATTGATACGCAAGCGCTGGAGACGGGCAGTGTCGAACTGCACTTTACCTACGACGAAGAGACCGGCGGTTTTACGGGGCCTGCCTGGCTGCTGTCCGAGGGTATTTCTCGACCGGATTATGCCGTGTGTGCCGCTTTTTCATATCAGGTGATCACTGCCCACAACGGTTGCCTGCACCTGGAGGTCGTGCTCGAAGGGCGCTCTGCTCATGCCGCCTGGCATCACACCGGTAGTGATGCCATTGAGGCGTCTCTGCCCGTGCTGAGCGCCCTCTATCGCTACCGTGAAACCCTGGCTGAAAAAGTCTCCGCTTACCCTGGGGTCAGTTCTCCGTCGTTGGTGGTCGGCACCATCGAGGGAGGCATCAATACGAATGTGGTGCCCGACCGTGTGGTCATGACCATCGATAGGCGGATCATTCCTGAGGAATCGCCGGATGTCGTCGAGCAAGAGTTGCGGTCGGTGATCGAAGCAGCGGTGCCACAGGGGGATATACGCGTGAGCATCCAGCGACGCCTATTGGCCAAGCCGTTCACCTCGACGCCTGATTCCGAAAAGGTCGCCAGCCTGTTTGCCAGTGAGGCACAAAAGGTGCTGGGAGTTCCCGTAGGTACTGGCGCCATGCCTTTGTACACCGATGCTCGCCACTACAGCGAAGCGGGCGTGCCGACCATCATGTATGGCGCAGGCCCCAAGGACCCGCTCGACGCCAATGGGCACCGTGCAGACGAACGTGTGCCGGTTCACCTGTTGACCGATGCCGCGCTGGTCGTCGCCAATAGCCTCAAGCGACTACTCGCCTGAGCAGCCGCTGACGCAACGAAAAAGGCCTTGTCGCGTAAGCGGCAAGGCCTTTTGCTGAAGAGAGCATTCGCGCCTTACGGCAGCTCTTCTTCCTCTTCATCGCTCTCTTTCTTGGTCGGGATCAGGTCTTCCCGAGAGAGCTTGAGCGGGATCAGCAGGGCGCCAGAGATATAGATGGAGGAGAAGGTGCCCACCACGATGCCAACCAATAGTGCGATGGCGAAGTTCTCGATCATGTCGCCGCCCAGCAGCAGCAAGGCCAGCAGCACCAGGATGGTGGTACCCGACGTTGCCAGCGTACGCGAGAGCGTGGCATTGATCGCTTCGTTGATGATTTGCCCCATGTTGTCGATCCGCGACGTGCGAATGGACTCGCGGATACGGTCGTACACCACGATGGTATCGTTGAGGGAATAACCGATGACCGCGAGCAGTGCGGCCAGTACCGTCAGGTTGAAGTCGAGCTGGAACAGCGCGAAGACACCCACCACGATGATCACGTCGTGCATCAGCGCCAGCAGAGCGCCGACGGCGAACTTGTACTGAAAGCGCAAGGCCACGTAGACCATCACGACGCCGAGGGCCACCAGCATGCCCATGCCGCTCTGGTCGCGCAGTTGCTCACCTACCTGAGCACCCACGAACTCCGCGCGCACCAGATTGACGTCAGCGCCTTCGGCGCGCAGCAGCCCGACGATCTCGCTGCCGATGTCGGGGTCAAAGGCCTGCTGCAGGCGAATCAGAATTTCGGTAGAAGCACCGAAGGTTTGTACGGACACATCCTGAAAGCCGCTGTTTTCCAGCAGTTGGCGGATGGCATCCAGTGACGGTGCGGCACCGTAACGTACTTCGACCAGGGTGCCGCCCGTAAAGTCCAGCCCCAGGTTGAGCTGCTGAAAAACGATGGCACCGATAGAGACGATCAGCATCACCGCCGAGACGATGAACGCAAGGTTGCGTCGTCCCATGAAGTCGATGCGTAGCTGCGATAGGGGTTTCATTACCACCTCTTCAATTCTGTGCGGAGCGCGTATGTCTGCTTCACGAGATCAGATCCAGAGCTTCTTGACGGGCTTGCTGCCATAGGTGAGGTTGACCATGGCTCGTGTGACCATCAAGGCCGTGAACATCGAGGTCAAGATACCGATGGAGAGCGTTACCGCGAAGCCTTTTACCGGGCCAGTGCCAATCGAGAACAGGATGATGGCGACCAGCAGGGTGGTGATGTTGGCATCCACGATCGAGGTGAAGGCACGCTCGTAACCCGCATGAATGGCTTGTTGAATCGACAGACCGTTGCGCAACTCTTCGCGTATACGTTCGAAGATCAGTACGTTGGCATCTACCGCCATACCCAGGGTCAGCACGATACCGGCAATGCCCGGCAGGGTGAGGGTGGCCCCCAGCATCGACATCACGGCAATCAGCAGGGTCAGGTTGAGCGCCAGCGCCACGTTGGCAAATACGCCGAACACCTTGTAGCGCACCAGCATGAACATCACCACCAGCAACAGGCCAATCTGGACCGAGAGCAGGCCGCGTTCGATGTTGTCCTGACCCAGGCTCGGGCCGATGGTGCGTTCCTGCACGAAGTAGATGGGCGCAGCCAGAGAGCCTGAACGCAGCAGCAGGGCCAGTTCGGCAGCTTCGGTGGGCGAGTCGAGCCCGGTAATGCGGAAGCTGTTGCCCAGCGCGCTCTGGATGGTCGCCAGGCTGATCAAGCCGCGCTCCGTGTAAGGCTCGCGAATGATGGTCTGCTCGCCAGTCTCCGGGTCGGTCTCGACGCGGTCTTCGCTCTTGTGCTCGATGAACAGCACCGCCATGTTGCGCCCGATGTTGGTGCGCGTGGCGCGGTTCATCAGCGTACCGCCAGTGCCATCCAGGTTGATGTTGACCTGTGGGCGGCCATTTTCATCGAAGCTGTGGCTGGCGCTGGAAACGCTGTCACCGGTAATGATCACGTCCCGCATCAGGTCCGCAGAACGGCCGCTGTCGTTGCGGAAGTCGAAGCGCTCGGTTTCCATGTCGGGCGTGTCGTTACGTGCTTCCAGACGGAACTCTAGGTTGGCCGTGGCGCCGACGATGCGCTTGGCTGCCACTGTGTCCTGAATGCCGGGCAGTTCGACCACGATCTGGCTGGGGCCCTGGCGCTGTACCATCGGCTCGGCCACGCCCAGCTCGTTGACACGGTTACGCAGGGTGGTCAGGTTCTGGTTGACCGCATAGTCCTGAATTTCGCTGACCGTCGCGTCGCTCAGCGACATGACCAGGCTGGAAGCGCGGCCATCGCCCTGGTTGCTGTAATCGAAGTTGGGGAAGTCGCGGCTGATCACTCGACGCGCAGCGTCACGATCTTCGCTGCTGGCAAAATCGATGGACAGCGAACGCTCGGCGATCTCCGTATTGCGGTAACGGATACGCTCGCTACGCAGCAGTTCACGGATGGCGCTGGCATTGACCTCCAGGCGCTGGCTCAGAGCCGCTTCCATGTCCACTTCCAGCAGGAAGTGAACGCCGCCGCGCAAGTCCAGACCCAGCGTCATGGGCGTGGCGGAGAAGGCCTGCAGCCAACCGGGCGTGGCTTCCGCCAGGTTCAAGGCAACGGTGGCGCCGCTACCCAGCACGTCAGCCGCGATATCCCGAGCATTCAGCTGGTCATCGTTGCTTTGCAAACGAATCAACCACTGCCCGTCGACCTCTTCCACGGCCTTGATGGCAATGTCGTTGTCGTTCAGCGCTTGTTCGACGCGATTGATTTGCCGCTCATCGAGCATGTTGCCTTGGGCATCGCTCACCTGAATGGCGGGATCGGCGGGAAATAGATTGGGAAGTGAATAGATAAGGCCAACCACCAGGACGACCAGTATCAGCAGATACTTCCACAGGGGGTAACGGTTGAGCATGCAAGCCCTGCCTTCAATTACAAACGGAATCGCTGTGCACAGACAAGCTGTGCACAGCAACGTTCACCATCGACGCTACCATGTCACCCCTGCCGGGGTGGCTGGCACGGAGTCGGCAGGGGGGAGGTGCGAGCGTTAGATGGACTTAATGGTGCCCTTGGGCAGTACGGCAGCCACGGCATTCTTCTGCACGTTGACTTCGGTACCTTCCGATACTTCCAGGGTCAGGAACTCATCGCTGACTTTGGTCACGCGGCCTACCAGGCCACCACCGATGACCACTTCATCACCCTTGGCCAGGCTGGAGACGAGCTGACGGTGCTGCTTGGCACGTTTTGCCTGGGGGCGCCACAGCAGGAAGTAGAAAATCAGCACAAAGCCGACGAGCATGACGATTTGCGCAATACCACCGCCAGCGGCGGCTTCCTGGGCATGGGCTGGTGAGATGAAGAAATCCAGCATTGCAGAGAACTCCTGAGTTAGAACAATGGGTGAACCGGTTGACGCCACTCAGCATGGCCGGTGGCGGTTAGTTATCAGGTTTCAGGTCCCGCAAGGGGAGGCACCGGCAAGCCGCGCCGTGCATAGAAGCCTTCCACAAAGGTCGTCAATGTACCCGCTTCGATTGCTGCGCGCAAATCAGCCATGACGCGCTGGTAGTAGCGCAAGTTATGGATGGTGTTGAGCATCGAGCCGAGCATTTCGTTGCAGCGGTCCAGGTGATGCAGGTAGCCACGGGAAAAATTCTGGCAGGTGTGGCAATCGCACTCTTCATCCAGCGGACGCGTGTCGAAGCGGTGCTTGGCATTGCGGATCTTGACGATGCCGTCCGAGGTGAACAGGTGCCCGTTACGCGCATTGCGGGTCGGCATGACGCAGTCGAACATGTCCACGCCGCGGCGTACGCCCTCGACCAGATCCTCGGGTTTGCCGACCCCCATCAGGTAACGCGGGGTGTCGTCGGGCATCCAGGTGGGCAGGTAGTCGAGGACCTTGATCATCTCTTCCTTGGGCTCACCCACCGACAGGCCGCCGATGGCCAGGCCGTCGAAGCCAATGTCCAGCAGCCCCTTGAGCGAGCGTTCGCGCAATTCAGGGTACATGCCGCCCTGAATGATGCCGAACAGCGCCGAAGGCGAATCACCGTGTGCCGTGCGTGAGCGCTTGGCCCAGCGCAGCGACAGCTCCATCGACTTCTCGGCCTCTTCGAAAGTGGCTGGGTAGGGGGTGCACTCATCGAAGATCATCACCACGTCAGAGCCCAGCGAGCGCTGCACGGCCATGGACTCTTCCGGCCCCATGAACACTTTGCTGCCGTCCACCGGCGAGCGGAAATGCACGCCTTGCTCGGTGATTTTGCGCATCTCGCCCAGCGAGAAGACCTGAAAGCCGCCTGAGTCGGTGAGGATCGGCTTGTCCCACTGGGCGAAATCGTGCAAGTCGCCGTGGGCTTCGATGACATCGGTGCCCGGTCGCAGCCAGAGGTGGAACGTGTTGCCCAGGATGATTTCCGCGCCGATCTCTTTCACCGACTCGGGCGTCATGCCCTTGACGGTGCCGTAGGTACCCACCGGCATGAAGGCTGGCGTTTCTACCGTGCCCCGTGGGAAGTGAAGGCGGCCCCGGCGCGCACGGCCGTCTTCCGCAAGGCGCTCAAAGCGCATAAAGCATTCGTTTCGCATCACAATCGCTCGTTGATCTATCGGGTGGCACAGCGCTAGCGGGTGAGCAGCATGGCATCGCCATAGCTGAAAAAGGCGTAGCGCTCTTCTACCGCCGTGCGGTAGGCGTGCATGATGTGGTCATAGCCTGCAAAGGACGACACCAGCATCAGCAGCGTCGACTCGGGCAGGTGAAAGTTGGTGATCAGTGCATCGACACAGCGCCACTGGTAGCCAGGGTAGATAAAGATATCGGTATCGCCGCTGAACGGGGCGATCTCGCCGTCGCTGCTTTTCATGCAGGCACTCTCCAGGCAGCGCACGCTGGTGGTACCTACCGCCACCACGCGCTTGCCGGCCGCCTGGGTATCACGCACCTGCTGGCAGGTGGCTTCGGTGACCTCGATCCACTCGCTGTGCATGTGGTGTTCGAGGATATTGTCGACGCGCACGGGCTGAAAGGTGCCTGCGCCCACATGCAGGGTCACGAAGGCACTTTGAATGCCTTTTTCGGCCAGTGCATCCAGCAGCGGCTGATCGAAGTGCAGCCCCGCCGTAGGAGCGGCCACGGCACCGTCGCGGCGCGCATACACGGTCTGATAGCGTTCGCGGTCGCTCAGCTCGTCTTCCCGAGTGATGTAGGGCGGCAGCGGCATATGGCCGTGCTGCTCCAGCAGAGCAATCATCGGCGTGTCGCCCAGAAAGCGCAGCTCGAACAGCGCATCGCGGCGGCCTTCCACCACGGCATGAATGTCGCCTTCGAAGATCAGCTCGGTGCCCGGCTTGGGCGACTTGCTGGAACGCAGATGGGCAAGCCCACGGTGGCTGTCCAGCGGGCGTTCCAGCAGCATCTCGACTTTTCCGCCACTGGCCTTGTGGCCGTGCAGGCGTGCCGGTATCACTCGGGTGTCGTTGAATACCAGCAGGTCGCCTGGCTCCAGCAGCTCCAGCAGATCGGGAAAGCGACGATGCGCCAGCGCACCGCTCTGGCCATCCACACATAGCAAGCGGCAATCGCTGCGCTGCTCGGACGGATAGCGGGCAATCAGCTCATCGGGTAGCTCGAAATGGAAATCTGCTCGCTGCATGGGGAGTGCTCTTTCGGTGGTCAAACAAGCCGCCTAGGATAGCGCTTTAGACGCATAAAGTCAGTCGATGTGATTGACCTTGCAGGTTAACTCCGTATAATGCGCCTCCTATGCCGGTGTGGCGGAATTGGTAGACGCAGCGGATTCAAAATCCGCCGCCTTTACGGGTGTGCCAGTTCGAGTCTGGCCACCGGCACCAAACATGAAGGGCCTGACGTTCAACGTCAGGCCCTTTTTTGTTCTGTCCAAAGTGTCCTTTCGTGTCACAGTATTCTGCCCGAGAGCGCCCATGTGTTTTCTAATGCTCTTAAACAGGGCATTACCCCCTCTTTTTTCAGGTTTCTTTCCTACTTCTTTATGAAATACTTGACCCCATTTGAATGGCGCCTTTCCGTGAGGCTGCCGGGGCGATGTTCGCCTAACTAACTAGAAAAAGCATTCGCCATGGGCGCTTGCGAACCTTCAGTGGAGATGTGCTCAATGGCGATGTCATCAGCCGATATTCTCAAGTCGACGCAGCCTGGCGTTGTCAACGGTCATTTGCTCAATGGCGTCAGGGTCAGCAGCGTAGAGGCTCAGGGCGCTTGGCAAGCACTTGCCGACACCCGTAGCGACGTATCGCGCATTGAGATACCGGCGGACCCCCATGAGCGTGTGGCCTTCGTGCGCCGCTGGATGGAAAAGAACCAGAAGACCCTCAAGCAAGGCGGTATGGCCGCTACATTGGTGCTGCCCTTGCTCGCCCAGCAGGCCTTGGCCGACAAGATGGTGCCAGTGAATGACCTGCAAGGCGTGTCAGAAGTCATTCGCCAGCCCAACGGCAGCCTCACACTGATGATGAACAGCGGCCAGCGTATCGAATTGATGGCGGCAGACGTGGCGCTGGCCAACGGACGTGTCGTGGTCGATGTGGACGCTCTCATGCAACAGCTCGGTAATGACAGCGGTCTTTTGGTGCCGCTCAGTCAGCTACCGGATGTGCAAACCTGGGAGCTGTTGCCTGACGGGAACGCTCTGGTGACGATGGCCGATGGGTCGCAGGTCGTGGTGCCACGCTGGGCGGTGGTCGAGCAGGGTGACCTGTTGTTGATCAGCCCCAGCGATGCCCTGCAGCAAGGCATTGCCGCTGGAGAAGATTTCGGTAATTTACTGTTCGTGCCAAGCGCCTCGTTTACGTCGGCACCATCGGGCGCCGCTGCCGCGGCGGGGACCACTGGCTCGAACAGTGCGCCGGTCAGCTCGTTTGCCGATATCCCACCATGGCTCTATATCGGTGGTGGTGCCATTGCGGTAGGTGCGGCGGCTGCCGGTGGTGGTGGCGGCGGTGGCAGCTCGCCACCACCTGAGCCAGCACCAGAACCAGAGCCAGAACCAACGCCAGAGCCGCCTGTAACGGTGAGCGGTTATGTCATTGATGGCTATATTTCAGGCGCTACCGTTACACGAGCGCTTGACGCTAATAGTGTGACGACCAATCGAGAAGGCTTTTTTGAGGGCTTGCAGGGCAGCGGTATCTTGACCGCGACTGGCGGGGTCGATATCTCGACCGGTCTGCCTTTTGTCGGTGAGCTGCGGGCGCCTGAGGGGGCGACCGTCATTACACCGCTCACCACTATGATGGTACAACTGGCTCAGCAGTTTAATTTGAATGATGCGGACGCCCAAACGGCTATTAAAACGGCGTTAGGACTCGACCAGCGTATTGACCTGGTGAACACTGACCCACTGGCTGAGTCGTCGCCGAACGCAGACTTGCTTATTGCCGGTGTCAAGGTTTCGAGTTTGTTGGCCATGGCTGCGACGGCAGGTATCAGTAATGAGGATGCTCTGTCTCTGCTGGCTGAGGCGTTTAATGAGGCTGATGATGTCGATGCGCCACTCAGTAATCAGGAAATGGCCGATTTACTGGGTTTGCCGACAATTGCAGGCCAAGTGACGCAGGCGCTGGATGCCATTGATGCGGCGGGTGAAAATCTGAATGTAGAGGCCTATCGTGAAGGTGTGCGTAACCCGCTGCGCGATGCACAGCGTGATGCGCAAAACCCTGATAGCAGCCTATCCGACACTATTGAAACCCGTGCCGACCTACCCTATTTGACGTTACAGCAAGCCGTTACGCTGTCACAAAATAACGAATTACCCTCTCAGTATTTGCTTAATCCGGACCAGCCCTTTGCGTCCGGTAATCTCGGGCTAACGGTGGCAGCTGACCGCTTGGTGCTTGTGCAGCAAATTCTGGAAGGTGACTACGATGCTGATAGTGCCCCCATCGCGCTTGAAGATATATATACGTGGGCTATTCGCGCACGTGTAGAAGATGTATTGGTGACAGGTGGTCTTGAGCGCCCAGCGGTATTGGGTGCCACACGTGTCATGGTAACCAACGACACCATTAGGCCTGACCAGTTTGCAGATTTAAACACGCTGGATAACTTTGTGTTGGGCAACACGATAGTACCTTATCGTTTGGAGCAGGCGCTTAATACATCTGAAATGCCTGCGAATTATACTCTTGACCCAGATACTCTACTGCTCAAAAACGACTTGACGCTTCGCGAAGCAGCGGAGTTGATTGATGCAACACGTTTGCTGATAGACCGTGCAGTTAATGCCGAAGAAGATGGTTTGACGCGAGAGATGCTGCTTGACTGGACTGTTTTGGATAGCTTCCAAAACGTTATTAGCGCGTCCAGCGCTGATCCTCAGTTGAATGAGGCGGGGCGTGTGAGTGTGACCGAATCCATAATTACACCGGCTCAATTTTCACAGCTGAGCAGGCTTGATAATTTTGACCTGGGTGTCACA
Organism: Halomonas sp. NyZ770; assembly: GCF_020616575.1. NCBI lineage: Bacteria > Pseudomonadati > Pseudomonadota > Gammaproteobacteria > Oceanospirillales > Halomonadaceae > Halomonas > Halomonas sp. NyZ770. The sequence continues at coordinate 3,209,608 of NZ_CP085143.1, read as the reverse complement.
GACGTTATTTATACCTTGGAGAATGCGTTGGCGGTAGAAACATTGCCCGCTAATTATGTTCTCGATTTAGATGCTCCATTGGATGCTGGTGTGGTCACTGTTTCTCAGGCGATTGCATCATTTGCGGATGTCTCTCGGGTTTTGCAAGGAGCTAATAATCAACCCCCTGTGTCATTGTTCCAGTGGTCGGTTAGTGACACAGCAAGTGCTATTATTGATAGTATTGAAGAGAGCGCCGTTACTGGGGCCAACCCTGTCGTGATTAGTGATCGTGCCATCACTGTAGAAGAGTTTGAGCTTCTTAATGGTCTGGATAATTTCCAGTTGGGAGAAACCGTCGTAAGTTATACGCTTTCTCAAGCGGTTAACGCAGCGGTGATTGCGGAAAATTACGATATTTCAGATAGCTCTGTGTTAAATGCAGGTAGTTTGAGTGTCGTAGAGGCAGAGCAGTTGCTGAGCTCGGTAGAGTTGATTTTGTCAGGTGCTATGAACGCACAGTCCTTAGACGCGGACCAGCTCTTTAATTGGACTGTTGTAGATAGTGCGGATAATATTTTAAGTGCGGATAATGTGCCGCACCTGCTGAGAGCAACGTCAGTTAGCGTCAGTGATGACTTAATCACACTGTCAGAGTATGAAAGCCTCCTTGGTTTAGATAGTAACTACATAAGGACTGGCGAAGTCGTCGAATACACGCTGGAAGAAGCTATCCGAGCGGATGATAGAGGAACCTTGCTGAATGGCTATGCGATTAGTGTAGACAGCCTGCTTGACGCAGGGGAGGTGAGTGTTGCGGAAGCACAAGAGGCCTACCTACAGATCACTGAACTGGTAGACAGTGCTGAAAATCGTGACAGCTTAGGCGAGCGTCTACCTTTCCATTGGGTAGTCGTTGATGATGCCACCGTGATTATTGAAGACTTGTTCGAGAATCACGTTGCGTTAGCTGATCAGGTGTTTGTTTCAAATGCTGAAATTAGCCAGCCAGAATATGAGCGTCTTATCGAGTTAGAAAATTTCGACTTAGGCTCCACGGTCGTGCGATACACGCTTGAAGGTGCCGTCAATACAGATGTTGCGTTACCCGATAGCTATTTATTAGAGACAGATACCTATGCACCAAGTGAGCTGAGTGTTGCTCAGTCTCGCTCGACTCTTGAGCGTGTGGAGTTGGTTGTAGGTAGTGCTGATAATGCTGATAGTTTAAATGTCGACGAGCTTTTTAATTGGATCGTTCAAGATAGTGCAAGTGCCGTTCTAGCAATCGAGCAAGGTGCTGCTTTCATGGTTGGTGCTGACGAGATTCGTCTTACTGATCAGCAGATTACAGTTGATCAATTCGAATCTTTATTGGCGATTGAAAATGATAATCGGGGTTATCAGCGCGGCAATGAACAGGTTGAATACACCCTCGGCCAGGCATTTGAGCGAGGCCCCGATGATGTGGTAGATAATTATCTTATCAATACACAGCCGCAGCTTGTTCTGGAGTCCCTGGCAGCGGAAGATGCCATCGAGAATCTGTCTATCGTTCGCGAGTTGTTAGGTGGGGCAGAGAACTCGCCTGACCTGAGTAGCGTTTACTCCTGGAGCATTCTGGATAGCTACAACAATATTCAGTCACGCTTGGGTGCTTCTGCTCCTGACGGCCTCCAACTTGCTGAAAGTGTTGAGGTGACAGACGAAACGCTGACAGCAGCTCAATATGAGCAACTGATGGGTAGATTAGATAATTTCAGTTTAGGGGAAGAGGTAACCGTAGTTTACGCTGATATCAATGATGCACTTCGAGCTCAGTCGGCGGATATATTAGCGCCTGATGGTCGCTTCGTGCTGAATGATACTGCAACACCTTTTGTAGCGAAACTCGTCGTTGAAGAGGCTGCAAACGAGCTAACAAATGTGCGTGCAGTATTAGAAGCGGGTCGAAATGTAGAGAGTGATAACGAGACCGCTCAACGTCTGTTTGACTGGACGGTGAACGATACGGCAAGCAATATTATTCAAGCTATTGCACAAGATCATATTGTCTTGGCCGATCGTGTTCAAATTACGGATGCGCAGTTGACTTATGAACAGTACCAGTCACTCATTGGTCTTGGCAACTACGATTACAATAGTGATCCGGTGGAGATTTTGTATACGCTTGAAGAAGCGTTAGAAATCATTGAGTCAGAAGGGGTGGAGGCGCTTGTCAAGGGAGAAGAGGGCAATAGTGCAGGCTACCGTCTTGCTGATACAGAACTGTCGATTGGTGTTTTGACGGCGGAAGAAGTAAGACCCATTGTAGAGAGCGCCGTACTCGCCCTTTCAGGTGCGAACGCCCCTGTTCCCGCGGTGAATGAGCTGCTGAAATGGAGCGTTATCGACTCAGCTTCTGCCTTGTTGGCTACCCAATCGAATAATCAGTTTCCTTTGTATTTGACAGGCGCAGAACAGGTGTCGGTCAATAATGATATTCTCGCCATTGCAGACCTTCAGCGGTTACAACGGCTGAGTAATTTTGAGCTGGAAGATACGCCTGTCAGATTTATCTTTACCCGCAACTTGACGCTTGGTGATATCGAAAACATTGCTGATAGCTATGAAATTGTGGCAAGCAGGGTTGAAATACCCAACTTCTTACTTACTAGCGTGCCTAATGCTGAGACACGTTATCAGGCTACACAAGCCATTGTAGATGGAGCGCTTAATCGTCAAGCGGTGAGTGTTGAAGCACTGCAGACGTGGAGCATCACGAGCGCTCAGCCAGACGAGCTTCTTGCTGCGGGCGCCGCTCCGTGGATCAGCGGAGCGGACACGATTACATTGGATCTGGGTAGTAGTGCATCTCTGACTCCTGAGCAGTACGAGGCCTTTGTTACCTTAGGCAACGTAGATCTCGATAATGTTAATGTCAGCTATTCGCTAGAGGAAGCGATTGCTGAAGTCAATGCAGGGGGGGAGCTGCCCGGCAGTAATGAGGGGCGTCCGGGTAGCTATGAAATTAATGCTGGACAGCCATTCGATGCCGCATCGTTAGTGGTCAGTGAAGTAGAGTCTCTGTTAGTGACGGTAGAGGAGATTCTCTCAGGGGCAAGCAATGCTGAAAGTCTCGACCGTGAAACGCTGTTAAATTGGGTAATCGAAGATAGTGTTGATCAAGTGCTCAACTCAATAGGTAGTGAGGCTTTGTCTGCCGCTAGCAGTGTTCGGGTGAACGTGGACGAAATTAGCTTCCAGGACTTTGAAGTGCTCAGCGAGCTACCCAACTTTGACCAAGAAGGGCTGACCGTCACGTACCCACTAAGTGCTTTGATACAGCGCTCTCTGGATGGCTTAAGTCTTCCCGAGAATTATGCCTTGCAAACGGATCAAGCATCGTTCTTTGATGCAGGGGCGTTGGATGCTCGGGCAGCCGAGCGGTTGTTCGAGACATCGACATTACTCTTGGAGGGAGCGGTCAATAGCGATACTCCTCTATCGTCATTAGCCACTTGGGTAGTCCAGGATACCTATGCGAATATTTATACACTCAATGTAGCGGGTAATAATGGTGTTCCTGCTGAATTCTTGATCGATGATGCAGCAAGTATTGTCATTATTGATGACCCGCTCGAAAGTGATGATGAGCAAGACCTGAATATCACTTTTACGGTCAACGGCTATACCCACCAGCCAGGCGCCGCACCGGGGGGGAGCGTCACGCAGCTATCCAAAACGTTTAATGTTGACGGCCAAGCGGCTGACGGTATTGAGCTGATCACGGATTTCCGAGTAGGAAGTGAACCAGGCTTCGATCAGCTGTTCATCGACCTGACGGCCAATGAGTTCGATGCGCTGCGCGGTGATGAGCCTGGCTTTGAGCGCTATGACGATTTGACTGCGTTAGGTGAGGATATTGCGTTTGCCGTATTTACCACTGAAGAGTTCATGAATGGCACGGCAGGTTGGCTGGATCAACTTGGCCTGAACAGTGACGAAGTGGTGTACCTGTTGGCAGGTAATGGAGACACCCCCGACATTGAAGATGATGCTCAGCTATTCCGTGTTGAGCTCACAGGCAGTGACTTCGATACCCAGTTACTCGCCAACTTCGAAAATCTGGACCTCAACGGCTTCCTCGAAGAGAACTGGAATACCAACTACAGCATCACTTGATGCATGCGAAAGCCCCTGCAGTGGCAAGATAGGCCTGGCAGGGGCGGGCTTGTGTTGGTGTGCAGCGTAAATCATGCCACTATCAGCGCGTGGCCAGGCAATTGGCTGGCCACGCATGTCATCACTTCATCAACCCAATGTCGCGGGAGACAACCCCATGGGCGTGACCTATCACGAAAGCAATGCGCGTATGAGCCAAGTGGCTGTTCATAACGGAACCGTCTACCTCGCGGGCCAGGTGCCAGCCGATGCCACGGTGGGCATGCGTGGCCAAACCGAGCAGGTGCTGGCGCGTATCGATGAGCTGCTGGCGCAGGCGGGCACTTCCAAAGAGCACCTGATCTCTGCGCAGGTATGGGTCACCGACATGGCCGAGTTCGCGGAAATGAACGAAGCGTGGGAAGCCTGGGTAGTACCGGGTCGTCCGCCGGTGCGCGCTGCGCTGGAAGCCAAGCTGGCCAAGCCCGAGTGGAAAGTGGAAATCATGGTCATCGCGGCACTGCCCAACGCCTGATCGGTTGCTTCAAGGCTGTCACGAGGGGGCGTTAACCGAGCGTTAACGCCCCCTCGATTTTTATTCTACGATCGTTTTATAGTGGAGCCTCCTTCTCTCACTTCCCGAACGGTACGGTCATGGTCCAGTTCGAGCTGCATAGCCGCAATCTGGCGCAAGAGCAGGTGGCGCACACCCACGATTTTCACCAGTTGATACTGGCCACGTGTGGCGTGACGGAACTGTCCATGGAAGGCCAGGGGGAGCGGGTGACCGCTCGCCGGGGCTGCTTGATCCCTTCGTCACGCCATCACGAGTATCAGGGCGATGGCAGCAACCGAACCCTGGTGCTGGATATCCCCGTGCAGCACTTGGCCACGCTGGAAAAGGGCAGTGAGATCGAGCGGCTATTCGATAAACCGCGCTTCTTTACCGTTCCCCCCGCCTTGAACCAGCTCACCCACGCGCTGGCCCATCAGTTGGAACAGTGCCCAGCCCTGCAAAACGAAATTGCCGCACTGTTACTGCGGGCGCTCTACATGTACCTGCAGGATGCACCGCTCCAGACGGCAGCCCAGATGGGCGCGCGCTGCATCAGTGAGCGGCTGGACCTGGAGCGCCTGGATGCCTGGCTCGATCAGCACCTGGCCGATGACATTCGTGTCGAGCAGATGGCCGCACTATGCGCCTTGAGTCCCGGCCACTTTCATAGCTGCTTTCGTGAGCTGACCGGGGTGACGCCGCTGGCCTATGTGCAGCGCAGGCGGCTGGAGCATGCACGTACTCTGGTACGCCATAGCGCCATGAGTCTTGGTCATATCGCCATGTTGGTGGGCTTTCGCGACCAGGGCAGTTTTTCTCGCGCCTACCGTCGTTCCTTCGACATTTCCCCTTCGTCGGATCGCTAGCGTCTGAAACCTCGGCCTACCTGACTTACGGGCAAACTTGCCAGAGTTTCGGGCAAGCAACCGCTGCTGCATCGTCGTAGTCTCAAGAGAAGTTCGATGACGCTGGAGAGCGCTGATGCTACCACCCTCGTTTTATCCCCATGCCCACACGCACGCGGTGGCCTTTGCTACCCATCGGGTCATTGTGCAAGGCCTCGTCTATCACCTGCAGGGGGAGTGGGCATGAAGGTCATTTCTGCCAAGGAAGTCGAGCAGTTTCTAGCCTGGCCAGGCCTGATCGAGCGCCTGCATCACACCTTCGTGAACGGGGTGGAGTCGCCACCGCGCCACCATCACGCCATGCATCGGCCGGACGGCGAAGCCACCATGCTGCTGATGCCCGCCTGGGAAGCCGCAGGCTATATCGGGGTGAAGATGGTCAACGTGTTTCCGCAAAATGCCGAACACGGCCTGCCGGCCATTTCCGGCCTTTACCTGCTCAGCGAAGGTCAACACGGCCAGCCGCTGGCGTGCATCGATGGCAGCGAACTGACCCGCCGCCGCACTGCCGCTGCTTCTGCGCTGGCGGCTCAGGTGCTGGCCAGGGAAGACGCCGAAACGCTGCTGGTGGTGGGGTCCGGCAAGCTGGCCCCCATGGTGATCGAAGCCCACGCAAGCGTCAGGCCCATCAAGCGCGTGCTGGTCTGGGGGCGTAACCCTCACAAGGCAGCCGCCATTGCCGAAGAGTATGCAGACCGCTTCGATACCCAGGTCGTCGACACCTTGGCCACCGCCGTGGCAGAGGCCGACATCGTCAGCTGCGTGACGCTCTCCACCCAGCCCATCATCCGGGGCGAGTGGCTGACCCCAGGCACGCACCTGGACCTGATCGGCGCCTTTCGTCCGCAAATGCGCGAAACCGATGCCGAGTGCCTGCGCCGTGCCCAGGTGTTCGTGGATACCTACGCGGGGGCACAAGGCGAGGCGGGCGACATCCTGCAGGCCATCGAGGAAGGCGCCTTCCAGTTCGAGGATATCCAGGCGGAGCTGGCCGACGTCTTACGCGGTGAGAAGCCCGGGCGCACCAGCCCGCAGGCCATCACGCTGTTCAAGTCGGTGGGCGCCTCTCTGGAAGATTTAGCCGCGGCGATCGAGCTCTGGGAGTCGTTACCCGCTACGCTGAAGTAGCGCTTGCTAGCTCCAATGGCCAAAGGACGGTGACCATGAAGTGTTTTTATCATCCTGATCAGGCGCTGCATGCGCCGCCCACTTTCCTGCTGCGTGGCCAGCCGGCGCCTTCCCCGGAAGGGCCGGTGCGGGCCGAGCTGCTCACTCAGGGGTTGGCAAAGGTGGGCTTGGCGCTGGTGGCCCCGGGCGCGTCGGACTCGCCCCAGCTGCGCCAGCGGCTGGCGCAGATTCATACGCCGCGCTACCTGACCTTTCTGGAAACGATCCATGCCCGCTGGCAGGCGTTGCCCAACGCCGCCGCGCTGGTGGCACCCAACATTCACCCCTGCGGCGGCGGCCACCACTACCCCCGCCACCCCATCGGCCAGGCGGGCTGGCACCTGCACGACATGGCTTGTCCGCTCAGCGCCACCAGTTTCCAAGGCGCATTGGCCTCGGCGGCCACTGCAGAAGCAGCCGCGGAAGCCGTGTTGGCAGGGGAGACGTTTACCTATGCGCTGTGCCGCCCACCCGGCCACCATGCCGGGCCTGAGCGGGCAGGCGGCTTTTGCCTGCTGAACAACGCGGCGCTGGCCGCGACCGTGCTGCGTGAACGCTTTGCCAGAGTGGCGATCATCGATGTGGATTTGCACCACGGCAACGGCACCCAGGACATTTTCTACGCCAGAAACGATGTATGGACCGGTTCCCTGCACGCCGACCCCAGCGACTTCTACCCCTTTTTCTGGGGCGGGGCCGACGAAGAAGGTAGCGATGACGGCGTGGGCGCCAACGTGAACCTCCCCCTGCCGGTGGGCAGCGACGGTGAGGTCTATCTGGACGCGCTGGCGATTTTGATCGATCACTTGCAGCGTTTCGAACCGGATGCGGTGGTGGTCGCTCTGGGGCTGGATGCCCATAAGGCAGACCCGCTGGCGGGATTGAGCGTGGAAACCGAAGCGTTTATCGAGGTAGGCAAGCGTCTGGCCGCGCTGTCGCTCCCCATGGTGATCGTGCAGGAAGGCGGCTACCCCACCGAACATCTCAGCGCCAACCTGGCGGCCTTCATGGAGGGGTTTAACGCATGAGCGGTACCGGCTTCTACTGGCACGAACGCTGCTTCTGGCACGACCAGGGGGCCATCGGCGTGTTCTCGGCGCCGGGTGAGTTCTTGCAGCCCCAGGCCGCCTCGGAAAGCCCCGAAAGCAAGCGGCGGCTGAAAAACATTCTGGAAGTCAGCGGGCTGATCGACGAGCTTTACGTGGTCAAGCCGCCCGCCGCCACGCTGGAAGACCTGCTGCGCTTTCACACGCCGCGCTACCTGGAAGAACTTCAGGCAGGCGATGCGGCAAGGGGCGGTAACGGCGGCGACAGCGCGCCCTACATGCCGGGCAGCTGGGCCGCCGCGACCCACTCGGCGGGCTTGGCCATCGCCGCCGTAGACGCCGTCGCCCGGGGCGAAGTACGCAACGCCTACGCCCTGTGCCGCCCGCCGGGCCATCATGCCGAAGCCGATCAGGGCCGTGGGTTCTGCCTGTTAGGCAATATTCCCGTGGCGGTGATGCGTGCCCAGGCGCTGGGCCAGGCCAGTCGCGTGGCGATTCTCGACTGGGACGTACACCACGGTAACGGCCAGCAGGCTGCGTTCTATCGCGACCCGAACACCTTCACCATCTCAATACATCAGGCAGCCAACTACCCACTGGAGAGCGGCGCTTTCGAAGAGCAGGGGGAGGGCGCTGGAACCGGGACGAACCTCAACCTGCCGCTGCCCCCTGGATGTGGCCTGGGGGCCTATGCGTATGCCATGGAAAGGCTGGTACTGCCTGCGTTGGAAGCCTTTCAGCCCGATCTCATCATCGTTGCCTGTGGCTACGACGCCTGTGCCAAGGACCCGCTGGGCAAGATGCTGCTCAACAGTCAGGCCTTCGCCACCATGACGGCGCAAGTAAAGGCCGTGGCGGAGCGCTGTTGCGCTGGCAAGCTGGTGATCGTGCACGAAGGCGGCTACTCCGAAGGCTACGTGCCGCTCTGCGGCCATGCGGTGGTCCAGACGCTGGCGAGCAGCACGACCGCCGTGTTCGACCCGCAAAACGACGAAATCGCCGCCTGGGGTTATCAGGCGCTGCAGCCGCACCAGCAGGCATTGATCGATACCTGGCAACGACAGTGGGAGCAAACCACCCGATGACACCTCTTCATGATCGAGACGGCTGGATCTGGCAGGACGGCCAGTGGCTTGCCTGGCGAGATGCCAGGGTTCATGTGTTCACCCATACGCTACATTACGGGATGGGCTGCTTCGAGGGCGTGCGGGCCTACGCCGGTGCGCAAGGCCCGTGCTTGTTCCGGGTGGAGGAGCATACCCGCAGGCTCGTGGAAAGCGCCCACGCGCTGGATATTCCGCTGCCGTTTCGCGAAGCCGAGCTGATCGATGCTCAGTGCAAAAGCATCACCAAAAACGGCTTGCAGGATGCCTACCTGAAGCCCACCGTGTTTCTGGGTTCGGAAGGCCTGGGGCTGCGCGCCCAAGGGCTGACCACCCATGTGATGATCGCCGCCTGGGATTTGGGGCCGTACCTTTCACCGCAGGCCGCGCCCCATGGATTGCGTGCCTTGACCTCTTCCTGGGCGCGCCACCATGTCAACATCAGCCTGTGCCGCGCCAAGACCAGCGGCCACTACGTGAATTCGATGCTGGCGCTCAACACGGCGGTCAAGGCCGGGTTCGATGAGACCATCATGCTCGACCCCGAAGGGTACGTGGCCGAGGCCTCGGCGGCGAATGTCTTCCTGCTGCGCGATGGCGTGCTGCACACCCCGGAAGTCACCTCTTGCCTGCAGGGCATCACCCGAGACAGCGTCATACAGCTGGCCCGCGACGTGCTGGGCATCGAAGTGAAAGAGCGGCGTATCACCCGCGATGAGCTGTACACCGCCGACGAAGCCTTCCTGACCGGCACTGCTGCCGAAATCCTGCCGCTCAGGGAGCTGGATGGACGACGCATCGGCCATCGTGCCGAAGCGCCGCCGCCCAGCGAGCCGATACCCGCCCACAGCGTCACGGCGCAGCTGCAGCAGCTCTATCGCCAGGTGGTACGCGGCGAGCTGGAGGCCTACCAGCACTGGCTGACCCCGGCATGAGAGGGGAGTGGCGCCGGGGCCTGCGCGGCTAGCCGTGCTGTCGAAGCGCCTTTTCCAGCGCCGCCAGCCTGCCCGGCTGCAGTGCCTCTTCTACTGCCGTGATGCGAATCACGTTGGCCAGTTGCGGGTGCGCAAGGCGGGCCACCAGCACGCCATCGTCCAGCAATTCCTGATGCACGGCGGCGGCCAATTCGGCGCTGGATAGGCGGATGCCGACGAAGTTGGTGGCGCTGGGCAGCAGGTCTGCGCCCAGCGCCGTGAAGTGCAGCGCCAGCTGTTCACGGCGCGCTTTGACATCCGCAATATGCTGCTGCACTTCCTCGGGGTGGTCGAGCACGACCTCGGCGGCGGCCTGGGTGAAGGAAGAGACCGCGTAGTGAATACGTACTTTCATCATCATCGCCAGCACGTCGGGCTCGGCAATTGCGTAGCCAATCCGCATGCCCGCCAGGCCATGGGCCTTGGAGAGCGTGCGCAGGCGAATCACCCCCGGCAGCGCCTGGCCCAGAAACTCACTTCCCGCATCGTCACGAAAATCCCCGTAGGCCTCATCCAGCAGCAGCCAGCAGTCGTTGGGTAGCGCCTGGCGAAACTTGAGAATGGCGCTATCGCTGTGCAGGTGGCCGCTGGGGTTGTCCGGGTTGGCCAGGTACACCAGCCGCGCTTGCTCCTGATGGGCTGCTGCCGCCAGCGCTTCCAAGTCGGGGGCGAGCACGCCAGGCGCTTCATGGTAGCTGGGCTCGACCAACCGGCAGCCCTGGCCCTGGGCAAAGTACCCGAAGGTGGGGTAGGTGCCTGCGGTGCTCACCACGGTCTCGCCCACGGTGCAGGTGGTGCGCAGTGTCAGGGCGATCAGGCTGTCGGCACCGGCGTCCACCAGCAGGTGGTCGAGGGGAATGTCTTGCTGGGCGCTGATGCGCTGGCGAACGCCCAGCGCTTCGGCATCGCCATAGCAATACACGTGTTGTGCCACGGCATCGCCGAAGTGTTCCCGTAGCGCACGGTGGGGCATGTCCAGCCCCTCGTTGGAGCCCAGGCGGTGAGGGATCTCACGGCCGAGCCGCCGCTCCAGCACCTTGATGCCGGGGAAAGGGTTCACGGGGCCAACGCCCGTCAGGTGGTCGGGGTAGCGGGGCATAATCAGGTCCTGATCAGTTCAATGTTCAACGCAATATTTTGCCACGGTTCAGCAGCTTATGAGGGTCGAGTGCCTGCTTGAGGGTGTGCATCAGCGCAACCTCCTCTGCCGAGCGGCAGGTCTCCAGCCATGGGCGCTTTTCCAGGCCGATCCCATGTTCGGCAGACACCGAGCCGCCCAGCGCCGCCAGGGGTTGATACACCAGGGTCTCGACCTCCCGGCGTACCGCCAATTCATGACTGCCCACGCACACCGAAATATGCAGGTTGCCATCGCCCAGGTGGCCAAAGACCACGAGCCGGGCATCGGGCCAGCGCTGGGTCAGCTGGTGCTCAAGGGCATCGGTGTAGCGCTGCATATCGGCAATCGGCAGGCTGACATCGAACGTCAATACCGGGGTCATGGCCTTGACCAGGCCTTCGATGTCTTCACGAATGGCCCACAGGCCGTCTCGCTGTGCCGCTGACTGAGCCAGCACCGCATCGACGATCAGCTCGTTCTCCAGCGCGCTCTCCAGGGCCTCTCGGAACTGGGTCGTATTGCGCTCGGCATCGCTGCCCAGGGATTCGATGATGACATAAAAAGGATGGCTGGTGGCAATGGGGGGCGTGTGGCGTCCCGAGGTTTCCGTCAGCAGGCGGTAATGGTTCTGCCACATGACCTCGAAAGCCCCCAGGCTACCGCCCAGCGCCTTGCCCATGTGGCGGAGCAGGGCCGTCAAGGCCTCGAACGAGGGGCAGGCCACCAGCGCGGTTTGTTCGCTGGGCGTGGGCGGCTGCAAGCGCAGCACCGCGCGGGTCACGATACCCAGCGTGCCTTCACTGCCAATGAACAGCTGCTTGAGATCGAACCCGGCATTGTTTTTCAGCATGCGGTTCATGGAGCTCACGATACGGCCATCGGCCATCACGGCTTCCAGCCCCAGCACCTGCTGGCGCATCATGCCATAGCGGATCACCCGCACGCCCCCGGCGTTGGTGGCGATATTACCGCCAATCGTGCAACTGCCCCGGGCGCCCAAATCCAGCGGGAACTGCAAGCCCGCGTCGCTGGCGGCTTCTTGTACCCGCTGCAAAGGGGCACCGGCCTGGACGGTCAGCGTACCGCCAACGTGGTCGATCTCTTCGATGGCGGTCATGCGCTCCAGTGAAATCACCAGCTCCTCTTCGCTGGCGTCGGCGCCATGCACCAGCCCGGTCAGCCCGCCGTGGGTCACCACCGGCTGTCGGACCTCGTGGCAAGCGCGCATCACCTCGGCCAACGCTTGGGTGCTGGCCGGGCGCACGATGGCACCGGCAAGGCAAGGCGCGCCGGTCATCCAGTCGACGCGGCGGCTACGCACATCGTCTCCGGTGAGTACGTGCGCAGTGCCGACGATGGCGCGAAGCGCCTCCAGGGTAATCTGCATGCCTGTTTCCTTACGTGACGTTCCATCGTTGTGTGAATAAAGTGTTTGAAGACAGTTGTTTGAAGACAGTGGTGTGAATCAAGACGTATAAATCAACGCTGATGAACCAGCGTGTGACGCATCAAAGGCTAATCAGGCCGACGCGGCGGCAGGCGCTTCGCGCCCCGGAATCGCATCGAGCAGCGAACGGGTATAGGCCGCCTGGGGGGCCAGAAATATCTGCTCGGCGCTGCCTTGCTCGACGATGCGCCCATGCTGCATGACGACGATGCGATCACAAATCTGGGCGGCCACCCGCAAGTCGTGGGTGATGAACAGCAGTGACAGCGACAGCCGCTGTTTCAGCGATTCCAGCAGCTCCAGCACCTGCGCCTGAATGGAGACGTCCAGCGCAGAGACCGCCTCATCGGCCACGATCAATTCAGGGTTGAGCGCCAGCGCTCTGGCAATGCCGATACGCTGGCGTTGGCCGCCTGAAAACTCATGGGGGAAACGCGTCACCGCACTGGCACCCAGCCCCACCAGCTCCAACAGCTCACCGGCCTGGCGGAGCGCGGCGGCCTTCGGGGTGCCGTTGGCCATGGGGCCTTGGGCGATGGCCATGCCGACCCGAGTGCGCGGGTTCAAGGACGCATAAGGGTCCTGAAAAATCATCTGCACCCGGTGGCGTTCGCGGCGCAGCGCGCTGCCGCTCAACTGCGAAAAATTGACCCCATCCAGCAGCAGCTCGCCATTATCCGGGTGCTCCAGGCGCACCACGCAGCGGCCAAGGGTCGATTTGCCCGAGCCGGACTCGCCCACGATACCCACGGTCTCGCCTTTGGCCAGCGTCAGCGATACGTCATCCAGCGCGCGCACTTCCCGAGTGGCCTTGAACCAGCCCCCGCGTGAACGAAACACCTTGTTGAGCCCCTTGATCTCCAGCAGGGGCGCCGAGGTGGCAGGTTCCCGGTGAGGGGGAAGGGCGTTGCTGGGAATGGCGGCGATCAAGGCCTGGGTATACGCATCCTGGGGGTTCTTCAGCACATCCCGGGCATTGCCGATTTCGACGATGCGGCCATGGCGCATGACGCAAACACGGTTGGCGATTTCCGCCACCACGCCAAAATCGTGGGTGATGAACATGACGGCCATGCCACGCCGCTGTTGCAGGTCACGAATCAGCGCCAGAATCTGCGCCTGGGTGGTCACATCCAGCGCCGTGGTGGGCTCATCGGCAATCAACAGCACCGGTTCGAGCGCCAGCGCCATGGCAATCATCACCCGCTGCCGCTGCCCGCCGGAAAGCTCGAAGGGGTAGGCGCTGATGGCCTTCTCTGGCTGCGGGATACCCACTTCCACCAGCAGTTCCAGCGCCCGCGCCTGGCGCTGCCGGGGGCTGAGCTGGCCATGGGCCTCGAACACTTCGGCAATCTGTGCGCCCACGCGCATCAAGGGGTTCAGCGCCGTCATTGGCTCCTGAAAGATCATGCCGATCTTCAGGCCGCGCAGCGTTCGGTGCTGCTTTTCGCTCAGGGCCAGCAGGTTCTGGCCTTCGAACGTGACGCTGCCCTGCACGGGGCGAACGCCCTTGGGCAGCAGGCCCATGACCGTGTTGGCGGCCATGGACTTGCCCGACCCGGACTCCCCGACCACGCACATGATCTCGCCACGGTTGACGCTATAGCTGACATTCTCCACCGCCAGCGGTCGGTCTGCGCCTTTGGGCAGCGCCACGCTCAAGCCTTCGATCTGTAGTACGGCGGGCGCATCGTCCTGGCCAGCGGATTGCACGACATCGTTCATGGCAGGCTCCTAACGCTCACGGGAAAGTTTGGGGTTCAGCGCATCGTCCAGCCCTTCACCGACCAGGTTGAGTGCCAGAACGGTCAGCAGAATGGCCACGCCAGGGAAGAAGCTCAGCCACCATGCCTGGCGAATCACGGTACGCGCGGCACCGATCATGTAGCCCCAGGACATGACGTTCGGGTCGCCAAGCCCCAGAAACGAGAGCGACGACTCCAGCAGAATCGCCGTGGCCACCATGAGCGAGGCCAGCACGATGATGGGCGAGAGCGTATTGGGCAGGATCTGGCGCAGGATGATGGTGGTATTGGACTGGCCGACCAGCCGAGCGGCCTCGACGTACTCCCGGTGGCGCAGCGACATGAACTCTGCCCGCACCAGGCGGGCCACGGGCGGCCAGCTCACCAGGGCAATGGCCAGCACGATGGAGGTCACGCTGGGCTGCATGATGGCCACCAGCACGATGGCCAGGGCAAAGTTGGGGATGGTCTGAAAAAACTCGGTGATGCGCATCAGCACGTCATCGATCCAGCCACCGTAATACCCGGCAATGGCCCCCAGCGGCACGCCAATCAGCAGCGCCACGCTGGTGGACACCAAGCCAATCAGCAGCGATACCCAGGCGCCATGCATCAGGCCCGCCGCCACGTTGCGGCCCATGGTGTCGGTGCCCAAGGGGAACCCCTCCTGCGAGAACGGCGGCAGGAAGGGGCGCTGCACCATGCGCCAGGGCGATTCGGGAAACAGCAGCGGGGCAAGAAGGGCCATGGCGATGATCACCAGCAGAATGACCAGCCCCACCAGCGCCCCGCGGTTCTGGGCGAAACGTGCAAAAAAGCTCATGAGGCCCCCTTGATGCGTGGGTCTGCCAGGCGATACACCAGATCGGTGAGAATGTTGAACACGATCACCAGCGCCGCAGAGAAGAAGAAAATACCCAGCAAGAGGTTGTAGTCACGCTGTTGCAGCGCTTCGAACATCAGCCTGCCGATGCCGGGCCAGGCGAACACGGTTTCGGTGAGGATCGCGCCGCCCACCATTTGCCCGGCCTGCAGGCCCGCCAGCGTGATGATGGGAAGCAGAGCGTTGCGCAGCACATGGCGGCGCTGGATGACGCCCGGCTTGAGCCCCTTGGCCCGGGCCGTTTTGACATAGTCCTGCTGAGCGGCATCCAGCATGGAGGTGCGCGTCATGCGGGTGTAAATCGCCATGAAAAAGAGCGCCAGGGTCGTGGCAGGCAGCACCAGGTGTTTCGCCACGTCCAGCGCCAGGGCCAGCCCGGTATGGCCAGCGCCCACGGTGTACAACCCATAGGCAGGCAGCCAGCCCAGGTACACCGAGAACACCACCACGGACATCAGCGCCACCCAGAACAGCGGCGTTGCGTAGAACACCAGTGCCAGCGCCATGATCAGCGAGCCCGATGGCTTCTTGGCTCTGGCCGCCGCCATGGAACCGGCAATGATGCCCAGCACCAGCGAGAGCACAAAGGCGGTACCGGTGAGCAGCAGCGTGGCGGGCAAGCGCTCCATGATCAGGTCGAAGACGGGCGTGCCCAGCCGGTAGGAGTAGCCAAAATCCAGCATGGCAATGCCAGAGACGTAGCGCCATAGCTGCACGTAGATAGGCTGGTCGAGGCCGAAGCGCACGCGCAGCTGGTCGAGAAACTCCTGGTCGGCGGCACCGGCTTCCCCGGCCAGAATGGCCGCCGGGTCGCCGGGGGCCATCTGAATCAGGAAGAAGTTGAAGATCACGATCAAAAAAAGGACGATCACGGCTTTGAACAGCCGCATGACGATCAAGCGGGCATATAACATGAGCATATTCCTGACATAGCTGAAACACCCGGGTCGCCATGGCGGCCCGGGTGGCACCTACCTAGCGGTCCAGCCAGGCATCCTTGAAGCCATCGTTCACGCCGACCCCTGAGGTCACCAGGTCCTGAACATCACAGCGGTAAAGGGTGGGGAAGCCAAGCTCCATCAGCCAGCCAACCGGAACATCCTCATGCAGAATTTCCTGCACTTCACGGTAGAGGGCTTCGCGCTCCTCATCAGGAAACGCCGTGGCGGCGGCATTGAACAGCTCATCTACCCGCTCGTTCTCATAACCCTGAACGTTATTCCAGGGGGAGCCCTTGGCGATGTTGTCAGACAGGTAGGTACGTGAAATGCCCAGCGCAGGGTCGCCGTACTGGAAAAGATAGGTAAAGGCCAGGTCGTAATCCCAGTCACCCAGGCGCTGGTTCCAGCCGCCCACGTCGGTGGCCTGGGTGCGGACGTTGATGCCAACTTCACGCAGGTTCTGCTGCACGGCTTCTGCCCAGCGGGTCCAGGTCTCGCCGTAAGGCAGCGGTAGAATGGTGATCTCTTCGCCGTCGTACTCCATTTCTGCCAGCAGCTCCCGAGCGCGCTCGGGGTTGTGGTCGTAGGGCTCCAGGCCGTCATACTGGAAGCTGGCATTCGAACCAAAGGCCGACAGCGGTACATTGCCCAGCCCATTCCAGAGCACGTCGCGGGCAAATTCGCGGTCCATGGCGTACATCACGGCCTGGCGGAAGCGCTTGTCGGCGGTGGGGCCTTCCCGGTTGTTCATCCACAGCATGGCAAAGGGGCTGAAATACTCATGGCCCTGTTCGGTCATGCAGACGTTATCCATGGCCGAAAGGCGCGGAATATCGAAGTTTTCCACGGTGCCGCTGGGCAGGACATCGATGGTGCCATTCTCGAAGGCCACGGCCCGAGAGCCGCCATCGGGAATCACGTGCCAGTTGACCCCATCCAGGTAAGGCAGGCCCTCTTCGTAGTAGTCGTCGTTTCTGACCAGCTCGATGACCGTGCCACGCTCCCAGTTGGCGAACTTGAACGGCCCCGTGCCAATCGGGTGGCCATTGTGCTCGTTATTGCGGAAGTCGGTGCCTTCGTACAAGTGCCTGGGCACCATGGTGAAGGTGCCCGCCTCGAACGAGATCAGGAAGGGGCCGAAGGGCTCGGTCAGGGTAAACACCACCGTGTGGTCGTCGCTGGCCTCGATGCTTTCCACATGCTGTAACACGGCCCGTGCGCTGGGGTTCAACTCACGGTGGAAAACATCGGCAGAAAACACCACGTCGTCGGCGGTGAAGGGCTCTCCATCGTGCCAGGTGACGTTATCGCGCAAGTGGAAGGTATAGACCCGGCCATCGTCGCTGACCTCCCAGGACTCGGCCAACTGGGGCATGGGCTCCAGGTCGGTGGTGTAGCGCAGCAGGCCTTCATAGATATTGCCCGCCACGGTACGCGTGGGGGCGTTCTGAATCATGCCCAGTACCAGCCCCGGCGGCTCGGGTTGAATGATGGTGTTGACCGTTCCACCGGATTGCGGGTCTGCGGCCAGCACGGATGTGGAACCCAGCGCAAGCGTGACGGCAGAGAGTGCCAAAGCCAAAGGTGTTTTCATGTTTCCTGCTCCTCGGTTTATTGGTACGTAAAAGCTTTACGTCGTCGTTAGTCGAGCGAGGCGTGACGTGTCTGGGCCTGATTGTGGTGTTTGTTGGCGGCCCTTTTTGACCATAGCAGCGGCTGGTAAAACTGTCGACAGTCGTCAATCGTCCGTCGACAAGTGCGGTTTTTTTGTCATACTCAAGCCATGTCATGGCGACCAAGAGTAGACTTTATGGCCCCTTTGCCAACGGCGCCGCAGGCGGTTATCCAGCAGCACAATCTGGTCGAGCAGGTGGCGGACTACCTGACCCAAGCAATTATTCAGCAACACTTTTTACCCGGCGAACGGCTTTCTGAAGTGCAGCTTTCCCGCGCGCTGGGGGTGAGCCGTGCGCCGGTCCGTGAAGCAGCGCGCTTGCTGGAGAGCCGCGGTTTGCTGATTTCGAAGCCGCGCAAGGGCTTCTTCGTACGTGCGTTGAATACCGTTGAACTGGAGGATGTCTTCGACCTGCGGCTGTGCATGGAGCGGCACGCCATTCAGCGCCTGTGCGAGCGTTACACGCCCGAGGCCGAACAGGCCTTGAAGCAGCAGGTAGCCGTGCTGTGCGAGGCTGCCGCCGGCAACGACGGCACGCGCCGCATCGAAGAAGACCTGACGTTCCACCGCCTGATGCTGCACTACGCAGGCAACGAGCGTCTGCTGCGGGCCTTCGATGACCTGGCCCATGAATTACGCCTCTGCATCGCGCTGATCACCAAAACCCATGAAGCCCCCGAGACCATCGCCACCAGCCATTTCAAGTTGCTCGACGCCCTGGCCACGGGCCGCCCGGAAGCCTGCCGCGAGGCCATCGATTTTCACATCGGGGTAGCCAGAGACTTCGTGGTGAAGGGGGTGGGCGAGAGTGAGAGCGAAAGCGAAAGCGAGAATGGAGACCCGGCCAATGAAGACCTTCTTTCACGCTGAACAGCGCCTGCACCATCCGCGCACCTACTTCTCGCGGGGCAAGATGCGCGCCCCGCAGGAAGTACCCGAACGCGCCACGGCGCTGCTGTCGGCCGTGCACCGGCTGGGGTTTGATGTGCAGGCTCCCATCGACCACGGCGTCGCGCCGTTACGGGCCGTGCACTCGCTGGCCTACCTGCGTTTTCTGGAAAGTGCTTATCGGCGCTGGCATGCGCTGGACGAAGACTGGGGGGACGAAGTGATCTCCAACATCTTCGTGCGCTCGCCCAACGCCCTGCGCGGTATCCTGGCCGAAGCGGCACGTTACCTGGCCGATGGCAGCGCGCCAGTGGGCCAGCACACCTGGCACTCGGCGTACTGGTCGGCGCAAAGTGCCGTGTCCGGGGCGGAGGCGTTATTGGCTGGGGAGCGCTTCGCGTATGCTCTGTCACGCCCGCCGGGCCACCATGCGGGCATCGACTCCGCCGGTGGTTTCTGCTTTCTCAACAATGCCGCCATTGCTGCCCAGCATCTCACCGCGCGGTTTCCGCGCATCGTCGTGCTCGACCCGGATATGCACCACGGTCAGGGCATACAGGAGATCTTCTACCAGCGCGACGATGTGCTCTATATCTCCATCCATGGCGATACCACCAACTTCTACCCGGCGGTTTCCGGCTTCGAAGAGGAGCGCGGGGAAGGGGCCGGGCTGGGCTACAACCTCAACCTGCCCATGCCCCACGGCTCGGCAGAAGCGGTGTTTTTCGACCGCCTGGCCCAAGCCTGCCAGGCCATTCGCCTGTTCGAGCCCGATGCGCTGGTGCTGGCGCTGGGGTTCGATATTCATGAACGCGACCCTCAGGCCAAAGTAGCGGTATCGACACCAGGTTTTGGCGAGTTGGGACGCACCATCGCAGGCCTCGATGTGCCCACCCTGGTGGTACAGGAAGGCGGCTACTACCTGGAAGGGCTGGAAGCCAACGCGGTGAGCTTTTTTGAAGGATTGCTGGGAGCGAAAGAAAGAAGGGAGAACGATTAAGCCAGTATTTCCAACCCCTTTTCGGCCACCAGGTTTAGCAGCTTGAGCGAAGGACCATTGGGTTTTTTCTGGCCTTGTTCCCACTTCTGGATGGTAGACACGCTAGTGTTCAGGTATGCGGCGAACACGCCTTGGCTGGCGTGATTCCTGGTGCGGATCTGCTTGATCTGTATGGCTGTATACTCTTTGACAGGCGGCAGGCAGAGCGCATCGAACTCACGCAGCGTGGTGTCTTTCATCACACCCGCCGTGTGCAGGTCTTGAGCCGTTTCATGCACCATATCCAGAATTGATTTATCCATCGTTTTTAACCTCGATCAATGCGCCATACCTGATGGCTTCGGTCAATGCCGTGTCATTATAATTCTTATCATCCATGTGTGGCACTCGGTGCTATATATGACTTGCCCTTTTTGAACCGCGTAGCTGCTTTGGTCTGTGTCTGGCAAGATAGCGTTTTCGGACGTTAAACGATCAAGGACACGGCATGGCGCATCTGCTACGCATCGTGATGATTCACGGCCACCTGAACGGCGTGGTCGAACTCAGTGTGGACGGTCACACCAATATTTGCGGCACCAACGCGTCGGGTAAAACCACGCTCCAGCGGCTGGTGCCGGTGTTTTACGGCGAGCTGCCCAACAAGGTGGTGCCGAAAACCCGCATGAAATTCGATGCGTTCTATTTGCCCCATCGCAACAGCTACCTGGTATACGAATACCGCCGCGAAGCGGGCAACGTGTGCCAGGCGGTGCTGACCCGCAAGCAGGAAGGCGGCGTGGAGTATCGCTTCGTCGGCGCGCCTTACCGCCCGGAAGACTACCTGGTCGAGACCGAGCAGGGCCCGCTGGCGCTGGACTACACCCAGTGGGCCAGCGGGCTGCGCCGCAGCGGTACGCCGGTGTCGCCCAAGCTGGGGGCCACCTCCGAGTTCCGCTCGGTGATCCAGAACGACTTTACCCAGCTCCACGGCAACAGCCGCGATGGCCTGAAGCTGCGCCAGATCGCCGCCCAGTTCAGCCTGGTCAATCCCGAGCGGCGCATTCGCCATATCGAAAAGCTGGTCTCGGCGGTGCACGCCAAAGAGGGCAAGATGGACACCCTCAAGACCATGCTGGCGGCGATTTTCGAAGAGGACGGCGTCGAGCTGCCGGTTACTCGCATTCGCAGTGCCAAGGCCCGCGAGTGGATTCACCAGATGCGCCAATCCATGCGCCTGGAGCCGCTGCAGGCCGCGTTGGCCAAGCTCTCCGGCATCGACCGTGAACTGGCCGAGCTCGATACCACCCTGTGGCAACTCAAACCCCAGCTGGCCGCCGACCGCGAACAGGCCCAGCGGCAGGTCGCCGACCTGGAAGGCGAACTCAACCGCCACCAGCGGGAGTTTCAGGCCGAAGAGCAGGCCTACGGCGAACGGCGGGATGCGCTCAACGACCAGCACAGCGAAGTGGCAAGCCAGCTGCAGCACGCCCAGCACCGCCTCAACGACCTGCAAACCCGCTTCGAGCAGTACGCCGATGCCGACATGCCCGGCCTGGAGCGGGACATCAACGCGCTGCCCCAGTGGCGCGAACAGCGCGACCAGTTGCAGCAACACCTGCAAGTGATGCAGGACGCAGTAAAGGAAAGCCAGGCGCGCCTGGATGGCCGACTGCGCGAACTCTCCGAAAACCTCGCCCGCCAGACTCAAGAGCACCAGGAACTGATCGACGCGCTGGTGGAAGAGAAAGCCGAGCGTCGCGAGCAGCAGTGGCAAACCGAACAGCAGCATAACGAGCGCTACCAGCAGGCCCGCCAGCGGCTGGAGAGCGAGTATCAGGCCCAGCTGGAGCTAGGCGTCGAGCAGCTGGCCGAGCTGAAGGCCCAGCTGGCCATGCCCAGCCAAACCCGCGAAGAAGCCCAGGAGGCCGAGCTGGCCCAGGCGCGGCTGGACGATGCCCAGCAGGCCCGCAGCGCGGCCGGGGCCACCCTGGAAGCGCTGCGCCGCGAGCTGGAAGCCCACAAGCGCGAGCGCGACACCGCCGAACAGCATCTCGTGCAGTGCCGTCAGCAGCGGGAGCGTGCCGAGCAGCACTGCTACACCCTTTACCAGCAGCAGACCCCCGAACAGGGCAGCCTGCGCCACTTCCTGCGCTACCACCGCCCCGGCTGGGAACAGCAGCTTGGCAAGGTGATCGCCCCGGAACTGCTGGAGCGCCGCGACCTCGCCCCCCAACTGGCCGACAACGCCAGCGACGACCTGTTCGGGCTGGCGCTGGACCTTTCCGCCATCGCGCTGCCCGACTACGCCCAGGACGAAGCCAGCCTGCTGGCCGCCATCGAGGAAGCCGAGAGCGCCAAGGCCCGAGCCCACACCGCCTGCACCGCCGCTGAAAAGGCCCTCAAGCAGCACAACGAGCGGGTACAGCAGGCCGATGAAGCCCAGGACACCGCCCGCTTGGCCCACCAGCGCGCCGAGCAGGAGGTGGAGTACGCCCTGGAAGCGCGCCGCCAGCAGCAGGCCCGCCACGCGGAAAGCCAGAAAGCCCGCCGTGCCCACATCGAAGCCGCCCTGGCCCGCCAGGAGCAGGCCCAAACCGAGCTGCGCGACGAGAAGCGCGACGCCCTGGCCGAGCTGGCCGAAACCCACCAAGGCCAACTGCTGGAACTCAAGGCCGACGCCCAGAGCCAGCTCGACAGCCTCGATGCCCAGCTACGCACTTACAAACAGCAGCTCAGCGATGCCAACGCCGAACACCAGCGCCAGCGCGCCGAGCTGGAAGAGGCCTTCAGCCAGGAGCTGGCCGAACAGGGCGTCGACCCCGCCCAGCTCAAGGCCACCCGAACCCGCCTGGAAGCGCAGAACGAGCGCATTCGCAAAACCGCCGCCCGCCAGGAGGAGCTGGCAGAGTACCAGCGCTTCATGCGCATCGAGTGGGGCCAGCACAAACCCCAACTGGTGGCGGAAGAGGCCGAGCTGGCCCAGCGCGACCAGCAGCTCAAGCGCGACAAAGCGCATCTGAAAAACGCCTTCCACGCCGCCAGAGAGGCCCACCAGCAGGCGGTGAACGGCCTGAAGGCCCAGCGCGACAGCGCCCGTGGCACCCTGGAAGCCCTGACACCGCTGCTCAACCAGCTGGAAAGCCTGGAGCTGGTGGCCGAAGGCGCGCCGCTGGAAGCCAGCCTGGGCGATGTGGACGAGCGCATCGAGCGCACCCGCCAGGCCCTGGCCAGCCGCCACCAGCAGCTGGAGCAACTGCGCCGAGGCTGTCTGGACGTCGAAAGCCAACTGATCAAGGACGCCAGCAGCGGCTTTGCCGATGCCCTGCAAAGCGAGCGCGACAAGCTGCCCAGCGACAGCCCCCGGCTACTGCTGCCGCTGCTGCGCGGCATGCTCAAACTGCTGGAAGACCAACAGCAGCAGCTGATTCAGGAAGGCCGCAACCTCAGCGACGACCTGGACAAGTTCTTCATCGTCTTCCGCGACCTGAACCGGCGCATCAGCGCCCAGAGCCGTCGGCTTTCGGAGGAGGTCGCCGACGACCTGCGCCTGGAAGGCATCACCAAGGCGGAAGTACGCATTCAATCCACCATCGACGAGCTGGGCTTCTGGGAGCCGCTCAAACTGTTCGCCCAGCGCTACAAGGCGTGGCGGGAGTCCGGCCAGACGCTGCCCAGCGACGACTACCTCAACGCCCTGGCCGACGTGGTCGATTTGCTGCGCAGCGACCAGCAGTACAGCTTCGAAAGCCTGCTGCGCCTGGAGCTGCACCTGAACGAAGGCGGCACGGACCTGGTGATCAAGAACGACCGCCAGTTGCTGGAGTCCTCCAGCCATGGCATGGCGTATCTGATTCTGTGCAAGTTCCTGCTGGCGTTTACCCGCCTGCTGCGGGGCGATGCGCACATCGCCATCCACTGGCCCATCGATGAGATCGGCACCCTGGCCTACCACAACGTCGAAAAACTGTTCGATGCCTGCGACAGCAACCGCATCCATATCGTCGGGGCCTTCCCCAACCCGGAATCCGACGTACTGCTGCTGTTCGCCAACCGCTACCTCATCGAACGGGACGCCCAGCAACAGCGCCAGCTCAAGCGTATCGAGCCGCGTCTCAGCGCGCTGGCGCAGAAAATCAAGCAGCGCCAACAGGAGGTGAGCGCATGATCGAACACGGCCCCCTGCTCGAACGCCTGCTAGCAGGCGATTTCATCTGCGCCATCAGCGACGACAACGCCTACCGCCACCTGGCCAACGAAGAGACCCGCGAGGTCATCGACGCCTACCTGCGCCCGCTCAATCGGCGGCTGGCCAGCAACGAGGATGCCAGCGTCTACTTCCTGGCCTGGCGGCAGCTCAATGACACCGCCCGGGAGCAGCTCTCCCGCCAGCTCGCCGATACGCTCAACAGCCTGCTGCCCATGCTGGAGTGGCTGCAACTGGTACAGGAAGCGCTGGGCCGCGACGCCCTGGCCGCCCCTGGCGATGTGCTCAAACCCGCTGAGTTCAGCGCCAAGTGCGAAGACAACCAGAGCCTGCGCGAGCGCCTGGAACGGCTGGCCACGGACAGCTTCTTTGGCTCCCAGAGCGACCAGCTGGATGCCCAGGTGAAGCAGATCTTCAAACGGCTGAAAGAGCACGGCTACCTGATGCAGCCCCACAGCGAACGCCAGGTGTTCGTGGTGACCGGCAAGATGGACTACCTGGTGGACGTGGTGCGCTTCATCCGCGACGAAGAGAAACTGCCCATCAATGCCGACGAAGAGACGGGCACGCAGGAGGCCCTGCTGTGAGTAGAAGTATGGGCAATGGGGCGAGCAGTGGCGTGGGCGAGTTGGAGAGCCGCCTGCTCAAGACCGGCGCGGAACGCCTGGCACTGCTGGGCAAGCACGCCGAACGGCTGATGCTGGCCTACACCCGCGACGACGTACCGCTGGAAGGCCTGAGCGACGGCGCACTGCGCAAGCTGCTGGCCGCCCGGGTGCTGTGGCGGCCCGACGAGCAGAGCGGCGTCAAACTCTCGCCCAAGGTGCGCGACCTGATCGCCGAAATGCTCGCCGACGAAACCCGCCGCCACGTCAATGCCGACGTGGCCGAAACCCTGGAGCTGATTCGTACCCAGGTCGACAGCTACCGGGAAGCTCGCAGCAAGGGCGAACACTGGCGCCAGGAACAACAGCTACTGCGCCTGCGCCAAGAGGTAGACGACCTCAACGGCCGCTTTGCCGACGCCATCGACAGCCTGTGGCAGCGGCTCAACAGCGATTTCGGCTTCGTCAGCCAGCTCAACGACAAGATCCGCGAGAACGACCGCGCCCAGAAGCAGATCGTGCGGCTGCTCGACGGCCTCGCGCTGATCGACTTCGACGAGCTGATCGCCCTGGTGGGTAGCGACGGCAGCCTGCGCAAGCTGCTCATCAGCCAGCTCCAGAACCGCCTGAGCCACCACTACACCAGCCTGCGGGAAGTGCAGCGGCGGCTGATCGAACTCATGGCCCGCTTCCGCAAGCAGCAGGCCCGCAGCCGCCTGATGTCCGGCATGGCCGCCTTCATGCGCGAACACCCCGGCTTCGTGCCCGGCAACTACGCCCAGCGCAGCGAGGTGCCCGCGCTGTTCAACCGCGCCGCGCCGCTCAACCCCGCCGCCGCCCCAGCGCTGGACCGCCCCCTGGACACCCGGGTACTGGCCGAGCTGCTGCACGAGCTGCCCGCCCCGCGCCACGCCGCGCAAAACGTGGCCGTGGCCAACCCCGTGCAGCTCGCCGAAGAGAGCATGGCCGCCGCCCGCCAGCAGGCCCTCAAGCTGGACGTCGAACGCTTCTACCTCGCCGTGCTCGACCAGCCGCCTGCCGAGCCGGTCAGCGCCCTGGCCTACCTGCAACAGAGTGGCCTGGAGTGGGCAGATGAAATATGGCTGTTTCAGGTGATCGCCGAATACCAGGGCCTGCCGCGCCGCGAGCAGCAGGCCTTTCGCCTTCATCAGGAAGAGAGCAAGGCCAGCGCCTATAACGACCTGCGGCTGATTCATGATGTGGCCCTGGCGGTGGCGGTATGAACTTGCCCAGCCGCGCACGGGCAGGGCTCAACGGCGTGGCCCGGGAACTCAACCGCCAGCCCACGGTGGAGAAGCCCCGCCGCCAGTGGGTGGAAGACGTGGTGGCCTGGTGCCGCCAGCAGGATATCGATCTCGGCATGCGGCTTTCCAGCCAGGCCCTGCGCTTCGATGCCGAGCTGCTGGCGCAGATCGATAACGTTCTGGCCAGCGCCCACCTCGCCCCGCTGGGCCGCTCGCTCAGCGGCCTGAGCAGCGCCGCCCAGGCCAAAGAGGGCGTAGAGGAGGACAAAGCCACTCGCGAAGGCCCCCGCGCCTGGCGAGTACTGCTCAGCCTGCCGCCCCAGCCCACTCCGGGGCTTTCCCACGAGCCGCGCTGCAGTCGCGATGTGGACGTTCGCCACCTCACGTTGGGGGCCTTCGGCGCGCTGGTGCAGGTGGAAAACCTCGACAGCTTCTACGCTTTCAACCCGAACATCAGCGCCCTCAGCGGCTACGCCCAGCCGCTCATCGCCTACCGAGGCGACAGCCACTATGGCGGCGGCTTCGCCCACCTGGCCGAGGTATGGCGCAAAACCCGCAGGCCGCACCTCTACGCAGGCGACTTC
This sequence comes from Halomonas sp. NyZ770, assembly GCF_020616575.1. Taxonomy (NCBI): domain Bacteria; kingdom Pseudomonadati; phylum Pseudomonadota; class Gammaproteobacteria; order Oceanospirillales; family Halomonadaceae; genus Halomonas; species Halomonas sp. NyZ770. The sequence goes on along the minus strand of NZ_CP085143.1, from coordinate 3,183,396 downwards.
GACGCCAAGGGCGTTACCCTGGCGCTGGACAGCGGCGCCACACACCTGCTGCTCCCCGACATAGCGTGGCTCAGCCAACACGCCACCCCCCTGCACCAGCCCGCCGGGCAGCTCCCCTACCAACGGCGCCTGCGCCAACTCCACGTCAGCCTACCGCCCCAACACCCGCTAAGGCCCTACCTCACGCTGCTGGAAAAACAGCGCGGCCTCAAACAGCAGTGGTTTGAGGGGGAATTGGTGGCGGTGGGGGTTGGTTAGCGGATTGGTTTCTGCCTCTTGGCTGGGAGAATCAGCCGTGCAGTGCTTTGCTTGCGGTTTGGTGAGGCAGAGCAGAACGTGCCAGCGTGCAACTTTGGGCTGTTCCGGCTACTTTTTCTTTGCTTTCAGGCGAATCGGTGGGGTAGAGTCGATTGAGGTGGCTACATAACACTCAATGAATGAGCGGTCAGGTTTATTAAAATTATGTAGCCTTCCAGGTAGCCAGTGTTTTTAAAATCAATTAATGGAAAATGCAAGGAATATTGATGAGTCTCGAAAAAGAAATAAAGACAGCTAGGAAAGAGATAGTATCTGACGGGTATGATATGTCCTTGGGTGAGGTCATGAATTTGTATAAAGATGGTGAGCTAAGGATAAACCCTGAATTTCAAAGGCTATTTCGTTGGGATATTACTAGAAAAACAAGGTTCATTGAGTCGATATTGTTAGGCATCCCGATACCCCCAATTTTCGTTTTTCAGGACAAAGATGGAAATTGGGAGTTAATTGATGGTCTTCAACGTCTTTCAACTATTTTAGAGTTTACAGGGATTTTAAAAGACCCAGAAGGCAAGAAAGTAGAGCCCAGTACGCTTGAGGGGACTAAGTTTTTGCCAAGCCTATCTGATAAGCGATGGCAGGTATGGGTAGACGGGGATGCTGCGATTGATAAATCGATGCAAATGCAGGTGAAACGGGCTAGGATACGCGTTGAGATTTTGCTTAAAGAAAGTGATGAAAATGCCAAGTATGAGCTTTTTCAGCGTTTAAATACAGGGGGTGCACAACTATCACAGCAGGAAGTTAGAAATTGTATCGCTGTTATGATTAATCCTGATTTGTATAATCTTTTGATTAAGCTTTCCAAAAATGATGATTTTGTTGAAACGACAAATCAAACAGAGAGCGCTGTAGAAAAGCAGGCAGGGGTTGAACTTGTTCTTAGATATTTTGCATTTAAGCACCACCCTTATACAAATGGTTTAGATGTTCATGAGTACCTTGACTCTGCGCTGGTAGAAATATCTAAGAATGAAGAAATTGATTGGGAAAAAGAGGAGGAAGAGTTCGATAAAACATTCAGCTTGCTAAATGAGTCACTGAGTGATAAAGCATTTAAACGCTGGGATGGTAATAAGTTTAGTGGGAAGTTCTTAATGTCACTTTATGAAACTATTGCCTTTGGTGTTTCTCAAAATATCGATGAAATTACTAATCAGGGTAGAAGCGATCAAAAGGAGTTTGTCATTTCTAGAGCGAAGGAGCTTTGGACTGACCCTGTTTTCGAGAAAAATTCTGGTGCAGGAGTGAGAGGGACAACACGCCTTTCAAAGCTCCTTCCAATGGCTAAAGGTTTCTTCAAGCCATGAGTAAAATTAGAACGATTGACCAGCTTCAAACTATCTTGGATGGTGAGTTTTCATGGCGATTGAAAGAAATTGCAAATTTAAAGATTGTTGTTCGGTCGTCTGATAAGCTCAGCAGAAACACAGCCGTCAGAGCTGCAATACCTTTGTTGTATGGACATTGGGAAGGTTTTATAAAAAACGCATCAACGCACTACTTAGACTACGTAAATGGACAGTCATTAACTTATAGAGAGCTGAAGTCTTGCTTTGTAGTTTTTGGTGTTAAAAGAAGAATTAATGATTTGGTTAGTTCTAAAGATTCTTCTGTCTCTATCGCTACTTTAGATTTTTTACGGGATGAGCTTGATGAAAGAGCGAAGCTGAAAATTGAATCGGCGATTCGGACTGAATTTAACTTGAGTTCAAAGGTATTTGCTAATATTGCTAAGTCCATTGGTATTGATACTCAAGGTTATGAATCCAGGTACCACCTCATCGACGAGAGTTTGTTGAACAGGAGAAACCATATAGCGCATGGTGAATATTTAGATGTCGACTCAGAAGGGTTTCGAGAGTTAGCAGATGAAATACTTTATTTGCTACGTTCATACAAGACAGATATAGAAAATGCGGTCTCGCTTGAAGAATATAAGCTAAGTGCATAATAATTGCTTCCAATGTAATGTCAAAAACCGTATTTTTTATTACTCGCTGCGCTAAAGTGCTAATAAAAGCTGTTCCTTGGGTGCAGCTGGAAACGTTATTCTTGTCTTCATGCTAATTGCTATAATCACATATTGCATCAGCCGCATTTACAGTATGTATATAGGGGTTAGTTAGGTTTGTTAGTTATTTTAAAAGTGCAGTGGTTTAAGTTTGGCTGGATGATGTTTATTGTTTTAATTGTAAAGGGAGTGTATAGGCGTGGTTACGAGCAAGTTATGAACCTACTTTTCCTCGGCACTTCCGCCGGTGTGCCTACCAAACAACGCAACGTCTCCGCCATCGCCTTGCAAGGGAGCAAGGGCAAGGGCTGGTATCTGGTCGATTGCGGGGAGGGCACTCAGCATCAGGTGTTGCACACCAGGCTGTCGTTTCATTCGCTGAAGGCCATTTTGATTACCCATGTGCACGGCGACCACTGCTACGGGTTGCCGGGCATTCTGGCCAGTGCGGCCATGGGTGGGCGCACGGCGCCGCTGACCCTTGTGGCACCCAAGGGTATCCAAGCCTGGCTGGAAGCTACCTGTGCGGTCACCCAGCTCTGCCTGCCCTTCGCGCTGGAGTTCATCTGCGCCGATGACCTGCCCAGCATCGAATTCGAGAACATGGCGGTGGAAACGAGTGCGCTTTCCCATCGCGTGCCGTGCTACGCCTATACGTTCACCGAGCGCAACGTGGAGGCCGCCCTGGATGTGGATAAATTGGATCGGCACGGCATTCCCAGAGGGCCGTTGTGGGGGCAGTTGAAGCAGGGGAGGGAGGTGGCATTCGAAGGCAAGCCGCTGCGCAGCCAGGATTACCTGCTGTTCAAACACGCCCCCAGAAAAGTGGTGATTGCCGGGGACAACGACCGGCCTGAGCTGTTGGCGCAGGCGTGCGCTGGGGCGCAGGTGCTGGTTCACGAGGCCACTTACACCGAAGCGATGGCTGAGAAAGCCGGTGAGGTAGGGCATAGCTACGGCAGGCAGGTGGCGGCGTTTGCCGAGCAGGTCGGCTTGCCCCACCTGGTGCTGACTCACTTCAGCCCCCGCTACCCGCTCATTTCCCATACCGTGCCTGCCATTGAGGATATCCAACGCGAGGCACAAAGCGTTTACTCAGGCGCGCTCTTCCTGGCGCAGGACTTTAGCGAGTACCACCTGGATAAAGCGGGCCATGTCACCGAGCAAACCCAGGAGCCGCCTGGTTAATCGTTGCTTGCAAGTGAGTTTGGCGTTGGACTTGGCGGTGCGGTCTCGGCATAGTGCCCTTCGAAGAGTACGACTTAAGTCGCTGGGTAAAGGGCTGACGTACCGCTGCATTCCACCATGAAGGGCCATGACCAGCATGTCTGAGCAAGACAGTATCTATGAAAGCATCGCGTCGCGCATGAACGGGTTTCTGTACCGCTGCCGCAACGATGAGCACTACACCATGCTGAACCTGAGCGGCAGGGTTCAGGAGCTGACGGGCTATACCAGTCATGATTTGATCGGCAACCGCCAGCAATCTTACGTGGCGTTGATTTACGCTGAGGATGCGCCGGGGCTGGATCAGGCCATCGAGCGGGCCATCGCTGCCGATAAGAACTGGCACGCCGATTATCGGGTGCGCTGTAAAGATGGCCGCCTGCGCTGGGTGAGCGAGTACGGCGGTGCCGTGAAAGATGACGAGGGAAACGTCATCTGCCTGGAAGGGGTGGTCACCGACATTCAGCAGCGGCGGCAAAGTGAAGAGCAGCTGGGCACCATCAGCCGCGACATTGCCACTGAAACCGAGAAAATTGCCCATTCACTGAAGATGCTGCAACTGCTCAGCATCAACGCGGGGATCGAAGCGGGGCGGGCAGGCGAGGCTGGCAAAGGTTTCGCGGTGGTTGCCGAGCACGTGCGCCGCCTGGCGGATGACACCAGCAGCTCGGCAAAAGTGATTACGGGATTGATGAAGCAATTGAGAGAATTGCAGGATTGAAAGAGTTGCAGGATTGATCGGATTTTCGCACTGAAAGGGATACCGTCATGCGTAGTTTCGACCTGAGCGATGAGAGCGGCGTACTGAGAACGTCCATCGCCGTCACGCTGGTGATTGCGGGTCTGGGCATCGGCTTTGGCCTGATGTCGGGGTCGTTTTCGATCATGTTCGACGGCATCTATGCCCTGGTGGATGCCAGCATGAGCCTGCTCTCGTTGCTGGTGGTGAACCTGATTACCTCGTTCGTGTCGTCGAAAGGGCTGTCGCGCAAGCTGAGGGAGCGCTTTTCCGTGGGCTTCTGGCACCTGGAGCCCATGGTGCTGGGCGTTAATGGCACGCTGCTGATTGGCGTGGCGGTGTATGCCCTGGTCAACGCCATCAGCAGCCTGCTGGAAGGCGGGCGCGAGCTGGAGTTTGGCTGGGCAATCGTCTACGCGGTGATCACCCTGGTGGCGTGTGTTTCCACTGCTATCGTGGAGGCTCGCGCCAATCGCCGTATCGGCTCTGACTTCGTGCGCCTGGACGTGCGGGGCTGGATCATGTCGGCAGGCATCACGGCGGCGCTGCTGGTGGCGTTCTCGCTGGGCTATCTGGTGCAGGGCACGTCGTGGGAGTGGATCTCGCCCTACATCGACCCGGCGGTGCTGGCGGTGGTGTGCGTCATCATCATTCCGCTGCCGATTTCTACCGTGCGCCGCGCGTTGGCGGATATCTTCCTGGTCACCCCGAGCGCCTTGAAGCAGCATGTGGATCAAGTGGCACAGGCTTTCGTGCAACAGCACGGGTTTACCACCTACCGCGCCTACATTGCGCGGGTGGGTCGCTCCAGGGAAATCGAACTCTATTTTATCGTCCCCGCCGATGCGCCCCCGCGCACCATTGGCGAATGGGATACCCTACGTAACGAAGTCAGTGACTTGCTGGGCGACGAAGGGCCGCACCGCTGGCTGACGGTCGTGTTTACCGGAGACCTGGAGTGGGCGGATTGAGGCAGTGGCATGGCCATAACTGCCGGATGTTACCCATGATGAATGAACCCAAAGGAGACACTCCATGCAAAAGGTAAGAATCGATCTGGTATCCGATGTGGCCTGCCCGTGGTGTGCGGTTGGCTATCGGCGCCTGGAGCAGGCGTTGGAGGTGCTCGCTGGCGAGATCGAGATCGAGCTGGTCTGGCAGCCTTTCGAACTGAATCGGGACATGCCGCCCGAGGGCGAGCCGATTCTGGAGCATCTGTGCCGCAAGTACGGCAAGGATGCGGCCACCATGGAACAGTCCCAGCGCGAGATCATGGCCGCCGCCGAAGCGCTTGGCCTGAATTTCCGTGGCGCGCTGGAGCGCCGGGCGAACAACACCTTCGCCGCGCACCGTGTGCTGGCCTGGGCCGGAACGCAGCACCAGGAAACGGCGCTGCAACTGGCGCTGTTCGAGGCCTACTTCGGCGAGGCGAAAAATCCCGCCGACCCCTTGGTGCTTCGCGAAAAAGCTATCGAGGTGGGGCTGGATGGCGACACCGCCGAGGCCATCGCCCGTTCTGACCAATACGCCGAAGAAGTGCGTGAAGCCGAGCAGCGCTTCATGGACATGGGCGTCAGTGCCGTGCCGGGCTTCATTCTCGATGGCCGCTACCTGATTTCCGGCGCCCAACCCGCCGATGTGCTGGTCGATGCGCTGCGTCAGGTGGCCGAGGAAAACGCCAGCGGCTAATGTGTGGGAAGCGCTGCCTGAAGTATGTGGCATCGGAATCTTGTGGACGACGAAGGTCTGCGCCGCTGGCTGACCGTCGTGTTTACCGGAGATCTGGAGTAGCCAGGTTGAGCTTTCACAACCAACAATGCAACGAGTAAGGGAGTCATGATGCCAAGGATGCAAATGCGCCCGCTGATGGCCAGCTTGTTGGCGCTCTTGGGGCTATGGATGGCGCTACGTCCATTACCGGATGCCGCCTTTTCTCTATCGATCGCTCTGGCTGGCCAAGAGGACATTTCTTCAAGCGTATTGATGGCTCAGGTTGTGCATTTTTTTAGCAATACTCTGATCGGACTGAGCCTTATTCTGTGGCGTGAGGCATTGAGCCGATGGCTGGTGCCGCAAGGGTCAGGTGTATTGGTAAGCCCCCGAGCCTGCATGGCGGTGGGGACAGCGCTCATGGGTATTTATTTTGTCGCTGCTGGCACGGTGCTGTTGGGGGAATTTCTCGCGCAACAGCGGCCAAACGCTAGCGCTTACTTATTAGGGCGTGGGGGGACCTCCGTGGTCGTGGGAGCCGTTTTGCTTTTAAGCTCAGCGGGGGGCAGCCGGTTATGGGCGCTACTGTTAAAACTGCGAAGTGCCGGATGGCGGTAAGCATGTGAGCCTCTGATAGAGTCCGAAGCCTGGTCTGCTGCCTTCGCAATACACTCTCTTTCTTGTGACCAAAAGGTGGAAGTGCATCCATGAAAACCATCGGCTTGATCGGCGGCATGAGCTGGGAGTCCACCCAAACCTACTACCGCCTCGTCAACCAGCATGTGCGCACGGCACTGGGCGGGCTGCATTCTGCCAGGGTGGTGCTGTACAGCGTGGATTTTGCCGACATCGAGGCGCTGCAGCATCAGGGCAACTGGGAGGCGACTGCCGAGATATTGGCAGCGGCGGGCAGCGCGGTGGAGGCCGCGGGGGCCGATTGTCTGGTGCTGTGTACCAACACCATGCACAAGGTTGCCGAGCCGCTGGAAGCGGCGGTCTCCATTCCGCTATTGCATATCGCTGATGCCACGGCCCAGGTGCTGCAACGCCAGGGCATTACCTGCGTAGGTTTGCTGGGCACCCGGTTCACCATGGAACAGGCGTTTTATATCGAGCGTTTGCAGCGCCACGGTATCGAAGTGGTGGTGCCCACCGAACCACAGCGCGAGCGCGTGCACGTGGTGATCTACCAGGAGCTGTGCCTGGGCGTGGTGAAATCAGAGGCCAAAGCCGACTACCTGGCGATCATCGAGGCGCTTGCCGAGCGCGGCGCGCAAGGGGTGATTCTAGCAGCCTGTCGGTCTTTCCGTTGCACCGTGAGATACTGACCACCGTCATCGCCGAGCTGAGAAGATCGCCATGAGCCGCTTCATCCCTGTGGATCGCCAGACCGATTACCTGCTGCCGCCTTCGGTAGACGAGTGGTTGCCCGATGGTCACCTGGCGCGGTTCGTTGTCGATGTTGTCGAACAACTGGACCTCTCGACGTTGACCCGGCGTTACATGGGGCGGGGTTCCAAGGCACATCACCCGGCGGTGCTACTGAGCCTGCTGATCTACGGCTACGCCACCGGGGTGGTCTCCAGCCGCAAGATCGAGCGTGCCACCTATGACTCGGTGGCGTTCCGCTACCTGGCCGCCAATACCCATCCCGACCATGACACGCTGGCCACCTTTCGCCGCCGCTTTCTGCCGGAACTGGAACAGTTGTTCGTACAGGTGCTGCTGCTGGCCCGCGAGATGAAGCTGCTCAAGCTTGGCACCATCGCCCTGGACGGCACCAAGCTCAAGGCCAACGCCAGCAAGCACAAGGCGTTGTCGTATGGCCATGCCAAGAAGCTGGAGGCACAGTTCAGGGCAGAGGTGAAAGCGCTGACCGAGCGGGCCGAGTCGGCGGACAAGGAGGACGCGGCCGACGGCATGGATATCCCCGCCGAGATTGCCCGCCGTGAAGCCCGCCTGGCGGCCATCGCTGAGGCGAAGGCCAAGATCGAGGCGCGCGCCGAGGAGCGGGACGCCACCGAGCAAGCCGCCTATCAGGAAAAGGTGGCGCGGCGGGAGGCGCAGCGCAAGGCCGGCAAGAAGCCCCGTGGGCGTGACCCCGAACCGCCCACTGGTGGCCCGCGTGACAAGGATCAGATCAATTTCACCGACCCGCAGTCGCGCATCATGCCGGTCACCGGCAAGGGGTTTGATCAGTGCTACAACGCCCAAGCCGCGGTTGATACCGAGAGTCTGCTGGTGACCCATGTCCACGTCACGCAGGCGACCAATGACAAGCAGCAAGTCATGCCGCTACTGACGGCCTGGCAAGGTTACCCGGAAACGCTGGGAAAACCTGACCACCTGCTGGGTGATACCGGCTACTTCAGTGCCAGCAATATCCAGGCCTGCCATGACCATGGTATCGAACCGCTGTTGGCGATGAAGCGAGACGTCCATCACCTTCCGGTCTTTGAACGTTTCGCCGCGGATCCGCCTGCCCCGGAGAGCGAGGACCCCGTCGAACAGATGGCACACCGCTTGAAGACGCAGGCGGGCCGAGCGCTCTACGCATTGCGCAAACATACCGTGGAGCCGGTCTTCGGGATCATCAAACACGTGATGGGGTTCCGGCAGTTCTCGCTACGCGGACTGGATAAGGTCAGCGGCGAGTGGCGATTGGCCACCATGGCGTGGAATATCAAGCGGATGCACCGGTTGACGGCGGGCTGAGGGCTCGCCGCGCCCAACCGGCCAGCAGGCAAGGCGTCAGAACCGCCTTGCAGAAGCTGAGGGGCAGGTTAAGAGCCACACAACAGCACCAACACCAACACCAACACAGGGGGGGGTGAAGAACCCACGCCTCAGCTCATCCATTAACCTCAAGTCCGACAGACTGCTAGGCTGCACCGAAATCGGCCTGCTGGTTCAACAGGCCGACACTCCCGTGCCGCTCTTCGATACGACCGAGATCCATGCAGAGCAGGCGGTGCAGTGGGCGCTGGAAAGCCGCTAGCGAGATTGGCCTTCCAGGCGCTGTGTCACTCCAAAAACGCCCGCAGCGTATCGCTGGCTTGCTCGATGGCCACCACGCCATCCAGGTGGCCTCGGTTGCCTTCCAGCGTTTCTAGCGTCACCTCAGTACCGTCGGCTTCGATCAGCTCGGCGGTGCGGCGTACGCCCTCGGGGGCGAAGACCAAATCGTTCTCGCTATACAGCATCAATGTGGGGGCTTCGATGGCGGCCAGCCCCGCTTCCAGCGAGTCGCCGTAGCCAGCCATGAAGGTCTGGTTGGCGCGCACCAGGTAGAGCAGGTGGTTGGCATCGGAAAGCGCCGCACGGGCGGCGGCGATGTCATCCAGGGTTTGTTCGATGGCATAGCGGGCGGTGATGTCCTGAGCGGGGTCGCGCGCGTCGTCGGCCCAGTCGCGGTTGAATGCTTCGTTGGCCCACTGCCAGTGGTTGGCATTGAGCGTCACCAGCTTCAGCGCCTCTTTGAGCCCGTCGGTGGGCGGCTCGCCGTCGTAATAGTCGCCTTCGTTCCAGCGGGCATCCAGGCGAATCGGCGCGGCCCAGGCGCTGAGCGTGGCCAGCAGCCACGGGTCGGCCACACCGCCACCAATCACGGGAATCAACCGCTCGACCCGCTCAGGGTAAGCGCTGGCCCACTCGATGGCCTGCAAGGCACCCATGGAAGCGCCCATGACCGCATGCAGTGATTCAATGCCCTGGCTTTCCAGCAGGGCGCGCTGCACCTCGACAAAATCACGGATGGTTACGACCGGAAAATCCATGCCCCAGGGCTCGCCAGTATCGGGGTTGAGGGTGGCAGGCCCCGTGGTGATCACGTTCGGGTCGTTCGCCCCCAAATTGACCAGCGTATCGGAAGAGATGATGTAGTACTCATCGGTATCCAGCGGCTTGCCAGGGCCAATGATGGCATCCCAGTAGCCGGTAGCCTCACCCTCGGCCTCGTAACGGCCTGCGGCGTGGCTGGTGCCTGAGAAGAAGTGCGTAATCAGAATGGCGTTATCGCGCGCCTCGTTCAGCTCGCCGTAGGCTTCCCAGCCCACCGCCACGTTGGGAATCGTCTCGCCGCCCTGGGTGGTAAAGCTCTCGATCTCGAACCGCTGCTTCTCGACCACGCCATCCCAGGCCCATAAGGGCGTGGCCAGCAACAGGCCAATGCTGGTGAACGAGGCGGCCGTTACTAGCGCGAATGGTTGCTTGCGTCGCATGCGCTTTCCTTTTTTGAGGGGTTATTGTGGTTGTTTTAGGGCTGCTTTCCGCAGCCACTCCCTCAGCATAGTCAGCTTCAGCCCACCTTGAACGGATTCAACCCATTGGCCTGCTGCATCATCATACGTTTGGCAAACGGCACTCGCTCGGCGAGGTGCAGGCTGAGATCACCCAGTTGGCGGAGCGGCTTGGCCCCGGTGAAGAGGTGGTGGAAGCTGTCGGTGGCGGCAATCATCGCCTGGTTGGCCAGACGCCGGTGGCACTCGAAACGGTGCAGGCTGATGTGGTCGCCAGGGTCACGGCCTTTGATGATCAGCTCGGCCAGGGTGTCGGCGTCGTGCAGGCCGATGTTCAAGCCTTGACCTGCCAGCGGGTGTACCACGTGGGCGGCGTCGCCGATCAGCGCGAGCCGTTTGCCGATGTAGCGTTTGGCGTGCTGGCGCTTGATAGGGAAACTGGCCCGTGCCACCACCCGGGTCAATTTGCCCAGCCGTTTGGGGAAGGTGGTTTCTATGGCGTGTTGCAGGGCGTCGTTGGAAAGCTGTTCGCGGGCCTTGGTGGCCTCATCGCTGTCGTACCACACCAACGAGGCGCGGTGGCCGAGCAGCGGCAGCATGGCCAGCGGGCCTTTGGGGGTAAAGTACTGCCAGCTGACATCCTGCTGGGGAAGCTCGGTCTCGACGTTGATGATCATCGCCCGCTGGTGGTAGTCGTAGCTGCTGGTGGAGATGCCTGCCAGCTCACGCAGGGTTGAACGTGCGCCATCTGCGGCCACCATCAACCGGGCGCTGAGGGTCTTGCCGTTGTCCAGCTCCAGCAGCCGATGGGTGCTGGCGGCCAGCGTACTCACCGGGGCACACTGGGTGTAGCATGTGACGCTGGGAAGCTGCTCCAGGCGTTGCCAAAGGGCGTACTGCAGGGCGCGGTTTTCGATGAAAATCCCGAAATCGTTCATGCCGCTGTCGTGGGCCGAGAACAGCGAGTGACCGCTGCCATCCAGGTTGGAGACATCGATGTGCCGGAACGGGCAGCAGCGCTCTCCCGGCAGGACCGCACCGCTGGCTTTCACGAACGCCAGCGAGCGGGCGTTGAGTGATGAAATACGCAGGTCGTAATCGCCGCTGGGGGGCGTGGGAGCGCTGGCGCGCTCTACCAGGCCAACCGACATGCCCGCCTGGCCCAGCCTGGCCGCCAGGGCCGCGCCCACCATGCCGCCACCAACAATGACAATCTCGTGATCCCACTGCATGAGAGGCTCCTTAATCCGCTATCGAGGGCACATTGCATGTGCTTATATTGTCCTACAGTATCGTTGACTTGTCGCAGTATTGCCTAGGGTGATCCATTGACGCAGGCCGTGGAAAGTGTCGAAAAACGAGAGAGCAGCCAGGTGGCCGGGGAAGCACTGGCCGCCTTTATCAAGCGCTACCCCAAGCTCTGGGTGATTACCGGGGCGGGCGTCAGCACCGACAGCGGCATCCCCGATTACCGCGATGCCGATGGCCAGTGGAAGCGCCCGCCGCCGGTGCAGCACGGCGATTTCATGAGTTCCTTCGCCGTTCGCCAGCGCTACTGGGCGCGAGCGCTGGTAGGCTTCAAGGCCATGCGTGAAGCCCAGGTGAGCGGCGCGCATCGTGCGTTGGCGAAGCTCGAGGCCATGGGCCATGTGGAGCTTCTCGTCACGCAAAACGTCGACCGCCTGCACCAGCGGGCGGGCTCGAAAAAAGTGATCGATCTGCACGGCAGGGCAGACGTGGTCGCCTGCATGGCCTGTGGCTACCAGATGATGCGCCACGCCATGCACAGTGAAATGGCCCGCATGAACCCCGCCTTCGCCGCGCTGGAGGCCCGCCACGCGCCGGACGGCGATGCGGATCTGGAAACCGATTTCTCCACCTTCAAGGTGCTGGACTGCCCGCGCTGCCGGGGCATCCTCAAACCGCAGGTGGTCTACTACGGCGATGTGGTTCCTCCGGCGCGGCGCCTGGCGGCTCAGGAGGCGCTGCAACGTGCCGACGCGGTGCTGGCAGTGGGTACGTCCTTGATGGTCTATTCCGGCTACCGGTTCTGTCGCGATGCCCACGCCATGGGCTTGCCCGTGGCCTCGCTGTCGTTGGGCGTGACCCGCGCAGATGCATTGCTGACCCATCAGTGGCGCGCACCGCTGACGCCGGTATTGGAGCAGGCAGTGGCCTGCTTGCAGAACGCTTAACGCGCTTTAGATACCCAAGGGTTGCCCTCGCTCCACAACCGCCAGGGGGCGTCGCGGTCGGCGGGCTGGGCGTAATCGATGCCCACGCGTGGGCCGCTGGCAACGGCGCCGGGTGGTTCGCCCGGTGAAATCCATAGCCCGTCCGTGGGGGCGTCGCGTTGCGTCATGTCGTGGCCGTAGAGGGCGTTGTCGATACGCAGTGCACGGGTGAGTTTGCCGGGGCCGTTGCTGAGATTGCGCCCCGCCACGCTGCGCCATGCCCGCATGGCAGGCTCGCCGATCACCGGCTCTACCGCTCGAATCAGTACTGCGCAGGGGTTGCCTTCCGGCTGTGTCACCACGTTCAGCAGCCAGTGCATGCCGTACACCAGATACACGTAGGCGTGGCCGGGTGGGCCAAACATCGCCTCGGTGCGCGGGGTTCGGCGCCGATGGGCATGGCAGGCGGAATCGTCCGAGCCCCGGTAAGCCTCGGTTTCCACGATGCGTGCTGCCATGAGTTCGCCATCGAGCTGGCGCACCAGTAAACAGCCTAGCAAATCGCGGGCGACCTCCAGCGTATCGCGATTGTAGAAGGCCTGGGGCAGGGGAGTGAAAGCCTCTTGTTCCATCGGTAATTTAATACGGGTTAAAGCGTCTCTATGCGGCATGCTATCGCCCATTACTTGAGTAAGCTGCTAGGGTATTCTGTAGGTCATTCATTGAACAGCGGAGTTGCCCGTGCTGACTTTCGAACACCAGTTCGCCACCTTGCCAGAACCGCTCTGGGCGGCCTGCCAGCCCACGCCCGTGGCGCAACCCACCCTGATCGCATTCAACGAACCCTTGGCCGTGGCGCTAGGCATGCAAACGCGGCCCGACGATGCCACGCTGGCCCAATGGTTCAGCGGTAATCGGCTACCGCCAGGGGCCGAGCCTAGAGCGCTGGGCTATGCCGGGCATCAGTTCGGTAATTTCGTGCCTCAGTTGGGCGATGGCCGAGCGCTGCTGCTGGGGGAAGTGGTGGATCAGCAGGGCCAGCGGCAGGACGTGCAGCTCAAGGGCAGTGGCCGCACGCCGTTTTCACGAGGCGGGGATGGACGCTCGCCGCTTGGCCCGGTGCTGCGGGAATATCTGGTGAGCGAGTTCATGGCCGCCGTGGGCGTGCCCACCACTCGGGCGCTGGCGGCCGTGACCACGGGGGAGCGCGTGATACGCCAGATGGCCGAGCCGGGGGCCATCCTGACCCGCGTGGCTCGCAGCCATATCCGCGTGGGCACGTTCCAGTTTGCTGCCGTGCGTCGCGATGAAGCGGTGCTGAAAGCGCTGGCCGACCATGTGATTGCTCGCCACTACCCAGCGGTGGCCAATGCTGACGATCCGTACCTTGCCCTGCTGGAAGCCGTTACCGCCCGCCAGGCGGCGCTGGTGGCGCGCTGGATGAGCCTGGGCTTTATTCATGGCGTGATGAACACCGACAACTGCAGCATTGCTGGCGACACTATCGATTACGGCCCCTGCGCGTTTATGGAACAGTTCGACCCGCAGAAGGTGTACAGCTCCATCGATCAGGGCGGGCGCTACGCTTTTAACCACCAGCCGGGCATCGCCCAGTGGAACCTGGCCCGCTTTGCCGAAACCCTGCTGCCGCTGATGCGGGAAGAGGGCGAGGCCGTTGTAGAGCAGGCCACCGAGGTGCTTCGCGGCTTTACCGCTCGTTTTGGCGCCGAGCAGTGCCGCCTGCATGCCGACAAGCTGGGCCTTGCCCCGGAAAGCGACCGCGCCGTAGCGCTGATGGAGGCACTGGAAACCCAGATGCATCAGGGCCGCATGGACATGACCGCGACGTTCGACGCGCTGACGCACTATGCCAAAACGCTGACGCACTATGCCAAAACGCTGGGTGCCCAAGCCTTGAGCACGGGCATCCCAGCCCACTCCCAAAAAGAGGCGTTGCTGGCGCTGACCACTCAGCCAGATGGCCTTGCGGCTTGGCTGGCCGACTGGGAGAACGCCCAGCAAGCCAGCCAGCAGTGTGAGCGCCTGGAGGCCATGCGCCGCGCCAACCCGGTGGTGATTCCCCGTAACCATCGCATTCAAGCGGTGATCGACGCGGCAACAGAAGGTGATTTCGAGCCTTTCCACACGCTGCTCGCGGCGGTCACTCAGCCCTTCGATGAATCGGAAGCCGCGCGCCAACTGGCCGCCCCTGCCACGGCCAGTGAGCAGGTGCTGCGCACTTTTTGTGGTACGTGACGGCGGCACACCCTGTGATAAACTGTGCTTTTTTACAGGTAAGGGCGGAGGCAAGGTCGGCCTGTGCGCAAAATCATTCACTGCGACTGTGACTGCTTCTATGCGGCGGTCGAGATGCGCGACAACCCCGCGCTGGCGGAGATTCCCATTGCCATTGGCGGCAGTGTGGAGCAGCGCGGGGTGGTGGCCACCTGTAACTATCCTGCCCGCGCGTTTGGCATCCACTCCGCCATGCCCATGGCTCAGGCGCTCAAACGCTGCCCCCACCTCACGGTGATTCGTGGCGATATGGCAAAGTACAAGGCCGTGGCACGCCAGGTGTTTGCCATCTATCGCGATGTCACCGAACTGATCGAGCCGCTCTCGCTGGACGAAGCCTTTCTGGACGTCTCGGACGTCACGCAGTATCACGGCAGCGCCACCCGCATGGCAGAAGCCATTCGCCAGCGGGTGAAAGAGCAAGTCGGCATTACCGTGTCGGCGGGGGTGGCACCCAACAAGTTTCTCGCCAAGATCGCCAGCGACTGGCGCAAGCCCGATGGGCTGTTTGTCATCACGCCAGACGACATCGACGCCTTCGTGCAGCAGCTGCCGGTGAAAAAGATTCATGGGGTGGGGCCGCGCACCGCTGAAAAGCTGGCCGAACTGGGGATTCAAACGGGGGCGGATCTGCGCGCCCGGCCGCTGACCGAGCTGGTGGAGCGCTTTGGTCGCTTCGGCCATCGGCTGCACGAGCTTAGCCACGGGCGAGATGAGCGACCGGTCAAGACCCACCGCGAGCGCAAGTCGATCAGCACCGAACAAACCTACTCTCGAGACTTGCCGACCCTCGACGCCTGCCGCCATGAGCTGCCAGAGCTGATCAGCGACCTGGAGCGCCGCTACGCACGCCTCGACCCGGCCCCCGCCGTGCGTGGGCTGATGGTGAAAGTGAAGTTCAACGACTTCACTCAAACCACCGTCGAACACGCCGACCCGGCGCCCGATCTGGAGCAGTTCGAAACCTTGCTGAACGTGGGCTGGGCCAGAGGTGAACGCCCCGTGCGCCTGTTGGGGGTGGGGTATCGGTTGGCGGAAGAGACGGCAGTCCAGCAGCTCTCGCTGTTTTAATTAGCCGGTTAACCCTTGGGTGGATTGACGGGTACTCAGGCTCGCGTTAAAACAGTTGTATGATAGGGCCTGCGTGACAGCCCTTATGTGATAGTCCTTATGTGATCGCCCCCGAACCGCCAGATGACCCACGAGCCCGCCATGCCTGCCGATGCCACCCAACGCCCCCGTTTAGTGTTTGCCCATGCCAACGGCTTTCCCGGCTTGAGTTACCGCAGCCTGTTAGACCCGCTGGCGGAATCGTTCGATGTTCACCCGCTGGACCGCTTGGGCCACCACCCGGATTACCCGGTGAACCACAACTGGGGCAACCTGGTAGAGGAGCTGTTGAGCTACCTGCCCGACACCGATGCACCGCTCTTGGGGGTGGGGCATTCACTGGGCGGCACGCTGATGGCCATGGCTGCCGACAAGCAGCCGGAGCGTTTTCGCGGTGTGATCATGCTCGACCCGCCGCTGATGCTGGGGCCAGACGCCTGGGCCATGAAAGCGGCCAAGCGCTTTGGGTTCATGGACCGTATCACCCCAGCGGGTAAAACCAAGGGGCGGCGCACGGTGTGGCCCAGCCGTGAGGCCATGGCGACCTCGCTGCGGCGGCGAGGGCTGTTTCGTCGCTTTACCCCCGAGGCACTCAACGACTACATTGAAGCAGGCACGCGACTATTGGACGACGGCAGCGCCGAGCTGACTTTCGACCCGCGCATCGAGCTGGAGATTTTCCGCCACCTGCCGGATCACCTCTCCGGCTTGCCCCAACGGGTAGGCGTACCCGTACAGCTAGTGGCTGGGCTGGAGTCGCACTTGATGACGCCATCGCGGGTCAAGCGCATCGCCCGCCGGGGGTTGCCGGTCAGTACGGTGCCGGGCACCCATATGTTTCCCATGGAGCACCCGGAGGAGACCCGCTCGGCGATTCTGGCCGCGTGGCAGCAGTTTCAAACAGCGTCGTCATAGGGCGCTCAAGGAGTCGATATGTACCTTTCCGTACAGCTGAGCTACTACCCGCTGGCCGATGATTTCAAGCCCGTGGTGAAAGAAGTGGTCAAACGCCTGGAGGCCACCGGGTTGGAAGTACACCCCAACCGAATGAGCACTCAGGTATTTGGCGAGTTCGATGAGGTGATGGCGGCACTCGGCGAGGTGATGAAGTGGTCGTTCGAGACCCACGGCAAAGCCGTGTTTACCGCCAACTTTTTGGAAGGAGATCGGCGGCCCCGGTAAATGAAACCCTCTCGCGCGTGATGTTCTTCATAGGGCTAAAAAAGCTCAATAGCTTGCTCAGCGTTTCCATCCCCCGTTCGCTGCGCTGGGTCCATGGGTGGCCATAGCTTAAGCGGATGCAGTGGCGAAACTGCTGGGTCGCGGAGAAAATCGGCCCAGGCGCGAGGCTAACGCCATGGTCGAGCGCTATACGAAACAGCTGAAGCGAATCGACGTGTTCGGGAAACTCCACCCAAAGGAAATAACCGCCCTTCGGGCGGGTAATGCGAGTTCCTGATGGAAAGTAGCGATCTGCTGCTGCCAGCATGCTGGCTTGCTGGGCTTCCAAGGCATGGCGTAGCTTGCGCAAATGGCGGTCGTAGGCACCGTGTTGCACGTAGTCAGCAATGGCGGCCTGGGCGGGGATTGAGGGGGAAATGGTGGTCATCAGCTTTAGCCGCGAGATCTCCTGAGCATAGCGACCGCCCGCTACCCAACCCACCCGATAGCCGGGTGCCAAGCATTTCGAAAAAGAGCTGCAGTGAATCACCAGGCCCTCATCATCAAAGGCTTTCACGGGGGTGGGTGGCGTGCTGCCAAAATAGAGCTCGGCATATACGTCATCCTCTAGCATGGGCACTTGGTACTGCTTGAGTAACTGGTAAAGCGTCTGCTTGCGCTCGTTGCTTAGGCTGGCACCGATGGGGTTCTGCAGGTGGCTCATAAACCAGCAGGCTTTGATGGGCAGCGCCGCTAATCGCTCTGCCAGCACCTCCAGGTCAATCCCTTCCCGAGGGTGAACCGGAATTTCCACCGCGCGAAGCTGGAGCCGCTCCAGTACCTGCAAGCTGGCATAAAAAGCAGGCGACTCAACGGCGACCAGGTCCCCCGGCTTGGTCACGCACTGCAGGGCAAGATTGAGCCCCTCCATCGCCCCATTGGTAATTACCAGCTCGTCCATCGGCAATTGAATGCCGCCCAGCACGTAACGTAAGGCAATTTGCCGACACAGGTCGGTATGCCCGGTGGTCATCTCGGCCACCACCTGTTGGGGCGAAAGTGCCCGCAACCCGCGCGTCATGCTGATACTCAAGCGAGAGAGCGGAAACAGTTCCGGGCTCGGGAAGGCCGAGCCAAACGGCACCGTTTGGTCATCCTGCAGTGAATCCAGCACCGAAAACACCAGCTCGCTGACCTTCACTTCTGCTGGGTCGGTGGGGCGTAGCGTGACGCGGGGTTCGTTGATCAGGCGCCGCGCATGTTCACGAACAAAGTAACCCGAGCGTGCCCGTGCGATGATCAGCCCTTGGTTTTCCAGTAAATAGTAGGCCTGAAACACCGTCGAAGGGCTAATGCCGTGATGGCGGCTCGCCTGGCGCACGGATGGTATGCGCTCGCCAGGGCCCAGTACGCCCTGGCGAATCAGTGTGGCTATTTCGTCGGCAAACTGTTCATAGCGTTTCATGGCTTAAATCCGCGGGTGCTAGGCGCTGGTGCTTTGGGTGATCGACAGGATCGATACTCTCAATCAACAGCATATCAAAACTGATACGGCTTTTTTCTCTAAAACTGCATCTGTTTTACTGGTTGTCCAGAAGGGCATAGTGGCAGCTCATTCGGTGAAGCCTCTCGACCGTACAGCTTGCCATTCTCTCTTTCCTGGATATTGGTATGACGCAACGCATTCCACTGCAAGACCTGACCACCGATGCAGCCGTTGAACACCATTCGCCTCAGGTGAAACCTGCTGGTCACTTGCCATCCAGATCTGGGCATATCTATGTGCGAGAGATACGGGGGTTTTTCCAGCGCATAAGGCGTTATTCCAACTGGCTGCTGATCGCGCTCTATGTGGGCCTGCCGTGGCTCCAGTGGGGTGACCGCCCCTTGGTGTGGTTTGACCTCTCTGCCCAGGAGTTTCACCTCTTTGCAGCGACGTTTTACCCCCAGGACTTTATCCTGCTGACCTGGATTCTGGTGCTGTGCGCCTTTGGTCTGTTTTTGATCACGGTGGCAGCGGGGCGAGTGTGGTGTGGTTATAGTTGCCCACAAAGCGTATGGACGTTTCTGTTTATTTGGTTTGAGCACCGCCTGGAAGGACCAAGACACCGTCGGATACGCCGCGATAATGCACCTGGCACGCTGGAGTCGTTATGGCGAAAAGGCGCCAAACATACCGCTTGGCTACTGATTGCGCTGGTAACGGGCATCACCTTCGTGGGTTACTTTACGCCGATGGTTGGGCTCGTGAAGGATCTCCTCAGCCTGGAGGTACACCCTTGGGCGCTTTTCTGGATTGGTTTTTTCACCCTGTTTACCTACCTGAACGCTGGCTGGTTGCGCCATCAGGTATGCCTGCACATGTGCCCCTATTCACGCTTTCAGTCGGTGATGTTCGATAGCGATACGCTGATCGTTTCTTATGATGCCGCCCGTGGTGAACCGCGTCGTGACCATCGAAAAGAGGTTGCGAAAGCGGTTGTTGGAGACTGTATCGATTGCGAACTGTGCGTTCAGGTATGCCCCACCGGGATCGATATTCGTGATGGCCTGCAGTATGAGTGTATCGGCTGTGCGGCATGTATCGATGCCTGCGATGGCGTGATGGCGCGTATCGATAAGCCGCTGGGCCTGATTCGCTACACCACCGAGCGCGCGTTGAAGGGCCAGCCTACGCGGTTTTGGCGCCCTCAGTTGTTTGCTTGTACGGCCGTTCTGCTGTCTATGGTGATTTTGCTGATGGGGTTCTTGATCGCTCGAGTGCCTATTGATGTAGATATTGCTCGAGATCGTCAGACGCTATTTGAAAGTACGGCCGAGGGGCGCATTATCAACTACTACACCGTGACGCTGCGCAACCAGGATACGCAGGAGCAGCGATACGCGTTATCTGCCACTGGTTTGCCAGGTCTGCGCTTGCAAGGTGCCAGCACGCTCATCCTGGCCGCTAATGAGACGAGGCAGCTACGCGTATCGCTCGATGCTGAGGCGTCAGTGATGACCCAGCCGAGTCACCCGGTGGTGCTGCATATCACTGTGTTGGATGAGCCCGCGATTTACTACAGCAAGGAAACGCGGTTTTTAGGACCGACTCGTCAGTAAGCGTGAGGCCAGACAGTAATGAGGAAAGATACATGATGACCATGCTGATTTTTTTGATGATATTCGTGGGCATAACAGCCGCTTGGTATCAGATTTACCAAATGCATTTCAAGATCAATACCCCTGACGAAACGGCGCTCTCGGGCAATAAAAGCAGGCAGATGGATACGCTCACGGCAGCTCTCGAGCGGTCATCGGATGAGGTGGATACTCCACGATTTGATGAGGCGGCGACGCGTATCTTTGGACCTGGGGTCAACCTGGAAGCCCTGCGTATTGCGTTCTCTCAGGAAGGGCGCAACCGCTATGGTGTACCACTTCTGCGACGTAAGAGAGTGCTCATGAGCGGTCCGATGTGTCCGGCAGAAGAGGGAGGTATTCGCGCTCGCCATCTGCGGCTGTTCAAGACGAGGTTGCCCTCTATCGATGTCAGGAAGGGATGCATACTGGCGGTCATCGCGAACTGCGGAATCGTACAGCTATTGGCGGCAATGAGTGTGTATACCATTCACTACTCTGTGGACGTATCGGCATTTGCGTGGGTCAATCAACCGGTGATGATCCTATCGGCGATATGGGGTGTGGTGGTCTTGAATATCCTGATCTTCAAGCTCGATACCTATCTTCATGATCTTTATCAGGCGAGACAGTTGAATCAGCTAACGCCCCTGTTCAACTAAAAATAAGCCGTGTGAAACGACAACGCCGCCTCATGGGCGGCGTTGTGGGTAGTGCAACATACTCAGATCAGCGATTCCAGGCAGGACTCGATGATGTCCAGGCCTTCGTTCAGCACATCGTCTTCGATGGTGACGGGCATCAGGAAGCGGATGGTGTTGCCGTACATGCCGCAGGAGAGCAGGATCAGACCCTCTTCACGGGCTTTTTTGCACAGCGCCGCCGCCAGCTCCGGGTTCGGGGTGCGGTCGGTCTTGTTGTTGACCAGTTCGAAGGCGGCCATGGCGCCCATGTTGCGCACGTGGTCGATGCAATCGAACTTGTCTTGCCACTCGTTGAAGCGCGACGCCAGCTTCTCGCCCAGTGCCTGGCTTTTCTCGAGGATGTTCTCCTCTTCGAAGATTTCCATGACGGCCAGCGCTGCGGCACAGGCAGTGGGGCTGCCGGTGTAGGTGCCGCCCAGGGAGTTGGGGCCAGAGGCGTCCATCACCTTGTCGGTACCGACGATGGCCGAGATCGGCATGCCGTCGGCCATGCTCTTGGCCATGGTCATCATGTCCGGCTCGACGCCGCTGTGCTCGATGGCGAACATCTTGCCGGTGCGGCCAAAGCCCGACTGCACTTCGTCGATGATCATCAGCATGCCGTGCTCATCGCAAATTTCGCGAATCTTCTTCAGGAAGCTGGTCGGGGCGGGGTAGAAGCCGCCTTCACCCAGTACTGGCTCAAGAATGATGGCGGCAGTGTCTTTGGGGTTGGCGTCGGTTTTCAGCGTCATCTTCAGGCCGCGAATCGCTTCGTCTTCGCTGACGCCGTGGTAGGGCACCGGGTAGGGCGCGCGGAATACGGTGCCAGGCATCGGGCCGAAATCGGTCTGGTAGGGCGCGACCTTGCCGTTCATGGCCATGGTGTAGAAGGTACGGCCGTGGTAGCCGCCATCGAAGCAGATCACGTTGGAGCGGCCGGTGGCGGCGCGGGCAATCTTCACCGCGTTTTCCAGCGCTTCGGCACCGGAGTTGGCCAGCATGACTTTGGCATGGCCGCGTACGGGAACGAGATGGCTGAGCTTTTCGGCGACCTTGACGTAGCCTTCATAGGGCATGACCGTTTGGCAGGTGTGCATGACCTTGTCGAGCTGGGCTTTTACCGCCGCGACGACCTTCGGGTGGCGATGCCCCACGTTCAAGACACCGATACCGCCCGCGAAGTCGATGAAGCGGTTGCCGTCGGCGTCCCAGATCTCAGCGTTTTCGGCGCGGTCCGCAAAGGCGGTGGCGGGGCTTGCAGCGCCCGCCGCGACGTATTTCTGCTTTAGTTCGTTTAGCTCGGCATTGCTCATGGCTCAACTCCTTTGGGTTGGGGTGTGCTTGTCAGCATCTTGTAAGCATAGTGCGCATCTCGACATCGTGTGCATCAGCGTGTATCACACAGATGACGATGCGATGACGACGCGATTGCGTCCTGCCTGCTTGGCCTGATACATGGCCTTGTCTGCCTGATCCAGCATCCGAGTGCTGGAGCCTTTACTGTAACATGCGATGCCCGCCGACAGCGTCACGGTGAGCTGGTGCTGGGTATAGGGCGTTTGTGCCACCTCTTGGCGGATGCGCTCCAGGGCGGTTTGAGCCCCTTCGGCGTCGATCTCCGGCATGATGATCAGGAACTCTTCGCCTCCCAGACGTATCTGGACATCCGTGGTGCGCAGCTGTTGGTTGACCACTTGCGTCAGCTCTTGGAGCACGCCGTCGCCGGCGCCATGCCCATAGGTGTCGTTGATCTGCTTGAAATCATCCAGGTCGAAGAGCGCAATGCTCAGCGGGTTGCCGTAGCGCTGGCAGCGTTCGATGGCTTCCTCCAGCTTGGCAAGCCCCTGGCGACGGTTTAGCAGGCCGGTCAACTCATCGTGGTGCGCCAGATACTCCAGGCGCTCATTGGCTTGCTTCAGGCGCTCTTCCAGCCGCTTGCGCTGGGTGATATCGACGATGAACGTGACCTTGCGGGCCAGGCCATCATCGCCCTCTATGCGAGCGGCTTCGGCGATGATGGTGCGCACTTCGCCATTCTTGCAGCGCACTTCCCACTCCTGGCGCAGCTCGTGCGTATCGTTGCCTTTGATGAAGACATCGTGCAGCTGGCTGATCTGTTGGCGATACGCTTCGGGCACCACGATGGTGAAGTGCTGACCAATCAGCTCCTCTTCCTGGTAGCCGTAGAACTGGCAGTAGGCCGGGTTGACCATCTCGAAATGACCATGGGGGTCGGTGATGCAGATACCCAAGGGTGCCGTCTTGATAACGTTCTCCGTATTGCGCTTCGAGCGGTGTATCAGTTGGTACAGCTGGTCGGTGCTAATCGCGTTCATTCAGCGCTCCGTGCCTGACGATATCTCGTGACGTAGTGCTTCCAGCATAGGCGTAAGCCCAGTGGCCAGCTCGCCAATCATGGGCTTTGCATACAAGAAGCCCTGTTGCCGGGTGATGCCTGCCCGAGCCAGCCACAGCGCTTCCTGGCGTGTTTCCACGCCTTCGGCAATCAGCGTCATGTCCAGTTCCCTGGCCAGCAGGATGATCGCATTGAGCAGGGCCTGACGACGTGGGTGCTGATCGCAGTTCATGACCAGCTCACGGTCGATCTTGAGCTTGTCAGGTGCCAGAACGGTCAACAGATCCAGGTTGGCATAGCCGTTGCCAAAGTCGTCCAGGGCCGTTTTGAAACCCATGTTGCGGTAAGCATCGATGATGTTGCACAAGTGTTGGCGGTCGCGTACCCGCTCGGTCTCGGTGATCTCGAAGATCAGTTTGTCGGTGGGCCATCCCACCCGTTGAGATACCTCCAAGGTGGCTTGAATGCAGGCTTCGGGTTCATATACGGCGTTGGGCAGGAAGTTGATGGAGAGATCGGTCTCCATGCCCAGCTCGCTGGCCAGTTCGATGGCACGGACCCGGCACGCCTGATCGAAGCGATACAACAGGTCGTCGGTCACTTGGGACAGGATGCTCCAGGCAGAAGCGCCATCGAGGCCGCGAACCAGGGCTTCATGGGTCACCACGCGGGCCTGGGAAAGGTCGACGATGGGTTGGAAGGCCATGGTGAACTCAAAGGGCAGCTCGCCTTCACAGCGTTTACACACTCCGTTCACTCGCGCACAGTTAGCCATGCCGTTACCCCATGTCGTCTTTCATTCGGCCGACGGGTCACGTCGCCTGGATTGGAAATCGTCGAAAAGCACGTGCTCGCATTGGCAACGTGCTGCCAAGAGTTAAGCTTAGTCTAGCGATAACGGCATTGTCTGTATAGGTTTTGTATAGAGTGGCGATGGCAGACAAAAAAAACGCCCGGCTGGGCGTTTCAAGGGGTACTACATCGACATAGGTTCATAATTAAAGTGGGTAATAGTTAAAGTGGGTCATATTCGCAAGAGAGCAGTACTAGATGATGCCTGCCGCGCGAAGCGCCGCGCGCTGCTCGTCACTGATGCCAATGGCATCCAGCACGCTATCGGTGTGCTCGCCCAGGGTCGGGGGAGCGCTCTGGGCACTCAGTGACTGCCCGTTGATACGAATCGGGTTGGCGACGAGATTGACTTCGCCTGCCAGTGCATGGGGCAGCGTCTGCTTGAGCCCGCGTGCCTTGACATGAGGATCGTCGAACACGCGATCAAGGGTATTGATAGGCCCGCAGGGCACACCGACCGCTTCGCAGGCTGCCAGCCAGGTATCGGTAGGCTGTGCTGCCAGGGCGAGCGCCAGGATCGGCACCAGCGCTTCGCGATGCTGTACACGACTGCCATTGGTGGCAAAGCGTTCGTCTTGCGCCAGGTGTGGCTGGTCGATGACCTGGCAGAAGCGTTTGAACTGTTCGTCGTTGCCGACGGCCACGATCATGTGGCCATCGGCGGTAGCAAACGCCTGATAGGGCACGATGTTCGGGTGCGCATTGCCCAGCCGCTGGGGTACCTGGCCGGAGGTCAGGTAATTGAGTGCCTGGTTGGCCAGCACACCTACCTGTACGTCCATGAGCGCCAGGTCGATATGGCAGCCTTCGCCACTATCGCGGCGCTGGTATAGCGCTGCCAGCACCGCATTGGTGGCATACAGGCCCGTGAAAATGTCGGTAATGGCGACCCCCACCTTGACCGGGCCGCCACCGGGTTCACCGTCGGGTTGGCCGGTCAGGCTCATGAGGCCGCCCATGGCCTGAATCATGAAATCGTAGCCCGCTCGATGGGCGTAGGGGCTTTCCTGGCCAAAGCCGGTAATGGAGCAGTAGACCAGGCCAGGATTGAGTGCTTTCAGGCTCGCGTAGTCCAGGCCGTACTTTTTCAGCCCGCCGACCTTGAAGTTTTCCAGCACCACGTCCGATTGGGCCGCCAACTGCTTGATCAGTGCCTGGCCTTCGGGCTTGGCCATATCGACCGTCACCGAGCGTTTTCCGCGATTGGCGCACAGGTAGTAGGCCGACTCGTTGCTGCCGGAGAGCCAGGGTGGCCCCCAGTGGCGCGTGTCATCGCCGCTTTGGGGGCGCTCTACCTTGATCACCTCGGCACCCATGTCGGCCAGCATCTGCCCGCACCAGGGGCCTGCCAGTACCCGAGAGATATCGAGTACCTTGATGCCTGCCAGGGGCTTTGCGACTGTGCTCATGGGGTGCCTCGCTGAGTGATGACGACGTTAGAAGAACGACTGAATGCCGGTTTGTGCGCGGCCCAGAATCAGTGCGTGCACATCGTGCGTACCTTCATAGGTATTCACGGACTCCAGGTTCACCATGTGGCGGATCACGCCGTACTCGTCGGAGACGCCATTGCCACCGTGCATGTCGCGCGCCACCCGGGCGATGTCCAGTGCTTTGCCACAGTTGTTGCGTTTGATCAGCGAGATCATTTCCGGCGCCCAGTTGCCGCTGTCCATCAGGCGGCCCACCTGCAGGGCGGCTTGCAGGCCCAGGGTGATTTCGGTCTGCATGTCGGCCAGCTTCTTCTGGATCAGCTGGTTAGCTGCCAGCGGGCGGCCAAACTGCTTGCGGTCCAGGGTGTACTGACGGGCAGCGTGCCAGCAGAATTCAGCGGTGCCCATCACGCCCCAGGCGATGCCGTAGCGTGCTTTGTTCAAGCAGCCGAAAGGACCTTTCAGGCCGCTGACGTTGGGCAGCAGGTTATCTTCGGGAACGAAGGCGTTGTCGAGGACGATTTCGCCGGTGATCGATGCACGCAGAGAGACCTTGCCTTCGATTTTCGGGGTGGAGAAGCCTTCGGTGCCACGCTCGACGATGAAGCCTTTGATCTGGTTATCGTGGGCAGCGGACTTGGCCCAGACCACCGCGATATCGGCAATCGGGCTGTTGGTGATCCACATTTTCGCGCCGGTCAGGCGGTAGCCACCATCGACTTTTTCCGCTCGGGTGATCATGGAGCCCGGGTCAGAGCCATGGTCGGGTTCGGTCAGGCCGAAGCAGCCCACCATCTCGCCACTGGCCAGCTTGGGCAGGTATTTCTGTTTCTGCCCTTCGGAGCCATACGCTTCGATGGGGTACATCACCAGCGATGACTGCACGCTCATGGCCGAGCGGTAGCCGGAATCGACACGCTCCACTTCACGGGCGATCAGGCCATAAGCCACGTGGTTGACGCCCGCGCCGCCGTATTCCGGGGAAACCGTGGCGCCCAACAGGCCCAGCTCGCCCATCTCGGACATGATGTCACGATCGAAACGCTCTTCGCGGAAAGCGCTCAGCACACGTGGTTGCAGGTTTTCCTGGCAGTAGTCGTGGGCGGCGTCACGAATCTGGCGCTCTTCATCGGTGAGCTGGTATTCGAGAAGCAGCGGGTCGTCCCAGTTGAAGCGTGTCATGGCGTTGAACTCCGAAAGATGATCTTGTTGAGCCCAATGTATCGCCGTTATTTAAAAATATCTACATTTTTTTAAAACGCAGAATTTAATCGCCCGGCATTCAATCGATGCCGCGGGCTTGCAGTACCCGTGTGATGATAGGCACCGGGGTCATCAGGTGGTCGCGCATCAGGTCGGCCGCCTGCTCGGTGTTGCGGGCGAGAATGACGTCGACCAGCGCAGCGTGCTCCTGGCGCTTGATGTCCAGCGCCTGGGGCGACATGACGGTCTCTTGCAGCCACAGGTGGCGATAGCGCTCTACCTGATCGAACAGGGTGTTGCGCATCTGCAGCAGGTGGGGGGAGTTGCAGCCGCTGGCAATGGCGGTATGGAACGCCTTGTGGCGTAAATCCCAGCCGTCCAGCAGTTCGTCGGGGGAGCTGACGTCGGTGACTTTGGCCAGGCGGTGTGCCGTGGCCAGGACGTTGGCTTCCCAGTCGTCGTCGCCACGTTCGATGGCGAGGCGCAAAATCAGCCCTTCCAACTGAGCGCGAGCGTCGTAGATATCGTTCAGTTCGGCCAGCGACATGGCCGCCACTCGGTAGCCCCGTTGGCTGATGGCCACGACCAGCCGGTCGGCGACCAGCTGTGACAGCGCTTCACGCAGGGGGCCGGTGCTCACGCCATAATACTCTTTCAAACGGCTCATCAAGAGCTTCTCTTCGGGGGCATAGCGGCCACGAATGATGTCCTGCTTGAGCGCGTGGTAAGCGCTAATCGCTAGGTTCTGGCGCGGTGCATCGTGCTCCATGGGGACTCCTTGGATCAGTGTGGCTTAGACCAATGTAGGGGCGTGGCGGTCAACGTAGAATAACGGCTATTATCAATAAATTTTGAAAATTTGGCACAGGTAACGACATTCATGTGGGATTTCATCATTGTCGGCGGCGGCATACTGGGTTTTTCCACCGCCATGCAGTTGCAACAGGCCTACCCGGACAAACGCTTGCTGGTGTTGGAAAAGGAAGCAGGCCCCGCTCAGCATCAAACCGGCCATAACAGCGGCGTGATTCATGCTGGGGTGTATTACACGCCAGGAAGCCTGAAAGCGAAGTTTTGCCTGGAGGGTAACCGTGCGACCCGCGAGTTCTGTGACCAGCATGGCGTGCGTTACGACATCTGCGGCAAGCTGCTGGTGGCTACCAATCCGCTGGAAAAGCAGCGTATGGAAGCGCTCTGGGAGCGCACGGCGGCCAACGGTCTGGAGCGGGAGTGGTTGGAGGCCGCGGCGCTCAAGGAGCGAGAGCCCAACATTACCGGTGTGGCGGGCATTTTCGTGCCTTCCAGCGGCATCGTGAACTATGCCGAAGTCACCCAGGCGATGGCCGCCGAGTTCACCCGGCTGGGCGGCGAGATTCGCTTCGATCACTGCGTGACGGGCCTTGACGAGCGGGCCGATGAGGTCGTGGTGACCACCGAGCACGAGACCTTCACCAGCCGCTATCTGGTCTCCTGCTCGGGGTTGATGGCCGACAGGGTGATCCGCATGCTGGGCAAGGACCCCGGCTTCACGATTTGCCCCTTCCGTGGCGAATACTACCTGCTTCCCGAGCGCCACAACCGCATCGTCAACCACCTGATCTACCCGATTCCCGACCCCGCCATGCCTTTTTTGGGTGTTCACCTGACCCGCATGATCGACGGGACGGTCACCGTTGGGCCCAATGCGGTGCTGGCGCTCAAGCGCGAAGGGTATCGCAAGCAGGACATGTCGCTACGCGATATGGGGCAGATGTTCAGCCACCCAGGCATCCTGAAAGTGCTGGGCAAGCATCTCAAGCCTGGGCTGGTGGAAATGAAAAACTCGCTCTACAAGCGCGGCTATCTGGAGCTGGTACGCAAGTACTGCCCGAGCCTGACCCTGGAGGATTTGACCCCTTACCCGGCGGGCGTACGCGCTCAGGCGGTCTCCAACGATGGTCGGCTGGTGGATGACTTCCTGTTCGTGAATACTCCGCGCACGGTCAACGTGGGCAATGCGCCATCGCCTGCGGCGACCTCGGCGCTACCCATTGGTGCGCATATCGTGGAGCAGGTGAAAACGTTGTTGGATTAGTATCTAACGCGACTGCCGTGCTAACGTTTAAATACCGTTCTCGGCGCCGCTGACGGCGGCGAGAAACTGGCTCCTTACCTCCTTTACGTCAACCATAATCAATAAGTCCAAGCAGGACGGAGGCAATTCCAATGAAAAAACTAAAATATACCGTTGCAGCGACCATGATGGCGGCTGCTCTGCCCGCCAGCGCTCAGCAGCTCTCCATCGCGACCGGCGGTACCGGCGGCGTTTACTACCCGATCGGTGGTGGCTTTGCCGAAATGATCAACAACCATATCGATGGCGCTCAGGCGACCGCCGAAGTGACCGGCGCTTCCGTCGAGAACATGGGGCTGATCATGCGCGGTGATGCCGATCTGGCCTTGGTCCTGGCCGATACCGCTTATCAGGCCTATACCGGTACGGGTGATTTTGAAGGTCGTCAGATCGAGAATACCCGCGCACTGGCCTCGGTCTACCCGAACGCGGTGCAGCTCGTGACGCTGGCCGAGTCGGACATTCACAGCATTGCGGATCTGGCTGGCAAACGCGTCTCCGTGGGTGCGCCGGGTAGCGGCACCGAGCTGAACGCGCGTGCTCTGCTGGAAGCCAACGGCGTCAGCTACAGCGACTTCACTCCCCAGCGCCTGAACTTCAACGAAACCGCCGATGCCATCCGTGATGGCGATATCGACGCCGGTTTCTGGAGCGTTGGTCCGCCCACCAGCTCGATTCTCAACCTTGCTGCCACGCGCGATATTCGCCTGATCGGCCTGTCCGATGAAGAGATTGCCAACGCCCAGGAAGTGGAAGCGGTGTTTGCGCCTTATGAACTGGCCGCGGGCATGTACGACGGCATGGACGAAGCGGTCCAGACCATTGGTATTCCCAACGTACTGGTCGTCAATGCCGATATGGACGAAGAGCTGGCCTACCAACTGACCCACCTGCTGTTCGAAAACATCGATGAGCTGATCGCCGTTCACCCGGCAGCCAACGACACTACCGTCGAGTTCACCATGGGCTCTACGCCAGTGCCGCTGCATCCGGGCGCTATCCGCTACTTCGAAGAAGCCGGTGCGGATATCCCTGACAACCTGCGCCCGTAATCGCGGAGCCGCTATGCGGTGGTATTTTCCACTGGTGGCGCTTCTCACGATGAGCGGCATGTGCGCCGAAGCGGGGGCTACCCCTGCTTCGGCGTCGCAGCGTCTGGTCGTCACGACCGCAGACCATCAGGCGCTGCTGGATGTCGCGGCACCCAGCGGCAGCCGCTGGTGCATCCAGTGGCAGCACTCGGTAAAGCATTTCACGGTCCTGGACTGCTACCGTAATGCGGCAGGAACGCTGCAGCTGGAGCGTAGCCATCAGCCGGATTTTGCCGCTGGGCTCGGGCATGTCCTGGGACGTGGCGAGCAAGTGTCGGATGGGGAGGGTGGCTACTGGATCAATGAGATTAACGAATCGGTGCCCAATAACCGCTACGCACTACGGGTGGGGGCTCTCGCGGTAAACCATCAGGTGGTCTGGCCCGATGGTGAGCATGCCGCGTGCAGCTTGAGCGAGCGGGTGGCTGGGCAGCGTGTCACGATTCAACTGATGGAGGCTCGCGACGTCTTGCCCCATGACGATATCTGTCAATGAAAGCTGTTGCCAAGCACATCACATAAAGCCGGGTGTACCACGCCTGGCGCTATTACATAACGTATAAGTTAGCTAACGCTTCCGAGGACTTCATGAACGAATCCACTCCACCGCCGGTCATCATGCCGGGCGGGAATGCGATTCAACCCCGCATTGTGCTGTGGTGTATCACCATTGTTGCCGTGGGGCTTTCGTTATTCCAACTCTATTCTGCGGGTATTCAACCCCTGGGTCTCTTCTATCAGCGCAGTATCCACCTTGCGCTGATCATGCTGTTGGCGTTTCTGATGTTTCCGGCTTTTGGCCCTCACCGTAAACGCGGTGTGCTGGGCTGGGGGATCGATTTTATCTTCTTCGCCGGGGCGCTGATCACCGGGGGGTACCTGGTGCTCAACCTGGACGCCATTTTCAGCCGCGCCGGATTCTGGAACGAGACGGACATTCTGGTGGCCTGTATTGCCACGGTGACCGTACTGGAAGCCAGCCGCCGTGCGGTGGGCCTGGGCATGACGATTATTGGCCTGCTGGCGATCATCTATGCCTTTGCCGGGCCGCGGGGCGAGCTGCCCTGGCTGGGCGAGTGGATGCCCGGCATCATGGCTCACCGTGGCTACAGCCTCGACCGCGTGGCGGGTCAGCTCTACCTGGGGCAAGAGGGCATCTTCGGCCTGCCGCTGGGCGTGGCCGCCACATATATCTTCATTTTCGTCCTGTTTGGCGCGTTTCTGGAAAGCACGGGCGCAGGCAAGTTCTTCATCGACATGGCTTACGCTGCCACGGGCAGGCAGCGTGGTGGCCCGGCAAAGGCGGCGGTGCTGGCATCGGCGGGCATGGGGTCGATTTCTGGCAGTGCCATCGCCAACGTGGTGACCACCGGAGCGTTCACCATTCCGCTGATGAAGAAGCTGGGCTACAAGCCGAAGCAGGCGGGAGGCATCGAGGCGGCGGCTTCTACCGGTGGGCAGATCATGC
Source organism: Halomonas sp. NyZ770 (assembly GCF_020616575.1). Classification (NCBI taxonomy): domain Bacteria; kingdom Pseudomonadati; phylum Pseudomonadota; class Gammaproteobacteria; order Oceanospirillales; family Halomonadaceae; genus Halomonas; species Halomonas sp. NyZ770. Next base: position 3,152,088 of record NZ_CP085143.1, on the reverse strand, counting down.
CGCCGCTGATGGGGGCCGGGGCGTTCCTGATTGCCGAGTACACCAATACGCCGTACCTGGAAATCGTCAAGATCAGTATTCTGCCGGCCATCATGTACTTTGCCACGGTGTATCTCTTCGTCCACATCATCGCCTTGAAGCAAGGCATGCAGGGCATGCCCAAGAGCGAGCTGCCGCAGATGCGCCAGGTAATGAAGGATGGCTGGCATTTCCTGCTGCCGCTGGCGGTGCTGGTATGGCTGCTGGCCATGAGCATGTCGCCCATGCGGGTGGGCTACTACGCGGTGGTGACCATGGTCGCCGTGGCGGTGATCCGCTATGCGCTGTGGTACTTCTTCGTGGCTCCCAAGCAGGGCCAACCCGTGACCTTCGAGCGCACCAAGGGGGTGCTGTGGGCCGGGCTGGTGAAGCTGGTTCAGGGGCTGGAGCTGGGTGCGCGCAACGCCGTGGCGGTCTCGATGGCCTGTGCCGTGGCAGGGATCATCGTGGGCGTCGTGGGGCTGACCGGCCTGGGGCTCAAGTTCTCCTCCATGATGCTGGCCTTCTCTGGCGGTAACCTGGTGCTGGCACTGTTGATGGTTCTGTTGGCGAGTCTGATTCTGGGCATGGGTCTGCCCGTGACGGCCAGCTATATCGTATTGATCGTGCTGGTCGGCCCAGCCTTGACTGCCGAGTTCGGCGTGCCGCTGCTGATCGCTCACCTGGTGGTGTTCTGGTACTCCCAGGACTCCAACGTGACGCCTCCCATCGCCTTGGCAGGCTTTGCCGGGGCAGCGATTGCGGGCAGTAAACCCATGGAAACCGGCGTGCAGGCGTGGAAGTTTGCCAAGGGGCTCTACCTGATCCCGCTGTTCATGGTGTTCAACCCGGAGATCATCGTGGGTGGGCCGGTACCGGTGGTGATCTGGAACGGCGTCATCGCCATTCTGGCGCTGGGGGCGTTTGCCGCGTCGCTGGAGGGCTACCTGTTCACGCGCATGTCTTGGGTGCCGCGTCTGGCCATTGGCGGCGCGATCTTCGCAGTGTTCTACCCCAGCCTGTGGACAGAAATCGCAGGCGTGGTGGTCATGGCGGTGGTCATTGCGGCCAACTGGCAAGCCAGCCGACGTGAGGCGCTGAGCGTAGCGAGTTAACGGCCATCCCTAACAGAAAGCCCGGAAACCTTGAGAGGTTCCCGGGCTTTTTCATGCCTGCGGTTCAGGTTGGACTGTCGACCACAGGGCGGGCTGGCGGGCAGTTAGAAGATCGATTCTGCTGCGCCTGAGCCCTGTGAGCCGCTGGCTTCTTCCAGCTCCTGGCTGATCCGGCGTGCCTGGTAGTCGGGCAAGTGGTCACGGTGGAACAGCTCGGAAATACCGCCCGGCTGGTCATCGTGCAGGCGACGTCCCGTTTCCGAGTCTACGCGTGCCGAGACCACCGTGTCGGGGCGATCCGGAATCGCCGACGGTGAGCCTGCCAACGCATCCCCCATGAACTCGATCCAGATGGGCAGGGCGGCATTGGCACCATACTCGGCGATGGTTTCATTGCTGTCCTTGCCGACCCAAACGGTGGTCACCAGCGCGCTGTTGAAGCCCGCGAACCAGGCATCTCGCTGGCTGTTGGTGGTGCCCGTCTTGCCCACGATATCATCGCGGTTCAAGCTGAGCGCCGCACGGCCAGTGCCCGAGGTGATGACGTCGCGCAGCATGTCACGCAGGATATACACCGCCGCTGCATCAGCCACGCGGGGGGCAATCGGGTAGGTCTTGCCGTTGATCTCCACGGTTTCCTGGCCTTCGGCACAGCTGGCACAGGCCACCTGCGGGGTGGCTTCGTCGATCAGCTCGTTGTCGTCATCGCGGGTAATCCGGTCGATGAACCAGGGGGAGACCTGGAAGCCGCCGTTGGCAATCACGGCGTAGGCATTGGTCATTTCCAGCGGCGTCAGGTCGGCACTGCCCAGCGCCAGCGACAGGCCACGTGGCAGGCGCTGGGGCGCAAACCCGAACCCTTCCAGGTACTGGATGGTGTGATCCAGCCCCATGGTCTGCAGCACACGAATGGTGACCAGGTTGCGAGAGCGAGCCAGCGCAGGGCGCAGGCGCATGGGGCCCTGGAAGTCACGGCTGGAGTTCACCGGGCGCCACAGGGCGTTGCTGCCGTCGTCCAGCACTACGGGGGCATCATTGACCACGCTGGCGGCGTTCATTTCGCCATCTTCCAGTGCCGCCAGATAGATGAACGGCTTGAAGATGGAGCCCGACTGGCGCTGAGCCTGTACGGCGCGGTTGAACTTGCTGGCGTTGAAGTCGAAGCCACCTTGCAGGGCCAGAATCGCACCGGTACGCGGGTCCTGGGCCACCAGGGAGCCTTCGGCATCCGGGCGTTGAGAGAGACGCAGGGAGCCGTCGTCATTCTCGATGACACGAATCAGGTCGCCACGCTCGGCAATCTGGCTGGCGCTGCTGGGTTCGGCACCTCGGCTGCGCGGGCTGAGGTAGGGGCGCGCCCAGCTCAAGCCGCTCCAGGCGATGGTGTGCAGTTCACCGCCACGGGTGAGTACCTGCATTTCGCGGCCACTGCTTTCGACCACGATGGCGGGACGCAGCAGGCCATAGTTGGGCGTGCGTTCGAGTACCTGCAGCCAGTTGCTCACGTCGCCATCGACACCTTCCACTTCCGTCTGGCTGCGCTGGGCGGCCTGACGAGCGGTCTGGCGAATTTCAGGTGACTCCGAGAGCTCCTCTTCGAGGCCCTGGGTATTGGTCTGCTCCTGGGCTTCGACCAGGCTAGGGGCGATTTCGCGCTGTTCGGCACCGCGCCAGCCGTGACGCAGGTCATAGGCAATCAAACCGTTGGCCAATGCCTGGCGGGCGAAAGGCTGCATGGTGCTGTCGATGGTGGTGTAAATGCGGTAGCCGCCGGTATAGGCCGCATCGCCAAAGCGCTCGATGGCGTACTGACGGGCCATTTCAGAGACATAGGCCGCATCCACCTCGGTTTGGGTGAAGTGGCGACGAGCGGTGACCGGGTCCTGCACCGAGGCTTGGTAAGCCTCGTTGTCGATGTAGCCCAGTTCGCGCATGCGGAACAGGATCCAGTTACGACGAATCAGCGAGCGCTCGGAGTTGGCCAGCGGGTTGAAGGCAGATGGCGCCTTGGGCAGGCCTGCAATCATGGCAGTTTCGGCCAGGCTCAGCTCGGCCAGCGGCTTGTTGTAGTAGGTCTCCGCCGCTGCGGCGATACCGTAGGCGCGGTTGCCAAGGAAGATCTTGTTGACGTAGAGCTCGAAGATTTCCTCTTTGCTGAGCACTTTTTCCATCTGCAGGGCCAGCAGGATCTCGCGTATTTTACGCGTGAACGTCTGGTCCAGTGTCAGCATGTAGTTACGCGCCACCTGCATGGTGATGGTGGAGCCACCGGACTGGATGGAACCCCCGCTCTGAACGAGCTCGACCGCTGCTCGGGCCAGGCCGCGCGGGTCGACACCGGCATGGTTGAAGAAGCTGGCATCCTCGGCGGCAATCAGCGCGTTGACCATGTTGTCCGGGATGTCATCGAAGTCGATCGCCATGCGGCGCTCTTCGCCAAATTCGCCAATCAGCTTGCCGTCATTGGTGTAGATACGGAGCGGCGTGTGCAGCTCGAAATTCTGCAGTTGCCGAACGTCGGGCAAACCCGGAGAGAAGTAGATCGCCGCGCCGATGACCGCCAGTACCGTGGCGCCCATCAGCGCAACGACCAGCGAAAATAGCGACAGCACTAGAGTTCGTAAAAACGTCATGAACAGTGGGCACCCATGAAAAGAGAGTAGGTATGGTGGTGTAACCGCCATAGCGCGCAATGGCTGCCATTATAGGAAGGGGAAGCAGCGGCCACCAGTGTTGATATGGCGTAGAGGCATTGGCGTGTGCCTTAAGCAAAAATCATGTAACCTCGAAACTTGCACGATAGGCAGGCGGAGCCGGACTCAACATGCGCTTACTAGCACCCAGTAAAGGGTTGATTGGTGTCGATATTACCTCGGCGACCGTCAAGCTGCTCGAACTCAAGCAGTGCAATGACAATTTTCAGGTAGAAAGCTACGCCGTGCGCCCCCTGCGTGAAGGCGCAGTGGTCGAGCGACGCATCCGAGATATCAACGATGTGGCCAACGTGTTGAGCCGGGCAGTGGAGCATGCCAAGCCTTCGACCCGCAAGGCCGCCGTCGCCGTTCCTGCCAGCGCTGCGATTACCAAAACGCTGCAATTTCCCGTCTCGCTCAGCGAAGACGAGATAGAAGAACGGATCATCGCCGAGTCTGACCGCCATATCCCCTTTCCGTTCAGTGAAGTGGCGTTCGATTTTCACTGCCTGGGCCCTGCGCCTTTCGATGAAGAGCAGCAGCAGGTCATTCTGGTGGCTTGCCGTCAGCAGGATGTCTCCCAATTGACCGAAACTCTGGAGCGTGCAGGGCTCGAACCCGCTGCCGTCGACGTGGAAACCTTCGCCATGGAGCGCTCGTTGGCCGAGCTGCGCCGCCAGCTGAAGGTGGATAGCGACCCCAACGCCTGCGTAGGCCTGGTGGATGTCGGGGCCAACATGAATGCCTTCCATGTAGTGCGCGGTGGCCATATCGTCTACAGCCGCGACACGGTGTTTGGTGGCCGACAGCTGACCGATGCCATCCGTGACTACTATTCGCTCAGTATCGAAGAAGCCGGGTTTGCCAAGAAACGCGGTGGCTTGCCCGATGACTATCAGGAGAAAGTGCTCAATCCCTTTCTCGACACGGTCGTCCAGCAGGTAGGGCGCTCCTTGCAGCTTTATTACACCGCTGGCCGCCAGCATGAAGTGCAGCATATCGTTCTGGCCGGCGGGTCGAGCGTGATACCCGGCCTGGCAGAGCGCATCTCCGAAGATAGCGGCATGACGGTGACCATTGCCAATCCGTTTCAACGCATGCGGATCAACAAGCGTCTCAATATCGAAGGGCTCACCAACGATGCACCGGCCATGCTGACCGCGGGTGGGCTGGCCATGAGGGCCGGGCTATGAGCATCACCATCAACCTGCTGCCCTGGCGTGAGGCGCGACGGCAGCGACGCACGCGACGCTTCGCGCAACTGGTCATCCTGATGTTGCTGCTGGGCGTGGGGCTTGGACTGGGCGCTTCGCAACTTTATCAGCAGAAGCTGGCGGCGCAGCAGCAGCGCAATGCGTACATCACGCAACAGCTCGAGCGTTTGAACAGTGAAATTGCCGATGTGCAGCGCTATCAGGCCTCGGTAGCTCGCCTGGGTGAGCAATTGACGCTGTTTCAAACGCTGCAGGGCGAGCGGGCCAGCACGGTCAAGTTGTTCAATGACATCGCCGCCAGCGTGGTCGATGGCGTGGTGTATCAGCGTCTGGCGCGCAGTGGTGACCGTGTCAGTATTTCGGCCATGGCCGGTAACGAGCGGCAGGTATCCGAGCAGCTTCGTCAAATCGCCGACATGCCAGGCTTGGGAGTGCCGCTGTTGTCGGAAGTCGCCAGCGGCCAGGATGGCACCAGTCGGGTTTTTCAGTTCGAGGTGGTGCAAGTGCTGCCCGGTAGCGAGGAGTCAGCACCATGATCTGGAGCCGACAGCGGTGGCGTGACGAGTGGCAGCGTCTGCAGAGCGTCGATTGGCAAGCGCTGGATGTAAAAGAGGCGGGCGAGTGGCCCACCTTGTTGAAAGGCCTGTGCTGCTTGCTGGCATTCGTCATCGTGTTCGGCGGTCTGAGCTGGTGGCTGGTCGGCGAGAAGCGTATTGCGCTGGAAGCGGCGCAGCGTCAGGAAGTGCGTTTGCTGGGTGAGTATCGTGGCAAGGTGGGTGAAGCGGCTTTCTTGCCGGAGGTACGCGACCAGCTGACGCTGTTGGAAGAGCAGATTTCCTCGATGCGTGCCATGCTCCCCACCAGCGCCGAGATCCCCACGCTGCTGGACGGTATCAGCGATGCTGCGGTGAGCAACAATCTGACCATCGAGACCATTCGCCTTCGCCCCACGGTACTCAATACCCACTATGTCGAGCACCCCTTCGATATCCAGGTGAGGGGCGGCTTTCATGAGCTGGCACGCTTCGTGGCGGATATCAGCCAGCAGGCGCGGATCATCACCCAGCAGGATGTCACTCTAGTGCCTATCGAGCAGGGCAGTGATACGCTGCGCATGTCGCTGCTGGCGCGCACCTATAGCTATATAGATGATGCAGAGCAGGGGGGCACACCATGAAGCGTTGGCCCGTCCTGGTAGGGTGCCTGTTACTGCTGGCTGGCTGCGGGGATGCCAACCTGGCTCAGTTGGACGAACAGCTCAATGACATTCGGCGTAGCCCAGCGGGGCAGCCGCCGATAGAAATACCGACGATTCCCGATTACCGAGTGGTCGATTATCGTTATAGTGATGCACGTAGCCCCTTTTTAGCACCCGAGAGCATTCGTACGCAGGCCTCGTCGGCCTTGCTGGAAAGTGCCCTTGCCCCGGACCAGCAGCGCCCTCCCGAGCCGTTGGAGCAGTTTCCGTTGCCATCGCTGCGCCTGGTGGGCACGCTGCGCATGGGCGGTCAGCAGGTGGGCATGATTGCCGCTCCGGATGGCAGTGTGACCAGCGTCAGGGTGGGCAACTACCTGGGTACCGACCATGGACGCATCACGGCCATTGAACCGCAGCAGGTGCGGCTGACCGAGCGCATTTTCAATCAGCAGCAAGGCTGGCAGGAGCGCCCGGCGGCGCTGACGTTGGAGTAAGCCGCAAGCGCCCTGCCACATAACGTGTTTCGACCTTTTTCAGTTACTGGATGACTTTTTATGGCCATCACGCTCCGCCAAATAACGCTTTCCCTGTTTGCCATGATGCCTGCGCTGGCCTGGGGCTCCGTGCTCACTGCGCTGGACGTTCGAGAAACCTCGCGTGGCGACGTGGAGCTGCTGCTGCAGTTCAGCGGTGGCGTGGCGGAGCTGAGCGGCTATCGCCTGGATGCGCCGCCGCGTCTGGCGCTGGACTTGGCCGATACGCAAAGCGGCTTGGCACAGCGTCGCATTAATGTCGGCAGTGCAGGCGTCGAACGCATCACGGCGCTGGAAGGCAATGGCCGAACGCGGTTGGTGGTCGACCTGAGCCAGCCGTTGGAATACACCTCACGGGTCGACGGCGACCGGTTGAGGATTACGCTCTCGCCTGATGCCTCGCCTCAGGGAGGCCTGGAAACGTCGCAAGGCCCCCAGGTCAGTGATATCGACTTCCGCCGCGGTACGGATGGCTCGGGGCGCCTGTTGGTGACCTTCGACCGTGACGGTGTCGTCACTCAGGTGCGTGAAGGCAGTGGGGGGCGCGTGATTGCCGAATTGCGAGACGTGGACATCCCCGATGCCTTGAACCAGATTTACGATGTCACCGATTTTGCTACGCCGATTACCCGCATCACGCCCCGTTCCGGGCAGCGTGACACGCTGCTGGAGCTGCAAACGGAAGGCCCTTACGCCATGTTGTCCTCGCAGAGTGGCCGCACGTTGACCATTGAGGTCCAGCCGGTGAGCCAGGCACCGCAGCAGCAGCGCGAGCGCGAAGGGCAGTCGTTCACGGGTGATCGCCTGAGTCTCAACTTTCAGGATATCGAAGTGCGTGCCGTGCTGGCGACGCTGGCCGAGTTTACTGGCCTGAACCTGGTGGCCAGCGACAGCGTGACGGGGCGCGTCACCTTGAACCTGAACGAAGTCCCTTGGGACCAGGCGCTGGCATTGATTCTGCAAAGCCAGGGGCTCTCCAGTCGCGAGCAGGGCAATGTCATCGTGGTGGCCCCCGCCAGCGAGCTGGCTGACCTGGAGCGGCAGGAGATCGAGGCGCGCAACCAGCAGCAGACCCTTGCCCCGCTGATCACCGAGTTCGTCGAGGTCAAGTACGCGCGGGCAGAAGACCTGGCGCAGCTGCTGCGCGGTGGTGACGGGTTTGGCTTGTTGACCGACCGTGGCCGCGTCAGCGTCGATCAGCGTACCAATACGCTGCTCATTCAAGACACGGCGGAACAGGTGCGCGACATCATGCGTACCCTGGACAGGCTGGATGTGGCGGTGCGTCAGGTGCAGATCGAGGCACGTATCGTGATTGCCCGAGATACCGCTTCCCGGGAGTTGGGGGTGAACTGGGGCGTCTCCAGCACCCGAGGCTTCCTGGAAAACGATGCCGGGCAGTTCGTGCCGCGCAACATCAATCCTGGCGGCCTCAACCGTGCCCAGGGTGGGCTGGCCGTTGACCTGGGCTCTACCGCCGCGGCCAGCACGGGCTTCAGCTTTGGTTATCTCTCGGGGGATATTCTGCTCGACCTGGAGCTGCGCGCCCTGGAAAGCGAAGGCAAGAGCCAGACCATTTCGCAGCCACGCGTGATTACCGCCAACCAGCGCACGGCCACCATCCGCCAAGGCGAAGAGCGTGCCTTCCAGAGCGTCGATGCCCAAGGCAACCCCGATACCGAGTTCAAGGAGGCGGAGCTGTCGCTGGAGGTCACGCCGCAAATTACCCCGGACAACCGTATCATCATGGATCTGGTGATCAAGAACGACAGTTTCCGGGAAAGCGAGTTTGGCGGCGAGCCGCCCATCGACACCAATCAGATCGAAACTCAGGTGTTGGTGGACAACGGTCAGACGGTGGTACTGGGCGGTATCCTGACCACCGAGCAGCTGAGCCAGATGGCCAAGACACCGCTGCTGGGTGATCTGCCCTTTATCGGTCGGCTGTTCCGCTATACCGAAGAGAGCAATGAAAAGGTAGAGTTACTGGTCTTTATCACTCCCCGATTACTTGATGATGGTTTGGCGGTTCGCTGATGCAGGATTTACCCAATATTTTTTTGATCGGCCCCATGGGGGCTGGCAAGAGCACGATAGGTCGCCTGTTGGCGGCGGAGCTGTCGCGCTCCTTTCATGATAGCGACCATGCCATACAGGATCGTTGCGGTGCCGATATCCCGTGGATTTTCGACGTGGAAGGGGAGCCCGGTTTTCGTCAGCGCGAAATCCAGATGATCGATGAGCTGACACGGCTTGCTGGCGTGGTGGTGGCCACCGGAGGTGGGGCGGTGCTGCGCGAAGAGAATCGCCGTGCACTGCGTGAACGCGGTACCGTGGTATACCTGATGACCACCGTAGAGCAACAGCTCAAGCGCACGGCCAAGGACCGTAATCGTCCGCTGCTCCAGTGTGCCGATCGGGAGCAGGTGCTCAACGACATGTTCGCCACCCGTGACCCCCTCTATCGCGCCACATCCGATATTACCGTACGTACGGATCGACGCAGTCCGCGTGCCGTGGTCAATGAAATTCTGCGCCGGGTCCACCGGCTGGTCGACCCGCTGGAAGCAACAGGCACAACGCAAACAAAGGTATCGTCATGACACAGCCCTCAGGCATAGAACGCACTCTGAACGTGGATCTGGGTGAGCGAAGCTACCCCATTCATATCGGCGTGGGGTTGTTGAATCGCCCTGAGCGGTTCGTGCCTTACCTGGCGGGTGAGCAGGTCATGGTGATCACCAACGAGACCGTTGCGCCGCACTATCTCGACGCGCTGTGCCAAAGCTTGCCCGAGCACCTTGACGTACGCACGCTGGTGCTGCCCGATGGCGAGCAGTACAAGAGCATCGAACAGGTCAGCCGTATCTGGGATGCCTTGCTGGAGGCGGGGTTCAACCGCCGCTGTACGCTCATTGCGCTGGGCGGTGGAGTGATTGGCGACATGGTGGGCTATGCGGCGGCCTCCTATCAGCGCGGCGTCGCGTTCATTCAAGTGCCCACCACCCTGCTCTCGCAGGTGGACTCCTCGGTGGGCGGGAAGACCGGGGTGAACCATCCGCTGGGCAAGAACATGATTGGCGCTTTCTGGCAGCCCAAAGCCGTCATCGTCGATATCGATACCCTGGTCACGCTGCCGCCCCGGGAGCTGTCGGCGGGCCTGGCAGAAGTCGTGAAGTATGGCTTCATTCGTGACGAAGACTTTTTGGGCTGGTTGGAAGCGCACATGGATGCCCTGCGTCAGGTGGAGCCAGGCATCGTGGCCGAGGCGATTGCCAGAAGCTGCCAGATCAAGGCCGACATCGTGGCCGAAGACGAAACCGAGCAGGGGGTTCGCGCACTGTTGAACCTGGGGCATACCTTTGGCCATGCCATCGAAGCGCATCAGGGGTATGGCAACTGGCTGCACGGTGAGGCGGTGGGGGCGGGCATGGCCATGGCGGCCACGCTGTCATGCCAGCTGGGCTGGATCACGGAGGATGCGCTGGCGCGCACTCGGTCGGTGATCGAAAGTGCCGGGCTACCGCTGGCCGCGCCGCATGATATGAGCGCCGATGATTTTCTGGTGCGCATGCGCCTGGACAAGAAAAACGTCGATGCGCGCCTGCGGCTGGTGCTGCTCAAGGCGCTGGGGGATGCCTGCGTCAGCGATGCCACGCCCCCGGAACTGCTGACCGAGCTGCTGACCGACTACCCTCGCGCCTAGGCTTTGTACGAAAACTGCCTACGCTCGCCCATACGGCGTTAAAAATCGGCTCAAAGTACTCATTTACACCTTGTAAACTCCGTCTTTTCGCCGATTTTTGCCTTGTCTGGCCATCGCTCGCCGACTTTTCGTACAAAGCCTAGCGAGGTAGCGTCGGATGCTGACCATGCGTCAGTCATGACATTGGCAAAGCCCGCCCAGCCACGGCGGGCTTTTTATTGGCTGTCAGTATCCAATCAGCATGGCTTATGCGCTATCGGCATGGGTTTTTTGCTTTATTTTAGACCAAAGTCTAATGCTTTGTAGGCATCGTTTAAAAATCGTGCAATGACTGTGCAAGTGCTTGAAGTGTATGTATTTTTTTGTAGTTTGAGCATGCAACTACAGGATTTGACAAGGTTTTTTTGCAGTTGGCGAGTTCTGGGTGATTGCGCTACGCGGCTGCAAATCGCTATGCTGAGCAACCATTTTCTTGCAGCAGCGGATGCGGGAAAGCCCTTATTTCAGGCGGGTAATAAGAGCCATAAAAAAAGAAAAACCCGAAATAATACCATAAAAACGCTGCTGGTAAAATACGCTGACTAGAGGCACGCCCAATGAATAGAGGTCTTCACCAGCCTGGCGAGTTTCGCGATAACTGTGGTTTTGGCCTGATTGCCCATATGGAAGGGCAGGCCAGTCACGACTTGCTGAAAACGGCCATTGAATCACTTACCTGCATGACGCATCGCGGTGGTATCGCGGCAGACGGCAAAACCGGCGACGGTTGTGGTCTGCTGCTCAAGATGCCAGCGCAGTTCATGCGTGCGGCAGCTCAAGAGGCGCTCGGTGTGGCGCTGGGCGAGCGCTTTGCCGTGGGCGTGGTATTCCTGCCTGACGACGATGCGCGTGCCAGCAAGGCCAGGGAAACCCTGGTCGGCGAGCTGAGCGCCCGCGGCCTGGACGTGCTGGGCTGGCGAGTCGTGCCCACCGACTCCAGTGTCTGTGGGCCCATGGCACTGGACTGCCTGCCGCGTATCGAGCAGCTGTTCGTGGCGCCCGGCAGCAGCGACAACTTCGATGTCGACCTGTTCATGGCGCGCCGCTATGCCGAGCAGGCCCTGCGCAGTGATGAAGACTTCTACGTGGCGTCGCTTTCCAGCGAAGTGGTCTCCTATAAAGGCCTGGTGATGCCGGAAGACCTGCCAGCTTTTTACAAGGACCTGAACGACCCGCGCCTGGAAACCGCCATTTGTGTTTTCCACCAGCGCTTCTCGACCAACACGGCGCCGCGCTGGCCCCTGGCGCAGCCGTTCCGCCTGCTGGCACATAACGGTGAAATCAACACCATCGAAGCCAACCGCGGCTGGGCGAACTCGCGCAAGGCGAACTTCGTCAACGAGCGTCTGCCCGATATCGCCAAGCTGGATGAAATCGTCAACACCACCGGCTCCGACTCCTCCAGCATGGACAACATGCTGGAAGTGCTGCTGACCGGGGGGATGGAGCTGCACCGCGCCGTGCGCATGATGGTGCCACCTGCCTGGCAGAACGTGGAAACCATGGATGCCGAGCTGCGGGCGTTCTACGAATACAACTCCATGCACATGGAGCCCTGGGATGGCCCCGCTGGCGTGGTCATGACCGACGGCCGTCAGGCTGTGTGTATGCTCGACCGTAACGGGCTGCGCCCGGCGCGCTGGGTGATCACCAAGAATGGCTACATCACGCTGGCGTCGGAAATCGGCACCTACGGCTATCAGCCGGAAGACGTGGTGGCCAAAGGTCGAGTCGGCCCTGGTCAGATGCTGGCCGTGGATACCCACACCGGCGAAGTGCTGCACACCCAGGACATCGATGACCGCCTGAAATCTGCCTACCCCTACAAGCGTTGGCTGAAGCAGGAAGCCAGCTACCTGGAGTCGGCGCTGACCGAGCTGGCGCGGTTCCAGACCATGGATACCGACGCCCTGAACGTCCAGCAGAAGATGTTCCAGGTGACCTTCGAAGAGCGCGACCAGGTGCTGCGTCCGCTGGCAGAAAGCGGCCAGGAAGCCGTCGGGTCCATGGGCGACGATACGCCCATGGCGGTCCTGTCGAGCCGTCCGCGCCTGCTGACCGACTTCTTCCGTCAGAAGTTTGCTCAGGTCACCAACCCGCCCATCGACCCGCTGCGCGAAGCGATCGTCATGTCGCTGGAAACCTGCTGCGGTGCCGAGCTGAACGTCTTCAAGGCCACGCCGGAGCACGCGCACCGTTTGATCCTGACCACGCCGGTGCTGTCGCCACGCAAGTTCACTGCGCTGGTGAGTCAGGATGACCCGGCATTTGCCAGCCATCTGCTGCCGCTGGGTTACGACCCGGAAAGCACCAGCCTCCAGCAAGCCATCGTGGCGCTGTGCCAGGAAGCCGAAGCGCAGGTCAAGGCGGGCAAGGTAATTCTGGTGCTGAGCGATGCCGAACTGCCCAAGGGCCAACTGCCCATCCAGGCAGCCCTGGCCGTAGGTGCCGTGCACTCGCACCTGGGGCGTCTGGCGCTGCGCCCGAATGCCAACATCGTGGTCGAAACCGGCTATGCCCGCGACGCCCACCAGATGGCCGTACTGTTCGGCGTGGGCGCCACGGCGGTCTACCCGTGGCTGGCCTATCAGGTGATGGCCGACATGCACCGCACTGGCGAACTCACCGGTAACCCGGCAGATGCCCGCGAGAACTACCGCAAGGGCCTGCAGAAGGGGCTGTTCAAGATTCTTTCGAAGATGGGTATCTCGACGCTGGCGTCCTACCGTGGCTCCATGCTGTTCGAAGCCGTGGGCCTGGCCGATGAAGTGATGGATACCTGTTTCGTCGGCATGGCGTCGCGCATTCAGGGCACCGGCTTTGCCGAGCTGCAGCTGCAGCAGGAGCTGCTGGCCAAGGATGCCTGGATTCCGCGCAAGGGCATCTCCCAGGGCGGTATGCTCAAGTACGTGCACGGCCACGAGTACCACGCCTATAACCCGGATGTGGTCAAGGCGCTGCAAGCGGCGGTGCAAGAGGGCAGCTACACCAAGTGGAAGAAGTTCGCGCAGCTGGTGAACGAGCGCCCCGTGGCCACCATTCGTGACCTGCTGAAACTCAAGCCTGCGGCCACGCCGATTCCGCTGGAAGAGGTCGAGCCCATCGAAGCGCTGATTCCACGCTTCGACAGCGCAGGCATGTCGCTGGGCGCACTCTCCCCCGAGGCCCATGAGGCGCTGGCCCAGGCCATGAACGAGGCCGGAGGTCGCTCCAACTCCGGGGAAGGCGGTGAAGACCCAGCCCGCTACGGCACCATCCGCAGCTCGAAGATCAAGCAGATCGCCTCTGGCCGTTTCGGCGTGACGCCGGCCTACCTGGTCAATGCAGACGTATTGCAGATCAAGGTTGCCCAAGGGGCCAAGCCCGGCGAAGGCGGCCAGCTGCCAGGCGGCAAGGTCAATCAACTGATTGCCCGCCTGCGCTACTCTGTGCCCGGCGTGACGCTCATTTCGCCGCCGCCGCACCACGACATCTACTCCATCGAAGACCTGGCGCAGCTGATCTTCGACCTGAAGCAGGTCAACCCTGATGCCCAGGTGTCGGTGAAGCTGGTCTCCGAGCCCGGCATCGGTACCATTGCCACCGGCGTTGCCAAGGCCTACGCGGACCTGATCACCGTATCGGGCTACGATGGCGGCACGGCGGCGAGCCCGCTCACCTCCATCAAGCACGCCGGTTCCCCCTGGGAGCTGGGCCTGCCGGAAGTGCATCAGGCACTGCGGATCAATGGCCTGCGCGACAAGATTCGTCTACAGACCGACGGCGGCCTGAAAACCGGACTGGACGTCGTCAAGGCGGCCATTCTTGGGGCCGAAAGCTTCGGCTTTGGCACGGCGCCCATGGTGGCGCTGGGCTGCAAGTTCCTGCGCATTTGCCATCTCAACAACTGTGCTACCGGTGTCGCTACTCAGGATGACTTCCTGCGCGGCGAGCATTTCCGTGGCACCGTGGACATGGTGAAGAACTACTTCCGCTTCATTGCCGAGGAAGTGCGCGAGCTGATGGCCATGCTGGGCGTGAGCAAACTCACCGACCTGATTGGCCGTACCGACCTGCTGGAAGTGCTGGAAGGCAACACCGCGTCGCAGCGCAAGCTGGACCTGACGCCGCTGCTGGCCAACGATTTCGTGCCTGCCGACGCGCCGCAGTTCTGCGTGGTCAGCCGCAACGTGCCCCACGACCCCGGTGCCAAGAACCAGGAAGTGCTGGCGGCGCTGAAAGAGGCCATCGACACCCAGTCCGGCGGCACCTTCGATTTCACCATCACCAACTGCGACCGCAGCGTGGGCGCGCTCACTTCGGGGGCGATTGCCAAGCGCTACGGCGAGGATGGCCTGGAAGCGGCGCCGGTCACCGCGCGCTTCAAAGGGGTGGCGGGCCAGAGCTTTGGTGTCTGGAACGCGCGTGGTTTGAATCTCTACCTGGAAGGCGACGCCAACGACTACGTGGGCAAGGGGATGAACGGTGGCAGCATCGTGATCGTGCCGCCCAAGGTCAGCCAGTTCGAAAGCCACAAGACTGCCATCATCGGCAACACCTGCCTCTATGGTGCCACCGGCGGCACGCTGTTTGCGGCGGGTACGGCAGGCGAGCGCTTTGGCGTGCGTAACTCTGGCGCCACGGCGGTGATCGAAGGCGCCGGGGACCACTGCTGCGAATACATGACCGGCGGCCTGGTCTGTGTGCTGGGTGAGACGGGCGTCAACTTTGGGGCAGGCATGACCGGTGGTTTTGCCTACGTACTGGATGAAGATCGTACCTTCGTGGACAAGTACAACCACGAGCTGGTCGAAATCCACCGGGTGAATACCGAAGCGATGGAAGCCTATCGTCGTCACCTGCGCGAAATGATCGAAGCCTACGTGGCGGCGACCGGCTCTGCGCGTGGTGCGGCGATTCTGGAAGACTTCAGCGACTACGCACGCCACTTCTGGCTGGTGAAGCCCAAGGCCGCCAGCCTGGGTAGTCTGCTGGATCAATCCCGGCGTCAGCCGCAATAACCGTCCGCGCCTACGCTTCGAGGAGAGAGATCATGGCCAACCGTTTGAATAACGATTTTCAGTTCGTCGACGTGGGTCGTAAAGACCCCGAGAAAAAACCGGCACATACCCGTGCCAAAGAGTTCGCGGAAATCTACGAGCCCTTCAAGCCCACCGATGCGGCCAGTCAGGCGCATCGCTGCTTGCACTGTGGCAACCCGTACTGCGAATGGAAGTGCCCGGTACATAACTACATTCCCAACTGGCTGCAGCTGGTGGTGGAAGGCAACATCATCGAAGCCGCCGAGCTGTCCCACAAGACCAACTCGCTGCCGGAAGTGTGTGGCCGCGTGTGCCCGCAGGATCGCCTGTGCGAGGGCGACTGCACCCTGAACGATGGCTTTGGTGCCGTCACCATCGGCTCCGTAGAGAAGTACATTACCGATACCGCCTTTGCCATGGGCTGGCGCCCGGACATGTCCAAGGTGGTCTGGACCGACAAGAAGGTCGCCATTGTAGGGGCGGGGCCTGCGGGCCTCGGCTGTGCCGACATTCTGGCGCGTAACGGCGTCAAGCCCGTGGTGTTCGACAAGTACCCGGAAATTGGCGGCCTGCTGACCTTCGGTATCCCGGAGTTCAAGCTGGAAAAGAACGTCATGGAGCGCCGCCGCGCGGTCTTCGAAGAGATGGGCGTCGAGTTCCGCCTGAATACCGAAATCGGCACTGACATCGAGTTCGAGACGCTGCTGCAGGAGTACGATGCGGTGTTCCTGGGCATGGGCACCTACAAGTACATGCAGGGTGGCTTCCCCGGCGAAGACCTGCCCGGTGTCTACAAGGCGCTGGACTTCCTGATTGCCAACGTCAACCGCCGCCTGGGCTTCGAAAAAGACCCCAGCGACTTCATCTCCATGGAAGGCAAGCGGGTCGTGGTGCTGGGTGGTGGCGATACCGCCATGGACTGTAACCGCACCTCGATTCGTCAGCGTGCTGCCAGCGTGACCTGTGCCTATCGCCGCGACGAAGAGAACATGCCGGGTTCGCGCCGTGAAGTGGCCAACGCCCGGGAAGAGGGCGTCGAGTTTTTGTTCAACCGTCAGCCGGTGGCGGTGGTCGGGGACGACAAGGTCGAGGGCGTGAAGGTCGTGCGGACGCGCTTGGGCGAGCCGGATGAAAACGGTCGCCGTCGCCCGGAAGTGGTGCCCGGCTCCGAAGAGATCATTGCCGCCGATGCGGTGGTGGTGGCCTTTGGCTTCCAGGCAAGTCCGGCCCCATGGTTCAAAAGCGCCAATATCGAGGTCAACGACTGGGATCTGGTCAAGGCACCCGAGCATGGCCAGTATGCGTTCCAGACCAGCAACGAGAAAATCTTTGCTGGTGGCGATATGGTGCGCGGTTCGGACCTCGTGGTCACGGCCATTTATGAAGGCCGCCAGGCCGCCGAAGGCATTCTGGACTACCTGAACGTTTAAGCGTGTAACGAGGTGGCTGATAAGGGGTGCCTGAGGCACCCCTTTGCCCAATAAATCGGCCTCCCACTGCTTATGGGTAGCCAGTGGTTGGTGTGGGAGGCAGCTTTAGCTCGCGACCCGGCACGGTGGCCATTTCAGTTCAAATTGAGCCGAAGGGTGTAATCTGCTATTCTGTCGTCCCATCCTGGTGTGGCTTTCTGTTACGCCTTTTGATCACGTTTCGACAGGTTTTCCATGACACGATATATCTTCGTGACCGGCGGCGTTGTGTCCTCTCTTGGCAAGGGCATCGCGTCGGCCTCGCTGGCGGCGATTCTCGAGGCTCGCGGCCTTAAGGTCACCATGCTCAAGCTCGACCCGTACATCAACGTGGACCCGGGCACCATGAGTCCTTTCCAGCACGGCGAGGTGTTCGTCACCGAGGATGGCGCCGAGACGGATCTGGACCTGGGGCACTATGAACGCTTCATCCGTACCAAGATGACCCAGCGCAACAACTTCACCACCGGCCGAGTGTACGAGCACGTACTGCGCAAGGAGCGTCGTGGTGACTACCTGGGCGGCACGGTACAGGTCATTCCCCATATCACCGATGAGATCAAGCAGCGTGTCTACGCCGGCGGCGAAGGCTTCGACGTGGCGCTGGTGGAGATCGGTGGCACGGTCGGCGATATCGAGTCGCTGCCCTTCCTGGAGTCCATTCGTCAGATTCGCAGCGAGTTGGGCGCCAGCCGCGCCATCTACATGCACCTGACCCTGGTGCCCTATATCAAGACCGCTGGCGAAACCAAGACCAAGCCGACCCAGCACAGCGTCAAGGAGCTGCGCTCCATCGGTATCCAGCCGGACATTCTGATTTGCCGCAGCGAAGTCGAGCTGGAAGAGAGCGAGCGTCGCAAGATCGCGCTGTTCACCAACGTGGAAGAGCGTGCGGTCGTGCCGCTGCAAGACGCCGACACCATCTACCGCATTCCGCTGATGCTCCACGAGCACGGTCTGGACGATATCGTCTGCGACAAGCTGCGCCTGGAAGCGGCACCGGCCGATCTTTCCGAGTGGATCAAGGTACTCGATGCCAAGCTCAACCCGCTGAAATCCATCAGCATCGCCATGGTCGGTAAGTACATGGAGCTGCTGGATGCTTACAAGTCATTGAACGAAGCGCTGATCCACGCCGGTATCCAGGGGCGTATCAAGGTCAACGTGGACTACATCGACTCCGAAGATATCGAGCGTCACGGTACCGAGCGCCTGGCTGGCAAAGACGCCATTCTGGTGCCGGGCGGCTTTGGTGAGCGTGGCGTCGAAGGCAAGATTCTGACCGCCCAGTTCGCCCGTGAAAACAACATCCCCTACCTGGGTATCTGCCTGGGCATGCAGGTGGCGGTGATCGAGTTCGCACGTAACGTGGCAGGCTGGAAAGACGCCAACTCCACCGAGTTCACCCACGACACCAAGCACCCGGTAGTGGGGCTGATTACCGAGTGGATCAACGCCGAAGGCAAGATCGAGCTGCGCGATGCGGCCTCTGATCTGGGCGGCACCATGCGTCTGGGTGGCCAGGTGTGTCACTTGACGTCAGGCAGCAAGGCGCGCGAGGCGTACGGCGCTGACGAGATCGTCGAGCGCCATCGCCATCGCTTCGAAGTCAACAACCAGTTCATCGACGAGCTGGAGCGTGCAGGCCTGGTGATTTCAGGCAAGAGCGTGGACCAGTCGCTGGTGGAGATGGTCGAGCTTGCCGATCATCCCTGGTACGTGGCGTGTCAGTTCCATCCGGAATTCACCTCCACGCCGCGTGATGGCCATCCGTTGTTCTCCGGGTTCGTCAACGCCGCGCTCGAGTACAAGACGGCACGTACCCGTTCCCACGCCACACCTCAGGAATAAAGGGGGAAGCATGTCTTCTCAATCCCAATTCCCAGAGCATCACATCCACGTTGCCGGCTTAACCGCCGGCAATTCTTTGCCACTCATGCTGCTGGGCGGCATGAACGTGCTGGAGTCGGCGGAACTGGCCGATGAAGTCGCGCAGGCTTACGTGGCCGTGACGCAAAAGCTGGGCATGCCGTATGTTTTCAAGGCCAGTTTCGACAAGGCCAACCGCAGCTCGATTCACTCATATCGTGGCCCTGGGATGGAGAAAGGGCTGCAGATACTGGCCGATATCAAGGCGCGCTATAACGTGCCCATCATTACCGATGTGCACGAGCCCTGGCAGGCTGCGCCTGCGGCCGAGGTAGCCGATATCATCCAGCTTCCGGCTTTCCTGGCGCGCCAGACCGATCTGGTGGTGGCCATGGCCAAGACGGGCGCTGCCATCAACATCAAGAAGCCTCAGTTTCTGGCACCCCATGAAATGCGCCATATCCTCAGCAAGTTTCAGGAAGCGGGCAATGACCGACTGATGCTCTGCGAGCGCGGCACCAGCTTTGGCTACAACAACCTGGTGGTGGACATGCTGGGCTTTGGCGATATGAAGCACACCGGCTATCCGGTGTTTTTCGACGTGACCCACGCCCTGCAGCGCCCCGGTGGCCGTGCCGACAGCGCCGACGGCCGCCGTGCCCAGGTGGCCGAGCTGGCCCGAGCGGGCGTGGCGGTAGGCCTGGCGGGGCTGTTTCTGGAAGCCCACCCGGACCCGGACAACGCCAAATGCGACGGCCCGTGTGCGCTGCCGCTGGAGCAGTTGGAGCCCTTCCTGACGCAGCTGGCGCAGTTGGATGCCTTGGTGAAAGGCTTCGACCCTTTGACCATCCGTTAATCGCTGCGATAAACCGTGGTATACATTGGACCTAACCTCCATCAGACCGACAACCAAAGGACACTGTCATGACCAAAATTGTTGAAATCAGTGCGCTGGAAGTGCTCGATTCGCGCGGCAACCCGACCGTTCAGGCAACCGTGCGTCTGGAAAGCGGCGCCGTAGGCAGCGCCTGCGCGCCCAGCGGTGCCTCTACCGGCTCCCGCGAAGCACTCGAGCTGCGTGATGGCGACAAGGCGCGTTACCTCGGCAAAGGCGTGTTGAAAGCCGTGGACGCCGTGAATGGCAAGATCCGTGATGCGTTGTTGGGGATGGATGCACGGGACCAGCGCGGTCTGGATGACGCCATGCTGGCGCTGGACGGCACCGACAACAAGGCCACCTTGGGCGCCAACGCCATTCTGGCCGTGTCGCTGGCCGCTGCCAAAGCCGCTGCCAACGCCAAGGGCGTACCGCTTTATGCGCACATTGCCGAGCTTTACGGTCAGCCAGGCCAGTACAGCATGCCGGTACCGATGATGAACATCCTCAACGGTGGTGAGCACGCCGACAATAATGTGGATATTCAGGAGTTCATGGTGCAGCCGGTCGGCGCTGCCAACTTCCGTGAAGGCCTGCGCATGGGCGCGGAAATTTTCCACGCGCTGAAGAAAGTGCTGTCTGCCAAGGGGCTGTCTACCTCGGTAGGGGATGAGGGTGGCTTCGCGCCCAACCTGACATCCAACGCCGAGGCACTGGCCGTCATCAAGCAGGCGGTGGCCGATGCCGGTTATACCCTGGGCAGCGATGTCACCCTGGCGCTGGACTGTGCTGCCTCCGAATTCTACAAGGAAGGTCAGTACGACCTGGCCGGAGAAGGCAAGCGTTACGACTCCGAAGGGTTTGCCGACTACCTGGCGGGCCTGTGTGCGGACTACCCCATCGTCTCTATCGAAGACGGCATGGACGAATCCGACTGGGCGGGCTGGAAAGCCTTGACCGACAAGCTGGGCGACAAGGTGCAGCTGGTGGGCGATGACCTGTTCGTGACCAACACCAAGATCCTCAAGCGTGGCATCGACGAGCAGACCGGTAACTCGATCCTGATCAAGTTCAACCAGATTGGCTCGCTCTCCGAAACCCTCGATGCGATCAAGATGGCCCAGGACGCTGGCTTCACGGCGGTCATCTCTCACCGCAGTGGTGAGACCGAAGACACCACCATTGCCGACCTGGCCGTGGGCACGTGTGCAGGACAGATCAAGACCGGCTCGCTGTGTCGTTCTGACCGTGTGGCCAAATACAACCGTCTGCTGGTCATCGAAGCAGAGCTGGGGGAAGTGACCTACCCCGGTTTGAAGGCCATCAAGGGCCAATAAGCGAAAA
This sequence comes from Halomonas sp. NyZ770, assembly GCF_020616575.1. Classification (NCBI taxonomy): domain Bacteria; kingdom Pseudomonadati; phylum Pseudomonadota; class Gammaproteobacteria; order Oceanospirillales; family Halomonadaceae; genus Halomonas; species Halomonas sp. NyZ770. The sequence goes on along the minus strand of NZ_CP085143.1, from coordinate 3,130,992 downwards.
ACCAGAGGCGGCGTGTAAGAGATCTCTCAAAAATTTGTAAGAGATCTCTTACAAATGCCGACGACATTCGCTCGAAACCTTGTAAGAAAAAGCGAAATTTTTCACTAATCCAACTTTAAGTGATTGTCTTGGTTGGGTTTTATGAAAGAAAGGCGAGCCCCTTGGGCTCGCCTTTTGCGTATTGGGTCCGCTTGAGAAGTTGCGCTGTTCTGCCACAATGCATTCAGGACAAGGGGAGGCAAGGATGCTTCAGGCAGGATGCAACGGGATGTATGCAGGTGCGCCGGGTGACACAGTGATGTGAGCCCTGGCAAGGAAGTCACCTGAGGAGGTTGACCCAGGGAGTGGTCAGAGGAAGTGCTTGGAGCGGGCGGCCTACGGGCCGCCTTTTTTTTGCGTGCGCATTAGTCAGGCCAAAAAAAACCAGCGCGAACGCTGGTTCTCAGGAAATGCCGTGTCGCTGCGATCAGCGCTCCAGCTTTTCGAGCTTGCCGGGCTTGCCGTCCCACTCTTCGGCATCGGGCAGCGGGTCTTTCTTCTCGGCAATATTGGGCCACACGTCGGCCAGCTCGGCGTTGATCTCGATGAACTGCTCTTGCCCATCCGGTATCTCGTCTTCCGAGAAAATGGCCTCGGCGGGGCACTCCGGCTCGCAGAGGGCGCAATCGATGCACTCATCCGGGTGGATGACCAGGAAGTTGGGGCCTTCATAGAAACAGTCGACCGGGCAAACTTCCACGCAGTCGGTGTACTTGCATTGGATGCAGTTCTCGGTAACGACAAACGTCATCTCACTATCCCTCTTGCGGGACCGGAGCGTTCTCCGGTCGTGTTTAATCGCGAATGGTTATAGATTAGCCGTTTTTTATAAGCTAAATGTGGCGCCATTTTAGTAGTGCTGCCCCATGGCGGCAAGCGCCAGGCATCAATCTCACCCGTGTTTACAGCATCGAGCGCCACTGGTAGAGCAGATCCAGCGCCTCGCGTGGTGATAAATCGTCGATGTCAGTGCTGGTCAGTGCGTCCACTACCGGATGTGGCGCGCTGGCAAACAGGTCGTTCTGCTGAGGCGCCTGGGAGCCTGACAAGGGCCGCTGCTGAGTGTCCACGTCGCGCTGTTCCAGCGTCATCAGCTTCTCCCGTGCGCGACGAATCACCGGCCCCGGCACCCCGGCCAGTTGAGCGACCTGTAGCCCGTAGCTCTGGCTGGCGGGGCCGGCTTCGATGCGGTGCATGAAGACGATGCCATCCCCGTGCTCGGTGGCCGTCAGGTGAATGTTGGCCACCCCCTCGGCCTGCTCGGGCAGCGCGGTCATTTCGAAGTAGTGCGTCGCGAACAGCGTCAGCGCGCGGGCCCGGGCCAAATGTTCGGCGCTGGCCCAGGCCAGCGACAAGCCGTCGAAGGTGCTGGTGCCGCGCCCGATCTCGTCCATCAGTACCAAGCTGTGCTCGGTGGCATTGTGCAGGATATTGGCGGTTTCGGTCATTTCCACCATGAAGGTGGAGCGCCCGCCTGCCAGGTCATCGGAGGAGCCGATACGGGTAAAGATGCGATCGACGGGGCCAACCTCGGCGGCATCGGCAGGCACGAAACTGCCGCTGTGTGCCAGGAGGGCAATGAGTGCCGTCTGGCGCATGTAGGTCGATTTACCCCCCATGTTGGGGCCGGTAATGATCAGCATGTGCTGTTCAGGCGTCAGCATGACGTCGTTGGGCACGAACGGTTTGTCGCTGACCTGCTCCACGACCGGGTGGCGGCCCGCGGTAATGGTAATGCCCGTGGTCGCGACCAACTGTGGGCGCACCCAGTTGAGCGCCTCGGCGCGTTCGGCAAAGGCGCACAGCACGTCCAGCTCGGCCAAGGCCCGCGAGGTGGCTTGCAGGGCATGCAGCTGCTCATTCAGGGTGGCCAACAGCTGTTCGTAGAGCCATTTCTCTCGGGTCAGTGCGCGTGACTTGGCGGACAGTGCCTTGTCTTCGAACTCTTTCAACTCGGGAATGATGAAGCGTTCGGCGTTTTTCAGCGTCTGGCGACGAATGTAGTCTGCAGGCGCCTGCTGGGCCTGGGAGCGGGGCAGCTCGATGAAGTAGCCATGGACGCGGTTGTAACCCACTTTGAGGTTGGCCAGGCCGGTGCGCTCGCGTTCGCGCAGTTCGAGCTGGACCAGGTAATCGCCCGCGTTCTCGGCCATGCCCCGGTGTTCATCCAGCTCGGCATCGAAGCCATCGGCAATCACGCCGCCGTCACGAATCACCACCGGTGGGTTGTCGACCAGGGCTCGGTTCAGCGTCTCGGCCAGCGTCGGGTAGGGGCGGATGTTCGGTGTCAGGCCGTCCAGAGCGCTACCGGTATCGATATCGGCCAGCAGCGCTTCCAGGGTAGGCAGCGTGGTGAGGGCGTCACGCAGTCTTGCCAGGTCACGTGGGCGAGCGCTGTACAGGGCAACCCGGGCGAGAATCCGCTCCACGTCGCCTACATCGCTCAGCGTCTCGCGCAGGCTCATGTAAGCGGCATCGATGGAGAGCAGGGCAACGCCCGCCTGGCGTCCTTCGACGATGTCTCGTTGGCGCAGGGGGCGGTTCAACCAGCGTTTGAGCAACCGTGAGCCCATGGCGGTGGCGCAGGTGTCCAGTACGCTGGCCAGGGTGTTGTCGCCGTTGCCGCCGAGGTTGATGTCGATTTCCAGATTGCGGCGGCTGGCCGCATCGATCACCACCGCGTCGTCGCGATTCTCCACGCTGATGGACGTGACATGGGGCAGCCGCGAGCGCTGGGTGTCCCGGGCATAGTCGATCAAGACGCCTGCGGCCACCAAAGCGGTGGAGAGATGCGCGCAGCCAAACCCGCGCAAGTCGCTCACTTCGAACTGGTCGCACAGGCTGCGCGTGGCGCTTTCCAGGTCGAATAGCCATTCACCCTGGCGGCGCAGGCTGCGCTTGTGCGACCAGGCGTCGGGCAGCGAAAGGCTTTCAGGCACCAGCAGTTCGGCAGGTGACAGGCGGGTCAGCTCGGCCAGCATTTCGGCCTCGCTCTCTACCTCCAGCACGTTGAAGCGCCCGCTGGAAAGCTCCAGCCAGGCAAGCCCCCAGCCTTCCTTGCCCGGGGCCACGGCCACCAGCACGTTGTCGCGTCGGGCATCCAGCAGCGCCTCGTCGTGCAGCGTACCAGGGGTCACGATGCGCACCACCTGGCGCTCGACAGGGCCTTTGCTGGTGGCGGGGTCGCCAATTTGCTCGCAAATGGCCACCGATTCGCCACCCGCTACCAGCCTGGCAAGGTAGCCCTCGGCGCTGTGATAAGGCACGCCTGCCATGGGGATCGGCTTGCCGCCCGACTGACCGCGCTGGGTCAAGGTGATATCCAGCAGCGCTGCTGCCCGTTTGGCGTCGTCAAAAAACAGTTCGTAGAAGTCCCCCATGCGGTAGAACAGCAATACCTCGGGGTGCTCGCGTTTGATTTTCAAATACTGCGCCATCATCGGCGTATGGGCGGGGCTGGCCTGTGACATGAGCGTCCTGATTGAGCGTGGCGCAGACCTGAACGGCATGCGGCATGTTCGTTGGGCAATTTCGTTGAGAAAGCTAAACGCAGTATTCTACGCTACCCTAAGGTCTTACATGAAGGAGTCACCATGGCCCCCAGTGTTTCCAGTCTCAAGAATCTCGATTTATCACTGTTGGCTCAACGACTTGGGCGGCTTTGCCAGCAGCTGCACGTCGAAGTGACCACCGCCGAGTCGTGCACGGGAGGTGGCATTGCCAGCGCCATTACCTCCACGGCCGGTAGCTCGGCTTACTTCACCGCAGGCTATGTGACCTACTCCAACGCTGCCAAGACTCGCCTGCTGGGGGTCGAGCCTGCGCTGCTGGAAGCCCATGGCGCGGTCAGTGAATCGGTCGTGCGGGCCATGGTAGCGGGCGCCTGTCGTGACAGCGGTGCCGACCTGGCCGTAGCGGTCAGCGGGGTTGCCGGGCCGGAAGGCGGTAGCGAGGAGAAACCGGTGGGCACCGTGTGGCTGGCCTGGGGCGATGCCGAGAGCCAGCAGGCAGAGCGTTTTCATTTTCCAGGTGACCGCCAGGCGGTGCGCGAGCAGGCGGTCCGTGAAGCTCTGGCAGGGTTGGTCGCTCGGCTTTCTGCCCTGGCCGCCAAGAAATAATCGTTAAAGTTGCCGCCGAGGATTTGTTTCATCGCTGATCTTTGGCATACTACTGGCTAATTATACAGCTTGTTATGAGGAATCTCTGCATGGCTCAGGAAGACAACCGCACAAAAGCGCTGAACGCGGCACTCAGCCAGATCGATCGTCAGTTCGGCAAGGGCACCGTCATGCGTCTGGGCGATGCGCCTCGCGTCGTCATGCCGTCTGTCTCCACCGGTTCGCTGGGGCTGGACATTGCGCTCGGCATCGGCGGGCTGCCGTTTGGTCGTGTCGTCGAAATCTTTGGCCCAGAGTCATCCGGTAAAACCACGCTGACCCTGTCAGTCATTGCCCAGGCGCAAAAGCAGGGCAAAGTGTGTGCCTTCGTGGACGCCGAGCACGCGCTGGACCCCAGCTACGCCGAAAAACTCGGCGTCAACCTGGACGACCTGCTGGTCTCCCAGCCCGATACGGGTGAGCAGGCGCTGGAAATCACCGACATGCTGGTCCGCTCGGGCGGCGTGGACGTGATCATCATCGACTCCGTGGCGGCGCTGACGCCCCGTGCCGAGATCGAAGGCGAAATGGGTGATTCCCACGTGGGCCTGCAGGCGCGTTTGATGTCCCAGGCGCTGCGTAAAATCACCGGTAACATCAAGAACGCCAACTGTCTGGTGATTTTCATCAACCAGATCCGCATGAAGATCGGCGTGATGTTCGGCAGCCCCGAAACGACCACCGGGGGTAATGCCCTGAAGTTCTACGCCAGCGTGCGCCTGGATATCCGCCGTACGGGCTCCGTGAAGTCTGGCGACGAAGTCACGGGTAACGAAACCCGCGTCAAGGTCGTGAAGAACAAGGTCGCACCGCCGTTCCGCCAGGCAGAGTTCCAGATTCTCTACGGCAAGGGCATTTATCACGCAGGCGAAGTCATCGACCTGGGCGTGCAGTGCAGCCTGGTAGACAAGGCGGGCGCCTGGTACAGCTACAAGGGCAGCAAGATCGGCCAGGGCAAGGCCAATGCGGCCCAGTACTTGGAAGAGCATCCCGAGATCATGGAAGAGATCGAATCTCAAATCCGTGAGCAACTGCTGGCCAAGGTAGAGCCGAAGAAAGAAGAAGCCCCAGCAGCAGATGTGGCAGCCGAGGGTGATGACGATCTGCTTTGAACCAGGCTGTTGGCGTTGTCGGGCAGGAGACGTGAATGTTTTCTGCTAAAGCCGATGCTTCGCCAAGAGAGTGGGCGATTCAGTGGCTGGCTCGGCGCGAGTACTCCCGCGCCGAGCTGGCCCGCAAGCTCGAGCAAAAGGCCTTCGAGGCTGACGAGATCAGCGCCTGCCTCGATGCGCTGGCCGAGCAGGCGCTGCAGTCGGACGAGCGTTTTGCCGAAAGCTTCATCCGCTCACGCATCGCTCGCGGACAGGGAGTGATTCGCATCAAGGGAGAGCTGCGCCAGCGCGGTGTCGATGCGCAAACCTTTGCCGCTGCGCTGGTGGCGGTGGAAGCGCGCGAAGCCGTGGACTGGTTCGAGCTGGCCCGCCAAACGTTGGAGCGCCGCTTCAGCTCGCCGGGCGAGACGCCCAAGGAGCGCGCCAAGCGAGAACGTTTTCTGGCCGGGCGTGGCTTCGATTTCGAGCAAATTCGCTATGCAATCTCCTGTTTGTCGCCCTCTTCTTAACCCGTTCAGGGGTTTCATCTGCCTGCTCAGGGCTGTCTAGTACCTCGCTCAGGGTTGTTTATAAGCCCGCTCAGGGCTGTCTATAACCCCGCTCAGGGCTGTCTATAACCCCGCTCAAGGCTGTTTATAAGCCCGCTCAAGGCTGTTCACCACGCGGTTCCCACCCTCTATATTATCGTGCCACCCGCCCTCTATTTATTGTGTCATTAGGGGCTCTGCCACTATCTGCGGCTTTAGTCGTTTGACAACTGCGTTATAATGGGCGTTTTGCGACCCCAGCGGGTAGCGGCGACAGCGCCCTGGGGCATCACGCTTTCTTGTCACGGATACCCTATGAAAAGCGCAGAACTCAGACAGGCCTTTCTCGATTATTTCGAACAGCAGGGGCACACCGTTGTGCCCACCGGCTCCCTGGTGCCGGGCAACGACGCGACGCTGCTCTTCACCAATGCGGGCATGGTGCCCTTCAAGGATGTGTTCCTAGGCCGAGATCCGCGACCCTATGTTCGTGCGGCATCTGCGCAGCGCTGCGTGCGTGCTGGCGGCAAGCACAACGATCTGGATAACGTCGGCTACACCGCCCGCCACCACACTTTCTTCGAAATGCTGGGCAATTTCAGCTTTGGCGACTATTTCAAGCGTGATGCCATTCGCTTTGCCTGGACGTTCCTGACCGAGCGTCTGGGGCTGCCTGCCGAAAAATTGTGGGTCACGGTGTTCACCGAAGATGACGAGGCCTACGCCATCTGGGCCGATGAGATTGGTGTGCCACGCGAACGCATTGCGCGCATTGGTGCCAAGGACAACTTCTGGCAGATGGGCGACACCGGCCCCTGTGGCCCATGCTCCGAGATCTTCTTCGATCACGGCCCGGAAGTCTGGGGTGGCCCGCCCGGAACGCCTGAGGAAGACGGTGACCGTTTCATCGAAATCTGGAACCTGGTCTTCATGCAGTACGACCGTTCAGCCGATGGCACGCTGCACCCGCTGCCCAAGCCGTCGATCGATACCGGCATGGGGCTGGAGCGCGTGGCGGCCGTGATGCAGGGCGTGCACTCCAACTACGAGATCGACCTGTTCCAGAACCTGCTGCAAGCCGCGGCCAAGGCGACCGGGCATCATGACACGACGGCGCCATCGCTGCGCGTGATTGCCGACCATATTCGCTCGTGCGCCTTCCTGATTGCCGACGGCGTGCTGCCTTCCAACGAAGGGCGCGGCTACGTACTGCGTCGTATCATCCGTCGCGCCATTCGCCATGGCCACAAGCTGGGCGCGGCCGAGCCGTTCTTCCACAAGCTGGTGAGCGCGCTGGATGCCGAAATGGGCGATGCCTACCCCGAGCTGCGTAAGGCCAGCGAGCAGATTGCTCGCGTGCTGCTGAAAGAGGAAGAGCAGTTCGCCCGTACGCTGGATCATGGCATGGGGCTGCTGAATGCTGCGCTGGAAGAGTTGCAAGGCGACGTGCTGCCCGGTGAGACCGTGTTCAAGCTGTACGATACCTACGGTTTCCCCTTCGATTTGACCGCCGACGTGTGCCGCGAGCGGGAAGTCACCCTGGATGAAGAAGGCTTCCAGCGTGAACTGGAAGCGCAGCGTGAACGCGCGCGTGCCGCCAGCCAGTTTGGGGCCGACTACACCGCCTCCATCGAACTGGAAGGCGAGACGCAGTTTACCGGCTACGAGCAGTTGGAAGATCGGGCCACCGTGACGGCGCTCGTGGACAGCGAAGGCAATGCTCTGGCGGCCCTGGAAGCGGGCCAGAAGGGCACCGTGGTGCTGGACCGCACGCCATTCTACGGCGAGTCCGGCGGCCAGGTGGGCGACACGGGCTACCTGCACGTCGATGGTGGCCGCTTCCAGGTCACCGATACTCAGAAGCAGCGCGGCCATCACCTGCATCAGGGGGTGATGGTGGAAGGCTCGCTGAGCGTGGGTGCCCACGTACGCGGTGAAGTGGACGCCAGCCTGCGCAGCGCGACCATTCGTAACCATTCGGCGACCCACCTGCTGCACAAAGCGCTGCGTATGGTGCTGGGCGATCACGTTCAGCAGAAAGGCTCGCTGGTCAACGCCGAGCGCCTGCGCTTCGACTTCAGCCATTTCGAGCCGATGACCGCTGATCAGCTCGCTGAAGTGGAGCGTATCGTCAACGCTCAGATCCTGGCCAATGCCCCGACGAAGATCGAGCAGATGAGCCTGGCCGATGCCAAGGCCAAAGGCGCGGCGGCACTGTTCGAGGCGAAATACGCCGACAACGTGCGCGTACTGACCATTGGTGCCGACGATTTCTCCATCGAGCTGTGTGGCGGTACTCACGTCAGCCGCAGCGGCGACATCGGCTGCTGCCATGTGGTCAGCGAAGTGGGTATTGCCTCCGGCGTACGCCGCATCGAGGCGATCACCGGAGAAAACGCGCTGGCGTACTTCCGCGAACAGGAGGCCCGAGTACAGCGCCTGGGCGAGCGTTTGAAAACCAAGCCCGAGCAGGTAGAAGCGCGCGTGGAATCGCTGGTCGAGCGCAACCGCAGCCTGGAGAAAGAGCTGGAGCAACTGAAGGCCAAGCTGGCCAGCGCGGCAGGCAGCGACATGCTCAGCCAGGTTCAGGAAGTGGCTGGCGTGAAGCTGCTGGTCACTCAGCTCGAAGGCGTCTCTGGCAAGGACTTGCGCGGCGTGCTGGATCAGCTCAAGAACAAGCTGGGCTCGGGCGTCATCATGTTGGGCGTGGCCGATGCCGATGCTGGCAAGGTCAGCCTGATTGCGGGCGTCACGGACGATCTGACTGGCCGTGTGAAGGCTGGCGAGCTGGTCAACCATGTGGCCTCCCAGGTCGGCGGTAAAGGGGGCGGTCGTGCCGATATGGCTCAAGCGGGCGGTAGCCAGCCCGATGCGCTGCCAGGAGCGTTGAATAGCGTTCCGGCCTGGTTGGAAAACACGCTTAGCTAAAAAGGAAGGCCGGTGGCATTATTTGCTGCCGGCCTTTTTGTTCGTCAGGAAAATTGGCAATAACAACATTCACCCTCCATTCCCGAACGTAAAGGAAAAACGGCATATGGCACTATACGTACAGAAGTTCGGCGGCACTTCGGTGGGCTCTGTCGACCGTATCAAAGCCGTGGCGGAAAAGGTCAAAGGCTTTCGTGACCAGGGGCACCAGGTCGTCGTCGTCGTCTCTGCGATGAGTGGCGAAACCAACCGCCTGACCGATATGGCGCATGCCCTGAACGAAGACCCCGCCCCGCGTGAAATGGATATGCTGCTCTCGACAGGCGAGCAGGTCACCATCTCTCTGTTGGCCATGGCGCTGCAGCACATTGGCGTCTCGGCAACGTCCCATACCGGTGCACAGGTAGGCATTCATACCGATAGCGCGTATACCAAAGCGCGTATCCAGCGTATCGAAACCGATGACCTGAAAGCCGATCTGGATGCTGGCAAGGTCGTGGTGGTCGCCGGTTTCCAGGGGGTGGACGAAAACGGCAACATCACCACGCTGGGACGTGGCGGCTCGGACACCACTGGCGTGGCGCTGGCAGCGGCCCTGGGGGCCGATGAGTGCCAGATCTATACCGACGTGGACGGTGTCTACACCACGGACCCACGCGTCTGCTCCAAGGCTCAGCGCCTGGAGAGCATCACGGTAGAGGAAATGCTTGAACTGGCCAGTCTGGGCTCCAAAGTGCTGCAGATTCGCGCGGTGGAATTCGCTGGCAAGTACAACGTACCGCTACGGGTACTGTCGAGCTTTGAAGATGGCCCTGGCACCCTGATTGTTGCAGACTCTGACCAAGACGAGGACTCTATGGAAGAACCGCTAATCTCCGGTATCGCGTTTACCAAGAACGAAGCCAAGCTGACCCTGCTGCACACGCCCGATGTGCCCGGCGTTGCCTCTCGAATCCTGGGCCCCATTGCCGACGCCAATATCGAAGTGGACATGATCGTCCAAAATGTAGCACCGGCCGGTGACTACACCGATTTCACTTTCACGGTAGCAAAAGGTGACTACAAGGCCACCAAGAAGCTGCTGGAAGAGACCGTCATTCCCGATCTCGGCGGCGGCGAACTGCGCGGCGACGACAACATTGCCAAGGTGTCGCTGGTGGGCGTAGGTATGCGCTCGCATGCTGGCGTGGCATCGAAAATGTTCCGCGTGCTGGCCGAAGAGAACGTGAATATTCGCATGGTATCGACGTCTGAGATCAAGATTTCCGTGGTGATCGACGAAAAACACATGGAACTTGCGGTCAATGCCTTGCACAAGGCATTCGGCTTGGACAAGGCCGATATCGAATCTGAATAACAATTGTCCCTCAAACCTTCTACGCTGAAGGTACTCGCTACCGAGTGGTGGTGGGCTTCCATTCAACGGGAGGTTAAGGTGTCATAGGGTTAAAGCCATTGGTGGCAGGGGTCACCATGCCGCATAATGGCGTGGTGACGCCACCGGCGGACACATCCCGTTGTATAAAAACGTCTGAGAAGGAGATCAGCCATGCTCATCCTAACCCGCCGCGTTGGCGAAACGCTGATGATCGGTGATGAAATCACCGTCACAGTGTTAGGTGTGAAAGGTAATCAAGTGCGCATTGGTGTGAACGCACCAAAAGATGTCGCGGTACACCGTGAAGAGATCTATCAGCGCATTCAGCGTGAACGTAATAGCGAAAGCGAAGCAGAATAAATGGCCGCCAGTGTCGCGCTCACAAAGGGCGCTTTAGCGGTAACTATCAGGTCGGCGCGAAAAAAAATCGGCACAGGGGTGGACACCAGCCCTCATAATCGGTAACATTCGCGCCGTGCTGTTGAGGAGAGGTGGCCGAGTGGCTGAAGGCGCTCCCCTGCTAAGGGAGTATAGGGTTTATAGCCCTATCGAGGGTTCGAATCCCTCCCTCTCCGCCAGCCGCACCATGTAACATTGTTTGATACGTAGCATCGTTCGATACGCGCCCGTAGCTCAGCTGGATAGAGTACCTGACTACGAATCAGGTGGTCGGAGGTTCGAATCCTCCCGGGCGCGCCAAGTTGCAAACGTAAGGTTTTGATGTTACAGTAGTTTCATTGCTTTTCGAGAAAAGCATGACTGTCAAGCGCCCGTAGCTCAGCTGGATAGAGTACCTGACTACGAATCAGGTGGTCGGAGGTTCGAATCCTCCCGGGCGCGCCAGATTCCAAAACCCGCTCTCTTATCAGAGGGCGGGTTTTCTGCTTCTAGCCTGATCGACGTGGCTCGCGCGTTGATCTTGCGATCGTGTAAAGCGCCCCCGCATCTTGCGGAAGGGCGCTTTTTTTTGCTCGTTAGTTTATGGTTCGGTGGGTTCAGGTTCGATAGGTTCTGGTTCGATAGCTTCTTGTTCGATAGCTTCTTGTTCGTAGCGTTGGGTTCTGTGCCAGAGGGCGAAGCGTTACGGCACCAGGCTGTCGAGCAGTATGTCCAGGTCCGTGACCCGCTTCAGGCGCTGAAAGTGCTGCTCGGCTTCGGCATTGCCTTGGCGCATTTGTGCCAGCCACTGTTTCACTAGAGAAACCACGACGCGATCCGGTAGCTGCTGACGCTGATGCTCGGCGTACTCTTGTAGCACGCTGGCACGCATTGCCCAGGTGGTTTCTGGCAGCCGCTCGCCGGTTTCCTGCCAGTGGCGAATACGTGGGGCCAGCCAGGGGTCTGCCAGGGCGCTGCGGCCCAGCATGACGTCACGGCAGCCCGACAGCGTGCGCGCCTTCCAGTAGTCCTCCAGCGTCCATATATCGCCATTGGCCACCACGGGGATGTCCACGTGATGACGAACCTTGCCGATCCACTCCCAGTGCGCGGGCGGGCGGTAGCCCTCATCGCGGGTTCGGCCATGTACCACCAGCCGCGCGGCGCCGCCTGCCTGGGTTGCCTGGGCGCAGGTCACGGCCAGGCGTCGATTGGCGAAGCCCAGGCGTATCTTGGCGGTTACCGGGATCTCGCCTGCCAAGGCATCGGCCACCGCCCTGACGGCCTGATAGACCCGTTCAGGCTGGCGCAGCAGAGAGGCCCCACCGTCGTGACGATTGACCAGCTTGGCTGGGCAGCCAAAGTTGAGGTCGACGCTGATGGCGCCCAGCGCCAGCGCCTGGCGAGCATTTTCGGCCAGTGCGCTGGGGACGGAGCCGAGCAGCTGCAGGTGCACCGGAATACCGCTTGGGGTGGCCACAGGGCGTTGCTGGAGCTCGGGGCAGTGCTTGTAGAACACTCTAGGCGGAAGGCGTGTATCCACCACCCGTACGAACTCTGTCACCGTCCAGTCGAAACCAGGCTGACGGGTGAGCAGGTCGCGGGTGAGCGCGTCGATGACCCCTTCCATTGGCGCAAGGCCGATCTTGCCTTTATGTAGTAAATTAACAACCATGACTTCCACTATGGCGCGATTGCATTCTATTCTGGATGTGGCAGGTTAGTGTATTACCCTTACTCCGCCAAGCGCCTCTGAGGGCGTTTGGTGTGCCAACCACCTTAAACAACACGGAGAGCACGCTATGCAAGGGTCGGAGTTGCTCCAGGAGGGGCTCGCCCTGATGGGGCTCGGCATGGGGTTTGTTTTTGTTTTTCTTACGGTTTTGGTGGTCAGCGTAACGCTGATGTCGAAACTGGTAGGGCGTTTTCAACCGGCGGTGGCGGCTCCCGCTGCTGGCCGAAAAAAACGTCCGGCCACTGCTCAGGCCGGGCCTGACGACGAGGTCGTGGCCGTGATCAGTGCTGCAGTGCATCGTTATCGAGCCGCCCAGCGCCGCTGAGTACGAATACAGAAAGCGCCATGGCGGCGTTTCAAGAATAAATTTTGCTAAATTTACTACAAATCAATAATGCTAAACGGTGAGTCACGACCATGAACGACGTAAAACGCCCGTTAGGAATCACTGATGTTGTGCTGCGCGATGCCCACCAGTCGCTATTCGCGACTCGGCTGCGGCTCGATGACATGCTGCCTATCGCCGAAAAGCTCGACAAGGTCGGGTACTGGTCGCTGGAGACCTGGGGCGGCGCCACCTTCGATGCCTGTATTCGTTATCTGGGTGAAGACCCTTGGGAGCGCATTCGTGCCCTGAAAGAGGCAATGCCCAACACGCCGCAGGCAATGTTGCTGCGCGGGCAGAACCTGCTGGGCTACCGTCACTATGCCGACGATGTAGTCGACAAGTTCGTCGAGCGTGCCAAAACCAACGGCGTGGATGTATTCCGCGTGTTCGACGCCATGAATGACCCGCGCAATCTGGAGCGTGCCATCAAGGCGGTGCGCGCCGTGGGTGGTCATGCCCAGGGGACCATTTCCTATACCGTCAGTCCGGTACATACCCTGGATAGCTGGGTAGATCTTGCGAAGACCATTGCCAACATGGGCGCAGATTCTCTGGCTATCAAGGATATGGCGGGACTGTTGACGCCTTACACGGCGTTCGACCTGGTGACGCGCCTGAAGAAAGAACTCTCCATTCCCGTCCACCTGCACTGCCACGCGACCACCGGGCTCTCGACGTCCACCATTTTGAAGGCCGTAGAAGCCGGCATCGATAACGTGGATACGGCCATCTCATCGATGTCGATGACCTATGGACACAGCCCCACCGAATCCGTGGTGGCGATGCTCAAGGACACGGACCGTGACACGGGGCTGGACCTGGAGCTGCTGGAAGACATTGCCGGTTACTTCCGTGAGGTACGCAAGAAGTATGCGGCATTCGAGGGCTCGCTGCGGGGTATCGACTCACGCATTCTGGTGGCGCAAGTACCGGGCGGCATGCTGACCAACATGGAGAGCCAGCTGAAAGAGCAGGGCGCTGGCGACAAGCTGGACGACGTGCTGGGTGAAATTCCGCGCGTACGTGAAGACCTGGGCTTCATCCCGCTGGTAACGCCGACCTCGCAGATCGTGGGCACCCAGGCTGTGATGAACGTCATGATGGGCGAGCGCTACAAGTCGATTTCCAAAGAGGTCCAGGCGCTGTTGAAAGGCGAATACGGCTCGGCACCTGCCCCCTTCAATGCGGAACTGCAAAAGCGCGTGCTGGAAGGCGGCGAGCCGATCACCTGCCGTCCTGCGGACAACCTGTCACCAGAGATGGAGCGCCTTGCCACGGAGCTGAAAGAGAAAGCCAGTGCCGACAAGCTGCGCCTGGCAGAAGGCGAGCGGCAGGTGGATGACGTGCTGACCTACGCACTCTTCCCGCAAATTGGCCTCAAGTTCCTCAAGAACCGTGACGACAAGCAAGCCTTCGAGCCCGCGCCACAAGTAGAAACAAAGGCAGCCGTGCCTGCCAAGGCAGAACCGGCTGCACCTGCTGCTGTGGTCAACAGCGGTCCGGAAACCTATACCGTCAAGCTCAACGGCAAAGCCTATGTGGTCGAGGTATCTCCGGGCGGCGATATTGGCGAGATCAAGGAGCAAGCTGCCGCCAGTGGAGGCGCTAGTGCTGGAGCGGGTGCGGCAGAAAGCGCTGGAGGTAGCGGCGAAAGTATCGATGCGCCGCTGGCAGGCAATATCTTCAAGGTCAACGTACGCCCCGGCGACCAAGTGGCCGAAGGCGACGTGGTCATCATCCTCGAAGCCATGAAAATGGAGACCGAAGTGCGTGCCAGCAGCGCAGGAACGGTATCCAAGGTCAATGTCAGCGAGGGCGATAGCGTCGCCGTTGGCGATGCGCTGATCGAGCTTTAAGGGCACCCGCATGGACAAACTAATCACCTTATGGGAAGGCTCCGGGCTCTATAACCTGGAGCTTGGCCAGGCGGTCATGATTCTGGTAGGGCTGGGGCTTTTGTACCTGGCGATCTATAAGAAATTCGAGCCGCTGCTGCTGGTGCCGATTGGTTTCGGTGGCATCCTGGCCAATATTCCGGAAGCCGGGCTGGCCATTTCGGCGCTCGATCAGGCCATCGAGGTGGCCAAGCCTGCCGTGCTGCAACAGATGGCGGCTGCGCTGGGCGTTACCCTGGACCCCTTGGCGGGGGTCGAGGGGTGGCGTGAGGTGCTGAAAGCCGTCGCTCACGATACGGCGGCCTACGATCAGCTACGTGTGGCCAAGGATATTGCCCTGGGCGCAGGCTACAACGATGGCATGCTCTACAGCTTCTATCGTGTTGCCATTGCCTCGGGCATTGCACCACTGCTGATCTTCATGGGCGTAGGTGCGATGACCGACTTTGGTCCTCTGCTGGCCAACCCGCGTACGCTGTTTCTGGGGGCGGCCGCCCAGTTCGGGATTTTTGCCACGCTGTTTGGTGCAGTGCTGCTTACCTCTCTGGGCGTCATGGACTTTTCGCTCAATCAGGCGGCCGCCATCGGCATCATCGGTGGGGCGGACGGGCCTACGTCGATCTATGTGTCCAGCGTCCTGGCGCCAGAGTTGCTGGGGGCCATTGCCGTCGCGGCCTATGCCTACATGGCGTTGGTGCCACTCATTCAGCCGCCGATCATGCGGCTGTTGACCACCGAGAAAGAGCGCAAGATCACCATGACGCAGCTGCGTCCGGTCTCCAAGCTTGAGAAGGTGATCTTCCCGCTGATGCTGCTGATTGCCGTCGCGCTGTTCTTGCCGGATGCAGCGCCGCTGCTGGGCATGTTCTGCTTTGGCAACCTGATGCGTGAGTGTGGCGTGGTGGAGCGGCTGTCGGACACCGCGCAGAATGCGCTGATCAATATCGTGACCATCATTCTGGGCTTGTCCGTGGGCTCCAAGCTGATGGCCGACAGTTTCCTGACGTTCGAGACGTTAGGGATTCTGGGCCTGGGCATCGTTGCCTTTGGTATCGGGACGGCGGCGGGTGTATTGATGGCGAAGCTCATGAACATGGTCAGCAAGATGCCCATCAACCCGTTGATTGGCGCGGCTGGCGTTTCGGCAGTGCCGATGGCGGCGCGGGTTGCCAACAAGGTGGGGCTGGAGGCAAACCCGCATAACTTCCTGCTGATGCATGCCATGGGGCCGAACGTGGCCGGGGTGATCGGCTCGGCGGTGGCCGCCGGGGTCATGATCAAGTACCTGGGATAGAACGGGTGACTGGGATAGAGTCGAGTTGAACCTGAGTCCTTTCACGGCTTGCCGAGCTTTCATCGGCAGGCCGTGTACTTACTTACAGCGCTTCGAACGCCACGGTCGTTTTCAGTCGATTCTCCAGGCTGCCGATATCCAGCGCTACATCGCTGGGCCAGCCGATGGTCAGGCACACGCCATGCCCATCGTACTCAGCCTGTTCCACAGGCAGTGCCTGCTCTTCACACCAGGCTCGGGCCTGCGCCTCATGGGCGAAGCCAACACGTAACCGATAGCTGTCGCGCTCGATCACCTCCCGGGTAGGCAGTGTTTCCAGCCCCGCGTTGACGGCCTGGGCGTAGGCTCTGGCCAACCCACCGGTGCCCAGCTTGGTACCGCCAAAGTAGCGAATGACCACGCAACCCACTTCCCCTAGCTGGCTACCTTGCAGCGCCTGAAACATGGGGCGACCCGCCGTGCCGCCGGGCTCGCCGTCATCCGAAAAGCCAATGCGGGTCTGCTCCCCCGGTGGGCCGGCGATAAAGGCGGTGCAGTGGTGGCTGGCATTGGGGTGGGCGGTTTTGGCGGCCTGGAGCAGGGCATCGAAGGCGCTGGTGCTGGGGGCATGGCATAGCCAGGTCAGAAACTGACTTTTCTCTACTTCGATCTCGGTAGAGTGCCACGCCTCGGGAGCGATGTCAGGAATGTGGTAACGCAAACAGAACTCCTCGCCAACATAAGGACGAATCAGTGATGCTGAGTCTGCCGAGTGTGGTGTGCCACGCCCATGACCATGCCCAGCACCTGGATATCACCATTATGCAGGAATAGCACGGGCATCGCTGCATCTTCCGGGCACAAGTGGACCCCCAGGCGGGTAATGGATAAATGCTTCAAGGGAAACTGGTGGTCGTTGATGGTCAGGGTGGCCGTTTCCTGCTGGGTGTCGTGCTGATGGCGATGAATGATGAGCAGATCACCGTCGAAGAGCTGGCTGGCCTGCAAGCGGTCGCCACGAATGCGTAGGGCATAGGTGTTGTGCCGGGTCACTTGACCGTCCTGGTTTACCTGGCGAGGGGGAGAGGCAAGGCGCTGACGCAGGTTAGACGGTGGCAGCGGTTGAGAAGGTACGTGAGACGTTATCTGGGGGGCGAAGCAGATCGTCATTGTGTGTTCTCCCATGTAGCGCCTGTGCCAAGGCGGTCGAGTGAGCGAATGGATAGGCGTGGTTGAAGAGGTGTCTATCCATACAGTAGTTACAGTATAAGCCTGTTTTTGCATACAGTACTAGTGCTGTTTGAAGCGTGGCTTTTGTGGCGAGGGCTTGAGCTGTGTCATGCTGCGACCCCAGGCCGCAGAGCGTGACTGGCGAAAAAGCGCCTTTCCGTGTAGAGTTCGACCCAAAATTAATGCGTCTGGAGAGTCTCTTGAGCCTGTGCCTGCAAGCCCGACAACTGGCCTGTGAACGCGATGATCGTTGGCTATTTGAAGGACTTGACCTCGACATCAAGGGCGGCGAGATCGTCCGCATCGAAGGCCCCAACGGCAGTGGTAAAACCACGTTGTTGAAGATCCTCTCCGGCCAACTGACCGACTACCGTGGCGAGCTATTCTGGAACGGTGCCCCCATGCACCAGACCCGTGAACATTTTCTCGCAAACCTACTCTATCTAGGGCACGCCCCCGGCGTTAAAGCGGGCCTCACGCCGTTGGAAAATCTGGCGTGGTATCAAGCGCTCAATGGTGAAAAAGGCAGCGATCAACAGCGTGAGCAAGCGCTGTTCGAGGTTGGTCTGGTGGGCTTTGAAGATGTCCCGGCAGGACAACTTTCCGCTGGTCAGCAGCGGCGTATTGCCTTGGCAAGGTTGACGCTGACGCCGCGCGCGCTATGGGTCCTGGATGAGCCTTTCACGGCGATTGACCGCCACGGTGTCATGGCGTTGGAAGCGCAGCTGGTCGCACATGCTCAGTCTGGCGGCTGTGTTCTGGTGACGACCCACCATGCACTGACCGAATCATCGGTGCTGAGACGTATTCAGCTGGGCTAAAAAGGAGTCAGCGTTGCAACGTTCACACGCCCTATCTTCACACGCCCTATCTTCACACGCCCTGTCGAGTGCCCCTGAGGTGGTCCTGCATACCCCGCAGGGGGGGGTTGGAGTGGCCATTCATGCCACGCTCAAGCGCGACCTGACGCTGATGTTGCGGCGCAAGGGTGAGGTGCTGAACCCGCTGGTGTTCTTTGCACTGGTCATCACGCTGTTTCCCATTGGCATCTCGCCTGACCCTGTCTTGCTGGCCAGCATTGCGCCGGGACTGCTGTGGGTAGCGGCGTTGCTGGCGGCCCTGCTGTCGCTGGATAGCCTGTTTCGCAGCGATTACGAAGACGGCAGCCTGGAGCAGCTGCTGTTGGCCCCTCAGCCGCTGGCGGCGCTGGGGCTTGCCAAGGTGGCCGTGCATTGGCTGTTGACCGGGCTGCCACTAGCGCTGATGGCGCCGGTGCTGGGTATCATGTTGTCGCTACCAGCAGGCAGCTACGGGGTGCTGGCGCTGTCGTTGGCGCTGGGCACCGCGAGCCTGAGCCTGATAGGGGCCATTGGCGCGGCGCTGACCGTGGGGCTGGCCAAGGGCGGGGTACTGCTGTCCCTGCTGGTGCTGCCGCTGTATATCCCGGTTCTGATTTTTGGGGCGGGCGCGGTACAGGCCGCCATTCTGGGTGATGGGATGGCCGCTCACCTGGCCATACTGGGGGCGCTGCTGGCGGTGTCGCTCATGCTGGCACCCTGGGCGATTGCCGCGTCGCTACGCATCAGTATTAACGGTTAAAGGATGGGAAGACCATGTGGGGCTTTATAAATAAACTGCGATCTCCCAAGTGGTTTTATGCGATCAGTGCCAAGCTACAGCCCTGGTTCTGGGTGGCAGCCGCGCTGTTGCTGGCCGTGGGCAGCGTATGGGGGCTGGTGTTCGCACCCGCCGACTACCAGCAGGGCAACAGTTTTCGCATTATCTACGTGCATGTGCCTGCTGCGTTTCTGGCCCAGTCCATCTTTGTCTCCATGGCCATTTCCGGGCTGGTGTTCATGGTCTGGAAAATCAAGGTCGCCGACATGCTGGCCACCGTGATTGCCCCGCTGGGCGCTGCCATGACCTTCATCGCGCTGTTTTCCGGCGCCGTCTGGGGCGTGCCCACCTGGGGCACCTGGTGGATGTGGGATGCTCGGCTCACCTCGATGCTGATCCTGCTGTTCCTTTATCTTGGGGTCATCGCTCTGCGTGGCGCCTTCACCAGCCGTAACAGCGGGTCGCGGGCGGCTTCCATGCTGGCCATGGTGGGCGTGATCAATATTCCGATCATCAAATACTCCGTCGATTGGTGGTACACCCTGCACCAGCCCGCTACGTTCACCATCACCGGGCGCGCGGCCATGCCCATGGAAATGTGGGCGCCGCTGCTGATCATGGTGCTGGGCTTCTACAGCTTTTTTATCGCGCTTGCCTTGATGCGTACCCGCAGTGAAATTCTGCGCAGGGAAGCCAACAAGCGCTGGGTGCGTGAACTCGCCGAGGAGGTGAGCCAGTGACCTTTGCCTCGCTGAACGAATTCTTTGCCATGGGCGGCCACGGTCTCTATGTGTGGGCCGCCTGGGGCGTAACTGCGCTTCTGATGTTAGGGATCCTGCTGCACGCTCGCCTGGAGCGGCGCCAGTTGATCAAGGGAGTCAAACGCCGCATGCGTCGTGAAAAAGCGCAGCGCACGGCTTCCCCCTACGGTACTACGGCTGCGCAGAACCCGGTTAACTCTGCTCAAGGGGATGTGTGCAATGACGCCTAAACGCAAGCAAAAGCTGTTTATCTTTCTGGGTCTGGTCTCGCTGACCGCCATCGCCGTGGGGCTCACGCTGTATGCGCTGCGCGCTAACATCAACCTGTTCTTCAGCCCGGTACAAATCGCCCAGGGGGACGCCCCTCTGGACCGCCAGATTCGTGCCGGTGGCATGGTCCGAGAAGGCTCGGTACTGCGTGACCCCGACAGCCTCGACGTAGCGTTCACGGTGACCGACTACGTGGACGATGTCGAGGTCTACTACAGCGGCATCCTGCCCGACCTGTTCCGTGAAGGGCAGGGCGTGGTGGTGGTGGGCCAGCTGCAGGCCGATGGCCGACTCTACGCCGATAAAGTGCTGGCGCGTCACGACGAAAACTACATGCCGCCGGAAGTCGCCCAGGCACTGAAAGAAGCGGGCTATTCGCCCGCTGATTTCCAGGCCAAGGCCGCCGAAGTGGGTAAGCGCCTGGAGCAGCAGGGCGTTCCACAAGCAAGCGATTACTAACGGCTTATCCCTGCAATATTCGGTAATGCTTACTGCCAATGCGGAGCGCTCATGCTGATTAAAATGATTCCTGAAATTGGCCACTTTGCGCTGGTCATCGCGCTATTGATGGCGATCGTGCAGGCCGTGATGCCGCTGCTGGGAGCCGCCACCCGCCGCCCCCTCTGGATGGCCTATGGCTACCCCATGGCAACCGGCCAGTTCCTGTTCGTGGCCATTGCCTACCTGTGCTTGACCACCAGCTACATGCTGGATGATTTCAGCGTGGCCAACGTGGCCAACAACTCCAACTCCCTGCTGCCCTGGTACTACAAGTTCAGCGCCGTCTGGGGCAACCATGAAGGTTCGGTCCTGCTCTGGAGCCTGATGCTGGCAGGCTGGGGCTATGCGGCTTCGGTGTTCTCCAAGGAGTTGCCTCGGGACATGGTGGCTCGGGTGCAGAGCGTCATGGGCATGGTGTGTGTCGGCTTCCTGCTGTTCATCCTGATGACCTCCAACCCCTTCGAGCGGCTGCTGCCCAACATGCCCGCCGACGGCGCTGACCTGAATCCGCTGCTGCAGGACTTCGGCCTGATCGTCCACCCGCCGATGCTTTACATGGGCTACGTGGGCTTTTCGGTGGTGTTTGCGTTTGCCATTGCGGCGCTGCTGGGGGGGCGTCTGGATGCCGCCTGGACCCGCTGGGCGCGCCCCTGGACCAACATTGCCTGGGCGTTTCTGACCGTGGGCATCGCGCTGGGTAGCTGGTGGGCCTATTACGAGCTTGGCTGGGGCGGCTGGTGGTTCTGGGACCCGGTGGAGAACGCTTCGCTGCTGCCCTGGCTGACGGGCACGGCGCTGGTGCACTCGCTGGCGGTGACCGAGAAGCGCGGCTCGTTCAAGAGCTGGACCGTGCTGCTGGCCATCTCGACCTTCTCGCTCTCCTTGCTGGGTACGTTCCTGGTGCGTTCGGGCGTGCTCACCTCGGTCCACGCATTTGCCAACGACCCATCCCGTGGCTTCTTCATCCTGATGTTGCTGGCCATCACGGTCACCCTGTCGCTGCTGGTATTTGCCCTGCGTGCTCCGCGGGTCAGCCACAAGGTGGGCTTCAACTGGCTTTCTCGGGACTCCTTGCTGCTGATCAACAATATCCTGCTGGTCATCATGACCGTGACGGTACTGCTGGGCACCGTGTATCCGCTGATTCTGGATTCGCTGGGGCTGGGCAAGATCAGCGTCGGGCCTCCCTACTTCAATGCCCTGTTCGTTCCGCTGACCGTGGTGATGTGTATCTTCATGGGCCTTGGCCCGCTGGCCCGCTGGAAGAGCATGAGCGGCAAGGAGCTGTGGCGCAAACTGTGGCTGGCGGGTGCTGCTTCGCTGGCACTGGGCATCGCTATGCCGCTGGTGTATGGCCGTGAATGGAACCTGTGGGTAGCGCTTGGCATCATTTCGGCGCTGTGGATCGTGCTGTCCATGGTGCGCGACCTGTTCGACAAGACACGTCACGCCAGTTCGTTCGTGGCGGGCCTGCGCAAGCTGTCGCTCTCCTATTGGGGCATGGTGCTGGGCCACCTGGGCGTGGCGGTCACCATCGTGGGCGTGGCCGTGGTGTCGAACTACAACATCGAGCGTAACGTGCGCATGTCGCCGGGTACGACGGTGGAAGTTGCCGGGTACCAGTTCACCATGACCGAACTGACCAATCGGCGTGGCCCCAACTTCCTGGCCGATACCTCGATCATTCAGGTTCAGCGCGGTGAAGAAGGACGCAGCTTCGTCATGCGGCCGGAAAAACGCCTCTACCTGGCCACCGGCATGCCCATGACCCAGGTAGCGCTGCGCCCCGGTTTCTTCCGTGATCTCTACGTGGCCATGGGCGAAGACCTGGGCGATGGCAGCTACGCCATGCGCGTGCAATACAAGCCCTTCGTGCGCTGGCTATGGCTGGGTGGCTTGCTGATGGCCTTCGGTGGCCTGCTGGCCGTCATCGACAAGCGCTACCGCCGAGTCAGCGTACGCCAACCTGAGACTGCCCGAGCCCAGCCCGCTCAGGAGGCGCCGGTATGACGCGACGTTTGCTACTGTTACTGCTGCCCATCGGTTTCCTGGGCATTGCGCTGTTTCTCTATCAAGGGTTGGGGCAGGACCCTTCCCAGCGGGATTCGGCCCTCATGGCGCGGGAGTTTCCTGAGTTTCAGGCCACTACCTTGCGTGACGCCGAACGCCAGGTCGACCAGTCGCTGTTCATCGGCGAATTGACGCTGGTCAACGTCTGGGGTGAGTGGTGCCCGGCCTGCAAGCAAGAGATGCCGCAGCTGCTGTCACTGGCGGATCACGGTATCCGCATGGTGGGCATCAACTATCGGGATACCCGCGAGAAAGGCCTGGAGTTTTTGACCGAATTCGGCGACCCCTTCGAGATCAACATCTTTGACCCGGATGGCAGCCTCGGTTTCGACCTGGGCGTGTACGGCGCGCCGGAAACCTTTCTGGTGGATGCCGAGGGCGTGATCCGCTATCACCACAAGGGCTATGTCTCCCCGGAAGATGTCCGTGACCGTATCCTGCCGGAGGTAGAAAAATGGCGATAATTCGTTGGATAGTGACGGCCATGCTGCTGGCCACCGCCGGTAGCGTCATGGCCGGCGGAATCGAAGTGCGCGAGTTCGATGATCCGGTACTGGAAAAGCGCTACCGCGACCTGACCGCCTCCATGCGCTGCCCGCTGTGTGAAAACCAGGCCATCGACGACTCCGATGCGCCCATCTCGGCGGACATGCGCGAGCGCGTCTACGTGCTGCTGAACGAAGGCCAGGCCGATATCGAAATCATCAACCACATGGTGCAGCGTTTCGGCGATTACATTCTCTACAACCCGCGTCTGGAGAACCGCACCTATTTGCTGTGGGGGTTGCCCATCGTTCTGGTGGTGATTGGCCTGGTGGTCGTCATCATGGTGGTGCGTGCCCGCCGCAACGCCTCTGCCAAGGCCCTGAGCGCAGAAGAACGCGCCCGCCTGAATGCCCTGATTAACCGCGAGAGGTCGTCATGACACCGGTCTGGATTGCGATTGCTTTACTGCTGATACCTGCGCTGTGGCTGCTGGTGGCACCCATGCGCGGCGCTCGCACGCTGCGTGACCAGTTGGAAACCTTCGAGGCCAACGACACCACGGCCGAGCAGAACGTGGCGATTTTTCAGCGCCGTCTGGCCTCGCTGGAGGCCGCCCGGGATCGGGGAGACATCGACGACGCGCGCTATCAGGAAGATCGCCTGGAGCTGGAGCGTAGCCTGCTGGAAGACACCGTCGTCGAGACCCGTCGGCCGCTGAAGTCTGCCAGTGCTGGCCGCTTGATGGTGCCGCTGGTGATGGTGGCCGTGGTCGGTGCCAGCACGTTCTGGTACCAGCAGTATGGTGCCGAAGGCGACCTGACGCTGTACGCCATCCAGCAGGAAGTGCGTCAGCACCCTGAAGGCTCGCTGAGCATGTTCACCGAGCGGATGGAAGCCGAAGCCGAGCGCCAGCCCAACAACCCCAACGTGTGGAGCGCGCTGTTTCCCATTTACCGCGACACCGGCCAGCCCGAAAAGGCCGAGGAAGCGCTGGAGCGTCTGTTGGCTATCGAAGGGCGTATCCCGCCCCTGCTGGCGCAAATGGCACAGCTGCAGTTCTTCATGGCCGAGCGTCAGTTGACGCCGGAAGTGCAGGCGCTGGTAGACGAGACGCTGGAGCTCGACCCGCGTCAGCCCACGGTGCTCGGCCTGCTGGGTATTCACGCCTTCGATAGTGGCGATTACGAAACGGCCATCGACCGCTGGCGCCGGGCCGTGGCCAACATCGAAAATCCGGAAACGGCGGCCTCCCTGCGCGACGGTATCCGTGTGGCTCAGGAGCGGATGGGTGTCGTACCGGAAAATGCCGATGCTGCGGCCGCACAAAGTCAGGGAATTCGGGTGAATGTCTCGCTGGACGCCGAGCTGGAAGGCAGCGTCAGTGACGACGCCACGGTGTTCATCACCGCTCGCGACATGGACGGTGAGCTACCGCCTCTGGCGGTGATTCGTGCCCAGGTCTCAGAGCTGCCGATGACGGTAGTGCTGGACGATGCGGCGGCGATGTCGGCGGATGCCCAGATCTCACAGGTGCGTGAAGCGCGCCTGATGGTGCGCGTGTCGCCTTCGGGCCAGGCCACGCCGCAACCCGGGGACCTGTTCGGTGACCTGGAGAGTGTCACGGTAGGCCCGATCACGGACGATGAAGCGGCCGAGGTGGTCATCAACCGCGTTTTTGAGTAACCTCCGCGACTTTCGCTGCAGGAAAGGATCACAATGCGCTTAACCTCCATTCGTCTTGTCGGGTTCAAGTCCTTTGTCGATCCGGTCACCGTCCCCTTCGATGGCAATATGACCGCCATCGTGGGGCCCAACGGGTGCGGCAAGTCCAATATCATCGACGCCGTGCGCTGGGTCATGGGCGAGTCGTCTGCCAAAACCCTGCGCGGCGAATCCATGGCCGACGTCATCTTCAACGGCTCGACGGGGCGCAAGCCCGTCGGGCAGGCCTCTATCGAACTCAAGTTCGACAACCGCGACGGCGGCATGGGCGGTGTCTATGCCCAGTACGCTGAAATTGCCGTCAAGCGCCTGGTCACCCGAGACGGGCAGTCCAACTACTTCTTCAACGGCCAGAAGTGCCGCCGCCGGGACATCGCCGACCTGTTCATGGGGACCGGCCTCGGCCCGCGTTCGTACGCCATCATCGGCCAGGGCATGATTTCGCGGCTCATCGAAGCGCGCCCCGACGACCTGCGTGCCACCCTCGAAGAGGCTGCCGGTATCTCCAAGTACAAGGAGCGTCGCCGGGAAACCGAAAACCGCATGCGCCGGACCCAGGAGAACCTGGAGCGACTGGACGACATCCGCGACGAGCTGGACAAGCAGCTGGAGCGCCTCAAACGCCAGGCCGAAGCCGCCAAACGCTATCAGGAACTCAAACAGCAGGAGTATCGCCTCAAAGGCGAGCTGGCGCTGCTGCGTGGGCGCACCCTGCGTGCCGAGCAGTCGCACCAGGAAAGCCGGGTGCGCGAGCTGGAAATTGCCGTCGAGAAAGACGTGTTCGGCGTGCGCCAGTGCGAGACCCGGCTGGAGCAGGCCCGCGAACAGCATGACGAGCTGGCCGACGTGCTGGATCGTCACCAGCAGCAGTTTTTCGAGACCACCACCCGCATCGCCCGGCTGGAACAGGACCAGGCCCACCGTCGCAGCCGTAAAGCGCAGCTGGCCAGCGACATCGCCACAGCCCGCCGCGACCTGGATGAGCAGCGGCTGGTCAGCGAAGGCGACCGCGAGCGACTGTTCGCCATCGACGAACGCCTGGAAGACGTACTGCCCGAATACGAAGCCCTCGAAGAGCAGCTGGCGGAGCTGGAAGAGACCCTGGCGTCGGCCAGCCCCGCCCTGGAGGCCGCCGAGCAGCAGTGGAGCGATGCCGAAAATCGCTGGCGCGAAGCCAGCCGCGATGCCGACCGCCGCCAGGATCAGCTGCGTGATCTGGAGCAGCGAATTGCCCGCCTTCAGGCCGAAGGCCAGCGCCGCCGCCAACAGCGTGGCGAGCTGGCCGACATGGCCGCCCTGCGCCAGGAGCACGCCGAGCATCACGCTCGGTTGACCGAGGCCGACCAGCGCGCCGCCACGTTCCAGAGCCAGCGCGAGCAGTGGCAGCAGCGCTTCAGCGATGCCAAGGCGGCTTACCAGCAGGCCCAGCAAGCGCGAGACCAGCAGCGTCAGGCGCTCAGCCAGCAGCAGGGCGAGTTGGCATCGCTGCAAGCATTGATCGATGCCGCCCTGGCGGACCACGACCCTCAATCTGGTGAGGCGCTGGCAGCATACGGTTTGGCCGAGGCACCGCGGTTGGGCGAGGCCATCGACGTGTCGGCGGGCTGGGAGCGAGTGATTTCCTGGCTGTTGGCCCCTTGGCTCAACGCGCGGCTGGTGGCTACCCAACAGCTGCAGGCGCTACCCGAAGCACTGGCCACCGACTGGTGCCTGATCGACCAGGCGCTGCCCGCCGGGCTGCCCAATACGGGCCAGCGGCTGCACGCACTGGTCACCGGGGCGGGGGCCTTGAGCGAGTGGTTGGCGAGCATTCACTTCGTCGACAGCGCGGATGACATTGAGGCGCTGCTGCCCAGCCTGGCCAAGGGTGAAAGCGTGGTCAGCCGCGATGGTGTCTGGCGTGGGCGGGGGTGGCTGCATCAGCAGGCCAACGGCGAAGGCGTGGATGCCCTGCTGGTGACCCGCCGCCGCTTCACCGAGCTTGCAGAGCAGCGCGCCCAGGCCGAAGAGGCGCTGGCGCTGCTCGATGCGCAGTGCGACACGGCCAGCGAGGCGCTGGACGCGCTGGAGGAGCAGCGTGAGCAGCAGGCCGAGCAGGAGCGTGATCACGCCAGCGCCCGCCAACAGCTGGCCATCCAGGAGCAGCGCCTGGCCCAGCGGCTGGAGCATCTGCAAGGCCGTGCCGCCGAGCTGGACGATGAGCTGGCCCAGCTGCAAGAGGATGAGGCGGAGTTAACGCTTACTTTGGAAGAGCAGCGCGCCCGCTGGCATACCGCCATGGAGCAGCTGGAAGCCGCCTCCGAAGCCCGAGAAACCAGCGCCGAGCAGCGCCATCAACAGCGTGAGCAGCGCGAGCGGCTCAATCAGCAGCACGCCCCGCTCAAGGCACGGCAACAGGCGCTGGCGCTAGAGCGGGAAAGGTTGAAGGCCGAGCGTGACAGCCTTCAAGCCCAGCAAGCCCGCTCCAGCGATAGCGAGGCGCGGCTGACCCTGCGCATTGCCGAGCTGGAAGAGTCGCGGGAAATGCTGGTAGAGCCGGATGAACTCGCCAGCGAAGAGCTGGAAGAGCTGCTGCATCAGCGCGAGCAGCAGGAGCGCCGCCTGAACGAGACGCGCCAGCAGGCCCAGGCCCTGGCCGAGCAGCTGCGCAATGACGAGCTGGCCCGCCAACAGCACGAGCGCAATCTGGAGCAGAGCCGCGAACAGCTACAGCAGCGGCGCATGGATGTGCAAGCGCTGGCGCTCAAGGCGGCCACCCAGGACGAGCAGCTGGCGGAACTGGGGCATAATGCCGATGAACTGGCCGAGACGCTGCCCCAGGACGCCAGCGAACCCACCTGGCAGGAGCGGCTGGAGAATACCTCCGAGAAGATTCGTCGCCTGGGCGCCATCAACCTGGCGGCCATCGAAGAGTATGACCAGCAGGCGGAGCGGCGTAACTACCTGGAAGCCCAGCATGCAGAGCTCAGCGAAGCGCTGGAGACCCTGGAGCGCGCCATCAAGCGCATCGACCAGGAAACCCGGGTGCGCTTCAAGGAAACCTTCGAACAGGTCAATAGCGGGCTGCAAACCCTGTTCCCCCGAGTGTTCGGCGGTGGGGCTGCCTGGCTGACCCTGACAGGAGACGACCTGCTGGAAACCGGTGTGGCGATCATGGCACGCCCACCGGGCAAGAAGAACAGCACCATTCACCTGCTATCCGGTGGCGAAAAAGCGCTCACGGCGCTGTCGCTGGTGTTTGCCATCTTCCAGCTCAACCCCGCGCCGTTCTGTATGCTCGACGAGGTAGACGCGCCGCTGGACGATGCCAACGTGGGGCGCTATGCCAAGCTGGTCAAGGAGATGTCGGAGAACGTCCAGTTCATCTACATCACCCACAACAAGATTGCCATGGAAGCCGCCGAGCGCCTGATGGGGGTGACCATGCAGGAGCCCGGCGTCTCGCGGCTGGTGTCGGTGGGCATCGACGAAGCCGCCGCGCTGGTGGATTAGCCTTCGCCCAGCTCCCGCATCACCGCGTACAGCGCCGATTTCGCTTCGAAGCCCACGCCGGGAATGTCCGGTAACCCCACGTAGCCATTCTCGACGCGAATGCCGTCGGCAAAGCCACCGAAGGGCTGGAAAACATCCGGGTAGGACTCGTTGCCTCCCAGGTGCAGCCCCGCCGCGATATTCAGCGACATTTGGTGGCCACCGTGAGGCACCACGCGGCGTGAGGACCAGCCAAGCTCATCCATGACTTGCAGCGTGCGCATGTACTCCACCAGGCCATAAGAAAGTGCGCAGTCGAACTGCACGAAATCTCGGTCTGGGCGCATGCCGCCATGACGGAGCAGGTTGCGCGCATCCTGATGGGAGAACAGGTTTTCGCCGGTGGCCATGGGCAGGCTGTAATGGTTGGCCAGTTCCGCCTGCAGCGCGTAATCCAGCGGGTCTCCGGCCTCTTCGTACCAGAACAGGCGGTAAGGCTTCATTGCCTCGGCGTAGGCAATGGCCGTTGGCTGGTCGAACCGCCCGTTGGCATCGACCGCCAAGCGGCTGCCATCGCCCACCACCTCCAGCACGGCCTCGATACGGCGCAGGTCTTCATCCAGAGAGGCCGCGCCAATTTTCATCTTCACTACCTCGTAACCGCGGTCCAGGTAGCTACGCATCTCATCTTGCAACTTGGAATGGTCTTTGCCGGGGTAGTAATAGCCTCCTGCCGCATAGACCCACACCTTGTCGTCGGCCTGCCCGCCGCGATACCGGTCGGCCAGCAGGCGATACAGCGGCTTGCCCTCGATTTTCGCGACGGCATCCCAGATGGCCATGTCGATCGTGCCTACCGCCACGGAACGCTCGCCGTGGCCGCCTGGCTTCTCGTTGGTCATCAGGGTTTTCCAGATCGCGAACGGGTCCAGGTTGTCGTTCGCATGGTCGATCAGGCTGTCCGGGTCGGCCTCCTTGATGCGATCCAGGAAACGGTCGCGCATCAGAGCGCCCTGGCCATAGCGTCCGTTGGAGTTGAATCCGTAGCCAATCACAGGCTTACCGTCACGGATGACGTCGGTGACGACCGCCACCACCGAACAGGTCATCTTGGAAAAGTCGATGTACGCATTGGCGATGGGGGAGGCGATAGAGACGGTTTTCTCACGAATTTCCAGAATACGCATGGCAGGCTCCTCAAACAGTGGTCGCATCACCATAGGGGGTGACAGTGGCGGCTGACTAATGCTATTAGTCAGTTACCCCATGCTGAAATGGCATTGCCCGCGATGGAACTGAACTGGTTGGAAGACTTCAATGCCCTGGCCGAACACGGCAGTTTCATCCGTGCCGCCCAGGCGCGCCATGTGACGCAACCCGCGTTCAGCCGCCGAATCAGAGCGCTGGAGCAGTGGATGGGGGTGGCCCTTTTCGTGCGCACGCCCCAAGGCACCACGTTGACCGAGGCGGGCCAGCATATTCAGGCCAGTGTCATCGATGCCGCAGGGCGACTCTATCGTTTACGCAGTGAAGCTCAGGAAGTTGCCCAGCGCGCGACGGCGGCGCTCCAGTTTGCGGCCACTCATTCACTCTCGTTTACTTTCTTTCCGCGCTGGATACGCCAACAAGAGCAAAGTGCCGCGCTGCATGCCGTACAACTTCACTCCGATACCATGGCCAACTGCGAGCAGCTCTTACTGCGCGGAACGGCACAGTTTTTATTGAGCCATCGAGACCCCGCCGTCGACTCGCCTCTGGAAGCGGAACACTTCGAGAGTCTCACCGTCGGTCAGGATCGATTGATTCCTCTGGTGGGTCGCGAGCTGGGGCTTGGCGCGGCTTCCTCTTTTTTTCCTTATTTAGCGTACACTGACGCCTCGGGGCTAGGGCGCATCTTGCGCCATCGTCTGGGTCAGCGGCAGCCAGCCACACTCTCCTCCCAGGCCCATTTCAGCAGCCATCTGGCCGCCGTGCTGATGTCCATGGCCATCGAGAACAAGGGGTTGGCCTGGCTGCCTGAAAGTCTTTCCGAACAAGAAGTTGCGGAAGGGCGCCTGGTGCGCGCGCTGCCCCCGGAGTGGGACGTGCCGGTGGCCATACAGCTGACACGGCCGCGCCAGTTGGCCAGCCCTTTCGCCAGCGCGTTTTGGCAAACGCTGGTGGCTACTCAGAGAGGTCAGAAAGTGACCACTCGATAGCGGCACTTTATGGGCTTGATAAGGTCTTTAGATTGGCCTAAAAAGCGTATATGCAAGTTTAAAAGTGCAAATGCCTGCAAAAAGTGGCCCTTTTTGTAATAATCGCGCTATGCTTGGCACTAAACGTATCTTGATAAGAAGGTCCCCCATATTTGGGTGCCGCGCACGCGCTGCATCTGGTAACCGGTTAGTTGACCCATGGAATGCTCGACATGGAATTAAGAGAGTGGTTAATCATTCTAGGACTGGCTCTGGTGTCGCTCATCGTCGTTGATGGTGCGCGAAGGCTTCAGCGTCAACGGCGTGTCCCGCAGCTGGACCAGGCTGGCAAGGATCTGCCCGCCGTCAAGCCGGAAGAGTTGAGTGACGAGGCCAAGGAAGCGGAAATCAACTGGGAACTGCCCAATGGCGGTGCTCGGGTCGTCAAACCCGCCGATTACAGTGGCCTGGGCCAAAAGCCCAAGTTGAAGCGTCAGGACCACCCCGGGCCTTCCAAAGTCCTTTCTGACTTCCGCCGCTCGTTTGCTCAATCCGTGACCGCAAACGCAAAGTCGTTTACTTCGAAGTCTTCCAAACCTGCCGTGGCCCAAGCGGCAGCAGCGAACGGTGAGACCGCCAAGCGCAGCGAGCCCCCAAAGGCGGCTCCATCGCGTGCCGAACCGTCGATGTCCCCGTCGCCCGTCTCAACACCAGTTGCACACAGTGTCATGCCCGAGGCAGCGTCCGCTGCTTCCCGAGAAGCCGCCCATAGCGAGCCCCGCCGTGAGCCCAGCCTGTTCGCGGGTGAGCCGACGTCTCAGCATGAAGCTGTAGCTCCAGAAGCCACTGTTTCAACTGTTTCAGAAGCCACTGCTCCAGAAGCCATCGCTTCAAAAGCCATTGCTTCAGAAAGCACCGTCTCAGAAGCCAAGACTCCAGAATCTCTGGTGTCAGAAGAAACTGCAGCCCCAGAAGCTGTGGCTCCTGAAGCTATCGCCGTGGCGTCTGCTGCTCCGGTTCCCGTCGAGTCAGCCATCCAGCAGCAGCCTTCTCCAGAAACGGCTGCTCCTACGGTGTCCGAGCCTGCGGTTGAGCCCGTATCCACTACACCGGCTGCCGAAGACGACCACAAAGCCACGGCGGCCGCTGTCGCTGAGAGCGTCGAGCCTGTTCTGTCCGCCACGGACACGCCGGAAAGCACGCCGCTGAGTGCCGTAGAGCCGGAACCCGATGCCGAGCCGGTGCTGCGCGCCGAGCCGGAAGATGCCGTCTTTGCCAAGTCCTCCGAGACGCCTAGGCGTCGGCAGCTGCGTTCGGATATCGCAGGCGACGTGGACGAGCTGGATGACGACGAGGTAGACCGCTACCGTCTGGTCGACTTCGAAGGTATTGGCCGCTCCTTCAAGCGCCGTATCATCGAACGCCGCAAACAGAAAGCGATCAAGAAAGCCGAAAAAGCCAAGCGTGCCGAAGCGCTGGCCAAGCAGAAAGCCGAGCGCAAAGCCCTGGAGGCCGAGCAGCGCCGCGTGGCCAAGGAAGCGGCAGAAGCAGAGAAAGCGCGCATTGCTCAGGAAAAAGCCCAGGCTCGCGAGCTGGCGGCGACGGACGCTGCTGCCAAACGCACCTCGCGTGGCAAGGCCCCGGCGCTGGACAGCTACGATGACGCCGACCGCTACGCAGCCCCCGCCGCTGTCCGCGGTGCCTATGACGATGGTGCTTCCCATCATGATGACCGCTATGCGGCTTATGATGCAGGTCGCACCGATGCTGCCGACTACGATGATGCCTACGCAGAATTCGATGGTGCCTATGAAGAGCCTGCCTATGAGGCACGCGAAAGCGTGGTACGCGCTCATCCGACGCTGGAGAAAGCGCTGCGCCACGACGTCAACGGCGAACACGCACGAGAAACCCTGGCCGATGCCGAAGAGATGATCGTCATCAGCGTGCTGTCTCGCGACCCGGAAGGGTTTGACGGCAGCAAGCTTCTTGAACTGATGATGGCGTGTGGCCTGCGTTACAGCCGTACCATGGGTGTCTTCCACCGGTTCGAAACCGAAAGCGCCGAGAGCGAGCTGCAGTTCTCCATGGTGAACGTGCTGAAGCCCGGCACTTTCCCCATCGAAGAGATGGACGAGTTCGTCACCCCAGGCATCACCTTCCTGATGCCGCTGCCTGGCGCGCTGGATAGTTCGGCTGCCTTCGAGGCCATGGTGGAAACCGCCATGGTGGTGGTACGTCACATGGGCGGTGAATTGAAAGACGAGAACCGCAGCGTCATGACGGCGCAAACCATCGAGTTTGCCCGCCAGCGGGTGCGCGAGTTCGAGCGTCGCCATCGACTGCATCGCCAGTTGCAGGCACGCTAAACGTTTCTGTCATGCCCACACCCGCCTTCTACCCGAAGGCGGGTGTTTTTGTTATTGCCGTTTCGATTGCTACGCGTTTTTAATACTGTCCATTTTTATGTCGCACTGACCCCTTTTTTCATCTGTTTCGGAATGCCCGCATGAGTTCGCTAGACCCCGCCCTGCTAGAAGAGATTGGCCAACTGCGCGCTGATCTGGATGACGCCAATTATCGCTACTACGTGCTGGACGAGCCCACGCTGACCGATGCCGACTACGACCGCAAGCTGCAACGTTTGCAGCAGATCGAGGCAGAACACCCTGACCTGATATCGCCAGACTCGCCCACCCAACGAGTGGGTGCGGCCCCGGCGGAAGGCTTTCCGGAAGTGGCCCACGCCATTCCCATGCTGTCGCTGGACAACGCCTTCAGCCGTGAAGACATCATCGCCTTCGCCCAGCGGGTGGCCGAACGCCTGGAGTGCCAGCCCGAGGAGATCGAATTCAGCTGCGAACCCAAGCTGGATGGCGCAGCGGTCTCGCTGGTGTACGAACAGGGTGTGCTGGTCAGCGGTGCAACGCGCGGCGATGGGCGTACGGGCGAGGGCATTACCTCCAACCTGCGTACCTTGCGCTCGGTGCCGCTCAAGCTGATGGGAGGCACGTTGCCCGAGCTGGTGGAGGTGCGTGGCGAGGTCATCATGTGCCACGCCGGGTTCGAAGTGCTGAACCAGCGTGCCCGAGACGAGGGCAGCAAGGTGTTTGCCAACCCGCGTAACGCGGCAGCAGGCAGCCTGCGCCAACTCGACCCGCGCATTACTGCAACGCGACCGCTGGAGTTCCACGCCTATCAGGCGGCGCGGTTGGAGCCCGAGATGGGCGATACCACTCATAGCGCCTTGATGGCCAGGCTCTCCCAGCTGGGGTTCAAAACCAGCACCGAGCTGAGCGTGCTGCAAGGGCCAGTTGCCGTGGCCGACTACTGTGAACGGCTGGGCGAAAAGCGTGACCAGCTGGGCTACGACATCGACGGCGTGGTGATCAAGGTCAACGACCTGCGCCACCAGCGGGAGCTGGGCTTCGTGGCCCGCGCGCCACGCTGGGCGGTGGCCTTCAAGTTTCCTGCCCAGGAAGAGGTCACGCTGCTCAACGACGTGGAGTTTCAGGTCGGCCGTACCGGCGCGATTACCCCGGTGGCGCGGCTGGAGCCGGTCACGGTGGCCGGGGTGACCGTGTCCAACGCCACGCTGCACAATGCCGACGAGATCGAGCGGCTGGGAGTCATGATTGGCGACACCGTGGCCATTCGGCGGGCGGGGGACGTGATTCCTCAGGTGGTACGTGTCGATGTCGAGAAGCGCCAAGCCGAAGCCCGCGCCATTGTATTCCCTGACCAGTGCCCGGTGTGTGGCTCCGAGGTCGAGCGCCTGGAAGGCGAGGCGGTGGCCCGCTGTTCCGGCGGCCTCTACTGCGCGGCGCAGCGCAAGGAAGCGCTCAAGCACTTTGCCAGCCGCAAGGCCATGGACATCGACGGCCTGGGGGAGAAACTGATCGAGCAACTGGTCGAGCAGGACTGGGTCAAGACCCCCGCCGAGCTGTTCCACCTGACCGTCGAGCAGCTCAAAAGCCTGCCGC
Source organism: Halomonas sp. NyZ770 (assembly GCF_020616575.1). Taxonomy (NCBI): domain Bacteria; kingdom Pseudomonadati; phylum Pseudomonadota; class Gammaproteobacteria; order Oceanospirillales; family Halomonadaceae; genus Halomonas; species Halomonas sp. NyZ770. Next base: position 3,096,894 of record NZ_CP085143.1, on the reverse strand, counting down.
GCATGGGTGAAAAGTCTGCCACCAACCTGGTCAATGCGCTGGAAAAAGCCAAGCAGACCACGCTGCCACGGTTCATTTACGCACTGGGCATTCGTGAGGTGGGCGAAGCTACCGCTGCCAACGTGGCCAACCATTTTGGCACGCTGCAAGCCCTTCAGGAGGCCGACACGCCCGCGCTGGAAGCGGTCAACGACGTAGGGCCCATCGTGGCGAAACACATCCATACCTTTTTCCGGCAGCCGCACAACCTCGACACCCTGGATGCGCTGATTGCGGCGGGGGTCGTCTGGCAGGAAACCGAGGTGGCCCAGGGGCCCACGCCGCTGGAAGGCCAGTCCTGGGTGCTGACCGGCGCCATGGAGAGCATGACCCGTGACGAAGGCAAGGCGCGTTTGCAGGCGCTGGGGGCCAAAGTGGCGGGCAGCGTGTCCAAAAAGACCACCTGCCTGGTGGCCGGTGAGGCCGCGGGCAGCAAGCTTACCAAAGCCGAGGAACTAGGCGTCGAAGTGATCGACGAAGCCACCTTTATCGAGCGTTTGAGCGCGTGGGAGCAGAGCGAATGAGCCGTTTCATAGAAGTACCCGCCCGCATGCTGCCGCCCGAGACGCTGGATGCGCTGCTGGAAGCGTTCGTGACCCGCCAGGGCTACGACACCACCGATACCGGCGAAGGCATGCGCGGCTGGGTCGCCGAGGTCAAGCGGCAGCTGGAGCGTCACGAGCTGATCATCGCCCATGACCTGGAGCTGGAAATGACCGAAGTGATGACGCTCGCCCAATGGCGTGCCTTTGGGCGAGAGCTGGCCGATGACGAGGAAGAAGGCGATTACTGAGCGCGGATCAGCGCACTGATCAGGCGCCTTCCCGGGTGCAGGTGGTCCACCAGCGGCTGCTCCAGGGGGAGCGGCTCATCGCACAGGCTGGAAGCCAGCACTTCGGCGCACAGCGGCGCGCTGGCCAGCCCACGAGAGCCATGGGCAGTGGAGATCCACAGCCCGCCATGGTGTTGGCCTGGGGTCTCCGGCACCTTCGAGGCATCCTTGGCCAGCGCCGCGTAGGCCGTGCGCCACGCCGCCGCGTCGGGCACTGGCCCGGCATAGGGTGTCTTGTCGGGGCTGGCGGCGCGCACGGCGGCTCGGCCCGCCAGGGCGCTGGGCGTCAGCGGCCCTGTGGCGGCCTCCAGCGCCGCGACCCAGTCGGGCAAGGCCTGGCGCAGCTCGTCAATATTGCGCTGATGGTCTGCGTCGGCGGTGTGGGTGGTGGCATCGTTGGGCACGAAGCTGGCGCCGAAGGTGAGCACGCCTTCCAGCGGCGGCGAGACATAGCCCCCCGCACACACCACGCGCTGCGGAGCCGCCGTGCCCTCCGGCAGCGGCAGCTCGCTCACCTGGCCACGCACCTGCTGCAGCGGCAGCTCCGCCGTCTGGGCGAAACGGTTGGCCAATGACGCCGTGGCAATCACCACCTGGTCGGCGGCCAGGGTGTCGCCGTTGGCCAGGGTGTCGCCGTTGGCCAGGGTGATCTGCCAGCCCGCTGGCGTGGCGTGCAGCGCCGTGGCTTCCCCGTGGCGCAGGGTGATGCCGGGGTGTTGCAGCAGTTGCTCGCACAGCCGTTTGGGCTGTACCCATCCCGCCTGTGGGTAAAAAAGGCCCTGTGCTGCTGCCGTGGGCACTCCGGCCAGCGCGTCGGGGGCCTCGCTGGCCGCGACCAGCGTTTCCGGCAGCGGGTGGTGGGCCATGAAGCGCTGCTGGCGGCTCGCCTCTTTCTCGCTCAAGGCCAGCTGCACCACGCCGCAGGGCTGCCAGAGCGGCGGCTGCTGTGGCCCCGCGGCCGCGAGTTGGCCCAGCCAGCGCTGGCTGTAGAGCAGCCCCGCCAGGTAGAAGCGGCTCTGCAGGTTGGTTTCCACCGCAAGCTTCACGTACAGCGCCCCCTGTCGATTACCCGACCCGCCCGCGCCGGGCTGCTCACGCTCCAGCACCGTTACCTGGCGGCCGCGCCGTGCCAGGGCGGCCGCCACGCTGCTCCCGGCCATGCCTGCGCCAATCACCACGATGTGCTGTGAGCGAAGGGTGGGCGGTGGCGTAAACCACGGCGTCCGCTGGCGGCGGTTGTCCACAGGCGGTGTGGCAATACTGCCGGCCAGCATTTCCCGCTTGCGACCGAAGCCAGGCACCTTCTGCCAGGCGAAGCCTGCGGCTTTCAGGCCGCGCTTGACGATCCCCGCGCAGGTAAAGGTGGCAAAGGTGGCCCCGGGCCGCGAACGGGCCGCCATGGCAGCAAACAGCTCGGGCTGCCACATCTCCGGGTTTTTGGAAGGGGCAAAGCCATCCAGGAACCAGGCATCCACCTGGCCTTGCAAGGCTTCAAGCCGTTCGGTGGTGTCGCCAAAGTGCAGGTCCAGGGTGACGCGTTCGCTCAGGTGCAAACGGTGAACGCCGCTGACGGGATCGGGCCAAAGGGCGCAGAGCGCCTGTGAATAACTGGCCAACGATGGCCAGGCGCTCAGGGCACGCGCCAGGGCAGTGTGGCCCAACGGGAATTTTTCGGTAGAGAGCAGGTGCAGCCGTGCCCCTGGCGGGGCGTGGCGTTCGAAGCAGGCCCAGGCACACAGCATGTTCAGCCCGGTGCCAAAGCCGGTTTCCCCAATCACGAATGCTCGGGGTGCCTGCCACTCGGCAAACCGCTGGGGCAGGTGGTTGGCCGCCAGAAAGACGTGTTCGGTTTCCGCGCGACCGTCCTCCCGGGAAAAGTAGACGTCACCGAAGGCATCAGAGTGCGGGGCATCGTCGTTCCAGGAGAGCGTCGGGGCGGTCATGGCCGCCAGCGGGGGCAGGTCAGTGGGGCGCTGGGTCACGCGAATATCCGTGGTGGTCGAAGGGTGAACGAAGGTGGTCAAAAAATGATCAATTTGTTCAGCAGGGCGCTATCTCTGGCTTATAGAAAAGCGTCCGCCGTGTTTTCACAGAGTTTTCCACAGGCTCTGTGAAAAAGCAGGCGGACCCTCCACAGTCGCCCTTGTGGGTCAAGGCAAAACTTTCTTGAACGGCTTAACAATTACCTTGGCATAGACCCCGGCAATGATGTAAGGGTCGGCATCCGCCCAAGCCTTGGCCGCTTCCAGGCTGTCGAATTCGGCCACTACAAGGCTGCCGCTAAAGCCCGCTTCGCCGGGGTTGTCGGTGTCGATGGCCGGGTGGGGGCCAGCCAATACCAGACGGCCTTCGTCACGCAGCGCTTCCAGCCGTGCCAGATGGTCCGGGCGGGCGGCCAGTCGGCGCTCCAGGCTATTGGCCACATCTTCACTGATAATTGCATACAGCATGGGGATAACTCCTTGAAGGCAGTGCGGTTGGGGAAGCCTTGCAATCGCTCCCGGCATTGACCGCGTGCTGGTTAACGCGCACCATGGCGAGCTGTTGTTGTACCACACGCCTATTCTGACAAACTCGCCACACGGCGTCATGCTAATGCCACGACTTCCTGAAGCTTTTCCCCCTGCACTGCCCCGTGTGTTCGATGCCGATCAGCGCTACCCGGTCGATTTGCACATGCACTCTACCGCCTCGGATGGGTCGCTGCCGCCTGACGAGCTGGTGGCGCTGTGTGCCGCCCGAGGCATGACGCACATTGCCCTCACCGACCACGACACCATGGACGGCACGGCAGAAGCCAGCTTGGCCGCCGAGCAGGCGGGCCTGTGCCTGGTGCCCGGCTGCGAGTTATCCACGCGCTGGCAGGGCATCAATATTCACGTGGTGGCGTTGATGCCGGGCGGCCTGCAGGGAGCGCTGGTGGAGGGCCTGGAGCAGCAGCGCCAGGCGCGTATCCAGCGGGCTGAAGTGATTGCCGAGCGGCTGGAGAAAATGGGCCTGCCCGATGCGTTGGCCAAGGCCCGCGCCCAGGCAGGCAGCGACCGCCCGCTGGGGCGCCCGGATTTTGCCCGTGCCTTGGTGGCGGAAGGCGTGGTGGCCGACTGGGCCGGAGCCTTCAAGCGCTACCTGGGCAGCGGCAAGAAGGGCGATGTGAAAGCCCACTGGCCCGAGATTGCCGATGCCGTGGGCTGGGTGGTGGCGTCCGGCGGCGTCGCGGTGCTGGCCCACCCGCTGCGCTACGGGCTGACCCGGCGCAAGCGCGGCCTGTTGCTGGATGCTTTCACCGCCGCAGGGGGCGAGGCGGTCGAGCTGGTCAGCGGCCAGCAAAACCCGGACAGCACTCGCGACCTGGCGCGTCAGCTGGTGGAGCGCTCGCTGTACGCCTCGCTGGGCAGCGATTTTCATTTTCCCGGCAGCCACGCCGCCCCCGGCAGCATGAGCGTGGTGCCACGTACCGCCGCGCCGCCCATCTGGGAACACCCTCGGCTGGCGCACATGCGCGATGCCGCGCCGGGCATGCTGGCGGCTGGGTGATCACGCGCCGTATCGGCTAAGCTGTAGGTATCGCGCCAACGAATGTGCAACGAACGGACCGCCGAACGGCAGGAGCAAGCGATGAGCCAATATTTCCAGATTCACCCCGAGAACCCGCAGAAACGGCTGATCGATCAGGCCACCGAGATCATTCGCAAAGGGGGCGTGGTGGCGTACCCCACGGATTCCGGCTATGCGCTGGGCTGCCACCTGGGCGAAAAGAAGGCCATCGAGAAAATCAAATGGCTGCGCTCGCTGGACGACAAGCACAACTTTACCCTGATGTGTTCGGACCTTTCCGAGATCGGTACCTACGCCAAGGTAGACAACGCCGTGTTCCGGCTGCTGAAAGCCCACACGCCGGGGCCTTACACCTACATTCTGGATGCCACCACGGAAGTGCCGCGCCTGCTGCTGCACCCCAAGCGCCGTTCGATAGGCGTACGCGTGCCGGACCATCGGATTACCCACGCCTTGCTGGAAGCGCTGGGTGAACCGCTGATGAGCGTGACGCTGATTCCGGTGGGGGAAACGCTGCCCATGAGCGACCCGGAAGAGATCCGTGAGCGCTTTGGGGCGCATCTGGATCTGATCATCGACGGCGGCGCTTGCCACCTGGACCCGACCAGCGTCATCGACCTGCGCGAACTGCCGCCGACCATCGTGCGGGAAGGGCGCGGCGACACCACGCCTTTCCAGTAGCGTTTCACTCGTTCTCTTTCACTCGTTCTCTTTCACAAGCCCTTTTTCCAGCTGCCATGACGCCAGCGCCTCCCGGCGCTGGCGTCATTGTTGGGGGGCTTCCTCGGGCGGTTCTTCCTTGGGCTTGCGCGGGTCTTCGCTCTCTTCGTCCAGCCAGGTGCCACAGCGCAGGCAGTAGCGGGCGCGCTTTTCGTGGCGGTCGTGGCCGCAGCCGGGGCAGGCTTCTTCCGAGTAGCGGTCTTCGCGGATGGAGCGGATCACCTGGGCCGAGAATACCCCGGTAGGCACGGCAATGATCGAGTAACCAATCAGCATCAGGATGACGGTGATGGCCTTGCCCAGCGGGGTGGCGGGCACGATGTCGCCGTAGCCCACCGTGGTCATGCTGACGATGGCCCAGTAGATGGAGATCGGGATGCTGGTGAAACCTGCCTCGTCGGACTCGATGGTGTACATCAGTGCGGCAAACAGCGTCACCAGCATCAGAATGCTGAAAAAGAACAGCAAAATCTGGCGCAGGCTGCGCTTCAGGGCATCCAGCAGCAGCCGTGCTTCGCCGACGAACTCCATCAGGCGCAGGATGCGGAAAATGCGCAGCACGCGCAGAATCCGCACGATCACCAGCGCATGGGCGCCGGGCAACAGCAGCACCAGCCAGGTGGGGATGATCGCAATCACATCGACCACCCCGTAAAAGCTCTTGAGGTAGACGGTGGGCCGCTCCAAGCAGTAAAGGCGCACCAGCAGCTCAAGGCTGAACAGCAGCGTGAACATCCACTCCATGTAGAAAAACAGCGTGTCGTAGCGCTGGGCGTACTGCTCTACGCTGCCCAGCAGAATCACCGCCACGCTCAGCAGGATGGCGATGATCAAGGCGATATCGAACGCTTTGGCCCCCGGGGTATCCGACTCGAAAATCACGTGGAATAACCGCGTGCGCAATCCTTCGGCACCGGGGCTGAGGTCAAAGCTCATGGTTTCGTCCTGAAATAAGCGGCCAAGGGGGATGCGTTTCAGCGTAGCGCGGTTTGCTGACCAAGGCGACGGGCCAGCGTCAACGCTGCAACGCCGTACGCCGCCGTGGGCTGGCCGGTGGTGCCCAGCTCGGCCGTCAGCGTGATGGCCTCGCGCCGTGCGGCGTCATCCAGCGTTGGGTGCTGGGCCAGTTCACTCAGCGCCTGTCGGGCCGCCGCCAGGTGCTCGGGGTGGCCACTGTCATGGAAGGCGTCCAGCGCCACGGTGGCACGGTGCAGCCATGCGCTGGGGGTGCTGGCCTCGGGCAGCGTCCACTGCTGCTGGCCCAGGGCATTGCCTCGGGCGGCCTTGCTGCTGTCGGAAGGGCGCAGTGCTACCTGCTCTGCCAGTGCCAGGGCCAACCCCCATAGCGCATCGGCGCTGCCCTCTTTCAGCTCCAGTTCGACCTCGCCAATAGGGGCTCGGGCGCTACCCGCCACGATCTCCCCTTCGTCCACCACCAGCTCGATGGCGCTGCCTTGCCATGCCAACTGCCAAGTACGGCGGTGGAAATCGGTGCTCAGCGTGGGTTGCAGCGCCGCTATCTGTTCGGCCAACGGCCCTTGAAACGGCGGCAGCTCGGCCAGCCCGGCCTGGTCGAGAGCGTGCTCGTCCAGCGGCCACTCCCACTCTTCACGACGCGATAACCCGCCGCCGCCCTGGCCTGCGGTCTTGACCGTTTGCAGCACGCGCTGGCCCAGTCGGCGCAGCCGAACGGCGACCCGGCCAGCGGCCAGATGGCCCTGGGGAGTATCGAAATAGGTGTTGGTCAAGGCCTGCTGCTGGGGCGGCTCTGCCAAGAGCGGATGGGCCAGCAGCGCGTCGAGCGCGCCGGGCCCCAGGGCCAGCTTCAGTTCGACTTCCTGAGGGGCTGCCGGATGAGGGTGTTGGGTCATGACGCTTCCTGCCAAGTGGTCTATGTTGCTTATTGATGACGGTTGAATGAACTTTTTATGACGAAGCCGAGCGCACTCTTTATACTGTCGCCCGCCATTTCCAGGCTCCCCGAAAACAGGCTAAAGGCTCTATGGTAACCTCCAACCCTTTTTCCGCGATGTTTGGCCGCTCGCCATTCCAGCCGCTGCTGGCCCACATCGTCAAGGCCAATGAATGCGCCGACCTCCTCCTGCCGTTCTTCGAAGCGACCCTTGCCGGTGACTGGGACGCCGCCGCCGAGCTGCGCGAGCAGGTGACCTCGCTGGAGCACGAAGCCGACACCCTCAAGACCGAGCTGCGGCTCAACCTGCCCAACAGCATGTTCCTGCCGGTATCGCGCTCGGACCTGCTCGACTTGATCAGCGTACAGGACAAGATCGCCAACAAGGTGCGTGACATTACCGGCATCATGCTGGGCCGTAAAATGCGCGTGCCCGACGAGCTGGCCGATTTGATGCGCGAGTACATGGCCACCAGTGTGGCCTGCGTGGCCCAGGCGCGCCAGGCGCTGGAAGAGTTGAAGGACCTGCTGGAGTCCGGCTTTGGGCGCAACGTCTCGGACGTGATGCAGAACATGATCCGCGAGCTGCACGTGCTGGAGCACCAGGCGGATGATCAGCAGGTGGCGATTCGCCGCCGTCTTTTCGAGCTGGAAAGCCAGCTTCCCCCCGTGGACGTGATCTTCCTCTACAAGATCATCGACTGGGTCGGCGAAGTTTCCGACCGCGCCGAACGCGTGGGCAGCCGCCTGCAGATTCTGACCGCACGCTAAGGGGCTCCCATGCAGATTATTGCTCAGCACGGTGACATCTTTATCATTCTGGCCTGCCTGTTTGGCTTCTTCATGGCCTGGGGCGTGGGTGCCAACGACGTGGCGAACGCCATGGGCACCTCGGTGGGATCGAAAGCGATCACCATCAAGCAAGCCATCATCATTGCGGTCATCTTCGAGTTTCTGGGGGCCTGGCTGGCCGGGGGCGAAGTCACCGCCACCATTCGTGGCGGCATGCTGGACCCGGCACTGCTGGAAGCCAACCCGCAGCTGCTGGTATACGGCATGTTGTCGGCCCTGCTGGCGGCGGGTATCTGGCTGATGATTGCCTCGGCCCGAGGCTGGCCGGTGTCGACCACCCACTCGATCGTGGGTGCCATCGTGGGCTTTGGTGCCGTGGGCCTGGGCGTGGAAGCCGTGGCCTGGAGCCGCGTGGGCACCATTGCTTCCAGCTGGGTCATTTCGCCGCTGCTGGCGGGCACCATCGGCTTCGTGCTGTTCAAATCGGTGCAGTACCTGATTTTCGAGAACAAGGACCCGTTTGCCGCCGCCAAGCGCTACGTGCCGGGCTATGTGTTCCTGGTAGGCTTCATCGTCTCCATGGTCACCCTCACCAAGGGGCTGACCCACGTGGGGCTCGACCTGAGCTTTGGCCAGAGCTTCCTGCTCTCGATTCTGATCGGCATCGTGATCATGGGCGTCGGGGTGGTCATGCAGCGGCGTATCAAGTACGTGCAGAGCGCCAGCGACCACTTCGGCTATGCCAACGTGGAGCGGGTGTTCGGCGTGCTGATGATCTTCACTGCCTGTGCCATGGCGTTTGCCCACGGCTCCAACGACGTGGCCAACGCCGTTGGCCCGCTGGCGGCGGTGATCAGCGTTGTGCGCAGCGACGGCGTGATCGACAGTGCCGCGCTGGTGCCCTGGTGGGTGCTGGTGCTGGGCGGTGGCGGCATCGTGGTGGGCCTGGTGACCTACGGCCATAAGGTGATTGCCACCGTGGGCACCGGCATTACCGAACTGACCCCCAGCCGTGGCTTTGCCGCCACGCTGGCGGCAGCCACCACCGTGGTGCTGGCTTCGGGCACCGGGTTGCCCATCTCGACCACCCACACGCTGGTCGGGGCGATCCTCGGCGTGGGCCTGGCCCGCGGCATGGCGGCGCTGAACCTGCGGGTGATCGGCACCATCGTCATGTCCTGGCTGATTACCCTGCCCGCCGGGGCTGGGTTGGCCATCGTGTTCTTCTTCATGTTCAAGGGCATGTTCGGCTGATACACCTCTCCCCAGGCTAACGCTTGGCGGGTATACGGCGGCACCTTCGGCAGCCGGTCTCGACAGGAGATCGCTGCAATAGAAAGTGCCGCTGTTTTTTATGCTCTGTTAAAGTAAGCGTGATCACTTTCATTCACCTGCTGCCGGAGAGCGGCCCTTGGACACACGTTTCCCCTTTGTCGACTGGTTTCGTAATGCCTCCCCGTACATCAATGCCCACCGGGGGCGAACCTTTGTCATCCTGATTGAAGGCGAAGCCATGGCGTCGGGCCGAGGAGAGCAGCTGATTCAGGACCTGGCCTTGCTGCACACCCTGGGCGTGCGCCTGGTGGTGGTGTTCGGCATTCGCCCCCAGGTGCATGAAGCGTTGACGGCCGCCGGGGTGGAGCCCACTCGGGTGGATGGCCGCTGGGTCGCCGACCGCGCCGTGATGGCCCATGTGGAGCAGGTAGCGGCGCACCAGCGGCTCTGGCTGGAAGCGCGGCTCTCGTTGGGGCTGCCCAGCACGCCGCTGCACGGCGTGGAGCTGAGCGTGATTTCCGGCAATCTGGTCACCGCCAAGCCGCTGGGCGTGCGCGAAGGCGTGGACTTCGATCACAGCGGTGAGGTGCGCCGGGTGCGCGCCAGCGCCATCGAAGGGTTGCTGGAGAAGGGCTCGCTGGTGCTGCTGCCGCCGCTGGGGTTCTCCAGCACCGGGGAAGTGTTCGACCTGGATGCCTCGGAAGTGGCCCAGCACGCCGCCGTGGCGCTCAAGGCAGACAAGCTGATTCTGCTGGGCGAATCCGAAGGCCTGGAAGACGAGCAGGGCGCGCTGCTGCGCCAGCTTTCACCTTTCGAAGCCGAACCGCGCTTGCAGCAGGCCGTGCCCGGCAGCGAGCTTGCGCGCCATCTCAACGCCGCCTGCACCGCCGCCCGGGAAGGCGTGGCCCGCACGCACCTGCTCTCCTGGCGCAACCATGATGCGCTGCTGGGGGAGCTGTTCACCCGCGACGGCGTGGGCACCATGATCACCCAGCACCGCTACGAGCAGCTTCGCCCGGCCACGCTCAATGACGTGGCGGGCCTGCTGGAGCTGCTGGAACCCCTGGAGCGGCGCGGCATGCTGGTGGCCCGCTCCCGGGAGCGTCTGGAGCATGAAATCGACGACTACATGGTCATCGAGCGCGACGGCATGGTGATCGGCTGTGCGGCGCTGCACGTCTTCCCCGAGACCACCGTGGGTGAGCTGGCCTGCGTGGCCGTGCATGGCAACTACCGGGGCGGCGAGCGCGGCGAGCGACTGGTCGAAGCCCTGGAGCGACGCGCCCGCCAGCGGGGGCTTTCCGATATGTTCGTGCTCACCACCCATACCGCCCACTGGTTCGTGGAGCGCGGCTTCCGCGCCGCCAGCCTGGAAGACCTGCCCCCCCTCAAACGCGAGGCCTACAACCACGCCCGTAAATCCAAGGTGCTGGTGAAGAATCTGGCGGGTTAGTATTAGCGTGAGGAGTGAGGAGTGAAGAGCCAGTAGCAGTATCGTAGCGCGTGGTAACGAGCGCAGCGAGGCACCCGCGAAGGGGCGGCGAAGAGCCGCCCCGGAAGGCTGCTCAGGTATTCAGAATCACGCCACCGTTCAGGTGCAGTGTTTGGCCGCTCATGTAGGATGACTCTTCACAGGCCAGGTACACGTAGGCCGGGCCGATTTCACTGGGCTGTCCGGCGCGTTTCATCGGCACCTGATTGCCGAACTCCGCGACTTTCTCTTCATCGAAGCTGGCCGGAATCAGCGGTGTCCAGATGGGGCCGGGAGCCACGGCGTTGACACGGATGCCTCGGTCCATCAGCGACATCGCCAGCGAGCGTATCAGCCCCTGAATGGCGCCCTTGGTGGCGGTGTAGTCGATCAGCGTGTCATTGCCCTTGAAGGCATTGATGGAGGAGGTGGCGATGATGGTGTCGCCTTCGCTCAGATGGGGCAGTGCCGCTTTGGTCAGATAGAAGTGGCTGAACACGTTGGTCTGGAAGGTGCGTTGTAGCTGGTCGTCCGGGATATCGGTGATGTCGTCCCAGTCGTACTGCTCGGCTGCGTTGTGAATCACGATATTGATCTTGCCGAACTCCTGCCGGGTGCGGTTGACGATTTCTCGGCAGAAGCTGGGCGCAGCCACATCGCCTTTCAGCACCAGGCAGCGGCGGCCTTCGGCCTCTACCAGCCGCTTGGTCTCTTCGGCGTCGCGGCTCTCCTTGAGGTGCACGATCACACTGTCGGCCCCTTCACGGGCGTAATGCACCGCAATGGCTCGGCCGATGCCGCTGTCGCCACCGGTGATGATCGCCACTTTATCCAGCAACTTCTCGGCACCGCGATAGCTGTCGCGAATGTACTCGGGCTCGGGGCGCATGGCATACTCATCGCCCGGCTGTTTTTGCTGATGCTGTGGGGGTTGCTGTTGGTCGCTCATGTGCGGTCACTCCTTTTTAGGCACAGACACGTAACTCCTAAGGACACACGACGCTGCGATGAGCGCTACCACCCGCATCCTGGGGTGCAGAGCGCTCCAGCGCCGTGTTTACAACGTAGACCAAAGGCGCAGGCCGGGGCAAATGCCGAAGAAGGCCATTCACTGCCGATAGCGACAATTAATAAATGCTATTTAAACACTGCATGCGTGGGTGCCAAACGGGCCTGGAAGGGGGTAACTCGCTGCTTTGGAAAGAGAAGCCTGAAAACCAGGCAGGGCATTACACGGCCCTGCGGTGCGGCCTTCATGGCAAGCGGACGGGGAGCGGCTATAGTGAGGGAGGCAACACACACCACCAAGGATCAGGAGGTAGCATGTCCCCGGATAAATACGACCAGAAGCAAGAGCAGAAAAAAGATCAGCGCGACGATCATCACGACGACGCCAACCCGATGCCGGATACCCATCACGTCAATCCTTCCCCGGACGAGTCATCGGACAAAAAGTAATCACCCGTGCGGCGCTATTTCTGATAGCGCCGTTTTACTTCCACGTTCAATCGCCCCTCACCCAGCTTCAATTTGAGCAGCTGGCCCGGCTGAGTATCCTGGGCGCGGCGCACGATCTGGCCTTGTTCGTCCTGGGCGATGGCATAGCCACGGCCTAGTACCGCCAGCGGGCTGACCGCGTTGAGTGCCCGGGCGGCGCTGTGCAGGCGTGCCTGGCGCGCTTCCAGCTGGCGCTGCATGGCGCTGGCCAGGCGGCGTTGCAGGCGTTCGATGCGCTCACTTTCTGCCCAGTGCAGCCGGGCCATGTCCTGGCTGGCCAGCCGACGGCCGAGCTGGCCAAGCTGGCGCTGCTGCTGGCTCAGCGTGAACTGCATGGCGCGCGCTAGCCGCTGGGCGAGGGCTTGCAGGTGCTGGCGCTGGTGAGCCAGCCGCTCTCCCGGGTGGCGGAGCCGAGCGCGCAGGGCGTCCAGCCGCTGGCTATCGCGCTCCAGGCGGGTTTGCAGGGCACGCTGCAGGCGCTGTTCGGCCTGTTGGAGCTGGCGCTTGAGGGCGTGCTGGTCGGGCACCAGCCGCTCGGCGGCGGCGGAAGGGGTGGGGGCGCGCATGTCGGCGGCGAAATCCGCCAGGGTGACATCCACCTCATGGCCCACGGCAGACATCACCGGCAAACGGGAGTGGAAGATGGCCCGGGCCAAGTGCTCGTTGTTGAACGCCCACAGGTCTTCCAGGCTGCCGCCGCCTCGGGTGATCAGCACCGCATCCTGGGCGGGGTCGAGTCGCGTCTGGCGGTTGAGCAGCGCCAGGGCAGAGATCATCGCCGGGGCTGCCTCTGCGCCCTGAACCGGCACGGGAATCAACGTCACGTCGGCCAATGGCCAACGCGCTGCCAGCACCGCCAGCACATCGCGGATGGCGGCGCCGCTGGCGGAGCTCAGAATCAGCAGCTTGCGGGGCGGAAAGGGCAGCGGGCGGGCGTTGGCAAATACCCCTTCGCCTTCCAGCTGCGCCTTCAGGCGCTCGTAGGCCGCCAGCAGCTCGCCCAGCCCCGCCGCCTGCACGGCGTCGGCGATCAGCTGGTAATCGCCGCGGGGCTCGAACAGCGAGACCCGGCCGCGCAGCTTGACCTGGTCGCCATCGCGCATGGGGGCCGATACGAACCGCGCCCGCTGGCGAAACAGCGCGCAGCGCACCTGGGCGCGGTCATCTTTCAGCGTGAAGTAGATATGCCCGGACGCCGGGCGCGACACATTGGAAAGCTCGCCTTCCACCCACACATCGCCCAGGTCGCTCTCCAGCGCCTTGCGCGCCTTGAGGTTGAGTTGACTGACCGATAGCAGGGGGGCGTTGGGAGCGCTCATGGGAGTTTCCAGTCGCGGGTGAAAGCGGGGATGCGGCCGCTTATTAGACAATACGTGCAGGGCGCACAGCAATGGCCCTGGCGGGTTCTCTGGCGTACCATGCGCGCGGAAGGCGGCGCTGCAAGATAAACGTCATCAAAATGTCACAAAACCATGCTAGGGTGCCCGCCGACACAAAAGTGTCACGAAAGCGTCACAATAGATGTTCACCAACAGGGCAGATTGCTCATGTCGAATCTCGGACCTTCACAAGATCGTCCTGCGCTGGCTCGCCAAGCGCCTCACGAAGTGCCCGCCTGGCTAAGAGGTATCTACGCTGGCTTGTGCTTGTATCTGTTCCTGGCTGCTCTGAACGTTCTGGGTGCGGGGTTAGGCACCTTCGGCAGCGACAGCGATGTTCTGACCCGCGCCTTCGCCTATGGCCAGAACCCCTTCATCGCCTTGATGGCGGGCGTGCTGGTCACCATGGTCGTGCAAAGCTCCTCGTTCACCTCGGCGCTGATCGTGACCCTGGTGGCCAGTGGCGAAATGACCCTGGGCACGGCGGTGTTCGCCATCATGGGGGCCAACATCGGTACGGCCGTCACGGGCGTCATCGTGGCGCTGGCCAACGTGCGTATCAAGCGTAACTTCCGCCGCTCGTTCACCGCGGCGCTGATGCACGACCTGTTCAACATCCTCACGGTGCTGCTGATCTTCCCGGTGGAGTGGCTGACCGGCATGTTCCACGAGCGCGGCTACGGCATCTTCACCCGTTTGGCGGCCTGGCTGGCGGACCTGATTGGCCTGGAAGAAGTCGCCCGCCCCAACAGCCCCATCAAGACCATTACCGCCCCGGTGGTGGATGCCGCCAACTGGCTGGGCGCGGCGCTGATGCCTACCACCGCTGCCGCCGGGCTGATGGTGGCTGGCATCGGCCTGCTGCTGATGTTCACCGCCCTGGTGTTCATGGTGCAGAACCTGCGCGGTGCGCTGCTGCGCCATATGGATGGCCTGTTCCGTACCTACTTCTTCCGTACCGATGCGCGGGCCTACGGCGTGGGCGTGATCTCGACCGTGCTGGTGCAGTCCAGCTCGATCACCAGTAGCCTGATGGTGCCGCTGGCGGGGGCCGGGGTGGTGCGCCTGCGCCGCGTGCTGCCGTTCATGATGGGGGCCAACCTGGGCACCACCGTGACCAGCGTACTGGCGGCGACCGCCAACCCGATTGCGGCGGCAATGACGGTGGCGCTGTTTCACGTTATCTTCAACCTTACCGGCACCGCGATCTGGTGGCCGCTGCGGGTCATTCCGCTGCGTATTGCCACCTGGTATGGACGCCTGGCAGGGCAGCACATTCGCTATGCGTTCCTGTTCCTGATCGGTGTGTTCCTGATCGTGCCGCTGGTGGGCATCACGCTGACCGAATTCTTTATCCGCCTGCGCTAAGCGCGGCCAGTTGAGAGGTTTCCCCATGTTCAAACAGCTTTTTAGTGCGCTTACCTCGGAAACCAGCATCGACCAGGCCTACGCGGACCTGACCCAAATGCTGGAGCATGGCGCCTGGATGTTCTCACGGGCCAACGAGGTGCTGTACAGCACCGTGGCCGCCGAGGACGTACGCACGCCCCTGTACGAGCGCGACGTGGCGGTCAACGAGCTGGAACGCTCGATTCGCCGCAAGGTGCTGCGCCACCTGACCGTCAACCCCGGCCACGATGTGGCCATTTGCCTGGCGTTGATGAGCGTGGCCAAGGACGCCGAGCGTATCGGCGACTACTGCAAGAACGTCTTCGAGGTAGGCGCGTTCTACACCGAAGGCTTCCATGTAGACCGTTACCAGAAGCCCCTGGACAGCATCTCCGAGCGCTTGCGGGGGCTGTTCAGCGAGCTGATTGCGGCCACGCGCAACTCCGACGAGAAAAAGGCCCACGGCATCATCACTGCCACCCGGGAGATTCGTCACATCAGCGACGAGCTGATCGAATCCCTGCTGCGGGAAGAGGACAGCATCGAGTTCCACGAAGCCGTGGCCTACTCGCTGCTGGCGCGCCACTACAAGCGCGTGGCCTCGCACTTGGCCAACATCGCCACGGCGGTGACGGGCCGCCTGGAAGACCTCGACTTCCCCAGCGAAGCCGACGACCGCGCGCTGGACTAAACCGCCCGCGCCACACCGCAGTGGGCTTCGCCAAGGCCAACGCAGAGGGCCACCTTCAGCAGATCATCGCAGGATGGTTTGCTGGGGTGGCCCTCGAAACGTTATAATGGGCGATTAACCTTTCACGCCCCATCTTCCCACTTTACATTGGGTGTTGCCGCTATGCTACGTATGGCCCAAGAAGCGCTTACGTTCGATGACGTACTTCTCGTTCCTGGCTTCTCCGACATTCTGCCCAAGGATGTCAGCCTCAAAACCCGCCTGACTCGTAACCTCTCGCTGAATATTCCCCTGCTGTCTGCCGCCATGGACACCGTGACCGAAGCGCGTCTGGCAATTGCAATGGCCCAGGAAGGCGGCATCGGCATCATCCACAAGAACATGACCATGGCCCAGCAGGCCGCGGAAGTGCGCAAGGTGAAGAAGCACGAAAGCGTGATCGTCAAAGACCCGGTCACCGTGAGCCCCAAGGCCAAGCTGGAAGACCTGCTGGCCATGGCCCGCGAATACGGCTTCTCCGGCTTCCCGGTGGTGGAAGGCGAAACCCTGGTGGGCATCGTCACCGAGCGTGACATGCGCTTCCAGCCCAACGTGGGCGACAGCGTGGCCGACATCATGACGCCCCGCGAGCGCCTGGTCACCGTACCGGAAGGTACCGAGCTTGAAGTCAGCAAAGCCAAGATGCGCGAACACCGCATCGAAAAAATGCTCATCGTCGATGACGCTTTCCACCTGCGCGGCCTGGTGACCTTCCAGGATATCGAAAAAGCCCGCACCTACCCCATGGCCGCCAAAGACAGCGATGGCCGCCTGCTGGTAGGTGCTGCGGTGGGCACCGGCCCGGAAACCCCTGACCGCGTGGCGGCCCTGGCCGAAGCAGGCGTCGATGTGATCATCGTCGATACCGCCCACGGCCACTCCAAGGGCGTCATCGACCGCGTCCGCTGGATCAAGGAACACTTCCCGCAGATTCAAGTGATCGGCGGCAACATCGCCACCGCCGCCGCCGCCACTGCGCTGGCCGAAGCGGGTGCCGATGCGGTGAAAGTGGGCATTGGCCCCGGCTCCATCTGCACCACGCGTATCGTGGCTGGCGTGGGCGTGCCGCAGATCAGTGCCGTGGCCAACGTGGCCGAAGCGCTGAAGCCCTTCGACATTCCGCTGATTGCCGACGGCGGCGTGCGCTTCTCCGGCGATTTGGCCAAGGCCATTGCCGCTGGCGCAAGCGCCGTGATGGTAGGTGGCCTGCTGGCCGGTACCGAAGAAGCACCGGGCGAAGTGGAGCTGTACCAGGGCCGTACCTACAAGGCCTACCGTGGCATGGGCTCCATGGGTGCCATGTCGCAGAGCCAGGGCAGCGCCGACCGCTACTTCCAGGACAAGGACGCCGGAGCCGAGAAGCTGGTGCCGGAAGGCATCGAAGGCCGCGTACCCTACAAGGGCATGATGAGCGCCATCGTTCACCAGCTGATGGGCGGCCTGCGCGCCTCCATGGGTTACACCGGCTGCCGCGACATTCAGGAAATGCGCACCAAGCCCGAGTTCGTACAGATTACCGGCGCTGGCTTCAACGAGTCTCACGTTCACGACGTGCAGATCACCAAGGAAGCACCCAACTACCGGGTGAGCTAACCAGCGCAGTTAGTGACACGGCGGCGGGCATTGCCCCGCCGTCTGCTTTTTAGGCAATGCGGGCATTCCGCGTTATAGAGGCTTCGCCATGAGTGACATTCACGCCCACAAGATTCTGATTCTCGACTTCGGCTCCCAGTACACCCAACTGATTGCCCGCCGCGTGCGCGAGATCGGCGTATTCTCTGAAATCCGCGCCTTCGACATCACCGAAGAAGAGATCCGCGAATACAACCCCAACGGCATCATCCTGGCCGGTGGCCCGGAATCCGTCACCGAGCTGGACTCCCCCCGCGCTCCCGAGTGCGTGTTCGAAATGGGCCTGCCGGTGTTTGGTATCTGCTACGGCATGCAAACCATGGCCGAGCAGCTGGGCGGCAAGGTGGAAGGCTCCAACCAGCGCGAGTTCGGCTACGCCCAGATTCGTCTGGATGCCGAAACTGCCCTGTTCAAGGACATCAAGGACCACGTAGACCCAGCCACCGGCAACGCCCTGCTGGACGTGTGGATGAGCCACGGTGACAAGGTCGCCAAGGCCCCGGACACCTTCACCGTGACCGCCTCTACCCCGAGCTGCCCGATTGCGGCCATGGCCTGGGAAGAGAAGCAGTTCTACGGCGTACAGTTCCACCCGGAAGTGACCCACACCCTGCAAGGCCAGCGGATTCTCGAGCACTTCGTGCTGGATATCTGTAAAGCCGAAAAGCTGTGGACGCCCGCCCAAATCATCGAAGACCAGGTACAGCGCGTACGCGAGCAAGTCGGCGACCGCCACGTACTGCTGGGCCTTTCCGGCGGCGTAGACTCCTCCGTGGTAGCCGCGCTGCTGCACAAGGCCATTGGCGAGCAGCTCACCTGCGTATTCGTCGACAACGGCCTGCTGCGCAAGAACGAAGGCGACCAGGTCATGGAAACCTTCGCCAAGCACATGGGCGTGAAAGTGATCCGCGTGGACGCCGAAGAGCTGTTCCTGGAGAAGCTGCACGGCGAAAAAGACCCGGAAGCCAAGCGCAAGATCATCGGCAACACCTTCATCGACGTGTTCGATGACGAAGCCAGCAAGATCGAAGGCGTGGAATTCCTGGCCCAGGGCACCATCTACCCGGACGTGATCGAATCCGCCGCCTCCAAAACCGGCAAGGCGCACGTGATCAAATCCCACCACAACGTGGGTGGCCTGCCGGAAACCATGAAGCTCAAGCTGGTGGAGCCGCTGCGCGAACTGTTCAAAGACGAAGTGCGCAAACTCGGCCTCGAACTCGGCCTGCCTTACGATATGGTCTACCGCCACCCGTTCCCTGGCCCCGGCCTGGGCGTGCGCATTCTGGGTGAAGTGAAGAAAGAGTACGCCGACATCCTGCGCGATGCCGACGCCATCTACATCGAAGAACTGCGCGCCGCCGGTTGGTACGAAAAAACCAGCCAGGCCTTCGCCGTGTTCCTGCCGGTGAAATCCGTTGGCGTGGTCGGCGACGGCCGCCGCTACGAATGGGTCATCGCGCTCCGCGCCGTCGAAACCATCGACTTCATGACCGCCCGCTGGGCCCACCTGCCCTACGAGCTGCTGGAGAAGGTTTCCAACCGGATTATCAATGAGCTGGAAGGCGTGTCGCGGGTGACCTATGATGTGAGTAGTAAGCCGCCTGCTACGATTGAGTGGGAGTGAGATGTAATCATTCCACCTAAGAGGTATGAGGTACAATGATTGCTAAGGGCCTGATAGAAAAGGGCCCTTTTTAGTTGATATATATGATTTGCTTTGAAAATTTTATTTGGAAATAAAATTGAATGATTTAACTTTAAAAAACGAATCTAATTTAAAAGATACTTATGTAAAGTATATAGATGATACTTTGTTAAATCTTTTTAAACGTTATGAAGAAAATGGCCAAGCTATAGAGGTGAGTTTTAGAGATTTAGTGTATTGGGTGCCATATTCTGATTCGTTGACTCACTATATACACTCATATCCCGCAAAACTCCTTAAGCATATCCCTATTTTTTTTATAAATTCAAATGTTATTCTACCGGCACAAAATAGTTTAGTTTTAGATCCCTTTTGTGGTACTGGGACAGTTTTGTTAGAATCAATAATTGGTGGGCATGATGCTATAGGATGCGATGCAAATCCTTTGGCGAGGTTAATAGCCGAAGTGAAAACAAAGTCAGTCTGCCCTGAGTTGCTAAAATCAGAGTGCATATCTGTTTTAAAAAAAGCTCGTAGATTTAGGAAGGGAGAACATGTACATGTAGTTAATCAGGACTTATGGTTTCCAAAGAAAACTCAGCATGACATATCAAAAATAGTTAGAGCAATAAATGAAATCGAAGATGAGCCAGCTCAGAGCTTCATGAGAGTTACTCTATCAAATATTATCAAAAAAATAAGTTATTCAGACCCTCGACTAAGTGTCCCTGTTCGGTTAAAGATTGATAAATATAATGATCATGAAAAGCAGAAGGCAATATCTAGGATTAGTCAGATAGAAGATGCAGATGTTTTTAATATTTTCTCAAATCAGTTTCAGGAAAATTTACATAGGCTTGGAAATTTAATTAGTCTAAAAGTCGAGAATAAAGCTAGAGTTGTGGGGAATGATGCGCGAAAAATCACGGTAAATCTGGAATCACGAGATTTAATTTCAAATAATAGTGTGGACTTAGTGCTTACTTCTCCGCCTTATGTAGGAGCACAAAAATATATAAGGTCTTCATCGTTAAGTTTAGGATGGTTAGGTTTTTGTCAAAATCAAAGTTTGAGGGACATTGAAAAACAAAATATTGGAAGAGAACATTATTCGAAAAAAGAATATGAAGCTCTTGAAGTTATAGGAAACGAAGAAATAGATGCTGTATTAACAAAAATACGAAATATAAATCCATTGCGAGCACATATATGCGCTAATTATCTTCAAGAAATGAGAGAAGCATTAAAAGAATGCTATCGCGTCTTGAAAGAAAACCGTTATTGTGTTTTAGTGGTAGGGGATAATGAAGTTTGTAAAATGCCATTCGAAACAAGGAAGTATCTCCAGTTTCTAGCTGAAGAAATTGGCTTTTCTACCAAATTGTTATTAATAGATGGCATTCGCTCCCGAGGACTAATGACCAAGAGAAATAAAACTGCTAGTATTATAAACTCTGAGTGGATCTTGGTGCTTCAAAAATGAACGAACTAACGACAGTAGAGAAGCTTGAAACAAAAATAATGAAACTTTCTCAAACAGTATGGGAAAATAAAGTTAATGAATCTAATCTCCAAAATTGGTTAGATAATTTTACAGCTCATACTAATATTAGAAAATGCGAAAAAACTCAAGCGCTTTTCCTCTTGAGTAACTTTATGTATTTTGGAGTAAGGGAGATTAGGGAGCTTCTTAGGTCAGTTTATAGGGATAAATTTTATAATCCATTAGTGCAGACAATACGGAAAGATAATAACAATACAATTGATTTCCAGAGTATTAAACAAGTTATTGATATTGAATTATCAAAGACTCGTTTTTTGGGAGTAGGTAATCCATCAGAGAGTGGAACGCATCTTCTATACTTTTTCCGACAAGAAAACGAACTAGATAAAAATAAATTTATGCATGTGCATGAGATTTTTTCGTTTAATAGAAGTCGGCATGGGGCTTTAGATATGAGTCTTGCTGACCAAAATATAAAGAGATATATATTTATCGATGATGTTTGTGGTAGTGGCGATCAAGCTGTAAATTACTCTAAAAAAATAGTAGATGAAATTAAAAATATTGATTCCAATATTGAGGTTTATTACTATACTTTATTTGCTACAAGTAAAGGAATTGAGAAAGTAAAAAATGAAACTAGCTTTGATAGAGCAGATAGTGTTTTCATATTAGACGAAACTTTTAAATGTTTCTCGGATAAATCTAGATATTTCAGTAATGCTGGGGACGATTTTTGTAAAAATGAGATAAAAAAAACTTGTGAAAAATATGCAAGATTAATCTCTATGCATCCGGCTGAGCTATTAGGTTATGGTAACGGGCAGCTACTTTTAGGCTTTTATCATAATACTCCGGATAATACATTACCTGTTTTTTGGCAAACTAAGAATTGGAATCCTATTTTCAAGCGCTACACGAAACTATATGGCAATATGTTTTGAGGGAATGATATGGATCTGCTTCAAAAAAACCCATTTACAACATTGAAAGCTAATGATTTAGATGATGGTGATATTAATGAGCAGTGGGTCGATCTTGAAGGAGATGGGCTGGTTGATTTGTTTTCCCCATCTCATTATTTATCTCAGTACTTAGTTGGTGGTAAAGGCAGCGGTAAAACTCATTTAATGAGATATTTTTCTTATAAATCTCAGGCCTTAAGAAATAATAAAAATGCATTAAAAGGAATATCTCAAGATGGTTACTTTGGCGTTTATTTTCAAGCTAGTGGCTTAAATGGATCACGATTCGATAATTTGCCATATGACATTAATCTAAAATCTGCTTTGTTTGAATACTCTTTCGAACTTTGGTGTGCAGCACTAGTAATGGAGTCAATTTCCTATCTTTATAGTAAAGATGATCAGTTGCTAAACTGTCCAAATGATTTTTGCAATGATGTGCTTTCATTAATAGGTGGTGAAAGAAAACATAGTTTGAATAAAAATTTAACTGAGGTGAAAAATTGGCTTATTAACACTTCTAAAGCAGTGGATTCTGAAATTAATAATGCTTTTTTTAAGGAAAAATTAGATATAGAAATCCTTGTTTCTAGAGGAGATCTGGTTTTTGGAATACCTAAGTTATTGCAAAAACACTCCCCTTATTTTAAAAATGTTTCTTTTTTATATTTAATTGATGAAATGGAAAATATTAGTGAAATACAACAAAGATATATTAACTCTTTACTCAGAGAGAAAAAACTCCCAGTATCTTTTCGTCTAGGTTTTCGTACACATGGTATAAAAACTTTTGAAACGTTAGGCTCTGGTGAAGAAAATAGAGAGGGGCATGAGTTCGAGACCATCAGGCTGGACAATATTTATAATGAATCTAGAAAGTATGAAGATTTTGCCTTTAATCTTATATTTAATAGACTTCTGAGGGCAGGGTTTATCGTAAATAATGATTTTGATAGTTTGGATAAAAAGAAATTTTTCTTAAGAGAGATGTTTGAAAATCCAAATATTGAAAAGAATATTAATTTATCGAAAAGTAAAAAAGCTGGCATAAGCGCAGTTCTTAAAGCATTTAACTCAAGAATTGCTACCAAAGTTCCGAAAAACATTGCAGTGTCTATTTCGAGAAATTTATCTTATCCCAGTAATCGACTAGTAGAATTGGCTGCAGTTCATATTTTTTCTCAAGAATGGTCAAAGAAAAAAAGATCTATTAATGAACTAATAGAGATATCCGAGAAGATTAAATATGAAATTAGTATGCTTTCAAATCTCGAAGGTGAATCAATAATAGCTAAGAAAATAAAATATTATAAAAATAATTATGTGGCATCTTCTTTACGTGCATCTGTTGGAAATAATCTGGATGAGTATTTAGGGATCGATAACTTACTAGCAATGACTAAAGGGTTTCCGCGCCATATACTTACACTATTAAGAAATGTATACAAGATAGAGGTTTTTCAAGGCAAGATGCCGTTCTCTCCGGATGATAAAATCTCATTGAGAGCTCAGAAAATTGCATTAAAGGAATCTTCTGACTGGCTCCATGATGATTGCGTTACGGAAGGAGCACTTGGCAGCAGTGTTGCAGTAGCCTTATCTAGGCTATGTGAGATTTTACGTATTGAAATGTATTCTGATAAACCAGTCGAATGCTCTGCTTCAGGATTCATCATCGATAGAAATTCCATTAGCGAAAAAGCAAAAGAAATTTTAGATTGGGCTACGCTTGTTAGAGTGTTAATTAAGTCAGATTCACCTAGACAAGAAAAAAATTCGCAAAAAATTGTTTCTAATTATTATGTTAATGGCTTACTTTGCCCTAAATGGGGGTTATCAGTGCGTAGACGTGGCTCTCTTGCAATAACGGCTGAAAATTTTAATAAAATCTTCGATCCAGATTTAGAAGAAGAATTTAGTGAATATAGAAGAGAATTTTATAATTCTAGATACTTGCCATTTGAGATTGTCTCTGATGTCTGCGCTGTTGATGAAAAAAATAGTAAGCAACTAGGTCTGGAGTTTTAATGCACTATTCAATGTATTACAGAGAAGAGATGTATGTGGACGGGTTATGGCCAACATACGATGTTTTTATTTCTGCATATAACGCTAGTGAAAGGGTGCGGAAAATTTTTGAAAAATCCAACTCATTGAAAAAGTTCTGGCTTATTTTCCCTGAATATGAATTTTCGGAATTTGAGTATCCATCACATGCGAACGTAGTAATAGTTAAAGAAGGCAATGAAGCTTTACAGGTGAGCGACTTCATCGGTAAGATTAAATTAAGAGATTTTAAAAATAAAAATATATGCATTGATTCAACTGGTTTTTTGAGGGCACAGCTTCTTTTTTTGATGGCTTTTTTAAAAAAATAATGGTTTTAAAAAAGTGGATTTTATTTACAGTGAACCAAGCTATTATACTAAAAAAGAGTATACTGTTTTTTCAAGCGGCTCCGTATCAGAGACGCGACAAGTTATAGGGTTTCAAGGGGGGAACGATATTTCAACCAAGAAGGACTTAATGATTGTCGCAGCTGGTTATGATGTAAGTTTAATATCAAAGGCCGCCCAGTATAATGAAAATGCTGAAGTAGTACCTTTATTAGGCTTTCCTTCTTTAAGTGCGGATATGTTCCAAGAGAATATGTTACGTACAGAAAGTGCTGATGAATCGTTCTCACTAGATGCTCTACGAGCCCCAATGTTTGCTCCCGCATATGATCCTTTTGAAACGGCAGCTATTTTGTCTTCGTATATTTTTAAGAATAAATGCTTAGAAGAATATGGGCATATTTATCTTTGCCCTTTATCAGCCAAACCACAAGTTTTAGGTATTGGGCTTGCGTACTTAAATAGTTTTTCAGACCAGCCGGTAAGCGTTCTTTATCCATTTACAAGTAATTATTCAAAAGAGACAAGTGTAGGGTTGTCTAGAATATGGAAATATACAATAGAGTTTTTCTAATTAGCTTTTATTTATTATGGCTTAAGGTTGGTAGTTTAGCCAGCCTTGGCTAGATGGCCCAGTAATATAAGTGACGAGCTACTGTTTGATCCGTTTGATAGTTTTTCTACTGTTATTTTTAAGGGTGTTTTTGAATAAATACCACTTCTGGTGAAATTTAATTGTTATCAGGTGATGAGTAGCTAGAAGAGAAAAGAGCTGACTTTGGGAAATAGGATATTTTTTCAATTGAATCTAAAATTTATTTTATGTGGCATTTTGTAGTTCCCTCTTGAATTTCTGCACACCCTATGCAGCTAATGCTGGGCGTGCTCTGGTTACCAAATACCCCAATGACTGATGTGGCCGTCTTCGTTGTAGTACCTGATTCAGCGTCTAATGATCGCTCTGGCTGACCTAGCGCTTCAAATCGGTGTAGCTAAGCATACTCCTCCTTTAAGGAGCGCAAGAAGCGTTTCACCTAGCCGTTTTGCTCCGGCGTGTAGGGCGTTGTAAACTCCTGATTCAGTCCATAGGCCCTGACGGTGCTCGTGTAGTGCCTAATCAAGCAAGCAATAGGCGAGCATACCCATCGCTTTGTGCGGAGTAGCATCATTTCGATGCACTCTTAGCCCATCAGAGAAAAGATGACGTTGGGCGTAGCTGACATAACCCGCACGGATATCTCCAAGATGCTTACCCAGTGGGTGATGTCGCCGAGGCAAGCCCATCCACTAGCCCATGAGCCGAATATCAACCATAATCGGCTCATCATCTGAGCCGAATAGGCGGGGCAATCGGCTCATGTGCTTGGGGCAGCCAGGTTGGCTGCAAACTGAAGCAGCTGCCTTCCATAAGCCTCATTCACCTCTGCATCATCCTGAATCGTGATAGAGATTGCGTTGACGTGGCACCCACCTGGCGGGGTTACTTGATGGATGAATGCACATGACGCTTGATTATTTCGTGGCGAACTATGGCAGCCTCGGCTTGTTCGTGGGGGCGAGCCTGGAGGGTGAAGCCGTCGCGATGCTGGGCGGCATCATGATGCATCGGCACCTGATCGGGTTTGGTGAAGCGGTGGTCTCGCTTGCCTTGGGCGCTTTCCTGGCGGATCAGGTGTTCTTCCTGCTCGGGCATGGGTGGCGCAATAGCGCTATCGTGCGTTCGGTTCAGCGTAGCGCGGCGGGTGGGCGGGTACTGACGACGTTCAACGCCCACCCGAATACGTTCGCGTTCTCCTTGCGGTTCCTTTACGGGCTGCGCATGGCCGGTGCGGTGACCATCGGTACGACCAACTTTCCCTGGCCCCGTTTCATCGTGCTCAATGCGCTGTCGGCGCTGATCTGGTCGGCCGCCTGGGTCACGCTCGGTTATCTGTTTGGTCAGGCGCTCGCGCCACTGTTTGAGCGCCTGAGCAGCCTTTCCCATGTGGTGTTGGCAGGGGTGGCCGCTGTGCTGTGCGTCGCGGTCGTGGCCGTGGTGGCCACCCGGCGGAGAAGGGCCCAGCGCTTGAAGATGCGCGATTGAGCGCAGCCACCCCTGCACACGCATTACCCTATCGTTACCGCCTCCGCCGGGCTAAGCCGGTGAGCAGCCCCAGCGTGAGCGCTGCCATGCCGCCGGTGTAGGCGATCAGCGGCCACGCCGTGCTGCCATCCAGCATGACCACCACCGCAGTGCCCACGCCACCCACGATCAGGCTCTGCACACAGAAGTGCAGCGCCACGGCGGTGCCTGCCATGTCGCTGAAGGCGTGCAGCGCGCCGTTGGCGGTCACGGAAGTGATCAACACGATGCCCACGGCAGCGAGCCACATCGGTAAGACAAACGACCACAGGCTTGGCGTGAAGAACACTTCCCCCAGCCCCAGCAGGCCTGCGCTGGCCAGCAGAATCAGCGCGCCACGCAGGGCGCAGCCGGGAATGCCCCAGCGCGTCACGAAACGTTTGGCAAAGCGCGCCGTCACGATCATGGCCAAGGCCACCGTCGCAAAGGCCACGCTGAACCCCAACTCGCTAAAGCCCGCCCCTTCGATGAGCACTCGGGGGGCCGTCGAGAAGAACACGAAAAACGCCCCCATGGCGGTCCCGAACGCGACCGTATAGACCCAGAAGTGAGCGCTGTTGAGCACGCGCCCCATATCCGCCAGGCGGGTGGGGGCGTATGCCTTGCGTGTTTCATGCCATCTCGGGAAGGCGTAGCCGAGGGTCAGCAGGGCCAGAATGCCCAGGGTGATGAACAGGGCGCTCCAGCCCAGGTAACGGGCTATCAGCGCGCCCGCGATAGGCCCCAGCGCAGGCACCACCGCCAGCATGGCATTCATCAGGCTATAGATGACTGCGCTTTCCGGCGTGTTGGCGTACACATCGCGCACCGTGGCGAACATCGCGACCAGCATGGTGGCGGCCCCCATGGCCTGCACCAGCCTGAGTACCACGAATAGCCAGGCTTCCGTGGTGAACGCCAGGAATATGGAGACCGCCGCGAAAACGAGGGTGCCGCCGATCAGGATGGGGCGACGGCCCAGGCGGTCTGAAAGCGGGCCAAAGAGGATCTGGCCCACGCCCAGCATGATCATGTAGAGCGTCAACGTAAGCTGAACGACCTCGGGCGTGGTATCGAGAATGCCCGGCATGGCGGGCACCACCGGCAGGTAGATATCCATGCCGAGTGAGGCAAGCAGATTGAAAGGGGCCAGCAACGCCAGCGCCAGGGGTAGGCGATAAGCCCAAGGGCTTGGGTTTTGAATAGGCACAGGAAAAGCTCCGTACGAATCAGCGTATTCGACAGCGGCCTGCAGGGCATCGATGTGATGGTCAGGCTGCCGCAACAACGAGTGAAGCAGGGTTGTTGCGGCCTAGCGGTCTGCTTTTTTGGAACCCATGGGCGTGCTTTTCCTGTGATAAGTCGTGGCTGTCCTTGACGTCGTGAGCGTATCAGATCGTCACAGCGCTGTCTGTTGGCGTGAAACAGGCAATGCCCTCCCGCTACGGTGTGCTTTACGATCAACAACGCTTATTCACGGAGGAAATACCCATGGCCATTGGCGGCTGGATTGGGTTGCTGGATGACATTGCCGCGCTGGCGAAGCTGTCCGCCGCCTCGCTGGACGATGTAAGCGTGGCCGCAGGGCGAGCGACGGAGGCCGGACGCCGAGAAGAAAATTGGTGGTGGTGGGGGTGTTGCACCTTATTTCTGCCAATACGGCGCATGCCACGATGCCATCGCCCTGTACACATGCTAGGGGGCGCCTGGTACTTGAAGGTCGTCAATCAGTCAGAAAATAGGAAACGATATCCATCTCTTTATGAGGAATGCCAATGATTTCAATGCATTCATGGCCAATCAGATAAAAAATAACGTGCTGGCCTTGAGGGTAGCTAAAATAACCCTCTTTGATATCTGGGCGATGCCTTCCTGGCAGGGGATTTTCTGCGAGCCAGTGAAACCGTTTTTCAAAATCCCTTAGATAGGTATCCCGTTGGTTCTTGCCCCACTGCCATTCCGTATAGCGGCCGATATCTTTTAAATCGTCCCTTGCTCTCGGTGTGATACGGAATGTGAGCATTACGATTCGTTATCCAAATCGCTGATTAATGCATCCATTGAGAAATCGTCCACGAATTCACCAGCGCTCGCTTGCTCGGCACCTTGGGCTAGGTGCGTACGTAGCGCCTCAAGTTTGCTTTTGCGTTCTTCCATGGCACGTAATGCATCCCGCACCACCTCACTTGCGGAGCCGTAGCGACCGCTAGAGACTTCGTTTTTGATGAAGGCTTCCCAGTGTTCTCCTAGGCTAAGGCTAGTCGTTGCCATGATGTGCTTCCTATATTCAAAAATAACAAATATGAATATATGCGTGGCTGACTAGAATGACAAGTGGGCAGACCAGTGACGCTCTTTCTAATGTTGCTGCTGAAGATGGCGGACATTCTCCACGCCATGAAACCTATATACCGATGATTACTGAACGTCTTGAAACGGTAGCGCTAACACCTGTAGCAGCTGCTTTTTACGCTTCCTCTAACGATTCGCCGCCCGAACAAAAGTACTAGGAGATTGGCCGAGTACCTTGCGAAACATGTTGGAGAAAGCGGCAGGGCTGTCGTAGCCGAGTTCCAGTGCGGTTCGGGTAACGGAATTGCCGGAGAGCAGCTTGGGAATCGCCGCCATCAGGCAGGCTTGCTGGCGCCATACCCCAAAGGAGAGTCCGGTCTGCTGACGGAACAGACGATTAAAGGTGCGTTGACTGCAGTGCAACTGCCGAGCCCACTCTTCAGGAAGGGTGTGAATGCTCGGCTGGCCGAGAAAATCTCTGCACAGGCTGGCGAGTGGCAGGTCGTGGGGCAGGGGCGCAAATAGTGGCAGGGCCTCAGCCTGTTCCAGTTCGCATAGGAGTAGTCGAGCCAGAGCTCCGTCGCGGCCATTTTCATCATAGAGTGCGGGGATGTGGGCGGAAGCCAGCAGCAGGTGATGCAGGAGAGGCGTCACGACCAGCACCTCACAGCTGCTCGCAGCGCGTGGCGCGGCATGGGGCTCGATATAGAGGCTTCGAGTGCTCACCCCGTTCATGCGTACTTGGTGCCGCTTGCCCGCAGGTAGCCAGACACCGCTAAAGGGCGGCACCATCCAGGTGCCGTCATCCGTATTCACCTCCATAACGCCGGTCATGCCATAGAGAAACTGGGCACGGCGATGGGTATGAAAATCAAGGAGGGTACCGGGGCGGTAGTCCGTGCCGATGGCCACCATGGGCCGTGCCACATGATCTACCTCTGGAAGAGGTGTATTGAGCATTAGCGTTAACCTGGCTGAAACGCGTTGATGGTTGTCCTAACGACGAATGTCGGCCAATCCTCGCCAGCATATAGTGCCTGCTGTTTCGTTTCATCAGGAGAGTGCCGGTGTATAGCGTATTGCTACTTTGTGGCGGGGTGGCGGGAGTGACCACCGTATTGTTCGGTTTTGGTGGTGGGTTCGTGGTGGTTCCCTTGCTGTATACCCTGCTGATTTTCGTCCATGGGCCGGATAGTGGTGTCGGTCAGGCGGCTATGCATATCGCGGTGGCCACCTCGACGGCATTGATGGTGTTTGCGGCTTCCCTGTCCACATGGCGCCACCACCAACGGCAGACCGTGCAGTGGCACTTGGTGCGTCCGCTGGTGGGCTATATCGCCTTGGGCGCTGTGCTGGGCGCAGCGGCGGCCGTGTCGTTAAGTGGCGAGTGGGTGCGCTGGGCGTTCATTGGTTATTTAGCCCTCACGATTGCGGATGCCAGTTTGCGGCCCGGTTTTCTGCATCAGTCAGGGAGTGATGTGCGTCCTATGGGGCGAGGGGTGACGGCGATGACGGGGACATTGATTGGTGCAGTGGCCGCCTTACTGGGCGTTGGCGGCAGCGTGATGACCGTACCGCTCATGCGCCGGAGAGGCGCGAGTATGACGGCAGCCACTGCCATGGCCAATCCGTTGTCGTTGCCCATGGCGGTGAGTGGCACCGCGACGTATGTGTTGCTGTCGGCGAACCACCCTGCGTTGGGGGGCTGGTATGCCGGTTATGTGGATCTACGCGCCTTGCTGGTACTCGCAGTGGGCTCATGGCTCGGTATTCGCCTGGCGTCGACCTGGATTGGGCGCATTCCTGACCATCTTCATGCCAGAGTGTACCTGCTATTGCTGGCTATGGTGCTGGTAGTGATGGTGTTTATAGGTTGAAGCGGCCACACTTTTACTAGGCAGATTTATTTGGCAAAGATGTAAGAACCGTGTATGGCCATATTTGGTAATGTGTATTCCGAAGCTGAACTGGAGAAAGATATAAAGCGCCGAGTGCTGCGCTCTGGCGCTTGGTTTGGTGGGCAGGTTCTCACTGCCGATCATTCAGCAATCACGCCCCATGTGATCACGTCGATGGTGATGGTGTAGGCCAGCGCACCTCGAAACAGGAGCCGCCTTCGTCAGAAGGGTAGCATCTGGCCTCGCCATGGTGAGCTTTGGCAATCGCCGCCACGACTGCCAATCCGAGCCCGCTTCCTCGTTTGGCTGCCTGTGTACCGGTGTCGGTCTCCCGAGCATGTCGGAACGCGGTAAAAATATGGGTGGCATCGTCCGGCGGGATGCCTGGGCCAGCGTCGATCACACGCAATACACACGCACCCTCGTCTTGGCGCGTTTGGATGAGGACGGGGCCTGGCGATGCGTGCTGGCGAACGTTTTCCAGCAGTGCAAGCAGCGCTTGGCGAATACGAAACGGGTCGCAATGGACGCTTCCCGCTTGTAAATCGAGCGTTGGCTCATGCTGTGATGCATTCAGTGCATGCTGACAAAATTCGACGACCGACTCGATGTCAGCGGAAAGCTCGCACTGCTTGATCTCGATGTTCAAATGCCCACTTTCGGCCAGACTGACGGCACGAAGGTCTTCGATCAGCTGTGCCATGCCGTCGATCTGGGCCAGCAGGCTCAGAAACTGCGGTGTTTCAGGAGGGAACACCCCTTCTGCCAAGCCTTGCAGGCGGCCACGCAAGATAGTGACGGGCGTGCGCAGCTCATGGGCAATGGCTGCGTTCCAGAAGGTCATCTCTTGAGACATGCGCTGGAGCTGGTCTGCCAGTGCATTGAAGTCGTTGGCCAGCACGGCGGCTTCGCCCAGCGAGCGGTCTCCTGTGGTGGCTCGGGCGCTCAGGTCGCCCTGTGCCACCTTGCGAATGCCCAGCGTGACGGAGTTCAGTGGCACCAGGATACGCCGCGCCAGCTGTACGCCGACGATCATCGCGAAGGTGAGCCCGGTGAGCGTGGTCAGGGCGAGCCAGATCCATTCCGGACCGGTGGGGAACAGGCCGAAGTCGTCGAGCGAGTCCTGCCAGTAGCGAGACGCCAGAAAATAAAACAGATATGAGGTGACCACCACCAACAGGGTGATGCCGAAAGCCATCGCGGCCATGGTCAAGGCAATGGTGCGGCTCAACCCGACGAGCTTCATTCCGTGCCCCACAGGCGGTAGCCAACGCCGCGAATACTTGCTGGCATGCCGTTGATGCCCAGGTCTTCGAGCTTCTTGCGCAGCTTGCTGATATGGCTGTCCACCGTGCGCTCCATTGCTTCGCCTTCGGGTAGGCAGGCCGCCAGCAGCTCTGCGCGGGTGCAGACTCTTTTGGGTGCCCGTGCCAAGTGGGTCAATAGCCTGAACTCGGTGAGCGTCAGGGCCAACGTGTGCGAGGAGCCGTTCACCTGCACGGATGCTTCATGCTGCTCCAGGTCGATCTCGAAGGGCGGGATGCGAAGCACCTGGGGCGGGTGGTGGGCATCGTTCAGGGTTCGTCTCAGCACGGCCTGAGTCCGCGCAACCACTTCGGCGGGATTGAAGGGCTTTACGACATAGTCGTCGGCGCCGAAGCGCAGACCCATCAGTTTGTCGATGTCTTGATCCATGGCCGTCAACATGATGACCGGGGTGGGGCCTCGGTGGCGAATTTCCGACAGCACCTGCCATCCGTCCAGCTTCGGCATTTTCACATCGAGCAATACCAGGTCGGGTTTCATCGTGGCGTGCATATCCAGCGCCCTGCGTCCGTCCGCTGCGTGCAGGGTGCGCAGCCCCGCGCGTGCCAGATACGCCTGCAGGATATCGGCGATGTCAGGCTCGTCTTCGACGATGAGCACCAGGGCTTGCACGCCTGAGGTGGCAGGGGAGGGCTGATGAGTCGTATGCATGAGGGCTCGAAGACGATGAAATTCGTTCTCCATCATATCTCCACATACCGTCGACGTGAATCCCATGCTGGGCCGCTATAGTCCCTTCCATTCTATTGGCAGGCCTCTGCCTGTACTGAAGGAACTCGTCATGAAGCTTGGAATGGTATGCCGTCGTGGTGGTGTGGTCGCCTTGTTGATGACCTTGCTGGCAGGGTGTGAGCCTCAGGTGGAGGAGGTCGATGTGCCGTCTGCGCCTCGGGTTTCCGTCGAAACCCTGGCCGTAGGCGAGTGGGAGATTGCCGAGGACCTGCTCGGGCGGGTCGCGCCGTTTCAAGTGGCCGACATTCGCGCTCAGGTCGGCGGCATCGTTCAACGGCGTCTGTTCGAGCAAGGCCACGAAGTAGCCGCAGGGCAGGCCTTGTTCGAAATCAACCCGGCGCCCTTTCAGGCAGAGGTGGATATCGCCCAAGCCGCGCTGCAAAAAGCCGAAGCGGAGCTTGCCAATGCCCGTGCCCAGTCGGCGCGGCTGGAAACCTTGGTGCGGGGGGCATCGGTGAGCCGTCAGGCCTATGACGATGCTGTGTCCACTGCCCGCCAGGCCGAGGCGAACGTGTCGGAGGCCCGCGCAACGCTGTCACGTCGCCGCCTCGACCTGGCGTTTGCCACGGTGACGACGCCGATTTCCGGGCGCGTCGATCAGGCGATGGTGACCGAGGGGGCGTTGGTCGGCAGCGGCGAGAGTACTCCTTTGGCGCGGGTGCAAAACATCGACAAGGTCTATGTGGATGTTCGCCGCCCATCGTCCTCTCTCGATGGGCTCCAGGATGCCATGGCTTCTTACCCCGCTCTCGAGGGCGGCATGCCGATTACCCTGTTGGGCCGCGATGGTGCGCCTTATGACGTCGCCGCCCATCTGCTTTTTTCGGGTATCGAAGTCGATGCCAGCACTGGCAACCTGCTGCTGCGTGTGCTGGTGGAGAACCCGGAACGGAGGCTACTGCCTGGCATGTTCGTGCGTGCACGCGTGCCGTATGCCCGGTATGACGCGGTGCTGAGCGTCGCGCAGCAGTCCGTGGTGCGCATTGGGGGCAAGCCCTATGTGTGGGTGATGGACGACAGCGAACGGGTCGAGATGATGGCCGTCGAGCTTGCTGACGTGAAAGAGGGGCGCTACCGGGTTCAGGCCGGCCTGACCGAAGGCCAGAAAGTCGTCGTGGAAGGCGTCGAGCGCTTGGCGGACGGTGCACAGGTCGATCCAGTGAGCTGGGTGGCCCCTACACCCGACGGCGCCATTGCTGCCTCCATTCGCTGATATTCAGAACTCGCTCCAGGACTCTCTGCCATGCCCCAGTTCTTCATCCAGCGCCCAGTCTTTGCATGGGTGATCGCCCTGTTCATCATCTTGTTGGGTGTGATCTCCATTCCCTCGCTGCCGGTGGCGCATTATCCCTCCGTGGCGCCGCCGTCGGTGACCATCACCGCCACTTACCCTGGCGCAACCCCACAAACCATGAGCGACACCGTCGTCAGCCTGATCGAGCGTGAGCTTTCCAGCGTCAAGAACGTGCTGTATTACCAATCTACCGCCGATGCCTCGGGCTCGGCGTCGGTCACCGTGACCTTCAAGCCGGGTACCGACCCGGAGATGGCCCAGGTGGACATTCAGAACAAGCTCAAGGCGGTGGAGCCCCGTTTGCCTCAGGCGGTGCGTCAGGATGGGCTGAGCGTCGAATCCGCGTCGTCGAGCTTTTTGATGATCGTGGGGTTGACGTCAGAGGATGGGCGCTTCGATGAATTGGCCTTGAACGACTACATGGCGCGCAACATGGTCGAGGAGCTTCGGCGTGTCGATGGGGTAGGCAAGGTGCAGCTGTTCGGTGCCGAGCAGGCGATGCGTATCTGGATCGACCCGCAAAAACTCGCGGACTATGAGCTTTCGATCAACGACGTTTCCGCCGCGATTCAGGCACAGAACGCGCCCATCGTACCCGGTAGTATCGGGGCTTCTCCGGCTGTCCCTGGCCAGAGGGTCACCACGCTGCTGGTGGCCGACGGGCAACTGCGTACCCCCGAGGAGTTCGCTACGATTGTGCTGCGCGCAGACGAGAGCGGCGCTCAGGTGGTGGTGGGCGATGTGGCCAGGGTGGCGCTAGGGGCTCAATCCTATGGCTTCTCGAATCGTGAGAATGGGCAGCCCGCCACCGCTGCGGCTATCCAGCTCGCGCCTGGGGCCAACGCCGTACGCACGGCCGATGGCGTACGCGCGCGCCTTGCCGAGCTTGGCGCAAGCCTGCCTGCAGGGATGAACTATTCGGTGCCTTTCGACACGGCTCCCTTCGTCAAGGTCTCCATACAGAAGGTCATCCACACCTTGATCGAGGCGATGGTGCTGGTGTTTCTGGTCATGCTGCTGTTTCTGCAGAAGGTGCGCTACACCCTGATTCCTGCGTTGGTGGCACCGATTGCGCTATTGGGCACGTTCACGGTCATGCTGTTGGCGGGGTTCTCGATCAACGTGTTGACCATGTTCGGCATGGTCCTGGCTATCGGCATTATCGTCGACGATGCCATCGTGGTGGTGGAAAACGTCGAGCGCATCATGGCTTCGGAAGGGCTGCCTCCGAAAGAGGCCACTCAAAAGGCGATGAAAGAGATCACCGGCGCGGTCATCGGCATCACTCTGGTGCTGACCGTGGTCTTCGTGCCCATGGCTTTTTCGAGTGGTTCGGTGGGAGTGATCTATCAACAGTTCGCGCTGTCGATGGTGGTCTCGATTCTGTTCTCGGCGTTTCTGGCGCTCACGCTGACGCCAGCGCTATGCGCGAGCCTGCTCAGGCCCGTGGCTGCCGGTCATCATGACAAACGTGGCTTTTTCGGCTGGTTCAATCGTCGTTTCGATGTTCTGACCGGGCGCTATCAGCGCCAGGTGACCGGGCTGGTCGCTCGCAGCGGTCGGCTCATGGTGCTGTTCTTGGCGCTGTCGGGCGTGTTGCTGTTTGCCATGAGCAGGCTACCGTCATCGTTTTTGCCAGAAGAGGATCAGGGGTACTTCATGACCAGTATTCAGCTACCTGCCAACGCGACCACCGAGCGGACCTTGGAGGTGGTCAAGGCCTACGAGAATCATGTGATGTCACGTGCGGCGGTGAGCGGCAACATGTCCATCCTGGGCTTCGGGTTTTCCGGCTCGGGGGCGAATACGGCGCTGGCGTTCACCATGCTCGAGGATTGGGGGAAACGCGATGGCGCGACCACGGCGGAAGAAGCCGAGCTAGCCCAGCAGGCCATGGAGCGGCTCAACGAAGGCACGGTGATGAGCCTGTTGCCCCCGGCAATCGATGAGCTGGGCACCAAGTCGGGGTTTACTTTTTACCTTCAGGATCTCCGCAACCAAGGCCCTGCCGCCTTGAAGGAAGCGGAAACTGCACTGATCGCGCTAGCCGCGCAAAGCCAGGTCTTGAGCGACGTTTACGCCGATGGCCTGCCCGAGGGTGCGAGCCTTCGCCTGGATATCGACCGCCGCAAGGCCGAGGCTCTGGGCGTGCCCTTCGCCAATATTGGTGACATCCTCTCTGCTGCCATGGGGTCGTCGTACCTCAACGATTTCCCCAACCAGGGCCGTATGCAGCAGGTCATCCTGCAAGCGGATGCGCCGGCGCGTATGCAGATCGACGATGTATTGAGACTTCAGGTGCGCAATGTGCGAGGAGGCATGGTGGCGCTTTCCGAGGTGGTCACGCCGGTGTGGGACGAAACGCCGCTACAGTTGGAGCGGTATCTTGGCTATCCCGCCACGAGCATTTCCGGGAGTGCGGCGGCGGGCGCTTCCACCGGTCAGGCCATGGCCGAGGTGGAGCGCTTGGTCCAGCAGCTTCCCCCCGGTTTCGCCGTGGCCTGGACAGGCCAGTCCTTGCAGGAAAGGCAGTCTTCTTCCCAGGCACCCATGCTGATGGCCCTGTCGATTCTGGCGGTATTTCTGGTATTGGCGGCGCTGTATGAAAGCTGGTCTATTCCGGTCTCGGTCATGCTGGTGGTGCCGCTGGGGCTGCTGGGGGCAGTGGGTGCCGTGATGCTGAGGGGGCTGCCCAACGATGTGTTCTTCAAGGTTGGCATGATCACCGTGATTGGGCTGTCGGCAAAGAACGCAATCCTGATCGTGGAATTTGCCAAACAGCTTCGCGAGCAAGGCTGGGGATTACGGGAAGCGGCAGTGGAGGCCGCCAGACTGCGCCTGCGCCCGATCCTGATGACATCACTCGCCTTCGGTCTCGGCGTGGTGCCGTTGATGCTTGCCTACGGCGCCAGCGCCAATACCCAACACGCCATCGGCACCGGCGTGTTTGGCGGCATGGTCAGCGGTACCTTGCTGGTGGTGCTGTTCGTTCCGGTGTTTTTCGTGTTCGTGATGGGGCTTCAGGAGCGTGTGTTGGAGTGGCGCGCGCGCCGTCATGGCTAGAAAGCGGCTTGACGCCATGCTCATGGCCTCTTTTATTCAGGAGTGAAGGTCTGATGTGAGGAGCCCAATATACTGAGTTCGAGGGCATGGGTTATCGCGTACCATGGGGGCACACTCACTGCCGAGGCCCCCATGCCATGACCCGCGTTGCCATCTTCGTAGACACTCAGAACGTTTACTACACCGTACGCGACGCCTACGGAAGGCACTTCGATTATCGGCGTTTCTGGGCCAAGGCAACGGCGAACCGGGAGGTGCTGGCCGCCCGCTGCTATGCCATCGACAAGAGCGATGCCAAGCAGCGTGAGTTCCAGAATATCCTCCGTTCGATTGGCTTCGAGGTCAGGTTAAAGCCGTTCATTCAGCGCGCGGATGGTTCGGCCAAGGGCGATTGGGACGTGGGCATCACCCTCGATGCCATCGAATATGCCGAAAAGGCGGATGTGGTGGTGCTGGTCTCCGGCGATGGCGACTTCGACCTGTTGGCGCAGAAGATCCGTGAGGCCCACGGCAAACGGGTGGAAGTCTACGGCGTGCCCCAGCTCACCGCCGCCTCCCTGATCAACGCCGCCAGCCAGTTCATCCCCATCGAGGGTGACTTGTTGCTGGGGTGATACAGAATGCTGAGCTGATGGGCTGGTTTGCATAGGCTTGGTGTTCGCTCGCAGCGGAACGTGTACTCTTGGTTGTGTATCGGTTGCTAACGTGTGCTCAATTGGGGCTGCATGCGCAGTGAAGCAAGGCTATTCCTATGAGTCGTTATGAAGTTTCTGGTAGTGAAAGTGAGTATCAGCCGGGATCAGAAGATAAGGTGCTGAAGAATCTTGCCGGTATTGATGATCCGGCAGATATGAATACTGCAGAGACGGAGCTGCTTGCAGCGCTCTACATACAGGTGTTTGATACTTTCCCAGAAACGGTTGATTTAAAAAGAATTCGCCATTGGCATAGAGCTTGGCTAGGTAATGTTTACGATTGGGCGGGCCAATACCGAACCGTTGATATGTCTAAGCCCGATATTCGGTTTGCATCGCCTCTGCAAATTCATAGGTTGGCTCAAGTGTTCGAGAACCAGTATCTCGCTCGTTTTGCTACGTTACCTGAGATGGGAGACGAGCAACTGGTCAGCTTTCTTGCTGAAATGCATGTCGAGTTCATACTGATTCATCCATTCCGTGAGGGAAATGGCCGGATCTCACGTTTGCTGTTGGATGTGATGGCTGTCAAGGCGGGGGCTCAACCACTGGACTATAGCTTATGGAATGAGCACAAGGATTACTATTTCAAAGCGATTCAGGCTGGTCTGGAGGGCGACTACCAATTTGTCGAACGTTTAGTTCGTGATGTTTTGTCGGCGCAGTAACGTCGAAGGCATCGCCTCAGGAAGATAAGGTCAACTTGTTGAAAAGCCTTGGGCGAGACATCAGGCGTTTTTCAATCACCTCTGTACGCTCGCCTGTCTCGATTGCACTCGAGCTGGCGACGGCTCGCACAATACGCTCACGAGAAACGATTACTTTATCTGTGGGGGGCCTGCGAACCATTATCGCGCTCCTTGAGTCGTTCTGTTGAGCTCATTATAGCAGCTATCCCTTGATGATACTCCCCCGCTGATGACAGCAGGAGAGTGTTTGCTTATCACACCTCTTCCATACCCTCTACCAAAAAGACGCGGTAATCGGCGCCCAGGAAGCGGTGTTGGCGGGCTTCCTGGTAGGCGGGGCTTTGGTACCAGGCGCGGGCGGCGGCCATGTCGGGGAAGCGCAGGATCACGGCGCCTTCCATGGCGCTGCCTTCCAGCACTTCGAAGTCTCCGTAGAAGGCCAGCGGCTGCGGGTCGTGGCCTTCCCGAGCGGCTTTGGCCTTTTCGCTGTAGCGCTGCATTTCTTCGCTGTTGTGGGTGTGTTCACGGGTCAAAATGACATAAGCAGGCATTGTGTTTCCTTGTTGGTCGACGCTACGGCGTCTCGGTCGGGGGGGAGTCATCGGCTGGCGCCTCGGGGTCGGCGTCGGCCATCGGTTCGATTTGACGGTTTTCCAGGGCGGCCAACGCGACCTTGTAGCAGTCTTCGATGTGGCTGTTGCCCATGTATTTCATGGCGGTAAAACTGATGCCGCCCGCCACGGCGCTGCCAATCAGCGGGACGAATTTGCTGGTGCCTTTGGCGGCGACTTTGATGCCCATCTTGCCAAGCAGGGTCACGATCAGGTTTTTGGTGATGTACCTGCCCGCCATCTTGCTGCCGGTATTGGAGATGGCGGTCATGACGAACAGCTTGCTTTCGGTATCCAGACGGTCGATCTGCTCCGGCGTTAGCCCAAACTGGCTGTTGATCTTGGGGATGATGCGCATCAGGATCGCCACGTCCGAGCCAATGTCCAACCCCGGCACAGGAATCATCGCCGTACCTGCGGAGAGGCTGGCGCTGCGTGTAACCATGGCATGGCAGGACTTCTTGATGGCGTCGAGTTCTTCCCTTGTTTCGATCATTGCGCAATCCCTTTTGGCGATGGAGTGTCATCACCTTAGTCGATGTTGGCTTTCGCGACACGTTGTCTGCTGGGCGTTGTCTCGTCGCCAGTCGGCTCGACCAGTGAAGA
Source organism: Halomonas sp. NyZ770 (assembly GCF_020616575.1). NCBI lineage: Bacteria > Pseudomonadati > Pseudomonadota > Gammaproteobacteria > Oceanospirillales > Halomonadaceae > Halomonas > Halomonas sp. NyZ770. The sequence continues at coordinate 3,057,851 of NZ_CP085143.1, read as the reverse complement.
TGCTAATCGCTTTGCAGCCACTGGTGGGTAAACAGCTTGGTAGATTTTAGCGCTATAGTGGCGCCTCTTTCCTCTCACTGGCTGAACGCTTTTATCATATGACCTCATTCAGAGCCGCGCTACATCGGCAGTTAGCTCCTGAAGCTCGCCTTCAGCAGGGCTTGTCGGTCACTAATCGTATTATCTGTCTGTTGATTCTATTGGCATCGATCACGGCGATTCTGGAAACCGAGCCCACGCTGCGAGCGCTGTCACCGAGGCTGTTTTCGACGCTGGAAGCGATCTTCGTAGCCATCTTCATGGTCGAGTACCTGTTGAGACTTTATGCCGTTGGGGAGGACCTGCGCTATCGGGGAGTGACGGGGCGGGTGCGCTATGTGTTCTCGTTCTGGGCGTTGGTCGATTTACTGGCCATCGTGCCGTACTTTCTGGGCTTCATGGCCCACAACAACGCTTTCCTGCTGCGCCTTCTGCGCTTGGTGCGAATGCTGCGGCTTGCCCGTCTGGGCCGCTTCAGCCAGGCGTGGGCAGCCTTGGCGGCAGCGCTGAAGTCGCGCTCCCATGAGTTATGGCTCAGTGCAGGCGTGGCCGGTTTGCTGCTGCTGTTTTCGTCTTGCTGCTTGTATCTGGTAGAGGCCGCCGCGCAGCCTGAAGCGTTTGGCAGCGTGCCTCGGGCGCTGTAGTGGAGTATCGCCACGCTCACTACGGTGGGCTATGGGGACGTCACACCGGTCACGGCGCTGGGCAAATTTTTTGCGGGCTTAACGGCCGTGGCGGGCATTGGGATCATCGCCATGCCAACAGGGATATTGGCGGCCGCATTCAGCGATGCTTTTCAGCAGAAACGTGATCACCTATCGGAAAGATAACGCATGCCTAGCGCGGGTCTTTATAAATCTGCCTGCCTTGGATGCCTACTCAGGCAGCCTTGCAATGACCTTGATTTCAAAGTCGAATCCCGCCAGCCATGTGACGCCGACCGCCGTCCAGTTGGGGTAGGGCTTTGCTGGAAACGCGCGGGCCTTGGCTGCCATCACGGTAACGAATTGGGCCTCGGGGTCGGTATGGAAGCTGGTCACGTCGACGATATCCTCGAAGCTGGCACCGGCCGCTTTCAGGACATTGGCCAGATTGTCGAAGGCCAGCTGCACCTGGGCGGCGAAGTCTGGCTCCGGTGAGCCATCTTCACGGCTGCCTACCTGGCCCGAGACAAACAGAAAATCACCCGAGCGTACCGCCGCAGAGTAGCGGTTGTGATCGTACAAATCCTGGCGTCCGTTCGGGAAAACGACATCACGCTTAGCCATCAGTCTCTCCAATAGTGCTGTTCGTAGGTCGTGATCGACCCTTGATTCATGGTGGGAGCACTGTAAATCTGGCGTGCGTGTGGATAAACGCGGGATCATGATCAACATTGTTTGCTGTGGCCAAACAATCATGGAGGGAAGACAACTGTGGATCGCTTTGATGCCATGCAGGCGTTTGCCCGCGTGGTGGAAACCGGCAGCTTTACCAAGGCTGCTGACACACTGCAGATCAGCCGAACCAGTGTGACGCAGCAGGTTCAGTATCTCGAAGCGCGCCTGCGGGTCACGCTGCTCAACAGAACGACGCGAAAAGTGAACGTCACGGCTGACGGGGCGGCCTATTACGAGCGCGTCATCAAGCTGTTGGCCGAGCTGGATGATGCCGAGACCAGCCTTTCCAATGCCGCCGTTCTCCCTCGTGGTCGGCTTCGGGTCGATGTGCCTAGCCCATTTGCACGCATGATGCTGATACCCGCGTTGCCTGCCTTTCACGCGAAATACCCCGATATTCAACTGGAGATGGGGGTAAGTGACCGCATGGTGGATATCATCGGTGAGCGGGTGGATTGCGTGGTGCGGGGCGGCGAGCTGACCGATCTGTCCTTGATGGCGCGTCGTGTGGGCGAGTTGACGATGGGGGTTTATGCAGCTCCCAGTTACCTGGAAAAAGCGGGCTTTCCGTCGCACCCTGAAGCGTTGTCGGCGCCTCCGCATTATCTTGTGGGGTTTCGGTCGGTGCGTGCGGGAATCGCTTCTTCGTGCGTGCTGCACCGTGACGGTCAGCGTGTTCAGGCACAAGGCCGCTACATCGTTTCGGTCGATGATGGCAATGCCTGCTTGGCTGCGGGCGTGGCGGGGCTGGGGGTCGTCTGCCTCCCTGATTACATTGCCCAGGGGCATCTGGCGCGCGGCGAGCTGGTGCGCCTGTTCGAGGATTGGGACATCGCGCCCATGCCGATGTACATCGCCTTTCCCCCCAACCGACACGTCAGCGCCAAACTGCGCGTATTCATCGATTGGGTGGTCGAGGTCATGACGTTCTAGCGCTTGTGTTGGCGCTGGGGCTATCGGGTGTCTTTATAAATACGCCCGCCTTTCATGATCAGGCGCAGGTTCTGCTCGGGGTCGTTCAGGAAGTCCAGGTTGCGGCTGGGGTCGCCGTCGACCAACAGCAGGTCGGCCCAGGCGCCGGGCTCGATTTTGCCGAGCGTGCCGGGGTAGGGGTTGCGTGGGCCGGAAAGAGCCAGCAGTTCGCCGTTACGCCCGGTGGCCATGGCCAGTACGGTAAGCGGGTCGTAGAAGCGCGTGAGCTTGGCGAGCTGGCGCAATTGGTTGGACGTATTCTGAGGGCTGAACAGGATGTCGGTGCCCCAGGCGGTGTGGATGTTGAAACGCTGGGCCAGCTCGTAGGCACGGACGGTGCCTTCGGCGACTTGCCGCTGGGCTTCTCGGCGGGCGGCGTCTGGGTAGACGTTGGCATCTTCGTCTTGCAGAAAGGGCTGCAGGCTCCACCAGGCACCTTCACCTGCCATCATGCGGGCGGCTTCTTCATCGGCCAGCTGGCCGTGTTCGATGGATTTCACCCCGGCTCGCAGCGCTCGCTGTATGCCTCTGGAGGTGTAGACGTGCACCATCACGTAGGTGCCCCAGTCGTCGGCGGCTTCCACGGCGGCGCGCAATTCGCGTTCGGTAAACTGGGTGCTGTCGAGTGGGTCGTAGATGGAAGCCACGCCGCCGCCCGCCATCAGCTTGATTTGCGACGCGCCCAGCATGAGCTGCTCCCGGGTGCGTCGCAGGACTTCGTCTTCACCATCGGCAATGGCCGCGACGCCTTGGCGTTCCTGTTCGCTGAGCGGCGTGTTGCTGCCTCTGGGCACCTCGTGACGCAGGCGAAAGTCGCCGTGGCCGGAGGTCTGGGAAATCATGGCGCCTGCCGGAAAGATGCGGGGGCCATCGACGATGCCTTCATCGATGGCGCGCTGGAGGGCAAAGGCGGGGCCGCCCACGTCGCGCACCGATGTCACGCCACGCATCAGCGTGCGCCGGGCCTCCTGAGCTGCCACCAGGTGAAGGTAGCCCACATCGGCGGTCATGGCGGTGGTTTGGGTGATGGCGGCCAGCGTGGTGTGCCAATGGGCGTCGATGAGCCCAGGCATCAGCGTGCGTCCTCCACAATCGATGACTTCGGCCCCTTCAGCGGCGGCATCTGCGGGCAGAATCGCGCGAATGCGGCCCTCTTCGACTCGTACGGCCACGTCCCGTTGCAGCGCGCTGCCGCTACCATCGAACAGCTGTAGATGGGTCAACAGCAGCGGGCCATTCGCGGTGCGCGGCTGGGCGCTGGCCAGCGACGGCAGTTGCAGACCGGCGAACATGGCCATGACGGCTGCGGTGCCCCCCAATACCTGGCGACGGCTCACGTCGGCCATTACCCGTTCGTGAAACTGTTGCAGTAGCGGTGAACCGCAGCAGCAGGCGCCGTGGGCATGGGGGGCAAAGAGCGGGGCGTTCAGCGCAGCAACCGTCATGGGTAGCCTCGTGTGGGTGGGGTGCTATCTCTGCATCTTAGGGCAGCGGTGTGGATTAAGCGATGTTGGCCCTTAACGCGCTGCTAAACGTAATGCGGTGGCAGCCGCTCGGCCAGAAACTCCATGAACAGCCGCGTGCGATGGGAAAGCGTGGCCTGCCGGTAGTAGACGGCATGGATGGGCTGTGTGATCAGCGTGGTGTGGTCGGGCAACACTTCCACCAGTGCGCCACGCTGGCGTGGGGCCTGGGTCATGAAATCGGCCAGGCAAACGATACCGACGCCTGAGATTGCCAGCTCCAGCAGAGTGGTGCCGCTGGATGCCGCCAGGGTGGGCGTGATATGCAGCGGCTGGCCATTGGCGCCGTTCAACGGCCAGCGGTTGAGGTGGTCCAGCTGGCTGAAGCCGAGCAGGGTGTGCTGGGCCAGTTCCGCTACCTGAGAGGGGGTGCCATGGCGCGCCAGGTAGGCGGGGCTGGCCAGCACGCGCAGGGCGCTGTGGCCCAGGGGGCGCGCATGGAGCGACGAATCTTCCAGCGCGCCAATGCGAATGGCCAGGTCGACCCGCTGTTCCAGCAGGTCTACAAAGCGGTCATGGGTATCCAGCTCCAGGGTGATCTGCGGGTAGCGGGCGCGAAACTCCTCGATCAGCGGCACCACCACGAACTGCATGAAGCTGGGCGCGGCATTGATGCGCAGCCGCCCGCTGGGCTGCTGATGGCGATCTTGCACGGCCTCTTCGGCCGCTTCCACGGCGGCCAGGATGCTGCGGCAGTGGGCCAGAAAGGTGTCGCCTTCCTCCGTCAGCTCCAGCCGCCGGGTGGTGCGGCGCAGGAGCGTGGTGCCCAGTTTCTGCTCCAGCCGATGCAGGGCGCGGCTGACGCCGGAGACCGTCATATCCAACTGCTCGGCAGCGGCGGTGATCGAGCCACAGTCCACGACGGTAATGAAGGCTTGCTGCTCTTCCAGAGTACTTTTCATGGCTACCAGGCCTGGTCGTGGCAAGTGATTGTTGATTTTTGTGCAAGAGTCTCTTGCGGGGTGAGCGCTGTTTCCAAGGCATTGTTCACTGCACAATAGCGCCCACTCAATGGCTCGCAGTGAAACATCAAGCGAGCCAATCGACAACACAGTGAGGTGTCAGCCATGAAGATACTGTTGATCAATGGCGGTAAAGCGTTTGCCCACTCTGGTGGTGAACTCAACAATACGCTGCATGCCGTCGCAAAGGAAACCCTGCTGGAACTGGGGCATGACGTGCGCGAGACGGTCATCGAGCAAGGCTACGAGACTGCTGCCGAAGTACAGCACTACCTGTGGGCCGACACCATCGTGTACCAGATGCCCGGCTGGTGGATGGGCGCGCCCTGGACGGTCAAGCGCTATATCGATGAAGTCTTTACCGAGGGGCATGGCGCGCTGTACGCAAGCGATGGCCGTTCGCGTCAGGACCCTTCCAAACAGTACGGCAGCGGCGGGCTGCTGCAGGGCCGCCACTACATGCTGTCGTTGACCTGGAATGCCCCCGCCGAAGCCTTCGATGAGCCGGGCAACTTCTTTGAAGGGCGTGGGGTCGATGGCGTCTACTTTGCGTTCCACAAATCCCAGGAGTTCGTCGGGCTGGCCGCCCAGCCCACGTTCATCGCCAACGATGTCATCAAGGCACCGGACGTCGAGCGCGACAAGGCAGAGTATCGCCGCCACCTGCGTCGCGTGTTCGGTTAGGCACCATCGCACACGGGCGGTGAGCGCTTATCTACCGCCCGCATCTGGAGCGCGGCATGGCCGAGGGGGCCTTCAGCGCTCCCGTGCCAGGCTCTGTACCGTCAGGTCCAGAGCTTTGTACATATCCAGCCTGGCCGAAAGCCCCACGTCGGGATGATTGAGTTCATTGGCGCGCTCGGACGGCAAGATGGGGGCGGTCAGGTCGTCGGCATCCACCGGCTCGAAATCGTACTCCTCACCGATGGTCATGGCGCTGCGCCGTATCAGCATACGCAGCTGTGCAGGCGTCAGCGCAGGGTCGATGGACATCATGGCGGCGACCAGGCCTGCCACCAGCGGGGTGGCGTAAGAGGTGCCGCAGTGGGCGGGGCCTTGCTCGTCTTCTTGCAGGCTTGAACCGCGCACGCAGGCCGCCGCCGTGATATCCACACGCATGTCGATATTCGAGGCATCGCGTTTTTGGGCGTAGCGAGGGTCTTCTACGCTGACGTCCTGGTCGCTGCGCTCATGTCCTCCGACCACGAACAGTTGCTCCGTCACGAACGAAGAGGGCAGGCGATATTCGTCGCGGCTGGAAAACGACGATGCATTGCCCGCAGAGTTCACGACCACCACCTCCGGGTGTTCCCGGCGTAGCCAGAGAAAGAACTCTTCGAGCAGCTCTTCGTAGCCGCTCATGGCGATGCCCGAGCGCACCAGCGAATCGACCTCGTCGCCGTTGATATCGATGGCACCTACCCGATGAATGCCCCAGCTCCAGTTGAGTACGCGCGCCCCGTCCTCCACCAGATTGACCGAAGCGGCGATGTTGGCCGTGATGCCCGCATCGGAGTTGCGTTCCACGATCACGTCGAAACCTGGGCCAACGTCGTCGAGCCCGCGCAGAAAGCCACTGTTACCGCCTTCGTTCCATGCTGCGGCTAGAACGCCTGCCACTGTCGTGCCATGGCCGTCGGGTGTCGCGGCATCGCGGCCGTAGACGCAGGTTCGGCGGGTGTCGGCGCGACAGTCGCCCAGGTAGTCGGCGAAGTCGGGGGCATCGAAGTCCACGTTGCGCTCGATGACGCCAATGCGGATGGGCTGTGTGTCGATATCACTGTCTTGGCCAAGGCGTCGCTGGTAGAAGTTCACCGCATCCAGAAAGCGGTTCGATGCCCACTCCTGGTCGTCCGCCCTGGGCGGCGCGTCGGCTTCACGCTCAACGCTCTCTTCCGCGCCAGACTCTTCGATGACCACGGTATCCACGCTCACTTCGTTACCGAGCCGCAGTACCAGGGCATCGCGCTCTTCCAGGTCGTCGGCGGGTAACCGGAGCTGGTAGGTGTTGAGAGGCGGGATCATCCCGACCACTTCGGCCCCATACTTTTCCGCTAACCGCTGGGCTTCTTCGGCACCCTCGTGGCTCTCTTCGATGATCAGACTGACCAGATCGACGTAGGTGGTGATGCCATCCATGTTCTCGGCCACCTCCTGCGCGGTGGCCGCCACGACGTGGCTGGCCTTGAGGCTGACCCAGACAGGGTTGCTGGATTGGTCGTCTTGTTCCAGCCAGAGCGGGCCGCTTTGCACCTCATCCGCCTCCAGGCGGATACGCACCTCTCCCTCGTTCTCGTTCGCGTCATAGCGAAGCTGGCTCTGGGGAATGGACTCCCCGTTCAGCTTGGCTTGGAAATCCGAATGGTCGAGCCCTTTTACGATCAGGCAAAACTCCTGATGCGACGTGGCCAGAAGGTCGCCACAGCGCTGTAGCTGCTCCACACGAAGAGGCTGTTCTGCGGCAGCGCCGTGTGCCATGCAGAGAAGGAGCAGCGCAGGAATCCGCCGCGCCATGCTTCGATAGTCGACTGCCATGTCGTTGACTCCATGCTGGATACGGTGGGTAGCACGCAGCATAACCGTATGCGATGAACAGAACATGAACCTGTTTCTACGTGGGGGGGGATTACCTCATCAGCGGCTGAACCGAACACGCAGCTTGGGCAGCGTGCGTGCCACTGGCGGCAGGCGGGTCGCCATGATCAGAGCGGAAACGGCGGCATACACGGCCCATTCGCGCAGGTCGGCGCGTACCACCCAGAAGAAGTGCAGCAGTACCAGGGCGAGGATGACGTAGGCAAACTTGTGCAGGGGCTTCCAGCGTTTACCCAGCCGCTGCATCGACCAGCGGTTGGAGGTTGCTCCCAGCACGGCCAGCCCCAGCAGGGCGATCATGCCCACCACGATGTAGGGCCGCTTGACCAGCTCACTGCCCAGCAGGGCCCAGTTCAGCCCCAGAATGAACAGGGCATAGCTCAGCAGGTGAAGGGTCGCGTAAGCGAGGGTCCACAGCCCCAACTGCCGCCGGATCAGGTTGAAGCCTTTCCAGCGGGTGAGCTTGGTCAGCGGGGTCAGGCTCAGGGTCATCAGCAATAGCCAAAGCGCGCCAATGCCCAGGTTCAGTAGCAGGTAGCGCCCGGGTTCCGGGCCAGCGGCGTTGCTGGCCACCTGACCGCTCCAGTACAGCAGGGGGGCCAGCGCGGCCAGGAACACGCCGCCGCGCCATAGCCACCAGGTGCGTGGTGTGGCCATCAGTAGTTGGCTCTCAAGTCCAGGCCGGCATACAGCTCGGCCACTTCGTCGGCGTAGCCGTTGAACATCAGGGTGTCCATGGTATTGGGGCTGAACAGGCTGTTGGGCAGGCGGCGTTCGGTTGCCTGGCTCCAGCGGGGGTGATCCACTTCCGGGTTGACGTTGGCATAGAAGCCGTACTCGTTGGGGGCAATCAGCTGCCAGGAGTTCATCGGCTGCTCTTCGACCAGCGAAATGCGCACGATCGACTTGATGCTCTTGAACCCGTACTTCCAGGGCACCACCAGGCGCAGCGGTGCGCCGTTCTGGTTGGGCAGTTCGCGGCCATACATGCCCAGCGCCATCAGGGTCAGCGGGTGCATGGCTTCATCCATGCGCAGGCCCTCTACGTAAGGCCAGTCGATCAGCGAAAACGACGAGCGCTGGCCAGGCATCTGCTCTGGGTCCACCAGGGTTTCGAAGCGCACGTACTTGGCTTTGCTGGTGGGCTCGGCGCGGGTGATGATGTCGGCCAGCGGAATGCCCAGCCAGGGAATGACCATCGACCACGCCTCCACGCAGCGCAAGCGGTAGATGCGCTCTTCGAACCGGGTAGGGCTGACGAGGTCTTCCAGCGCAAAGCGACCGCCGTTGTTCACCTCGCCATCGACCACCACGCTCCAGGGTTCGGTTTTTAAACTGCCAGCCCGGCGGGCGGGGTCGGTTTTTCCGGTGCCGAACTCATAAAAGTTGTTATAGCCGCTGGCATCGTCGAAGGGGGTGAGAGTGTCTGTGTCGGGGTCGCTGGGGGTCACGGCTCCCCACTGGGTATCGCCGATCTTTTGCTGTAGCCACTCTGGGCCGCTGCCTGCTGGCACATCCGAATAGTCTGCATTGGCGCGGGCGTGCCCCGACAGCGCAAGCCCAGCTCCCAGCCCCGCCATGCCGCCCATGAATTGTCGGCGCGACAGATAGATGGATTCCGGGGTGACATCCGATTCTTTCAAATCACTGGGCTTGGCAATTTTTATCAGCATGGGGGAGCCTCTGCGTAGAAGAACATGTCCAAGGTGCAGGAAGAGCGTCACCTTTGACGATGGAGGAGAGGAGAAGTTCTCCACTTCTTTGTCAGTGTATAACCTTTATATCGCTATGGCGCTGTCAGGCGTCATGTCTTACTGGCCAAGGCCTTGGCCCCTGTGGACTCCATGCGTATGCCTTCAAGAGTTGATGAGCAGAACCCACTGAGCTACCCAACGAGCGCGGACTGGCACCAGCTGTTCATGCGGCTGCTGCCTTGGCTGGCTTGCCTGGCCCTTGCCGGTGCGCTGCTGTTTTTCGTGGCCTACCACTGGGCCGGCATGGGACGCTGGGCGCGGCTGGGCTTGCTGCAAGCCGTGCTGTTGCTGGCCGTGGGCATGGCGCTGTGGCAGGCCCGGCGGCCCAGGGGCAGGCAGTTGGCGCTATGCATGGCGGTGTGCGTGGTGGGTGTGCTGCTGGCGCTGATCGGGCAGGTGTATCAGACCGGGGCAGACCCGTGGCAACTGTTTGCGGGTTGGGCGGTATTGGCCCTGCCCTGGGTCGTCATGGCCCGCCTGAGCGGGCTGTGGCTGCTGTGGTGGGGGCTGGTGAACATGGCCGTCTGGCTCTATGCCAGCGTTTGGGGGTTATGGGGGGCGTTGGAATGGCCTCAGGTGGCGGGCCTGTGGGGACTGGCGGTGGTCAATAGCGTGGCGCTGGCCGGTTGGGAGTGGGGCGTGCAGCGGCGGGGCTGGCCAGCGGGCTGGGCGCTGCGCGTGCTGGCGTTGGGCAGCGGGGTGCCGGTGACCCTGCTGATGATGCACTGGCTGTCGGGCGCGTTGACCCACGCTTATCTGCCTGTGGCCGTATATGGCACCTGGCTGGCGCTGCTGTACGGGGTATATCGCTACCTTCGCCTGGAGTTGTTCATGCTGGCGGGAGGGTGCCTGTCGGTGATGGTGCTGGTCCTGTGGCTGATGGCACGTTATTGGCTGTCGAGTGACGGCTACGCGATTGGCCTGCTGATGATGGCCGTTGCCGTCACCGCGATAGGCATGTTGAGCGTGGCCTGGTTGAAGCGCATGGCGGGAGAAGGCCCGCTGCCATGGCTGCTGAGAGGTGTACAGGCCGTGGCCGGGTGGCTGGCCGCGCTGTGTTTGCTGGGGTTCGTGGCAACGCTGTTGGTGGCCGTCATCGACAGCGGCCCCCTGACGCTGATGATGGGGCTGGGCTGCCTTGGGCTTGGCTTTATCGTGCTACGGAAAATGCGCTCGCACGACGTGATGACGCATCTGGCGCTGGTCTTCAGCCTGACAGGGCAGTTTCTGGTGGCGTGGGCGTTGCTGGCGAGTAGTTGGGGAGCTGGCTCGGAGGGTGGTTGGAACAGTGCCTGGAAGAGCGTCTGGCTACTGTGGATGCTGCAGGTCGGCCTGGCCGTGGTGATGCCCAGCGCGTTGCACCGTTTCGTGGCGACGTTGCTGGCCTGTATAGCGCTGTATATGGCTCTGGCACTCCACGGTATGGGAGCTGCCGCCAGCGGCCTGATCCTGTTGGCGGTGGTCAGCGTTTGGCATGGGTATTCGTGGGGGCGTGGCCACCCGGAGGCGATGCACGCCTGGGGGCTGGGCTTGCTGATGGGCCTGATGGCCGTGCAAGGCGTGCTATACGCCCTGGCGCCCAGCGGGCTGGATAGCCTGCTGGGTACGGCGCCCCGTTGGCCAGGGCTGGTGCGCGGTGTCACGACCCTGCTGGCAGGGGGCGCCCTGCTGTGGGTGGTACATCGTGCGCTCACCGCGTGTGCCGTGCCCCCCGCTTCACGCAGGCTTGCCTATGCCGCTGCGTTGTTCACGGCTGGGGTGGCCTTCTACGTGCCGGGGCTGAGCGCCGGGCTGGCGCTGTTGTTGCTCGGATACGCCCTGGGTCAGCGGCTGGTGTTGGGCGCAGGCGTGGTGCTCTGGCTGGTGGCACTGGGGCACTATTACTACTGGCTGGACCTGTCGCTACTGGCCAAATCCGGGCTACTGCTGTTACTGGGAATAGCGGTGTTGGGGGCGCGTGGACTGCTGGCGAGGCGCGCACACGAGGCTGCCTTCAGACCACAGGAGCACCGTGCCCGTGCCAGTCGCTTCCGCTGGGCGCTGGTGCTCTCCACGCTGCTGGTGCTGGCGGCCGTCAATGTTGCGATCTGGCAGAAGGAGCGCCACCTGGCCGAAGGCGAAATCGTCTACCTGGCGCTGGCACCGGTGGACCCGCGTTCCTTGATGCAGGGCGATTACATGGCGCTCGACTTTGCGCTGGCCCAGCGGTTGCGGCAGGTGCTTTACGAGGATCACTCCCAGGCACTTCCTGACGCCCTGAATGGCGAGGTCGTGGTGCGTCTGGACGATGCGCAGGTCGCTCGTTTTCAGCGCCTGGACGATGGCTCACCCTTGGCCAGTGACGAGCGCCGTCTGGCGTTTCGCCTGCGTCATGGGCAGGTGCGCTTTGCCACCGACGCCTTCTTCTTTCAGGAGGGTCATGCCGAGCGCTACGAAGCGGCGCACTATGGCCAGTTCCGGGTAAATGCCCAAGGGGCGCTACTGCTGACGGGGCTTTATGATGAGGCGTTGCAGCGCCTGGGAGGGTTGGCACAGTGATCGCCCGCCGGGGCGTGACTTGCCTCACAGGCTAACGTGGTCTGTACTTGGTCCAACCATAAGCACGGATAGAGGCGAGAATGACGAAAGCACACGGATGGCGATACTGGCTAGTACTGCTGGTAGGGCTATGTTTCTCGCACATGGGCCTGGCGCAGAGCCAAGGCGACGAAAGCGAAGATGAGCGCTGGTTCACCGCAGACACGCTGAATGCCGGACTGGGCGAAGCGCCGGAAGAGGTCAAGCGGCTATCGCCCAGGGAGGCGATTCGCAGCTTCCTGACGCTCACCGAGGAGGGGGACTACGCGGCCGCCGCGCATCTGCTCAACCTGGCGGATATCGACTCGGGTGAGCAGCCCGGCCGGGGGGCCGAACTGGCCGAGCAGCTGGCCGAAGTATTGCGGCGCGGCGAGTGGCTCAACGCCTCCAACTTGTCCGGGCGTCAGGATGCGGCCATTGAAGACCCGTCCGGCCAGAACCCGATGACAGGCCAACCCCGACGTAATATCGAGCTGGCCTCGTTGCAGATCAATGGCGATGCGTACGATGTGCGCCTGGGCCGTTACCGCATCCCCGATGAAGACCCCGTGTGGCTGGTGATGCCGGAGAGTGTGTCAGCGATTCCCGAGCTGTATGAAGAGTACGGGCCTTCGGTGATCGAGCAGTATATCCCCGAACGGTTCAAGACCTCGTTCGGCATGCTGAAGGTATGGGAGTGGCTGGCCATTCCGCTGTTTTTGCTGACGGTGAGCGGAGTGGGCGTCGTGGCCTACTATGCCGTGAGGCTCGTGGCGCGCCTGTTGCCCTCCGGCGTGTCGACCATCTTCGCCGACCAGATCGGGGTGCCCGTTGCGCTGATCGTGATGGCGCTGTTCACTCAGGCACTGCTGGATTACGTGGTGTCGTTTTCCGCCGTGGCCACTACCACCTTCCGGGTATTGCTGATTGCCGTGATGGCCTGGGGCGCGGGCACCATCGCGCTACGCCTGGTGGATACCATCATGCTGCGCATGACGCGTCGCCTGGTGGGGGAAATCGACGATACCAAGCCCCGCGACAAGCGCCGTCTGCTGACCAGCCTGTACGCCTTGCGGCGTGGCATCATTCTGGTCACGGTGGTGTCGGTATCGGTGTACGTGCTGGGGCAGATCAAGCTGTTCGAATCCCTGGGCCTTTCGCTGCTGGCCTCGGCCAGCGTACTGGCCGTGCTGGTGGGCATTGCGGGCCAGGCGGTGCTGGGCAACATTCTCTCCTCTTTTCAGCTTTCGCTGGCCAAGCCGGTGCGCATCGGTGACCTGGTGATCTTCGAGGGCCAGTGGTGCTACGTAGAGGGTATCTTCTATACCTTCATCCGCCTGCGCTCCTGGGATGAGCGTCGCTTGATCGTGCCGGTGACCTACTTCATCTCGAAGCCTTTCGAGAACCTGTCGGTCAAAAGTGCCAAGATGTATCGCTTTCTGGAGCTGACGCTGCACTTGAGTGCCGACATCTCCAAAATTCGTGAAAAGTTTATCGAGTTTGCCGAGGCCGAAGAGTCCGTGGTCGAGCACCACAAGCTGCTGTGCTACGTCACAGGCCAAACGGCACATGCGCAGAGCGTCACCTGCTACCTGATGACCTCCGACCCGCTATCGGGCTGGACCGCCGAAATGAACATCCGCGAGCAGCTCATGGCCTACATCCGCGATGAGCACCCCGAATGGTGGCCCCGCGAGGTCATGGTCATCAGCCACCACGACGTGGCCAAGGGCCACGGCCAGCGCTCGGGAACCACGTCGAGCGCCCGCCAGGAAACCCATGAACGCACCCCCCGCGGGCCCGGCGAAGGCAGCAGCGACAACCGCGTAGACGCCAGCAGCGAAAGCAGCGCAGAAACCGGAGGCAACAGCGCACCCGACTAGGGGCGCATTTGCCTGTGCCTGTGTCTGTGAAAGTCCTTGCCGTTTGCCCCTCTAGTCGGCCGCGCTATTGAGTATCAAGGCTCACTGAGCTGCTGCTCTGCCAACCGTTTGGCGCCTGCGAAGTCGGCTTTGCCGGAGCCGAGGCGGGGCAGGGCAGCCGTCGTGAGCCAGTGGTCTGGAATCATCAGGTTGGGGGTGCCTTGGCTGCGCATGGCCGAGGCGGTTGCCTGGCGGTCCAGGGGTGTTTCCGATAGCAGTACCAGCCGCTCGCCTTTGCGTGCGTCGGGTAGGCTGACTGCCATCAAGGGGGTGTCGGCCTCTTCGAGGGCTGCGCGGACGGCGTTTTCCACGGCGGTCAGGCTGACCATCTCTCCGGCGATCTTGGCAAAGCGCGTGTAGCGGTCGATGAGGGTCAAGAAGCCGTCTTCGTCCATGTATCCTTTATCACCCGTGACGTACCACCGTTGCCCATCCAGCGTCTTGAGCGCCGAGGCAGTGCGTTCGGGGTCATGGAGGTAGCCCTGCATGACCTGAGGGCCACTGACGATCACCATACCGGCTTGCCCGGTGGGCAGTTCATCCAGGCTTTCTGGGTCGACCACTTTCACGCTGGTGCCCGGCAGCGGCATGCCCACCGTGCCCGGCTGATGCCCTTTTTGCAGCGGCTGCGAACGGGAGCCCAGCGTGTCGGGCAAGTTGACCGAGACCACCGGAGCGGTTTCGGTGGCCCCGTAACCTTCATAAATGGGCTTGCCGAACTTGGCCATGAAGCCTTCTCGCACGCGCTCATCCAGCTTCTCGGCACCGGCGACCACGATGCGCAGGCTGTGCAACTGCTCGGCTTGCACTTTGGGGTGACGGCTGAACAGCCGCAGCAGGCTGGAGGTGCCGAACATGATGGTGGCCTGGTGCTGGCTGACGGCCTTGGCAACCCCGGATACGTCGGTCGGGTCGGCGTGGCAGACCAGGGGCAGCCCTTCCACCAGTGGCAGCAGCTGAGTCACCGTGAACCCAAACGCATGAAATGTCGGCAGCGAGGCCATCACCACATCGTCGTGCTGGGTGTTCAGTACGTCGGAGGTTTGCTTGATATTGGCCATCAGGTTGCGGTGGCTGAGCATGACGCCCTTGGGCATCCCTTCGCTGCCGCTGGAGAACAGGATGGCCGCCGTGGCGCGGGCATCCTGTGCGCGGCAGAAGAGCGTTTGCAGCAGCCAACCGGGGAGGCAGTGAACGGCTAGCCAGGTCATCAGCCGCTCCCGGCGCGTCATGCTGGCCTGCAGGTCTTCCAGGTAAAGAACGCGAAGGCTGGCCAACAGCGGTGTGACGTCGAGGCCGCGCTGCTCCAGCCTGGTGACAAACCGCCGGGAGGTGAGCAGCGTGCGTACCTCTGCCTGCTGAAGTGCAAAGGCCAGTGCTTCCTGGCTGGCCGTATAGTTCAGGTTGACCAGCGTTTTTCCCGCCAACAGCGTCGCCATATTGGCCAATACCCCCGCCGAGCTGGTGGGCAGCAACACCCCGACGACGGGCTCCTGGGCACTGTGGCGCATCAGACGCTTGGCGATCAACAGGCTGCCCGTGAGCGCCTGGCCGGCACTCAATGCGCTACCCAACGTATCTGCCACGGCAGGCGCGCCGGGGCGGCGTTTGACGCTTTTGATCCAGGCGCAGGGCAGGCTGGGCAAGGTATCCATGGCGTGCAGCCAGGAGTGGGTGGCCTGTTCGAAAATGCGCCGCTTGAGCACATCGGCGGAGGTGTCTTTCGGCAGCGGCTTGCCAAAGGCGACCACCACGGAGCGGTGCAGCGGCGCGTTGCGCAGCTCCTTCAGCTTGCTGGAGGAGCGGGAGAACTGACTGCCCCACAGCCCGCGCAGATAGAAGGGCACGATGCACACACTCGGGTCGGCCTGCTGGCAGGCGCGCTGGTAGCCTCGGCGCAGCTCGCCCAGTTGGCCGTTATAGCTGATGGCACCCTCTGGAAACAGGCACACGACCTCGCCTGCATTGAGCATGTTGGCCACTTTGGCCAGCGCAATGTCGGCCTGCTCGCCGCGTTCGATGGGGATGCAGCCCAGGGCCTTGAAAAACCAGCGCAGGTACCAGCGTTGATAAATGGAGCGCAGCATCACGAAGCGCACGGGGCGTGGGCTGGCAATCTGCACCATGGCCCAGTCGATCCAGCTGATATGGTTGCCCAGCAGCAGCACGCCCCCCTGGGCAGGCAGGTTCTCCAGGCCATGCACTTCAACCCGGTAGCGGCGGGTGAGCAGAAACCCCAATACGAAGCGCACCAGGCTCTGCGGCAGTTTCAAGATAGTGTAAGCGCCGCCCGCCATGGCAACGCTGGCAATCAACAGCAGCAGATAGTGGCTATCGACCCCTGCCAGAGCGAACAGCGCGGTAAGCGCCAGAAAGCCCAGCATGGCCAGGTTCTGGATCCAGTTATTAGCGGCCATCACGGTGCCCAACTGGTGGTCGGCTGCATGGAACTGAATCAGCGCGTTCAGCGGTACGATGAACAGTCCGCCCATGATGCCGATGAACACGAAGTTCAACGCCTGGCTGGTGGGCGTCGTGAACAGGGGCAGGCACCACAGGCCGATGGCGACCCCAACGGCTCCCACCGGAATCAGCCCGGTTTCGATGCGGTTGCGGGACAGCGAGCTGGCCAGCAGCGACCCCAGCGCAATCCCGATCCCGCTGGCGGCCAGGATGGCTTGCAGCACCAGCGTGTTATCGATGGAAAGCGCATCCTTGGCATAGGACGGAAAGGCGGCCAGCAGCACCTGGCCCACCGACCAGAACGTGGCCAGGCCGATGATCGACAACCGCAGTACGGGCTGCTGGGCAATCAGTCGCAGGTTTTCCCTGAGGGCGGTGCCGCTGCGGTAGCGCGCCCAGGTCAAGGGGGTGGGCGCGGGGCGCGGTGGGTCCAGCGGCAAGCGGTACAGAGCGACCACCTGCAGGACGCTGTTGAGGACCAGCAGCCAACCCAACGGGGCAATGTGGCGCAGCAGCTCGTCAGGGGAGCCGCCGCCCGCAGGCACCCAGTATTCGAACAGCGCGGTAAAGGCCACGGTGCCTGCCAGTATCGCGGCGATGGTGACGGCTTGCACCAGCCCATTGGCCTCGGCCAAACGTGGCTTGCCAAACAGCCCTTTCACCAACCCGTACTTGGCAGGGGAGTAGAAGGCCGACTGAATGGCCAGCAGCAGCGTCATGGCAAACGCCAGCCAGAACCAGCCCTGGTAGTAAGCCGCCGTGATACCGAGCGACACCGCCACGGCCGCCCAGGCCGAGACGCGCAGCACGCTGACGCGGGGGATCCGGTCGGAAAGATGGCCCGCAGGGCTGAACAGCAGAATGAACGGCAGCAGAATCAGGCCATTCACCAGCGCCGTCAGCACCACCTGTTGCGTACCGTCGTAGCTTTTGAAAATCGTGTTCTGGATAACGATCTTGTGCCCTAGATCCACAAACGCATTGAGGAAAATGGCCATCAGGTAGGGCCAAGCGCCCGCGCTGCGCAGCAATGCTTGCATGGTGTCTCGCCTTGTTTGCCGGATGCTTGATACACCTGCGTGCATTGTGTTGTGCGGGCTTTCCGGTATCGTGGTCGGTTTTGAAACTGATCGTCTTGCAGGGTGATGCAGTATAGCGTGCTTGCGCATACGCTCGACAAGGCTGCCAAGAGAATCCCCATTGATGAATAGCACCCCCTTTCAGGCGTTGGCCTGCCCGCTCGATGGCGAACCGCTCTATCTGGAAGGCAATACGTGGCGATGTGCCGCCCGCCACGCTTTCGATGTGGCCAGACAGGGGTATGTGAACCTGCTGCCGGTGCAGCAGAAGCGCTCGACGGACCCTGGCGATAGCAAGCCCATGGTGGCTGCCCGCCAGCGTTTTCTGGCGGCGGGGCATTATCGGCCGATTGCCGAGTCGGTGAGCGAGATCCTCCAGCGCCATGCGCATGGGCAGGAGGCGTATCACTGCCTGGATGCGGGGTGTGGCGAGGGGTACTACCTGCGTGAACTGGCGGGGCGATGGCCTGCCGAACAGTCGCTGGCGCTGATGGGGTTGGATATTTCCAAGTGGGCGGTGCTGGCGGCTGCCAGGCAGGGGGCCGAGACGTGCCGTTGGGTGGTGGGAAGCAATGCGCAGCTGCCGGTACAGTCTGCCACGCTGGACAGCGTGCTGTGCCTGTTCGGCTTTCCGGTGCATGCGGAGTTTGCGCGGGTGCTCAAGCCGGGTGGGCAGCTGCTGCAGGTGGAAGCGGGGCCTGAGCATTTGCGAGAGCTGCGTGAAGTCATCTACCTGACCCTGAAGCCCGCCCGTGAAAAGTCTCCCGAGATGCCCGCAGGCTTTGTGGCGCATTCAGCGCATGAGCTGCGCTATGTGGTCACTTTGAAGGGGGCCGAGTCGATTGGCGATTTGCTGGCCATGACGCCTCACCTTTACCGCGCCAGTGCCGAAGGCCGTGAGCGAGCGGCGAATCTGGAGGCGCTGTCGTTGACCGTGGATGCACGACTCATCGTCTGGGAGCGAGTGTAGTTTGCAGATGACGCTCAAACGCAAAAAGGCCCGCCGAAGCGGGCCTTTCTGGTGGAACCCATCACACGAGGCGTGGGTTCCAGCAAATGCTCAAGTCCGAAGACTTAGGAGATTTGCTTGATGTTAGAAGCCTGCAGGCCTTTTTTACCCTGGGTAACGTCGAAAGAGACGTTAGCGCCTTCTTGCAGGGTTTTGAAGCCGTCAGACTGGATTTCGGAGAAGTGTGCAAACAGATCGTCGCCACCGTCAGAAGGAGCGATGAAACCGAAGCCTTTGGTGTCGTTAAACCATTTAACTGTGCCAGTTGCCATTGTGTAGATCCTTTGCGCTGATGCGCCTTAATAAAATTCCTGGTATGACCCAGATGAAGTAGCGGGTGAAACAAGGAATACAATATTCAGGCTAACGAAAAAGATCGTACGCAACTGAAACCATGCTGCTTGCTTACTAACCAACTGACGCTACAGTGTCATGCTTGCGCTGCCGGGTCAAAGCCTTTCGTGATTATTTTTTGAGTCTTGCCATGGGAAGCGCTATTTCCAGCCCATTTTCCACGTCTGGTCATCCTTGAGCGCCTGCCAGGGCAGCGTGGTTTCACGGTGGGAATGCACGGCTTCCAGCACGACATCGACGACCTGCTCTGCCTCGTCGCGCAGCAGTTGGGTCACGATGAAATGTTTTTCCTTGTTGCAAGGCGTGACCGCGGTCCATTTGCTGTGGTGTAGCTTGTTGGGGTTGATGCTGTTCATGGGAGCTCCGGCAATCGAAGAGAAAACCTGTGGCGTGGCTAGGGTGGTGGAGAACGGGGCCTTCATGCGCGTTGTAAAATGAGGCCCATGCGCCATGCTAAGCTAGGCCACGTCATGATGTTGCGACGCACGATGTAGACCGCTGATTTCTATCGCTGATTCCTACCAACGATTCACACCCACTATTTACATCAACCATTTACACCAACAGGGCACTCAATGAAATATCTATGGAAGCGCTATCTTCAGGCGTCGCTTATTTTACGCGTGACCATTGCGCTGGTTCTGGGCGTGCTGGTCGGCCTGGTGGGCGGCGAGTGGGTCGCCACATGGCTAGGCCCGGTCGGGGATTTGCTGCTGCGTCTGTTGACCTTTCTCATTGTGCCCATCGTGCTGTTCACGCTCATGGTGGGGGTGAATCAATCGCGTGAGGGGAGCGCCGGTCGGGTAGGGGGCAAGGTGTTCTTCTACTATTTGGGGTCCTCCGCCTTGGCGATCATGGTGGGCTTGAGCGTGGCGACGCTGTTCAGTCCTGGCAGCGGCATGACGCTGAATGATAGTGCGAGCTTTTCGGTTCCCGAGAGCCCTGGCGTGGTCGATGCTTTGCTGAACATCGTGCCCAGAAATATCGTGACGGCTTTTGCCGAGCTGAACATGCTGGGCATCATTTTTACCGCCTTGGTCTTTGGCATTGCCCTGCTGAAGTTGCGCCAATCCGAGCAACAGCATGCGCTGGGAGAACAGCTTTATCAGGTGATCGAAGGGCTGAACGAAGTCACCCTCAAGGTCATGGCTGGCGTGCTGCATTTCGTACCGATAGGGGTCTTTGCCATTGTCGCCAAGACGGTCAGCCAGCAGGGAATGGCAACCCTGGTATCGCTGGGGGATATGGTGATGGTGCTCTATATCGCCCTGGGGGTACAGCTGCTGATTTATTGCCTGATCATGATGCTTTTCGGAGTGAAGTTACGCACCTTCTTTCGTGAGGCGCGCACGCCCATGGCGACTGCTTTTGCGACGCAAAGCAGTGCAGGCACGCTACCCTTGACCATCAATGCAGCCCAACGCATGGGCATCCCGAAAAGCATCTATGGCTTCAGCTTGCCGCTTGGGGCAACGCTGAACATGGATGGCGCGGCAATTCGTATTGCCATTTCGGCGGTGTTTGCCGCCAACGTCATTGGTGCCCCGCTCGATTTCATGAGCATGGCCCAGATCGTGCTGATCGGCACGTTAGTGACCGTCGGGACGGCGGGTGTGCCCGGGGCGGGTATCATCATGATCGCGACGGTATTTGCTCAAGTGGGCCTGCCCATTGAAACCGTGGCGCTATTGACGGCAATCGATGCGTTGGTCGGCATGGGGGCCACGGCACTGAACGTGACGGGAGACCTGGTCGGCTCGTCCGTGATCAGCCGCAGTGAAGGGAACGACCTGAGCGAAGCGCCACCCGAAACGGATAGCCCCGCTGTTAACAAGCAGGCATGACCTTCGGAAAGAACCTCTGGAAAGAACTGCTGGAAAGATAAAGGGCGGGTGCAAAAACGCCGCCTTGCACGAGGCAAGGCGGCGTTTGTCAGACGGGGTGATACGAGCGGGCTAGTGCTTCAAGATGACATAGAACGCATGAAGGATGCCCGGTATGAAACCAAACAGGGTCAGCAGGATATTGAGCCAGAAATGTCCTTTTAGCCCGACTTCGAGAAACACCCCGAGAGGGGGGAAGATCACCGCAAAAATCATCTTGATCGGGTCTGTCGCTGTCAACGCCATAAAGCCTCCTTTGCTTTTTTAGCTAACCTATAAGACCAACCACTTACACTATCGTTCAGCTTAGGCTGAGCGCCAATCATTGGGAAGGGAATCCATGCATCGTTTTCAACTACCGTTTTCACGTACACCGCTGGCTCTGTTGTTGGGGTCGGTGGTGATGACCCCGGCGGCGGCGGAAACTGCGCCCGAGGCCAGTACCGTGCTGCCTGCCGTGGAGGTCAGCGCTCCCCGTTTGGCCCGTGAACTCTATGCGACCCCAGCGGCTGTTTCGACCCTCGACGCCCAGGAGATCCAGCAGGGGCAGCAGCGGGTGCGGCTGGATGAGTCGCTGAACAGGGTGCCCGGGGTATCGCTGCAGAACCGCGATAATTTTGCCCAGGGCCAGCGTATCGCCATTCGTGGTTTTGGTGCCCGGGCGCCGTTTGGCGTACGGGGGATTACGGTGATGGTGGATGGCATTCCGTATACCCTGCCGGATGGTCAAGCGCAGCTGGATGCCATCGACCTGGACAGCGCCGAACGGATCGAGGTGATTCGCGGCCCCTCATCGGTGCTCTACGGTAATGCTGCCGGGGGCGTGATCGACGTGACCACGGCCGATGGGCGCGACAACCCTGGCACTCGCATCCGCCTGGGGGCGGGCAGCCATGGCTATCAGAAAGTGGCGCTGCAGCACGGTGGCGCGCAGGGGGATTGGTCGCATCATGTCAGCTTGACGGCCCTCAACGTGGATGGTTATCGCGAGCAGAGCGCCACGGAAAAGTACCTGCTGAATGCCAAGCTGCGCCGTGAGTTGGGCAGTGAACGGGCACTGACGGCCATCATCAACGTGCTGGATAACCCGCGCTCGGAAGATCCCGGTGCCCTGACGGCCACCGAGGTTGCGCAGGGGCGCGATCAGGCTGCGCCCAACGCCCTGGCGCTGGATGCCCGGCAGCAGGCCGAACAGCAGGTGCTGGGGCTGCAATACGAAGACTTGGCGCTGGGGGACGGCGCCTTGTACCTGCGCGGTTTTGTGGCTCGTCGTGATTTCGAACAGCAGCTGCCGTTTGTCGGTGACAGCCGTTTGGGCTATCGCCGTGATTACATGGGGGCCAGCGCCGAGTATCACCAGGCAGCCATGCTGGGCGAGCTGCCCCTCGATTACGTGGTCGGCGTCGACCTTGCTCGCCAGGAGGATGACCGCTACCGCAATCGGGTCAATGCCGTGGGCGCGGTGGGGGATGCCTCGGCTGACGAAACCCAGCGTGCCACCTCCAGCGGCGTCTTTGCTCAGGGGGATCTGGCGCTTTCCGAGCAGGTGACGTTTTCGCTGGGCGCGCGCTTCGATCGTGTGGCGCTCAGGGTAGACGATGACTTTCTGGCAGATGGCGACCAGAGTGGCCGACGCTCCTTCAACGAATGGAGCGGCTCGGCCGGGGTGAGCTACCGTTACCTGCCGCAGCATCAACTCTATTTGAACACCGGCACCGCGTTCGAAACCCCCACCTTTGCCGAATTCGCCAACCCTGCGGGCGGGGGCTTCAACCCAGCCATCGAGCCGCAAAAAGCCTGGAATCGAGAAATCGGGATGCGCGGGTATGTCGAACCGCTGGCCCTGGATTACGATCTGGCGCTGTTTTCCGTGCGGGTGCGCGATGAGCTGGTGCCTTTCGATGAAGGAGGGCGCACCTTCTACGAGAACGCCAGCGATACCCAGCGTGACGGGATCGAGTTGGCACTGGGCTGGCAGCTGGCCGATGCATGGCGGGTGAACAGTGCCTTGACGCTGGCGCGCTACGAGTTCGATAACTTTGACGATTCAGGGGCGAATTTTGATGGCAATCGGCTCCCCGGCTTGCCCGAGCAGACCTGGATCAACCAGTTGACCTGGCAGCAACAGGAACGTTTTGCCACGCTGGAAACCGAATATATCGGTAGCCTGATGGCCGACAACGCCAATGCCACCCAAGTCGACAGCTATTGGCTGGTCAACCTGCGTGTAGGCGATGAGTGGCAGCTCAGTGGTGATACGCGGCTGAGCGCTTATCTGGGGCTACGTAACCTGTTCGACGAAGAGTACAACGACAACGTGCGCATCAACGGCACCTTTGGGCGTTTTTACGAGCCTGCGCCGGGGCGCAGTGTTCATGGCGGCGTCGAGCTGAGCTTTTAAGCCAAACCGATCGCTAAGCCAACACGATAGCGCTGTAGATAGCAGGGGGCAGCCTGGGCTGCCCCCTGAGCATAAGAGGGGGTGGTAGCGAAGCTTGGTGAGTTACAGCTTCACCAGCATCTTGCCCGTGTTGGCGCCTGAGAAGAGTGCCAGAAACGCCTCCGGGGTACTTTCCAGGCCTTCCTTGATGGTCTCCTGGTAGACGATGCGACCATCGGCCACCTGAGGCGTCACTTCATTCAGGAAGTAGCGATAGCTGGCCCAGTGATCCGCCACGATGAAGCCTTGCATCCTGGCCTTGCGGACCACCAGTTGTGACAGGTTGCGGGGGCCAGGCGCAGGTGCCTCGGCATTGTAGCCTTCGATCATGCCGCAGACGGCGATACGCGCCCCTTCGTTGAGCTGAGCCAACGCGGCTTCCAGGCAGATGCCCCCCACGTTTTCGAAATAGACATCGATGCCGTTCGGGCTGGCAAGCTTGATGGCGTCGCTGAGCTCCTGCGCAGTGCGGTCCTGATAGGTGACTGGCTCGACGCCGATGGACTCCAGCCAGGCCAGCTTGTGGGCCGCCCCGGCAATGCCCACCACATGGCACCCCTTGGCCTTGGCCAGCTGTACCGCCAGTGACCCCACGGCACCGCTGGCGGCACTGACCAGCACGTTATCGCTGGGTTTGCATTCGGCAATCAGGTTCAGGCCTGTCCAGGCGGTCATGCCCGGCATGCCCAGCACGCCCAGATAGGCTTGCTCGGGGGCGTCGCCTTCCGGCAGCGGGGTGACGCTTTCGCCCGGCAGTTGGGCAATGTCTCGCCAGCCGCCCATGTGGCTGACGCGCTGGCCTTCCTTGATATCGGGATGCCTCGACGCGATGACCTCACCAATGGCGCCGCCTTCCATGGGCTTGCCCAGCTCGAAAGGGGCAATGTAAGTGCGCATGCCCGTCATTCTGCCGCGCATGTAAGGGTCGACCGATAGCCAGCGATTCTGGATGCGAACCTCGCCCTCTTCCAGTTCCGGCAGCTCGGCACTTTCCAGCGCGAACGTAGAGAGGTCGGGTAGACCTGCGGGGTAGGTCGTGAGCGTGTAGAAACGAGAAATCATCATAGCCTCCTGCTGTCAGGGAATGCGGTAATCCTTGCCTCATAAAGACCATTAGCCTGCTTTCAGGTTCATTAGGCCATAAAAAAGCGGCCCCGCTGGGGGCCGCTTTTAGTCAGCAGGTTGCATGGCAACGCTGATCGTTTAAGGGGTAGCACACGCTCGCGGGTGTGTTATCCGTTAATCTACCAGAGTGATCATCACTGGGGCGGTGCCTCGGCGTACCATGCCTAGTGCGCGCGCCGCTCGCTTTGAAAGATCGATGACTCGTCCCTGAACGAAGGGACCACGATCATTGATCATCACTTCTACTTCCTGCCCTGTATCGGGGCGAGTGACCAGCACTTTGGTACCGAACGGGAGGCTTGGGTGAGCCGCCGTGAGGGCTTGCTGATCAAAGGTTTCACCGCTAGCGGTAAGGGCTCCCTGGAAGCGGTCACTGTAGAAAGACGCAACGCCTTCTTCTAGCTCCAGGTTTACTGCTGATTGACTGGCAACTGCTTGGTGAGCGGTAGAAAATACCAGCAGTGTGGCCAGGCAACTCGTTCGTACCAGGTGTTTTAGGGCTCCCATTGGAGTACCTCAGAGGTTCGTGTCGCGGACTCCGCTTTCATCGATGAGGCGCCAAATTGGCCAGGTGATAGTAGCCCGCGTATGGCGAGTCGGCAAGCTTTAAGAAGATCGGTGCAAATAGCTCCATAATTGCGTTTTTTGTAACGAATCATTATGCCTTTGTGTTTCAGTAAGTTAACGGAGGCGGTGCAAGGTGGAAACGAGCGTCAAAAGCGTGGGTTATTTTTATTGAAACGCTCACTTTAATGGATCGAAGCGCCTTATAATCCGATGACGCTATATCGGCGTTTTTGCCTACGATCAAGGATGCACCTATGGCCAAATCCTCTCCTGTTACTCTGCTGCTGGTCGCCGTGGGCGGCGTTGCGGTGGGTTACTTCGCAGCACAGTCTCTCTCTCAAACCCCCTCCACACCGGACACGGTGGAAGTTTTGGATGAGGTTGCCAGTGATTCAGGCTCCAGGTTCGAAGGGTTGGAGACCCTGGCGCTTGGCGAGCGTGGCCGAGGCGAAATCACCTCTGCCAATGAGCTGAACGGTAACGACGGTAGCCGCTTTACCCGCTACGTCATCCAGCTGGATGAAGATGCGCTGGTGGAGGTGTCGCTGCGCGGTGCCTTGCAAGGCATCGTGGCGCTGTACGATGATCAGCTGGAGCTGCTCTCCAGTGCCGATACCGTGCGTTATCGGGTGAAAGAGAGCGGCGACTACATGGTCGTGGTCAGCGGAGCCAATGCCCAGAGCTATGGCCCCTTCAGTGTCGAAGCTCGCACCATCGAACTGAGCGACTCCGACACATTGGCGGTGGGCACGCCCATGGATAGCTGGCTGGAGAGCACCCCCCGCGAAGTCACGTTGACCGTCGAAGAGGCGGGCATGTACCAGATCGAGATGCGTGCCGATGAATTCGACGCCTATCTGGAGCTACGTGGCCCCAACGGCTATTACCGGGAAGACGATGACAGCGCCGGTAACCTGAATGCCCGCATTGCCGATTTTCTGGAGCCGGGCGATTACACGGTGACCGCAAGAAGCGCTTTTGGTGATGGCAGCGGCCTGTTCACCTTGGCGGCAGAACCGCGTGAGCTTCCGGGCGATGGCGACCTGCGCAATGACGGTGCCATTCAGTCGGGTGAGTCGTTGAATGGCTGGTTCAGCGGGCAGCCCTTGAGCTACGAGCTCGAGATCGAAGAAGCCGGCATGTACCAGATCGAGATGAATTCCAGCGATGTGGATGCTTATCTCGTGCTGGAAGGTGCCAACGGCTATTACCGTGAAGACGACGACAGTGCCGGTAATCTGGACGCCCGTATTGCCGATTTCCTGGCACCGGGCAGCTATCAGATCACGGCCCGCACGGCGTACGGTACCGACAGCGGCCTGTTTACCCTGTCAGTGGCAACACGTGAGTTGCCAGAAGACGTAGAGCTGCGCAACGAGGGCGAATTGACCCCCGATGAAACCATCAATGGCTGGTACAGCGGCGAACCGTTGACCTATCAGCTAACCTTGACGGAGAGTTCGCGGGTAACGCTGGCGATGAACTCCACTGACTTCGATACCTATCTCGAACTGTATGGCGAAGGTGTCTCCTACAGTGACGACGACGGCGGTCAGGGAACCAACGCCCTGCTGGAGCAGGCGCTGCTACCGGGTACTTACACTGTGAGTGCCCGTGGTTTCAGCGCCAGCGGAAGCGGCATGTTCGAGCTGGAGGTAAGCGCAGAGCCTACGGAAATGCAGCCTGACACCTGAGTGGGCCAGTAGGTAACGCGGTGATCATGCCCCTGCTCTGTGCAGGGGCATTTTTTTATGCTGGTATGGGCAGCATCGCATTTACAAGGAGGTTGATATGGTACGTCTGACATCGGTCATGAGCGTGGGCACGTTGATGGCCAGCAGTGTATGGCTAACCGGTTGCCACACCTCGCAGCAACCTCAGGAGGAGCCGCTGGCATTGGCCACACTGGCCGTAGAGCAGCAGTTCGTGGCGCCCGGCTGTGAGGGGGAGCGCTGCTCGACGGTGCGTATTTCAGCACTGGAGTTCCCCCAGGATGAAGCACTGACGCAGCAGTTGCAGGAGCGTCTGCTGACCCTGGGCATGGGGATCACCGAAGAGCAGGCCGAGCCTGCCGCTTCCTGGGAGGCGTATGCCCAGCACTTTTTCGAACTGGCCGAAGAGGGCAACCGCTTGACGCCCCCGGAAATGACCAGTGAGGCCATGCTCGAAGCCACGGTTCATGCCCATCACGACGACCTGCTGGTGTTGGAGCTGAACAGCTACGTCTACCATGCCGGGCAGGCCCATGGGCTGCCCATGACGGCGTTCATGGTGATCGATGAGCGCCGCCGAGCAGTGGTCGAAGCCGAGGATATGCTGCTGGATGGGCAGGAGGCGGCCTTCGATGCGTTACTGACGGAGGCTCACCAGCGCTGGGCAAGCGACATGGGGCAGGATGAACAGTTCCTGGAGAACTGGCCGTTATCCCCCAGCCGCAACATTGCTCCGCTGGAGGAGGCATGGGAGGTCAAGTACAACGTATACGACATCGCGCCTTACGCCGTGGGTCAGCCCACCTTGACGATCCCCGTTGAAGCCCTCGACGGCGTGGCCAAGCCGCGTTTTATCGGCGCAGAGTAAAGGCTGCTAGCGGCCTGCTTTCAAACAGCCGACCACCACCAGCAGGGCGGCGCTGGGCAGCCGCCAGTCCAACACGCTGACGCCTGCCATGACCAGTAACAGGGCCGCCAGAATGGGCACCCCATAGGCCAGGCTGCCTACCAGGCTGGCATGGCCGAAGCGCACCGCTCTATCCCAGGCCACCATGGCGATGCCGTAAGGCCCGAGGCCCAGGGCAATGCCTGCAAGCAGGGCTTCTTGCTGGGGCAGCGCCGTGGGCCCTTCCAGCAGCATGCTGGCGGCAAAGGTCATGGCGCAGGCAATCAACAGCAGGCGGGGCAGTAGCGGCGTCAGCGAGACCGGCGCTGCCTGGCCTGTCCAGGAGTAGAGTGCCCAGCAGCAGGCGGCGAGCAGTGCCAAGGCGTAACCTGGTGCTGCCCCGCCAACACCGCTACCCAGTGCTTGTGGCACCAGCAGTAGCGCGGCCCCCATGAAGGCGATCAACGCTCCCGACACGCTGGCCAACGTCAAGCGGCCCGTGCGGTACCACTGGCTCAACAGGACGAACAGCACCGGCCAGGTATAGGTAATCAAGGCGGCTTCTGCCGCTGGGGCCCAACGCATGCCGATGAAGTAACTGCTTACCGCCCCGACGATCAGTAGTGGAACGCCCAGCCAGATACCGGCCTGCCAGCGCCACGTGCAGTGGCTCAGCGGCACCTTACGGCTCAAGGGCAGGGTGGCTAGCGCGCCTGCCAGCAGGGTCAGAGCAGTGAGTTGCAGCGGAGCGACCGTGCGCGCCAGCTCCGCCAGTAACGGGGCAATGCTCCATAGCGCGACAGCCACCAGCGCGGCGGCA
Source organism: Halomonas sp. NyZ770 (assembly GCF_020616575.1). Taxonomy (NCBI): domain Bacteria; kingdom Pseudomonadati; phylum Pseudomonadota; class Gammaproteobacteria; order Oceanospirillales; family Halomonadaceae; genus Halomonas; species Halomonas sp. NyZ770. Next base: position 3,029,811 of record NZ_CP085143.1, on the reverse strand, counting down.
ACACTGTATTTGGGGGAAACCACGACCGGGGAGTGAAGGGGCTGCATCACGCGTCTCCTTGAACCTTGAAATTGACCTCTTGTGCGCAGCATACTCACGGCTCATTCATCAAGGTAACGATCTTTTATGATGGTTTTCATCAAGGATGGTGATGTATGCGTGCGCCCACGTTTGACCTGACGCTACTGCGAACATTGGTGGCCATTGCCGACACCGGAAGCGTCACCGCGGCGGCGACGCGGCTCGCGTACACCCAATCGACGGTCAGCATGCAGTTGCAGCGTCTTGAGGCCCAGCTGGAGATGCGACTGCATGAGCGTGATGGGCGGCGGCTGCGCTTTACGGCGGAAGGAGAGCGTCTGCTGGCCCATGCACGGCACTTGTTGGCCCTCAATGACGAGGCGTGGAGCGACATGCAGGCCCGTCAGGTGACGGGCGATTTGACGCTGGGGATTCCCGAGGATTATGCGTCGTTGCTGCCGTCGGTCTTCGCCTATTTCCACCAGCTCTATCCCGCCGTAGGGCTGACCGTGCAGTGTGGCACCAGCGCCCATCTGGTCGAGCAGGTGAAAACGGCGGAGCTGGACCTGGCGCTGGTAACGCGCCAGCGCCATTCACCGGGTGGGGAAGTCATTCGTCGAGAACCGCTGGTGTGGGCCGTGGGGGTGAATCAACAACCGCTGCTCAGCGACCCGGTACCCTTGGCGCTTTATACCCCAGGGGCCGATGTGTTCAGGGAAGTAGCGGAACAGGCGCTTCAGGCCGCAGGGCGCCACTGGCGCGTGGCGTATACCAGCCAGTCCATGGCCGGGCTGGCGCCCATCGTCACCGCCGGGCTTGCCGTGGTGGTGGTCACCCGCAGCATGCTGACCCCCTCGCTGCGCCCGCTGGACGAAAGCAGCGGGCTGCCTGCCTTGCCGATGATCGAACTGGCACTGCACCGAGCGCCGCATCGGCCCACCGAACCTGCCCGGCGGTTGGCAGAGCTGATTCGAGAACAGCTGGCCGTGCCCAGTGAGGGTTGATGTGCCGTGAGAAACAAGCGGTACGCAATTCCATGACTTACGCTATTCCAGGACTATAGTAATCTAACGCCGTGCCGCAAAGGCGGCGGGCTGATGATAACGATGTGACGGGGCAGGGAGTTTTGAATGCACGAGCTTGATCACTATATCTACCCTCACCGAGTGCTGCATTGGCTGGTGGCGGGGGCCGTACTGCTGGGGTTGGCCACTGGTCTGACGCTGGGCTTTCTGGGCTACGAGCGGACGTTGGCGTTGCTGGGCAACACGCTGACCAACTTGCTGTACACCAGCCACAAGACGTTGGGCATTGCTGTCTTGCTGCTGATGACGCTGCGTATCGTGACGCGACTGGCATTCGTCGTGCCCGACCATGATCCGCCGCTGTCGACCTTCGAGCGTCTGGTGAGCACCAGCGTGCATCATCTGCTGTATGCAGCGCTGGTCGTCATGCCGCTGTTGGGCTGGGCCGCCACGGCAACGGGCGGCTTTCCGGTGGAGTTCTTCCAGTGGCATTTGCCCGGGCTGTTGGGGCGTCACGAAGCGCTCTCGCAAACGCTGTTCATGTGGCACGAGCGGGTGGGCTGGGCGCTGGTAGTGCTGATCACGCTGCATGTGGCCGGGGCGCTGTTCCACTGGCGCATCAAGCGCGACAACGTGATGAAGCGCATGAGTCTGTTCGACTAAGCATATTCCCACCGTATCACAAGGAGCGTGATGACCATGGCCCAGCAGCTTGCTTTCGCTTTGGGACTGGCGGCCATTCATCTGTTCGCTGGTCGGCTTCAGCGGCTTAATGCGCTGCCGCGCAGCGCTTGGCTCTCGTTCGCGGGCGGTGTATCGGTAGGCTATGTCTTTATCCATATCTTCCCTGCCTTGAGCGACGCTCAAGACACCATCACCGAGCATGGGCCGCTGTTCATTCTCGAGCATAACGCCTACCTGACGGCCTTGGTGGGATTGGGCGTCTTTTATGGCCTGGAGCAGTTGGCCAAGCTCTACTCCCATCGTGATACGCCGCAGAAGCGGGTGTCATTGGGCAGGCTGCGGGGCGTGTTCTGGATCCATATTGGCTCCTTTGCGCTTTATAACCTGCTGATTGGTTATCTGCTGGTGTACCGCGACAATCAGATTCCGGAAGCCCTGTTCTTCTTCCTGGCCATGGGGTTTCACTTTCTGGTCAACGACCACGGGCTGGTGCAGCACCATCGTCAGCGTTATCTGATGAAAGGCCGTTGGGTATTGGCGGCAGCGGTGTTCGTGGGTTGGCTGATTGGCCATGCCATTCAGCTCACGGATGCCTTGATCAGCCTGCTGTACGCCTTCGTGGCGGGTGGGCTGGTGTTGAACGTGCTGAAAGAAGAGCTGCCGGAAGACCGTCACAGCCGCTTTTTACCTTTCGCGGGTGGCGCTGCGGTATGTGCGGGGCTCTTGATGTTTGCCTGAGCGTGGCTAACCTCTGGCAGAGTAGCGATAAGCGGCAGCGTCAGTGCGTGCCTTGGCGGCGTACATGTGCTGGTCGGCCTCGTGGATCATGCGCTCCAGCAGCGCGTCGTGGCCCTGCTCGTCACTGCGTTGATAGTGGTGCAGCCCGCTGACGCCGAGGCTGATACCGACGCAGACACTGACCCCGCAGGGCAGCTTGATGGGCGAGCGGATGGACTGCTCGATGCGTTGGCACACGCTGTCCAGGGTGTTGGGCTGCTGGCCACCCTCCAGCAGGACGATGAATTCATCGCCACCGAACCGAGCGCAGTGGTCCCCCAGTCGCGCTGCATGGACGAGCCGCTTGGCTACCTGTTGCAGCACGAAATCCCCGGCATCGTGGCCGTACTGGTCATTGATGGGCTTGAAACGGTCGAGATCGCACATGATCAGTGCCACCGGTTCATGGGTGCGATAGCTCTGGTCAAAGGCAGCCGCTGCGCAGCGTGTCAGCCCGTTGCGGTTCAACAGGCCCGTCAGCATGTCATGGTTGGCAAGCTGTTCCAGTGCCTGAGTTCGCAAGGCTACTTTGGCTTCCAGAATGGCCTCCTGCTTTTTGAGCATGGCCACCGTATCGGCCTGTGCCTGCGCCTTCTGGCGTTTGAGCTTGTTGAAGCGGGCGGCCAGGGCAAACGACAGTAGCAGCATTTCCAGCGCCGAGCCGATTTGAATGCCGTGCAAAGTAATGAAGTTGGCGGGCAGAACCCCCATGTTGCGTAGCGCAAATACCGCCGCACCCAGCAGGAAGATACTCCACGCCAATACGAAGAGGCGGGCACTGGGGACGCGCCGCCAACTGCCGTAGATGCCGCATACCAGCAGCAAAAGCGATGCGCTCAGCCCCGTGACATCCGTCAGCTGCAGTGCCCACGGAATGGGTAACACCAGTGACGCTGCCAGTGCCGTCCAGCAGTAAAGCCGAAACAGTGAAATGACGCGATGCCAGCGAGGGGTATAGTGCGCCATGTTCAAAAAGCTCTGGGCAAACAGCGTCGCTATGGCGGAGGCAAAGATAAAACCAATGGCCACCAGTCGCGGTGTCTGTTCGGCCAGAAAGCTCCAGAACATCAGTGTCCCAAGGCCGTTGAAGGTCAGAATGGCCAGGATGAAGCCGAATGCAAACAGGGCGTAGTGCAAAAAGACCCGTTCTTTCAGGCCAAAGAACAGCAAAAAGTTGTAAAGCCCCAAGGCGAGCAGCATGCCAAAGTAGGTGGCCAGCCAGAAGTTGTAACGATCGTTCTGCGCATGGAACGCATCAGGGGTCATCAGGCTGTAGCTCAAGAACTTGCTGCCGGAGGTATTGGCTTGCAGGTACAGCGTGACGCTTTCTCCTCCTTCCAGATGAATGGGAAAGACGATCTGGCGATAGGCCAGGGCACGCTCATTCACGGGCAGAGTGCTGCCCCCGAGCTGTACTTCGCTGAACTGGTCGCGCAGCGTATAGAGCGCAATCCTGTCGATGAACGGATACTCGAACTTGAGCATCCATTGTACTGGTCGTGGCGAGGCGTTGTGCAGACGAGTGGTCAGCCAGGTCTCTTCGGCGGTATAGCCAAAATGCAGGTCGGAGGTCTGTGATACGGGCGTGAAAGATGGGTCGAGTGCCAGCAGTTCGCGCAGCGTCAACGACTCAGGCGTGTGCCAGAAGCGGGTGGTGCCATTCAGGGAGTAAGACGCCTGATCCGGTGAAACAGACAGCGTCGGCACAGCCCCCGCAAGAGAGCTGATACCCGACAGGTACAGCAGCAGGATGACCAGCAGGCGCTTTCCCCAACCGTGATGACCCATAAGCATCGCTTTTTTGATTTTTTTTTTCTCCTCTCGGCAGGCCGCTGCAGGGTTCCCTTGGCCTGGGAGAGCGCTATACGTTGTCACTGGGTTTTCCCGATGACAGTAGTAGCAAATTAATCACGCCGCGACCAGTGCTCTGCCTTGGCATTAGCGGCGGGTGCTCCAACGATACAAACGTGAGTGTAGCCAGCTTTGAAGATGCAAGCATGAAGGTAAAGCAAGATTGGTGCTAAAACGTGAAGCGGCTCAGTCTTTCGGTCAGCCGATGCAGCAGGTCGCCACTGTGCCGCCAGAAGTGCCAGTACAGCGGTACCGTCAGTGAGCTGCCTGGCGCAATGCTGACTAACTGGCCGCTCTTTAACAGCGTGGCGGCCTGTAACTGAGGGACCATGCCATACCCCATGCCTGCTGCGGCAAGCCGCACGAAGCCTTCGGAAGAGGGGCACAAGTGATAGGGAAAATGCCCGTGGTAGCCACACTGCGCCAGAAAGCGATGCTGCAGCTGGTCATGTGGGCCAAACACGATGGCGGGTGCGTGTTGAAAGGCCGTGGCCGTTGGGCCATTCGGGAAGAAATGCGCCACGTAGCCGGGCGAGGCCAGCGGCAGGTACACCATTTCGCCGACCTTGATGCAGCGCGCGCCTGCCATGGGCGTGGGCGTTGCACACAGGCAGGCCGCCACATCGCCATCCTTCAGACGCTTCAAGCCGATTTCCTGATCTTCGATCACCAGATCCAGCAGGATGCCCTCGGCAAGACAGATTGGGGCAACGGCATCGGCCCACCAGGTACCGACGCTGTCAGCATTGACGGCGACTCTCAATCGGGAGGCTTGTTGATCCAGGGTGGGGAGGGTTTGCCGAAGGTCGCGTTCGAGCAGCCGTACCTGCTGGTAGTGAGTCAGCAGCCGCTGCCCAGCGGGAGTAGGAGTCAACTCGGGGTGACGTATCAGTACTGGCTGGCCCAGGCGCGTCTCCAGCGCTTTGATCCGCTGTGAAACGGCAGATTGGGATAGGCCGAGCAGCTCACCCGCGCGTTCGAATCCGCCGCCTTCCATGACCGCTGCCAGTGCTTGAAGAGATTTGTAGTCCACCATGGCCGTTCTATTCAGGGAGAAAGTGATGATCTTCCCTCAATACGCCACTGCGATGCCAGAACTCAATGGCGCTTGCGCGCCGCGCGGTCGCAGCCCTCCAGCGGGCAGTTGCTGCAGACGTCGAACTCCTCCAGCAAGTATCGCAGGCAACAAAGTTTGCGCACACGTTTGACGTCGTCGCTGCCGCTGGGCTGGTAGGTGCGTACTGGCTCGAAGAGTGGATTGCGTTGGCCGTTGAGCGTGCGCGACTCCAGCAGTGCCCGGGTCGCGGCCAAGGCGGAAGGCTTGACCAAGGGGTGAGTAGCGAGGGCATTGACGTAGTAATCCACATAGCCACCGGCGTTGCTCCAGAAGACGCGGGGAGCCGCTCCTGACAAGGCTGACAAGCGCTCGATGAGCGGCGCCCAGTGTTGCTCTATCAGCGTCGCGAAGCGTTGGCGGGTGTCCAAGGTGGTAAACCGTTCGCCTTCATGCGGAAGCCAGAGTCCTTGTGTGCCCCCCTGATTATTTTGCATCACATGGAGGTCGTCCAGCCCTACGGGTAAATCGCGGTCAAGCAGTAGATGTGCCGTCAATGTGGGGACGGTGACCGTACTGAAGTGCCACTTCGACCAGAGCGATGCAATGGCACGCAGGTCGCCACCTGGGTAACGGCTGGCGAAGTGTGCCATGTCCTCTTCCAGCAGCGCGGCATTACGCCATCGCGCAGCCTTGATGGCCCCTTGGGGGGGCACACCGCCGATCATGGGCACGGTAAAGTGCTCAAGTGGGCCCTGGTAGCAGTCGGCCAGGGTAGGCGGCGTGACGGTGTCGGGCTGGCGCAAGGCAAGTGGCATGACCAAACTCCAAGGCGTAAACGGGGCGCGAGGAAAGAGAGTCAGCATAAGCGATAATGCTTATCAGTTGAAGTACTGATTGAGAACGACTCTTTTTCCTGTGGGGGTGGAGTGGCGCCTACTGGGCGACGGCAATCCGGTGTTCTCCATTGGGGTGTGGCATCACCTGCATGGGTAGCCCGTAGATGGCTTCGAGGGTGGCGCCGTGCATCAGGACGTCGGGGGCGCCGTGTGCCAGCAGCTGTCCACTATGCAGAGCCATGAGCTCATCGCAGTAGCGCGAAGCCATGTTGATGTCATGGAGCACGATGATGACGCACAGGTTCAGTTCGTCGCATAGCGTGCGTACCAGTGCCAGCACTTCCATCTGGTGGGCAATGTCCAGGGCTGCCAATGGCTCGTCCAGCAATAGAAATCGGCTGCCTTGGGCAATCAGCATGGCTAGCCATACCCGCTGGCGCTCGCCCCCGGAAAGGGTATCTACCAGGCGGTCGGCAAAGGCCTCCGTATGCGTCAGGGTAATGGCGCGCTCGATGGCCGCTTTATCCCGCTGGTCGTGACGCCCCAGCAGCCCGTGCCAAGGGTAGCGGCCAAAGGCGACCAGTTCACGGCCAGTGAGATTTTCAGCGCTGGGCAAATGCTGCGGCAGGTAGGCCACCTGACGCGCAAACTCGCGCGTGCCCCAGGCACGCAACGGGCGATGGTCGAACAGGATATCGCCTTCGGTAACGGGCTGCTGCTGCGCCAACAGTTTGATCAGCGTCGACTTGCCCGAGCCATTATGGCCAATCAGACCGTATACCTTGCCCTCATGAAAGGTGTGCTCAATGGGTGCAAGGATCTGCTTGCCATTGATTTCAAAGGTGGCACCTTTGACCTCGAACATGAATGACTCCTGAAGATGGGTAGGACCTTAGCGTTCTATTCTAGTGCTAATGGTTCTCATTTTTAAAATAAAGATGCACTGATTCTACAACGGCAGGCACACGGCCAGGGCTATCTCGCCAGCCCTGGGGCGTTTGCCGGGCGGCTCCTGTGCATGATAATACAATTGTAGTGCTAATCGTTATCATTTAGAATCATCGCCGATGATTAAATCGGCAATGTTCCGTCCACTCGTTTTCCTCCAAGGTAAGGGTAAGACCATGATGGTGTTGGCTATCACGTCCAGTCTGGTGAGCGGTATGGCCATCACGAACGGGGGCTTGCCATGCTAGGTACCGCACGAGTTGCTCAACGTCTGGGAGGAGTATCACCCGCGAAAGCCTGCCTGCTGCTTAGCCTGCCGATGGTGGTGCTGTTTTGGGCCGGACTGGAAAGCCAAGGCGGAGTCACCTTGGGCCTGCGTGCCTTGGTGGCGCCTTCTTTCGAGAGTGTCGACGAGCTGCTGCTTTACTACGCTTGGTGGCCGCGCCTGTCGGTCGCGCTGCTGGCGGGGGCTGGCTTGGGATTGGCGGGTGTGCTGATGCAGCAAGTGCTGCGCAACCCGTTAGCTTCGCCGACGACGCTGGGGGTGGCATCGGGCGCTAACCTGGCGCTGATGACCGCCACTTTGCTGGCGCCGGGGTTGTTGGTGGCTGGGCGTGAGTGGGTCGCCTTGCTGGGCGGCGCGCTGGCCGTGGGGCTGGTTTTTCTGCTTTCCTGGCGTCGGGGGCTGGCGCCTATCGTGGTGGTGTTGGCGGGCCTGGTCGTCAATTTGTACCTGGGCGCGCTCTCGACAGCGCTGCTGCTGTTCAACCACGAGGCGCTGTCGGGGCTGCTGATCTGGGGGGCGGGGTCGCTGGCGCAAAACGGTTGGGACGGCGTGGCCGTGCTCTGGCCTCGGTTGGCGATTAGCTGCATTGCTGCCTGGTTCTTGCTGCGCCCGCTAGCAGTGCTGGAGCTGGACGACGCCAGCGCCAAGAGCCTGGGTGTCTCGTTGGCCTATCTGCGCTTTGCGGGGATGGGGCTGGCCGTCTTCATTACCGGCAGCATCGTCAGCGTGGTGGGCATCATTGGTTTCATTGGCCTGGCGGCGCCCAATATCGTGCGCATGGCCGGGGCGCGCCGATTGGGGTCGCGGGTGTTGTGGTCGACGCTGCTGGGGGGCGTGCTGCTGGCGACCACGGACCTGCTGCTGCAGCAGTTCGGTGGTATGGGGGCAGCCTTCATTCCCACCGGGGCGGTTACCGGTGCCCTGGGGGCACCGCTACTGATGTGGCTGATTCCGCGCCTGAAACTTCAGGGCGATCAGCCGCCCAGAGGGGCGAGCGTCGTTGCCCGCCGCCATGCTGCGCCGTCACGCTTGGTCACCGGATTGATCTTTGCACTCTTGGCGGCCACGCTGCTGGGGCTGCTCGTAGGCCAGGGTGTCGATGGCTGGTACCTGCTCTCGCCAGAGAGCTGGAATGTGATGCAGTGGCGCTTGCCACGGGTGATGGCGGCCGCTGCCAGCGGGTTGATGCTGGCCATTGCCGGGACGATACTCCAGCGCCTTTCCGCCAATCCCATGGCCAGCCCGGAAGTGCTGGGTATCAGCGGTGGCTGTGCCATCGCGCTGATTCTGGGCATTTTTCTGTTACCCACGCCCACCAACATGATGCTGATGGGGGTCGGCACGCTGGGGGCTTTCGCCACGTTGCTGGTGCTCGTGGGCATCAACCGCAAGAGCGGTTATCTCCCCGAGCGTTTGCTGCTCACTGGGGTGGCCGTCAGTGCCCTTTTCGATGCGGTACGCAGCGTGATGCTGGCGGGGGGCGATCCGCGTGGCCAGCAGGTCATTGCCTGGCTGGCGGGCTCCACCTACTACGTAGATGTCACCCATGCGGTGACGGTCGGGGGAGTGGCTGCGGTGCTGGCGTTGATTACGCTGCCCTTCACCCGCTGGCTGGATATCTTGCCCTTGGGCGCGCCGACTGCCAGAGCACTGGGAGTGACCCTCAACCGTGCCCGTTTGGCGCTGCTGCTGTTGGTGGCGCTGTTAACCGCCTGCGCCACCCTGGTGGTCGGGCCGCTGTCGTTCATTGGCCTGCTGGCGCCGCACATGGCACGCCTGGTCGGTTTCTCTCGGGCGGGGCAGCACCTGCTGGGGGCTGCGTTGATCGGCATGCTGCTGATGGTGCTGGCGGATTGGATCGGCCGACAGATCATTTTTCCCTATGAGATACCGGCGGGCTTGGTGGCGTCCTTGATCGGCGGCGCCTATTTCATGTGGGGGCTGCGGCGGTTGTGATTGCCCTCTCTATTGGTGGTGATATGAAAAAAGCCCAGGAGTCATGGTGATGGAGCTGTTGAAGATCGTATGGCGTGATTACCGCTGGCCCTTCGTCGCCGTGTTGCTACTGAGTCTGGCCAGTGCGGGCCTGGGCATTGGCGTCATCGCGTTTATCAATCAGCGGCTGCTGGGTTCCTTCGTTGATCCCTGGCGTATCCTGCCCGAGTTTCTGGGGTTGATCGCGCTACTGCTGCTCATAACCCTGGCATCGCAATTGGCGCTGACCACGCTGGGCCACCAGTTCGTTTATCGGCTGCGGGGGCAGTTGATCAAGCGCATTCTGGATACCCATCTCGAGCGTGCCGAGCAGATCGGCAGTGCGCGCCTGCTGGCGAGCCTCTCCACCGATGTGAACTCGGTCACCGTTGCCTTCATACGTTTGCCGGAACTGGTGCAAGGCGGGGTGCTGACGGTGGGTGCCACGCTTTACCTGTGGTGGCTTTCGCCTGCCATGCTGGGGATCTCCGCATTGTGGGTGATCGTGACGGTGGTCATCGGTATGCGTCTGGTGGCGCGAGTCTATGGGCACATGGCCAAGCTGCGCGAGATACAGGATCGTCTCTACGCGGATTACCAGGCCGTGATCGAGGGGCGCAAAGAGCTGGCGCTCAACCGCGACCGCGCCGAATGGCTGTACCGCGATGTCTATACGCCCAACGCCAAGGATTGTCGCCGTCATTACATTCTGGGCGATACCTATCATCTCAGCGCCGTGAACTGGTTCAACATCATGATGCTAGGGGCGATTGGCATCACCTTCTTTTTGGCCAATGGCCTTGGCTGGGCATCGGTGCAGGTGGCCACCACCTTTTCGCTGACTCTGCTGTTTCTGCGCGCGCCGCTGATACAGGCGATAGGCGCTTTCCCGACGCTGATCAACGCCCGAGTCGCGTTTGAAAAGATTCGTAGTCTGGAGCTGGCCGAGCACAGTGAAACCTTCGACCACACGGCCCTGCGCCACGATTGGCAGGAACTGACCCTGGAGCAGGTCTGCTACCGCTATCCGGATGAGGAGTCGCGCTCGGGCTTTGCCATTGGCCCTATCGATCTGACCTTGAAGCGTGGCGAGGTGGTCTTTCTGATTGGCGGAAACGGCAGCGGAAAATCGACCCTGGCGAGGCTACTGACCGGGCTTTACCACCCTCAGCGTGGCTGTGTCCGCGTCGATGGCAAGCCGCTGCGCGACCAAGACTGGACACGCTATCGACAGCACTTTTCGGCCATTTACACAGACTTGCACTTGTTTGACCGGTTGATGGGGCCAGGGGGCGAGGCACCCGACCCGGCCCTGGTGGAACAGTGGTTGGCCGCCTTGGCTATGCAGAACAAGCTCGATTTCGACGGCGACCGCGTCACCAACGTCAACCTCTCCCAGGGCCAGCGCAAGCGCCTCGCCATGCTGCTGGCGGTAGCCGAACAGCGCGATGTGTTGCTGCTGGACGAGTGGGCTGCCGACCAGGACCCTCAGTTTCGGCGCGTCTTCTACCGCGAGCTACTGCCGCAGCTCAGGGCGCTGGGCAAAACGCTGGTCGTGATCAGCCACGATGACCACTATTTCGACCAGGCCGACCGACTGCTGGAAATGCGCGGCGGGCAGCTCGTCGAGCTCTCCGGTGAGCAGCGCGCAGCCGCCAGCCGCGACGCGGTGGCCCGAGTGAGCGGATGAAAGCACCATGACGATCCCTCCCGCCGTCGGGCACTCGGCTTATCATACGGGTTGTCGAGAGTCACTGGGCCAGCTCTATCATCACCACCAGCCTTGGTTGCAGCAGTTGCTCAGGCAACGGCTGGGATGCGGCGAATCGGCGGCCGATTTGGCGCAGGATGCGTTTGTGCGGTTGCTGAAGACGCCGCGCCATTTCGATAGTTTCGATGGCACCCGAGCCTATCTCAGCCGCATGGCCAAGGGACTGTGCGTGGATCATTGGCGCCGTCAGGACATCGAGCGAGCCTGGCGAGAGACATTGGCCGTCCGCGCGGAAGTGGACATGCCCTCCGTCGAACACCATCAGATCGTCATCGAAACCCTGTGTGAAATCGACCGTATGCTGGCGCAACTGCCGGAGAAAGTCGTCAGTGCCTTTCTGGCCTCGCAGCTACACGGTAAACCCTATCGGCAGATTGCCGAGGAGCTGGGGGTTTCCGAACGGATGGTCAAAAAATATATGGCGCAGGCCATGCTGCAATGCGCGTTGATCGAAGCAGGCTTCGAGGCGAGCCTCTAGATGGAGACGGTTGCCCGCGACGATGAAGCCGCCAAACGTCGTGCGTTGGCGGAGGCTGCCGAGTGGTTTGCCGAGTGGTTTGCCGAGAGGCAAGCAGCGGAGCCGTCGGCCATGGCACATCGTCGTTGGCAGGAGTGGCATGAGGCCAACGACACCCACCGCTGGGCTTGGCAGCAAGTGGAAGGCGTCAGCCAGCGTTTCACCGCCCACCTTGATGATGCAGAGCGGCAGGCCGCCGACCGAGTCATCAGCTCGGCGCGACATCGGCGCCGAGGTCGGTGGCATCTGCTGAACGGGCTTTCCAGCCTGGTGGTCGTGGTCGTGCTGGCAGGGCTCTCCTGGCAGTGGACGCCGTTGCCTCAATGGGTAGCCTATTGGAGAGCCGATTACCGCTCTGCCACCGGCGACATTTACCGTATCGAACTGGAGGACGGCACTCAGGTATGGCTCAGTAGCGCGTCGGCGCTGAATGTCGACTACGCCGCTGGGTATCGTCGGCTACAGCTGGTGGCAGGCGAGGTGCTGATCGACACAGGGGATGCCCCCGAGCGCCCTTTATACATGGATACCCGTCATGCGCGACTGACTCCCCTGGGGACCCGTTTCAGCGTTCGCCAGCGCCAAGACGATGAGCTTTTGGCGGTGTTCGAGGGCGCGGTGGCTATTCAGACCCTTGGCGATGGCGGGCAGGCTGGCCAACGTCAGGTGGTCGATGCCGGGCATCAGGCCAGCTATTCCGCTCATGAGGTTAGCGGGCTCACGCCTGCCGAGGGGAGTCAGGCAGCTTGGGCCCAGGGTGTCTTGCTGGCGGAAGACATGTCATTGAAAGCCTTCGCCATGGAGCTGAGTCGGCTTCATCATGGCCGCCTGGAGGTCGATCCAGCGGTGGCAGAGCTGACCCTGTTCGGTGCCTTCCCCATTGACGACCTGGAGCGCACCCTGAGCATGGTCGAAACGACGCTACCCGTGAAGGTACACCGAGTCATGCCCTTTTGGGTCAAGATCGAGGCGGTGTCGGCTGACAAATAACAGTACGCCCAATATAAAAACACGTTCAGGGTTCCCCTTTTCGGCGTTGGTTCGATTCCTCTCCATAAGCCGTCAAACATCATCTGCAAGGGGAATCGATATGCCGCATCAGCGCTCTGTATTGCCTTCATCGTCGACTGTCACCCGTCTGTTGCCAAGGCGCCACCGCGCCCTCGCGCTGGCAGTGCACCTCACGGCTGTGGGCTGGTTGGTGACACCACTGCTGGCGATGCCGGCCATGGCGCAAACCAGCCAGCAGCAAGCTCGCGACTATGAGATCCCCGCTGGTCCGCTCAGCACGGTGATCAATCGGTTTGCCACGGAAGCGGGGGTATTCATCAGCGGTGCCAGCCAACTGGGCGAAGGGCGCCAGAGCCCTGGGCTGTCTGGGCAGTACAGCGTCGAGGCGGGGCTTGAGCGGCTGCTGTACGGAACCCACCTTGGAGCCGCGCGGCAGAGCGATGGCAGTTATCGGCTGGTAGAGCAGGCCGGTAATGAAGCGTTGCCGGTGCTTCATGTAGAAGCCGAGTGGTTGAGCCCCTCTGCCGTGGGGCCTGACCATGGCTATCGAGCACAGCGCAGTTTGACGGCCACCAAGACCGATACCGCGCTCGAGGACACGCCGCGTACGGTGTCCGTGGTGACTCGTCAACGCATCGAGGATCAGAACCCTCGAACACTCAGCAACATCTTGAGTTACGTGCCCGGTATTTCGTCGAGTGACTTCCCGGTGGGGGATGGCTTGGCAGGCGATATCTTCTTTATTCGCGGTATGAACCAGCGTGATTATGGCTACGGTACTTTCCGCGATGGCCTGCGTGTGCAACCCAACGCCTACTCCACGTCGGCAGAGCCCTATGGCCTGGAGCGGGTTGAAGTCTTCAAAGGGCCCACCACGGCGCTTTACGGTGAAAACGTGCCTGGCGGATTGGTCAACTTGGTCAGCAAACGACCTACCGCTGATCATCAAGGCGAGGTGAACCTGAGTTATGGTAGCCATGACCGCCGCCAGGTCTCGGCTGACGTGTCTGGCCCGCTGAATGCTGACGGGTCGGTACAGGGCCGAGTCGTCTTTTTGCATCGCGACTCGGATACCCAGATCGATAGCGTACAAGACGATCGCACCTACATCGCCCCCTCGTTGACCTTCGAGCTGAGTGATCAAGACCGGCTGACCGTGTTGGGCATGTACCAACAAGATGACACCGAGCTGCAGCTAGGGTTGCCAGCGGCGGAGACCCTGCTCGATCACCCTTCAGGAACGCTGAGCTCCCGCACGAACCTGGGCCATCCCGAGTGGGACACCTTCGAGCGGGAAGTCTGGTCGTTAGGCTATGAGTACGAGCACGCCTTCAACGAGGATTGGCGTTTTCAACAAAATGCCCGTTACTTGCGTTCTCACGTGAATCGTCGGGAAGTGTGGTGGAGTTACCCAGGCGATGGCTATGACGATGTCATTGGTGCTTACGGCAGAGACCGCGATAACGATAGCAGGACCTTGGCGATTGATAACCGCGTGGTAGGCAAATTTGGTAACGATACCGTTGAGCACACCTGGCTCGCCGGGTTTGGCTATGATCGAACCTCTTTTTCTCAGACCCAGGATGTGGGGTTCAGTACGCCTCAACTGATCAATATCTTTAACCCCCAGTGGAGTTCATCACCGCAAACGCTGCAGCGCTCTGAAGATGGTGAGGACGTCCAGGCGTTGACCGGTATCTACTCCCAGTTGCATAGCCAAATGGGGGGCTTGATTGCCCAGGTGGGTGGGCGCTTTGACTCGGCCAGGACGGAGTACAACAACCATCTGGCACCCGGAAGTGGCTTTTCTGTCACCGATGAGGAGTTTAGCTGGCAAGCAGGCTTGATGTATCAGTTCGACTCCGGTTTATCACCCTATGTGAATTATGCGACTACGTTTGTGCCCGCGCGCCAGATCTCTGTCGCCACCAACGAGCCGCTAGATCCCATTACAGGCCGCCAGTACGAGTTGGGCCTGCGCTACGACCTGCCTGACTCGGATACCGCCATTACGCTCTCGACCTACGATATCGTGATGAAGAATGACATCAACTACGACAGCGCCATCGGTGGCTACCGCAACGTGGGGCGTACCGATTCCAATGGTATCGAACTGGAGTTGGTCAGTGATGTCAGCGATGCGCTTAGCGTTGCCGCCGCATACACCTACACCGATGCGCGTATTGTCGAGGACGTGGCGTTTCCCCGTTATGAGGATAATCAGGTGGCTGGCGTACCTCGCCACAAAGCCTCCCTATGGGCCCACTATGAGGTTCTCCAAGGGCCCATGCAAGGCGCTGAAGTAGGGCTGGGCGTGCGCTACCTGGGAAGCTCCAACGCCTATCCTGACGCGAGCCTGGCATACGGCGATACGCTCGCCACGCGCGCCGTGACGCTCGTTGACCTTTCCCTCGGCTATGCCTTGGATGCGAACTGGCGGGTAGGGCTCAATGTGGAGAATCTCTTCGATAAACAGTATGTGGGCGAGTGCAACAATGCCGCCCGTTGCTACTGGGGCACTGACCGTACGGTCCTGGGCACGCTGTCATTCCGGTATTGATCCATGCTGCAGATCATGCGCAGGGCCATGTGCGGGCTGTTGCCCGCCATGTTGTTGGCGACTCCGGCGTGGGGTCAACACGACACGCTCGGTAACGTCATAACGCTGGACTATGCGATAGCCGAAACCTTGCACGCGCTGGGGGAACCGCCTGAAGCCTTGGGCGGTCTCTCGGGTTATCGCGTATGGTGGCGAGACCCTCAAGCGCTGCCCGCCGTAATGGAGCTGGGTAGCCGCCACCTGCCCAACCTCGAGTTGATACAAGACATTGCGCCTTCGCATATTCTGATCTCGCCACCCGCCCACGCCAATCTGGTGCCCCAACTGAGCCGCCTGGCCGCACTGAAAGAGTGGACAATCTATCAGCAGGGCACACCGTTAAGTGAGCGGTTGGATGGATTGACGGAGCAACTGGGAGAATTAGCAGGCGTACGCAGCCATGCAGATGAATATTTGCAGGGCGTCAGGGCCCAGTTTGAGATCTTGGCTACTCACTTTCAGGACCATGACCAGGCGACTCAACCGTTGGTGCTGGTCAGTTTGATGGATGAACGTCATGCCAGAGTGTTTGGCCAAGGAAGCCTGGAAAACCTGGTGCTGGAGCAGTTGGGCCTGCGCAATGGGTGGGATGGGGAGGTCAATCGCTGGGGGTTTGCGACCGTCACCGCCGGGCAGCTGTTCGAACTCGAAGGCCGAGTGATGCTGTTGGAAAGCCCTTATTCTGCGGCGGGGACACAGCAAACGCTGCTTGAACGGGGAATTTGGCAATATTGGCCGGCCGTGACCCGTCAGGAAGCCACGACGTTGTCCGTAGCCTATTGGCATTGGGGTGGCTGGCCCTCGGCATTACGCTTTGCTACCTCGCTGGTGGAAGCGCTGGGTCCGCACGAGATGCCGTGACCTGCAGGCTCATGTTGCTCGTGTTTGCCAATCGACAACTCATGGCTATAAGAAAAGCTAATGGCCTATTCGTAATATGATTTTTATTTATTGACGTTGCCGCCTATCGTAGCGCTTCACTTCTTGCAGCGGCGATAGGGATAGGTCATGTGGCAAAGCTATATAACGGGGCTCGTGGTATGCGGCGGGATCATCATGGCCATTGGTGCACAGAACGCCTATGTGCTGGGGTTGGCCATTCGTAGGGAGTACCACTGGTGGTCGGCGGGCGTGTGCATGAGTGCGGACATACTGCTGTTGACCGCTGGCATGTTTGGCGTCAGTGCGTTCCTGCTGACCATGCCCAATGCCATGGAAGCCCTGCGCTGGGTAGGGGTGCTGTTTCTGGGCTGGCTGGCCGCCCAGGCCTTGTGGCGTGCAGGCAGTGGCCGAGAGGGGCTGACCGCCAACCACGCACGCACACGCAGTTTACGCGGCGTGCTGTTGGCGACCCTGGCTGTCACGGTGCTCAATCCACAAGTGTATCTGGATACGCTGCTGCTGATTCCTGCCGTCGGGGCCCAGCAGGAGAGCGCCGGTGTGTTCGTGGCGGGCGCCGCGACGGCCTCGGTTCTCTGGTTCAGCTTGCTGGCCTGGGGTGGCTCGGCGCTTTCCCCCTGGCTCTCCCGCCCCGGCGCCTGGCGCGTCATCGATGGCGCCATTGGCGTGATGATGCTGGTGATTGCCGTGCACCTGGCCTTGGGGTCGACACTGCTATCGTGATGCCGCCGCGTCGAAGTAGCGTCCCATGACCTCCAGCACACGCTCGACAGCGGCGTCATCGATATCGCGATGGATCACCAGTCGCGTGGCGTAAAGCAGCTGGATCAGAATGTCGTGCTCTTTCAGCCAGGCAGCCAGCGAGGCCACGTGGGCCTGATCGACGCGCAAGAACACCATGTTGGTGGCGTGAGAGGTGACCTCGAGCCCGGGCAGCGCTGCCAACCCTTCTGCCAAACGCGCCGCGCGGCGATGATCATGGGCCAGGTCGGCCACGTGATGGTCGAGGGCATGCTGGCAGGCCGCGGCGATGATGCCCGCCTGGCGCATGCCGCCCCCTACCATCTTGCGCCAGCGCCGTGCGCGCTCGATCAATGCGTGCGACCCTACCAGCGCCGAACCCATGGGCGTGCCCAGCCCTTTCGAAAAGCAGAGTGACACGCTGTCGAACGGCTGGCACAGCTGCTTCAACGAGGTATCCGTGGCGACGGCGGCATTGAAGAGCCGAGCACCGTCCAGGTGCGTTGCCAGCCCGTGAGCGCGCGCCAGCTCGGTGGCCTGCTGAACGTACTCGGCGGGCAGCACTTTTCCACCGATGGTGTTTTCCAGCGCCAGGAGCCGCGTACGGGCAAAGTGAACGTCGTCGGCTTTGACGGCGGCAGCGATTTTGTCGAGTGGCAGGCTGCCGTCTGCGGCGTGTTCTATCGGCTGTGGCTGGATGCTGCCCAACACGGCGGCGCCGCCGCCTTCGTAGCGGTAAGTATGGGCATTCTGGCCCACGATGTACTCATCGCCGCGTTCGCAGTGCGCCATGAGCGCCACCAGATTGCTTTGAGTGCCACTGGGGAACAGCAGGGCAGCCTCCTTGCCCGTGCGCTCGGCAAGGGTCGCTTGAAAGGCATTGACCGTCGGGTCGTCGCCCCAGACATCGTCGCCCAGAGGCGCTGCCAGCATGGCTGCCCGCATCGCGGAGGTGGGGCGAGTGACCGTATCGCTACGTAAGTCGATCATCATGACTCCTTGTTCATAGCGTGGCCGTCGGGCAGATTACCGATAAACCACTATGGTTAATGGGTGACAGGATCACCCAGCATAGGCGAAAAAATGGATCTTAAAAGTGGCTACCCCTTCTGGACGGTCAGCAATGGCTTGTTGACCCGTTATCCTCAGCTTACCCATGATCTTCAGGTAAACATAGCCATCATCGGCGGCGGTATCACCGGGGCGTTGATCGCCGACGAGCTGACACGCCATGGCCATGACGTGGCCGTCCTCGAGCGTCGTGACGTGGGGTGGGGCAGCACGGCGGCCAGTACGGCGCTGTTGCAGTACGAAATCGATACACACTTGTATCACCTGGCGCAGCAATACGGTGAAGCGAGTGCCGTCATGGCCTATCAGGGGTGTGCCGAGGCGGTTCATGCATTGGCCGCCCGTGCGGCAGAGCTGGGCGATATAGCCTTTCGTCGCCAACAGAGCCTTTATTTTGCCAGTGACGCAGACCATCTCTCTTCTCTTCGGGACGAGTTTGCCATTCGCAAGCGGTGGGGGTTCGATGTGCAGTGGTGTTCGCCCGAGCAGTTGCAGGAGGCGTATGGCTTTAGCGCACCCGGCGGTATCCTCTCGCATCTGGCGGCTACCGTGGACCCTTACCGCATGGCTTACCAACTGCTCGATGAGGTCGTTGCCAGAGGTGGGCACGTATACGATCGAACGGCGGTGGAGTCGTTGGAGGCAGACGGGGCGACCATGGGGGTTCGTTTGCGCAACGGCGCCCTGGTACGCTGCCAGCAGGTGATCATTGCGGCCGGTTATGAAAGCCAGACATGGCTGCCAGAGCCAGTCGCCAGCAACCGCAGCAGTTACGTGTTCGTCACTGACCCTTTGCCAGGCGGCATGCTGGGCAAGCTTCGCGATACCATGGTCTGGGAATCGGCGCGCCCCTACCTCTATTTGCGCTCCACCCATGATGGGCGCTTGCTGGTGGGTGGTGAAGATGACGAGGAGGATATTCCTGAGCGCAGGGACGCGCGGGTGCTTGAAAAAGCGGCATCGCTGGCTGAAAGGGTATCTTCGCTATGGCCTTCTCTGCGCATGACGCCTGCCTTCAGTTGGGGGGGTACCTTTGCTGAAACCGAGGATGGGCTGCCTTATTTCGGGACCCATGAGGCGCTGGGGCCGAACGTGCATTTTGCCATGGCCTATGGCGGAAATGGTATTACTTACAGCATGATAGGTGCGCATCTCTTGAGAGCCCATCTTGAAGGCAGGCGGCATCCGCTGAGCGACTTGTTCTCCTTCGAACGGCGTCACCTGGCGCGCTGAACTTATCGTTCAACCACCAGACAAAGCCGGTAACCCACTGAGTCAACGCTATTGAATGAGACACCTATCATGAGCCCAGTACTGTATCTGAGGGCGCTGGAGCGCAACGACCTGCGTTTCGTGCACGAGTTGAATAATAACCAGAGCATCATGTCGTACTGGTTCGAAGAGCCCTACGAGTCCTTCGATGAGCTGGAAGAGCTCTATAACAAGCA
Source organism: Halomonas sp. NyZ770 (assembly GCF_020616575.1). Lineage (NCBI taxonomy): Bacteria > Pseudomonadati > Pseudomonadota > Gammaproteobacteria > Oceanospirillales > Halomonadaceae > Halomonas > Halomonas sp. NyZ770. Next base: position 3,010,294 of record NZ_CP085143.1, on the reverse strand, counting down.
CATTCACGATAACGCAGAGCGCCGCTTCGTTGCCGAAGACAGTAGTGGTAGTGCGATTGGCCTGGTGGAGTTGATCGAAATCGATTACATCCACCGTAGCGCCGAGTTTCAGATCATCATTACGCCAGAGCATCAAGGCAAAGGGTTCGCACGTTCGCTGATACGGCAAGCGCTACACTACTCTTTCACCATATTGAACTTGCACAAGGTCTATCTGATCGTCGCGGTAGAGAACGTCAAGGCCATTCACTTATACGAGGAAAGCGGTTTTATAGAAGAGGGACATTTGGTGCAGGAGTTTTTCATCAATGGCAAATATCGTGATGTAAAGCGTATGTACATCTTGCAAGAGCGCTATCTGGCCGAACTCGAAGCGCAACAACCGAAAGATTGAGCCAGAACTCGGCCTCCATGATCGTTACCAGGCATAGGCTGCCCAGTAACGATCAAACCAGTAACGATCAAATTTGCCGCGTCTCTTGGCCGAGCTACATTAGAGCTGGGCTTCCAGACGGTCGGCGCGATCACCGGCAGCGGGGTGGCTGGAGAAGACGCTACGGCTGTAGCCATATTTGGCTTCGAGCTTGCGCAGTGCCGAGACGGAGGCTTCTGCACTCAGGTCGTGGCGGCGCATGAGTTCCAGGGCGAAGTCATCTGCTTCGTTTTCCTGGCGCTGTGAGAACTGAGCATTGACGAGTTTCTCACCCAGCGCACCCAGCTCGGAACTGGAGAGTGCCGCTGCGGTGGTGCTGCCGCTGGCAGCGGCTGCCTCACGCGCTGCTGAGGCGGCATAGGCGACTTGAAAAGCGCGCTTGGAGTGGCCGAGTACCACATGGCCAATTTCATGAGCAATGAACCTGATGATCGGAGGTTCAAAATGAATAAAGAGATGTCACGGGCAACGTGCTGATAATGAGAGAAAGGGAAGTGCGGTAAAAGAAAACGCTCCTGCGTGACGTATCTATATATACGCACTGGCGGAGCGTTTTGGGAAACCGTATGGCAAGGGTTATTGCTGGCGCATGTAGTCGACCAATGCGTCGAAGGCCGCACGCTGTTGCAGTGCACGTTTTGCCCATACTTCCATGACATCAGGGTTGGATTGGCTAAGGGTGGTCGGCATGGTACTCACTCCTGGAGCAGAGGTTGATGAATCGTTTTTGTTATACACAGCCTGCGTTGTGCGTTGCAGCAAATTAGCTGTGATATGAATATTATGCGCTTTTGAACAAGCTGGCTAGTCCAAAGGGTGTAGGTGTTTTGCCATAATCTGTAAGCGATTGCTTACATCTGAATCGAAAACGCACCTATTTTATTGAATGGAAAAGGTTTTCATAAAGAAAAGCAGCCGGCAGAGGATGCCGGCTTGAGGTGTTATCTTTTCGTCTAAGGCAGGGGAGAAATACAGAAACAGCCAATATGGCCGGTATGCCCGGTGCTATTGATCAGACGGATGCTGATCGACGTAGGCGCTGATGGCGTCATTGGCGGCCTGCTGCCACTGTGCGTGCTGGCACCAGAAGTTGACTACTTCCGTATCCTCGTTCGTGCGATCCACAGATAGTGTCATTGCGTACTCCTTTTGGGATATCGCTTGATCAGTATAGACGGTTTTTGCTGCTATGCAGCATTGCTTTCCAGACCACCCGTTCTGCAAAGCCACGTCACAGCAGCTAGGCTGAAGGTGTTGTTTGAACGTAATCGTCGCGAAAGGAGTCGCAAATGAGCGCAAATGTAGCTGAAATCATTGTCGAAACACTGCAAGACGCCGGTGCCAAACGGTGTTATGGCGTGGTAGGGGATACGCTGAATCACTTTACCGATGCCCTCCGGCAGAGCGATATCGAGTGGATAGGCGTTCGCCATGAGGAAGCAGGCGGCTTTGCAGCAGGAGGAGAGGCTTATATCACTCAGGAGCTGGCGCTATGTGCCGGTTCCTGTGGGCCTGGCAGCCTGCACTTTGTCAACGGTCTGTTCGATGCCCACCGTAATGGCTCCCCCGTGGTACTGATTGCCTCGCAAATAGCGCTGGGTGAAACCGGCAGCCAGTTCCCTCAGGAAGTCGATCAGAGCGCCATTTTTCAGCAGTACAGCGTGTTTTGTGAAACCGTCGTGTCGCCGGAACAGGCGCGCCGCATGGCCGCCATGGCTGCCCAGGTCGCCCTTGCCAAGCGTGGGGTGGCCGTGTTGATCGTGCCCGGCGATATCATGACGCAAACGCCCGATAGCACCCTGGGCTACCGTACCCACCGTTTCAGCTACTCCGTGCGCCCCAGTGCCGAGGCGCTGGTGCCTGCCGTCGAGCAGCTCAACAAGGGGGGCAATATCACCATCTTTGCAGGCGCAGGCTGTGAAGACGCCCGCGAGCAGGTCATGGCGCTGGCAGAAAAGCTCCAGGCGCCGATTGCCTGGACTTCCCGTGCCAAGGACTTCATGGAGTACGACAATCCTTACCAGGTAGGTATGACCGGGGTGTATGGCCTGGAAGGGGGCTACTATGCCGTCGCGGAGTGCGACACGCTGTTGCTGTTGGGGTGCAACTTTGCCTTCAGCCAGTTCTACCCGGAGCGCGCCTGTATTCTTCAGGTAGATAGGGACCCCGTTCAGATAGGCAAGCGTTACCCGGTGGATGTGGGCATCGTCGGCAGTACTCGGGACACCTGTGAAGCGCTGTGCCAGGTGGTGCAACCCAATACGCACACCCGGTGGCTGGAAAAATGCCGCAAGCGTTATGCCAAGTCGCTGGAAAAGTCGGCTCATCAAACCAGGGATAACGATACGATCCACCCACAAGAGCTGACCCTGGCCATCGACCGGCACGCGGCCGACAACGCCGTGCTGACCGCAGACACCGGCAGTGTCAACGTGTGGATGCTGCGCCATATTCGTGCCCTGGCGGGCCGCCGTACCCACTCCAGCCTTCAGCATGGCACCATGGCGAACGCTTACCCGCAGGCCTTGGGGATTCAGTTGGCCTACCCCCATCGCCAGGTGATTGCCATGTGTGGCGATGGTGGCCTGACGATGCTCATGGGTGATTTACTGACCCTGGTCCAGCAACGAATCCCGCTCAAGATCGTGGTGTACAACAACAGCTCCCTGAGCTTCGTGGAGCTGGAGCAAAAAGTGGAGGGGCTGTTGGATAGCTACACAGAGCTGCAGAACCCCGACTTTGGAGAAGTAGCCAAGGCCATGGGGCTGTGGGGGCGCCGGGTAGAGCAGCAGTCGGAGCTGGACATGGCCATCAGCCAGTGGCTTGCTCAACCTGGCCCCGCGCTGCTGGACGTAGTGGTCAACCCCATGGAGCTGGTCATGCCGCCCAAGGTAGAAGCAGGGCAGGTCGCCTCGACTGCGCTGTACTCGGCCAAGGCGGTGTTGAGCGGACGGATGGATGACGTGGTGCATCTGGTCAAAAGCAATTTCCTGAAGCGCTAGCGCGGCAGTGGCATGCTATGTTGTCAGCAGCTCACACAACACTGACAACACAAAGAGCCATGCCATGACCTCACACTCGGATGCAGTGACCGTTCATGACCGCTGGGTAGATACCCCCAGCGGTCGTCTGTTTACCCGCACCTGGCAGCCGTGCCATGCACGCTCGGCGGTGCCGATTCTGCTGTTTCACGACTCGCTGGGCTGTGTGGAGCTATGGCGCAGCTTTCCCGCAGCCCTTTGCCAGGCCACGCAGCACCCAGTCGTTGCCTACGACCGTGCGGGCTTCGGGCGTTCTGACGCTCGATTGGCGAAACCGCCGCATACCTTCATCGAGGACGAATACCGGCAAGCGGTTGCAGCACTGCTGGAGGCGCTGGCAATCACCCACTTCATCGCCCTGGGGCACAGCGTAGGAGGCTGCATGGCCGTTCACTGTGCAGGCCAACAGCCGGAGCGTTGCCGAGGCTTGATCACGATCGCCGCGCAGGCGTTCAACGAACCGCGCACTCGTCAGGGTGTCGAAGCGGCCAAGGAAGCGTTTCAACAGCCCGACCAGTTTGCCAAGCTAGCCAGGTACCATGGCGACAAAGCCCGCTGGGTACTCAACGCCTGGGTGGACACATGGCTAAGCCCCGCGTTTGCAGAGTGGTCACTCATCCCAGCGCTTGAACAAGTACAGTGCCCGACACTCGTGCTGCATGGCGAAAAAGATGAGTACGGGTCTCATCGTCAGCCAGAGCGTATTGCCCGCTATACCCAAGGCCCCGCTCACTGCGAAATGCTGCCCGGCATCGGTCATATTCCTCACCGGGAAGCCGAAGCTGTGGTGGTCGAGTTTGCCCGCCAATTTATCGCTCGCCTTGCCTATTAACGGCTTAAGCCCAAGTCCAAGTAAGCACCATGAGAGACGTTCTATGCGTTTAAGAGTTTTATCCGATCTTCATTTAGAGCATTTTGACGGACACCGTGAACTGCCGCCTGCCGAGGCGGATGTGGTGGTGTTGGCAGGGGATATTCATCGCAGAGCAGAAGGGTTGGCATGGGCACGGAAGCAGTTTCCCGACCTGCCGATTCTCTACGTGCCGGGCAACCATGAGTTCTACGGCACCTGCATGCCGCTGCTGCGCCAAGAGCTAGCGCTAGAAGCTGCTCGGTATGATATTGAGCTGCTAGATAATCGCAGCGTGACCATTGGCGAAGTACGCTTTTACGGCACGACGCTCTGGACAGATTTTGCGCTCTATGCCGACGACCCCACCCGCAATCCATTAGAGACCGAAGCGAAAGCACTGCGCTACATGCCCGATTTTCGCATCATTACCACGGCTCCCGGCCAAGTGTTCACTCCCCAAGCCAGCCAAGACATGCACCGTGAGGCGCTGGAGTGGTTGAGTCGCGAGCTTCAACAACCTTTCGATGGCCCCCGCGTCGTGGTGAGCCATCATGCCCCACTGCACGGTTGCATTCCCGAACAGTATATAGGCGACGCGCTCTCGCCCGCCTTTGCCTCCCACCTACCGCAACTGATGGGCAAGATGGACTTGTGGATTCACGGCCACGTTCACGAACCGGTGGATACACGACACAGCGGCACCCGCATTATCGCCAACCCGGGCGGTTATCCAGAGGAGTTTTCGCCGCCGCTGTTTCGACCTGATTGGGTGGTCACGGTAGGTGAATAAGGGCTGAAATGACGCGCTGCTCTATAACCTAGCTACACTCCTACCTGTGACGATAACAGTTGCTCATACAACTACAGGGAGTGATAGGCGATGGAATTTTTAGTTAGAGTACTTTTTCACTAACAGCCCACAAGAGGGCGCTGCCCAGCGGTTGTCAGCGGTGAACACCACGTCGCACACCACTGGCGAGTAGTAGCGGCGTACTTCTTCATCGATGCGCTGACGCAGCGCGTCTTGGTTTGCCAGTGTCGCCTCTGGGAGGTCTTTGGGGAGTACCACGTGGACGATGACGTAAAGCAGGCGGCCGGGGCGCACCATACGCACGCGCACCTCCAGGGTGTCGATATCGGCAAGGCCACGGGCTACGGCTTGGCGCACCGGTTCGGCGACGGCTTCTTCCGGAGTTTTGTTGAGCAGCTCTCTGAGCGCTTGCGATGCCATGCGCACGGGGACCCCCAGGCAGAGAACGACGACCGCAATGACCAAGACCGAATCGATGTAGGGAAGAACAGCCCGCCAGCCGAGACGATCAAATAGCATCACTAGGCAAAAAGCCACCAGTACGGCCCCTGAAATCACGCTATTGACCAGCCAGTTGAGTTTGTCGGCGGCCACCAAGGGGCTATTCACATGACGTTGACTACGCTGCATGACCCAGGCAGTGAGCGAGCAAGCGGCGGTCGCGAACAGCGCATAAATCACCGCAAGCCCTGCGGAAATTTCTCGCCCACCGGTAAGCAGTGCGGCCACGGCATCCACCAGTGCGAATATCGATACCCCCAAAATCAGCAAACCTTTGCATAAATTAACCAACGACTCGAAGTAGCTGTAGCCAAAGGGGTACGACTCGCTATCTGGGCGGCTGGCAAGCTTGCTGACCTTGATGGTCACCAGCGCTACGCTAAAGTAGATAAGATTGAACAAGCCATCCAATAGGATGGCCTGGGAGTTCGAGGCCAAGGTGGCCACAATACCGGCACAGCCAATGAGCAGCGCCATGAAGGCGGAAAAGGCTAACGTACTGGATTCTGTCTTCACGAACGTATGGCTCCCATGCCTACCGAATCAAGAGGCTGGCAAGCATAGCAACTTTGCCCTGATGATACCGCTGAATGAACGCCTCGCAGAGCTATTTGGCAACCGGGAAAGCGTTACTAGCCTTGAATAACGTTTTCCGTAAACGCCAAAACAGGAGGTTGATGCGATGCCATTTCTGAATGCAGGGACGGAGCAGGGCACACCGGTTGAGATTTATTACGAGGTGCACGGGGCAGGTAAACCGGTCGTCCTAATCCACGGCTGGCCTTTAAGTGGCCGCTCTTGGGAGAAGCAGGTGCCTGCGCTGGTGGATGTGGGCTACAAGGTGGTGACCTATGACCGCCGTGGTTTTGGCCGTTCGACCCAAGCGGATGGCGGTTACGACTACGATACCCTCGCCTCTGACCTAAAAAAGCTGCTCGATATCGCGCCGCTGAGCTGCTGCCCAACGCTTCGCTAGAGGTGATCGAGGGTGGCCCGCATGGGCTTAACGCCACCCATCCCGAGGCGTTCAACCAGGCGCTGATCCGGTTTCTGGATCAATACGTCGCATTCACTTTCAAACAGCCGCGCCGCCTGGAGAGGCGGCGCGGCTGTTTGCATTGCAGGGTAGCGTTATAGAAGCAAGCGTTTGGCTAGCCTTCCACCCACACCTCATCGCCCTTGAAAGCGACGTGCCAAGTGCGCAGCTTTACCTCATCCTCTTCCAGGCATTGGCCATCCTCTAGGCGGAAGTGCTGTTTGTAGAGTGGCGAGGCCACGACGGGGCTGCCTTTGATATCGCCGACGATGCCACGGGCAATCACATAGGCCTTCGAGAAAGGATCGAAGTGATCCAGGGCGTAGAGCTCTTGCGCGTGGCCGGGCAAATAGAACAGCGCCACTTGGGCGGGGCCTTCCGGTGTGCTCAGCCATGCGGCAACGCCGGAAAAGGCCACGAGGTCTGCTCTGGTGCAGAGCGGCTGCCAAGTGTCGTTGTGGTTCAATGGTTTGAGTGCGGTGGCGGTCATGGTCGTCCTCGATTCGGTGGTCACTGGGTTAAGCAGGGCGTAGCTGGCCGCGCTCGGAGGTCATGATGATGGAGGGGTCGGGCCGTGCATCGTTCACGAAGTTTCTAAAACGCTTGAGCTTTTCCGGGTCGCTGATGGCGTTGGCCCACTCGCACTGGTAGCTATCCACCACGTGCTGCATTTGGCGCTCTAGCTCATCGTTGATACCCAGGCTGTCTTCCAGAATCACCTCCTTCAGGTAGTCCAGGCCGCCTTCCAGGTTTTCCCGCCATACCGAGGTGCGCTGCAAACGGTCGGCGGTGCGCACGTAGAACATCAGAAAACGGTCAATGGTGCGGTAGAGCTGCTCGTCATCTAAATCGGTGGCGAAGAGTTCTGCATGGCGGGGGCGCATGCCGCCGTTGCCGCACACGTAGAGGTTCCAGCCGTTTTCGGTGGCGATAATGCCAATGTCTTTGCTCTGCGCTTCGGCGCACTCGCGGGTACAGCCGGAAACTCCGAACTTGATCTTGTGCGGTGCGCGCAGGCCCTTGTAACGGTTCTCTAACTGAATCGCCATGCCCACGCTGTCCTGTACGCCGTAGCGGCACCAGGTACTGCCGACGCAAGATTTCACGGTGCGCAGCGACTTGCCGTAGGCGTGGCCCGTCTCGAAGCCCGCCTCGATCAGTTCGCCCCAAATGGCCGGCAGGTCTTCCAGCCGTGCGCCGAACAGGTCGATGCGCTGGCCGCCGGTAATCTTGGTGTAGAGCTGGTATTTCTGGGCCACTTGCCCCAGCACCACCAGCTTATCCGGGGTGATTTCACCGCCCGCAATGCGCGGTACCACCGAATAGGTACCGTTTTTCTGCATATTGGCCATGAAGGTGTCGTTGGTATCTTGCAGCGGCACGTGGGCAGCGTCGGTAATCGGTTCGTTAAAGCAGGAGGCAAGAATCGACGCCACCGCTGGTTTGCAGATATCGCAGCCGAGGCGATGCGTCTCTTGATTGCCGTGTTTCTGCATCAGCTCGCTAAACGTCTTGATGCCTTCGACTCTTACAATGTCGTAAAGCCCTTGGCGGGTATGGGCGAAGTGCTCGCAGATCGATGTATCCACCTCGACGCCGCGGGCCACCAGTTCGTGGTCCACCACGCTTTTGAGCAGCGCCGCACAGCCGCCGCAGCCGGTGCTGGCTTTGGTGGCACCTTTAACGCTGCCAAGGTCAGCCGCGCCCGCGTCGATGGCACTGCAGATGCTACCTTTGGTCACGTTGTGGCAGGAGCAGATCATCGCCGTTTCCGGCAAGGCATCCGGCCCCAGCGCCGGGGCAGCACCGCTTTGTTGCGGCAGAATGAGCGATGCGGGTTCCTTAGGCAGCTCGATGCCGTTGGCGTAGTACTGCAACAGCGTGTCATACGCGCTGTTATCTCCCACCAGCATGGCCCCCAGCAGCTTCTTACCGTCGCTGGTGACGACCAGTTTGCGGTAGACCTGAGTGAGCGGGTCAAGGTATCGGAACATGCGGGCGCCAGGATTTTGGTTGCCGTGGGCATCGCCAATGGAGCCGACATCCACACCCAGCAGTTTTAGTTTGGTGCTCATATCGGCGCCGCTAAAACAAATATCGCCCCCCGTCAGCGTGGCGACGGCCGTTTTGGCCATTTGGTAGCCAGGCGCCACGAGGCCAAAGATACTCTGATTCCACAGCGCTACCTCGCCGATGGCGAGGATGTTCGGGTCGCTGGTGCGACACTGGTCGTCGATCACCACGCCGCCGCGCTCGCCGATGCTCAAGCCGCACTCTCGGGCGAGCGTATCCTGGGGGCGAATACCGGCGGAAAAGACGATCAGGTCGGTTTCCAGCACTTTGTCGTCTTGGAAGACCATACGCAGACGGCTGGTGTCGCCGGGTTCGATACGTTGAGTCGCACGCTCGGTGAGTACCTGAACCCCCAGGGCCTCGATTTTTTCTTTCAGCAGCTCGCCGCCTTCGCTATCCACCTGCATGGGCATCAGTCGTGGGGCGAACTCCACCACGGCGGTGTCCAGGTTCAGCCCGCGCAGCGCGTTGGCGGCTTCCAAACCGAGCAAGCCGCCACCCACGACCACGCCGTTGGTGGCGTTTTTGGCCGCTGCCTGAATGGCATCCAAGTCATCCAGGGTGCGGTAAACCAAGCAGCCTTCGCTGTCGTTGCCGGGAATGGGCGGCACAAAGGGAAAGGAGCCGGTGGCCAGCACGAGCTGGTCATACGCGTAGTGGCCCTGTTCGGTCACCACCAGCTGCTGTTCGCGGTCAATCGCGGTGACCGCTTCGCCGCTGCGTAATTGAATGCCGTGGGTGTGGTAGTAATCGGCGTCGCACAGCGCAAGCGACTCCGCATCGCGGCCGCTAAAGTACTCGGATAAGTGCACGCGGTCGTAGGCGCGGTGGCGCTCTTCGCCAAATATCGTCACCTCAAACCCCGCCAGCGCGCCGCTTTCCACGAGCTGCTCGGCAAAATGGTGGCCGACCATGCCGTTGCCTACAATGATCAGCTTTTGCTTGTTGGAAGACGTGGTTGGAGTAGACATTGTGTGATTCACCATAGCTAAGCCGCCTCACGGGTGAGAGATAAAGGGGATGACAGGGTGTCGAGAGGGTTATCGAAATGGTTATCGAGCGCTGTTTGGGCATCGGTTGCGCCAAACAGCAACAGGTGGCGGCACGCGGTTAGGTCGGTCGCGGCCAGCGCCTGCTCGAAATACCAGGGGCCGTGGCGGGTATCGCCATACAGCACCGCGCCGATAAGGCGGCCTTGATGGAGCAGCAGGCGGCAGTAGTCGCCGGTTTCCGGGTCTTGGTAACGAAGCTCTTCGTGCTTAGCGGCGGCCTCGGTGGGGCCAAAGGCAAACAGGCTGACACCGCTGACCTTGAGTTTGGTGGCCACGGGGGCTTCTTGATACGCCGCTGGCGTTTCACCACACAGCACGGCAGCAAGCACCTCCACCTGCCGCCAAATGGGTTCCACCAGCCCGTAAGTGTGCTGCTCGAACTGGCAGCATTCGCCCAGCGCATAAATGTGGTCGTCTGAGGTGGTGAGGTGCCCATCCACCACAATGGCGCGGTCGAATATAAGCCCGCTTTGCTGGCCTAGCTCCGCATTGGGGGTAATACCCGCCGCGACAATCACGCTGTCGGCAGCTAGCTTCCGGCCATCGCTCAGTGTGACCGACTGCACCTGCCCGTGGCCGTTACCCTCCAAGGCAGCAAGCGATGCGCCGGTTTCAATGATGATGCCACGCTCGCGCAGCGTGGCTTCCAGCAATTGGGCGGCGGTGGTGTCTAGCTGGCGGTTCATCAACCGCTCGCTGCGCTGTAAAACGCTGACGGTGAGCGCGCTACCGCCCCGTTTGCGCAGCCCTTCAGCAGCTTCCAATCCAAGTAAGCCGCCGCCAATCACCACGGCGTTGCCGCCTTGCTGAGCAATAGCTTCTAAGGCGTCGGCATCGCGTAGGTCACGAAACGTATGAACACCGTCAAGCGTGATGCCAGGCACCGCTGGCAGCGTGGGGCGCGAGCCAGTGGCCATCACTAATCGGTCATAGCTTAAGATGTCGCCGCGATGCGTGAGGAGCAGGCGGCGTTCGCGGTCGATGGAGGTCACGCGGTCGCCAAGCGTCAGTGTGATGTTGTTATCGGCGTACCAGGAGGCGTCTTGCAGAGTGAGCGCCTCAGGCGCCAGCTCGCCCGCCAGTAAAGGAGAGAGCAAAATGCGGTTATAGGCAGGTACCGGCTCCTCACCCACCACTGTGATACGGCGGGGGCGCTGCGGATGGTTAGCCAGCGCTTCAAGTAGTCGGTGGCAAGCCATGCCGTTACCGATAATGACGAGGTGTTCGTTCTGTGAGCACCGGGAAGCGGTTTCCATAGGTAGCTCCTGTGGTTGAAGCATATGTGGTTGAAACATAATGCTCAGCAAATAAAAAACGCCCCTGACACAGCCCTTTCAAGAAGGGGGTATCAGGGGCGTCGTTGCCCGTTGGCGTCGTTGATAACGCGCAGCAACCGCCGTTGGCTGCCGAACTGTCTTGTCTTATGGTGAGCAAAAAGCCCGCCAGCTTTTGCCGTCGGTGGATTTAATTCAGCCTAATCAGGGTATTAAGCGTTTTTGAGGAGGTGGCAGGCCGCTCATGGTTAGCTAGGCTTGCCCCACTTTGGTGCTTAAGCGGCGGTTAATGCACTCTCTTCAACCGCTTATTCGACAAAGAGCATTCCTTTGGCGAGGAGTAGAAATGCAGAGTGTGTTTTTAAGTTATTGTTTCTTAAATGCTTTAATGGTTATGGCGCAGCGTGGGCGCAGGGTTTGCAGTTATTCTAGTAACAAGTAACAACGGCTCAGTGCAGGGTCTTTGCCCATAACGATCACAACGACTAATTGCGTCGAATAATACCAACTGCAGCAAATCACTGATGAGTACGGCACCCGGTAAGCGGTGCCCCTGAGACAACGGCGTCCAGGCAGGCTTCTTTCGAGGCTGGCTTGGGCGTTTTTTGCTTTTTAACGCCGGAGGAAACTGCCATGCCACAGGCCAATCGGCTCGCCCGAACCACCTGCCCCTACTGCGGCGTCGGCTGCGGCGTGACTGCAACGCTTAAAAGCGGCCAGCTCATCGCCGTCAAAGGAGACCGCGAGCACCCAGCCAACTATGGCCGTCTGTGCGTGAAAGGCACCGCGCTGCACGAAACGCTGGGAGAGCAGGGGCGCTTGCTGAAGCCGCGCGTGGACGGCCAGGAGGTCTCTTGGGAGCAGGCGCTCACCACCACCGCCGAACGCTTGCAGGCGCAGCGCACTGCCCATGGCCCGCAGACGGTGGCAGCGTACTTATCCGGCCAGCTGCTGACCGAAGATTATTACGTCGCCAACAAGCTGTTCAAAGGTTTCTTGGGCACCCCGCATCTGGATACCAACTCACGGCTATGCATGGCGTCGGCCGTGGCGGGCTACAAGCGTGCCTTCGGAGCGGATGCCGTGCCCTGCCAGTATGAGGACCTGGAAGAGGCCGAGCTGGTGGTGCTGGTGGGCTCCAATCTGGCCTGGAATCACCCTGTGCTGTATCAGCGCCTGAAAGTCGCCAAGGAGCGTAATCCACTGATGCGCGTGGTGGTGGTGGACCCGCGAGTCACGGACACCTGTGATATCGCCGATCTGTACCTGGGCATCGCGCCAGGCAGCGACGCCTTTCTGTTCAACGGGCTGCTGGCCTGGATGGCGGCCCAGCAGAAGCTGGACGATGTCTATTTGCAGCGGCACACCGAAGGTATCGAGCAGGCGCTGGCCGCCGCCCAGCAGAGCGCCGGTAGCCTGCAAGCGGTTGCGAAGGCCTGCGACGTCGATGAAGAGCGGCTGGAGACCTTCTACTACTGGTTTGCCAGCCAGCTGCATGTGGTCACTCTGTACTCTCAGGGCGTCAATCAATCCTCCAGTGGTACCGACAAGTGCAATGCGATCATCAATTGCCACCTGGCGGGCGGCAAGATTGGCCTGCCAGGGGCCGGGCCCTTTTCGATCACGGGCCAGCCCAATGCCATGGGCGGGCGCGAAGTGGGCGGGTTGGCGAACCAGCTGGCGGCGCATATGGATTACCACACGCCCGGGGCACGCCAGCGTGTCAGCCGCTTCTGGTCCACGGAGCACCTGTCAGCCTCGTTGCCTGACGGGCCGGGCCACAAGGCGGTGGAGCTGTTCGAGGCCATCGAGCGAGGCGACGTCACGGCGCTGTGGGTCATGGCCACCAACCCGGCAGTGAGTCTGCCGAACGGTGAACAGGTGCGTCGAGCCCTGGCCAAGTGCCCGCTGGTCATCGTTTCGGAGTGTGTGGCCCATACCGACCTGCTGCCCTTTGCCGATATCGTGCTGCCCGCGTCGGGTTGGTCGGAAAAGGATGGCACGGTCACCAACTCCGAGCGGCGCATTTCCCGCCAGCGGGGAATGCTGCCTCCGCCGGGCGAGGCTCAACACGACTGGTGGATCATCTGCGAGGTGGCCAAGCGGTTGGGGTTCGCAGAAGCGTTCGATTATGCCCACCCCTGGGAAATCTTCGATGAGCATGCGCGGCTTTCCGGCTATGAAAATAGCGGTGCCTCTGCGCGGTTGTTCGACATCTCAGGCCTGAGCGGCCTGGGCCAGGCGGCGTATGATGCGCTGGCCCCCATTCAGTGGCCGGTCACTCGGCAAGCGCCCCACGGCACCCCGCGGCTGTTCGTGGATGGCCAGTTTGCCACGCCCAGCGGTCGTGCACGGCTGCTGCCGATCGATCCGCGTTTGCCCCAGCAGGCGCTTTGCGAGCGCTACCCGCTGCGCCTCAACACTGGCCGCGTGCGCGACCAGTGGCACACCATGACCCGCACGGCCCGTGCGCCTCGCTTGATGAACCATCGCGCCGAACCCTTCATCGAGCTGCATCCCGAGGACGCCGCCGAGCATGGGCTCGAAGCGCAGTCGCTGGCTCAGTTGAGCGCGGCCACGGGGGAGTATCGGGGGCGTGTGCGCCTTGCCCACGGGCAGCGCCGTGGGGAAGTGTTCGTGCCCATGCACTGGACAGACTGCTTTACGGGCCAGGGGCGCAGTAGCGCCTTGCTGCAAGGCATCACCGACCCGGTCTCGGGCCAGCCAGAATCCAAACAGGGCGCCGTGGCCCTGCGTCGGTTACCCATCGCCTGGCAGGCCACCTTGCTGGTGGCCCAGGCAGACGAGTCGCCCGCGTGGTGCGACAGCGATTATTGGGCGCGTATTCCCTTGTCAGGCTGTACGCGCTGGCAACTGGCGGGCTGCCAGCCGAGGGAGGATTGGCTGGCCACGCTCGCCCACTGGTGTGGAACCCCGGCCTCGCTATGGTGTGAAGACGCCGCCACGGGGCGCTTGCGAGCAGCCAGCGTGATCGATGGGCAGCTGCGCTGGTGGCTGATGGTCGGGCCGCCTGACGAGCTGCCAGGGCTTGCCTGGTTGGCTGAAAGATTTACCGATACCGCGCTCTCCAACGCTCAGCGGCGACGCCTGCTGGCCGGTTGTGACGATGGCGCAGCGGATGCTGGCCCGGTGGTGTGCAGCTGCCATCAGGTGGGGCAGGCCAGCATCGTCAAGGCTATTCATCAAGGGGATACCAGCCTCGAGGCGCTGGGCGCACGGCTGGCCTGCGGTACCCAGTGCGGGAGCTGTATCCCTGAATTAAACGCGTTACTCGAACAGGAGCGGCCACATGCGCACACTCGCCAAGCAACTGACCCAGAAATGGCCTGAGGCCCTCATGCGTTTTGGCCTGCGGGCCCTGGCGCCGCTGCAAGACGATGCTACAGCGAGCGTTCGCTTGCCGCTCAGCGGCGAGTGCCGGGCAGGTACGGTTTACCTGGTGGGCGCTGGCAGCGGAGACGTCGAGCTGTTGACGCTGAAGGCGGCGCGGTTATTGATGCAGGCCGATGCCGTGGTCTACGACCGTCTGGTCGGGGATGACGTGCTGGCGCTGATTCCCCCAGGCACCGAGCGCTACTACGTCGGGAAAGCCCGAGGTCACCACAGCGTGCCACAGGCCGACATCGGCCATTTGCTGGTGTCACTGGCTCAGGCGGGCAAGTCGGTGGTGCGCCTGAAAGGCGGTGACCCGAGCGTGTTCGGGCGCATGGGCGAAGAGCTGGCAGCGCTGGCGCAAGCCGCGTTACCGGCACACATCGTCCCGGGTATTACCGCCGCGTCGGCGGCCGCGGCGGGGATGGGAATTCCTTTGACCGACCGCAGCCATGCCCAGCAACTGCGCTTCATTACCGCGCAGCTGTGCCGAGAAGGCGGTACCCCTGACTGGGCAGCGCTGGCCCGACAGGATGAAACGCTGGTGTTCTATATGGGGTTATCCAAGGTGGAGGCCATTTGCCACAGCTTGCGCCAGGCAGGACTGCCAGACACCTGGCCCATCATGCTGGTCGCCAATGCCAGCCAGCCCGACCAGCAATCGCTGACCGGCACCCTGGCGAGCATGCCTGGCCAATTGAGGGACCGGCCGCTGCCATCGCCTTGCCTGATCATGGTCGGCAGCGTGGTCAGCATGGTGGCCCACAGCCCTGCGGCCCGGGGGGCGACGTTGGCGCGCTGACGCTTTCTCTTCAGCGCTTTCTCGTTGACGCTTTGGCTGGCGTTCACTGGGGGGAGCTGCAATCATGAGCCACGCTTATGAGGCAGGGGGCCACTCTTGCAACGCCGCACTCGACTCGTTTTCTATACCAGCTGCGTAGTAGCCGCTCTCTTCATGGTGGGCAGCGTGCTGTATCACAATGCTCAGCCGTCACCCAAGCGGCTGCTGGAGCCCGTATCGATAGACATGAGCACGCAGGACGAGGCGTTCATGCGCCACGCCTCGGTGAATCGCTGGCGGCCCATGTTGGAAGCAGGCGTGGCGTTCTACGAGTATCAGCCAGCCATGTATCACGCCAAGCTGATCAGTGTCGACGATCGCTTTGCCAGCATCGGGTCGACCAACCTCGACAATCGCTCGTTCAGGATCAACCAGGAAGGCAATCTCAACGTCTACGATGAGGAATTTGCCCGGTATGTGCGCCTGTTGGTGGAAGAGGATCTGCAGCAGGCGGAGCGCTACGACCTCGAGCGCTGGGAGAATCGCCCCTGGCGTAAACGGGTGGCCGGGTGGCTCAGCATGTTGGTGGGGGCGCATCTTTAGCAGCCATTTCCAGCAGACATTTCCAGTAGCGATTGCCGCTCCAGGGAACCAACCTGCCGCTTATCTGTCCAGAAGCGGACCAATGCTCGTTTGCAAGTCCGAAGGAATTTACATAGGTAAACGTATGAAAAAGCGACACGGTATCAAGGACAATGCCTTGAAAGCACAGCTGCGAACACCCATGTTCAAACTGCAGCAGCAAACGCCCAAGAAGGGCAAGGGCAGCTACTCGCGCAAAGGACGGGGAAGGTTGACTCGATCAACCGACAGAGGGCATCGCCAAGCCGCTTGACGCAGGCAGTTTGGCGATGCTTTCCCCAAGCATCACTGCACACGCTGACGCGTGATTGCAGACTCTCATCAGCTTCGCCGACCCAGGCACCTCGGGGTGTCGGTCGGCTTTTTTAATTGGCCACCTTCTCTACGGGTGTCATATGACAGGTCTCCAGGCGATAGCCTGACTGGTAGATACTGCGCAACCGAAGGCCGTGCGCCCATCCAGTTCCAGCTTGCGACGCAAACGGCTGACATGGGTATCCACCGTGCGGGTCGAGACATCCCCTTTGATCCCCCACACTAGTTCGAGCAGATGTGCACGGCTCAGCAACTCGCCGACTTTTGAGAAGAACAGCGTCGCCAGACGGTACTCTCGCTCGATGAGCTCCACCATATGCCCATCGACACTGATCGTATGTTCGACGGTATTGATATCGAACGCGCTAGGACAGTTGGCCGATGGGCGGGGCGTTTCATACCCTGCACGTCGGCCCAGCGCGCTGACCCGAGCAAGAAATTCCTTGGGGCGTAGCGGCTTGGCCAGAAAGTCGTCGGCTCCCTGTTCCAGCGCCTTCACCACGTCGTCCAGGATAGGCAAACGAGACTTGCTCGAAGCGCAGGCCGTCACCTGGCTGAATCCCCTGCGTGAGCCGGCGGTCTTCGGCAAAGAGCTGCTGAAAGATCGCCCGATAGCGCTGCAGGAACAGCGGAAGCGCCCCGGCCACCAGAATCAGCAGCGCCCAGGGCGAAAACTGCACCAGCAAGACGCCAAAGCTGACCAGTGAGATCGCATTCTGCAGCAGCCCGAAGGTTTTAGTGACCAGTGCCAACGGGCGTGTCGAGGCCTCTCGGCGAGCGCGATGAGGGCAATGATCGCGCCTTCCAGCGCCACCAGGCCCAGCACGGGGGTAATGGCTTCCCAAAGGCTCGGCGCCTCGGAGGCTTGGTAAGCTTCCATGGCCGCCAGCACGCCATCCCCGATCAGTTGGCCAACGTAGGCCGCCACGGCCGGCAGTACACCCGCCACCAGCGTACACAGCGCAAGCCCCAGCATCATCCAGCGTGACGTCTCCTATACCAGGCGCAGGGCATGCTGGCTGTAACGAAAGACGTTGAAAAACCCGCTTGATAGCGCGGGAGAGGAGGAGGGGGCAGGTTTCATGGAGACATCGCTGGGTGGCCAGAAGAAGAAACATCGGTGCCCATGATGCGCGGATTTGCCTGCAAGAGCCAGCCCGCCCTGGGAAGGGCGGGTGGGCAAGAAGCGCCAACGCGGAAATGCGTTAGAGCGGCAGCACGGCGCCGTCGGTACGAGGCTCTGTGCCCCCCTGAAGCACCCCGGTGTCCGAGTTGCGCAGGATGATCTGGCCACGGCCGAAGCTGAGTGAGTCAGCGACCTTGACGATGTGGTGCCCTCGTCGTGCCAGCGCCAGGGCCAGGTGGTTGGGGAAGTCGGCTTCGACTTCGACGGTTTTGCCGGCGGTCCATTTCCAGCGCGGCATATCCAGCGCTGCCTGCGGGTTCAAGTGGTCTTCCAGCATGGCCGTGACGACCTGAACATGGCCCTGAGGCTGCATGTAGCCACCCATCACGCCAAACGGTCCTACCGCCTGATCACCCTTGGTGATGAACCCGGGAATGATGGTGTGATAGGTGCGCTTGCCCGGCGCCAGTGCATTGGCATGCTCGGGGTCCAGCGAGAAGGACCAGCCGCGGTTCTGCAGGCTGATCCCCGTACTCGGCACGACGATGCCAGACCCGAAGCCTTTGAAGTTGCTCTGGATGAACGACACCATGTTGCCTTCGCCATCGGCTGTTGCCAGGTAGACGGTGCCGCCTTGCAACGGGTTGCCATGCTGAGGGTCCAGAGCTTGCTCGTTGATGAGAGCTGCACGAGCCTTCAAGTAGCCATCGTCGAGCATCTGTGCGACCGATGGCTGCATGGCTTCACCTTCGGTGATGTGCTTGAAGCCATCCACATAAGCCAGTTTGGTGGCCTCGATGCGACGGTGCAGGGTTTCCACAGGATCATGGGCAGCCGCGTCCAGGTGCTCCAGCATGCCGAGGGCCTGGAGCACGATCAAGCCGCTGCCATTGGGTGGAATCTCCCAGATATCATGCCCTTGGTAACGGACGCTGATCGGGTCTACCCACTCGGGCTGGTAAGCCGCCAGGTCCTCCTTGCGCAGCAGGCCCCCGTGCTCCTGCGAGAAGGCATCGATGGCATCGGCCAATTCGCCTTCGTAAAATGCTTTGGCATGGGTGTTGGCAATGGCGGTAAGGCTTCTGGCGTGGTCTGGCGACGCCCATAGCTCGCCAGGACGAGGTGCCCGCCCTTTGGGAGCAAAGGTGTCAAACCACGGTTTGAAGGCGGCATCGGGGTAAACGGCGTAGGTGTTGAAGGCCTCTTGCCACATCTGATGAATGATGGGGGTGACCGCAAAGCCCTCTTCTGCCAAGGCGATGGCAGGGGCGATCAGGTCGGCAAAAGGCAGTTTGCCAAAGCGTTCCGAGAGCGCCGCCCAGGCGGCCGGCGTACCGGGCACCGTGACCGGTAGCAAGCCATGGTTGGGCATGACATCGTGGCCTAGCGCTTTCAGGGCATCGATGGTGGACGCCTGAGGGGCAGGACCACTGGCATTCAGGCCGTGCAACTTGCCATCGACCCACACGATGGCAAAGGCATCACCACCGATGCCGTTAGAGGTCGGCTCCACCACGGTGAGCGCTGCTGCCGTTGCAATGGCAGCATCGATGGCATTGCCACCCTGCTGTAGGATGGTGGCCCCGACCTGGGCAGCCAGGGGCTGAGACGTGGCGACCATGCCACGTTTGCCATAAGTGGTCATGCGGCGCGAGGCGCTCGGGTAGAAAAGAGCATCGTTATGCATTATTCGTTTCCTGTGCAGTGAACAAGGGTTATCGAGATCAGAGTCAATGAGATGCAGGTGCCTGTTTCAGGCGCTTGGCCTTACGGTCCTGGTAGAGCGAAAACGCCACCGATGCGACGGCCAGCGCAAGAAACAGTGCCGACAGTGGGCGTGTCAAAAACGTCAGCCAGTTAGGGTCGAGTTCCAGCGCTCTGAACAGCTGTCGTTCCAAGTTGTTGCCCAGCACGACACCGAGGATCAAGGGCGTCAGCGGCACCTCGGCCTTCCATAGCAGATAGCCAATCATGCCAAAGATGAACAGCACCCAGATATCGAACAGATTGTTATTGAGGGCATAAGCGCCAATGGCGCATAGCATCAGTACGACGGGCACCAAAATTTGCTGGGGAATCAGTGAAATCTTGGCGAACCAACGCACCAGCAGCAGGTTGCACAGCACCATGACGACGGCGCTGATCAACAGCCCCGCGTAAATGGCACCGACCAATACCGGGTTCTGTTCGAACATCATGGGGCCGGGCGTTATGCCATGCAAAATGAGCACGCCCATCATGATGGCCATGGGCAGGTCGCCTGGAATGCCTAACGCCAGGGTAGGCACGAAAGCGCCTCCGGCGACGGCGCTGTTGGAGGCTTCGGACGCGACAATCCCGTTAGGCGTGCCGGTGCCGAAGGTTTCGGGTTGGCGGGAAAACTTCTTGGCCTGATCATAGCTGACGAAGTTTGCCACGGTGCCACCGGTTCCCGGCAGCGCGCCAATCAGGCTGCCGATCAGTGACGAGCGCAGGGTGTTCAGTTTTTGACCTGCCATGTCTCGCATAATCTGACCATAGGGGATGGCGACGTTGGTATCGACGCTTTTCCCGCTGCTGCCAGAGTCACGCATTTTTTCGATATTGCCGAGCAGCTGAGAAAAAGCAAAGATGCCAATCATCACCGGCAGCATTTCAAAGCCAGCCCCCAGGGCGGGTATGCCGAAGTCAAAACGCAGATTGCTGTTGCGGTCATAGCCCACGGTCGTGATCAAGAGCCCGATGGCCGCGGCCAGCAAGCCTTTCAATAGTGCGCCGTTGGAAAGCCCTGCCACCAGCGTCAGGGCGAACACGATAAGTGCTGTGATCTCCCAGGGGCGGAAATTCATGCTGAAGCTGGCAATCAAGGGGCCAAAGAACACCAGCACGGCAACACTGATCAAGGTACCCAGAAACGAAGCCATGACCCCGATGCCCAGCGCTCGCCCAGGCTCCCCCTTCTGAGCCATGGGGTAGCCATCGTAAACCGTGGTAATGGAGGAGGGAGTACCGGGAATGCCCAGCATGACGCCCGAGACGATGCCGCCTGAGTAACCACCCACGAAGACGCCCACCATCAATGACACCCCGCTGACCGGGTCCATGGCGAACGTGAAGGGAAAGACCACCAGGATGGCCATGGTAACTGTAAAGCCGGGAATGCTTCCCCCGACGATACCAAACAGAACACCAAGTACGATGAGCCCCAATACGGAAGGGCTACCGACCTCGGCGAGTGCCTGAAGAAAAAAGTGACTCATGTGAACGCCTCGCCGTTAGGGGAGCCAGACCTTGAGGCCATAGCGGAAAATGATATAGACCAACGGTACCAGCGTGCCGCTGATACCCAGATTGATCAGCCACTTGCGTCGCGAGTCCATACCTAGCAGCAGCGCCAGCGAGGCCACCATGAACCCCATCGTGGCAACGATGTACCCGAGTACGGGAAGCAGGGCGGCGTACAGCCCGAAGATCCCAAAAAGTGCCAGTACCGATTTCCGCCGGTTGAACCAGTGAGAAACCGCTGCCGACCACGAAGGGGGCGGCGTGGCAGGGGAAAAGAAGGTGCGCACAAGAAGCACCAGTGACAGCAGGGCAATGGTGACCAGCAATATGCGCGGAAAGAGCGCTGAGCCATAGGGCTGCCAACTGGTGGGGGGCCTGATGGAACTCGACTCCACCCACATGACAGCCACGATCAAGAGCAGCGCCAGCGCCAGTGCGCGGTCTTTGGTAAGCGTTTGCATTAGCGATGCCTCCACAGGCCCCTGGGGTGCTTGCCGCAGGGGCCAATGACAGAGTGAGACCTATAAAGCGTCAGTACGTGATGAAGCAGCTCTCTGCGAGTCGATCAGTTCTGAAAATCGATGTTTTCAGCTGCCGCAGATAGCGCTGCCTCGTTCTCCGTCAAAAACGCTTGATAGTCGTCGCCTGCCAGGAAGCGAACCACAGACCCGAATTCATTCTCGATACGGCTCTGCACTTGTTCGTTTTCCAGCGCTTGGCCGTACGCGGCAGCCACCGTGTCGAGGATTTCCTGAGGAGTGCCTTTGGGCGCAAAAATGCCGCGGCTGGTGGAGTGGTCCATCTCGATGCCCTGTTCTCGCAGGGTGGCTACGTCAGGCAAGCTGTCCAGCCGCTCGGGGTGAGCGATGCCTAGCGGCACAAAGGTGCCGTCCTGGTAGAAGGCGCCCCCGGACGGAAGATTGAACATGGCGAAGTCGATCTCCTGGGCCATCAGCGCAGAAACCTGCTCGCCGGTATCCGGGTAACCCACCAGGCGGATATCGGCCATATCGATTCCGGCCTCCTGGAAAAATTGTGCCCAGAAGAAGTGGTCCGTCGAACTGGGGATCATGCTGAAGCGCACCTGGCCTGGATTCTCACGCACGTATTCGGCGATGTCGGCAGCGCTTTCCACCGGGTGCCCGGCATAGGTCGTGGGAATGTTGATGGTTTGCGTCAGCAGAGCGATCGGCTCGAAGGCATCAAAAGAGTAGTCGACCGTTCCAGCCAGCTTGGAAAGGGCAATGGTGTCATGGCTACCCAGCAGGGTATAGCCGTTAGGCGTGGCATCCTTGACGTTACGCGAACCCAGTGTCGCGCCTGCGCCAGCCATGTTCATGGGTACGATAGATGTGCCAAGGTGCTGTTCGGCCTCTTGGGAAATCAACCGGAAGATGATGTCCGTGGCGCCGCCAGGACCATAGGGAATGACCAGCCGGATGTCCTGCTCCGGATAGTCGGCGAAGGCATTGGAAGTGAACGCCATGCTGGCGCTGAGGCCAATGGCTACCAGGGTAGTGCTGAGAGCAAGTGTCGAACGCGTCATGTGATACACCTTTTTTTGATTGAGTTGGTGTGGTGGGCCACTGCCTTTCAGCAGTGACAGGGTGAGCGCGTGGTCCCATTTCGGGTTCTTGTTGTATGCAGTGAAACGTCAAGATCAGCCCAGAAAGAGCCCTCCATAAACCAGTGCGCCGATGACAACGAAAGCGGGGTGGGTGTTGAATCGCACAAGCGCGATGGCCGCGACGATACCGATGATCAGGGTGTGGACGATGCCGCTGCTGGCGGTGCTTTCCAGCAGGAAACTGAGCGTGAGCCACGCCATCATGATGGCAATGACCGGGCGTACCCACTGGCTCATGCGCTTGACCCTGGGCGATTCACGGTGGCGGTAGAGCAGCCCCAGTGCTCCGATCATCAGCAGCAGGGAAGGAACCACCGTCGCGGCAACGGCAACGGCGGCACCTCCCAGGCCAGCGACTTCATAGCCGATATAGCCCGCCATCTTGGTGGCGATAGGGCTGGGAAGCGCGTTACCCAGGGCCAGGGTTTCGGCAAACCCCTGCGAACTCATCCAGCCGTAGCGGCCAACCACTTCTGCCTCGATGAGCGGGATGATGGCCGGCCCGCCACCGTAACCCACGATGTTGGGAATAAAGAATGCCAGAAACAGCTCCCAGTAGATCATGCGGCCTCCTTCGAGCGCGCTTGGCGGTTTGGCCGCAACAGCGCTGCCAGCAGAATGGCGCCGATGACGAAGCCTGGGTGAACGCCAAGCCAGTAGATGACGCCGCCCGCGACGACGGCCATGACAATACTGACCAGCCAGCCCAGCGCGGCGCGTGATTTATCGAAGAAATCCCAGGTGAGCTGGCCCATCATGACCATCACCACCGGGATCACGGCCTGCCCCATGCCCTGTATCCAGCCAATGTCGCGATAGCGACTGAAAGCACCCAGCATCACGACCATGGCGATCAGCATGGGCAACACCACTGCCAGCACGGAGAGCACGCACCCACTGATGCCCGCCACGCGGTAGCCAATGTAGCCTGGCATCTTGGTGGCAATGGGCCCCGGCAGGGTATTGCCAATCGCCAGTACATCAGCAAACTCCTCGTCGGTGAGCCACTGATGGCGTGTCACGACTTCTGCATGCACCAGCGGTATCATGGAGGGGCCACCGCCAAAGCCAAAAATGCCCACCCTGAAAAAAGCCCAGAAGAGCGCGGTTTGTTTCATGTGTCGAACGCCTGTGTAAACGTCTTCGAGGACGGCGTGGCAACGGCCGAAGCGGGGTCGAATGGCATGCGGATGACTCTTTGATCGTTTGTAGGTTAAAAAATCGATTATCTTGTCTAAAATAGAATATAGGTGAGCCTGTCGAGGGGCGTCAACACTTGGTCTCATCATCTCCGCCAACCGATGCAGAGAAAAACCTGCCTGAGGACTCGGTAATGAACAAACATATTCAGCTCTCCGCAGAGAAAGTGCCTGGCTCCATTTACGACGTTTTGCGCCGTGATTTGGTCGCGGGGCGTTTTGCGGCAGGGGAGAAGCTGGCCATCAATGCGCTCAAGGAGCAGTATCAGGTGGGGCTGAGCCCACTACGTGAAGCCTTGAACAAGCTGGCAGCTTATGGCCTGCTGATTCAGGAGAATCAGCGTGGTTTCAGAGTACCCAAGCTATCCCGAGAAGAGCTGGACGACATTGCTCGGATGCGCACCGAGCTCGAAGGCATGGCGCTGGAGCGTGCCATTGCCCACGGAGATGCGGTATGGGAAGCCGATCTACTGGCGGCGGCACACCGCCTCAAACGCGCCGATCTCACGCTGGAAAACGTCGAAGAGTGGGAGCGGCTGCACACCCAGTTTCATCGTACGCTGGTGGCGCCCTGCGGTTCGGTGTGGCTGCTGCGCTTCATCGAGCAGTTGCACGACCAGTTCGATCGCTACCGTCGGCTAGGCCCGAAAATGCCCACCATCCGTCAGGAACTGGACGATCAGCATCATCAGCTGGTAGAGCTTGCCCTGAAACGTGATGCGGTTGCTGCGCGGGCATTAATGGACGACCATATCCACAAATCCTACGAAGTCGCGCTGGCGCGATACCACCAGCATGCTTGATGGTAGGGTTCCAAAAGAGTGTTAGGGATCGTTTTTAAGAATCATTTTTTAGAGATGGTTTTTAGTAATCGTTTTTAGGAATAGCTTTATGGATACCGCTTCCTCTGCTTCGCATCACGCTGACGATGCCTTGGTCGTTGCCCAGACGCTCACTTGGGTGGCCAACTTCATCGTCGGGCACAATATCTGCCCCTTTGCCAAGCGTGAATTGGAGCGCGAGGCGGTGCGTGTGGAAGTCGTGCGCTCCAAAAAGGTGGATATTGCGCTGGAGGAGCTGGTCGCCGAGTTCGAGTGGCTGGATGCCCACCCAGAGGCAGAAACCAGCCTGCTGGTGTTTCCCACGCTGTTCAAAAGCTTCGACCACTACCTGGACTTCGTGGAACTGGCGGCACAGCTATTGGAACAGCTGGGGTATGAGGGCGTGTATCAACTGGCGACGTTCCACCCCGATTACTGCTTCGCCGATGCCGACCCCGACGAGGCCGCCAACTACTCCAACCGTTCGCCGCACCCGATGATCCACGTATTACGCGAAGCCAGCGTGGAAAAAGCCATCGAGTTCTACGGCGATACGGCGGCCATTCCGGAACGCAACATCACTTACCTCTCCGAGATGGGCCAAGATGCGCTGGAGCAGCAGTGGCAGCGCTGTTTTACTGGTCAGGTCGATAAATGACCAGGCGATGTTTGCCCTGGTGCTTGGCCTGATACAGCGCGTTGTCGGCATGGCGTATGACCTGTTGAATGTCCATGCCATGTTCGGGCCACACCGCAGCGCCCAGGCTGCAACCGACTTGGGCGGTCATGTTGCCGGGCAATTCGATAGGCAGTGCGATTTGAGTGAGTAAGCGCTGGCTGACTTCCTCGGCCAGAGAGTGACTGTTTTCTGGCGTGCTCTTGATGACCATGAGGAACTCATCGCCGCCCAGCCTGGCGACCACATCACCACTGCGCAGGGCGGTCTTCAAGCGCTGAGTGATTTCGATCAGCAATAGATCACCCGCATGATGCCCCAGTGTATCGTTGACGTTCTTGAAGCCATCCAGATCGAACATCAGCATGATCAGGTTCTGCTGTTGGCGCTGGGCCTCCGGCTGGGCATGCTGCAAGTACTGATTCAGAAAGGTGCGATTGGGCAGTCCGGTCAGTGGGTCGGTATTCACCAGGTCCGCCAGTTGATTGATGGTCTGGCGCTGGTCCTGCAGGCGCTCGACCATTTTGCGGATCGAGGTGGAGAGGCGCTCCAGCTCAGGTGATCCCGTTTCGATCTCGATGGCACAGCGGCTTTGGGCGGTTTGAATATGATCGGCTGAACGGGCCAAGCGCGTTAACGGGGCCACCAGGCGTGCTGCAAAAATCCAGCCGATAATCGAGAACATCAGCGCCATCAGTAAACCGGTGCCTAAAATGAGCTCCTGTACCCGCGCCACAGGGGCAAAGGCCGTGTCCACCGGCTGACGGCTAATGGCGATCCAACCCAAGCCAGGAAAGGCACCAAAGGCTTGGCTTGGTGCCAAGCCGGTCATGTAATCTTCACCATCGGGCCAGGTTTCAATGTCCCAAGTAGCACTGGACATCGTGCCACTGGCCGGGGCAAACGTGAGCGTTTCGCCCAGCAGGTCAGGGGGCCCCAGAATCACAGAACCCTCTTCAGAAAGCAGTAGTAGCTCCGTTTGCTGCTCACGCAGGGCGGGGGTGAACATCGAGGCTTTTACCTGTGCCGCCCAATCCCAACTGAGGTGCACGGCCAAGACCCCAAGTAGCTGGTCTTGCCCATTGAGCAGCGGTGCCGCGATATCCACGAACTTGATCGGCTCGCCGCTGGGATTGGGCAGCAGTTGGGCCAGCAGGACAGCCTCATGTACGTCGCCAATCCAGAGGGCTTGTCGGCCTTCCATGAACACCGGCCGAGCCGCGATGGACTGGCCTTCGAGTATGCCCCCTGTGGCGGCGACAACGACTCCTTCCGCGTCGGTCACGCCAATCCATGAGGTCACCTCGTAGTTGCGCTGTAGCTGTTCGAGTTGGAGGCGTGTCAACGGGGCATCGGAATTCCCCATGGCGTCACGAATGCCCAGGAGCAACTGCACCTCCTTGATGCGAGCATCCATGCTGCGGCTCAACTTATCTGCCATTTGATACGCCGTGTTGGCACTGGCGTCACCAATCTGACGTTCCAGATGAAACGCGGCTTCGCGAGAGGCGACCCAACTCAGCAACAGCGTGATGGTAAAGACGAGCGCCGTAATCAAGCCGATGATGCGTGTGCGAAGCGGCAGGCGGCGTAACGAAGTATAGGGTGTCGGCATGGGGAGGCCAGGGAGGCAGTCAGCAGCGGAAAAGGGCTACCCTATCGCAATTTTAATTTTTGTACGATAGAGCAGGGCAATGACGCAGGCCAGCTTGGCCTGCGTCATGGGGTTATCGATAGCGTGATGCCGCTAGAACGCCCTGGACGAGGCGGCGATCAAAACTCTTCCCATTCCGGCTCGGCGTGGGAAGGGGGGCGCTTGGATGATTGGGCGCTCGTGGCGGCTTGGCGTAGCCGCGGAGCCGGGCGAGACGTCGGGAGCGTGTGGCTGGCGCGTTGCGTTGAATGATGCAGCCGGAAAGCTGCCACCAGTTCTGCCAGTCGAGAGGCTTCATCTTGCAGCGACGCCGAGGCCGTGCTGGTTTCTTCCACCAGCGAGACGTTCTCTTGGGTGGCGGAGTCCATCTCGGCGATGGCGGTGCTGATCTGGCTGATGCCTGACTCTTGCTCTTTGGCCGCCAACGCCAGCTCTTGCATCATATCGTTGACCCGCACGATGGCCTGGTTGATCTCCTCCATGCTTTCGCCATTTTTCAGCGTTTGATCGGCGCCATCGGCAATGCGCGAAGAGATATCCTCGATCATGGTGCGAATTTCTTTCGAGGAGTTCGACGTCTTGGTGGCCAGCGAGCGTACTTCGCTGGCCACGACCGCAAAGCCGCGCCCGTGCTCGCCGGCTCGGGCGGCTTCTACCGAGGCATTCAATGCCAGGATGTTGGTCTGGAAAGCAATGGAGTCGATGACCTGAATGATTTCATTGACCTTTTGCGAGCTGCTTTCCAGGTCACGCATGAGCAGGCTGGTCTGCTCGGACTCCTGCTTGCCATTCGCGGCTTTTTTCGAGGCGTCTTGGGTCAAGCGTTCTGCCTGCGAAGCGGTATCGGCGTTCTGGCGCACGATGGACGAAATTTCATCCATGCTGGCGGCGGTCTGCTGAAGGGCAGCGGCCTGCTGTTCGGTGCGTGAGGCAAGATCCTGGCTGCCTCCGGCGATTTGGCGCGAACTGGCCGCAACGGCGCTGCTGCTTTGGGCCAGGGTGCCCACCATGGTTTGCAGCTTGGCCTGCATGTCATGCATGGCGCTGTACAGGCGACCAATCTCGTTATTGCCCCGCAATTCGATATCGCTGGTCAAATCGCCCTGGGCGATGTTTTCACACAGCTGAACGGCCCGCTGCAAGGGGCGTACGATCATTCGATTGATCCCGATCTGTACGCCAATGAACAGGGCAATGGCCAGGAAAATCAAGGCGCCGCTGAAGATCAAGGTTAAATGATGCAAGCGCTCAGCCTGGGCAATTTCTTCGGCAGCCAGCGCCTGCGCACGGCTATTGAACGCACGGATCGAGTCGGTCAAGGTATCGAATTCGGCATTGAAGCGCTCGCGATGTTGCGCCAAGCCGGTAAAGTTGGCCGCAGCCATATCATTGCGAAAGGCATCATTGATCATGCGCGGGTAATAATCGACGATGGCAGCAATCAGCGGTGCCCGAATGGCCGTGGGAGGCACTTCAATGGCAGTAAATTCGCTGAACCGCGTATCCGCGCGCTCCAATGCGGCACGGGCAAGTTCAAGGGCTTCTTGCGCTTGGCCAGTGGCACCCTCATCCATATAAGCGGTGTAGCGAGCCAGGCGCAGGCGCATCTCCATCAGGTTGACTTCTGTTCGGTTAATCGCGGCAACTTGTTGTGCTGCCACCTCGTCCAGTTCGCGCAGGCTTTCCATCACACTGAGTTTGGAAAGAATGCCCGTCGTGGCAATGGCCAGTAGAGCGATCAGCAACAGGGCAAGCACCGCTGCCAGGGAGTGTTTGACAGAGATATTTCGCATGGTGGTCTTCTCAGGTGCGATAGGGGGATCGAGTCAGGGCAGGCAGGGGAGGCCCGCTTTCTCATTATCGGCACATTTGGACGCTTTATGAGAGTGGGTGTGACATTTTTTTACTTTTATAAGATGTTGATTTTTAATATAAAAATTATTTTGTAATAATTTTGTTGAACAGTTTGAGAGAGTTGTATCGTTTTTGAATAAAAAAGGGCCCGTCATGTACGGGCCCTTGGTTTTCTAAGCTCGACAATAGGTTAAAACGCTTCCCATTCCGGGGTGGCCGAGCGGTGGGCGGGAGAGGCCAACGCAGGTGTCGGGGCTGCTTGAAACGCTCGCTTTATCGCTGGCGGGAGCCTGGTGCTGGCCTGATGATGACTGGCGCGTTCGAGTTTGAACTCGCCTACCAGTTCGGCCAAGCGTGAGGCTTCATCCTGCAAGGATACTGAAGCCGTGCTGGTCTCTTCTACCAGTGAGACGTTTTCCTGAGTCGTTGAATCCATCTGCGAGACGGCAGTGCTGATTTGGCTGATGCCTGCTTCCTGCTCCTTTGCCGAGAGCGCCAGCTCTTGCATCATGTCGGTGACGCGCAGAATCGCCTGATTGATCTCCTCCATGCTCTCGCCGTTTTGCTGAGCCTGGTTGGCCCCTTCCGCGATACGTTGGGAGATATCCTCGATCATGGTGCGAATTTCTTTCGAGGAGCTGGAGGTTTTGGTGGCCAGCGAGCGCACCTCGCTGGCCACGACGGCAAAGCCTCGCCCATGCTCGCCTGCACGGGCCGCTTCCACGGAGGCATTCAGGGCCAGAATATTGGTCTGGAAGGCAATGGAGTCGATCACCTGAATGATCTCGTTGACCCGCTTGGAGCTCTCTTCCAGGCCGTGCATCAACTGGCTGGTCTGCTGCGACTTTTGCTGACCCGTTTCGGCTTTCTTGGAGGCATCCTGCGTCAGCAGCTCCGCCTGGCTGGCGGTATCGGCATTCTGGCGCACGATGGAGGAGATCTCGTCCATGCTGGCGGCGGTTTGCTGGAGTGCCGCCGCCTGCTGCTCTGTGCGCGACGCCAGGTCCTGACTGCCGCTGGCGATTTGCTGAGAGCTGCTGGCCACGGCTGCGCTGCTTTGGGAAAGGGTGCCTACCATGGCTTGCAGCTGGCTCTGCATGTTTTGCAATGCTCGATAGAGCTGGCCAATTTCGTTATTACCGCGAGACTCGATGGTATTGGTCAGGTCGCCTTTGGCGATACTTTCACAGACAGTACCCGCCCGCTTTAGGGGGCCAACGACCAGTTTATTGATGCCTATCTGTACCGAAATATAAATCCCGATAGCCAGTGCGATAAGAATACAGCTCAGCACGGTAATGAACAGGCTGAAGCGCTCCGTATCGGCAATCAAGTCGTTCGATACTCCCTGAGCCAAGTCGTTAAAAAGGCGAACGGTTTCAGTGATGGCATCGAACTGTTGATTGATGCGCTCTCTGTGCTCCATGAGCGCATTGACGTTGGCACTGCTCAAGTCGCTTCTGAAGTCACTATTGAGAACCTGATGAAACAAGCTCTCGAACGAATTCAACAGGGTGCTGCGTGGGTCGTCTTGAGGAATGTCGGTGCTCAGTAGTTGATTGAGACGACTATCTGCCAATGCCAACGCATTTTGCGCCAGACGCAATGATTCTTGAGCTGCCTGGTGTTCCCCAGTACGTGAGTACTCACCAAAGCGCGCCAGACGGATACGTATTTCCATCAGGTTGACTTCGGTACGATTGATATAGGTGATTTGGTGAGCCGCTATTTCATTGACGTAGTTTAAATTTCGTACTGCACTTCTCTCACCAATAATGCCTGCGACAGCAATGATTAACAGCGCAATGAGTAACGCAGCCAAGGCCCCCGCCACTGCGAATTTGACGGACATGTTCTTGATCATTTCTTTTTCCTAGGGTAATTGCTTGGTCAGATTTGTATAGATTTATTTTAGTTATAGGGGCGTGACTTTAGATTTTGTCGTATTGATAGTAAAGCGTTTTAGGATGGAATGATTAAAATAAAAAAGGAGAGCCATGTTAGGCTCTCCTTAATTATTTAAGTCGATGTTATAACGTGGTCGTTAAAACGCTTCCCATTCCGGGGTGGTGGAGCGGTGGGTAGGAGATGCTAGTTTAGGCGCTGAGGCGACCTGGAACGCTCGCTGTACCGACAGTGGGAGTCCGGTGTTGGCGTGGTGCTCGCTGGCGCGTTTGAGTTTGAACTCGCTGACCAGCTCGGCCAGTCGTGAGGCTTCGTCCTGCAATGAGGCGGAGGCAGTGCTGGTCTCTTCTACCAGTGAGACGTTCTCCTGAGTGGCGGAATCCATCTGCGAGACGGCGGTGCTGATCTGGCTGATGCCGGCTTCCTGCTCCTTGGCCGAGAGGGCCAGCTCCTGCATCATGTCGGTGACGCGCAGAATCGCCTGGTTGATCTCCTCCATGCTTTCGCCACTTTCCTGGGCCTGGTTGGCCCCTTCCACGATACGCTGGGAGATGTCCTCGATCATGGTGCGAATTTCTTTCGAGGAGTTGGAGGTTTTGGTGGCCAGCGAGCGCACTTCGCTGGCCACGACGGCAAAGCCACGACCATGTTCGCCTGCACGGGCTGCTTCCACGGAGGCATTCAACGCCAGGATATTGGTCTGGAAGGCGATGGAGTCGATCACTTGAATGATTTCATTGACCCGTTTGGAGCTTTCTTCCAGCCCATGCATCAACTGGCTGGTTTGCTGCGATTTATGCTGGCCCGTTTCGGCTTTGCGTGATGCGTCCTGGGTCAACAGCTCCGCCTGGCTTGCGGTATCGGCATTCTGGCGCACGATGGAAGAGATCTCGTCCATGCTGGCGGCGGTTTGCTGGAGTGCCGCCGCCTGCTGCTCGGTGCGTGACGCCAGGTCCTGACTGCCACTGGCAATTTGCTGTGAACTGCTGGCCACGGCGGAACTGCTCTGGTTCAGCGTGCCAATCATCTCTTCCAGACGCTCCTGCATGTCGTCCATGGCGCTGTACAAGCGGCCCATCTCATTGCGCCCGCGGGCTTCGATATGGCTGGTCAGGTCGCCCTTGGCAATGTTTTCACAAATCTGCACGGCCCGCTGTAACGGCGATACCAAATGTCGATTGATGGTCACTTGCATCACGGCATAGATACCGAGTGCCGTGAGCACTAAAATACCGACAGTGATTCCCAATATTTGACTATCTCGTAATGTTTCACTGGTGACTTCCTCTCCTCGATCGAGCGCATAGTTATTGAAGTTGCTGACGGCATCTCCAAAGGCAACGAAGCCGTCGTTGATCGTTTCTTTGTAATTTATTAGCTCGCTATAGTTTCCATTGGCCAAATCGCTTCTGAACTCGGGGCGAGTTATATTGTTGTAGGCTTCATTAATGGCGGCTAAATACGTATGCCGCTGCGTGCCAGGCGTCGTGGGCACGCTATTGAGTCCTGCCATCCGTGTATCGGCAACCGACAGACTCGCCTGAGCATGGCCCAACGCAGTCGCTACGCGGCTCTCCAGGCCATTTGCGTAGTGTTGCGACAGACGCTCCAGGCGAACGCGCATCTCCATCAGATTGGCTTCTGCTCGCGCTGCCGCGCTAGACTGCTGAGCACTGATTTGATTGATTTCTTCGAGACTGAAAGCGGCTTCGCGCTCTCCCTTGTAGCCCAAGCCACCTACCACCACCAGCATGATCAGCAGCGCTACCAAGGCCCCTGAGATCAGCCGTTTGACCGATAGATTTTGCATGTCCCTTTCCTTTTGTGACCCAACGCCTGAAGTGACGTTAATGTGGGTGCTTCAAGATAGCAGTTGTTTGATTGGTTTTAACATAAATTAAAATTCTTGTTTTAAACTATAAGGTGCTATAGCTTGTCGGCGTCTTTTAGCGACTTTGTTTCTTTTGGTAATTATTTGATTTTTATTGTCATAATTTATGTAGTGTTGTCTTGTGTTGATATTTAATTAGCTAATTTATATTTGATTTAATGGTTTTGGGTAATGTGTGAGGTTTTTATAGGCACTATAGAGTTTGTCTTTTTTAGGTAAAGCTACTTTAACGATGCAGGCATGTGCTCAACCATGGATGCCGAAAAAGG
This sequence comes from Halomonas sp. NyZ770, assembly GCF_020616575.1. Lineage (NCBI taxonomy): Bacteria > Pseudomonadati > Pseudomonadota > Gammaproteobacteria > Oceanospirillales > Halomonadaceae > Halomonas > Halomonas sp. NyZ770. Next base: position 2,977,803 of record NZ_CP085143.1, on the reverse strand, counting down.
GCTTATGGTGTCCACATTCATGCCCTTATTGCCTTGAATGATGCGTGTGGTTTTTCTCCGCTTGGCCTACGCTAGGGTAATCAGCCCATGTGAAAAATTGTGTCGTGTCAGCGGTGCTCAGCAGTATTTGGAAGCTGGTGATAATTCAATAAAAACAAATAGTTAATTTTTCGGGCTGTCTACATGGAAAAAACCTCCCTGATAATAGAGGTGTCCCATGCTACTCCAGAGCCGTTATGAGTTTCCTTCTGCCAAGGTCATTCGCGCCTTGCTCCAGCATACCCATGAGCTCTCCATTCACTCTGACGGCATGCCGAGCCCCCTGATCGCCGCCGTCTCGGAATTGGATCTCCTGACGGGAAGGTTGGTGCTGGAAGCCGAGTACGCAGGCCAGCATATCGAGCGCTATCTTGGGCAGGGCTGTGTCAATCTCGATATCGAAGCCGTGAAAGGGCAGTACCTGCTGGAACGCGAGGCCTACAGCCTCTCCAATGTGGCTGCCAAGTTGCTCAAGACCGATCGAGCTCATTACCGTTTCGAGTGCCAGCTACCTGAGTCGGTGTTCATTCATGATCACCGAGGTGCCATGCGCATACCGTTCATTCTGGGCATGCAGGCGCGCGTCAATCTCGAAGTTTATCCCCATCAGCTCAGTATCGATGGGCGTGTGCGCAACCTGTCGGTGGGCGGGTGTCTGGTCGATACGCGTCTGACGGATTGTCTGGCGTTGAGCGTCGATCAGGAGATTCCTGGTGTCACCCTCGAGTTTCCCAATGGCGAAAGTTTTTTTGCAGAAGGGTGTGTTCGTCACATTCGCCCTTTTGGGCATCATGGCCATGCGGCGATAGGGATTCAATTCGTGCGGCTTTCGGCAGCCCAGTCGGAGGCCTTGTTTCGATACGTGACCGAAGCCGAACACGAAGCTGGTTACCACACAGGGGCAAACGACAAGATGGATTACCATTCGACGCTGTTCATTGCCGGTGCCAAAGAGAAGAAAATTCAGCAGCGTGAGGCCCTGGAGCGAGACAAACGCTCACGCCAGACGCCCATGGAAAAAGGCGTGCTCGACGTATCGCATCATATGCAGGTGGGGCTGATGTATACCAAGACGCATGATGCATTCCCCGGTGAGGTGCTTTACGACTGCGTTGACACCCTGCGTTATCTGATCGAGTTGGACCGCAAGGCTCTGATGTTTGCGCTTGCCTGTTTGAGAGATGAACCCGAATGGGTGCGCCATGCGGTACAAGCGGCTTGCCAGTTGGCCGATATGCTGTTGACCAGAGACCCTTATGACCCCCAGATTCGCGAAGCGATGCTGGGCACTTTGATACATGACATGGGCAAACCGCTATTGGTGGGGCCTCAGTTGCCCTCGTTGAAAGTACACATGAACCCTGTACAGAAGGAGATTCTGCGCGGGCATGTGTCGGCACTGCGCCAGAGGCTCATGGAGCTCGACTGGAGCCCCAGTCCGGTGTGTCAGGAGATTATCGACAATGCCAACGAGCGTCTGGATGGTTCCGGCTACCCGAAGGGTAAACGCGGCGATCAGTTATCCGAGTTGATTCGCCTGCTCAGTGTCATCAAGGCCGTCAACAAACTGACCCACGGTCGCAATGGCATACCACCCAGAACGCCTCTGGACGCCTATCGCATGATTTATGAAGCGGACAGGGCGTACGATAAAACCATTCTGGTGGAGTATATTCAGGCCTACGGCCTGTATCCCATTGGCAGTCTGGCGAAGTTCTCGGGGGGCTTTCTGGCGTGGATCATGGACATCGATGGCAAAGGCATGCCCACCCAGGTTCAGGTCGTCAAGAACCTGCGTTTCCCCGATACCAATATGCATACCGTGATGGGGAAGGAGGACATGCCGCAAATAGGCAAGCTGGAAGGCGTGGTTCACCCCCGTGAATACGGGATAGAGCTCAAATCGTAAGCATCCGCGCGAAGTAAACTGGCTGGCCCACTGTACTAGGCATCTTTCACCAGCCGCTTGTGCATGACATAGGTGTCCACCAGCCCCTGCGACGGATGGCGAAACGCCTGGGGTACGGTGCCGACAATGGCAAACCCCAGCCGCTGCCACAGGGCGACCGCGACGTGATTGCTGGCCACGACGGCATTGAACTGCATCGCCTCGAAGCCAGCGTCACCGGCCAGCACCTGAGAGTGTTCGCACATGGCGCGGGCCACGCCTTGGCCGCGTGCATGGGGTGTCACCATATAGCCGCAGTTGCAGACATGCTTGCCGGGGCCTGCGGCATTGGCCTTGAGGTAATAAGCCCCCAGCAGCTGACCTTGCTTGTCCTTGACGGCCAGGCTGTGCAGCGGCAGCGTACACCATAGGTGGTAGGCATCATCAAAGGTGATGTCGGGGTCTATCGCGTACGTTTCCTGTGCCGCTACAATGGTCTGGAACGTTGGCCAGAACAGGGCGAAATCGTCGCGGGTCATCGGGGTAAATGCAAAACGCTGCATGAGTATTCCTGCATACAAGACATGGCATACGCTAGCATAAGCGGATGCCTGTAAGCGTCAACCGAAAGATGGGGAGCCGTCACATGACCCTCGAGAGTGCCCTGACCTATTTCGTGGCGATCTTCGTCTTCGCCATTACTCCTGGCCCCGGTATCTTTGCGCTGCTGGCCAAGGGGATGTCCCAAGGCGTGCGCGCCTGCTGGCCGCTGGCGTTGGGCATGACCGTGAGTGATGTCATCTATCTGATGCTGGCCTTCTATGGGCTGGCTGCCTTGGCAGAAAACTGGGGTGAAGCCTTCACCGTGTTGCGCTATGTGGGCGCGGCTTACCTGTTTTATCTGGGCTGGAAAATGTGGACGGCCAGCGTCACGCCCCCGAGCCTGGAAGGCGGTGCGCCCGTGGCGGCCACATCCGCTCGTGAGGCCCTCAAGGGGCTGACTCAAGGGTTCCTGATCTCGGCCTCCAACCCGAAGGTCATCCTGTTTTATATCGCGTTTCTACCCACCTTCATCGACCTGACCACGCTGAACCATGGCGACATGCTGCTGGTGGTTGGGCTTACCCTGGTGGGCTTGATGATGGGGCTGATGCTGGTGGCGTCGTTTGCCTCGTCGGCACGGCGCTTTTTCCAATCCGAACGCGCCCAGAAGGGCACCAACCGCACAGCAGGTTCCTTGATGCTGGCGGCAGGTGCTTTCTTGATTGCCAAAGGCTGAAAGTCACCAGGTGAACGTGTCAGGCGTCCTTGACGACTGACGCGACGATCTCATAACTGCGCAGGCGGTCCGCGTGCTGATAGAAGTCACTGTTGATCATCAGCTCGTTGGCCCCGGTACGTGCCTGGAAGTCGGCCAGCTGCTCCTTGACCGTTTCAGGGCCACCAATGATGGCCGCGCCAAGAAACTGGGCGACCTGGGCGCGCTCCATGGGGCTCCAGTCCAGATGATCGACCGGGGGTTGTGACTGCGTTGGACGGCCGCGAATCAAATTGAGAAACTTCTGCTGGGCAGTCGTGGCCAGATAGTGGGCCAGGTCGTCGCTGTCGGCCGCCATCACGGGTAATCCTACCATGGCGTAGGGTTCTGCCAGATGCTCGGAGGGCTGGAATTGGTCGCGGTACAGGCGCAGCGCTTCGAAGAGATAGCCCGGCGCAAACTGCGCAGCAAAGGCGAAGGGGAGCCCTAGCCTGGCGGCCAATTGGGCGCTGTAGCCACTGGACCCGAGCAGCCAGATGGGCACATGGGTGCCCTGGCCCGGCACGGCCTTGACGGTTTGCTGGGGCTGGGCTTCGCCCAGGTAGCGGCGCAGCTCTTCCAGCTGTTCTGGAAAGTCATCGACACCCGACTGGGCGTGCCGCCGCATGGCACGCATGGTCGCGCCATCCGAGCCGGGGGCACGGCCCAGCCCCAGGTCGATCCGGCCGGGGTAGAGCGTCTCCAGGGTGCCGAACTGCTCGGCCACCACTAGTGGGGGGTGGTTGGGCAGCATGATGCCGCCGCTGCCAACGCGAATGGTGGACGTTTGCCCTGCCACGTGGCCAATCAGCACGGCCGTGGCGGCGCTGGCGATACCCGCAATATTGTGATGCTCGGCCAGCCAGTAGCGCTGGTAGCCCAACCGCTCCGTGTGCTGGGCCAGGGCCACGCTGTCTTGAAAGGTCTCGGCGGCACTGCCGCCTTGACGAATGGGCGCCAAGTCCAGAACAGACAGCGCAGTGTTGGCAAGTTGGCTCATGGTGACACCTGCTTAAACGGTCATGGTCAAGCGGCTTGATTTATTAGCACGCTTTCGAATACACCGTTTATGCGGGTGCCCCTGGCAAATTGCAAGGTGCCAGACGGCCATCAATGGCGCTGGCGCTTGTCATCTTTACGCTGCAGCATCGCGGAAAGGTCGAGAATCGACTGGGCCATGTCGGCCATGCTACGGCTCTGGTCCATGGAGGTCTTACGGAGAAAGCGGTACGCCTCCTCTTCGCTCATGCCCTGGTGGGCCATGATCAGCCCCTTGGCACGCTCGATCAGCTTTCGTTCTCGCAGGGCCTTGCGGGTATTTTCCAGCTCGTCGCTCAAACCCTGCAGTCGGCTGGACTGAGCTTGAGCCAGCTCGATCAGCGACCGGCTGAGCGGCGAGTGGAGCGCGCTGGCCGTCAGGTCGCCCAAGGGTTGCGAGGGTGCCAGCATGAGCAGTTGCTCGCAGGGAGCGGGCAGCGGGTGGCCCGGGGTGCTGGTGGCGTGCTCCAGAGCCCTGCGGGCCTCGGCGATTTTGAGATGGCACAGGGCGGTCAGCTGCGTGTTGAGCGTATCTTCCACCGCCTTGATGGTATCCAGCCGCAGCGTGGTGAGTTCGTACCAGGTTTCGCCCAGCGAGTCGCTGACGCCCATGGGTGCGTTGGCGCGCTGGCAGGCGATATCGCGAAGCTCGCGGATGCCCGCCAACGTCTTGGGCGAAAGCGCCTGCTGCCAGGTAGCCAACGCCTCGGCGGTGGCAAATTCGGCAAAGGTGTCGAAACAGCGCTGCTGCGCGGCCATCAGCTGGTTGAGCAGCTCACGGTGCGCGTCATCGAAGTGCCCCAGGGTAAACCCGAAGGCGCCGCAGGCGCGCTCTTGCCCGGCCAGCTCCTTGCCCTGCATCAGGTGGAAGATGGCCACCAGTGCCCGCGTAATGTCGGGGTCTACGGCCGTGTCGGCGGCTTCGAAAACGATGGCCAGCAACCCGCTGATCAAGTGGTTGAACGCCTGCGTGGCCGCATCCGGCGAAATCGTGAACTGATCGATGGCGCGGCGCAGCGCCGGAAGTTCATCCAGGGCTTGCCACACACCCGCTATGCGGCGAAGCAGCCTGGCCTCTGCCTGTGCGCGAACTTCCTGGCCCAGCGCTTCCAGCCGCTGGCGCATGGCCGCCTCGGCACTTTGGCTGTGTTCGAGGTAGGTGGCGCGACGTGTCTTGAAGCGCTTCCCCTGGGAAGCCAGATAAATGGTCGAAGCGCCCCGTTCGCGCTGCAGAACGTGAATGAACTGACTGATATCGCTGACGATATCGGCGGTGGTGGCCAAATGATGAAGGTTGTCGATATCACAGCGCAGCGCGGTCAAGAGTAGCTGTTGGGCAGAAGACATAGTAGTTCCTTGTTACTCGCCGCCTGAAAAGACGGCGCCTCACTGGATGACCAGAGACGCGCCTGCTTAACTGCTAGCGTAAAGAGAGAGCGCCCTGTTCATGACGATCACCGGCGGCCTCACGGTAGGCCTTGGCTTCCTCGGCCTCGGTGGCATCGCTGAAGCGTACCACCAACACGCAAGAAGCCAGCAGCAGTACGGTAATGCCCAGATAAAAGAGCCCTTGCTGGTAGCTGAGGCTTTCATTACGAAACAAGAACGCGGCGGAGACGGCACCAATGTTGCCCCCGGCACCAACGATGCCCGCCACGGCTCCCAGTGCCTTCTTGTTGATGAAGGGGACGACCCCGTAAGTGGCACCTTCCGCCATCTGCACGAACAGGCTGAACACCAGCATGATGCCAATCGCCATGCTGAGCACGTGCATCTGCGAAAACGCAATCAGCGCGATGCCTTCGCAGATCAGAGCAATGAAGAGCCAGCGCACACGCCCCTTGAGGCCCGCCTGTTTGGCGAACAGATCGGAAAAGACGCCGCCCAGAGTGCGGGCAAAGATATTCATCAGCCCGAACAGGCCCGCAATGAGCCCCGCCGTGGCCAGAGTGAGATCAAAGGTATCGAAAAAATAGATGGCGGCGATGTTGTTGATGGTCAGCTCTACCCCGAAGCAGAGCCCGTACACTACAAACAGCGCCCAGACACGAATATCCTTGGCGGCAGCCATGAAGCTCTGCGCTGCGCCATACTCGCCGCTGGCTTCCGGTAGCTCTCCACGAGCGCGCAACTCGCTGAAATTGCCATCCGGGGCATCCTGGGTAAAGTACCAATAGGCGATACCCGTCAAAAACAGCACGACCCCTGGTACCAGCATGGCAAGCCGCCAGCCCAGCGCTTCGTTGACGCCCAGCATGAGTATTCCGGAGAAGATGAGTGGCATCAGGATTTGAGTCGTACCGCCCCCCAGGTTGCCCCATCCGGCGCTGGTGGCATTCGCGGTGCCCACCACATTGGGGGCGAACATCATGGTGGTGTGGTACTGGGTGATCACGAACGACGCGCCAATGGCACCAATGGCCAGACGAGCCAGCAGAAAGGTTTCAAAGCTGTTGGCCAGGCTGATCCCCATGACGGGAATGGAGCCCAACAGCAGCAGTCCCGTATAGGTCTTGCGCGGCCCGATGCGGTCGCAGAGCACCCCGATCAGCAGCCTGACCACCACGGTGATCGCCACGGAAGCAATGATGGTGTTGCCGATTTGGGTTTGCGTAAGAGACAGGTCTTCACGTACGACAGCCATCAGCGGGGCGATGCCGAACCAGCCAAAAAAACAGATATGAAAGGCAAACCAGGACATGTGGAATGCCCGCATCTGTGGCGTGGAGAAATCGAGCAGCCGAATACGGTTGGCTTTGTGGCGGATGTTCATGGGTGGCCTCGGGTAGCATGGAACGAGTTCGTCAACGCACAACGCCAAGGGCACTGCACAGAGACGGGAACATGCCTTCATCGTTGAAGGTCAGGTTCGACGCACTCGTACCCGGCTGGGCCTGGTCCACGCCTATAACACTGGAAATCACCAAGCAAATAATTCGCCACTAGCCATTTTTTAAATATAAAACATTGATTTAATGAATAACGATGGGTGCGCTGGGGGTGTGGTGCCAAGGGGAGTGAGCAGGGGCGCACTCGATTGGGGCAGTAGCGCCGAGTCGAGTGCGCCAAGTTGGCGCAATATCAGTGGGTGCCTGCTCTTGAAGGACTAGCCATGCAGGTACACGGCGTCGATATCCAGCGTCGAGCGCTCACCAATCGCCTCGAAGTGCTCGTTGAGCCACAGCTCTGCAGCCGCTTTGCCCTGGTCGAACAGGTGGCACAGGAACGGCCATTCGGCATTGAGCTTACTGGATACCGACAGGCTCTCCAGTGCCTTGTCGCCACTGATGCGATGAAACAGAGCCTGCTGGTAGCAGTTTTCGATGCCTTGCTCCTCCAGTGCATGCTTGAGCAGGGCAATCATGCGGACTTCCTTGATCAGCGCAGCGTTGAAGGTGATCTCGTTCAGCCGGTTCATGATGGCCGAGGCCGTGGTGGGCAGCTCATCGCGGCGGATGGGGTTGATTTGTACCAGCAGTATGTCGCGCGCGCTGCACTCTTCCATCAAGGGAAACAGTGCGGGGTTACCCATGTAGCCGCCATCCCAAAAGGCTTCGCCGTCAATTTCGACGGCCTGAAACATGAACGGCAGGCATGCCGACGCCATGACGGCATCGACGCTCATCTCTTCACGACGAAACACGCGTTGCTTGCCGGTACGGACGTTGGTCGCCGCGACGAAGAGTTTCAGCTGGTCGCACTGGCGCACGCGGTCGAAGTCGATATGCGATGCCACGATGTCTCGCAAGGGGTTCAGGTTCAGCGGATTGAGCTGATAAGGGGAAACCAGACGAGTCATCAGGTCCATGGCGACATAGCCCGGTGAATTATCCAGGCTCCAGTTGCCGGTCAGTACGTCCATGGGGGAGCGGCGGATGGGGCTCGCCATGCCGGCTCGGCTGACGGCTTTCCAGAAATCCCGCAACGCTTGCCGAGCCGTCTCCTTGCCGCCGCGGGTCAGCGCGTCGGCCATGACGACGCCGTTCATGGCCCCCGCGCTGGTGCCGCTGATGCCCTCGATGTCGATTCGGTCATCTTCGAGTAGTCGGTCCAGCACGCCCCATGTATAAGCGCCGTGAGCACCGCCGCCTTGAAGCGCCAGGTCGAGCTTTTTTGCTGATGCCATGTGATCCTTCCCATAGTGGCTAATAACCTGCCCCTAAGCATGGCATAAATGAGCACGTTCGGTAGCCTGGCTATCCACGCTGGTATCGGTTATGGCATTCCCGTCAATGGCGTAGGGGAGGGCAAGGGCGTGTCATAGACCGCTTCTTCCATGAGCCGATCCAGCTGTTCGGCCAACGTGATACTCGCTTCTTCCATGAGGGCCAGAGCGGCCAACTGTCCCGTGTGGTCTCCCTGCCTGGCCAGCCGCAGTGCTTCCAGGCCGCTTTCGTGGAAGCGCCGGTGCGGGACGGCCAAGGCGCGGTAGGCGTCCATCCGCTGATAGCGCTGGCCTTCGCCCGTAAAGTACCAGCAGCCCAGGGCGCAGTGCTGGTGGTCGCTCGGGTGTTCATCGACATTGGCTGACAGCAGTTGATGGTAGATATGACTTTTCCAGACGGCGTGTTCCAGCTTGGCGGCCTCCAGACAAGCCGTGGTGGTGCCGTGATGTATGACTTTATAGAGATGCCGAGCACGGTCACTGAGCTGTGTAATCACACGCTCGGCTGTGTCGGCCGTGCAGGCCAGGGCATTGGCCACTTCCCGCTGATGGGCAAGTACTCGGGCGTCCTCTTTCAGGCTGTGGCCTGCCTGTTCCAGCCATTGCTCCAACTGCTGGGCAAGCCGCTGAGTTTGCTCGGAGATATGCTGTATGTCCTGAGCAATCACCGGCCATACCGGCGTTGGCTGCGTTGAGGCAGGGTGATGGGCTGCTTCCAGTGAGGCGTTGACCGATAGAGCATGAGCATGACCAGCGCTGCGCGCCAGTTCCACCGCAATCTTGCGCAGGGACTGGAGTGCGGCTTCGCTGGCAAACGGCGCGGCATAATGCGCATCGGCCTGCGCCAGGCGTTGCCGCTGTTGGTGCAGTGTCTGGGTTGTCTGTTCGGCCACATGAAGCTGCTCGAACATATCGTTCAGCGTGGCTCGCTCACTGGCGAGCTGTTGAGCATGATCGGCAGCCCCTTTGCTGAGAGACTCCAGCATGCGAGCCCCTTTGGTTTGCAGCAGGCTGATGGCTTCGAAAGGCGTCATCAAGCTGAGGGTGCGGCAGCTTTGAGCACTGCGAGCAATGGCCAGCTCGGCCCGCAGGGCGGCGTTTTCCTGTTCCAGACGACGGATGGTTTGGTAAGGGTGCATGAAGGCAAACATGAGACACCTGCCGTGCAATGGTTTGTGATCTTTTGTATCAAATTATTGCAGGAGATGGCCTGTTTGCCTGGGAAAAAGCGTGTCTCGCGATGAAAATCACGCTTTAGGCGCCATAAAGGAGTAAGCGGGTCGTCTGGCCGTAACGGGTTATCTCATCTGTGCGAGCTGCAGGTGGTCATCTTGGCCGCAGCGCAGGAAGGAAGAGGTCGCCAGCCACTCTTCATCGGGATAGTAGGCAAATACGTACTGCTCTTCCTTGAGGCTGTCGATAAGCGGGTAGGTGATGTCTTCGCGAACGGCAGGGCAGCCATGGCTACGCCCGAGTCGTCCCGTCTGGGCTATGAACTCTTCGCTCACATACTCTGCCCCGTGAATCACGATCGCGCGTTGGAAAGCGAGGTCGTTCACCTCTGGCTCCAGGCCCTCCAGGCGCAGCGAGTAGCCATTGCGCCCGTAATAGCTGTTCATGGTGCGAAACAGCCCAATGCTGGATTGAAAGCTTTCCGGGACGTTCGAAAACACTTCTGCCACGGCATCACCCGACCCTCGGCCATGGGACACCAGCTCTTCGAACAGCAAGGCGTGCTGGTGCAGGTCGAAGACCCACAAGCGAGGCTCCGTGGAGGGCAGCGAGTAGTCGATGACGGCCAGGCGCTCGGCGTAGGGGTCGGCACAAGCGATGGCTTGTGCGGCCAGGCGGAGCGCCTCACCGGAGGCGCCAGGCGCCAGTTGTTGCAACTGATGATGAAGGGGCGACACGCCGATGGGGGGCTGGGAAGAGACCTGGGTATAAAAGCTGGCAGCCTGGAGTGGAGAAGCGCCAAGTAACAGGCTCGTGGCGGTCATCAGGGTCAACAAACGGGGGGTATCAGAGCGAAAACGGGTATACAAGCGTGAGAGCATCGAGTGTCATCCTGCCAAAAGTGCGATAAGCCCCCACCAGAAACGACCACGAACAGGCGCAAGCAGCTATGCTGAAAGAGAGCGTCAGGCTATTCGGTCGGTAATGGGAACTGCCGATATCATTGGGCATCAGCGCCGTACAGCGCTGCATCATAACGCAAGGAGAGGCGATGAACGATCATCCGCGACTAAGACAATGGGCGATAGGCGCTCTGCTTGGCCTTGTCCTGCCCGGCCCCTTGCTGGCGGTGGCAGCGGAGCCTGCTCCCCCTGGGATGCAACAAGCCTTGTCACAGCAGGTCGAGCGGGCAGGGGAGTCGCTGCCGGTGGCAGCGTTTTATCAGCTCAATGGCGGGCAGCCGGTATGGCAGGATGAAGCCCGCGTGGTGGCCCTGGTGCAGGGCCTGAATAGCTTGCTGGATGATGGCCTGACACCCGAGGATTACCGTGCGACGACGCTGCTGGAGGAGTTCCGTGCCAGCCGCGAATGGGACGCTGCCGCCCAGGCACGCTTCGATGTCGATGCCACCCGAGCCCTGTTGCTGGCGCTGGAGCATCTATCGTCGGGCAAGGTCAATCCTCGTCAGGTCGAACCTGGCTGGGATGCCTCGCGCCCAGAGCGCAGTTATGCGCTGCCTCGGGTACTGAGCGCCGTGGAGCGCCACGATGTCGAGTCGGCGCTGGCCATGGCCCGGCCCAGCTCACCCGAGTACGCCCAGCTTCGTCAGGCATTGAGCACCTACCGTCACTTGGCTGAGCAAGGCAGCGTGCCTTACCTGCCCGGCAGAGAGGTCTCGCTGCGCCCTGGCGACCGAGACCCGGATGTGGTCACGCTGCGCCAACGACTGACCCTGTGGGGTGCCTCGGGGCTGTTGGGAGCTGACAGCAGCGCCTACCCGATGATTGGCGTGCAGGGGGCGCAGCGTGATCAGCAGCTGTTCGATGACACCCTGGTGCAAGCAGTGAAGCATTTTCAGCGCCGCCACCAGTTGCAGGAAGATGGTGTCGTGGGGGAGCGTACCCGGCTGGCGCTGAACATGCCGGTGGCTTCACGGGTCGATCAGTTGCGGGTCAACCTGGAACGTGCGCGCTGGATACGCCCCTCCTTGCAGCGCGAGCCTCGGGTGTGGGTCGATATTGCGGGCTACCGGCTGCATTACTTGCGGCCTGACGGTCAGCAGTGGGATGCGCGAGTGGTCGTGGGCACACCGCGTCGTGAAACGCCGGTCATTCACTCCACGATCAGTCATCTGACCATCAACCCCAGCTGGACCATACCGCCTACCATCATGCGGGAAGACGTGTTGCCACGGGTACGTGAGGATATCGGTTATCTGGCCCAGCAGAACATCCAGGTGTTGAGCCCCTCAGGAGAAGCGCTGGATGCCCAGAGCATCGATTGGCAGCGCCCTGGAGGCGTCATGCTGCGTCAGGTGGCGGGTAGCCGTAACCCTCTCGGGAGGGTCGTGGTACGCTTTCCCAATAACGACATGATTTATCTGCACGACACGCCGGCACGCGGCTTGTTTCAGCGGGATCAACGGGCGTTGAGTTCTGGCTGCGTCAGGGTGGAAGGCGTGGCGGAGTTCGCCCAGATGCTGCTACAGGACAGCGGCAGTCGTCATCAGCTCAATGCGCTGATGAACAGTGGGCGCAGCGATCAGAACGTCAACCTGCCTCAGCGCATTCCCGTGGCGCTGCATTACCTCACCGCCTGGCCCAACCCCCAGGGGGAGGTAGAGTTTCGAGATGATATCTACCGCCGAGACCCGGCCCTGCTATCGGCGCTCTCCGCTCGCGACGCCTGATCCCCCTTCCACGTATGCTACATAAGCGACAGGCCGCCCCTTGGGGCGGCCTGTCGAACGGCTTAACACGGTGAGTCAAAGAGCTACGAAAGAAAGAACTACTGAACGGTGTCGCTATCGTCGTCACTGCTCTGGTTGCTAGCCACGCTGATGGTGCCGGTCTCGCCACTCTCCAGTGCTGCCAATACCGGTTCTGCCTGGCGCTGGAAGGCGATCAGGGTATCGCCACTCAGGCTGGTGTTCTCAGGCAGCTCGACGGTCATGGCGTTGACCGGCGTATTGTTGACGATGACCTCATAATGCAGGTGAGGGCCGGTACTGCGGCCCGTATTGCCGGACAGGGCAATGCGCTCACCCATGTCGACACGCTGGCCCTGGCTCACCATCGGCTGCGAAAGGTGCAGGTAGCGCGTGCGGTAGCCGTTATCATGGCGAATCACGATATAGCGTCCTGCCGCATGGTGATTGCCCACGCGCTCCACGCGGCCGTTGGCAGGCGCGATGATCGGCGTGCCGATCGGCATCGCAAAGTCGGTGCCGTTATGCGGGCTGACCCGCCCTGTCACCGGGTGAAGGCGGCGCGGGTTGAAGTGAGAGCTCAGGCGATAGTTGCCTTCGAACGGGCGACGGGCAAAGGCCGGGTCCAGGCTGTTGCCTTCCGGGGTGTAGAAGTTGTCGTCGGAAGGGTTGCGCACCACGGTCAGATCCATGCGCTCGCCGTCATATTTGACCGCCAGCACCCGTGAATCCAGCGTTTCGCCATCGATCATGTCAGACTCGACCAATACCTGAAACTGATCCCCCCGGCGGCTGTCGCGACGGAAATCGAGTTTCTTCTCCAACAGGCGGGTCAGCTCGGTGACCGAGCTGCTGCTCAGGCCGGTAGCCTGGGCAGAGCGTGCAAAGCTGCCGCTCACGCTACCCGCGTAAAGCCGCTGTACCGGCTCGCCCTGGCGTTCGATGGTGGTGATAGCAAAGTGTTCGCTGTCTCGTTCCAGCAAAATGCCGTCGCGGGTGTTGCGCATCATGCGCAGCGACAACAGTCGGCCTTCTTCATCCAGCTGGTAATCGAAGCTGTTGCCGGCGCGCCAGTTGGTCAGCAGGCGCTGGTCGGGCATGTCTTCCAGCAGCGCCAGTACTTCGCTGTAGCCTAGCCCCAGCTCGTTCTGAGCAACCACGGCAAAGGTTTCACCAGACTCGACGATATGCGTCTGCCACTCGGGCACGAAGGGCTCTTCAGCGGCCAGCTCGCGCTCGAGAAAGGAAATATCGTCGAACAGCTCGATATCGTAATCTTCGTAGGAAGTAGCATCAGCAATGTCGACGGTCGGGTCGGTATTGAGCATGCCGCTTGCAAGAGTGCCCACGATCACGGCCATGTGCAGCGCGCCGTCATCGAGCGCAACGGCCAGGGGAGGCACGCTGGCCATGGAGGCTTCGGCGCTGGTGATCACGTCGAGGTCGACGATCTCGGTTGCTGCCAATTCGCTGAGGGGAATATGGTCACGGGTGGCGTCGAGGGCGCGGGAGGCGCGATCGATCGCTTCTGCAACAGGCGTTCGCTCTTGCCGCAGCGAGGGGACACCAGGAGCAGAGTCGCTGGGGAGAGGAACAAGTACGCTCTCCAGCGGTGTGTGAGGTTGATTCAGGTCGTTATACGTCGTCACCAGCTTTTGTGCGCCCAGCACAGTGACCATGGTGGCCACTGGTAATAGTAACAATTTATGCGTGCGGGGCAGCGAATGGAGGATTCGCAACATGGGTAAATGGACCGCCGAATTTGTGAAGTAAACGTAACAAGAAAGTGAGCAAACTCGGGAACCATACCCCAAGGAGGCAGGGGTGAATAGACTGTATATCCATACACAAAACATACTTCTGTCGAAATATGCAAATATTCGACAATGAGAACCGCTCTCGAACGCCGTTCGCTAACAAAAGTAACGGCGTAAACTGCCTTCGATGACCGCCGCATGGCGTGATCATCTTCTTAACCATAGACGCAAATGAAGGGTTATTAAAGATGTGCGTAAGTTGTGTCTAATTAAAACGGCATTTTAAGCACTTACCGACCAAAATGAGCGCTTGAAACGGACGTTTTTCACGGGCCAGGAAAGCGCATCGCCCAAAACGCCCTCCGACCTCGCAAACGTGGCTTTTTGAGGGTAATTGCTAATATTTAGAATGTGTTTTTTTGTTTCTGTATGTTTGTTTTTTGAAACACGGCGATGTTCCTGTGAGCCCGCGTATTAGCCCTTGGTGCAAAATTTGCTGTCAGGCCACGTACTCTCGACGTTTTACTGGCATCCTATGTGTTGTTTTTTCGAAGGTGAAGCGGTTTGTTTCGCTGTTTAGCGTCGAGGAAATCGAAATGTCTCGGGTAACACTTGCACAGTGGCAGATGCTCGCCGCCGTGGTCGACCACGGTGGCTTTGCAAGGGCGGCAGAGGCGATCCACAAAAGCCCCTCTACGCTCAACCATGCGGTACACAAATTGGAAGAGCAGCTGGGTATCCAGGTGCTGGAGCCCGTGGGGCGGCAAGTGCGGCTGACGGAAGCAGGCGAACTGTTGCTGCGCCGTGCGCGACAATTGATCGAGAGTGCGGCGTCGCTGGAGGACGTGGCCTCGCGTTTGGCCGCAGGCCTGGAAGCGGAAATCGTCGTCGCCATCGATCAGATCTTTCCCGCAGCGGCCCAGGCCAGGGCGCTGGAGCGCTTTTCGGAAACGTATCCTCAAGTGCGCGTACAGCTGCATGAGAGCGTGCTCAATGGCGGCACCGAAATGCTCTATGACGGACGTGCCGACCTGGTGGTCACCGCCATCGAAGCCCAGGGGTTTCTCGGCGAGCCGCTGGTCAATGTGCGCTTTGTGGCGGTCGCTCATCCGCGCCACCCGCTGCATCAGTTGGGGCGCGCGCTGGATCTGCGTGACCTGGCCCAGCATCGCCAGCTGGTAGTGCGTGACTCGGCGCTGCGCCAGTCCACCAATGCCGGCTGGCTAAAGGCCGAGCAGCGCTGGACGGTCAGCCATGTGGGCACGTCATTGGACATGCTCAAGCGAGGGCTGGGGTTCGCCTGGATACCCGAAACCCGTATCCTCGAAGAGCTGACCAGTGGTGCGCTGAAGCCGCTGCCGCTGAGTGCAGGAGGCGTGCGGGAAGTCCCGGTGCAGCTTATCTTCCGTGACCGTGACCGGGCAGGGCCTGCGGCTCATGCCATGGCCGCTGCGTTAAGGCAGTCCGTCAAGGAGACGTGCAGCCAACATTCGATTCCCTCGAATGAAAGGCGGTAAAACATCCGCTTGAGCCCGCTCTCGTCGAGCGTATGCTGTAAACATGCCATTTCATACGTTCGCAACGGGAGAAACACCATGGGGTTATTGGTCAACGGCGAGTGGGTCGATCAGTGGTACGACACCAAAAAGCACGGCGGGGAATTCGTCCGTGAGTCGGCACAGCTGCGTCACTGGGTAGGAAATCCTGCCGACAGTGGCAGCGTGCTGGAGGGCGAGGCCCAGCGCTATCCTGCCGAGGCGGATCGTTACCACCTTTATATCTCCCTGGCATGCCCCTGGGCACACCGTGTGTTGATCATGCGTCAACTGAAAGGCCTGGAGCCCTTGATCGGCGTCTCCCATGTCAGCCCGCTCATGCTGGACAAGGGCTGGACCTATCAACAGGACGAGGGCTCCAGCGGCGACCCGATCAATCACGTCGAGTTTCATCACCAGCTCTATACCATGACCGACGCGCAGTACACGGGGCGAGTGACCGTGCCGGTGCTGTGGGACAAGCAGCGCAGCGCCATCGTCAATAATGAGTCGGCTGAACTCCTGCGCATCTTCAACCATGCCTTTGACGAGCTGACCGGCAATACGCTGGATTTCTATCCCTCCGACCTGCGTGCTGTCATCGATGAGGTCAACGCCGATGTGTACGACCACATCAACAACGGGGTTTACAAGTCAGGCTTTGCCACTGAGCAGAAGGTGTACGAGAAGCATGTCACTGCGCTGTTCGACGCGCTGGACCGCATGGAAAAGCGCCTGGGAGAGCAGCGTTACCTGGCGGGAGAATGGCTGACCGAAGCCGATATTCGTCTGTTTACCACGCTGGTGCGTTTCGACGCGGTCTACTACGGCCACTTCAAGTGCAATTTCAAACGCATCGAGGATTATCCGAACCTGTCCAACTACGTGCGTGAGCTCTATCAGTGGCCGGGCATTGCCGACACCGTCAACCTGGACCACATCAAGCGCCACTACTATTACAGTCACGACACCATCAACCCGACTCGTATCGTCCCCGCCGGGCCAGCGTTGGACTTTCAGCGCCCCCATGACCGTGAGCGCCTGCCAGGGCAGGGAGTACGCCGTCGCTGAATCCGTGCGACCACTCACGAAAATGGCCACCCGATGGGGTGGCCATTGCGTACGTATCGCTAGACGGGAAACATATCAGTTGGAGTTAACGGCGTCACGGGCGGACTGCCAGGCACTTTGCGCGCCATCACGCGTGGTTTCCCATGCATCGCGTGCGCCTGCCTTGGTTTGTTCCCACCAGTCGTGGTTGTAAGTAGGAAAGGCTTCCACTTCTTCGGACGTGGCTTGGAGCATGATCCGGTGCTCGGTATCGCCATCCGCTTCGGTGTGGGTTTCCAGCGTGAAGTGGTCGGTACCGACGACGATTTCACGTCCGCCCAGGCCCAGTACGGCACCACTTTCGACGACGAGTGCAGTGATGCGCATTTCCTCATCGAAAAGAATGTTTTCTACCTCACCGATCTCTTCGCCGGAACCGCCCGCGAAGTAGACGTCAGCATCCAGAATGTCTTCGGCTGAATACATGCCCTGTGGCTCGGTCTGTGCGTGGGCGCCCATTGCCATGCTGCCCAGAAGTACCGTGCCGATAGCCGTTGTCAGTAGTGATTTACGCATAGCTTCTCTCCATGTTGCTATTGAATCAGCCAAATAGTCATCTATTGGAAAATGGATACGCATTGGCCTGCCTGTACAGCGCCAATGCCGAAACGATCAGAGGCCGTCGGCCCACTCGTCTGCACGGCGCTCGGCTTCTTCACGGGCCAGCCCGTATTTCTGCTGAAGCTTGCCCACGAGCTGGTCTTTCTTGCCGCCGATTTGCGTCAGCTCATCATCGGTCAATTCGCCCCAGCTGGAACGCGCCTTGCCTTTTACTTCGGTCCATTTGCCTTCGATCTGATCCCAGTTCATATGCATCACTCCTTGAAGTTCGTGAACAACGTGAGGCACCTTTCAGGTTAGACCAATAGTGAACAAGTGCAAGTTTCAGGATGATATTGGTTAAAGTAAAAAAGCTGGTCAGCTCACCAGTGGGGTGGTAGGATGCGCGCTCCTCGCATGTGTTGACCCCTCCATCACGACGGCAAGCGTTGATTCGGTGGCCTTGTGGCACCAAGCCGAAACGTTTGCAGGAACATCCCCTCGACTGGATGTTCATTGCTGTGAAGATGGCGCGCCTCCAGCATTTCACCAGACGGGTGAAATCGGCGCAGTAAGGTCGCCACAGCGGTTGGCCCGCAGCGTGCGGTACTGCCAGCCGAATGCCAGGTGCGACCGGCGTCTCCGACTCCACTGATGACGATATCCGCTATGCGGAGCCTTGTTCTTTTGCTGCGCACCGTGACGTGCGGCATATGACAGAGTCAGAGACGCTTACGATGTTTTTTGCCGGTGATACCGGCCTACCAAGGTGTGATTAATGACCTCGATTTCTGTCACCTCGCCGAGCTTCGGTGATCTGGCTCTTTTGCCTGCCGTTCTGTCTGCTGTAGAAGCGCAGGGCTACGAAACTCCTTCGCCCATCCAGGCGCAGACCATTCCAGCATTGCTGGAAGGCCGCGATATGCTGGGTCAGGCACAAACGGGTACCGGTAAAACGGCTGCCTTTGCACTGCCGCTGCTGTCGCGTCTCGACATGCAGCGTCGCGAGCCCCAGGTACTGGTGCTGGCGCCTACCCGCGAACTTGCTCAGCAGGTTGCGGTTTCCTTTAGCAAGTATGGTCAAAACCTGCAGGGGCTCGAAGTGGCGACCCTGTGTGGTGGTCAAGAGTACCGTGAGCAGCTGGGCGCCTTGAAGCGCGGCGCTCAGGTCGTGGTCGGTACGCCCGGTCGTATCATCGACCACCTGGATCGCGGCAGCCTGAAGCTGGACGGTTTGTCTGCTCTGGTGCTGGACGAAGCCGACGAAATGCTGCGCATGGGCTTTATCGACGACGTAAAACGCGTGGTTGCCGATACCCCGAAAGATGCCCAGCGTGTGTTCTTCTCGGCCACGCTGCCGTCTGAAATCGAGCGCATCGTCAATCGCTATCTGGTCAACCCGGTCAAGGTGGCGATCGAATCGCGCACCACGACGGGAGAAAACATCGAACAGCGCCTGGTGCGTGTGGACGGTGGGGCCAAGCTGGAAGCGCTGGCGCGTATTCTGGAAGTGGAGCCGGTGGATGCGGCCATCGTGTTCGTACGGACACGTGCTGCCTGTACCACGCTGGTAGAGCAGCTGACGGCGCGCGGTGTCAACGCGGCTGGCCTGTCGGGTGACCTGGACCAGAGCCTGCGTGAGCGCACCATCACTCGCCTGAAGCGTGGCAAGGTCGATGTCCTGATCGCGACCGACGTCGCCGCTCGTGGTCTGGACGTTCCGCGTATCACCCACGTGGTGAACTACGATCTTCCCCAGGACGCCGAAGCCTATACGCACCGTATCGGTCGTACTGGCCGTGCGGGCCGCAGCGGTATCGCGATCACCTTCGCGGGCTTCCGTGAAGGCCGCAAGGTAGGCTGGATGGAGCAGGCAACGGGTCAGAAAATGACCGAAATGCCGCTGCCTGACGAAGCCGCTATCCGTGCGCACCGTGATGAAGTATTCCACCATCGCGTCGTGGCAGCCCTGACCAAGGGTGCCGAAGAGCAGCGCGCGCTGGTCGAGCGTCTGGTGGAAGAAGGTCACGACGCCGTCGAGCTGGCATGTGCCTTTGCTGCCATGGCTCGTGCTGACGAAGCGCCGATTGGCCGTCTGCAAGCACCGCGCAAAGAGCGTGCTCCGCGTGAGGGTGCCCCCGGCAAACCTGCTGGTGCTCGTCGCGAGCGCTCCAGTGCGCCCAGCGAAGGCATGACCCGCTACCGTGTATCGGTAGGCCATAAAGATGGCGTCAAGCCTGGCCAGTTGGTTGGCGCGTTGGCCAATGAAGGCGGTATCGAAGGTGCCCGTATCGGCCGTATCGATATTCGCAACGCCTTCTCGGTGGTCGAGCTGCCCAGCGGCCTGCCGTCTACCATTCTGGCCAAGATGGCACGTGCCCGTGTGGCCGGTCGCCCGCTGGAAATCAGCGAAGACCGTGCGCCCGAGCGTGCACCGCGCCGTCGTCGTGACGATGGCGATGCGCCGGTTCGCCGTCGCGAACGTGCGTAAACGCCTGCCGGGCGACTGATGTCGCCTTGGCTACCATCCCCCCATGCCTTTGGCATGGGGGGATTTTTTTTGGCTATCCTGAACGTCATCCTGGTGGCTCAGCGTCTGCTGGGCGCCAACCTCGAATCACCCGCAAGGAGGCCGCATGGACGCCGCATTACACGATTGGAACCTGACTCCCAAGCAGGCCATCGCACTCCAGTCCCAGCTTGCCAAGCAATTGGAAGCCGACGACCGTATCGACCCCGTGACGCACATCGCGGGGGTCGACATCGGTTTCGAAGAAGAAGGAAGCATTACCCGGGCGGCGGTGGTCGTGCTGGCGTGGTCGCCGGAGCAGGCGCCGCAACTGACTGTGGTGGAGCAGGTGGTTCACCGGGAACCCACGCGCATGCCCTACATCCCGGGCCTGCTGTCGTTTCGGGAAATTCCGGCGGCGCTGGGAGCCTTTGCCCAATTGAAAACACGCCCGCAGCTGGTCATGGTGGATGGGCAGGGCATCGCCCACCCTCGGCGGCTGGGCGTGGCAGCGCACTTGGGGCTGTGGCTGGACCTGCCGACCATCGGGATTGCCAAGTCGCGACTCACTGGGCGCCATGCCGACGTGGGAGAGGCCCGAGGCGATTGGGTGCCGCTCATGGCCGGGCAGGAAGTGATCGGTGCCGTGCTGCGCTCCCGTGCTCAGGTCAAGCCAGTGTTCGTGTCGCCGGGGCATCGACTGTCGCTGGCGACTTCGCTGGACTGGGTCATGCGCTGCCTGGGCAAGACCAAGCTGCCAGAGCCAACCCGCCTGGCCGACCGACTGGCATCGCGGCGCGACCAAAAGCGCACGACAGCATCGCAAACGCGCACTACAGCATCGCGATGAACCGGGTCAGCAGGCGCGTGGCGTCGGGGGTCTCCGCGACGTCTTGCAGCAGTTGATCCGTGTCTTCGCCCTGGTCGCGCAAGGCAGCGCGCTGGCGTTCGATATAAGCGCGCATCACCGGCGGTGAAAACTCGGGATGGAACTGAACGCTCCACTGGCGTGGCCCATAGCGCAGCGCCTGGTGGGCATCGTGGCAATTGTGCGCCAGGATGCTGGTGCCGGGGGGAAGCTGCATGACCGCCTGGGCATGGGTCAAGTGGGCCACGAAACACTCCGGGAGTTGCCCGAACAGCGGGTCCTGGCGGCCTGCCTGGGTCAGGCGTACGCTGCGTGTGCCGGATTCACGCCCCGCCGGGTGGTAATCACTCACACCGCCAAATGCAGCGGCCATCAGCTGGTGGCCATAGCATACGCCCAGCAGCGGCAGGTCGTCCGCCAGTGCCTGCTGTAACCAGGGCTTCAGCGCCTCGCTCCAGGGGAGCTGCTCACTGACCATGCTGTGGGAGCCGGTAATGATGGCTGCCACGATATCCTCCGGCGGCTGGCTGGTGAGGCGTGCATCCCATACATCGAGGGTCAGGTGGTCGGGCAGGGCGTCCTGCACCTGGTCGATGAACAGCTGTTCGAAGTCTCCGTGCTGATCCACCACTTCGGGGAAGGCGTCGCCGGTTTTGATAATGACTACAGAGGCCATGGTGTTCTCGCTAGCGTGTCGCGATGGATGAGGGATAGCCGAATCAGGGAGTTCCACGGTAAGCTGGGCCACTGATCGTCATTCCCCTTTTACCATACATTAGGAGCTTGATATGCAACAGATTACGCGGGCAGGTCAACCCATGGATGTGGCGGGCACCTTACCGGCGGTGGGGCAGGATGCACCGGCCATGACGCTCACCAACAGCAGCCTGGAAGACGTTACCCTGGCGACCTATGCAGGCAAGCGCAAGGTGCTGAACATCATCCCCAGCGTCGATACGCCTACCTGTGCAACGTCGACGCGACGCTTCAATGAACTGGCCTCGTCGCTGGACAACACCGTGGTGCTGGTGGTGTCTGCCGACTTGCCGTTTGCGGCCAAGCGTTTTTGCGGTGCCGAAGGGCTGGACAACGTGGAGACGCTCTCGACGTTCCGCCACCGCGAATTTCAGCAGGACTGGGGCGTGGCGCTATGCAACAGCAACATGGAAGGGCTCTGCG
The DNA here is from genome assembly GCF_020616575.1 of Halomonas sp. NyZ770. Taxonomy (NCBI): domain Bacteria; kingdom Pseudomonadati; phylum Pseudomonadota; class Gammaproteobacteria; order Oceanospirillales; family Halomonadaceae; genus Halomonas; species Halomonas sp. NyZ770. The sequence goes on along the minus strand of NZ_CP085143.1, from coordinate 2,955,998 downwards.
CGCGTGCCGTGGTGGTGCTGGATGCCGAGGATCGGGTGCTGCACAGCGAGCTGGTCAGCGAGTTGAAGAACGAGCCTGATTACGACGCGGCATTGGCTGCACTGAAAGGCTAGCGGGGCGCCTTGGCCGCCTTCACCAGCGCACGTATCAAACGCTGCTGGGGGCGGTTGAAGATCAGCCACTCCGGGTGCCACTGAACGCCTATCAGGAACGCATGCTCCGTGGACTCGATGCCCTGCACCAGCCCATCGCGGTCACGCGCCACGATCCGAATGCCCTTGCCTGCCCGATTGACCGCCTGATGATGAAGGCTGTTCACGCGACACCAGGTCACTCCCAGCAAGCGATAGAGCTGGCTGTCGCCCACGATGTCGACGGTTTTGCGGGGCAGTACCGTGCGGCGGCGCTTCAAGCCTTCGTGGGTGGTGTAAATGTCGGGGTCCAGGCTGCCGCCCAGATGCACGTTGATCAGCTGCGCACCTCGGCAGATGCCGAGTACTGGCGTATGGCGAGGTATGAAACGCTTCAGCAGGTCGAGTTCCAGCTCGTCACGAGCCGGGTCCAGGCGCACGTCCAGCTGCACTTCGCCGCCGTACAGGTGGGCTTGAATGTCGTCCCCGCCGCCAATGATCAGGCCGTCCAGATGCTCCGGCAAGGGGCGGGAAGGGGAAAGCCGCAGTGGCCTGCCGCCGTGACGCCAGACGGCAAACCAGTCGAAGCACCAGGCAAGCTGGCTTTTGTAGTCCGAGGTCGTGATGCCGATCAGAGGTCTAGGCATGGCCAAACAGTCTGCGCTTGAGGCGCTGCCACCAGGGCTGGCGCTGTTCGGCCATGTACTCCTGGCAGCGGGCGTGAAGGTTGTCCTGATCGTGGGCCAGCTTCTCTACCTCCACCCAGCGGTTCCACTCCATCACGCTGCCCCAGCCCGGCTGCGACAGCTGCGCATTGGGCAACCGATAATGGAAGGTGGGCCGTGGCTTGGTCAACTGGCCGTGCAGTAGCGGATGAGGGTGTTCCGGGCGCAGGTGGGCAAACAGCGGCAGCAGGTCCAGCTCGCGGTTACGGGTAGGGTTATCGGCCAGGTAGTCGTCGATGAAGGTGTCGAGGTCTGGCTGGTAACACAGATCCAGCACCTTGCGGGCGTACTCCTTGGGAAACGGGTTGGCGTGCGGCAGCATCTCTCGGGTGATATCCACCTTGATTTCCTGGCGTAGCCAACTGGCCAGCAGCAGGTAGGCGCGTAGCATGTCGAGCAGGTAATCGACCTCGCCGCGCTCGATCTCAGGGTTCAGGTGCAGGCCGAAGCCGTACAGCAGGCTGGCATCGGTGCCTTTGGCGCCTTTTTCCCGCAAGGTGTCGAACAGAGTGTCCAGCGCTTCGAGCTCTTCCCAGGGGATGGGAGGGCAGACGATTTCGGTGGGCACCAGGCCGGTCACCATGTCACCGATCAGTTCACGGGTCTTTTGGTGAAATTCCAGCCGTCGCTGATGCTGTTGGCGAGCCCACTCGCTGTCACTGTCCTGCTGTGCGTCCAACAACGTCTGGTCTGGATGGGCGTATTGAGTATCCAGTTCGATCTCGAACGCTCCCCAGCGTGTGTCGGCCACCTGTAGCCGATGGGGGCTGACCACGTTAAGCTCACCACCAAACAGTGCCTGCACCACCTCGGCCGTCTCGCGAGGGGGGAGCCCGGCAAACTCGATTTCGACGCCTACGCGTCGGGTCTGGCCGTCCGGGTTCAAGCGTTGGGGAGGAGCCTGCAGCGTCATCTCGATGTCCTGGAGGTGAACGTTTGTACGTTTAGCCTATCATAATCACACGCTTAGGCTGAGCAAGAGAAGGACACGATTCAACAGTCACTTTCCACGGGAGTCACGCGTGCGACAGCACTGGATAACCAGCATCGTTCTAGGGGCGCTACTCAGCCTGATGATCAGCGTCACCGCACACGCCCAGAGCGTCTCGCTTCCCACGCTGGGGGGCAGTAGTGACAGCGAAGCGCAGCCGGACGTCACCAGCGAAAATTTCCAGCGCTCCCTGAGCGACGTCATTGGCATGCTCGAAAGCGAGGATCAGCGCCGTGCGCTGCTGGACTCGCTGCGCGAGCTGCAGCTGAGTACCGAGGCCGTGGAAGACGAAGGCGTGGTGCGCCAAGGGTTGCTGGGCGCCCTGGCCGATACGCTTTCCGACATCGGTGAGCATGCCCAAGCCGGAGATTCGCCCATCGACGAGTGGTCACGGCAGCTGGTCCAGGGCGTCGAGGACCTGCGCGCCCTGAATGCCGGGGCTGACCAGGGCGACGCCATCCGGGCCGTGGCGGAAGGGGCCTTGCTGGCCGTGATCTGGAGCGGCCTGCTGGTCACGATGATTGCCTTTGGGCGGGTGGTGGCCACCCGCCGCGATTGGCCGCTGGACCTGCCTCGGGACCCCAAGGCCTGGCTGCTGGCGGTTCACTTCTTGCGGCGCATGCTTCCCTGGATACTGGCCTTCGTCATTACCTTGGGCGTCGGTCAACTGCTGCCCTACAGTCCTGGCCGTGCCCTGGTGCTGGTGGTGGCCTATATCTGCCTGTGTGGCCGAGCGCTATCGGTGGTGTTCGAAACGGTGGTGGCGTTCTTCAGTCGCGGGCACCGTTTTACCGCCGTGCAAGTATTACAGCACAAGGCGTTGCGAGGGCTGTTCGTCATCGGCGCGCTGATTGCCTTGGGAGATGCCGTCAACTCTACCCGCCTGATGGAGCTGCTGGGGACCGAGCTGTCGGGGCTGGTGTCGGTGCTGGCCAACATGCTGGCGGCGCTGCTGTCGGCGCGTTTCATCTTCAAATTCCAGCGCCCTATTCGTCATCTCATCTGTAACCGGCCTTACAAGCAGCGCCGCGATGCCAGTACGGCCGTGGAAATGATCCGTGCGCTGGGTGGGCTATGGCACATTCCTGCCCTGCTGATGGTGGGCGGCTCGCTGCTGGCCATTTTCATTACCGTCGGGGATGTGGGCACGGCGCTGGCACGCTCGATCATTTCCGCCAGTCTGCTGGTGCTGACCCTGGTGATTACCGGGCTGCTGCGTCGCCAGGAAGAGCGCTTGGGTAAGCGGCGCCATCGCCGTCGCTTTAGCCAATATCGCAAGCGACTCGAGCGGTTTGGCTTCGTACTGGCGCACCTGAGCGCCTGGATGATTTTTGCCGAGCTTTCCATGCAGGTATGGGGAGGCTCGCTGTTTGGGCTTGGCCAGCAGGCCGTGGCCAGTGCGCGTATTGGCCAGGCGCTGGTCAGTCTGGGGGCCACCGTGCTGTTGGCATGGCTGGTGTGGATTTTTGCCGATACCGCCATTCAACGGGCGCTGACTTCCTCCGCGCGTTCACGGGGGCGGCGTGTCAACCAGGCTCGCGCACAAACCATCACGCCGATGATCCGTAACGTGATTTTCGTCACCATCCTGATCATTGCGGTGATTGCTGGCTTGGCCAACCTTGGGGTCAACGTCACGCCGCTGCTGGCCGGTGCCGGTGTGATCGGTCTGGCGGTGGGGTTTGGCGCGCAAACCCTGGTGCAGGATTTGATCACCGGCATCTTCATCCTCATCGAGGACTCCTTGGCGGTGGATGACTTCGTCACCATCAATACGCACATGGGCACCGTCGAAGGGCTGACGTTGCGGACGGTCAGGCTGCGTGACCTGGACGGCGTGCTGCACATCATCACCTTCAGTCGTATCGAATCGATCCACAACATGTCGCGCCAGTTCGGTATTGCCTTGATGCGGATTCGCATTCCTTATGACATGAAAATCGATGACGCCATCACGCTGATGCAGGAAACGGCTCAGGAATTGCGCAAGGACCCGATGATGCGTCACTACATCTGGTCGCCGCTGGAGATGCAGGGGGTACAGGCCTTCGAAGATGGCTGCCCGATATTACGGATGCGCTTCCGCACCGCTCCTGAAATGCAGTGGGACGTGTCACGCGCCTTCAATCTGCTGCTGAAGCAGCGCATGGAAGCCCAGGAAATCGACTTGGGTGTACCGCGGCTCAGCGTGCGCATGGAGGCTCGCTCCGAGGCCCGTGGCGACGAGCCCCATGGTACCGACATGACGCTGCAGCACCGCCAGCAGGGCGACCTGGATGCGCCGCAGCATACCCCTGAGCCCCCTAAACCAGCGCCCAGGCCCACCGAGGCCGAAATCCGCCGTGACGAGCGGCAGCGCCCTGAAGGCTCAACGACTGCGCCGCCGCTATCTCGATCCCAGCCCAAGCCCCAGACTTAGCGCAATGCCAATGGCCAGCCCCAGGCCTGTGCCCAGCGCAAATAGCGTGACCAGCAGCCAGGGGCCACGCAGCCCTCGCCAACGGTTATATAGCGAGACGGCGTGGCTGACTCGGTCGACCAGTTCGTCATGGCGTGAAATGGCGTGGTCAGGGGGCAGCGAGAAATCATTGGCCACGTCGCCTTGCCAGTGCGCCCCGTGGGTCAATCCAAGGCGCGCGCGCAGGCGGCCGATGTCGCTCAAGGTGCCGTGCAGCGCATCGTAGGTTTCACGGTGCGGGGTCACCGTCAGTACCGAGGTGGCGTCCTGGCGCAGGGCGCTGTTGGGGCAGCGCGCCACGGCGGTGTCGATCTGCTGCTCATTGGCATTGGGGGGCAGGCTCAGGCGTTGATAAAGGTCGCGCATAATCCGGCGTCGGTCTCGTCACAATGGACACAGTGGAAGGTCGTGGTTTCAGCATGGCGGGCAGCATACGTCGCTGCCCCGTGACGCTTAGTAAGTTTGCATCAGATAATCATACGCGTTTTTGATGCGCTGAAAACGTGCCGAGGCCAGCGCCACCTGATGTTCGCTTTCCGAATAGAACCGGTCGGGGTGATGCAGTTGCGCCATGCGCCGGTAGGCCTTGCGCACTTCTGTCTTGCTGGCGCCTGGCATCAGCCCCAGCACGGCCAGCGCTCGGGTGGTGCGGTCGGGCGGTGGCGGAGGATTGGTCGCGCGCTGGTAACGCTCGCGGCGTGCCTGTTCTGCCCGGGCCTGCTCCTGCTGTCGGCGGGCGTGCTCACGACGAGCCTGTTCGGCGCGAGCCTGCTCTTGGCGCTGCTGCTCTGCACGTGCGTGCTCCTGGGCTTGCTCGGCGCGCTGCTTGGCCTGACGCGCTTCCTCCTTGCGCTGCTGTTTTTGCTGTTGGCGCTGCGCGCGTGCGTGCTGCTTGTCGGCCTTGGCGCGCTGCTGCTGTTCGGCCTGCGCCTGGGCGGCCTGTTCTCGCTCGGCGGCCTGGGCTTCCTGCTCGGCCTTGTGGGCGTAATACGCCGGGTCGTGCACCTGCCAGTAGGCATCGCGGCTGGGGTCTTCCGGGGCTCGCAGCGGCTTGCCGGTCAGTTCCTGAAACAGGGTGTTCAAGGTGGCGGGCACCACGTTCAGCAGGTCGGCCAGAAAGCGCAGGATATAGTGATTGGCCAGCGACAGCTCGCCATCGTCGGTGGCCACCGTGATGGCTTGATGCATCACGCTGAGGCTGCGCTCCCTGGAGCACTCCTTGCGCACGACTTCGGCGGCCAGTTGAATGGCGTGAAGGTCCTGGCTATGGGCAATGCTCATGACCGGGCCCAGCTCGTGCCCATGGCGAAACTGCGCGCTGACCTGGGCCAGCCGACGTCGGCGTTGCCCCTCGGAAACGTGCTGGCGATGCACGAGCACCCAGCCAAGCAGCAATAGCGTGGCCGTATCCACTTGGCTACGACTTTTTAGCAGCAGCAGCTCAAAGGGTGAAAAACGGGCGATGGGCATCCCTGGGCTCCAAGGCGAAGAAGTAAAGCGCTGATCCATGCCATGCGCTTCATGGCGCGGTCTTCACGGCACAGTCCTCATGGTACAGTCCTCATGGCGCAGTCTTGATGGTATGGCTCTGTGGTATCAAGGTGCGCTGGCAGACGACGCTCTGCCAGCCGTACTAGCGAGCTCACCATGGTATATCATCGAGTCTGGCATGAAAGCAGGAGATAAGTGAGGGTGATCAACGTTGAACGTAAAAATAGCTTCCAACTGCGCCTGTCTCGACGGCTGAAGGAAGAGACCTCACATACGCTGGATGTGTACTTGTTCGTGCCTCAGGAGCTGGGGCTGAGTACGCACATCATCTCCGAAGAAGCATTTTATCACGCTGCCATCAACGTCTCGCGCACTTACTACAGCGACGAGTACCATCTGCCGCTGGTGCATAGCCGCCTGGCCAGCCGTAACCAGCTGGGCAGCGACTCCTACCGCTTGAGCCTCAGTCTCTACGCCTACCAGTACGTGGTGGCCCTGGAGCGAACCACCCAGGGCATGCTCTCCACGGCCCGTAAACTGCGTCGCCTGCAGGGTGAGGAGAAGAGCAGCACCCACGACAAGGCGAGCGAGCTTTACGATCAGCTGGTCGAGATGAGCGACCTGAGCGACGGCATTCTCAAGCGCTTGCGGCGTAACCCGCCCACCGATGAACGGCTCTATAAATACTTTGCCAACATCGACAACTATCTTTCCTGGTTCACCGAGCAGCAGCTGTTGGCGCTGGTGGCCCACATGCCCAAGGGCGGGGAGTTCAGCGAGGTCAAACGACGCCTGGTGACCATCTGCCACCGCGAAGGCGAGTACCGCGAGCAGCAGGAGTACAACGCCGAGCGCGTACGCGATGACCCCACCCGCATGTCCAACAAGATGCGCCTGCTGCGTCGGCTGATCGAATACCCGATCACGCTGAAGCAGCGTGCGCTGGAGCTGGGTAGCGGCGAACAGAAAGCCGTCAAGGCCCTGGCCACCGCGGTGGTCATGGCCTTCGTGTCGCTGGGGGTACTGCACCTGCGCGACGTGATTGGCGACATCACCGCACTGTTCGTGCTGGCCATGGCGCTGCTCTACGCCATGCGCGAAGTGTTCAAGGACGACCTGCGCAATACCCTATGGCGATGGCTGAGAAGAGGCCGACCCAAGTGGCGGCGACAATACATCGACCCTACCCGCAATGCGCTGGTCGGACGGCAGCTCGAATGGTTCGACTACAAGCGCTATACCGCCCTCGACCAGGACATACAGCAGATGCGGCGGCGCACGGTGGCCCAGCGTGAAGAGGTGGTCATGCACTATCGCTCCAGCTCGCGCATGTCCCCCACACGCTTCTTGAGTGGTTATGAGCATACCCGCGAAACCCTGAGCATAGACCTCTCCATGCTGACCCGCCTGATGAGCAAGGATAAGCACCATATCTATCGCCTGAAAGAGGGGCAGGCGGTGCGGGAAAGCGTCGAGCGCCGCCACCTGTTCAACCTGGTGGTGCGCGAAACGGGCAGCGAAGATGCCCCTTACCTGGCGCGCTGGAAAGTCGTGGTCAGCCGCTCGGGCATCGTGGATGTCGAGCGCGTCGCCGAGAATCGCCCCGACGAAGCCCCTGTCTGAACAGCAATAGAACCTGACGCCAGCGCGTCGGTGGTGTTCGACTAAAATCCAATAAGTAAACGTTTACTCTTTTTGAGTAAACGTTTACTTTTCTCCTCAGCGCTCACTCTCGTGAGCAAGTACCTATCAACGCTGAGGAGAACGACATGACACTCCGAGTCACCGTATGGGGCGAAAACGTCCACGAACAAACCAACGACGTAGTGGCGCGTATTTACCCCACCGGCATGCACCAGTGCATCGCCGATGGGTTGAATGAAGCGGAAGCGCTAACGGCCACGGCGGTCACGCTGCAAGACCCGGCGCAGGGGCTTGACGAAGAGACGCTGGAGAATACCGACGTGCTGCTGTGGTGGGGCCACGCCGCCCACGGCGACGTGCTGGAAGAGACCGTCGACCGCGTGCAAACGCGCGTGCTGCAGGGAATGGGCTTGATCGTGCTGCACTCCGGCCACTACTCGAAAATCTTCAAACGTTTGATGGGCACTACCTGCTCACTGAAATGGCGGGAAGCCGGTGAGCGTGAGCGGCTCTGGGTAGTGAATCCTGGCCACCCCATCGTGCAAGGGCTCGGGGATTACATTGAACTGCCCCATACCGAAATGTACGGCGAACCCTTTGCGGTGCCCAACCCGGACGAGGTGATTTTCATCAGTGCCTTCGAAGGCGGCGAAGTGTTCCGCTCCGGCCTGACCTACAAGCGCGGTAACGGCAAGATTTTCTACTTCCGTCCCGGCCACGAAACCTACCCGATCTACTACGACGAGCAGGTAAAGCGGGTGCTCAAGAACGCCGTGGTCTGGGCGCAGCCGGAAGGCTCCCGGTGGATCGACAGCTGCCCCAACGTCCCCGCCGACCAGGCGCCCAACCCGGTCGAGATCAAGGGCGAAAGCTTGCACAAACCTGGTGAGGAGGGCTTCAAATGATCCGTATCGCGATTATTGGCGCGGGCAGCATGGCGGGGGAGCACGCCAAGCACTATGGCCGACTCGAAGGTGTCGAAGTGGTTGCCGTATGCGACCGTGATTTCCCCAAGGCGCAGGCCTTCGCCGAGCGCCATGGCATTGCCGATGTTTACCAGTCGCTGGACGACATGCTGGCCCGCGACGATATCCACGCGGTGAGCAATGTCACTCCGGATGGCGTGCATAAGGCCACGTCGCTGGCAGCCATTGCGGCGGGTAAACACATCCTGTGTGAAAAGCCCCTGGCCACCAATGCGGAGGATGCCCACGAGATGGTCGCTGCCGCCCAGGCCGCCAAGGTCATCAACATGGTCAACCTGAGCTACCGTGACGCCCCCGCCATTCAGCACGCCCGAGCGCTGATTACCGGCGGCGCCATCGGCACCGTTCGCCACGTGGATGCCAGCTATCGCCAGAGCTGGCTGGTCAGCAACGCCTGGGGGCGCTGGGATGAGGATAGCCAGTGGCTCTGGCGGCTCTCGGAAGCCCACGGCAGCAAAGGCGTGCTGGGCGATGTGGGCGTGCATATCGTCGATTTTGCCAGCTTCCCGGTGGGCGATATCACCCGCGTCAACTGCGAACTCACCTGCTTCGACAAAGCCCCGGACAACCGCATCGGCGACTACCTGCTGGATGCCAACGACACGGCGCTGATGCGCGTGCGCTTTGCCAACGGCGCCATGGGCACGATTCAGGCAACCCGCTGGGCAACCGGGCACCACAACTCGCTGACGCTGAGCGTTCACGGCGACAAGGGTGCGATCCGCGTGGATCTCGACGCCTCCAAGGATGACGTTCAGGTGTGCCTGAACGATGACGTGCATCCCGCTCGCTGGAGCACCGTCAAGGCGCCGCCCACGCCCAGCATCTACCAGCGCTTTATCGAGAGCATTCGCACTGGGGAAAACGACCAGCCCGACTTTGCCCGGGGCGCGGCCATTCAAACCGTGCTGGATGCCTGTTTCGTTTCCAGCCTGGAGGACCGCAGCCTGGCAATTGCCAGTTGATCAGCAGATTTCATCGAGCATATCTGACCGCAAGACACCCAATAACAAGATGAGGATTCCACGATGCGCTCAACATTGAAAACACCGTTGCTGCTGATGACGTTACTGCCTGTGGCACTGCCTGCTCTGGCCGCCGAGATCACCGTGGCCTGTGGCGATGGCGGGGCGGCGGATTTCTGCCCGGCGCTTGCCCAGCGCTGGGCAGAAGCCAACGGCCATCAGGTCAATATCGTCACCACGCCAGCCTCGCCCACGGAAAAGCTTTCGCTGTATCAACAGCTGCTGGGCAGCCAGTCTCGGGATGTCGATGTGCTGATGGTGGATATCGTCTGGCCGGGGCTGCTGGCAGAGCACCTGGTGGATTTGAACGAGTACCTGCCGGAAGGCGCCACCGAGGGGTTCATTCCCTCGCTGATGGACAACAATACCGTGCAAGGCAAGCTGGTGGCCCTGCCGTGGTTTACCGATGCCGGGCTGCTCTACTACCGCCATGACCTGCTGGAGCAGTACGGTGAAGAGGTGCCGCACTCCTGGCAAGCGCTCACCGACACCGCTCGGCGTATTCAAAACGCCGAGCGGGAGGCTGGTAATGAGCGCATGCATGGCTTCGTCTTCCAGGGGCGGGCCTACGAAGGGCTAACCACCAACGCCTTGGAGTGGGTGGCCAGCTACGGCGGTGGCACCTTTGTGGATGCCGACGGACAGGTCACCGTCAATAACCCTCAGGCCGTGGAAGCGCTGGCGCTGGCGGCTTCCTGGATAGGTGATATCAGCCCGGAAGGTGTACGCAACTACATGGAAGAGGAAGCGCGAGGCGTATTCCAGGCGGGCAACGCGGTGTTCATGCGCAACTGGCCCTACGCGTGGTCGCTGGGCCAGGCGGACGGAACGCCGATCCAGCACAAATTCAGCGTGGCGCCGCTGCCCAGTGGGCCTGAAGGCCAGTCGGTGGCCACCCTGGGCGGTTGGAACTGGGCGGTGTCTCGCTACTCGGCGCACCCTGACGTGGCCGCTGAGCTGGTGGCCTATCTGACCGCCGAAGCCCAGCAGAAAGCCCACGCCATCGAGTTTGGCCGTAACCCCACGCGCCCGGCACTGTATGAGGATGACGAGGTGCTGGCCGCGCAGCCGTTCATTGGCGAGCTCTACGAGACGGTCATGAAGGGCGTGCCGCGCCCCGCCAGCGTGACCGGCAGCGCTTACCCACGGGTGTCGAATGCCGTGTTCAACCGGATGCACGATGCGCTATCGGGCAACATGACGGCGGAGCAGGCCGTGCAGCAGCTGGAGGGAGAACTCTCGCGCCTGGGAAGACGCGGCTGGTAACGCAAGGGCTTGGCTGGCACGGGGTTGCTTGCTCAGGGGGCGGCGATTTTCCGCCCCGCTTTTTGTACAATCAAGCCCCCCAACGGCGGCTGAGGCCAGGCATGAAACAGCACACATCGAGCGCACCGGCGGCGACCATCCGCGAAATTGCCCGGCGTGCCGAGGTATCCATCGCGTCGGTCAGCCGAGCCTTGAACGGCAAGCCCGGGCTGAGCGACGCGCTGCGCGAGCGGATTCTGACCATCAGCCGTGAGCTGGCCTATCAACCCAGCGCCGCCGCCCGCCAACTGATCAGCGGTAAGGCGGCGGTGGTGGGGATCTCCCTTGGGCGACAGGATATCGAGCTGCGGCCTTACTACATTCTGCTCTACCAGCACCTGACCGTGGCCCTGCACCAGCAAGGCATGGTACCGGTGTTTTTTCACCACGATCAGACCCATGAGCTGCCCGAGCGGGCAGGAGCCGCGATCTTGCTGGGCGAAACGGCAGAAGATGCCAGGCCAGGCCTTCTGAAGGCAGCGGGCGTTCCCTTCGTACGGATTGGCAACGCAGGAGACGGCTTTTCGGTGGCCCCGGACGATGTCTCGGGCATTTACCAGATGACGCAGCACCTGATCGAACAGGGGCGAACGCGGATTGCGTTTGTGGGGGGAGAGCTGGACGTGCCGCGGCCTCTCAGCCGCCTTTCCGGGTATCAGCGTGCCGTCACCGAAGCGGGGCTCAGCGAACAGTTGATCAGCCTGCCGCATCGGCTGACCTCGGACTCCCTGACCAGCTATCGCCAGCTCAACCGCCTGCTCAAGGAGCGCGCAGACGCATCCTTGCCCTTCGACGCGCTGGTCTGTGCCACCGACGAGCTGGCGCTGGGCTGCGTGGCCGCTCTGGAAGACAGCGGTATTCGTGTGCCCAGCGAGGTAGCCGTCACCGGCTTTGACGACCTGCCCACCCTGGCCACGGGGTTGACCACGGTACGCCAGGACATTGCCGCCATTGCGGCAATGAGCGTGGAACTGCTGGGCGATGCGTTGGCAGGAAAAGCGCCCCGGCACGTGTCGCTGCCGGTGGCGCTAGTGCTGCGGGAAACTGCTTAACGCCCCGGCAGCTGCTCCGGCCCAAAAGCGTCGGGCAGCAGGCTGTCCATGGTGTAGGTTTTCAACACCTCGCCCTGTTTGGAGAGCACCATGATCTGCGTGCTGGGGGTGGCGAATTCGCGGATGCGCTGGCGGCAGTCGCCGCAGGGCGTGCAGAGGTGCTCGCCGGGGCCCATCACGTAGACCCTGGCCAGCTCGCGCTGGCCAGCGGTAACCATGGCAGAAATCGCCGAGGCTTCGGCACACAGCCCTTTGTAGTGGGCGACTTCCACGTTGCTACCGGCAAACTGCTGGCCGTCGGGGCACTCCATCACCGCCGCCACGGGGTGGTTGGAGTAGGGCGCGTAGGCGTTGCCCAGGGTGCTCAGCAGCGTGTCGACCAATGCCTGATCCGCGTGGCTCATGGCGCTATTCTCTCTTTGTGTTCAGGATGTCTATGGGCTCAAGACGCCGGGCATTACGCCTTGGCGGCGTCATCGCGCAGAACGGTGTCGAGGGCAATCACCATCATGTCGTTGAAAGTGGTTTGGCGGTCGGCACTGGAGAGCGAGTCACCTTTCAGAATGTGGTCGGAGACGGTGCAGATGGTCAGTGCACGGGCACCGAACTCGGCGGCCACGCCGTACAGGCCTGCGGCTTCCATCTCGACGCCGACGATGCCGTAACGCTTCATCAGCTCGGCCATGTCGGTCTGAGGGTTGTAGAACAGGTCCGCCGAGAAAATGTTGCCGACTTTCACGGCGACGTTCTGCGCTTTGGCGGCCGCCACGGCGTGGCTGGCCAGCTCGAAGTCGGCAATGGCGGCCAGGTCGTGGTCATTGAAGCGCATGCGGTTCACTTTGGAGTCGGTGCTGGCACCCAGCCCGATCACCACGTCGCGCACGTTGACATCGTCACGTACCGCGCCGCAGGAGCCCACGCGGATGATCGACTTCACGCCGTAATCGGTAATCAGCTCTTTGGCATAGATCGACACGGAGGGGATGCCCATTCCGTGGCCCATGACGGAAATCTCGCGGCCTTTGTAGGTGCCGGTGTAGCCGAACATGCTGCGCACGTCGTTGACCTGGCGCACGTTCTCCAGGTAGGTGTCGGCGATGTACTTGGCGCGCAGCGGGTCGCCAGGCATCAGGACGGTATCGGCGAAATCGCCCATTTCGGCGTTGATATGCGGGGTAGCCATGAAACTCTCCTATCTGAACAGGGAGCCTGAACCCCGCCGTGCGGGTTTCAGGCCGTGCACGTTGACGTGCCAGTGATGCGTTATCGGCGCTTAGGCCGCGTCAGGTAAAAAGCTCTCGCCGTCGGCCATGGCGTCTACGGCGAAGAACGCCGCGAGGGTTTGGCCAATGTCGGCAAAGGTGCCGCGCTCGCCCAACGGGCCGGGGGCGAAGCCTGCGCCGCGTACCATGATCGGCACGTATTCGCGGGTGTGCTCGGTGCCTTCCCAACTGGGGTCGCAGCCGTGGTCGGCGGTGAGCAGCAGCAGGTCGTCGTCATCGAGGGCTGCCAGCAGCTCCGGCAGGCGGGCGTCGAAGTGCTCCAGCGCGGCGGCGTAGCCCGGTACGTCCCGGCGATGGCCGTAGACCGAATCGAAATCCACGAAGTTGGTCATGATCATGGTCGGGCGGTCGCTGGTCTCGTTGGCGGTGCGCGCGACTTCCGCCAGGGTGGCATCCATCAGGGCATCGTGGCCGCTGGCCTTGACCTTGTGGGTAATGCCGCAGTGGGCGTAGATGTCGGCGATCTTGCCAATCGACACCACTTCGCCCCCGGCATCGGCGAGCTTTTGCAGCACGGTGGGGCTGGGCGGCTCGACGCTGTAGTCGCGGCGGTTGCCGGTGCGCGCAAAGCTTTCGCGGTCTTCGCCAATGAACGGCCGAGCGATGACGCGGCCAATGTTGTAAGGCTCCAGCAGCTCGCGGACGGTTTCGCACAGCGCATAGAGGCGCTCCAGGCCGAAGTGCTCCTCATGGGCGGCAATCTGGAACACGGAGTCGGCCGAGGTGTACACGATCGGCTTGCCGGTGGCGATATGCTCTTCGCCCAGGCGAGCGATGATCTCGGTGCCTGAGGCGTGGCAGTTGCCGATCACGCCGGTCAGCTCCGCTTCCCGAATGATGGCGTCCAGCAGTTCCAGGGGAAAGCTGTCGGTTTTATCGAGGAAGTAGCCCCAGTCGAAACGCACCGGCACACCGGCAATTTCCCAGTGGCCGGAAGGGGTGTCCTTGCCGCTGGAGATCTCTTTGGCGTGGGCGTAAGCGCCCGTCAGTTGGTCGGGCAAACTGACGCCTTCCGCCACGCTGCCAGTGGCGTCGCGGTGGGCGTGGAACAGACCTAGCGCGGCCATGTTGGGCAGCGACAATGGGCCGGAACGCTCGGCGGTGTCGGCTTCGCCACGGGCACAAGCGGCGGCGATGTGGCCCAGAGTATCTGACCCCTGGTCGCCAAAGGAGGCGGCATCGGGGGCGCTACCGATCCCGAAAGAGTCGAGTACCAGGACGATGGCGCGGCGCATCAGGCTTCTCCTCGGAAGGTCTCTTGCAACAGGGTGTCGGCGGTGGCGTCGGCATCGCCAATGGTGACCGCCCCACGGAGCTGAGCAGCGGCACGGGCCGCGGCCTCTTCCGTGCGGGCGTGGACGATGGCCAGCGGGCGCTGGCTATCCACACGGTCGCCGATTTCGACGATGTCGCTAAAGCCCACGCTGTGGTCGACGCTGGCGTCGTTACGCAGACGGCCGCCGCCCAGCTCCACCACGCTCATGCCCACGGCGCGGGTATCGAAACGCTGTACGATACCGCTCTGCTCGGGGTAGACCGCTTGAACGACCGGGGCGGTGGCCAGGTAGCTGTCCGAACGCTCCATGAAGTCGGCGGGGCCGCCCAGTTCGCGCACCATACGGGCAAACACTTCTGCCGCCGCGCCAGAGGTCAGCGCTTTGTCCAGCTTGGCGAGGGCTTCTTCGCGGTTGGCCACCAGCTTGCCCGCAATCAGCATTTCAACGGCCAGTTCGCGGGTGACCTGCATCACGCGGCTGTTGGCTCGCTCGCCGCGCAGCAGCGCCAGGGTTTCGACGATTTCTACCGCGTTACCGGCACACGGGGCCAGCGGCTGGCTCATGTCGGTGAGCAGGGCGGTGGTGGGTGTGCCTGCCTGGGTGGCCACGTTGGCGATGCTTTTGGCCAGTTCGCGTGACTTTTCCGGGGTGGGCATGAACGCGCCGCTGCCCACTTTGACGTCCATTACCAGGGCGTCCAGGCCAGAGGCCAGCTTTTTGCCCAGAATCGAGGCCGTGATCAGCGGGATGGATTCCACGGTGGCGGTGACATCTCGCACGCCGTAGATGCGCTTGTCGGCCGGGGCGAGGTTGCCGGTTTGGCCGATGATCGCCACGCCGGTGGATTTCACCACCTCACTGAAACGCTCGGGGGCGGGGTAGGGGTCGTAGCCGGGGATCGATTCCAGCTTGTCCAGGGTTCCGCCGGTGTGACCCAGGCCACGGCCGGAAATCATCGGCACGAAGGCGCCGCAGGCCGCGACCCACGGGCCCAGCACCAGCGATACCAGATCACCCACGCCGCCGGTGGAGTGCTTGTCCACGATGGGGCCGGGCAGGTTGAGGGAATCCCACTGCATGACGTGGCCAGAATCGCGCGTCGCGGTGGTCAATGCCACGACTTCTTCGCGGCTCATGCCATTCAGAAAGACCGACATGGTGAAGGCGCCGATCTGCGCATCGCTGATACGGTCATCGGCGATGCCCTGCACGAACGCCTTGATCTCTTCAGCGGGCAGCGGCTGGCCGTCGCGCTTCAGGCGAATCAGTTCTTGAGGGAGCAGCGCGTGGTGAGAAGCGTTGGACGACATTTAGTAGCCTCCGTTGGTGGTGGAGAGCAGCGCCGCGTCAGCGCCACCGTCGAGTGTGTTCAACAAGTTGCCCAGCAGGCTGGAGGCACCAAACCGGAAGTGTGCCGGGGTGACCCACTGCGGCCCCATGATGTCGGCTGCCAGCGCAAGGTACTCAGCGGCTTCTTCTGCGCTGCGTACGCCGCCGGCGGCTTTGAAGCCAACGTCTTTGCCGCTGGCCTTGATGGCCTTGAGCATGATCTCGGCGGCTTCCAGCGTGGCATTGACCGGCACTTTTCCGGTCGAGGTCTTGATGAAATCCGCGCCGCCTTCGATGGCCAGCTCACTGGCACGTTGGATCAGCGCAGGGTCCTTGAGTTCGCCGGATTCGATGATGACTTTCAGCAATGCCTGGCCACCACAGGCGGCCTTGCACATTTCCACCAGCTCGCGGCCAGTCTCTTCATCGCCTGCCATCAAGGCGCGGTAGGGAAACACCACGTCGACTTCATGAGCACCCGATGCCACGGCTTCTCGGGTTTCACGGGCCGCGCCCATGATGTCATCGCCCCCATGGGGGAAGTTGGTGACCGTGGCGATCTTGACCTGATCATCCAGCTTGTGGGCGCCCAGCGCGCGGGCTGCCGTGACGATGAACGAGGGGTAAACGCACACCGCTGCCGGGTGGCCGTAGGGGGTCTTGACCTGCTGGCACAGCGCTTCGATCACGCTGTCGGTGTCGCTGTCGTTCAGGCTGGTGAGGTCCATTAACGTCAGGGCGTGACGGGCGGCCTGGATAAGCTGGGGGGAAGCGGTGGCAGTCATGAAGTTCTCATCAATCGGTAAAAGACAAAACGGGCACTGCGTACTAAAGCAGCGCCCGTTGCGTTATCGCGTACTCGCTGCGTCAGGCGGTGAGGCTGCTCAACGCCAGGAAGAAACCGGCAATCGAGGCAGACATCAGGTTGGAGAGCGTGCCTGCCAGCACGGCTTTCACACCAAACCGGGCAATCTCCTTGCGGCGGGTCGGGGCAATGCTGCCCAGGCCACCGAGCAGAATGGCAATCGACGACAGGTTGGCAAAACCACACAAGGCAAATGACAGGATGGCCATGGTGTGGGGCGTCATCAATTGACCCGTGGCAGCCACCACCTGTTCCCCTTCAATGTAGGGAGCCAGGTTGATAAAGGCCACGAACTCGTTGACCACCAGTTTCTGGCCGATGAACGAGCCCGCCAGGGTGGCTTCTTCCCAGGGCACGCCCAGCAGGAAGGCCAGCGGGGCAAATAGCCAACCCAGAATCAGCTCCAGGCTCAATGCCTCGAAACCGAACCAGCCGCCCACGCCGCCCAGAATACCGTTGACCAGCGCGATCAAGCCGATGAAGGCCAGCAGCATGGCACCCACGTTGGCTGCCAGCATCAGGCCGGAAGTCGCGCCAGAAGCCGCTGCATCCAGCACGTTGGCGGGCTTGTCGTCCTGCTCTTTCAGCTCTTCATCGACCTTGGAAACGCTGTCGCTATCTTCCACGTTCTGGGTTTCCGGCATGATCAGCTTGGCGAACAGCAGGCCGCCAGGCGCCGCCATGAACGAGGCCGCCACCAGATACTCCATCGGAATGCCCAGCGCGGCATAGCCCGCCAGCACCGAACCCGCCACGGAAGCCAGGCCACCACACATCACCGCAAACAGCTGCGAAGGGGTCATGCGGGCAATGAACGGACGTACCACCAGCGGTGCCTCGGTCTGGCCCACGAAGATGTTGGCCGTGGCCGAAAGCGACTCGGTGCGCGAGGTGCCCAGTGCTTTCTGCAATGCGCCACCCAGAATCCGGATGACCCACTGCATGATGCCGACATAGTAGAGCACGGCAATCAGCGAGGAGAAAAAGATGATGACCGGCAGGACTTTGATGGCGAAGACGAAGCCGACATTGTCCACGTCAGCCAGCCCGCCAAACAAAAAGCCGATACCGTCATTGGCGTAAACCAGCACCTGGCTGACGCCTGCCGAAATGGCCTGCAGAACGGCCTGGCCAAACGGTACGTAGAGCACGAACGCACCGATACCCGCCTGGATCGCGAAGGCACCCAGCACGGTACGCAGGCGAATCGCCTTGCGGTCATAGGAGAAAACAAGCGCAATGGCCACCAGAGTGACCATGCCAACCAGGCTCATGATGAGGGTCATGGGAGTACCTTCGGAGCGTGAGAAGTGGGAGCGATTACAGCAAGTTTAGCTTGACTGAGTAAATCATCGCGTTCTGATAGGCGTCGGGTGTACCCAGCTTGTTCTCTGAGTAGCGATACTGCACGCCGGTAGTGATCAAGTCAGACGGGTGCCACCAAAGGCTCAATGCGCCGTTGGTCCCCACGCTCCCTGCGGTACCGTTGACGTAGTTCTGGGAAAGGTAGTCGCTGTCGCGACCGAAGGTCTGCTCGTGCCAGTTGGTCACACTGAAGTTCTGGTCCAGCGCGGTGAAGTCATAGCCCGCGACCCAGCCAGCCATGTAGCCGTTCATGCCCGTGTAGCCATCACTTTGAACCCTGGCAGCACCGATGAAGGGCTTGAACCACAGGCCGTTGGCGAACGTCGTGCGGTAGCCCAGGCCGAGAATCTGGTCCTGCTCGCGGCCATTGAAGCCGTAGTCGCGGAAGTCATAAACGTGGGCGTAAAGCGACAGCGGGCTGTCGCCCAGGTAAATGTGCGAGGTCACTTTGCCTGCGGTACGGAAGTTGTCCTTGCCGCCACTGGCTTCGTCGAACTGGTCGTTGGTCGGGTTCTCGAAATCGAAGAAGCCGTAGAACTCGCCCCAGCTAAAGCCGACGCCGCCTTCGATTTCAACGAACGTGAAGTCGCTCTTGGCGGCATTGCTCGCCGTGCGCGCTTCGGTGCCGTTGGACCAGTCCAGGTAGTTCAGGGAAACGTTGGCAAACGACCAGTGCGGGGTCATTGGGCCACTCGCTGCGTCATTGGCAACGGCCGGGGCTGCGGCCAGCGCACCAGCCAGGAAAACGCCAGCGCCAAGCGTGACGAGCGAAGAAACGTAAGAGGGGGATAAAGCGGTCATGAAAGCCTCAACAAAGGTTGTTACGGTGCCACGAGAGGTGGCATACCGACGTTGTGGGTCGTGCGGGCTGGCGTTGATGTTAAAATTATAACATCGAGTGTTATTTTTTTAACGTTGATTTGCAAGTATTGTCACATCAACGCTGCCAGGGTGTTTCATGCGCCTCATGGCGGCAAACAGAGTGGCGGGGGAGTGGAAATTCGCGGGGCGCTGGCTCAGCATAAGCGTTACCTGAGCGCTGAAACCCGATAACAAGATGAATCACAAGGAGATGCCTGTGAATGACCGGAGTGCCCAGCGCCTGGCCATGCTACAAGAAGCCCTGGCAAGCGGGGGAACCCTGCACCTGCGCGATGCCGCCGAGCTGTGCGGAGTATCGGAAATGACCATTCGCCGAGACCTCGCCACGCAGCCATCTCCCTTGAGCCTGCTGGGGGGACGGCTGGTGATGGCCAGCTACCCCGGCGTGACGCCGGTCTACGACCTCACCGAGCAGCAGGCCAGCCACTACCATGTCAAACATCGCCTGTGCCAGCGTGCCGCCAGTTTCATCGACGAAGGCGACACGCTGTTCATCGACTGTGGCTCCACGCTGATTCCCTTGCTGAGCCAGCTCAGCCATTTCCGCGAGCTGACCGTGGTGACCTACGCGCTGAACGTGGCCAACACGGTCGCCGCGTTGCCCAACGTGCGGCTGGTGCTGCTGGGGGGGCTGTTTCACGCCTCGTCGCAATCCTTCGGCAGCGACGGCATGCGGGACGCCATCGAACGCCTGGGCATCAACAAGGCGATGATTTCAGCGGCAGGGGTAGACTGCGAACGTGGAGTGAGCTGTTTTCACTTCCATGAAGTAGCCCCGAAGCAAGCGGCGATTGCTACCGCCATGCAGCGGTTGCTGGTGGTCGATGCCAGCAAGTTCGGCATCGTGCGGCCCGCCTATTTTGCCTCGCTGGCCGATTTCGACGTGGTGATCACCGACGACGAACGCGCCCCTGGCCTGCTGGAAAACCATCCCGCCAGCTCCCTCAGCATCAGCGTTGCCTAACACATTTGGCCGCACCTGGGGTGCGGCAAAGCGCCTCTTTCTGATTGACGGAGATCAATAGAAAATACTTTAGTCTTAATTTATACACGCAACGTGTGGTTAAGACTCGCTACCTACCCCTCCCGGTAGCGCATACCTTTCCCGGAGCATGTCAACCCTCGACGGTTTTGGGAAATGTATGGGGTAATAGTTAGCTTGCTACTTAGCTGGCTAGTTAGCCAGCCAGCAGCAGGCTGTATCAGCCACTCTCTCACGAGACTACACCCATGCAATTACCTACCCTTTGGCGCAGACGAGGCATTCTTGTGCTCGTTGTGCTGTGCCTGCTGTTGGCGGGCTGCAGTTCTGCATTGCTGGACCCAAAGGGGCAGATTGGCGTCGAGCAGCGCTCGCTGATTCTGACCTCCTTTGGGCTGATGCTGATTGTGGTGATCCCGGTGATCGTCATGACGCTGCTGTTTGGCTGGCGTTACCGGCGCAGCAACAGCGTTGCCAAGTACCTGCCTGACTGGGCCCACTCCAATGCCATCGAGGCTGCGGTGTGGAGCGTGCCTTGCGTGATCATCGCCGTTCTCGCCTTTCTTACCTGGAAAACCTCGCACTCCCTTGACCCCCACAAGCCCATCGAAAGCAGCGTAGCGCCCATGGAAATACAGGCGGTGGCGCTGGACTGGAAATGGCTGTTCATCTACCCCGAGCAGGGCATTGCCAGTGTCAATGAAGTGGCTTTCCCGGTGGATACGCCGGTGCGCTTCAGGGTCAGCTCTGGTTCGGTGATGAATGCGTTCTTCATTCCCCACCTGGGTAGCCAGATTTACGCCATGGCGGGCATGGACAACGACGTGCACCTGATCGCCGATGAAGAGGGCGTCTACCCAGGCCGCTCCACCAACTACAGCGGAGCCGGTTTCTCCGGCATGACCTTCGACGCCCACGTGACCTCGCCAGCCGACTTCGATGCCTGGGTGGCCAACGTGCGTGAAGCAGGTCAGACCCTGAGCTACCCCGAGGGCTACAACGCCCTGGCGGCCCCCAGTGAATACCACCCGGTCGAACACTACTCGGCAGTGGCACCCGCCCTGTACGAAACGATTCTGACCAGCTTCCACGGGGGTGGCGAAGGCCACGTCGGCCATGGTGGCCACAGTGACCATGCGGCACATAGCGACGCCCTAGGTGAAGCCCACGACAGCCATGGCGAAAGCGGTGAACTCGAGAGTGCCCAGGTGGCCTCCCATCACGCTGCCTATGGCCACGTTACCAATCAGCACGCTAGCGATGAGCACGCCATGGGCGGCCATCCTGACAGCGTAGAAGCCGGGGGTTGAACATGTTTGGAAAATTGACGCTCGACGCCATTCCGTATCACGAACCGATCATCATGGTCGTGGCGGCGTTCATGGCGATTGGCGGTGCGGCGCTGCTTGGCGCGCTCACCTATTACCGCAAGTGGGGCTGGCTGTGGAACGAGTGGTTCACCTCCGTCGACCACAAGAAGCTCGGTATCATGTATTTTGTGGTGGCCCTGGTCATGCTGCTGCGTGGCTTTGCCGATGCCATCATGATGCGTACCCAACTGGCCATGGCGGCCGGGGGTGCCGCAGGTTATCTCCCTCCTGAACATTACGATCAGATCTTTACCGCCCACGGTGTGATCATGATCTTCTTCGTTGCGATGCCCATGGTCATCGGCCTGATGAACCTGGTGGTGCCACTCCAGATAGGCGCCCGCGACGTGGCTTTTCCGTTTCTCAACAACTTGAGCTTCTGGCTGTTTGCGGTCTCTGCAGTGCTGGTGAACATCTCACTGGTGGTGGGGGAGTTCGCCAAGACCGGCTGGCTCGCGTATGCGCCTTTATCGGGGATAGAGTTCAGCCCTGGGGTGGGGGTCGATTACTGGATATGGGCCTTGCAGATATCCGGGATAGGCACGACGCTCACCGGCATCAACTTCTTCGTCACGATCCTGAAAATGCGCACCAAAGGCATGACCCTGTTCCGCATGCCGATCTTCACCTGGACATCGCTGTGCGCCAATATCCTGATCATTGCCTCGTTCCCCATTCTGACCGCGACCATTGCCCTGCTGACGCTGGATCGCTACTTCGGCATGCACTTCTTCACCAATGACTTTGGCGGCAACATGATGATGTACGTCAACCTCATCTGGGCCTGGGGCCACCCGGAAGTGTACATTCTGATCCTGCCCGCCTTTGGCGTGTTCTCGGAAGTCATCGCGACCTTCGCCCGTAAGCGCCTGTTCGGTTACAAGACCATGGTGTGGGCCACCGTGGCCATCACGCTGCTGTCGTTCATCGTCTGGTTGCACCACTTCTTCACCATGGGCGCCGGGGCCAACGTCAATGCCTTCTTCGGCATCATGACCATGGTCATCGCCATCCCCACCGGGGTGAAAGTGTTCAACTGGCTGTTCACCATCTTCCGTGGCAGCCTGGAGCTGACCTCGCCGGTGCTATGGACCCTGGGGTTCATCATCACCTTTACCCTGGGCGGCATGACCGGCGTGATGCTGGCGCTGCCAGCAGCCAACTTCGTCCTGCACAACAGCCTGTTCGTGATTGCCCACTTCCACAACGTCATCATCGGCGGCGTGGTGTTCGGCATGATGGCGGGCCTGACCTACTGGTTCCCCAAAGCGTTCGGCTTCACGCTGAGCGAAAAGTGGGGCAAGCGCTCGTTCTGGTGCTGGTTCATCGGTTTCTACGTCGCCTTCATGCCGCTTTACGTGCTGAGCTTCTTCGGTGCCGTGCGTCGCATGCAGTCCTACGCCAACCCCGAATGGCAGCCCTGGATGATTCTGGCCTGGGTGGGTGCCGTGATCATCATGATGGGCATTGCCTGTACCGTGATTCAGTTCTGGGTCAGCGTGCGCGACCGCAAGCTCAATGCCGACCTGACCGGCGACCCCTGGGATGGCCGTACGCTGGAGTGGTCCACGTCTTCCCCCGCGCCGTTCTACAACTTTGCCCGTTTGCCGGCAGTGGGCGACATCGACAGCTTCTGGTCGCAAAAACAGCGCAGTAACGAACAGCTCGAAGACGCGCCCTACACCGATATCCACATGCCCCGTAATACGGTGGCAGGCCCAGTGATCAGCCTCTTCGCACTGGTGCTGGGTTTTGCGCTGGTGTGGCACATCTGGTGGCTGGCGGGCGTCGGTGCGCTGGGCGTGGTGGTGAGTTTCCTCGCCCGTGTGTTCAACGATGACATCGACTACTACGTGCCCGCTGCCGAAGTGGAGCGTATCGAGCGTGAACATCAGCGCCGCAAAACCTCGGCACCCAGCAGTGCTGTCGATAGCGAACAAACCAACTATGTGGAGGCGCGAGCGTAATGGCCACGGATACCTTGCATCACGGGGCCACTGCAGAGCCCCACGAACACCACGATGCCGCAGGCACCAAGGTCTTCGGCTTCTGGGTCTACCTGATGAGCGATCTGGTGATCTTCGGGTCACTGTTTGCCACTTATGCCGTGCTCATGAAGGGCACGGCGGCGGGGCCTACGGCTGCCGATATTTTCGAGCTGCCGTTCGTGCTGGTCGAAACCTTTCTGCTGCTGTTCAGCAGTTTCACTTTTGGCATGGGCGTTTTGGCCATGAATGCCGAGCGGGTGGGGCAGGTCAAGGCGTGGCTGGCGGTCACCTTTGCCCTGGGGGCTGCCTTCGTCGGCATGGAAGTGTATGAGTTTCATCACCTGATTCATCAAGGGTATGGGCCAGACCAGAGCGCGTTTCTGTCGTCTTTCTTTACCCTGGTGGGCACCCATGGCCTGCACGTCACGGTGGGGCTGGTATGGATTCTGGTGATGCTGGTGCAGCTTTCCACCAAAGGCCTGACGCCCATGACGCGCCCGCGTATCCTGTGTCTCAGCCTGTTCTGGCACTTCCTGGATATCGTGTGGATCTGTGTGTTCTCGTTCGTCTACCTGATGGGGGTGCTTTGACATGAGCCAATCGTCATCACATTCAGCAGCGCATTCAACGACTTCCCATGGAAGCGTTAAATCGTATGTTGTCGGGCTTCTGCTATCTTTAGTGCTAACCGTGATTCCGTTTGCGGTTGTCATGAGCGGTGCGCTAAGCACCGCCGCGACGGTGGTGGTCATCGCTGTAACAGCCGTGCTGCAGATTCTGGTCCAGCTGGTCATGTTTATGCATATGAATACCAAAGCCGACGAGGGGTGGAATCTGATGTCCTTCGTTTTCACACTGACGATACTCGTCCTGGTGGTAGGGGGCTCTTTATGGATCATGCAGCATCTGCATCTCAACATGATGATCGGCTGAACGTGGCACCGAGCCGCTGGCGAGACCTGCTGGCGCTCACCAAGCCGGGCATCATTGGCGGTAACTTGATCGCCACGCTGGGGGGCTATTTTCTGGCCGCCCACGGCACCTTCGATATCGTCACGTTTGCCTCGGTGATGCTGGGCATTGCGCTGGTCATTGCCTCGGGCTGTGCCTGCAACAACGTCATCGACCGGGATATCGATGCACTGATGGCGCGTACGCGCCATCGCCCGCTGGCCAAGGGGCGTATCTCGATTACCCAGGCACTGGGTATTTCGGCGCTGCTGGGCGTGGCGGGGGTCGTGTGCCTGGCATTGGGCACCAATGGCTTGACGGTGGCGTTGGCGGTGATTGGCTGGGGCGTGTATGTCGGGGTCTACAGCCTCTACATGAAGCGCCACTCCGAGTACGGCACGCTGGTGGGCAGCCTTTCCGGGGCCATGCCCCCGGTGGTGGGCTACTGTGCCGTCACGGGGCAGTTCGATAGTGGTGCGCTGATGCTACTGGTGATTTTCTGCCTGTGGCAGATGCCGCACTCCTATGCCATTGCGATTTTCCGCTATGCGGATTATCAGCGGGCATCAATCCCGGTACTGCCGGTGGTACACGGGATCAAAATGGCCAAGCATCACATCCTGGGTTACATCGTGGCGTTCATTCCCGCCTCGCTGGCGCTGGTCTTGGCCAGTCAGGCGGGGATGGGGTATCTGTGTGTGGCGCTGGTCATGGGCGGCTACTGGCTCTACCTGGCACTACGCGGCTATCGGTTAGATGACGATGTTCGCTGGGCCAGGAAAGTGTTTGGGGTCTCCATTCTGACGATCACCGCGATGAGTTTGGTGATGGTGCTGGAAGCCATGGTGCCCATGTGGGTGTAATGCCTCCCAACGATTGAACCTGACGCAAAACCTGAAACGCCCCGAACAGTGAACTGTTCGGGGCGCTCTTTTTAGCGTGGCTTTCAGCGGATACGTGTACAGGGCTCGGCGAAAGCCTAGCCTTTCCGCTGGCTGGCCTGGATTGCGGTGAGGGCGATGGTGTAGACGATGTCGTCCACCAGGGCGCCGCGGGACAAGTCGTTCACCGGCTTGTTCAAACCTTGCAGCATGGGGCCCACGCTGACCACTCGGGCGCTACGCTGAACGGCTTTGTAGGTCGTGTTGCCGGTATTGAGGTCGGGGAACACGAACACGGTGGCCTTGCCCGCCACGGGGGAATCGGGAGCTTTCTGCTTGCCCACGCTTTCGATGGCGGCGGCGTCGTACTGCAGCGGGCCGTCGATGGCCAGGTGCGGCGCGCGCTCCTTGGCGATGCGGGTCGCTTCGCGGACTTTATCCACGTCGGCGCCGGTGCCGGAGTCGCCGGTGGAGTAGCTGATCATCGCCACCCGGGGCTCGATACCGAAGGCCTCGGCAGAGCGCGCGCTCTGCAGGGCGATTTCCGCCAGGGTTTCGGCATCCGGGTCCGGGTTCACCGCGCAGTCGCCGTACACCACCACCTGCTCGGGCAGCAGCATGAAGAAGATCGACGAGACCTGATTGTACTCCGGAGCCGTCTTGATCAGCTGAAACGCCGGGCGAACGGTGTTGGCCGTGGTGTGTACTGCGCCCGACACCAGGCCGTCCACCTCATCCAGCTGCAGCATCATGGTGCCCAGCACCACGTTGTCCTGAAGCTGCGCTTCGGCGGTCAGCTCGTTGAGCTTGCCTCGGCGGCGTTCGACCATGGGGTCGATGTAGCTGGCGCGGGTGCTTTCCGGGTCGATGATGGTCAGCGTATCCGGCAGCGTCAGGCCACGGTGATGGGCCACGCTTTCGATGTCTTCCCGCTTGCCCAGCAGGACGCAGTCGGCAATGCCACGGCGCTGGCAGATGATGGCGGCTTCGATGGTACGCGGCTCGTCGCCTTCCGGCAGCACGATGCGCTTTTTGGCCTGTTGGGCCAGCTTCACCAACTGATGGCGGAACGCCGACGGCGAGAGGCGTCGGGTGTAGCCACGGCTCAGCTTGGCTTTCAGCCACTCCAGGTCCATGTGTGCCGCCACGTAGCGTGCCACCTGCTCAGCGCGCTCGAAGTCGTCCATGGGAATTTCGCTGCTGAGCTGGCTGAGGTTCTGAGCCGTGGTCAGGCTGTCGGTTTCCACCGCCAGCACCGGCAGGCCGGTCTTCAGCGCCGGGCGGCACATCTCGATCATGCCGTCGTTGGGAAGGAACCCGTTGGTGAGCAGCACGCCCGCCAGCTGGGTGCCGTTCATGGTGGCCAGCGCCGAGGCCAGCACCACGTCGTCACGGTCGCCGGAAGCCACCACCAGGCTGCCGGGCGTGAAAATATGCAGCGCGTTGGCGGCGCTGCGGGCACACAGGCTGGTCGACAACACGCGGCGCTGTGCGGCGTCCCCTTCGTTGAGTACCTTGGCATTCAGTGCCCGCGCTACGTCCAGCGTGCGCGGGGCGCTCAGGGTCTTGCTGTAGGGCACCACGCCAATCAGGTGGAAGCTGTCGGTGGCCAGGGCCGGGGAGTAGCGGCGCAGCTCGTTGAGTACCGGCTCTTCCAACTGCGGCTTGATGGTGCCGGGGGCGGCGGAAAGGTCGTCCTCCTGCCCATAAGGCAGGTTCTTCATGCGCATCAGAATGCCGCCCAGGGTGCGGCTGGAGCTGACGCCGCCAAAGCTGCGGGCGTGCATGTCCAGCTCTTCCGCCAGGTGTTGGGGCTCGTTCAAGTCGCCGGTGCCCACCAGGATGATGCGGGCGTTCAGGGCATGCGCCAACTGCGCGTTGGTCTGGGTCGCGTAGGTAGTGTGCTGAGTCGGCACGACGCCTTCCACCACCACCAGGTCCAGAGCGCTGCCGTCACGGTACGCCTGCTGGGTGACCTGCTCGTAAAGCTCGACGACGTTTTCCATCAGCTCGTCGGTCTGGTCGTCGCGTAGCAGCCGCTCCAGGCGTGCCTGGGAAATAGGCGAGGGCGGGCGCTGGTTCAGCGTCCGCGAGACCAGCGCCGTCGAGCGGTCAAGGCCAGGGCCGTTCAGCTCGTTCTGCATGAACGGCTTCAGAAAGCCGGCTTTCAGGCCAATGGTGTCCAGCGCCTGAATCAGGCCCAGACAGGCCGAGGTCAAGCCTGCCCCCATGCTGGTGGGGACAAGCAGAATGGCTTGGGGTTGCTCGGAAGAGCTGTTCATTCAAGGGGTCTCCACGCAGTAGCGGGTTTCCATGGCAATGCGGCCCTCTTCATCGGTGGGGATCACCCACACTTCAGGGCCGTTATGGCTCGCGGTGTCCAATTTGCCTTCCTTGCCGCGAATGGTCGCTTCGTTGGCGGCTTCGTCCATGCTGAAACCGAAGTGGGGCAGCAGCGCCAGCACTTCACGACGTACGATAGGCGAGTTTTCGCCAATACCGCCAGTGAAGATCACGCCGTCTAACTTAGGTAATGCACAGGACAGCGCCGCCAGCGACTTGGCGATGCGGTAGCAGAACACGTCCAGCGCCAGCTTGGCACCGGGGTGGCCAGCCACGGCCTGGTCTTCCACTTCACGCATGTCGTTGGTCAGGCCGGAAAGGCCCAGCAGGCCGCTTTGCTTGTTCAGGACGTTATCGATCTCTTCCACCGACCAGCCCAGTTGGCGATGCAGGTGGGCATGCAGGCCGGGGTCGACGTCACCGCTGCGGGTGCCCATCACCAGGCCTTCCAGCGGGGTAAGGCCCATGCTGGTATCCAGGCTCTGGTTGTTCCACACGGCGCTGGTGGAGCAGCCGTTGCCCAGGTGGGCGGTCAGCCAGCCGCCTGCACCACGGCTGCTCAGTTCCCCGGTGCGCTGGCTGACGAACGCATGGCTGGTGCCGTGAAAGCCGTAGCGGCGAATGCCATGTTCGGTGTACAGCGCTTCCGGCAGCGCGTAGCGGTAAGCACGGGGCGGCAGTGTCTGATGGAAGGCGGTGTCGAAGACGGCCACCTGGGGCAGCTCGGGAAACACCTTGCGCGTGGCGGCAATACCCGCCAGATTGGCAGGGTTGTGCAACGGGGCCAGGGCTGCGGTGGTTTCGATGGCGGCAATCACGCTGTCGTCGATCAGCGCCGCCTGGGTGAAGTGCTCTCCTCCATGCACGATACGGTGGCCCACGGCACCGGGAACGCGGCCTTCCAGGCGCTCCAGAATGGCGTTTAGCGCTTCGGCGTGGTCGGCGCCGGGCAACGGCTGGGTGAAGCTCTCACCGGCGCTGTTCTTGCCTTTCAGGCGAGCGTCGCTGCTGCCCAGGCGTTCTGCCAAACCGGCTAGACGCGGTGCCTGAGGGTCTGAATCAATCAAAGCGTATTTAATGGAAGAAGAGCCACAGTTGATAACCAGCACCGGTGCGTTCATAACAACCTTTGTAAAGTAGTCAGGAGGAAAGGGGGATAGACTTTAGTTTAACATGCGGAGACTGAGAAAATCAGCGAAGAATTTAGTTAGCCTTCTATGTAAAATGTCGTCATCCTGTTCCTTATATAACCTAACGTGAGCCGTTTTGTTCCTATGTCGTCGATTTCCAGCCCCGCGCTTTTGCCCCGTCATCTCGCCATTCTGCTGATGATGTGTGTGGCCACCATGTTCGCCGCCAACCACGTGTCGGCGCGGCTGGCCTTCGATAACGGTACGGGGCTGCTGCTGGCGGTATTGATGCGTTCAGGGGTGGCCTGCGTCATCCTGCTGAGCCTGTTCGTGCTGCAGAAAAAGCGCTTCTGGCTGCCGCCCGGTGCCTGGCGCTGGCAGCTGGTGGTGGGGTTGTTGATCACCCTGCAAAGCGTCAGCCTGTATTCCGCCGTGGCTCGCCTGCCGGTGGTCATTGCCCTGCTGCTGGTCAACACCTTTCCCATTCAACTGGCGCTGCTTAGCTGGGCGCTGGGTGGCCCCAGGCCTTCGCTGCGCAGCTGCCTGATCATGGGCACCATACTGATTGGCCTGCTGGTGGTGCTGGATATTCCCAGCTGGTTGGCCAACGCCGATGCCATGGGCCCCGAGTGGTTGGCAGGCATTGGCTTTGGGCTGCTGGCGGCCTTTGCGTTTGCCTGTGCGCTGTGGATCACAGAACATCGCCTGGCAGGCGTAGGCAGTACCCTGCGTAGCCTGCTCACCATGCAGACCGTATTCGTAGCCATGATTCTTGGCGGGCTACTGGGGGCAGTGCCTGGCGGCATGAGCCTGCCCGACAACAGTAGCGGCTGGGTAGGGCTCATCATGCTGGCACTGCTTTACGGCAGCGCGTTTTCGGTGCTGTTCATCTTCGTGCCCCGCCTGGACATGGCGCGCAACGCCCCCGTGATGAACTTCGAGCCGGTGGCTTCGCTGCTGATCGGTTACCTGGTGCTGGGACAAATGCTCAGCCCCAGCCAGCTGCTGGGCGGCGCGGTGGTGGTGGGGGGCATCGTGGTGCTCAGCCTGTCGAAAGGCCGCTAGCACCCGCCACCGAACGCCGAAAAAAGGAAATTATATGCAAAGCATGGGGCGACATTTGCGTTCTCTCGGGGGTTGAGCCACACTTGCTTAGCGTAAGGAAACACTGTTTCTTAACTGAGGTGAACCCCATGAAAACGTCCGTTCTTTCCCTTGCCTCTGCGGCACTGCTGGTAGGCGCCGGTACTTTTGCGGCATCAGCTCAGGCCCAACAATCTTTCCAATACCCACAAGGATACGTGGGTGGCGATGCCATGTTCTGGAGCCTGGACCCCGACCGCGGCTCATCCCGCGACGACGTGGGCCTGCGCCTGCGCGGTGGTGCTCAGTTCAACGAGTTTTTCGCCCTGGAAGGCCACCTGGGCACAGGCGGCTCTGATGGCAACGTAGAGCTCGATTACCTGGCCGGTGTTTACGCCAAGGGTATTCTGCCCGTCTCGCCGGATGTACGCCTCTACGGCCTGGCCGGTGTCACTGAGGTCGATTTCGACCGTGACCGTGAAAGCGGCTTCTCCTATGGCGCTGGCGCGGAAGTGGACATTGCCGACAACCTGGCACTGGGCGCCGACTACATGCGCTACCTGGACAAATCCGCGTATGACTTCGATGCCGCCAGCATCGGCCTACGCTATCGTTTCTGACGCGACTACTTCTGGCATCATCATGTACAGGTAACGACCTGACAAACTCGTATCAAGGGAACCCCGCCCCGCTGATCTGCCGACACAGGCAGACGGCGGGGCTTTTTATTGGTGGGTAGGCACTTTGCTGAGTATGGGCACAGTTTTTCAGAGTTTCGGCCAAATGCTGCACCTGCGTAAATGATAAGGTCAAAATAAAGACAACAACGAAAATGGCCAGCGAACAAACCCATAACGCTCCATTGCAGAGGAAAAATCATGAATAAAATCAGTAAATTGGCTTTGGTCGTAGGCCTCAACGCAGGGTTGGTGATGACGGCCGGAGCGGCCGAGATGAACTGGCGAATGGCGACCCCATGGAGTGGTGGCCCTTGGCTCGAACGCGACGCCCAGATGTTTGCAGATCGCGTCAGTGAGCTTTCCAACGGCGAGATCGCCATCGAAGTGTATCCTGGCGGTACCCTGGGAAGCGCCTTGCGCGTCACCAATACGGTCAAGTCCGGCGTGGCTCAAATTAGCCATAACTACATCAACTATGACTACGGCACTGACCCCACGACGGCGCTGTTGGCCGGACACTCCAGTGGCCTGACGCCGGAAGAGTTCATGCTGTGGATGTATGAAGGGGGCGGGGTAGAGCTTTACGAAGAGTACCGTAGAGACGTGTTCGATGTAGTGGCCTTCCCCTGCGCCATCCTGGGTACCGAAATTTTCCTTCACTCGAACAAGCCTGTGCGTACCCTCGAAGATTTCCAGGGCCTACGCCTGAGAACCTCTGGCGCCTGGGCCGAGATCGCCTCCAGGCTGGGGGCTTCCACGGTGGTCATGGCCGGTAGCGATATCTACAGCTCCCTGGAGCGTGGCGTGATCGATGCTGCCGAGTGGGGGAGCCCGGAGATGAACCGGCCGACGGGTTTCCAGGAAGTTGCCCAGTACGTGGTCATTCCTGGCGTTCATCAGTCGGGAGGCTTCCTGGAGTGCCAGGTAAACAGCAATACCTGGGAAAGCTTGAGCGAGCAGCAGCAACAGATGCTGCGGCTGGCGGGCAAGATGTCCGTGTTCGAAACATGGTTGGCCAGCTCTTTTGCTGACCTGGATGCCTACCAGGAACTGGTCGATGGGCCGAACGAAATCATCGAGCTGGATCAATCGTTCATCGATGCCATCTATGCCGAAACAGAGCTTTGGGAAGATGAATACGCCGCCGAAAACGAATGGTTTGCCCGCGTTCTCGAATCCCAGCGCGACTTCAAGAACGACATGAACAACTGGTCCCAGTATCGCCTGCCAATTGGTGTGATGGGCCGCTGATCCCTTGGCACATGCATGAAACAAGGAGGCCTGACCAGGCCTCCCTTTTCGTTTGGCTGCCTATACGCTGAGAGTTGGTCATGAAACTGATTAAAGCAATCGAAGCGCTGACCCGCCTGTCGGGATGGTTGGGCGCATTACTGGTGTTTCCTCTTATCGGTGCCCTGATCGTGGAAGTGTTCAGCCGCTATGTGGCCGGCAGGCCCACGCTCTGGGCATTCGAGGTTAGTTACATGGTCATGGGGGCCATGTTCATGCTGGGCATGGCCAATGCCCTGAGAATTGGCCAACACGTCAGTGTCGATATCATGGCGCTGAAGCTTAGCCCCAAGGCCAATGCGGCAATACGTGCGGTTGGCTATGTCATGTTCTTGCCCGTGCTGGCGTGGCTGGTGTGGGAGCTATCGAAATACGCGCTGGGTGCGTTTGAAAGTAACGAGCGCTCAGGCCGTTCGGCCTGGAACCCGGTGGTATGGCCAATCTTCACCGTCTGGTTCATTGGCTTTGCCATCCTGGCCCTGCAAGTGGTTGCCGAGTTTCTGAAATCCGTCTGCTTGATCCGTGGCAAGGCACCCGTGGAGGGCGGCAACCATGAGTAGTTATCTCGCGCTGCTAATGTTTCCGGCGCTGATGGCGCTGATTATCTCGGGCTTTCCCATCGCCTTTTCCATGATCCTGGTAGCCACCGGGTTCGGGATCGTTCAGTTTGGTGATGTGGCTGCCTACCAGCTGTTGACCAAAATCGAAGATACCGCTTCGAACTCCATTCTGGCGGCGGTGCCTCTGTTCATCTTCATGGGCGCCATGCTGGAAAGGTCGGGAATCGCCGAGCGGCTGTTCGAAGCCATTCACATGTGGACCCGGCGGCTGCCCGGCGGGCTGGGCGTCGGTGCCATCATCATGGGCACCCTGTTTGCCGCATCAAGCGGTGTGGTCGGCGCCACGGAAGCCGTCATCGGCATGCTGGCCATTCCCGTCATGCTCAAGCATCACTACAGTAAAAGCCTCATATCGGGCACCATTTGTGCCAGTGGCTCTTTGGGAACGGCGATTCCGCCATCCATCACCGTGGTCGTGCTGGGCCCCGTGGCAGGCGTATCGGTGGGGTCGCTGTTCAGTGGCCTGTTGATTCCCGGCTTCTTGATGGCGGTGATGTTCCTGGTCTACATCGTCGGGGTGGCCTATCTGAAGCCTGACATGGCCCCCAGGGTGCAAGAGCAGGAGCCTGACGTGGCTTGGGGGGAAAAGATCAAGGTCACCCTGGTGGCGTTGGTGCCGACCATGCTGCTGATCTTCATCGTGCTGGGCACCATCCTGATGGGGCTGGCAACGCCCACGGAAGCCGCTGCATGCGGGGCGCTGGGGTCCATCGTGCTGGCGGCGGCGTATCGCAACCTGACGCTGGAAGTGCTGTGGAACTCCGCAATCAAGACGGTCAATATCTCGGCCATGATTCTCCTGATCGTTCTGGGGGGAAGCATGTTCGCAGGCGTGTTCTTCGCTTCTGGGGGGATGGCGACCGTACAAGCCTTGCTGATGGACACGGGACTCAGCCCATGGATGATTTTGGGTCTGATTCTGCTCATCGCGTTCATCGCCGGTTTCGTTCTCGACCTGATTTCCGTGGTGCTCATCATCATTCCCGTGGCCATGCCGATCGTGCGGATGCTTGGGTTCGATGAAATATGGTTCTGCGTTGCGTTCCTGGTCGTGTTGCAGACCAGCTACCTGACGCCACCGCTGGCGCCTGCCATTTTTTACTTGAGAGCCATTACGCCGCCGGAGGTCACCCTCAGGCACATGTACATAGGGGTCGTGCCATTCATTCTGGCGCAATTGGTCGTGTTGGCGCTGGTGTTGGCCTTCCCGCAGCTGGCGCTATGGCTGCCGGATGTCATGGGTGGTCCCTCCTGGCGCTGAACGTTTGGCGCTGACCAAGCCACCTGCCATTGACTGCCGCCGCAAGGCGGCAGTGTCGTTGTGGGGCGCCTGTATCCTGCCCGCATAGCTATGTTGTTAGCCTGCTAATTATTTTGTTAGACTAAAGTATTCCTTCTGATGCTTTCCTTGGGGCTTCCCGAGGGGCAGTGTGTGAGTACGCCAATGACTCCTGATCAACGTTTCAGCCGCTGGGTACGTATTGCGCTGGCGGTGTTTGCGGTGCTGTTCGTCTATTTTCTGGTAGCTGACAGCTTCATGCCGATGACCCCAGAGGCACGGGTAATGCGGCCGGTGACCCAGATAGCCCCGGAGCTGGGGGCGCCCGTGCAGGCGGTACTGGTGAACGACCACCAGCGGGTAGCCGCAGGGGACGTGTTGTTCCGGCTGGAGCCAGCACCGTTCGAGCTGGCCCGGCAGCAGGCCTTGCTGAACCGTGAGCAGGCCGAGCAGGAGAACGCGCGACTGCGGGCAGAGCTGGCGGCGGCCAGGGCATCGCTGGTGTCTGCTCAGGCAACTCTGGAGGAGCGCAGCGGTGAACGTCGCCGGGCCGAGGCGCTGCTGGGGCGGCAGGGCATCTCCCGCCAGCAGTACGACCAGCAGGTGGCCGCCGAGCATACCGCCCAGGCGGCCGTGACTTCCGCCCGCGCACAAATCGATAGCCTGGAGGTGCAGCTGGGGGAGGAGGGCGAGGCCAATCTTCGCCTGCGCCAGGCCAACAATGCGCTGGCCCGCGCCGAGCTGGACCTGGAAAGAACCCAGGTACGCGCCCGCGAGGCGGGCGTGGTGGCCAATCTGCAGCTTCAGCCGGGGGATTATGTGCCAGCGGGGCAGCCGGTGATTGCGCTGGTGGCCGACCGAGCAGAGATCGTCGCGGACTTTCGTGAAAAGAGCCTGCGCCATGTGAACGTGGGCGACGAGGCTCAGGTCGTGTTCGATGCCTTGCCAGGGCACATTGCCAAGGGCCGCGTTACCGCCCTGGAGGCGGGCGTACGCGAAGGGCAGCTGGCAGCCGACGGTCAGTTGACCAGCATTCCTACCTCCGACCGCTGGGTAAGAGATGCCCAGCGCATGCGCCTGCACATTGCGCTGGACGATCCTTTGAGCACCCACCTGGCCTCACTACCCCCCAGCGGAGCACGGGCAACGGTGCAGCTATGGCCGGGCCAGCATGCCCTGGCGGCGCCCTTCGCTTGGCTGCAGGCGCACCTGGTGAGCTGGCTGCACTATGTCTACTGACATATTTACTAACACGGTTTACTGACATGCCTACGTCTATGGTTCGGTTTAGCAGGCGGCTCACTCACCGATTCAAACAGGGTTTCCGTCATCCGCCCAAGGCGCGGCCCGCGAGCCGCCTGGACCAGAACGGCCTGCGCCAGTGCGTGCGCGTGGCGGGGGGCGGGCTGCTGGGGTTCGTGGTCAGCCAGCTGATGGGCTGGAACTACGGGGTGTTTTTCACCGTATTCCCGATGTTCCTGCTGGGCATGGTGCCTGTATTGAATGCTGGCATCATCCGTCAGTTTCTGGCCAATGGCAGTCTCAACGCGCTGGAAGTCAGTGTGGTGGTGGGGCTGTTGAAGCACATGCCGGTGGTGATGACGCTGGTAGTGCTGGGGCTGTTTCTGCTGCGCTTCTCCTTGATGGCCAGAGGGCCGCTGTTTCTGTTCGGTGCCAACGGCGTCTTGACGCTGAGCATACTACTGCACTTTGCCAGCTACCCCAGCGTAGACCTGGGCGATTTGCTGGCCAGCAACCTGATGGCCAGCGTGCTGGCCGTGTTCATCGCCATGCTGATGCATACCCTGTTCCCCGATACCGAGCCCCGCCAGCCGCCGCCCAGGGCAGCCAAGCCGCTTGCCCAGGTGCGCCATGAAACCCTGCTGGGCGGGATCACGGCCACGCTCTCGTTCGTGGTGTTCCAGGTGTTCGACCTGCAGGGTTCATTATCGGCGCAAATGGCCACCATCCTGATTCTGTTCACGCTGGGGTATCAGGGCGCTCGGGTGTCGGCGGCCAAGCGCGCCGTGGGCACCTTGCTGGGATGCAACCTGGCGCTGGCCATGCAGCTCGTTCTCTATACCCAAAGCCACCACTTCCTGCTGGTGATACTGCTCTATTGGCTGGGGCTGATGCTGTTCGCCCGCGAGCATATTCTGGAAGGCGGCGGCTCTGGCATCGGGTTTGGCGGCTTGACCACGCTGGGCATTCTGTTCGGGCAGTCGCTGGGGCCTCAGCAGGACCTGGTGTATAGCGCGCTGTACCGCTTCTCTTCCATGAGCGTGGCGCTGGTGGCAACGCTGGTAGTGATGGCGTGCGTGCAACGAGTGCTGAACCGCTTTGAGGCCACTCGGCTTGCTTGAAGGCCGCTTGAACAGGCACCAGGCCTTTGCAAAAAAGAAAATGGGCAACTTTGGCAATACCCGCTACGCTGATAACAGGCCGCACGGTCAGGTAGACCCGCAGTACAGCGGCCGCTTCCCTACTAACGGATTAGAGGTGTTCGTCATGGCAGGTACTTCAGATAAAGCAAAAGGCACGGCCAACAAGGCAG
Source organism: Halomonas sp. NyZ770 (assembly GCF_020616575.1). Taxonomy (NCBI): domain Bacteria; kingdom Pseudomonadati; phylum Pseudomonadota; class Gammaproteobacteria; order Oceanospirillales; family Halomonadaceae; genus Halomonas; species Halomonas sp. NyZ770. Next base: position 2,920,038 of record NZ_CP085143.1, on the reverse strand, counting down.
CAGGCAAAGTGAAAGAGGCGGCTGGCAAGGCGACGGGTAGCACCAAAACCGAAGCCAAAGGCAAAGCGCAGCAGGCCAAGGGCGAACTGCAAAAAGGCAAGGGAGAAGCCAAGGACAAGCTCAAGAAGTAATACGACAGCCACCGAGTATGTATTCGTTGCCGGATGGCTAGCCCCAAGGCCAACCGTTCAGGTTATCGATCCGGCGGCCAATACTCTTTCAAAAACAACACCGGAGCCCTTGGGCTCCGGTGTTGTTTTGTGCGAGCCGTCAAAGGGGCCAGCAGGCTTAGGCTTTGTACGAAAACTGCCTACGCTCGCCCATACGGCGTTAAAAATCGGCTCAAAGTACTCATTTACACCTTGTAAACTCCGTCTTTTCGCCGATTTTTGCCTTGTCTGGCCATCGCTCGCCGACCTTTCGTACAAAGCCTAGTGCCCGTGAGAGACGCCGGTGCCGCCCACCGCCACGATATTGAACGGTTTGCCTTCAAGGGCCATCTCATCGACCTTTTCGAAGGTTTCCGCACTGACGAAGTGCAGCGTTTCGGTAGCGGGGTCGGTGACCACGATATGCTCACCCGCCACGGCAATGCGTGGGCGCGGGTCGTTCCAGTGGCCATCCATGGAGTAGGGCTCGGTCAGGCGCAGCGACTGGGTCAGCTCGCCGTTCAGCACATCCAGTTGATGCAGCTGGCCATCTTCGGTGAACACATAGGCGTAGCGGGCGCGAATCGGGTCCACCGCAAAGTGCACGCGACGGGTAGGCAGTTGCACCAGCTGGAAGCCTACTTCACCTTCGGTGGGGTCGACCAGCAGCACGCGGTCTGGCCCGTAGTTACCCAGGAAGTACTGTAGCCCGGTGCCGCCCAGCAGAGTGGAAGCACTGCCTTCCGGCAGGGAGCTAGGGTAGGGCAGGTGGGTGATCTGGGGCGTGCCGTCTTCCGTGGCGATCAGCAGCAGGCCGGTGTGGCAAGCCAACGCATAGAGGCTGCCAGAGCCCGCCGAACCGTGCAGCCCAGGGCAGGCCACTTCGTCGCCGACCAGGTTGCCGTCGCTATCCAGCACCTTGGCACCGACCGGGCGTTGAGACGCATCTTCCGGGTTGACCACCGTCACTACCGCATGCTGGTGGAAAGGCACGGCCACCCCGTGGTGCGCCGCCTCCACCGGCACCGTACGGACCTCGGGGGACTCTGCCAACAGGCTGCTTTCGGTGAACAGGCGGGCTTCGTCTTCACCATCGAACCACTGGGCAATGTAGCCCTGGCGCTCGACGAAGTGGGCGGGGCGCTCTCCTTCCAGAACCGTGCTCAGCAGCGCCGGGGCGGCCACCTCGATATCGGCGTGGTCGCCGTGGTCATGGAAAGCGATGCCGGTATTGATCACCGACACCGTGTTTGCTGCCCCTTGCACGGCAAATACCGCCTCGCCGCTACGGGTGCGATGCAGCGCCGCCGGGCCTTCCAGCTCGAAGGTGTCCAGCAGCGACTTCTCCGTGGCGTCGATGACGTGGACCACGGCATCCTGCTGGTCGGCGACCACCAGCCGCCAGGCCGTGACGTTTTCATCGTCGCCATGGCTGTGGCTATGGCTATGGGAGTGGTCGTGGGCCTGCACGGCGGCACTGCCTACCGCGAAAGCGAGCGCGGTCAACGCTTTGCCTACAAACATCGGGGTCATCGTTTCTCTCTCCTTGAGCCCAGAAGGGGCGTGGTTAATCACCTGGGTGGCTACTGCAGCGCCGTCACCAGGGTGTAGACGTTATGGCGCATCATGTCGAGGTAGCTGGCCGCCGGGCCATCGTCCCGCGACAGCGCGTCCGAGTAGAGGGTGCCGCTGAGCGACAGGCCGGCCTCCTGAGCGATTTGCTCGACCAGCCGAGGGTTGGAAATGTTTTCGGCAAATACCGCCACGGCGCTCTGCTGCTCGATGGCATCGATCAGCTGCGCCACATGGGCGGCCGTGGCTTCGGACTCGGTGGAGACCCCGTGTGGGGCCAGAAAGCGCACACCGTAGGCCTCTTCGAAGTAGCGAAAGGCATGGTGTGCCACCACCACGGTACGCCGGGATTCGGGAATCCTGGCGATGCGCTCATGGATTTCCTGCTCCAGCGCTTCCAGGTCCTGTTCGTAGCGCTGCTGGTTGGTGCGGTAGGCGTCACAGCCTTCCGGATCCGCCTCGCAGAAGGCGTCGGCAATGCGCACGACATACGCTCTGGCATTGGGCACCGACTGCCACGCGTGTGGGTCGTAGGGCGCTTCATGGAACACCGCCCGGTCGCCATAAAAGTGGTAGTGCCCGCCCATGGGGTCTTCGAGATGCACCGCGTGCTCCGAGACGGTGACCACGCTGGCTTCGGTACCGCTGGCCTCGATCAGGCGGGTAAGAAAGCCCTCGAACATCAGGCCATTGATGAGCACCACGTCTGCCTGCGCCACCTGGCGAACGTCGGCGGGGGTGGGCTCGTAAACGTGGGCGTCGTCGTTGGCGCCCACGATGCTGGTCAGCGCGATGCGTTCACCACCGACCTGGCGGGCCAGGTCTTCGATGATCGAGAACGAGGCCACCACGTTCAGGGCGGGCTCATCGGCCATGGCGTTCAGGCTACCCAGCGCCATCATGCCCGCCGCCAGCAGAGAAGGTACGCGTTTCAACAGACCCACGGTGAGGCTCCTTGATTGAGTATATATGTTATAACATAACAATAAAGGGGCCGAACATCAAAGAAGCCGAACATCAAAGGGGCCGAACATCCAGTGGGTTGCTCCCCCCGCCCGCAGGCGGGGGGAGAGCGGTCACACCTCCTGGTACAGCTCGCTGCCTTCCCGGCGGAATTTCTCCGCCTGCTCCTGCATGCCGCGCTTCACCGCCTCGGCGTCGCTTTCGCTGGCATTTTCCGGGGTGCGGTCGCGGTAGGTGTCGCGCACTTCCTGGCTGATCTTCATCGAGCAGAACTTCGGCCCGCACATGGAGCAGAAGTGGGCCACCTTGGCGGAATCCTTCGGCAGGGTTTCATCGTGGAATTCTCGAGCGGTATCCGGGTCCAGGCCCAGGTTGAACTGGTCTTCCCAGCGGAACTCGAAGCGCGCCTTGGAAAGGGCGTTATCGCGCCGCTGCGACGCCGGGTGGCCCTTGGCCAAATCCGCCGCGTGGGCAGCAATCTTGTAGGTGATGATGCCGGTTTTCACGTCATCCTTGTTGGGCAGGCCCAGGTGCTCTTTCGGCGTCACGTAGCAGAGCATGGCGCAACCAAACCATCCAATCATCGCCGCCCCAATGCCAGAGGTAATGTGGTCGTAGCCGGGGGCGATATCCGTCACCAGCGGGCCGAGGGTATAGAAGGGCGCTTCGTCGCAGTACTCCAGCTGCTTGTCCATGTTCTCTTTCACCAGGTGCATGGGCACGTGGCCGGGGCCTTCGATCATCACCTGTACGTCGTGCTTCCAGGCAATTTTGGTCAGTTCACCCAGTGTTTCAAGTTCAGCGAACTGCGCTTCATCGTTGGCATCGGCAATGGAGCCGGGGCGCAGGCCGTCGCCCAGCGAAAACGCCACATCGTACTGCTTGCAGATCTCGCAGATCTCCTCGAAGTGGGTGTACAAGAAGCTCTCCTGATGGTGATACAGGCACCACTTCGCCATGATGGAACCGCCACGGCTGACGATGCCGGTGACGCGGTTGGCGGTGAGCGGCACGTAGCGCAGCAGCACCCCCGCGTGAATGGTGAAGTAATCCACCCCCTGTTCCGCCTGCTCGATCAGCGTATCGCGGAAGATCTCCCAGGTGAGGTTTTCGGCAATGCCGTTGACCTTCTCCAGCGCCTGATAGATGGGCACCGTGCCAATCGGCACCGGCGAGTTGCGGATGATCCACTCGCGGGTTTCATGGATGTTCTGGCCGGTGGAGAGGTCCATGATGGTATCCGCACCCCAGCGGATGCCCCAGGTCATCTTGTCCACTTCCTCTTCGATGGAAGAGGTAACCGCCGAGTTGCCCAGGTTACCGTTGATCTTCACCAGGAAGTTGCGGCCAATGATCATCGGCTCGCTTTCCGGGTGGTTGATGTTGTTGGGAATGATCGCCCGGCCACGGGCCACCTCATCGCGCACGAACTCCGGCGTGATCTCCTTGGGCAAGCTGGCGCCGAAGCTCTGGCCCGCATGCTGATGGCCCAGAATGCGCTCTACCTCTGCCGTACCCAACGCCTGGCGGCGCTGGTTTTCCCGCAGGGCGATAAACTCCATTTCCGGCGTGATGATGCCTTGGCGGGCGTAGTGCAGCTGGGTCACGTTCTTGCCCGCTTTCGCCCGGCGCGGGGTGCGGGTCAAATCAAAGCGCAGCTGGGCAAGGGTGGGGTCGTTGGCGCGGCGATTACCGTATTCCGAAGTCGGGCCATCCAGAAACTCGGTGTCGTTGCGCTCTTCGATCCAGGCCCGGCGCAGCTCCGGCAGGCCCTGGCGCAAATCGATGCGGGCGTTGGGGTCGGTGTAGGGGCCGGAGGTGTCGTACACCAGCAGCGGCGGGTTCTGTTCATCCACGCCGCTGGTTTTGGTGGGCGAGAGGGTGATTTCCCGAAACGGCACGCGAATATCCGGCCGTGAGCCTTCCACGTACACCTTGCGAGAGCCGGGCAGTGGGGCCACTGCGGCGGCATCGACCTGGGCGGTTTCGGCTAAAAAGTGCGCGGTTTTGCTTTTGACGGTCTTAGTCATGACGGTTGCTCTGTGTTGTAGGAGGTTATTCAGAAAGGTCTAAGCCCATCTGCCAGAAGTCGATTTCCAGGCGGGTGGCATCGCGGAAGATCTTGCTCAGCTCAGCAAAACGGGCAGGGGTGACATCCGCCAGGCGGGTATCGAGCCACGCAAGCTCTGCCTGCATGGCGGCCTGGAACTCCTCGCCTTCGTACATGGCGATCCAGGCATCGAAGGGGTTTTGCGCGCCGCGCAGCGTAGAGGGTTGCGCGTTTAGCCAGTTGGCGATTTCGCCGTAGCCGACGAGGCACGGGGCCAGCGCCACGTGCAGATCGAGCAGGTCGCCGCGATTGCCGGTATCCAACACATAGCGGGTGTAGGCCAGCGTGGCGCGGGCTTCGGGGAGTTCGGCAAGCTCCTGCTCGCTGATGCCCCACTCTTGGCAAAAGCCCACGTGCAGGCCCAGCTCCACATCCACGATGGCTTTCAGGCCCTCGTGGGCCTGGCGCAAATCCGCCAGGGTGGGGCTTTTGTAAGCGGCCAGCGCGTAGGCGCGGGCGAAGTGGATCAAGAACAGGTAATCCTGCTTCAGGTAGTGGCGAAACGACGACTCAGGCAGCGTGGCGTTGCCCAATTGGCGCACGAAATCGTGCTCGATGTAAGCGCGCCAATCGGCTTGGCAAGCGGTAGTGAGATCGGTAAAGCGGTAGCCCATATTAGATGCCTCCGGTGGTACAGCGAACCGGCGCACGGGCGAAGGGAGAGTGAGTTGGGGCAAGGAATCAGGTGAACACGGCGCACCCCAACCACCGCTTGATTCCTACGCCGGTACTAGCCGGATCAGGTTCAACGGGCCCCGCCGTGACGACTTGCTGTAGCAGCCAGCCGTATAGCGATCTCAGCCGGTTCCACCGGCACCCCGTCAAGCAGTATTCAGCGCAGTGTAGGAGGCGAGTGGGGGAGATGCAAGGGGGCGTTAACTTGATCGACCACAGGCTTCATGGAAGCATAATTGCCCTTCACTAACCCAATAGGCTTCTGACACCTGCAAATCCATTGCCTAGCAGCCTGTCGGTCTTTCCGTTGCACCGTGAGATACTGACCACCGTCATCGCCGAGCTGAGAAGATCGCCATGAGCCGCTTCATCCCTGTGGATCGCCAGACCGATTACCTGCTGCCGCCTTCGGTAGACGAGTGGTTGCCCGATGGTCACCTGGCGCGGTTCGTTGTCGATGTTGTCGAACAACTGGACCTCTCGACGTTGACCCGGCGTTACATGGGGCGGGGTTCCAAGGCACATCACCCGGCGGTGCTACTGAGCCTGCTGATCTACGGCTACGCCACCGGGGTGGTCTCCAGCCGCAAGATCGAGCGTGCCACCTATGACTCGGTGGCGTTCCGCTACCTGGCCGCCAATACCCATCCCGACCATGACACGCTGGCCACCTTTCGCCGCCGCTTTCTGCCGGAACTGGAACAGTTGTTCGTACAGGTGCTGCTGCTGGCCCGCGAGATGAAGCTGCTCAAGCTTGGCACCATCGCCCTGGACGGCACCAAGCTCAAGGCCAACGCCAGCAAGCACAAGGCGTTGTCGTATGGCCATGCCAAGAAGCTGGAGGCACAGTTCAGGGCAGAGGTGAAAGCGCTGACCGAGCGGGCCGAGTCGGCGGACAAGGAGGACGCGGCCGACGGCATGGATATCCCCGCCGAGATTGCCCGCCGTGAAGCCCGCCTGGCGGCCATCGCTGAGGCGAAGGCCAAGATCGAGGCGCGCGCCGAGGAGCGGGACGCCACCGAGCAAGCCGCCTATCAGGAAAAGGTGGCGCGGCGGGAGGCGCAGCGCAAGGCCGGCAAGAAGCCCCGTGGGCGTGACCCCGAACCGCCCACTGGTGGCCCGCGTGACAAGGATCAGATCAATTTCACCGACCCGCAGTCGCGCATCATGCCGGTCACCGGCAAGGGGTTTGATCAGTGCTACAACGCCCAAGCCGCGGTTGATACCGAGAGTCTGCTGGTGACCCATGTCCACGTCACGCAGGCGACCAATGACAAGCAGCAAGTCATGCCGCTACTGACGGCCTGGCAAGGTTACCCGGAAACGCTGGGAAAACCTGACCACCTGCTGGGTGATACCGGCTACTTCAGTGCCAGCAATATCCAGGCCTGCCATGACCATGGTATCGAACCGCTGTTGGCGATGAAGCGAGACGTCCATCACCTTCCGGTCTTTGAACGTTTCGCCGCGGATCCGCCTGCCCCGGAGAGCGAGGACCCCGTCGAACAGATGGCACACCGCTTGAAGACGCAGGCGGGCCGAGCGCTCTACGCATTGCGCAAACATACCGTGGAGCCGGTCTTCGGGATCATCAAACACGTGATGGGGTTCCGGCAGTTCTCGCTACGCGGACTGGATAAGGTCAGCGGCGAGTGGCGATTGGCCACCATGGCGTGGAATATCAAGCGGATGCACCGGTTGACGGCGGGCTGAGGGCTCGCCGCGCCCAACCGGCCAGCAGGCAAGGCGTCAGAACCGCCTTGCAGAAGCTGAGGGGCAGGTTAAGAGCCACACAACAGCACCAACACCAACACCAACACAGGGGGGGGTGAAGAACCCACGCCTCAGCTCATCCATTAACCTCAAGTCCGACAGACTGCTAGCACATGGGTGTATATTTGGGTGGTTTCGATACTTTTATGGCCCAGCAGCTCTTGAACAGTGCGAATGTCAGTACCTTGGCTTAGTAGCTGAGTGGCGAAACTGTGCCGCAAAGAGTGGCATGAGCCAGGGCGTGTTAAAGAAGATGAGCGCATGGCATATTTGACGGCTTTTTGGACGGCAGAGGCATGAATGTGATGTAGAACGACGCGCCCCTCTCATCGAAGCAAGGCCTGGAGGAAGGGAAAAGCCACTGCCATGCAAGTGAAATACCCGCGTTCGGATATTTACGGTCCAGAGCATATGGCAGTGACACAGGAATAGCGTTAGCTTCAAGGCGAGCATTCAGTTGTTGTTCTGCCATTTGTATATGCGTATGTAATGGCTGGACGCAAGAAGGCGGCAGTAGCGTGGTGCGGTCTTTGTTGCCTTTGCCTGCATACACCGTGATGATTTGCCTTGAGAAATCAATATTTTTGACGCGAAGCCGACAGGCTTCGGAGACACGTAAACCTGAGCCGTACATCAGTGAGGCCATGAGAAGCATAGAGCCAGACAAGTGCTGAAATACCTCCATTACTTCCTGATGGGAAAGCACCACTGGTAAGCGCTGAGGGCGCTTAGCTCGGCTAAATTGACCAATCTCGCCAAGCGGCTGGTCCAGCACATGGCGATAAAGGAAGACGATGGCATTGAGTGCTTGATTCTGTGTAGCCGCTGCCACGTGCCTTTCGATTGCCAGATACTCCAAAAATTGCCGTACTTCATGACCTGTTAGCGTGGCAGGGTGACGTAAATTATTGAACCGAATGTAAAATCGAATCCAGTAACAATAGGTTTTTTCGGTGCGTAAGCTATAGCGCTTGACCCTCATGGTTGCCTTGACGCGTTCCATCAGTTTCATGGGAGAATGCCTCAATAATTCTGTATATAAAAACAGTATTATTGAGACGAGCAAAACGCGCAAGCCCGCGAATTTTGGCTACATCGACAAAATTCTCTTTGCACGCTGTAGAATCAATGAGGTAGATTCGATTTGGTAGCTATGAAACCTCAGTCATTGTGATGTCACGTTCATTGAGGTTTCATGGCAGGGCGTATAATCACTGTTAGCAGCTTTCGGGTTGTTGTGGCTATATAGGTTTTCTGTTCTGGCTCTGCTCGCGTTCGGTTTTCATAGGGGCAAAGCCAAAAGGTAAAGTCCGCCAGTTTGTGGGTTAGCCGCTGGCGGCGAGGGCGGTAGCGTTGTTCCTTTGGTTCATTGGCTTCGCTTACAACAGATTTTTAAGTTCCGGTCATTTCGTTGTATCGTACTTTGCTGGTTAGGTTTTTTATTAACGGGTGCAGTGGCTTCGTTCAACATCGCGTGGCGTCAAGCCGCGAAAGTGTGGTGTTTGCTGCTAACAAGTTACTGCACCGGAAAAATAACTCGCTGGCGCTCGTCATTTTCCGGTGAGCAAAGCGTTAGGTTTTCATCATGTCTATTGAAACTCTGAGGAATCGCATAGCTCAGCTCGAACGAGAAAAGGCCAACCTCGAGAAATCGCTGAGCCGAGAGCGGGAGAGCGCACGAAAGAAGCAGGCTGAGATTGCGCAGATATCACGCTCGATCAACAAAAACACATCGTTGAGCATGTTGTCTTCAAAACAGCGTCAGATCGAGTCCAAGCAGAAGCAGTTGAGTGGCTATGAGAAAAAGGCCGCCGATTTGCAGAGTAAAGTTGCTGCGAAGGGCTCTGAAATTCTGAGGAAACTCAGTGAAGTGGATAGGGCCGAAAACCAGGCGCAGCGACGTAAGGATCAGGATGAAAAAAAACGACAAGACCAACAGCTTCGTCATTCGAAGCAGGTCACGAGGGAGCTTGAGCGCCAGTCACATATTCATAATCAGTTGTCATCAACTCCAATTATTGTGAAGTTCGCCGACTTGCCGAAGAAAATTACTGTACTGTTTATTGCGTCAAACCCAGAGGATCAAACACAGCTAAAGCTCGATGAGGAAATTCGAGCTATCACCAAGAAGATCCGGGAGTCGGAGTTTCGAGATGCAGTTGAACTTAAGTCTATTTGGGCCACGCGTCCGGATGACTTGCTTCAGGCACTCAACGAGCACAAGCCAACAGTCGTGCATTTCAGTGGCCATGGTTCCGACCAAGGAGATCTCGTGCTTCAGGACGATTCTGGGGGCACCAAACTGGTCTCACTTGAAGCCATAGTTCAACTTTTCAAGGTAATGGCTTCGGGGATCGAGCTCGTGGTGTTCAACGCATGCTATTCCCACGCTCAGGCTGAGGAAGTGACCAACCATGTTAAAGCTGCAATTGGCATGAATGATTCCGTCGGGGATGATGCAGCTCGCGTATTTGCGGCGCAGCTCTATTCAGCAATTGGATTTGGAAGAAGCGTTCGTGAGGCCTTTGAGCAAGCGAAGGTCGCGCTTCAACTTGAAGGCATCCCGGAAGAAGATATTCCTGAGCTGTTCCTAGCTGATGGAGTCGATAATGAGAGCTTGGTCCTTGTCCAACCTCAAACCTAACAAATCGTTGCAGCTGACATTTGACCCGCCACCGATTTTTGCTATCGCAAAAATCCGGCGTCGCCTCAAATGCAGCTGAACTCAGGCGTTATACCTCATAGGAGTGAAATTTGAACAGAGGAATATTTTCTTCAATATCTGACAACGAAGCCTATGTTGAAGCAGATAAGAAATGGACGGTAGAGCTTCAGAGGTTCCACAAATACTGGTATGACTTGGTAGTAAATCCTAATGAGGTCGCGGAATACTTTGATACAAGAAAGCTAATTGTCGATTATCTAAAAGGTGTAAAGAAATCTGTAGAGCAAAGCTTGGAAAAGCGATTTGTGTATTTTATTTGTTCCAGAACAAAGGTTAGATTTAACACCAAGAAGAAGCCTTTTTTCAACCCCTTCACGAAAAAGGTAAAAATTCATATCTTAGTAGGAAAGAAAGAAAAGAAAAGAAGTGTTTGTTGCAAGTTCTTCGACAGAGGGCTAGGGAAATTTTCCAACCCTAGGATAGATTTAACCGATAAATACATAACTATAACGGATTCAAACGGTGACCTTACCACTGCATCCATTCATGATTTTCTTGATGGTTCGAATATAAATTTAGGAATAAGCAGCAATGTTGAATATGTTGGGTACACTGAAAACCCCCACACCCGGCCTACAAATGGCTCTCACACAGGGCTGAGTGACACTCTCTACAAAGTATCAAACGAGGATTGTGACACCCTAATTTACTTTAACATTTTTAAAGTTGTTACAGAGACGGCCAGCAAGAACTTTATGCTTAACTTTGTCATTCCTAATTCAATGACGGATGAGATTGGGTCAGAACTTGAAGGGAAAGTAATAGAGAAATGTTTTATTTTTTACTTTGACGCCATTAATCAGAGTAGAAATAAGGAAAAAGAATTGTCTGAGCTAAAAAATAGCCTTATGAAAATGGCCCAAGAAAACAAAATAGGCTCAGTCACCTTTTACTACGAGTTCGAAAATGTAAACGACTATGCAATTTTTTCGTCGTCATTAGTTAAGCCTGATTGTTGCCATAGGTTCTCGGTGTGTTTAGAAAACGATAATGTTGAAGTAAAAAGATTCTGAGGCGGGCTTTGGGGATAGGTATAACAAGTTGCTGCACACGGATAAATTACTCGCTACGCTCGTAATTTACCGGTGAGCAAAGCGTTAAGGGTAAGAACAGGGTAATCATACGGAGACTGTGCTTTGACATCGGACAGCATAATCACAATAACTGGAACGCTAATAACTATAGCTAGCATGTGCGTGGCTATTTGGCAGGCGTCTCAGGCAAAAGATTACAAAGAACAAATTAAGTTTGATATTCGGAAAATAAATTTATCTGGCTCTTCTGAGAGGCTCAAGCGAGCTCAAGACGACATTCGCCGATTACCGACAAGCAGTCAAAATATACCTCGCGGAACAAAGGTCTCTGATTTAATTCAAAATATTAAAACTCAATTTGATTTCTCTTTAAGCGTGCTAGCTTCGGATGGAGAGGATAAAGACATTAGAGAAATGTTGAGTGAGGCCCAAAAAAAACTAAATAGTTATGAGGTTTCATGGAATGCAGGGAGTCCAATCCATCAGGATATGAATGATCTTCAAAGCTTGGTTCAAGATGCGATTTCACAGGCAAACTCAAGAATCTACGTATTAGAGGGTAAAGCATGAATATCGAAGAGCTAGCTGAAAGCATTAAGAAGTTACAATATCACGTAAAGATTCTTGGGGAGTGTATAGATTACGATAGGCATCCCGTCGAAGCCTTAATTTTATCTATGGACTGGGATGAATCTCAAATAGATAAAGCCCACGATATCTTTGAAAGATACGATGAGAAACTCAACAACAAAGAAGAAGTTAATTGGATGGAGTTTGAGATGGCATTAAGAGACGAGTTTTCAATTGGCTACCAGACTGTAAAATCCATCATACTGGCTTTTTATAGAAATCATCAGTGGGTGGAAGTTTGTCACGGCTATGCCATGAGCTTTGAGCCTACAACACCAGTAGAATTTCATAGTATTACAAGGAATGCTGACTAACCCCTTAACAATCGCATGTTGCCGGACTGGTTTTCCGCTTCGCTCCAAACCAGCCGCAAATCCGGGCGTTAGCTCTGAAGGAGGTTTCAACGCGTGACTAAGCTTTTTTTGAGCCTAGCCATCTTATTTTTCAGTGGAATTGCTATGGCCGACATAAATTCTGGAATTGAGGCATACAATGAAGGTAACTATTCAGTAGCTTTATCTGAGTTTGAAAATGCCTCTCAAGCTGGAGATGCCTTTGGGCATCACCTATTAGCAAGTCTCTACTATCAAGGTCACGGTGTAGAAAAAAACATTTCAAAAGCTGTAGCGCTATTCGAGCGCGCTGCAAGCGAAGGGTACGCGCCATCCCATGCAAATCTCGGCCTCATGTACCATTCAGGCGATGGGGTAGAGTTAAATTCCGAAAAGGCGCTGTTCCACTATAGCGAAGCCGCAAAAACTGGAGATTTCCAGTCGTCATTTAACCTCGGTCAAATATTCCGAAAAGGATGGCATGACGTTGCGCCATCATATGAGAAAGCAGCTTCGTATTATCGTTTTGGTGCTGGATATGGTCACGTCCCCAGTGTCAACGAATACGGATTGATGTTTGCACAAGGCCAAGGGGTCCCAAACGATTTCGTCGAATCATACGCCTGGATGCAATACGCATCTGAGCGAGGAGATCCATCAGCTGTAAAGAATCTGGACCAGTTAGTAGAGATTCTTGAAAGTCAGGGAAAACTGCAGCAAGCAATCTCCAGGGCTGCAGCTGTGAACGCGCAAATAGCCTCAAACTCTGCAGAGTAAGAGCTAACAAACGGCTGTTGTCGCCCCTTCGGGGCTGGGACGGCCTCTCCGCCGCTTTGCGGCTACAAGCCCGCCCCAAAGCCGGGCGTTAGCGCACTATGTGAATAAGCCCCCAATCCCTAATCTGCAGAGCTACCTATGACGGCCAAATCGAAAGACCTTCGTGTACAGCAGGTGAACTGTTTCTACAATTACGCAATTGGCCTTGATGTCACCCAGGTCGACCTCCTTAAAACGGCCAAGGCACTTTTAAAGTCGGGGACAGTGAGAACCGTTTGTTTCTCGGATCTGAAAGCCGTGTACCTTGACGAACATGGTGACCTCCAAGTTGAATGGCTTCGCCCGCAGGGGCGTCGCTGGGATAATAGTTGGACAGTCCAGTTTAGCGACACTTTGCCGCAGCATACCGCCGAGGATCTTATTTTCTGCTTGGAGTTGGCGTTCCACGAGCGGCGCATCGAAGGCGACGAAGCACGGCAAGTGCCTCCGCATATGCGAGCCGCACTACCTCCAGTAGTACTAGAGAATGACGACTTGACTCTGCCAGTCTACCCATGGCTAAAGCTTCATGCCGACGGGCTCATGTGCATTTGTTTTCAACTCGATACGACATGGGATGATCTGAGTGAGGAAGATTTCATCGGCGACGTCGTCAACTTGTTCCAGCGCTACTTTAAATCTGTTTGGGTAGATGCTGCACTTCAAAGAATAGATGGTGAACTGCATTTGCCTGATGCATTCGAGGGTGAAATTTCCATCGGTGGGCAGCGTGTATTTGATCGACAGACACGTAAGCTCGTCAAGAAGATGAGACAAACCGCAAGAACAACACTCTACGACTCCCTCAGTATGGACGGGCGACGGTTTGATTTGCATGGGGAGCCGTGGCTCCTGCATCAAATTGCGGGATCAGAGGATCAAGCGGAGTGGGAGGGAACGATCGACCTTTGCAGATCGATCTACGCAAATGCCGTAGCTTCACAAGTAGTCTCAACAGATTACAGAAAGAATGATGGAGTGGCAGGTGTACAGTTGTGGCAAGGTCGACCCTCGATTTCCTTAATGCGATTCGCCGGCCAGCCTGGAACCAAAGATCAGTTATTTGACATGTACGGCCAGTCGATGTCCCGTATCCTGATGCGCAGCGCTGGAATGAATGAACCTCCACAGCTCCCTCCTGACCTCCGGCCATTTAATGACTATTGCTTACACGGCAATCGAGCAGTTTTGCTCTGGACGTGGCTGCGGCCATGCAGTGAACCTGACAATGCTTGGGACAATCCCAATACCAGAGCCCATTTGTTAGAGAACCAGGCTAGAGCGGAACACTTCGAGTACCACAACATTCGTATTGCGCGTGCATGTGCCATAGCAGAAGGTCCCCCATCAGATGAACAACTCGTTTACGCGTACGAAACATTGGGCAATGCGGATTCTGTGCTTCACAAATCGAGCCAAGCTGGAGAAATAACTGATGCGCTTGAGCATTTGATGACTGCTGCCGGAACAAGAGGACTCATCGCGTCAGGCAAAGAACAGGCTAGATGGTACTTGGACGAGCGACGCTATAAGGCGGAAATGCGACGGTCCCGAATGGACCGATGGCTGACTGCGGTGTTTGGAATGGTGGGAGCGGCCGGACTGGCCGATCTAATCTTTAGACCCTTACTACAAACAACGTATCCTGGCTGGGTTGCTTGGTTCACTGGACTTTCTGCATTCGCGATTGCGTCATTTTTGATTGTGCTCTTGGTGATGTCTATATCGGCCTTTAACAAGAAGTGGTCAGAGTAACTTGTAGCCTTGGAAAACACGCGCTAACAATCGGCTGCACTGCGACCGATTTTCCGCCGCTTCGCGGCTCCAAACCGGCGCGTGAGCCGGGCGTTAGAAACAAGCAGGAAAATGATGGAATACGATACTTCTGACTGGTCGGAAGCCTCAATTAGGTTTCAATCGCAAGGTAAGGCGCCTAAGAGGTATGGAGAGGGGGCCTTTCGTTTTGGGGCAGCAATGACTTTGTCCGTCCTGTTGCCAAGAAGAGGATGGGAGCTAATAAAGTCGACGAAAAACTACGCATATCTGCGACCTCCGGAAATTTCTCGGGGAAATATATATACCCTACAAGCTAAAGTTCCTACTAAAGAACAAGCTCTTGAAATAGCTCGGCAGTGTTATGAAAAGGAAGAGTCGTGGATGGGGCAGATCGGAGAATGGCCCGCTTGGTATACACATAAACGAAGAAGAGTTATGAATGAGCTGGTTCCATCCGAGGACCGACGAAATATAACGGAAAAGTTTGCTTACGAATTGCCGCCTGAATCGTCTCTCCACATCGGTGAATGGGGTGTATGGGAGTTAAGGGTCGTGAAATCAGACGGCGGTTTTGAGGTTCACGAATCGGGTGAAATAAGTCGGGGCGAAATTCCGGAAATTGATGACATCCAGATCATTGAAGGGCAAGAGTTGTCCTATGAGTTGACCAGGTATGAGCGAAGTTCACAGGCAAGGCAACAATGTATCGAGTATCATGGGGTAAAATGTAAAGTCTGTGATTTAAATTTTGAGGATTTGTATGGAGATATAGGGCGCGGATTTATTCATGTTCATCACATTGTCCCTGTGTCGCATCAAAAAGGTGAGTACCAAATAGATCCGATTAATGATTTGGTCCCTGTATGCCCGAACTGCCACTCAATGATTCACAGGCGTGATCCTCCTTACAGAATAGAAGAACTTAGAGCGATACTTCGTAACCGTTTCTAACAATCGGCTGCACAGCGACCGATTTCCGCCGCTTCGCGGCTCCAAGCCGGCGCGTGAGCCGGGCGTTGAGGCTGTAGAAAAACCCCTTTAACAGCCAGGTTTTGGTAGGATCGGGAAAACAGACGGGGAGTGGTCAGCATGCCGCGCTTCAAGGTTTACAACTACGATCAGAACGCTATGGTGGTCATCAACTACCAGGATCAGCTTCAGCCTGGCACCTTCGAACACGCCGTGCACTACCTGATCGAGTACAAGCTCGACTTATCCGTTTTCCATCCCAAGTATCGCAACGACGCGACCGGTCGGTTGGCCTACGATCCGGCCATCCTGTTGAAGATCATCCTGTTTGCCTACTCAAAAGGCATCACCTCCAGTCGCGAGATGCAGTGGTGCTGCGATACCGTTTCCCACTTTACCACTCTGGCAAGCTTCGTTAGTTGGCATGCCGACGAGGTTGAAGCGCTCTTTAAACAAGTGCTGCTGGTGTGCCACGAACTCTTTGCCATTGACGGCTGCATTCGGCAATATTGGTACTACGAAAAGGCTGATCTAGTTCAGTCTACGGGGTAAGAAAAATGGGCAGGGGCAGTTATACTGCCTGGTTCACAACATTGAGAAGTTAGCGAGCTATGGTCATTTGACCGCTTCATGAAGGGCTTGGAGCGGGATAAATTGCTTTGTAAGAGCAAAATACTGCCTTCATCCAGCTTTTAATGGACGCTCAAGTGGTGGAATATCGATATTAATATTATCCAGCCAGATGGCTTGCTGGATCAGTAAATGATGACGAGAGGCGGTGGAGACGGCTCGAAATCGGGTTTTCCTACATCCCCGTTATGTTTTCGGAAGGTGATCGATGTTTAGGAATAAACTAGTGAATGATGATAAGCCTCTTGTCAGTCTGAGAATGGAACTTGTCGGAAATGCTGTCATCGCAATTCTCTGTGCCGTTGGAGCAGCGCTTATTGGCGAGCAAACCGATACAAAAATAGCCGCGAGAGCCGGGCTAGCACTTTGTTATGTTTCTGCTTTACTCGCTACCTACAAAATTATCTTGGCGCCGAGGTACAGGGGCCGGCTTAATCGAGTTCTTGATGCCATCGAAATGACTGAAAAAGAGAGAGACTTAAGAAGGTTTGATATTTACAGCGAGGAACAGAAAAAGGAAGTTGAATCTAGTTTTAGTCAAAAGTTAGAAAAAGAGTATCAAGAATTTCAATATTTTTACTCTTTTGATGAAAGAGCCAGAGCCAACCTGATTGTAAGCTTAATATTGATTGCTATCGGCAGTGTTCTTCAGATTTACGGAGCAACATAACCATGCCAGCCACGGCGACGGCTTTTGCATTGTGGCTTCGCCTCCATTCCAAAAACGCGCGTGCTGAGCGGCGTTATGCGGAGCGTTCGTCGTGGCGTTCGCGTACACTCGGTGAAAAGTTGAACACGCAAGAGGTGCGTCATGACTGGAATCACAGCCACTGCGGCGCGCAGCAACTTATATCGGTTGATCGACGAGACTGCCAAATCCCGCCAATCCATCGTTATCATGGGTAAGCGCCACAAGGCTGCCCTGATTTCCGAGGAAGATGGGGCTGCCCTTCAGGAAACACTTTACCTGCTCTCCTTACTCGGTGTTTGGCCCCCAGCGGTTTCGAATCAAATGCCCAGGCATTATTGGCGCGGGTGGCGGAAGACGATAAGAACCGGTGGTAAGGTACCGTCCGAAGTGCCCACCACTCTTGAGTAAGACCATGAGACATCCCGATACCGCTCTGCACATACGCACTTACGATGATGAAGTGACGCGGCATGCCCACGATCATCATCAGCTGGTGCTTCCCTTGGCCGGTACGCTGTTTCTTACTATCGATGCCAAGGCAGGAGAGGTGTCGCAACAGAGAGCGGCGATCATTCCGTCAGGTAGCAGCCATGGGTTTGCGGCCACGGCGGGCAATCGGTTTTTGGTGGTCGATGTGCCCGAGCGGTTGGCTCCCTCTCTAGATAGGCTGCCGAATTTCGTGGGGCTGGATGCGGCGCTGCGCCATTACGTTCATTTTCTGCATGCCCAGGCCGTTGGCGGGGCGGGCGTGCAGGCGACTCAGCATCACATGCTGCTATTGCTGATACAGCTGTTGCAGGAGCGCCATGGTAGCCGATTGCAGTTGGACCGAAGGGTGTATGCCGCGCAACAGTTTCTGCAAGACCACTTCCATCGTTCGGTTTCCATGGCCGAGGTGGCCAGCGCCGCGCATCTGAGCATTCGCCAGTTGAACGACCTTTTTCGCCAGCAGGTAGGCGCGACGCCTCATCAGTACCTTCTAGAGCTGCGCATGAACGAGGCATGGCGGCTGCTGGAGCAGTCCGATCTCAGCATTCAGCGGGTGGCGGAAGCGGTGGGCTACGCGTCGTTGTCGGCGTTCAGCGACCGCTTCCGGCGTCACTTTGGTCAACCGCCCAGCCATTTCCGCCGTCTCTCGACATAATACCGCCAGAACGCAAAAGCTCCCGTTAGCACTCTCCATTACGCTCTTTCGACACGGCGATCAAGAGAATGTAAGGGGAGATAGCCACATGCCAAACGTAAACGCGGCTACCTGGATCGGGGCCATTTCCGTGCTGCTTTGGGGCACGCTGGCGTTGTTGACCAAACTATCCGGCGGCGAGATTCCTGAGTTCCAGCTCATGGCCATGACCTTCGGCATCGCGTTTTTGCTGATGATGGGGCGCTGGGGGTTGGCTGGGCATACGGGCATTCGTTATACCCGACAGCCGTTGGCGGCCTGGTGTATCGGGGTTGGCGGGTTGTTCGGTTACCACTTTGCTTATTTCAAGGCGATGACGCTGGCGCCAGCGGTGGATGTCAGCCTGTTGGCTTACCTCTGGCCGCTGCTGATCGTGCTGCTCTCTGCGCTGTTGCCGGATGAGCGGTTGCGGGTTCAGTCCATCGTGGGGGCGTTGCTGGCTCTGCTGGGGTGCTGGCTGTTGATCAGCCGCCAGGCCGGGGGATTCGCGTGGGAGTACCTGCCGGGCTATCTGGTTGCCTTGGCGTGTGCGTTGATCTGGTCGTCTTACTCCGTGCTCAGCCGGTGGGTGCGCAGCGTGCCTACCGATGCCGTGGGCTGGTTCTGCGGCGTAACGGCGCTGCTGGCATTCAGCTGCCATGTGCTGTGGGAAGAGACGGTATGGCCGCAAGGGTGGAGGCAATGGGTGGGCGTCGCGGGATTAGGGCTCGGCCCCGTGGGAATTGCCTTCTTCACTTGGGACTATGGCGTCAAGCACGGCAACATCCAGCTTCTGGGCACCCTGGCGTATAGCGCGCCGCTGATCTCTGTGGTGCTGCTGATTCTGGCGGGCTACGGCGAGGCGACGACCACCGTGGTGAGCGCCAGCGTGCTAATCGTGCTGGGGTCGTTGGTGGCCGGTTGGGTGCGGCCTCGAAAGGTATCGCAGCGTAATGAATAGTAGGCTGTGCAGCAGTCGAGTTTGAGCACTGGAGCGTTGGTACCCGCAACTGGGAGCCGGTGACATTAGTGTCGTTGAATCCAGAGCGAAAAGTGGTCGCTGAGGCAGCGCGAATGGCGGCATAAAAAATCAGGCAGGCCGACAGATACCTTGACAGTTACCGATAGGCGAGATCCATGCTGCGACGAATCGGCGGTTTGGCGTTGCCTCGTAACACCTCAATTAACAAGGCGCAGCAGCTCGCGGCCTTTGGCCGCTGGACGCTCCTGACGTCGCGCAGATGTGCTCAGCGTTAAATCAGTAGTGATACCGCAGTTGGGCAACAAGCAAAGCATCGTCCGTGACCTTGTAAACGATGCGGTGTTCTTCGTTGATTCGCCGAGACCAGTAACCCGCGAGGCTGTGTTTAAGGGGTTCTGGCTTGCCGACTCCTTCAAATGGCTCTCGCTTGATTTCTTTGATTAGCTTGTTGATTCGGTTGAGAATCTTTTTGTCAGTTTTCTGCCAGTACAAATAGTCTTCCCAGGCGTTCTCGGAAAAGATGAGCTTCATTCAAGAAGCTCCTTTTCCTGACCGCCCCCTTGCTCCAACTCGGCAACGGATTCCAGTAAACGGCGGGCGTTTTTGGGCGCGCGCAGGAGGTAGGCTGTCTCTTGCAGCGCTTCATAGTCTTCGAGAGAGATCATGACCACGGATTGCGCCTTATTGCGGGTGATGATCACAGGAGAGTGGTCTTCACAGACCCGCTCCATGGTTTTTGCTAGGTTGGTTCTAGCGGCGGTGTAGCTGATGGCATCCATAAAGGGTACTCCTGTACGCGATATTGTTAATGTACAGAATAGCGTACAGGGTTGGGTTTGCCAATTGGCTTAGCCGCGTTCGGCTTTCTCCGCTTTAAAACAGCGGTTGAGCCGGTGATGCCCACGAATCGTATCCCACGCTAAGCCGCTGATAGGCGATTGCTCACACCATCATTAAGCCCTGCTTGCGTGTTGGCGGCGGATAGGCGGCATCCATCTGTGCCAGGTCCTCGTCATCGAGCCTGACCTTATCCGCATCAGCGTTCTGTTTGAGGTGGTCCAGGCTCACGGCTTTAGGAATCGCGATCACGCCGGGGTGGCGCAGTGCCCAAGCAAGCGCGATTTGCGCGGGGGTGGCGCTGTGTTTTTCAGCGATGCGTTGCAGGGTCGCGTCACGCAGGAGCGCGCCGCCTTGCCCGATAGGGCAGTAGGCCATCAGCGGCATGTTTTGCTGGGCTTGCCAGGGCAGCAGGTCGTATTCGATGCCCCGTGCTTCGGGGTTGTAGAGGACTTGGTTGGTGGCGCACGCGGGCGCGTTTAGCTCTTCCAGGTCGTCAACGTCGAAGTTCGATACGCCCCAACGCAGGATCTTGCCCTGCTCGCGTAGCCGCTCAAACGCTTCCACGGTGTCGCTCAGCGGGTACTGGCCGCGCCAGTGCAGCAGGTAAAGGTCAATCGTATCGGTCCCCAGTCGGCGCAGGCTGCGTTCGCAGGCGGCTTGAACACCTTGGGTGCTGGCATTGTGGGGGTAAACCTTGCTGACCAGATACGCCTGCTCGCGCCGCCCACGAATGGCTTCACCCACGATTTCTTCAGCACCGCCCTCGGCATACATCTCGGCGGTATCGATCAGCGTCATCCTCAAATCCAGGCCTTCACGCAGCGCCCTGACCTCAGCCTGCCGCTGCCTGGCATCCTCGCCCATGTGCCAGGTGCCCTGACCAATACGGGGTACGCTGGTGCCGCCTAGCTCAATCGTCTGCATATCTTGCTCTCCTGGTGGCATTCCTGTTGCAATGTGGTTCTGACTGCCCGAGGCCATCGCCGTTCATGCACCCAGCGTAGACGATCCGTGCCTCGAAAATTTTCTATTTTGTCTCTTCAAGGATACGTTGCTATAGTCTATTGAAGTAACAGGCGTTAGAGATACCATGCCGGAAATTGATGCGTTGCTAGGCCTTTCTTTTTGCTTGTATTTTTTTGATAACAAGCAACATAAGCTACCCCACCTTCATGTGAAGTATGGTAGCTACGAACTGATCATTGCGATTGAAACGGGTGAGTGCCTGGAGGGCTATCTACCTAACAAGCAGCGTAAGAGAGCGGAGAGCCATATTTTCGATCACCGTGAACAGTTGATGGTGATGTGGCACAAAGCAGTGAATGGCGAAAACCCGGGTAAGCTAGGTGACGTATGCTAAAAATCGTGGATGTTGATGTCATTTCAGGTCATGCCTTGGCGCTAACGTTCAGCGATGGCTACTTCGGCCGCGCTGATCTGACAGCTTACTTCAGTAAGCCTCCCTTTTCTGAGATCAAGGATTTCAAGCGTTTTTCCTTAACACCTGAAGGATCCCTCAATTGGAGCGGCAACGAGCTTTCTGCGGCAACACTGCGTGCTATTACCAAAGGTGAGCAAAAATCCACAGACGTTTTTGTTAACGTTCAAGAAATGGAAACCGTCATTAAGCAGGCTTCCTGGGAGTCGATGAAAGAGGGACGCGCCGATATTTTGCAAGCCGCCATTCGCTCTTATGTGGAACAATTTGGTCATAGTCAAGTGATTGCGAAAGCAGGTATCAAAAGTCGCACCAGTGCTTATCGTTCCTTAAAACCTGAAACCAGGCCCAATTTTGATACGCTGGTTCAACTGGGGCACGCAGTGATTGAGCTCGCGCAAGAGCGTGCTGTCAGTATCAACGAGTCTTCCATTTAAGCTGTATTCTGCGTTTACGCATTGAAGGTATTCGCACCCAGCGATTGAGCCAAAGGAACCCTCATGGCCGAATACACCGCTTCCATCCAGTGGGCCCGTGGGGCCGATGAAGCCTTTATAGATCAGCGCTATAGTCGTGGGCACGAGTGGGTGTTCGATGGTGGCGTCCGCGTGGCGGCGTCGTCATCGCCCCATGTGGTGCCGTTGCCCTACTCGGTGGAAGCCAACGTCGACCCGGAAGAGGCATTCGTGGCTTCGCTCTCCAGCTGCCATATGCTGTTCTTCCTCGCCCTTGCCGCGCAGCAGGGCTTGGTAGTGGAAAGCTACGTGGATGACGCGGTAGGTGTGATGGAGAAGGGCAGCGACGGGAAAATCGCCATGACCAGGGTGACCCTACGGCCCAAAGCGCTGTTTGCAGCGCAAGCACCTTCTGTCGAGACGCTCGAACAGCTCCATCACGCCGCCCATGAAAAGTGCTTTATCGCCAACTCCGTCAAGACCGAGGTCGTGACCGAGATTCAGCGTTGAAGCGGGGCTGTAGGGGCTGCGCAGGATGGCAAAACGTCCTGGCAGCGGTTAGCCTAAGCGGTTGATGGATACTCTCGTTAAGCGGATGGGCACTGCCATGGAACACTCCTCTAACGTCACGTTGGCGCTGGCCGACGCTTCGACATTCGATGCATTCAAGCAAGAACTCAAGGCCTCGTTCAGCGTGGCCGTGGAAGAGGCCTTTGGTGCGGTAGAGCCGGGACTGATTCCATCGGATGACGATATCGACCAATCCCTGACCGCCCCCGATGCCGTGGTGCATCACATCCTTCTGGATGGTGAGAAAGTGGGCGGTGCGATTGTCACCCTGGAGGCATCGACCCAGCGCAATACTCTGGATCTGTTCTACCTCTTGCCCAACTCCCTCGGGCGTGGGGTGGGCTACCGTGCCTGGCAGGCTATCGAGCAGGCGTACCCCGCCACGCGGGTATGGGTGACCCACACGCCGTACTTCGAAAAGCGCAACATCCACTTTTATGTCAACAAGTGTGGTTTCAAGATCGTCTCTTTTTACCACCGCGACTACCCCGCCCCAGGCGACGAGGCGCGGGGCAGCAAGGCACACAGGCTAGAGTTTTTTGGTTTTGAAAAAGTCATGATGTAAGCCCGCAAGAAAAGGATTTTAAAGTGACCGTAAGAGCAGCAGAAAGAAGCGATATTGCCGCCATGGCTGATGTGTATCAGGCCTGTTTCCCCCGCGAGAAGAACCATGTCCAGTGGATCGAGGCATCGTTTAACGCCTACCCGCGGGGCGTGTACTACGTGGTAGAAGTAGCGGGCGTGGTGCGTGGCTATATCCTGTGGTGCGTAAAGAACGGCTTTCGGGAAAAAAGCATCATCGAGCTGGAGCAGATCGGCATTCATCCCGACGCGGCGGGCCAGGGGCTGGGTAAGCGGCTCATCGTGGAGTCATTGGCTCCGTTCAAGGCCCACGTGCGTGGCCTGGGCTGCGGTGTCGGGGCGGTGATGGTAACCACCTCGGAAGGCAACTTCGCGGAAAAACTGTATCAATCGACCCTGGGGGTTTCCCGCGCGGCGGTGGTCAGCGGTTATGGCGCCGGGGATGAGGTGATTCTGTATAACCCCAGCATGGCGTAGCCAGCGATGGCGTGCGGAGAATTTTCAAGGAGCAGAACATGAAGGGCGAGTGCCTGTGTGGGGAAGTGGCGTTCACGATCGAGGGTGAGCTGCCTCACCTGTACCAGTGCCACTGTTCGTTATGTCGCAAGGCCACCGGCGCGGCGGCCAATGCGGCCACCTTCGTGCCGGGGGAGCAGTTTCAGTGGCGCTCGGGGCAGGGGAATATTCGCTCGTATCAGCGGGAAAGCGGCTATCGCAGCGACTTTTGCGCCACTTGCGGTAGTCCGGTGCCGAATCAACTGCGCAGCAGCGACTGGATGTGGGTGCCTGCCGGGCTGTTGGAAGGCGAGACCGATGCCAGGGTGGCGGTGCATTTGCACGTGGCCTCGGCGGCTACCTGGGAGCAAGAAACCACCCACTGCCAGCGTATCCAGGGCTCGCCCGAGAGTCTTCAGGCACTTCACGCTCTGCTTCAATAGGCATGTCATGCACGCACACTCACATCACTATCGTATTCGTGCCTTTCAGGCGGACGACATGGAGGCCGTGCTGGCTATTTGGCTGGCGGCGTCTATCCAAGCGCATGATTTTATCGAGCCTGACTTTTGGCACGCCCAGCGCGATGCCATGCGGGAGCGATACCTTCCCGCCTCAGAAACCTACGTAGCCGAAACCTCAGGCCAGGTGATGGGCTTCTATAGCCTTTACGAGAATACCCTGGCCGCGATTTTCGTGCAGCCAGAGGGGCAAGGCCGTGGCCTGGGCAGTGCGCTACTGGAAGATGCCAAACGCCGCAGAGCATGGCTGGAACTGACCGTCTATGCCCAGAATACGCCCAGCATTCGTTTTTACGAAGCGCGCGGCTTTGTGCACATGGGCGAACAGCAGGATGAACACACAGGAGCGCCGGAGCTGCTGATGCGTTTTAGTCCCTCGTAAGAATAGCGCTACACTCATGTTGTCTATTTTCCCTTACTGCCCAGGAAGGTTACCCATGAATCACCGCCAACCACGCTGGATGCGTGCTGCGCTGTCGGCGTGCGTGCTGTTTGCTTCGTCTGTTGCGATGGCGCAAGACGACCCCATTACCGCCGAGCTGGCGCGTATCGAACAGGCGCTGGACGCGCGCATTGGCTTTGCGGCGCATGATCTGGCCACGGGCCAGCGCTGGGAAGTGAACGCGGATGAGCGCTTTGCCATGTCCAGCACGTTCAAAACGCTGGCGTGTGGCGCGCTGCTGGAGCAGGTGGATGAAGGGCAGCTAGCGCCGGATACCGAGGTCAGTTTCGATGAGTCGGCGCTGGTGACTTACTCGCCGGTGACCGAGCAGTATGCAGGCCACCAGCCAATGACGCTGTTCGAGCTGTGCGATGCCACCATGACCACCAGCGATAACACGGCGGCCAACCTGATACTGGAAGCCCTGGGCGGGCCGGAAGCCATCACGGCTTTTGCGCGCCGCCTGGACGATTCCGTTACGCGGCTCGACCGTTTCGAGACCGAGCTGAACGAAGCTACGCCTGGGGACGAGCGCGACACCACCACGCCCAATGCGATGTTGGCCACGCTGGAAACGCTGGTGCTGGGCGATGTGCTCACCCCGGAATCTCGGCAGCAGTTGCAAGACTGGATGAAGGGCAACGCCGTGGCCGATGGGCTGTTTCGTACCGCCATGCCTTTCGATTGGGTGATCGCCGATAGAACCGGTGCAGGTGGCTATGGCTCTCGTTCCATCACGGCCATCATCTGGCCTCCTGAGCAGGCGCCCACCGTGGTCGTGTTCTACCTCACGGAAACAGACGCATCGTTCGAAGCGCGCAACGAAGCCATTGCGGCGTTGGGGGATGTGTTGCAAGCGTATCTGGATGAGCGCTGAACATCGCTCCTGATCACCCGCAGGGTGGCTCATGGCTACCCTGCGGGTGATGTACATGAGGCTACGCAGGTTACAGTGCCTGTAGCATATCAGTAACGCCACCGCCGGTATGCTCTATCAGCACCATCACTCCAATCCCGATCAATACCACCCCGCCCATCAGCTCTGCCCAGTGGCCCACGTAGCGCCCCAGTTTGTGGCCGAGCAAGGTGCCCATCGAGGCCATGACGGTGGTCGCCAGGCCGATGGCCAAGCTGGTGGTAATGATATCTACGTCGATAAACGCCAGGCTGGCGCCGACGGCCATGGCATCCAGGCTGGTGGCAATGGCGGTCAGTACCAGCAGCCAGAGCGTTTGCTTGCGGTGGGCTACCTGCTCTTCTTTTTTGAGCCCTTCGTACATCATGTGCAGGCCAATGGCGGTCAGCAGTACAAATGCGACCCAGTGGTCCCAGGCTTCCACGTACTGTTGAGAAGCCTTGCCTGCTACCCAGCCCAGCACTGGGGTGATCGCTTCGATGGTGCCGAAAATCAGGCCAATGCCCAGGGCATGTCGCCAGCGGGGTTTGGTCAGTTCGGCCCCTTTGCTGAGTGACGCAGCAAAGGCATCCGCCGACATGGAAACCGCTAAAAAGAGCAGGGCTACAGGTGTCATCGCAAACGGCTCACGTTATCTGAAGAACCAGTGAATACCTATACCCGAGTATGTGGGTCGGGTATTTGAATGGACGGAATCCTATCAGGTTTTAGAGTGATAACAAGCGCGTGATTAAAAAATAAAGTTTGCGTTAAGTAATAAATATAGCCTTGGCTAAGAATATGAATGTCAGCTTATTTTGTTGGTGTTTATTAATCTTGCAGGCAGGTTGAAACGAAGAAAAGGCCAAGCACGATGAACAGTCCGCTCTCATCGTGCTTGGTTCAGGGCTGAGCGTGTCAGATTAGCCCGCTAACCCCCACTCAATGGTGGGAAGTGCAGAGGCAAAGAAGGGGCGATCACCTTTTATCGTCACTCGCTCACCGCGACGTGCTTGCCCAGCGTAGTCGAAAATAGCGCGGTGCTGAGTGCAACGATTATCCCAGATGGCCAGGCTGTTGGGTGTCCAGTTCAAACGCACGGTCCATTCGGGGGCCTCTTGATGCTGGTAGAGAAACGCCAGCAAGGCTTGGCTTTCGGCATGGCCAAGCTCCACGATTTCCCGGGTGAAGCCACGGTTGACGAACAGGCTTTTGCGGCCTGTTTCCGGGTGTGTGCGTACCACGGGGTGAATGGCCTCCGGGTAGGTGGCCCCATTGTTGAAGCCAAACTGGCTGCGGTCTTTGGCCGCTTGATTGCCATAGTGCAGGCGGTAGGTTGCCTCTCCTGAGTGAACAGCGGTGAGGCCCTCCAAAAAACGCTGCAGGGCGGGAGAAAGCGCTTCGTAAGCAGCATAGCCACTGCTGAACAGAGTGTCTCCACCTCGTGCGGGAACTTCGCGCAGGTATAACAAACTGCCCAGCGGTGGCTCTTCATCGCAGGAAACATCCGAGTGCCAGTGCCCGCCGTTGACAGCACGCTTGCCGCTTCGAATGGCTTTGGGGTCATTCGAGGAGTTGGCATCGGCTTCGATGGGGAATATCTCTGGGTATCCCTCGGGAGCCTTGGCCATGGGGTGAATATGCAACTCGCCAAAGCGCTTGCCCAAGGCAATATGCTGGTCTCGGGTAAGCACTTGATTGCGCAGTATCAAGACCTGGTACTCCAGAAACAGCGCTTTGAGTGTGGAAAATCCCTCTTGGTCGAGGTGTGCTGCGTCGAGCCCTTCGACTTCTGCGCCAATATGACCACTGAGTGGGCGTACCGACAGGCCAGTGTTTTTATTTCGATTAGTCAGCATGTGGTTAGTCTCCTGGCCCCGTCTTATTCATGAGAGCTCTCAAAGTGACTCATTTTCGGCAGCTTGATGACCCTCTAACCGTTTTCGGGCTGGGGGGTACGATTTTCGGTAGTGTATTTACTTTGTCAGCGTAAAAACAGAAAGGTTTTGTGCCTGCTTTCAACTCTTTCACAGCTTTTCTTATCATTTAGGCAAGATAAAACCTCAGCCGTTCAGCCGATAACCTGTTTGTTGCGTGCCTCGGTTTAAGTTTGAGCCTGATGCAGTCGAGGCAAGTTTTTAAGCAGACTGGGCCACCATTTGCCGCCAGACTGTCCGATATGAACTGCTATTTTTCGCGCATGCACGGCCACGGTCGCTGCTGTTTTCAGGATCTGCTCGCGGACTTTGCGTATGCTCCAGCCCTTTTGTGTGACGCGCTCCATCAGCGCTCGCAGACTGTGCAGCATCTGATAAGCGTAGAGACTCAGCAGCAGGCTGACCTGATTGCGGCCCATCACCTGTTGCACGGTAGACGCACCACGGCAGGTAGAAGATAGGTGAACGTTGAGCGTGTCTTTCAGTTCGCCCATGTGCCCCTCAGCTTTCCCGCGTTTGCGGTACAGCTGCAGAATTTTATGCGGTGTCCAGTCTTTCCAGTCCAGGCTGGTGACTAGGAAAAAATGTTTTAAAAACAGATCATCCGGTTGCTCGCAGACCACTAAAATAATGCGGCGCGGCTTCTCCCAAGACTGTGCCTGATAGTAAAACTCATGGCACCACTCGCGTAGTTGATGGGTTGGCCGACCCACTGGGCGCTTGAGGTAGTGTGCCGCTTCGCGCTCAAGTACGGTATTGCTGGACAATCGACCAACATATTCAATATTGGCGTCATCCAGTGCCGAAAGTGTTGGGTTGCCAGTAAAACCCGCATCAAAACGAACTCTGACCTTGGTGCCGGTTGTCTTGCCAATCCGTTCAACCAGCTTGGGAATCCAGTGCTCAGCTTGTACTGCACAACCGCTGTTTCCCTCTCGTAACAGGCCGCCAACCATGTCGCCCGTTTCAGCGATAGAAGCCACCAGCGGTGAGTAGTGTGAATAACCAACATAGCTGTTGTAGCCCGTTCTGACTTGTTGGCCAAAAGTTTCAATGGGCAGGCCATCGACATCCAACGTGATCGATGACAATGGCTTGCCGCTGCGCATCGAAGACAGTCGCCACATGGCCATGTCGAGCAAACCGTCATGAAATGCAGACTGGTTGATATCTGTGGCCAACAGATTCAGAAGACGCGACAGGGTTGGCTGCGAAGGACGGGGCTGCTCTAGTGGCGTGGTGCTGCGCTGATCGCTGCAGGCCAGCTGCAAAACCGGGTCGTTTGCTAGTGTTTGCGTATCACTCAGATCGTCCCAGCCCAGCGCACGCTGAATCAGCAGAGTACGAAGCTGACTGGACAAACTATGTTGCACACGTGCGGGGTCACGATCATCAAGCAACTGCCGATCCAAGCTCTCAATCACACCGCTGCGATCGAGCACCTCGCGCAGCAAGAATGCACCGGCATCACTACTGGTTTTTTGTTCACTGAGCTGCACTGAAACAGATAAGTTGCAGGCTGGTTTCCAGCTTGGTAGTGTTTCACCCATGGCGAGCGGCCCTCTCTAATCAAGTTCTTGCCGAACATATTGATTATAAAGAATAAACCACTCGCCTTCTTTATTTTAGGTCAAGGCTCGTGAATAAGACGGGCTGGCGTAGGTGGCCGAGCCTTTTTTTGAAAAGCATCGTTTTGAAAAGCGTCGTTTTGAAAAGAGTTGCGTTGCTGTCGTGACACTATTGAAGACCCTTGAAGAGATTTCCAAATAACAAAATCGGCTAACGTTTTTATACGAAGCACATGGCGTTTTTTTGAATAACGTTTTCAGCCAGGGAGTGATAAGCGTGCTTAAAAGAGTCATTTCTGATAATGCCAGCCGCTCGTTAAGGTGGTGCCATCCATCACTTGGCTTGGAGCACTTTCATGAAACAACGACTGTTTTCTGCCGTTGGCGTATCAGGCACCCTATTGGCCGCCTCCTTGGCAACGGCGTCTCCGGTGTTTGCCGCCGAACCGCTGCGTATTGCCGAGCAGTTCGGCATTACCTATCTCTTGCTGCATGTTGCCCGTGACCAGTCGCTGATCGAAAAATACGCTGCCGAGCGAGGGGTAGACGTAGACGTTGAGTGGCTGCAGCTGTCAGGGGGTGCAGCGGTCAACGATGCGCTGTTGTCGGGCAGTATCGATATTGCCGGGGCGGGCGTTGGGCCGCTGTTGACCGTGTGGGACCGAACCCATGGCAATCAGAATGTCAAAGGCGTGGCGTCGCTGGGCGAGTTTCCCAATTTCCTGATCACCAATAACCCTGAGATACGCACGCTGGCCGACATTAGCGAGCGAGACCGCATTGCCGTGCCTGCCGTCGGCGTATCGGTGCAGTCACGTTTTTTGCAAAAGGCGGTGGCGGATGCCTTCGGCAATGATCAGTTCGATCGGTTGGAAGGCAACACCGTGGCGTTACCCAATCCCGATGCCACGGCTGCCTTGATTAGCGGTGGCACTGAAATCAACACCCACTTCTCAGCGATCCCTTTCCAGTATCAAGCGCTCGAACATGAAGGCGTGCACAAGATCACCGATTCGTACGAGATCATGGGCGGGCCGATTTCACCTACCGTTCTGTATGCCACAGAGGCATTTCGCGCTGACAACCCTGAGGTCTACGCAGCGTTTCTGGAGGCCCTGGAAGAGGCCAGAACCTTCATAGAAGAAGACCCTCGCGAAGCGGCTCACATCTATCAGCGCTTGAGCGGCACGCAGCTGGATATCGACTTTCTGGAATCGATCATTACCGATGAGCAAGTGAGTTTCTCGCTGGTGCCCCACAACACCTTCCCTCTGGCAGAGTTTCTGTTTGAGGTCGGCGCGATACGTAATGAGCCCACCTCATGGCAGGACTACTTCTTCGATGATATCCACGCTTGGGAGGGGAGCTGATGTCGATTGCACTGCGTAAACGCCATGTGCTGGGTGAGGCCTCGCTGGATCGTGAGGCTTACTCCCCAACGAAAACACCCATTGCCGCTGCAGCCCCCAGGCTGGAAGTCGACAACGTCACTTTGGAATACCGCACGCGTCAGCATGTCGTGAAAGCCACGCAGCAGGTGAGCTTCAACGTGCAGGAAGGTGACCGGTTCGTACTGCTGGGGCCTTCGGGCTGTGGCAAGTCTACGCTGCTCAAGGCCATCGCGGGCTTTCTTACCCCTGTGGAGGGCAGTATTCGCCTGGATGGTCATACCTTGCATGGCCCTGGCCCCGACCGCATCGTGGTGTTTCAGGAGTTTGATCAGCTACCGCCCTGGAAGACCGTCAAACAGAACGTCATGTTCCCACTGCTGGCCTCTCGCACGTTGGGCCGCAAGGCGGCGGAGTCACGTGCGCTGGAAACACTGGATAAAGTCGGACTGAGGCAGTTTGCCGATGCCTACCCGCACACGCTTTCCGGTGGCATGAAACAGCGCGTGGCCATTGCCCGAGCGCTGGCCATGCGGCCACGGATATTGCTGATGGATGAACCCTTTGCAGCGCTCGATGCGCTCACTCGGCGCAAGATGCAGGAGGAGTTGCTGGCCCTGTGGGAGCAAGAGGGCTTTACGCTGCTGTTCGTGACCCACTCCATCGAAGAGGCACAGGTCATTGGCAACCGAGTGTTGCTGTTGTCGCCCCATCCCGGACGAGTGCGCGCCGAGCTGGGCTGCGCTGACGATAGCTTGCACAGCCTGGGCAGCGAAGCCACGAAAGCGCGCACGCAAACCATTCATCGGCTGCTATTCGAACATGAGGTGGCGCCATGAGTGTGTTAGCCAATCCTGTGGAAGAGACCCAGGTCACGTCTTCCACGACCACGCGTTACAGCTATGTGGAAGGGCTTTACTGCCCGCGCTGCGCGGCCGAGTACGCCCATCAGCACGTTCAACAGCTTTGCCAGTGTGGCTCGCCGCTACTGGTGCGCTATGACCTCGAGGCGCTTGGGCGTTCATGGTCGAAGGAGGCGCTTGCCCTGCGCCCCTGGAACCTGTGGCGTTATCACGAGCTGCTGCCCGTGACGACACCAAGTGCCATCGTCAGTTTGGGGGAAGTGGTCACACCGCTGATCGAGTTGCCTTCACTGGGTGCCGACATGCGCCTGAATAATCTGGTCATGAAAGACGAAGGCCTGTTACCCACGGGGTCGTTCAAGGCGCGAGGGGCGGCGGTGGGCATTTCCCGCGCCAAAGAATTGGGGGTGACGCACCTGGCCATGCCAACCAATGGCAATGCGGGTGCCGCGTGGTCGTTATATGCCGCTCGGGCAGGCATCAAGGCCACCATCAGCATGCCACTGGATGCCCCCTTTATTACGCGCCAGGAGTGCGCTGCAGCAGGCGCCCGTCTAACGCTGGTCGATGGCGTGATCAGTGATTCGGGCAAACAAATTGCGGAGTGGGTAAACGCCACCGGTCATTACGATGCTTCCACGCTCAAAGAGCCGTATCGCATCGAGGGCAAGAAAACCATGGGCCTGGAGTTGGCCGAGCAGCTCGGTTGGCAACTGCCCGATGTGATTCTGTACCCCACGGGCGGTGGCGTTGGGCTCATCGGTATTTATAAAGCCTTGCAGGAGCTTCAAGCACTGGGTTGGGTGACCGGCAAGCTGCCGCGCTTGATTGCCGTGCAAGCCAGTGGCTGTGCGCCCATCGTCAAGGCGTGGCAAGAAGGCGCTCGGGTATCCGAGTTCTGGGAGCGCAGCCACACCCATGCGTTTGGTATCAACGTACCGAAGGCGTTGGGGGATTTTCTGGTGTTGGATGCGCTGTATGCCACTGGTGGGCGTGCCATTGCGGTGAGTGAAACGGCCATTCGCTGGGAGCAAACCCGAGCAGCCCAGTTAGAGGGCACCTTCGTATGTCCCGAGGGCGCCGCTGTGCTTGCCGCTGCCAGGGAGTTGAGCACGCTCGGCGAGATCGGCACTCATGAACGCGTGGTGGCGCTGAATACGGGCGCGGGCATCAAATACCCCGATAGCCAATCGTTTCAAGTCGACGTACTGGGTAAAGAAAGTGCTATTCCCGTTCTGGGAGAGACGACGGCCTCAGGAGATTCATATGAGCGTACATGACCTGCGTGGCTCCATCGACCCACGTGCTGATCGCTTCTTTGATTTGCCGCCTGTCGATGAACGCGATTTGAAAGTCACGCGCAGCGCTGGTCAACGACTATGGGATCAGAGCGTGGTGCGTAAAACCGTCATTCTGCTGTTATTGGTGGCCGCTTGGGAGGTGGTGGCCAGGGTGCAGAACAATCCGCTGATGCTTCCCAGTGCCATGGAAACCGCGAGTGCCCTTTGGCATGGATTGGCATCAGGCGTGTTGCTGGCAAGGGTGGGGGCATCGCTGAGCGTACTGCTGAAAGGCTTTGCGCTAGGCGCATTTCTGGCCTTGGCGTTGACGACATTGGCGGTGTCCACCCGTATTGGTCGCGACTTGCTGACCACCTTGACGTCCATGTTTAGCCCGCTGCCCGCCATTGCCCTGTTGCCGCTGGCGCTGCTCTGGTTCGGCCTGGGCGAGGCCAGCTTGATTTTCGTGTTGGTGCACTCGGTGCTGTGGGCCATGGCGATCAATATTCACGCAGGCTTTCAAGGTGTGTCAGAAACGCTACGCATGGCCGGGCGCAATTATGGTCTCAAGGGATTGCGCTATGTGGCGTTCATTCTGATTCCCGCGGCGCTGCCTGCCTTGCTGGCGGGGTTGAAAATTGGCTGGGCGTTTGCCTGGCGTACCCTGATCGCCGCCGAGATGGTGTTTGGTGCGTCGTCAGGCAAAGGTGGCCTTGGCTGGTACATTTTCCAGAACCGTAACGAGCTTTACACCGATAACGTCTTCGCAGGTTTGGTCGTCGTCATTGTGATTGGCCTGCTGGTGGAAAACATCTTCTTCGATAACGTCGAGCGCCTGACGGTGAAGCGCTGGGGCATGGTGCGCTGACATGTCTACCTAGCGAGCTGTTGGCTTTCCATATCCCTTCAACGGCTGCCTTGAGCTATTGTATGTTTGGCCATTTCCATCAGGCGACATATATGAAAGACAGCAGCAACAGCATGACATCGCGCGGTGAGAACGTCGTATTGACGCTTCGCGAGTTCAGTGGCGCCCTGGGGGACATGGGAACGCTGCTGCCGCTGATGTTGGGTGCGATTGCGATTGCGGGCATGGCCCCTGGGCCAGTGCTGCTGGGCTTTGCTCTCTTTTACCTGTTCACTGCCGGTTATTATCGGCTTCCCATCCCTGTTCAGCCCATGAAAGCAGTGGCGGCGGCCCTGTTGACGGCAGGCTTGGCGCCGTCCAGCCTGGCGGCTGCCGGTGTCATCATGGGCATCACGCTATTGGTGTTAGGGTTGACGGGCTGGATCAGCAAAGTGGCTCGCCTGGTGCCTCAATCTGTGTTGGCGGGTTTGCAGCTGGGCCTTGGGATCATGTTGGGCACGATGAGTCTGGGCTTGATGGCGTCAGCACCCTGGGTGGCTGGGGCCACGCTAGTGTTACTCGTCGGGCTGATGACGTTCACCCGTTGGCCAGCCGTGTTCATCGCGCTTTTGGCCGCTACGGGGTTGGCATACCTGCTGGGGGAATCGGGAGTCATGATCGAGCCTGATGGCATGGGCTGGGTGGCTGTACCTTCACTGCCTTCCATGTCGGAGTTGCACGAAGCGCTCTTTAGCCTCGTACTGCCGCAGCTATCCCTGACGTTTACAAATGCCATTCTGTTGACGGCCTTGTTGGCTAGCGATCATTTTGGTGATCGTGCTGCTCATGTGACTCCTGCACGTTTGTCGGTGACCAGTGGGTTGGCCAATACACTGTTGACGCCACTGGGTGCTTTTCCCATGTGCCACGGTGCCGGCGGCGTAACTGCGCATTACCGTTTTGGGGCGCGCAGTGGGGGAGCGCCATTGATGCTTGGTTTGCTGCTGTTGGGGTTGGTGGTGCTGCCGGGCAATGTGGGCCTGACATTACTGTCCTCCATACCGATGGCAGGTTTGGGGGCATTGCTGCTGGTGACTGCCTGGCAGTTGGCCATCACAAAGCGTTTGTTTGACTGTAGAGCGTCGTGTGTGCCGGTCATCGTGGTGACGGCTGCACTGACGGTGTGGGTCAATCCTTTCTGGGGGCTGCTTGCGGGGGGAGTGACGGAGTGGGGGCGCAAAATGGTGCTTCGTCGCTTGAGCGAACGCACTGCCTGACGCCGTTATGGCCCATCGATCCAGTCCATGATGTCCCGTGGGCCGAACCATGATGCACGCGGTGGCTTGGGAGGCCGCGAGTGGGCTGACACGCGAAGTGTCGTTCGCGGGGGCTTGAGCCACCCGCGAACGCACTGATGTGCCAGGCGCTTAACCGTTTGAAACACGTTCATCAGGCAGGAACACGCGGCTGTAAGTAGGACGGATCCAGGCATCGCCCCCCTGCTGAAGGCCCAGCGAGCGGTAGCGGTGTTTGCTGAGTTCGGCATGTACGAGGGTTTCGCTGTTATCCGTGCGTAGTTCAAGCCGCACGGTGGGCCCCACGACCGATACCAGTTCTATCTTGGCATGCAGGGCGTCTGCATGTTCCGATCCCGCGAACACCTCGATTTCGTGTGGCCGAACGTAGGCTTGCCCCTGCTCGTTTTTGTACCCTTCGAACTCTGGAGCGGGCAGGTGTACCTCCCCGATCTTGGCGATGCCATCATGCACACGTGCATGGAACAAGTTGACGTTGCCCAGGAACTGATAGACGAACGGATTGGCCGGGTGGTCGTACACGTCTTCTGGTGAACCATCCTGCTCTACGCGGCCTTTGTTCATTACAACAACCCGGTCTGAGACTTCCAGCGCCTCTTCCTGGTCATGGGTCACGAACACGCTGGTCACGTGGATATCGTCGTGTAATCGACGCAGCCAGCGGCGCAGCTCGGCACGCACTTTGGCATCCAGGGCGCCAAACGGTTCATCGAGTAGCAGTACTTTAGGCTCTACCGCCAGAGCACGCGCCAGTGCAATCCGCTGGCGCTGGCCACCCGAGAGCTGATGAGGATAGCGGTGTGCCGTCCAATCGAGCTGTACCAGCTCAAGCAACCGCATGACTTTCTGTTTGATCTCGGCTTTGTTGGGTCGCGTTTTCCGAGGGCGTACCGTCAAGCCATAGGCAACGTTTTGAAACACGGTCATGTGCTTGAACAGGGCGTAGTGCTGGAAAACAAAGCCTACGCCTCGTTCACTGACGTGCAGGTCTGTGGTGTCTTCGCCGTGAAAGCGGATTCTGCCGGTGTCTGGCTGCTCCAGTCCTGCAATGATCCGCAGCAGGGTGGTCTTGCCCGAACCCGAAGGGCCCAGCAGGGCGGTCAGCTCACCATCGCGAAAGGTCAGGCTGACATTGTCTACGGCCACGAAGTCGCGAAAGTGCTTGTTGACGTGATCGATCTCTATGCTCATGTGTCGTCTCTTGTAACGTAAGCGTTCGTGGTTCAGGCGGCGGCAAGCCGCTGCCGACGTTCTTCTTGCCACTCCACCACGCTCTTGATCGCAATGGTGACCAGGGCCAGGCCCGTGAGCAGAGAAGAGACGGCAAAGGCCGCGGTGAACATGTATTCGTTGTAAAGCACTTCGATATGCAGCGGCATGGTGTTGGTTTCACCACGGATGCGTCCCGACACCACCGCGACAGCGCCAAATTCGCCCATGGCGCGTGCATTACACAGAATCACGCCATAAATAAGGCCCCATTTGATATTGGGCAGTGTCACGTGCCAGAAGGTTTGCCAACCGTTGGCTCCCAGCGTCAGGGAGGCTTCTTCTTCCTCTTTTCCCTGCTGTTGCATGAGCGGAATCAGCTCGCGTGCGATGAAGGGCAGGGTGCCAAAGGCAATCACGATCACGATGCCGGGGACGGCAAAGATGATGCGCAGGTCATGGGCTGACAGCCACGGCCCCAGCCAGCCCTGTGAACCAAACAGGATGACGAAGATCAACCCGACCACCACGGGTGAAATGGCAAAAGGCATATCGATCAGCGAGATCAGGATGGGCTTGCCTCTGAACTCGAATTTGGCAATGGCCCAAGCGGCCGCCACGCCAAACAGCGTATTGAGGGGCACCACGATCGCGACGATCAACAGGGTCAGGCGGATGGCTGACATGGCATCGGGATCGCGAATGGCGTCGTACCACACGCTGATGCCTCGCTCGAAGGCGCCATAAAGCACGACCGAGAGAGGCAGCAACAGAAATAGCGCCACGAAGATCAGCGAGATCGTGATCAAGGTGACACGTATCCAGGCAGGCTCTTCGGTGGCTCTGCGCCAGCGTTTGGCTATGGTGTCATTGGTATCTATTACAGTGCTTGATGTGGCCACGTCGTAGGCTCCTTTATCCATGGCGTCGGCTTGTCCACCACTGCAGGCCGTTGATGACCAGCAGCATCAGAAAAGCGGCCAGCAGCATTACCGTGCCGATGGCAGCAGCGCCGTGGTAGTCGTACTGTTCGGTTTTCGCGACGATGAGAAGCGGTGTGATTTCAGTGCGAAAGGGGATGTTCCCCGAAATGAACACGACGGAACCGTACTCTCCCAAGGCGCGTGCAAACGCCAGCGCGTAGCCGGTCAACAGGGCTGGAAACAGCGCGGGGAAGATCACGCGACGAATCGTGGTGAGCCGGTCAGCCCCCAGGCTCGCTGATGCTTCTTCCAACTCGGCTTCCAGGTCCTCCAGCACGGGCTGCACCGTGCGCACCACGAAGGGCAAGCCGATATAGGTCAATGCAATGATGACCCCCAACTGCGTGTAGGCAACGCGAATACCGAACACGTCCAGGTATTGGCCCACCCAGCCGGTACTGGCATAGAGGGTAACAAGTGCGATGCCTGCAACCGCCGTCGGCAGAGCGAAAGGCAGGTCGACCAGGGCATCGATGAGCCGTTTGCCTGGAAAGCGGTAGCGTACCAATACCCAGGCAAGAAGCGCCCCGAAGACCAGATTGATGGTCGCGGCAATGAGTGATCCACCAAACGAAAGTTTGTAGGAGGCCACGACCTGGCGCTGGGTAATGGCGCTCCAGAAGGTGTCCCAGCTCATGGTCGTGGTGTATAACAAAAAGGCACCTACGGGGATCAGAAACACCAGGCCCATATAGAGCAGGGTGAACCCCATGGTAATACCGAACCCGGGAATGACTCGGCGTTTAACTACGGTGATCGACATATAGGCTTCCCACTAAAATGCCAGGAGGCATAACCCCCCTGGCAGATTGGTCAAACGCGATTATTGGGTGTTGATCGCTTCAAGAATGTCGTCGAAGACACCGCCATCGTTAAAGAAGCGTGGTTGGGCTTCTTGCCAGCCACCAAAGACGTCATCAATCGTGAAAAGCTCCAACCCTGGGAATTCTTCGCTGTACTCGGCCAAAATTTCCTGATTGCTAGGGCGATAATAATGTTTAGCCGCTAGGTGCTGCGCTTCATCAGAATAGAGATGTTCCAAATAGGCCTCAGCGACTTCTCGTGTGCCCTTTCGGTCCACATTGGTGTCAATGATGGTGACAGGTGGTTCTGCCAAAATACTTAAGGATGGCACGATAATTTCGTAATCACCTGCGCCCAACTGCTCTACAGATAGGATGGCCTCGTTTTCCCAGGCGATGAAAACGTCCCCCAAACGACGTTGTACGAAGGTGTTAGTTGCGCCACGGGCACCAGGATCTAGCACGGGAACGTTTTCGTAAACTTGACGAACGAACTCGTAAGTCTGTTCTTCATCACCATCGAACTGCGCTAATCCATAACCCCATAGCGCCAGGAAGTTCCACCGTGCACCACCTGATGTTTTCGGATTAGGGGTAATGACCTCTACGTCTTCACGTGCTAGGTCATCCCAATCTTGGATGTTCTTTGGGTTGCCATCACGAACCAGCAACACAATGGTGGAGGTGTAGGGCGAGCTGTTATTGGGTAGGCGCGACTGCCAATCCTGCGGTATCAGATTTCCGCGCTCATGAAGTGCATCGATATCGTAGGCAAGGGCAAGTGTTGCAACATCTGCATCAATACCATCAATAATGGCACGGCCTTGTGAGCCTGAGCCGCCGTGGGATTGGCGAACCGTGACAGTCTGGTCGTGCTCGGTTTGCCAATACGTATTGAATAAATCGTTGTACTCGCGATAGAACTCGCGGGTAGGGTCATAAGAGACGTTGAGCAGCTCGACGCGGTCGCTTTGCGCATGGCTGGGGCTGCTGACCATCACGCCGGCGACCAATGCGCTGCTGAACAGTACAGCGGCGGCCAGTTTGGTCAGCGGGTGGGCGTTGGAAAGCGTTTGACGGAATGACAAGGTTGGCATGTTTGCGGCTCCCAGGATGATCATGATGATCGTTTGTTGTGTCGATCAATGGTGTTGATGAACACAGCGTAAGGGAGAGTCGTTATGCAAATTAACCAATAAAAAAAGGATTGCTTATATTCTTTTGTGATTAAAGGGGCCGCCCTGCCAACACGCGCTGAACCGTCTCTTCGTCCAGGTTTTCGCGGCAGAGTTTCAAGAACTGATAGGCATATCCACGCAGGAAGTGGCCACGGCGCAGGGCAAGGTAGGTCGTGTTGCGAGGGAAGAGGGCGCTTGCATCCAGGAGTTTCAATCCTTGATCGCGCTGCTCGTGGTACGCCATGGAGGCAATGAGCCCAACGCCCATTCCCAGCTCTACGTAAGTTTTGATGACGTCTGCATCCAGCGCGGTAAGCACGATGTCCGGGTACACATCCGCTGCAGAAAAGGCGGTATCAATGCGTGCTCGGCCAGTAAAGCCTTCATGGTAGGTCACGATCGGGTGCTCGGTAATGCGTGCCAGGGTGAGCGGCAGGCCATCGTTGAGGGGGTGTTCCTCAGGCACCACGACTCCATGGTACCAATGGTAGAACGGGAAACAGGCAAACAGCTGCCCTTCCTCGTGCAGTGCCTCTGTGGCGATACCGATATCCACCTTGCCCGCTTTGAGCAGCGAGACGATCTCTTCCGGACTGCACTGATGAAGCTCGAGATGCACTTTGGGAAAGGCCTGTTTGAAACGGGCAATGATCGGTGGCAACGCATAGCGTGCCTGGGTGTGGGTCGTGGCAATGGCCAGGCTGCCCTGGTCTTCGTGGGTGAGCTGATGGGCCGAGCGCTTGAGGTTTTCGACATCGAGCAGGATACGCTCGATGAAGTCCATCAGCGTACTGCCCGCAATGGTAAGCCCAAGAATGCGTTTGCCACGGCGCTCGAAAAGCTCGACGCCGAGCTCTTCTTCCAGATCCCGAATATGTTTACTGGCACCAGATTGCGAGGTGAAAAGGGCGTTGGAAGCCTCGGTCAGGTTGAAATGCTGGCGTACCGTCTCACGCACGATGCGCAGTTGCTGTAAGTTCATAGCGAGCGTTACCCAGTCCATATGTGATTTGATATTCGTGAAAAGAATATTAAATCAATGCTCTTATTCCATAATTATATTTTGCGATATCTTTATCGCTCGCAGCGGAATGGCGCCGCATGGCAATCAGCCCGTGGTCGTGCGGCGCCGTCGATACAGCCACCATACGTCTACCCCAAAGGAGTAAGCCAGGCTGAGCAGGGCTCCCAGGGCCAGCAGGCTGGCGTAAAGGGGGGAGGTGAAGGGAGTCAGTGCCAACAGGAGTGCCGTGACCTGCCAGACACAGATCAGTTTACGGCGGAAGCTGTCGTACAACGGCGCCTCTAGCCAAGGCAGCAGCCATCCTGCTGCCACGAAGCCATAGCGCATTGCGCCAATCAGCAATACCCAGGGCCCCAGGGCTTCTGCGCGCATCAGGGCCAGGCATAACAGCAGGATCAGCAGGGCATCCAGCTCCATGTCAAAGCGTGCGCCAAAGGGCGAGTGGCTGTGGGTGCGGCGGGCAATCCAGCCGTCCACGCCGTCCAGCAGCAGGGCAATCACGGCGACACCCAGCCATAGCCCAATGGCCTGTTGAAAGGCGCCGCCCACCAGGGCGCCAGCCACCAGTGCCA
The DNA here is from genome assembly GCF_020616575.1 of Halomonas sp. NyZ770. NCBI lineage: Bacteria > Pseudomonadati > Pseudomonadota > Gammaproteobacteria > Oceanospirillales > Halomonadaceae > Halomonas > Halomonas sp. NyZ770. Next base: position 2,879,843 of record NZ_CP085143.1, on the reverse strand, counting down.
CCAGTACACCACGCCCGAGGGTGACTCTATTCGCCCAGCCCAGCGCACCGTAGGGCCAAAACAACAGCACTAGCGCGCTCATCACGGCATATAAGCCGACGGCTAACCACCAGTTGGCGGCACTCGCCATGAGCGGACCCATGAGCCATCCCATACCGCCCAGTAACAGGCCCCCCAGCAGCAGCTCCAGGCCGCTATGAAGCCGATTGAAGCGTGGCGATTCCGAAGTGTGTGAGGCTGGGGGCATGAAGGCTCTCGAAGCGGCATCGTCATCCGCAGTTGAAATTAGTGGTGCAATAATTTATCAATGTATCATTATTGTATAGATATGGCGCGCTGCTTGTGCTTTGCTGGTCAGCTGTCGAGCCGCGTCACGAAGGTTAATAAACGTTAATAGACCGTTTTCTTTTCTAAGCTAAGCTATAGGTTAGCCCTTGAAAAGTCGCCAACTCTTGCAAAGGCTTGGGTCAACGCAGGGAACTTGCGCTTCAACGATAAGGAAATGTCATGTCAGTGCCTGATACCGCTCAGGCCTTTTGGGTCACCCGCCCAGGCCACGGTGCAATCCAGTCCGAATCTCTCCCTGCCATGGGCCAAGACGATGTGCGTGTGCGTGCGCTTTACAGCGGCGTCAGTCGAGGCACCGAGTCGCTGGTGTTTCATGGCCGTGTGCCGAGCAGCGAGACCCAGCGTATGCGCGCGCCCTTTCAGGTGGGGGAGTTCCCTGGCCCTGTCAAATATGGTTATTGCAGTGTAGGCCGCGTGACCCATGGCCCTCAGGCGCTGGTCGACCAGACCGTATTTTGTCTTCACCCCCACCAGGACCGCTATATCGTCCCGGCCACCATGGTGGTGCCGGTGCCCGCTGACGTACCGGCTTACCGGGCGGTGCTGGCCGCCAACATGGAAACCGCCATCAACGGCGTGTGGGATGCCAACCCCATGCTGGGTGAGCGGGTATGTGTCGTGGGCGGCGGCGTCGTGGGTGCGCTGGTGGCTTACCTGTGCGCGCGTATTGCTGGGGTGCAGGTGCAGCTCATCGATATCAATGGCGAGCGTGAGGCGTTGGCCGATGCGCTGGGGGTGCCGTTTGCCCTGCCGGAGCAGGCCCCTGCGGATCAGGATTGCGTGATTCATGCCAGCGGTCATCCTGAGGGCCTTCGCCTGGCCATGTCATTGGTGGGCCAGGAAGGGCGCGTGATCGAAATGAGCTGGTTCGGGGAGGGTGACGTGGCGCTGCCCCTGGGCGGCGCGTTCCATTCCCAACGTTTGACCCTGCGCGCCAGCCAGGTGGGCCAACTGCCTGCCAAGCTGCAACCTCGCTGGAACTACCAGCGTCGCCTGGCCCTGGCGTTGCGCCTGCTGGCCGATCCGACGCTGGATGTCTTGATCAGCGGTGAGAGCAATTTCATGGACTTGCCTGCCTTGGCGCCGGCGTTGTTTGGCCCGGGCAGCAAGGCATTGTGCCATCGCATTCGTTACCCCGTTCAGGATGAACCTGAATAACCCAAGGAGTTGCCATGTACCGTTTATGTGTTCGCGACCATTTCATGATTGCCCATAGCTTCAAAGGGGAGATCTTCGGCCCTGCGCAGCGTACCCATGGGGCAACGTATGTGGTGGATGTCATCTTTCAGCGCCCCGCGTTGGATGAAGATGGCCTAGTCATCGATATCGGGCTGGCCAGTGAAACCGTCAAGGAAGTGTTGGCGGGATACAACTACCGCAATCTGGACGAGGTGAGCGAGTTTACCGGCCAGAACACCACCACCGAATTCATGGCCAAGGTGATTTTCGACCAGCTGGCCGAAGCGATTCGTGGCGGCAGGATGGGAGAGACTGCCAAGGGGCTGACCCGCATGGAAATCAAGCTGCATGAATCCCATGTGGCCTGGGCAAGCTACGAAGGCGAGCTATGAGCCAACGATTTACCCTGATCGTGGCCGGCGACCCTGGCCAGCGTACCGGCGGCTATCTTTATGATGCCCGCATCGTGGAGGCGCTGCGCGAGCAGGGCCACCAGGTGACGGTGGTGGGCCTGGAAGGGCGCTTCCCGCTGGCCGATGAGGTCGCGGCGAGCGCCCTGGCCCACGCGCTGGAGCAGCAGGCGTCAGGCGCCCGAGTGATACTCGATGGCCTGGCCGTAGGCGCGCTGCCCGACGTGGTCGCACGACATGCCGACAGGCTGGACCTGACCGCGCTGCTGCATCACCCGCTGGGGGATGAGCAGGGGCTGTCCAGCGATGAGCAGCAGCATCTGCACCGCAGTGAGCTGACGGGGCTTGGCTGCGTGGCGCGTATCATCGTGACCAGCCGTTTCACCGCGCGGCGCTTGAAGGCGCTGGCCGAGCAGTACGCCGTGCCGCTCACTGCGCCGATCAGCGTGGTGGAGCCTGGCGTGGCGCATGCCCCTATCAGCCCGGCGCCGCGTGAGGGTGAACCCCTGCGCTTGCTATGCGTTGCCACCCTGACGCCGCGCAAAGGGCAGGACGTGCTGGTGAAGGCGCTGGCAGAGCTGACCCATCTGCCCTGGCAGTGTGACTGCTATGGTGCCGAGCGAGACGCCGAGTTCAGCGCCAGCGTTCGCCAGCGCGTGGAAGAGCACCACCTGGGCGAGCGCATCGCGCTGCACGGTGAGTGTGATGCCGCCACCCTGGAAGCTGCCTATCACCGGGCTCACGCGCTGGTACTGCCTTCCTGGTACGAAGGTTACGGCATGGTGGTGACCGAAGCTTTGGCCCATGGCCTTCCCGTGATCACCACCACCGGTGGCGCCCTGAGCGATACGCTACCCGAAGGCGCTGGCTTGAGCGTTGCGCCTGGCGACGTGCCCGCATTGCAGGCGGCGCTGGAGCAGTTCTGCAGTGACCAGGCCCTACGCACGGCGCTGCGGGCAGGCGCTGCGGTCGCACGCGGAGAACTCAATGACTGGCAGGCGGCGGGTGCCCAGTTTGCCAGCGCGCTGAACATGGGGGCCGCGCCGAACATGCCCGCAGGCAGCCAGTTTGCATCCAGTTGGCTCAGCCAGCGCGAGCGTGTGGATAGCCAGTCGCGCAGCAGCGCGCTGGTGGCAGGTTTGAATGCCTGGCTGGCCAACCGTGACAGCGTCACCCTGGCAGATTTGGGCTGTGGGCGGGGCAGCAACGTACAGTTTTTGGTGCCCCGGCTGAGCGTTCCTCAGCGCTGGGCATTGTTCGACCACGACCCTGAATTGCTCAAGGAAGCCCGTGGCCGTGCCATGCAGCTCCACGATGCCCGTGGCCAGCCCGTCCAGGTGGCAACCCACTGCACCTCGCTGGCGACGCTGGCGCACCCTGCCTTGCTGGAAGCCGATGTGGTCAGTGCCTCGGCGCTCATCGATCTGGTCTCCCAGCCGTGGATCGATGCGCTGGCCGCCCAGTGCGCCGAGCAGCGGCAGGCGCTGCTGGTCAGTCTCAGCGTGACGGGGGAGTGGTGCTTCATCGATGCGGAGCACCAGCCACTCGATCACCCTGAAGATCGCTTCGTACTGGGCCTGTTCAATGCCCACCAGCAGCGTGACAAGGGGCTGGGCGAGGCGCTGGGAGGCCACGCCCATGCGGCGCTCGCGGAGGCGCTCAAGCGCCAGGGGTATAGCCTTGAAGAGGCTGCCACGCCCTGGCAACTGGCCGCAGGAGACACCACCCATGAGCCGCTGATTCGCTCGCTGATAGAGGGCTGGGCCGCCGCCGCCACGGAGCAGGCGCCGGAAGCGGCCACGCGTATTGCCGAATGGCGCACGGCCAGGCTGGACGCCGTGGAGCGTGGCCAATGGGGTGTGTGGGTAGGCCATCACGATCTGCTGGCGCTGCCAGCGGTGGCGGGGTAGTAGAGTGCTCGCGCGCGGCTGGCGTGCGCCCTGGGTACGACGTTGCCTGGTCAGCGGCATGCTGCTGCTGGCGGTCGCCTTGTGGGTCGAACCTGCCGATATCATGGCTGAAGTGCAGCGCTTCTCGCTGGGCTGGATGGCTCTGGCGCTGGCCATCAGCGTGCTGCAAGTCATGCTCAGTGCGTGGCGCTGGCAGCTCACGGCGGGGCTGATCGGTGTGCCGCTGCGTTTTGGCTACGCCCTGCGTGAATACTACCTGGCGCTGTTGGTCAATCAGCTGCTGCCAGGCGGGGTGCTGGGAGATGCTGGGCGCGCGCATCGCCATGCGGGCCAGGCCACTTCCCGTGGCAGCGCCTGGCGGGCGGTGGTGATCGAGCGCGCGTCTGGCCAGGTGGCCGTGGCGCTGCTCACGCTGGCAGCGCTGCTGGCATCGCCGCTGTGGCACGCTGCGCTGGGCCCTACGGTGTTGATGTCATTGGCGGCTGGCGCCCTATTTGGCCTGGCAGGACTGGCGCTGCTGATACATTGGGCGCGTCGCCAACGGCTGGCGCTACCGCGCTGGTGCCAAACTCTGGGGCGCGACCTGCGCCGGGGGCTGTTCCAGCGTCGCGTATGGCCCCTGCAACTGGGCTCGTCGCTGACCATCGTGATCAGCTATGGCGTGGTCATGCTGTGCGCGGCCAGGGCCATCGGTAGTCCGATACCTGCCTTTGAACTGCTGGCGTTGGCACCGGTACTGCTGCTTTCCATGCTGGTGCCGCTCTCGGTAGCCGGGTGGGGCGTACGCGAAGGCGCCGCAGCAGGTTTATGGATGCTGGTGGGCATGCCGCCTGCGCAAGGCGTGGCCATTTCGCTGGCGTATGGCGTACTGGTGCTGCTGTCCAGCCTGCCGGGGATCCCCGTGGCACTGGCTCGGCGCGGTCAAGCGAGCCCGGCAGGCCCTCCGGCCTCTTCGGCTTCGGGTGGTGGGGCCATGGGGGCTGCCGCGTCAGGTGTGGCGCAGCTCGACGTCGAACAGCGTGTCGGCGCCGCATCGGAACGAGCGCATCGTGGGGCGCAGCGCCTGCGCCAGGGTGTCGATAGGGGTCATCACCAGCCCGGGCCGCCCCGAACCAATCAACAGCGGGGCCACCAGCAGGTGCAGGCGATCCACGGCCTGGGCTTCGATGAACTGGGAAATGGTGATGCCGCCACCTTCCACCAGAACGCGGTGCAACCCGCGCTCTGCCAGCAGCGCAATGACATCGTGGGGCTGAAATTGACCATGGGCATTCAGCGGCAGGCAGCACTGCTCGGCAGCGCTGTTCAGCGGGGCTACCTGAGGCCCGGTGATGTGCAGCGTCGCCACGTCGCCTGGTTGAAACAGCGCCAGGGTGGTGGGCACGCGACCGCGCGGGTCCAGCACCACGCGAACCGGGTTGGGCCCATCGACATGGCGCACGGTGAGCTGGGGGTTGTCGGCCGCAGCGGTGCCGGCGCCCACCACCACGGCATCGGCCAAGGCGCGCAGCCGGTGCAGGTGCACCAGGCTTTCAGGGCCGTTGATGTAATGGGAATGGCCGCTTTCCGTGGCGATACGCCCATCCAGGCTCTGGCCCAGCTGCGCGACCACCCATTGTGGGCTGGCGGCCAGCGGGGTCAGGCAATCGAGCCACTGCTGAACGTCCGGCCCAGCGGCCTGTGGCGTCTGGGCCTCAGGGGGAAGAGTAGACGCCTCGGTCATGCGCCGTGCCGTGGCACTCAACGCGATCAACCATTCCCAGGCCGCCTCATCATTGAGGGCCGGGGAGTATCGAGCAGAAGAACTGGAGTCGGGCATAACGCTTCCCTATTGGATACACCCATTGATCATGCGGGGCCAGGTAGCGCAACGCAAGTGACCTTTGTTCAGACGACTAGGCAATCCGGAGGCCTACATGTATCACATTGAACGCGCCATTTTTGATATTCGCCGTGGTTTACCTGTCGTGATTCGCAGTGGTGAGCAGCGCTTGCTGGTGCAGGCGCTGGAGGGTAGCCGCTCGGTGGCGGCGCTGGCGGCGCTATCGGGCTCACGCCCGGCCATGGTGTTGACCCGCCATCGGCTGGAAGCCATGGGGTTGTCGCTCAAGGCCGACGCTGCCTGCCTGCCACTGGCCGAACAGGTCGGCGAGCATGAGCTGCACCAGCTGGCCCTGGCGCCTGGCCAGGCGCGTTCGAGCGCGCTGCTGAGCGGCTTGAAACCCGCAGGCGCGGCCGAGCGCGGTGCCGTCACCCTGATGCGCCGGGCGCTGCTGGTGCCTGCAGCCCTCACCGCTGACGTGAGCGAGCAGGCCAGCCATGCCGTGGCCGAGCAGGTGCGCCAGGGGCAGCTGCTGGAAGTCAGTGCCGAAGAAGCCCTGCAGTGCCTGGCCGGTGCGCCCGGCATGCTCAAGCGGGTCAGTGAAGCCAGCATACCGCTGGAAGACGCGCCGCATAGCCGCTTCGTGCTGTTTCGCGAGCCCGATGGCCTGCGCGAGCACGTGGCAGTGGTGATCGGCCAGCCCGAAGCCCAGCAAGGCCCCGTGCCGCTACGCATGCACTCTGCCTGTTTGACCGGTGACCTGTTCGGTAGCTTGCGCTGTGACTGCGGTGAGCAGTTGCGTAATGCCGTGGCCGATATCCAGGGGATGGGCGGTGGCGTGCTGCTGTATCTGGCGCAGGAAGGGCGGGGTATCGGCCTGGCCAACAAGCTGCGCGCCTATACCCTGCAAGACAGTGGCCTGGATACCGTGGACGCCGACCAGGTGTTGGGATTTGGCGATGATGAGCGGCAATACGCGGTGGCGGTGGATATGCTCAATGCGTTGTCGATTCATCAGGTACAGCTATTGACCAACAACCCGCTGAAAATGGCGGCCCTGCGGGAAGGGGGGATCGAGGTCGTCTCGCGTCAGGCCCTGTATGGCAGCGTGACCGATCACAACCATCGCTACCTGAGTGCCAAGGCCAACCGGGCCGGACATTTTCTGGACGACGTGCTGGAGAGCCGTGGCCACTGAAGCATCAGGCGTCAACCGCTGAACACTTAATCGTTGCCGCTGAGCCAGCACCCGGCCAGCGGCATTTTATGGTCAAGAGAGTCAGTTCAGGGCGGGCAGTCGAGCGGTTTCTTCCACCACGCGGGCCAGCAGGCCCGCATAGTGGCGCACCAATCGTTCGCCCAGGTCGGCGCTGGCGCCACGGGCATCGCCCGCCACTCCGTGGGGGCTCAGGTCTTCTGCCAACCAGGCATAGGCCGCGCTGCCTTCGGCGCCCAGCAGGCCACCTTCGGGAGGCGTGGCGGGAGGCGTGGGCGTATACCCTTCGGTGTCTACCCATTGGGGGGCCAGGTGCAGCATCATCGAGGTCTCCAGCAGCCCTCCGTGCAGCCCATGGCGCAGCTCATCGGCGGCCAGGGCACCTTCCAGCGGCGGCAGCCGAGTATAGGTCGCCTTGACCACGCGCATGGCGTGGCGCTGGCGCAGAGTCAGGGCCGCCAAGTCCATCACGGCCTTGTTGCCGCCATGGCTGTTGATCATCACCAGCTTATGGATGCCCGCCCGGGCAATGCTGTCGCCGTAGGCTTCCAACGTCTCGATGGCCAGCCTGGCGGGCAGGCTCAGGGTGCCTGAAAAGCTGGCGTGCTCATCGCTGGCTCCGATGGCCATGGGGGGCAGACAAAGCACCTCGATGTCGTCGGGGAGCTGCGCCAGCATGGCCGCCTGCAGGCCCTCGCCGATCATCAGGTCGGTGCCCAGGGGCAGGTGGGTGCCGTGCTGCTCGATGGCGCCCAGCGTGATGAGGGCGATGGGCTGGCGCTGGGCCAGGGCCTGAAGTTTGGGTGCGGTCAGGTGTTGCCATTCATGAACCATAACAGTCTCTTCAAGGTGATCGGTACGGCTGAGTGCTAGGCGTCGGTGAGTATCGGATGGTCGTGGCGGCAGGCGTAGATATCCCCCGACGCCAACTGTCCCGCTCCCTGGGCGAGCCATTGTTGCATGGCCTCTGGGGTTAACCACTGCTCGAAGAGGAATCGGCGGCGCTCGCCTGCAATGGCGTTGAAGCGATACTCCCCCAGCCGCTGTATCTCTTCCAGGCAGGCGTGGCTGACCTCCAGCATGCCTGCCACGAACTCAACGGAGAGGGCCGCAACGGGGTGATGGAGCCCCTGCAGTACCTCGGCCTCGAAGCCTTCCACGTCGATCTTGATAAAGCGCGGGGTGCCATAACGTTCGATCAGTGCGTCCAGAGTGGTCATGTCGACCTGGAGAGTCTGCTCCCAGCGCACGTGATGAAAGCCGGGGTTGCGCTCGCCTACCTGATGGCGCCAGTCGTTGGCCAGCGTGGACAGGGTGGGGTTGCCTTCGCTGATGGCGATCTCGGCGACGCCGAGCTGAGGCCCCACGGCCAGCGGCAGCAGGGTGATGTCAGGGCGTTTCAGCAAGCGCTGAAACCACTTGGCTAGCGCTGGCTGGGGTTCCAGAGCAATGACCCTGGCCCCCAGGGCTTGAAATGCCGCGCTGCGATCTCCCAGGTGTGCACCCACATCGAAGGCAATGTCGCCAGGCGCGATGAAGGGGCGATAAAGGCGTTGCAGGCTGCGCTGCCGCCCCGGCCGCCAGTAAATGAACAGCGAGCGAGCCATGCCGCCTGCGCGGCGCAGCGGTGCCAGGGTCAATGAAGGCATTTAATGAGGCTCCTTGGCACGGGAAGCGGCGTTTCGGCGCGAGGACAAGGCCTTCAACGGTTGGCTGGGCATGTCACCGAACTGCTCCCGTGGCGGCTGGTTGGGGGTGGCCGAGCCACTGACGATCAGACTTTGGGAGTGACGTGCGCACAGGTCGGCGAAGTCTTGCAGCAGGGGTGGGGTCGGGCAGCCGGTGGGGATATGCAGCAACCCCAGCCGTTGGCTGGCCACCCCGCCCCAGGTGCCGCTGCTGGAGTACTTCACCAGCGGAGCTGCCGCGACCAGGCCAAGCCAGGCAGGTGTCAGCCAGCCAAAGGCCGAGGGTGAAAAAAGGATCATCAAGCCTGCCCAGAGGCTGCCGCACAGCGTCATCCAGCCAGTGTGCCGCCAGCTTTCCCGCCAGCTCAGCGAGCGCTCGCCCCGATGCTGGGTCTGCCAATCGATGGCGCGCCCGATCAACACATTGATGATGAACAGGCTATGCCACGCCATCATCAACGGTGCGATCAGGGCGGCGAAGAGCATTTCCAGCAGCGTGCTGGTGATGAGAGCCAGGCGGCCATTGAAGGCGCGGGGGGCTTGCCACAGCGCCAGCACAAGGCCGAGTATCTTGGGCGCCAGCAGCATGCCGAGCGTCACGCTGAGCAGGCCAAGGGAGAGACTGTGCGGCAAGAGCGGAGGCGCGCCGTTGTCGATGGCCTGATAACCCACCATGAAGCTGGTGCACAGCAAGAGCCCAAGCCATACCAGCGATGAGAGATAAGCGAAGGCACCAAACAGAAAGTGCAATCGGCTAATCGGGTGAAACCCGGCACCGGTCAGCAGCCGAAGGTGCTGGAGGTTGCCCTGCAGCCAGCGTCGATCACGCTTGGCAAAATCCAGCAGGTTGCTGGGCATCGCTTCGAGGCTGTGATTGCCTGCCAAGGGCAGGGGCGAGGCGGCGGAGGCCGTGGCCGAGGTATCCAGCAGCACTTGCCAGCCGCCCCGCTTGAGGAGGGCGGCCTCGACAAAGTCGTGGCTCAATAATTCACCGCCCAACGGGGGTTTGCCAGGCAGGGTCGGCAACCCGGCATGGGCCATGAAGGCATGGGTGCGGATAATGGCGTTGTGCCCCCAGTAGTTGGCGGCGTCGCCCTGCCAGAAACTTTGACCTGCCGCCAGCATGGGGCTGTACAGCGCCGACGCAAACTGAATGAAGCGGCCGAACAGGGTGCGCTGACCTACCGGCAAGGGGACGGTCTGGATCAGCCCTACGCCCGCGTAGCGCTGCATCTGATGCACTAGATGCAGCAAGGTGGTGCCGCTCATCAGGCTGTCGGCATCCAGCACGATCATGTAGTCGTAGCGCCGCCCCCAGCGACGGCAAAACTCGGCAATATTGCCCGCCTTGCGGCCGCGATTGTCCGGCCGCCGCCGATAGTGCACGGCCACCTGGCCAGCCAGCCGCTGCTGCAAGGCGGCCACATGGGCGGCCTCTTCGGCGGCCTGGTCAGCCTGCTGCGTGTCGCTGAGGATGAACACCTCGAAATGCGCTTGTAACGGGGTGGCTGCATAGTGAGGGTTGCTGCTCATTTCCTGGAGCAACGAGCGACAGGTGGCTTCGAGACCGGCCAGAGTGGGGATGGGGGGCTCGGCATAAATCGGCATGATCAAGGCCGTTTTGCTGGATAGCGCATTGAGGGCTGGCCTATGAGACTGACGTTTCAAGGTCAGAGGGTCCAGCCGCAGGCTGCACAAGATGAAGCCGCATACCGCTCCCCAGAAGGCCAGGGCGATCCAGCTGAAGGTCAGCCCAAACAGCACCAGCATGACGATGCGCCAGCCGAGCGCCAGGTTGGCGACCACGTTGGCCATGACCAGGCAGCCAACCACGCTGGTGCCGATGACCAGCGTGGCCAGCAGCGTACGGCGGGCATTCAGCCAGGGAATGAGGGGGCCAAGAGACGTCGAACTAGGCATCGGGATACCATACGTAGTTCCAGCTCTCGGTCAGTGGCTCCCCGTCGTGGGTCAGGCGCAGGCGTATATCGCTGGGGCGATCGGAGGGCAAACGGAAGGTGGCCCGCCAGCCATGGTCGGGTAGCCGCTTCACCTGGGGAAGCTGGGCTTCGCCGTCCAGTACGCTGATGTCCAGCTCCGGTACGACCTCCTCGGCCAGCGTTTCCAGGGGGCCGCCCATGAAGTCGACCACCAGCTGGCGCTGGTCGGCAGATGCAGAATCGGCTTCTCCAGGGACGGCAGCACTGCCTTGGCGCGTGCGAATCACGCGGCCCAGAGCGTGCTGCTCGGGCTGAGTGTTCAGCGTATAGGTGCGGTAGTGAAGCCTGCGTGAATCACCCGCCTTCAGTGGCGCATCGGCTACCCAGTAGGCAACGATATTGTCGTGGGTTTCATCCGGCGTGGGGATCTCGACCAGCTCGACATGGCCCTCCCCCCAGTCGCCAATCGGTTCGACCCATTGGCTGGGGCGACGATGATAGTGAGCTTCCAGATCCAGATAACGATCGAAGTGGCGCTCTCGCTGCATCAGGCCAAACCCTTGTGGATCATGGTCCATGAACGCGGAGATACGCAGGGCCGAGGGGTTTTGCAGCGGGCGCCATATCCACTCATCCTGGCCGGTGTGAACCAGCAGCCCATCCGAGTCGTGTACCTGAGGGCGAAAGTCGTCGGGTCGTTGAGCCGTTGACTCCCCAAAGGTGAACATGCTGGTCAATGGGGCAACCCCCAGCTTGGCCACGTCGCTGCGAGCAAACAGCTCGGCTTCCACCTCGGCTTCGGTCTGTTCACCGGGTGTCAGCGTGATGCGATAGGCGCCGCTCAGCGATGGGCTATCCAGTAGCGCCATGAGCGTAACGCTCTCGTCATCCTGCTCGGGCTTGACCAGCCAGAATTCACGAAACGCCGGAAACTCCTCCCCCCGCTCGGAGGCGGTATCGATGGCCAGGCCCCGTGTGGAGAGCCCATACGCTTGCCCCTGGCCTACCAGCCTGAAGTAGCTGGCGCCCAGAAACACCGCAAATTCGTCCGCGTAGTCCGGGTCGTTGATAGGGTAGTGGAGCCTGAAGCCGGCATGACCGCTGCCGCTCAGGTCATGCTCCAGCAGTTCGCTGGCCGCACCGTCGTAGGTGAAGTCCTGTTTGGTGAACGCCAAGGGAGACAACGTCTCGCCATCCAGCACATTCAGCGTGATCGGCGTTTGAAACAGAAAGCCGCTGTGAAAAAGCTGCAGGCTGAACGGGCTTTCGTCTTTCCAGTAGGCGCGCTCCGGATCGAAGCGAATCTGCCGATAACCGTCATAGTCCAGCGATTGCAGCGCCTCCGGCAGGGTGGCTTCGGGTGCCTGATAGGGCGCTTCGGCCAACTGCTGGGCCTGCGCTATGATAGAGTCGAAAAGTACTTGTTCCTGGCTGGCCATGGCAGAGACAGAACACAACCAGCCCAGCGACATCATCCAGCTTGCAGCGGTACGACAGCCCATTATCGAGTTCCTTTCGTGGTCAACTCAAAGACGACAACAATGTGGTATGAAATAATTAAACAAAAGCTATACGCTTAACAAGTCATGTTTAGCAATGGGGGTGTGACGGAGTGCGAGAATCCGTTGAGTGGGCCAAGTCCTACTGCCTCCATCCATTGATCGACCTTTCTTTAAACTGGCCATGAGGTATCAATGCTGCGTCTCCTGTTAGCTATCTGCGTGGTCAATACATTACTGGTCATGCCACTGTGGTGGCGCTTTGGCACTTGGGGGGCGCCACTGCTGGCCTGGGAAGCCTGGGTGCTGGTACCCGCCCTGTGGTTGCTTCCTGTTCGACGCTGGCGACGTGCCGCTGGCGTGACGGTCGTCAGCGCCTTGGCCCTGTTCACGCTCATCAATCTTGGGGATGCTGCTACCCACACCGCTTTTGGTCGTTCGTTGAACCTGTATCTCGACGTGCCGCTGGTGCGTTCCGTTTACCACCTGCTTGTAGGTAATGTAGGCCAACTTGCGGCTATTTGCTTGATGCTACTGGCATTGGTGGTGCTATTGGTGGGCGTGTGGGGGTTGCTGCGCTTGTTGCTGCCCAGAGTGCCGCTTTCGCTGGCGCGCGGTCAGGGCAAGCTTGCCCTGGGCGTTCTGGTGGTGGCTGCGGGCTTGTTGCTGCTGGAGGCAAACCGCTACCGCTGGGTGCCCCATTCTACGCTGCCAGTAGTGCATACGGCACGTTTTCAGTGGCAGCAGGTGGTCTCGACCCATCAGGCAAGGTTGGCCTTCAGCGAACAGCTGCAGGCTTCGCCCATGGCCACCCAGGCGTTGCCTGGGCTGGAAGGGCGCGATGTGCTGCTGACCTTCATCGAGTCCTACGGCGTCACGGCGCTGGATGACCCGCGCTACAACCGTCAGATTCTGGCCACCCTGGCCGAGATCGAGACGCGCCTGGAACAACGCGGGCTATCGGTGGTGTCCGGATTGATGGATGCGCCGATTCGTGGCGGGCAGTCGTGGCTGGCCCACGCCACCACGCTCAGCGGCCGCTGGATCGACAACCAGCTGTGGTATCGGCTGATGCTCAATAGCGGCCACCCTACGTTGATCGATGATTTTCGCGCCACGGGCCAGCACACGCTGACCGTGATGCCTGCCATCACCCTGGCCTGGCCCGAAGGCGAAGCCTACGGTTTCGACCAGATCGTCGCTGCCAGGGACATACCTTACGCCGGGCCTCCACTCAACTGGGTCACCATGCCCGACCAGTTCACGCTGGACTATACCCAGCGCCACTTGCTGGGGGGCTCCCCGGTGTTTGCCCAGATTGCGTTGATCTCCAGCCATGCCCCCTGGACGCCCATCCTGCCCGTGCTGGAGAACTGGTCGATGGTGGGGGATGGCTCTATTTTCGCCCCGTGGGAGAACGCGGCCGACCCGCCCGAGGTGATCTGGCGCGATATCGAGCGTATTCGTGACCACTATGCCTGGTCTGTGGACTACGCTGTGAAAGTCACCGGGCGCTGGGCAGAGCGGGTGGCCGATGAGCAAACCCTGCTGATTGCCTTGGGCGACCACCAGGCGGCGCCTTTGATTACCGGAGAAAACGCCAGCGCGGCGGTGCCGGTGCATATCGTCAGCGGCGACCCTGAACTGTTGGCCCCTTTCGTGGCGCGTGGCTTCGTGAACGGCATGCTGCCTGACCTGTCAGCCACCTTCGATGCCCCACCCATGAGCCAGTTACGCCACTGGCTGCAAGAAGATTTTGGCGCAGCGGAACCGTTACCAGGTACGACACCGGGGACGACACCAAGGACGACACCATGATTCAACCCGTCATTCTCAGCGGCGGTAGCGGTACACGGCTGTGGCCGCTTTCCCGGGAACAGATGCCCAAGCAGTTTTTGCGCCTGACCGGCGAGCAGAGCCTGTTACAGCAAACACTGGCTCGGCTTGCGGACATCACCGCACAGCCCGCCATGTTGATGGGCCATCATGCGCATCGCTTTTTGATGGCCGAGCAGCTTCGCGAAGCTGGTCAGCAGGGGCAGGTAGTGCTGGAACCGGAAGGGCGCAATACGGCCCCGGCCATCGCCTGTGCCGCGCTGCTGGCACGCCAGACGGGGGACGACCCGCTTTTGCTGGTGCTGCCCGCCGACCATGTGATTGGCGATGTGGCCGCGTTCACCGACAGCGTGCGGCGGGCAACGCCGTTGGCCGAGCAAGGTTATCTGGTGACCTTTGGCGTCGTGCCGACTCATCCGGAAACCGGTTACGGTTACATTGCCTGCGGCGCGGCGTTGGGAGATGGCCACCATCTGGATGCCTTCATCGAAAAGCCCCCTCTTGAGAAAGCCAAGGCCCTGCTGGCCGAAGGCAATACGCTGTGGAACAGCGGCATGTTCCTGCTGCGGGCCTCGGATTATCTCGCCGAGCTGGCACGGCTACAGCCCGACATGCTGGCGGCCTGTCAGGCAGCGGTAGACGAAGCGCACCACGATCTCGATTTCCTGCGCTTGCACGAGGCCTCCTTCAAGCGCTGCCCCAGCGAGTCCATCGACTATGCGGTGATGGAGCACTGTGCCAGGGCCGCCGTCGTGCCGCTGGACGCGCGATGGAGCGACATCGGTAGCTTCGATGCGCTGATGGCCACGCACACCCCTGATGCGGCGGGCAACGTGGTGACCGGTGACGGCGTATTGCGGGATACCCAGCGCTCGCTGGTGGTGGCCAATCATCGCCTGGTGGCGACCCTGGGCGTCGAAGACCTGGTAGTAGTGGAAACGTCGGACAGTGTGCTGGTGGCTCGCCGCGATCATGCGCAGGGGGTCAAGCAACTGGTGGCGGCCTTGAGCGAGGCAGGGCGGCGCGAGCCCTGCTCGTCACCGCTGGTGCACCGCCCCTGGGGCAGTTTTCAGGCCATGGACAGCGGCCAGCGCTATCAGGTCAAGCACATTACCGTGCGCCCCGGTGCACGGCTGTCGTTGCAGCGCCATCATCACCGCGCCGAGCACTGGGTGGTGGTGAGCGGCACTGCCAAGGTCACCGTGGAGGAGCGCACCTTTCTGGTCAGCGAGAATCAATCGACCTACATCCCGATAGGGGCGCTGCATCGCCTGGAGAACCCCGGCAAGATTCCGCTGGAGCTGATCGAGGTGCAGTCTGGCAGCTACCTGGGCGAAGATGACATCGAACGGCTGGACGATGTTTACGCGCGCCACAGCGACGACTGAGCCCGCCGCTACTTCTTCAACACAGCCAGATGCTTCTTCACCACAGCCAGCTGCCAGGCCTTGCCGGGGGCTGGCCCTTGCGTACCGCCAGCCAGCCAAGCGTGCAGCGCACGCCCAGCCAAAGGGCCAGCAGCGGCCACAGCAGCGCGCCGAGAAACAGCAGGGTCAAGGTGAACGTGACCAGGAAATAGAGGCTGCCGATCCAGAACGTACGGATCAGGTAGCGGTAGTGGGCCTGCAGCCAGGGCGCTGCCTCGCGACGGTACACATACGCTACGATCACACCTATCAGCAGAGTGATGTTGGCGGTGACCAGCCCGGCCAGATACAGCGCATAGACGATCTGCGGCGGGCGCGTATCCTGTGGCGGGTTAGGCGGGTGGGGGGAAGATTCGGTCATGCCACTCTCGTTCAATAAAGGCGGAAATCGTTGGCGTTGGCGAGCCCTTGCTGCTCCTCCACGACCTTGCGGTAGCGCTTGTATTCCCATTGGTACTGGGGTGGGTCCAGGGCAATCGAGGCTTCCACGCTGGCGTTGACACCGGTGGCTGACAGCGTGTCGTCCTCGCTGTAGACCCGTTCGTCGGCATCCAGAAAGTGAATCTCGAACCCCTTGCCGGGAATACGTCGTGCCACTCCCGTGACCACGCGAGCCTGGGTCCGAGCGACCAGCTTGGGTAGCAAGGTGGCCGTGTAGGCCTCGTGCCCGTAGAACGGCGCGAATACGCCACTGCCCCAGGCGGGTTCCTGGTCGGGCAGGATGCCGATGGCTTCGCTGCGCTTCAAGGCTTTCAGCAGGGCGGCGACGCCACGTGGGTTGGTCGGCACCAGCTGTGCGCCCATGCGCTCCCGGCCGTGGCGCGTAATGGCTTCCAGGTCAGCGATCTTGGGCGGTTCGTACATGGCCGTGAACGGGAAGTGGCTGGAGAGCCAGAAGTTGAGCACTTCCCAGTTGCCAAAGTGGGGCGCCAGTACGATGACGCCGCGCCCTTCGGCCCGTGCGCTGTCCAGTTTGTCGCGCCCGTGCACGGCCAGAATGCTGGCTTCCACCTTCTCGGGAGGCGCCATCCAGGCGTGGCCAAGCTCCAGCATGGTGGCCGTGGAGTGCTGCAGGCTCTGAATCGCAAACGCCTTGCGCTGCTGAGCGGACTGGTCTGGAAAAACCCGAGCCAGGTTCAGCTCGGTCACGCGTCGCTCACGCCTGCTGAAGCGATAGATCTGAGGCCCCATGAAGGCTGCAATGCGCCATAGCCGAGTGACGGGCCAGCGGGAGAGCATGCGCCAAAGCCCGGCGATGGCACGGGCCTGATACTGCGCCCGGCGGGTGTGTAACGGTTCACTCATGGATCACAGCAGCCAACTGTCGACGTTGGAGGGCGCGCGCTTCTCTTGCAGCCCTTTGAAGCCTTTGACGCAGCGCACGATAAACCACACGGCAAAGGCCAGCAGCAGCGGGAAGCCGATGAGGATGAGCGTCAGCAGCGTGGCGATGCTGCCGTACAGTAGCCCGATCCAGAACGTACGAATTTGATAACGGTAGTGTTCGTCCAGCCAGACAGGGCCCTTGCCACGATACACGTAGGCAATGATCACTCCGATGACCGAGGTGAAGCCCACCACGAAGCTGGCCAGATAAAGGGCATAGATCACCATGGCCATGGTGGTGTCGGGGGCCGGTGAGGGCGTTTCAGGCGTGTCGGTGCGGTTGACCACTTCACCTTCGATGGGGGTGTCGTCACGCATGGGCGTTCCTTCTTTTCGATTCGACGATAGCATCCAGCGGATACCCTGTTGGCCCGCCATGATAGCGTGGGCAGGGCGACTTATCACCCGTCGACCCGCCCAGCATGGCGGTCTGGCTCAGGGCTGGCGTGCTGCTGGTCGACAGATTTCGAGCAGGTTGCCGTCGGGGTCTCGCAGATAGAGGGATTCGATGGGGCCGTTGGCTCCCTGGCGGGCGACCGGACCCAGCTCCACATCGACTTCGAGCGCGTCCAGGTGCTGCTTGAACTCATCCAGCGGCAGCTGGCAGCGCAGGCACAAGTCCAGGCTGCCAGGCGTTGGGGTGGCCGACACCGGGGCAATGTCAGTGTCGGTTTGATGCAGGCGCAGGGCCGTATCACCCAGCAACAGGTCGACCCGTTGGGCATCCCGATAACGCACATCCAGACCCAGCACACGGGAATAAAAGTCCACAGCGCGACCCATATCGGTCACGGTTACAACAAGATGGTCCAGACCTGAAAGCATGCCTCTTTCCTTAAATACGAACGTAAAACCAGAGAATACGATGATGCGACGCTGCCCGCCATGTCAGCGGCAGTCGCACGACCATCGCGCCGTCGCAAGGCCATGACTGGGTCATCGACAATGTCATCAGTTTGCCACGGTTGCATGGCTATGTGGTGTTTAAGGGGCACATGGGTCGCGCGATGGGCGCCGGGCAGCTATTTTGGGAAGGGCACCAAACGTCATTCAATGGCTTGGAGTAGATGAATTTCCTGCCAAGGAAGCATTCAGTTATCAAAAACACCAGACTGCTGGGCATGGGGCTGAAAAAGCATTGACTTTATGCCACTGGCAGCAATAATTGCGCGCCCGTTTTCTGCCTGCCGGTGCGATAGGCGTACAAACGGCCATCGATTCATACTCAATGCAATGTGAGGTACGCATGTCGCGGCAACTGCTGGCCATGGCGCTGGCGCCCCTACTCGGGCTGTTCATTCTGGGCATTGGCAACGGTTTTCTCGCCACCTTGATCACCATTCGACTGGACGCTGCGGGCGAGTCGGCCACGGTGATCGGTATCGTGTCGTCTGCCTATTTCATTGGCCTGGCCTTGGGGGCCATGTTCAATGATCGCCTGTTGCTGCGCATTGGCCATATTCGTGCTTACGGCAGTTTTGCATCGCTGGTGGCCGTCACCGTGCTGTTGCAAGGGTTGTTCTTCGACCCTTGGGCGTGGTTTGCCCTGCGTCTGGTGGGCGGTTGGGCCACGGTAGGCGTCTATCTGGTCATCGAGAGCTGGCTGTTGACCGCGGGCGACCAGAAAGTGCGTGGCCGCCTGCTGGCACTGTACATGATCGCGCTCTATGCCGCGGGCGTACTGGGCCAGCTGATGCTGGGCGTGACCAGCGCCATGGGTGACACTGCGCCCTTCATGGTGATCGGCCTGCTGGCGTCGCTGTCGGTACTGCCGATGGCCATGATTCCCCGCGTATCGCCGCTCATCGAACACGCCGAGCCGCTACCCCCGCACCGGCTGATCACCATGACCCCCACCGGTGTGATGGGCAGCCTGGGGTCGGGCATGGTGGTGGCGGCGGCTTATACGCTGCTGCCGCTCTATCTCCAGCGTATCGGCATGAGTGTCAATCAGGTGGGGCAACTGATGGCGGTGGTGATTCTTGGCGCCATGCTGCTGCAATACCCCATTGGCCGCTGGTCGGACCGCCACGACCGCCAGATGGTGCTGATCGGCATCAGCGCGTTCTGCGTGGTGATCTCGGCAGCCATGCTCTGGCTACCGCTCTCTACTCCTTTGTTGGTCGCGCTGCTGTTCCTGCTGGGTGGGGGCGTATTTGCGCTTTACCCGGTGGCCGTGAGCCACGCCGCCGACCGTGCACCCGCAGGGGCGCTGGTGCGCATGAGCCAGGGCCTATTGCTGATCAACTCCATCGGGGCCACCATCAGCCCGCTGATGATTTCGCCGGTGATGACCGCCATGGGCGATGCCGGACTGTTCTGGGCCTTTGGCTCGCTCAGCCTGTTCTTCGTGCTGTTCTTCACGTGGCGCCGCAGCGTGCGCCCGGCCCCGGTCCCCGTGGCGCCGTTTACCGCCACGACGCCCATGACCGCTGCCGGTGCTGAACTGGTGGTGACCGAAGAGCTGGTGCAGGGGGCGCTTGAGCATGAGCATCTGGAAGACCTTTCCGATGTGGTGCCGGAAGTAGAGGTCGCCGAGCCGGTAGTGGGGCCGCCCCAAGAAGACGAAAGCCACATCACTTATTACGACGACGTAGAAACCGAGGTGCGCAAATAAGCCGCTGAAGCGGCTATCAGGTGAGACCTTGGGCTAATGGTGCGCTGAAAGTAGTGAAACTACTATCGATGATAGTGTTTTTACTATTTCGCCGTATTTGCCCGAGGTTTTGCCATGAATTACTACGCCGCGCCGGTCCGCGATCTGCGCTTTGTGCTGGAAGAAATGCTGGCGCACCGCTCCCTGGCGCTGCCTGGGTTTGAAGAAGCCACGCCGGATCTCGTTGAAGCCGTGCTGGAAGAAGCTGCGAAGCTGGCAGGTGACGTCTGGGGGCCGCTCAATAGTACGGGAGACCGTCAGGGAGCTCAACGACACACCGATGGCAGCGTCACCACCCCCGAAGGCTTCGCGGCGGCTTACCTGGCGTATGTGGAGGGTGGCTGGAACGGCATTGGCGTGTCTGAAGCACTGGGCGGTCAGAACCTGCCCGAAGTAGTGGCCAGCGCGGTACAGGAGATGCTCCACGGCGCGAACATGGCGTTAGGGCTGTGCCCGATGCTCACCGCCGGTGCCATCGAGGCGCTGGCCCATCACGGCAGCGATGCCTTAAAAGCGACCTACCTGCCCAAACTGGTCGAGGGCTCCTGGACCGGCACCATGAACCTCACCGAACCCCAGGCGGGGTCGGACCTTTCCAAGGTGCGTACCAAAGCCGTTCCAGAAGGCGATCACTACCGCATCAGCGGTCAAAAGATCTACATCACCTGGGGCGAGCACGACGCTGCCGAAAACATCATTCACCTCGTTCTTGCCCGTAAGCCCGATGCCCCGGAAGGCAATAAGGGTATCTCTCTCTTTTTGGTGCCTAAATTCCTGGTCAACGACGATGGCTCGCTGGGCGAGCGTAACGATGTCACCTGCGCCTCCATCGAGCACAAGCTCGGCATTCACGGGTCGCCCACTTGTACTCTCAGCTTTGGTGAAAACGGCGGTGCCGTGGGCTATCTGGTGGGCGAGGAGGGGCGCGGGCTCAACCACATGTTCACCATGATGAACGAGGCGCGTCATAAGGTCGGTATTCAGGGCATCGGCGTGGCCGAGCGTGCTTGCCAACACGCGTTTGCCTACGCCAATGACCGCACCCAGGGGCGTTCACCCAAGCAGCGTGGCGGCAGCGACTGCACCATCAGCGACCACTTCGATGTGCGCCGTATGCTGCTGTCCATGCGTGCCCGTACCGATGCGCTGCGTGCGCTGGCCCTCTACTGCGCTGGCCAGCTGGATGTTGCCCGTCACGCGTCCGATGACGCCGAGCGCCAGTCGGCCCAGGCCTGTGTGGATGTACTGATTCCTATCGTCAAGAGTTTCTCTACCGACCAGGCCGTGGACATTGCTTCCATGGGGGTTCAGGTGCACGGCGGCATGGGCTATGTGGAAGAGACCGGCGCTGCCCAGCTGCTCCGAGATGCCCGCATCGCGCCCATCTATGAAGGCACCAACGGCATTCAGGCGCTGGACCTGGCAGGCCGCAAACTGCAGCGCGATGGTGGTGCCGCCTTGCTGGCCCTGTTGGCCGAGGTACGCAACACCGCTGACGAGCTGGGCAAGAGTACGCGGCTGAATGCCATGGGGCCGCTGCTGAGCGATGCCGCTGACGACCTGCAGGCCGCCATGGAGATCGTGCTGGAGCAGGGTAGCCACCCTGAACAGGGGCCGGATGCCGTGCAAGCCTACGCCACGCCGCTCTTGAACCTGGCGGGCCATGTGCTGTGCGCCTGGCAGATGGGCCAGGCGGCGCTGCATGCCCAGCAAGCCATTACCCAAGGCAGCGACGACCCGTTTTACCGCACCAAGCTGTGCAGCGCCGAATTCGTCATCCACCAGTGGCTGCCGGTCGGGCGTGCCCAGCGCGCGGTGATCGAGGCCGGCATGCAGTGTTTTAGCCAGTTTGACAGCCGCGTCGCCTACTGATCCCACTGCCGCCGCCTTCCAGGCGGCGGTGTTCATCAGGCATCGCCCATGGCGAGCGTCGCGCCCAATAAAACCCTCAGTAATAAAACCTTCAATAATAAAACCAAGAGTGCAAAACCGATCATGACCTCCATCTTTGAACAAGATCTACCACCGACAGCCGCCAATCACGTGGCGCTTTCCCCTCTAACGTTCATCGAGCGTTCGGCGGCGGTGTATCCCGATTACCCGGCCGTGGTGCATGGCCAGACGCGCCGCACCTGGGCAGAGACCTGGGCACGCTGCCGCCAGTTAGCCTCGGCGCTGGAAAAGCGTGGCCTTCAGCCAGGGCAAACGGTGGCCGCCATGCTGCCCAATGTGCCCGCAATGTTCGAGGCCCACTTCGGTGTGCCGCTGGCGGGCTGCGTGCTGAATACGCTGAATATCCGCCTCGATGCCGATGCCATCCGCTATATGCTGGCCCATGGCGAAGCCAAGGCGATTCTGGTGGATCCTGAGTTTGCCGAGGTGATTCAAGCGGCGGTGGCCACGTTGGAGAGCAAGCCGCTGATCATCGACGTGGCCGACCCGGAGTTTTTGGGTGAGACCCAAGGCATTGGCGAGCTGGAGTACGAGGCGCTGCTGGCCGAGGGCGACCCGGAGTACGCTTATCAACTGCCCAGCGACGAGTGGCAGGCGATTTCATTGAATTACACGTCTGGCACCACGGGCAAACCCAAAGGGGTGGTGTATCACCATCGCGGTGCCTACCTGAACGCGGTGAGCAATATTCTCGAGTGGGCCATGCCGCACCATCCTGTCTACCTGTGGACGCTACCGATGTTCCACTGCAACGGCTGGTGCTTCCCCTGGACCATTGCGGCCAATGCAGGCGTCAGCGTTTGCTTACGCAAGGTAGACCCCAAACGCATTACCGATTTGATCGCTGAAGAGGGCGTCACTCACTTTAGCGGTGCGCCAATCGTGCTCAATGGGTTGGTGAACCTGCCCGCCGAACAGAAGCGAGTGTTCGATCATCCGGTGAAGGTGACCACCGCCGGTGCCGCGCCACCCGCCTCGGTGATAGCCGGGGTAGAAAAGCTGGGCATTGAAGTGACCCACGTTTATGGCCTGACGGAAGTGTATGGCCCGGTCACGGTATGTGCCTGGCACGCGGCCTGGGACGAACTGCCGCTGGAGTCGCGGGCCAAACTCAAGTCACGCCAAGGCGTGCGCTACCACATGCTGGAAGCGCTCTGCGTCGCCGATCCAGTCACGCTGGAGCCCGTTGCCAAGGATGGCCAAACCATCGGCGAAATCCTGATGCGCGGCAACAACGTGATGAAGGGATATCTCAAAAACGCCGAGGCGACGGAAAAAGCGCTGGAGGGCGGCTGGTACCACACGGGCGACTTGGCGGTATGGCACGCCGACGGCTATATCGAGATTAAAGACCGCTCGAAAGATATCATCATCTCGGGCGGTGAAAACATCTCCACCATTGAAGTCGAAGATGCCATTTACAGCCATCCCGCGGTGGAAGAGGCCGCCGTGGTCGCGAAGCCGGATGAAAAGTGGGGCGAAACGCCCTGCGCGTTCGTCAAACTGAAAATAGGCTACGGCGAAGTCACCGAGGCGGATATCATTGCCCACTGCCGTAAGCATCTTGCGAGCTTTAAAGTGCCGAAAACGGTGGTTTTTAGCGAACTGCCCAAAACGTCCACGGGCAAAATTCAAAAATTCGTGCTGCGTGAAGAAGCCAGACAGCACCAGTCAGGGGAACAGCAATGAGCGAACAGCGGATTGGCGTGGTAGGCGCAGGCACCATGGGGCAGGGGATTGCTCAAGTGGTGGCCGCGAGTGGCTTTAACGTGCGGCTCTACGATGTCGCCGATGAGCAGCTCACCCGCGCCAAAAATGCAATCGATAAAGGGCTCGAGAAGCTCGTTGCCAAAGAGAAGATGACGGCAGAGGGCAAGCAGGAAGCGCTGGCTCGGCTTTCGACCACCACGGCGCTGGATGCGCTCAGCGACTGCAGCGTGATCATCGAAGCTGCCCCCGAGCAGCCCGCATTGAAAGAGAAGCTGTTTCGGGATCTCAGCCATTTGAGCAGCGACGCTATTCTGGCATCGAACACGTCGTCTCTATCACTGACACGGCTGGCGGCGGTCTGCGAGCGCCCTGAGCGGGTGGTAGGCATGCACTTCTTCAACCCGGTGCCGGTACTCAAGTTGGTCGAGGTGATCCGTGCCGAGCAGACCTCGGATGCCACCGTAGAGCGCATCGAAGCGCTGACCAAGGCGCTGGGCAAAACCGCAGTGCCGGTGGGCGATGCGCCAGGCTTTGCCGTGAACCGTTTGCTGGTGCCGATGATCAACGAGGCCGCGTTTATCGTGCAGGAAGGCACCGCCACGCCGGAAGCCATCGATGACGCCATGAAGCTGGGTGCCGCCCATCCCATGGGGCCGCTGGCGCTGGCGGATTTGATTGGCCTGGATGTGTGCTTGGCGATCATGGAAGTGCTGCAGGAAGGTTTTGGCGATCCCAAGTACCGCCCCTGCCCGCTGCTCAAGCGCATGGTGGCCGCAGGCTATCTGGGCCGCAAGAGTGGGCGTGGGTTCTATATCTACGAATAGCAGGCTGCGAGCTTAGGGGGCGACAAAAGAAGTGATTGCCACCCAACCAAGCGTTCGCTAGGGTTGAGTGGTAACCACTTCTACGCGCAATAACAATTAAGGAGCCGCCATGAGCGACGCAGTGATCGAGAAGGTTGATAACGATGGCGTGGTACGCCTGACCATTAATCGTCCCAAAGCCTTGAACGCGCTGAACAGCGAAGTGCTCAGCGCTTTGGAAGCGCATCTGGTCGAGTTGGAAGCTCACCCCAGCCTGCGGGCGGTATTGATTACGGGGGCCGGAGAAAAATCTTTCGTGGCCGGGGCAGACATCACCGAGATGCGTGATAAAACCCCGGAAGAAGCGCGCGCCTTTGCCAGCCAGGCACTGCGCACCATCAAACGCCTGGAAACCTTGCCCGTGCCGGTGGTCGCGCTGGTCAACGGGTTTTGCCTTGGCGGCGGCTGCGAACTGGCGCTGGCCTGCGACTGGGCCGTCGCCAGCGACAACGCCATCTTCGGCCAGCCGGAAGTCCTGCTAGGCGTCATTCCCGGCTTTGGCGGCACCCAGCGTTTGCCGCGCCGAGTCGGTCCCGCCATGGCCATCGACCTGGTGACGACCGGGCGCAAGATCGATGCCCAGGAAGCGCTGCGCATCGGCCTCGTCAACCGGGTAATGCCCCAGGCCGAGCTTGAGAGCTATGTTGAAGAGCTTACCAAGCAGCTGAAGGGTAACGGGCCGCAGTCGGTACGCGGCGCCAAGCAGGCCGTGCATGACGGCATGGATCAGGACCTCGATAGCGCCCTGGCCTTGGAAACCAGCCTGTTTGCCTTCTGCTTTGCAGGCCAGGAGCAGAAAGAGGGCATGAGCGCGTTTGTCGAGAAGCGTAAACCCAACTTCTAGGGTTTATTTTTCGAGTTTTACTTATTCAAGGGGGTGGCGCATGCGTCGCCCCTTATTTTATTCTCAGGCTTACTATTTTTCAGAGAAAGGAGTCACCGCGATGCAGTGGGCCGCTTTTGTGGTTGCCGCGCTGGGGTTTGCCTACTTGCCTGGGCCTGCGATGCTGTATACCGCTGCGCAAACCCTGGGGCGTGGCCGACGCGCAGGCTGGCTGGCGGTGGCGGGAGTGCATCTAGGCTGCTACGTGCATGTAATAGCGGCCGCGCTTGGCCTGGCCCTGCTGTTTGCCGCCATTCCGCCTGCGTATCTCGCCATGAAGATCATCGGTGGGCTCTATCTGCTCTGGATGGGGGTGCGCTTGTGGCGGCAGGGCATTCGCACGAGTGGCGATGAGCTGCCGTTGGCCACCACCCGGCGGGTGCTGCGCGATAGTTTCCTGGTAGAAGTGCTCAACCCCAAAACGGCGCTGTTCTTCGTGGCGTTCCTGCCCCAGTTCGTGCAGCCCGACAGCGCTTTGCCGGTGGCATGGCAACTGCTGTGGCTGGGGGTAGCCACCAACGTACTGTTTTCGTCGGCGGACGTGGTCGTGGTGTTGCTGGCCAGCCCGCTGCGCGCTTGGCTGCAAACGTCCAATAGCTCCACCCGTTGGGTACAGCGGATGGGCGGCGGCGTACTGATGGGGCTGGGCGGGAATACGCTGGTTCAGGCGGCACGCTAAAACGATCACTCGCAAGGCTATCAATCGCTAAAGCGATCAATGACGTGTTCACCACAAGGAGCGCACCATGTTTGATCTGTATATCGCCAACAAGAACTACTCTTCCTGGTCGCTGCGCCCTTGGGTGCTGCTGAAAACGCTGGAGATCCCCTTCAACGAGCATCTGATGCCGTTCGAAGGGGGCTTTGGCGAGAGCCTCGCGACCTTCAAGCGTTTTTCTCCTTCGGGGCTGGTGCCGTGCCTGGTCGATCGCGAACACGAGGTGGCCGTGTGGGACTCGCTGGCGATTGTCGAGTACGTGGCCGAAGCGCATCCTGACGTATGGCCACAGCAGCTTGCCGCACGGGCCTGGGCACGCTCCGCCAGTGCCGAGATGCATAGCGGCTTTGCAGCGCTGCGCGATGAGTGTTCGATGAACTGTGGTGTACGGGTAGCGATGAACGCGATGTCCCCTGGGCTGAAAAGCAACCTGGCCCGGCTGGATGCGCTATGGCAGGAGGGGCTTGAGCGTTTTGGTGGCCCTTTTCTGGCGGGTGAGCACTTTACCGCCGTGGACGCGTTTTATGCCCCGGTGGCGTTTCGCGTGCAAACCTTTGGCCTTCCGCTGGGCGATGCCTCGCTGGCCTACGTGCAGCGCCTGTTGGCTCTGCCTGCCATGCAGGCGTGGTATGCGGCGGCGCTGAAAGAGACCTGGCGGGAGCCCATGCATGAAGAAGAGACCCTGAAGCAGGCAACGCTGCTGAGCGACGAGCGGGCGACCGCCTAGTACTTTAAAGAAAGTACTGTACAGAAAGTGCTGTACTGAAAGTACCGTGCAGGAAGTACTGTTCAGGAAGTACTGTGCAGGAAGTGCCGGGCTGGAGGGAGGACGGCGCGGAGAGGGCGTAAATCCGCTACACTGACGCCTCTAATATTTCGCAACACGATTGAGAGTCATCAGATGGCGCTAAGTGCTACCCCCTACAAAGTGGATGTGAACCTGACCGACCTGGACCGCAACGTCTACGAAACGCTGCGGTTCACGGTGGCGCGCCACCCTTCCGAAACCGAAGAGCGCCTGTGCACACGGCTGATCGCTTACCTGCTGTGGTACAGCGAAGCGCTGGCCTTTGGACGCGGGCTCTCGGACGTGGACGAGCCAGCCTTGTGGGAGAAGAGCCTGGACGGGCGAGTGCTACACTGGATTGAAGTAGGGCTTCCCGATGCCGAACGCATGACCTGGTGTTCTCGGCGTGCCGAGCGGGTTTCCCTGCTGGCCTATGGCCGTGTCGACCTGTGGGAGAGCAAAGTGCTGCCTGCGGTCGCATCGCTGAAGAACGTTCACGTGGCCGGGTTACCCGCCGATGCGCTGTCTACGGTGGCGACGAACTTGCCCAGGGCCATCAACTGGGCCGTGATGATCAGTGATGGTGCGCTGTTCATTACCGATGAGAACGGCCAGCACGAAATCACCCCTGAATGGCTGCTGCGCGAACGCTGATCGAGGGTACTGGCGGTGAGGGATGACCGCCAGGCTCCGCGCAAGTGGAAACAGCGTTGAGCGAGCCATAGGCGACTATAAAAGTAGCTTGCTATCTTTTTGCAAGATTACATACAATCAGCAATGTTTGTTACTCAAGGAACGAGCCATGAAACCCTTTGCTGTATTACGTGCCCTGGTATTGCCGTTTAGCCTGCTGCCTGTGCTAGCCATGGCCAGCGACAGCGCCTTGACCCTCAAGCTCGAAAACGATGGCCTGGCCAGCAGTGATGACGGCCACTTCACCAGTGGCTTCGAGCTGAACTGGATGACGACGCCCTCCGAACAGAACTGGCTGCAGCGGCTTGCCGTGGCGTTGCCAACGGGGTTGATGGGGCAGGCTGACCGGGTGGCGTATCGCTTCGTGCACCAGATTTATACGCCCGATAACATCGAACGGCGCTCCCTGATCGAAGATGACCGCCCCTATGCAGGGCTGGTATACGGTGGTGTGTCGCTATATGAAGATGTGCCGGTGGGGCAGTGGCAGCGGGCCACCGATCTGCACCTGGATGTGGGCTTGGTGGGGCCCTCTTCCTTGGCTGACAGTATCCAGCGTGAGGTACACCGCGTCACCAATAGCGACCGCCCGCGGGGCTGGCGTAATCAGCTGGGTGACGAAGCGCTGATCAATCTGACGCTGCGCCGCCAGTGGTGGCATGACACTCCGCTGGCGGGCAAACAGTTTGCTCACGGCCCCAGTGTCGGCGCGGCGTTGGGCAACCTGTACACCTACGCCAGCGCTGGCTACAGCGTGCGCTGGGGAGACGACGCTCAAGGCATTCCTACCCTGACCCCCAACCCCGGTACGCGCCATCTGATGAGCGAGAGCCGTGGCTGGCAGTGGTATCTGTTTGCCAGCGTCGAAGGCTATTACATGGCCCATAATCTGACCCTGGACGGTAATACCGTGCGCGATAGCCATTCGGTAGACCGCAAGGAGTGGGTAGCCGATGCCTCCACGGGCTTGGCGCTGGCCTGGGAAGACTGGCAGGTGACCTACGCCGTCGTACAGCGCACCCGCGAGTTCGAAGGGCAGGATGAGCAGGATGTGTTTGGCGCCATGACGCTGACCAAGCGTTTCTAGTGCAGTGGGCCGACGCGCAAACGACCGAGAGGGGCAGCATGAGCAGCAAGTACCCACAGACACCGGATGGACGCTACTTCGTTGCCAAGAACCGGCTGTGGCGCTGCACCGATCCGCGTCTCTCGGAAGACACCCGGCGTCTTCATGTCAAAGCGTTGATGAAGGCGCGGCGTGCGGTGCGCAGTGCCCAACAGCATGACGATGAGCACGCGCTTCGCCAGGCACGCCAGGCCGTGCAGGAAGCCAAGGAAGCACTGGGTGAGCGGGGGCCTGTCTGGTGGCAGGATGGAGCACCGGACGAAGGTGGTCTCGCTCCCCACAACAGCTCTTATGCCGACTGGTGGGCTTCGCGCTCCTGAATCCCGGCGTGTGGTAATCTGCACGCCACTCTTACTGCATCGATAGGCACCCTGTGACCATCAAAGCCAATCTGTCCATTCTGGATATCGTGGGCCACCTGCTGGTGTGGCTGTTACTGACGATTTTTACGCTGGGGATCGCGCTGTTTTTCTTTCCGTACTCCTTTGCTCGCTTTGTCATCAATCGTACTAGCGTGGTCGACCATGCCAGTGGAGTAGAGCGAAAAATGGTCTGCGATATCAATATCTTCAGCAATATCGGCCATATCATCCTGTGGATGGTGATTTCGTTTATCACCTTGGGGATTGGCTATATCTTCTACTTTTACCGCGTCTGGAACTACGCGTTGAACAACTCACGCGTGCTGTAGTTCTGCCGGTTCCTCCGCCCGCTGCCTGTCAGCGGGCACCCCCTTTCACAGGTTCACGTTGGCAGCCATAGGTTCACGTTGACAACCCAACGTTCGGATTCTATATTTTGCGCGAATAAAAATTACTCTCATTAATATTACTATTCGCTCTGGGATCCAAGATGAACCATCTACCTACCTTTCGGCTGCGCACTTTAGGCGTGGCCGTTGCGCTGGCGGCGGTCACCACGTCGCTGCAGGCGCAAGAGAACCCCGTTGGCAATGTGAATCTGGAAACGGTGGAAGTCACCGCAGAGACGGCGGGCCGCTTCGGTTATATCGAAGCCGAACGCCAGCCTGGCGTCGGCAAGCTGGACGTGCCGATGGCCGAGCAGCCCTTTTCGATGTCGGTGATCGACCAGGAATTCATTCAGGACAGCGGTGCGAAGAATATTCAGGACACGCTGCTCTACACCCCGGGCGTCTATGCGGGGAATTTCGGCTTCGATACCCGTGGTGACAGTGCCAAGGTGCGAGGGTTGGACGCAGGCCGCTATCTGGACGGGTTACGCCAGATCTATGGTTCATACAACACCGTGCGCACCAATGTCTATGCACTGGAGAGCGTCGAGGTTCTGCGCGGGCCCTCGTCGATGCTGTACGGGCAGGCAGACCTGGGTGGCATCATCAACGGCGTTTCCAAGCTTCCCCAGGAAGAGCGCAGCGGTGAGATATGGGCACAATACGGCACCTTCGATCGCAAGCAGCTGGCCTTTGATTTTACCGGGGCCGCCGACGAGGAGGGCGTATTTCTCTACCGGATCGTGGCGCTCGTGCGTGACAGTGACACCCAAGTCGACCACGTCAGGGATGACGGGTATGTCCTGGCGCCTTCGTTTACCTGGCGCCCCAGTGACGATACCCGCGTGACGCTGCTGCTGAATCGCCAGGAGGACAGAAGCCAGGTATCTGCGCAGTTCCTGCCGCAGGTGGGCACTTTGCAGCCGGGCTCCTTGGGATTCATTGGCTCAGAGCGTTTCGTGGGTGAGCCCGGCTGGGACCGTTACGATAGCGAGAAAACCGAGACCACGCTGTTCGTTGATCAGCAGCTCAACGATGAATGGGCCTTCTCGGCCACGGCGCGCTACACCAACTCCAGCACCGAGACACGCGAGCACTGGGTCGATATCCCCAGCGTTCCGGATGCCAACGGTGAGGTCAACCGGACGATCTTCACGGCCGATGCCGACACCCGCATTTTGAACCTGGACGCTCGGCTTGCCGGTGAATTTGCCCTGGGGGCGACAGAACACACCCTGGTGGCCGGGATCGATCGTCAGGATGCCCGTTGGGCACAAGACAACTACAGCTCCGTGACGGGGGGTGGCGGTCGCTTCAACGTCTACCAGCCACGTTACGGTAATCTGCAATTGGATTCGCTGACGCCAACCGGTCGGCCCGATAACCGGATCGAGCAGGTGGGAGTCTATCTGGCCGATCACATCGAAGTGGGGCCGGTGGTGATCTCTGCGGGCCTGCGTCGTGACTGGGCCGAGAACCGCACGCTGGCGCTGTCGGGGCCCGATACGGTCAGCGACGAAGCGCAGACGACAGGGCGTATCGGGCTGATGTATCGCTTTGATAACGGCTTTTCACCTTACGTCAGCTACTCCGAAGCGTTCTCGATGAACCTGGGCAGTGACGGGACGGCAAATCCGAGCCCGCTCAAGCCTACCACGGGTGACCAGGAAGAGATTGGCTTCAAGTATGTGTCGCCTGATCAGTCGTTGGCGGTCAGTGCAGCGTATTTCGACATTACCCAGCAGAACCGGATCAGCGATGGCGCCACGCCCGGTGGCGTCGAGCAGGTGGGTGCCGTGGTGGATGGTTGGGAGCTGCAGCTCAACAAGCGTTGGCAGCAGTTCGAGACGCAGCTGGCTTATACCAATCTCAATGCCACCAATGATGCTACCGGCGCGAGGCTGCCCTACGTGGCTGAAGAGCAGGTCTCCTGGTGGAATCGTTTGTACGTGGGCAACCACTGGCGCGTGGGCGCAGGCGTGCGCTATGTGGGTGATAACGGAGGCGCTGCCGAAGCACCGCTGGTGCCTTCCAGCACGTTGTACGATGCGATGGTGGGTTACACCCTGGGCGAGTGGGATTTCTCGGTCGACCTGAAAAACGCCACCGACGAAGAGTACATCTCCTGGTGCCGCTATGACGGAGGCGACTGTGGCTACGGTGATCGCCGCAGCGTCACGGCCAACGTACGCTATCAGTTTTGATATACATGCCGCGTGAGATACGGCGGCATACCGCCACATGAACTCGCTACATGAACTCGCTACATCAACAACGGGGCCTGCGATGAGCAGGCCCCGTTGCCTTTTTGGGTCTCTTCGTGAGTCGACGCTTAGCGTGGCTGTTTGATCAGCAGCTTCACCAGCCGTCGCACGATAGGGGAGACCAGATTGATCACCGGCAGCGCGACGGCAAAGGCAAACAGCCACGCTTTGAGCCAAATCATCACGATCCCATCCACGAGTCCCACGTTATACAGCGTAATCACCAGCGACATGATGCATGACATGAACAGCGCCATGAGGCATGAAAATATCAGCTGGGCGTATTTCGGATCGAACATCGTACGTTTTCCTGATACGCGAATTAACGCTTGTCTTCGGTTTTTTCAGTGAAGTCGCTGGCATCGTGGCGTTCATGAAGCTGCTCATGGGGTTCTCCCCAGGTGCGGTTGACCATGCGGCCTCGTTGCACGGCGGGACGGGCATCGATCTCTTCGGTCCAGCGCAGCACGTGGGTGTAGGTGTGGGCCTCCAGAAATTCGGCTGCCTCATACACACGGTTCTTGACCAGTGCGCCATACCAGGGGTGGATCGCCATGTCGGCAATCGTGTATTCGTCGCCCGCCATATAACGGTTGTCTGCCAGGTGACGGTCGAGTACGTCCAGTTGGCGCTTCACTTCCATGGTGTAGCGGTCGATGGGGTACTGATACTTTTCCGGCGCATAGGCATAAAAATGCCCAAAGCCGCCGCCCAGCATCGGTGCGCTGCCCATCTGCCAGAACAGCCAGGAAAGGCATTCGGTACGCTTGGCGGGGTCGCTGGGCAGAAAGGCACCAAATTTTTCGGCCAGATAGAGCAGGATGGCCCCTGACTCGAAGACCCGCTGGGGTGGCTGAACGCTATGGTCCATCAGTGCCGGGATCTTCGAATTGGGGTTCACCTCCACGAACCCGCTGCCAAACTGGTCGCCTTCACCGATCTGAATCAGGTGGGCATCGTATTCGGCGTCGGTGATGCCTTTTTCCAGCAGCTCTTCGAGCATCACGGTGACCTTGACGCCGTTAGGCGTGGCCAGCGAGTAAAGCTGCAGCGGATGCTTGCCGACGGGTAGAGGTTTATCGTGGGTGGCACCTGCGACGGGGCGGTTGATGTTGGCAAATTTGCCACCGTTGCCGGGTTCCCATTGCCATACCTTGGGCGGCGTATAGGTTGGATCGCTCATGAGGTCCTCGCGTTTAGCGGTCATGCGTTGTCGTAGTGAATCTATTGGGGCGCTTGAGCCTGGCTACAAGGGTATGTCGTTAGCGAGTTAATTAAATGGCAAGGGCAGAACAAAGGCAACGCTGGGAGAAGGGGGGCAGGCTGCCTCTGACCTGCGAGAGACAGGCCAGAGGCGTTTCAAGCATTTACACCAATGTCAGAGTGACGTCGATGTTGCCACGGGTGGCATTGGAGTATGGGCACACGATGTGGGCTTTATCGACCAGCGACTGCGCAACATCTTTTTCCAGGCCCGGCAGGCTGATCTTGAGCTCCACTTCGATGCCAAACCCGGTAGGAATGGCACCAATACCCACGCTGCCATCGATCTGTGTGTCTGCAGGCAGCTTTACCTTCTCCTGGCTGGCAACGTGCTTTAAGGCACCCAGGAAGCAGGCGGAGTAGCCTGCGGCAAACAGCTGTTCCGGGTTGGTGCCAGCACCGCCAGCGCCCCCCAGTTCCTTCGGCGTGCTCAGCTTGACATCCAGAGCGCCGTCAGAAGATTTGGCGTGGCCTTCGCGGCCGCCAGTAGCGTGGGCATGGGCGCGATAAGCAATGGTTTCGATAGACATGGGCGTCTCCAAGGGTATGAGCGAGTTTGGAAAAAGAGATTTTAATTTAGCGCCATTTTAATTTGCACACAAGATAAATATGGAGTCACTCAAAAGACAGTGTCATTCGCGTTTACTGGTCCGACTGCAGGCGCTGACGAAGCGCAATCAAGTCGTCTTTCAGCTCACGCAAGGCGTCGGCAGAGTGTTCGCTGGCCTTGATGATGCAGCCCGGAATATGCTGCGCCTGGGCGCGTAGCGCGCGGCCCTTGTCGGTCAGCAACAGCTCGACCACACGCTCATCCTGGGTGCTGCGCTGGCGTTTGATCAACGCCTCGTTTTCCAGCCGTTTGAGCAGCGGAGTGAGCGAACCCGGATCGGTAAGCAAGCGCTTGCTCAATGTACCTACGGTAATCCCATCGTTTTCCCAGAGCACCAGCATGGCCAGGTATTGCGGGTAAGTGAGCCCTAGCTCCTTGAGCAGTGGCTTGTAGGTTTTGGTCATCATCAGCGACGTTGAGTACAGCGCGAAGCAGAGCTGCTGGTCCAGCTCCAGTTCGTTGCAGGGCTCAAGTTCTGTCATGTCTTCTCCGAGGTGTTGACGTGAAAGGTAATGTATCGTGCCCAGCGTCTACTTACTATCTGACTTTTTAGACAAACCCTAGACGTTGGTCGCAAATCACCATATTTGTTTTGACACGCTCAGAGGCCGCCGCTAGCCTTCATACACTCGATGTTACCGGTAACAATCAGCCTCTGGCCCGACACACCTTATCGGCAAGCCATCGAGCTACCGCATCGCTCGGCAGCCTGGCCATTCAAGCACTGGTCCTTCAAAAACTGGCCATGCACAACCCGGCCACTAACAACAATTCTGCGTGGAGAAACAACGATGACAACGATTTGGCGTAGCACATTGACCCTTTTGGGCGCCACCACTCTGACCTTTGGCATGGCGCATGCACAAGGCCCGGAGCTTTCCGCGCCGCCCGCCATCGAGGGCGAGGTTCTGGCAGACCATGGTAGCCATACGCTGCGCATGGGTATCGGGTTGTCCGAAACCTCCCCGCAGTTCTTGTCAAGCCAATATTTCGGCGAAATTCTGGCGCAGCGTACCGATGGTCGGATTACCGTCAATGTCTTCCCCAATAGCCAATTGGGGGATGACGTGCAGATGATGGAGATGCTGCAGACCGGAACGCTGGACATGACTTACCCTTCCAGCTCGGCCACGACCGGCTACGTGCAGGCGCTGTCGGTGTTCGATTTGCCGTTCCTGTTGCCCAGCCGTGAAGCCGCCATTGCCGTCATGCAGAGCGATGCGGCCCAGAACATGCTGGATGCTTTTGAAGGCACTGGCTTGAAAGCGCTGACGTTTTCCGAGAATGGCTACCGCCAGCTGTCGAACAGCGCCCGCCCGGTCGCGACCCCTGACGACGTGGCGGGCCTCAACGTGCGCGGCTTGAGCGTGCGCACCATGCAGAACCCGGTGCATCTGGCCATCTGGGAAGCGCTGGGCGCCAACCCGACGCCCATGGCCTTTGGTGAACTGTTCTCGGCGCTGGAGCAGGGCGTCGTGGATGGCCAGGAGAACCCCTGGAGCACCATCCTGACCTCGAACTTCAACGAAGTGCAGGATTACGGCACGGAAACGCGCCACGTCTATACGCCATTCATCATGATGCTCTCCGAGCGCACCTGGAACCGCATGGCGCCGGAGTATCAAACACTGGTGCTGGAAGCTGCCCGCCAGTCTGCCGAGTATGAAATTCAGCTCTCTGCCGAATACGACGACTGGTCTCGTGAGCAGTTGGAAGCGCGTGGCATGCAGATCACTCGGTTGGACGATGAGCAGCTGGCCGCTTTCCAGGAAGCCGTTCAGCCCGTCTACACCCAGTGGGCACCGCGTATCGGGGAAGACCTGATTGCTGAAATTCAGCAGATCGTGGCAGACCATACGTCTCAGTAAGCCATTGCCGTGGGTTTTCGGGCAGGCCAGTGGCCTGCCCGATTCGATAGTGCCCCAGGAGCTTTTATGACATCCCCCTCGCATACTCCCCAAGCCGAGCCTGTGCTGGCAACGCCTGACCCGACAGACCCCTCGACCTATCTGGACGACCCTAACCGACGGTGCCTGGAAATCGACACCGATGCGGCTCAGGGGCCCGCCCTGTTTCGCTGGATCACGCTGGGCATGGAGTATCTGATCGGCGCCATTCTGGTCGCGCTGATCGTCTCGGTATCCAGCAACGTGGTGGGGCGCTCGCTGTTCAATCACTCGCTTCCCTGGGTCGATGAGCTGGCGCGCATGCTGTTCATCTGGCTGGTCTTCATTGGTGCGGCGGCGGCCTTTGCGCGCTATGAGCATATTGCGGTGGATGCATTGGTACGCCGCCTGCCGCTGCGCCTGGCGCATCTGCTGTATGCGCTTCAGCACCTGATCATCACGGGGCTCATGCTGGTGATGGTGTGGGGCGGGTATCAGGTGCTGTCTCGCTCCAGTGGTCGTTCTGCCATTCTGGGCGTGCCGCTCAGTTGGGTCAGCCTGTCTCTGGTGCTGTGCGTGATCTTCATTGCCGCGGTGTCGCTGTGGCGGCTATGGGTCAGTTTGCGCCTGGTGCTCGCGCCGCGCGACCCATCCACCAATTCTGTGGGGGAGTAACCACTATGTTATGGATTTTTCTGGCGATCCTGTTCGCATCCATCGTGATGGGCCTGCCTATTGCCTTTGGGCTGGGAGTGGCGGCACTGGTCATGGCCATACTGTCGGACATTCCGCTGTCGATCATGATCGAGCAGTCCATCCGGGGCGTGAACAGCTTTCCCCTGCTGGCCATTCCGTTCTTCATTCTGGTGGGCGAAGTGATGAGCCAGGGAGGCATCGCGCGGCGCCTGATGGAGCTGGCAGGGGCGCTCGTCGGCTTCATGCGTGGTGGGCTGGGCCAGGTGGCCATCACCGGCTCGATGTTCTTCGGCGGAATCAGTGGCTCGGCGGTGGCGGACACGGCGGCGACCGGCTCCATGATGATTCCTTCCATGAAGCAGCAGGGCTACAGCGCAGCGGATGCCACGGCGATCAATACGGTCTCGTCGGTGATCGGGATCATCATCCCGCCCTCCATCCCTTTGATTCTCTACGGTATCGTCACGGAAACCTCGATCAGTCGCCTGTTCATTTCCGGTATCGTCCCGGGGCTGCTGATTGGCGGTGCGCTGATGGTGACGACGTTCCTGCTGGCCTCTCGGCAGGGCGGTGGCGTGCGGCAGTTCCGCTGGGACGTGCTGTGGCAGGCGTTCAAGGCGGCCTGGCTGGCACTGGTGCTGCCGGTGATCGTGATTGGCGGCATCATTGGCGGCGTCTTTACGGCCACGGAAGCGGCCGTGGCGGCGCTGCTCTATTCGCTGGCCATCTCCCTGCTGGTCTATCGGGAGTTCAAGCTGGCAGCGCTTGGCGGCATGCTGATTCGCACTGCCCGATTGACCGGCATGGTCATGATGTTGCTGGCGTTTGCCACCGTGATTGCGTGGTTCCTGACCATTAACATGGTGCCTCAGACGCTGGTGCGTCAGGTTCAGGCGATTACCCAGGAGCCTTTCCTGCTGCTGCTGATCGTGGCGGCGCTGCTGTTGCTGGTCGGGTTCGTCATGGATCTCACGCCCGCCATGGTGATCATGGCACCGATGCTGGCGCCCATCGTGACCTCGGTGGGGGTGGACGCGGCTTACTTTGGCGTTCTGATGGCCTTCGTTCTGGGTATCGGGTTGCTGACACCGCCGGTAGGCACCTGCCTGTACGTGGGGTGTGGCGTTGGCAAGGTGTCGATGGAATCGCTGGTCAAGGCCATGTTGCCGTATTACGCGGCGCTGCTGGTGGTGCTGGTGTTGTTGATTGCCTTCCCCGGGATCGTGACATGGTTACCCAACTTGACCGCCGTGCGCGGCAACTGACAGGAGAGCAGTGTGACGAGCACTTCACAGCGTATTCTTGTCATGGGGGTTTCGGGCTCGGGCAAGACTCATATTGGCCAGCAGTTGGCGTCTTCGCTGGGGGCCACGTTCATCGATGGAGATGACCATCACAGTGCCGCGAACGTGGCCAAGATGGCCAGCGGTACGCCGCTCAACGACGACGACCGTCAGGCGTGGCTGGCAACGCTATCGGCCCTGCTGCAAAGCTATCGCACCCGGGATGCCTCGGTAGTGGTTGCCTGTTCCGGGCTCAAACGGCGTTATCGCGACC
Organism: Halomonas sp. NyZ770; assembly: GCF_020616575.1. Taxonomy (NCBI): domain Bacteria; kingdom Pseudomonadati; phylum Pseudomonadota; class Gammaproteobacteria; order Oceanospirillales; family Halomonadaceae; genus Halomonas; species Halomonas sp. NyZ770. The sequence continues at coordinate 2,842,766 of NZ_CP085143.1, read as the reverse complement.
GCTTGCGGCAGGGCGATGGTGACCTGCGTATCCTCTACCTGAAGGGTACGCCCGATGTGCTGCGCGAGCGGCTGGCCACTCGTGCCGGCCACTTCTTCAAGGGGGATGACATGCTGGCCAGCCAGCTGGCGGACCTGGAGCCGCCGCTGGCCGATGAGGCCGTCACGATGTCGATTGAGCTGCCGCCTCGCGTGATTGTCGAGCGCTTTTGTGCCACGCTATCCTCGCAGCCGCAGCGCTCGTCAAGCTAAAGGAAGGGATAGGCGACGGGTCGCAGGATTCGTTATGGTAAGACCCGTGCCCATCCACGATATCAGGCAGTGACGCCATTGAAGAAAAAACGCCCCACCTTGCAAGACATCGCCGACCGCGTTGGCGCCACCAAAATGACCGTGAGCCGCTGCCTGCGCGACCCGGAAGCGGTCTCGGAAGGGCTGCGCGAGCGTATCTTCAGTGCCGCGGAACAGATTGGCTACATTCCCAACCGGGCGCCGGATCTGCTGTCGCGGGCCACGAGCCACTCCATTGGCGTGCTGGTTCCTTCCTTGACCAATCAGGTATTTGCCGATGTGATCGTGGGCATCGAAGCGTATACCGAGCCTGCGGGCTATCATCTGATGCTTTCCCACTACGGCTACAGCCCCGAGCTCGAAGAGCGTAGCCTGGCCTCGCTGCTCTCTTATAATGTCGATGGCGTGATTCTCTCGGATCGAGACCATACGCCGCGCAGCTTGCGCATGCTGGAAACCGCGGGTATTCCTATCGTGGAGATCATGGATACCCATCGCCCCCCGCTTCAGCAGGCCGTCGGGTACGACAACGTGAGTGCCGCCTACGAAATGGTCAGCGAGATGATCAGGCGTGGCCGCCGCCACATTCTCTATCTGGCCGTGCGTCTCGATGAGCGGACGCGCCAGCGTGAGCAAGGCTATCGACAGGCCATGCAGGCGCATGGGCTATCACCCGTCACCTTGCAGCGTAGCCAGCGCTCCTCTTACACCGTGGGCGCTGCATTGATGCAGCAGATTCAGCAGGATTACCCTCAGGCGGATGGGGTGTTCTGCACCAATGATGACGTGGCGGTGGGGGCGTACTTCGAGTGCCTGCGCCAAGGAGTTGCCGTCCCCCAACAGATGGCCATTGCCGGTTTTCACGGTCATGATGTGGGGCAGGCCATGACGCCGCGTCTGGCCAGCGTCGTGACTCCCCGCGAAGCCATCGGCGAAAGGGCGGCTCAGGCCTTGCTGGCACGTATCCGTGGCGAAGGAGTGGACCAGCCCGTCATTGACCTGGGCTACCGTATCGAAGCAGGCGATACGCTATAGCTAGTCTGTGTGAGCTAATCTGTGTGAGGTAGTCTGTATGAGGTGGTCTGTGTCTAGTCACCGCTGTTTTTTTATTCTTCAAATGAGGCTGCCGTGAACATCACTCAACTGACGGTCTATCCGGTCAAGTCGCTCAAGGGGATCGACCTGCAACAGAGCGAGCTCTACACCCACGGGTTGGCCTGGGATCGGCGCTGGATGCTGGTCGATGCGCAGCAGCGTTTCGTCACCCAGCGTCAGCTGCCCGCCCTGGCCACCATAGGCGTGGCTCTCGATGAGCGCTCGCTGGTGCTATCGCACCCCTCGATGGCGCCTATCGCCATTTCACTGGATGAGCCGCAAGGTGATCTGCGTCAAGTGACCGTCTGGAACGATCACTGCAAGGCGCACCCGGAAGGCGAGGAAGTCTCTCGATGGCTGGAGGCTGCCTTGGGGGATGCGGCCCGGGGCTTGAGTCTGGTGCGCTTTGCCAGCGACTTTCCACGGCCCGTGGAAGCGGACTTCCTGGCGGGCGACAGCGCGGATACTTTCTTCTCGGACGGCTACCCTTTCCTGGTTACCACCACCGGCTCGCTGGATGCGCTCAATCAGGCGCTGGTGGCTGCTGGGCAGTCTCCCATCCCCATGAACCGGTTTCGGCCCAACATCGTGGTGGAGTGTGCCACCGCTTGGGCGGAAGACCGCTGGGCCGGGTTGCGAGTACCCACTGGTGGTATCGAACTCACCCTGCGCAAGCCTTGCCAGCGCTGCAAGATCACCACTGTGGATCAGCAGACCGGTGCGGTCCCTGCCCAAGGCGAGCCACTCAAGACGCTGCTGTCACTCAATACCCAGCCGCATCTGAAAGGCGCTTTTTTTGGCCAGAATGCCACGCTGACCAAGGGGCAGGGCGCCACTATTCGTGTGGGGGACGCCGTAGAGGCATTACCACGCGAGGTTTGAAGCGCAGCAGCCCCGTGGCCACGGCGGTGCCCATCAACGTAATTACCATGCCGAGCACTACCTGCAGCGAGAGCGTTTCTTCCAGCAGCAGATAGCCCCACAGCAGCGCGCTCACCGGCACCAGAAAGGTGACCGTGGACGTGGCGGTGGCCCCGGCGCTGGCTAGCAGTCCGAAATAAAGTAGAAAGGCCACGGCGGTGCTCAGCACCGCCAGGGCCAAGGCGTTACCCCAGGCCAGCGTGCTGATGGGCTCGCTGGGCCATAGCAGCAGTCCGGGGATCAGCAGCACGAGCGCCGACATGGCGCTGCTGCCCGCGGCCAGTACCCGCGTGGGCAAATGGCCCAGCCGGGTTTTCGAATAATTGCCCGCGACCCCATAGCAGAAGGTGGCACCCAGCACGGCCACGATGAACCAGCCATCTCCCCCCAAACTGAAGTCCAGACGATGTGCCGACAGCACATAAACTCCCACCAGCGCCAACGTCAGCCCCAGGTATTGCTGGCGCTTCACGGGCGTGGCAAAAAAAGCCGCCCCCAGCAGCGCGGTAAAAATAGGCGTGGTGGCGTTGAGCAGCGAGGTGAACCCTGCTTCCAGGCGCGTGGTTGCCAGTGCCAGCAGGGAAAAGGGCAGCACATGGCTGACCACGCCCAGCAGAAGTAGCGGCCCTTTATGCTGCCAGATCAGCCGGGCGTAGTGCAGGCTCAGCAGCAGCGGCACGAGCAGCAGGGCACCAATGGTCATGCGTATCCACACCAAGGGGACGGAGCCGAACTCCGGTGCCGCCACGCGCATGAAAATAAATGAAAGCCCCCATAACGAAGAGAGCATTATTAAGCGCAGCGCGTCGGCTGTTGACATGGCAGTTCCTTGAAATGAGCACCAGCGTGGAGAGCAACCGCTCAGCATAACCATAACATGAGTAAATGCGAATACGCCTTAGGGGTTAGCAATCTGGTTTGTCAATACCAGCGGCGTCATGGTTTTGGCGTTGACGCTTGGAAGTTTGGACTCTACTGTCTCAGCCAATACTGGTGGCTAATATTGACACACTGAGGATACACCGTGGATCTCGCGACGCTGATTGGTCTTGTGGGTGCTGCTGTACTGGTAGGGGCTTCTGTGATGCTGGGTACCTCGCCCGAGGTATTCATGAACCCTACTGGGCTACTGCTGGTCGTGGGGGGAAGTCTGTTCGTGGTGCTGGCCAAGTTCAGCATTACCCAGTTCAAGTTCGCGCTCAAGGCGGCGGCTCGGGCGTTCAAGTTTCAGCTCCCCAACATTCAGGACAGCATCGACGAACTCGTGGAGTTGGCCAAAGTGTCACGCCGCGAGGGCATGATTGCGCTGGAAAGCCGTGAAGTCAGCTCGCCTTTTCTCAAACAGGGTTTGCAGATGCTGGCGGATGGCTTCAGCGCCGATATGATCAAGGAGATGATGGAAAAAGAGCGCCTGCTGACACTGGAGCGCAACGAGGCCGGAGGCCAGGTGTTTTCAGCGCTGGGGGAGGTGTCTCCGGCCATGGGCATGATTGGTACCCTGGTAGGGCTGGTGCAGATGCTTTCCAACATGGGCGACCCGTCACTGATCGGGCCTGCCATGGCCGTGGCGCTACTGACCACCATGTATGGCGCGATGATCGCCACCATGTTTGCCAACCCTATCGCTGACAAGCTGTGGGTACGCATGAATCAGGAAGCCAAGATGCAGGAGCTATGGATCGACGCGCTGCTGGCCATCAAGGGCGACAAGAACCCTCGCGTGCTGGAGCAGATGCTGGCCCTCTATTTGCCGCCCGAGCATCGTGTAGAGTCCGACGAACGCAAGACAGCCGGCGAGCGGGGATAGGCCGGTGGCTAAAAAAAAGAGCAACATACCCGCCTGGATGGTGACCTATGCGGACTTGATGTCGCTACTGTTGTGCTTTTTCGTGCTGCTGCTCTCCTTTGCTGAAATCGATGCGCAAAAGTTTCGGCGCGTGGCCGAGTCGCTGTCACAGGCGTTTGGGGTGCAGCGGGATATCGAGGCGATGCAGGTGCCCATGGGCACCAGTGCGGTCATGCAGCACTTCTCCCCGGCAACACCTGACCGCACCTTGATAGAAGAGGTGCGCCAGCGCACCCAACAGCAGCAGCCCCAGTTGGAAACCATGCGCACCGTGCTGGAAAATCAGCAGCGACAGCGTAGCCTGCAAGTCGCCAACAGCATCGAGGCGCTGCTGGCGACTGCGCTACCCGAAGGGGTCGTGGAGATTGAAGTGGAGGAGGCGCGAGTCATCGTCAGAATCGCCGAAAATGGCACCTTTGGCTCGGGGACGGCCAACGTGACGCCCGCATTTGCTTCCCTCCTGGTGGAGCTCGCCAGCCTCATCAGCGGGTTGACCGGTACGCTATCGGTTCATGGGCACACCGATAACGTGCCTATCCGCACGGCGCAGTTTCGCAGCAACTGGGATATTTCCGCCATGCGTGCTGCCTCCGTGGCCAATGTATTGATCGAAGACGGCAATATGGCGCCTGAGCGTCTGATCATCCAGGGGTTTGCCGAAACACGACCGGTAGCCAGTAATACGACGGTAGATGGTCGGGCTGCCAACCGGCGTGTGGAACTGCTCATCGATGCCAGTGCGCCTGTCGAGTTGGCGGCGATGACCAGCGAGTCCTCGGGTGATATCACGCCGTGACATTCGGCAAGCCCCGGAGAAATCAGCTACCCTGAAAAGGCTGAGCGCTATCTTGCGCTCAGTTCGCCATTAGCGAACTACCCTGGGAAAGGAGAACAGAATGGATAGTAAAGCAAGCGCACGTTGGGAAGGTGGCCTGAAAGACGGCCAAGGCCATGTATCCACCGAGAGTGGAGCGCTGGACGCCAACTACTCGTTCAAACAGCGCTTTGAAGGTGCGCCGGGCACCAATCCAGAAGAGCTGATCGGTGCTGCCCATGCCGGATGCTTCTCCATGGCGCTCTCCATGATTCTTGGCGAAAAGGGCTACACGGCCGAGTCCATCGATACACAAGCACGCGTAACGCTGTCACAGGGCTCAAGCGGTTTCGATATTTCGAAAATACATCTCGAAGTAGAAGCCCAGGTAAGCGGAGCGGACGAAGCGGCTTTTAAAGAAGCAGCAGAAACAGCGAAAGCTAACTGCCCTGTTTCAAAGGTATTGAATGCTGATATTACCATGACGGCCAAGTTGAAAGGCTGATTTGATAACTTACGTTATGTAGTGGGCGCCAAGTACTTCTTTTTTGCTTTTGATGATGTGGTTTTTATATAAAGCGGTAATGGAAAGTCGTGGGTTGGCGCCCTGCTGGAAAGTGTTGTTCGTTGCCTTGAAAGTTGCGTGATGTCGATAAAGTGTCGTGATATTGATATTGATGCTTTCATACTAAAAAGGCCTTGGCAGTAGCCAAGGCCTTTTCTATTGCTTGCGAAGATCAGCGTTTAGTTACGCTCATACTCTTCGGCAGCTTCCAGTGCATCTTGTGATGCATTGACGCGAATGACGTAGTCGTCGCCATCATCGTCTTTGGTGAGCTCAAGAGAGTCCCACTCGATGGCAACATCTTTCTCACCCATGCCCAGGAATCCGCCTACACCAACGACAACGGCCTGGATTTGACCATCTTCATCGATGATCAGGTCAGAGATGGTGCCGATATCCTCATCATCTTCCACGGTGCTTTTCACGTTGTTGCCGGTCAGCGAATCAGCGTGAAACGTGTTTTCAGGTGCCGTGGTCAGGTAGGTGGCTTCGGCTCCCATGGTTTCCTGAGCGCTGACCGAGCCAGCGGCAAACATGAAAGCAGGCACCATCAACGTACCGAGGAAAGCAGGTTTGATCATTTTCATGGCTATTGCTCCTTGCGCTTGCATTAGGACACTGTGTGGTTGCACCGGTGTCTAAACAAATTAACGCTCATGGTCCATCAAGCAACATGGCTTGATAAAAGCAGCCTGTGACTGCTTTGCGCTATTCCGATAACGCACACCATCAACGTTACTCCTGATGCGATTTCCCATGTGGTTAACGTTAGATCAAAACGAATGTAGACGATGTTTTAATAAACGTTGATGTTAAGGAAAAAGCGATGTTTCATCTTGCGCGTCACTGCGTCAAGACACTTATCAAGGTAGACGCTCTATAATGTTTTGCAAGATGAATGGCCATCTTTTTGTCATGAGTCGACTTTAAAAAAGAGGCATGGGCGGGTCGAGAGCCCCTGCCCATGCGACAGTCTGTCGGATTGACCCATCGGTAGCCAGTCGGCATATTAACCGTAAAAAAGGAGAACCCATGACGACGACGACGCATCACCCTGCCGACCGGCGACTCAAACGCTCTTGTCTAGGCAGCCTGGCGGTCAGTGCCTGGCTGTTGATGACCAGTGCGTTGGCCAGTGCCAGCGAACTTCCCAAGGGGCACTTTCTGTTGCCCGAAACAGGTAACATGGTCGGCGAGAACTACACGGTCACGGCCAGTAATGAAGATACGCTGCTGGATATCGCCCGGGCTCACAACGTGGGCTACGAGGAGATCCGCATGGCCAACCCGGATGTCAGCATCTGGGTGCCCGGCGAAGGTACCGAGGTGACCATCCCCGGCCAGTTCATCCTGCCTGACGCGCCGCGTACCGGTATCGTGATCAACGTCGCCGAACTACGCCTCTACTACTACCCCGAGGTGGCGTCCGGCGAGCCAGCCGTGGTCGAGACCTACCCCATCGGCATTGGGCGTGATGCCTACAACACGCCTCTGGGCATCACCAAGACCACCATGCGACTCGAAAACCCGGCCTGGTACCCGCCTGCATCCATCCGTCGCGAGGCGGCCGAACGGGGCGACCCACCTCCTGCCGTCGTGCCCCCCGGCCCGGATAACCCGTTGGGGCAGTTTGCCATCCTGCTCGATATACCGGGCTATCTGATTCACGGAACCAACCAGCCGGACGGCATCGGCATGCGGGCCAGCCGAGGTTGCATCAGGATGCACGGGGACGACATCGAGTCGATCTTCTGGCGTGTGCCCGTCGGTACCCAGGTCAATATCATCGATGCCCCTATCAAGCTGGGCTGGGGCGAGCAGGGCAATGCTTATATTCAGGCGTTTGCTTCCACCGACGAGCAGGCGTTCGGCATGGACACTCTGCTGAACGTGATTGGCCTGATCGAAGAGCATAACGGCCAAGGCAGTGCCAACTACGAGCAGGTCAGCCGCGTGCTCGAAGAAGCCAACGGTCAAATCGTACCTCTCAGCTAATGCTCAGGGCGGTAGCGCAGCCACCAGGCCCAGCGCTACCGCCTGACGCACCCAGTCTGCCACATTGCCCGCCTGCATCGTTTTCATGGCCCTCAGCCGATAGACTTCCACGGTTTTAGGGCTCACCTCCATTTGCTCGGCAATTTCCCGGTTGGTCAACCCATGTGCCACGTGGGCCATGATCTGCTGCTCTTTCGGCTTGAGCGACCTGTAGCGCGCCTTCAGGCTAGCCACTTGCGCCTGGGCCTGATGCCGTTGGCGAGCGTGTTCCAGGGCTCGCTGCACGATTTCGATGATCTGCTGGTGGTTGAAGGGCTTCTCGATGAACTCGAACGCCCCGGCTTTCAGGGCGGCCACCGCCATGGGAACATCGCCGTGGCCGGTCATCATGATGATCGGCAGGGTGTCCTGTTGATCCAACAGCGCCTGCTGTACCTGGAGGCCGCTGAGGCCGGGCATACGCACATCCAGTAGCAGGACGGCTATGTGATCGCGCTGGGCCGCCAGAAACGCGTCTCCACTGGCAAAGGGCTGGGCAGTCAGGCCGACCGACGACAGCAGCCACACCAGGGATTCGCGCAGGGCGGTGTCGTCATCGACCACGGCAATGGTGGAAAGGGGCGGTTCCATCAAGTGTCTGTCTCCGTACGTAGCAGTACCTCAAAACAGGCCCCTTGGGGGCAGTCGCGAAGCGTCAGGGCGCCGCCCATGCTTTCCAGCAGGGTTCGGCTGATGGCCAGGCCCATGCCTAGCCCATCGTCCCGAGTGGTGTAAAAGGCATCGAAGATATGCGGGCGCTGGGTGTCGGGCACGCCTGGCCCTTGGTCTTCAACGCTCAGGGTCAGCTGCCGATGCCCGCTGGGTCGCGCGGTGATCACCACGCCAGGGCGGTCGGGCATGTCGCGGCTGGCGGTCAGTGCATTCAGCAGCAGGTTGACCAGCACCTGCTCCAGCGCGATGGGGTCGCCGTAGACCCTGGGGAGTTCGTCGGGTAGCTGGTGCTGCAAAGGAATGGCAGCCTGCTGATACTGCCACTCGCAGAGCTGGCAGGCCGCCTCGATCACCGGAGCCAGCGCGACCGGATACACACGATGGCTGCGTTTGCGTACGAAGCTGCGCAGATGTCGCAAACGTTGCGCCAGGCGTTCGACCTGCTGGTTGATACGTTCCAGCGGCAGGCGCAGCGCTTCGGCAGAGGGGGCAGGTTGCTGTTGGCACTGCATCAGCGCGCCGCTGGCGTAGTTGGCGATGGCGCCCAGCGGCTGGTTCAACTCGTGGGCAATGTTGGACGCCAGCTCACCCGCGGCCGCCAGCCGGTTGGCATGGGCAATTTGCTCCTGATGGCGGCGCGCCTGGGCTTCGGCCTGCTTGCGCGCGCTGATATCGCGGTTGATGAGCGCGAAGTGGCCGGGTTCGGCGCCCTGAGCCCGGTGGGCCAACACGACGCTGAGCACGGGCAGCAGGGCATCTGGCGCACGTATCTCCAGCTCGCCACTCCAGGAACCGTAACGCTCGACGGCAGGAAAAACCACCTGCCGGAGCAGCCGCAGCGACTCGCAGGAGTACACGGTGTCCAAGGGGACTTGCAGGGCCTCGGTGGGTAGCGCCAGGCAGCGCCGAGCGGCTTCGTTGGCGCTGAATACCCGCTGGTCAGGCCCCAGAAACAGCACGTAGTCGGTGGTGGACTCGACCACCTTTGCCAGGCGCTCCCGGGTGGCTTCGGCTTCGATGCGACGCCCCACATCCCGGGAGACGCAGAGAATGTCCAGCAGCTCGCCCGTGTTGGCGTCTCGACGGGTCCGGCTGGTGGTTTCAAACCACACGTAATGGCCCGCCTTGGCGCGAAAGCGATAGGTCTGCTGGTAGAACCCATCATGGTAATAAACCCGTGGCGACTTGTTGAGCAGCGCGCTCAGGTCGGCGGGATGAAAGAGCTGATAAGCCGAGACGCCAATCAACTCCTCGGGCGCGTACCCCAGCAGGTCGCGGGCGGCTTGAGAGGCATACAGAAACGTACCGTCTCGGGCATGCCGAGAGATCAGGTCGGTGGTGCTTTCTGCCAGCCACTGGTAGTGGCGCTTCTCCTCTTCCAGGGCGGCATTGCGCGCCTGCAACGAGGCGATTTCTGCTTGCAGGCGGGCTTCCAGCGGCGTGGTCATGGCGTTATCGCGCGGGGTCCAGCACGCCACCCAGCGAGGCATTGCGGCGGAACCAGCCAGCAATGCTGGTGCGCGGCAGGCGCGTGGGCAGCACTTCGTGGGGAATGGTTTCCGATAAAAAGCAGGCGAACGTTCCCGCTTCGGGCACGACCCGGGCCACTTCCCGGCTGGGGTCATCGGGGTCGTAGATGACCATTTCGCCTCCGCCATCGGCGGGCCAGTCGGGGGTGAGGTAGCCGACGGTCGAGATGACACGATTGGCCCGCCCGCGAAAGCTGTCCAGATGGCGTTGGTAAAAAGCCCCGGCAGGGTAGTGGGCAAAATGCGCCTCGTACTCGAACAGGCCAAGAAACAGCGCCTGATTCAACGAGCGCTGCAGCTCGGCCATGGCATCGAGATAGTGCCGCTGGGCTTCGCTTTCACGGTCCAGCCAGTGGATGGCGTCGCCGCGAATATCCTTGCGCAGCAGGTGCTGCTGACCGCGCCCAATGCCTGCTTCATCGAGCGCATCGTGGGCCGCCAGATGCAGCAGCTCGCCTTGCAGCGCCTGGCACAGGGCCGGGTCGATGACCCCCTGGCCCACGTACCAGCCCTGTTCTACCAGGGCGTCGACCAGGGCCACGTGGGCCTCTGGGGCAAGGGCATGGGGGCGGGTGTCCATGGAAGCGATCATTTGGTGTGTCTCGTGACTGGCTTGTCGTTGCGATTGATGGCGGCTGGGCGCTGAGGAGAGCGCCTTTCGGGGTAGTGGCGCAAGGCGCCGGCCGGGCGGCGGTAAAGGTCGATGTCCATGCCGAACCCCTCGGCCAGCAGCTCCACCAGCATCATGGCCGAGAGCCCCCAGATCACGTGGCTGTCTACTCGGTAGCTGGGCACGTAGTGAGCGACGCCATCCACGGTGATGACATCGGTATGGGTGCGCTGGTCCTCCAGAAAATGGCTGAGCGGCACTTCGAAAATGGCATCCAGCTCCGCCGGGTCTGCTACCAATGGCAGGTCGGGGGGGATCAGGCCTACCCAGGGGGTGACCCGTATCCCGTGCAGCGAAATCACATCGGACAGGCGCCCCAGCGGTTGCACTGCCTGCGGTGCTAGCGCAATCTCTTCCTGAGCCTCCCGCAGTGCGGTGGCGTAGAGGTCTGCATCGGTGGCTTCGCGCTTGCCGCCGGGGAAAGCGACCTGGCCGCTGTGGGTATTCAAGTGGCCCGCGCGGCGGGTAAACAGCAGCGTCGGCGACGGCCGCTCGACGATGGGCATCAAGACGGCGGCCTCTGGCAGAGTAACGTGGTCCAGCCGTTGAGGCGTATGCAGTTGCAGCTGTTTGCGCAGTTTCTCTAACATAGGGGATTCCCGTGACTTTGTTCTCTTTTACCCAGCCATGACGATCAGCGTCAAGCGCGTTGATAGCTCGCCCTTCCAGCCATAGAGAAAACGCGATGAACTTTTGTAGTCAGTGTGGTGAAAAAGTCCGCTTTGCGGTGCCTGAAGGAGATGACCGCCCCCGCTACCTGTGCGATGCCTGCGGTACCATTCACTACCAGAATCCGCGCATTGTGGCGGGTACGCTGCCGGTGAGCGGCTCGAAGGTCTTGCTGTGCAAACGCGCCATTGCGCCGCGCAAAGGGTACTGGACGCTGCCGGCAGGCTATATGGAAAACGCCGAAACCACGCAGCAGGCCGCATCCCGGGAGACCTGGGAAGAGGCCTTCGCCGAAGTCGCGCTGGGAGACCTGTACACCTTGATCGACCTGCCCCACATCAATCAAGTCTACATGATTTTTCGTGCCGACCTGGTGGGTGGCTTCAGTGCCGGATCAGAAAGCCTGGAGGTGGCGCTTTTCGAAGAGCACGAAATCCCCTGGGACGCGCTGGCCTTCCCCACCATCGAGCGGACCCTGCGGCACTACTTCGAAGATCGCCAGCAGGCGGAATTTCCGCTGCACATCAGCAAGATCACACCCGAAGACCGCGAACGCTACTTCGGCAGTGCCTGATGGGGCAGCGGAGGCGGCGCCTACAGGTTGGCCAGCTGCCACACGTCGTAGGCCACTTCCTCGTAGGGGTGGGCCAGCTTGAGGGCGGCAATGGCCGCCTGGATGTGCGCGTCGTCACAGACCAGCTCCACCTTGAACTCTTCCACCCGCTCCAGGGTGCCTACCTGACCGATATGCGGTTCGGCGCCCTCCATCGGCCGAAACTGGCCGGTGCCGCGGGTCTGGAAACAGACGTGCTCATAATCACCGATACGCCCCGCGCCCGCGTCGAACACGGCGCGCTTGACGCTCTCGACATGGTCGACAGGAACAAAAAAAGCGAGTTTATACATGACAATAAGCCTCTATTCGGGGAGCCTGACAAGGTGCCCATGTTAGCGGATAGGACACTACTGGTCTTGTCTTGAGCTTTGTATGATGGCGTTTTTGAGCATGAGGTGGCGAGCATTCCATGGATAAATTCGAGGTGAAGCTCGACCAGGCCGCCAGGGCGGCCTGGATGTCTTACGTCGGCGGCATGACCCAGGACGACATTGCCATCCAGTTGGGAGTCTCCAGGCCAGGCGTGCAGCGCTTGTTGGCGTTGGCTCGCCAGGAAGGGCTGGTGAAAGTGCATATCGATCACCCCATTTCGACCTGTATGGCCTTGGGCAGTGCGTTGCGATCACGGTTTGGCCTGACCTACTGTGATGTCGTGCCGGCCGATGCGCAGGCGCCGGAAGGGGCTGCCTATTACCTGGCCGTGGCAGGCGCTGAGCGCATCGCGCGGTTGGTCGAGCGCAGCGAACCGCTGACACTCTCGTTGGGCACGGGCCGTTCGGTGCGGGCGGCGGTGGAGGCGCTGAGTCGTGTGGAGCGTCCTCAGCACCGTTTCGTCTCGCTGGTGGGCAACGTCGCGCGTGATGGCTCGGCAAACCGCTATGATGCGGTCATGGTGCTGGCGGACAAAACCGGCGGCGAGCGTTTTCTACTGCCCGCCCCGGTCGTGGCGGAGTCGTTGGCCGAGAAAGAGGCCATGCTGTCCCAGCGGCTGTTCAGGGCCATTGCCGACGTGGCCCGGGAGTCGGAAGCGGCCTTCATCGGAATCGGGCGCATCGACCGGCAAGCTACCCTGTTCCAGGACCACTTCATCAGCGAGAGCGAGCTGGACGAGCTGCTGGGACGTGAAGCCGTGGGTGAGCTGCTGGGCTGGCCCCTGGACCGCGACGGGCAGGTGATCGACTGCTCCATCACACGGCGGGTGACCAGCCTGCCTCTGGAACGGTTCGGCAAGCACCTGATGGTGGGCATTGCCGGTGGACAGGACAAGGCGCCTGCCATTCTGGCGGCGCTGCGGGGCGGCTGGCTGAAGGGGCTGATCACGGATGAGCGTGCCGCCAGGCACATCCTTGCGGCATCCGATGCTGGCTGAGTGTGCAGGTGCAACATGCAAGCCATTGAATGAATTAGCGTAAAGTCTAAGAGGTCAGGCTTTGCTTTTTTTTGGCCTGCGTACGATCATTTGTTCGGTCGATGATCAATATGATCAAGGTAACAATAATGCCAATACCTGCCACAAGGAGAACCTCATGCGTCTTGCGCGACACTTGCCCATCACGACCCTAGCAGCCGCCATCGCGGTAGCAGGGCACGCCCATGCTCAGACAACGCTCACCGTGGCGACGGTGAACAATAACGACATGGTCATCATGCAGAGCCTGACCAGTGCCTTCGAGGAGGCGCATCCGGATATCTCTCTGGACTGGGTGGTGCTGGAGGAGAACGTGCTGCGCCAGCGCATGACGACGGATATTGCCACTGGTGGCGGGCAGTTCGACGTGATGACCATTGGCACCTATGAAGTGCCGATCTGGGCAGAGCGGGGCTGGCTCGAACCCCTGGTGGACCTGCCCGACGACTACCACGAAGACGATTTGCTGGCATCGGTGCGCGATGGCCTGAGCCTGGAGGGCACGCTGCATGCGCTGCCGTTCTATGCCGAAAGCTCGATGATGTACTACCGCACCGACCTGTTCGAACAGGCCGGTATCGAGATGTCCGAGCAGCCCACCTGGGAGCAGGTGCACGACTGGGCCGAGCAACTGCACGGCAGCGAGCCGGGGTTGGCGGGCATCTGCCTGCGTGGCAAGCCGGGCTGGGGTGAAAACATGGCCTTCGTCTCGACGCTGGTGAACACCTTCGGTGGCCGCTGGTTTGATGAGCAGTGGAACCCTGAAATCAATTCCGAAGCCTGGAACAATGCCATCGAGTTTTACGTCGATCTGCTGGGTAATTACGGGCCGCCTGGCGCCAGCTCCAACGGCTTCAACGAAAATCTGGCGCTCTTCTCCCGGGGCAACTGTGCCATGTGGGTCGATGCCACCTCGGCTGCTGGCAAGCTCTATGACGCGAATGAATCAGACGTCGCCGACGTGCTGGGTTTTGCCCCTGCGCCCATTGCCGAAACGCCCAAAGGCTCGCATTGGCTGTGGTCCTGGGCACTGGCTATTCCTGCCTCTTCCGAGCACAAGGAGGCGGCGCAGTCGTTCATCACCTGGGCCACGTCGCAAGAGTACATAGCGCTGGTGGGTGAAACCAACGGCTGGACCAACGTGCCCCCGGGTACCCGTGAGTCCACCTACGCCAATGCGCAGTACATCGAGGCGGCTCCCTTTGCCGACTTCGTGGTGAATGCCATCAAGGACGCCGACCCCACCGACTCCAGCCTGGAGCCCAACCCCTATATCGGCGTCCAGTTCGTCGGCATTCCCGAGTTCCAGTCGATTGGCACTCAAGTGGGCCAGACCATTGCGGCCGCTCTGACCGGCGACACCCCCGTGGCGCAAGCCCTCGATAACGCCCAGCGGGCCACCGAGCGCACCATGCAGCGCGCGGGCTATATCCAACGCTGAGCCCTGAAGGTGGCAGCGCTTTCCCCGCCAGGGGGAGGCGCTGCCCAGGCTCCTGGCGGGACCGTTTTTTGCAGGTATTGTCATGAATAGAACACGTGCTTCTGGCCGAACGGTCGGCGGGCTGAGGACGCTATCGCTTCAGGCGCCCGCAGTGACTCTTCTGCTGCTCTGGATGATCGTGCCCTTGGGCATGACAGTCTGGTTCTCTTTTCAGCGCTACAACCTGTTGATGCCGGAAATGACCGGCTTCGCGGGGCTGGAAAACTATGAGTATCTGCTCACCGACCCCGCGCTGTGGAAAGCCATGGCCAACACGCTGCTGCTGGTGGGCTGGGTACTGGTCATCACGGTGGTGGGCGGCACGCTGCTGGCGGTGCTGTTCCAGCAAGAGTTTGCCGGGCGGGGCATTGCCCGGGTGCTGGCGATTTCTCCTTTCTTCGTCATGCCCACGGTCAGTGCCCTGGTCTGGAAAAACATGATGATGCACCCCTCCAATGGGGTGTTGGCCTGGCTGTCGCAATCGCTGGGGCTTCCCGTCGTGGACTGGTTCTCGGCGCTACCGCTGACGTCCATCATCATCATCGTCTCATGGCAGTGGCTGCCGTTTGCGCTGCTGATTCTGCTGACCGCCATGCAGTCGCTGGACGAAGATCAGGTGGAAGCCGCACGCATGGACGGAGCGGGGCCGCTGGCGATTTTCTTCTTCATCACGCTGCCGCACCTCAAGCGTGCCATCAGCGTGGTGATCATGATCGAGATGATCTTCCTGCTGACGATTTTTGCCGAGATATTTGTCACTACCTCGGGTGGGCCGGGACTTGCTACCACCAACCTGGCGTATTTGATCTACATCCAGGCGCTGTTGGATTTCGATGTGGGCATGGCCTCGGCGGGTGGGGTGATCGCCATCATTCTCGCCAATATCGTCGCCATCTTCCTCGTCCGAATGGTTGCCAGAAACCTGGAAGATTAACGTCGGCTCTTTGGGCCTTGGGAGTCTCTGTATGACCCTGCATCGTAACGCCTCCGCCAACGCACGTTCGTTACCGCTGCGGCAGCTACTGCTGACCCTGCTGGGCTGGTCCGTGGCCTTGGTGATCTTTTTTCCCATCCTGTGGATGGTGCTGACCGGATTCAAAACCGAAACGGCGGCGATCGCCGACCCCAGCTTTATTTTTTCGCCTACGCTCGAAAGTTACCAGGCCGTTCAGGCCCGCTCGGGCTATGCCCGCTTTGCCTTGAACAGCGTGGCCGTCGCGTTTGGCTCCACGTTTTTAGCCTTGCTGATTGCCATTCCCTCGGCTTACGCCATGGCCTTCTTGCCCACCCAACGCACCAAAGGCACGCTGCTGTGGATGCTCTCCACCAAGATGCTGCCGCCGGTGGGAGTTCTGGTACCTATCTACCTGATTTTCCGCGATGTCGGACTGCTGGATACCCGTACCGGGCTGATCATCATCTACACCCTGATGAACCTGCCCATCGTGGTGTGGATGCTCTACACCTTCTTCAAGGACATGCCCAAGGACATCCTCGAAGCGGGCCGTATGGACGGCGCCTCTACCCTGCAAGAGGTATTTTTCCTGCTGCTGCCGCTGACCTTGCCGGGCATCGCTTCTACCGGGCTGCTGTCGGTGATCCTGAGCTGGAACGAGGCGTTCTGGAGTCTCAATCTCACCTCGTCGAAAGCGGCACCGTTGACCGCTTACATTGCCTCCTTCTCGAGCCCTGAAGGGTTGTTCTGGGCCAAACTGTCGGCGGCGTCCACCATGGCCATTGCGCCCATCCTGATTCTCGGCTGGATGACCCAAAAACAAATGGTGCGCGGCCTGACCTTTGGTGCCGTCAAGTAAAGGAATTTTCCATGGCAACCTTGCAACTGAAAAACATCACCAAGCAGTTTGGCGACACCCAGGTCATCAAGGGCATCGACCTCGACGTCAACGATCGTGAGTTCGTCGTGTTCGTGGGGCCTTCCGGCTGCGGCAAATCCACGCTGATGCGCATGATCGCCGGGCTGGAAAGCGCCAGTGACGGCGATATTCTCATCGATGGCCAGCGCATGAACGAGGTGGGCCCCGCCGACCGAGGGTTGGCCATGGTGTTTCAAAGCTATGCGCTTTACCCGCACATGACCGTCGAGGGCAACATGGGCTTCAGCATGCGCCTGGCCGGGGTGCCCAAAGAGGAGCGCCGCGCCAAGGTGCTGGAAGCCGCCCGGATCCTGCAGCTAGAACCGCTGCTGGACCGCAAGCCCAAAGCGCTCTCGGGCGGCCAGCGCCAGCGGGTCGCCATTGGTCGCGCCATCGTGCGCAATCCCAGCATCTTCCTGTTCGACGAGCCGCTCTCCAATCTGGATGCGGCGCTGCGGGTGCAGATGCGTATCGAGCTGGCGCGGCTGCACGAAGAGCTGGACGCGACGATGATTTACGTCACCCACGACCAGATAGAGGCCATGACCATGGCCGATAAAATCGTCGTGCTCCACGATGGCGTGGTAGAGCAGGTAGGCTCGCCCATGGAACTCTACCACCACCCGCGTAACCGGTTCGTGGCAGGTTTCATTGGTTCGCCCAAGATGAACTTCTTCAGCGTCGAGCAGCGCTCCCTTGGTGATGATGGTGTCACCGTGCGCCTGCCCGGTGGGCGACTCTGCACCCTTCCGGTAGCAGGTGAACGGCTCGCCAGCGACGAAGCGCTGGAGCTGGGCATTCGCCCGGAGCATCTGCAGTTGGATGAAAACGGCCCTTTGAGTGGCCAAATCAAGGTGCTGGAGCGGCTGGGTGGGCAAACCTCGCTGTACGTGCAAATGGGCGAGCTGCTGATAACGATCATGGCCGACGGTGACGTGGCCTACCGTGTGAACGATACCGTGACGTTCGGTTTCGATGCGCAGCGCGCGCATCTCTTCGACGCCCAAGGCCTGGCACTGGAGAGCCTTTCTCGCCATCCGTTGGCCAGCCTGACACGCCAGGACAACCGTGCCGCCAGCGAGCCAGAGCTACCCGGAGGGCACGCATGAAGACACTGATCTTTGATTGTGACGGTGTTCTGGTGGACAGCGAGTTTCTCGCCGAGCAGACCCTGGAAACCTACCTGACCCACTGGCTGCCAGACCTGGATATACCGACGCTGCTGGGGCAAGCCCTGGGCATGACGACGGCCGATATTCTGCACCATCTCGAGCAGCAGAGCCGCCATGCGCTGCCAGCGGATGCATCTGAGCAGGTGGATGAGGCCATCGAGTCGCGGCTGCTGCGTGAGCTGACCGCCATCGAGGGTGTGCACCGAGCGGTAAGTGGCATCAGTCTGCCCAAGGCCATCGTTTCCAACAGCCGTCGTCGCCGTGTGGAGGCCTCCCTGGCGACCACGCGATTGGCCGACGTATTGGGAGACGTGCCCATCTTCACCGCCGAGCAGGTCGACCACCCGAAACCAGACCCGGCCATTTATCACCTGGCCGCGAGCAGGCTTGGCTGCTCTCCTGAGCAGTGCCTGGTGGTGGAGGATAGCGTGGCCGGAGTGACGGCTGCCCGGGCGGCAGGCATGCAGGTGATTGGCTTTGTCGGTGCCAGCCATGTGGATGACCGCCAACATGCGCGACTGCTGGCCGCTGGCGCCTGGCGAATCCTGCTGCACATGCGTGGGCTGCACGCCTTGGTCGATGAGTGGCAACTCTACCTGCAAGGACACGATCACAATGAAACTACGCGATAAACGGGCCGTGATTACCGGCGGCGCTCGGGGGATCGGGCTGGCCATCGCTCGGCGCTATCTTCTGGAAGGAGCCAGCGTCGTGGTGGCCGACATCGATGCCCGGGCCGTCGACGAAGCGCTCATCACGCTCCAGCAGGATACCGACGCCGAACGGGTGATGGGCGTGGTGCTGAACGTATGCGATCAGGCGTCCATCGACGCCATGGTGAGCAAGGTCTCCGAGCGCTTTGGCGGTATCGACATTCTGGTCAACAACGCCGCGGTCTTCGACATGGCGCCCGTGCTGGAGGTCACCGAAGCCAGCTTCGACAAACAGTTCGCGGTGAACACCAAAGGCATGTTTTTCACCTTGCAGGCCGTGGCTCGCGCCATGGTGGCACAAGGGCAGGGCGGCAAGATCATCAACATGGCCTCGCAGGCAGGTAGACGAGGCGAGCCATTGGTGAGCGTTTACTGCGCCAGCAAAGCCGCCGTGATCAGCCTGACCCAATCCTGCGGGCTCGATTTGATCAAACATCGCATCAACGTCAACGGCATAGCCCCTGGCGTGGTGGATACACCGATGTGGGAAGAGGTCGATGCGCTGTTTGCCCGCTACGAGCACCGCCCGCTGGGTGAGAAAAAGCGCCTGGTGGGCGAGGCCGTGCCCTACGGGCGGATGGGGCTGCCGGAGGACCACACCGGTGCTGCCGTCTTTCTGGCCAGCCAGGACAGCGACTATGTCGTGGCCCAGACTCTCAATGTCGATGGTGGTAACTGGATGAGCTGAGATGCCAATGAGCCCTGATGTTGTTTCGTTGAGCCACCAACTGCTGGATGCCGCGCAAGGCCAAGCGCGCTATATGGTTGCCCTGGCCGGGCCGCCTGGTGCTGGCAAGTCTTACGGGAGTGCCCTGCTGTGCGATGCGCTCAATCAGCGCCAGCCAGGGGTGGCAGCGGTCGTGCCCATGGATGGCTATCACTTCGATAACGCTGTCCTGGGGGAAGAGCAGCTCCCGCTCAAGGGAGCGCCGCATACGTTCGACGTGGACGGCCTTCGCCACGACCTGGCGCGTATTCGTCGCGCTGACCGTCCGGTGGCCGTGCCCATTTTCGATCGCCCGCTGGACCTGGCGAGGGCCGGGGGGCGCTTGATCACGCCCGACCATCGCATCGTGATCGTGGAGGGCAATTATCTGCTGCTCGACCAAGAGCCCTGGCGAGCGCTGCGTTCTCTGTTCGACTGGACGCTGTTCATCGACGTGGAGGATGCCGTGCTGGCCGAGCGGCTGATACAGCGCTGGCTGTGCATGGGGCAGGACCTCGCGGGTGCCATGGAGCGAACCCACCAGAAAGACATGCTCAACGCGGCTCTGGTGAAAACGCGCAGCGTGTCACCTGACCAGCGCTGGCGACCATCCCTGTCCACCTTCTCGGAGAGTGACCATGACCTCGTTGAATAACCATACGTTGGCGGCCTTCGGCCAGGCCGTACAGAGACCTGCTTACGACCGACAGGCACTGACCCCCGGCATCGTGCATATCGGGGTCGGGGGCTTTCATCGTGCTCATCAGGCGATGTACGTGGATGCACTGATGAACCAGGGCGAAGCGCTGGAGTGGGGGATCGTGGGGGTCGGGGTCATGCCCGGCGACAAGCGCATGCAGCAGGTGCTGGCAGCTCAGGATTTCCTCTACACCCTGGTGGTGAAATACCCCGATGGCGAGTATCGGCCCCGGGTGATTGGCAGCATGGTGGATTACCTGTTTGCCCCGGAGGACCCCGACGCGGTGATCGAAACAATGGCGGACCCCGCCATCAGAATCGTGTCGCTCACGGTCACGGAGGGTGGCTACAACTTTCATCCGGTCAGCGGAGAGTTCAACCTGGACGCCCCCCAGGTGCGCGACGATCTCGCCCATCCAGAGCGCCCCTCCACCAGCTTTGGCCTTGTGGTGGAAGCCTTGGTGCGCCGCCGGGCACGGGGCATTGCGCCGTTTACGGTGATGTCCTGCGACAACATTCAGGGCAACGGCGACGTGGCCAAACGCATGTTCAGCGCCTACGCCCGCGCCCGCAGTGCAGAGCTGGGTGACTGGCTGGCTGCCGAGGTGGCGTTTCCCAACGCCATGGTGGACCGTATCACGCCGGTGACCGCGCCTACGGATATCGAAGAGCTCGCCCAGCGCTTTGGCGTTGAAGACGCCTGGCCCGTGGTGTGCGAGCCCTTTACCCAATGGGTGCTGGAAGACCACTTTCCCTTGGGTCGCCCGGCGTTCGAGAACGTTGGTGTTCAGGTCGTCGATGATGTCGAGCCCTACGAACTGATGAAACTGCGCCTGCTCAACGCCAGCCATCAGGCGCTCACTTATTTTGGTTATTTGGCGGGCTATCGCTACGCCCATGAGGTGTGCCAGGACCCGCTGTTCGTGGAGTTCTTGCTGGGGTACATGCGCGAAGAGGGTACGCCGACGCTGGCCCCCGTGCCGGGGGTAGACCTTGCAAGCTATCAGTTGACGCTGATCGAGCGCTTTGCCAATCCTCAAATCAGAGACACCCTGGCGCGGCTGTGCGCGGAAAGCTCGGATCGTATTCCTAAATGGTTGGTGCCGGTGATTCGCCAGCAGCTTGCCCAGGGCGGCGAGATCCAGCGCAGCGCTGCCGTGGTGGCCAGCTGGGCACGCTATGCCGAAGGGGTCGACGAGCAGGGCAACCCCATCGAGATCGTGGACCGCTTGCGAGAGCCGTTGATGGCCATTGCCGCCAATAACCGCACCCACCCGGCGGCCTTCGTGGAAAACCGCGAGCTGTTTGGCGACCTGGCAGAGCAGCCCCGCTTCCTTGATGCCTACCTGGAGGCGCTGAAGTCGCTGCATGAGCGGGGCGCACGGGCTACCCTTGAAGCTCTGGTCGCGTCGAAAGGAACCGTGTGATGTATATCGGGGTGGATTGCGGTACGCAGAGTACCAAGGTCGTGGTGGTGGATGTGGAGCGTGGCGTCATCCTGGGGGAAGGCAGCCGCCCGCACCGCCTGGACGAAGGCGAACACGGCCGCCGCGAGCAGTCGCCCGCCGAGTGGTTGGCGGCGCTCAAGGGGGCGTTTTCCGAGGCCATTCAGCGGTCGGGCATCGATGCCCGACAGGTACGCGGCATTGGCGTTTCCGGCCAACAGCATGGCATGGTGGCTCTCGATGCCGACGGCGTGCCGGTGTATCCCGCCAAGCTGTGGTGTGATACCGAAACCAGCGCGCAAAACAGTGCGCTGGTCGAGGCGTTGGGCGGTGAAGCGGGCTGCCTGGCGAAGCTTGGCCTGGTGCTGCAAACCGGTTATACCGCCTCGAAAGTGGCTTGGCTTCGCGAGCACCACCCGGACGCCTATCAGCGTATCGCCACGCTGCTGCTGCCCCATGACTACCTGAATTTCTGGCTGACCGGTGAGCGGGTCACCGAGGCAGGCGATGCCTCGGGCACTGGTTATTTCGACACCCGTACCCAGCGCTGGCAAAAAGAGGTGTTCGCCGCCATTGCGCCAGAACTCGACCCTGAGCGCGTGCTGCCACGCCTCATCGAGCCCCGAGAGCCGGTTGGTCGAGTCCGCCCATTGGTAGCGCAAGAGCTGGGGCTGAGCGATAGCGTGATCGTCTCTTCCGGCGGTGGCGATAACATGATGGGGGCGATTGGCACCGGCAATATTACCCGTGGCTTGATTACCTTGAGCCTGGGAACCTCCGGCACGGTATGTGCCTACTCGCCCGAGCCCGTGGTCTGCGACAGCGCCATGGTGGCCAACTTCTGCGCCAGCCACGGTGGCTGGCTGCCGCTGATCTGTACCATGAACGTCACGTCGGCAACGACCCGCGTGCGAGAGTTGTTCGGGCTGGATCTGGCGGCCTTTGGCGAGCGGGTGGCCAGCGCCCCGATTGGCGCCGAAGGCGTGACGGTACTGCCGTTCTTCAACGGGGAACGGGTACCCATGTTGCCGGATGCCGCTGGCGACTTTCTGGGCTTGACCAGCGTGAACATGACCCAGGCCAACCTGTGTCGTGGGGTGATGGAAGGCGCTACCTTTGGCCTGCGCTACGGGCTGGAACTGTTGGGAGAACTGGCCGCGGGTACCCGCCAGATTCGGCTGATCGGCGGCGGTGCGAACAGCCCCGTGTGGCGGCAAATGGTGGCCGACATGACCAATACCCAAGTGATCTGCCCTGAGATCACCGATGCCGCCGCTCTGGGCGCCGCCATTCAGGCAGCCTGGTGCGACCTGGGCCCCGAGGGCGTGAGCCTGGCCTCGCTCTGCGAGCGGTTGGTGCACCTGGACGCTGCCTCACTGGCAGAGCCGGAACCCCAGCGTGTGGCCGCGTACCATGAGGCGTATCAGCGCTACCTGGCGCTGTTGGCGCAGCGTCACTCGCTTTAATACCCATTGCTGCAAATGCCGCTCACTCCATGCACCATAACGCCAGCGCCTGTCTCATCGACAGGCGCTGGCGTGGCTGCAGGGCGGGGTGGCCCCAGGCGGCTTACCAGGATTTATAAGGCAGGAACTTGCCGTTCAAGGTGAGCAGCACGCGGTCGCCCTTGGGGTCTTCGATCTTTTCCATCTCCATGGTGAAGTCGATGGCGCTCATGATGCCGTCGCCAAACTTCTCCTGCACGACATCCTTGAGGGTTTCACCGTAAACGCCGACCACTTCGTACAGGCGGTAGATGAAGGGGTCCTGAGGAATGGCCTCATCCCACGCCTTGGTGGGGAAGGCGGTCAGCGCGGTGGCCACGTCGCCATCGACTTCCAGCACGTCGCACAGTTTATGGGCGACATCGGCACTGGCACTGTTCATGCCGTAGCAGGCTGACGCCACCCAGACCGGCGACATGCCGACCGCGCTGGCAATCTCGTCCCAGCTCATTTGCTTGCGTGCCTTGGCGGCGAGAAGGGTGTGACGCATTTCAAGCTTATCCATGACGGATCTCCTTGGGAGTAAATGTGACCAGCTTTTCTTGGGGCGGCACCGTCGTCGGTGCCGGAGTAGAGACGGGCGTGGCGCTGCCTTCTGCCAAGGTCACGGGGTTGACCGGTGTGGGGTAGCGCAGGCCCTTGCCGTCGAATTCCTGGGTGCGTAGCTCACTGGAGCGGTTTACCAGGAAGTCGACGAGGTAGTTGCGAATCGTATAAAAGTGGGGATGCTTGACGATCTCCGCCCGCTGGCGCGGCCGTGGCAGGTCGATTTCGACCGCTTCGGCAATCCGCGCCTGGGGGCCGTTGGTCATCAGGAAGATACGGTCGGCCAGCAGAATGGCTTCGTCCACGTCGTGGGTGATCATGAACACGGTCTGCTGGTCCTGGCTCCAGATCTTGACCAGTTCGTCCTGGATGACGCCACGGGTGAGGGCATCCAGGGCCCCAAAGGGCTCATCCAGCAGCAGCAACTTGGGCTTGGTGGCAAACGCACGCGCGATGCTGACCCGCTGGCGCATGCCGCCAGAAAGCTGGGCGGGCTTGCGGCCGACCACTTCTTTCAAGCCCACTAGGGTCAGGTATTTCATGCTGTGTTCGGTGATCT
Organism: Halomonas sp. NyZ770; assembly: GCF_020616575.1. Taxonomy (NCBI): domain Bacteria; kingdom Pseudomonadati; phylum Pseudomonadota; class Gammaproteobacteria; order Oceanospirillales; family Halomonadaceae; genus Halomonas; species Halomonas sp. NyZ770. The sequence goes on along the minus strand of NZ_CP085143.1, from coordinate 2,818,938 downwards.
CGTGCTCGCTCCAGGCGGGCCAGCGGGCACGTACGCCAAAGCGCACGTTGTCCAGCGCGGTGAGCCAGGGCAACAGGCTGTAGTTTTGAAACACCACGCCACGTTCGAGACTCGGCCCATGGATCTCCTTGCCATCCATGACCATGGAGCCTTCGGAGAACTGATCCAGCCCGGCCAAGGCGTTCATGATGGTGGATTTGCCACAGCCGGAGTGGCCGATGATGCAGACGAACTCGCCCTTCTTGAGCTGAAAGCTGATGTCTTCGAAGACCGTGAGCGGTGCAGCGTCCTTGCCAGCGCCGGGGAAGCGTTTGGCGGCCTTCTGCACCTCTACAAAGGCATGACTCATGACAGGCTCCTTATTCGGCGTAGGTGACGAAACGGGCGACATAGCCCAGCGACATATCCAGCAGCATGCCGACGACGCCAATCATCAGGATGGAAAAGATCACGCTGGTCAGGTCCAGGTTGTTCCACTCGTTCCAGACGTAGTAGCCGATGCCGGTACCACCCACAAGCATTTCTGCGGCGACGATGACCAGCCAGGCAATACCGATGGAGATGCGCATGCCGGTCAGAATGGTCGGGGCCGCGGCGGGCAGAATGACCTTGAAGGCCGTTTGCAGCGGCGACAGTTCATGGGTGCGTGCCACGTTCACCCAGTCGCTGCGCACACCGGCCACGCCAAAGGCGGTATTGAGCAGCATCGGCCAAATGGAACAGATAAAGATCACGAAGATGGCCGAGGCTTCGGCATCCCGAATGATGAACAGCGCCAGAGGCATCCAGGCCAAGGGAGAAATCGGCCGCAAGACCTGAATGAACGGGTTGAGCGCTTTATACGCCAGCGGTGACATGCCAATCAGAAAGCCGATGGGGATCGCCACCACGGCGGCCATGAGATAGCCGCTGAGCACGCGGTAAAGGGAGTAACCCAGTTGGATGCCGATCCCCTTGTCGTTGGGGCCTGCATCATAGAAAGGGTTGGAAAGCTGCTCCCAGGCCCGCTCGAAAATCGCCGACGGCGGGGGAACGCGGGCCGTTTCATCGGCCCCGCCCAGCAGCAGTTCGTACTCGCTCAGCTCTTCCGTGCCGCCCAGCAGCGGCGAGCGGTCGAGTCCTTCCCATAGTCCCAGCAGCACGGCAAGCAGGACGAAGGCCAACAAGGCAGCCCGTGCATTCAGGCTGATGTTCCAGTCGGTGGTGGTGCGGTCCATTATTAGCTCCTGCGGATATCAAAGCTGGCCAGATACCCTTCGGGGTCGGTGTAGTCGAAGGTCTTGCCCATGATCTGGTAGTTGCGCGAGGTCTCTTCGGGGGCGTCGTAGCCCAGCTCGTTCATCACCGTGCGTGCTTCGCTGGCCAAAAAGACATCCCGGGCAATCTGCTGATAATCGACGCTGCCCTCGATGTAGCCCCAGCGCTTCATCTGGGTCAGGATCCAGACGGCCATGGATTGCCAGGGGAAGGGGTCGAAGTCGATCCGGTCCGGCACGTTCTGAACATTGCCCAGGCCATCGGCAAAGCGTCCTGTCAGCACCTGCTCGATCACCGTGACCGGCTGGTTCAGGTAGTTGGTCGGGGCAATGGCCTCGGCGATTTCCGAACGGTTGGCTGGGTCGGAGGAGTATTGGGTGGCATCGATGATCGCCCGCAGCAGCGCGCCGTAGGTGTTGGGGTTTTGCTGGGCAAAGCGAGCGCTGGTGGCAAAGGCGCAGCACGGGTGGCCGTCCCAGATCTCCTTGGTGAGCAGATGAATGAAGCCGATGCGCTCGAACACGGCGCGCTGATTGAACGGGTCGGGGGAGAGAAACCCATCGATGTTGCCCGCGCGCAGGTTGGCGACCATTTCGGGGGGCGGAATGACGCGAATCTGAATGTCCTGATCCGGGTCCAGGCCATGCTCGGCCACGTAGTAGCGCAGCAGGAAGTTGTGCATGGAGTATTCGAAGGGCACGCCGAAGGTGAAGCCTTTCCACTGCTGCGGGTCACGCTTGTCCTGGTGGTCGTTGTGCAGCACGATGGCTTGCCCATTGACGTTCTCGATGGCAGGCGTCACGAAGGCCCGCTGGGTCGAGCCTGCCCCCAGGCTCATGGCCAGCGGCATGGGGGAGAGCATGTGAGCGGCATCGTACCGGTCGTTCAGCGAGTTATCGCGAATCAGCGCCCAGCCCGCGGTCTTGATCACATTGACGTTCAGGCCGTAACGCTCATAGAACCCCATGGGGTGGGCCATGATGATGGGCGTGGCGCAGGTGATCGGAATGAAGCCGATGTCCAGCTCGGTTTTCTCCAGCGGGCCGAGGTTCTCCTTGACCGCCGCCTTGATCGACTCCATGGGCAGCAGCGTGGCCAGGGCCGCCGCCGCGGTGCCGCCACCCACCAGCTTCATGAATTGCCGGCGGTGCATGTCGCTATGGCCAAAGATGCCACGAACCAGCGCGCTCTCCACGACTCGATCCATGATCTGTTCGGCATTGCTGGGCGGCGCTTCGCCACCGGCCAGGGTGGCCTGATGGGAAGGTACGCTGGGGCGGGCAGGGTGGCACTGGTGGCAATCACACTGGCGGCCATGGATCAGCGATTGACGGTGATCGAAAGGGTTGCCGAGACTGCTGTGGTCATTGTTCTCTTTCATGGGCGTTCACCTCTCAGGAGCAAATGGGCTTCTAGCTGCGCCGTCTTGGTGCGAAACAGAGCGTTGCGGCACTGTTTCGTTAGTGCGACTTGTGTGCCACAACCGTCCGTTGTGTTTAAAGATTCATAAATTCAATGAGTTATGGTATTTGGTGGAATCTTGGAGGCCATGCTTGAAAACAACGATTTTTCGTTAATAACGATATTTCGTTGTTTAAATGACGAAATATCGTTATTGGCCCGTTGTTTGTATGGGTAGTGGGTATGTCGACGCCATCGCCAGGAGATGCAGATGCCCCCCATGCCCATGACGACCGAGCCGTTGATGAGCGAGCCGTCGCTCAAGCTCATGGCCAGCCATGCCCCGCTGGCCATGCTGGTGATCGACCCGCTGGCCGATGAGCTGGTGGCTGCCAATGCGGCGGCCTGCCAACTGTTGATGCTGGAAGAGGGCGATTGGCGGGCGTCTCCATTCAGCCATCGGTTGAGTGCCTCCTTGCCGCTTTGGGTCAGCTTTACCGATGAGGTATTGACTACCGGGCAGGCGTGGTCGGATGACCTGGTGGTGCTGGACAGCGTGCGTCAGCCACGCCGGGTAGAAGTCTTCGGTGAGCGTTTGCCGGACACCCCGCGGCTGTTGTTGACCCTGATCGATCGGCAGAAGGCCGAGCAGCGGCGCGCCCGCGCCGAGCTGGGGCGTCAGCATCGCCAGGGGGATGTAGGGTGGCAGCGCGTCGAGCAGGTGTTCGAGCGAATCGAAAGGCAGAACCAGCTGATTCTCAGCGCCGCCGGAGAGGGCATCTACGGGCTGGATGCGCAGGGCAGAACCACTTTCGTCAATCCAGCGGCCGAGCGTATTCTGGGCTGGAGCACCGAGGATATGGTGGGCCACGATGCGCATTTGATGTTTCACCATACCCATGCCGATGGCTCGCATTTCCCGGTGCAGCAGTGCCCCATTCATGCCTCGTTCAGCGATGGCCAGGTGCACCACGTCGACGATGAAGTGTTCTGGCACAAGAACGGTGAGGCGATTCCCGTCGAGTATACGAGCACCCCCATTTTCGAGATGGGGCGGCTGGTGGGGGCCGTGGTGCTGTTTCGCGATATCCGCGAACGCAAACGGGCAGAGCAGCAGCTGCGCGATGCCCTGGAGGAGGTCGAGTCGCTGAAGCGGCGGCTGGAGCTGGAGAACGAATACCTTCAGGAGGAGATCAAGGCAGAGGTCAATCACCGCAATATCGTGGGCAACAGCCCGGCGGTGGCCAAATTGATCCAGCAGATTGCCATGGTGGCGCCGACCGGGGCCAACGTCTTGATCAGCGGTGAGTCCGGCACGGGCAAGGAGCTGATCGCCAGGGCCATTCATGCCGGAAGTGGGCGCAGCGACCGGCCGCTGATTCGGGTCAACTGTGCCGCCATACCGCGAGATCTGTTCGAAAGCGAGTTCTTTGGCCATGTCAAAGGGGCCTTTACCGGGGCGATGCAGGATCGTCCGGGGCGTTTCGAGCTGGCCCACGGCGGCACGCTGTTTCTTGACGAGGTAGGAGAAATTCCGCTGGAGCTGCAGAGCAAGCTGCTGCGCGTATTGCAGGATCAGCAGTTCGAGCGAGTGGGGGACAACCGCACCCGCGAGGTGGACGTGCGCGTGATTGCGGCCACCAACCGTGATTTGAAAGAGATGATCGACGCCGGGCATTTCCGAGAGGATCTCTATTTCCGGCTCAACGTGTTTCCCATCGATTCAGTGCCGCTGCGCAAGCGCATCGAGGACGTGCCCTTGCTGGCGCGACATTTTCTGCACCGCGCCTGCTTGAAGTTCAACAAGCCGGGCGTGCGTATTCCTCCGGCTCAATTGGAGCTGCTGACCCTCTACCCATGGCCTGGCAATATCCGCGAGCTCGAAAACGTCATCGAACGACAGGTGATCGTGACCCAGGACCGCCGACTCTGCTTCGACGACCTGTTGCCGCCTGAGCCCAGTGTGCCGGGGCAGGTCATGGCGGAGCGTGACAAGGGCGCCGAGCCTCTTGCCGAGACACCGATGACCGAACAGGCGCTACAGCAGCACCAGCGGGACAACGTGTTGAAGGCGCTGGCAGCGACACAGGGCAAGATCTCTGGCGCGGGCGGGGCGGCTGAGCTATTGGGCGTCAAACCGACGACGCTGGCCTCCCGGCTGCAAAAGTGGGGCATCGACCCGCGTCGATTCAGGCGTCGTGAATGTAAAAAGCCCCCTGCCAACGGTGCATTGGACTAAGGTAAAAGGTGCTGGACTGGGCAGGCACTTTGTACACACAAATTCGCCAAGTTCAAGGCTAGCATACATACATGAATGTAACTATAATGCCCACTCTTTCAGACTGGCGCTGCGCGTCTTCCAACGTTGACACCTAGAGGCAATCCCATGCGACTAGCACACTGGGCAGTCAATGCCCCTTTACGCCCCTTGCTACTGGCCGTGCTGACCTCCTCCTTCATTCTGCCTGCCCAAGCGGCCGACCTGGTCACCATCACCCGCGATGCGTTGAACAACAACGCTGCCCTTGCCTCGGCACGCGCCGAATTTTCTGGCGTGGAAGCGGGCCGGGACGTGGCGCGCGGCGGCTTGCTGCCTCAGGTGAATGCCTCCGGTAGTGTCGTGCACAACCAGCAGTACGAAAGCCAGGGTTCTGCGCGGGGGGCGGGCGTCGGCGTGGGTGCCGACCAGGCCGCGGTGGGGGTCAGCGATGACCGTTACAACACCGCATCGCTGTCGTTGGAAGCGACTCAGGCGCTGTTCAATGCCGTGACGCGCCAGGAGCTCAACCAGGCCGAGCGCCAGATCGATCAGCAGGTCTACCTTTTGGCCGCGACGGAACAGCAGCTGCTCATCGACGTGGTCAGCGCCTACTTCGATATTCTGCGTGCCCATGAGGTTCTGGAAGCGCGTCAGGCGCAAGAGCGCGCCATTGGCCGCCAACTGGAACAGGCCCGCGAGCAGTTCGAGGTCGGGCTGATTGCGATTACCGAAGTGGAAGAGGCGCGGGCCAGCTTCGACCAGTCTCGGGCCGACCGCATTGCCGCCGAGAGCAGCCTGCAAGTGGCGTTCGAAGCGCTGGAACAGTTGACCGGGCAGCGTTACGCCAACATCGATGCCTTGGGCGACGCCATGCCGATTGCGCTCCCTGCGCCCACCGACCGTGACTATTGGGTCGACCAGGCACTGGAGCGCAACCCGCAGGTACTGGCCCAGCGGGCAGGTATCGAGCTGTCTCGGGCCGGTGTGGAAATCGCCCGGGCAGGGCGTCTACCCACCGTGCAGGCGTTCGCCAACTATCAATACTCGGACAGCGACAGCGATGTGGTCAGTGGCTACAACTCTTCTAGCCAGGTAGGCGTTTCCGCCAACCTGCCGATTTACACCGGTGGCAGCACCAGTGCGCGTATTCGCCAGGGCACCTTCCAGCTCGAAAGTAGCCAGTACGACTTCGAGTCCCAGCGCCGCACCACGATTCAACAAGTGCGCTCGCTGTACACCCAGGTCAGCAATAACGTGGAAACCGTGGATGCTCGCCGCCAGGCCATCGTGTCTACCCGCAGTGCTCTGGAAGCGACGCGCGCAGGCTACGAAGTGGGTACCCGCAATATCGTCGATGTGCTGAATGCCGAGCAGAACCTCTATAACGCCATCGCCAGCTACGCCGAAGCGCGCTACGACTACGTGGTGAATCTGATGTCGCTGCGCCAGCAGTCGGGCATGCTGGACGTGGCGGCCATCGAGGAAGTCAATGCCTGGCTGACCGGTGACAGCGTCAACTTCACCCTGCCTGAAAGCAACGCGCCTGATACTTACCAGCGCGCGATGGACATTGGTGCTCCTCCTACCCCAGGCGCCTGAGAGCGGCCAACGGGGGCACGCCTGCGATCCGTCAACGTACAGAAAAAATGAATGGGAATTCGACGCATGAAAAGAGTGATGCACTCCACCCGGGCGAGCCTGGTGACGCTGATCGCCGTGCTGGCGCTGACCGCTTGTGGCCAGGAACAGCCGTCCCAGGAGCAGCAGGGCCAGCAGCAGGAAGCGCCACCCCACGCGGTGGAAGTCGCTGAAGTAAGCCGTCAGGACATTCCGCTCAACAAGTCCTATCCTTCGCTGCTGCGTAGCGACAGTGAAGTCACGCTGGTGGCGCGGGTCAACGGCTTTCTGGAAGAGCGGCATTTCGAACCCGGGCAAATGGTCGAGGAGGGAGATCGCCTCTACACCATCGAGCCGGACTTGTACCAGGCCACGGTGAACCAGCGTGAAGCAGACCTGCAGAGCGCCCGGGCAGAGCTGGCACGCGCCCAGCGGGATGCGCAGCGTTTCGAGCAGCTGCTGAGCCAGAACTCGGTCAGCCGCCAGCAGTACGACCAGGCGCTGGCAGAGCAGCGGGTTGCGCAGGCCAGCGTGGCACAGGCGGAAGCCGCACTCACCAGTGCCAATCTGGACCTGGGCTACTCCAACGTCACCGCGCCCGTTTCGGGCATGATCAGCTTGAGCCAGATCAACGTGGGCAACCTGGTCACGTCAGGCACTGAGCTGGCCACCATCACGCCTCTGGACCCGCTGGAAGTGCGCTTTCAGCTACCCCAGCGCGATGCCTTCGAGCTGCGTCGTCAGTTGGCCGACAGCGCCGGTGACATGTCCTCCATTACCGCCCATCTCAGCGTGCCCGGGTTGGCGGGTAGCGCCGGTGGTGAGCTGGCGGGCCGCCTGAATTTCCTCGGTTCCCGCGTGGATACCGGCACCAGTACGGTGCAAGCATCGGCCACGTTCGACAATCCTGACGGGGAAGTACTGCCGGGCCAGTTCGTGCGCGTACGCCTTGAAGGCCTGAAGCGCTTCGACGTCATGGCGGTGCCTGAAATTGCCGTTACCCAAGGGTTGATGGGCCCTCGTGTCTTCGTGCTGGACGACGAAAGCAAGGCGCGTGAGCGGACGGTTCAACTGGGCGATGTGGCTGGCCCCTGGCAGATCATCCTGGATGGCCTGGAACCTGGCGAGCGCGTCGTGGTGGGCGACCCGGCGGGTCTCGAGCCGGGCATGGTGATCGACCCGGTGCGTTTCGATGGCGATGCAGAACAGCTGGTCGATGACGTGGAAGAAGCCGAAGCGCAGGAGCAGCAGGAGCAGGCCGAAGCGGCTGCCGAGATGTCCGAAGGCGCCGGTGATGCGCCCGCGGAAGGGGAAGAGGGTGCTCAATAATGAATTTCTCTAACTTCTTTATCAGTCGTCCGATATTCGCCACGGTGCTGGCGATTATCCTGACGCTGGTAGGCGCGATGGCGATGCGGATATTGCCCATCGAGCAGTATCCCAGCGTGGTGCCGCCCACGGTCTCGGTACAGGCGCAGTTCCCCGGTGCCGATGCGGAGACCGTGGCACAGACCGTGGCCGCGCCCCTGGCGGAAGCCATCAACGGCGTGGAGGACATGCTGTACATGACCTCCAACAGCGCCGACAACGGCCTGATGAGCCTGAGCGTGGCGTTCAACATCGGCACCGATGGTGATATCAACACCATCAACGTCAACAACCGCGTGCAGGGGGCCTTGTCCCAGTTGCCAGAGGCCGTTCAGTCTCAGGGTGTCACCGTGGAGCTGCGTTCCGACTCCATTCTGATGCTGGTCGCGCTGACCTCGCCCAGCGGTGACTACAACAACGTCTACATGCAGAACTATGCCACCCTCAACATTCTCGATGAGCTGCGCCAGGTGCCTGGGGTGGGCAACGCCGAGGTGCTGGGGGGCGGCGAGTTTGCCATGCGGATCTGGATGGATCCCGACAAGCTGGCCCAGTACGACCTGACCCCGAGCGAAGTGGCCAGTGCCATTCGCGCTCAGAACACCGAAATTCCGGCCGGTAATCTTGCCGCGACGCCCCAGAGCGAGCCGCGTGCCTATACCTACACCATTACCGCTGGTGGGCGTCTTTCCAGCCCGGATGATTTCCGCAACATCTTCCTGCGCACCAATGCCGATGGCTCTTCACTGCGCCTGGAAGACGTGGCACGGATCGAGCTGGGTGCCTCTTTCTACGGCGTGGATGCGCGGTTGAACGGCGCGACCATGACGCCCATCATCATCAACCAGCAGCCGGGCGCCAACGCGCTGGAAACGGCCAACTCGGTTCGGGCGACCATGGAAGATCTGGCTGAACGCTTCCCGCCGGGGCTCGAGTACGTGACGCCTTACGATACGACGCTGTTCATCGATGCGTCCGTCGAGACGGTGCTCAAGACGTTCATCGAAGCGTTCCTTATCGTTATCGTGATTCTGTTCATCTTCCTGCAGAACTGGCGCTTTACGGTCATCGCCATGTCGGTGGTGCCGGTCTCGGTGATTGGTACCTTTGCCGGCTTCTACCTGTTCGACTTCTCGATCAACCTGTTGACGCTGTTCGCGCTGGTGCTGTCGATCGGTATCGTGGTGGATGACGCGATTCTGGTGGTGGAGAACGTCGAGCGGGTGCTCAGCGAAGAGGACGATATCAGCGTTCGCGATGCCACCATTCGCGCCATGAAAGAGGTCGGCGGCCCGGTCATCGCCACGTCGCTGATCATGGCGGCGGTGTTCGTGCCGGTGGCCTTCATGGGCGGCTTCACGGGCCAGATCTACCAGCAGTTCGCGATTACCGTGGCGATCTCGGTGGCGTTGTCGGCGCTGATGGCACTGACCTTCACCCCGGCGCTGTCCGCGATCTTCATCAAGCACAACCTGCACAAGACCCGTCAGTCCGCTTTCAAGCGTGCGATTACCACGCCGCTGCGCCTGTTCGATCGTTTCTTTGCAGGCTTCACGGCGCTCTACATGTGGTTCGTGAAGAAGCTGGTGCGCTTCTGGGTGCTGGCGCTGGCGCTGACCGTGGCTGTCGGGGCGGGCTCTTACTGGCTGTATGCCAATACGCCCTCCACGCTGGTGCCCGAAACGGACCAGGGGATCGTGCTGGTCAGCGTGTCGCTGCCGGACGCTGCCTCGCTGGATCGTACCCAGAACTACATGGCCGAGCTAAGTGCTGCCATTGAAGATATCCCTGGCGTGCAGTACTCCTCGGCGGTGGCGGGGTATGACATTCTGTCCAGCGCGGTGAACACCGCACGCGGGATCATGTTCGTCAACATGCAGCCCTGGTCGGAGCGCGACCTGACCGCCAATGAGCTGGTGGGCCGTATCATGCAGCTGGGTGCCAGCATCGACGGTGGTTCGGCCATGGCCTTCAACGTGCCGCCCATCATGGGGCTGTCGACCACTGGGGGCTTCACCGGCTACCTGCAATCCTTCGACGGCGCATCGCCCCGTGAGCTGTATGAAGCTTCGCTGCAGATCATGGGGGCGGCGAACCAGCACCCTGCGCTGAATCAAGTATTCTCCACGTTCAACGTGAACGTTCCCTCGTTCCGGGCGGAGATCGACCAGCAGAAGGCGTTGAGCTACGGCGTGGCCCTGGAGAATATCTCTTCGGCACTTTCCAATACCTTTGGTAATGGCTTCGTCAACTTCTTCAGCTACCAGAACCGTAACTTCCAGGTGTATCTGCAGAACGAGGACGAGTTCCGCAAGACCCCCGAAGACATCAACAATGTCTACGTGCGGGGCGGCAACGGTGAGCGCATTCCGTTATCCGAGTTCGTGACGCTGGAGCGCCAGGTAGGGCCTTCGGTAGTGTCACGCTTCGGGGTGTACACCGGGGCGCAGTTCCAGGGCGGGGCGGCTCCGGGCTACAGCTCGGCACAAGCCATCGCGGCCATGGAAGAAGTCGTGCTGGAAACGCTGGGGCCGAACTGGGGCATGGGCTGGACCGGTACCGCGTATCAGGAGGCCAACCTGGGCAATACCGCCATGCTGGCCATCGTGTTCGGTATCCTGATGGTGTTCCTGATCCTGGCGGCCCAGTACGAGAGCTGGTCCTTGCCGCTGGCGGTCTTGACGGCCACCCCGTTTGCCTTCCTCGGGGGGATTGGCGGTATCGTGCTGCGCGGGCTGGATACCAGTGTCTACGTGCAAATCGGTATGCTGGTGGTCGTGGGGCTGGCGGCCAAGAACGCGATCCTGATCGTCGAGTTTGCCGAGCTGCAGCGTAAAGAGCAGGGCAAGACGATTCGTGAAGCCGCGATCACGGCGGCCGAGCTGCGCTTCCGGCCCATCGTCATGACCTCGCTGGCGTTCATCTTTGGTACGCTGCCGCTGGCCTTGGCCACCGGGGCCAGTGATGTCAGTAGCCACCATATCGGCACCACGGTGGCCGTGGGCATGGCGTCCGTCGCTATTCTGGGCAGCCTGTTCATTCCCAGCTTCTACGCCATGATTGCCACTGTTTCTGACTGGCTCTACCGCAAGCGTCATCCTGAACGCAAGGAGGATGAGCAGGCGGCGCTGGGTCACGATCAGACCTGACCTGATCGCCAGCGATCCACCAGACGGGCACCCCACGGGGTGCCCGTTTTTTGTGGGCGTCGGGCCAAAGGCTGACACGGGTCAATGCCCGAGCTACTGACATGGCTAAGATGAGCTAAGCTGAAAGTGACCATCGTTTTAGCCTGAGTAGCACAATAATGGTCGAAAATAGGCTCAGGCGAGAACAAGACCGGGCAACTTGCCCGGAGGAGAACACGCCATGCAAACCTTCATGTCTGCTGCTCTGCAGTTTCCGTCCATCGTCTTTGCCCTGCTGCTGATACTGGGCATTCTCTATTGGCTGCTGGTGTTGTTGCGACTGGCGCCGTTGGAGCTGTTCGAACGCGATAGCCTGCGCGATGACCACATGGCGAGCACGCTCGTCTCGCTAGGCTTTGCGGGTGTGCCCGCCTCACTGGCGCTGAGCCTGCTCGTTCTATTGGCAGGCGCCATCTCGCTGGCCGTCGAGCTGCTGGTGCTGCGCTGGCTACCGCTGGGCATGTTGAGAGTGCCTGTGGGTGTGCTGGTGCTGTGGGCTTCCTTTGCCGTTGCTTCGCCGCTGGCGGCTGCCGTGTGTCACGCCCTGCAGCGTGGGCTGCATCGCTACCCGCCGTTCCAGCGCCGTTGCCTGCTAGGCGCCACGGCGGTAGTGGCCGAGCGCGACCAGCAGGGCGTTGCCACTGCTCGGCTGCTCAATGAGCCAAACAGCGTGGTGCGCCTGCATTGCAAGGCGGGGGATTGCCCCCAGCCGGGTGAGCATCGGGTATTGGTCAAATATCTGGCCAGTGAAGGGGCCTACCGCAGCGTCATGGAGCAGGACTACCTGGATACACGGGTACGCCTCAACAAGCTGCGCTTGCAGCACAAGCATCACCCCAATGGCTACCCGACGTAACCAGCCCTATCTACTGCCTCTCAGGTAGCGCCACACATCTGCCAGCCACTGGCTGAACGTGCCAGTTGGCTGGGCAGGTGTTGCCGTGGAAGAGGCGGCTAACGGAGTCGTCAGAAAGTGCTGTATGGGCTTGACCTGCTGAGCGTCGTTGAGCATCGGCGCATGCCCGCAGCCCGGCACGGTCATGGTCACCAACGACGGCTGTGACTCGGCCATTTTGGGCAGCGTTTCGGCGGCCAACAGGGTAGAGGTTTCACCGCGAATGACCATGAGCGGGCAGCGTATCTTGGACCAGTCGGCCCAGGTATCCCGTGGTGTATCGTGAATAAACTGCTCGCCTATGCGTGGGTCGAAGTGGTAGGTCCAACTGCCATCGGGCAGGCGTCGTGCGCTATTGAGCGCCAGCTCGCGCCACTCCGCTTCGCTGGTGATGCCGAAGCTGGCATAGTGCTTGACCAGCTCTGCCTGCAGGTTGGCAAAGTTGTTGAAACGGTGGGTGACGCCAAAGTAGCTCGACAACGCAATCAGCCCTTCCTTGTCGAGCTCAGGCCCAACGTCATTGAGGACCAGCCGCGCAATGCGCGCTGCGTGTTGCTCGTCGGCGGCGATCAGCATACCAAGCAGCCCTCCCATGGAGGTGCCCAGCCAGTCCACCTGCTCCAACTGGTAGTGGTCCAGCAGCGCGATGGCGACGGTGACATAGTGGCTGTAAAGGTAGTCATGGGCGGGAAACAGCGACCAGCTCGATAGGCCGCGCCCTGGGGTGTCCGGGGCCAGTACGCGCCATTCGCTGCCGAGCTCGCGGGCCAGGGCGGCAAAATCACCGCCGTGACGAGCCAGCCCGTGCCAGGCAATCAGGGTTCGTTTGGCGTCAGGGTTCCAGATGCGAACCGCAATCTCCAGCTCACGTACGCGTACAAACTCCAAGGCATCCATACATGGCTCCTGTCATGTGGTGCCTGTAGTATAGATGCAATGCTGCGGTGCAGTAGAGCGTTTACTTGCGCATCATGCGGATCAGCGTATCGATGATTTCTGCGCCGCGCTCGGAGACAGAAAAAGCATCGGGTGTGCGCAGCCAATCATGAAACAGGCCGCCGAGCGCGCACTGCATCAGGCGGGTGGCCGTTTCCGGGCTGATATCTTCGCGCATATCCTGCTGTTGCTGGGCCAGTTGGAACACCGGCAGCATTTCGTCGAAGCACTCTTCGCCGATTTCATCCTGCATGGCAATGGGGTTGATATCGCTGAAGAATTCACAACGATGGAGCAGGATCGACAGAATACGCTGATGGGAAGGTTGTTCGATACGCTGCAAGCCCGCGTGGCAGGCCAGGCGAATGGCTTCCAGCGGTGAAACGTGTGGATCGGCGTTATTGACTTCATCGATCAATGACTGGAAGGGCATGCGCACCCGCTCCACCAGCGCCATGAACAGATCGCCCTTGTTCTTGAAGTGCCAATAGACGGCACCGCGGGTCAGCCCCGCATGGCGGGCAATCTGCTCAAGCGAGGTGCGAGCAACGCCTTTTTCGAAAAACACCTCTTCAGCCGCATCCAGCAGCGCTTCGCGCGTTGCCGCAGCCTCCGCTTTGGTTTTTCTTGCCATGGAACCTCACCTCACTCTCGACACGTATGCGGCGTATTTTATATGAACTCGCCGGTTTTTTACATTCAAAAGTGTATGGTTAATCAGAGAACTTCATAGCGTGCGTTAACAAAGATGTCGGATAATGCTCAATAGAGTTTTCAGACATCAGGTTTTCCAACCTTTTAGCTACTGCACGATGCTTGATCGAGGAGTTGTCATGGCGCGAGCGCCTTTTACGCTAGCCGGGCATACCGTACTGCCCGGCCAACGGTTACAGATCGATGTGCCGGTGGCACGCCTCTACACCCACACACCGCTGCATATTCCCGTCGAGGTGGTGCATGGCCGCAAAGAGGGGCCGGTCATGCTGGTCTGTGGCGGTATCCATGGGGATGAAATCAACGGCGTGGAAATCGTGCGGCGCGTGCTGCGCTCGAAGTCCATCAACAGCCTGCGCGGAACGCTGATTGCCGTGCCGGTGGTCAATGTGTTCGGTTTCTTGCAGCAGACCCGCTACCTGCCCGACCGCCGCGACTTGAACCGCTGCTTTCCAGGCAGCGAAAAGGGCTCGCTGGGGGGGCGTATTGCCGCGCTGTTCAGAGATGAGATCGTCGATCATGCGACGCATATCATCGACCTGCACACGGGGGCGATTCATCGCACCAACCTGCCGCAAATTCGTGCGCAGTTGACCCCTGGCAGCGAAACCGAGCGCATGGCCGATGCCTTTGGGGCCCCGGTCATTCTGAATGCCGAACTGCGGGAAGGCAGCCTGCGCCACTATGCCCAGAACCTGGGCATTCCCGTGCTGACTTATGAAGCCGGTGAGGCACTGCGTTTCGATGAGTGGGCGATTGCGCCAGGTGTCAAAGGCATTCTCAGAGTCATGCGCCGCCTGGGGATGCTGAGTGGCGAGCAGCGCCGCCGTACCCCCGCCCCCGCCGAGTTGGCCAATGGCTCCAGTTGGGCGCGTGCGCCTATCGATGGCATTTTACGGCCCCAGGTGCGCCTGGGGGCGCGCGTGGCCAAGGGCGAAGTGCTGGGCAAGGTAGCGGACCCCTTCGGCAATGATGAGGGCGAGGTGCTGGCCATGGCCGATGGCATCGTGATTGGCATGAGCCGCCTGCCGCTGGCCAATGAAGGCGAAGCGCTTTATCACATCGCTCGCTTCGATGAGATAGAAGAAGCCGAGACGGCCATCGAAAGCTTTCAATCCAGCCTGGAACCGCCTCCCGACTCCCTGTATTGAGCTTTTTTGATAGCAAATATTGATCGCTTCAATAGCCAACGTTAAGGCGCCATGGATGGCGATATGCCTGCTTGTTGACTATACCTGTGGGGGAGCCAGCCAGCGCAAAGGCGAAATGCCTCGTGCGCTGTGGGCCATTTCCAACGACGCAACGGCGTCTGGTCGAATGTGACAAGGAGGAAGCGCCATGAGTAGCCACCAGCACCCCACCACCAATGAAGCCGGTATTCCGGTTGCCAGCGACGAGCACTCGCTTTCGGTCGGGGCCGATGGTCCCATCGTCATGCATGACCACTATCTGATGGAGCAGATGGCGGCCTTCAACCGTGAAATGATTCCTGACCGTCAGCCCCATGCCAAAGGCAGCGGGGCGTTTGGTCATTTTGAAGTGACTCAGGATGTCAGCCAGTACACCAAGGCTGGCTTTCTACAGCCTGGCAAGAAGACCGATGTGCTGATCCGCTTCTCGACCGTGGCAGGCGAGAGCGGAAGCCCGGACACTTGGCGGGACCCCCGCGGGTTTTCCATCAAGTTCTACACCGAGGAAGGCAACTTCGACATGGTGGGTAACAACACCCCCGTGTTTTTCGTTCGCGACCCGATGAAGTTTCAGCACTTCATTCACTCCCAGAAACGCCGGGCTGACAACGGCCTGCGAGACCACGACATGCAGTGGGATTTCTGGACGCTGGTGCCCGAGTCGGCCCACCAGGTGGCATGGCTGATGGGGGACCGTGGCGTGCCTGCCACGTGGCGGCACATGAACGGCTATTCCAGCCATACCTATATGTGGGTCAATGAGGCAGGCGAGCGGTTTTGGGTGAAGTATCACTTCAAGACCGACCAGGGCATCAAGTGCATGACCCAGGAGCAGGCCGACCAGATGGCCGGTAGCGATGCCGACTACCACCGTCGCGACCTCTTCGAAGCCATCCAGCGGGGGGATCACCCTACCTGGACTCTGAAGATGCAAATCATGCCCTTCGAAGATGCCAAAACCTACCGCATCAACCCTTTCGACCTGACCAAGATCTGGCCCCATGACGACTACCCGCTGATCGAGGTGGGCAAGCTGACGCTGGACAGGAACCCCACTGATTTCCACAGTGAAATCGAGCAGGCCGCTTTCGAGCCCAACAGCATGGTGCCGGGGACGGGGCTGTCGCCGGACAAGATGCTGCTGGCAAGGGCGATCTCCTATGCCGACGCACACCGTGCTCGGCTGGGGGTGAACTACAAGCACATTCCGGTCAATACGCCCAAATGCCCGGTGCACAGCTATGGCCAAGGGGGCGCAATGCGTATTCGTCACGCCACCGACCCTACCTATGCACCCAACAGCAAGGGTGGCCCCAAGGCAGATGGGCAGCGCTTCCCGGAAGACGCCGTGTGGTCGACCGACGGCCAGTTCATGCGGACGGCCTATACACTCAGAAAAGATGACGATGACTGGCGCCAGGCCCACGCGCTGGTGCGCGACGTGATGGACGATGCCCAGCGCGAGCGGCTGGTGTCCAATGTGGTCGGGCATCTCTCGGGAGGCGTCTCTGAGCCGGTATTGGCCCGGGCGTTCGAGTATTGGCGCAATATCGACCAGGAGGTGGGAGAGCGTATCGAGCAAGGCGTTCGCGAGCAGTAGCCTCTTGAACGAAAACGCCCAGCGATCAGCTCGCTGGGCGTTTGCTTTGAGCAGCCCGTTGGCCGTCAGGCCACGGGCTGTTTTGTTGCTTGCTCTTCCACTGGCGGTGTATCGGTGTCCGGCTCGCGCACCAGGCCGAGTGCGTCATCGAACAAGCGTAACCCCGCACCCTCTTTATGGGCGTGTTCCGACAGGTGACGGCGGAACCGGCGCCCGCCCGGGCAGCCCTGGAACAGCCCCAGCAAATGCCGCGTAATATGATTCAGCTTGGCGCCCTCATCCAGGCGCTGCTGGATATAGGGGCGGAAGGCCGTGGCCGCTTCCAGGCGCGTGCGGGCCGGGCCGGGCTCACCAAACAGCTGCTCATCGACACCGGCCAGTAACCACGGGTTCTGGTACGCCTCACGGCCTACCATCACGCTGTCCACGTGCTTCAGCTGCGCCTGGCACTCGGCCAGGGTTTTAATCCCGCCGTTGATGCCAATGTGCAGCTCGGGGTGGCTCTGCTTCAAGCGATGCACCCGAGGGTAGTTCAGCGGTGGAATGTCACGGTTCTCTTTAGGGGATAACCCCTGTAGCCAGGCTTTGCGGGCGTGAACGGTAAACACGCTGCAGCCTGCCGAAGCCACGATATCAATGAACCGCGCCAAATCGGCGTCTTCATCCTGGTCATCGATACCAATACGGCATTTCACCGTCACCGGAATCGACACCGCCGCCTGCATGGCCTTGACTGCGGCGGCCACTTTTTCGGGGTGGCCCATCAGGCAGGCGCCAATCATGTTGTTCTGCACCCGGTCACTGGGGCAGCCCACGTTCAGGTTGACCTCGTCATACCCCCACGCCTCAGCAATCGCAGCACACTCCGCCAACTCTCCCGCATCGCTGCCCCCCAACTGCAGGGCAATCGGATGCTCCACCTCGCTGTACCCCAAAAAGCGCTCACGCGGGGAGCCGTGCAGCACCGCACCGGTGGTCACCATCTCGGTATACAGTAGCGCACGCTTGGTCAAGGTGCGAGCGAACGCACGGTAGTCTCTTGTGGTCCAGTCCATCATGGGGGCCACAGAAAACAATCTACCCCTGTCGGCACTGTTGTTGCTAATGAAATCAGTCATTTAAGAAATTCTGTAACTGTATGAATACACACATATGTTGCCACCTGATACCGTTAAAAACCGCCCTCAGTGTACCGCCAGTGTAGCCAGTGGCAGAGAACGCCCACTTTCCAAAAATCCTGGTACACCAATAGCGAGTTTTCAGAAGCGGCAAGGGGAGTGGCGGACTATTGTACGGAAGAAAGGCCATCCCTCACAGAGTAAACGCGCAGCACCAACGCTCGGGCTCAGAAGTGGGCAGGCCAGGTCTAGGATTTCATCACCGTGCTATCCGGTGGAGAGGATGTCTTGTTTGCCCTGTGCAATACCGTGCAACATCAGCTGGCGAGCAGAGGCCGTCCTGGAAAGCACTTCAAGCTGTTGAATCCGTTTCATCTCGGCACATGCGAGCTTGTTGAGCTGGGCCATCATGGGCTGCTGGCAGCCTCGCGTGGCATAATTCAGCTTAGGGTTAATGGTGTTGTGAGGGTTCATGGGTTAGGCTCTAAATATCAAAAACGATGTAATTTAACCCGCAGTGCTCGTGCACACGTGCCAGCTTGCGCTGAAGGAAGGGCTCGTCAACGTGCAGCGCGCTGGCCGAGCAGGGGCTAGACCCTGCCCAGGTGGTGGGCATCAAAGTGCGTGGCGATTCGATGGACGGCACCCTGGCTGATGGCTATTGGGTGCTGGTGGATCGCAGCAACCGCGACCCTAAGCAGGAAGGTGTGTTCTTGCTGCTGGTGAGTGGTGAGCGCCGGATTAAGCGGGTGCAGCGGTTAGCGGGCGGGGCACTGTACTTGATTAGCGATAACGACCATTACCAGCCGGAAATGATCAAGCCGCAGGATATGCACGATGTGGAAATCTTGGGGCGGTGTGTGGTTCGGATTGGGCGGGTGGTTTGATTTAAAGAAAGAAAGTACGGCGGACATTTTATTTGGATTGCCTTCCGAAGCAAATACTGCGATACTTTCTAATGCTTTAGCTGAGGCCCGAAAGCAGCAATTAATAAATATTGTCGGTGGGTAGTGAAATATCTATTAAATAGGCCAAATTTATATCTTTCGTTAAGAGTATATAGTCGCTAAAACTTTAAAAACCGAACTTATCTAATAAGCCCGGTTTGCTTTTTTATTCAACCCAAGTTTGCAATTTCATAACTCTGTTACATTGGGGTATGTTTTCAGCCATTTTATTTACTTCAGCTTCAAGTGTGTCAATACCTTTGGCTATGTCTGAAATTAAACTAAAATTTGCTCTAAATAACATTAAAAATATAGTCACACCAAAATGGCATGCATCATCGTTGGGGTCGGCATTAGTATAAATGCTTTTATCGAACTCAGTTAGCCAGCTAATATCTGCTGCGTCAGAGGCATGGAGGTCTTTATATATCCATTCGCGACTGTTATATTGAAGGCTATTTCTTAATCTTGCAAAGTCTTCTGCTGCCAGTCCACCACAAAAAGATAGAAACTCTCCATCAACAGGGCTAGCAGTCAATCCATCTAAGCTTTTCTTGCATAAGTCCCATATATGGACATGGCCTACTGTAGGGCAAGAAAATTTGTAGGCGCTAGCCTTGGTACTTCCATTTCCAGCCATATCAAAGAGCCAATAATCTCCATTTATTTTTCTTGAGTCCATCCATAAACCTAGTAATAGGCTAATCGATTTTGAAAGAAAGTATGCTGCTGTATAGGCTGTAATCTCAGGATAAGTTGTTTCTCTATTTTCCAGATCTCTATTGAAGCTGCGTAGCAATGCGCCAGCCTTATGGCTGAGAAAGATTGCTTCTCGCAAAGCTGTTGCTCTAAGGCTAGCAGCTCTGAACTGTACTGGGATCGATGGTGAGGTCGATGTCAGTACAGACTTATTCATTTGCGCAATATCTTTTATTGTGCTCTCTGGAGAAGCTCCGATGTTTTCATAGTCAACGAAGGCCGCGCGCCACTCCTTCTTAAGCTTACTCCAATCTCTACTTGAGATTCTTTGTTTTAAATTCCTGGGAAGCATATTAAAATAACCTCAAGCTACCTTCTTGTGATTTTTCATCACTCCAAGCTGCTTTAAGGGTTGTTTCAAAATCTCTACCTGCTTGCTTTTCTGCCTGTGTTCCGCTGCCTATTCTATCCCAATCAGAAAAGCTGAAGTCAGATATTTTACTTAAAACTTTTTCAATATCAGGTATCCGAAACGCTTGCTCTTGTTTTAAAACCAAGGAGAATGTGGGATACAAGGAGTTTAACATTGCTCCGAAACCTAAGGTTTGAAAAAAACGTTGCTTGTTATGACTGAATTCATTTGGGTAAACACTCTTGAGTGCACGGAAAAAATTGTCAATTATTATCGTCACTTCTTTTTGAGAGTAAGAGCTAAATAGTCCCTTTTCGTCAGCGACTAATGGATATACCTTGCGCACAAAGTTATTTAACGATATCTCCCCTTTTTTAGGCGAGGTAACAATTACAATACGCTCATAAAATGGTGATTCCGGATCTTTTCTAAGTACATCGGCAATCGCAGCAGCTTTTTCTTTGGCTACGTCAGTGCTGGATTTTACAGGTAATTGCTTAAGAAGATCGTAATATAAAGATGTCGGAACTCCTTTTGCCTCCCGATTTATGGTTACGAACTGCTGTATTTGCTCTTCAATTTTCAAATCCAAAAAAGCTACTACAGCAAGTTCAATGTTTATATCTTCTGCACTAGCTAAATCTGCACCTCGAAGGCGGTGTTGACCATCTATGACCCAGCCAGCATCTGAAGTGTCGTCGATGATCAGCTCTTTGCTTTCAGGATCAAACGTAGCCTTTTTATCATTAAAAGAAATAATGATTGCAGGTGCAATAGCATTACCTTTAAGAATGTATCGTTTAATATCAGTTGCTCGTGAATTTGATAGCGCTCGCTGATAACCATCATCTTTGTTTTCTGTTTTCTCGTTAATTTCGCATATATCCCAAAGCTTTTTCGCTGGCATTGAGAAAACATAAAGATTAGTGCCACTCTGCTTTAATTGAATCGCTGGTATGCGGAGTTTACTTTTACTCATAGTGACAGTTCCTGTGTAGGTTTGAGTATAATTGGGTCTTTAGCAACTGCTCCTGCTTTCGCTGGGTCCATGACTGGTGTTTCGATATCGCGATATCTTAGTAGCCCTTTTTTTGCCAAAGTCAATCTTTCCTTTGAGATTTCAAAGTATTTTTTATCAAGCTCAATACCAGTGAAATTTCTATCTTCGAGTATTGCAGCAGCACCAGTGCTACCAGAACCCATGAAAGGGTCAAAAACCATGCCGCCTTTGGGGCTTAGGGCTCTTATAATGCGCTGAGCTAACCCAATTGGAAATTGGCAAGGGTGTGCAGTTTTTTCCACGTGATTTGACTTTACGTTTGGTATAGACCAAAGATCTCCAGGGTTTTTGCCTAAGGGGTTGCAGCTATACTCTCCTTTTTTAGCACCTTTATAATATTTCTTGCCAGGATATTTTTGCTTTACTCTGACTGAATCTAAATCAAAATAATAATTTTCGCCTTTAGTAAACCAAAGAATTGTCTCATGACGTCCACTAAATCTGTTTCTACAGTTGGCACCGTGTTCAAAATGCCAAACTATTCTGTTTCTCAATTTTACATTTGGACAGACTCGTTTGAAAATTTCATATACTACAAAATCAAGGGGGATAATTTCACCTTTTGTTACATGATGGCCAACTTGCCAACAAATTGCTCCGCCAGGCTTTGTTTTGTTATATATGGCCTCTATAACAGGTTCGTTAATTTCTTTGAATCCCTCGATCGTTGTATGCACATCATAAGCTTTACCTATGCAATATGGCGGAGAAGTTAGTGTCAGATCGAGAGAATCATCTTCGATGTTGCTAATGATTTTAGTGCAATCATCGTTAGTGATGAAAAAATCCATTCTATCTCTCCAGCGTATACTCAACGTGCATTATCATACCATTGTGGTCGCCCTAGATCCATGTGTTTAGGGATTTTGTTGCAGTGGTTGAAATATCCCATTAGAATCAAACAGTTGTTTTTTTTTGAAATTTTTTGTTAGTGAGTGCTAACCTGGAGCAGCCAGGAAGTCGTTTGGAACAACGAATCTTCTGCTTGCGAATGAGTATCACTAACATAGTTTTTGATTGCGAACTACAGCGTCATTTTTAATGAGCTTCGTTAGCTTTGACAACTCACATGAAATCTATTTTTACCCTGCTCGTGAAGCAAGGTATGCCTTTGTGACTGTATAAGCCTCACTGAGCATCCATCCTTATACTATACACGCGCTTGCAGCCCACGTAGAAGTTGTTGCAGTCCATTGGCCCGATCATGTTGCCTTCATAATTCTTGTTGAGTGCTGTTTTTTTGTACAGAGTTGGGCGTTCGGGAGGCGACAGGCAAACGCTAATATTCGTCGCCAAATATGGAGCTAGCACAGGGCAATAGCATGCGAGTGACCTACTTGGGGCCTGCCGTGGTGGGTGTGGAGCACCCGGCGGTAGCGGAGATGGACCGGCGAAAATTTCCGCCGACCTGCTTTCTGGTGGAGATCAGCGAAGAGGTGCCCCCAGGTGGGCCATGGATGGAAGGCGACGTGCTGGTGGTGGACGAAGCGCGCTCTTATGGCCACGCCGATTTGGTGGTGGCGGAGGTAGAGGGCGAGTATCGGCTCTTCAAAACCCACCACGTGGGCAGCCGCTGCCGCTTGTTGCCGCCTTTGGGTGGGGAAGGGTGCTTTATCACGGCGACGCAGTTTCGTGGGGTGGTGGTGAGGCAGACGCGGTGTTGGGTGTTGTAGGCAATATCTTACGCACGAGTCAGCAATCGCTTACAGCCGTGCGCATGATTTTTTGAGAAGATAAATCAGTCGCTTGGAAGCACGCGGGACGGACTCCGCCTCGCCAGAAGGATGCGGCACCGATACCCCCGGCCATAGAATGGCTGGGGGTTTTTATTTGGGGCTTAGCTGGCTTGTTTGTACCTTGCCAGTTCGGCCATGGCGACGCGGGAGAGAAAGCCGGAGCGCGTTTTGTCGCCGGGGTGGCGGGCGACGAAGTCGTCGATCTGTTTGACCAGAAGGTCGGGCAGGGTGACGTTGATCTTGTGGCTTTTGCCCAGGTACGGGGTGATGTCGATATCGACGACGGCCCAGATCCAGCCGGTGAAGTCGGGGTTGTCCATGTGGTGTTCGATGGACGTGGCTTCGGGGAGGGGGTCGCCGTACTCGACCGCGACTTCCAGCCAACCACCGATGGCTTCTTTGGCGTTGGCCAGGGCCTCTTCGAAGGTGTCGCCTGCGGAGTGGCAGCCGGGCAGGTCGGGCACGACGACGCCATAGGCGTGTTGTTCGTCGCCGCGTTCAATGGCAATGGGAAATAACATGGCTCACCTCTATCAGCGGGGGCAGCCGTGGTTAGCCTCATTCGAAGCCAGCGCTCTGCCCGATTACGTTGGCCAATATGGAATATAGGGTCGTCTTAACCGTACACAAGAGACGTTTCACTATCCATAACCCCAACAATCCCGCGTGCCCTTCAGAGCACTTCTCAAGCCTGGTCTGATAGTGGGTAAATGCTTGCATCACTTTGCGTTTTTTGTGGTCAAAGGCGGTATGGTAGGTATCCGCCAACAACAAGGGGAAGACGTGGTGATGGGGAAAGCGCTAGGTTACGCAGGAGCCGCTCTGCTGGGTGCGTTGATGTTGCAGGGCTGCAGTGGTCCCGAAGAGGAGGCGCCGGCAGAGACGGTTCAGGTGGAAGAGACCGCCGCGGCCGAGCCAGTAGCGGAAGCCGAGCCTATCGAGCCGCTGGAGGTGGAAGTGTCGACCTCTGCTCAACTACTCTCTGACCGCCGATTGATGATTGCGGGCCAGACCAACTTGCCGGACGGAGCCCAGGTACAGGTCGTGGTCGAGCGTGAGCTGAGCCGCGTGCGCTGGCAGGCGCGTACTCAGGTCAGGGAAGGGCAGTTCGAAGTCGGGCCGCTGGGTACGGGAAGTGGGTTGCCGGATGGCGGTTACGTGGTGCGAGTACAGCTTTCCGAAGCCGCTGTTCAGCCAGCCAGCGTGCGGGCACGCATTGGTGATCTGGGTGAGCATTTGGCGGGAGAGCTGGTCAGCCAGTCCCGCCATGGGTTGGGTCAGGTGGCCACCTACTCGCGGCGTCTCTTGATAGGCAGTGAACCAAGACGAACGCGCGACCAGGTGGACGTGTTTGAGGACAATTAGGGACGGGGAGGTAAAGATGCTTTAGGCAGCACACCAGTGGGCAAGCAGAACGGCATGGATCGACGTGCTATTGGGCGCTTTTGTATAGTGCTCAATGACGTATTGATCATCCCGTTGTACCAGGTAATGCCCAGCCTTGTGAAACACGTGTGTCGGGCCGAGGAGCAGCAGGTCTCCCGCCGACGCTGGTGAAAAATCTGCTTCCTTGGCAGGGGTCACCATCACGCAAGGTGCTTTCCAGTCGATCTTCAACGGCAGGTGATGCGGCACGGTGATAGCAGTGGCCTGAACCTGTTCCCAGGGGAGGGGACCAGTATGGTTCAGGGTGAGCAGTTGCGGCGCGCTGTCTCCTTCCAATAGGGTAGCAAGCGAGCAATCCAGTGCGTCCGCGAGCGCCACCAGGCGTTCATGGCCGATCTGTTTGATTGCCCCAGATTCCCAATAAGAAATGGTGACATCCGACACGCCAACTTTACGTGCTAGGGC
Organism: Halomonas sp. NyZ770; assembly: GCF_020616575.1. Lineage (NCBI taxonomy): Bacteria > Pseudomonadati > Pseudomonadota > Gammaproteobacteria > Oceanospirillales > Halomonadaceae > Halomonas > Halomonas sp. NyZ770. The sequence continues at coordinate 2,794,689 of NZ_CP085143.1, read as the reverse complement.
AGCTTTGTTGAGCTTGGCCCTAAGCCTCAGTTGCTTGATACGTGAGCCTAGCGATTCCATTTCATCTTCCTATCGATGAGCTAAATCAGCTCGTTAAATGTACTTCCACCTATTCGGTGGCGCTCAGAACACGCTGTAAACGATGAGAATCGTTCGCATGCATGAACACGAATCATGGGTACTTCACCATACTAAGCGATTGTGCTTTAACGCGCATCTTCCACACCGTGAACATTGAGCTTGGGTTATGACGCTTTTGAGGCAAACTCGTTCCCCTGCGGGTGCTGTTGGATATAGCTGGGGCGCGTATAATGTGGCGATGCATTTACCGCCACAAGGATAGATTGATGACCGTACGTACTCGTATTGCGCCTTCCCCCACTGGGGACCCGCACGTAGGCACGGCCTACATTGCGCTGTTCAACCTCTGCTTTGCCCGTCAGCACGGTGGTCAGTTCATCTTGCGCATTGAAGATACCGATCGGGTGCGTTCTACCCCTGAATCAGAACAGATGATTCTCGACTCGTTACGGTGGCTGGGGCTCGAATGGGACGAAGGCCCTGATGTAGGCGGCCCGCATGGCCCTTACCGTCAAAGCGAGCGCGGCGAGATCTACGCCCAGTATGCGCAGCAGCTTTTGGATGCAGGCCATGCCTTCAAGTGCTACCGCACCAGTGAAGAGCTGGACGAGCTGCGTGAATCCCGCAAGGAAGCAGGCCTGCATCTGGCCCTGAAGCCTGCAGACCTGGCGCTGGATGCCGCCGAGCAGGCGCGTCGTGAGCAGGAAGGCTGGCCGTATGTCATCCGCATGAACGTGCCCAGTAAAGGCGTCTGCGTGGTCAGTGACATGCTGCGTGGCACAATAGAAGTGGACTGGACGCAGGTGGATGCACAAATCCTGATGAAGTCCGATGGTATGCCCACCTATCACCTGGCCAACGTGGTCGATGACCACTTGATGGGCATCACCCACGTGCTGCGTGGTGAAGAGTGGATCAACTCGGCACCCAAGCACCAGCTGCTCTACGACTACTTCGGTTGGGAAATGCCCCAGCTCTGCCACATGCCGCTGCTGCGCAACCCGGACAAGTCGAAGCTTTCCAAGCGCAAGAACCCGACCTCGATCAACTATTATCGTCGCATGGGTTTCCTGCCCCAGGCCGTCACCAACTATCTGGGTCGGATGGGGTGGTCGATGCCGGATGAGCGCGAAAAGTTCAGCCTGAGCGAAATGATGGCTGAGTTCGACATTCAGCGGGTATCGCTGGGTGGGCCGGTATTCGATCTGGAGAAGCTGACCTGGCTGAACGGCGTTTATATTCGTGAAGACCTGGATGACGATGCGTTGCTGCTGGCGCTGCGCGAGTGGGCGTTCAACGATGCCTATGTCAAACAGATCCTGCCCCAGGTTCGCCCGCGGGTAGAGACGCTCTCGCAGGTGGTTCCGCTGGCGGGCCATTTCTTCTCTGGGCTGCCCTCGTTGGAAAAGCAGGATTTCGATGCTATCAAGCTGGAAGACGAAGAGTTGGTGAAGCTGCTGCAATTCCTGGTATGGCGCTTCGAAGCCGTCAATGCCTGGCACAAGGAAGCGCTGCTGACGGAAGTCAAACACCTGGCGGAACACTTCGAGCTCAAGATGAAGGCGTTTCTGGCGCCGGTGTTCATTGCCATTACGGGCAGTGCTTCCAGCACGTCCGTCATGGACGCCATGGCGATTCTCGGGTCGGACGTGACGCGGGCTCGCTTGCGCCACGCTATCGAGGTATTGGGTGGCGTATCGAAAAAGCAGGCGAAACGCTTCGAAAAAGAGTTCCGCGACCTGTAAACACTCGACCTGTACAGAGGGGCAGGGAGCGTCAGATGAGCGGCAAGCGAGATATTTGACGCTTCTTGCGAAAACAGGGTTGACGAAGGCGAGCGTAATCAGTAATATACGCTCCGTCTTCACGACATGTGGGGCCTTAGCTCAGCTGGGAGAGCGCAACACTGGCAGTGTTGAGGTCAGCGGTTCGATCCCGCTAGGCTCCACCATCATTAGCCCATGCTAACGATGTACCATGATGTAAAAAGGTAGATACGTCCCATTCGTCTAGTGGTCTAGGACACCGCCCTTTCACGGCGGGAACAGGGGTTCGAACCCCCTATGGGACGCCACCTTCTTCTGGTTTTTTGTATTTCCCCCTTTTTTAAAGTCTCGATAGCAACCCAATGTCGCGTTGCCTTTTCGGCTGCTTCCTGTTTGGCGTTTTAGCCAATTTATCGCTTTTTTTGTCAATATTGTGCTTGACTTGTCCACTTTTGCTCGTCTGGGTAAAGGGTTGTGCACAGCCTCGTGAATATGACATAAAAAATCAGCGTCTTAGCTTAATCTCTTTTAAATCAATGGCTTATGAGAGGTTAAAAAATGACCAATTTAAGGCTGGGTCACTGTTCATGGCGATTACGGGACGTTTTGTAGTGGTTGTGAACAGGGTTATCCACAGATAGTGTGGAAAACCCTGATCCGGCTGTCAGTGTCAAAATGTCAAGCGCTATTCGCCTTTGCGGAGACGCTTCAACAGCGAAGAGGTGTCCCACCGGCCACCCTGCATACGCTGGACGTCGGCATAGAACTGATCCACCAGTGCGGTGACGGGTAGCGTGGCGTCCAGTCTGCGCGCTTGCTCCAGGCAGATGCCCAGATCCTTGCGCATCCAGTCGACGGCAAAGCCGTGCTGGTACTCATCGGCGATCATGGTCTTGTGGCGGTTCTCCATCTGCCAGGACCCTGCGGCACCTTTCGAAATCACCTCGATCACTTGATGCTGATCCAGTCCTGCCTGTTCGGCAAAGTGCAGCCCCTCTGCCAACCCTTGTACCAGGCCGGCGATGCAGATCTGGTTGACCATTTTGGTGAGCTGGCCGCTGCTGGCGGGGCCCATGAGCGTGACAGCGCGAGCATAGTGGTCAAGCACGGGGGCGACGGCATCGAAAGGGGTCTGTTCACCGCCGCACATGATGGTCAGCGCGCCGTTTTCTGCGCCTTGCTGGCCGCCAGATACCGGGGCATCGATAAAGTGAAGGCTCTTCTGGCGACAGGCGGCATCCAGCTCCAGTGCCAGGTCGGCTGAGGCCGTGGTGTGGTCCACCAGATAGCTGCCTGGGGCCATGGACTGCAGCACGCCGTGTTCGCCGGTGGTGACCTGACGCACGTCGTCGTCATTGCCCACGCACACCAGCACCAGATCGGCGCCCTGGGCCGCCTCGGCGGGCGTGGCGTGGGCCGTGCCGCCGAACTGATCGGCCCATGCCTGGGCTTTGGCGGCCGTGCGGTTATAGACGCGGGTGGTCAGGCCCTGCTTGGCCAGGTGTCCTGCCATGGGGTAGCCCATGACGCCCAGGCCGATAAAGGCAACGGTAGTGATAGAAGACATAAAGCACCTTTGTTGTTGATGGGGGGAGTGGTGTCATGAAGGGGTAGGCTGCACGCAAAAGGCCACCCGTGGGTGGCCTTTGTGTCGTTCAGTCATCGCCGTACAAGCCGCCGATTACTTCTTGGGGTAGTCACGCTGGTCATGACCAATGTAAAGCTGGCGCGGACGACCGATCTTGTAGCTTTCGCTGAGCATTTCGTGCCAATGGGAGATCCAGCCAATGGTACGGGATACCGCGAAAATCACGGTAAACATGTTGGTCGGAATGCCCATGGCCTTGAGGATGATGCCGGAGTAGAAGTCGACGTTCGGGTACAGCTTGCGCTCGATGAAGTATTCGTCTTCGAGAGCGATCTGCTCCAGGCGCTTGGCGATCTTCAGCTGCGGGTCATCTGCCAGGCCCAGCTCGGCCAGTACTTCGTCGCAGGTCTCTTTCATGACCTTGGCGCGCGGGTCGAAGTTGCGGTAAACGCGGTGGCCGAAGCCCATCAGCTTGAACGGGTCGTTCTTGTCTTTTGCCTTGTCCACGAAGCGCTGAATGTTCTCTTCGGAATCGTCGCCGATTTCGTCGAGCATGTTCAGCACGGCTTCGTTGGCGCCGCCGTGTGCCGGGCCCCAGAGTGCCGCGATGCCCGCACTGATACAGGCAAACGGGTTGGCGCCGGTAGAGCCTGCCAGGCGTACGGTGGAGGTGGAGGCGTTCTGCTCATGGTCCGCATGCAGCATGAAGATGCGATCCATGGCTTTGGCGTACACCGGGTTGATCTTGTACTCCTCGCAAGGGTTGCTGAACATCATGTAGAGGAAGTTCTCTGCATAGCTCAGGTCGTTGCGCGGGTAGTTGAAGGGTTGGCCAACGTTGTACTTGTGCGACATGGCGGCCAGGGTAGGCATTTTGGCAATCAGGCGAATCGCGCTGATGACGCGGTCTTCTTCCTGAGTGATGTCCATGTGGTCATGGTAGAACGCTGCCAGACCACCGACCACGCCACACAGGATCGACATCGGGTGTGCGTCGCGACGGAAGCCCTTGAAGAAGTTGTTGATCTGGTCATGCACCATGGTGTGATTGCGAATGCGCGATTCGAAATCGGTGTACTGCTCTTTTGTGGGCAGTTCACCAAACAGCAGGGTGTAGCACACTTCGACGAAGTTGGATTCTTTTGCCAGCTGGTCGATGGGGTAGCCGCGGTGCAGCAGTACGCCCTTGCCGCCATCGATGTAGGTGATTGCGGACTGGCAGGAAGAGGTGGCCATGAAGCCGGGGTCGTAGGTAAACAGGCCTTCGGCGCCCAGGCCGCGTACGTCGATGACGTCGGGGCCAAGTGTGCCGGAATACATGGGTAGTTCGATCGTCTTGTCGAGACCGTCTACCGTCAATGTCGCTTTCCTGTCAGCCATGATGGCCTCCTTTCGAGTTCGGTTTGGGACGTAAAGTCGTTGTTTCGCATGCCGCGCCGGCGAAAAGGCTTGCCCACTATAGAAGTGTGCGACATTTTGTCAATTAGCCTAAATGCTAGACATGCTTATACAGGATGTGTTGTTTTGGATAATAATTGTATATGATTGGTCGGGATCTATAGTACCGAAGTGACAGAGGATTGACGATACGTTAACAGGCTTATCAAACCGTCCATCTAATGTCACTATAACCATGCTGCATCGCAAAATCGACTCAGACCATTGGCTATTTTCTTGCACCATGGTCGAGTTAAGTCTGAGATCGGTTTGTCAGCAGGGGCTAAGGTTCTTATAATCCACGGCGCGCGACCGGCAGGTAGGTGGTCGTGCCCGACTTGGCAACGGCCGAGCCCCTTCCAGCAACCACCGCCCGCTCGGGTTATGCCCGACCGTCGCTGAGCGGGCCAAGAGAGTGTGTATAACGCCGTGAATAGCAAACGACCCGTAAACCTAGACCTGACTACGATACATTTCCCACTGCCAGCGCTGACGTCGATTACGCACCGTATCACCGGCGTGATCCTGTTCGTCGGCCTGATTTTCGCTTTCTGGGCGCTGGGCAAATCCCTGTCATCTCCGGCTGGCTTTGACGCTGTCAGCAACGCCCTGGCGAACAACGTCTTCGCCAAGTTCGTTGCTTGGGGCCTGCTGTCTGCCCTGGCATTCCACTTCGTGGCAGGCATCAAGCACCTGCTCATGGATGCCAACATTGGCGTTACCCTGGAGGGTGGCGTGAAAAAAGCACAGGCTACGGTCGTAGTCAGTGCGGTTCTGATTATTCTGGCAGGAGTTTGGGTATGGTAACCAACATCACGAGTTTTGGCCGTAGCGGTTTGTCCGATTGGTTGATGCAGCGAGTATCTGCGGTCATCCTGGCCCTTTACACGGTCTTCATCGTCGCCTACCTGCTGTTTAACCCGAACCTGGATTACTACACCTGGAGCGGGCTGTTCGAGCAAACCTGGATGCGTATTTTCTCGCTGCTGGCCTTCATTTCCATTGCAGCGCACGCCTGGATCGGTTTGTGGACAGTCACTACCGATTACCTCAAGTCCACTCGCCTGCGCGTGGGTGCCCAGACGCTGATCATTCTGGCCATCTTCGTATACCTGGTGTGGGGCATCCAAATCCTGTGGGGAGCTTGATCTATGTCTAACCTTCGTAGCCTGACGTTTGACGCCATCATTGTGGGTGGCGGTGGCTCTGGCCTGCGTGCCGCTCTTGAACTGGCCAAGTCCGGTAAAAAGACAGCGGTACTGTCCAAAGTGTTCCCGACACGCTCCCACACGGTTTCTGCTCAGGGCGGTATCACCTGTGCGATTGCCTCTGCCGACCCGAACGACGACTGGCGCTGGCACATGTATGACACCGTCAAGGGCGGCGACTATATCGCTGACCAGGACGCTGCCGAGTACATGTGTTCAGAAGGCCCCAAGGCCGTCTTCGAACTCGAGCACATGGGCCTGCCGTTCTCGCGTTTCGACAATGGCCGCATCTATCAGCGTCCGTTCGGTGGTCAGTCCAAGAACTTTGGTGAAGGTGGTCAGGCCGCACGTACCTGCGCCGCCGCCGACCGTACCGGTCACGCGCTGCTGCACACCCTGTACCAGAACAACCTGAAGAATAACACCACGTTCCTGAACGAGTGGTACGCGGTGGATCTGGTCAAGAACGCCAACGGTGACGTGGTGGGCTGTATCGCCATGTGTATCGAAACCGGCGAAGTGGTGCACGTCAAGTCGAAAGCCACCGTGCTGGCGACCGGCGGTGCCGGACGCATCTACGCGTCGACCACCAACGCCCTGATCAACACGGGTGACGGCATCGGCATGGCGCTGCGCGCTGGTTTCCCGATGCAGGACATGGAAATGTGGCAGTTCCACCCGACCGGTATCTACGGTGCGGGCACGCTGGTCACCGAAGGTTGCCGTGGTGAAGGTGGTTACCTGGTCAACAAGGATGGCGAGCGTTTCATGGAGCGCTATGCGCCCAACGCCAAAGACCTGGCGGGCCGTGACGTTGTGGCGCGTTCCATGGTCATGGAAATCCTCGAAGGCCGCGGCTGTGGCGAGAAGGGCGACCACGTGTTCCTGAAGCTGGATCACCTGGGCGAAGAAGTACTTGGCAAGCGTCTGCCCGGCATCGTCGAGCTCTCCAAGACCTTTGCTCACGTCGACCCGGCCAAGGACCCGATTCCGGTCGTACCGACCTGCCACTACATGATGGGCGGTATCCCGACCAACATTCATGGTCAGGCGATCACCCAGGACGAGAGCGGCAACGACAAGATCGTCAACGGTCTGTTCGCGTGTGGCGAAGCTGCCTGTGTATCGGTACACGGTGCCAACCGTCTGGGCGGCAACTCGCTGCTGGATCTGGTGGTCTTCGGTCGCGCTGCGGGCATGTTCATCGAAGGCGCGCTGAACGAAGGTATCGAATATCTGGATGCCTCCGAGTCGGACATCGAAACCGCCATGAAGCGCATCACTCGCTGGAACGAATCTGAAGGCGGTGAAAGCATTCCTGAGCTCAAGGCCGAGCTGCAAAGCATCATGCAGAACTCTTTCGGTGTATTCCGTGAAGAGAAAAACATGCAGGAAGGTGTCAAACAGCTGGCGGAACTGCGTGGCCGCATCGACAATGCGCACCTGCCGGACAAGTCCAACGCCTTCAACACTGCCCGTGTCGAAGCGCTGGAGCTGGACAACCTGATGGAAGTGGCAGAAGCAACGGCGATTGCTGCCCTTGAGCGTAAAGAGAGCCGTGGTGCCCACTCGCGCTACGACTACCCCGACCGTGATGATGTCAACTGGCTGAAACACTCGCTCTACTTCCCGGCTAGCAAAGAGCTGAAGAAGCGCGACGTCAACTTCAAGCCGAAAACAGTCGATACGTTCGAGCCGAAGGTTCGCACCTACTAATCTCCGCACCGACGAGAGGGAGACACCATGTCAAATCTTCAGGTATCCGTGTATCGCTACAACCCGGAAACCGACTCCGCGCCCTACATGCAGGAGTTCCAGGTCGATACCAAAGGTCGCGATCTGATGGTGCTGGATGTACTGCACCTGATGAAAGAGCAGGACAGTGGCCTGGCCTATCGCCGCAGCTGCCGTGAAGGCGTGTGCGGCTCCGATGGCATGAACATGAACGGCAAGAACGGCCTGGCGTGCATCACGCCGCTGTCGGACGTCGTGAAAAACAACAAGCTGACTCTGCGTCCGTTGCCTGGCCTGCCGGTCATCCGTGATATGGTCGTGGACATGGGCTTGTTCTACAAGCAGTACGAGCGCATCCAGCCGTATCTGCAAAACGACACGCCAGCGCCCGCCATCGAGCGTCTGCAGTCGCCAGAAGAGCGCGACAAGCTGGACGGCCTGTACGAGTGTATCCTGTGTGCCTGCTGCTCCACGTCCTGCCCGTCGTTCTGGTGGAACCCGGACAAGTTCGTGGGCCCGGCGGGTCTGCTGCAGTCATACCGCTTCCTGGCCGACAGTCGCGATACCGCCACGCGTGAGCGTCTGACCAGCCTGGAAGACCCGTTCTCGGTATTCCGTTGCCGCGGCATCATGAACTGCGTGGCGGTATGCCCGAAAGGTCTGAATCCGACTCGTGCAATTGGTAAAATTCGTGAAATGTTGCTCGCAGATGCGACGTAACTCATTAATCCTGTGAAAAAAAAGCGACTACCACGTAAGTTGCATCACAAAGCTACTTAAATCGTGGCGCTTCGCTTGTTATCATAGGGGCTGTCATGGTGCGGCGACGCGCCGCACCATGGATCAGCCAAGTTTAAAAGCCGGTGCGACGAGTACCGGCTTTTGAGCATGAACTGGTAATGAAACGCGTCATCATACGTGTATGAACAAGGGCTACCGGCCTCAGGTCGGCGCCGCCGGCAAACGTCCCGCCCCGCCGGCAGGGCAATAGCGATGTCGTTGCACGCATGCAGCGATGCCGATACCACCCCATCAGTGCAGGGTGACCGAGAGATGCAACAAGGCATAATGGAGTTGATGTGGCGTTCCTCTCACGTTAGTGGTGGCAATGTCCACTACGTGGAAGCGCTTTACGAGCAGTACCTCGCCGATCCTGATTCTGTCTCAGACGAGTGGCGCAGCTATTTCGATCAGTTGCCGCGTGCTGAAGGCAGTGCCTCCCACGATGTTCCACTAAGCCCCATTCGTGATCAGTTCTACCAGCTTGGCCGTGAAAGTCGCCCAGGCCGGGTAGTCGCCGCGTCCGACAGCGGTGAAAACAAAAAGCAGGTCAAAGTCCTGCAGCTGATCAACGCGTATCGCTTCCGTGGCCATCAAAAGGCCAATATCGACCCGCTTGGTCTGCGTAATCCCACCCCCGTCCCCGACCTCGACCTGTCATTCCATCAGCTGTCCAAAGCTGATCTTGATACCGAGTTCCAGACAGGTTCTTTCTTCCTGGGTATTGATAAAGCACCGCTGCGCGAGATCGTCGACGCGCTGGAGCAGACCTACTGCCGCTCCATCGGCTGCGAAATCATGCACATCGTGGATACCGAAGAGAAGCGCTGGCTGCAGCGTCGTTTCGAATCGGTACGCAGCGCGCCCAAGTTCAGCGATGACGTGCGCAAGCACGTATTGGAGCGCCTGACGGCTGCGGAAGGTCTGGAAAACTACCTGGCCTCCAAGTACCCGGGTACCAAGCGCTTCGGCCTGGAAGGTGGCGAGTCGTTCGTACCGATGATGGACGAACTGATTCAGCGCGCCGGTGGCTACGGCACCAAGGAAGTCGTGATCGGCATGGCCCACCGTGGCCGCTTGAATCTGCTGGTCAACATCCTGGGCAAGAACCCTGCGGATCTGATCGACGAATTCGATGGCAAGAAAGTCATCGAGCGTGGTTCTGGTGACGTGAAATACCACCAGGGCTTCAGCTCCAACGTCATGTCGCCTGGTGGCGAAGTCCACCTGGCCATGTCGTTCAACCCGTCGCATCTCGAAATCGTCGCGCCGGTGGTGGAAGGCTCGGTTCGTGCCCGCCAGGATCGCCGCAACGACGCTGACGGAAGCAAAGTGCTGCCGATCAACGTTCATGGCGATGCTGCCTTCGCGGGGCAGGGTGTGGTCATGGAAACATTCCAGATGTCCCAGACCCGCGCCTACAAGACCGGTGGTACGGTACACATCGTCATCAACAACCAGGTGGGGTTCACGACCTCCAACCCGGCCGATGCACGCTCCACCGAATACTGTACTGACATTGCCAAGATGGTTCAGGCGCCGATTTTCCACGTCAACGGCGATGATCCGGACGCGGTCATTCACGCCACCCAAGTGGCCCTGGATTACCGTCAGCAGTTCAAGAAAGACGTCGTCATCGACCTGGTATGCTACCGCCGTCGCGGCCATAACGAGGCCGACGAGCCATCGGGCACCCAGCCGCTGATGTACGCCAAGATCAAGGACCACCCCTCCTCACGCACGCTGTATGCGCAGCGCCTGATCGAGCAGGGCGTACTGTCCGAAGACGACGCCAAAGCCATGGTGGAAACCTACCGCGATGATCTCGTGGCAGGCAATCACGTGGCCAACGCGCTGGTTCAGGAACCCAACAAGTCGCTGTTCGTCGACTGGGCTCCCTACCTGGGCCATGAGTGGACCGGCAATGCCGACACCACCTTCGACATGAAACGCCTGCAACAGCTGGCGGCGAAGATGTGTGAGATCCCCGACGGTGTCGAAGTACAGCGTCAGGTCGCCAAGATCTATGAAGACCGCCGCAAGATGCAGGCGGGCGGCATGGGGCTCAACTGGGGCTTCGCCGAAACGCTGGCCTATGCCACGCTGCTGGATCAAGGCCACCCGATCCGGATTACCGGTCAGGACGTTGGCCGTGGCACGTTCTCGCATCGTCATGCGGTGGTGCACAACCAGAAAGACGCGACGACCTACGTGCCGCTGCAGAACATGGCCGATGGTCAGCCCCGCTTCACCATCCACGACTCCTTCCTGTCGGAAGAAGCCGTGCTGGCGTTCGAGTATGGCTACTCCACCACGGCTCCCAACGATCTGGTGATCTGGGAAGCGCAGTTCGGTGACTTCTTCAACGGTGCCCAGGTCGTGGTCGACCAGTTCATATCCTCTGGTGAGACCAAGTGGGGCCGCCTGTGCGGCTTGACCATGCTGCTGCCCCATGGCTACGAAGGCCAGGGCCCCGAGCACTCTTCGGCACGCCTTGAGCGCTTCTTGCAGCTGTGCGCCGAGCACAACATGCAAGTGTGCGTACCGACGACGCCTGCCCAGATTTTCCATCTGCTGCGCCGTCAGGTGATTCGCCCGCTGCGCAAGCCGCTGGTGGTCATGTCGCCCAAGTCGCTGCTGCGCCACAAGGAAGCCGTGTCCAGTCTCGAAGATCTGGCCCATGGCAAGTTCCACATGGTGCTGCCCGACCAGGGCAACCTGGATGCCGAGAAAGTCACTCGTGTGATCATGTGCGCTGGCAAGGTCTACTATGATCTGGCCAACTGGCGTGCTGAGAACGAGCGTGACGATACGATCATCCTTCGTCTTGAGCAGCTTTACCCCTTCCCGAAAGAAGAGCTTCTGGAAGTGCTCCAGGCATATGCCAATGTGGAAGACATCGTCTGGTGTCAGGAAGAGCCGCTGAATCAGGGCGCCTGGTACTCCAGTCAGCACCACATGCGTGCCGTGGCCGACCTGTTGAAAGACGGCCTGGGTCGTGAGTTGAAATTCGCAGGGCGTCCTGCCTCGGCTGCTCCGGCAGCGGGCTACATGTCCGTCCACACTGAACAGCAGCGCCAGCTGGTGGAAGACGCTTTTAATATTTAAGCGTCCGCCAGGCTTAGAGAACATATAAGGGAAACGACATGGCTACTGATATCAAAGCGCCAACCTTTCCGGAATCCGTTGCCGAAGGCACCGTGGCCGCGTGGCACAAGAAGCCGGGTGACAGCGTCGAACGCGACGAGCTGATCGTTGAAATCGAGACCGATAAAGTGGTGCTTGAAGTCGTCGCACCGGAAGCGGGAACCCTGACCGACGTGATGGCCGAAGAAGGCGATACCGTCGAGTCCGAGCAGGTATTGGGCAAGATCGGCGAAGCGAGCGGTGCTGGCAGCAAGAAAGAGAGTGCCGCCAGCGATGACAGCGCCGAGAAGGCCGAGTCCAAAGAAGCCGCCAAGCCAGCCGGTGGCAAGCAGCACGACGTGAAGGCGCCCAGCTTCCCTGAGTCCATTCAGGAAGGCATCGTGGCGACCTGGCACAAGAAAGTAGGCGAAGCGGTCAAGCGTGATGAAGTGCTGGCCGACATCGAAACCGACAAGGTCGTGTTGGAAGTCGTGGCGCCTGCAGATGGTGCCCTGGCGGAAATCAAGGCAGAAGAGGGCAGCCAGGTTGAGTCCGAAGCGATTCTGGCAACCTTCGTAGAAGGCGGTGGCAGTGACCAGGCCAGCGCTTCTTCTTCTAGCAGCGCTTCCAACGACGCTGACGATGAAGGCGCCGATGAGAAGGTAGGTGACAAAGTGCTGGCACCGGCTGCTCGCAAGATGGTTGCCGAGCACGATCTGGACGTTTCCAAGATCGAAGGTACCGGCAAAGGCGGTCGCATTCTGAAAGAAGACGTTCAGAAAGCCGTCAAGGATGGTTCGGCCAAGAAAGCTGCCAAGTCCTCTGCGCCGGCCAAGGCTGCGGCGGCTCCGGCGGTGGCGGGTGAGCGCGAAGAGAAGCGCGTACCGATGACCCGTCTGCGCCAGACCATCGCCAAGCGCCTGGTTCAGGCACAGCAGACCGCGGCGATGCTGACCACGTACAACGAAGTGGACATGACGGAAATCATGGCCCTGCGTGCCCAGTACAAGGACACTTTCCAGAAGACCCACGATGTCAAACTGGGCTTCATGGGCTTCTTTGTAAAAGCCGCTTCCGAAGCGCTCAAGCGCTTCCCGGACGTCAATGCCTCCATCGACGGCACCGACATCGTCTACCACGGTTATCAGGATATCGGTGTCGCCGTCTCCACCGACCGTGGCCTGGTGGTACCGGTACTGCGTGATACCGACAGCATGAAGATCGCTGACGTCGAGCGCAGCATCGTCGATTTCGGCAAGCGTGGCCGTGACGGCAAGCTGGGCATGGACGACATGATCGGTGGTACCTTCACCATCACCAACGGTGGCACCTTCGGTTCACTGATGTCGACGCCGATCATCAACCCGCCGCAGACCGCTATCCTGGGCATGCACAAGATTCAGGATCGCCCCATGGCGGTGAATGGCAAGGTCGAGATTCGCCCGATGATGTATCTGGCGCTCTCCTACGACCACCGCATGATCGACGGTAAAGATGCGGTAAGATTCCTGGTGACTATCAAAGAGCTGCTGGAAGACCCGGCTCGCTTGCTGCTGGACGTATAACGAAGCGCGTTGATCCGCCTTCGCTGTTGATGAAACGTTCTCTGCAATCGCACTTTGCCTCCTGCCCGGTTTAGATCAACTCGGGAGGGGGCAACCAAGCTAAAGGAGCCAACATGGCTGACAAGTTTGATGTGATCGTTATCGGTGCTGGCCCTGGTGGCTACGTAGCGGCTATCCGCGCTGCGCAGCTGGGCCTGAAAACCGCCTGTGTTGAAAAATGGATTGGCAAGGAAGGCAAGGTCGTCCACGGCGGCACCTGCTTGAACGTAGGCTGTATCCCGTCCAAAGCGTTGCTTGAAGCGTCGCACAAGTTCGTTGAAGCCAAGCACGATTTCGACGACATGGGTATCGAAGCCGGTGACGTCACCATGGACGTCAAGAAAATGATGGCCCGCAAGGACAAGATCGTTAAGAACTTGACCGGCGGCATCTCTGGCCTGTTCAAGGCCAACGGCGTGACCGCCATCGAAGGTACCGGCAAGGTCGTATCTGGCAAGCAGGTCGAAGTCACCGATCTGGACGGCAACACCACCGCCTACGACGCCGACAGCATCGTCATCGCGGCAGGCTCCGTGCCGGTGGAAATTCCGCCCACGCCGCTGACCGAAGGCCTGATCGTCGACTCTACCGGCGCACTGGAATTCCAGGAAACGCCCAAGCGCCTTGGCGTGATCGGCGCTGGTGTCATCGGCCTGGAGCTGGGCAGCGTCTGGAACCGTCTGGGTTCTGAAGTCACCGTTCTGGAAGCGATGGACTCCTTCCTGCCGATGGTCGACACCACGATTGCCAAAGAGACTCAGAAACTGCTCAAGAAGCAGGGCCTGGATATCAAACTGGGCGCCCGTGTGACCGGCTCCGAGACCAACGGTGAAGAAGTCATCGTCAAGTACACCGATGCTGACGGCGAGCAGGAAATCACCTTCGACAAGCTGATCGTATGTGTCGGCCGTCGTCCTTATACCAAAGGCGTTGTGGCCGATGGCGTGGGCGTCGAGCTGGACGAGCGTGGCTTCATCTTCGTGGACGACCAGTGCCGTACCAACGTGCCGGGCGTTTACGCGATTGGCGACTGTGTTCGTGGCCCGATGCTGGCCCACAAGGCCTCTGAAGAGGGCATCATGGTGGCGGACATCATCGCCGGTCACAAGGCCGAGATGAACTACGACACCATCCCCAGCGTCATTTATACCTTCCCGGAAGTAGCCTGGGTCGGCATGACCGAGCAGGACGCCAAGGCCAAGGGTATCGAAGTCAAGACCGGTAGCTTCCCCTTCGCAGCCAGCGGCCGTGCCATGGCCAACAACGCCACCGAAGGCAGCGCCAAGATCATTGCCGATGCGGAAACCGACCGTATTCTCGGTATGCACATCGTGGGTCAGCACGCCGGTGAGATGATCGCCCAGGGCGTGATCGCCATGGAATTCGGCTCCAGCGCCGAAGACCTGGCATTGACCTGCTACGCGCACCCGACCATGTCGGAAGCCGTGCACGAAGCTGCTCTTGCGGTAGAAGGCCATGCGATTCATATGGCGAACCGTAAGAAGCGCAAGTAATTCGCTAAGCAACAACCAAGCGCCACCGTCAGGTGGCGCAACACTTTCAGCCCCGCGCGGTAATGTGCTGGCCACTGAAAGTACGGGGATGGTCAGGGCGGTACAGATACACTGTCACGCCAGCTGATCATCGTTCGAGTCACATGCAACCAATGGCATGAATCGATGAACCTTCACGAGTATCAAGGTAAACAGCTGTTTGCCGATTATGGTCTGCCAGTGTCCAAAGGCTTTGCCGTGGACACTCCCGAAGAAGCAGTAGAAGCGTGCAAAAAGATCGGCGGCGACATGTGGGTCGTCAAAGCCCAGGTTCACGCTGGCGGCCGCGGTAAAGCGGGCGGCGTCAAGCTGATCAAGGACCCGGCAGAAGCCAAAACCTTCGCCGAGCAGTGGCTGGGCAAGAACCTGGTCACTTACCAGACTGACGAAAAAGGTCAGCCGGTTGCCAAGATTCTGGTAGAGACCTGCACCAACATCGCCGACGAGCTGTACCTGGGCGCGGTCGTTGACCGTACCACTCGTCGCGTCGTGTTCATGGCCTCCACCGAAGGCGGTGTCGAGATCGAAACCGTCGCCGAAGAGACGCCGGAAAAGATCCTCAAGGCCGAAATCGATCCGCTGGTCGGCGCACAGCCCTACCAGGCGCGTGAGCTGGCGTTCGCGCTGGGTTTGGAAGGCGATCAGGTGAAGCAGTTCACCAAGATCTTCCTGGGTCTCTCCAAGCTGTTCCACGACAAGGATCTGGCGCTGCTCGAGATCAACCCGCTGGTGATCACCGACGAAGGCAACCTGCACTGCCTGGACGCCAAACTGGGCCTCGACAGCAACGCCCTGTACCGTCACCCGGACCTGCAGGCGATGCGCGATCCTTCCCAGGAAGATCAGCGTGAAGCCGACGCCGCGAAGTGGGAACTGAACTACGTGGCCCTCGACGGTAACATCGGTTGCATGGTCAACGGCGCTGGCCTGGCCATGGGCACCATGGACATCGTCAACCTGAGCGGCGGCAAGCCGGCCAACTTCCTGGACGTTGGCGGCGGCGCGACCAAAGAGCGCGTAGCCGAAGCGTTCAAGATCATCCTGTCTGACGACAACGTCAAGGCCGTTCTGGTGAACATCTTCGGCGGTATCGTTCGTTGCGACATGATTGCCGAAGGCATCATCGGTGCCGTTGAGCAAGTCGGCGTCAACGTGCCGGTCGTCGTTCGCCTGGAAGGTAACAACGCTGAATTGGGCGCTGAGAAGCTGGCGTCCAGCGGTCTGAACATCATCGCTGCTACCAGTCTGACCGACGCGGCTCAGCAGGTTGTCAAAGCAGCGGAGGGCAAGTAATGAGTATCCTGATCGATAAGAACACCAAGGTCATCTGCCAAGGGTTCACCGGTGGCCAGGGCACGTTCCACTCCGAACAGGCGATTGCCTATGGCACGCAAATGGTCGGCGGTGTTACGCCGGGCAAAGGCGGCCAGACGCACCTGGGCCTGCCCGTGTTCAACACCGTGAAAGAAGCGGTCGAGAAAACCGGCGCAGAAGCCAGCGTGATCTACGTACCGGCAGCGTTCTGCAAAGACTCGATCCTTGAAGCGGCCAACGCTGGCATCAAGCTGATCGTGTGCATCACCGAAGGTATCGCGACCCTCGACATGCTCGAAGCGAAAGTAAAATGCGACGAGCTGGGCGTACGTCTGATCGGCCCGAACTGCCCCGGCGTGATCACCCCGGGCGAATGTAAAATCGGCATCATGCCGGGTCACATTCACCAGCCGGGTAAAGTGGGCATCGTATCGCGTTCCGGTACTCTGACCTACGAAGCGGTCAAGCAGACCACTGACCACGGTTTCGGCCAGTCTACCTGTGTCGGCATCGGTGGTGACCCGATTCCGGGCTCCAACTTCATCGACATCCTGGAGATGTTCGAGAAGGACCCGAAAACCGAAGCGATCGTGATGATCGGTGAAATCGGCGGCACCGCTGAAGAAGAAGCCGCGGCCTACATCAAGGCCAACGTTTCCAAGCCGGTGGTTTCCTACATTGCCGGTGTGACAGCACCTCCTGGCAAGCGTATGGGCCATGCAGGCGCCATCATCTCTGGCGGTAAAGGTACTGCCGACGAGAAATTTGCTGCCCTGGAAGACGCCGGTGTCAAAACCGTACGCTCCTTGGCGCAAATTGGCGATGCACTGAAAGAAGTGACCGGCTGGTAAGCCGCGTACTTTTTCAGAGCGCTAAAAAAGGGCACCTTCGGGTGCCCTTTTTGCGTTTTATGAAGGCTGTCGGAGTATTGGAGTGGGTCAACCCTGGCGCAATAGGCGAGTGCTGTAGAGCAGTAGCAGCGGTGCTCCGGCAGCAAGATAAAGGTGGTAGCTGATGAGCCGCCACACCAATACGGCGGCCGCGGCCTGCTCACGTTCCATCAAGGGTAGCAGCAGGCTTCCCACCCCCACTTCAGCAGCCCCGGCACCGCCAGGAAGAAAGCTGAACTGGCTGGCAGCCATGGCCAGCATCTGGGTTAGAAAGGTCCAAAGCCAATCGGCATGCCCGCCGATGCCAATCACCGCCAGATAGAGCAAGCTGTAGCGCAGCAGCCAGTGCATGGCCGTCAGCACCAGCATGGCTGCCAGCGTGGCGTTAGGTAGTGCCAGTGTGATACGCAGCGCGTAGCGGCAGCGCAACAGTCGCCGGACCAGCCAGCGCCTGCGGCCAGGGCGGAGCCATGCCAACACTCCGATCAGCCATTGACGACGAGTCCGCAGCAACTTGGGTAGGTAGCTCATCATCAGCGAGACACCTACCGCTAACAGCACGAGTCCTAGTAGCGAAAGCTGAATCAACCCTTGGTGCGGCCATTGGGCGTTACCGAAAACTGATATTGCCACCAAGCCACTGAGCATCACCAGAAAGAACAACAGGTCGCACCCCTGGTCGATGAGGAACACCGCTGCGCCTTTTGAGGGAGAAAATCCCCGCTGGGCAAGTAGCAGCAGCAAGGTGGCCGGGCCGCCGCTGCCGCCGGGCGTTGCGCATAGTGCGCACTTGGCAGCCAGTTCAATGCCCAGCGCACCACGCTGACCAAGCTGACCAGCACGGCCGTTGAGCATCAGGCGCAGACGGGTGGCGTTCAAATTCCAGCATAGCGCCGCCATGGCGAACATGAGCAGCAGCAGGCCCAGAGGGAACTGCGCTACGTGTTCGAATGCCTGTCTGCCTCCTGCAAGCGACGTCAGTACCAGCGGTGCCACCAGAGCCGCTAGCAGTAGCACACCGTGAAGCGAGCGAAAGCGCAGCAGTCGTTGAGGTTTAGCGACGGAGGGCGAGGGCATGGGGCTGTTCGAGTCCACAGAGGTCGACATAGTGTGTGAGCAGCGAGCCAATCACGCTATCCCAGCTGAACTGACGCTCCACATAGTGGCGTGCGAAGCGTCCGCTGGCGACAATGTCATTGCGAAACAGCGCGGAACAGGCGTCCGCCATCGCGGCTGGGTCAAGTGGCTGGCAGAGCACCCCGGCTCCAAGCGGTACGTTTTCCATCAGTGCGCCCGCCCGGGCGCCAATCACTGGTATGCCACTGGCCATTGCTTCCTGTGCCACCAGTCCAAAGGTTTCCCGAGTCCCCGCATGCAGCATCGCATCGCTGCTGGCAAGCGCCCTGGCGACCTCATGGCTTCCGCAGCAACGGTTCACCACCGTGACATTCCTTGGCACTTGGGTGGGCATTCCAGGGCCCATCAACAGCAGATGGTAGTCGCTGCCAAGTGCTCGCATGGTGGCTAGCAGCACATCGATATTTTTTTCCCGAGAGAAGCGGCCAACAAAAATCAGCAGCTTCTTATTCTCAGGAATGCTCATGGCTGCTCGAAAGTCGGGGTCGCGTCGAGAGGGATGGAACTGCTCCAGATCGACCCCTAGTGACTGCACGCGTACGTTGGGAACACCCCATTCAGTCAGGCGTTCAGCCATGGCGTGGCACGGCGCCAGCACGCTATCAAAACGCTGGTAAAGGTCCACCACATAGCGAACCAGCCGCTGACGAACATGGCGGCCAAATCGGTCACCCATCAAGTGAGGTAAGTCAGAGTGGTAGAACCCCACGACTGGCACGCCCAAGTGTTGGCCAGCTTCCAGCGCTGCCCAGGCGGTGACGTAAGGGTCGCCTGCTTCGATCAACGTGGGGGAGAGATTGATCAGCGCATCTTGCCAAGGGCGACGGCGGACTGGAAATCGATAGCCTTGGCCAAGAGGTAGATGCAGCGCTGGCAACGTATGGTGATCCCCTAAGCTATCACGCTCAGCTCCAGGCACCAGCAGGCTTGTGCGCAGGCCTGCTGTTCGGGAGAGCACGCGATGCTTGGCCTGCAAGTAGGTGCGAACCCCGCCACTTGCTGGGGCGTGGAACATGGTCACATCGGTGATATGCAAGGTAACCTCCGAGCCACATAAGGGTCAAAGAATCACCTTAGGGAAGAAATACGTCAATTCTGCGACAATATCCTGGCGCGGTAGAAATAAAAACGCCACGGACGAACCGTGGCGTTAGCAGACGCTGGGCTGCAAATGAGTGATTAAACAGCGGGTTTCGCCACCAGCGAGCGGGTCTCTTCACGGGCTTCCGTGAGCGAGACACGCAGGCTGTCGCCCAGTTTGAAGCGCTCTTCGCCTTCGATCTGAATGCGGCCCTCTTTATCGTCGATCACCACCTTGTCGCGGTCGCTATGCATCAAGGGGGCTGGCACGAAGGCCGTGGCGCCGTTTTCGATCAGACGCACCCGCATGCCGCCACGATTGATGGCCATGATTTCGGCCTCGAAGGTATCCTGGTTCTGTGCTGCCGGGGTCAGGTAGCGAACGTAGAGCCAATCTTTCACGTCACGCTCGGCCATACGGTTCAGGCGGCGGCGTTCGGTGAGCTGCTCGGTGAGCTGCTGGCTGGCCTCTGCCGGGGCCTGTTCACCCTTGAGCACGCGCTTGATCAAGCGGTGGTTGACCATATCGCCATACTTGCGGATCGGCGAGGTCCACGTGGCGTAGGCGGGCAGCCCCAGGCCGAAATGTGGGCCAGGCTGGGCCGACATGCTGGTGAAGCCCTGGAAACGGCGCAGGCGGGCATCCAGCCAGGCGTCGTCACGGCTTTCCAGTGCGCGCTTGAGCTCTTTGTAGTGCGCCAGCTCGGTCAGTGCTTCCTGGGCCACGTCGATCTCCTGACTGGCGAGGAACTCCTGGGCCGCTTCGGCTTTTTCGGGCTCGAAGGCGCGGTGCACGTTGAAGATGCCGTGGCCGATATGGCTGGCCAGGAAGTCTGCACAGCAGGCGTTGGCCGCAATCATCGACTCTTCGATCATGCGGTTGGCGATGCGCCGGTCTTCGGTACGCACGCCCAGCACGTTGCCTGCTTCGTCCAGATCGAACACGTAATCCGGACGGTCCTTGAACACCAGCGCGTGCTCGTTGCGCCAGGCGGTGCGGGCTTCCGTCATGGCCTGCAGCGCTTTGAGCTGCTCGGCAATCTCTTCGGCCGGTGCCCAGTCGCCCTGGCCTTCGATCCAGTCAGAGACGCGCTCGTACACCAGCTTGGCGTGGGAGGTCACGTTGGCGGCAAAGAAGCGGTAGTCGCCCAGGCTGCCGTCGGCGTTGATGTCCAGCGTACACGCCAGGGCCGGGCGCTCCTGGCCTTCCCACAGCGAGCACAGGTCATCGGCCAGCTGCTCCGGCAGCATGGTGACGTTCTGGCCTGGCAGGTAAACCGTGAAGGCACGCACACGCGCTTCCAGGTCGGCCGCGTGCTCCTCATCCACATACGCCGTGGGGTCGGCAATGGCCACGCTCAGCTGCCAGCCGCCTTCCGGACGCGCCACCACGTGCAGGGCATCGTCCATATCGCGGGTCTTCTCACCATCGATGGTGAAGAAGGGGCGTTGCGTCAGGTCTTCCCGAGTCAGGCCCTCATCGCGCAGCGGCCAGTCGCTACCGGCATCCGGGCACTCCTGCTCCAGCGCGTGGCGCGCCAGGGTGACACGCCACGGCACGGCGGGGTTGTTGACCTTGGCGACCAGCTCGTCGATTTGGGCAAAGAAGCCGCGATCGTTCTCCTTGAGCGGGTGACGCACCAGACGCGCCACGACCCAGTCGCCGTCGCCAATGCTGTCTTCGTCCAGGCTGTTCTTGATGCGGGCTTTCAGCACATTGCGAATCGAGGGGTGATCGGGCACCACTGCCAGGCGGCCTTCGCGCTTTTGCACGCGGGCGATGAAGCGGTCCAGGCCCGCTTCGATCAGCTTCTCCGGCTCGACGGATTTTTTGTCGCCGTTCTCATGAATCACGGCTTCGACGCGGTCGCCGTGGAGCACCTGCTTCATGGCAGGCGGCGGCACGAAATAGGATTCGCCGCTGTCGGTTTCAAGAAACCCGAAGCCTTTTTCGGTGGCTTTGATCACCCCTTCGGCGCGGGGAGTGGTTTCACGGATCTGTTGCTTGAGCTGGGCAAGCAGGGAGTTATTTTGAAGCATGTGTTCGATCAGTTGGCGAGAGTAGGGTGCCACTATACGGATTCCCGTTGGCCGCGCCAATCGTTGCCCTTGGGTAAGTCACGCCCGCTCAGGCGGGTCAATGACTTACCCGCTTGCGGATGAATCGGTTAAGCTGAGGCTCACTTCATGCGCCACGCCCAAGGAGCCTGTATGACCCCACGCCTGATTGTTTCCGACCTGGACGGTACGCTGCTGGGTAGCGACCACCGGTTACACGACAGCACGGTAGACGTACTGCGCGCCCTGGTGCAACAGGGGCACCATGTGGCGCTGGCCTCGGGCCGTCACTACCACGACATGCGGGTGTTTCGTGAGGAACTGGCCATTCCGGCCCATTTGATCAGCACCAACGGTGCTTACACCCACGCCCCGGATGACCGCTTGATCAGCGCGTCTCACCTGGCACCTGAACATGCACACACTTTGATTCATCTGCCCAGGCCCCCGCAGGTGCGCCTGAGCCTGTATCGAGATGATGGCTGGCATGTCGATGCCGAAGCGCCGCACCTGCTGTCGCTGCACGCCTCCACCGGGTTCACCTATGACGTGGTGCCACCCGAACAGATGGACCGCCACGGGGTGGGCAAGGTGCTCTATCTGGGTGACCCCCAGGCGCTGGCCGAGCTGGAGGCCCAGGCCCACGCGGCACACGGTGAGGGGCTGCACATCACCTACTCCACGGTGGACTCACTGGAGATCATGGCGGGCGGGGTGAACAAGGGCGTTGCGCTGGCGGCGCTGCTGGAGTCATTGGGCCTCACCGCCGCCGACTGTCTCGCCTTTGGCGACAACCTCAACGACACCGAGATGCTGACCCTGGCCGGGGAGGCGCAGGTCATGGCCAACGCCCACCCGGCGCTGTTCGATCGTGTGCCCGATGCCCGGCGCATTGGCCATCACGGGGAAGCGGCGGTGGCCCAGTGGTTGGCTGAGCGTTTCGGGCTGTCGGGTTAGCTCTGCCACCTTAGTCGAGAGCCGCTTGCGGTAGCGACAGCGCTCCACCATCATCTAGCCCCTAAAACGATAACAACCCAGGGGCGCTTTCCACGATGACAACCACGCCTGCGACCTTGATGGTGGTCGATGATGACCCGGAAATCCGTGAGCTGCTGGCGGATTATCTGGGGCGCCACGGTTATCGGGTGTTCACGGCCGAAGGAGCGCAGGCGCTCTATCAGCAGCTTGCCGAGCAGACGCCGGATTTACTGATCGTCGATGTCATGATGCCAGGGGATGATGGCTTTACCATCTGTCGCGAGTTGCGCAAGCACAGCGACCTGCCGATCATCATGCTCACCGCCAGTGCGGACGATACCGACCGTATTCTGGGGCTGGAGCTAGGCGCCGACGACTATCTTGGCAAGCCCTTCAACCCCCGTGAGCTGCTGGCGCGTATCAAGGCCGTGCTGCGTCGAAGCCGCACGGCAGTGAGCCCTCAGGAGGCTCGCTGGGTGCGCTTTGGCGAGTGGCAGCTGGACCGGATGACCCGTGAGCTGGTGGACCAGGCGGGCGAGCGTACGGCTCTGTCAGGGGCCGATTTCCAGCTGCTTCAGGTATTTCTGGAACGTCCCGCCCAAGTCATTACCCGTGACGACCTGTACGCCTTGACTCGGGGCCGAGACGCCCCGCCTCTGGACCGTTCCATCGACGTGCACGTGTGTCGGCTACGCCAGCGGCTGGGTGAAGATGCCCAGCATTCGCAGCTGATTCGTACGGTGCGCGGGGCGGGCTACGTGTTGACCGCTCAGGTAGACACCGCCCTGTGAAGCGCTGGCGACGCTGGCTGCCTGCCAGCCTGCGCGGTCGTTTCGTGATCATCATGATTGCAGGAGTACTGGCCGCCCAGGTGGCCAGCTACGCGATCTGGACCTCGCAAATGCGCGCTAGCCAGCTGGAGCAGCTCGATGAGCTCTCCAGTAACATGGCCTTCAGCATTGCGTCCACCATGCGCTTTTTTCGTTCGCTGCCGGTGGACTATCGCCATATCGTGCTCGACCAGCTGCGCAACATGGGAGGCACGCGCTTTTTTGTCAGCGTCAACCAGCGGCGCATCCCCGTGGAGGACATTGGCAGCGGCCCCGAAAAAGCGGTGGTGGTGAACAATGTCCACACGATCCTCACCCAGCAACTGTCGATCGACGATGTCGTGGTGGAGTTCTCCCGCCCCGAGACCCTGCGGGTATTCAATAATGAAGTGCTGCTCTACGACTTGCCGCCGCGCTGGGGCCAGCACAGCCTGCTGATGGAGCCGCTGTCGCCGCCCATTCTGGTGGTGCAACTGGAGCTGGCCCCGGATACCTGGCTCTACGTGGCGACCCTGCTGGGCGTACCGGACATTTTCAGCGGTTACCGCTGGCTCTCTGAAGAGCGTCTGCTGGCGGGGCTGGTGGTACTACTGACCGTGCTGGCGCTGTCGCTGTTGGGCATCACCAGCGTGACCCGGCCATTGGCAAGGCTGTCGCGTGCAGCCCGTCGGCTGGGCGATGATCTGGACAGCCCGCCGCTGAGAGAGAGCGGCCCCAGAGAGGTGGCGGCCACCGCTGTTGCCTTCAACCGCATGCAGCGGCGTATTCGTGAGCAGGTAGAAGAGCGCGAACGGCTCTTTTCGGCGATTTCCCACGACCTGAAAACGCCCATCACCCGGCTGCGCTTGCGGGCCGAGATGCTCGATGACCCGCAGCAGCGAGAGCGCTTCTGCGCCTCACTGGATGAACTGGCGGAGCTGGTCAAGGGCGCGCTGGCCTCTGTGAAAGGGCTGGACCTCCACGAAGAGCCCGAACCCACTGACATGACGGCGCTTCTCGAGGCGTTGGCAGACGAGCTGCGTGTGCAGGGGAGCGACGTGCGGATCAGTGGTCAGGTGCCGCCGCTGACCGTCAAGCCGCTGGCCATGAAGCGGTGCCTGGCGAACCTGCTGGAGAATGCCGTGTTCTACGGCCAGCACGCCAACGTGGTATTGGAGGAGCAGGCGGGTGAGGTCAAGGTTCAGATTCATGATCGTGGCCCCGGTATCCCGGCGGAACAGAGGGAGCGGGTGTTCTCCCCCTTCGTACGCCTGGAAGCTTCGCGCAGCCGCCATACCGGGGGCAGTGGGCTGGGCCTGGGCATTGCGCGGCACATTGCTCGTGCCCATGGCGGCGACATTCGCTTGGCCAACCACCCCGCAGGGGGCCTCGTGGCCACCTTGACCCTGCCGCGCCAACCCACCGTGACAACCCTGTAAGCCTGACTATTACAAGGTTGTAATACTATGCAGGATTCGGTAACTCCCGTTGTGACGTAGGGTGACGTACTCTGCCATGAGCCGCTGCCTGCCAGTTGGGTTGTGCAGGTGGCGCGGCACTCTGTGTTCTTCATGACACCTCATAACAACAACAGCAGGAGCTATCTCATGCGTATTCCCTCACCCGTCTTCAAAAAATCTGCCCTCGCGCTGGCCCTGGCGGCTGGAACGGCCATGGCAAGTACTGCCCAGGCCAGCGAGGTGGAAGTGCTGCACTGGTGGACCTCCGGCGGTGAAGCCCGCGCCGCCAACGTGCTCAAGGAGCTGCTCGAAGCCGAAGGCTATGGCTGGCAGGATTTCGCCGTGGCCGGGGGCGGCGGTGAAACCGCCATGACGGTGCTGAAGTCTCGGGCCATGTCGGGCAATCCGCCGTCGGCTGCACAAATCAAAGGGCCGGAAATTCAAGAGTGGGGCGAGCTTGGCCTGCTGGGTGACTTGAACGACGTTGCTGAGGCCGAAGGCTGGAACGACCTGCTGCCGGGCATCGTGGCCGATATCATGCGTTACGACGGCCAGTACGTGGCCGTCCCCGCCAACGTGCATCGGGTCAACTGGCTGTGGGCCAACCCGGACGTGCTGGAGGCCGCAGGTGTCGAGATGCCCACCACGCTGGAAGAACTGTTTGCTGCCGGAGAAGCAATCCGTGAAGCGGGCTTCGTGCCGCTGGCCCATGGCGGCCAGGCGTGGCAGGACGCCACCGTGTTCGAAAGCGTAGTGCTGGGCAGCCAGGGCACCGAGTTTTATCAGCAGGCGCTGGTGGAGCTGGACCCGGAAGCCCTGGGGGGCGAGCAGATGGTTGCCGCGCTGGAAGATTTCAAACGCCTGCGTAGCCTGATGGATGAAGGCATGCCGGGGCGCGACTGGAACATTGCCACGGCCATGGTGATCGAGGGAGCCGCCGGTTTTCAACTGATGGGCGATTGGGCGAAAGGCGAGTTCACCGCAGCGGGCCTGACGGCGGGAGAAGATTACCTGTGTGCTGCCGCCCCGGGTAGCGAAGACGCCTTTACCTTCAATATCGACAGCCTGGCCATGTTCCGTGTCACCGATGACGAGGAGCGGGATGCCCAGCACACGCTGGCACGGCTGGTACTGGAACCTACCTTCCAGGAAGCCTTCAACCTGGCCAAGGGGTCCATCCCCGCGCGGCCTGACCTGGACATGAGCGATTTCGACAGCTGCGCACAGCAGTCGCTGGCAGATTTCCAGCGTACTGCCGAGCAGGGCGGGCTGGTGCCCAGCATAGCCCATGGCATGGCCGTGCGTGCGGATGTGCAGGGCGCCATCTTCGATGTGGTGACCAACTACTTCAATGACGCCAACATGCCCGCCGAACAAGCCGCCCAGCGGATGGTCAGCGCCGCCCAGGCAGCGGCCTTTTGATCACGTCACCCTGACGCGAAGCGCCAAACGCGCTTGACCTTGGTGATCGGCGCCGCCGCAATGGCGGCGCCGACGGATGACGGGTGAGGAATTCCCATGACGAAACCTACTACGCGTGCCGCGTTGCCGCCTACGGCGTCCGGTCGGCTGCAGGCGTGGCTGCCGAAGCTGGTGCTGGCGCCCTCTGTCGCGGTGTCGCTGTTCTTTGTCTATGGCTTCATGCTATGGACGTTCGTGCTGTCGCTGACCAACTCACGCATGCTGCCCAGCTACCAGTTCGTCGGTTTTGGCCAGTATGCCCGGTTGATGGCCAACGAGCGCTGGTGGGTCGCTTCCACCAACCTGATGGTATTTGGCGCGCTGTTCATACTGATCTGCCTGGTGCTGGGAGCGCTGCTGGCCATTCTGCTGGACCAGAAGATTCGCCAGGAAGGCGCGCTGCGCACGGTCTATCTCTACCCCATGGCGCTGTCGTTCATCGTCACGGGGGTGGTGTGGAAGTGGCTGCTCAACCCGCAGCTGGGCATTCAAGCCATGGTGCGCAGTTGGGGCTTCGAGTCGTTTCGCTTTGACTGGATCGTGGACCCCAATATGGCCATTTACACCCTGGTGATTGCCGCCGTCTGGCAGGCCTCCGGGTTCGTGATGGCGCTGTTTCTGGCGGGGCTGCGTGGTATCGACGACAGCATCGTCAAGGCCGCCCAGCTCGATGGGGCCAGCCTGCCGCGCATCTACTGGCGGGTGGTGATGCCCTGCCTGCGTCCGGTGGTGTTCAGCGCGGTGATGATTCTGGCGCATATCGCCATCAAGAGTTTTGATCTGGTGGTGGCGCTCACCGGCGGTGGCCCGGGCTATGCAACGGACCTGCCGGCCACGTTCATGTATACCCATGCGTTCAATCGGGCGCAGATCGGGCTGGGGTCGGCCAGCGCCATGCTGATGCTGGGGGGCGTGCTGGCCATCCTGATTCCGTACCTCTACTCCGAATTGAGGAGCCGCAAACATGGCTAACGTGATTCGTCGCCAAACGCTGGGCGCGCGGCTGCTGCGCGGGGTGCTTTATGGCGTGTTGGCATTGGCGGCCCTGTTTTACATTCTGCCGCTGGTGGTCATGCTGATGACCTCCATCAAGCCACTCAGCGAAATCAGCGCAGGCACCTTGCTGTCGCTGCCGCAAAACCCGACGCTCGAACCCTGGGCCAAAGCCTGGGGCGAGGCGTGTACCGGCATGCGCTGCGAGGGCGTGGGTGGCTACTTCTGGAACTCCTTTGCCATAGTCATCCCCGCCGTGCTGATCTCCACCGCCGTGGGCGCGCTGAACGGCTATGCGTTGACCAAATGGCGCTTCAAGGGCTCTGAACTTGTCTTCGCGCTGATGCTGTTTGGCTGCTTCATTCCGTTTCAGGTGGTGCTGCTGCCCATGGCGCAAACCCTGGGCTGGCTGGGGCTTTCCAGCTCGCGGGCGGGCTTGATTCTGGTGCATGTGGTATTCGGTATCGCCTTTACCACGCTGTTTTTCCGCAACTTCTACGTGGGCATTCCCAACGAGCTGGTGTCGGCGGCCAAGCTGGACGGGGCTGGGTTCTTTCGTATTTTCTGGCGCATTCTGCTGCCGGTGTCGGCGCCGATCATCGTGGTGTCGGTGATCTGGCAGTTCACCCAGATCTGGAACGACTTCCTGTTCGGTGTGGCGTTCTCTTCCCATAACACCCAGCCGGTCACCGTGGCCTTGAACAATCTGGTCAACACCTCCACAGGCGTACGTGAATACAACGTCGACATGGCCGCCGCCATGATTGCCGCGCTACCGACGCTGGTGGTCTACGTGCTGGCGGGCAAATACTTCGTGCGTGGGCTCACGGCAGGCTCCGTAAAGGGCTAATAACAATAGGATTTTGATCATGGCAGCGTTAGAAATTCACAACGTACGCAAAGAGTTTGGCAGCGAACGGGTGCTGAAGGATGTCAGCATCTCCATCGACTCCGGCGAGTTTTTGATTCTGGTGGGGCCGTCCGGGTGTGGTAAATCCACCCTGATGAACGCCATTGCCGGGCTCGAACCCGTCACCAGCGGCAATATCTATATCGACGGCGAGGATGTCACCTGGCGGACCCCCGCCGAGCGCGATATTGCCATGGTGTTTCAATCCTACGCCCTCTACCCCAGCATGACCGTGCGCCAGAACATCAGCTTTGGCCTGGAGATGCGCAAGGTGCCCAGGGCCGAACGGGAAGCGGCCGTGGAGCGGGTGGCCGACCTGCTGCAGATTTCCCACCTGCTGGATCGCAAGCCCGCCCAGCTGTCCGGTGGCCAACGCCAGCGGGTGGCCATGGGGCGCGCGCTGGCGCGGGAGCCCAAGGTCTATCTGTTCGACGAGCCGCTCTCGAACCTGGACGCCAAGCTGCGGGTAGACATGCGGACCGAGATCAAGAAGCTGCACCAGCGCTTGGGCACCACCATCGTGTACGTCACCCACGACCAGGTAGAGGCCATGACCCTGGCCGACTGCATCGCGGTGATGCGCGATGGGCATATCTTGCAGTTGGGTAGCCCCGACGAGGTCTATAACAACCCCGTGGACATGTTCGTGGCGGGCTTCATGGGCTCGCCGTCGATGAACTTCATCCGTGCCACGCTGGTGGCGGCCGGGGAGGGTTACGCCCTGCGCATTGCCACGCCAGGGGAGGCTGATCTGCTGCTGCCGTGGCCTGCCTCTCGCCATTCGCCAGGGCTGGTTGAGCGGCTGGAGAAATCGGTCATTCTGGGCCTGCGCCCGGAGCATTTCAGCGAAGAGGACCTGCGGCTCGCCGAGCAGGCGGAAGGCACCCTGCTGGAGGCCACGGTGAGCGTGGTAGAACCTACCGGGGCAGACATTCTGCTGCGTCTGCCGTTGGGCGAGCAGGAGATCACCGTGCGGGTCGGCCCCAAGTGCCCGGTCGCACCCGGCGAGCGTTTGGCACTGCGGGTGGATATGTCCCGGGCGGTACTGTTCGATGCCGACACCGAGCAGCGGCTGGCCTGAATCGCTGCCTGACGCGCTGTGACAGGCTTACTCCTTGTGCCGCGTGGCGGCAGGGGCGGGCTCTTTGTCCAGCCGTTTGAGCTGTCGCCAGAGATCCTGGCGCAGGTCGGCCAGCCGCGGCTGCTCTTCCGGGCTGAAAGCCACCGGCCGACACAGGCGCTGGGCGCGCAGCCCCAGGCGGGCGCTCAGCAGCCCCGTGGCCAGCCCCTGGCCTGCGCGTGCCGACAAGCGCCCTGCCAAATCCAGCGAGAGCATGTTGACGCTGGCATCGGTGGCCAGTTCGCTGGCTCCGGCAAAGGCCATGTTGTGCAACACATGGCGAAACAGCCGTAAGCGGCTGGCGTAGCCGAGCTCCAGCCCGTACAGGCGGCTGAGCCTGTCTACCATGGCCAGGCTGCGCCAGGCCACTAGGGCCATATCCACCAGCGTCAGCGGGCTGACCGCCACCATGATGGCGGTTTCACCCGACATGCGGGTAATCAAACGCTGGGCTTCCCGGTCTCGAGGGGCCAACAGGTGGTAGCGCAGCAGCGTATGGATCTCTTCCCCGCTATGGTGGGGCTGGCAGGCGCGCTGAAAGGCTAGCCAGTGAGGGTCGTCGTTGCCGAGCTTCAACTGCTGGCGGAGCTGTTCGGCCATGGCCAGCGCCTGCTTGCCGGAGCGCTGGGGCAGTTCGGCCAGATTGGCCCGCAGCCGGTCATGGCGCTTGAGCCGCCCCAGACGGCCAATTTCCTTCAACAGCGAGACACCGCCCAGGCCAATCAGGCTGATACCGAAGAGCTGCCAGGCCATGGTCAGCCACTGGGACTGGGCGAGCGCATCGGGGATACCGGTGACCAGTTCCACGGTGCCCAGCGTGGCACCGCCTGCCAGCGCAAACATCAGCCCCCAGCGGCGCTTGCGGGGAGCGCCCAGGGTTTCTTCCGGCAGGGCTTTCAGCTCGGCCTGGGTGGCCAGCGGCTGGTGGGTGTCCGTGGCGGCAAAGCGCTCGTGCTGACGCAGGGTCTCTGCGGCGGGCTCGGGGGGCGCTTCGCTATGAAAGTCGCGGCGGGGCTGAGGGTTGCTCATGACAGTTTATCTCCAATCAGCCAGTCGATCGCGGCGTCCATACGGATGTGGGGCAGCGCCTCGCCGTTGGCGGGCATCGGGCGGAAACTCGGGAAATCGAACCCCTGCTGCTGCCAGAAATCGGCCCTGGGCAAGCGGCTGGGCACGTCGCCTGGGTAGACCAGCACCTCTTCGTCTTCCAGGGTGGTGCCTTTGAGGGCCGGGCTGCGCTGACCGTCGTGGAGCACTTCCCGGGCCTCGGTGGCGCGGATGGCGGCCAGCGACAGCGCTTTGACGGGAATGTCCGCGTAGCGCAGGTCCTTGAGCGGCTCCGCCAGCAGCGCTTCCAGCAGGGTCACCACATGGGGGTGCTGGTCGGGGGTGACATGGTCGGCTTTGGTGGCGGCAATCGCCAGCCGGTCGATTTTGGGCGCGAACAGCCGGGTCAACAGGCTGCGCTTGCCGTAATCGAAGCTCTGCATCAGCTGATGCAGCGCTTTGGAAAGGTCCTCGAAACGCTCCGGCCCCGCGTTGAGCGCGCCGAGCACATCCACCAGCACGATCTGTCGGTCAAAGCGCCGGAAGTGGTCGCGATAGAAGGGCCGTACCACTTGCTGCTGATAGTAACGAAAGCGCGATGCCAGCGTGGCGTAGAGGCTCGTGGCCGGAAGCGCGTCGAGACGCTCCTGGGGAGTCTCCAGTCCAGGCAAGGGAAAGAACTGCAGCACCGGCGCGCCGTCCAGCTCGCCCGGCAGCAGGAAGCGGCCCGGCTGCAGGTCGGAAAAGCCCGCCTGCTTCGCGCGACGCAGCCCCAGCGCATAGGCCTCCGCCAGGCGTGCCAGGTGCGCTTCATCCGCCTCGGCGCTGGGGTCCAACTGCGCGGTCTCGGCCAGCCACTCACTGAACAGCGCCCGGCGGTGCGGCCCCAGATGCTGGGTCTGCTGCTGGCTCCAGCTGTAAAAGTCATGCTGCAGCAGGGGAAGATCGAGCAGCCACTCGCCGGGATAATCGAACAGGTCCAGGGTCAGGTGGGCGATCTCGGGGGTGAGCCAGCCCGGCCTTGCTGGGCGATAACGCAGCTGCAGGCGCAGCTCGCTGATGCCTCGGGTCGGCTCCGGCCAGCGCGGCGGGGTGTCGTTCAGCGCGCTCATGCCCGGGTCGTAGGGGAAGCGCGGCACGCCCATGTCAGGCTGGCTCAGCCGCTGGGCGCCCAGCAGCCTGCCTTCCCGGGCCACGGGCAGCAAGTCAAGCTGTGCTTCCACGCCGGCGTGGCGTAGCTGATTGACCAGCGAGGTCAGAAAGGCCGTCTTGCCCGCCTGGGAAAGGCCGGTGACGGCCAGACGCAGCTGGCGATCCCGGCTGCGTTCCAACAGGTTGCCTAGTTCACGACTCAACGGCTGGCGCATAACGACTCTCTCGCAGGCAGGGCATGGGAAGCAGGGCAGGGCGGCATCAGTAGCGTAGCATCAGCGTCAGCTGATAGAACATCGGCATCGTGGCAATCTGAAAGCCGATGACGGCAATCACATAGCCTGGCCACTTGCGCGACATTTTTTGTGCCAGCGTCAGCCCCACGATACACACCACCATACCCACAAGATTGAACGCGATGGTCGCGGCCTCAAGCATATCTTGAGGGTTCATAGTAGCTCCTTACTCGATGGCAGACAGGCCTACCTTACCAAGGGCTGGATGAATCCAGCATTAACCGCGACTTAATGTCGTACCCAGCAGGTGCTGGGCGCCGGGCACCAGCCATACGGGGTCCAGGCGCGTATTGGCCGCCTCTACGCAGACGAAATGGCGGCCCGCCTCGGCGGGGGTGTCGCTGGGCAGGTCGCTGTCGGGATGCCATACCACCGTCGAGTCGCTGGACTGCTTGGCGATGCGCAGAGCGCGTACACCGTCGTTGAGCAGGACGGCTTCGTTGGTATGGTAGATGCGGTCGACGGCGCCCCGGATGGCCAGCGTGCCTTGCTGCTGTGCTTCGCTGAAGTCGCGCAGCTTGTCCAGATAGCGGGCGCCGGAAAGCCCTTCCAGGCGGCACTGATGCACGTCATCGACAGCCAGGTAGGTATGCAGTGCGCCGCTGGTCTTGACCGGTGCCTCGCCGATGTTTTCGGTAATCAGCTCGACATTGAGGCGCTGGGCGTTGGCTTGAACCACCAGCCGAGCGGTCAGTTGGCTGTGCAGGGGCTGGGTGGGTGACAGGTGCACCTCGATGCCTTCCGCATGATCGTCCACGGCGTCCAGGCGCCACGGGGCGTGGCGAGCCAGGCCGTGGAAGGGGCCGTTGCGCTCGGGGCTCTCGTCGGCATAACGCTCGTCGGCAAACCAGGGCCAGCACAGTGGGATGCCGCCACGAATCGCTCCCGGCATCGCCTGGGGCGTGGGCGTCACCCATAGCCAAGCCTGCTCGTTGCGCGGTTGAAAGTGCAGCACCTGGGCACCCTGCAGGCTGATCACCATGCTGCCCCAGTCCATGTTGAACAGCGCGACGTCGCGCCCTTGCCAGGTAGCCGGTTGGTGGCCATCGACATCGGCAAGCAGCTGTGTGAGGGAGTCGGGAATCATGGGAAGTCCTTGTAAGAAGGCCTTGTGAGTAAAGGCAACAAATGGGCAGCACCCTGGCGCTGTGTGCTATGGTAGAACAACCATAGGCGAAAGTTAAAACCCCAGGCTAGGTAAAACCAAGGAGGATGTATGGGCTTTATTGCGTGGTTGATCATTGGTGGTTTGGCTGGCTGGATTGCTGGCAACATCATGCGCGGCGGCGGTTTTGGCGTGCTGGGCAATATCGGGGTAGGTATCATTGGCGCCTTGGTCGGGGGCTTCTTGTTCAGTCTTCTGGGCCTTCAGGCGGGCGGTTTCATTGGTTCGCTGGTGACGGCGACCGTGGGGGCCGTGGTGTTGTTGTGGGTCATCAGTAAAGTCAAAAGCGCTTAGCGCTTCTCTCGGTTGTTCCCTACGCTGCCCGGCCCTTGTGCTGGGCAGCGTTGTTTTGTGCGCGGGCTATCGGTCTTGGCGTTAGTTTCCGTTACACTATGGCGCTTTTGGCAGCCCTGCCTCCGCGCGGTATTGCTTTCATGGATCGCTTTCTGTTTCTTCGAGGTGTCTTTTGGCCGATGCACTAAATGCCTGGTGGGCTCAACAGCTGGTGCTGTGTGATTGGGCTTTCACACCGCACCCCTTGGCGGTAGATGCAGTGGCGGCCGAACAGCGCCTGCTGCAGCTGGGCATCACGGACCGCGGGACGTTGGCGGATCAGCTGTTTTTTGCACTGGGCGCGCCTGCCGGTCACGCAGACCGACTGCTGAGCGCCCTCGAGTGGGCCGCATTGGGTGGCGCCGCTGGCTGGCTGGCACCGGATCAGGCTCAGCGCTGGGCGCATCACGTGGCGCGGCGTATCACCACGGATTACAGCGACCTGCGCGGCTGGCTGGCCGACCTGCGCCGGGCCATGGGTGCCAAGGGCTGGGAAACCGGCGCCGATGACCGATTCATCGACGCCTGCCAGGCGCTGGCCGACCTTGAAAGCGACGGTGAGGGCATCACCTGGCCTGCGCTGGAGGCGGCTTTGGCTAAGTTGCCGCCGCCCGCCTCGCTGTGGCCCGATGCGCCTGAGGCGCGGCCCTGGCGGCTGGGCGCCCTGTTCCGGCCGGTGATGTGCTATCCCGCCAGCGCCGCCGACTGGCCCGAGGCCCGCGCCTGGATGGAGCGTGTCTGGCAGGTCTACGACCGCGAGCAACTGCTCGAAGTGATGCTATGGCTGAGCGCTCAGGGCGAGCGTCAGCGCTGGGACATCGAGGCCCGAGAGCTGTTGAGCATGGATCATGCCCAGCGTCAGGAGTGGCAGCGCGGTGTCGAGCAGGAGTCTGCCCATGCGCCCGTATTGACCACCTTCGTACATCAGGGGGAGCCCCTGGAGTGGGCGGCCTGGGACTGGCTGCGGCTGGTCGAACTGGCCTGGGCGGGCGTTTGCAGCGGCTGGCTGAGCCAAGCCGAAGCAGACGATCTGGCGGCCCACGCGGCTGACCTGGTTGGCCGTCGTTACCATGACTGGCATGCCATGCTGAAGGCTTACCTGCGTGGTCAGAGCCTGTTCGAGGGTGTCGATCGCCGGGGCATGACGCCTTCGCCACGCCACAAGCTGTTGATGCACGCCCCGTTCAGCCCATGGAAACAGGCGCCCAGCGCCCTGCTGGACGATGCCACCCGCGACGCTTCACGTCAGCGCATCCGCAGCTGGCGCAATACCCCTCATCATTGGCTGCTGGCGCTGGCAGGGGTGCGTGAACCCGATGTAATGCTGCGCCAACTGAACCCTGCGGCACCGATCAGCGAGCAGCGCCGCACCGATGCAGCGGTGTATCTGCAAGAGTCGTTGGGGCTGCATGCCGACGAAGGGCATCAAGTGCTGGCGCGCTACTGGTTGCCAGCTCAGGCACACCACCTGAATCAGCTGGCGGCAGATGCCGTCCATGGGGTGATGCCGCCTTCGCAGACCCATTTCGGCCAGCCTACCCCCGACGAGCTGAAGCAGCGCAATGCGGTGAAAGGCGTCAGCCGACACGCCGCCACCATTCACATGGCCGAGAAGTTCGCGTTCTATCTCCACATGGCGCTGGACAGTGGGCTGTTCGAGCGCGAACCGCTCATGGAGCATGCCAGCGCGTTGCGCAGCTGCCTGTGCCGTTTCTATGCCTCGCCCAAACGCTTGCTGGAAGCATGGTTTGCCTGGGAAAGCTGCCTGCCGGAGCCCGAGCACGACTCCTTGATCAGTGAAATTGCCTGGCACCTCGAGGATCCCGGCAGCCTGTTTCACTGGCTGAACTGGCAGCCAGACGCCTGGTGCGAGCCGGGTGAGCGGCCTACGCTGAGCCACTTTACGGCGATGTCTCTGGTGGGGCCATTGAATAGCGCCGTATGGAGCGAGCCACAGCTGGAGAGCCCGCGCGAATGTGCAGATATTCGCGAGTGGGTCGAAAGCCACTACCACCTGACCAGCGCCGACGACATGCAAGAGTTCCTCAGCTTCATGCTGGAGGCCGGGGACCGTCAGGAGTACCAGATCAATTACGCGCCCTACACGTTGAACCCTGAGCGGCTGGCGGCAGAAATCGCCATTCTCGAATCGGGCGACTGCGGCGAAGAGGAGCGCCACCATCTGCTACGGTTGCGCCGAGTGAGCGCCAACGAGGACGGCTGTAACGACGTCGACATGGCCGCGTGGGATATTGCTCAGCTCGTGGATCTGGCCATCGCTGCCCGGCAGTTGGGCTGGCTGGACAAGCAGGCCTTTGCCGACGTGCTGGATCGCGCCTATCAGCTGGCCGCAGACCATTATGCCGGTTGGCAAGAGTATGCGGCGGGGATGTACGCCGGGTTCTCGTTCTTCATGGGGGAAACTCCCGAGCGTGAGAGCTTTCTGGCGGGCTTTCGGCAAGCGCTGGTGGCCTGGCTATGCGGCGCCCCCATTCTGGCGGGGCCCTGGGCCAGCCTGGATTTTCCGGGCAATAAACCGCGCCATTTTGCGCCGCTGCATATCGATACGTTGCCGGGAGATCAACGTATTTTGCATTGAGACTCGCCAAGCATAGGAGAACTGGCTTATAGTCCAGGCTTTGTGTAAATGAGTTTTCTCATGCTCTGCCCACTTTTTCTTATACATTTGTCAAGAGGTTAATCGCATGGTTGCGTTGCCACACCCCGCTGTGACCGCTGTCCGTGTTGTAAGTGTTTGTGTTTTCGTAGCGTTGTTGGCTGGTTGTGCAGGCTCCGGCACACGCCAGAACATGGAGCCCCCCGAGGATTACTTCTCGATGGTGCTGCCAGGCATGGGTGGCGCCACGCCGCAGATGTCGCCAGCCGATCCGATCATGGCGCAATTGCGCAGCATGCAGACCCCACCACCTACGGTGATTCGCCAAGCCCTCCTCGAACAGCACCAGCGTTGGGCAGGCACTCCCTACCGAGTCGGGGGAACCACCGAAAGGGGTATCGACTGCTCTGCACTGGTCAGACATGTTTTCCGCGATACGTTCAATATGGAGCTTCCGCGCTCCACCCAGGATCAGGTGCATGAGGGACGCTCGATCGACCGCCAAGAGCTGCAGGCGGGCGATCTGGTCTTCTTCCGCCCCCCAGGACGCTACAATCATGTCGGGATCTACGTCGGTGACGGCCACTTCCTGCATGCTTCCACCTCGCAAGGGGTGATCATCTCGAGCCTGGATAACAGCTATTGGCAGCGCTACTACTGGCAGTCACGCCGAACGCTGGAACCGACCAATCTTGCTCAGCTGAATGGTCGGTTCGAACAATCCTATCTTCCGTAGCCTTGGGCCCCTTGTGTATCGGGGGCCATCGCGCCAATTGACCATGGACATGGCATGATTGAAGCGAAAACGCGCGCCTGGTGGCGCGCGACGGCAGCACTCTGCCTCGGCTCTTTTCTGGTATTCATCAACCTGTATGCCCCGCAGCCCTTGCTGCCCGAGTTGAAAGAGGCATACGGCGTTTCTACCCTGGGCATCAGCCTGCTGATGTCGGCTTCCACCTTGTCGTTGGCACTGGCCCTGCTGGTCTTTGGGCCGCTTTCCGATGCCATTGGCCGTGAAGCGATCATGCGTTTCACGCTGCTGTTGGCGGGTGGCCTGTCCCTGGCGCTGGCTTTCGCGCCCACCTTTGAAAGTCTGCTGCTGCTGCGCTTGCTGCAGGGCTTCGTGCTGGGTGGACTGCCCGCCGTGGCCATTGCTTGGATGGGCGATGAGTTCGACAAGCCCGCCCTGCTGAGCGCCGTGGGGCTCTATATCGGGGCCAATTCGCTGGGGGGCATCAGCGGCCGCATCGTTGGCGGGGGAGCGTCGGCAGTGGGTGGCCCAGGCGCTGCGTTTCTGGCCGTGGGCGCCATGACGATCATCGGCTGCGTGCTGTTCTGGCGGCTGCTGCCCAACAGCCGGGCCTTCCAGCCCAAGCGGTTCGAACTACGCCAGGCGCTGAGTGATCTGGCAGGCCACCTGCGTACGCCCGTATTGCTGGCAGCTTACTGTCTGGGCGGCATCAATTTTCTCATTTTCATCAATCAGTACAGCTACATCACTTTTCGCTTGGCAGAGGCGCCTTATCATTTGGCGGCCAGCGGGTTGGGGCTGATCTTCCTCACTTACCTGGGCGGTACTCTAGGCTCGACGGTCTCCGGTAAACTGGCCGGGCGTTTCTCTCCCGCCAGCTGTATTGGCATGGGCATCGTCATCCTGATGCTGGGGACGGCCATTACTCTGGCGGAGTCGCTGGTGGGGATTCTGGTGGGATTGACCATCAATGCGTTTGGCTTCTTTCTGGCCCACTCGCTGGCTTCCAGCTGGGTGGGGCGCTACGCCCAGGGCGCCAGGGGCAGTGCATCGGCGCTGTATCTGGTGTTTTACTACCTTGGGGCGAGTATCGGGGGCTTCTGGCTGGAGCCGTTCTGGCGTTGGGCGCAGTGGCAGGGGGTGGCCGTAGGGTCCTGGCTACTGCTGGCCGTGACCCTGATGATTGCGCTGGGGATGCGGCGCGTCGAGCGTCGTCTGGCCAGCGCTTAGTCGCTCCTTAGCTGTCCGTCGGCCAGGTGCAGGTGCCGGGTACAAAGCCGGTTCAATAGCGCCGTGTCGTGGCTGATGACCAGCACGCCCAGCCCCTGGCGTTCGGCGTGGGCCTTCACGGCTTGCCACAGGCTGAGTTGGGTCAGTGGATCCAGCATCGTCGAAATCTCATCGGCGATCAGATAGCGCACACCCGGGGCCAGGGCGCGTAGCACACACACCCGCTGCAGCTCGCCCCCGGACAGCTCCCCCGGAAAACGCTTCAGCCACGCGGGCCGAATACCGAACGCTTCCCTCAGCGTCTGTGGCGGTGTCCAGGCCTCTTCCAATAATCGTGCCACCCGCCAGCGCGGATTGACCGCCCGTTCCGGCGATTGAGGCAGCCACTGCACGGGGCGCAGGCCTCGTGAGGGCAAGGGCTTTCCATCGATGTGCAAAAAGCCGTGACGTGGTGCCCAGTGGCCCGCCAGTACTCTGCCCAGCGTCGACTTGCCTGCCCCGGAAGCACCGCTCAAACCGACCCACTCGCCCCGTGCCAGCGCCATCGACAGCGCCTGGAACAGCGGTGGCTCGCGGCCAAACCCGAAGGTGAGCTGGTGGGCTTCAAGCAAGGCTGGGCTCCTGAACATGAGGCTGGATGGGTAAGGTGCCGAAGGCGTTGTCGGGCAGCGCTTGCCAAAGTGCTTTGGCATAGGCGCTGTGCAGCTGCTCCCCTTGGCCATGAAAGGCCCGGGCCGAGGTCGTTTCCACGGCGCGTCCCTGGCGCATGATGGTCACCCGGTGGGCAATGGGCAAGGCATGGCGCAGGTCATGGGTGATCAGCAGGACAGCTTTGCCCTCTTTGGCCAGTGCCTGCAGGGTAGCCAGCACGCGGTCTCGCTGGGCCGGGTCCAGCCCGACGCTGGGTTCGTCGGCAATCACCACGCGGGCATGGCCGGCCTGGGCCATGGCCACCAGCACCCGCCTGGCCATGCCGCCGGAAAGCTCATGGGGGTAGCGCCGCGCCGCATGGGCAAGCTGGTAGTGCTGCAGCAGGTCGTGGCTGCGTGCTTGAGCGCTGACGCGGGAAAGGCCTGCGCGGCGAGCAGCCCAGCGTATCTGGTGCTGGCTGCGGGCCAATGGGTCCAGGGCGTTCAGGGTCTGTGGAATCAGCGTCAGTTCACGGCCACGCAGCTGGCGCTGGCGCTCGGGCGTCAAGAGGTCGCCCTGGAAGGTCAGAGTGCCGTGCTGCCGTGCTGCGGGCGGCAGCAGGCCCAGCAGGGCGTGGGCCAGCAGGCTTTTGCCGGATCCGGACGCGCCGACCAGGGCGTGTACTTCCCCCGCCTGAATGTCCAGCGAAAGCGATTCGATCACGGGTGACCACTCGCGCTTCCACCAGCGGGGGTAGTGGGGCAGGCTCAGGCTCCAGTCGGTGATCTCCAGCATGTTTGGCTCCCTTGATGGTTGAAAACGCTGGCCTTACAGGGCCTGGCGCAGCTGTGTGGCCAGCCGTTGAATGGCCAGCACCATCAGCAGCAGTCCTAGCCCCGGAAACACGCCCAGCCACCAATAGCCGCCGCTGAGATAGCGCATGGCGTCGGCCAGCAGCACGCCGATGGCGGGCTGGTTGGGGTCCAGGCCGACGCCGAGAAAGGTCAGAGCCGCTTCGTGCAGAATGGCGTGGGGAAACAGCAGTAACGCACCCACTACGCAGTGGGGCCAAAGGTGGGGCACGAAGTGCTGGGCGACGATGTACCCCGGCCCTTTGCCAAAGCCTTTCGAGAGCGCCACGTACTCGGCCTCGCGCAGGCTGAACAGCTCGGCGCGAAACACCCGCGCCAGGCCAGGCCAGTGGGTAATGGCCACGGCGATGATCACGGCCTGGGTGCCCCCGCCCAGCGCAAAGGCGATGAGCAGCAGTAAAATGAGGTGGGGCACGCTGAGCAGCGTATCGATCAGCAGCGACACCAGTGCATCCAGGGTGTTCGATAGCGCGGCCAGGCTGGCCAGCAGCAGGGCGATGGCCGTGCCCAGCAGGGCCGCGCTCAAACCGACCCAAAAACTCAGCGCCAGCCCCGCCAGGGTACGCGCCCATAGCTCCCGGCCCAAGGCATCGGTACCGAACCAGTGGAGCAGGCTGGGTGACTGTAAACGTGCCTCGAACTGCATCTGCTGGGGGCTGTCACCCAGCCACAAACGGCTGCTCAACAGCAGCATCAGCAGGGCACTGAAGAGCACCAGGTAAACGGCGGCGGCCAGGCGTGGCTGTGTGTTCATGGGCTGTGTGCCAGACGGATGCGCGGGTCGGTCACCCGTGCCAGGGCATCGGCGGTCAGGTTGCCGATACTCACGAACAGCGCGGTGAACAGGGCAATGGCCAGCAGCAGGGGAACATCGCTGCGCAGCCCCGCCGCCACGGTGGCCTGGCCCAGCCCCGGGTAGGCGAAGACCTGCTCCACGAGAATGGAGCCGCCAAACAGCTCGCCCAGCGAGGCAAAGGCCAGGGTGATGGCCGGGAGGCTGGCGTGGCGCAGCCCGTGCCGCCAGGCGATATCGGTGCGGCTAGCGCCCTGGGCAAAGGCGTGTAGCGCCGTGTCCGAGCGCATGAAGGCCACCATTCTGGCGCGGGTGTGCAGGGTGATGGTGGCCATGCTCAATAGCGCCAGGGTCGTCACCGGCAGCACCAGATGGTGCAGACGAGTGGCGAACGTGACGTCGCGGCTGACCACCCCCGTGGGGCCTGCGCAGCAGGTGGGGGTCCAGCCCAGGGTCACCGAAAACAGCAGCAGTGCCAGAATGGCCAGCCAGAAAGTGGGCGTCGAGGCGGTCACGAAGGCGTAACCGCTGATCAAGCGGTCGAGCAGCGAGCCTTCCCGGCTGCCTGCCACGATACCCAATGCCACGCCCAGCACCAGTGACAGCAGCCAGGCACTGAACAGCAGCCAGAACGAGCGCTGAAAGCGCAGGCTGATGACGTCACCTACCGGCTGTTGGTACACATGGCTCCAGCCCAGCTCGCCGCTGGCCAGTTGACGCAGCCACTGGCCGAACTGCACGGCTGCCGGTTCATCGAAGCCCCATTGTGCGGCGATCAGGGCGCGCTGCTCGGGGCTTACCTGGGCCATCTGCGGGCCCAGGTAGGCGTCGATGGGGTCGATGGGCGAGAGCATCATCAGGCCGAAGGCGAGACCGGCCACGCACAGCATGACCAGCCCCAGCCGCAGGCTTCTCAATAGCAGCCAGCGGGCTAGTGGCACGTCCAGCGCCACTCGAGCAGGTTGGCGGTAATCGGCCAGCCGTGTCCATGGGGGGCCACGCCCAGCTCGCCAACGTCCAGACACGGGTCAGTGGCATAGACATGGGTCAGGTTGACCATCCAGGCCCAGCTGGCGTCGCCCTGCAGGCCATAGCCGGTGCTGCCATCCCATTGGGCTGCTTGCCAGTGTGGGTTGGCTTCTTCGGCGCTGGCGGCGGCCTGGGCGGCCTCCAAGTGCTGGTCGACGCGCTCATTGGTGTAAAAGCCGCTGTTGTAGAAGCCAAACCCGGCGTGTTCGCTGTGGAAGAGATAGTAGATCTCTTGCGGGCTATGGCTGCCAAAGCCAAATACGATGGCATCCTGGTGCAGGGCTTCCCGCTGAATTTCATCCCAATGGCGGCCGGTGGGCTGCATCTCGATGCCCAGCGGGCGTACCATCTCCGCGCTGATTTGCGCGAGCTGCTGGCGAGTCGTATCACTGGCCGGGTAGGTGAGCCGGAAGCGAGCAGGCTGCCCTTCCTTGTAGCGCAGGCCATCGTCTGCGCGCAGCCAGCCTGCTTCCTCCAGCAGCGCATTGGCCTGCTCCAGGTCGAAATCGATGGTTTCATCGGGGTGCCCCCAGGGCAGGCCATCGGCAGGGCCATACGCCGGGCGGCCAAACCCGTTCAGGGCCACGTCCACCAGCGTGTCGCGGGATAGCGCCAGGTTGATGGCCTGGCGAATGGCCGGATCGGACGTGACATCGTTGCCAATCGGGGCACCGTTGGCCGCGCGCTCCCCGCTGTCGGGCTGCATGGGAAACAGAATCCCGCGATTATCGACGCTCTCCATCAGGACCCGCTGCATCTGGCCCGGCATGGTGCTGGCCAGCGCCTGGGGAATGACGGCCAGGTCGAGCTGACCTGCCTGAGCAGCGCTTAGCGTGCCTGCCTCATCGGTAAACAGAAATACCAGGCGCTCGAAGGCCGGAGCAGGGCCGTAAAAATAGGGGTTACGCTCGACGATCAGCTGCTCACCTTCCTGCCACTCCACCATGCGGTAGGGGCCAGAGCCCAGCGGCTGGCGGCCGTAACCCGCATGATGGCCATTTTCCCGCTCGGCATCAGGTACAATGCCCAGGGTCATCAGCTGGTCGATGAAGGTGATGCGAGGGGATTTCAGGGTAAGCGTGACGGTGTGGTCATTCACGGCGTCGGCATGTGCCAGCGCGCTGAGGTCGGCTCGGCCTCCCGCCGTGGCGGCGGCATTGAAGGTATATGCCACATCCCGAGCGGTGAGCGGCGTGTCATCGGCAAACCGAACGTCCTCGCGCAGATGCAGTGTCCAGGTCAACTGGTCGTCCGACAGGGACCATTCGGTGGCCAACCCCGCTTGAGGGGTAAAATCCTGGCCACGGGTGAGCAGCGTGGACTGAAACAGCGGGCTACCGTATTGCCCCCAGCCCAGCAGCGGGTCGAAGCCCTGGTCTGGCTCGCCGCCGATGGCAAGCACCAACTGCTCTTTGGCCAGCGCGGGAGCGCCGAGCGCCAGACATGTGCTGGCAATGGTCAGTAGTATCGAACGACGCATGGAGCACCCTGTGATGAATAAGTATGATGTTTTTACAATAACATCATACTCGTGCGGCGGGTAGTCAACAGGTCCATTCTACGCTCGGGTGAGCAAAGGAGAACGTATGCAACGTATTACCGTGACGCTGGATGAAGAGCTGCTGCGCGAGGTGGATGCCTTGATGCAGCAACGTGGCTATCAGAACCGTTCCGAGGCCATTCGAGACCTGACCCGCAGCGGGCTGACTCAGGCCAAGGAAGAGGTCGCGCCGGATGCCCCGTGCATGGGGGCTTTGGTGTATGTCTACGACCATGCGGCACGGGAGCTTTCCAAACGGCTGACCCGGCACTCCCACGACCACCACGACCTCACGCTGTCGACGCTGCATGTGCATATCAATCATGACAGCTGCCTGGAAGTGGCGCTGCTCAAAGGGCAGGGGAGTGCCCTGAAGCAGTTTGCCGACGAAGTGACCTCGTCACGCAGCGTACGCCATGGGCAGCTGGTACTGATTCCTGGCGAATAAGGGGCAGGGAAACGGCCACAAAAAAGGCGGCCTGCAGGCCGCCTGGATGACGATGGCTTACGCTCAGTGGTGAACGCCGCCTTCGCCGTGCACGTGTCCGTGCTGAACTTCTTCTTCGCTTGCTTCACGAACGGTAGCAATCTCAACGTCGAAGTTCAGGTGCTGACCTGCCAGCGGATGGTTGCCATCCACGACGACGGTGTCACCTTCCACTTTCGTGACGGTGACCATCAGCGGGCCGCCCTGGGTCTGGGCCTGGAACTGCATGCCCGGCTCGATGCTCTCGACGCCCTGGAAGGCATCGCGAGGAACTTCCTGCATCAGCTGCTCCTGAACTTCACCGTAACCCTCGGCAGGGGCTACCTTGACGTTCAGTTTGTCGCCTGCGGCGCGGCCTTCCAGCTCTTTTTCCAGGCCCGGGATGATGTTACCGGCACCGTGGAGGTAGGTAAGCGGCTCACGGCCTTCGGAACTGTCCAGCACTTCACCTGCATCGTTGGTCAGAGTGTAGTGAAACGCGACAACCGAGTTTTGCGCAATTTGCATTGAATAACCTTTCGGTGAGTGCATGTCCCAACATGGTAACGCGTGTGGGCTGGCTTGTCAGGGGGTAAGCCGGGTTTTTAACCCCCACGCCTTTGG
Source organism: Halomonas sp. NyZ770 (assembly GCF_020616575.1). Taxonomy (NCBI): domain Bacteria; kingdom Pseudomonadati; phylum Pseudomonadota; class Gammaproteobacteria; order Oceanospirillales; family Halomonadaceae; genus Halomonas; species Halomonas sp. NyZ770. The sequence goes on along the minus strand of NZ_CP085143.1, from coordinate 2,751,057 downwards.
CACTATTGCGCCCGGCAGTGACCAGCGATACCCTACCTTTACCCTTTTTCCATAAGCTAACGAAGTGTGATCGGAGCTTGATATGACTGTTTTCCTGATTTGGGTGGTAGCCTTCGTGCTGATTGCCTACTTTGCCAACAAGCGTTGGGACAATGGCTTTAGCCAAGGGCTGGACAAGCTGTTGCCCGGTGTCTTGAAGACCCATGGCGAGAATCGCCACTTGTGGGTAGCGGCCATTGCGATCCTGGGGGCCACCACACTGGTGCGTCCGGTCGATATTCTGCTGGTGGCTCTGCTGCTGGCGTTGATCGGATTCATCGTGTTCAAGCTGGCCAACTGGGCCAGCAACAAGGTGACTCACTAACCCTGCCCAATGGGTGGCATGTGCTGTACCTCGCCACCCGTTGTTCACGAATGGCCTGAAATGGCTTGAAGCAGACATGAAAAAGCCCGTCCACTCTGGTGGACGGGCTTTTTTTTCGAGACCGCACTTTTGCAGGCGCTGGTCAGCCATGACCCGCGCGGGTGCGAGGGGCGATCAGTAGGGGGCAACGCTCAGATTGGCGCCGCTGCCAATCAGGCGCACACGCTGGCCAGCCTGGAACTGACGGTCGGCACGTTGAACGACGACCACATCGGTACCGTCGTCACGACGCACTTCCATTTCCAGTGCATTGACGCGGTTGACGCGGTCTTCTGCCGCCGTGCCTGCTACGGCACCGCCCAGCGCGCCTGCCACGGTGGCCAGTTGGCGACCTGTGCCACCGCCCACCTGGTTGCCCAGAATGCCGCCAATCACGGCGCCACCGCCACCGCCCAGCAGGTTGCCGGTACGGCTATCGGCTTGAATCTGTACCGGACGAACGGCCACGATGGTGCCATAGCTGACGCTCTGGCCCGTCTGCGCCTGGTTGCCGCGGTACACATCGCCCGAGTAGGTGGATGTGTTGGCACAGCCAGCCAGTGTCAGGATGCTCAACGCTGCAACGGGTAGTAAACGTTTCATTCAAACCTCCAGTAAGAATCAGCCCATATGGCTGTGAACGTCCGCAGATCAATGCGTGCGTATCATTATAGAACGGCGTTCGCTAAAAGATAACCAAAGCGTACGCTTTTGACCAGCCGTTTGGAAAAAAGGTCACAAAGTAGAGTGTAGACAGGCATTAAGAAAGCAGTGTGCAAAAAATCGACAGGCCATGAAGCACGCCGCAAAAAACACCACGGGGAGCCGTGGCTCCCCGTGGTGCGTTGCAGTGGCTGTGTGTTTAGCCAAACTGGTTCATGGTGTTGTCCTTGCCGCCGGCTTTCAGCGCAGCCTCACCATGGAAGAACTCCTTGTGATCGTCACCGATGTTGGAGCCTGCCATGTCCTGGTGCTTGACCGTGGCGATCCCCTGGCGAATTTCCTGACGCTGGACGCCTGCCACGTAGGCCAGCATGCCTTCGTCGCCGAAGTAGCCCTTGGCCAGGTTGTCGGTAGACAGCGCCGCCGTGTGGTAGGTGGGCAGGGTGATCAAGTGGTGGAAGATACCCGCTTCGCGCGCCCCGTCACGCTGGAAGTTGCGCGTCCACTCATCGGCCAGCTGCCCCAGCTCGGTGTTGTCGTATTCGACGCTCATCAGCTTGTCACGCTGGTAGGCCGATACGTCCTTGCCCTCTTTCTCCCAGGCGTCGAAGACCTGTTGACGGAAGTTCAGCGTCCAGTTGAAGGAGGGCGAGTTGTTGTACACCAGCTTGGCGTCCGGCACGACTTCGCGGATGCGGTTCACCATGCTGGCGATCTGGCCCACATGGGGCTTCTCGGTTTCGATCCACAGCAGGTCGGCACCGTTTTGCAGGCTGGTGATGCAGTCCAGGATCACGCGGTCTTCGCCGGTGCCTGGCTTGAACTGGTAGAGGCCAGAAGCCAACCGTTTGGGCTTGACCAGCTTGCCGTTCTGCTTGATGACCACATCGCCGTTGTTGATGTCCGAGGCGTTCTCGATGACATCGCCATCCAGGAAGCTGTTGTACTGGTCGCCCAGGTCGCCTGGCTCATTGGTGACGGCGATCTTCTGGGTCAAACCAGCGCCCAGCGAGTCGGTACGAGCGACGATGACGCCATCTTCGACGCCCAGCTCCAGAAAGGCGTAACGCACGGCGTTGATCTTGGCCAGGAAGTCTTCATGGGGCACGGTGACCTTGCCATCCTGGTGACCGCACTGCTTCTCGTCGGATACCTGGTTTTCGAGCTGAATGCAGCAGGCGCCCGCCTGGATGAATTTCTTGGCCAGCAGGTACGTGGCTTCGGCGTTACCAAACCCGGCATCGATGTCGGCAATGATCGGCACGATATGGGTTTCGTAGTTGTCGATCTTGCTGATCAGCTCTTTTTCTTTGGCGTTGTCGCCTGCGGCCTTGGCGTCGTCCAGCGCACGGAACAGGTGGTTGAGTTCCCAGGCATCGGCCTGCTTGAGGAAGGTGTAGAGTTCCTCGATCAGGTTGGCCACCGAGGTTTTCTCATGCATGGACTGGTCGGGCAGTGGGCCAAACTCGGAGCGCAGGGCTGCCACCATCCAGCCTGAAAGGTACAGGTAGCGACGCTTGGTGGTGCCAAAATGCTTCTTGATGGAAATCAGCTTCTGCTGGCCGATGAAGCCGTGCCAGCAACCCAGCGATTGGGTGTACTGGGAGGTGTCGGCATCGTAGGCGGCCATGTCGTCACGCATGATCTTGGCGGTGTAACGAGCAATGTCCAGGCCGGTATGGAAGCGGTTCTGGGCACGCATGCGAGCGGCGTATTCAGGTTTGATCGCTGACCACTTGCCGCCTTGGGCTTCGCGCAGTTGGGCCATGGCTTTGATATCGTCGAGCAGTCCTGACATGAGCTGATTCCTCCAGGGTTATCGTCGTTCGCAGGCTAGCTTGTTGTTATGCTGCACCTGCGAGATAGCGTTCAGCATTGTGCAATTTTGCGGCGCTGTCTCTAGGCCAATCGTCTCTCAGTAAAACGTCGTGCCTCGGCGCTTGGCGTCACACAGCGACATGGCGTAAGAGCTGAGAGCCAACGTCGCTGCAGTGCAATAACTATCGGTCAGGCAGCTGCATTCAACAATTGTCACTTCGGGGCAGGGGGCGTTGTAGTCCGACGACATCGACTACGTCGAACGCCCTGTTTGTGTAGTCGTTTTTCGCCTGTTGGACGCAAAAAAAAGCGCCGCTTTCTCAGCGGCGCTATAACGCGTGTTCGATGGCCTGGTGGCGGGTTACAGCACCAGGGTCATTTCGCGGTGGGGGATGCCGGCATCCATGAAGACCTCGCCATGGGCTACGAAGCCTAAACGCTCATAGAAGGCGAGGGCGTGTAGCTGGGCGCTGAGGGCCGCGTGGCGATGGCCTGCCTCGCGGGCAGCGGCGATGGCAGCCTCCATGAGTCGATAGCCAATGCCCGCGCCCCGTGCGCTGCTCAACACCGCTACGCGACCAATATGGCCGTCGGGCAGCAGGCGCGCGGTACCCACCGGCTCGTCATTCAGCGTGGCGAGGAAGTGCAGGCATTCGCCATCCCGGCCATCCCACTCCTCTTCCTGAGGAACCTGCTGCTCATCGATGAAGACCACGCGGCGAATCAACGACGCCGCGTCGCCCAGTTCACGCCAGTCGCCTTGTTGCACGGTGGTGGCTGTGTTCACGCCTTACTCCTCGTCGTCTTCACCCATGAAGCCCAGGCTGCCGCTATTGATCAGCTGCGTGAGCAGCGCTGCCGCACCGTCCAGTTCCAGCACCTCGTCGTACATGGGCTCCGGGTCGGCGACCCGCTTGGCCAGCGCTTCCGAGCAGGCGTGCCCGTCGCCATCCACGAACAGCGTGGTGCCGGCGGCATCGCTGCGCCAGGCAAAGCGCGAACCGGGCATATGGAACAGCGGCTCGCCCTGTTGTAGCTGAGCAACAAGCGCGGCCTCGTCCAGCGGCTCGTCCAGTGGCATCAGCTGGTCGACGTACTTGGGCTGAGTCATGACGCGGCCAAACCACTGGGCCATCTGCTCCGGTTTGTCCAGCGTCGAGAGGATGAATTGACGCATACGCTCGATGGCGGCGTCGTCCAGTTCGCCCTGATGCTGGGCCGGTGCCATGCCCGCGTCGCTGTAACGCTGGGATTCCGACATCTGCTCGCCCACGTAGTCGGCGTAGGAGGTGATGGCTTCGTCGGCCGAGGGAGCACGAAAACCCACTGAAATGGTCATGCAGTCGTCGGTCTGGCTGACCCCGTGATGCGCCCAGCCCGGCGGCAGGTAGAGCATGTCGCCCGGTGCCAGGGTCCAATCGGAGTCGGGTTCGATCTCGAAGGTTTCCAGAATACGCAGGTCGATGCCCTGCACGATCGGCGCGTTGTCCGGCTGCTTGCCGCCCAGCTGCCAGCGGCGATGGCCGCGGGCCTGCAGCAGGAACACATCGTACTGGTCGATGTGCGGGCCGACGCTGCCGCCGGGGGGCGCGTAGCTCACCATGATATCGTCCAGACGCCAGCGGGGCAGGAAGTCGAACTCGTCCATCAGCGCAGCAATGGAGGGCACGTAGTGGTCGACGGCTTGCACCAGCAGGCTCCAGTGGCCTTCGGGGAGGCGCTCGAAGGTAGCGTCATCGAAGGGACCGTGGGATACCTGCCAGGGGCCGTCAGGGCCGTTCTCTTCCACCAGCCGCGCTTCCACGCCCGGTTCGCAGGCCAGGCCTGCCAGCTCATCGGGGTCGATGGGGCTGACGAAGTCCGGGATAGCGCCACGAATCAGCAGGGGCTTCTGCTGCCAGTAGTGGGCCAAGAAGTCGGCGGGTGTTAAATCACCCAGCAGGGTGAGTGGCTTATCGTGATGACTCATGGCGTTATCCTGAAGTGAGTGAGCGGCACGGAACGAAACGGCGTGCGTTTATAGGGCCGCCAGCCGTTGCGGAAGGGCTTCGGCCTGCGCCTTCGCATTACCAATATAGCTGGCGGGCGAAAGAGATTTCAGCTCCTGTTTCACGTCGTCGGGCAGTGCCAGGGTGTCGATGAAGGCTGCAAAGCCTGCCTGGTCGATCTGCTTGCCGCGGGTCAGCTCCTTGAGCTTCTCGTAGGGCTTCTCGATGCCGTAACGACGCATGACGGTCTGAATGGGTTCGGCCAGCACTTCCCAGCTGTTGTCCAGGTCTTCGGCGAGTCTGGCCGGGTTGGCTTCCAGCTTGCTGATGCCTTTCAGACTGGCATGGTAGCCAATCAAACCGTAGGCCAGGCCGACGCCGAGGTTGCGCAGCACCGTGGAGTCGGTCAGGTCGCGCTGCCAGCGGGAGATCGGCAGTTTCTGGGCCAGATGGCTGAGGATGGCGTTGGCCAAACCCAGGTTGCCTTCGGAGTTTTCGAAGTCGATGGGGTTGACCTTGTGCGGCATGGTGGAGGAGCCGATTTCGCCTTCAACGGTGCGCTGCTTGAAGTAGCCCAACGAAATGTAGCCCCACACGTCACGATCGAAATCGATCAGGATGGTGTTGTAGCGGCACAGGGAGTCGAACAGCTCGGCAATGTAGTCGTGGGGTTCGATTTGCGTGGTGTAGGGGTTGAAGCTCAGTCCCAGCCCTTCCACGAACGTGCGCGCATTGGCTTCCCAGTCGATATCCGGGTAGGTGGTCAGGTGAGCGTTGTAGTTGCCCACGGCGCCGTTGATCTTGCCCAGAATCTCGACGCTTTCGATCTGTTTGAGCTGGCGCTTGAGGCGGTAGGCCACGTTGGCCATTTCCTTACCCAGGGTGGTGGGGCTCGCCGTCTGACCGTGGGTGCGCGACAGCATGGGCTGGCCAGCGTGGGCGATGGCCAGCTTACCGATTTCATCGGCCACTTCATGCAGGGTAGGCAGCATGGCTTTCAAGCCATCGGCCAGCATGACCCCGTAGGAGAGGTTGTTGATGTCCTCGGAGGTGCAGGCAAAGTGGATGAATTCGGTGACCGCATGCAGCTCGGCCTGATCGGCAATCTTCTCCTTGAGGAAGTATTCGACTGCCTTGACATCGTGATTGGTGGTGCGCTCGATCTCTTTAATGCGTTCGGCATCGGCCACTGAAAACTCACGAATCAACTGCTCCAGGAAGGCCGTGGCGGCTGCCGAAAGCGGCGGCACTTCGACGATCTGGCTGTGCTCTGCAAGGCGCTGCAGCCAGCGCACTTCCACGATCACGCGGGCACGGATCAAACCAAATTCGCTGAAGTGTTCACGCAGCGCTGCGGCTTTGGCACCGTAGCGGCCGTCAACAGGGGAAAGAGCGGTCAAGGCTGAGAGTTGCATGGCTTGGTTTCCAGGTTGGTCGAGAGTCAGTGATCGAGAGTCGGTGGTCGAACATCAGTGGTCGGGGGCGTCAGGCTGGCGAGGCAGCGTGCGTCTACCCCAGCTCATCCAGAGCGCGGCGCAAGGCCTTGCGCTGAAACACCAGTTTCCAGCGTCGGCCACCCTGTTGGTGCCACAGCAGCGCAAAGCGGATACCGGCCATGAGACAGGCGCGTACGCGTTCGGGCATCATGCGGGTCTGCAAAAGCGAGGGGTCACCCTGTACCACGATGCGGGTCTTTAGCGTGGAGAGGGTTTCCTGATAGGTTTCCCCCAGGCTTGCAATCACGTTTTCGTGGGTCGTGCCGAAGTGCTCTGCCTGCCCCTGCACGTGGGAGAGTTTCTGGCCCAGCAGGTCCATCATGGCCGTGTCGTTACGCAGCTTGTTCATCAACAGCAGCAGCGAAAAGCCGTAGCGCAGCACCACCGGATTGGCCTGCTTGCGGCCTACCAGAGCTTCCAGCGTTTCGAGCCCCCGGCGCAGGTTGTTGGGGTGGCCGCCGTAAATGGCCTCGAAGCTTTCGGGGTTGGTATCCACCGTGGCATGGATCAGCGTGTCCCAAGCGCGGGTGTCTACCTGCCCGGTGCGGGCCAGTTCGTCCACCAGGCTGGCGGCCTGAAAGACCCCGGCCAGAGCCAAGGCCTGGCGCGCTGCCGGAGAGTCGGGAGCACGATGAATGGGGGTGGCGCTCATGCCGCGGCCTCCGTAGTGTTCCAGGTGGCGCGAATTACGCCGCCGCCCAGACAGATGTCGTTGTCGTAGAGCACCAGCGATTGGCCGGGCGTCACGGCCCACTGCGGGTCATCGAAGATGACTTCGACGCTGCCGTCGGCCTGGGCGCGGATCTCGCAGGGGCAGTCGCTCTGGCGGTAGCGCGTCTTGGCGGTAAACCGGCCCTGCTGGGCAGGTGGCTCGCCTGCTACCCAGTCCATCGCTTCGGTGGCCAGAGCATTGGTATACAGCAGGGCGTGCTGCTTACCTTGCACGGCGATCAGCACGTTGCGCGTCAGGTCCTTGCCTGCCACGTACCAAGGGTCTTCGGGGTAGTTGGCTAGTCCACCAATTCCCAGGCCCTGGCGCTGGCCGAGGGTGTAGTACATCAACCCCATATGTTGGCCAATCACATCGCCTTCCGGTGTTTCGATGGTGCCTGGCTGAGCGGGCAGGTACTGCTGCAGGAAATCACGAAAGCGACGCTCACCGATGAAGCAGATACCGGTGGAGTCCTTTTTCCTGGCCGTCACCAGGTCGTGTTGTTCGGCCAGGGCGCGCACGGCGGGTTTCTCCAGCTCGCCGACGGGAAACAGCGTACGCGCAATGGCCGCTTCAGGTACGGCATGCAGGAAATAGCTCTGATCCTTGTTGGCATCCAACCCCTTGAGCAGCCGTGGTCGACCTGCGCGCTCGCCCTGGCGCACGTAGTGGCCGGTCGCGATCTTGTCGGCGCCGAGCATTTCGGCGTACTCCAGGAACACCTTGAACTTGATTTCCCGGTTACACAGGATGTCCGGATTGGGAGTGCGCCCCGCCTTGTATTCGGCCAGGAAATGCTCGAACACGTTGTCCCAATATTCGGCGGCGAAGTTGGCCGTATGCAGTTTGATGCCCAGCTTGGCACAGACCGCTTCTGCGTCGGCCAGGTCTTCCTTGGCAGTGCAGTATTCGGTGCCGTCGTCTTCATCCCAGTTCTTCATGAACAGGCCTTCGACTTCGTACCCCTGCTGAAGCAGCAGCAGAGCCGAGACGGATGAATCGACGCCTCCTGACATGCCCACGATGACCTTGCCAGTGGCGTGAGCGGCGGTGTCGGGGGTGGCCTGGGTAGCGGTGCCATGGGTGGATGTCATGGGCATCCTCTGTTGAAGTGGTATGCAAGTGGGCGGCGATTATACACGATGGGAGCCGGATGCTTCGAGTGCTTCACTCGCGGATCACGTCCAGCGGGTAGTGGCGACCTGCCAGGGCATCGTCGATACGCTGCAGCACCAGCGGGCTGCGCAGCCGACGCTCGCTGGCCAGCGCGGCGATCTCGGCGCGGGTCAACCAGTGGGTGGCCAGGATGTCGTTATCCAGCGGTGTGCCGAGCGAGTAGCGCGGCGTGGCCACGAAGCCGTGGCTGTGAAAGGTATCGCCCTGTTCGGTATGCAGCACGTAGAGGCCCAGGTAGCCGGTGAGTGAAACGTGCCAGGCGGTCTCTTCCCGAACTTCGCGAAGCATGGCGGCCATCGGGCCTTCACCCAGTTCGATATGGCCCGCGGGCTGGTTGAACAGCGTCAGCGGGCCACCCTTGTCCTCTTCGACCATCAGGAAGCGCTCCCCTTCGCGAATCACGCAGGCCACCGTGCTTCGAATGATCGGGCGGCTCATCGCGGCTTTCTCCGAGTTTGGCGGGTGCGCGCCGTTTTGGCCGGTGCCTGACGCGGCGCGTGGAGGGTTTCCTTGCGCCACTCGCCGGGCGCCAGCCCCTCCAGCCGCCAAGGCCCAATGGCCGCGCGTATCAGGCGCAGGGTAGGGAAGCCTACCTCCGCCGTCATGCGGCGTACCTGGCGGTTGCGGCCTTCACTGATGGTCAGCTCCAGCCAGCTGGTCACCGGGTGGCGCTTGGGGTCGACGGCGGGGGTTCGATCAGGCAGGTCGGGAGGCGCTATGCGCCGCGCCTTGGCGGGTAGCGTCGGGCCATCCTTGAGCATCAGCCCGGAGCGCAACCCGTGAAGGGCGTCGTCGGTGAGCTGGCCTTCCAGCTGTACCCAGTAGGTCTTGGGCTGCTTGTGGCGAGGGTGGGCAATGCGGTGAATCAAGGCACCATCATCGCTGAGCAGCAGCAGGCCTTCGGAGTCGTAATCCAGCCGACCTGCGGCGTAGACCCCGGGCACGCTGATCACGTCGGCCAGGGTGGCGCGGCCCTCCCGGTCAGTAAACTGGGAAAGCATTCGGTAGGGCTTGTGCAGTAAATATAGCGTGCTCATGGTCTCGAATAGCGGGTCAGTTGATTTGTCGACAATCGCTCATGCGATTACCGTGCAGCGCTGGTATACTCCGGCGCAGCCGTTTGAGATGTACCGGCGTCGTTTTACCACCGAGTGACCATAAGGGGCAGCGCATACAGGATGCTCCACCCGCTTCGCGGCAAGGCTATTCGTTGTATGAGCCGCGTAGCTCAGGGTTTTTTATAATCACAGCGACTGAAAAGAAGAGGTTAACGCAAAATGTCTAAAACGCCGAAGATCATTTATACGCTCACCGATGAAGCTCCTGCGCTCGCTACCTACTCCTTGTTACCGATTATTGATGCCTTCACCGACTCGGCCGGTGTCGAAGTAGAAACCCGTGATATCTCTCTGGCGGCGCGTGTGCTGGCGCAGTTCCCGGACGTGTTGAGCGACGAACAGCGGGTCAGCGATGACCTGGCAGAGCTGGGCCAACTGGCCACCACGCCGGAAGCCAACATCATCAAGCTGCCCAACATCAGTGCGTCTGGCCCGCAGCTGAAAGCGACTATCAAAGAGCTGCAGAGCCAGGGCTACCCGCTGCCCGAGTATCCTGAAGAGCCCAAAAACGACGAAGAAGCCTCCATCAAGGCGCGTTACGACAAGGCCAAGGGCAGCGCCGTCAACCCGGTGCTGCGTGAAGGCAACTCTGACCGCCGTGCGCCGAAGTCGGTCAAGAACTACGCCCGCAAGTACCCGCATCGCATGGGTGCCTGGAGCGCCGACTCCAAATCCCACGTCGCTCACATGAGCGAAGGCGATTTCTACGGCAGCGAGCAGTCGGCGGTCATGGAAAAAGCGGGCACGCTGAAGATCGAGCTGCAGCAGAAGGATGGCGGCAGCGTCGTGCTGAAAGAGGGCCTGGCGGTAAAAGCAGGCGAAGTCATCGACGCTGCCAGCATGAGCAGCCGTCGTCTGCGCAGCTTCATCGCCAGCCAGATCAGCGATGCCCAGCAGAGCGGTGTGCTGTTCTCGCTGCACCTGAAGGCCACCATGATGAAGGTGTCCGACCCGATCATGTTCGGCATCGTGGTCGAAGAGTTCTACAAGGACGTGCTGGAGAAGCATGCCGAAGCGCTGAAGAGCGCAGGTTTCAACCCGAACAGCGGTATCGGTGACCTGTACAGCGCCATCGAGAAGCTGCCCAGCGACCAGCAGGAGGCCATCAAGGCCGACGTGGATGCGCTCTACCAGCAGCGTCCGGCCATGGCCATGGTCAACTCCCATAAAGGCATCACTAACCTGCACGTGCCCAGCGACGTCATCATCGATGCTTCCATGCCAGCGATGATCCGCGATTCCGGCAAGATGTGGAATGCCAACGACGAGCTGCAGGATGCCAAGGCAGTCATCCCGGACCGCTGCTACGCCACTATCTACCAGGCGGTGATCGAGGACTGCAAGCAGCACGGCGCCTTCGACCCCACCACCATGGGTAGCGTGCCCAATGTAGGCCTGATGGCCCAGAAAGCCGAAGAGTACGGCTCCCACGACAAGACCTTCCAGATGCCTGCTGATGGCACCGTGGTAGTGACCGACGACGCAGGCCAGACGCTGTTCAGCCACAGCGTGGAAGCCGGCGATATCTGGCGCATGTGCCAGACCAAGGACGCGCCGATTCAGGACTGGGTCAAGCTGGCCGTTACCCGTGCCCGCGCCAGCGGTGCTCCGGCACTGTTCTGGCTGGACGCCAACCGCGCTCACGATGCGCAGCTGATCAAGAAGGTCGAGGCCTACCTGAAAGAGCACGACACGGCGGGTCTGGATATCCGTATCCTGGCGCCGGTCGATGCCATGAAGGTTTCCCTGGAGCGTATCCGCAAGGGCGAAGACACCATCTCCGTCACCGGTAACGTGCTGCGCGACTACCTCACCGACCTGTTCCCGATCATGGAGCTGGGTACCAGCGCCAAGATGCTCTCTATCGTGCCGCTGATGAACGGCGGCGGTCTGTTCGAGACCGGCGCGGGCGGCTCTGCACCGAAGCACGTACAGCAGTTCCTGGAAGAGAACCACCTGCGTTGGGACTCGCTGGGTGAGTTCCTGGCGCTGGCTGCCTCGCTGGAGCACCTGGGCAGCACCTTCGGCAACGCCCGTGCGTCTCTGCTGGCCAAGGCGCTGGACGAGGCCAACGGCAAGTTCCTCGACAGCAACAAGTCGCCATCGCGTAAAGTGGGCGAGCTGGATAACCGTGGCAGCCACTTCTACCTGGCGATGTACTGGGCAGAAGCGCTGGCCGCTCAGGACCAGGACGCCGAACTGAAATCCCTGTTTGGCCGTCTGGCCGAGACGCTGCAAGCCAACGAGAGCGCCATCGTCGATGAGCTGAACAGCGTGCAGGGGCAGCCGGTGGATATCCAGGGATACTTCCACCCCAACGGTGAGCTGGCCAGCCAGGCCATGCGCCCGAGCAAGACCCTCAACGACGCGCTGGCTATGGTGGCCAAGGGCTGATCATGCGCTGAGCCGTCGCGCTTAAACGGCTGATCGACCCCTCGCCCGCCTTGCGGGCGAGGGTTTTTTATTCTCTGCTGTGTGATAATTTTTTACCTTTCATGAACCCTTGTTGATGGCAGGCGTCTTATACATGGGTGTACAGTCTGTAGAAGCCTGGACTGTAAATGCCTCGTCCTTGAGGTGACCCAAGGCCCTGACTGTCAGCAGCAAGAAGATGATGCATGTGACTTATGCCTAATACACAACGTCTGGACGTGACAGCGACTCTGCATGCAGGCATGACGCGTCCCGGTATGCCCGAGTACGAAGATGATCTGGCCGTACAGCCCGCCGAGCCTGCGCTGGCCCAGCCGCCTCTGTACAAGGTGGTGCTGCATAACGACGACTACACGCCGATGGAATTCGTCGTCGAAATACTGCAGGGCTTTTTCAATATGGATAACGAGAAAGCCGTACAGGTAATGTTGGCGGTGCATACCCAGGGGAAGGCGACCTGCGGCATTTTTACCCGCGACATTGCAGAAACGAAGAGTTATCAGGTGAATGAGTATGCCCGTGAGTGCGAGCACCCGCTGATGAGCGACATCGAGGCTGCGGATTGATCATGCTGCACCGCATGCAGCGTTGAAAAAAAGTAGCCTTGGGGCTTGCAACCACGCCATTTGTACCCGATGTTGAAAGTGCCGGTCGATTAAACTGATCCGACGCAAGCCCTAGGTGGCGACATGCCCTAGGTAGTAGCGAAAAGGGGACTGCCATGCTGAGCAAAGAACTTGAACTGACCCTGAACACGGCCTTCACCGTGGCTCGCTCGAAGCGCCACGAATTCATGACCGTCGAACATCTGCTCCTGGCACTGCTGGACAATGCCTCCGCGGTCGATGTGCTGAAGGCGTGCGGGGCAAACCTCGACAAGCTGCGGTCCGATCTGCAGGATTTTATCAACTCGACCACGCCGCTGATCCCGGAAGGGCAGGGCGACCGCGAAACGCAGCCTACGCTAGGCTTCCAGCGTGTGCTGCAGCGTGCCGTATTCCACGTCCAATCCTCGGGCAAGAGCGAAGTGACCGGCGCCAACGTGCTGGTGGCGATCTTCTCCGAGCAGGAGAGCCAGGCGGTCTACTTCCTCAAGCAGCAGAGCGTTGCTCGAGTGGATGCCGTCAACTACATCGCCCACGGCATTTCCAAAGTGTCGGGCCACGGCCCTGCGCCTTCGCCCTCCTCTCAGGAGAACGAAGACGCCGAGGAGGGCGGCACCGAAGGGGCTGCGCATCCGCTGACCGGGTATGCCACGAATCTCAACGAGCACGCGCGTCAGGGCAAGATCGACCCGCTGATCGGTCGTGACCACGAGCTCGAGCGCGTCGTGCAGATTCTGGCCCGGCGCCGCAAGAACAACCCGCTGCTGGTGGGTGAGGCGGGCGTGGGCAAGACGGCCATTGCCGAAGGGCTGGCCAAGCGTATCGTCGAAGAAGACGTACCGGACGTGATCGCCGATGCCGTCGTCTACTCCCTCGACATGGGCGCGCTGCTGGCCGGCACCAAATACCGCGGCGACTTCGAAAAACGCTTGAAGAGCCTGCTGGGCGAGCTGCGCAAGCAGCCCAATGCCATTCTGTTCATCGATGAGATTCACACGGTCATTGGTGCAGGGGCAGCGTCCGGTGGCGTCATGGATGCCTCCAACCTGTTGAAGCCGCTGCTCTCGTCGGGCGAACTGCGCTGCATCGGTTCGACCACCTTCCAGGAGTTCCGCGGCATCTTCGAAAAAGACCGTGCCCTGGCGCGTCGCTTCCAGAAGGTCGATGTGCTGGCGCCCTCGGTGGAAGATACCATCAAGATTCTCAAGGGGCTGCGTTCGCGCTTCGAAGAGCATCATGAGCTGAAGTACACCGACGGTGCGCTGGAGAGTGCCGCTCGTCTGGCGGATCGCTACATCAATGATCGTCATCTGCCCGACAAGGCCATTGATGTCATCGACGAGGCCGGTGCGCACCAGCGCATGCTGCCGCCGGAAGTGCGCGCCAAAACCATCGATGTGGAGCAGGTCGAAGCCGTGGTGGCGTCGATTGCCCGCATACCGCCCAAGAGCGTGTCGAGTTCGGATCGCAAGCTGCTCGAGAAGCTGGATCGCGACCTGAAAATGCTGGTATTCGGCCAGGACGAAGCCATCGATACGCTGTCGGCCGCCATCAAGCTGTCGCGGGCCGGGCTGAAATCCCCCGACAAACCGGTGGGCAGCTTCCTGTTCGCTGGCCCGACCGGGGTGGGCAAGACAGAAGTGGCCAAGCAGCTGGCGCACATCATGGGGATCGAGCTGGTACGCTTTGACATGTCCGAGTACATGGAGCGTCATACGGTGTCGCGGCTGATTGGCGCACCTCCCGGCTACGTGGGGTATGACCAGGGTGGCTTGTTGACAGAGGCCGTCACCAAACAGCCGCACTGCGTGCTGCTGCTCGATGAGATCGAAAAGGCGCACCCTGAAGTCTTCAACCTGCTGCTGCAGGTCATGGATCACGGCCGCCTCACCGATAATAACGGGCGCGAAGCCGATTTCCGCCATGTCATCCTGATCATGACGTCCAACGCAGGGGCCGAGCAGGCGTCACGGCGCTCCATTGGCTTCCAGAGTCAGGATCACTCCACCGATGCCATGGAGGTCATCCGCCGTACTTTCTCACCCGAGTTCCGCAACCGCCTGGACGGCATCATTCAGTTCCACGCCTTGCCGACCTCGGTGGTACGCAACGTCGTCGACAAGTTCCTGATCGAGCTACAGGCGCAGCTGGACGAGAAGCGTGTGCAGCTGGACGTGGACGATATCGCCCGCGACTGGCTGGCAGAGAAGGGCTATGATCCGGACATGGGTGCCCGTCCGATGGCTCGCTTGATTCAGGAGAAGCTCAAGAAGCCGTTGGCCGAGATGATCCTGTTTGGCGAGTTGGCCGAGCAAGGAGGCATCGTGCATGTCAGTCTGGAGGAGGGGGAGCTGCATCTCTCCACCGAGACGGAAATGGCGGACGCGCCCTAACGGGCGCGGTTCCTACGATACGCAGCGCCCTGTCTTTGACGGGGCGTTGTCGTTTTTAGCGAGCGGCGCAATACGCTAAAGCGCGATGCAGTACGGCACTATACGGCGCTACCGTGGCAGTACGGCAAGTGCGGTACAGCCTGCAGCGAAAGGCAGGGGAGAAGGTGCAGGCAAAAAACTGCGTTGCCTGCAGGAAATTAGCGCGAGCGATAAACGATGCGGCCTTTGGAGAGGTCGTAGGGCGTCAGTTCGACCTTGACCTTGTCGCCGGTCAGGATGCGGATGTAGTTTTTACGCATCTTGCCAGAGATGTGGGCAGTGACCACATGGCCGTTTTCCAGCTCAACACGGAACATGGTGTTGGGAAGGGTATCGACAATAACGCCTTCCATTTCAATATGATCTTCGCGTGCCATATTAGGCAGATCCTCACTTTTTTTACGTCGTGGTTGGTCAAATATTCACTTGTCGCGCATCGGCAAAGGTCCGATGCGCTCAGCAACAGCGCTATATTGTGCCGTAAGCCTGGCGTCAAGGCAAAAAAGCTGGCCTGTTTAACGAATTAAAGGCCGCCAATGGCGCCCGTCCAGCACCTCGATGGGTGAAAACGCCTGCTTATAGCGCATCTTGCGGCACTCCTCTATCCAGTAGCCCAGGTAAAGGTGCGGCAACTGTCTGCTTTCGCAAAGCGCGATGAGCTGCAGGATGGCGTAGGTACCCAGCGAACGTTTTTCCAGCGCGTCGTCCACTTTGAAAAACGTGTAAATGGCCGACAGCCCGTGCTCCAGTTGGTCGAAGGCGGCCACGGCCACCAGCTCATCTTCCAGCCGCAGCTCCATCAGATGGGCGTAGGGCTCCTGCAGCGTCAAGAAAGTACGGTACTGGTCACGACTGGGCGGGTACATGTCGCCGTCGGCATGGCGTAGCCGAATATAATCGGCGTACAGCGCGTAGTGGCCGGGGTCGAAGTGGGCGGGCATGACGCGCACCGTGATATCCATATTACGTTGCCAAACCTTGCGCTGGGTGCGGTTGGGCTTGAAGCCGTTGACGGGAATGCGCACCGAACGACATGCGTTGCAGCCTTCGCAGTGTGGGCGGTACAAGTGTCGCCCGCTGCGACGAAACCCGAGCAGGGATAGCGAGTCGTATACCCCGGGGACAGGCGACTCCTGTGGGTCGAGAAACAGCGTGGTCGCTTCCTTGTCGGGAAGGTAGCTGCAGGCATGAGGGACGGTCAGGAAGAAGCGCAGATCCCGCACGGGGCGGCGAGGAGCGTTACTACTCACGGCTTGCCTCCTTGGTTGGACAGTGACGCCGTCATCTCGCCCCGATGGCATTCGGCAGCGCATCGAGCCAGGGTGAAGCGGGTACGACAGGCGTCTGATCAGGGGTAGTGGGTAAGCAGAATGTTTTTTCCGGTAACCACTGTTCAAGATAGTTGATGAACGTGCGGCGAGCGACTGTTGTTGCGCCTAGGCTGGCTAAGTGGGGGGTGTGCATCTGGCAGTCGATCAGCTGGCCGCCGTGGGACTGCATGGCATATGCCAGATGGGCGAGAGCGATCTTGGAACCATCGGGCACGCGCGAGAACATGGATTCGCCGAAGAACACCGGCCCCATGGCCAGGCCATACAGGCCACCCACCAAATTCCCCGCCTGATGCACTTCGATGCTATGGGCGATGCCCTGGGTGTGCAGGGCGTGATACGCGTGGCGCATCTCGGCGGTGATCCAGGTGCCGGGCTCGCCCTTGCGCGGCGCGGCGCAGGCATCCAGCACGGCTAAAAAGTGTTGATCCAGGGTCACACTGAAGCCACCATGGCGCAGGCGTTTAGCTAAGCTGCGACGTAGCTTAAACTGTGCAGGCAATAACACCATGCGTGGGTCCGGGCTCCACCACAAAATGGGGTCGTCATCGCTGTACCAGGGGAAAATACCCTTTCGGTAAGCCTCGACCAGCCACGCTGGGGTAAGCTCTCCACCGGCAGCCAGCAGGCCGTTGGGCGACGCCAATGCCTGCTCGGTCGACGGGAAAAAGGGGGTTGGCGAAGAGAGCCAGGGTAGCATCGCTTGCTCCTGTGACATGTAGCTTGATTAGAAGCGCTGTGACGGCGGAAGGATGCTCGGTATGATGCAAACTCGCAAGTGGATTAAAGACACCAGTGTGGTGTAAAGGGAGAATCGCTTGAAAGTAAATAAGACGGTAGACAAGCGAACGCAGCGTAACGCGCGCCAGTCACCATCTCGTTCATCGACGCGTGTCACGGCGGCAAAGGACAAGGCGCGCCGGTTCGGCCTGCGCCTGCAGGGCTCGGCCCGTGAAGGCGTCGTGGTGGTGATGTTGGCCATCTGCGTCTTCTTGCTGTTATCACTGTTTAGCTATCACCCGGCAGATCCAGGCTGGTCTTACCAGGGGCCTGAGACGCAGGTACGTAACTGGATGGGCCCGGTCGGCGCCTGGCTGGCCGACGTGCTCTATTCACTGTTGGGGGCCAGCGCTCTATGGTGGCCTGCCATGTTTGGCTATTCGGCCTGGTGGTTGATGCGCTCACGCCAGGTGCGTTTCGAGCTGGACCCGGTGGCCATTGCCGTGCGGGCGGGTGGCCTCGTGCTGCTGATGTTTGGCACCACCACGCTGGGCGCACTGCATTTTTATCATCCCAACAGTATTTTGCCTTACGCTTCTGGAGGAATTCTGGGAGAAGGATTGGTGGGGACGCTGAAGCCGCTGGTGGGCAGCGGTGGGGTGGGCTTGATTGCTGCGGCGTTGATTCTGATTGGTTTTCCGCTGTTCAGCGGTACTTCCTGGCTGCAAGTGGCCGATGAGGTAGGGCGCAGGCTCTGCCGAGTGGGTGGCTGGTTCGGTGCGCGTCGTGCCAAAAGCCGCGAAAAGCGTGCCGAGCGTGCTGCCGTTCGCGCGGCAGGAAAAGCCGCGGCCAGCAAAGTGAAACAGCGCTCCTGGGTCGAGCCTAGCGATACCAGTACCGACCCAGAACCCGACCCGGACGATGCCTTCTATGCCACGCCTGAACCACAGGGCAGCAGTGCACCCATTTCAGCCCGCCGTGGCGATGACGAAGTAAGCGAGCGCTCACCTGCTCCGCGTCGTGAGCGTCGTGAACCTGGCCTGACGGCAACGGCCTCTGATAGCGATACCTCTATCCCCTGGGAGGCAGCGGCCGTGCTGAGCGAGCGCCATGCTGCACCGTCGAGCGCCTCATCGGCCCCTAGCCCCGAGCCAGCTGCACAGGCGCCTACTGCGCCCGTGCAGGAAGAGAGCGCTCCCGAGGTTGCAGTACCTGCCCGGGCGTTCGTCGAGGAGTCGGTCGAGCCGTCGCGTGTACCAATGATGTCGTTTTCCGCCACGGAGACGCCGTCTGCCGCGTCGCAGCCGACAGCGCCCGCTCAGCAGCCATCCGCTTCCCCCGAGCCCGTCAAGGTGCCGCGAGAGCCGAGTTTGCGCTTTGCAGAGCCGGAAGAGGCTGACACCTCAGCGCCCTGCTCAGAGGTTGACGAGCCGACAGTCGATGAGCCAGCTCTCGATGAATCAGTGGCCGATGAACCAGTGTCTGAGGAGGCGCCGCTGAGGGCCTCCCGAGAAGACGATGCCGCGCTGGCCGCGCCCACGTCGCTGAGCGCCCGCGACCCGGCCGATGAGACACGCCAGGAGGCGCCGCTGGCCGTCGTTCCCGAACATCTGGCTGCATCGACACCGGCTGAACCGACCCCGGTGCGCTTGGCGGCAGAGCCACGCCGCGAGCGGGTGCCCGAGGTCGTGCCCGAGCCGGTATGGGACGAGGATGACGAAGAGCTGCCTGTCAGCCCAGCACCGGTGGCGGCAGGGCCACGCCATGAGCCAACCCTGGCGGCAGATACGCCGCCGGAGGCAGAGCCCGATAACGGCCCTACGCTGTGGACCGTCGAGCATCTGCAGAGTCAGCGCCCCAGTTTCGAGACCCACGCCGAGCCCGAGGGGGAGGTGCCCAGCCTGCAACTGCTGACCCCACCGGAGCCCCATCAGCCCAACTATACCGACGAGCAGCTGGCAGATATGGCCGAACTGCTGGAAGTCCGGCTGCGTGAATACGGGGTCAAGGCAGAGGTCGTGGACACCTGGCCTGGGCCGGTCATCACGCGCTTCGAAATCAAGCCAGCCGCCGGGGTGAAGGTCTCCAAGATCAGTAACCTGGCCAAGGATCTAGCGCGTTCGCTGATGGTGAAAAGCGTGCGCGTGGTCGAGGTCATTCCGGGCCGTCCTACGGTCGGTATCGAAATACCCAACCCTCATCGGGCCATGATTCGGCTGCGTGAAGTGATCGACTCCGATCGCTACCAGCAGGAGAGCTCACCGCTGACCATGGCCCTTGGCCAGGATATCGGTGGCGGACCCGTGGTCGCCAATCTGGGTAAGATGCCGCATCTGCTGGTGGCCGGTACCACCGGATCGGGTAAGTCGGTCGGGGTCAATGCAATGCTGATCTCGATGCTGCTGAAGGCCAAGCCTGACGAGCTGAAGCTGATCATGGTCGACCCCAAGATGCTGGAGCTTTCGGTATACGATGGCATTCCGCATCTGCTGGCCCCCGTGGTGACGGACATGAAAGAGGCCGCCAACAGCCTGCGCTGGTGCGTGGCGGAAATGGAGCGTCGTTACAAGCTGATGGCTGCCATGGGGGTGCGCAACATTGCGGGCTTCAATGGTCGGTTGGAGGAGGCCGCCCGCGCCGGTGCCCAGGTGGCTGACCCTCTGTGGGAGCCGGAGCCCTGGGAGATGCACCAGACACCGCCGATACTGGAAAAACTGCCCTATATCGTGGTGGTCATCGATGAATTCGCCGACATGTTCATGATCGTGGGCAAGAAGGTGGAAGAGCTGATTGCCCGACTGGCCCAGAAAGCACGGGCGGCCGGTATCCACCTGATTCTGGCCACCCAGCGCCCCTCGGTGGATGTGGTGACGGGCTTGATCAAGGCCAATATTCCCTCGCGGATGGCGTTCCAGGTATCGTCACGAATCGACTCTCGTACCATTCTCGACCAGGGCGGTGCAGAGAGCCTGCTGGGGCATGGCGACATGCTCTACCTGCCTGCCGGATCGGGCCCGCCCAACCGGGTCCATGGCGCGTTCGTGGATGACGATGAAGTGCACCGGGTCGTCGATGACTGGAAGCGTCGCGGTGAGCCGGAGTACATCGACGAGATTCTGTCGGGCGGTGTTTCAGCCGATGCGCTGACGGGCCTCGAAGCCGAAGGCGTAGAGGGTGACGATGCCGAGCAGGATGCGCTGTACGATGAGGCGGTCCAGTTCGTCACGGAAACTCGCAAGGCGTCCATCTCGGCGGTTCAGCGCCGTTTCAAGATTGGCTACAACCGCGCGGCACGCCTGGTGGAAGCCATGGAAGGGGCAGGCGTGGTTTCCTCCATGGGGGGCAACGGCTCCCGCGAGGTGCTGGCACCGCCGCCGGTGGGCCATTGAGCCATCGATATTCGTCAATCATGCAACAAGCGTGAAAGTCGCGCCGCAGGTGCAACCCTGCGGCGTTTTTCGCGTCTGAATGGCATCAGGAGCAGCGCTTGCTCCGTGCCTCATCCGCTTTTGGCAATGATTGCCTAGGGAGAATCACTATGCGCGAACCTACTCAACGTCGCTCGCCTGCATTGGCATTGGCTGCTAGCGCACTGGGGCTTACCTTTGCCGCGCCCATGGCTTGGGCCGACGATGCTGCTGAACGGCTCACCGAACGCCTCGACCCTCTCGAGAACTACCACGCCAGCTTTGAACAGCAGATTCTCGACGGTAGCGGTCAGCGCCTGCAAAGCGCTCATGGCGAAATGTGGCTGTCACGTCCTGGCTTGCTGCGTTGGGAAGTCGATGCCCCTTATTCACAGATCGTCGTGTCCGATGGGCAAGATGTCTACCTGTATGACCCGGATCTTGAGCAGGTCACCGTTCAGGCCATGGATGACCGTGTTACGCACACACCGGCGTTACTGCTTTCCGGAAGTGCCACCGAGCTGACGGCCAGCTACGACGTGTTCTACGAGCAGCAGGATGGTGATGATGTCTTTACCCTGATTCCCACCTCTGCCGATACGCTGTTCGAAGAGCTCAGCATGGTGTTTGACCAACAAACCCTGACCGAACTGTGGATGATGGACAGCACCGGGCAGCGTACCTCGATTACCTTCAGCGGTATCACCCGCAATGGCAACATCGACCGCAGCCTGTTCGACTTCGACATTCCAGAAGGCACCGACGTCATTCGCGAAGAGTGGTAGGCAGCGTGCTTTCTGTTTAAAACGCTCTTTCCGCTTGGCATCTCTGTATTAGCATCTCTTGATCAGGCACCTTCGGGTGCCTGATCTGCTTGTTGGTCCTGCTGTTTTCTCCATGCCATGATCTCGGCAAAGCGTTTCTCCTGACCCAGCTCACTGGGTTCGTAAAAACGGGCTGCTGGTACTTTGTCTGGCCAGCAATCGTGTGCGCTGCCCGCCGGGTAGCCGTGGGGCTCGTGATGGGCGTAACGGTAGCCTTGCCCATGGCCCAATTGCTCCATGAGCTTGGTCGGGGCGTTACGCAGGTAGCTGGGGACTTCCAGCTGAGGCTGCTGTGCCACGAACTGTCGAGCACTTTTCCAGGCCTGGTCGATCCGGTTGCTCTTGGGGGCCACTGCCAGGTGAATGGCGGCATGGGCAATGGCGCGCTGGCCTTCGTAATCACCCAGCCGCAGGTAGGCATCCCAGGCGGCGATCACCAGTGGCAGTGCTCGTGGATCGGCATTGCCCACATCTTCCGAGGCAATGGCCGTCAAACGGCGCACGATATCCAGCGGATCGCCGCCTCCCTGAAGAAAGCGCGCCATGTACAGCAGGGCGGCGTCCGGGCGCGATGAGCGAACCGACTTGTGAATGGCCGACAGCAGGTCGTAGTAGGCATCCCCCTGTTTGTCGAAGGCGCTAGCCTGGTGGCCCACCACGTCGGCCAGCACCGCCTTACGCAGCACTTCACGGCCTTCGACGGCGTCGGTGAAGTCGCAGGCCGTCTCCAGCAGCCCCAGAGCCCGTCGGGCATCGCCAGCGCTGGCGTGGGCCAACGCTTCCAGCACCCCCGATTCCACCTGAATGCGCCGTTTGCCGAGCCCTCGGCTATCGCTGTCGAGGGCCTGCTGCATCACCTGTATCAGCTCTTGCTGAGAGAGCGCCTTGAGCACGTAGACCCGAGCGCGGGAAAGCAGCGCCGAATTCACCTCGAAGGAGGGGTTTTCCGTGGTCGCGCCGATCAGGGTCAGCAGCCCTGACTCCACGTGGGGCAACAGCGCGTCCTGCTGGCTCTTGTTGAGCCGATGAATCTCATCCAGAAACAGCAACGTGGGTGTCTGACGCTGGCGGGCGCCCTCGACCACCAGCCGAATTTCCTTGACCCCGGCCATCACGGCACTCAAATGCTCCAGGTGCGTGTCGGAGGCGCGGGCCAGCAGTTCGGCCAGGGTGGTCTTGCCCACGCCGGGGGGGCCCCAGAGAATCATCGAGCGAACGACACCCGATTCGGCCATGCGGCGCAGCGGCTTGTCTGGCCCCACCAGCGCCTGCTGGCCAACGTATTCGTTGAGGGTTAGAGGGCGCATGCGATAGGCAAGCGGCGCCTCCTCGGCGGGTTGGGCGTCAAAAAGGTCCATGGCAACTTCCGTTGTAAATCGTTACGTTGAACATTCAACGCTTAACAAGTGTCTGTGGTAAATAGCGCTGCGTCAGGCTACCTTTTGGCGTGACTGGGACGTTCGGCGTTGGTTGGTCAAATCCCCAGGCGCAAGACAAGGATTAACGCTAGTGTAGTAGAACCCTGCTCATGGTCGCGTACCTTGGCTTCTGTAGGGGAGGCATGAGGTATGACACTTATCAAAGGAGACGGCACGATGTTAAACCAACTGCGTCTGGATCATGCCAATATGGCGCGCATGCTGCATGTGCTTCAGCTCAGGCATAAAACGCTGGCTGACGGAGAGCGCCCGGATTTTCAACTGATGCGTGAAGTAGTCGACTACATCTTGTCTTACATGGATGGTTTTGCCGCACCTCTGGAGCGGATCTGTGTCGAGCGGCTACAGGTTCAAGCGCCGGAGCATCAGCCGCTGATGACCCAAATGGCCGATGACTACCGTGAGCTCAAGCCTCGGTTGATGCGCCTGTCCCATGATATCGACATGATCCTCATGGACAACATTCTACCCATGGACCGTTTCGCAGACGACCTGAAGGCGTATCTGGAAGCGCACCGCGCCTATCTGCGCCACGAGCGGGAAGGGCTGTTCCCGCTGATCGACCAGCACTTCACCTCCGACGAGCTGGAAGAGCTGCGCCAGGCACTGCCGGATGGCGCGGAGCAGGAGCTGGAACGTCTCCAATTGGCCTACCCTGACCTTTACGCCGAGTTGCGCGGTGCCGAGGTGCCCTCGCTGTAATTCCTGCGTTGCCCCCTTCAGCGCTGGACGGGGCGTGTTAAACTAGCGCCCCGTTTTGATTATCTATGCAAACGTTCATGCAAAGAGGGTAGCGCAGGGTGGGCAACGTATCCCCAATATCGATTGATCGGCCGGATAACCGCTGATGCCAGGCCCCGTACTGGTATTCGACTCTGGTGTGGGCGGGCTGTCCGTGGCTCAGTCGCTGCGTCAGCACTATCCCCATGCCTCGCTGTGTTACGCCTGCGATAATGCCTGGCTTCCTTACGGTCTGCGCGATGACGTCGTGCTGGCCAAACGCATCGTGACCGTTTGCCAGGCCGCCGTGGCCGCCTGCCAGGCCAGCGTGCTGGTGGTGGCGTGTAACACGGCCAGCACGCTGGCGCTGGAAGCGCTGCGTCAGGCGCTGGCGGTGCCGGTCATTGGTACGGTGCCTGCCATCAAACCCGCCGCGCAGGTCAGCACGACGCGCCATATTGGCCTGCTGGCCACCTCGGCCACGGTCAACCGCCCCTACACCCAAGGATTGATCGAAAGCTTCGCCAGCGATTGCCGCGTCACGCGGCTGGCGGCAGACCCGTTGGTGGTGGAAGCCGAAGCCTGGTTGGCAGGCAAGCCGCTGAACGCCGCCCGCATACAGCAGGCGTTGGCCCCGCTTTGGGAGGCGACCCAGGCGACCCCTGCCCTGGATACCGTGGTATTGGGGTGCACGCACTTTCCGTTGCTGCAGCCGCTGCTGGTGTCACTCTCCCCCGTACCGCTGGCCTGGGTGGACTCCGGGGACGCCATCGCGCGGCGCGTTGGACAGGTGGCCGCCACGCTGATCAGCAGCGTGCCGGATGGCCGCTGCTTTACCACGGCGCCTGCCGCTGCCCTGGCCGATGGCATGGCGCGGTACGGTTTCAGTGCCCCCCAACTGCTCGCGCTGCCCAACGCCGATTAGCGGCGCACTGCCGCCGCTAAGTTCAATTTTCCAGTCAATAGGAGCCACCTTGGCCATCCCCACCGTCGATCCGGCACGCTACGCCGAACAGCTGGCTGACAAACAAGCCTACGTGGAACAGATGTTCGCGGACTTTGCGCCGCCTGGGCTCGAAGTGTATCCCTCGCCCGCCAGTCATTATCGGCAGCGCTGCGAGTTTCGTATCTGGCATGAAGACGATGATCTGTTCTATGCCATGTTCGAGGTCGATCCTGACAATCCCAAACAGAAGCGGGTCATTCGTCTGGACCAGTTTGCCGTGGCCAGCGAACGCATCAACGAGCTGATGCCGCAGTTGCGGGATGCCTTTCTGGCCAGCGATGTGCTGCGCCGTCGGCTGTTTCAGGTGGAGTTTCTGACCACGCTGTCGGGAGAAGCGCTGGTCACACTGATTTACCATCGTCCGCTGGACGACGCCTGGGAAGAGCAGGCGCGCGCCCTGGAAACCGAGCTGGGCATCATGATCATTGGCCGTTCGCGAAAACAGCGCCTGGTGCTCAGCCGTGACCACGTCTGGGAGCGCCTGGAGGTGGATGGTCGTACGCTGCACTATCAGCAGGTCGAAAACAGTTTTACCCAGCCCAATGCGCATATCTGCCAAACGATGTTGAGCTGGGCCCGTGAAGTGACAGCCGGGCATCAGCAGGAAGACCTGGTCGAGCTTTATTGCGGAAACGGCAACTTCACCATTGCGCTGGCGGAGAATTTCCGACGCGTGCTGGCCACGGAAATCTCGCGCACCTCGGTGGCCAGCGCCAATGTCAACCTGGAAGCCAACGGGATCAACAACGCGCACGTGGCGCGCATGTCGGCAGAGGAGTTTGCGCTGGCGCTGAAAGGCGAAAAAGCCGGACGGCGAGTGGCGGAGATGGGGCTGGACGATTACCGTTTCACCACCGTGCTAGTCGACCCGCCCAGAGCCGGGTTGGACGAGCAGAGCTGCGAACAGCTCAGCGAGTACGCGCAAATCGTCTATATTTCATGCAACCCGGTCACGCTTGCCGACAATTTGGCGCAGCTCACCAAAACCCATCAGATCGAGCGTTTTGCCTTGTTCGACCAGTTTCCGTTTACCCATCACTGTGAGTGCGGGGTGCTATTGACACGGCGTAGCGCTTGAACGCAAGTGTCATGGGCCGCTTGTCAATAGTGCTCATGATGCACAAGCGGCATACACCATGAATAACATGCCAGATGGTTAGGGTGCTGGACGAGGGTAGCGTAAGCTATCTGGTAGCGTGGCCTAAAGGCCTATTGTCCTTCGTTTTTTTGGCCCAGGTTGTGGCCCCAGGCAGTCGAGGTGATGGATGCATTACGTTGCGATTGAAGAGAGTCGGCGGGATCTTTTGAAGCAGCTACAAGAGCGCCTGGAAGCGCGACTGGAGCCTGCGCGAGCGGCGGATGTCGAAGCCTTCGCGCGCCATTTCTACGCGACGGTGCCGGTCGAGGACCTGATCGACCGTCGTCTTGACGACCTCTATGGGGCCACGCTCTCGATCTGGCAGTTTCTCCAGCATCATGACCGTCAACACCCTAAAGTGCGTATCTTCAACCCCGATTTCGAAGAGCACGGCTGGCAGTCCAACCACACCTTCGTGGCCGTGCTGCATGAAGACATGCCGTTTCTGGTCGACTCGGTACGTATCGAGCTCAATCGGCGCGGATTGACCGTACATGCCATTCAGAACGCAGTGTTTGCGGTTGCCCGCGATGGCCAGCACCAGCTCAAGGTACTGACCTCGCCCAAGGATGAGCATGCCCCCGAGGCCCGCGAATCCTTGATCGTCATCGAGGTGGATCGTCATACCGATCCTGAATCTTTGGCCAACATCGAGCGCAACTTGCACGAAGTGCTGCGCGACGTGCGCACGGCAGTGGGTGATTACGACGCCATGTGCGGGCAGATCACCTCTGCCATCCAGGAGCTGGAAAAGAACTGTCCGCCGCAGATCGACCCCGACGACCACGAAGAAGCGATTGCGTTTCTCGAGTGGTTGCTGAAGGACAACTTCACATTCCTGGGGTATGACGAGTACCTGCTGGAAGGCAGCGAGCTGCAGCGTGATCCCAACAGCGTGTTGGGCGTGTTCCGCCTGGACCAGCCCCGCTACCGGGAGCGCATCCGCACCGAAGAGGGGGTGGATGAGCACAATGACTACGTGCTGGTGCCGCAGCTGCTCTCGTTTGCCAAGAGCGCCCATCATTCCCGGGTGCATCGCCCTACGTACCCCGACTACATCACCGTGGACCGCTACGATGATGATGGCAACGTAATCGGCGAGCGTCGCTTCTTTGGCCTGTTCACCGCGACCGTCTATAACGAGTCGCCGCGCAACATTCCGCTGCTGCGTCGCAAGCTTAAAGCCGTGACCGACATCGCTGGGTTCAACCCTCAGGGCCACAATGGCAAGCAGCTGCTGCAGGTGCTGGAAGTGTACCCGCGGGATGATCTGTTCCAGATCGGCACCGATGAGCTGGCCACTACCTCTCTGGGCATCTTGAACATCCGTGAGCGCCGGCAGGTACGCCTGTTCATTCGCGCCGACGTCAGCGGTAAGTTCTACTCCTGCCTGGTCTTCGTTCCCCGCGACGTGTTCTCGACCGACCTGCGCCAGCGTATTCAGAACATGCTGTGCGATGAGCTGGATGCGCACTTTGGCGATTTCAACACCTACCTCTCCGAGTCGGTGCTGGCGCGTATTCAGCTGATCCTGCGCTTCAATGGCGACACGCCCAGCCAGTACGACCTGAAGCGTCTGGAGGGTAAAGTGGCACGGCTGTCGCGCAGCTGGCGTGACGACCTGCACGCGGCCATGATCGAAGGGTTTGGAGAAGAGCGCGCCAACCACCTGCTGGACAATTTCCACGATGCCTTCTCGGCCAGCTACCGCGAAGACTTCAACGCCCGCACGGCGGTGTTCGACATTCAGCACCTGCTGAATCTGGACAATGGCGACACGCTTTCGCTCTCCCTGTATCGTCCGCTGGAAGAGCAGGCAGGCGGCATGAACCTGAAGCTGTTCCATCGCGAATCGCAGATCCCGCTCTCGGACGTGCTGCCGATGATGGAGAATCTCGGCCTGCGCGTGATCGGCGAGCGCCCCTACGATATCAATGCGCCTCAGCAGCGCTACTGGATACACGACTTCGAGCTGGAGCACAGCCAGGGCGCCAATCTGGGCGATATGCGCGACACGTTCAGCGAAGCGTTCAAGCGTATCTGGGCCGGCGAAGCCGATAACGATGCCTTCAATCGCCTGATCGTCGGGGCCGGTCTGGACTGGCGGGAAGTGGCCATGCTGCGCGGCTACGCGCGTTACCTGAAGCAGATTCGCTTTGGCATGTCCCAGGATTACATTGCCGCCACGCTGGCCAACTACCCGGTGATTACCCAGACGCTGGTGGAGCTGTTCCGCCTGCGCTTCGACCCGGCCCAACAGCAGCCCGGCCAGACCGACGACTGTCTGGCGCGTCTGAACGAGCACCTGGAAGGCGTTGCCAGCCTCAATGACGACCAGCTGCTGCGCCGTTTCATGGAGCTGATCCAGGCCACGCTGCGCACCAACTATTACCAGAAGACCGACGCGGGCCGCTTCAAGGATTACATTGCCTACAAACTGGAACCGTCGAAAGTGACCGGTATGCCCAAGCCGCGTCCGGCCTACGAAATTTTCGTCTGCTCGCCCCGTGTCGAAGGCGTGCACCTGCGGGGTGGCAAGGTGGCGCGCGGTGGCCTGCGCTGGTCGGATCGCCTGGAAGATTTCCGCACCGAAGTGCTGGGGCTGGTCAAGGCGCAGCAGGTGAAGAACGCGGTCATCGTGCCGGTAGGCGCCAAGGGCGGCTTCGTGTGCAAACGCATGCCTGAAAATGCCGACCGTGAAACTCAGCAGAAAGAGGGCATTGCCTGCTACCAGATCTTCATTCGGGCGCTGCTGGACGTCACCGATAATCTGGTCGGGGGAGAGGTCGTGCCGCCGAAGAACGTGGTGCGCCACGATGACGACGACACCTATCTGGTGGTGGCTGCCGACAAGGGCACCGCAACGTTCTCGGATATCGCCAACGCCATTTCCGTCGAGTATGGCCACTGGCTGGGGGATGCGTTCGCCTCTGGTGGCGCCAATGGCTACGACCACAAGAAAATGGCGATCACCGCACGGGGCGCCTGGGAGTCGGTCAAGCGCCACTTCCGCAACCTGGGCGTGAACACCCAGCAGGACCTGTTTACCGTGGTAGGCATCGGTGACATGGCCGGGGACGTGTTCGGCAACGGCATGCTGCTGTCGGACAAGATCCAGCTGGTGGGGGCGTTCAACCACCTGCATATCTTCGTCGACCCCAACCCTGATGCGGTAGCGGCGTTTGCCGAGCGTCAAAGGCTGTTCGACCTGCCGCGCTCCAGTTGGGAAGATTACAGCGCCGAGCTGATCTCTCAAGGAGGCGGGGTGTTCAGTCGCAGCGCCAAATCCATCGCCATCAGCCCGGAAATGCAGCAGGTGTTCGGAATCACCGAGGCGCGTCTGTCGCCCAATGATCTGATTCGCGCCATGCTCAAGGCCCAGGTCGACCTGATCTGGAACGGCGGTATCGGCACCTACGTGAAAAGCGCCGATGAAACCGATGCCGACGTGGGCGACAAGGCCAACGATGCGCTGCGTATCAACGGCAAGGAGCTGAACTGCCGAGTCGTGGGAGAAGGCGGTAACCTGGGTCTCACCCAGCGTGGCCGGATGGAAGCAGCCGCCAACGGCGTGCGGGTGTACACCGACTTCATCGACAATGCCGGGGGCGTCAACTGCTCCGACCATGAGGTCAATATCAAGATATTGATCGACGAAGTGGTCAAGCATGGCGACATGACCGACAAGCAGCGCAACCAGCTGCTGGCCGACATGACCGACGAAGTGGCCAACCTGGTCATTCTGGACAACTATCGCCAGACCCAGGCGCTGGACCTGTCGGAAATTCTTTCCCATCAGGGCATGGGGCCGTATCGCCGCTTCATCAGCGAACTGGAAGCCGCTGGTCAGATCGACCGCGAGCTGGAGTTCCTGCCCACCGACGAGGTGCTCAAGGAGCGTGCCAGCAGCGACCAGGGCATGCGTTTGCCGGAACTCTCGGTGCTGATCTCCTACGCCAAGAGCACCTTGAAGGGGGATTTGATCAATTCCGAGGTGCCCGACGACCCCTACATCCATCGCCATCTCGAGCGGCTCTTCCCGGCGGTGCTCACCGAGCGCTACCAGGGCGAGATGT
This sequence comes from Halomonas sp. NyZ770, assembly GCF_020616575.1. Taxonomy (NCBI): domain Bacteria; kingdom Pseudomonadati; phylum Pseudomonadota; class Gammaproteobacteria; order Oceanospirillales; family Halomonadaceae; genus Halomonas; species Halomonas sp. NyZ770. Next base: position 2,721,552 of record NZ_CP085143.1, on the reverse strand, counting down.
ACGAGCACCGCCTGAAGCGTGAAATCGTGGCCACTCAGGTCGCCAACGATCTGGTCGACCACATGGGCATCGTCTTCGTGCGCCGCTTGATGGACTCCACCGGCGCCGGCCGGGCCGATATTGCCCGGGCCTACGTGGTCGCCCGCGATGCCTTCAACCTGGCGGACCTGTGGGCGCAAATCGAAGCGCTGGACAACCAGGTCTCCAGCCGGGTGCAGTACTCCATGATGCTGGACCTGATGCGTCTGGTGCGTCGTGCCACCCGCTGGTTCCTGCGTCAGCACCTGGGGCTGTCGACTCAGGACACCATCGAGTACTTCGGGCCGCGTCTGGCCCAGCTGCAGGAGAGCATCGGTGAGCTGCTCAGCGGTGAAGAGCAGCAGGAGTGGCAGGCACGCTGCGACGAACTTCAGCAAGCCGGCGTGCCGGAGTCCCTGGCCGCTACGGTGGCTGCGGCACCGCGCCTGTACGCCAGCCTGGGGATCATTCAGGCGGCTCGCTTGACCAACGAGAAGCCCCAGCGGGTGGCGGAAGTCTTCCACGAGATTGGCAGCCGTCTGGAGCTACCGTGGATGATCCAGCAGGTCACCCAGCTGGAAGTGCGCGATGCCTGGCAGGCACAGGCCCGTGAAACCTTCCGTGACGATATCGATCGCCAGCAGCTGGCGCTGACCACCAGCGTATTGAAGCTGGAAGCGGGCAGCCGCGACACCCAGGAGCGCGTGGCCCAGTGGCTGGAGCAGCACGCCGAGCTGCACCGTCGCTGGTGCCGCTTGATCGAAGAGGTCCGTAGCGGCAGCGAAGGCGGTTTTGCCCTGTTTGCGGTCGCCGTCCGTGAGCTGGTGGACCTGGCCGAGAGCGACAGCGAAGCCTGACGCCTGACGAAAGGCCCACTCAAGGCCGCGCCCTGGTTCACCAGGGCGCGGCCTTTTCATTCTGCCTCGCTGGGCCAAGTGCGTTATACTGCGGCCGCCTCGCCAACAGCCCATCGCCCAGGAGTGTCTCGCTGATGTATACCCTTGCCCGCTCGCTCATGTTCCGCCTGGATGCGGAAACGTCCCACGGTCTGGCGCTTGGCGCGCTGGATACGCTGCACCGAGTCGGTGGCGTGAAGCGGCTGTATGGCGAGCCGATCAGCGACCCGGTCGAGCTGATGGGGCTGCGCTTTGCCAATCGCGTCGGCCTGGCAGCCGGGCTGGACAAGAATGCCGATCACCTGGATGCCCTGGGTGAGCTGGGCTTTGGGTTCGTGGAAGTGGGCACCGTCACGCCGAAAGCGCAGCCGGGAAACCCCAGGCCGCGTCTGTTTCGCCTGGCCGAACACGGGGCCATCATCAACCGCTTCGGCTTCAACAACAAAGGCGTCGAGCACCTGGTGGCACAGGTCAAGAAGCGCCACTATGGCGGTATCGTAGGCATCAACATCGGCAAGAATTTGACCACCTCGGTGGAGCAGGCGCTGGATGACTACCTGCTGTGTCTCGACGCCGTGCATGGGGTGGCCGATTATATCGCGGTCAATATCTCGTCGCCCAACACGCCGGGGCTGCGCACGCTGCAGTTCGGCGAGCAGTTGGATGCACTGCTGGGGCCGATTCGTGCCCGCAGCCAATCGCTGGACGACGCGCTGGGTCGCAAGGTGCCGCTGCTGGTGAAGATTGCCCCCGACATGAACGCAGAGGAAGTGGCGCTGGTGGCGGGCAGTATTTCTCTCAATAGGTTGGATGGGGTGATCGCCACCAATACCACGGTGTCTCGTGAGGCCGTTCAGCAGGACCCCCAGGCGCAGGAAGCCGGTGGGTTATCGGGCCGACCGGTGTTCGAGGCTTCCAATACGGTCATCCGGCTGCTGCGTGCCGAACTGCCTGACCTGCCGATCATCGGCGTGGGCGGCATCGACAGCGCGGCGGCAGCGCAAGCGAAAATCGAGGCAGGTGCCGACCTAGTGCAGCTCTATTCAGGCTTGATTTATCAGGGGCCGACGCTGGTGAAACAGTGTGCCGAGGCGCTCAAGGAGCAGGCTTCTGCCCACTGACAGGACAAGCGCGGGGGAGAGGTGGGCAATAAAGGGGTAGGCAATAAAAAGCCCGCTGGCTAGCGGGCTCCGTACTCCAAATGTCCGTGTAAAAGGTAAATAAATCAGGTCATGACCATGGGGTTTTTATGGATGCCGGAAACGCCGACCATGCCATCCCACTGGTCTCCGCGACCTTCACGCCAACCGCTCATCCAGTACTCGCGTAAATTGACATCTTGACTGGGGCAATCATCACGGGAGCGACCCGTAATACCCGCTTTATAGCCGTGAACATAAGCCCGCTGGAAGCGATCACGTTTTTGTCGTTTCATTGGCTAACCTCTTTTCACGAAAACCTTTGATAAGAAGCAAATGGCCAGCAAACGGGCAGCTCATTGTCTACCGAGCTCCTTTCAAGCGTCATCACGACGCCGACCATTGCTGCCAACTCTGCTTCGAGAGGTGACTTCAAGTCCAAGAGTGAGTCTTCGCCAGTACCTTGGTGTCTAGCACTCACGTGCTGAACAGGTAAAGCCGCCGACTCGACAAGCCGTGGGTCGTTACAGGAGTCTCCTTGCGGAAGTGCACAGTAATGACCCAGACAAGCAACGCATGCGTTTTTAGTAGCTACCCTTTTATTGATAGACCATCATGGGGTCACTTGTCGACCATCAAATTGTCATAAGACGTAAACTCATTTGACATATACAGGAATATCGCGCGGTGACGCGCGGCGAAGAACATGACCGAGCTGAGCCAAACACCCTCTTTGAATCTGCTGGCCACCTGCCCCAAAGGCATCGAAGGCCTGCTGGCAGACGAGCTGCAAGCGCTGGGCGCCGAGCCTGGTAAAACCACCGTGGCCGGTGTCTATTTCACTGCCGACCAGGCCACCGCCTATCGGGTCTGCCTGTGGTCGCGACTAGCCAACCGCGTCATTCTGCTGCTGGCCCGGGAAAGCATGATCGAGACCGCCGAGCAGGTGCGCGATGTGGTAGCACGCATTGCCTGGCGTCAGCATCTTGCACCAGGACGCACCCTGGCGGTGGATTTTCATGGCCGTAGCGAGCACATTCGCCACACCCGGTTTGGCGCGCAAACCGTCAAGGACGGGGTGGTGGACTCGCTGCAGCTCTCGGGGCAGGAGCGCCCCAATGTGGATACCAAAACGCCAGACCTGCGCCTTTATGCGCACCTGCATCGTGCCAACCTGAGCCTGGGTATCGACCTCTCAGGCGAGAGCCTTCACCGGCGCGGCTACCGGCGTGACGTCGGGCATGCGCCGCTCAAGGAGAACCTGGCCGCTGCCTTGCTGGTGCGTGCAGGCTGGCCCGAGCGCGCCAAGGCTGGCGAGCCTTTGCTGGACCCTTTGTGCGGGGCTGGCACCCTGCTGATCGAGGCCGCGTTGATGGCCGCCGACCAGGCCCCCAACCTCAACCGTGAGCGTTTCGGCTTTCATGGCTGGGCGGGGCATGAGCCTGCGCTCTGGAGTGAGCTCAAGCGCGAAGCCGAAGCGCGGGCGTCGATTGGCCGCAAGCGCTGCAGGAACCCACTGATCGGCTTCGACCAAAGCCCTGCAGCGCTGAGTGCCGCCAAGTCGAACGCCATGCGCGCGGGCATTCCTGCGCTGATCAGCCTGCATGGCCAAAGCCTGGCCCAGCTCACTCGCCCCGCCGACCTCACCGCAGAGCAGGGCCTGTTGATCACCAACCCGCCCTACGGCGAGCGTTTGGGCGAATTGCCGGAATTGGTCAGGCTCTATGCCCAACTGGGGGAAAAGGCCAAGGCGCTGTTCCCCGGCTGGATGCTGGCGCTGTTCACCGGCAATCCGGACCTGGGGCATCGCTTGGGGCTGCGCGCCCATAAGCAGTATGCGCTAAAGAATGGTGCGCTGGATGCCAAGCTGCTGATGATGCAGATCGGCGCAGCCAGGGAGTCTGCCGTGCCCACCGATTCCGCCACGGCAGAGGCCCCGGCGCCGGAACGGCCTGCCAAGCCAGCGGCGTCGGAAAATGCCCAGATGTTTGCCAACCGCTTGGCAAAGAATCAGAAACGCCTGAAAAAGTGGCTCAAGCAGAGCGGTGAAACCTGCTATCGCCTCTACGATGCCGATATGCCGGAGTATGCGCTGGCCATCGACCGCTATGGTGATCGCGTTCACGTGCAGGAGTATGCCGCGCCGGGCTCCGTGAACCCTGCTCAGGCACAAAAGCGGCTGTTCGACGCGCTGGAAGTGCTGCCTGAGGCGCTGGACGTGGACCCCAGCAAGATTTATGTGAAGCGTCGTGAGCGGCAAACCGGCGCCGCCCAGTACCAGAAGCGCGATGCCAGCGGCGAGCGTTTCGAAGTGCGTGAGGGGAGTGCGCGGCTGTGGGTCAACCTGCGCGACTACCTGGACACCGGGCTGTTTCTCGACCACCGCCCCGTGCGGCGTATGCTGGGCGACATGGCCAGCGGCAAGCGCTTCCTGAACCTGTTCTGCTACACGGCCACGGCTACCGTACAGGCCGCGCTAGGCGGGGCCAGCGACAGCGTCAGCGTCGACATGTCCAACACCTACCTGGAGTGGGCCAGAGACAACTTCAGCCTGAACCAGCTGGATCACCGGCGGCACCGGGTGGTCAGGGACGACTGCTTCCGCTGGCTGGAAACGGCCAATGCCGATTTCGACCTGATCTTCATGGACCCGCCGACGTTCTCGAACTCCAAGAAGATGCGCGATACGCTGGATATCCAGCGGGATCACCCAAGGCTGGTCGAGCTGGCCATGGCGCGTCTGGCGCCGGGTGGCGTGCTGGTGTTCTCGAACAACCAGCGGCGTTTCAAGCTGGACGACGCGCTGGTGCAGCGTTACGCAGTGGAGGAGATCACCGCGCGCACCTTCGACCCGGATTTCCAGCGTCGTACCAACCTGCATCACGTCTTTTTGATCAAGAGCCGAGCCGATGATTAAACTCTCCATCTACACCACTCTGGGCTGCCATCTGTGCGCTCAACTCGAAGCGCTGGTGACCACCCTGGCCAACCAGCCAGTGGACTTGCGGCGCATCGAAATCAGCGAAGACGACGCGCTGGTCGAGCGCTACGGCGTGCGTATACCGGTGTTGCTGGATGAGCAGGGCGAAGAGCTGGACCGGGGCTTCGACCTGGCGCGGCTGAGCCAATGGCTGGAGCAGCGAGGCTGGCTGGACGAAGCGGCGCTGGCGGCCCTGACCAACCCGCCAGCCCCGACGCCCCCAGTGGGGGCGCACCAGCGTAATGGGCGTCGGTTTCTGGGGTAGGCGTGCCTACAGCACGTCCAGCAGCGACAGCTGGCGCATGGCCTCCTGGCCTTCGGGGGTGTGGTCGGCGGCTTCCAGTACCTTGCGAAAGCCTCGCGAGGTCTGGATGGTGGACTCGTCCTCCAGCCACATCTGTGCCTGCGCCAAGGTGTCGGCCAACTGATGTTTCAGCCCGCCAAACTGGGTGCCGATCTGCCCCCAGGCGCGGCTGAAAATCCAGTCGCCGAACATATCCTGGTGAATGTGCACCAACACATAGTCATGGTCGGTTTCCCAGCGTACGATCACACCCATCTCCTTAACGCCATCATGTTCACGCCTGCACAGCAAGCCGTTGCGGGCGTATTGTAAAGCCCGGAAATCAAAACGCCTATGAAACTTGTCATCGATGCCAACATCCCCGCCGCCGACGCGTGCTTTGGCGGGCTGGGCACCTTGCACCGCCTGCCCGGGCGCGAGATTCGCGCGGCCGACGTGGCCGATGCCGACGCGCTCATCGTGCGCTCCATCACCCGGGTCGATGAGGCCTTGCTGGCCAACAGCCGTGTTGCCTTCGTCGGCACCTGCACCATCGGCACCGATCATATCGACTTGAACTACCTCTCAGCCCAGGGCATCGGGTTTGCCAGTGCGCCTGGCTGCAATGCCGACGCCGTGGTGGACTATGTGCTCAGCAGCCTGTTGACCGTGAGCGAGCGGGAAGGGTGGCCGCTGCTGTCGCGCCGTGTGGGAGTCGTCGGGGCCGGTAACGTCGGCAGCCGCTTGCTGACGCGGCTGAGCGCGCTGGGCATGGAAGTGCTGGTATGTGACCCGCCCCGCGCCGAGCAGGAAGGCCCTGAGGGCTTCGTGGACCTGGATACCCTGATCGAGCAATGCGATGTCATTTGCCTGCATACGCCGCTGGTCAAGCACGGCCCCCACGCGACGTACCATTTGTTGAACGCCGAGCGGCTCCAGGAACTGGCCCCGCAAACGGTGCTGGTCAACGCCGGGCGCGGGGACTGCATCGATGGGCTGGCACTGCGCAGCCGCCTGGCAGGCAAGGGCGACATCACCGCCATCCTCGATGTGTGGGAAGACGAGCCGGGCATCGATGCCGGCCTGAGGGATCTGGTGGCCCTGGCAACCCCGCACATTGCTGGCCATAGCCTGGACGGCAAGCTGCGCGGCACCTGGATGATTCAGCAGGCGCTGGCCAAACATTTCAATATGGCTGCTGGGCCTGCATTCGCCGATATCTGCCCACCACCAGCGCTTGCCTCGCTGACGTTACAAGCCCCTTTGGCACCTGAAGAGGCCCTTGAACTGTGTATTCGCGCGGTGTACGACGTTCGTTGTGACCACGACACGCTCGTTCGCAAGACGCATCTTTTCGGCACGGCCAAAGGCTTCGACGATTGTCGGGCGAACTACCCGTTACGACGTGAGTTCGCCTCGCTGACGGTTCGGCTGTCGGGGCAGGCGCAACCCCTAGAGAGCCTGCTGAGAGGGGCGGGATTTAGCGTAATGTTAGAATAAAAACCTACTGGTGGGGCTATGCATGTCTCTTTACACTGGCTAAAGCGAACTATATTTACCGAGAAGGCACATAAACGCAGTGACGCTAGGGGGCAGCAATGATACTACCTACAGAATCCATTGGCAGTATTCCCCGTTCAGAGAAGCTGATGGAAGCGCAGCGGCGGTTTGACGCTGGCGACATCGACAAGCCCACCATGGAGGCGTTTTATTACGAAGCCATCCAGCAAACGATCAGAGAACTCGAGGCGACGGGCTCTCCTATCATCACCGATGGCGAACAACGTAAATCCCATAGTTTCGCAACCTATTCGGTAGAGGGCGGGAAGAACTTCGCGCCGGATGGCCTCGAAATCCCCTTCAGCGACGGTCATGTACGGCGTTTGCCCCGTTTGATGGCTGGGCCATTTCGCTATGCCTTGTCTGCTGCTGACACGCTTTCGCTGAGCATGCCGCTCACGAGCTTGCCCATGAAGCAGGCCATCATTTCAGCCTCGGCGCTGAGTCTCATGTATCCCGTCAACGAACTCGAAGGCTACGACCGCGAAACGTTTCTGAACGATCTGATCGATGAGCAGGAAAAGGAGATTCGAGGCTGTTTCGATGTGGGTGCACAAAAGGTGCAGATCGACTTCACCGAAGGGCGATTGGCACTCAAGCTCGATCCCAGCGGGAGCGTACTGAGCAGCTTCATCGAGCTCAATAACCGCGTACTGGAGAGGTTCTCCAAGGACGAACGCCAGCGCATCGGTGTTCATACCTGCCCCGGGGCCGATCAGGACTGCACACATAGCGCCGATGTGGATTATGCCGAGCTTTTGCCAAGCCTTTTCGAACTCAAGGCCGGCAACTTTTATATCGCGATGGCCGGAGAGTCCAACCCGGAACGTGCGCTCAAGATTGTCGCGCGCTATTTGAAGCCTTGGCAACGCGCCTTCATTGGTGTCATCGACGTCAATCATCCGCGTATCGAAACGCCGGAAGAGGTGTGCGAACGGGTCCTTCAGGCCGCACGTTTCATTCCCCTCGAGCAGCTTGGCACCACTGACGACTGCGGTTTCTCACCATTTTGCGACGATGTGTCCACCTCCCGCGAAACGGCTTACGCCAAGATTCGTGCACGCGTGGAGGGAACGGCCATGGCACGAGAGCAACTGACGTCCCCACGGATGGCTTGAATGGGTGGCTCGTTATCCCAAAGCGTCGCCGTTTTCGATGCCAATGGTCGCTTGATCGACTGGAACTCAGGGTTTATCGAAGAGTTTGGCGATGCCGTCAAGGTGCTAGGCAAGGGCGCCAGCGCGCGCGATATTTACAATGCTTGCCTGCTGCCTGAGCGAGCCCTGGATCTCACCTGGGCGTTAGACGGTGCGCCACCGCCGCCGTTCGAGTATATCAATCACCGTCGTCGGCTTTTGGTCACTCAAAGCCTGGGGGGCAGTGGCCATGTCTTTCGCGTGGCTCACGATATGCAAGACTCGCCCCCTCTTCATCCGGCGATGCTCGATGAAAGCGCCGAGCTTTTACGCTCTACGGCGCTCAGGATCTCTGCAGCGATCATCAAGCGCCGTGAGCAGGAAACCCTGCGCCTTCATGAGCTGGCGCTCAAAGATGAGCTGACTGGAGTGGCCAATCGGCGTTACTTCAATACATTGCTGGATATCGAATGGCAGCGCTGCCGACAGGGAAGCTTGCCGATGTCGATGATCTTCATCGATATAGACTTCTTCAAGCACTACAACGATTTCTATGGACATCCCAGTGGAGACGAATGTCTCAAAGTCATCGCAGCAACATTGGCGGCGAACTTGACTCGGCCGGATGGCCTGGTCGCCCGCTACGGGGGGAAGAGTTTACCTGTTTGCTGCCGGGCACTGATCTGGCCGAGGCGACGCGCAAGGCCGTCGAGCTCGAGTTGGCCGTCAGGGCGCTGGCCATGGAGCATAAAAAATCGCTGGTTGCTCCAGTGGTCACCATCAGCCTGGGGGTCGCTACGGCGCTTTCTTTGAAGGATCATCCTTCATCGATGCTGGTACGTGCCGCAGATCAGCAGCTTTACGCAGCCAAGGCGGCGGGCAGGGGATGTGTGCGTGCGTCGCTTTCTGACAACGCAGTATTTCCGAATCAGAGATGGGTCTGAAACGTTACGGCGACCTTGAGACTTGCGTATCAAAGTCGCCGTGGTGCTAAGAAACCGGCGTGGCTAGCAACATCACTGACGGTAGGCGGCTTCTTTCAGGGCGCGAATGCGGTCGTCCAGCGGTGGGTGGCTGGCGAACATGCGCTCCATCAGCGAGCGGGTCTGGCCTTTGGTGATGGCCATGGCGCGCATCTGGTCGGGCATCTGGTCGGGCATTTCGGTTTCGGCCTTCAGGCGTGCCAGGGCGTTGACCATGGCGCCGGTGCCCGCCAGGCGTGCACCCGCTTCGTCGGCGCGGTATTCGCGGTAGCGCGAGAACCACGCCACGATGGCCGACGCAATGATGCCAAACACGATCTCGGCAATCATGACCACTGCAAAATAACCCATGAAGCCCAGACCGCCTTCACCGTCGCTGCGGCTTTTCAGGAAGGTGTCGATCAGGTGGGCGACGGCGCGGGCAAAGAACATCACGAAGGTGTTCACCACGCCCTGGATCAGCGCCAGGGTGACCATGTCACCGTTGGCCACGTGGCCAATCTCGTGGGCCAGTACCGCGCGGACCTCTTCGGGGCGCATGCGGTTGAGCAGGCCCGCCGAGACGGCTACCAGCGAGTCGTTCTTGTTCCAGCCGGTAGCAAACGCATTGGACTGCTGGGCCGGGAAAATGCCCACTTCGGGGGTCTTGATCCCGGCTTCACGGGAAAGCTCGGCCACGGTGTCCACCAGCCACTTTTCGGTGGCATTGGAGGGCGTTTCGATGATCACCGTGCCCGTGGAGCGCTTGGCCAGCCATTTGGACATGAACAGCGAGATGATCGAGCCCGCCATGCCGACGATGAAGCAGAACAGCAGCAGGCCAGTGAAGTTGATTCCCTGGCTGCGCAGATAGCCCTCGACGCCGAACAGGCGCAGCGTAAAGCTGGCCACCAGTACGACGGCGAGGTTGGTCGCCAGAAACAGCATAATTCGCATCATGGGTGGGTTTCTCCCTTCAGGTTTATAACGGGGTCTTGCTGGAATATGGCTTAGATGCGTGCCCGTCGCTACAGTTTCAAGTAGCTGTTTTTAATGCTGTAGCGACGGACATGAAGACTGAAATAACTATTGCCGATAGCGTGACAGGAAATTGGCAAAGCGATCCAGCGCGTCGCCCAGCTGGTCGGCCCAGGGCAGCGTCACGATGCGCACGTGGTCCGGGTCTGGCCAGTTGAAGGCCGTGCCTTGCACCAGCAGGATCTTTTCTTGCAATAACAGGTCCAGCACCAGCTGCTGGTCATTCTTGATATTGAAGACCTTGGGGTCCAAGCGCGGAAACGCGTAGAGCGCCCCTTTGGGTGTTACGCAGGAGACACCGGGAATGGCGTTGAGCTTCTCGATGGTGATGTCCCGCTGCGCCAGCAGGCGCCCGCCAGGCAGGATCAGGTCATTGATGGACTGGTAGCCGCCCAGCGCCGTTTGAATGGCGTGCTGGGCAGGTACGTTGGCGCACAGCCGCATGGAGGCCAGCATGGTCAGGCCCTGAATGAAATCCTTGGCCCGCTGTTTGGCCAGCGTGCCGGAAATGGTCATCCAGCCGGAGCGAAAGCCAGCGCAGCGGTAGCTCTTGGAAAGCCCGTTCATGGTGATGACCAGTTGATCGTCGTCGGCCAGCGCCCCCGTGGCGGTGTGCTCGACCCCGTCGTAGAGAATCTTGTCGTAGATCTCGTCGGAGAATACCACCAGATTGTGCTGTTTGGCGATCTCGAGGACTTCCCGCACCACTTCCGGAGAGTACACTGCCCCGGTGGGGTTGTTGGGGTTGATGATGACGATGGCCCGGGTACGGCTGGTGACCTTGGCACGAATGTCGGCCATGTCCGGCGCCCAGTCGGCCTGCTCGTCGCACAGATAGTGAACGCCGTGGCCGCCCGACAGGTGGGCAGCAGCGGTCCAGAGCGGGTAGTCCGGTGCCGGGATCAGTACTTCATCGCCATCGTTGAGCAGCGCCTGCATGGCCATGACGATCAGCTCGGACACGCCGTTGCCGATATAGATATCTTCGATACCGACGCCGGGGATCTGCTTGCGCTGGCACTCCTGCATGATGGCCTTGCGCGCAGAGTAGAGCCCTTTCGAATCACAGTAGCCCTGGGCGGTGGGCAGGTTGCGCATGACGTCCTGGAGAATCTCTTCCGGTGCCTCGAAACCAAAGGGGGCCGGATTGCCAATGTTGAGCTTGAGAATCCGCTGGCCTTCCTCTTCCAGGCGCTTGGCATGGTCGAGAACCGGGCCGCGAATGTCATAGCAGACATTGTGCAGTTTATGGGACTTCTTGAGCGTGTGTGATTCGTTAGGCTGCGCGGTGTCCATGGGGTGCGTTATCCAAAAGTGTCCATTGCCGTGGGAGTGACTGATTATTCGCCCATTATGCGTTGCTTGATGGCGAGCTGTCTTGGTCGATTTGCTCCACGGGCGGTGGAATGTCCTCGGGGGTTTCCAGCGTCAGCCTGCCCACCTTGCCGTCGCGCAGTTCATGCAGCAGCACTTCGGCGCCTCGGTGCAGGTCCACGGCGCCGCCAGGGCGCAAACCACCGCGCTTGCTGGCAATTTCGGTGAGGATGGCGTGGCCATCGAACCCGGCAATGGCCATAAAGTCGGGCTTCTGGGGGCCATCGGCATCGACCTCTGCCTGAGGGGTGGCAGGGGCTTCATAGCGGGGCAGCGCCTTGAGCTTGTAGCGGGCCGTCAGCGCGTCGGGGTAGCGTTTGGCGAGTTCGGCACAGGCCACCATGGCCACATCGGTATACTCGATGGCCGTGTCGCGAATGGCACCGCTGGCCGCCAGCCGGTAGGCACTGGCCTGATCCTCGATTTTGGGCCACAGCACACCAGGCGTATCGATCAGTGCCACGCGGCCATCGATGCGTACCTTTTGCTGGCGCTTGGTCACGGCGGGCTCGTTACCGGTCTTGGCGATCTTGCGTCCTGCCAGGCCGTTGATCAGCGTCGACTTGCCGACGTTGGGAATCCCCATGACCATCACACGAACATCACGGTCGGCACGCACCGCACCGGCCAGCTCATGGCAAAGCCGGGGAATGCGCTTCAGTTCCCGGGTGTTGGTGGTGGTGATGGCCAGCGCCCGTGTGTCGGCTTGGGCATCGAAAAACGCGACCCACTCGTCGGTACGCGCAGGGTCGGCCAGGTCGGCACGCGACAGAATCTTGAGGACCGGCTTGTGGCGGGTCAGCTCGGCCAGCATCGGGTTGGCGCTGGAGTAGGGGAGCCGCGCATCGAGCACTTCGATCACGACGTCGATTTCCGGCAGCGCGTCCTTGATCTGGCGGCGGGCCTTGTTCATGTGTCCTGGGAACCAGCCGAGCATGGGGATCTCCTGCAAGCACTAACATTCGGCATAAAAAAGCGGGCCGCCATTCTAACAGATGGTGCCCGCCTTGCTGCGCTTCGTTTGGGATCAATTATTCGTCGGGGTGAAACTCCAAAGAGACCGAGTTGATGCAGTAGCGCAGGCCCGTCGTTTGCGGGGGGCCGTCGGGAAACACGTGTCCCAGGTGGGCATCGCAGTGGGAACACACTACTTCGGTGCGAATCATGCCGTGGGAAGTATCGAGATGCTCTTCCACGCAGCGGATGCCCAGTGGCCTGTCGAAGCTTGGCCAGCCACAGCCTGCATCGAACTTGTGTTCGTTCTCGAACAGCGGCGCATGACAGCAGACGCAGTGGTAGATGCCTTGGGCATCGCTCACTTGATAGTCACCGGTAAACGGACGCTCGGTTCCCTTCTCCCGAGCGACGCGGTACTGCTCCGGGGTCAACTGCTGGCGCCACTCTTCAGGGGATTTCGCTATTTTCGCCATGGGGCTCTCCTCTCCCTCCGGTTGCTGATAAGCAGAGGCTTATGGGGCAGGCAGGATACCACCGTTATGCCTGACGCTATACCAGTGACAATGGCAGCCCTGCTCAGGTTCAGCATGTGCGAAAGTGGGCGATAGCGCCAGTACCGGGCCTAAACGCTGGCGGCGCCGCCGTTGCTGCGGGGGTCATGGGCGCTTTCGATCAGGCCATCCGGGTGGCGCACAATGCCGCCTGCGTGGCCCATGGTGTCGCTGAAGGCCTCTGGCAGTACTTCTACATCGTGGCCCGCCGTGGCGAGGGCGGTCACCAGGGCATCGTCGAAACGCGCTTCCAGCTTCAAGTTGGTGCTGGTCTCGCCCCAGGTGCGCCCCAATAGCCAGCGTGGTGCGGTAACCGCCTGCTGCAGTGGCATGCCATGTAGCGCGTAGCGGGAGAACACTGCGGCCTGGGTTTGTGGCTGGCCTTCGCCGCCCATGGTGCCGTACACCATGGTGCGCCCGTCTTCGAACAGGGCCAGTGCCGGATTGAGGGTGTGAAACGGCTTGCGCCCCGGGGCCAGGCCGCGCAGATGATTGGGGTCGAGTGAAAAACTGATGCCTCGGTTTTGCCAGAGCACGCCGCTTTCCGGCAGCACGACGCCACTGCCGAACTCCCAGTAGATGCTCTGAATGAAGCTCACCGAGCGGCCCTGGCTATCCACGGTGCCCATCCAGATGGTGTCGCCCGGCGCGGGCTCATGGGGCCAGGGTAGGGCGCTGGCCGGGTCAATGGTGGCGGCTTCTTCGGCCAGGCGTTCGGCGCTTAGCAGCGACTGCAGGGGGGCAGGCACCCGCTGGGGGTCGGTGACGTGGCTATCGCGCAGCATGAAGGCGCGTTTGGTGGCCTCGATCAAGCCGTGCAGATGCTCGAAGCCGTTGGGCTCGGCAGCCTTGAGGCGTTCGTAGATGCCCAGAATCATCAGCGAGGCCATGCCCTGGGTCGGGGCGGGCAGGTTGTAGAGTGTCGCGTCCTGCAGCTGTACCTGCAGCGGCGTGACCTGCTGGGCGCGATAGGCGTGGAAATCCTCCAACCGCAGCGGGCTGCCCAGCGCGGCCAGGTCCTGGGCCATGCTGGCGGCCAGTTCGCCACGGTAGAAGTCATCCAGCCCTACACTGGCCAGACGTTCGAGGGTTCGGGCCAGGCGCGGCTGGCGCAGCCGCTCGCCTTCCCGGGGGACCTTGCCATCGAGCAGGAAGGCTTCGTTGAAGCCGGGGCTTTGGCCAAGCCGCGCAAGGTGCTTGGCGGTCAGCGCCTCCTGGCTTTGGGAAACCGCCACGCCGTCGTCGGCATGGCGAATGGCATCGGCCAGCAGGGTCGTCAGCGGTAGCGCCGTGCCCCACTGGGCGGCCACGTTTAGCGCTTCCTGCCAACCGCCAATGGTGCCCGCCATGGTCAGGGCTGCCTGGGGGCCGCGTTCCGGGATGTGTGATTCGCCAGCGTAAAAATCGGCGCTGGCCAGCGCGGCGGCTGGCCCGCAGGCATCGATGGCAATGGGCGGCTTGCCTGGTTCGTGAATCAGCCAGAAACCGTCGCCACCCAGCGCGTTCATGTGCGGGTAGACCACGGCGATAGCCGCTGCGGCGGCCACCATGGCCTCTACCGCATTGCCGCCTTGTTTGAGCACATCGCGACCGGCACTGGCGGCCAGGTGGTGGGGGGCAACACAGCTGCCGCCGTAACTACGTTGTGTATGAAGCATGACGTTATCCTTTGTTATTAAGGACTACTGTTATTAGGGACTACTGTTATCAAGGGCTACTGTTATCAAGGGCTACCAGCCAATGGCGTCGGGTAGCCAGGTGGCAATGGCCGGGAAGGCGAAGACCAGCGCCACGGCCAGGAATTGCAGGCCAATGAAGGGCAGCGCGCCTTTGTAGATATCGAGGGTCGAAACCTCCTTGGGGGCCACGCCCTTGAGGAAAAACAGCGACCAGCCAAACGGTGGCGTGAGAAACGAGGTTTGCAACACCAGGCCCACCAGAATGCCCAGCCATACCATATCGATGCCCATTTGTACGAAGAAAGGCAAAAACAGCGGCAGGGCAATATAGGTAATTTCTATCCATTCCAGGAAGAAACCAAGCACGAACATCAGCAGCAGCATGAACAGCAGCGCGCCGAGCTCGCCCCCGGGGACCCAGTCGAACATGCGGCCCACGAGATGCTCGCCACCCAGCCCACGGAAGGCCAGGCCAAAGACCTGAGCGCTGATCAGAATGAAGAAGACCATGGCAGAAATGACCAGCGTGGCCTTGGCGACCTCGCTCAGCAGAGCCACCGTGAGCCGCCCAGAGCACGCGACGAAGACCAGCGCCCCGAGTGCCCCCATGGCAGCGGCTTCGGTGGGAGCGGCAATCCCGCCGATGATCGAACCCAGCACGGCAAACACCAGCCCCACCGGCGGCCCCACCACGGTAGCCACCTTGAACAATAGCTGCTTTTTGCTGAGCAGCGCGCGCTCTTCGGCGGGAATGGGGGGCATCATGTTGGGGTAGAGCCTGGCCAGCACCAGAATCGCCAGAATATAGATCCCGGCCAGGGCCAGCCCCGGCACCATGGCCGCCGCAAACATGGTGCCTACGGATTCACCGAGGATCTCCGCCAGCAGAATCAGCACCAGGCTCGGGGGGATGATTTGACCCAGCGTGCCCGACGCACAAATCATGCCGGTGGCCAGGGTTTTAGGGTAGCCACGGCGCAGCAGGGTGGGGAGTGTCAACAGGCCCAGCGTGACGATGGTCGCCCCGACGATACCCGTGGCAGCGCCCAGCAGTACGCCCACGAAGATGATGGCCACCCCCATGCCGCCGGAGAGTCCCCCGAACAGGTGACCGACCACGTCGATCAGCTCTTCGGCCAGCTTCGACTTCTCCAGCATGACCCCCATGAATACGAAGAGGGGGATGGCCATGAAGGTGTAGTTGGTGACCACGCCGTAGATGCGCGAGGGCAGCAGGTTGAACAGCATGGGGCCAAACCCCAGGTAGCCAAACACGAAGGCCGTGACGGCGATGCTGATGGCCACCGGAATACCGATCAGCAGCAGTACGAAAAAGGCGACGATCATGCCGATCGCTAGCCACTCATTAGGAGACATGCGTTATTCACCTCGGCTTGGAAGGGCCAACCCCTGGCGCAGTGCGTGGGCCAGGCCTTGCAGTGCCAACAGAAGAAACCCCAGAGGGATGAGCGATTTGAGCAGCCAGCGGAAGGGCAGGCCGCCTGGGTTGGGTGAGGTTTCGTTACGCAGATATGATTGCTCTACCCAAGGCAGGGTCAGCCAGGCGATGTAGAGCCCCATGACCAATAGCAGCAGGCCGCCGATCACTTCGATGGTGCGCTGTACCGCGACCGGGAAGCGCTCGTAAAACACATCCACCCGCACCTGTTCGCCCACGAACAGCAGGTACGACATGCCGAACAGGGCGATGGGGGAAATCAAGTGCCACTGCAGCTCCTGGAGCCAGACGGCGCCAATGCTGAACAGGTAGCGCATGACCACATCGCCCGCGACCAGGGCAACCAGCACCACGCAAATCCAGGCAGCGATCAAGCCAAACAGCCGGACCACCGCCTCGATTCCGTGGACAAGACGTTCCACGGCTTGCATATCACACCCCGATGATGTCGTTTAACCAGGCGCGTTCGCTGGGGCCTGCCCAGCGGTCATGGTTGGCCTTGAAGGCCATGTAGCTGTCGTGGACCTTGCGTACCAGCGGGTCGGAGTTGGCTTCGGTGGCTAGGGTATCCATCGTGGCTTCACGCAGCGCTTCGACCACCGGGGCTGGCAGGGGGCTTGCGGTAACGCCGTGGTTGTCCACCAGGTCGGCCATGGCCTCGCCGTTGACGGCTTCCGACCAGGTGACGCTTTCCAGACACGCCGCCATGCAGGCACTTTTCACGATCATCTTGAGGTCGTCGGGCAGGGCATCCCAATGCTGTTTGGAAATCAGCAGCTCACCGGTGGTGGCAGGCTCGTGCCAGCCGGTGGTGTGATAAAACTTCGCGGCATTCTGCAGCCCCATGCGGCGATCCTGGTAAGGACCCACGAACTCTGCTGCATCGATGACGCCACGCTCCAGCGCCGGGAAGATTTCACCGCCGGGCAGTACACGGGCATCGACCCCCAGCGCGGCATAGACTTTCCCGGCCAGGCCCGGAATACGCATGCGCAGCCCGTTCAACTGGCCGATGTCCTCGATGGGCTCACGGAACCAGCCGGTCATCTGCACGCCTGTATTGTTCAACGGCAGGGCGATCATGCCGTAAGGCTCATACACTTCTTCCCATAGCTCCAGGCCACCGCCGTGATACAGCCAGGCCATATGGCCCATGAAGCTCATGCCGAAGGGCACGGTGGTGAAGTATTGTGCGGCGAACGTGGTGCCCGACCAGAAGTAGCTGTTGGCGGCGTTCATTTCGATGGTGCCGCTCTGCACGGCCTCGAAGCCTTCGAAGGCCGGGATCAGTTCTCCTGCTGCAAAGTGCTGAATATTGAGCCGTCCGCCCGACATGGCGTTGATCTTGGCAATCACGTCCCGCGGGCTGCCGGGCCCTTCTACATAGAACGGAGAGCCTGGGCTGTAGGCATTGGTCATTCGCCAGTTGAACTGTTCGCTCGACTGCGCCTTGGCCAAGGAAGGGGCGCCCAACACCAGCCCCGCAGTGGATGTCAGAGCAGCGCTGGTAAGAAACTTGCGACGGGTAAAGGACATACAGCACCTCATGCAGTAAGGAAAGACGGCAGTGGTAGGGGAGCACCAATCGCCGAGGGACGCTGTGTACAAAGCAAGGGATATGCCAAAAAATCGATTTTATTTTAAATAAAAGATTTTTAGGGCTTTGTAGGATGCGCTGAACGGGTGGCGTGGTGTGCATGGGCAAGTTTCGTGCACCGTTATCGCGCAGGTTATTGCCGTCAGGCACCTTCGTTGCGCAGGCATAAAACGTTTCGATATCAGAGGGCTTGACAGTAAGAGGTGCGCTGATTAATATACGCGCCACCTCGACGAGGCAATGAAACGTCCCATTCGTCTAGTGGTCCAGGACACCGCCCTTTCACGGCGGGAACAGGGGTTCGAACCCCCTATGGGACGCCATCGTATCGTTTAGGTCATCGGAGTTGCGGGAATAGCTCAGTGGTAGAGCATCGCCTTGCCAAGGCGAGGGTCGGGAGTTCGAATCTCCTTTCCCGCTCCATAACGCGTATGTAATGAATCATACGTGTTTATACGTCCCATTCGTCTAGTGGTCTAGGACACCGCCCTTTCACGGCGGGAACAGGGGTTCGAACCCCCTATGGGACGCCAATCCGATTTTTAGCGACATCAAGCGGGAATAGCTCAGTGGTAGAGCATCGCCTTGCCAAGGCGAGGGTCGGGAGTTCGAATCTCCTTTCCCGCTCCAGTCGTCTGCGTGTACATGTGTCCCATTCGTCTAGTGGTCCAGGACACCGCCCTTTCACGGCGGGAACAGGGGTTCGAACCCCCTATGGGACGCCACTCGCATGACGCTGACACTTGGTTGTCGTCATCGGTTGCTGTAACCGGTTTCCATAAGTAATGCCGTTCATGTTGCGGGAATAGCTCAGTGGTAGAGCATCGCCTTGCCAAGGCGAGGGTCGGGAGTTCGAATCTCCTTTCCCGCTCCAATTTATGATCTACAGACTTCCACTGACGTCTGTAAGTCGTTGAAAAGAGGGCCGAAAGGCCCTTTTTTCGTTCCAGCAAAAGCCACTGAAATCCACCTACAGCCAGCGTTTTTAAGGCCAAAATTGAGGCCAAAGAATGCGGAGGGTGCCGGTTCCGGGTTGTTGCTGGGGTTGGATGGGAACAGGGACGAGCATTGAGCCTAAGTCGCGACTTAGGAGCTCAAAATGGCACTCTCTGATCTGACTGTGCGGCAAGCCAAGGCCGCCGACAAAACCTACAGCCTCCCCGACACCGATGGCCTCGGCCTGGTGGTTGCCCCCACCGGCGGCAAGTCGTGGCACCTTCGCTACTATTGGCTCGGCAAGCAAAAACGCATATCCCTGGGCAACTATCCAGAGGTCGGCCTGCGTGAGGCGCGCTCCTTGCGCGATGAGGCCCGGGCACTGCTGGCCAAGGGCATCAACCCCCACACCGATCGCAAGCAGAAGCGGCATGCGGTCAAGCTGGCTTCCGATTACACCTTCAAGGCGGTGTTCGACACCTGGGTCGAGCACCGCCGCAAGGAACTCAAGGAAGGCCGGCAAAGCACGCTCTCACAGATCCTCCGTATCTTCGACAAGGACGTGTTGCCCAGCCTTGGGAAGATGTCGATCTACGACATTCGCCGGCCCCAGCTTCTGGGCGTCCTGGCGAGGATTGAGCAGCGCAAGGCCTTCACTACCGCTGAAAAGGTTCGTACCTGGCTGGGACAGTTGTTCCGCTATGCCCTGGTCATTGTCGAGGGTATGGAAACCAATCCAGCCACGGACCTGGATGTGGTGGCCGAGCCCAAACCTCCGGTGAACCATAACCCTTACCTGCATCTGCCTGAGCTTCCCGCATTTCTTCAGAAACTTAGGCTATACAACCCTCGCGGCTGGCAAACTCAGCTCGGCATCCGGCTATTGCTTCTGACCGGGGTGCGCACCGGCGAACTGCGGCTGGCGACCCCGGATCAGTTCGATCTCGATCGCGGGCTATGGATCATCCCGCCGCAGATCGTCAAGCAGCTTCAGGACGAGATGCGCAAAGCCGGCAAGCGCCCGCAGGATGTGCCGCCCTACATCGTCCCGCTGTCCCTGCAGGCCACCGAGATCGTTCGCTACCTCCTGGGCGTGATGCGACCGGCCCAGCAATACCTGCTGACGCACCGCAGCGAGCTCAAGAAGCGCATCAGCGAAAACACCCTCAACGCCGCCTTGAAGCGAATGGGCTATGAGGATCGACTGACCGGCCACGGTATTCGTGGAACCATCTCGACGGCGCTCAACGAGATCGGTTACCCCAAGATTTGGGTGGACGCGCAGCTTTCACACTCCGATCCGAACAAGGTGAGTTCGGCCTACAACCACGCCAAATACGTGGAGCCGCGCCGCCGGATGATGCAGGACTGGGCCGACCGCCTGGATCTGCTCGAACAGGACCAGGTGGAAGCTGCAAGCGCGCATCTCACCATCCGTATCGATGGGGTGCCGGCGATGGCAGAAGCGGAAGATGCTGCCACCATTACGGGGGCTTCCTCCGCCGTTCCCGTTCCGCCCGTAGCGGCTACGCCCATCGTGGTGACGCCGAACACTGCCGGGGCCACGTTCCAGAGGCTGTCGCAAGTGCCTCCGCCCCCCAGTCGGGCGCCGGAGCCGGAAGTGTCTGCGATCCAGCGTGAGCGCGAAGAAATGCTCGCCATCTACGAATCGCCGAACAATCTGCCGGTTCCGCTGTTCGGCAAGCTGGCCGGGAAGTCCAAGGATCAGATCAACCGCGAACTGAAGGCCGGCAAGCTGCTGTCCATTAGCCTGGGCAACCGGGGGCAGCGCGTTCCCGATTGGCAACTGGTGCCGCTCAAGCACAAGCTGGCCTTGGCGCTCATGAAGCAGTGTCCGGAAGCAAACTCGTGGGAGCTTTTCCGTATGCTGACCCGGCCGCACCCGGAGTTGGGTGATCGTGCAGCCATCGATGTGGTGACGCCGGCCAATCTGGCCGCAGTTGTCCATACCATTGCGGACGATGAGCAGCAACCTGCCGATATTCCCGAGGCTGTCTTGCCAGGGTCTATCCCCGAGCAGGTGTGGCAGAGCGTTCGCCGGCTGGTAGATAGCACGTTGGTGCTTGAAGACGCTTGAAGGCCAATGGGATGACCTGGCGACCGGCGCGAGCCTGCCTCGGTCGCCAGGTTCGCGGTCAGGCGGTGCCTGCCTTGGCAATCTGCAGGGCCCTGTCCTCAAACCGTTTAGAAACGGCATTGGGTGATCCGTGGGGGCGGTGCAAATGCGTCACGATCTCGTAGGGGCCATCGGAGAGTGGTCGCATGGTGAGTCCTGTCCCTTGAGCACGCTCAATGCGTGATTGTGCTGATAGACCGACGCCATAGCCCGCCGTGACCCATAGAGCCAGCAGCTCGAAAGAAGTCATGTGTTGAATGCTCTGTTGGCCTTCTTGTGGAAAGGAGGACAGCCTCTGATCCAGCAAGGGGCAAGCCTCTGCCTGCCAGCGAAACACCGGGTAGTCCCGCAACTCGGCGGTTGTGAGCGTTGCCTGATTCAATAGAGGGAATCGCAACGGCATGGCAACGGCCATGTTTTCGCTCCACAGAGGCCGACTGCTCAGGACCGGATCGCTCAAGCCCTCAAGTGACATCCCCGCGTCGTAACGGCCTTCCCGAAGTCCAGCTACCAGATCATCGCCCTTGACCTCGAAAAACGCCATGATGACTTCCGGCTCCTCCGCTTGCTGCAGGGCAAGTAGCTTAGAGAGACGTGACGACGGCACACCAGGTGCTATCGCGAGCTTGAAATGGGAAACCGGGTTAGTGGCGTCGTGCATGAGAGCCCCATGTAAGCCATCGGATCAAAAAAATAACCCGATATCATAGCAATGAGTTAAATTTAACGTGGTTAAATTCTCTTGTCTGATCGACGCTTCTGTCAATGCAGAAGCGTCCAATTCAACGAGGCCGTCCCCCAGGCACAACCACATTTGAAGCCGAGCCAGCACTGGCCTTCGGGAAAGCGGTGCGCGCCGCGCGCGTGGAAAAAGGAATCGCTCAGGAAGAGCTGGCAACCCTAGCTGGAGTCGAGCGCTCGCACATGGGCAAGATCGAGCGTGGAGGACATATGCCTACGCTGGCTCTGATACTGAAAATCGCCGCCGCGCTCGGGCTAAGTGCTGCCGAACTGATGACTGTAACGGAGCGCAATCTTGGCTCTGGCACAGATTCTTGAGTCTGATCGTCTGCGGAGGGCTCCGTCAGTCGCTCAAACGGTCGCGTAGGCGAGCGATGAATCGCTCCAGCGAAACCGATAAACGGCTGTTTTCGGACCAAAGCAAGTAGGTAGTGATGACTGCAGATTCCATCGCCAAGGGACGGATTACAACATCCGGACGCTGGTAGCCTGCGATCCTAGTCGTCGTTGTGAAGCCCACGCCGTAGCCCGCGCCAACCAGGGTAAGCATCATGTCCAGCGAGGACGCGTGCTCGACAACATTCGGCTTGTGCTCCAGAGGCTGCAGGAGCTGCGACAGTTGCAGGCAGTAACCCTCGCACACCTGTGGATCGCACAAGATGAGTGGATGGCTCCCAAGCTCATGAAGTGGAACCTCTCTGTGGGCGAGTAGCTCGTGCCGAGCTGGCACGGCGACCACCAGCGGGTCTCGCCAGATCGGTTCTGCAACGATACCGTCACCAACGTCAGCGGTGTGCGCGAATCCGATCGTGAAGTCGCCGGATCGCAAGCCACGCAATTGCTCGGCTAAAGGTACTTCCGCCAGACGTATCTCAACCTCTGGCTCCTCAGCGCGACAACGGGCCAGAAACTCCGAAAGCCGAGGGTCGGTCGCACCATCGGAGACAGCGATGCGCAGGCTCCCTCGCATGCCTGCCGCGACCGCCCGGACGTTCTCCCGTGCATGCTCCAGGACAGTGAACAGCCTGCGGACATCCTGCAAGAACGCGGCGCCAGCGGGGGTCAGCGCAGTGCCTCGACGGTTTCGGTCAAAAAGTATTACCCCTAGCTCATCCTCAAGCTCTTTGATCGTTCGAGACAGGGGGGATTGTTCGATATGCAAGCGCTCCGCAGCACGTGTGAAATGCAGTTCTTCGGCGACCGCCACAAAGCAGCGCAGGTGACGAAGTTCCATGGTTGCGTCCTTCAGCAATCTTGGTCAATTCGGTTGGCCACGGCGCATGAATGCCGAAGTGTGCTCAGTGGATGAAGTAGCAGGTGCTCCCCTTCAGGGCAGGGTAAAAGGCCATTGATTTGATTAAACAATAATACATATGTTCATGTATTTTATCAAAAGAAAAGGCCTCCTGTCTCTGATCTGGAGCTTGATAAGGGATCGGGGCCGGCTTGATGACGGCGTGCTGCTTGGCTTCGTTGTAAATGCCATTGGCGCGAATCAGCAAGATTGCGCGTCAGTGACAGCGTGAGGGAACTTGGCAGCCGCTGCGTCCCGTCGATGCAACTACCACTTGACCTTCCAACCGTGGCAAGGACCAAACTGCCAAGCATCCCAACCCGAAAGGAGTTTTCCATGCAATTCCATCTCGATGACATGACCTGCGGTGGATGCGCCCGCACCGTGACGAAGACGATTCAGATGATCGACCCCAACGCCAGTGTCGTCACTGATCCGCCGTCCCGCCGGGTCGAGGTGCAAACCTCGGCATCCGAAGAGCAGATCGTCGCAGCCCTGCGCGAGGCTGGTTTCCCGCCGCGCGCGCAGTAACATCCGATCGCGGTCGACCTGAACGCAGGTTGGCCGCGATGCTGGCGCACGCGCCATGCTGTTGCTCAGTGCATCCCGAAATAGGCGACCTTGACCCACATCCACAGGGCCATCGCCACCATCATTAGGTTCTCTGTCAGGGACACGAAGCCCAGCGGTACATTGCTGTCCCCGCCCACGCAGGCGCACTTGAGTTCCCGGCGATCGACATAAACCGCCTTGAAGACCGACACGGCCCCGACAGTGCCGATGAACAGTGCCAGCGGAATCGACAGCCACATACCCACTCCCGCGACCATCAACACGCCAGCGATACCCTCTGCGAACGGGTAGAGATAGCCATACCGCACCCAGCGCTTGGCCAGCAGGTCATAGTTGAGGAACATCGTCGCGAAACTGTCCACGTCCTTGAGCTTCTGCAACGCCAGCAAGCACATGGCAAAGGCCACGAACCACTCTGCGGTCTGAATGCCCGGTAGCTGGCCGAAGGCGGCCCAACTCGCCCCGAGCGCCAGCGCGGCGGCCATGAGGAACAGCGCAACCACGGGGGTATAGGTCACAGCGTTCTTGTCCTTCACGGACATGCCGAAGAATTTGCGCAATTCGTCGTAGCCCCCTATGCGCCGCCCATTGATGAACGTCTGCGGCGTGGTTTCGACTCCATGCTCCTGCTTGAACGCATCCGTCTGCTCGCGGCTCGCAAGGTGCTTGTCCTCGACCTTGTAGCCCTTGCGTTTGAGCAGATCGAGCGATTTCAGCCCATAGGGGCAGGTATGGTCGGGCATGACCATGCGGTAGAGCGTGGCGTGCTTGAGCGCAGACATGCTGGACTTCTCCTGTGGGTTTTCCTTAAGGGAGGTCGGCGGAGCCGGCCGTCAGCAAAAGACTTCAGACTACCTCTCTACCTTAACCAGCCCTGGCGCAAGGATGTGCAGGCGCCTGGCTCACGGGCAGCTCGTCAGGCTGTTCTCCACCTGCCAGGACAACCCGACCACAGGCCGGCGTGCCTACGGCGGCACGCCAGGCCTTAGTGGTTCTCCTTGGCGTGGTTGATCGTGTACTTGGGGATTTCGACGGTCAGATCTTCTGTCGAAACGATGGCCTGGCAGCTCAGACGCGACTGCGCCTCCAGCCCCCAGGCCCGGTCGAGCAGGTCGTCCTCGCACTCCTCGACCTCGTTGAGGGAAGCGAAGCCCTTACGCACGATGCAGTGGCAGGTCGTGCATGCACAACTCAGCTCGCAGGCGTGCTCGATTTCGATGCCATTCTCCAGCAGCGCCTCGCAGATGGAGGTGCCAACCGGCACGTTCAACACAGCGCCCTCGGGCGCTAGGTCGGCATGGGGAAGAACAGTGATCTTGGGCATGACTCTCCTTGTCACTCAACGCGATCATGAGCGTTTCGCTAACGCCGCCCCCCGCGGGCGGCGCGGCACGGCACCCGTGCGTTTCTTGGGTTCCTCGTTGCTGTCGTCGGGCTGCTCAAGGGTATGCAGGATCGGGCAGTCGGGCCGTTCATCACCCGCGCAACAATGAATCAGCGCCTTGAGCGTTTCTGCCATCTGCAGCATGCTCTCGATGCGCCGATCCAGTTCGGCGATGTGCTGTTGGGCCAGGCGCTTGACGTCGGCACTCTGGCGCGACTTGTCGTTCCACAGGCCCAGCAGATTCGTGATCTCGGCCACCGAGAAGCCGAGATCGCGCGCGCGGCGGATGAAATGCAGCCGGTGGACATCGGCCTGGGTGTAGGCGCGATAGCCAGACTCGGTGCGATCCGCTGGAGGAATCAGGCCGATCTGCTCGTAGTAGCGGATCATCTTGGCCGAGACCTTGGATGCTTTGGATGCTTCACCGATGTTCATGGTCTTCCTCCTTTCTCAATGAGAGGTATCCGCCGCCAGCGGCGGCTGAAAGCCGCGCAGGCGTAGCGCGTTGCCCAGCACAAATACGCTGGAGAGCGCCATCGCGCCGGCGGCGAAGATCGGCGAGAGCAACACCCCATACGCTGGGTACAGCGCCCCGGCGGCCACCGGAATCAGCGCGGTGTTGTAGCCAAACGCCCAGAATAGGTTTTGGCGGATATTGCCCAGCGTGGCCTTCGACAGCGCGATGGCATTGGGTACGCCCCGCAGGTCGCCGGACATCAACACCACGTCGGCTGACTCGACCGCCACGTCGGTGCCGGTGCCGATTGCCAGGCCCACGTCGGCCTCGGCCAGCGCCGGTGCGTCGTTGATGCCATCACCCACGTAAGCAATCTGGCCGTGGCTGGCTTTCAGTCGGCGCACCGCATCCACCTTACCTTCAGGCAGGACTTCGGCCACTACCTCGTCGATGCCCAGTTGCTTGGCAATCGCCTGTGCAGTACGCGCGTTGTCGCCGGTGATCATTGCCACTTTCAGGCCAAGCTGATGCAGCGCGGCGATGGCGGCGGGCGTGCTGGCCTTGATCGGATCGGCCACGGCGATGATGGCGGCCAGGCGGCCATCGATCGCAGCGTACAACGGCGATTTGCCCTCGTTGCCCAGACGCTCGGCAGTGCCTGCGAATACACCGACGTCCAGGCCCAGCGAACGCATGTAGCGGTCGGCGCCGACCTCGACGCGGGAACCGTCCACCGTGGCCCGCACTCCCATGCCCGTAATCGACTCGAAATCGGTCATGGTCGGCAGCGCGATGCCACCTTCTGTCGCAGATTCGACGATGGCGCGCGCAATCGGGTGCTCCGAGCGAGATTCCACGGCAGCGACCTTCGCCAGCACTGGGTCGCGGCTGAAGCCTTCAGCGATTTCCAGGTCGGTCAGCACCGGGCGACCCTCTGTCAGGGTGCCGGTCTTGTCCACGGCCACCACCTTGGCATCCTTGAGCAGTTGCAAGGCCTCGCCCTTGCGGAACAGCACGCCCATCTCGGCGCCGCGGCCGGTGCCGACCATGATCGAGGTGGGCGTCGCCAAGCCCATGGCGCACGGGCAGGCGATGATGAGCACGGCTACGGCGTTGACCAAGGCGAAAGTCAGGGCGGGCGACGGGCCAAACACGAGCCAGATCAGAAAGGTCAGCAAGGCGACCAGCATCACTGCCGGTACAAACCACAACGTCACCTTGTCCACCACGGCTTGGATAGGCAGCTTCGAGCCCTGGGCCTGCTCGACCATGCGGATGATCTGCGCCAGCATGGTCTGCCCGCCCACGGCGGTGGCGCGCAGCGTCAGCGCGCCTTTCTGGTTGACGGTGCCACCGACCACCGTGCTGCCTGCAGCTTTTTCGACCGGGATCGGCTCGCCGGTGATCATCGACTCATCGACGAAGCTGCGGCCCTCGGTGATTTCGCCATCGACCGGCACGCGCTCGCCGGGACGCACTTCCACGATGTCGCCAAGGGCTACGTCGTTGATGGGAATATCCACCATACGGCCGTCACGCAACACATGGGCCTCCTTGGCCTGCAGCTTGACCAGCCGCTGGATGGCCTCGGAGGTACGACCCTTGGCGCGCGCCTCCAGGAAGCGACCGAGCAGGATCAGCGTCACGATGACGGCAGCCGCCTCGTAATAGACGTTCACCGTGCCTGCTGGCAGCAGGCCGGGCGCGAAGGTGGCGACCATCGAAAAGCCGAACGCGGCCATCGTGCCGACCGCGACGAGCGAGTTCATGTCCGGGCCCAGGCGCACGAGGGCCGGAAAGCCCTTCTCATAGAAGCGCCGGCCCGGAATGGCCAGCACCAGCAGGGTCAGTACGAACTGGATATACCAATTCTGCTGCATGCCGATGGTGCTCATGACCCACTCGTGCATGCCGGGAATCATGTGCGACCCCATTTCGAGCACGAATACCGGCAATGTCAGCAGACCGGCCAGGGTCAGGTCACGCTTGAGTTCGGCCCGCTCGGCGTCCTTCTTTTCCGCTGCTTCATCTTCGGCCTGTGCGCCGGTATCGACCAGGCGGGCTTCGTAGCCAACCTTGTCTACGGCCGCGATCAGATCTTCCACGGCAGCCAAGCCGCGCACGGTGGCGCGCTCGGTCGCCAGATTCACCGTGGCCTCCGTGACGCCTGGTACGGCTTTGAGCGCCTTCTCGACGCGGCCTACGCAGGATGCGCAGGTCATGCCGTCGATCGCTAGTTCGGTGACGCCGGTCGGCACCTCGTAGCCCACTTTCTCCACCGCCTGAATCAGCGCCATGCGATCAACAGGACCAGCCAGGCGGATGTCCGCCCGCTCGGTAGCCAGATTGACGGACACAGTGTCCACGCCCTCGACCTTGGCCAGGGCGGCCTCGACTCGGCCGACGCAGCTCGCGCAGGTCATGCCCTCGATGGGCAGGCTGATCGCAGCTGCTGTGGCGCGAGCATCACTCGTTATTGGCATGCTCATGGTTTATTTCCCGTAGTTGAGATTCGACATGAGGGAAGCTTAGGGTTTACCATCGTGGGAAGGTCAAGCGTATTTTTATGTGTACTGTCTGGTTTGGGAAAGCGCTGGCGAACAGAGGAGCGGCGGGTTCTGGTTGCCAAGCTTTCCCAGATCCCTGGCTGCGCATGATCGCTCTGCCGCAGCCTCGTTGATCCTGAAGGGCATGAACAGCCGTTCGAGAGCAGGAATTTTTGACAAATGACTTCACGCAAACCAGCAAGCACACCCCACGGCGCAAGCGCCGATCTGACATCCCTGTCGCACAATGATGTAACCATCCTGGCCGAAACCTTCCGCCTCCTGGGCGACCCTTCGCGGCTGAAAATCATGCTGTGCTGCATGAAGGGGTATACTTCGGTGGGTGACATCGCGGAAACCCTCGACCTCTCGCAATCACTGGTGAGCCACCACCTGCGGCTGCTGCGTGGAGCTCGGCTGGTCAAGGGCGTACGCCAGGCCAAGCAGATCTTCTATGAGGTGGCCGACCAGCACGTGAACCAAGTGCTGTTGGACATGGCCATCCACATCGCTGAAGACCATAACGACGAGTAGCCGAGCGCAACGTAAGGCCTACCATTACGCGCAGCAGTGGGTGTCGCTGCTGCAGGCATTCTCGCTAGGGCAGTGAATATCAAGGCAGCACACTGCAGGTTCACGACGTTGCCCTGTGACTACACTTAGCCTGAGCTTCAGTGGCATTATCCCCCCCAGGGGGATAGAATTTCCACATGGAAAAGACGCTCAAACACTCCACCCATCCCGATCTTGTGAAGCGGCTGAAACGCGCTGAGGGCCATCTTCGGCATGTCATAGGGATGATCGAAGGTGGGGAATCCTGCCTCGACATCGCCCGCCAGCTCGCGGCGGTGGAAAGCGCGGTGACGGCGGCAAAGCGCGTCCTGATCCACGACCACATCGACCACTGCCTGGTTCATGACGACGACTCCGTTCTGGCTGAAATGAAAGCGCTGACCAAGCTGCTCTGAGGTCATACGATGCTCAACGTCCTGAAAAACCGCACCTACCGCCACCTGTTCACCGCCCAGGTGATCGCGCTCGTCGGCACGGGCCTGATGACGGTGGCGCTCGGCCTGCTTGCCTATGAGCTGGCCGGGGCGGATGCCGGCGCGGTGCTCGGGACGGCGCTGGCCATCAAGATGCTCGCCTACGTCGGGGTCGCGCCGATCGCGCAGGCCTTCGCCGACCGGCTCCCGCGGCGGTCGTTGCTCGTAGCGCTAGACCTCGTGCGAGCGGCTGTCGCGCTGTGCCTGCCCTTCGTCACCGAGGTCTGGCAGATCTATCTGCTGATCTTCGTCCTGCAGGCGGCGTCCGCCGGCTTCACGCCGACCTTCCAGGCCACCATCCCGGACATCCTTCCCGACGAAGAGGACTACACGAAGGCGCTGTCGCTGTCCCGGCTGGCCTACGACCTGGAAAGCCTGGTTTCCCCGATGCTGGCCGCCGCGCTGCTGACTGTCATCAGCTTCCACAACCTGTTTGCGGGAACGGTGCTCGGCTTCCTCGTTTCGGCCGCGCTCGTGGTCAGCGTGCGGTTGCCCACGACCGTACCGGGTCCGCGCCGAGGCATCTGGGAGCGCACGACGCGCGGCACGCGCATCTATCTCGCCACACCACGCCTGCGGGGCCTGCTTGCGATCAGCCTGGCCGTCTCGGCGGCGGGCGCCATGGTGATCGTGAACACGGTGGTCCTCGTGAAGGCGCGCTTCGGCCTGGGAGAGGTCGAAGTGGCGTGGGCGCTGGCGGCGTTCGGAGGCGGCTCGATGGTGGCCGCCTTCGTCCTGCCGTCCCTGCTGGAGAAGGTGGCCGACCGGCCTGCGATGCTCACCGGTGCTGCGGTGCTGGTCATGGGGACGGCGATCGGCGCACTAGTGCCGAGCTACGCCCTGTTGCTGCCGCTGTGGCTGGTGATCGGCTTTGGCTACAGCGTGGCGCAAACACCATCCGGTCGTCTTCTGCGCCGCTCGGCCCACGCCGAGGACCGTCCTGCGATCTTCGCGGCGCACTTCGCGCTGTCGCACGCCTGCTGGCTCATCTGCTATCCGCTGGCTGGCCGCTTCGGTGCGGCCATGGGACTGCAATCGACCTTCGTCCTCATGTCCCTGATCGGCCTGGCCGGCGTGGGGCTGGCGCTGAAGTTGTGGCCCACCAGCGACCCGTCCGACCTGACCCATGACCATCCAAACCTGCCGGCGGATCACCCTCATTTGCGCACGCACGCGGATCAGGGCAGACATCATCATCCGCTGATCGTGGACGATCTGCACCGGGTCTGGCCGAGAGGATAGGCCTCTTCTCGGCAATGGCAGCACACCGGGCTATCTTGTCGCGGCGCTGCAACGCATCCGCCACGAACACTGGTATGGCTAAATAAAACACTTCACATGAGCATGTGTTCATGTGTTATATTTCCTCGCGTAGTCAAAATTTAACTTGCCCGAGGCTCCCATGTCCCACTCCCACTCTCACTCACATGACCATGGTCACGATCACGACCATGATCACAGCCATGTCCCAACTGTGACCAGCGCCAACCAGCGCAAGATTCTCATTTCCTTCGTGCTGATCTTCACCTTCATGATCGTGGAGGCGGTGGGCGGCGTGATTTCCGGCTCGCTGGCGCTGCTGGCCGATGCGGGCCACATGCTGACCGATGCGATGGCGCTGGCCTTGGCCTATGCGGCGTTCCGGTTCGGCAGCCGCGCCGCAGACAGCAAGCGCACCTTTGGCTATCTGCGCTTCGAGGTGCTTGCCGGCTTCATCAACGCCGTCACGCTCTTCGCCATCGTTGCCTGGATCGTCTATGAAGCATGGGAGCGGCTGCAAGCGCCCCCCGTCATCCTGGCCGGCCCCATGATGATCGTCGCCGTGCTGGGATTGCTGATAAACCTGCTCGTGCTGTGGATCATGACACGCGGCGATACCGAGCACGTCAACGTGAAAGGTGCCATCCTGCATGTGATGGGAGACCTGTTGGGCTCGGTGGGAGCAATCCTCGCTGCGGTCATCATCTATGTCACAGGTTGGACGCCCATCGACCCCATCCTGTCCGTTCTAGTGGCGGCGCTGATCCTGCGCAGCGCCTGGAAGCTGCTGGCCAAGTCGATCCACATCCTGCTGGAAGGGGCTCCCGAGGACGCTACACCGGAGAAAGTGGAGCAAGGCCTGGTGGGTGCTGTGCCGGGTCTGGCGGCTGTCAGCCACATCCATGTATGGCAGCTCACCTCCGGCCGGACGATGGCGACGTTGCAAATTCGTCCAACCCTGGATGAGGAAGCCAGGGTGGTGGCCAGGCTCGTCAAACAAAGGCTGCAAGAGCAGTTCAGCATAGAACATGCCACTGTAGAGATCGACTGGAATGCGGATGCCGACCAAGAGGTCTGCAGTCTGCGGCCAAGCGTCGAGCGCCACGGCGATGGCCACAGCCATCACGACGGCCATGGTCACGATCACGGTCACAACCACAGCCATGACCACGGCGACGACCATGACCACCATCACGCCGCGACAAGCCACAAGCATTGAGGCCATGCCAAGCGGATCACCATCTACTGGAGGGTTTGAATCTATGACAGCCCAAAAAACTACCAGCCCCGACACTTCACAAAGCTGTGCAACCACAGGCCACGGCGCTGCCATTGACCCTTTGGCACTTTCGCAAAGTGACGTTGCGGTTCTGGCCGAGACCTTTCGCCTGTTGGGTGACCAATCGCGGTTGAAGATTTTGCTCCATTGCATGCGCGGATCGGTCGCTGTGGGAGATATCGCCGACTCGCTCGATCTGTCGCAATCCTTGGTCAGCCACCATCTCAGGTTGTTGCGTGGCGCGCGTCTCGTGCGCGGCGAACGCCAGTCAAAGCACATCTTTTACGGCATCGCGGATCAGCACGTCAGCCAGGTGCTTCAGGACATGGCTTCCCACATTTCCGAGGATAGATCCGACGATTGACTGAGTGTGCAAATGTGTGCGGCACGCTCTGGCAAGGGGCGTGCCGTTTTTTTTGGTGGTCAATATCAGGGTTGAGGTCAGAGCCCTTCGTCGCTTTGCCTGAAACTGAGGTCTTGCCCCAGAACAGAAAAGACCTATCCGTATCTTCAAATAAACAATTGAACATATCTTCATGTGTGTTATCATTCGGCTATGGATCAACCGAAGGAGGCGTGAGCACCACGCCATTGTTTGTAACGTCAAGGAGTATTGATGATGTCCAAGAAATTTCACGTCGCAGTTCTGCTTTCCGCCTTCGTTGCGGCTGGTGCAGGCGCCCAACCCTTCGACGCGGGTGTTTCGCGCGCGGAAGTCAACGCTGACCTGGCGGCGTGGAAGCAGGCTGGACTGGATAAGCTTTCTGGGGGAGACGCCGGGCCTGACACTTTCAGCCCGGAATACCGCCAAGCTTACAAAAACTACCTGCAACTTCGTCTGGGAGCCGACTACCGTGAGCCCACCGCTTTGACGAGAGATCAGGTGCGTGCCGACCTGGCGCTGTGGAAGCGTGCCGGCCTGGACAAACTCGAACGCGGCGACGGCGGCGCCGACACGTTCGGCTCGCAATACCGCGCGGCATACAACACCTATCGCCACTTGCGCGACGGCGAGCAGTATCAGCAGGAGGTGGGGCTGACGCGAGCCGAGGTTCAAGCCGATCTGGCTGCATGGAAACGCGCCGGGCTGGATCGGTTCTGGGCTGGGGATCAAACCCCCGACACATCCAGCCCTGCATACCGTGTCGCCTTCCAGAACTACCTGCAACAGCGCCAGAACTGAGAGGACGTGCGCCGTACACCATAACTATCGGGGATCGCAGCCAAAAGGACGAACACGTCTTTTTTTCTTACCTAACACATGAACGTATGTCGATATGTTTGTTATTGGTAAAGCGGCCAGATCGGTCTGCGGCGCATTCCACCGTGTGAGGTATTCGGAGAAATTGGAGATCGATATGTCTTTGGAAAAAATAGACCGTAGCGAAGAAGCTGGGGAACACCTCGGCTTTCGCGTTGAAGGGATGGACTGCGCGAGCTGCGTCGGCAAGATCGAGACGGCCCTTGGCCGCCTCGACGGCCTGTCGGACGTGCAGGTCAATTTTGCGAGCGAGACGCTCACCTTGAGGCGCGAACCGCACAGCCGCGCGACTAAGCGGGATATCGCCAAGAAAATCCGGTCCCTGGGCTTCGACGTGCAGGAACTGCCCGCGTCCGAAGTGTCCCCGTCGCCCGTACCGCGCCAGGCGGCCCACGCGCATGACCATGGGCATGCTCACGACCACGGGCACAATCATGGGCACGGAAAGGCATGCGGTGATGACCACGGACACGACCACAAGCATAACCACAGCCACGAGCACGGAGCCTGCAGCGGGCATGACCACGCGGCGGCTGCTCCTGCCACCCGTACTGCACCCAGCACGCCACCCAACGTCTCCATGCGCGTCGAAGGCATGGACTGCGCCAGTTGCGTCGGCAAGATCGAAACGGCCCTCGCGCGCATGGCCGGCGTGTCCGACGCACGCATCAACTTCACCGCCGAGACGCTGGAGCTGACGCTCGTGTCCGGCGCCTCCACGCAGCTCGGCGACATCGAGAAGACTATCAAGAGCCTCGGTTTCGGGGTCTCCGATGTACGCCGTCATGACGGCTCTGATGCCGGCGCAGCGTCTGTCCCAGCCACTAGCGTTCAGGACCGCCGCTGGTGGCAGACGAAAAAAGGCAAGCATGTGATCGGATTGGGTGCGCTGATGGCTTCGGCCTATGCCATGACCCTGTTGCTGCCACTCTACGGCGAATGGATATTCGCTGCCGCCGTGATTGCGGGTGTCATGCCGTTTGCGCGCAAAGCGTTAGCGCTGGCGAAATCTGGTTCGCCTTTCTCCATTGAAACTCTGATGTCCGTCGCAGCGGTTGGTGCGCTGTTCATCGGTGAGGCTGAAGAGGCAGCGGCAGTGGTCTTCCTGTTCTCGGTTGGTGAGCTGTTGGAAAGCGTTGCCGCCGGTCGTGCCAGAGCCGGTATCAAGGCACTGGCATCACTGGTCCCCAAGACAGCGGTGCTGCTCGACCCTAATGGAGGCCAGCGTACCGTCCCGGCCGCCTCGCTGAAGGTCAATGACACTGTATTGGTCAGGCCCGGCGACCGAGTACCTGCCGATGGAGAAATCCTGCGTGGCGAATCCAGCCTCGATGAGTCGCCGATCACGGGAGAATCCGTGCCGCGTCAGAAGGCTGCTGGCAACACTGTTTTCGCCGGCTCGATCAACGTCGACGGTGTGCTGGAAGTCCGGGTGGAAAAGGCCGCGTCGGACAACACCATCTCGCGCATTATCCAACTGGTTGAACAGGCGCAATCCTCCAAGGCCCCCACGGCACGCTTCATCGAGAAGTTCAGCCGCTACTACACCCCAGCGGTGATGGCGATTGCCGCGCTGATCGTGGTGGTGCCTCCGTTGGCCATGGGAGGTGACTGGAGCACCTGGCTGTACCGTGGCCTGGCTCTTCTGTTGATTGCCTGCCCCTGCGCGCTGGTGCTCTCCAC
Organism: Halomonas sp. NyZ770; assembly: GCF_020616575.1. NCBI lineage: Bacteria > Pseudomonadati > Pseudomonadota > Gammaproteobacteria > Oceanospirillales > Halomonadaceae > Halomonas > Halomonas sp. NyZ770. Next base: position 2,687,326 of record NZ_CP085143.1, on the reverse strand, counting down.
TCCGGCGGCGATTGCCTCGGGTCTTGCGGTTGCGACACGTCGAGGGCTGCTGATCAAAGGTGGCAACGCGTTGGAAACCATTGGCCGAGTCCGTTCCATCGCCTTCGACAAAACCGGCACGCTGACCGAGGGCAAGCCGCGCGTGACCGAGGTAGTTCCTTTTGGTCAGCTCAGGCAAAAGCAGGTGCTGGCGCTGGCCGCAGCCGTCGAGTCCGGGTCGAATCACCCACTGGCCAAGGCTATCGTCGTCCATGCCGAAAGCACGGATACGGTCATTCCCAAAGCATCGGAGGCATCAGCGATTGCCGGCAAAGCGGTGCGAGCTACTGTGGACGGCAAGATGCTGGCAGTGGGCTCCCCATCCCATGCGGGTCAGGTAGCTACGCTGTCGGCCCAGCAGCGTAAGGAAATCGAAGCGCTGGAGAACAGCGGCAAGACCGTTGCGGTTCTGTTCGACGAGCGTAGCAAGGAGACTCTGGGACTGCTTGCGTTGCGCGATGAGCCGCGCCGCGATGCACGCGAAGGTGTCGCTCAGCTCAAGGCCATGGGCGTTCGCTCCGTGATGCTCACGGGCGACAACCAGCGTACCGCACAAGCCATTGCCGACAGCCTGGGAATCGACTGGAAGGCCGAGCTGCTGCCGCAGGACAAGCTGGATCTGGTCAACAACATGAAGCGCGATGCCAAGGTGGCCATGGTCGGCGACGGTATCAATGACGCGCCGGCTCTGGCGACTGCCGACGTGGGTATCGCCATGGGTGGCGGTACGGACGTGGCCTTGGAAACCGCAGATGCGGCGCTGCTCAAGAGCCGCGTGACGGACGTGGCGCACTTGGTAGCGCTGTCACGCGCCACCATGGCGAACATCCATCAAAACGTGGTGTTTGCACTTGGCCTCAAGGGCTTGTTTCTGGTCACCACCGTGTTCGGCATGACGGGCCTGTGGGTCGCGGTTCTGGCCGATACCGGCGCTACAGCGCTGGTCACGCTCAATGCGCTGCGCCTGCTGAGGTTCAAGGGCGCCCAAAGTGTGGACGACGACCGCGACACCGGCCATCCGACACGCTCGCCTCAGCCACAGGCTGCGCACTGACGGCAGCGGCTGGACATAGGTCTGCATTGCTAAGCCAGTGTGCCGCATGTGCGCCGGAGGTGCCGATTCTCGTGACGTTGAGATTCGATGCCTCCGGCTTTCGCCATCACAAGGTCAACGGCGGAGGTCAGGGAAGCCGGGAAGTTTTTTCCTCGCAGGGGCTTGACCTTCCAATTATTGAAACCTCTAGAGTCCTCACCAACGCCGCACAGTGGTCTTGAGGCGGAGCACACAGCAAGGGTCATTATCATCATGCAAAAGAAAATTGGAGTAATTCTGCTGGCGGTGGCAATCGTCGCTGGCGTGGGCATTGCCGTTGTCAGCCGCAACGCATCCAACAATGAAGGGCCGGCTGCAGGCGGGCCTCCCGGCGCAATGGCGCCTCGGGTGCCGGTGGCCGAGGTGATCGTGCGCACCATGACACCGACGGTTGAGTTCACGGGCTACCTCGCCGCACCTGAAACGGTGGAGCTACGTTCGCGCGTCGGGGGCGCCATCGACGCGGTCAGCGTCCCTGAAGGCAGTTTGGTCAACAAGGGCCAGTTGCTGTTCCAGATTGATCCGCGCCCCTTCCAGGTCGCTCTCGACACCGCTCAGGCACAACTGCACCAGGCCGAAGTGCTGACAGCCCAGGCGCAAAGCGATTTCGAGCGTGCCGAGCGGCTGGTATCCACCGGTGCGGTATCGCGCAAGACATACGACGATGCTGTCTCCGCACGGAATGCACGACAGGCGCAGGTCCAGGCGGCAAAAGCCGCCGTGGCTGCCGCCCGGCTCGATCTGTCCTATGCGCGGGTGACCGCACCGATCGCAGGCCGGGTGGATCGCATGCTGGTGACCGAGGGCAATCTGGTCAGCGGTGGTGGCGCGGGCGCGGCAACGCTGCTCACGACCATTGTTTCGGTAGACCCGATGTACGTTTATTTCGACATTGACGAAGGCACCTATCTCAACCATATCGGCAATGCACGCCCTGACGCTGCCAAGCCAGAAAGCAGCGCCTTGGCCGTCCAGGTCGGCCTGGGCAAGGACAATAATTTTTCGTTCCAGGGCACGCTGGATTTTGTCGGTAACCAGGTCGATCGGGGCACAGGCACTGTCCGCGCCAGGGCAATCGTACCCAATCCAGACGGTTATCTGACGCCCGGCATGTTTGCGCGGGCCAGACTTGCTACAGGCACTGCGCGCCAGACCATTCTGATTGACGATCAGGCCGTCGGCAGTGACCAGGATCGCAACTATGTACTGGTGGTCGATGCTGAAAGCACGGCGCAATACCGGCCTATCCAACTTGGGCCGATGCGCGACGGGCTGCGTGTCGTCGAGAGCGGACTGAATGAAGGTGAACAGATCGTCCTCAAGGGGCTGGTGCGCCCCGGTATGCCCATCACGCCGAATGTCGTGCCAATGCAGCAGTCCACTGGCGCTGGCGACTCAAGCGACGCAGCGGTTGATGCGGAGCACTCTGACAGTCCGGCGGCTGATACCCGTCCTGGTGAGGAGGAGTCCCGCTCATGAGATTCCCTCATTTCTTCATCAACCGACCGATCTTCGCCGTCGTGCTCTCAGTGCTGATGCTGATTGCCGGCGCGATGACCGTGTTCCAGCTCCCCCTGAGCGAGTATCCCTCGGTTACCCCGCCCACAGTGCAAGTGACCGCCAGCTATCCGGGCGCCAATCCGCAGGTGATCGCTGATACGGTGGCCGCGCCGTTGGAGCAGGCAGTCAACGGCGTCGAAGGCATGATTTACATGGCCTCTCAGACGGCGACTGACGGCCAGATGGTGCTGACCATTTCGTTCGAGCAAGGTGTCGACCCCGACCTTGCCCAGATTCAGGTACAGAACCGCGTATCGCGGGCACTGCCGCGCCTTCCCGAGGAAGTGCAACGCATCGGGGTCGTTACCGAAAAAACCTCGCCCGACATTCTGATGGTTGTGCATATGCTCTCGCCGGGCAACCAGTACGACCCGCTCTATGTCTCCAACTACTCGATGTTGCATGTGCGAGACGAACTCGCACGACTGCCAGGCATTGCCAACGTGATCATCGGCGGTGAAGGCGAGTACGCCATGCGCGTCTGGCTCGATCCGACCAAAGTCGCTGCACGCGGTTTGACGGCAGGCGATGTGGTCGCGGCCATTCGCGAGCAGAACGTGGAAGTGGTTGCCGGCTCCGTGGGCCAGCAGCCCGATGCGTCGTCTGCCTTTCAGGTCAGCGTCAGTGCAATGGGACGATTGACCACCGAAGAGCAGTTTGGCGACATCGTTGTGAATGTCAGCGAGCAAGGCGCAGTGACAAGGCTGCGCGACGTGGCGCGCTTGCAGATGGGTGCCGACAACTATGCAATGCGTGGCTTGCTCGACGGCGAAAACGCGGTGGGCCTGAAAATCCTGACGAGTCCCGGCGCCAACGCATTGGACACCTCCGATGCGGTGCGAGCCACCATGGAGCGGTTGCAAGCGGATTTCCCCCAGGGACTGGAGTACCGCATTGCCTACGATCCCACGGTCTTCGTGCGTGCCTCGCTCAAGTCCGTGACGATGACGCTGCTTGAGGCCACGCTGCTGGTGGTACTCGTGGTGGTGCTGTTCCTGCAAACCTGGCGTGCCTCGATTGTGCCGCTGGTGGCAGTGCCGGTCTCCATCGTGGGCACATTCGCGCTCATGCACATGTTCGGTTTCTCGCTGAACACCCTCTCGCTGTTCGGCCTGGTGTTGTCGATAGGCATCGTCGTGGATGATGCGATCGTTGTCGTGGAAAACGTCGAGCGGCATATCCGCATGGGCAAGTCACCCAGGGAAGCGGCACGCGCCGCAATGGATGAAGTGACCAGTCCGATCCTGGCCACCACCGCGGTATTGGCTGCAGTCTTCATTCCCTCGGTCTTCCTGTCGGGACTCCAGGGCGAGTTTTACCGTCAGTTCGCGCTGACGATTGCCATCTCGTCCATCCTGTCGACGATCAACGCTCTGACGCTGTCCCCGGCGCTGTCCGCCGTCCTCCTCAAACCGCATGACGACAAGGCTCCCCGCGACTGGCTGACCCGGCTCATCGACGGCCTGTTCGGCTGGCTGTTCCGTGGCTTCAACCGCTTCTTCGACAAGGCCTCGAATGCCTATACCGGCATGGTGCGTCGCACCGTGCGTCTCAGCAGCATCGTACTGGTGCTCTACGCCGGTTTTCTCGGCCTGACCTGGGTGGGCTTCGACCAGGTTCCCAACGGCTTCGTCCCTGCGCAGGACAAGTACTACCTTGTCGGCATCGCCCAGTTGCCCACTGGTGCCTCGCTGGATCGCACCGAGGCCGTGGTCAAGGAAATGTCGCGGATCGCCATGGACGACCCCGGCGTGGAGACCGTGGTGGCCTTTCCTGGCTTGTCAGTGAACGGCCCTGTCAGCGTGCCGAACTCGGCACTGATGTTCGTCATGCTCAAGCCTTTCGAGGAGCGCCAGGACCCGTCCATGTCGGTGTACGCCGTTCAGGGCCGGCTGATGGGTCAATTCAGCCAGATTCCGGACGGTTTCGTGGGCGTTTTCCCGCCGCCACCCGTACCGGGCCTGGGGGCAATGGGCGGCTTCAAGCTGCAAATTCAGGATCGTGCCAACCTGGGCTCCGACATGCTGGCACAGGTTCAGGGCGAGATCATGGGCAAAGCGATGCAGACGCCGGAATTGGCCAACATGTTGGCCAGCTTCCAGACCAATGCACCTCAGTTGCAGGTAGACATCGACCGTGTGAAGGCCAAGACACAGGGCGTAGCGCTCACCGACATCTTCGAGACGCTACAGGTGAACCTCGGCTCCCTTTACGTAAACGATTTCAACCGCTTTGGGCGCTCTTATCGCGTCATGGCGCAGGCTGATGCACCGTTCCGTATGCAAGCAGAGGATATCGGTCAGCTCCAGGTGCGCAATGCAGCTGGGGAGATGATTCCGTTGAGCACCCTGATCCAGATCAAGCGAAACTCCGGCCCCGATCGAGTGATGCACTACAACAGCTTTCCATCGGCTGACATCAGCGGCGGTCCGGCGCCCGGCTACTCATCGGGTCAGGCTACCGACGCCATCGAGCAGATCGTGCGCGACACACTGCCGCCAGGAATGACCTACGAATGGACCGACCTGACTTATCAGGAAAAGTCGGCGGGCAACGCGGCAATGTACGTCTTCCCGCTAGCCGTACTGCTGGCCTTCCTGGCTCTGGCTGCACAGTACAACAGTTGGTCGCTGCCCTTCGCGGTGCTGCTGATCGCACCGATGGCATTGCTGTCGGCCATCGTGGGCGTGTGGCTCGCAGGCGGCGATAACAACATCTTCACGCAGATCGGCTTCGTGGTGCTGGTAGGACTGGCCGCCAAGAACGCCATCCTGATCGTGGAGTTCGCCCGCACCAAAGAGGATGACGGCGTCGATCCGCTGGCGGCTGTGCTCGAAGCTGCACGCCTGCGTCTGCGTCCGATCCTGATGACATCGCTTGCCTTTATTGCTGGCGTGGTTCCCCTGGTGCTGGCCTCCGGTGCCGGTGCGGAAATGCGTCACGCCATGGGCGTCGCCGTGTTCGCCGGCATGCTGGGGGTAACGCTATTTGGCCTGGTGCTGACGCCAGTGTTCTATGTCGTCGTGCGCAAGCTCGTTTTGCGCAAAGAGAAGCGCAAGGGGCAACAAGCAGCGATCGAGACGCATGCGTGAAAGTCTGGAGAACACTATGAAAACATCTATTGAAGTCCCAGGCGCATTGAAGAAACTGTCGCTCATTGCACTGGCCGCAGCACTCGCGGGCTGCTCCCTGTCGCCCAGGTACGAACGTCCCCAGGCGCCGATCGCTGTCAGCTATCCCACGGGATCAGCCTACGAACAGGCGACGCCGGCCGACGCCGATCAGGTGCTCACGGCAGACATCGGCTGGCGCGACTTCTTTCGCGACCCGCTGTTGCAGCAGTTGATAGAGCTCTCGCTGGAGAGCAACCGGGATCTGCAAATGGCCGCCCTGAACGTGGAGGCGGCGCGTGCAATGTATCGCATACAGCGCGCCGATCTACTGCCAAGCCTGGACGTCGCCGGCGGCAGTGTGGCCGAACGACTGCCCGCTGATATCAGTCCCACAGAAGCCACCCAAATCAACCGCCGCTACGACGTGGCCGGGGTGGCGACAGCGTGGGAACTGGATCTCTGGGGCCGCATCCGCAACCTCAGCGACCGAGCCTTGGCATCCTATCTGGCTCTCGATGAAACCCGCGTCGCCGCACAGATGAGCCTGGTATCCGAGGTAGCCATCGCCTATCTCACGCTGCGCGCGGATCAGGCGCTACTGAGTCTGACCAGCGATACCCTGGCCACACAGAAGCGCTCATACGAACTGACGGCTCAATTGGTGGAAGCAGGCAGCGCCACGCAACTCGACCTGCGCCTCGCGGAGATTTCACTGCGTACCGCCGAGGCCAACCATGCGGTTTATACCCGACAGGCAGCCAGCGACCGCAACGCCCTGGTACTGCTGTTGGGCCAACCGCTGACGACGGAACTGTCGCAGCAACTGGATGCGGCCACAACGCTGCCTGATGGCATCGTGCCAACCAGCCTGCCGAGCGGACTGCCTTCGGAGTTGCTCGTGCGCCGACCGGATATCCGCGCCGCCGAGCAGATGCTGCTTGGTGCCAACGCCAATATCGGCGCGGCACGGGCCGCTTTCTTTCCGACAATTAGCCTCACGGGTTCGGCAGGCACGGCCAGCGCATCGCTCGATGGCCTCTTCTATTCGGGCTCGCGGGCCTGGAGCTTCCTGCCACAGATCACGCTGCCCATATTCCGGGGAGGTGCGCTGCAAGCCAACCTTGACATGGCGCAGGTGCAAAAGCGCATCGATATCACCAACTACGAAAAGGCCATCCAGGTGGCCTTCAGCGAGGTCGCCGATGGGCTGGCGGGCCAGCGTACGCTCGATGATCAGATCCGCTCGGAGCAGCTATTGGTGGCAGCCAGCCAGAGCGCCTACGAATTGGCCGAACAGCGCTTCAAGGAAGGCATGGATGACAATCTCACCTTGCTCGACGCGCAGCGCACGCTGTACGGCACGCAGCAGACCTTGGTGCGCACGCGCCTGGCGCGGCTGAATAACCTCATCAACCTGTACAAGGCGCTGGGGGGTGGCTGGATCGAGCACACGATGCAATCGGGCAGCAGCGTGCAGCAGCCCACCCAGTCACCGGGATGAGGGCCGACGCGCAACGGTGGGCGAACCCACCGTTGCGCGTGGAGAGCGGAATGAGGATTGGCGAACTTGCGCGCTTGACCGGCTCGTCCCCGGAGAACATCAGGTTCTACGAAAGGGAGGGTTTGTTGCCCGCTCCCGAACGATCCAGCAACAACTACCGACAGTACGGGCAGGCTCATGTCGAGCGACTTCACCAGATTTGCAGTTATCGCGCACTGGGCATCGGGTTGGATGAAATGCGCAGCCTCCTGGATTGGGCACATAACGACACCGCCGAGTCTGATCTGTTTGAGCAAGCTCTCCAGGAACACCTCGCTAGGATCGAAGAGCGCATCGAGCAACTGACGCAGTTAAAGGAGCACCTGCTTGCACTGCGTGAGCGGCGTACCCCACGTCCTCATAAGTACCTTCGCCGTTGGTGTTAATACGTACTCCGAGAGGGAGAGAATAAGCATGAAAACCTGGATGTGCCTGATCTGCGGCTGGGTCTATGATGAAGAAGCAGGCTTGCCCGAAGAAGGCATCGCGCCTGGTACACGCTGGGAAGATGTTCCGCCAAACTGGGTCTGTCCCGAATGTGGCGCACGCAAGGAAGATTTCGAGCTGATTGAGATCTGATGGCTCTACGATGATTGCCGAATCCTGGCCTCGCGTCCTCCCACCTGACTAAGGCAATGTATTCCCCTTTCCCTGCAAGGGCGGAACCGGTGACTTGTGCATGATGTAGCGGGCAATGACGCTGATTTCTTCCTTGGTCAGCATGCCCGAGGTTCCCCAATTGTGTATATCCCCCATGCCGTAGGTGATGAAGGTATTGAGAGCGGCCTCGCCGCGAGCCTGGGTAATATCCGGCGTCAGCGGCTTGCCGGTTGCACCCTCGCGCAGTGCGCCGTGACAGACGACACAATGTTGGAAGTAGATATCGGTACCGAGTTGGAACTCCGCTTCGGTCATATCCGGCGCCCCGGGCGTCGCCACCATGCGCACTGGGCCTGAATCCGTCTCTGTGACCGCATTGCGCTCGGCGCTGCCCTCAGGGCTCGAGGGCTGCCGTTTCTCATCGGCCAGGGCGAGCCCGCTACTCAGGGCCGCAACAGCTACCACAACCGCCAATGGTTTGCAGAGCCAGGTTTTCTCATTCATATCGCATCCTCAAAATCCGCTGTTGCTCGAATGTCATTAGAGATGGCTAGTAGCTATGCCTAGTCCACCGGTGCAAGCCTATGGTTTGTCATCGTTGCAATGTCAAGCCGCGTCAACAGCGATGGAGTGCTAGGGGATTTGTCGCGGGCTGTTCCAGAGCAATCTGCCTTCCCCGGCACTACGAAGGGCTTGACCTTCCAACCATGGGAAGCAATACAGTGGCCCCATCAACCCAACTCAAGGAGTTTTTCATGAGGGTCAACAAGTTCAGCCTCTTGTTTATTGCGGCAGCGGTAGTGGCCGCAGGTGGCCTGATGGCCGTCCAGAAGAACCTGGAGCCGTCCAGCGCATCGGCACAACACAGTGCAAGCGGCGGGCATCAGGGGCACGCGATGCCTTCGGCTTCCGCCAACGACAGCCCCTCCACGACCGCGTACCGCGCCGTGAACGATCAGATGCACGCCGGGATGGGGGCAGAGCTCACCGGCAACGCCGACGTCGATTTCATGCAAGGCATGATTCCGCATCACCAAGGCGCGATCGACATGGCCAAGGTCGCCTTGCAATACGGAAAGGATCAAGAAGTCCGCACGCTGGCCCAGGAAGTCATCTCCGCGCAAGAAGGCGAGATCGCGATGATGAATGCGTGGCTGGCCGAACACGGCGATCAGGCAACCGCCAGCAGCTCGGGCGATGCTTCCATGGCCGCCTATCGTGCCGGCAACGACCGCATGCACGCAGACATGATGATCGACTTCACGGGCGACGCCGATGTGGACTTCATGCGCGGCATGATTCCGCATCACCAGGGCGCGATCGACATGGCCAAGGTGGTGCTGCAATACGGTCAGGATGCGCAGGTTCGCCAGCTTGCCGAAGAGGTGATCCGCGCCCAGGAGGGTGAGATCGTCATGATGAAGGAGTGGCTTGCCGCTCGGGACAAGTAAAGGAATGAACATGACTCAAGCCAATACCCCGCATGTCCTCATCTACAGCACTCCGACCTGCCCGGATTGTCGGGCGCTGAAGGAATGGCTGACCCAACAGGGCATCGCATTTGAAGAGCGCGACCTGACCGATCCGAAGATTGCCGAAGAGGCCAAATCACGGACTGGCGTTCGCGTAGCTCCTATCACGATCGTCGGCAATGAAGTCTTCTATGGCACCTTCGCGAGCCAGAAGCCGGGGCTGATGAAGGCACTCGGCCTTTCAGGGAGCCGCTGAAGGAGGATCAGGGTCACGGGCGAAGCCGCCGGCGTGGACTTCGGCTAGACCCTGTAAGCGCAGTTGCAGACACGCCTGAACGACCGTGAACCATTCTTCAGCCGAGGACGCTCCGCGCTTTCGCCCCCCCCCCCGGTCGTTGACATCACGAGAAGAAACCTCATGCGATCAGCATCTTCAGCTTCCTCCCTGCGCGTCGCCATTTCCGAGGACATCACGGTCGCCAACGACCTGCCGTTCGTCCTGTTCGGCGGCATCAACGTCATCGAGGATCTCGATACGACCCTGGCTGCGGCCGAGCACTTTGCGGAAGTGACACGCAAGCTGGGGATACCCTTCGTTTTCAAGGCCTCGTTCGACAAGGCCAATCGCTCGTCGATCCATTCTTTCCGAGGCGTCGGCCTGGATAAAGGTCTGCGGATTCTCGATGCGGTCAAGTCGCGGTTCGGATGTCCGGTATTGACCGACGTGCATGAGGTTGATCAGGCCACGCAGGTCGCTGCCGTTGCCGATGTGCTGCAGGTTCCGGCGTTCCTGGCCCGGCAGACCGATCTGGTGGTAGCCATCGCACGCACCGGGCGCGTGGTGAACATCAAGAAACCGCAGTTCCTCAGCCCTAGCCAGATCAGGCATGTCGTCCACAAACTGCACGAGGCCGGCAACCAGCGCGTTCTGTTGTGCGAGCGCGGCGCGCAGTTCGGCTACGACAATCTCGTCGTGGACATGCTGGGTTTCCGCGAAATGAGCGTAGCCAGCGGTGGCCTGCCGCTGGTGTTCGACGTTACCCATAGCCTGCAACGCCGGGAAGCCGGTGCAGTGGCTTCGGGCGGACGTCGCCATCAGTTGCCCGAACTCGCGCGGGCCGGCATGGCGGTCGGCATTGGCGGTTTGTTCCTCGAAGCGCACGCCGACCCGGCGCATGCACGCTGCGATGGCCCCAGCGCACTGCCGCTGGATGCGCTCGAACCGCTTTTGCGGCAGGTCAAGGCGGTGGACAAACTCGTCAAGTCGTTCGAGCCTCTTTGGATCGACTGAAAGGAACTGCGCGGCGCTAGGTGCTGCGCTTTGCGGTCTGGATCAGCACCACGCCGCCGAGGATCAGGGCCAATGCAAGCACCTCGATGCCAGTGACGCGCTCGCCCACCATGGCACCGATGATGACGGCGACGACCGGGGCGATGTAGGTCGCACCAGAGGCACGCACTGGCCCGAGCTTCTGGATGATGTAGTAGTAGATCAGGAATGCCCCACCGGTACCCAGCATGCCCAGCCCGATGATCGCGCCCAGCATGGCATGAACATCCGCCGAGATCGCCATGATGCCGTGAAGGTCGGTGATTACCAGCAAAGTCAGCACCGCCAGCCCTGTCTGCCACGTGGCCAGTGCCAACGGCGACAGGCCCAAGGGGGAGAGGTAGCGCCGCGCATAGACGAAGGACGCGCCAAGACTGAACGTCCCGGCCATCATCCAAAACACCCCGAGCAGCGAAACACCATGCGATCCCTCCCACGGGCGCGCGCTCAGGACGATTCCGACAAAGCCCAAGGCGATGCCTGCGGCCATGCGCCGGGTCGGACGCTCTTCGCGTAGGAACAGGAAGGCACACAAGAACGTGAAGATGGGGATGGAACCGCTCAGCAAGCCAGCGATGCTCGTGGGCAGCAAGGCAGTTCCAGCAACGAAGCCGTAGTAGTAGAAGCTCGTCGCCAGTACCGACATGACTGCGAAATGCGGCAGCACACGCCACTGATCGCGGGTAATGACCTTGGCCCGCCAAGCCATGACTGCCAGCGGCAAGAAGCCAAAGAAAGCACGCATGAACACCGTCTGCATAGGGGAAATCAGCTCGGTCGCCCATTTCATGTAGATGAAGTTCGTCCCCCAAATGAGGCCGAGCGCGGCAAGGGCCGCATAAGCGCGAAGCATGGTGTTCCCCCCTGTGGAATAAAGCCTGGAGCGCGCCTCCTTCAAAAAAGACCGCTCGGATGCGCTACGGCAAATGCCGAGCGAATCAGTTGAAAAATAGAAAGGTCAAGGATTGACCCACTGGCTGCTGGCCAGCCTGCCGTTCGCGCCATAGGCAAAGCATGCACGTCGGTTGTTCTGCCGCCGCAACTGAAACCAGTCCAGCACCTCGGTACGGAACGTCACCACGCCGAAATGCGCCTTGCCATCTGCTTCATGCGTGGCTGCGGGCGGAGCAGTGGCCTGCGGGTTGGCGGACAGCTCGTGCCACTTGGCACTGCGCACGTCGGTGTGGATCTCCAGCAGCCGCTGCGCAACGTCGGCACGGCGAAGCACCACCATGCGTGCCTGCGGCCTGGAAGCGGCATCCACCGAGCACAGGCTGACGTAGCGAAAACTGGCCTCCGGGTAATCCGCTGCCGCTGCAAGCTGTTCCCATGCTGAGTCGTTGATGTGCGCCAGCTCAGACGGCACGGGTAATGCCACCATCGACCCGGATGTTCTGGCCCGTGATGTAGCCCGCGCCGTCCGACACCAGGAAGGCGATCGTGGCGGCAATTTCCTCGACCTTGCCGTAGCGGCCCATTGGCACGCTGTCTCGTCGTACGTCGGTGGCGGGCAGGCTGTCGATCCAGCCAGGCAGGACGTTGTTTATACGAATGTTCTTCGCCGCATAGGCGTCGGCAAAGATCTTGGTGAAGCTCGCCAGCCCCGCGCGGAACACGGCCGAAGTCGGGAACATGTCGGCAGGCTCGAAGGCCCAGGCCGTGGAGATGTTGACGATGGCGCCGCCGCCCTGGGCCGCCATGATCGGCGCCACCAGGCGGGTCGGCCGTACGGCGTTGAGGAAATAGACTTCCATGCCCTTGCGCCAGTCCTCGTCGGTGATGTCGAGGATCGGCGCGCGCGGGCCGTGGCCGGCGGAATTGACCAGCGCGTCGATGCGGCCCCAGCGCTCCATGGCCAGATCGACGACCCGCTGCAGGTCGTCGTTCGACTGGTTCGAGCCAGTGACGCCCACGCCGCCGAGCTCCTGGGCCAGTGCTTCACCTTTGCCCGACGAGGACAGCACGGCGACGCGATAGCCGTCCTGGGCCAGCTTGCGTGCTGCGGCGGCGCCCATGCCGGACCCACCCGCAGTAATGAGCGCGATTTTTTCTACAGACATGAATAGCTCCTATATCTCGATCTATAGTCTAATTATCCCAAGGAAGAGGTAAAACTTCACGCGATGAATAAAAGCGGTAGCATGTAGAAAAACTACTGAGTCTGTATCCCATGATCCTGTCTCGCCGCAAGCTCCCCCCATTGAATGCGCTACGGGCCTTCGAGGCGTCCGGCCGCAGGCTGAACTTCCGCGCTGCGGCCGAAGAGCTGGGTGTGACGCAGGGTGCCGTCGCGCAGCAGGTGCGTGCGCTGGAAGAACATTTGGGCATTGCGCTGTTTCAACGTCTCGCACGCGGCTTGGCGCTCACCCCGCGCGGCGCGGCTTACCTTGTAGATATGACGCGCGCTTTCGACACCTTGGCCGAATCGACCGGGCGGCTGCTGGTGCGTCCCGACATGGTGACGATCAGCGTGACGCCTACCGTCGCCACCAAGCTCCTGATTCCGCGCCTGGCCGAACTGCAGACAGCTTTGCCCGAGGTGGAGCTGCGCACGGTGGCGACGGAAGCGTTGTCGGACTTCGACCGCGACCAGGTGGACATCGCTGTGCGGATGACTCGCGGAGCGTTTCCCGCAGATTTGGAAGCCCGGTTGCTGTTCCGCCAGGAGCTCGTGGCCGTGGCAAGTCCGCACCTGGCGAGCGGCCTGGCGCTTCCCCTTAGCTTGGAGCAGTTGCGAGCGCTACCGCTCCTGCATGATTCCCACGACCACTGGCCAGAGTTTCTGAAAACCGGCGGCAAGCTGCCAGGTCCGGTGTTCAATCAGACAACGCTGGCGCTGGATGCCGCTCTGGCCGGCCAAGGCGTGGCCTTGGCGTGCCGGGCATTCGTGGCTGCTGACCTTGATGCTGGCCGGCTGGTTCAGGTGACGGATGCGAGCGCGGTCATGGAACCCGACTATTTTCTCGTCCGCAAGCGGTCGCCGTCTCAGAGAAAGGCAGTGGATGCGGTGTGGGACTGGTGCGCGACACGGTTGGCTCTTCCTCAGAAGGCAGCTATTTGAGCGACAGGTATGGATTATTCGGGGGAACGGTGTCGAATATGTGCGCCGGCTCTTCGAGCAAGTAGCCATGCAGGCGTCGCGATTTGCGCGGCCCGGTGACTTCGCAGGTCCAGATGTTCAGACCGCTGGCCTGCTTGCGATGCAGTTGCAGCTTCTCGAAGCGCTTCTGTATCCACTGCCAGTCCTGCACCTTGTCCTGCTTGGCGAGCGCCGAGATACCGGGGTATTCCTGGGCGTAGCGCTGGAACAAACCAGGGCTGACCAGATAAACCGTGTCCGCCACGGTATGCACGAGCGCCTTGGCATCGTTGATGATGAGGCGACGGGACTGGATGCCGTGGCGAAGCCAGGCGATGAAATGCTCGCCGGACGGTTCCGCGCAGTCAGGGATTTCAGATACGTTCTTCAGCGAATTGACGACGGCATTCGTGGGTGGCTCAGCGGAAGACATCGCTCCTCCGCTGCCGTCCTGAACGGGCTGCTCTCGCTCCCCACTGCTTTCCTGCGCAGTCTCCTCGAACAGGGACAGCAGCTCATCCATCGCATCTGCGGTGGTTTCTTCTGTAGGCTGGTGCAAGGCACTGTCGGTTGATGCAGGCTTGAGCGGTGGCTGGCCGGCAACATCGGAAGTGCTACCGGCGTCAGTCGTGATGTTGCCTGCGACTTCATCCATGCCGATTGCAGGCTGTTCGGTGGCGTCGGCCTCGGAGGTCGTCTCCACCATCACCGTCCCGGCGAAGGGTTCAGGCCGCTCGTCCGGCTGCCAGATCAGCGCCGGCGACATCCGCAGCAGCGTAAAGCTGTGTGACCAGCCGCCCTCACTGCTGACCGTTGCGCGCCAGATGGCCTTGCCGTCCGGCGTCGACTGCAGCATGCCGTGATCCTGCAACACGTTGAAGACAGCCGTGTTGTTCGAGGGGATGCCGTCGATACCCTGCGACAGAAGGTGTGCGCGCAGCTTGTCCGAGACGGTCTTGCTCACCAGCCACAAGGCATCCTGTGTCAGCCAGCCATCCGATGCCTGGGGCTGGTTCAGCTTCAACTCTTCCTTCAGAAGATAGCGAAGGCCATCGATGAGCTTGCGCTGCAGGGCATGCTTGGGCGCAGCCATGGCGCGGCTAGGATCGCCCCCCAGCTCCTGGGCCACCGATGCACGGTCGGCCTGGACGACGAGTTCGCCCAGCACACCGGCGTGCTCGTACTGGCCAGCCAGCACATAGAGCAGTGGTGCCCAAAGCGCGGGGTAGCCACTGAGCCAGTCGAGGATGCCGGCATCGAGCAACTGATGGTAGAGCAAGCCGGTGGCGGCGCCATGCAGGCGATACTCGCGATCGTCCCGGTAGCGGAAGCGATAGGGATGCCTCAGCGGGCCGTGCCAGGGGTGCCAGACGCTGCCATCCTCATACTCGACATGCAGGTCGACGGCGATCTTGCCAATGTCGTGCAGCAATGCGGCATAGGCCGTCGCGGCCGTCCAGGCTTCTGCCTGCGCGGCTTGATCTTCCGGTGTTGCGCCGGCCGGCAGCAGATGCGACTGCCGCAATTTGAGAGCGAAGGCGACGATCTCCAGCCCATGGTCGAGCATGCCGCCGAGGTAAGCGTGGTGGTGGCTTTCCGATGCCGGAAACTGCTGTACCAGCTCGGCATAACGCTCCAGCGGCGCGCGGTACAACGCCGCGAACTGCTTGCGCGAGAGTGAGGTGCGCTGCCAGATGTGTTCCAGTAGTTTCTGCCGACGGGGCGTGGCAAGCAAGGACGCGGCCGGTTCCGGCCGCGTCAGCCCTTTTGATGGTGTGGCCGGCACCACTTCGGGCGATGGCGGCCGTTTTCGTTGGAACAGAGCGAGCATCACCGTGACCTGAAATGCGGGCGGAGCCGGGCCTTTTCCTTTTCCAGGTAGGGCCTTTCCCCTTGCGCCCCATTCCCTTGCCCTTTCCGCCCTTGACCCTTGTTCAAAGCCTTTACGTATAGGCGCGAACGGGTCATCGGACGACAAAGAAACGGATGCCGGTGCAGCCGCTTTTTCTTGCGGTGCCGGGTAACGCGGTTCTAGTCCCCGGTGGGTGCGGCGGCGAGGCCTGCGTCAAGGGCGTCGGCCTGCGCGATGAAGTCTTTCGGACGGCGTTTCTGGAAGGTGTTCAGGTTGGCGAGTTTCCAGCGCAGGGCTGGCAACTGGTCGGCATGCGGACATTGCAGCAGTGACCAGTCGGGTTGCGCCCGGCTCAGCCCACTCAGGAACTGCCGATGGGCATCGGTCAGTCGCCGCGGCAGCTCATGGCGCAGCCGGACACGGGTATCGAGCAGGGTTTCCAGCGAACAAGCCACTTCGGTCATGCCGACAAAGGCCCGTTCGTACTCGCTGGCGATGTCCTTGTCGTTGCCGAACAGCACTTCGTGGGTGGGCCGGTTGTGCCCCGCGAGATAGACCACGAAGCACTCAACCATCGCATCGGTCAGGCCGCCGGCCTCGAACAACTGCCAGACGTCGAACAGATCCCGAGGGTGCTGGCGATCCAGCGCGGCGACCAGCTTGCTGGCATAGAGTTCGTCCGGAGCCAGGGTTGGCACCTCGAACTCGACGCCAAACAGATCGCTGGTTCGGCTGCTCAACGAACTGCGTGCGATGGGCAACACAGTGCCGCGGAATACGACATTGACCTCGACTTTCACCTGACTGGTCTCGTTCTCCGCGATCAGCTTGGTGTCCCCGAGATCCTTGCTGCGAACCAGGCGTGTCTGCACGCCAAGACGTTCGACGCGCTGCGCGATGGCCGCCAACTCCTGGTTGATGGCCTGCAATGCCTGGTCTCGCGGCGTCTGCCAAGGCAGGTAGACCACATCGATATCCACCGACAGGCGGGGCATGTCCTGCAGGAACAGATTGATGGCAGTACCACCCTTCATGGCGAAGATGTCGTTGTCGAACACATCGGGAGCGATGTTCAGCAACAGACGGACGGTGTCGGCGTAGTGTTTATCCATGAGGGTTCAGACTCAGCAAGGTGCCGTCATCGAGCCGGCTCATCCAGCGCTTGTTGCTGCCGGTGCGCGCGGGGTACTGCTCCAGCAGCGCATCGACATCGACGACACCTGTCTCCCGTGCCCAGGTCAGGAACAGACGCACGGTCTTGACGTTGGTACAGCAGGCCAGCAGGCGCCCGAGTACATCCTTGCGCGGTGATCGCAGGCCGTCGAACAGGTTGCGGGCCTCTTCGAGGCTTTCCCGGGTGCCGGTCTCGTAGAGCAGTTCCAGAACGGCACGCTCCGGCACGGCTACCCGTAGTCCTTCCGCCTGGCCCGGTGGCGTATGCAGGGTCTTGCCGGCGAGCGTGTCGTCCGGCCAGTCGAACAGCCTGGCGTTGACGTACCGCGCCGGGAACCGCGTGGTGAACCAGGCCGGCAGCGCAAAGCGGGCATCGCCCCACAGCACCAGGGTTTCCCGGGAAGCCAGGTTGTGCCGTACTCCCTGCATAGCCAGGGCGCTCTTGCCCCCCACATGCAGGCCGGCGACCTTCTCCTGCAGGAACCGCAGGGCGCCGCTGACGTCGAAGTCGTCATTCGGGAAGGCATAGACGCCATAGGCCAGGCGCACCAGCCAGCCGCTCTCCGCGTAGCGGGCAGCCAGCTGGGGCGACACGCCGAAGGATTCGAGCATGGCGAGGTCGAACGGCGCTCCACGGGGGAGCTCCGCCAGCAGTCGCTTGATTACCTGATGTCTTGTATTTCCACTCATGGGATAAATATACTGCATCATCTAATCAAACGCCACGCCGAAACAGGGCAGTGCTTCAAAATTAGCCTCATGATTGAATTTGGTGTATAAATCTAATCAAAGCCATCTCCCTGGCTCGAAATCGCGCAGCAGACATGCCGCATTGCTGGCCGCATGGTGGTGGCCACCGGCGCACACTGGAGCAACGATGTAACGCAGACAACAGGTGACGATCATGAACACACGACCCCGTAGCAGTACCGCAGAACGCTTCGGCCGCTGGCTCGGCCGCGGCTGGCGGGGCTACATGCGCCGCGAGCGCCGGGTAGTCGCGTGGCTGGCTTCGGCTGGCGTGCCGACCGGTGCAGCGACCGTGCTGGTGTGGATCGTCAAGCTCGCTGTGCTGGGCGTGCTGCTCTATACCGCCTTCTGGCTGGCGCTGCTGCTGGTGTTCGCCACCGTGGCTGCCTGGGCCTCGGCAGCGAACACCTCGGACGAAGACGTCTGGCCTTTCACCGACATGGACGATCTTCGCAACACGCCGGGATACGACCCCAACCTCTACAACGACCACACCCACGTCGACTACAAGGACGACTGAGGTTCAGGGTCTACTTGAGCTTCCCGCCCGTCATGGCGCTGGCACCTTTACCGCCAGCCTGTGCGCCTCCCTTGGTGCCTTCGGCCATGCCTTGAATGGCCTGTCCGGCGCGAAAGCCGACCCATCCCAGCGCCGCGATCCAGAACCCGGGCAGTACCAGGAACATGGCGCCCATCACGAAGTTCAGCAGCATGTCGCCAAACGTGTTGTTCAGACCGATCAGCGGATCGAAGTTGGTATGCGGGCGGTTCCATCCGAACCCCCAGCCGTAAAGCGCATCAAGGATCGTGCTGTCGATCCAGCGCGCCAATTGCAGCCAGAAGTCGGTGAAGAACAACGCAAACTGGACGACGGTGAGCGTGACAACGGTCTTCAGGTCGTAGGTGCCGATCAGCAATACCATCGGGATGCAGATCACCAACGCCATCTTCAGGAACGCCAGCACCATGGGTAAGGCTTGGCGCACGACGTCCATTGCCGGGAAATAGGCAAGCCCGCCAACTGCCATCCCGACGTCACTGGCGGCGCGGTTGATGACGTTCGGCAGCGTCTTGTCGATCTGTCCGCCATAGTCGGTATAGACGCTGCCCTGATTGAGCTTCTGCTGGCGCGGCGAGGCAATGGTGCGGATTACCGAGTCATCCACTTCGGTGCGGCTCAGGAAGCCGGCCCAGCCGGCCAGGCGGTTGAGCAGGCTGGGATCGACTTGATCCAGCAGACGTGCGCGCAGGCCGTTGCCGCTGTCGTTCCACCACTGGCGGCAGGTCGGATAGCCGGCGCCGCTCGGCACCTGTGCCAGGCCGGCATCCCGGTTGCTGTCGTAGGCCCAGCCATCACGCGGTGTTCTGGCGCGGTAGGTGTCGTAGTAGCCGGGGTTGTTGAGGAAGAACTGCGAGCCGATCCAGGTGACGTCGTGCATCTGGGCTTCGTCGAGATTCGGGCGGTTCATGAACAGCTTGGCGCGCGAGGGGCCGTAGCAGTCGTGGGTGAAGTCGGCGACTTCCTGTGCCAGAACCGGGTCGTCGATGCGTGTGGCATTGACCTCCATGCGGATCTGCCGCAGGTCGGTTCCGCACGGAATGGCGGCGACCGACGCGCCGGTGATCGCGCGAGACAGCGCGTGCATGAACGCCCACCATACCGGTACGCGCGCGCTCTGGTTGTTGAGCGTGCTGAACGATTGCGACCAGCCGGTTTCGCCGGGCTCGGGCACGCTCACCTGGCATTGTGCCGAGCGTGCCTGGTCGTACTTGATGGTGTTGAGATCGACGTCGATGAAGGGGATGCCGGCGAACATCACCACGACGATCGCCACCCAGACGCGGTTCTCGATGCGCACCGAGGACAGTGCGCCCTTGTTGCCTTCGTCCGCGCCTTCGGATCGCGCCCGGAGCCATTCCTGAATGATGATCGCCACGAAGGGAATGGCGAACACACCGCTGGAAACGAGCACGGCCCAGATGCCGTTGTGGATGACCCACCCCAGCAGGGTCAGGTAGTACTCAAGGTAGTCCGTGGTGAACAGCGTCATGTGCCGGCCTCCTGCTACGCCGCCTGCATCAGCAGGCTGGCTTCAAGCGCGACGATCCCCGCCACGCCGGCGACTTCCGCGCGCAGGAGGCGACGCCTGGCTTCCGTGCCGGGCTCGCGCGCCAGCAGGCGCCGGCGCATCCAGATCCAGCCGTAGCCTGTCGTCCCATAGAGGCACAGTCGCCACAGAAAAAAATAGCCGGAGGCCTCGGCGAGCCAGCGCTCCCATCCGATAACGCTGCCGAGGTAGTGGATACCCGCGATATTGGCGGCCACGGCCGCCACGAGCAGCAGCGCCGTCCACAGCAGCAGCTTTCCCACCCTGCGGTTGAACAGCCAGCGCGGCCAAAGCCAAGTCGGGCTCATGGCGTGCCTCCCGGATTGGCCCGCTGCAGCTGGTCGAGGCGATCCGGCACGGGGTCGCCCTCATAGATACCCCGAGAACCGGCGGCCCTGGTTCCATGGCGCTGGATGATCGTCATGGGCGAGTTGTTGGCGAGCGTGCGGCGCAGTTCGAGCTCGGTCTTGAGGTTGGAGATCTCCCGGTCGAGCGCGTCGCTTTCCTGATCGACGGCGGCCGTCGCCAACTGGTTGGCAGCGACGTTCGGTTCCTTGCGCCCGGTCAGCAAGGTGCGCTGCAGCAGCAAGGCTTTCTCCAGCACCGATGCGAGCGCTACTTCCGAGGCCAGGCGTTGTGCCAGGACGTGCTGATCCGGCTCGTCGCGCAGGGCTTCGATGACGCCGCGGGTGATCGGCAGCGAGACGCTGCCGGCCTCGCGCAGGTTCTCGAAGGTGGTGTTGCGCGCGCCGCTGACCAGCTCTTGCAGCGTCTGCAGCTTGGTGTCGTACTCTTCCTGGATCAGGGGCGTCAGGCCCACGCCCGGCACGGTTTCGGTCTTGGTGCAGGCATCGCAGGTGCGCTGCTCCTGTTCGCCCAGCACCCGCGTGGCCCACTCGACGGCCTCTTGCGGCGAGGTCCAGGTCTGGCA
This sequence comes from Halomonas sp. NyZ770, assembly GCF_020616575.1. NCBI lineage: Bacteria > Pseudomonadati > Pseudomonadota > Gammaproteobacteria > Oceanospirillales > Halomonadaceae > Halomonas > Halomonas sp. NyZ770. The sequence goes on along the minus strand of NZ_CP085143.1, from coordinate 2,666,686 downwards.
GGCCAGACTGTTGCAGCTGGTCGGATCAATGGCGGACGTATCGGTCGCGCTGCGCCCGTTCACAAGGTTGTAGCCCGCGCGCGTCACGTCGCCCACCACCTTGATCGACGGTTGGCCAGCACCGCCGGCGTTGCTGCCGCCGACCCACGGTACGCCGTCGTTGCCCCGGCGCGTCTCAGCCTGCTCGATCGCCGATACCGCATCCGTGCTCGAAACGGCATCGCGCAACGCCATGCCTTCCGCCATCTGGCTCCAGCCAAGCTGACCACCCGCCATGTCGGCCATGCGTTCGGCCATCGACCTGCAGGTCAGCTTGGAGCGATCAAAATCCAACCTCGCCTGGAGGACGCCATTGGTCAACAAGTTATACAAGCCCGGGTCGGCCCTCTGGATGATCAATGCCGGAAGCGAGGCAACGGCGCTGGTCGCGCTCTGGATCACGTTGCTCATGATGTTTTGAAATCCATTCGTCAGCCCGTTGAGCTGGTTCTGGATGGTGGTGCTGATGCTCATGTCGCCGCAGACCAGATTGCTGTTCCACCCGACTCCGACCCCGAGGGAGCGCATGCCGGCCGCACCGCTCATTGAGACGGCATTGCCGCCGCCGATCGAGTACATGACCTCGTCGCCAATCACGCTGCCGCTGGTCTGGAAGCCGCCGCTCTGGGCAAGCGCCAGTCCGCTGGCAACGGCCAGTGCGCAGGCCAGCGCACCAGGACGCCAGAGGTGTGCGAGGCGGTGTGGAGTCGTCAGCTTGGGATGTTTCATGGCGAGATCCTCAGAAATCCACGCTGCCGAGGAACACCTGTCCGCGGCGCTGGCAGCAGCTGTACGGGCGCCACAGCGCCCAGGCGTAGTCGCCCTGTTGTGCCTGGGGCAGCGACCCGGCATGGGGAAACACGGTGCAGGTATTGGAAAGACGTGGTGTCAGCCGCTGCCACTTGCCGGTGCTGGCGTCGCTTTCGATCAACGCGCCGGCCGGCCAGTAGCCGTCGCGCGCGTTGGCCAGCAGTGGCTGGTACACATGCAGCTGGCCGCGGCGGGTCACGATGTCGCCGGCGCGCTGTGCAACGACCGCGCCGGCCTTGTAGTCGTCGGCCTGGTGCAGGAAGCCGCCCCTGGGATAGACGTTGCCCCACAGATTCAGCCCGAAGCGTGTGCCGATCTCGCGCATACCGGGGATCAGTGCCTCGGGATACACAGCTTCGGGCACGTTGTAGCGCCAAGCCAGGGTATCGAGCGTGCTGAGCAGATACGGCATGAAGGCGGTGCCGGCGCCCTGGCAGATGTAGCCGGAGGCGGAGGCGAACTGGCTGAACACCTGGCCGCCCGGATGGCCGATGACGTCGGCGTTCTTGAACTTCGCCAGATTATTTTCGTGATCCTCGTTGGTCGTGCCATCACCGCCTGCCTGGGCTGTGGGATTGGGCTGGCTCATCGCGCGCACCTCGACCCACGGGTTCTCACCGGTATTCGAGTAGCTCGACACCACGGCGTCGGGAACGTAATGCCTAACCTTGATGGAAGTGCGCACCGAGCAGCCCGACAGGGAGCAGTACAGCCAGTAGCAGATCCCGGTGACCCGGTATTCGAGGCAGTCCGGCGACAGGGTCGAGGAGATGATGGTGGCGGTGTTGAGAGCGAAGCTCGAAGTGGCGCTGCACAGCAGCGCGGCGGCGGCACCGAGCCGCAGGCGACGGGAAATCATGGTTGCTCCTCGCGGTAACGCTCGATGCGGGCCAGCGCTTGGTCGAGGTCGTCTTCCCCGTACACGACGTAACGCTGATCGACGATCACCGCCGGAATGCTGGTGATGCCCAGGCTCCAGGCATCGGTCACGCCCTGGTAAGCCTCTCGCATGCGCTGTTGCAATGCGTGGCCACCGTCGTTCAGGCGTCGCTGGACGAGCGCCGCGGCCTGTTGCGGATCGTTCGGCAACCGGGCCGACAGTTCCGCCTCGATGGCCTGCGCCGCGTCGAGCTGGATGACGCGATCCGCCGCCTGGGCGCCGGCCACCGGGTGGCGGGTATCCGTCACGATCCAGATCTCCGCTGCGGCCACGTTGCTGGTGACCAGCAGCAGCGCCGAAAGGGCCAGTGTCTGGCCGAGGTGTGCAAGAAAGGCGTGCATGGGTTTCGCGTCTCGAAGTGCATCGACCCCGGTAGTCGAACCCATGGTGCAGATGCGCACCACGAACAATGCGCACTGTGGCAAGCCCTGTTTTCTGGTGAGGCAAAGGAAGTAAAAAGGCGCATGGACCTGGGGACAGGCCCATGCGTGGGATGGGGCTTGGCAGACCCGCTCAGGTGTGGCTACAGCAAGCCGTTCTCGGCAAAGGAGTACGGTCGGCCCTCGCCGATGATGAAATGATCCAGCACCCGGATGTCGATCAGATCCAGAGCATCCTTGAGTCGGCGGGTAATCGCGCGATCGGCAGCACTGGGCTCTGAGTTCCCCGAGGGGTGCTGGTGCGCGAAGATGACGGCGGCGGCATTGGCTGCCAGCGCACGCTGGACGACCACCCGGGGATAGACTGATGCGCCATCGATCGTGCCGCGGAACAGCGGCTCGTAGGCCAGCACCTGGTGGCGTGTGTCGAGGAGCAGGACGGCGAAGATTTCATTGGGTTCGCCGACGAGCATCAAACGCAGGTAGTCGCACACGTCGCTCGGGTTTCGCAAGGCGGCACCCGCCTTGAACATGCGTCGCTCCAGCAGCGCAATTGCCTGTTGAACGATCCTGTCTTCGTGCGTATCGACAGCGACGGGATCGTGGTCCAACTCGGTACAGGAGTCTTCGAGAGTCAGTACGTCGGTCATGGGAACCTCCAATAGATGAGCGGAGGCACCCCCACGGAGGCGGAACCTCCATGGGCATGACGAAATGAAAAAACCACACATCCACCAGCGCGGACGCTGGCCGTTCGCCTCGGGATGCGTTGCGAACGAAGGTCAGCGCAGCAGTGCTGCGCCGTAGCCTCGAAGACCTCGGCTACCTGGGCATGTCGCCATCGTCGATGGCGGACAAACCTGCGGCGCGCGCCGGAGCCGCGTCCGGTGCGTCGCCCATCAGAAGATCCATCGCGGACAGCAGTGCATCGCCTTCGACCGGCCCTTGCAGAAGCAGCGACCGTCCGCTCTGGCGATCCTCCAGGCGCAGGCTGGGGGTGGCTGTGATGCCGCCGTGCGCACCTTGTTCGGCCTGGGCGCGCACGATGGCCTGCGGACGCCCGCTGTCCAGACAGTGTTGCAACGCCGGCGTCAGTCCTGGGTAGCGACTCCCCTCGGGGAGTCCCTGGCCGCCGCTGCGCGTGTGCTGGTACAGCCAACCGACGGCATCGAAGAACGCTTCATGCCCGCCGGTTTCACCCGCACATTCGGCCAGGCCCGCCAGCCCCGAGGCAGCCGGCTCGTGCGCTGCCAGCGGTAGGTGATGCCACTGCAGGCTGACGTCGGTCTGCTGGTCGATCCAGGTCTTCAGGCCTGGGTAGTAGTCCTTGCAGAACGGGCATTCCAGGTCGGCGTAGAACGTCAGCATGAAACGGGCGTCTGTCTGGCCACGGCGCCACGGCGGGCCGTCCGGGTGGTGCTGGACGACCGGGGAAGGCGCGGCGCCGGAGTTCTCGCGCAGCACCACGGCGAGCAGCGCGAACAGCAGCACCACAAGCACGCCGATGGCGCACAGCAACAGGCGCAGGCAGCGCCGGCGGCGTGCGGACGGTGATGGGTTCATTGAGCGATGGGGAGGCATGGCGTGCTCCGGGAGTCAGGAGAGCAGATCGGCGTATGGCAACGGCTCGATGCCGCGTGCCCGGTCGATGTTCTCGGACACCTTGAGCGCCGCTTCCAGCTCGCTGATGCCGAACTGCTGCATGAGCCGGTATCGCTCGGCTTTTTCTTCGGGTTCGGTCTGGGCCAACGCCAGGTAGAGGCTTGGCGGTACGGCCCTGAACAGCACCTCCATGTTCTTGGAGAGAATGACGCCCTCGGTGAATTTCCCGGCTTCCTTCCTGGCCGAGAGCATCAGGGCCTTCTGGGCCGGGTTCAACTCACGAAAACGTGCGATCTTCTCCACTTCGTCCGGGGGCATGCTCAAACACAGCCACCACTCAATCATATTGAGCATCGGCTCCGCCGCCCTGGGCAGATCGTCGATATTTTGCGTCGCCAGCCAGTACCAAGCGCCTAGCTTCCGCCACATTTTGGTGATCTTGACTACGTAGGGCGCGAGCAAAGGATTTTTCGTGACGACGTGGCCTTCGTCTGTCACGTTGAGGATCGGCCTACCGAGAAACTGATCGCGTTCCGCGATGTTGTTGACGGTGTTGATGAGCGAGATGTAGGCAATCGAGAGCTGGGCGTTGTAGCCCTCCCTGGCATAGGTGGCGAGATCGACGACCGTGATGTCGGCTTCCGGCCAGGGCGTGCCTGGGCGGTCGAACATTTCGCCGTCCGAGCCTTGCGTGAAGATGTCCATGGCATCTGCCATCTCCAGCAAACGTGTGCGCCGGCTGTCGGGCAGGCTCGAATCGTTTCCGCGATCACGCAGCGCATCACGCACGTCGCGCGTGAGTACATCACGGTCTTGTGCGACACAGTGGCGGGCGGCGTCCAGAATGCACTGGCGGATCAAGGAGCGATCGGCACGCGTCAGCCTGGCTTCCTCTTTGTCTTCACCACCCGTGATCATCAGTCGCGCGGTGATCTCAAGCTCACCAAGGACATCGCGCTGCTCGTCCGCATCGACGGCGGACTGATCGGCGGATTTTTCTTCGTCCAGCGCATCGGCATCCAGCGTCTGCACGTCGCCTGGTGCCTCAATCAACCGGCGCGCATCGGCGAACGGCGCGAGGCTCACGCCCGAGCCGGGCGCGAGCTTGACCCGATTCACCGACAGGCCCAACCGAGCGGCGAAGTCAGCCAGCAATCCAAAGGAGTTGCCGGCTTCCACAATGAACATGCGTGGGCGATAGATCGCGGCCACCTGGTTGAGGATGTTGTTGAGCGTGGCCGACTTGCCCGAGCCCGTGGGGCCGAACAGGAACAAGTGGGCGTTCATTTGCCGGTCCAACCTGCTGAACGGATCGAACGTGATCACGCCACCGCCGCGATTGAACAAGGTGATGCCGGGCCTGCCCGTACCCTGACTGCGTCCCCATGCCGGCGACAGGTTGGCCGCGTGCTGGGCGAACATCAGTTGCGTGTACCACTGCTTGCGGTCGGCGCCGGGGTTGTAGACGCAAGGCAGCCAGCGCAGATAGCTGTTGAGCGGGGCAACCTCGTCCTCTTCACGGACAGGCTGCAATCCGGCGTTGAGCATCACGTTGGCGAGCTGCAGGCCGCGCCGATCCAACTCGTCTTCGTCCTCGCCGCAGAGGTAGAACACCAGCGAACCGCGGTACAGCTTGTGGGCGCTGCCGATCAGCGAACGCGCCTCCTGCACGTCCTGGAGTGCCTGTTCGGATGCCAGGGTCTCGCCGACGGCTTTCTTCGCCAGGTGATTGAGGTGCGCTTCGAGTACGTCCTGCGGTGTTGCGACCAGCGTCAGGCACATGACGGCGCCTTCAGGCAGCTGGTCGAACAGCGTGTTGATCGCGTCGCCCTTGCGCGTTTCGCCGGTCAGATGGCCGACGGCTGGTGGCGTGCGCAGGCGGTCGGTGACCATGACCCGGTGCGGCAGGCCATCGAAGTACCACAGTCCCTGCTCGGCGTCGGAGCGTGGCTGACCGAAGAACACCCTCTGCGAGAAATCCTTGCCGCTGGCGAGTTCGATTTCGTCGGGTTCCGAGGCATCCGGATAGGTCGCCAGCCGATAGAAGCGTTCGCGGTCCTGTGCCGTCGGGCCGAGCATGGTGGGCCGGGGGTTGAACCAGCGCAGCAACCAGTCATGGATCTGCGGCGCTCCCAGCCGGCGCGTCTGGATGCCGGCATTGGACAAGCCGCCAATCAGGCGGTCGCACACGACGTTCAGCGCCTGCTCGGGCGTCTGGCCGCGGCGACCGGTCTGGCCCTCGGCCCGGCGATAGACCACCATGCGCACACGCCGGCTCTGGCCGCGCCACGGCAGGCGCGTGACCACGCTGTCCTCGAACAGTCCACCGGCCTTGGAGACGGCGCGCAGGTGATGGGCGAACGAAGTCAGGTAGAACTCGGTGAAGCGACTGCCCTCGGCACGCGGCTGGACGTAGCCGCGCAACGTGTCCAGGTACTGGTCGAAGTTGGCCTCGTCCTGGGCGTAGAGCTGGAGCACCCACGGATTCGCATCGAGTTCGTCGAAGCTGTCCTGCAGGGCGTTTTCCAGCGCGTCGCGCGCCTGCGCCAACCAGGCGGCCTCGCGGCCCTCGGTACCCAGCGGCGTCAACTCGAAGAAAGCGGCGACCGAGACACCATCCTCAAGCAGCATGCACTGCGAGTCCGGCAGGTACTCGACCCACGGCAGCAGCGCGACGAACGACGGTGCCACGTCGTACAGTGCCTGCTCGTCAGCCGCTGTGGCCGGACGGTCTTGCGCGACCGCCGCACCGGGTTCGGGAATACCGGCCTCGCACAGTGCGCGCACATGGCGCGTCCAGCCGTCCTGCCGGTCTTTGGTCGGTGCGGCATCGTCGGGAGCACGCCGGCGCCAGGGCAACGACCAGGCCATCAGTACGCCTCCGTGCGTTCGCCCGGCATCGCGTACTGGACACGCTGATACAAGGGAAAGACGGTCGAATAGCCCGGCACCGGCACGGGGTCGGTGCCAGCCAGGTGCGGGAATACATACATGACCAGATCCGGATTCGGCAGCCGCGGGAACTGGTGATGAATCTCGTTCGCCGCCGTGCGCGTGTAGCGCATCTGCTCGGCCGGAGCGGCCTGCACATCCGCCTCCGTCAATGGCCGGCGCAGGCTCTGGCGCGCATCGAGCAACTGGCGGCGGGCGACCTGGCCGCTGCCGCCGTCGCCGGCCTGCTGGTGCCAGATGTCCTGCATGGTGCGGCCACCGTGCGGCATCAGCTCTTCCTTGCTGGTGGCGCAGCCGGCCAGCGACGTCACTACCGCCACCAGCAGCAGCGGTTTAATCCAGATCGAGTGCATGAGCGTCTCCTACACGATGGTCGACGCGGCGGCCTTCGGGGTCGTAGTCGATGTGAAGGGGTTTTTCGAGATGGACGGCGACCTGGGCGCCCGGCTGGACATAGACCGCCGCGAAGGCTTGCCCATAGAGGCGGTTCACCCACTGCGACATGTCCTGCACGCCGCCGGCGAGGATGCGTCCGACCGCCTCGTTGGTGCTGATGCCGACCGTGCCGATCGAGCCGTCGGCACCGACATAGGACATCTGGCCACTGTCGGACTCGATCAGCGAGGCGGCACCCGCGCCCGCGGCGGTAATCAAGGCCTGAGTGCCGAGATACTGCTGCGCATTGCTGCGGCGTTCACCACTGACGCAAGGAATCCCATACGGGTCGCTGATCCAGCCCAGGCCATCCTGCTGGTTGTTCTGCTGGCTGCTGCGTTCGTTGTCTTCTGGAATGGTGCGAACGGTGCCGTCATGAAAGACGAATGTGATCGAACGCACCTGTCCCCTGACACATGACAAGGTCCAGTCGCCACTGGCCGTACCGCTGAACACCGCGCCAGCGACATCCGGGATATCAATCCCGTTCGCGGTCAGGTTGTCCGGGCCGACGAGGACTTTGAACGGAAATGGGTCGTTGACGGTGCCATCGATAGGAACCCGACCGATCAGCGCGGTCATCGCCACCGAGCCCATCAGGGTGGAGTTCGTCGGTACGGTGTAGACCGGCTGAGCCGTCTTGACGCCGGCCGCCCTGGCACCGGCATCGGCCACATGTTCGACGGTGGTCTCCAGTGTCTTCTGCGCCGGCCCGAAGCTGGTCGGGAAGCTCAGGCTTGTACCCGTGCGCCCGTCGGTCTGCCTGGCGTCATCCGGTTCCACCCAGCGAATGCCCTCGCCAGCGAAACTGTCGCCATCGCCTTCGCGCAGCCCCAGCCCGACCGGCAGATCGGCATGGCCGCCACCACCGATGTTCTCCAGACGGCGCTGCAGATCCTGCAACAGGCCTTCGGTCTGCCGGCGCTCGCCGGCCAGCTGCTCCTGGTCACGGCGCAATGCGGTGCGTTCGGCTTCCAGGGCCGTGTCGATACGCTGGTCGATCGCGCTTTCGCGCTGGCGCAGGCGCTGGTTCTCCTCGCGCTGGGTGCGGTTGTCCGCCGTCGCTGTCTGCAACTCAGTGCGCAGTTGCCGCACCTGCGCCACCAACGTGGCGACGGTATCGCGGGGCGTGTCGCCTTCGATGCCGAGTGCCTGCATCTCCTCGGCGGTGAGCTGCGGGTCAGCATCGACGATGGGGCGAGGCTGATCGCCGCCGCCGGAGAACAACCGGATGCCGAAGAACAGCACCAGCAAGGCGACCGGCAGCACCAGCCATTTGAGTAAGCCATTACTGCGCATCGCCGGACTCCTTGACGTCGTGACCGGGGACGGCCTGCGGCAGCAGCGCAGCCGGGTCGAAGCGATGGATCGCCGGCAGCAGCGATTGCGGCAGGCCGCGACCGCGCGTGACCAGATAGATGACCGTGGTGTCCTCCGGCGTGCCGCGCGGGCCGAGGGTCGGATGCTGGAAGGTGGCGGTGAGGAAATCCCCCTGCAGGACACGCGGATCGAGATCGATCCAGCCGCTACCGGCATGGGTCAGCCGCACGGCGGTCACCCACTGATCTTCCAGTCGCCATGCCGCCAGCGCCTCCGCATGCACCGGCAGGGTCGGCAGCAAGGTGTCCAGCGGCAGATCGCGGCGCAGGTTCACGCGCATGACGCCCGGCACGGGCTCCACGGTGCGCAGTGGTGCGTACAGGCTCTGGGCCGCATAGCGGGTCAGCACCACCGGCACCGGGGTTTCGCGCCGGGGCGAGCGTGCCTGCTCCGGAGACGATGCAGTCGCACCGGCCGCCTGCGCCTGGCCGTAGCGTTGCGGCGTGGCGTTGCCCTCGACGATGCGTACCGGCTCCAGCGGCGGCTCGCCGTCCTGGGCCGGTTCGGCGGCGATATCCAGCAGGATCAGTGCGCCGCTGTCCGCATCCTGAAGTTGCAGCCGCATCGGCTCGATCGGTTCGCTGGCGCGCAGATAGATCGCACCGCCGGCACTCTGCACGCGCAGCCGGTTGCCCACGCTCGCCGGCACGCCGACGCGCACATTGCGATCCACGAACACAATGCGTTCCTCGCCGACCTGCAAAGGCACGGCCAGCGGCAGCCGCTCCCAGTGCAGGATCTCCACGGCATGGGCCATGGGCACCAGCGCGCAGGCCAGCATGCCCAGCCAGACGAGAAGGCGGGTCTTCATGGGGAGTCTCCTTGCTGGCCCAGACCGCCGCGGGCCGGGGGTTCGGGTGTGGGCGCAGCGATGCGCTGTGGCGCTCCGTCGTAACAGTCGAGGGCGAGGCCGAAGGGATTACGCGCCGGATCGACGTCCGAGCGCTCGACCTTGATCGGGTAGCGCACCAGTGCGCGCTTGACCTGTTCCGGCCCGTGGTACTCGTCCGCACTGAGATCGAGTGTCACCACCCAGTTGCGATCGGACACTGTGCGCACGCGCGCAGTCGGGTTGTCGCCGTAGCCGCGTCCGGGGATTTCATACACGCCGCGCACCCGCTGGCGTAGTTCGCCGGTACTGCGGCGATAGTCGTAGTCGGCCTGCAGGAAGGCGCGGCAGGCGGGCGTGAAGTATGGCGAGAGCGCATGCAGGTTGCGCGCGTAGTCCTCTTCACCGTTGGTGGGCCAGCGATGCAACTGCTGCCACACGTAGAACGTGAAGGCATAGACGCTTTCCGGCGGCACGTCCCACCAGGGCCGGGTGCTGCCGGAACGCAGGTCGGGCGGTACATGAATGGTCAGGTCGCGCGGCGCGCTCCACCAGCCGCCGCCCATCACCAGCGCGATCAGCAGCAACGCGCCGGCACCCAGGCGCAGGGTCTTGATGTGTGCCTGCAGGTGCGCGACTTCGTTCCGGAAGCGGCTCATCGCGCAGCCCTCCGGTTCGACCAGTGGCCCGAGCGCGTGATCAGCGCGTGGCCGCCGATCCAGCCGGCCATCAGCGGATAGCGGGTCGCGATGCGCCATTGCAGTTGCCGATACAACCAGGTATCGGGCCTGCCGCGTTTCTGTCGGCGCAGGATGCCGCCGCCGACGAACACGCCGAAGGCGACACCCAGCACGACGAAGGTGGGCGCGATCGCGATGGTCGAGAACAGCCAGGCCAGCGGCACGCCGGCCAGGAATCCCCCTGCGCCGGACAGGCCACAGCAGACCCATAGTTCGTCCGCCGTCAGGCCGCGCACCACCACGGGGTGGCGATTGAGCCGGTGCGGCAGGAACGCCACCGTGCCGTCCGCCCGGATGTGCTGAAGCTCGGACATGGGCACGCCCTCAGAGAATCCCGGTGGCCTCGGTCAACAGCCAGATGCCGATAACCAGCAGTACGGCGCCGATGGCGACCGTGAGCCCGAACTGGCCCCATGTTTTCCTGCCGGTGTGGATCTCCGCGTAGGTGCCGTAGGCGTGATAGCAGACGCCGATGAACATCGAGGCCACGACCAGCAGTGCGACCAGCAGCACGATGTCATAGCCATAGTTGCGGATGGTCTCCATGATTCCGCCGCCGGTGCCGCGCGAGGGGTTCTCCAGTTGCGGCAAACCCTGGGCAAAGGACAGCGTAGGCAGCGTAATGAGGCTCAGTGCCAGCGCGGCGTGCTGGGCGAAGCGGATGCGGGGGAAACGAGCGGTTTTCATGGTCTGACCCTTGTGGTTACGAGAGGAGGAAAAAAGTCAGCACCAGGTACATCGCGAGAAAACGCACGACGACGCCGAGGAACTGACGCTGGTTGAGCTGGTTTTCCGCCCAACCGACGTAGGCGGTGCGAATGGCCCAGGCGCCCCACAGCAGCAGCACCGCGAACACGAGGCCGACGATCACCGTCGCCATCGCGCCGGGCGCGATGCTGCTGTTGGCCTGGAAGGCGCTGATCTGCGCGGGGGTCATGGCTGCGCCTCCGGCGTAGAGGGAGCGTCGGGCGCGGACTCGTTGCGGTAATCGCCGCTCAGTACGGCGGGGTCGCGCGGCTGGGCGCGGGATGGCGCGAGATGGAATTGGATGCCGGCGCGTACGCGCGCGAGGTCATCGAGTAGCCTCGGGTAGTCAAAGTGGTAGCGTTCGCCCGTTGCAATTGGGGTGTTCGCCGCGCTCTGTGCGACGAAGCGTTCCAGCGCGTCAAGCTGGCGCAATGCCGCAGCCAGCTCCTGGCGTTGGGCCGGCGTGCCGGCATGGGCCGCCAGCGGCAGGCTCGCCGCCAGGGCCGCCATCAGCAGGACGGCTACGCCGCGATGCGCGGCGCAGCGTGGAAACGTAAACACCATCGCGCCATTCCTCGGTTCGATCAGCAATGGCTCGATCGTGGCGAGGCAGGCGCTTCAAGACCGCAAACAATGAGAACTGCGCGGCTACCGTATTGGTGAATAGTGCTGGGGAAACGGCGGGAGGGGAGAGGCGAAGAAGCCCCGGATTGACCGGAATGCTGTTCACTTGAGTGGAGCAGCCCTACGATCCACCGGATACCGGGTTTTGAAAATCTTCACCGTCCTTGGTCTTCCCGGCTTTGGACGGTGATCCAGTCCCGCAGCGGGAAGCACCTCAGCGTGTTGCGGAGGTCATCCTGCGGTTCTGCCAGAGATAGTCGATCAACAGCAGCTACAGTTCTTGCCAGAGCACTGGCACCGCCCCGCCTGCTGGCAAGCCCAGTACCGCCAGCAAGAGCTGTTTGGAAGGCCATTCATCCATATCTCGCACTGCGATGACCCAGCGTGCCTGGGCTACGCGGGGTTGTGCGAGCAGCGCCTGAAAGTACACAGCATCGACATCCGACAGCGAGTGGCCGAGCACGACCACCTGTTCGACGGTGGCTAGGGAGCTGAAGAAGGAGGCGTTCTGGGCGATAAGGTCTGCCGAGTGTTTGAAGGTCGCCGAAAAATAGTCGTCGATGATGCCGTTGGCTTCCATCAGGCGCGTGTCGATTTCTTCGATATCGGGGCGATCATTCAGCGAGCGTCGGGTCGACGGACTCCAGGCATGGCCGAGGATCAGCGCATCGTCCGGTTGTGTTGCACAGCCGTGGATGAACAGCACCTGCTGAGGGTCGACGTCATAGACGGCGTTCAGTGTGCTGGTGTAGTTGAAGCTCAGGAACAGCGCCTGTCGATCCAGCCTGGACAGCCGTTGTGGGGTGGTATCGCTCGTAGGAATGGGCAGCGCACGAACCCAGTCGGCGAAATGCGCCTGCAGTTCCTTCGAGAGCCGATCAACGACATTTTCCACCTCATACTGGAAGTCATGATGCCCCGAGTCGCTCCAGTCTTCGTCGCTGTAGGACGCCATGAAATGGCCGAGGTTGTCGATCAGCATGTCCGCATCCAGCTCGGCCAGCGCCAGTTCCAGTCCGTTCCAGTTCTCTCCGGCCGGAAGGTACTCCTCCACTTCACGGTAAACGTCGCCGTCCGTACCCTGCACGTAGTCCTTGAAGTCTCCGAGGCCGGATGGGATGCCGTGCCAGAGGTCAAAGCCGTTTCCGATGATGTAGAGCGTGGTGGGTGCCATTTTGTTTTCCGTCGGGTTTCTTGTGCTGATGGTATGTGAGCCAGAAAGGAATTCAATCTATATTAGGGCAACGCTGAACAAGTCCCGCGCGCCGAGGTTGGGTCATTATGAATCAACGGCTTGCGAGGCCCGCAGTCAAAATTCGACCACTTGTTCCGCATTGCCTTAGCAGTGCGATGCGGGATATCGGTCATGGCAGGTGGTGGGCTCTCATGATTGAGGCGGCTGCATTATTTGATGTGTTCAAATTTCGAATTGGGAAAAGCAATGAATTGTCTGATTAAGCACAGTCATAGTTTTGTTGTTGAAAGTGTGGTCAAGCGATTGATCGAGGATGTCAGTGAGTACTCTCATTTACTGACAACGGACGATTGGCGGCTGCTGAGAAACTTGGAAAAGGCTGTTGGTGATAGGCAGATTTGCCAGAATGAATGCTTGGGGTGTTTGGAGTTCGCCAGAATGGTGAGCATGCTCTCCAACTTCATCAATGGGATTTTTAGCGCAAACAAGGAAAGCGAAGCAGTTGTCGCAGAGTTGCGCCGAATCTTTGCCGTTCCGAATGAGTCAGATCCTATTGTTCTTGCGCTGGATCTGGTTGTTTCTCCTGACTATGTGAAATCAAAAATACCCACAGAATCCATCCCGCTCTATGAAAAATACGTTGATGCGGTAAAGAGCGAGATTTCTCGCTTGGCGTTGGATCATTTCCACCATAAGCAGGCGAAGTGTCATGACACAATTTTGGCGTACGGAAATTTGGAGCAAGAGCAAGTGATTGCTTATAAGACGGAGGAAGCATCTGCTGGCGAGGAATTGTTTTACGTTGATCAGAATTTTGTTAGCAAATATGGAAGCGATCAAGGTTTCAGTCAGCAGATCGAGAATTTTAAAAACAAGGTTGGTTGCAAGTTTGTTTACAGCCCCTATGTTATTGAAGATGGCGTCAAAATGAGCCGCGTTCGACTTGCTGAATACTTTGAGACGATTGAAGTACTCACAGAAAACACCATGCTGGTGCGATCCGACGACGGCGTGATGCTTGCTAGGGAAGATATTCAGGTTACCTTCGATCGCGTTTTGCTCTGGAGAAATGCAACAAGGGCCGCTGAGGATTTGAAGGTGCAGAAGATGCACTGCAATCACTGGGGATATCCTCATTATTCAAGAGGGTCAAAATTGTCGAATCGGGTTAATAAAAATATTCATGTGTTCTTAGAATCCCTGCGCCCCTATCTGGATGACAGAAGTTGTGACTTTGATTTCAATGACGATGAGAGTGATCGGGCGCTGTGTCGCAGGCTATGTGCGGCAACGATCGGGAAATCTTTCTCATTGCAGGCGCTTGTTGACAGGTCGATCAGATATGAAGGCAATGCTGAATGCATGGCGTGCATTGGGGATCTGTGCGACTTCCTAGACTTGATAAACTATCAGACAGAGCCTCTTTCTGAACTGACCAAGATTCGGAGCAGTGTTCAGGATACAGAGCACTTGAAACATGCTTGGAAAGCCGACTATTTCGTGACTGATGACAAGAGGCTGCGTACACGTGGCGATTTTATTTATTCAGCCCTTGGATTAGGCACAAAGTTCATAAGCATCAAAGAGCTTAAAGAAAGGGTCGTCAGTGAGTTCAAGGAGTGATTGAACAGTCATTAGGCGCAGCCAAAGCTCTGTATCGGTATGGTGTCGATCACAAGTACTTCTTGAAACTGCTCGCGGTCAGGGCCACCGCAAATCCCAGCAACGCTGCGCTGGGTAGCAGAATCAGTAACGGATGCACCGAGATCGGCATCGCCAGGTAGATCACCCAGGGCAGCACCGCCAGCGGCAGCAGCGCGGCTTTCGCGCGGTGGTACACGAAACCCGATTCCCTGCCGGCGCCGAACTTGCGCACGTCGCGGCGCACCAGACCATCGACCAGCCCGACGAACACTGCCGTCAGCACCAGCGGCAGGGTCAGTACCAGCACCAGCAGACGCACCAGGAAGGTCAATGTGATGAAGGCGGCTGCGACCAGATAGCGCTCGGCCCAGACATAAGCCTGGCTGATGAAGTAGCGGAAATTGCGTGTTGGCGTCTGGCTTGGCGCACGGGCACGCTCGGCGGTCTCGCTCATCTTGTCGAGCAACCCGGTCTTGACGAATACCCACTCGTAGCCGGTGTCCACCAGGCGGTGGGCGGTTCGCCCCGGCTCCTGCACGATGACGCTGCGCGTGAAGTGGTTCGAGATATGCCCCAGTTCGTACTGCAGCATCGACTGCGCATGACGCCACCCTTGGTCTTTCCAGAACAGGTGCATGCCCACGCACTCGATCAGAATCGACAGCAGCAGCGAGGCGATCAGCACGCCAAACAGGCGCAGCGGCAAGGTGATCGCACTGGCGATCAGACCCTGCCGGCGCTGTTGCTGCCGCTGTGCGGTCGAGGCCGGATCGCTCATGATGCACTGCCCTGGTCGGCGGGATCGGCCGCGTCATCGTCCAGCAGCTCATCAGGCAGCGGTCGCTCCTGCAACGACGGGGAACCGAGGTTCTCCCACCAGCGACCGGCCTCGGTGTAGCTCTGGCGCATATAGGTCGCCAGTTGCTGCAGATCCTCGGGCATGGTCTCGTCCGGGTCGGGGGCCGGCAGCGGCATGCGGACTTTCCAGAGGTTGCCCCCTTGCATCAACGCAAAACATTGGCCCTTCGGCAGCTGCACCACATGCGAGGGCTCGATCATCGGCACGCTCGACATGCTGATGCGATCCTGCGTGTTGCTGGTGAAGTCGGTGGAACCGTGGATGTCGGAGCTATCGGTCGCGCCGCTGACGATGGTGGTGGTGTAGACCTCCACCTTGGGAAGCTGACGCGTCAGCAACTCGGCGGTGGCGGTTTCCCTGACCCTCAACATGAACAAATTATTGAAATTTCCGACCACCTGACCGGCCTTCGCCCGGTTGCCGATGCGCGCCTCGATGTCGCTCAGCGTCTGGGTATAGGCGGTGATTTGCAGTCCCGCACCACCTCCCTTGTTGATCATGGGTACAAATTCGGCGCCCATGAGTTCATTGAACTCGTCAGCATGGACGTTGATCGGCACCTTGACGTTCGAGCTACCTCCTGGAAGGCCATCGTCGATGCCGAACTTGTAGATATGACCGGCAACCGACACCATGTCGCTGAACATCGAATTGCCGACGGCGGCGGCCACCTCGGCGTCGGATAGCGCATCCAGGCCGACATAGACCACGGCCCGCTTCCTGACCACCTGCATCCAGTCGAAAATGGGCCTGGGGTCTTCCAGGTCGGAATAGTTTGGCGCCAGTAACTGGGAAATCTTGCCGCTGGTGAGCTTTTCCAACAACGGCAACAGGCTCGCGACGATCTTGTCGAAATACGTCTTGTCGTACCGGACCGCGCTGCGAAGACCGTCCAGTACCGGATCGTAGTTGCGCACCTGGCTCAGATATTGTTCGAGTGCCACCACGCGCTTCTCGCGCCCGATCATGTTCCTCGGAATGTTCCGCTCGTTGAGCTTGGCCTCGATCTGGACGATGACTTCCCAGGCCTTCGGTTCGGTGCGGGCGAAGAAATGGGCGGCGTACTCGATGAACAGCGCATCGATGTTGATGACATGGCGTTGGATCAGCAGGTAGTCCGGACGCTGCCCCAGCTCGATCAGCGCCCTGGCAACGATGTTCACGAACCGCCAAGCAAATTCGCGAAACGCCGCTGAATTGCCTTCGCCGGAAAGCTGGCCGGCGATGCGCGTGGCCACCTCGCTGATGCGGCCGAACCGCCCCACGGCGTTGTAGCGTGCGCTGATTTCCGGCCAGCCGAGGTGAAACACATAAAATTCGTTCTCGCGCCCGGCGCGCCGCGCTTCGACGAACATTCTTTTCAGAAGATCTGCGTCGCCCTTGGGATCGAAAACGATCACGACTTCATGCTCGCCCTGAGCATTCCTGCGGCGGATGTCCTGTGTGATGAACAGTTCCGCGAGCCGGGTCTTGCCCACTCGGGTAGTGCCCAGTACCAGTGAATGGCCGACGCGCTCCTCCAATGGCAGGCCGACGTCGACCTCATCCGGCTCGATCCCGTGCAGACGCGGCAGACCGCCAACCGGCGGCAAGGGCCTGACCGGATTGAACGGCACGTCCCAGCGCGTCAGCCGAGGCAACCGCGACAGTGGGAAAGGCGCGAACTCCAGACGCGCCTCAAGGTGCCGGGCCAACTGGTAAGCGGGAGGCGGCTCGACATAGCGGCGAAACTCAGGCCGGTACGTTTGCATGAGCCGGTGGGTGTGCTTCTGTTCCCAGCGGAATCCCTTGCCGACGAAGAGACGCTGCTGACTTACCGGCACGTTCCGGCTTGTCATGACGTAGTGCGGCAACCTGCGGATGTTGCGGCGGTAGCGCAGGATCACCTGCGCGTCATGCCAGCGCAGTGCGCCATAGGCGGCGAACGCCAGCGCGCTGCCGATGCCCATGGCCGGCGTCAGCGCGAACGACCACGGTGCCACCAGGCACAGAAACGCGGCGCCGGCGCAAACCGCCACGGTGTACAGCTCCACCGCTGGGCGCAGCAGGACTTCCACGGGCTGCGTCTGCGCCATGGCGTCACTGCTCGATACCGGTGGCGGTCACCAGCACCGGGTAATGCCGCAGACCCAGGCGCTCGGCCAGGTCGTCGGCGGATACCGGCGACAGGTTCAGGCCGGGCGCGAGCGCGCGCATTTGGGCCAGTGCCTGGGCCGTCTCGACATTGACCACCAGCCCCCAGGCGTTGCGTTCGCTCAGCGTATCGGCGTGCTGGCGCAACCAGGACTGCGAGGCCGCGTCGTCACCGACCAGGAAGAATGGTTGCAGTCCGGGCGCCTCGATGACGCGGCGTGCAACCGTTCCCGGCGTGAGCCTGGCGCTGCGCACCGGCAGCATGGCCGTCTCATCGACGGTGGCGGTCGGTGCCTCGGGAATGACGATGGAGGGGAGCGGCTGGTTCGTGGCGCGCGGTTGCAGGTCGAGCGCTTCGTAGTACGGTAGCGCGGACGCGCCGCCGCGATCCTCGACCACGATCAGGGGCGGTGTGGCGCGCACCGCGCTCATCGGCACGGTGGCGAGCATCACGACAAGAAGGCCGTGCGCGGCCCGGATGGAGGGGATCATCGGCTGTTCTCCTGGCGAGGTGCGTGTGCGGCAGCCTGTTGCGGGCCGAGCACGCGCTGAAGGTGTTGTGAAACGCTGCGCCGGTAGCGTGCCGCCGGTGCGCCGCCAGCCGGTCGGTGGTAGCGCCCGACGGCCAGCAGCCAGTCCTCTCCGGGCGTGTGTTGCTCCTTCAGGATGTCGGCGGCGATGCGCAGGTTGTCGTAGGGATCGAGCAGATCGCAGGGCTGGCGGTAGCGGTGCGGGTGGTAGCCGAGATTGATCTGGCCCAGCCCCACGTCGATGCGCGTAGGCGGCACCTCGCGCAGTGCCTGGCGCACACCCGCACACGCCTGTGCGCGCGAGGCGTAGCGGCGCGACTGCCCGGCGACGTTGAGCGACCAGGGCCACGGCACGATGCGACCACCCCGGCGCACGCCGCTCTCCTGTAGCGCCACGGCATAGAGCACCGTCGAAGGAATGTCGGCGCGCTGGGCCGCCAACTGGTAGGCCGGAGGTGGAATCTCCTGGGCCTGAACCGGCCCGGTCGCCAACACGGCGGCCAGCAGCACGCAGCACGGCCACCCCGGCATCAGGGCTGGCGCTGCCATTGGCCATCCACCTGACGCACCACCGCAGGCAGCTCACCGGACAGACCCAGCGCCAGCCAGCGGCCACCGTCATGATTGAGCGTGATCGATCCGCTACGCACGCGTGCCGGGTCGATCCGTGACTGCCTGGCCCACGCGCGAATGCGGGCGTCGTCCTGGCGGCTGCCCACCATGTATACGTCGAACTCGGCACCTGCCGTTTGCAGGCGCTGCACGATCTGGGCACACGGCACGCAGCCGTCCCGAACGAACACGGCGGTGCGGCCACTGCCGGTCAGTACGCCGTCTCCCGGCAGCGCATCTGGCAGATTCACCCGCTGGGCATCAGGGTGCAGGCGTTGCCAGGCTTCGTCGTATGCACGCTGGTACGCCAATAACTTCTCCACCCGGCGCGCTTCGACCTGCACTTGCAACTCGGCGTAGCGCCGCCGCTCTTCGTCCGACCGCGCTTCGATGCCCAGCGCGGTGAGCGGGTCGAGGTTGGGCGAATGGATGCCCAACGGCCCCTCCATCAGCTCGCGGTAGCGTCCCCATTCGTCGCCGCTCAGGCCCCAGTCCTGCGCCAGGCGTTCATTGTCTGCCTGGTCAACCTGGCTCTGCGCGACACGGGAAGGCTGTGCGGGCGTCACCTGGGTGGCGGACTGCTGCGCAAAGGCCGGCGCGCTTAACGCGGCCAGCAGGAACAGCATGGACAGTGTGCGACGTTGCATAGCGCCTCCCGATCAAGGAATCGCCAGCCGGCGCGTCTGGTCGCCGGCCTGGAACACGGCGGTGTTGCCGTCGAGGGTCTGCAACTGCCAGCGGCCGGCATGCTCGCCGGGCAGCAGCACCTGGATCTGTCCGGCCGAGAACGGCTCGGTAGTGGGGGCAATGGCGACGGCACGCTGTCCGGCGCGCAGCTCCGCACCGATCACGCGAAAGGGAAACGGCTCCGGTGCCGGTGTCGCCGTCGCCCTGGCGGGACGAGGCGCTACGGGTGCGCGCGCGGACGCCTGACGCTGCGCCTTGAGCTGCTCGATGTCGGCATGCAACGCCTGCAGATCGGCCTCGGTGGTGAAACCAGTCAGCGACTGTTCGAGCCGGATGATCTCGGCTTCTAGGTGCTGGCGGGTGTCCTGCAACGCTGCCGTGGTCGCCGCTTCCGGGCGGGCTTGCTGCGCCTGCAGGTCGTCGGCGAGCTCGCCGATGCGACCTTCGAGCACTTGCAGTTGGCGCAAGGCCGAATCGAGTTGATTCTGGTCGGCCAGATCGCCAGCGGCACGGAAGTTGACGAGCACCAGTGCGCTCAAGCCCACCATCCAGGCCCACAGCAGCAGGTACAGCACGAATGCCGCGCGTGAGCGCGACACATGGGTCGTTGCGCTCATGGCTGGCCTCCGTCGGCGATGGGAAAGGCCTGCGCTGGCGAAGTCACCGGCAGCATGTCGATCTCGGGATCTGCGCAAGGCTTGCCGGCAGGTACGAAGCAAACCTGGCGCGCCCGGTCATCGACCTGCACGTCCCAGGCCGGCCCGGCGAGCGTGAGCAGCGCATCGCGCAGTGTCATCGGTCCCAGATGCAGGTGCGCTGCCGGCAGCGGCAGCGAATACAGTTCGATCACCGCATCGGCGCTCTCGCAAAGCTGATAGCCGCTGCGCCGGAGCGCGTGGCGCAGGCCATCGCCCACCGTTGCCCGCGCATCCGCTGGTATCGCCACGTCGATGACCTGCAGCAGCAGGTCACGCTGGGCGGCAGTGGGGGCAAGCTCTACGAGCGTGTAGCGACCGTAGCGCACCACCGGAATCAGTTCGGGCGCCTGTGGCGCGACATCGGCCTCCTCGACAGGAGGATCGGCGGTCGGTACGGCGGTAGTGGCGCAGCCGCCGCTCAACATGGCGGCGATCAGCAGACTGCTGCCGGCCAGGCGCCGTGGAAGTTGGGTTGCTGGCATGGTTCGGCTCTCGATGTCGATGAGCCGATACCTTCGCCGTGGACGACATTCCGATCAGCAAACAATGCGCATCATGATTTGCCCCGTTTTGAAGGAAAAAAAGCCGGCGCCCCGAAGGACGCCGGCATGGGGAGGAACATCAGGCCGCGACGAGTTGCCGAGCCAGGGCGACCTCGATCGAGTCGCCGTCCTGGTTGAGCACGTCCAGCCCGGATTCCGGGACGTCGCCGGATGTGCTCTGCGAGACGAGGATTTTCTTCGCCATCAGGGCAAGGCACGTCATCTGCGACGTGGCCGCGTACCCCAGGTAGATCACCTTCACATACTGCTTCTGGCCGATACGCCATGACCGGCGCGCGGCTTGTTGCAGCGTGTAGATGTTCCACCCTGACTGCATAAAGACAATCGTGGGGAACTCCAGCAAATCCAGGCCGGTTTTCACCAGTTCCGGATTCGTGATGAGGATATCGATCCCGCGGTCCAACTGCTCGGCGATCCAGTCTTCTCGGCGGCTGGCATCGACGCTTGCGCGCAATACCGCCACTTTGAAACCTTCCTGCTCCAGCAGCATCTTCAACCGGCTCGTGGTGTCCCGCGTACCGGTATAGACCGAGTAGACCAACGTCTTGCGACCCGCCTCTTTCTCTTCGCGGCAGATATCGATCAGCTCACGTTCCTTGGGCATCAGCGCCAACTCATTGAACTGGGCCGGCGTGAAGGCCAACACCTCGCGTGTGCGCGGATGACGCACGGTTTCCGCTCGGAAGCAGCAGTCACTCCACGCCAACAGCACATTGAGCACCACACCCAGCAAGGTGGTATCCCGCTTGCGCAGGGCCTCCTTGAGTGCCTGGGTCAGGTTAGCGGCCAGGTTGCGATAGGTATCGGCCTGCTCAGTATCCATGGCCACTTCCCTGAACTCTTCGTCATACGGTGGCAGGACGCCGCCGATATCCTTGAGCTTGAGGAAAATCGTGTATGGCAACACGCATCTGAGCACGCCCTTCGGCCCGAACCCTGGGGCTTTGACGGTTCTGACGGTGACCTTCGAGCCTTTGGCGGTCTTGTGGGCCGGCCCGTCGCTCTCCGAGTAGATGTCCCGCAAGACACCGTGATCTCTCATGAACGCCATCGCGGCGGCATTCATGCTGCCGCTGGCGCTCGGACGGTAGCCGTCTTCGATCATCCTCCCGGGCAAGGCCCGGAACAGCAGATGGAACAAATCATCGGCGTAACCGCCCATGAGAGTGCCGGTCAGCAGCAAGGTCTTGCGAACCTTGGCCGCGATGACTCCCATCGCCTGGCCCTGCGCCGATCCGCCCGTTTTGTATTCGTGGGCTTCATCGGCGATGAGCAGGTCGAAGGTGCTTTGCGGCAGATACCGCTTCACGTATTCCGAGGGTTGATAACCGCCTTCTCCGAAGCCGAACTCCATCGAAGACATGGCGCGTTCCATGCGCTGCGCCTGCCGGTCGGAAAACACCAACTCCCCGCGGTCGTCCATCAGGTTGATGAAGTTGTGCAGGTTGTCGCCGAGCATCGACGCGAGAAACGAATCGCCGAAGGTCTTCATCAGCTTGTTGGCCGTAGCCTCGCCGATGGTCGGGATTCTTTTCAGGGCGCGCAGCACCGCCGAGGACTGATCGCTGCCGGACAGGGTTCGCGGGCGAACCAGCGTCCAGAGTGCGCCATTGCAAGCGTTGCACTTGCGGCGGATTTCTTCCGCCTCCAGCTCCAGAGGATTGACCGGCTCGCCGTCGAGGTCGGTGACCACCGTTCCGCAATGCGGGCAGGCGCCGACCAGACCGTGACGGGTGCGTTTGCGGGCGAAAGCGGGTTTCCAGTGGAATCCCATCCGCATCCGAACCCGGCCGATGATGAAGAACTCCTGCCCCTCTGCCGGCACGTTCAACTGCTCGCGCAGCTTGATGAGCTTGAGCAAAGTGTCCGGGCCATTGAGCACCCAGACTTTCGCACCGGCGACGGTTTCGAGGATTTCGCGCCGCCATTTGTAGACCAGATGAGGCGGGCTGAGAACGAGCGTGCGGCGATAGCCTTCCGCGTTGAGCACCGCCGCCAGCGCGATGCCGACGGTGGTTTTGCCCGTACCCATTTCGCCATTGACGATCGCCGCGCGCTCGCCCTGATTGACGAGCAGTTCGGCAGCCGCATGGACGACCTCGGCCTGGGCGGGAAACAACTGCCGCTTGAGGCTGGCGAGGACGAGCTGGCGGTTGGCACGGGGCACTCCGCTGTAGACCGGCGGGTTGGCCCGGTTCAACGAGTCCAGCAGTTCGTCGCCGAACTCCGTGACGAAGTCCTGCAGGCTGAACGACAGTTCGGTATCCGCAGGGTCGAGCAGATCGCCCATGATGGACGGGGTTGGTGCGGCGGGAGCCGCTTCGAGGGTTTGCGTGTGCATGGTGATGCTCCATAGAAAAATGGGGCACGCACCGCCCCCAGGGGCGGTGAAATGCCCCTGGGGGTTGAAGGTGGAAGGACGGCGTGCAGCCGCCCTGGATGGATCAGTACTCGCTGGGCAACAGCAGCGTGGTGACGCTGCGATCCCACTCGGTGATGATCCAGAGCTTCAGATCGGGTGCGATCTGATAGGAGGAAAACAGCCGGGCCTCGCCCGACTTCAACGCGGCATCGTTTTGTTGCCGGTCGTGTTCGTCGAGATCACCCCAGTCGGCACTGAGGTGACGGCACAGGTACGGACTCGGGTTGAGGCGTCCCTGTTCGACCAGACTGGCGACGCCGACGGTCATGACCGTCGCGCCGGGCGAGAAGCGCAGATTGGGGGCCGCGCTGATGGACATTACTGCTGCCATGGTGATAGCTCCTTCGATGAAAAAAGGGACCATGGCGTCCCCATCGGGGCGACATGGACCCCGGTGGGTGGATGAAACGAACTGGCGTTCGGTTGGATCAGTGGATGGTGAGAATCCGGCCGAGGGTGGCCGAGTCCGGGGACAAGTCCCAGGCACGGATCACGGGGACAAACTTGTCGGTGAGGATGCGTGTCTCCGCGATCGAACCGTCATCGCGTTCGCGATATTCGGTGGTCGTCGCCTTCTGCTTGTAGGTGTCGCCCTTCACGGCCAGAGTGCGACCGTTCTGTGATTGCACGACACCGGAGATCGCCCCGGCCGCAAGGGCCAGTGCCAGGTGCCATTGGGACAATGCGCGCGCCGGACGGCGCAAAGACTGCTGGGCCGCGCCCAGATGGGTCTCGAACGACGGCCACAGGCCATGCAGGCGCTGCACTTCGTCGGCGAACTGCGCCGGCTCCATGCTCAGACGGTAGAAGTGCTCCGGCTCGTGCTGGGCGGCGGGAGCCACATACGGAAGCGACGGCCACGTGGGCGGCAGTTCCTCCGCTTCCAGATCGCCTTGCCCGATCTGCAACAGGCGGGCACGAACATTCTTGACCTCATCGCCCACCAGTTCACGCTGGCGAACCCGGCGACCGAACACGACCACCTGCTTGAACTGCGTGTCCACCGCTCGGTAGATGCGCAGATCGGCAAAGTGCCGTGTGAGCCAGCCGACCAGCTCCTGGTCGAGCGTGTAGCTTGGGACGATGAACACCAGAATGCCGTCGTACTGCAGCAGTTGCAGCGTCCTCTGGTAGAACAGTTTTTCCAGCCGCGCGCGACCCTTGCCGTCGTAGCCGATATTGCCGTTCACATCCTTGGACAGATCCCCGTATGGCGGGTTGAGCCACAGCAAACCGAAGCTCTGGCGTGCGATCAGGGTGTCCATCAGGTCGCCCTGGATGCAGTGATCGACGAGCAGACGCGCATGGTTGGCGCGCTCCTGATCGAACTCCACCGCATAGGCGGTGACCTCATCACGCCCGAGGGCGTGCGCGGCCTCCGCGATGGCGACACCTTCGCCTGCACAAGGATCGAGAATGCACATCGGCCCGTCGCCGGGCGCCAATGCGCTGAGTGCTCGTTCGAGCGTGGGTTCGTCGGTCGGAAAGTAGCCGGCCTTGACGAAATTGCGGGCAAGCCGCGGGAACATGAGTGCCATGAGAATTCTCCTGTGGCGGGGATGAAGGACAGCGGGTGCGTGCGGGTTACACGCACCCGCCGAGGGTCAGGCCACCGCTTCCAGCGACCGTTGAGCGATCGCCGGCTGCGAAGCCGGATGGGCGGTCAGCACGCCTTGGCGGATCAGGCTGCCCAGCGCTTCGGTGAGCGCCGGCGCGTCCAGCCCCAGACGGAATCCCTGCAGCGGCCCGAGGGTCACTGGCAGGTCGCGGAGCATGTCGCGGTCTCGCAGCAGTGCCATCACCGTCTCCTGCCAGTGATCCAGCAGAGGTAGCGGGCACGTCTCCTTGACGAGCAGCCAGAGGCGCGAAGTGGGATCAGCCGCCGTGCGCGGCAGCAGGGCCAGCGCACTGGTGGTGGACTTGTCCGGCCGGACGCAGCGTCGGTCGAACAGCCAGAGATTGACGAGCGACCCGAACAGGGTGCGGCGATAACTGCGGGTCAGGCGCTTTTCCAGGCGCTCGACCGAGGGAACGAACACGGGCATGGAGCCGCCCTGATCGGTGATGAGATGGAACTGATCCAGTCCGTCCTCGGCTCGGCCCAACGTGAGCCTGGCGAGGAACTGCTGGATCGCAGTGTCCCGCGCCCAGACCGACAGAAAGACCAGGTCGCCGTCCTCACCGCAGACGCAGGCATCGGCCATGACATCTCCGCATTCGTCGATGCGGTACAGCGAAGGTGTGACATTGGATGAAGGGTGCATGGTGGTGTCCTCATGAAAGTTGAGGCAGCACCACCCGCAGGGGCAGTGACTGCCCCGGTGGGGATGAACGAACGCGGACGACTCAGAGCTCCCGTTCGGTGAACGAACCGTCGGTCTGATGCTTGGCTACACGGTTACCGGTATAGCTTTCGCGGTCACGCTGAACCTCGATGAACATGCTTTCCGGCACGGCAATCCGAAAATGGCGCAAGACCTCATGGTAGTAATCCAGGTCATGGTTGAACGGATCGCGCTCATGCAGATTGCTGTACAAGAAGTCGTCGCTCTCGACCTTCATGGTGTTGTCGATCAATTCGGCTGGCTTCTCGATGACCAGGAAGAAGTAATCCATCGGTCGGTCCCAGCC
Organism: Halomonas sp. NyZ770; assembly: GCF_020616575.1. Lineage (NCBI taxonomy): Bacteria > Pseudomonadati > Pseudomonadota > Gammaproteobacteria > Oceanospirillales > Halomonadaceae > Halomonas > Halomonas sp. NyZ770. The sequence continues at coordinate 2,641,234 of NZ_CP085143.1, read as the reverse complement.
GAGCATGACAGTGATGGGAAATCCCTTGTGGAGTGTGTCGAAGTAGTGCCGACTCATGGTGAAGCTCCTCGATTGAGAGCCGGGAGCCTCCCCATCGGGACGGGCCCGGCGGGTGAGTGAAATGGCTCGCAGATGCGGTGAGAAAAACTGGTGCGAACTACGAACCGCAACCAGCCGGGCAGCAACCTAACGTGATTCCATGCGTGCAGTAGCCGTTCTCGGCGTTCCAGTCCCGGGTTTCCTGCCTTTCGGCAGGTGTTGCGTAATCCCATTCCTGCGCCGCGATTTGCAGAGCTTGTGCGCGCTGATCCTCGGGCAACCGACAGAGCTGCCGGTCAACCTCGAAACTGAAGAGTTCGACGTAGTGGTCGTAAGACAGTCCGCAACCCTTTTGGGCCTGTGCGGCTGCCGTCTCGCAGACGGCCTGCCATGCGGGTTCATCCAGCGCAGAGCGGGTATCCGCAGTGGACTGTGAGGGGGTATCGCAAGCGATGGTGGACATGATGGAGATCTCCAGAATGAAGCCGGAGTCCTCCCCCGGACGGGGAAGGAACCCCGGCGGGTGGTGAAGAACACCGCGGATGCGGCGGGACGATCAGGCTGCCTGCGGTTCGAGCTTCAGGTTCCATTGCTGGGCTGTCGCGTCGAAGGCGTAGCCCAACTGGTTGAGCCGCGCGATCTGCAGGCGCAGCGTGCGGCGATCGATGGTCGAGTCGAGCTTCACCGACTCTTCCAACGGCCAGAGGATGCCGAACAGCGCCGCGTCGTCGCTCTCGGGACCGCCAGAGGCGGCTGCGGTAGCGGACGGCGTATCGACGCCAAATGGCGTGGTGTCGATCAGTGGGTCTTTCGATGCCTGCACGGGCGCGGACGCCGGCTTGGGCTTCTTGGACTTCTCGGCTGCTGCCGGCGTTGCTGCCGGTGGCGTACCCGTCTCTTCATCGAGCGGATCGACGTCCTGCGCGGCGAAGGCGCGAGCCTCGGCCTTGCTCAGCTTGTCGATGCCCGACAGGGTCATGCCGTCCAGGTTGGCGCGGATCTCGAAACGCATGCCGTCGCCGACCGGATAGGCCTTCGGATAGATGTAGCGGATGACGAACTCGCCCTCGTACTTTCCTTCCGGATACTGCTCCAGCTCCGGGTCTTTGACATGGAACAGTCCAAGGCGGGTCGTGAGGCGACCGACCGTGAACCGTCCGTTGCGGCCCGGGATGGTGCGAATGGCGAGCTGTCCGCGGACGATAAGGGGTGGATCGGAATGAACGGCTGCTGTAGCCATGGCGAATCTCCTATGATCAGTCATGCAGCCGTCGTCACCAATGCGGGTGACGGACTGCGGGGGTGAAGGAACAAGGCCCCGGAAAGGGGCCTTGCGGGACGGATCAGAAGGAAGCCGCGAGTGCGGGTTCCTCGGCCTCGGGTGCCGTCACCGGCTCGTTCTGGACGGGCTCGGTGGCCGGCGCCTCGACGGTGCCTTCGGCGGCGTCCGCATCCTCGGTCGCGGAAACGTCCTCGGAGACGGGTGCCGGTGCGGCGGCCGGATAGACCTGCTGGCCATCGATCTTGACCAGGCCGATGTGGATCAGCTTGGATTCCAGACTCGCTGCCGGCTCACCGGCGCGCTCGCCCTTGGTGCGGAGATACGGATCGGCCTTCATATCGTTGAGGCGGAAGGCGATCAATATCTTGCGTTCGGCCTCGATGGCCTGCACGCAGCGGCGTACCAGATGCTGGGCGTCCGCCGTGGTGACGATGGTGTTGATGTACCGGTAGTCCGGCTCATCGACCGGGCCGGCCAGCGCCCCGATGGAGCACGACAGGAACGGATCGCCATCTTTCGGCGTGACCTCGCGCGGACGGTTGAGATAACCGATGCCGCGGGTGACCAGCTCGAACTGTTCGAGCTGCGCCAGTTCGGCACGATCGATCAGCTCGGCCTTCAGCAGTCGGCCCTTGAGGCTGGCCGCCGGATCGCCCTTGTGGTCGCCACTGGTGCGAATGTAGGCATCGCCCCACAGGTCGCCGATCCGGAACTTGACCAGCGGACGCTGCTTCGGGTCATCGACGCCGATGTAGCCCTCGACCAGTTTCTTGGCCTCGGCACCGGAGACTTTTACGTCGAAATAGCGGGTGATGGGGTCTTTGGCGGACCCGACGAGTGCTGCCACGGTGCAAGCCAGGAACGGCTGCGCACGGCGACCGCCACGAACGGGAACCTCTCGGACACGCTGCAGGCGGCCGTAGCCCTCGGTATGAAGATCGAAATAGCTCTTGGCGTTGGAAGTTGTATTGGTCATGGTGAATCTCCAATGAGAATGGAGCGGAGACACACCTGACCCGACTGCGCGGGGGTGTGTAACCCCGCGATGGGTTGATAAGGCGAAAGGACTAGCAAGGTGCATCCACCACCGGCAGGCCGGTGGTCGTTCGCACGAAGGGATGCGATGCGAACTGGCTCGGTCACGCGACGGGTGCCGCGCCGCAACCTCGAAGACCGATGGTTGCCTGGCATGCGCTGACGACGTCAGCAAGCATGGGGGAAGCCTCACACCGCGCGGTGTCGCGCACCATCGGGAATGGGTAATGTCGCCTGACCGTATTCAATCGCCGTAATCGCGGCGGGCCTCCCCGGCGAGGTCGGGCGGTCGTTCTGATGTGTGGCAAGTTCGGGGGGTGTGACAGGGGCCGGGGTGCCGTAAATGGCAAGCCCCCGCAAGCGGGGGCTGTGGAGGGTTCAGTGTCCTGCCGGTGTGGCAGGTACGGCCTGAAACGACAGATGCGTGGTCGTGGCAGATACTTCCAGGTCGTCCTGGCTGTTGAGTACGTGCATGAACACGCCATCCCCAACGTCCAGAAATTCCCCGAAATCGTCACCGCCGAACTCGGCGCGTGCCCGATCCCACCAGGTGTCGAACGGATCGACATCCGGGTTGCAGCCGATCGCATAGGCGATCAGCTTCTGGCGGCCATCGGGCCGGCGTTCGCCATGCTCGGCAAGGAAGTAAACGCCCTGATCCTTGACCAGGATGATCCGGCACCGGTTGGCGACGGCTTCGGCAAGAACGGCACGCAGATCTGCGCCTTTGAAACGTACGGTCATGAGAGGTCTCCCAGCGGATAGGCGCAGCCCCGGACACTGGCGCGAGGCCAGTTTCCGGGGCTGTTCCGTGGTGGATGAATGCACCGACGAAGCGGTACGGAAAAGACGAAATGCCGCCAACGGGATCAGCCGTGGTGGCGGCTCGCCTCGCACAAGGTGACGAAGCGGGCGTCATGGCCGGTCGCCAGCGGCAAGGCCACCGAACATGCCTGCTCGGTGCTGAAGCGCGTGGCCCGGCCGAGCTCGACCCAGCCCAGCGTGTTGCTCCAGTAACCAGCGCCGTCGTGGAGGGCCGACTCGTTGGGCGAATAGATCACCCAGATGCCGTCCACATCCCGCGTGCTCATGCAGCCACCGACCGCGGCGTGCGCCGTGCCGGTTTCTGCACGGTGCTGACGCGGATCTGACGCCAACTGCCGTCGTCGATCAGGCGTTCCAGCGTGTTGCCGAGGTAATCGAAGAACACCTCGTCCACGCGCTCGATCAGCTCACCGCCGCGGTGCAGTTCCACCGCGTAAAGGTCGTTGCCCCGTTCGTACAGCACGGTGACGCGCCCCTCGAATTTCGCCGTGGCCACGTTGAAGCTGATGGCCGGCGGCGTGGCGATGATGTCCTTGGGCAGTGGATCGACCCAGGTGAAGTCGCATGCACCGGCATCGACCAGCAGGTGCGTGATGCGCCGGTAGCCATCGGGTGCCGGCAGCGTCTCCAACTGTTCGATGAGCTGTTGCAGTTCCAGGCAGCGCGGCTCCGGGATCGGCAGTTTCGCCGGGGCTGAGCCGAGCACGAAGGTCTGCATCGTGTAGGGCTGGCCGTCGGAGGTGTACTCGGTACGCTCCTCGGGGTCGGGGGTATCTGCCCGCAGGCCGTCGAAGCGGCGTCTGGCATAAGGCTCGACCTGCACCTTGGCACCTTCTTCCGGTTCCTCGGTGACGAGCGTCCGGTCGAGCACCATGAACTGGGTGCGCCCGGTCTTGACGACGATGGCATCATCCGTTCTGGCAACGACCTTGCCCTCGAACGGTTTGGGATCGATGTGGAAGCCCAGGGACGATACCTTGGGCTCGCCGTCGAAGATGGCGAACTTGAAGCCGCGGGCATTGGACGGCACATGGCCGGAGACCAGCGTCGGGAGTTGCTGACGAACGAGTTGATGATCCATGGGGAAATCTCCAGAAAAACGGGACTTCCCGGCCACAAGGGACGGGTTGTCCCAAGTGGGTGGAATGGAAGGACGCCGTGCGTCCGGGGATGGATGAAAGCCTGCACGCCATCGGCATGCCGCGGTCTCGATGGCCTTGACCGCCTGGGATGTTGCCGGCTACGCCAGCGAACATGGCGGCAGGATGGCAGAGTCCATCCGACCCGGCCTTCGATAAACCGAACCGGCTTGCACCGCATTTCCGAGGCAGAAAAAAGCCCCTCAAATCGGAGGGGCTTGGATGGACAGGAAACGCCCGGTCAGCTGGGTGTATCGTCCTCTTCTTCAAAAACGGTCAGGCCGTCCAGCGCGCCGGCGTCGGCATCGAACACCAGCATCCTGACATCAGCCCGTCCGGCCAGTGCCAGTACGTCGGCCAGATCCTCGGGCATGCCCTTGGACAGGTGTTCCTGACGCAGTTGCTCAGCGGTGATGCCTTCGACGTACATCAGGTTCTCATCCGTCCAGGGCGTGGCGATCAGCTTGATGCCGACGGCTGGGCTGTACGGAATGCGGAAGGCAACGAACAGAAACCCGCTCGGGGTGGCGATATCCGCCAGTTCACACAGATAGCGGCCTGATGCTTCGGTGATGTGGGCTGTGCTGATCTCCCAGGCACGGCTGTAGACACCCGTCTCGAACTGCAGATTGCGGATCACACCCTGGGCCGACTCCAGCGTCGTGCAGTCGCCGATATGAACGAATGAGCCCTGGACGGTTCGACCCCAGATACCGTGGAATACGGCCTGGACGGTGCCGCTGCCGAAGCACAGCGTATCGATCTCGGGTGGTACTGCCTGGCCGTCGGTCATCATCGCGAAATCATCGTTGAAGATGCACGCGTGGTAGGCGACCTTGTCGTCCGGCAGATGGGCCTGCGATGAATGCAGCGGCAAAAAGGTTTGCGGGTGGCGATCGTCGTAACTGATGACGGCGACACGCCGAATCTCGAAACCATAATAGCCGCGGGCAAAGGGATTGGCTGGATTTTCCATGACTTGATTCTCCGATGAGAATAGGCATAGGGCCAACCCCCATCGGGGATCGACCCCAATGGGAAAGGAAGTGGTGCCGGCAGGCGGCACCGGTACGAATCAAAAGTCGTGTTGCGATCTATCCGCGCAGCAGTTCAGACAGACGGTGTTGCAACTGCTGTCGCCGCGTCTCGTCGGCGATGCCGACGAGCAGGCGTTGCGTTTCCCGGGCGAACAGATTGGCCGCAGCCTCCAGATCCTGAATCAGAAGGGCTTGCCGGATACGGTTGCCGAGATCGAGCACCTGACCGGAGGCACCGAAGGCCGAGAACTCGCGGCTGATGAAAGAACCGTCACCGCCGAAGTTGAAGAGGCGTGGTTTGCTGCAATACCAGCAACCCTCGAAGCGAATCTCCTTGAGGCCGTGACCATCGTCGAGTCGCGTGGCGATCAGGAACAGCGCGTCGAGATCCGAGTTGTCCTCGAAACGATGGTGTTCGATCAGGTGCTGCAGATCTTCGTCCTGGTCGGTGCCGAAATGCCTGGAAAGCACGGCCAGAACGTCGTCCATCGTGGGAACATCCTCGCTGGGCACGGACAGCCCCAGCGATTCGGCCAGTGCAACGAGGTCTTCGCAGATATCGTCCCAATGCGCGCCGCTGTCTTCGGCGATCTGGGCGATGTAGACCTCGCCGTTACCGGCGTATGAGGCATCCAGCTTCATACCGCCGAACAGTGCGGTAATCACCGGGGTGACCTGGTCGAGCACGAGGACGCCGGTGGCGTCGTAGTAGTTGTTTGCCATGGGATGGCTCCTGTGGTTGGTGAAGCGGAGCCAGTCCCAGCGGACATGGCATCCGCGGGGATGAACCCGAAACCGTGGCTTCGGGCAAAGGTGGAAAATCGCTATTCGCCGAAGTCGGTGGGGTCACCCAGGGACTTCAGCAGTTCGATCAGGCCGCAGTTGGCCAGGACATAGAACGCGTTGTAGTCGTCGCCCGTGGGAGCCTGTTCGCTGGCGTTGATCCGGGCATCCAGATCGAGGATGCTTTGCCGCACGCTGCGGGCCAGAGCCAGCGGTTCGGGCATGTCGTCCTGGACAGGCCCGTCCAGCGCGGCAAGCACGATCCGTGGTGACAGCGCATCCGGCAGGGACTCGAACACCGTGGGCGTGTCGCTGCGGCACAGGGCTTCGGCTTCGGTATTACCGATGTCGAAACGGACGATCTCGTCGTCGGCCGCGCCTTCGGTGTTGTAATCCACCACCGCGAATGGTGGCAGCGGAAGATGACCGGGCCAGTCCTGCACGACGATGGCCTGGACCAGGCCACCTTCGAGGACAACGGCAAAGGATGGGTTTCGGGACATGGGTCGCTCCATTGAGATGAATGGAGGGACACCATCCCGAAGGGACGGATGTCCCTCGCTGGGGGTTGAGAAAATGGCGGTGACCGGTCGTTTCGACCTACCAGCCGCTGTAGTTGAGTACCAGGTCGGCGATGACCTGACGGCGTTCCAGATCCAGGCCGCCGAGATCGGCAAGCCCCTCGAAGCCGCAGCGCTTGAGCATCGCAGCGCCCTCGCGGGCGTTGTAAAAGCTCACCATCGCGGACAGGAACATGCGCTGCCCGCCGCTCAGAACGCCGAGGGCGTCGTTGAGCATCAACAGGTTCGGGCGCAAGTCCCACTTGCTGGCGGCGCTGCGTAGGCCTTCGCGAGTGCCATCGCCAAACCACTCGGGGCCGGCGATTTCCGCACCACGCTTCCAGGCCTGGAAAAAGGCGTCGGGCGCACTCGCAAAGTGGCGCTCTTCACGCATGATCTGATCGACGACATCGGCTGGCAGAAGCTGATTCATGACGGTTTCCTCACGGGTGGGATCAGGGATTGGGCAACTGGGTCCAGCCGCCTCGGTCGAGGGCTCGCTGGGCTGCTGCCGAACTGCGGAAGTACTCGGTCGACTCGCGGGACACCGGGCCTTCGATGTCGCGCGTGCCGATGTAGTGGCCTGCCGCGCTGTGAAGCACTTCGAGGGGCAGGCGTTTGCCTGCGTAGATCAGGGCCAAATGGCCGAATGGGCTTTGCTGGAACATGGACGGACTCCTTTAAGAAGCGAGGCGGCCCGGCCCCTGACGGGATGGCAGCTCCCGCTGGCGGTGGATGAATCGGCATCGGCGCCTGGAGGGCGCGCGTCCGCGGACTGACTCGATGCGATGGCGGACTGGTGCGGGTTGCACGGGAGAGAAATCCCGCGGCAGCCTGAAACCCTGGCTGCTGGCATGGTGCTGACGAGGTCAGCGACACATGCGGGCAGATTCCGCCAGCGCCGGGCTGGCGTCATGCGCAAATGGAAATCCGGGGTGCCCCGATTGATAGGCGAAAAAAAGCCTCGCGAATTGCGAGGCGGTGGAGGCTCGAAAAGCCGGCGTCAGGACGATTCGCCGCCCAGGACGTGCTGCTTCCACAAGGCGAAAGCCTCGTCCGGCGGCAGCTCGGCCAGGATGACGATGGGGGTTTCCTGCCGTGCGCGCAGCGCCGCGAAGTACCCGGCGCGGTCGGCGATGGTTTTGAGCTTGATGCCTTTCAGGAACAAGAGCTTCCCGTTCTTGATGAACAGCACCTTGTTGGCAATGTCGCGGGCGTAGGCGGTACGCAGCTTGCGCTCGGCATGCTGTGCCTCGGCCAGATGATCGACCAGGTAGTCGAGTGTGATGTCGATGACCAGCGGATCGTCGTCCTCGCCGGAGATGCCGCCCTCCAGCGTATCGGGGGGCAGGCTCCTGGCGAAGGCCTCGGCTTCGGCCAACTTTGCAACCTGGCCGTCAAGTGACCGGATGAAGGTGGAACCGCCATGCCCGTCGTTGCGAGCCTCGGCGATGGCGACACCATCGAACAGCACGGTGGCGTTGAAGCAAAACGTCTCTTCGCTGGCGAAATCCGCGACCTTGAGGTGTTTCAGGGTGATGCGGTCTTGGGTGGTGATGGTTTCCATGGACATTCCTTGGGATCAATCGGGAAGCGCCACGCCCCAGCGGGACGAAGCGCTCATCCCGTGAGTTGGAGAAAGAGGCATCGATGCCCGCATGGGCAGCGTTCGCCCGAGCGATGCGACGGCGAACTGGCGGGTGGCATGGAGCGGGCTTCACGGCAGCCTTGAAACCCTGGCTGCTGGCGAATCGCCGACAACGCCGGCAACAGCGGATGCCAGCATCGGCTCCGGTACCGCCTGCGTCATTCGGAAACGGGAAATCAGCGCAGCCGGATTCGTCTGCACCCGTAGTGCGAGCGGGTCTTGCATCGGTTCGCAGGAAGAAGAAACGCCCCCGGGATCGGGGGCGCAGAGGTAGAAATGGCACCGGTCTCAGGCGGTGACCGCCTGCAATTTTCCGGTGTCGTCGAAGACCAACTGCACGGTGGCGCCAGCCAGCTTGGGTTGCACGCCGTGGCGCAGCGTATACGGCAGCAGCGCCTGGACTACGCGATCGGCCGATGGCGAGCAGCCTACGGCGATGAAGGTTTCGATCCGTCGTGCGTCCTCGTCCTCACGGTCCTCATCGTAGCGATCGTCGAACACATAGTCGGACACCAGCCCGGTTCTGGCCCCCGCCGAGGGGGTCAGGTAGAGCGTGTGCTCCTTGCGCACGGCCTCCACTGCATACTCCACCGCCCCGGGATGGCCCTCCAGCCCGACACGCAGGGTGTCGACCAATTCCAGTTCCACCTCGTAGTCGGCAAGTCCGGGATCGGCTTCCCGATGCAAGGTGGCGCCAGTGCTGACGCGAACCTGCTCAGGGCTGACAACTCTGACCAGATGCTTGAGCCAGTGGCCATCATCCAGACCGGGCTCGTCGAGCACAAACGCCTTGGCCGCTTCCAGATAGATCTCGGCGGTCGGTGCGGTTTCGTCGTCGGTCTCGATCTGCCAGACCCCCAGCACTTCCAGGGCCTGTCGGGCGATCACGCCGTTTCCGTCCAGATAACGCCGCCAGTACTGCCGATAGCCAGCCGGCTCTTCGTCCCAGTCCCGGAACCAGGCCAGAGGAACAAAGGGCACGTCGTTGAGCAGGTCAGCGTTTGACGAGTTGAGGCAGACATGCGCGTAGTGCGTAATGAAGTCGCTGGCGGTGAGCGCCTGCTTCTTCTCGATCAGTGCCTCGCGATAGGCCTGGTCGACCGCAGCCTGGATGCGCGGGTGATCTTCCGTCTCGTTCAGCAGGTGCTGCCGATCCGGGAGCTTCGCCAGCGTGTGGTCAGGTAGCAGGATGATCTGGCGTTGCTGGCTTGTGGGCAGCCTGTCGATAGGTCGTCCGCCGATGGGCAGTCCCTGAAGGAAGCAGTGCCACTGCGTGCGCGTACCGGACAGATTGATCAAGACCTTGCCCATGGGCGTCTCGCGCCAGTGCAGATCGGGCTTCGCCAGCGGGCGCGGCACTTCGACGCCGTTGAGCCAGACCGGCACCGGAAAGGCTTCGCACAGGCGCTGAAGCTCGTGCTCCACCCAGGTCGGCAGATCCTGTCCGGCCTGCACCGGCTTGACACCTTCGAGGTGGATGGCGGTGCCTTCCAGGTGGAAATCTGCGATGACCTCCTTGATCGGCTTGCCGGCAATGATCTCGTCGGTTCGCGCGCTGAACAGCTTGTCGCGCGAATGCACCGTCAGCGTCTCGGCAAAGTACAAGGTTGAGAGCACACCGAGTCCAAAGGCGTTCTCGCGTGCCTTGAGTTGCTGATCCCAGCCGGATTCGGCGATGAAGATCAGGGTCTGGAGGTCGGTGATACCGATGCCGTCGTCGGTGATGTTCAGGCTGTCCTGGTTCACCGTGATGTGGATCGCGCTGGCCTGGGCGCGGCGGGCGTTCTGCAGCAGTTCGCCCAGCATCGAGCTCTGGTTGAACGCATGGCGCAGATTGGCGATGAGGCTGTGCTGATTGGTCTTGAGACGAAGGGTTCTCATGAGATGACTCCTTGGATGATGGTTTGCACCGGCCAGGCGCAACGCGGCCCAGTGCGACGGGGCACGGGGCTGGCGGATGCCGGTAGGAACAGGAATGGGCCGGTCGGCCCGAGGGAGAAGCGGCATCGACGCCCGGGGTGGGCGCGTGTCCGCGGCACGATGCGATGCGGACAAGGTAGGTCGGTGCGGAGGGTCCGCGACGCAGCCTGTACGACCCTGGCTGCTGGCAACGGCTGACGAATCAGCGATGCAGGCCCGACGATGCGCCTGCCGTTGCGGGGTGTCGCCCATCAATACGCAGTCGTGCGCCCCGCGTTGTCCAGGGTCTGCAGCAGGCGCTGGCCCAGCCAGGCCATGCACGGCACCGCCATAGAGTTTCCGATGGCCTTGTAGCGCGGTGCATCGGCTGCGGGCTTGCCGCGGTACGGCACCTGCGTCCAGCCGTCGGGCATGCCTTGCAGGCGCTCACACTCGACCGGCATGAGCCGGCGCACCTGCCAGCGTGGCCAGCCTCCGGCATCGGGATCACTCAGGTCGTAGCGGAAATGGGCCTCACATCCGGACACCAGGACATGTCCCTTGTCGGCGCCGCCACAGCTTGCCCGCAAGGCCGGTGATACGCCGTTGCCCAGCTCTGCGGCCAGTCCTTCGGCGCGACCGCGCAGTGCGACGCTCAGCACCATCGGATGACCCTGACCGGGTTTGCCGCCACCGGTGGAGAGCGCACCGGCGATCTGGCCGTGGCCGGACGCAAAGCGTAGCTCGCCGCGCGAGTTCTCCGCGAAGGCGATCGCTGGCACCACCCCGGCATTCGCATGGCTGGTGCAATATCCGCCTGCGCGCAGGGTCGGTGCCAGTTCCACCGTCGCATCCGCGCCGTAACCCTGGGCGGTGAAGGCGATGATCGGCACGCCCTTGCCGGTGCCGTCCTCGCTGCTGCCCTTGCCGCCGTTTGCAGTGCTCAGCGTGTGGCTGATGCCGCCGGCGACCGATTGCGTCAGGAAGGTTTCGACCTCGAAGTCATTCTTCGGACCGGGTGCGGCGGTCAGGCAGGCTGCAACGTCGATGGGGCCGGCGGTGTTGCCTCCGCCGAACCCGAACGTCACCGTGACCTTGCCGTAAGGCGAGTTCAATCCGCCGTAATCGCCTGCTGGCGCAGGGCCATATCCAGCAGCGAGGGCAGCGTCTTGCCACGGCGCGAAGCCCGGCGAAGAATCCCCGCGCAGGCCTTCGCGCTCAAAAAGTACTTCGGCGGGATCGAAGTTGTCTCCACCACTTGCCACAAGAAACACACGACGGCGGCGCTGGGCGACACCGAAATATTGAGCATCGAGCACACGCCAGGCAACGCGGCGTTGGGGGCCAGACACACAACCTGCGTGCGTCCATTTTTCCCCTGGCGGCTGGAGCGGACGGCTTTCTCCGGCCAGTGCGCCCAGCAGGCAGCCGAAGGCATTGGAACGGTCGCTGAGGATGCCCGGGACGTTTTCAAAGACGAGCGTGGCGTGCGGCTGGCGGGATTCGAGGCGGCTTTGGTCGATGGCATTGGCAAGCTCCACATAGTTGAGGGTGAGTGCGCCGCGCGGGTCAGTGAGTCCCTGGCGGTTGCCGGCGACGCTGAACGCCTGGCACGGGGGGCCGCCGACCAGGATGTCGGGAGCCTCGACACGGCCGGCGCGGATCTCGCTGGCGATCCGCGTCATGTCGCCCAGGTTTGGCACTGCCGGATAGCGGTGCGCGAGCACGGCACAGGCAAAGGGGTCGATTTCAGAGAACCAGGCGGCTTCCAGGCCGAGCGGTTCCCAGGCGAGGCTCGCAGCTTCGATGCCGCTGCAGACACTGCCGTAGCGCAGTGCAGCGGGTTGTGGTTGAGGGTTCATGCGGGTGTCTCCTGTTCGTGCGACCGGGGCGGAATTGCCGGGTCGTCATGGCGGATAGGCAGGAGAAAAAACGCCGAAGGCTTGCCGCCTTCGGCTCGGAGGAGGAAACCACCCGTGTACTGATGCAGGATGCGGTCGTCGGTGGAACCGTTCGCTGTCTCAGCATTCACCCGACCCTTGTCGTGGCTGGGGTCGGCATCATCTGGCGCACATCCGCGCACAAAGGGAGCCCGTTCTTTTCACCGGTGGGCGCCGGTGTCGAATACTGCCAACCCCGAAGGGTCTCCTGATGCCTCGACCTGCCTGGACAGGCAAGGCATCAGGAGACCCTTCGCAGCGGGCGGAACTGTGGCTGACTGAGGGAATCCGCGAGTGCGTGATTCGAGGAACAATGCCTTCTCGCCCCAGGGGAAGGGGCGCGCACACCGCAAGAGAAGGTATCGCGTGCTGGGAGCCTCGCAGGGCTGCGGGGCGATGGTCACGCGACCGAGGTCGGCCAACGTGACGACAGGGTTTGTTGCCTCTCAGGAGGCTTTGGAGCCGCCGCGGCGCTTGCGCGGCGCCGCACGCTTGCCTGATTCGATGGGCAGCGTTCCCTTGCAATCGGGGTATTTGGCGCAGGACCAGAATGAACCGTTCTTGCCGCTACGCTGGCGCGTCGCGCCGCCGCACTGCGGGCAAGGTGGCCCCTGGGGAGTCTTGATGGACAGAGAAGCACCCCGGTACTGGGCAACCAACTGTGTGATCCAGGCCGCCTGTTTGGCGACGAAGGTATCGAGCGTGAGCTGTCCGCTCTCGATCATGTCGAGAGCCTGCTCCCACACCGCAGTTGTGCCGGGGTCGGCAATCGCGGCGGGTACGGTATCGACCAGCGTGAAGGCGGCGTCGGAAGCGCGAATGGCCCGGTTCTTCTTGAGCAGGTAGCCACGGCCCAGCAGGCCACTGATGATGTTGGCGCGGGTCGCTTCGGTGCCGATGCCCACGGTGTCTTTCAGTTTCTGCTTCAGGCGCGGGTCGGACACCAGCTTGGCGACGCCTTTCATGGCTTTCACCAGCTCGCCCTGGGTGAACGGGCGCGGCGGCAGGGTCTTGAGTGCCTTGAGATCGACCCCGGCCACCTGGCACGCCAACCCTTGTTGCAGGGTGGGTAGAACCTGGCTGCGAGGGGCTGCGCCATCACCGGCTTCGTCGGTCTGTGGCTCGGCCAGCACCAGGCGCCAGCCCGGCACGACCACCTGCTTGCCCACGGCCTGTAGTGTCTGGTCGTCGCAAGAGAGTCTTGCCGTCGTACGGTCGAATTCATGCGGCGGAAGAAACTGTGCGAGGTAGTGGGAGCGAACCAGGCGATAGACGAGCGATTCTTTCTCGCTCATCGCGGACAGGTTGGCGGGTTCGAGCGTGGGAATGATGCCGTGGTGGGCGCTGACCTTCGCATCGTTCCAGGCGCGCGAGTGCTGGGCGCAATCGAGCTGGTCGATGATCGGGCGCAGGCTCGGGTCGGTCTTGAGCAGGCTGTCGAGCACCGTCGGTGCTTCGGCGTGCATGCTTTCGGGAAGATAGCCCGAGTCGCTGCGTGGATAGGTGGTCGCTTTGTGCGTCTCGTATAGGGATTGCGCGATCTCCAGCGTTTCCTGGACATCGAGGCCGAATTGCTTGGAACAGACCTCTTGCAGTGTCCCGAGGTCGAACGGCAGCGGCGCGCCCTCGCGCATGCGTTCGGTCTCGACCGAGATCACCTGGGCGGCACCGGCGGCGCGAATGCGCTGCGCCGCCTGCTGAGCGACCGGCTCCTGCAAGCAGCGGTCTGCATCGTCGGTACTGGTCGATGGCGGCAGCCACTGCGCGGTAAATGTCTGGCCCGTGCAGAACAGCGCCACCTCGATGGACCAGAACGGCACAGAGACGAATGCCGCAATCTCGCGGTCGCGATCGACCACCAGCTTGAGTGTGGGCGTCTGCACACGTCCGACAGACAGCACGCCGTCATAGCCGGCCTGACGCCCCAGAAGAGTGAACAGGCGGCTCAGGTTCATCCCCACCAGCCAATCCGCCCTGGAGCGGGCCAGCGCCGAGTGGTACATGGGCAGCGTGTCGTCCGAGGGCTTCAGCTTGTCGAGTGCGGCGCGGATCGAGGCGTCGTTCAGTGCAGACAGCCACAGCCGTTGAATGGGGCCACGATAGCCACAGAGGTCGATGATCTCTCGTGCGATCAGCTCGCCTTCGCGATCCGCGTCCGTAGCGATGACCAGTTCGGTCGCCTTGGCCAATAGCCCCTTGACGACTTTGAATTGCGAGGCGGTTTTCGGTTTGACCTCCACCCGCCAGTGCGTAGGGATGATGGGAAGCTGCTCGATCGTCCAGCGTTTGAGCTGTGCGTCATAGGCTTCCGGTGGTGCGGCTTCGATCAGGTGACCAATGCACCACGTCACGGTGACGCCAGGGCCGTTGAGGCAGCCGTCACCGCGCTGCTTCGCACCCAAAATGCGCCCGATGTCCTTGCCTTGCGAAGGCTTCTCGCAGAGAAATAGCCGCATACCCGTCCATCCGAATCACTTTTTCGATGTATCTGGGCAGCAGCATGTGCGGACCACGCAGGATTGGCCGCAAACAAGGTGAATATGTCGTCACCCGCTTTGATCGCGGAAATGGTGGTATTTCCGGCGGGGTACGCTGAACGTGCGGAGCGTCGATGTGCGGGAGCTTCTTGCGCGAGGCGCGCGAAAATCGCTGGACGTTAGTGGAACCTCGCTGGCCGGAGGTCGGAAAAAACGGGGCGGGCCTGAGCAGGACCGCCCCTGGTGGAAGCGTTCATTCGGACGGAGGCGACGGTTCCGCGGCGGCCTGCTTCGGGCTGAGCGTGACCGCCTCAATGCGGTACGGCAAGATGCCGACACCGCGCGCATTGATGCGATAGGTGGTGCGCGGATTGTTCTGCTCGTCGGTCCAGTCGTCGCGCTCCTCGCGACCCAGCACCACCACGCGCATACCCTTCTGGAACAGGGTGGCGAAGTGCTCCGCGTCGCGGTGCCACCAATCAACCGGACGCCAGAAGCCGCCACGATCCTCGTAGCCGTCCTTGCCCGGAATCGGGTTGTCGAAGTACACGTTCAAGCGCAGCACGCGCCTGGGCTCTTCGTTGCCGTTCGGGTACTCGTGGAACTCCGGCGCGGAGCCGATGTTGCCTTCGTTGATGAAATTGGTGCTCATGACGGGGTCTCCGTGTGGTTGAAGCCAGCCTGGTGCTGGTCTGGGCAGTCGTGTGTCGGTGCTGTGGTCATGCCGATGGCCCTCGCTGGGAACCGCCGGCGCGGGCGAGTGCTTCGACCCGGCGCAGGTATGCGTCTTCGGCCTGGGCCATCTTGCTGGCGCACTCCAGGGCTTGCCGACCGAGGGTGTGCAGCAGACTGATTTGCATATTCAGCGTGATGCGCTGCTGTTCCAGGTCGAGCAGATCCTCCAGCAGGTTCACAGGCGTGGCCGTGGAAGCCATGGTCTCCTGCCACAGGGCGACACCCATGGCCGAGCGGTCGTGCCTGCGCCAGCGCAGAAAGGTCGTGCCTGCGCCAGTACGTTGCTGGGCCAGTTCCACGGACAGCAGACGGAAGGGATAGCCTCGCGCCTGCGCCAACACGCGCTGTTGCGCCAAGTCGATCAACTGATCCCTGAGCGCGTGACACTGGCTGGCCCAGATTTCGAGATCCCCTTTACTCTTAAAAGGTTTTAAAAAGCCTTTTAGATAGCCTGAGTGTTCCAACGGGATGAAGTCCGCCTGTTCCAGTGGCTGGAAGTACCGGCGTTGGTTCGGTTCGCGTACTGTCATGCTGATTCGCCCTCGTCGGATGAGGCCGCTTCGGCGGGGTCTGCCGCAGCATCCGGTTCGCCGGCTGGTTCGGCTTCGGGGGTGCTGCGCTGCTGCAGACCACGGCGGGCGATCGGCGGCGCGAAGCGGCTGAGCCGGGTGCCTTCGAGCACGTCCTGGGGCAATTCACCGTACTTCTCCAGCGCCGCCCGCGCTGCGGCATTCTTCGCGGCGAAGTCGTCGCGCGTGGTGCCGGAGTACCGGTACTGCTGCGCCAGCGAGAACAGGCTGCGCAACGAGTGCGCACCATCGTTGAGCCAGCGTTCGAGCGTCGAGCGATCGATCAGTGCGGTGTGGTGGGCGAGGATCAGACGCCGGGCCAGGTCGTCGTAGTCGGCCAGCAGATACACCGCCATGAAGCCCAACTGCGAGGACACGAACAGCGGCAGCTTGACCGGCTGAACGTTGAGGTTCTCGCCCAGGCTCAACGCCGGCGGCACGCCAGCCAGTGCCTGATCCACCTGCTGGCGCAGGGTTTGGAGCTGCTCTTTGGTGGTGGACAGCTTGTCTTCGACACGCAGCATCCACCAGTCCGAATAGGGGTCGTCCTGCTCGGCCCCCCGCTTGAGCTTGTTCATGATGGAGACGAAGCCGTTGAGGCCGATGATGCCGGGCCTGCCTTCGGCGGGTGCGCGGCCATGCCAGATCCGCGACGCATGGTGGGTGTGCAGGGTCAGCGACATCGCGCTGCGCAGCGACCCCAGGTTCAACTGGAGGGATTCGGTGGGACTGTTCTCTTGGGCCATGGTGACGACTCTCTGTGATGAAACGAGTCGCCAGCATCCGGGCTGACCGGAAGGCCGTCAGTCATCAAACCGAACCTGCCGCTTGCCTGTTTTTGCCGGCATGGTTCGACCGCCCGCGCCGCTGCGATGCTCTACGGGAAGGCTGTGTGTTGCGCTATACCCATGGTATAGGCAGCCATGGAACTCACTGGACGCTATTGAGGGCATGTACAGCCCAACCATGGTCACTGCGGCAGGAAGTCTGCGTGTTGCGCTATACCCGGGGTATAGACGACGGTGGAACATCTTGGATTGCAGAGCGATTGGCCGGTGTTTCTCGACACCTGCCTGGGATCGTCTCAGGACGAGCGCAGCAGTTCCTGCAGGCGTGCCAGGTGCGCCTTCGCGACCGCCGCATCAGCAGGTGTGGCTGGCGTTGGACTTGGCCTCGGCTCTGGTGTCCTGTCAACTGGCACCGCAGGTGCCTTCTGTCCCGCCCAGACACGAAACTCTCCCCGCAGGGCTTTCTGGATGATGCCGAACAGGTAACCAGTGGGATTGCGAATGGTCGTGGAAGCGCAGCGTGCATCCCATTCGTCCAGCAGGGCCTGCCGCAGATCGAGATCCACCGACTGCATCGCGGTCAACGCGCCGTTCTGCTGCTCCGCCTTGAGGGTCAGAAAACGCGTGGGCAACTGCAGTTTCTGCGATGCTTCTTGCGCGCGCGGTACTGTACGTATTTCTTTAATACTTTCTTTTATACGTACTGTACGGTCCAGCTTCGGATTCCGAAGTGCGCCGTTTTCCGGGCTTTTCGGCCCCGCTTCGGAATCCGAAGAGAGGCTCGCCAGATTCCGAAGACGGTCCTCGGCCTCGTCTTCGGAATCGTGGTCGCCATCGGTCTGTGGATAACTCGCTGTGCTGCTCCAGCCCTGCGCCGCCAAACGCTGCGACAGGATTTCCAGCCGGCTCGGCAGCACCTGGCCGCTGAGCATGGGGTCTTGCGTCAGCTCCTGCAGGGTGGTCGCGCCGACACGCTGAATGGACTTGCTGGCATGCGTCAGCGCCTGGCTGACCAGTTCCAGGTAATCGGCATCGAGCTGGATCGCTTCGTAGGGGCTGAGCGGTTCGTCGTGCAGAACGTAGAGATTGCCTTGGATGCGTCCGCTTCTGGGATCGCGCCGGCGTCGCACCAGGCTGATCCAGCGGGTCAGCCGCAGCACGGTCAGTGCACGGGCTACCGTCTCGTGCGAGGCCCGTTCGGCACAGGGCATCGAGGCCAGCCAGGGAGCGAGCTGGTCGTAGGTAGGCATGGCGGTGATGCCATCGTCCGCCAGCATCAGGCGGAACACCTGCCAGCCGTTGCGTTCGAGCGGTGTCAGGCGTCTGTCCAGGAGCAGTGCGCGCGGCACGCTGTCGTGTCGGTTGCCGCTATAGAGAAAGCCGTCGGCTGGCAGTGGCGAGGCGGTGGGACGGGATGGTGGCGACTGTTGAGATTGCAGTTGACCGAGCGCCTGCTCGAACAAGTCGCCCAGCCGGACGGGGCCGCGCGTGCTGTTCTGGCCGCCCATCATCAGGTCAGCCCTTCATCGATCCATCCGCGTATTGCGTTCCAGATCACGGACAAAGGCAGTCCGGTGGCCTCGGCGAGATCCGCCGCAATACCCAGCATGCCCATATCGTCGCTGCAGTCGGCTTCCTGCTCCTTCACGGTCGAGGACCAGCGCTTCCACAGATTGATGTCTTGTTCCTCGGTCAATACCGGGTGCCGCCCCTTGCGTTTCGGCAGGCCGATGACGCTGCGGCGCAAGGCGATCTCCTGATGGGTCAGGCCGAAGAATTTGCTGATCAATTCCGTGCTGGCGCCCAGGCGCAACAGCCGGTCGATCTTCACCACTTCCTCGGTGACGTCCTCGACCTGGTGCAGCAGGCGGCGCAGCACGTCGCGGTTGACCACCACCGAGCACCAGGACACGTTGGCGTTGGCCAGCACGCTCGCCATCGCGGGATGCTTGAGAGCGTCCAGATCCACATCGTCAAATCCCATCGACTTGGCCCGGCGCAGTTGGCCGTTGCGCAAATCATGGAGCGCCTGGGCGATCACGGCCTGGTTGAGCGGGTGCGGGCCGGTCATGGCGACGCCCCTGATGACCTGGCCGTGGCGTGATGGCCATCGGTACTGCCGGTCTCAATGTCCCTCAAGCGGCGGACAAGCCGCAGCATGCGGAATAGCTTCACCAGGGCATTGTCGCTGAGACGGTTTGGCGGCTCGTCCTGCGATGCGGTGTCGGTCGGTGAGCCCTGCAGCAACATCCCCAGCATCCCGGCGAGAACCGATAGATCGATACCCGCGGGCGAATGGTCGATCGCCAGATAGGGGGCGCTCAGGGCATGCAGCAATGCCAGCGTCGCCTGGGCATGCCGGGTCAACTCTGGCCCGGCTTCGGACTTGTGGCAGCGAAAACCGATACCCTCTTGGCAGGCTTCGACGAGGCCTTGCAGACCGGCTTCGCCGGCGATCTCGCGGGCGAACTGCTCAATGTGCGTGCGCAGACGATCGGGTTCGTCCAGCGCGGGTTCGATGTACCAGACATCGCTGATCGGATACAGACTGCCGGCCTGGATTGGAATCGACTGCAGGACGTTGCGCTCGAAATCCGGCAGCGTTTCGCCAGTGTGATCCGCGACCAGGCGCTGGATGGATTGCAGCCGTTCGGTCGTGCCAGCAGGCGATACGATGTGCTCCTGCAGCAGGGTGGCACGTTGCGCATCGTCGGAATGGGATTCATCCGTACCCGATGGGGCGGTTGTGTGGGTGTCGGTCGCGGTCGGTGGCGTGTCATTCCTGTGCGGCGTACCTGCCGGTGCTGCTGACGACCGAATGTTCTCCGGTTGCGACGTGGGCGGCACCCCGGTGGCCGCCGAAGATGGTGGCGGGGCTGGCGCTGGCGTCGCCCCGGCTTCGGACGGCTCGCTGCTGAGGACTTGCCAACGCCGATCCGAGTCGGTGATCTCGAACAGGAGCGTGTCGTAGTCCATGCCGAGCAGATCGGCCATCTGGCCAATCAATTCGTCCTGAACACGCTGCACGTTGAAGCTGCTCGCCGCGCTGTCGAAAAGGGCCAGTACGTCCTGGAACAGCGTGGGGAAATCAAGGTGGGATTGGGACTGGCGGCTGCGGGCCGACCAGACTCTGTCGGCAGCGCGCCGCAGGCCGGTCAGTTGCTCGACCTGGCGACGTCCCAGGCCGGCGTAAAGCACGGTCGGGATGGCTGGCAGCAGATACTGGATGGCCTCTTGCATCCGGCTGATGTGGGGCTGCGGCACGGGATAGCCGTCCGTCTTGAGGCGGCGTGCCAGTTCGGACTGAGACAACTCCTTGCCGGTCTCCTGTTCGTACAATTCCCGCACTTTCTGCACGCCCAAGGCGCGTTCGATGAAAGACAAGCCACCGTGCAGTTCGTTTTCCGCGAGGTGGCCCGTCAGCGCGATGATTTCCCCGCGCTCCGGCCAGGGCCGAAACTGGCAGGCGATGCGGAAGAACCGCTCGTCCCGCGTCTCGCTCCACAGCTCGCGCAGAATGGCAAGGCGGGTGTTTCCACCGTTCCGGATGATGTAATGATCTGCGCCTGGACGCCGGGTGATGGGCGGAGGTGCGTCGAGCCCGCGTTCCCGGATCGAGGCTTTGATGTCGTCGTAGAGCGGATTGCGCGTCAATCGCGGGTCGAGCTCGTAAGGCCGCAGTTCATCGAGCGTTACGACCATCGGGGTATCCGCGATCGGGTCGCTCAGGCTGCTCGCGACGGGGCCATCGCGGGTGAATCCATCGCTCAGGAGCTTGTTCGCAACGTCCTGGGGGGAGATGTCAGGCATGACCATCTCCTTCCGTAGGCAGCCCCGAAGCATCGCGCTGGGCTCGCCGCAGCATGGCACGGGCGTTGAGTCCCGCACGATGGTCGCTGGCGGTGGCACTGGTGAAGATCGGCGGCAATCCCGGCCGGGTGAACTTGAGATGTCCGCCGGGGGTGCGCACAACCTCCCAGCCTTCACTCAGGGCATATTCGATCAGCGGCAGCAGCCGCTTGTGGCCTCGGGCCAGATCACGAGCGTTCGGCATCGGTGATCCTCCCACCGGCCTTGCCGGTGACCGCTGCGAACCGTTCTTGCCACTGGGGACACAGTTCAATCGCCAGGCTGCGCACGATTTCCAGTGCGGCCAAGGTCTGGCGTCCGGAAGGCCTTCGATGCTCGACGCGGTGAACAGGAAGGCCTCGGGTGGCCGCACGCGGGAACGCTTCGATTGCGGGAATTTCGGTATCCAGCACCTGGACGCTGGGTTGCTCCTGGAATATCAGGCGCAGCGTCTGCTGGATCAGGCGCGCGTTCGACGAAACCGCCGGGACGCGGTTCATCAGCAACTGCAACGCAGGCGGCTCAATGCCCAGCTTGCGGTACGGTGCGATGTCCTC
This sequence comes from Halomonas sp. NyZ770, assembly GCF_020616575.1. NCBI lineage: Bacteria > Pseudomonadati > Pseudomonadota > Gammaproteobacteria > Oceanospirillales > Halomonadaceae > Halomonas > Halomonas sp. NyZ770. The sequence goes on along the minus strand of NZ_CP085143.1, from coordinate 2,620,072 downwards.
GACCAACTGCAGGGTTCCGCGCCGCAGCTCACGGGCGGCGAGGATCTCCGGCGTGACCGGGGACACGGCTTGATGGGACGCCAGCAGCGCCATTTCCAGGAGTACGCTGCGTGCGCCCTGGGTGTCTATGACCACCAGATCGTAATGCGGCTGGAAGGTCGGCATCAGGTTGCGCAGCCGCAAGCGTCCATCCGGAGCGTGCAACAGCAAGGTGTTGAGCTGGCGGTGCTGGTCGTTGGATAGCACCAGATCCAGATTGTCGATAAGGGTGTGCGATACCAGATGTGCCAGGTCGCGCTCATTGGAGGCCAGCAGTTCGTAGATGCCCTCCGGCGCGCGATGTGTCAGCTCGTAGTAGGACGACAGGGTCGGCTGCATGTCCAGATCAAGCAGCAAAACGCGCAGGCCGGCGTCGGCTATGAACGCACCGAGGTTGGCCGCGACGGTGGTCTTGCCGACGCCGCCCTTCGTCGAAATGATCGATACGACCTGCATGGGACTCTCCTCAGACGTCGCGCTGGAGAGCCGGCTGCTGCGCACGGCTCTGGAGACGCTCGGTGATCCACTGGTCGATCTCAACGGAATCCCAGCCGACTGCGCGAACGCCGAGGCGCAACGCTTGGGGAAATTCGCCCTTTTTCATGAGCGCATAGATATGTGCGCGTTTGAACCCGGATTTGGCCTCGACTTCATCCAGCCGCAAAATGCGGCGCTCGCCGGGCGGCAGTGCTGTTGGTTGGAACATGTTGGTCACTCCTTAACGCTTGGCGGCGTTTGTTGGCGTGACCTCTATTCAATAGACATAGGTGGGGAAAGACATTGCAAATGCAGTTTCCGGGACTGCAGATACAAGCTGGAAAACTTCAAACAACTACGTTAGCGCTGCCCAGCTTCCTCCGTGCGCTGGCGAACTTGCCGTTCAAGGTGCGCTCGGTGATGCCCATGGTGCCACCGCGATGTGCGATCAATGCACTGACGATGGCCTCCTGGGTGCTGAAACAGGAGTACGGCTTGCCCGAAGGAGACCGGTTCAGCATCAGCTCCAACATGCTGCCAATGATGTGCAGGTAGGTAGCTTCCGCACGATTACTGAGAGAACCCTGACTGCAGGCTGCGATCACCCCAGACTGCTTGAGCAATTCTTCGTGAAGTTCCTTGAGGTTCCGTAGTTCACGACGACAAAGCTCAAGCTCTGCTTTCATGGCTTGGCGTTCCACCAACATGGCTTGTCCGGTTTCCAGCGTGATGACGGGGTGCGCGATGCGCTCGATCCGACTGAAAAGGAAAGCAGGTCGATGGCCCGGATAGTGAGTTTGCATCCAGCGCTTGAGGTCGAGGTGCCGCACGGTCAATTCATGGGAATCAAGCAAGGATTCATCGTTCAACGTGATGCCGTTTCGACCGTAGGGAAGCTCGCCGTTGACGATGGCATCGTAAATGCGCTCCGCGCAGAGCCGCAGTTCACCCCATCGCGGACAGTTGAGTATTCTTGGAAGATTTCTAGGCGATGAGATGGAGGACAGAACCTCTTGCGTGTGCCGCAACAAACCTGCCCAGCGTATTGCGGCCTCGATCGGGCGATAGAACACCTTTGAAGCTGGCAGCTCTTCATTCATGTCTCCATCTCCTTACGGGAGTACTACATCACCGACTCCTCTGCTGCCGATCGACGTATGGTCACGGCATAGGCTTGTTGTTTTGGGTCTGATACCCACGTTGGCGGAGCGCGCTGGAGCATGTTGAATTCACATGCTCAAGGCCAGTGGCTATTACCTGCTCGATATGTGAAAATCACTTTGTCTTGCACATTGAGCAGTGGCGCTTGCGCTCGTACATGCTTGTCAGCGTCATAGACCTTGATTTTTTCATCAAGCCCCATTTCGCATCGTGTGTTTTCTCGACGGTCTAACCGACCGATATCAGCGCGGCATCTATGTCGTTTGATCGGTTAGTCAAGGGAAGTGTGAGGATGGTGAGACTTCCCCGGCATCCTGATAGATCAACATAACAACTGGCTGCCTTGCGCTGCCTCTTGCATGATCAGGTGTGCAAGCGCGGGAGGGGGGCGAACTCGGTCGCATACATCCGCTGTGCGGACCACCCCAGCGAAGGGTAGCCACGAGTGGATGAGAAGTGGACGATGTTGGCGGTATGTGGAGGTCGGTGGACGAATCTCGTTGACGACCTTCAAGAATGAGGCTAAAATTGAGGCCTTCGTTGAGACCCTCGACGAAGAAAAGAGTTGGAAAACATAGGCTTAGCGCTTTAGTGCTTGTCTCGTTTCCCGCTCCAGTTCAACGGTCCTCCCTCCTGTGTCTTCGTCTTTGCTTTTCCATCGTTTTTTCTGATTCTGCTTTGCCAGATCCTCTTCGTTTCTGTTGTCCGTTCGATAACTGCCTTGAGCAGCGCTTTGTCGTGGGCGCCGTTCGGAAGAGAGTAAGCGGAATGCCCGGGCGCATGCGCCCGGGCCAAGTGGTTCAATCCACCAGAGTGAAGTGGCCGACCACGCTGTTGAGCGACTGTGAGCGCTGTTTGAGGTCCTGGGCAGAGGTGGCGGTCTGCTGCACCATCGAGGCATTGTCCTGGGTGGCCTGGTCTAGCTGGGCGATGGCCACGTTGATCTGTTCGATACCGCGGGTCTGCTCGTAGGTGGCGGCGGTGATCTCCTCGAACAGGTCGTTGACCTTCTGAATTTGCAGGTCGATGTCCTGCATCCGTTGTTTGGCCGTATCGACCAGCCCGGCGCCGTTGCTGACCTGGGCGTTGGAAGCGTTGATCAGCCCTTTGATCTCGTGGGCGGCCGTGGCGGAGCGGTTGGCCAGTTGGCGAACTTCACCGGCCACGACGGCAAAACCGCGGCCATGTTCGCCGGCGCGGGCCGCTTCCACCGAGGCGTTGAGCGCCAGAATATTGGTCTGGAAGGCAATGCTGTCGATCAGTGTGACGATATCGGTGATCTTGTCAGCCTCGGCGCTGATCTCCTGCATCGAGTTGACGGCATTGCCGATGGCCTGCTGGCCTGCCTGCGAGGTTTCGCCTGCGCTGCGTACCAGCTCTTTGGCCTGTGCCACGCTGTCGGCGGTTTGGCGAACGGTCGCCGTGACTTCTTCCATGCTGGATGAGGTCTGCTGAAGGGCGGCGGCCTGCTGCTCGGTGCGTGATGACAGCTCCTGGTTGCCCGCAGCAATATCACCGGCATTGCCATCCACCGCTTCGCTGGTGGTGTAGATGTCGATCATGGCTTCACGCAGCTTGTCGCGCATCGAGCGGATGTCGTAGAGCAGGCTACTGGTGTCGTTGGCATGCAGGACCACGGGGGCGGTCAGATCGCCCTGGGCAATGCATGACACCACGCCAGCGGCGTAGTTGGGCTCCCCGCCCAGGCGGCGCAGGATCAGCGTTATCATGCCCCAGAAAGCCAGGGTCACCAGCGCACCGGCCACAATGCCCACCACGATGGTTTCAATGAGTTGGCTGACGATGGTGCTGTTGACGTCACCTACAAAGACGCCACTGGCCACGTACACATCCCAAGGTGCAAAAGCTTCGGAGTAAGTGCGTACTAGCGGGCTGCCATCGTTGCCGCGCGCGAAGTTGGAGTAATATTCGGTGAAGCCGCTGCCATTGGCCCGTGTGTTATCCAGCATGCTCTGGAAAATCAGCGTGCCTTCGGGGTCGCTCACCTGAGAGATGTCTTCGCCTACTTCTCTGCGCGGATGAGCAAGCATACGCAGGCTGCCGTTGAAGGCGAAGAGGTAGTTGTCATCTTCGCCAAAGCGTATGTCGCGCAGCATGTTGAAGGCGAGGCGCTGGGCATCGGGAACGGACAGCTGACCTTGCTCGGCCAGGTGGTGGTAGTGTTGCAGCGTGGAAATGCCGATGTCGACTGCCGTCACCATGCGCTGTTCGCGTTCGCTATAGAGCAAGTTACGGCTTTGCCAGGCATTGATGGCGATCATGACGGCCAGGATCAGCCACAGTACGCCGACGCCGATCAGGCGCTGACGACGCAGGGGCAGCGTGGAGAGTCGATGGCGCGCAGGTGAGGTCGTCGCGTGCTCCGTCGATGGCGGCGCAACGCTGGAAGAGGTAATGGCAGTGCTCATTATCAGGCAAGCTCTCTGTTATGTTCGATTGTTCCCTTGGCACCGGTACTGACGCAGCGCCCGGTGCGCGCGTCATACTAAAGTATTAATTGCCTGGGTTCTGCTGCAATAGCGTGGCAAAGTGTCGCCTAATGTAGCCTTAACCTTTATAAAACAGTCATCTGGCTCGCCGTGAGGGCATCGAGTTCGTTAGCTTGAAAAAATATGCGTTCGCCCCGATATCTTCCCATCTAGCTTCATAAGCTCTCATTTTGCTGACAGGACATGTTCATGGCCGAACCGGCATTGTCGATCCGTGGCCTTACCAAGGTGTACGGCAACGGCTTTCAAGCGTTAAAAGGGATTGATCTGGACGTTCAGCAGGGCGACTTCTTTGCGCTGCTGGGCCCCAATGGGGCAGGTAAATCCACCACTCTGGGCGTGGTATGTTCCCTGGTGCAGAAAACCGCGGGCAAGGTGTCGATTTTTGGTATCGACATCGACAAGGATTTTGCCAAAGCCAAGTACCAGTTGGGCGTGGTGCCGCAGGAGTTCAACTTCAACCAGTTCGAGAAAGTGCTGGATATCGTATTGGCCCAGGCGGGCTATTACGGCATGCGGCGTAGTGAAGCGCTGCCCCGTGCCCAGCAGCTGCTGACCGACCTGGGGTTGTGGGAAAAACGCAACGGCAGCGCGCGGATGCTCTCCGGCGGCATGAAGCGCCGCCTGATGATTGCGCGTGCGCTGATGCATCGCCCCAAGCTGCTGATTCTCGATGAGCCCACGGCGGGGGTGGATATCGAGCTGCGTCGCAGCATGTGGGAGTACATGCGGCGCATCAACCGCGACGAAGGCACGACGATCATTCTGACGACCCACTACCTGGAAGAAGCCGAAAGCCTGTGCCGCAATATCGCCATCATCAATCACGGCGAGATCGTGCGGAATACCAGCGTGCGCGAGCTGCTGGCCGAGCTGGACACGGAAACCTTCCTGCTGGACCTGGCGGCTCCCGTCGCGCAAGCGCCGCAGGTGCCGGGTTTCGAGGTCCACCGAGTGGAGCCCTCCCAGCTTTCGGTGGCCATTCACCGAGGCCAGCAGCTGAACGACGTGTTCTCATCGCTCAGTGAGCAGGGTATTCAAGTGGTTTCCATGCGCAACCGCGCCAATCGTCTGGAAGAGATGTTCGTTTCCATGGTAGAGAGCAGCCAGGCGGCTCTGGATCAACGTGAGCAGCAGGAGGCCAACGCATGAATGCCACACAAACCCTGGTCGCGCTGTGGACACTGGTGCTCAAGGAGATCAAGCGGTTTACCCGTATCTGGCCGCAAACCCTGCTGCCACCGTCGATCACCATGGCCATGTACTTCATCATTTTCGGCAGCCTGATCGGCTCGCGCATTGGTGAGATGGATGGCTTCAGCTATATGGATTTCATCGTGCCCGGGTTGATCATGATGTCGGTGATCACCAACAGCTACTCCAACGTGGCCTCCAGCTTCTTTTCCAACAAGTTTCAGCGCTCGGTGGAAGAGATGATGGTCTCGCCCATGCCCAATAGCGTGATTCTTTCCGGCTTCATTCTGGGCGGCATGGCCCGGGGGCTGGGCGTCGGGCTCATCGTGACGCTGGTATCGCTGTTCTTTACCCGCTTGACGGTGGAGCATCCGCTGCTCACGATACTGGTCGTGGTGCTGACCTCGGCGCTGTTCTCCATAGGTGGCTTCATCAATGCCCTGCTGGCGAACAAGTTCGATGACATTTCCATCGTGCCGACGTTCATCCTGACCCCGCTGACCTACCTGGGCGGCGTGTTCTACTCGATTTCGATGCTGCCGGACTTCTGGCAGGGCGTCTCGATGCTCAACCCGATTCTGTACATGGTCAACGTCTTCCGCTACGGCTTTCTGGGGGTGTCTGACATTCCCGTCGGCTGGGCGCTGACGGCGATCATGGCGTTCATCGTGGTGCTGTTCATGGTGGCGCTGACCATGCTGGAGCGTGGCAAAGGTATTCGCAGTTAAGTGCCCCAAGGGCCCCTGGTTTGATGGAGACGTTTTGCATGGCACACCGCCCTGATACTCTGGAACACGCGCCGCTGGGGCGCGATTCTGCCTACCCCGAGCAGTACGATGCGGCACTGCTGTACCCCATTCCTCGGGCGGCCAATCGCGCGCCGCTGGGGATCGAAGAAAGCGCGTTGCCCTTCGTGGGTGAAGACGAGTGGCACGCCTTCGAAGTCTCCTGGCTGAATGGACGCGGCAAGCCGGTGGTGGCGGTGGCGCGCTTTCGGCTGCCGGCAAGCTCGCCGCAGTTGATCGAGTCCAAATCCTGGAAGCTCTACCTCAACAGCCTCAACCAGACGCGCTTTGCCAGCCAGGCTGAGGTGGAAGCCATTCTGGTGCGCGACCTGAGCGGTGCGGCGGGTGCCCCGGTCAGCGTCGAGCTGTTGCCGGTGGATGACGAAGCGCTGGCCCCGCGACGCTTGCCAGGGGAGTGCCTGGACGACCTGGATATCGAGGTCAGCCACTACACCCCCAGCGCCGAGCACCTGACCACCCACGATGATATCGTGGAAGAGACGCTGCATTCGCATCTGCTCAAATCGAACTGCCCTGTGACCGGGCAGCCCGACTGGGGGAGCGTGCTGATTCGCTATAAAGGCCCGCGCCTCGACCGCGAAGGGCTGCTGCGCTACCTGATTGGCTACCGCCAGCATCAGGATTTTCACGAGCACTGCGTCGAGCATATTTTCACGGATCTCATGCAGTACGCCCAGCCAGAATCACTGCTGGTGCTGGCGCGTTACGTGCGCCGTGGTGGGCTGGACATCAGCCCCTGGCGTGCCACGCCGGGCATGGCGCCGCCCAGCCCGCTACGCCTGGCGCGCCAGTGATACCGACCCAGGACAAGGAGGCACCAATGGACGCTCTTACGCTGCTGCACGAACGTAGCTCTATGGGCAAGCTCACCGAGCCTGCCCCCAGCCCGGAACAGCTCAGCGCCATCTACCGCGCCGCCCTGCGTGCCCCCGACCACAAGGAGCTACGCCCGTGGCGGTTTATCGAGTTCGTCGGAGAAGGGCGCGAGCGCCTGGGAGAACTGTTCGCCGAAGCGGAGTTCCAGGAAGACCCGCACGCCAGCGATGACACCCTGAACGCTGCCCGCAAAAAGCCCCTGCGCGCGCCCATGGTGATCGCCGTGATTGCCAAGGTGACGCCAGATATTGCCAAGGTGCCCAAGGTCGAACAGGTCATTTCAGCGGGCTGTGCTGCCCACGGGATTCTGTTGGCCGCACACGCCCTGGGCTTGGGCGCCATGTGGCGCAGCGGCAAGTATGCCTTCGACCCGGTGGTGCGCAAGGGAATGGGGCTGGACAAGGAGGATGAAGTAGTCGCGTTCATCTACCTGGGCAGCCTGGCCGGTCGTCACAAGCCGGTACCCGAGCATAACGCCGCCGATTTCGTCGAACGCTGGGATTGAGCGCTTAACCGCCGAGGAGCCCACCATGAGCCCGTCACGCCAGCCAGGCCTACCGCACCCGCGTCTACCGCTGCCAGAGGGCAAGGAAGACCTGCACGCCTTCCACCGCTGGCTGGGCGAGGCGATTCCCATGGTGGGAGCCTTGGGCATCAGTGACGTGAGCCACGCCAACGACGCGTTGACCTGGCACCTGGCGCTGGCGCCTAACCTCAATGATAAAGGCACCGGCTTTGGCGGTGCCCTGGCAGCACAAGCCACCCTGCAAGGATGGTGTTGGGTGACCCTGTGGCTGCGCCAGCAGGGAAGGGCACAAGACGTGGTCGTGGCGGAGGCCAGCCAGCGCTTCGTTGCCCCGGTGACCGGCGACTACCGTCTTATCTGCACGCCCAGCAGCAGCGACGGCCCCGCAACGCTGGTAGAACGGCTGCGCGAACGCGGCAAAGGCAGCATCGCGCTCAGCCAGCAGCTCTACTGCGGCGACACGCTATGTCTGGAAGCCAGCAGCCGCTATGCCGTGCTGCCCAGCCCTTGATGTGAAAAAGCCCTGACGTGAAAAAGGCTTGCTATTTCACAGCTTAACGCATAGTATATGCGCCGTTCTGTTGAGAAAGGCAACGCCCTGCAGCAGAGCACACAATGTGGAGAGGTGTCCGAGTGGTCGAAGGAGCACGCCTGGAAAGTGTGTAAGTCGAAAGGCTTCGAGGGTTCGAATCCCTCCCTCTCCGCCAAGAATATAGATTAAGCCGCTGATTTCAGCGGCTTTTTTGTGTTTGTAATTTACTTAGCCCATACTACAGCCCATACTTTGGTTTTGGCTCTTACTGAACGGTATCAAGCTTCTCTGGACGCTAAATCTCTTCGGGTATACGGATTTAATGGTTGATGGGGCACCTTCACCCCATCAATCTGATACCACCCTCAGATGGTTGATAGATCGACTCCGTAGTTGAGTTCCTCTGCGACGTCCGGCAGTCCGTAACCGATGGTTTTCTTGTAGAAAGGAGAGACCTTCGCAGTCGGTGCCTTCTTCTTGTGCTCGTGGTGTAGAGCATTCGTGCCCGCATCACCTCGAAGGAGTAACCGCGCCCTTCACGGTTCTTGTCCTTGGCCAGTCGGTTGATGGACTCCGTGTAAGCGTTGGTGACGGGCATGTCCGTCTCGAAGTAGGTCATGGTCTCTTCGCGCCAGTTTCCCACTGCCCTGACCAGATCGCTCCAGACTTCCTTTTGGCCCTTCGGGATGGTGGCTATCCACTCGTCCAGGGCGGCTTCTGCCTGGAGCCGTGTGGTGGCGTCCCAGATGCCGTAGAAGCGCTCCTTGTGCTCGTAGGCGGCCAGCAGTTGCGGGAACGCGCCTGTCCAGGTCTCCATGATGAGGCGCTCCCGGTCTGAGACTTCGTGAGCGCGTTTCAGCAGGATTTTCCGGTCTCCCTTGAGAGTCCGGCTCTGGGACGGTTTCAGCTCCTTTCTGAGGCCCTTGCGCACTCTCTCTAGGGCATCGTTGGCCATGCGCACCACATGGAACTTATCGACCACGATACGGGCCTGGGGCAGCACAGCCTTGACCGCTGCCCGGTAGGGGTTCCACATGTCCATGCTGACGATCTCGACCTTCTGCCGGTCTTTCAGCTTCATCAGGTAGTTGGTCACCACGTCCTGGCGGCGGGTGGCCAGCAGGTCGAGCAGGGTTCGCTCCTCAATGTTGGTCAGAATGCAGCGGTAGCGCTGGTTCAGGTATAGCTCGTCAATGCCCAGGATGCGGGGCGTCTCGAAGCGGTGCCAGCGCCCCAGGAACTCGGCGCGGGCGTTGAAGATGTCGCGCACCGTCTTCTCGTCCAGGCCGGTCTGTGCCGCCACAAAGGTGTAGGGGTGGTTGAAGGATTCCTTCTCCACGTACTCATGCAGCCGCAGTGTCATACGGAATCCGTCCACCATCTCCGGTAGCTGGGGCCTGAATGTTGTCTTGCAGGCCCGGCAGGTGTATCGGCGGCGGACCACCCAGAGAGTGACCCGCTTGCCGTGGATGGGCAGATCACGATAGGGAACGTCACGCTTGCCGAACCGTACGAACTCACCCTGCACGCCGCATTCCTCGCAGGCGATGGGATCGGGCACGTCCACCTGGAAGTGCATTTCGTCGTCGGTTGATTTGCAGCCCAGTACTTGGTATTGCGGCAGGTGAAGGATGTTGTCGGGAAGTTCGGTCATGGTGTTGTATAGGCGTAGGTGTCAGTCAGATCCATCCGGCTCGGCATTGGTGTTTGCTTTTTTACCCAACAAGCTGCTGGAAACGAAAAGTAAGGCACCGAGGACAATTGCAATATCAGCCAGGTTGAAGGCCGGCCAATGCCAGTCTCGCCAATAGAAATCAAAGGAATCCACAACATAGCCGCGAAAGACCCGGTCAATCAGGTTGCCCATGGCGCCACCGAGGATAAGACTGTAAGCGATGGCTTCTCCTTTATGACGATTTTCAAGGATCAGCTTGATCAGAAAAATCGAGACCACTACCGCGATTCCGATAAAAAAGTAGCGCTGCCAGCCTCCACCATTCGCAAAAAGACTGAATGCGGCACCGGTGTTCCATAGGTGCACCCAGTTAAAGAATGAGGTCACTGAAATAGACTCGCCATATGCCATTGATTGTTGCACCAGCCATTTTATGGCCTGATCAGACGCTGCCAGCAGGCCCGATATGGACAACAGAGCGTACGGTGACAGATGTTTGCCAAAAATGGACATTGCTTAATCCTTGAGCGCCAGAATGCGTCTAGCACCGTTAAGTACAATTACCCCCGCGATGGTGCCGATAATCAGATCCGGATAATTGGACCCGGTCCACGCGACCAGAGCGCCGGCGGTGATGACCCCCAGGTTGATCACCACGTCGTTGGCCGAGAATATCCAGCTTGCCTTCATGTGCGCCCCGCCCTCCCGATGTTTGGATATGAGCAGCAGACAACTGGTATTGGCAATCAATGCGACGAATGCGATAGCCATCATCACCAGCGATTCAGGCTCACTACCGAATACAAAGCGTCTCACCACCTCTATGAGTACGCCCACAGCCAAGATCAGTTGCAGTACACCAGCAAGATGCGCGGCACGTACCTGCATTTTCACGCTATGTCCAACCGCATAAAGGGCAAGCCCGTACACCGCCGCATCGGCAAAATTGTCCAGGGATTCTCCAATCAGGCCGGTGGACTGGGCGATCAGACCGGCAGTCATTTCCACCACGAACAGAAGTGCATTGATGCCGAGCAACCAGCGCAGGGTCCCGGATTCTTGCTTAGCAGAAGCTGCCGAAAACTCGGCGGCCTTGATGGTCTCCGGATTTGCAGCGACGGTTTCCTGAAGCGAGGCGCCTAGCCCCAAGGTCTTCAGTTTCGAGGTGACGGGCTCGACCTCGCCGTCATGCACGACCTTCAGCCGGCGGTTCGACAAGTCGAAGGACAGCGCCCGAATCTCCTCAAAGCCGTTCAGGGCTAGGCGAATCATTCGTTCTTCTGATGGACAGTCCATCTTCGGCACGGCATAAACACTGACCCATCTCCCTGGCGCCTCGGAGGAGGCCTGTATATCGGTATCCGCTGCGGACGTTGCATCACCGCCACAGGCGCCACCACAGGATTTGCTCATGATACGACTCCACTTGAACAATGTTGTGGTACCATTTAAAACTATAAAGCTACTATAAGGTCAATAGAGTAAAGAATCCGTTGGGGAGGAGGCTGATGCGCATTGGTCAGTTGGCGCAGTTGGTAGGGGTCGAAACACAGACGATCCGCTTCTATGAACAGCAGGGCTTGTTGCCGCCGCCTGATCGGCAGGACAACGGTTACCGTGTCTATACCGAGAAGCATGGTGAGGGGCTGGCCTTCATCCGTCGCTGCAGAATCCTGGGCCTGTCACTGGCTGAGATTCACGAACTACAGAGCTATCAGGACGACCCTCATCAGCCTTGTACCGCCGTCAACGCCTTGCTCGATGATCACATCTCTCATGTGCGGTCGCAGATAACCGCTCTGCAAGCGCTTGAGAAACAACTCGTTTCACTGAGAGCGAGTTGCAACGATGACCGGGAAGTTGAGGCGTGTGGGGTTCTTGCTGGAATTAGCGAAGGAAACATGCACCAGCAGTAGGTGAAGCATCAACCAGATAATCCGATGAGATGCCGGTCTGTCTCACTCTCATGCAAAGGTAAGATCAACCATTTAATCCGCTTACCCGCGCCTGCAATGCGGAAACCAAGAATTATCAATACGTTATCTTTTCCAGGGATTACATTACTCACATGTCTTTCATCCTGTTAGCAGCCAGATGACAACCAGGCGGCGACCATATATCTGTGATATTGGCCTACCCTAAGAACATGAAGGACAACATAACACTTGCTGAAAAGGCCGCATTGAAAACACTGACCCACCAATTAAAGGAGGAAGTTTCTGGATGAGCATTTTTGACGAACTCCAAACATCGCTGCAGGAAGCCGTTGAGATTAATCAGGGCAACACTGAGGCTAGCCGCACAGCACGCCATGAAGTAGCCGATGTAAAAGCCATTCGTACCAAGCTCAATGTTTCTCAGGCGGAATTTGCCAGCGCAATGGGAACCAGCGTGGATACGATCAAAAGCTGGGAAGGCAAACGTAATAATCCTACGGGGCTAGCCGCTAAGGTACTGGCGACGATTCGGAATAACCCAGACTTTTTCAATGAAATTGCTTCACACTAACACCTACTTTCCTGACATAAGAATAATGGTAATTTGACGTGAGTGTGAAAAGCGCATTCTTAGACGCGCACTCCCGGAAAAATTGCGCCATCACCTGAAGCCCTTGAATCCGCATGCGAATGCAATGGCCTTGTTCAGCCAGCTACATACTACTGTCAACCACCGTAAGGTTGTCTTGGTCTGCGCAACAATATCTTCTTCATTAACTAAGACCCTCTCCTAGGGAATCTGCGCAGTCAACGAATCGGAGGCGTCCAATAGCCTGCTCGTCACAGAGTCAACAGCCGTTGCACAGATCTCGTTACGGTTGTACCAGACCCTAACGAGTTTAATGGCGTACAGTTACCACACCAGCCCGAGCCAACTCGGTGAATCGCATTACCTTTTCTTCAACTGTTCATTTTATTTCAGCTTAAAACCGAGAGGTTGCCTGAAGTTTACTATCTGGATTGAGTATTGCACGAGGGGCTTTCATCATGGCCTGAAACTCCAAAGCGAAGACTTGAATGCAAAATCACAGGCCAGCGGGCAATAGAGTGATCAAGCACACTCATAAGACCGGCGCAAACAAATAGGCCGCTCGAGCCGCCACCCGATGCCAAAGCGGCTTATCGCTGATCTCTTCTGGCTGCATCTGCCGTGCCCGCGCGAAATCCGCCTTGAACATCGCATCAACCTCGGCGGCAAAGTCGGCGTCCATCACCATCGCCGTCACCTCGAAGTTGAGTCGAAAGGAGCGGTTGTCGAGGTTAACGGTACCCACTGCCGCACCGATTTCGTCAACCAAAAAGGCTTTGCCATGTAAGAAGCCCCCCTCGTAGCGATAGACCTCGACCCCCGCCTCGAGAAGCGAATCGAGAAAGGCATAGGCCGCAAAGTAGGTTAGAAGGTTATCTGGACGTTCGGGAATCAGGATTTTCACCTCTACTCCGCTTAACGAGGCTAGTTTAAGCATCGCCAGCACCCCCTCATCTGGCACAAAGTAGGGACTGGATATCCAGATACGCTCTTGCGCGGCGTGAATTGCCTGTTGAATCATCAGACTAGCCGTCTCAAATCGGTCTGCGGGCCCACTCGGAAGAATGAGCACCGGTGTACCATGGCCGCTTGGAATTAGCGGTGACCAGGGAAGCTCGGGGATTTCCTCAGTCGCCCAGTGCCAATCTTCAAGAAACACCAGCTGCAGCGCCAAGGCCGCAGGCCCCTCAATCATTAGGTGGGTATCACGCCACGGGCCAATTCGTGGGTGGCCTTCCAAGTATTCATCGCCAACATTGAATCCACCGACCCAGGCTCTTTCCCCATCGGCCACCATTATCTTGCGATGGTTGCGAAAGTTGAGCTGGAAGCGATTACCTGTCCCCCGCGTAGAATGAAAGCGATGTACTCGAACACCCGCCTCTTCCAGCGTCTGGAGATAGTGGCTCGGCAACGCATAACTTCCAATTTCATCGTATAGAAAGAAGACCTCCACGCCCTGCCTAGCCTTCTCAATCAGCCGTGCCTGCAGCGCCAATCCCACTGCATCAGCCCGAACGATATAAAACTGCACAAGCAGATAGCGCTCAGCAGCATCAATACCGGCAAACAAGCTCTCGAAGGTCTGCTCACCGTCGATCAGCAGTTCCACCCGGTTGCCACCTAGAAACGGCAGCTTGGCCAGCTGTTCGACACCCACCAGATGCTTGTCAGCGTGTTCATCCGAAACCCCATGAGCCCGCAGCTCGGCCAGTTTTTCAGCAAGCGCCTGCCCCAACACCGAGTTCTCGTCGCGTCGTGCAGAGACATAGCCCTGGAATTTCGTGCGGCCGAACACCCAGTAGGCTGGCACCGCCACATAGGGCAATGTGTTTAGTGAAACGATCCAGGCCACAGCTCCCTGAGAGGTACGGCTCGACATCATCGCATCCAGTGACGACACAAACCCAACCAGATGAGCAACTCCCACCACGAGCAGTAAACGACGCCAGAATCGACGTCGCCTGGAGGGCAGCGTTACTGCCCCCGGCTTTTCCCTTTCATCGCTCATGCTCCCCCTAAACCACCTTTTCTTCGCTGTAAAATCAGTTTTATCATTGCCGCAACCTGAACGGTAAAGACAATACTCACGAGCCCTACAAACCAGAACCGAAACCAATTGGGCCCAGACACCCCACTCTGGAAAACTAGATTCCTGAGACTCAGCTCATAATGTAGGAAGAGAAAGTAGATTCCATGAAGAGCAACTAGATAGAAAACCACATAGGCATAATTTTGAAGATGCTTCCATGTTGAGCTTCCCAGGAAGCGCATGGCCTTGTCGGATGATATGGCAAACAGGACGAGCCCAAAAAAGAGGGCGACTAACCCGACCATATTCGCAAGCCCGAACCCCGGATCCACAAGAACCGGGCCTGAAAGCCCCGCCAAAGGCAGCTCCTGATAGCCTAAAAATCCACGAATCGACCACCGTGCCCAGCCATCCCACACTAGAAAAGCATGCACAGAGGCAAAGATCGCAAACCAGATCCCGAAGGCTCGCCGCCAATTGACAAGAAAGCTCAATTGCCTAGGCCATATTTTCACCACAGGGCCTATCACCATGGTGACAAATAACAGGATAAAAGCAGCATCGCCTAAAGCACGCCAAGTGCGCATCTCAGCGTCCCACTCCATTCGGCTCAACCAAAAAAGATAAGCTGTCATGGCACCAATCAGTACAACAACGAAATGTCTTCCAATTCTATGACGCCTAGTCGACATACTGACTTTTTTAGCTATAACGTGATGGTTCATATTTTTTCATACCTAGACACCACTTCATCGCAAGGCTAACCCTATTTCACATATGATTAATATCGACTTTATTCGGGTGCCTGGGAAGCTTGGCTGACTTTTCTCAGCATCCCAAACACCCTTATGAAAGCGTTAAAGACCCACCTCATAAAGCAATATCAAGGGTTGTGCTTGTTCTTCTAGAAGCTCATCCTGAGTTGGCGTATCGATGGGCACTACTTGACCGTCGGATCTCTCCAGCAGTTCTTGGAGTTGTGCATAATTTACCGATTGATCCAAGATGTACTGATTGAGCTTCGGCTGCATCTCAAGCAGTGCTTGTCTGCCGTGGTTCTGATTTTCAAGAAACTGATATACCTGCACGAACGCAGTGCCATCGTCCCAGCCGATCTTGACGGGCTGATCGACGATATTAACCTGAGTGCCTAAAGGCACAGCACCGAATATTGCTTTAACATCTTCCGGAAACATGCGTATGCAGCCACGGCTGGCGCGCATGCCAATGCCGTCCGGATCATTGGTACCGTGAATTAGATAACCAGGAATATCGAGCAGGATGGCATGCTTGCCGAGCGGGTTATCGGGACCCGGCGGCACCACTGAGGGTGCCGGTTCGCCTCGCGCCGCCGCTTCTTCACGCATGGAACGTGGCGGATACCAGGCAGGATCCTCAAGCCGCATGGTAGTGGTGGTAATTCCCAGTGGGGTGTTATAGCCATCTCGACCGATACCGATCGGATAGGTCTCGACTCGCGGCACCTCACCTTCGCCTATCTCCGGAAAATAGTAGAGACGTAACTCGGCGATGTTAATTACAATGCCAGTCCTCTCGGCATCGGGCAGGATATACTGGGCTGGCACGAGCACTTCTGTTCCGACGCCCGGCACCCAAAGACTGACGTTCGGATTAGCCCGACGGATTTCCTCGTAGCCCAGGTTATGGGTACGGGCGATATCGAGGAGCGTATCCGCCTCGTTGTCTACCACTACCTTATAGGCCTCACCAATCAGGTCACCGTACTCAGGCAACCTGTAGTGGCCCTGCGGCCACTCCCCCACGTCTTCAGCAAGCACAGGCGAAGTGCTCAGCAGCGTAGCGATAAGCAACGCCCCTAGCCCCGTTTTAATAATAATGGCAGTAATGGTGTTGGAGTGCCCAAGCGATAGTATCATTGTGTCCTCCTCTCTCGGCGGCGCAGATATAAACCGGGTTGGCTATGATTATCCACCGGTTGTTGGCGCGACCAGGTGATCAGCGCCATGCCGACCAGTATCATAGGGGCAGTCAGCAGCATTCCCATGGTGACCCAGCCAAACGCGAGGAAGCCGATGTGTTCATCCGGCAACCTCACGAATTCAACTGTGAAGCGAAACACGCCGTACAGCAGCAAAAAAAGACCAGAGATCAGACCTCGCCGCCTCGGTTCAGCGGAAAGCCACCACAGCAGCACGAACAGCACCACCCCTTCCAGGGCGAATTCATAAAGCGCAGAGGGGTGTCGTGGCTCTGGGCCCATGTGGGGAAACGGCATCGCCCAGGGCAGGTTGCTGACGCGCCCCGGCAGCTCGTGATTGATGAAATTGCCGATTCGCCCTGCACCAAGACCGATCGGCACCAGTGGTGCGATGAAGTCGGTTAGGGCAAAGAAGCCGAGCCGATGCTTTCGCGCAAACCATAGCGTCGCCGCCAGCACCCCGAGCAGTCCACCATGAAAGCTCATACCGCCTTCCCAAACTTTGAACAGCCATAAGGGGTTGGCCATAAACTGTTCTATTCCATAGAACAGGACATAGCCCAACCGGCCACCAACCACTACGCCTACCGCGGAGTAAAAGATCAGGTCGCTAATGTCATCGTGGGTTAGCTTAAGCCGATTAGCTCTAAGGCGCCCAAGCCACCAGGCGGCGCCGAAGCCCACCACATACATCAGGCCATACCAGTGAATCGCGAACGGGCCGAGGCTGATGGCCACTGGATCAATCTGGGGATATTGCAACATGTGGTATCTCCCAATTCATTAGAGGTGCGACCAATCGCGCCCACCGTTATTACTGATCAGCAGTTGATTGAGGTCATCAACCGCCACCAAACGCTGGGAGTCGTGCGGATCCAGCGCCAGATGCATCAGATAGCGCTCTTCCCAGCCACGCTTGACTACCTCCCAATCCCGGCTGCCCTCCCCAACTCTCAGCAAGCCTACCCCTATCATGAAGGCGTAAAGCTCTCCTTGGCTGGCCACCACCAGGCTCGTAGGGCGACGCTCAGGGTATACTTGTCGCCATCGTTCGCCTCCGTCAGGACTCATCAATAGCCCGGTTTGGGTGGCGGCATAGAGTTGTTCGGGATCACGGCTCGAGGCAGCCAGTGAAATCAGCCCGGCCGGCGCCTGGGCGCGAATCTGCCAATTGGCTCCACCATCCTGGCTGACTTGGAGCTGGCCACCATTAGCCCCATAGAGCACGTCGGGACTGGCCTCACTGATGGTCATCTGATGAAAGTCCACCGGGCCATCAACGCCGATAGCTAATTGTGACCAGCTGCGGCCTGAATCCCGGGACTTAACCACGCCGAGGTTGCCTCCCCTGGCCGGGTGGCCGCTGGCAAAGAAGGTCTCGGCTTCTTCCGGGTGAGGAGCAAAACCCATGAAGTCATGGGTCTCCTCCGAGACCCGGCGGGCCATTCCATCACTACCAACGGCATAGAAGCCATGATGGGTGGCCAACCATAGTCGTTCGCTATCCGCTCGATCGACGGCCAGGCCGTGAATATGGGTCTGCTCTCGCAGTTGCTCAAGACTGATACTACTCGGTTCTCGGGAGCAACCTGAAAGCAAGGTAAGCAGGAAGGCCACGGCGAGTGGCCAGCGATAATAGGTCATGACATCACGTCCTTATCAGTCGTCAGGTGGACAAGCACCACGCAAAGCCAACGCACAACGCCAAAGCAAAACAAGGCAAGGCAAGGCAAGCTCAACTCACACGGATCGTTGCCATCATGCCTAGCTCTTCGTGTTCGATGATGTGGCAGTGGAACAGCCAATCGCCGGGCTTGAGGAACACCATGCGCAGCCTGAGACGCTGATAAGGAGCCAGGTTGACGGTGTCCTTCCAGGCCAGCCAGGGCGCGTCTCGCCATTCCCTGTCAGCATCGCGGGTAGCGATCACCTGAAAGTGGGTGCCATGCACATGGAAGGGGTGATCCATATGGGAGTTATTGAAGACTTCCCACTCCTCTACCTCGCCAACCTGCCCCTCAAACAGGACGTCGTTCATGGCAAAGGCACGGCCGTTGATCAGAAAATCCACCTTGGGCCGAACCGCTCTATCATCGTCGCTAGCGTGACTCGCCCCATGCCCCGGCCCATGGGTTCCGTGATGGCTGTCACTGCCGCCGTGGCCGGCATGCGGATCGCCATTCACCGCACCGTGATTGTCATGGTCTGGCATCACCTCGGTCAGTTCCACTTGACGTCTCACCACTGGTTCGCCCAGGGGTTCGATATGGGACAAGGGGTCAGGTAACGCGACGGCGGGGTATACGCCAGTATTTAGGGTATGAATCGATAATAGCGAAGCAATCTCGTCCAGATGTGCCGGCTTAGCCCCCATCCAACCACGTGTATAGGGATGACTCGCCAGCTCAAAACTCCTTTCAGATTTCTCGCTGATGCGTACTAGCAGATCGACCCGCTCACCCGGGGTGAGCAGCAACTCTTCGAGTGGTTGTGGTCGCTCGATCAGCCCGCCATCGGTACCGATCAGGGTCAACTCGTGATCTTCCAAGCGTAAACGCAAGTACCGGCCAGCACAGGCGTTGACCAGCCGCAGCCGCAGAGTAGTGCCCGGCGCCACATCAAGACGTGGCTCGCGTTGGCCGTTGACCAACAGAAGCTCCCCCTCGCGTCCATTCATCCAATCTTCGCTGGTATGGGGCGCCACTTCGCCATTCATATTCAGGCGCAGGTCGCTGACCACTAGCAAATGCTCTTCCACCTCCGCGGGCAACACGCCTAATCGGGGCCTGACCAACAATGCACCCGCTAAACCATGAGCTACCTGACGCGCAGTACCTTCATGTGGGTGGGGGTGAAACCAGTGTAACCCTGCACTCCCCCTATGAAAAACATAACGATAATGTCGTGACTCTCCTGGTAATACGGCTTCCCAGGGTGCCCCATCTTGCGACTGGGGCACCGGTACCCCATGCCAGTGCAGCGTCGTTTCCTGCTCAAGCTCATTTATCAGCGTAATGTCTAACTCATCCCCCTCGCGCACCTCAATCAATGGCAACACTTTACCGTTGTAGAGCCACAACTTTGCCTCCAGCCCATCGCTCACTGGCAGCGCATGGGCAGCGGGGGTTAACACACTTTGAAAGCGCCCAACCTGATCACTCAAGTTTGCAATCCGAGGCAATGGTTGAAGGGGTTGTCCTGCAGGGATGCTAGCGTTATCTAGCAGAGCTGTTGGTGACGCCTGTGTATGCCGTCCGGCCAAAGCGTGAACCAATAGGCCAGACCCAGATAGGGCAATACCACCCAGGGTGGTGTAGCGAAGAAATTCGCGACGTTTCATGGCTATTCCTCGTGATTAAAATCATCATCTTGGCCCGCCATAGGCGAGCTGAACGTTCAGCGATGAAGGTTTAAACGCGAGGAGGGCGATCAAAGAGCGCGCGCGGAGCTGGCGACCAGTTGACCAGATAACGAGGCAAGGTCGACGTGGCGGAGGTTGCGTCTTCGATAAGCAACGCGAGATTTACCGCACACTGAGCACAGGGCATACAGCACTCTGCCATATGGGAGGCATCGTGGTCGCCAATGCTGACCGACCCAACAACTTCGATCGCTCCACTGGCTAGATCAATGTCAGTGAACAGACAAGGTTCATCTTCATGATGATCCATCGCCACGACTATCAATGGCTGCGCCAAGGCAAGGCTTATCAGCAAACAAAGCAGCCATTTAAAAGTGGAGCAATTCATGACAAAGAAGTAATCACTATCGAGTGGAGGATATTAAGAGTATTTCATGGCTTCACAGACACACGCAACCCAAGTGCAGCAGGCAGGTTGCCGAATTACCAAAATTGATACAGGTCAACAAACTGCCTACTTTCACGCCCTGAGATGCCTTAGGCATGCCTGAATGCCATATTGAGAATTGACCTAGGTGCTACACATAGCCTCAATACTTCAGGCATCGGCCTTTGATATAGGCCTGTCGCTAAGGAGAACGACCATGGATATTCGCAAGCACACTCTCGCCTTCGGACTCACCCTGGCCCTCGCAGCCAGTGGTACCGGCATTGCTTTCGCCCAGGGAATGATGGGTGACCAAGCGGGCCAGGGACGCTCCATGATGGAGGGCGGCATGGGTTCCGGCATGATGGGCGGCGGCCAAGGCGGAATGGGGCCCGGCATGATGGGGGAAATGATGGGCGGCGGCATGATGCCCTGCCCGATGATGGGCGGCGCCGGCATGGACATGATGTTGATGCTCGATGATGATCAACGCAGCGAGATGCGTGAGCTGATGCAGGAGCACCGACCTGCCCAGTTCGAACGCATGGGGCGGATGATGAACCTACGCGACGACCTGATGGCGGAGATGCACGGCGATCGCCCAGACCCTGATGAGGTTCAGGCGCTACACGGACAGATGGCCGAGTTGCACGGTGAGATGATGGCCGAGATGGTGCGCATGCGAAATGCCATGCATGACCTGATGAGCGACGAGCAGCGCCAACAGCTTGAGCAGGCCACACCCGAGGGCGGCGTCGATCCTGACGACCATGACGCCCACCACTGACCGAGATGTCACTGCGTAGGCATTAGGACGGACGGCCAACCCTGGCCGTTCTCTCATCAACGCCAGCAGGAGGTACACGATGTCCGATTCGACCCCGAACACAATCACCCTGACGGTGCCCGGCATGGGCAGCGACCACTGCGCCGGCATTGTGCGCAAAACGCTCGAACGCCTTGATGGCGTGGGCGTGATTCAGACCAATATTGCCAATCACCATGTCAGTGTGACCATCAAGGCAAGCGGGCCCGACGGCGACACCTTGAAGAAAGCCGTCGAAGGAGCAGGCTATGACGTGGCTGCCGTGCAGAGTGATCAGGAGGACGCCGAGAGCGACTCCGAGATCGAGGAGGCCTATCTAAGTCAGGCTCGCAGGCGACTGATCATCGCCGCGATACCCACCACCCTGATCATGCTGCTAATGATTCCGCACATGTTCTGGCAGCCAATTCCCGGCTATCTGGCCATCGTGGCACTGCTAGCCTTCCCGGTGGTATTCCTCTATGGCGGGGCAGCCACCCACAAGTCGACCTGGCGCTCGTTGAAAAACGGAACCTTTAATATGGATGTGCTGATCTCCATGGGCAGCCTGCCGCCCTACCTGATTGGCCTGGTCGGCTTTTTCTACACCATGACCTCGTTCATTGAGATGGCTGCCACCATCATGACCTTCCACTTGCTGGGCCGTTATTTGGAGGCACTAGCCAAAGGGCGCGCCTCCCAGGCTATTCGTCGCCTGATGACGCTGGGCGCCAAGACAGCGCGGGTGGAGCGCGACGGCGAGGAAATTGAAGTGCCGGTGAAAGAGCTCACGCCCGGTGACATCATGATCGTGCGCCCCGGCGATAAAATCCCCACCGACGGCGAAGTGGTCGAGGGTGAGAGCCATCTCGACGAGTCCCTCGCTACCGGCGAGTCGATACCGGTCTACAAGAGCACCGGCGACAGCGTGATCGGCGCCACCATCAACAAGGAGGGCCGATTGCGGGTCAAGGCGACCCGCGTCGGCGCCGATACTTTTCTCTCCCAAGTGGTGCGTCTGATCGACCAGGCTCAGGGCTCACGGGTGCCAATCCAAGAATTCGCCGACCGTATGACCGGCCGCTTCGTGCCAGCGGTACTGGCTATTTCACTGGCTAGCCTGATTGCATGGGCGCTGTTTCCAGACGTCCTGCGGCCGATTCTGGACTGGGGCGCGACCTTCCTGCCTTGGGTGAATCCAGATGCCAGCACACCAACGCTAGCCCTGATTGCCGCCGTCGCCGTGCTTGTCATCGCCTGTCCCTGCGCCCTCGGCCTAGCCACCCCCACCGCGCTGATGGTGGGCTCCGGTATCGGTGCCGAGCGCGGCATCCTGATCCGCTCCGGCGAAGCGATCCAGACCTTCAAGGACGTCAAAGTGATGGTGCTCGACAAGACCGGCACCATTACCCGCGGCGAGCCGAAACTCACCGATGCCGTCACCGCCGAAGGAGTCGAGGAAACGCGCCTGCTGACCCTCGCCGCGAGCGTGGAGAACGCCTCGGAGCATCCCATCGCCCGGGCCATCGTGGATGGTGCCAAGGAACGCGATGTGAAGCCCGGTGAAGTCAGCGATTTTCGCTCCACCGGAGCGCGGGGCGTCTCGGGCAAGGTGGGCGATGAAACCGTGCTGATCGGCAATCGTCGACTGCTGGAAGAGGAAGGCGTGACAGGCCTTGAGGCTCTTGATGACGCCATGGCAGAGCTCGAGGGCAAGGGGCGCACCGTTGTGATCGTCGCCGCCGACGGTCAGGCCCTGGGCCTGGTGGCAGTGGCCGATACCCTCAAGGAAAAATCCGTAGAGGCCATCCGCGGCATGCATGACCTGGGCCTGCACGTGGTGATGATCACCGGCGACAACGAGCGCGCCGCCCGTGCCGTAGCAGACGAGGTGGGCATCGACGAGGTTCAGGCCGGGGTGTTGCCGGAAGGTAAGGTCGATGCCATCCGTAAACTTCAGGAGAAACATGGCAACCACGTGGCCATGGTCGGCGATGGCATCAATGATGCCGCGGCGTTGAAGCAAGCCAACGTTGGCATAGCCATCGGCGCGGGGGCAGATGTGGCCATTGAGGCCGCCGATGTGACCCTGGTGCGCGGCGAACTGACCGCCGTGGTGGATGCCATGCACCTATCTCGCGCCACCTTCGGCAAAATCGTCCAAAACCTGATCTGGGCCAGCGCTTATAACGTGGCAGCCATTCCCATCGCCGCGATTGGTCTGCTGCACCCGATGATCGGCGTCATCGCCATGACCGCAAGCTCTCTCTCCGTCATTGGCAACTCGCTGCTACTCAAGCGGCGCTTCGCCACAAACAACCCACAAGGAGACGCCAAATGAACCGCATTCACCACTGGATGATGACTGCTTGCTTAGTAATTATGGGCGTGGCCATGTTCTTTCTAATGTGGCGCGGCCAGTCACTGGGCACTGGGGCCTGGCTGTTGCTTCCCCTGACACTCTGTCTTGGCATGCATTTCCTCATGCATCGCCATTTCGGTCATCATCAAAGAAATAAGGATGAGAAGTGAGCCAGCGTCATTGCGTTCATGAAATCGATGTCTTCGGCATCAAATATAGCCAGTACTAGCTTCAGTCTTCCTTAAAGAGACAGGTGGCCAAGTAGTGACCACCTGCTATTTAAATATATAGATTTTGCTGGACTAGCATAGGTACTACTCAATATCCTGGATTTGAATATAGATAGAAAAAATAAAAACAAATAAAAACAAATACTTAATTTAACAAGAAGGAAATAACCATTGCCCTACTACCCAAACTGCATGGGCATAAGCTAGCAAGCAACCGGCCAGTTACTAAATCATGATCGCCAAAATATTCAGGTTTCTCGCTCTGTTCCTCCTGGCAATCATGGCTGGTTCTTCCGTAACCGCAATGACAACGATGTGACCATTGTCTTGCGCGTGGACGGAGATTATGGCGAGTTAGTGAAGGCCCTTTAACGGACTAGCCCCTAGTGCTCTCTAGAGTGCTAGGTATGAGCTGATTATTTTGTTGGCGGGCGGTGATAAATCCAGCCAGGCAAAAGATATTGATATCGCGAAGCAATTGGCACGCGATTTGAAGGAGGCACCATGAGCACACTGCGTAAATGGGATGTCGTTGACCACTTGAATACCGAAGAGGAAATGGTGTTGTACTTTGAAGCCTGCCTTGAAGAGGGCGACGCTGCCCTGGTGGCGGCAGCGCTTGGCGATATTGCCCGCGCCCGTGGTATGGCACAGCTTGCTCGTGATACGGGGTTGACTCGCGAAGGGTTGTACAAAGCGCTTTCTGCTGATGGAAACCCAAGTTTTGCAACGATTATGAAGGTGACAAAAGCCTTGGGCTTTACGTTACATGCTGAAGCATCGTAAGACGATCAACGATTCCATGATACGCCCCGCCTTTCAAGCGGGGCGTTTTCGTTGGTGAGGCGTAGACCGGGCAGGGCCATCACACACCACTGTTGAGACGTGCCGCTATCCTAGAAACGCAGGCCGCCGCTGAATCCGAAAATCGCTACGATGACGACGACAATGACGACGATGGTAGTAGTAGAGGGCATGATCTCTTCCTTTGAGAATGGTTGAAAGGTAAGCCTAGTCGGTGATGGGCGGTTTCGCACGCTTTGATAGGCTGATGCCCTGTGTTTGGCCGGGCATCGCAGTGGGGTGGGCGGTTATCGGGTGGGTTCAACCGCACTTGCAGTCATGGCCACAATCGGTAGAGCCATCGGCATGGCCCGTCGCGCAGGCCGTCGAGCAGAAGAGTTGCCCCTCTTTTTCGATGGAGTGGCTGTCCACCTTGCAATGACACTTCGGGCATGCGCACTGTTGCTGAGACATGGTAGAACCTCCTGTGGGTTGTCTCTTCAAGCGTAGTGCGCACCCTGGGTGTTATGTAATTGCGTTGTGAGGTTTTTTGCTGGTAATGGCTGCTGTCATGGCGTCGAGCGCGCCAGGGCGCTGCCTAGCGCAAGGAAGTAGTCATGAAAGCGCTGGTTGATGCGTTCGCGCTGTTCGCCTTGCGGGTACAGGCCGCGTGCGGCTTCCGGAGAGCGGCGTGTGCCTTTGACCAGAAAGTGGTTCTTGATGGGGGCATCTTGTACAAAGGCTTCGAAGGCTCGTGCGCATAGCTCTTCTGGCTTGCTGTAGTAGAGCTGGCCCATGGCGCGGTCGACCTCGGCCGAGTGGCGGAACAGCTCGCTGGGCTGCTGGCCATTCGGTTGCAGCAGGATGGCCTGAAAACAGGCCAGCAGGCGCTGGTTGAGCGGGTGCGCGATGGGCACGGCGTTTTGCAGCCAGGCGCTGGAGGCAAAGGCACTGGCAGGTAACTGCTGAAAACATTTGCGGGCGATGTAGTGGTCGAAGGCGTGAAACCATTCATGGGCAATGCTGCCAGGCCCAGCGTTCTTGGCCAGGGCAAAGCTTCGCTCAGTGGGGCTGTAATGCGCCGATACGCCGGGTCTTCCGCCGGTACCGTATTGCAGAGCAAGCGTGCCACGCAGGGAAATGAGCGCTTCATTGCCGTGCAGGATCAACATGAGATCGCAGAGCGCATCATGAAACAGCGTAGCGGCGTGGTCGCGCTCGGCGGGGGTGACCCAGCGGCCAATTTCGATGGCGCGAAAGTCGAATTGGCGGCGGATCGCGACAAAGTCGCTGCTACCTTCGGGCCGGTGCACGGGCCCTTGGCGAAAAAACTGCCTGGTATCGAGCATCACCCGGGTACCTGCTGAAAGGGGTATGGGGAGGATACATAAAAAAAGCGCCCTCACGAATGAGGACGCTTTTTTCATCGCGGTACAGAGCGTCCTGAAGGATCAGTCCGTGTACTGCGGTACTTCTTCTTCCCTGATTGACGAAAGCTCGTCCTGAGCTTGCTCGGTCCTTGAATCGTCTTCGCTCATCCTAAGCGCACATTCCCTTGTCACGCGGTATCCCTGCCGCGAACGCTTTGAACTATAGGTGAGTGACAATTAATGTACAAGATAAAATTGTATTTTTATTGTACTTGAATAGTACAGAAATGCTGCTACTCGATCATAAAGTGTATATTTAACAAGTGTTTATAATTTTACAGTTGGCACAAAAAATAGCAGGCTAAATAGCCTGCTGGTGAAATGGGTTATCGTCAGCGCGTCAGATGATCGCGCAGGCGCTGCAATTGCTCAGCATCCCAGCCGTCGGGTTCGGTGAGGGCTGCCCAGGCATTGATGTAGTGCTCGGCGGCGATTTCATGCCCATAGCCGTCGGGGGCGCTACCCACGGTCAGGTCGACCAGCAGCTGTAGCATGGTCACCACGGGGTACCAGCGTAGCGCTGGAGAAACATCTGGCCCACGAGGTGCGCGCATCCACTCGGGTTCTCGCCAGAACGCCGCAGGTTCGAAAAAGGTGATGGGGTCGCTGGCATATTGCAGAAACGCAATGCGGAAATCTCCCCATGGGGCAGCGGCTTCTTCCAGCCCTTGGGTCTGGTTCATGAACCTTACAACCGCGCCCTCGCGAAACGTGGGTAGCCATGCAGGGGAACCCGGATCGCGGTCGGCGGTCACGGCGCGCCAGGTGTCGCTGCGAAAGGGAGGGCCGCTCCACAGCACGCCTTGAAAGGGGTCGTCGATGATATCGTAAAGATCGAAGGATAGATCCGAGTTGAGCGCGCCCAGGCTCAGGCCAAAGAGGTAAAGCTGCGGTCGCTCATCGCTGGGCAGCTGGCTCCAATAGCGGTAAATGACCGAAAACAGGGCGCGGGCACTCTCGACGCCGTACTCTGCTTCGGAGATCAGCGACAGGTGGCTGGGTAGATACGAGTACTGGGCGGCCACCGTGGCAATATCGCCGCGATGAAGATACTCCACGCTGTGCTGGGAGCGAGGGTCGATCCAGCCGCGGCCAGTAGGGGTCGCGATGACCATGACCGAGCGTTCGAACCCGCCGGTTCTGATCAGCTCTTCGAGGGCCAGCTCGGCGCGCTGAGTGGCGGTTTCGGCGGCGTTGAGCCCGACATAGACGCGAATGGGGTCGAGCGCGGGCTCACCCAAAAACGCCTCCATGTCCTCGGCCGTAGGGCCTTGGGTGACGAAGCGCCTGCCCCGGCTGCCCAGCGCTTCCCAACTGATCAGCGACTCGGCGCTGCCGGGCACGTTGGCCGCTTGCGGGGGGCTCAGGTCATCCTGCATCAGCTCGTCCACCTGCTGGTAGGAGCGGTCAGCCACCTGTAGTGCGTAAGAAAAGATGACGCCCTCGATGATCAGCCAGAACAGCGCCACAGCGGAGACGATGCCCAGTACCTGGGCCGTGCGATGGGGCAGCACATGGGCAAGCTTGTACGAGAGCAGCTTGAAGGTGCGCTTGAACAGCCGCGCGACCAGCAGCAGACTCAGAAAGACCCCCATGGTGATCAGTGCCACGGCCAGCGGGCGTGTGCCGCTGGTGGGGTCCATCTCCATCAGTTCGCGAATGCTGTTTTGCCACTCGGCCGCGCGCCATAGAAAAATCACCGACACCACCAGCGCGACCAGGGTGGCCAGCTGCTTGAGCGTGCGCTCCAGGGCGGCTTTGGGCTCTGGCAGGTGCAGGTAGTGCCACAGCGTGCGCGCAATGACGCCCAGGGCATACCCCGCCGTGACGCTGAGCCCGGAGACGATGCCCTGAGCCAGCAAGGGGCGGGGCACCAGGCTTGGGGTGAGTGAAAAGGCAAAAAAGAGCGTGGCAAGCAGTAGGCCCGTGCCCGACAAGCGGTTCAGCAAGGGCCTCATGCGAAAGTGCTCGAGACGGTTTTCCATAACGTTTTTCATGGCCTGGTTCGAGGGCAATCCATTTGGCGAGTGGGTTCCAGACGCTACCGTATTAGAAACGGTAGGTCAGTGATACCCCACTCAGCGCCTGCCAGGGGCTTCCCAGTTCATCGACGATCGGGCTGTCGGCGGCGTTGCCGGTCAGTCGGGTAGCGCCGACGAAGCCGGTGGCTGTCCACTCAGGGGTCAAGGCGTAACTCAGGCTGGCGTTTGCGCCCAGCCGCCAATAGCCGCCATCCGGTGCGTAGGTGGTCACTCCGCTGCGGGCGCTATCCAGGTCGGAAACGCCATACAGAGATTGAGTCCAGCGCTCGTTGGAGTAGTTGACGCTGGGGGATAGCACCAGCAGCAAACGCTCGCTGAGCGGGGTGCGCAGGGTGGCGCTCGCCGAGAACGTGGCGCCTTCCATGTCGCCGGTCACTGCGCGGCTGCCAGCCACGCTGTAGCGCCAGGGCCCATCCTGGTAACTGACCCGCAAGCCCAGCGTGGCGCCACCATCGATTTTTTCGAAGGCGCCAAGGTCACCCTTGTTATCGCGGCCGAAGGTGTAGCCGATAAAGGGCGAGGCGCTCCAGTTGCCCTGGCGCAAGGCGTGCCACTCGATGCCGTCGCGCAGATTGATGGAAAGCTGGTCGCCATAGGCCAGGTTCAGTACGGGCAGTGCGCGGGCTTCGTAGTCGTCGCTACCGGCATAATCAGGGGCGTAAGCAACCCCCGCGCCCACGCTGCCGCTCCATTGGTCGGCCAGCGCCATGGGGGCCAGGGCCATGCAGGCGAGCGTTACCAGGCAGCCCAGGGGGCGTAAGTGGGAGCGAGAGTAACGGCTTGAAATCAGGGAGCGAGTCGGCATGGGAGCATCCAGAATGTGAGAGAAACGTGCATGATTGTATGTTTGGTTTAAAACCAATCGCAAGCCAGCGCTTGATATTTATCACGGCCCGCCCATAAAAACTTTTTGACCTTTCATATCCCAGGTTAGATAACTCGACGTCTATAAGGCGCACTGTGTGCCCATGACGCAGGGACAGCGTTACAAGGAAGTGCAAGCAGGGAGTGCTTGCGGCGCACAAGGATGCATGGACAGGACGTTCGTGAAGTGGGATCAGGGAGGACCTGATAAAGCCTAGGCCAGCGATGGTCGGGGTTTTTTTATCTCAGGTTAATGCAGTTGTCACATAGAAGCTGCAGAGTAGGCAGTGGCATAAGGAAAGGTGCCTTCAGGGAGTACTATCAGGCAAGGAGCGCTTGAGCACCAGGGATGCATGAACAGGACGTTCATGAAGAAGGATCAGGGAGGAGTCAGTACAACCCCGGCCAGTCATGGCCGGGGTTTTTTTTGCCTATTCGCCCATCGTGGCTCAAGGCGTGGGCAGCAACAGCGGCATGATGAAATAGACGAACAGGGTAATCACGAGGGCGCTGACCAGGTTCATGGCAATCCCCGCCTTGGCCATCTGCTTGATCGTGATACGCCCACTGGAGAACACGGCCGCGTTGGGCGGCGTCGAAATGGGCAGCATGAAGGCACACGTGGTGGCGAGTGCCACGGCCACCATGAGGCCCAGCGGGTTGCCCGTGGTGATGGCGGCTGCCAGGCCTGCGGTAATCGGCAGGGCCATGTTGGCCGTGGCCGTATTGGAGATGATTTCGGTCAGGAACAGCATCAGCAGGACCATGAACAGCAGCAGCAAGAAGTAATTGACGCCATCCAGCAGCTGCAATTGCTGGCTGATCCAGCCCGTCAGGTCACTGGCGCTGAACGCTGCGGCCAGCGACATGCCGCCGCCCCACAGGATGAATAGCCCCCAGGGCAGGTTTTTCATGTCGTCCCAGATCAGCAGGCTGCGTTTTTCACTGTGGGCCGGGATGATGAACAGCGATACCGCCGCGATCACGGCAATCAGCGTGTCGTTGATCGGCAGGTCGAAAAAGGGGGCCAGCCAGCCCCGCAGCGCCCAGGCCAGAGCGGTCAAGACGAAGACGGTGAGGACGCGCTTCTCGTCCTTGGTGATGGGGCCGAGCTTCTCCAGCTCCTGGGCCACGAAGTTGACTTCCAGGCGTGTATTGGGCACCCGGGAATAGATACGGGTGAGATAGACATACAGCACGACCAGCAGCAGCAGGGTCAGCGGTAGGGCAAAGATCATCCACTGCAAAAAGCTGATTTCGATGTCGAAGAACTGCGGAATCATGGCGACCACGATGGCGTTGGGCACCGAGCCGATAATCGTCGCCAGACCGCCGATGGACGCGGCATAAGCCACGGTGAGCAGCAGCGTACGGGCAAAGGCCTTGCGCTCCTGGGGGCCAAACTGATCGCGCTCATCCAGCTCGCCCAGCAGGGCAACGGCGATGGGCAGCATCATCAGCGCGGTGGCCGCGTTGGAAATCCACATCGAGAGAAAGGCGGAAGCAATCAGAACCCCCAGCACGATGCTGCGCAGGCTGTTGCCGATCCGGTTGACGATGGAGAGCGCGATACGGCGGTGCAGGTTCCAGCGCTCGATGGCGATGGCCAGAATGAAGCCCCCCATGTACATATAGATGACCGGGTTGGCATACCCCACCACTGCATCGTTCATGGGCATCACCCCCGTCAGCGGGAGAACGATCATGGGCAGGAACGAGGTCACGGGAATGGGCACCGGCTCGGTCACCCACCATACCGCCATCCAGGCCGTCAGCCCCAGAACGATGCGCGGCATGGGGTCGATCAGCGTCGCGGGCATGGCCAATTGAATGAGCACGAACAGTAGCGGTCCGGCGAACAGCGTCGTCCAGCGTCGCCACTCTTGCGTTAGTGCAACCATCATTATCTCCTGGTTTCAAAATTTACTTAATTAGAAAGGAAAAATTTAGGGCTGCATCCTACCACTTAGGTTTATTAATCGTTGGTTGTAAGAGTAAGACTTTGGTCGTGAATAAAGAAACATTAGCCACGGGGGAGGTTTGAAAACCGAGTGCCAGTAGAAGGCTGGAGAGAGGAGAGAGAACCCCCGGCCAGCGCAGGCCGGGGGAAGTGCTGGGGTCAGTCGGTGCTGTCAGCATCGCTTTCCGGTTTGCTGCTGCCCTGGTGGGCAAGCGGGCTGGCTTCGTCCAGGCGCGGGTGGTTGTCCTTGAAAGCCTGATGCAGGTCGGGCATGGCATCCATGGCCTGGATGGTGTGCGTCAGGGCATGCACGGCTGCCAATACGTCCTGGGTATTGCCAGTTTCCGAAATGGTGTGCATGTTGCGGATGGGGAAGCCCATGGAGGTGGCCGCGCTGTCGATGGAGGCCAGTACGCCTGCCATGCCGTCGGTGCCGGTATCTACCCCGACGATATCCCGCTGCATGGGAATGTCGTGCTCCTTGGCGGCGGTGGCAATGATGCGATTCAACTGCTCACTGGCAATCGAGCCCACCGACAGCGTGAACCCCTTGCCCATTTCCAGCGGCTGCATGCGCTTGTCGCCAATGCCGGGTGCGCCCACGTAATCGTGGTTGACGTCCACGCCGATGATGGCATCGGGCTTCAGCTCGCCCGCCATCACGCGGCTGCCGAAGCGGCCGATCTCTTCGTAGCTGGCAATCGCAAACATGACGCGAACCTTGTCGGTGCCACCGGCTTCGGCAACGAGCCGAGCGGCTTCGGCGGCGACAAAGCAGCCCAGTCCGTTATCCAGGTAGGCGCCGTAAAAGGTATTCGGGCTGAACCCCGGGCGGATGGGACGATTGAAGATGATCGAGTCGCCGGGGCGCACGCCCAGGTTGAGGACCTGCTGCTTCTTGTTCTCTCCGTGAATTTGCAGGTCCAGGTAAATCTGCTCTTTCTTGATGCCCTTGCTGCCATCACGCTGGGCCGGGTCGGAGAAGTGAATTGCGCCCAGAGCTTCCACCGTGCCGCCGTCGATGCGGCGGTAGCTGCCTGGGGCCTCTGGGTCTTCACTGAACAGGGTAACTTCATGTCCGATCAGCACGCCCGGCAGGAAAGAGTCGGTATTGATCCAGATCTTGCCGTCTTCCCCAATCGAGCGAACCTGCATGCGGATCTTGTCGGCATGGCCGATGATCATCAGCTTGAACATGTCGTCCTGGCCCGGATGCGTGTCCAGTACCACACCGGCGTTGCCCTTGAACTGATGCAGGTGCCAGCCCGCCGGGGCAAAGCTTTCGAAATAGGGCTTGAGAACGCCATAGGTCATGGCGCCCTCCAGGCCTACGGGGCTGGGTGCCGCCAGAATGTCACGCATCAGGGTGAACTGTGCGTCCGGCATGGGCTGGGTCCAGGGGGTTGCGGTATCGGTCATGGTGAAACCTCACTTACAGCGGTGGTTAGTGATGACTAGTCTGCCAGATTGTGGCGTGTTCTGTCGCCAGTGGGTGGGACTGGTGGTGTGGGCGGTGCATGAATCATGTCCCGCAGTGCTCGGGCGGCGGCAGAAGGCGGGTGACGTTTACTCAGTACGATGCCCAGCGCGCGCTGGAAGGTGGGTTTCACCAGAGGACGATGCGCCAATCCGTCGTTGGCAATCTGGCGAAAGCTCAGCGAGGGCAGCACGCTGATGCCGAGCCCGCTGGCCACCATGCGCCCGACGGTGGCGATCTGTCGGGCATCGCACAGGATATCCAGCGAGCGGCCTACGCTGGCCATGATGCGATCGATATCCTGACGCGAGCTGGATAGCCGGTTGATGCCGATGAAGGGGTAGTCGGCCAGTTGCCGCCATGCCACCTCGGGCTGTTCGAGAAGCGGATGCCCCTCCGGGCAAACAGCGACATAGCTGTCATCCAGCACTGGCTCGAACCCAAGGTCGTCGGCGTTCTGAGGCGGCACGGAAAGCCCCAGATCTGCCCGGCCTTCGCGCACCATCTGATTGATCTGGTCGGCCAGCACATCGTGCAGGCTGAGATTGATGCGCGGATACGCTTCGTGAAACCGTTTGATCACACTGGGAAAAAGGCCAGCCGCTAGGGTCGGCAGGGCAGCCACCGTGACTTTGCCACGCTGCTTCGAGAACTGGTCGTTCAGGTCTTCGAAGGCTTCATTCCAGTCATTGAGCAGCCGGATGGCGATGGGTAAAAACGTTTTGCCTTCCGGCGTCAGCAGCAGTTGCCGCGTGGTGCGCGCGAACAGGGCGCCGCCCACGCTCTCTTCCAGCTTGCGCAGTGCGATGGAAATGGCGGGTTGCGACAAATGTACCCGCTCGCTGGCCTCTGCCAGGCTGCGCGAATGGGCCACGGCCACGAAAACACGTAATTGCTGGATGCTTGGGTTCATTTAAAAAGTAAAACACAAAATAAAAACTATTCAATATACAAAAATAAGCAAGCGCACCATGCTCAATGGGCCGCGTGCTTCAGGCTCGTGGCCATCGTTCATAATAACAACGCTCGCCCAGCGAGCTTCGGAGACACCATGAAAACCCTCATCACTGCCGTGGTCGCCAGCGCCGCCTTGCTGTCGGCGACCACCAGCCAAGCCAACGAGCGCCTGTTGATTGGCTCGACGTCCAGCTCCTCCAGCCATTACAGCTACTTCGTGGCCGTCAACCAGATCATCAACAATCAGGTGGAAAGCGTCAGCTCGTCGGTGGCGGAAACCGGGGCCACGGTCGATAACCTGCGCCGCTTGGGCCGCAACCAGATCGATATGGGCCTGGTCACCACCAATACCGGTTACCACGCTTACGCTGGCCTTGACGATTTCGATGGCAGGCCGGTGGATAATCGCTTGCTCTGGGTCTACACCGTTGCGCCCCAGAATGCGGTGATGCGCCAGGATGCCAATGTCACCAGCTTCGCTGAGCTGGATGGCGTTCGCTTCAACCCAGGCATTACCGGTTCAGCGACCGAAAAAACCACGGAAGCCGTCATGCGTACGCTGGGTATCGAGCCCCACTACGTGCGGGGTTCCACGACCGATATGGTGGACGCCATGAAAGACGGTCGTGTCATGGGGTCGGTGAAGTCTGGTGTCGGAGAGCGGTTGGATGGCTCCTCGATGGACATTGCCACGTTCACGCCCATCAGCGTGCTCTCCCTGAGCGATGAGCAGGCAGATACGCTGCGTGAAGAGATGCCGGACGTGGCGATCATCACCATTCCCGAAGGGGCGGCGGAAGGTATTCCCGAGTACACCACCTGGGCGTTTGGCGTCGCCGTGCATGCTCACCCGGACATGGATGAAGAAACCGCCTACCAGATCGTCAAGGCGGTCATGGAGAACCCCGAGCCGCAAATCAATGCCTTTGCCGCCATGCGCGATGCCGATATCGCCCAGATGACTTTGGAAGTCGGCAGCGTGCCGCTGCATGCCGGTGCGGCGCGCTATTTCGAAGAGCAGGGCCATGAGATTCCCGACGCATTACGCCCAGTTCAGTAAGGCAGTGCGGAGACGATGATCATGCGCGAGTTCTTTGCCAAAAGCCTGGCCCTGCTGTTGGGTGGTCTTATCCTTTACACCTCGGCCACGGGGCCTTTCGAAAGCTTGATTCAGCGAAGCATTTTCCTCGCGCTGGTCATCCTGCTCGGCCTGGCGGTCTACCCCCTCGGGGCGGGCACCCGTTGGCGGCCCATGGGGGCGGCCATCGACATGGTGCTGGGCATCGGGGTGGTGCTTGCCTGTGGCTACGTGGCGTTGAACCACGAGTCGATACTGGTCGAACTGCCCTGGGCCACCCCGCGAGATATGCTGTTCACGGCACTGCTGCTGGTGGCGATTCTGGAGCTCTCTCGTAGAGCGATCGGGATCATCTTCCCGCTATTGATCGTGGCAGGGCTTGCTTATGCCTGGCTGGGTGCTGCGATTCCCGGGCCCCTTGGACATCGTGGTTTCGACCTCTTCTACATGACCGAAACCATCTACCTGGGGGACTTGGGCGTCTGGGGGATGCTGGTGGGGGTGGCGGCGACGACCATTGCTGCCTTTGTGCTGTTTGGTTGCCTGCTGCTGCATACCGGCGGCGGCAATACCTTCATGGACTTGGCACTGCGCATCAGCGGGCGCTCGCCCGGTGGGGCTGCCAAGGTGGCTACGGTCGCGTCGGGGCTGTTCGGCATGGTCAGCGGCAGTGCCGTCGCCAACGTGGCCACGACCGGCAACTTCACCATCCCGATGATGAAGCGCTTGAACTACCCCCGACCCTTTGCGGCAGGGGTGGAAGCCGTGGCCTCGACGGGCGGGCAGATCGCTCCGCCCATCCTGGGGGCAGCGGCCTTCATCATGGCGGAAATCCTCGGCGAAAGTTACCTGCGTATCGCGCTGGCGGCGCTGCTGCCTGCCATCCTGTTTTACCTGGGAGTCTTCATCACCATTCATCTGGTCGCGAAGCGTCGCCAGCTGCAAGTGGTGCCGGAAGACGAGCTGCCTGGCTGGTCCGAGGTGATGCGGCCAGAGCGTATCATTCCCATTCTGGCAGCGTTGGGCGGGCTGTTCTACGGCGTGCTGAGCGGTCGCTCCATTCAGATGTCGGCGTTCTACGGCATTCTGATGACCGTGCTCACCTTTGTGCCTTTTTCGCTGATCGCGCGGGTGCCGCTCAGGGAGATCGTCGGCAAGCTGCTGGCTGGACTGGTGGATGCCGGCAAGGGAATGGTCATCATTGGCGTACTGTTGGCGGGCGCCCAGATTCTGGTCGCCATGATTGGCATGACCGGCATTGGAGTAACGCTGGCCAGCCTGATCGTGACCGTGGGTGGCGAGTCTCTGTTCCTGGTGGCCTTCATCGTGGGCGGTGTCTGCCTGATTCTGGGCATGGGGATTCCCACGACGGCCGCTTACGTGCTGGTGGCTTCGGTACTGGCACCGGCCCTGACGGCCATCGGGGTCGAGCCGTTGATTGCGCACTTGTTCGTGTTCTATTTCGCCACGCTCTCCGTCATTACACCGCCTGTCTGTATCGCTGTCTTCGTGGCCTCGGGCATTGCGGGCACCAATTGGCTGCCCGCGGCGATGGAGTCGGTGCGCCTGGCGGCGGCTATCTACGTCATCCCGTTCCTGCTGCTGATTTACCCCGCGCTCGCCGGGTTCGGCAGTGCCTTGGACATCGCTCTGGCCAGTTGCCAAGGCGTGGTCTTCGTGGTGGCATTCGCGGCGCTCATGTCCCGGGTAGCCATGACGGGCTGGCGGATACTGGACGTTGCAGCGTTATTGGTCGTGATAGGCCTCGCCCTGACGCCGGGGTGGCTGACCACGCTGCTGGCGCTGGGCATGGTGGTGGGCCTGTTTTTGCGTCGTCGTCATTACCTGCTGTCAGCGCCCGACGAGCATTCTGACCGCGGCTTGCCAGCCAGGGAGACTCATTGATGAGCTTTTTACTAGGAAGTGGAGCCGGGTTCTCCGGCGACCGAACCGATGCCGCCGAGGCGGTCGTGGCCGAGTTGATCAAACGTCAGCAGCCCTGTGCGCTGGTATTCGAGACCCTGGGCGAACGTACCCTGGCGGCCGCCCACCGCGCCATGCGTGAAGAGCCCGCCAGCGGCTTCGAACCGCTGCTCGAAGAGCTGCTGGAGCCGATACTCAGTGACTGCCTGGCCCACGGTATCAAGGTATTGGGCAACTTTGGCGCAGCCAACCCGGCAGGGGCGTGCCAGCTCGTGGCCGAGCTGGCCGCCAGGCACGGCTGTGCGCATGCGCGTATCGCCCAGGTGCAGGGTGACGATATTCGTCAGCGTCTGTACCAGCTCGACCTTCAGCGCTGGGAAGCCGAGCGGCTGGAAGTGCCGGGCCACGAAGCGCTGATTTCGGCCAATGTCTATCTGGGGGCGGCGGCTCTGACGGAGGCGCTGGCGCTGGGGGCGGATGTGGTGGTCACCGGGCGCGTGGCCGACCCGGCACTTTTCCTGGCACCTTTGGTGCACCACTTCCAGTGGCGCTGGGACGACTGGGACCGGTTGGCTTGCGGCATGATGGCAGGGCACCTGGCGGAGTGCGGGGCACAAGTCAGCGGCGGGTACTTTGCCGACCCAGGCTTCAAGAACGTGCCGGGGCTCGCGACGGTGGGCTATCCGATCATCGAAGTCGAGCAGGATGGGCGGCTGGTGATCACCAAGCCCACCGGCACCGGCGGCTGTGTAACGGTTCAGACGGTCAAGGAGCAGCTGCTTTATGAAGTGCACGACCCTGCCAACTACCTGACGCCGGATGTCACGGTGGATTTGTCGGCGGTGGAGATCGAGGAGCTGGCACCCAACTGCATCGCGGTGACGGGCATACGCGGCAAGCCTGCCCCGGAACGACTGAAGACCACCGTGTGCTACGACGGCGGTTGGCAGGGCGAAGCGGAAATTTCCTATGCCGGACCCAACGCGCTGGCCCGGACACAGCTGGCCGCTCAGGTACTGCGCGAGCGGCTCTCTTTCAGAGCCCCCGCAGACCTTCGCTTTCGCCTGGACATCATTGGCCTGGCCAGCGTGTTCGACAGCGATAGTGGCGAGCTGCAGCGCACGATGTCGGAGTCGACGCAAGGAGACTACCGCCTGAGGCTGGCCGCCGAGCACGGCGAGCGCCGCTGGGTGGCAAGGGCGACCCAGGAGCTGCTGGCACTCTATTGCGCTGGCCCTGCAGGCGGGGGAGGCGTGCGACGCCAGTTTCAGCGGCGTGTGTTCACCGCGTCCTATCTGGTCAAGCGTAGTGACGTCGAACCACGGGCCACGATATTCGAGCCCGTTGCCCGCCCGGAACCTGCGTGTTCTCGAAAAGCCGGAGGTGATCAACATGCTGTACGCTGAGCAAGCCGCGACGAGCGCGGACACCCGTGTTACCCAGGCGCTGCATCGCGTCGCTCATGCGCGGGCGGGCGACAAGGGGGAGCGCTTGAACATCGCGCTGTTCGCCTATGATCCCCAGGACTATTCAGCCTTGCTGGAACAGGTCACGGAAGCGCGGGTATTGGCGCTTTTCGCACACCGTGGGGCAAGCCGGGTGAAGCGCTACCCGCTGCCTACCTTGTCGGGCATGAATTTTGTCATCGACGACGTGCTGCAAGGCGGTGTCAATGGTGCCCTCAACCTGGATGGGCACGGCAAAACGCTCTCCTTCCTGCTGTTGGGCATGGAGGTGACGCTTTCGCGCTCTGCTTAGTCATGGGCGGTGTCGTCGCGGGGTAGCAAGACGTGGCTTAGCGTCGTCATACCCCGCCGACAATCTTGAATGAATCTTACGGGACCCGACAACCGGCCAGTGTCCGGTGATGAAGTATCATCGCCCCCTGATGCAGGCTATTCTGTTTGGCAAGGTCAAGATCGCCGACGCGGTGAATGTGCAAATGATTAGCCTCGACCAGGCCCCTCAGGGTTACGCTGACTTCGATGGCGGGGCGGCCAAGAAATTCGTCATCGACCCCCATGGTAGCGTGGCTGCCTGAGCCGCAGCGCCCCGCGCGTTTCGAGGAGCGCCAGCAACTAGATAGAGAGTAAGTCACACCGAGTATGTCAACACAGAGCACGACCCTGGACGGCACCCTGCGGGGGCCGTCCTTGCTCATTTGGGTATAGCCGATCCAGACAATAACGAGTAAGCCATGACCGTCCAGACCGTGACCCCCAAGCGCCGTTTCCGCGCCAAACCCCGTGGCCGTGAACTCGAACCTCAGCTGCTCGACGAGTTGCGTGAGCTGTTGGGCGACGAACGCCAGGACGCGTCGCTACGCCGCCGCGACCTGCTGATCGAACACCTTCATGTGCTGCAGGATCGTCGGGGGCATCTGCTGCTGGCGGACTTGCGTACCCTGGCGGCCTACATGAACCTGCCCATGGCGGCCGTTTACGAGACCGCCACGTTCTACGCACACTTCGATGTCATCCATGATGACCAGTCGCCTCCGCCGGCGGTGACCATTCGTGTATGTGACTCCTTGACCTGCCAACTGGCGGGGGCCGAAGCGCTCAAGGCGCAGCTGGAGGCCAACACGCCGATCGACCAGGTGCGGGTGCTTCGCGCGCCCTGCATGGGGCGCTGCGACACGGCGCCGGTGGTGGAAGTCGGGCACCACCACGTGGCGTTTGCCACTCAAGCGCGTATCGAGTCCGTGATCGCAGCGGCACATTTCCATCCTGCGCCCGTGGAGTGGCAGCGGCTGGAGGCGTACCGTCGTGAGGGTGGCATGGCCCTGCTCCAGGAGTGTCGCGATGGCAACGTCGCGGTGGAAGCGCTGATGGAGGCCATGCAGCAGGCCAATTTGCGCGGCCTGGGCGGGGCGGGCTTTCCCACCTTCAAGAAGTGGACGTTCGTGCGCCAGGAGGCCGGCCCCCGGTACTGCGCTATCAACGCCGACGAGGGCGAGCCCGGCACCTTCAAGGACCGCTACTACCTGGAGCGCTCGCCCCATCAGTTTCTCGAAGGTGCCCTGGTCAGTGCCTGGGCGGTGGAGGCCGAGGCGCTGTATATCTATTTGCGCGATGAGTACCCGGCCCTGCACGGCGTCCTGCGCGAGGCGATTGGCGAGCTGGAAGCTGCGGGCCTGGTGGCGCCGGGCTACATCGTGCTACGGCGCGGCGCAGGGGCTTACATCTGCGGCGAAGAGTCGGCGATGATCGAGTCGCTGGAGGGCAAGCCGGGCAAACCCCGCCACCGGCCGCCTTTCGTTGCTCAGCAAGGGCTCTTTGGTCGCCCGACGCTGGTCAACAACGTCGAGACCGTTTACTGGATTCCCTCGATCTGGCAGCGCGGCGCCGAGGCGTTCGCCAGCCAGGGGCGCCATGGCCGCGTGGGGCTGCGCAGTTTCTCGGTCTCGGGCCGGGTCAAACGCCCGGGCGTATATCTGGCGCCTGCGGGCATCACGCTCAGCGAACTGGTTGACGAGTACTGCGGCGGCATGGCGGAAGGACATCGCCTGGCCGCCTATCTGCCCGGCGGCGCCTCGGGCGGCATTCTGCCCGCCGCCAAGTCCGACATTCCCCTCGATTTCGATACGCTTCAGGAGCACGGCTGCTTTATCGGCTCCGCTGCGGTGATCGTGCTTTCCGATCAGGACGACCTGCGTGGGGTGGCCACCAATCTGCTGGCTTTCTTTGCTGACGAGTCCTGCGGCCAATGTACCCCTTGCCGGGTAGGCACGGAAAAAATGCTGACACTGCTCGAGCGCAATGAATGGGACGCCGGGCTGATGACGCAGCTTTCCCAAGTGATGATAGATGCTTCCATTTGCGGGCTTGGCCAGGCGGCACCGAACCCGGTGCTGGGCTTGCTCAAGAATTTTCGCAGCGAACTGGCTGCCCAGCACATCATCGTCAAGGGATAAGGGAGACGACCATGAACGAACAAGACCCGACCCTCGGCTCGAACGAATCTTTCAGCCTGACGCTGGATGGCGTGGAGGTGAACGCTTACCCCGGTGAAACGCTGTGGCAGGTGGCCAAACGTGCCGGTGACACCATACCGCACCTGTGTTTCAAGGATGCCAGCGGTTATCGTGCCGATGGCAACTGCCGCGCCTGTATGGTGGAAGTCGAGGGCGAGCGTACCCTGGTGGCCAGCTGTTTACGTCAGGCAGCGCCTGGCATGGTGGTCAAGAGCGTAAGCTCCCCGCGGGCACAGTCGGCGCGCAAGATGGTCATGGAAATGCTGCTGGTGGATCAGCCTGAGCGCGACCAGAGTCCGGACCGCGCCAGCCACTTCTGGGCCATGGCCGACCAGCTGGCCATCGACGCCACCGAGGTACGCCGCACACTGCCCCGCCGCGACGAACGCCAGGCCACCACCGTGCACCATGTCACGCCACGGGCGCAAAGCCTGGCGCAGGACGCCAGCCACTCGGCCATGCGCGTCAATCTGGACGCCTGCATCGAGTGCAATTTGTGTGTGCGCGCCTGCCGCGAGGTGCAGGTCAACGATGTGATTGGATTGGCGCACCGGGGGGCAGCGTCCAAAATCGTGTTCGACTTCGACGATCCCATGGGCGAGAGCACCTGTGTGGCCTGCGGCGAGTGCGTGCAGGCCTGCCCCACGGGGGCGCTGATGCCTGCCACGGTGGTGGATGCCGAAGGGCGAGGTGACTCGTCTGCGGCTGACCGCAAGGTCGATTCGGTGTGCCCCTACTGCGGCGTAGGCTGCCAGCTCACCTACCACATCAAGGATGACGAGATTCTTTACGTGGAAGGCCGCGGCGGCCCCTCCAATGAAAACCGGCTGTGTGTCAAAGGTCGCTTCGGCTACGACTACCCGCGCCACCCCTCTCGGTTGACCACTCCGTTGATTCGTCGCCAGGGCGTGGTCAAAGGTATCGACCCGGACTTCGACCCGGCCCACCCCTTGACCCATTTCCGCGAGGCAAGCTGGGAAGAAGCGCTGGATGTGGCGGCCAATGGGCTCGTCCGCCTCAAGAAGGCCCATGGCCCCAATGCCCTGGCGGGCTTTGGCAGCGCCAAGTGCTCCAACGAAGAGGCGTGGCTATTCCAGAAACTGGTGCGCACCGGGTTTGGTTCCAACCATGTGGATCACTGTACACGCTTGTGCCACGCAAGCTCGGTGGCGGCGCTC
The DNA here is from genome assembly GCF_020616575.1 of Halomonas sp. NyZ770. Classification (NCBI taxonomy): domain Bacteria; kingdom Pseudomonadati; phylum Pseudomonadota; class Gammaproteobacteria; order Oceanospirillales; family Halomonadaceae; genus Halomonas; species Halomonas sp. NyZ770. The sequence continues at coordinate 2,578,905 of NZ_CP085143.1, read as the reverse complement.
ATGGAGTGTATTGGCTCGGGGTCGGTCACCGCGTCCTTCATGCAGGCAAGCCAGGCCGACGTGGTGATTCTGACTGGCTGCAATCCGGCGGTGAATCACCCTGTCGCCGCGACCTTCTTCAAACAGGCCGCCAAGCGCGGCACCAAAATTCTGATCCTAGACCCCCGCGGGCAGGCGCTGGACGCCTATGCTCATTTGAGCGTGCGATTTGCGCCGGGGGCCGATGTGGCGCTGTTTAACGCCATGCTCAATGTGATCATCACCGAAGAGCTCTACGATACGGCTTACATCGCCGACCATACCGAAGGGTTCGAAGCGCTGAAGACCCACACCATAGACATGACGCCCGAAGCGATGAGCGGCCTGTGTGGGGTCGAGCCCGATACCATTCGCGAGGTGGCGAGGCTTTATGCCACCGCCGAGCGGGCGATGATCTTCTGGGGCATGGGTATCTCCCAGCATACCCACGGCACCGATAACGCCCGTTGCCTGATCTCGCTGGCACTGGCCTGCGGACAAACCGGGCGGCCGGGCACCGGCCTGCACCCGCTGCGTGGTCAGAACAACGTTCAGGGCGCGTCGGATGCGGGGCTGATACCCATGGTGATGCCGGACTATCAGCCGGTCAGCGATGCCCAGGTACGCAGTGCCTTCGAGGAGCTGTGGAATACTCCGCTGGATCCGACGCCAGGGCTCACCGTGGTGGAGATCATGGATGCCATCACCGCGGGCACCATTCGCGGCATGTACATCCAGGGCGAAAACCCGGCCATGTCCGACCCGGATCTGGCCCACGCCCGGGCAGCGCTGGCCACGCTGGAGCATCTGGTGGTGCAGGATCTGTTCGTCACCGAGACTGCCCAGTTCGCGGATGTCATTCTGCCAGCCTCCGCCTGGCCCGAGAAAAACGGTACCGTCACCAATACCAATCGCCAGGTGCAGCTGGGCCGTGCGGCCCTGCCGTTGCCGGGGCAGGCGAAACCGGATTGGTGGATCATCCAGGAGATTGCCAAGCGCTTCGGGCTGGGCTGGGATTACCTGCACCCACGGGATGTCTTCGCCGAAATGAAACAAGGCATGGCCTCGTTGAACCATATCTCCTGGGAACGCCTGGAGCGTGAGGAGTCGGTGACCTACCCCTGTGCAGCAGAGGATGCCCCCGGGCAAGACGTGGTGTTCAGCGAGGCTTTCCCGACGCCGAGCGGTAAAGCCAAATTCTCGCCCACGCGCCCCATCCCGCCCGATGAACCGGTCGACGCCGAGTATCCAACGGTACTGACCACCGGGCGTCAGTTGGAGCACTGGCATACCGGTTCCATGACCCGCCGGGCCAAAGTACTCGATGATCTGGAGCCGGAAGCCGTGGCGAGCCTGGCCCCCGCCGAACTCGTGCGCCTTGGGTTGGCACCTGGGGATGACCTGACGATCACCACGCGACGTGGCGCCATTACCCTCAAGGCGAGGGTGGACCCGGGCATGCCGGAAGGCATGGTTTTCGTGCCTTTCTGCTATGGAGAGGCGGCGGCCAACCTGCTGACCAATCCGGCGCTGGACCCCTACGGCAAGATTCCGGAGTTCAAGTATGCCGCATGCCGCTTGAGCCGCAGCGTTGGCGCTGAGGAGGTGGTGCCAGTCCTGTAAACGTTATCCTGCAACGCACCTGGCCCGCATAAGCGGGCCAGGTCGTTTGATAGCGTTACTGCGTTTTGGTGGCGGCGTCAGCCTTGGGCAAGCTGTAGCGAAGGCCTGTCGTAGCCTGAGTTTTCCAGCATGCGCGCAGCGTACCAGTTGATAAAGTCGATGACGCCGAACTCGTAGGTTTCGGAGTAGGGGCCTGGCTGGTAAGCCTTTGAGTTGATACCGCGCTGATTCTCTTCGGCGAGTTGGCGATCCTGATCATTGGTCGCGTCCCACACCCGGCGCAGCTGTTCGGGGTCGTAGTCCACGCCTTCGACCGCATCCTTGTGCACCAGCCATTTGGTGGTGACCACGGTTTGCTGTGGGCCAAGCGGCAGGACGCGGAAGACCACGGCATGATCGCCCATGAAGTGGTTCCACGAATTGGGCAGGTGCAGGATACGCAGCGAGCCCATGTCGGGGCTGGTCAAGCGGCCCATCAACTCCAAGGGCGAGCGCCAGAATGTCTAACGCGGCCACTTTCGATACCCGTACCGATTCCGCTGTCCCGGTAGAGTCGCCCTTGGCGTACAGCATCGGCGCAGTGGGGTGCCATCGTACTCGACGAAGCCGTACGTGAGGTGCTGGGGTTCAATTTTCCTGGCCAGCCGCAAACGCTGGTGCAGGTCCCTTGCATCGAGCGCAATGCCATCCCCCCGCAAGGCCATCAATGCCGCGCAGATGGCCTTGCGGGGGGATGGCACGCACTTCATCTCGCTGGACAAGGTGATTCGTACCATGCGCGACACCGGCAAGGACATGTTGGACAAGTACAAGGAAACGTCCAAGGGCGGGTTGGCGGTGAACGCCATCGAGTGTTGACGCTCTGCCCGGTAAAAAAGCACTGGCGTGGCCCAGAGATGCGTGGGCTTCGAGGGCAAAATCCTCTAGGATAGGCGCTTTTTTCTGACAGGGTAGAAGGGCATGGCGTCTTCTGGACAACCGCGTATTCAGTGGCTGGGCCGCTGGGGCTTTGTGTTGGCAGCTACCGGCTCGGCGGTAGGCTTGGGCAATATCTGGAAATTCCCCTATATCACCGGTGAGTACGGTGGTGGCGCTTTCGTGCTGGTCTATCTGGCCTGCATCCTGGCCGTCGGGGTGCCCGTGATGATGACCGAGATCGCTTTTGGTCGTCGTGGTCGCGGTAGCCCCATCGATGCCATTCGCCGGGTGGTCAACGAATCGGGGCGCTCCTCTGGCTGGTCGTTGATCGGCTGGATGGCCATGCTGTGCGGGTTCATGGTTCTGTCGTTCTATGTGGTGGTGGCCGGGTGGTCCTTCTCCTACTTGTGGAAGATGCTCTCCGGTGGCCTGGCGGGCAGCAGCGTCGATGACATGGCGGCGATCTTTGCGGCCAACAACGCCAACCCGTGGGTGCTGGGTGGCTGGAGCACGCTGGTGACGCTGTTGACCATGCTGATCGTGGGCAAGGGCGTACAGGAGGGGATCGAGAAGAGCGTCAGCTGGATGATGCCGGGCCTGGTGCTGATGCTGGTGCTGCTGATCGTGTTTGGCGTGTTTTCCGGTGGCTTTGGCGACGCCGTCCGCTTCCTGTTCTCGTTCAATGCGGGCAGCCTGTCCAGTGCCGGGATGCTGGCGGCGCTGGGGCACGCCTTCTTTACGCTGTCGCTGGCCTCGGGGGCCATTCTCACCTACGGCAGCTATCTCCCCAAAGAGGCCTCCATCGGACGCACCACGGTCAGCGTGGCGCTGGCCGATACCGTGGTGGCGCTGATGGCCGGGCTGGCGATCTTCCCGGTGATCTTTGCCAACGGCATGAATCCTGGCGAAGGGCCAGGACTGATTTTCATGAGTCTGCCGCTGGCTTTCCAGGCCATGCCCTTGGGCACCCTGTTCGGTATTCTGTTCTTTTTGATGCTCTCCATGGCGGCACTGACCTCGTCCATCTCGATGGTCGAAGCCACCGTCTCCTGGCTGTGCGACAACAAGGGCATCACGCGTCCAGTGGCCGCCTGGTCCACCGGGATCGTGCTGTGGCTGATCAGCACGCTGGCGATGCTGTCGTTCAATCTGGGCGCTGACTGGACGCTGGCGGGCAGGCACTTCTTCGACTGGCTGGACCACCTGACGTCCCGTTGGATGATGCCGCTGGGCGGGTTGGGCATGGTGCTGCTGGCCGGGTTCGTGCTCAAGAGCGAGACGTTCCGCGACGAGCTGGGGCTGGCTCCGCTGCCCTATACGCTGTGGCTGACCATGGTGCGCTACGTCAGCCCGCTGGGCATCCTGGTCATCTTCGTCGATGCCCTGGGCCTCTATCAGGTCTCGTTTGCCCAGCATTGGCCGTGGCTGCTGGCGATTCTGGTTGCCATGATGGCAGCGGGTGAAACCTTGAGCCCACGCTTGCGCAAGGCCCTGAAAGCTGCCTAGGAAGGCCAATCCTGCCCGGTGTTCAGGTGGCGCTGAAGGTCGTTGAGCTGGCGGTGGGGCAGCGGCGTCTGGCAGGTAGCGAATACGTCGCCAAGAAAGCGCTGGCGGGCGCCTCGCAAAGGGCCGCTCAACAGCGTGGCCTGGCTCAGAGCCGCCAGCACCGCCTGTTGCGGCTGGCCGGTCAACTGCGCATAAGCACGCAAGGTCGCCGGCCAATCGACCTGCAGCGTGCCGGGCGGTTCCGGCTGGCTGTCCAGCAGTCGAGCCAGCAGGAGCACCAGGTTGGGGTGCGGGTGCTGGTTGCGCATGATCAGTTCTCCCACACCCTGGGCGACCAGGGCGCGGATATCGGCATCGTGTCCGGATAACGCTTCCATCATCTGCTCGACCAGCGCAGGCCCGCGCGCTTGCAGGTAGGCATCCTGGGTGATGCGTGCCGCAATCCAGCCATTCCAGACGGCGTAGAGCGGCCCCGACAGCAGGGGGAGCATGCCACGCAGCGTCAGGCGGCCCAGCAGGCGGCGCATGACCAAACGCAGCACAAAGCTGCTCAGGCTCACCTTCAAGCGGTAAAGAATGGCTCGGCAGGTCAGCTTCCAGCCGTGCAGGTACGCGTGGGGGTCGACCCCGTAAATCCGGTGGCCTGCGCTGGGGTACTCCAGTGCGGTTCTGGATACGCCGTGGACGGTCAGCTGCACGGCGGGCGGCATCGGGGAGGCGCTGGGGTAGGGCAAGCCTGCCAGGCGGCTGACCTGCGCCACGCCGCGCAGAGAGTTCCAGTAGAGAAAACCGATTTCCAGCACGGTAACGATGCCAGCAAACAGCATGTAGCCTGCCCAGTAGGGCAGCTGTGCCTGCCACCCCAACGCTTCCCAGTTGTCGACGGCGTGTGCCCGCATCCACCACTCCGCTCCACCTATCAAGGTGCCCGAGACGATACCTGCCAGCGCGGCCCACACGATGATCCAGCGGCGCGCCTTCTGCACTGCTGCAGCGTCAGGGGCCGAATGGGCAGGGTGGCGCTGAAGGTAGCCCGTGATGTAGCGGCTCGCCCAGCGATGGGCCACGTCCGGGCTGGGCGCATACTCGTCATCAGGTCGTTGATAGGACATAAGGCAAACTTTTGGCGTACGGAATCACTAGCCTAGCGGCTATCGGTGAGAAGTAAACGCTGCGATGGCTCCCGGGTGGGTACCGGCTTCCAGCAACTCGTTCCAACGCGTGGTGTAGCGGCGCGAACGGTGCCCGCAGCGCAGCTGCCAGGCGGCGTCCGGGTCGCGCATGCCAAAGTGGATGGTGCCTTGCCCCATCCGCTGGTTGATGGCATCCACCGCCCGCATCACGTGGGGGTGCGCTTTGGCAGGCGGTGCCAGCAGCGAGAGCTGGTACTGCTGGGCGTCTACCAGGTCCACCAGCATGACGCCTGCTTTCATGAACACGTATCCGGGGCGGTACATCTGCTCCATCCCTTCCTTGACGGCCTGCAGAATGAGCCGCGTGTCGTCGGTGGGAGCATCGAGGGGAATCATGGCGCGGGGGGCCAGCTGGGGCAGGTCCTTGCGATGGCGGCTGGTGGTCAGAAACATCAGCACCGCACGGGCCAGACTACCCTGCTGGCGCAGTTTCTCGGCGCTGCGCTGGGCGTGCTGGCGCAATGCATCGTGCAGCTCCTCCTTGCGCCCCGTGGCTCGCCCGAAGGAGCGCGAGGTCATGATGCGTTGGCGGGGCTGTTCGACGGCGTTCATCTCCAGGCAGGGCGTGCCGCGCAGCTCGAGGGCGGTGCGCGCCAACACTACCGAAAAGCGCTTGCGCAACTGCTTGGGGTCGCTCTCGCGCAGCTGCCAGGCGGTACGAATACCGCTCACGGCGAGCTGCTCGGCAAGCCGTCGGCCGACTCCCCATACCTCGCTCACCGGAAGCTGTTTGAGCAGTGCCTGGGTGGTGGCGGTGTGGGCAGCCAGCAGGCATACCCCTTGATAGTGTGGCTGCTGCTTGGCCACGTGATTGGCCAGCTTGGCCAGCGTATGCGTGGCCGCCAGCCCAACGCAGACGGGCAACCCCAGGTAACGGCGAACACGGCGGCGTAGCGCCACGCCCATGGCCTGGCACTGGGCGTCATCGAAGCCATCCAGGTAAATGAACATCTCATCGATGGAGTAGGGGGCGACCTCTGGGCAGGCTTCACGCAGCAGCTGTGCCAACCGCGCCGACATGTCGCCGTACAGCTCGTAGTTGGAGGAGCACAAATGGATCTGGCCCCGACGCCGCAGCCCTTCCAGCTGGAACGCTGGCGTCCCCATGGCAATGCCCATGGCTTTCAGCTCGGCAGAGCGCGCAATCACGCAGCCGTCGTTGTTGGACATGACGCCCACGGCCTTGCCTTCCAGCGTGGGCTGGAATACCCGCTCGCAGGAAACGTAAAAGTTGTTGGCATCCACCAGACCGATCATGGCAAATACTCATGAATGACGGCGCGCACTACCCCCCATAGCTGGCACTCGGCCTCTTCCAGCGGCAGCGGAGGGTAGTGCGGGTGAGACGAGCACAAATGCGGCGCACCGCGATACAGCGCGTAGCGCTTGATCAACAGCTCCTCGTCGAACAGGGCGACCACGATGTGGCCCAGCCTAGGCGGCACGCTGCGGTCTACCACCAGCAGGTCGCCGTCGAAGATGCCCCACCCCTCCATGCTGTCGCCGCGGGCGGTCAGGTAGAACGTCTGTGTCGGGTGCTTGATCAGCCGCGTGTTGAGGTCCAGCGTGCGCGGCTCGTAATCCTGCGCGGGGGAAGGAAAGCCGCTAAAACCCGCGCGACCACTCAGCGAGGCAAACGGAAGAGGCAAGGGCGTTGACGGCAAGGCGGTCGCAACGGCAGTGGGTTGAGACGGCATCGTCGGGCTCCTCACGAATGAATGGTGTGTTTATATACAGTATTTATAGCCAGTATTCATTCATGCGGGAAAAAATGCAAGGTGCCGGGGCGAAGGTAAGGGGACGAGGAGGCTAACGGGCCAGCCAGAGGCCAACCACCAGCGCACTGATGACCGTGATCCAGAACACGAGATTGCGGGCGCGGGTGTCGCGACGAGGTTTCATCGGGTTGTCTCCAGCAGATAGCAAAGGGTGGCCCACCATGGGCCGCTCGAAATCAGCGCATAGGCTATGCCAGGCATGGTAACGTTTGGTGCTCGAAGCGTCATCCGGCGCAGGGTTTTTCGTGAAGAGAGAGGGCTGATGAAAGGTTCCGAGTTTAGCGGCAGTACGCCGCTGTCGTTGGCCAATGGGCGCCTGGCGGCCCTGAGCTGGGGGCGCCACGATGCCCCGGTATGGGTCGCCCTGCACGGCTGGCTGGATAACGCGGCGAGCTTCTCGCGGCTGGCTCCCTTGTTGGTCAAGCGACTGAACATTCGTATCGTTGCCCTCGATTTTCGCGGGCACGGCCACTCGGCCCATACGCCCTTCGGCAGCGACTATGCGCTGTGGGACTACCTTCACGATGTGCTGGATGCCATGGAGGCGCTGGAGATCGAGCAGGCCACGTTGCTGGCGCACTCGATGGGGGCGGCGGTCTCCTGCCTGCTGGCAGCGGCGCTGCCCGAGCGTGTCGCACGGCTGGTGCTGCTGGATGGCCTGGGGGCACTGAATACGCCCGCAGAGGAGACGGCCAGCCAGCTGCGCAAGGGCCTCACCGCCCACCGCCGCGTCGCTTCGCGCACGCCCCGGTATGCGGATATCGAACAGGCCGTTGCCGCCCGGGTGGCAGGCGGCGTGACGCCGCTGGATGCCATCACGGCTAGGCCGCTGGTCGAACGTAACACCCAGGCCACGGCGGATGGCAAGGTCGCCATGCGCACCGACAGCCGCCTGCTGAAGCCTTCCCTGGTCCGCCTGACGCCGCAGCAGGTGCTGGCCACACTGGCAGAGATTCAAGCCCCCGTGCTATTGATAGAAGGAGAGCGCGGTATTCTCGGCGAGCGCCAGTGGGCGGTGGCCGCTCGGCAGGCGGTTCCCCGCCTCACTCGTCATGTGCTGGCGGGGGGGCACCACCTTCATCTGGAGCCGCAGGCCGTGGCCCAGGTCGCCGAGGTGATTTGCCGTAGCCCCAGTGGTGAAGAGTAGAGTGGTGAAGAGTAGAGCGGTGAAGAATAACGCAATGAAAAATAACAAGGAGGGCGTGCCGTGGTGAGTCTGTTGGCAGGGAGAGCGCTGGGTGAGGGAAATAAGGTGGCCCTGGTGCTGGGCAGCGGCGGGGCCAGAGGCTACGCGCATATCGGCGTGATCGAGGCGCTGGAAGCGCGGGGCTTCGAGATCATCTCGATAGCGGGCTGTTCCATGGGCGCTCTGATTGGCGGTATCTACGCATCGGGCAAGCTGCCCCAGTACCGGGATTGGGTGTGCCATCTCGACTATCTGGACGTGCTGAAGCTGGTCGATGTGACCTGGAGCCCCATGGGGGCCATGCGGGCCAACAAGGTCATGAGCAAGCTGGAAGAACTGGTGGGTGACGTACTGATCGAGGATCTGCCGATCCCCGTGACCACGGTGGCCACCGATCTGGTACGCCAGCGCGAAGTGTGGTTTCAAAATGGCCCGCTGCTACGCGCCATACGCGCCTCCATTGCGGTGCCTGGCGTGATTACTCCGGTGAACCTGGGCGAGCAGGTGCTGGTGGATGGCGGGCTGCTCAACCCGCTGCCGATGATGCCCATTCTGGCCGCCCATGAAGCGGATTTTGTGGTGGCGGTGAACGTGACGGCCCATAGCCCGCAGCCGGTGACCCTGGAAGAGCTGCTGCCCCGTGACGAGCCTGCCCCGCCGCAGACCCCTTCGGAGCGCGAGCGAGAGGCCAACATTGGCGGTTGGATGAGCGAAGTGCGCGCCACCACGCGCCGACTGTGGGGCGGCCTGGGCGGCGGTGAAGAAGAGAGCGATGACGATGAAACCGTCGACCTGCGCGGCAAGCGGGAGTGGGGCAAGCTGGACATGATTCTGGAGTCGTTCGATATCACCCAGGCCGCGCTGGCCAAGTACAAGGTGGCCGGGTATCCGCCGGATGTGCTGATCGAAGTGCCCAAAACCGTTTGCAGCACCTATGAGTTCCACCGCGCCAACGAGTTGATTCGCCTGGGGCGCCATCTGGCGGATCAGGCGCTGGAGCGGCGCATGCCCAGTATTGCCTCGGACGCTACCGAGTGAGCTACTGGCCGCGTTTGCGCAGCAAAATATAGACCGCCCCTGTGCCGCCATCCACGTCGGTGGCGGAGCAAAACGCCAGCACGCCAGGCCACTCTCGCAACCAGGCGTTGGTGTGGCTCTTCAGAACAGGGAAGTCCGCGCTGCTGCCCCACGCCTTGCCGTGTACCACCAGCACGCAGCGCAGCCCCTGGGCTGCGACATCGCCCAGAAAACTCTCCAGCTCCAGGCGGGCCTCTTCCAGCGTGTAGCCGTGCAGGTCGAGCCCTGCTTGCCAGGCGGTTTGCCCCCGTTTGAGCTGGCTGAAGGTGCGCCAGGGCAGGTCCGGCACGCTGAACTCCAGGTACTCGGAGGGGCGCACGGCTTCGACACGCCCGTCGGAGGTGCGGCCGCTGGCCTGTAGCGTGTTGCTTTCCACGGCGGCGCGGCGGCGGGCCTCGCGATTGTCGGGTTGCCGTTTGGGTTTGCCGGGGTCCGCCTGGTTGGTGGCAATACGGCGTACGCCTGCTTCCTGCAGTGCCTGGCGAAAGGCACTGATATCGTCGTCGTTGGGCAGGTGTCGCGTCATGGTCGGCTCGGCATCGGTGAAAGTACACGGTGATAGAGACGCACAGTATAGCGAGCCAGGCGTCGCTGTGAACCTCGTGGCTGTGAACCGAGCGGCGTCAAAGGTACAATCCTCCCATGATGTCATGTTGCCAGGAGCCCCTGTGACCACGCACTCCCCTGAAGAGCTGTCCACTTCTACGCTTTCACTGCCTGATTCGACGCTGGCACACGAGCTGATAACGCTGCGCGATTACCTGCGCTGGGTCTCCAGCGAGTTCTACCTGGCGGGCCTGCATTATGGCCACGGCACGCAGTCCCCCTGGGACGAAGCGGTCGCCCTGAGCCTGGGCGCACTGCATTTGCCCTGGAACGTCGACCCCGCCGTGCTCGATGCGCGGCTGCTCCCCATGGAGCGTTCGCGCATCATCAAGCTCGCCCGCGAGCGCATCACCACTCGTCGTCCGTTGCCCTACCTGCTGGGTGAGGCCTTCTTCGCGGGTTACCCCTTCTCGGTAGACGAGCGCGTGCTGATTCCGCGCTCGCCCATTGCCGAGCTGATCGAAGATGGCTTTGCCGCCTGGTTCCCCGAAGAGCCCCCCGCTCGGGTGCTGGACCTGTGTACCGGCTCCGGCTGTATCGGCATCGCCACGGCGCTGGTGCTGCCCACCTGTGATGTCGCGCTGGCGGATATCAGCCAGGACGCCCTGGCCGTGGCGCGCCAGAACATCACCCGTCACGATGTCGGTGATCGGGTGCGCGCCTGGGAGTCGGACGTGTTCAGCGGCCTTCAGGGGCAGACATTTGACCTGATCGTCTCGAACCCGCCCTACGTGGACGCCCGCGACCTGGCGACCATGCCCGCCGAGTTCCGCCACGAGCCGGACCTTGCGCTGGGCGCTGGCAGCGATGGGCTGGATATCGTCCGGCGTATTCTGCGTGACGCGCGCCGCCATTTGAGCGACGACGGCTGGCTGATCGTCGAGGTGGGCAACTCCGACCGTCATGTAGAGGCCGCTTTCCCCGACGTGCCCTTTATGTGGCTTGACTTCGAGCGTGGCGGCCAGGGCGTGTTTGCCCTGAGCGCCGCTGAACTCGACGCCCATGCGGCGTCTTTTGCGTGAGGAAATAACGCCCATGTCTGGCAACACCTTTGGCAAACTGTTTACCGTCACCACCTTTGGCGAAAGCCACGGCCCTGCGCTGGGGGCCATCGTCGATGGCTGCCCGCCCGGTATCGAGATTAGCGAAGCCGACCTGCAGGGCGACCTGGACCGCCGCCGCCCCGGCAGCTCCCGGCATACCACCCAGCGCAAGGAGCCGGATCAGGTCCGCATTCTCTCTGGCGTGTTCGAAGGCAAGACCACGGGGACCTCCATTGGCCTGCTGATCGAGAATACCGACCAGCGCTCCAAGGATTACTCGAAGATCAAGGATCAGTTCCGGCCCGCCCATGCCGACTACACCTACCATCACAAGTACGGGCATCGTGACTATCGGGGCGGCGGGCGCTCCAGCGCCCGTGAAACCGCCATGCGCGTGGCGGCCGGAGCCATAGCCAAAAAAGTACTGGCGGCGCAGGGCATTCAGATTCGTGGCTACATGAGCCAGCTGGGGCCGATCAAGATCGACTTCAAAGGCTGGGACAGCGTCGAGCAGAATGCCTTCTTCTGCCCCGATCCGGACAAAGTGCCTGAGCTGGAAAACTACATGGATCAGCTGCGCCGTGACCAGGACTCGGTGGGGGCAGAGATCACCGTGATTGCGGAAGGCGTGCCGGTGGGGCTTGGCGAGCCGGTGTTCGATCGTCTGGATGCTGATCTGGCGCATGGTCTGATGAGCATCAATGCGGTAAAAGGCATCGAGATTGGCGCCGGTTTTGGCTGCGTGGCACAGCGGGGCAGCGAGCACCGCGATGAGCTGACCCCTGAGGGGTTCCTCTCCAACCATGCCGGGGGCGTGCTGGGCGGTATTTCCAGTGGCCAGCCCATCGTGGCACGGCTGGCGCTGAAACCGACCTCCAGCATCACCACGCCGGGCCGCTCGATCGACGTGCACGGCGAGCCGGTGGAGGTGATTACCAAGGGGCGCCATGACCCCTGTGTGGGCATTCGTGCCACGCCGATTGCCGAAGCCATGATGGCCATGACGCTGCTGGACCACTGGCTGCGCCACCGTGGGCAGAATGCCGATGTCAGCGTTGATACACCGGCCATCGGCCAGCGATAACGCCACGGTACGCCTCGGGGTTCGCTGCTACACTCAAGCATGACGGTCAAGGAGTCGCCTATGAAGATCAACGTTGAGTTTGACCTGACGCCGGACGAGTTTCGGCGTTCGCTGGGGCTACCGGATGTCGAGGCGTTTCAGCAAAGCCTGCTGGACAACATCCAGCGCCAGATGGAGTCAGGGGTGGAGGGTTACGACCCCATGAGCCTGATGCGCCCGTTCCTGCAGCAGCCGATGATGCAGCAAGGGCTATCGCAGGGGCTGGCCAACTTCGGTACCTACCAGCAGATGATGCTGGATATGCTGCGGCAGGCGGGTTCCAGTGCCACCAGCAGCAGCCAGTCCCGCGAAGAGCAGGAGGCACCCAGCACGGCCAGCAGTCGAGGCACCAAGGCGAAAGCCGCCTCGTCACGAACCCGCGCTAAAGGGTAGGGCTGCCGCCAAAGCAGAGTTGTCAAGCGGCAAGCCAGCGATTACTCTTTGTGCGATGCACAATAATTGCGATGTGAATGAGCCACTCCAGGCTCATGCCAGGGAATGAGAGACAGGAGCTACCACAATGCAAGACAAGATGATGGAGGCGTTCAGCGCCCAGACCCGCCAGATGTTCGAGCCGATGCGCAAGATGAACTCGCTGATGCTCAACAACATGGAAAAGATGACCCAGTACCAGCTGGAAGCCATGAAGCGCTACAGCCAGATGGGGACCGAGCGTATTCGCAGTGCCACCGAAATCAACGATGCCGAAAGCCTGCGTGACTTCGGCACCCGGCAAGCGGAAATGATGAACGAGCTTTCCCAGCAGATGCAGGAAGATGCCCGCGCCATGGGCGAGATGACCCTGCAGTTCAAGACAGAAATGGAGAAGCTGTTCAGCGAAGCCGGGCAAAAAATGAGCGAACAGGCTACGGCAACCGCGAAAGGCGAGTCCTCGGCCAAGGCCACCAGCCAGTCGTCACGCAAGAGCTGATATCACGTACTGTTCGCGGCGCCGATGAGGCGCCGCGTTCTTTTGGATGAGCTGTCAGAGCGAACAATGCTCGGCACGCGAGGGGGAACTCGTATGCAGTCAGGGTGGAAAATACCGTCTCAACCGCTAACCCAGCCGGAAATGGAGGCCTGGAAAGCTCAATTGGACGACGTCGCCGAGCAGTACAAGGGGCTGCTCGAAGACCTGCTACAGCGCATCGTGCCCAGTGAAGCCGCAGACTCGGTCTACCGTGACATGCGTGAAAGCTTCGAGGCGGCAGCCCAGTCGCTGATGAGCAACCCCAACCTGCTGTGGCAAACCCAATCGCGGCTGATCCAGGACCAGTGGCTGCTGTGGCAGCAGGGCGTTCGCGCCATGGCGGGCGAGCAGGTCACGCCGCTGATCACGCCTCCCAAGCATGACCGCCGCTTCAGCGACGAGGCCTGGCGCCAGGACCCCTATTACATGGCGATCATGCAGCAGTACCTGCTGTTTTCGCAGATGGTCGAGGAGCTGGTCGGCGACCTGAACGGGCTGGACCCCACCCACAAGCGCAACCTGGCGTTCTATGCGCGTCAGGTGGTCAGCGCCATGTCGCCCACCAACTTCGTATCCACCAACCCGGAAGTCATGCGGCGTACGCTGGAGACCAAGGGACAGAACCTGGTGGACGGACTGACCCGCCTGCGCGAAGATCTGGCCAACTCGGCCGAAGGGGTCAACGTGCGCATGACCGACCGCAGCGCCTTCGGGGTCGGCGACAACATCGCCGTGACGCCGGGCTCTGTGGTATACGAAAACGAGCTGATTCAGCTGATTCAGTATGCCCCGACCACCGAGAAAACCTTCAAGACGCCGCTGTTGATCGTGCCGCCATGGATCAACAAGTATTACATTCTCGACCTGCGCGACGACAACTCGCTGGTCAAGTGGCTGGTAGAGCAGGGGCACACGGTGTTTCTGATCTCCTGGCGCAACCCTGGCCCTGCTCAACGCGACATCACCTGGGCCGACTACATGCAGCTGGGGCCGATCAGCGCCATGGAGGCCATCGAGCAGGCCTGCGGCGAAAAGTCGGTCAACCTGGTCAGCTACTGTGTGGGAGGGACGCTCACGGCGTCCACGGTGGCCTACCTGACCAGCACGCGTCGTGGCCGCAAGGTCAAGTCGGTGACCTACATGGCAACGCTGCAGGATTTCCGCGACCCGGGCGACATTGGCGTCTTTCTCAACGAGCGCGTCATTCAAGGATTGGAGCAGAGCATGCAGCTCAAGGGCTACCTGGACGGTCGCTCCATGGCCTACACCTTCAACCTGCTGCGGGAAAACGATCTGTTCTGGTCGTTCTACATCAACAACTACCTGAAAGGTGACGTGCCTGCGGCGTTCGACCTGCTCTACTGGAACACCGATGGCACCAACCTGACCGCAGGCACCCACGCCTGGTACCTGCGCCACATGTATCTGGAAAATCGCCTGGTAGAGCCCGGTGGCATCGAGCTGGACGACGTCAAGATCGACCTGCGCAAGATCTCGGCGCCCAGCTATTTCGTCTCGACCAAGGAAGACCACATTGCCAAGTGGAACAGCACTTACTACGGTGCGCTGCTGCCCAAGGGGCCAGTGACCTTCGTGTTAGGGGGCTCCGGACATATCGCCGGGATCGTCAACCCGCCGCACAAGAACAAGTACGGCTACTGGACGAACGACGAGCTGCCGGACTCCCACGATGCATGGCAGCAGGGGGCGACCTTCAACGAAGGCTCCTGGTGGCCGCACTGGCAGGCCTGGGTGACGGAGAACGGCTACGCGGATGCCGACCCGAAGAAAATGGTGCCGGCCCGTCAGCCCGGAGAGGGGGAGCTGAAAGTGATCGAGCCTGCCCCAGGCCGCTATGTGAAAATGACTATTCCAGAAGTGCTGGGGGAAATTCCCTCGGCCCGCTAAAAGCAAGGCCCCCGCTCGCCGGTCAACGGCGTCAATGCGGGGGCCAGGCAGCAGGCAGGGCTGGTAAGGTGCGTTATCCTGCGCGGCGACGTACAACCCCAGGCAGCAACAGCAGGCCTGCCAGCAGCCAGGTGGGCCAGCTACCCATGCGGGTGAAGGGCGTGAGCCCCTGCATGGCGTGGAACTCGCCGGTCAGGTAGGTGGTTTCGAACTGCGGTGCACGGTCGACGAGCCTGCCGCGGGGGTCGATGATAGCGGTAATGCCATTGCTGGTGGCACGCACCACGTAGCGGCCATTTTCCAACGCACGCAGGCGCGCCATTTGCAGGTGCTGGTGTGGGCCGATGGAGGCGCCGAACCAGGTGTCGTTGGAGACCGTGACGATGACATCGCTATCCATGGCGCGGCGTGCCACCAGCTGCGGATAGATGATCTCGTAACAGATCGCGTTACCGATGGTGACCCCGGCGGCCTGCATGGGCACCTGATGAGAGGCCCCCTTGCTAAAGCTGGACATGGGCAGGTCGAAGAAGTTGATCGCCCCGCGCAGCACGCTTTCCAGCGGCAAGTACTCACCGAACGGCACCAGATGCTCTTTCTGGTAGCTGCCTTCCACGTTGCCGACACCAATCACACTGTTGAAGTAGCGATTGGCCTCGTCCAGTTGCACGATGCCAGTGAGCAGCGCCGTTTCAGGCGGCAGGTTGCTTTGCACGCGCTCCAGTACTGGGCGCGCCTGGCTGTCGATCATGGGCAGGGCGGTCTCTGGCCACAGGATCAGGTCGACATCGTCTGCGACCTGACGGGTCAGGTCGCTGTAGATATTGGCAGCGCTGCGCTGGCCTTCCGGTGTCCATTTCAGGAGCTGCGGAAGGTTGCCCTGCAGCAGGGCCACGCGAGTGGGTTCGTCCACCGGCGTGGTCCAGTGCTGGGGCAGTGCCAGAGGCGTGAGCCAGATGGCCGCCAGCGGCAGCGCTGCCCACCACTGGCGGTGCAGGAAGGCCACACCCAGGGTGCCGCTCAAAACGACCAGCAACGAGAGCCAATAGACGCCGCCAACGGGGGCCCAGCTGGCCAGGGGCGAGTCGACGTAGCTCGACCCGACCAGCAGCCAGGGAAACCCGGTAAACAGATAGGTGCGCAGTACTTCACCCAGCACCCAGGCACCGGCGAAGGTCACTACTGCCCAACGGGGGCCGACGAAGCGTCGATAGAGCCAGAACGTACCCGCGAAAAACAGCGCCAGTACGGTCACGAACAGCGCGGTGAGAAAGACCGCCAAGGGCATGCCGGTATAGCCGTAATCATGGATCGCGACGTATACCCAGGAGGTGCCGCTGGCAAACAGTGCCACCCCGTACAGCCACCCCTTCAGCGCGGCCTGAGCCGGGCTCAGCTGATGCAGGCCCAGAAAGAGCAGGCCAATGGCGACAGGCCCCAGCCACCAGAGTTCGAAAGGGGAGGCGGTGAGCGTGGTAAAACCACCGGCCACCAGGGCGGCCAGCAGTTGAAGTGGTAACGTGGGAGTCAACCCCATAGCAATATCCTGTCAGCAGGGTGCAACGGTAACGCAGCGCCAGTGGCGGCTAGTCAGCGTCGGTCTCGTCGTCGGCATCGCGTTCACGATAGGCCTCAAGCAGGCGGATGCGCCGGTTGTCGGCATTCAGAATGACAAAGCGCCAACCGCCTAGCGTAGTGTGCTCGCCACGGCCGGGCAGGTGGCCGAATTGCTGCATGACCAGCCCCCCCACGGTGTCGAACTCGTCATCGGAAAAGGCCGTGCCAAAGCGTTCATTGAAGTCTTCGATGGGCGTCAGGGCACGGATGGCGAAGTGGCCGTTTTCCAGCGTGCGGATATCGTCCTCTTCGTCGGTATCGTGCTCGTCCTCGATATCCCCGACGATCTGTTCGAGGATATCTTCGATGGTGATGATGCCCGCCGTGCCGCCATACTCGTCCACGACGATGGCCATGTGGTTATGGGTGTCCCGGAACTCCTTGAGCAGGCTGTTGAGGCGCTTGGATTCGGGAATGAACATGGCCGGACGCAGCACGTCTTCCAGCTTGAAGGCATCGCGCTGTTCCTGAGTCTGGGAGAGCAGCGGCAGCAGGTCCTTGACCAGCAGAATGCCTTTGACGTCGTCGAGATTTTCACCCATCACCGGGTAGCGGGAGTGGCCGGTCTCCTGGATCAGCGGCAGGTAGTCGTCACTGGTCTGGTCCAGGGCGATGGCGGTGACCTGAGAGCGCGGGATGAGGATTTCGCGAACCTGCTGGGCACTGATGTCGAGGGCGCCTTCAATGATCATGATGGCGTCCTGATCCAGTTTCAGCTTGCCGGCCGTGTGGCGTAGAAACGTCATCAGCTCATCCCGTGAGCTGGGTTCGTCGCTGTCTCCGGAAAGGGCGCCAAAGAGTTTCTCGAGCCATGATTTTTGATTGGGGTTGCTCGATCGATCTTCGCTCATTGCGTCAGTTCTCTCAGTTACGGGCAAGGTAGTTCGATAAAGGGGGGTGATGACAGCTCATCGTTGTATCACTGAGTGGCGGCAGACACCACCGCTAGCAGCAGCTTTCTGCAACAAAGCCACTCACGCCTGATAAGGGTCATCGATCTTCAGGGTCGCCAGCAGCTCTCGCTCGAGCTGCTCCATCTCTTCGGCTTCCTGCTCTTCGATATGGTCATAGCCCATCAGGTGCAGGGTGCCGTGAACCACCATGTGCGCATAGTGGTGCTCCAGCGGCTTTTGCTGCTCGTGGGCTTCTTGGGCCACCACCGCATGGCAGATGACCAGATCGCCCAGCAGAGGCAGCGTGATGCCAGGCGGGTTCTCGAAAGGGAACGACAGCACGTTGGTGGGCTTGTCCTTGCCTCGGTAGTCGCGGTTCAGCGCCTGACTCTCGGCTTCATCCACGAACCGGATGGTCAGCTCCTGGCGGTCATCGTCAGGATGGCGAGCAAACACGCAGCTCACCCATTGGGTGAGCTGGTCGAGAGAAGGCAGCAGCGGTTCGTCGATGGCCGCTTGCCGATCGATCATCGGCTCGTTCATTGGTCGCCGCCTCCAGTGCGATTGCCTTGGCGTTCGAGGGCCAGCATGCGTGCTTCGCGCTCTTGCTGACGCGCCTCGCGGCGGGCGCGCTCGGTCACTTCCTGCTGCGACTCGAACTCGTCGTAGGCTTCGATGATGCGCTGCACCAGCGGGTGACGCACCACGTCCTTGGCGGCAAAGTGGGTCACACCGATGCCGGGGGTCTCCTTGAGCACGTCCAGCACCTGGGAAAGCCCCGAACGCTGGCCGCGCGGCAAGTCCACCTGGGTAATGTCACCCGTGATCACCGCCGTCGAGCCAAAGCCGATCCGCGTCAGGAACATTTTCATCTGCTCCGGCGTGGTGTTCTGGCTCTCATCGAGAATGATGTAGGAGTTGTTCAGCGTACGGCCACGCATGTACGCCAGCGGCGCGATTTCGATCACCTGGCGCTCGATCAGCTTGGCCACCTGCTCGAAGCCGATCATCTCATAGAGCGCGTCGTACAGCGGGCGCAGGTATGGGTCGATTTTCTGGGCCAGGTCGCCGGGCAAGAAGCCCAGCTTCTCGCCTGCTTCGACGGCCGGGCGCACCAGCAGGATGCGGCGCACTTCCTGCTGGTTCAGTGCCTCGACCGCCGCGGCCACCGCCAGGTAGGTCTTGCCGGTACCCGCAGGCCCGATGCCGAAGTTGATGTCGTGTTCGCGGATGCTCTGCACGTAGCGCTGCTGGTTCAGGCCGCGGGGTTTGATCATGGCACGGGGGGTGCGCATGATCACCTCGTCGCTGCCGCCTTCGCCGTCCTCTTCTTCCTCCAGGGCCTCTAGCCCTGACTCCTGCAAGAACAGGTGGACGGTATCCGCCGATAGCTCGGCGGCTGCCGTTTCACGGTACAGGTGCTCGAGGACATTGGCGGCTGCCTTGATGCGGTTGGCCGCACCGGCCAGCTGAAAAACGTTGCCACGGTTGCGCAACGTCACGTCCAGGCGGCTCTCGATCAGCTTTAGGTGCTCGTCCTGCTGGCCGCAGAGGCTGGCAAGGCGCTGCGGGTCATTGGGTTCAAGGCTTAGGGTAATGATGCGATTGGCCTGAGGTGATGGCTGGCTCAAGAGTAGGAAACCCTTTCGTTGGTGTGTGTGCGTTTCAGCTTAATGCCCCGACGGGGTCGGGGCAATTACCCAGGATAAGAGAAGGCTCAATAACGCTCGGCGGAGGCCAGCTCACCACGCAGCGAGTTGGGCAGCGCTTCGGTGATCTCGACATCCACGAAGTAGCCGATCAGCTCGGTGGGGTTGGCGGCACGGAAATTGACGACTCGGTTGTTCTCGGTGCGCCCGGAGAGCTGGCCGGGGTCCTTGGGCGAGAACCCGGTTACCAGAATGCGCTGGGTCGAGCCCACCATGCGGCGGCTGATTTGCGCCGCCTGCTGCAGGATGCGCTCCTGCAGAATGGCCAGGCGCTGCTTCTTGACGCTTTCCGGGGTGTCGTCAGGCAGGCCCGAGGCGGGGGTGCCAGGGCGTGCCGAGTAGACGAAGCTGAAGGAGTGGTCGAAGCCAATGCGATGGATCAAGTCCATGGTGGCTTCGAAATCCTCTTCGGTCTCGCCGGGGAAGCCGATGATGAAGTCGGAGGAGAAGCTGATGTCCGGGCGGTTGGCGCGGATGCGCTCCATCTTCTCGATGTACTCTTCCGCCGTATGGCCGCGCTTCATGGCGCTCAGAATGCGGTCGGAACCAGACTGTACCGGCAGGTGCAGGTGGCTCACCAGCTCCGGGATGTCGGCAAAGGCATCGACCAGACTATCGGTGAACTCCACCGGGTGCGAGGTGGTGAAGCGGATACGGTCGATACCGTCCACGGCGGCAATGCAGGCGATCAGCTCGGCCAGGTCGATCTCGTCGCCATCCTCATTGTCGCCGCGATAGGCGTTGACGTTCTGGCCCAGCAGGTTGATTTCCCGTACGCCCTGGTCGGCCAGGTGGATGACTTCATCCATGACGTCTTCGAAGGGGCGCGAGACCTCTTCGCCGCGGGTGTAGGGCACCACGCAGAAAGTGCAGTACTTGGAGCAGCCTTCCATCACCGATACGAACGCCGTGGCGCCATCCGACTTGGGCTGGGGCAGGTGGTCGAACTTCTCGATTTCGGGGAAGGTGACATCCACTGCCGCAATCTGGTTGTTCTTGCGGGCGTCGAGCATCTGGGGAACGCGATGCAGGGTTTGCGGCCCGAAGATCATGTCCACGTAAGGTGCGCGTTTGCGCAGCGCTTCGCCTTCCTGGCTGGCCACGCAGCCACCTACGCCAATGACCAGTTCCGGGTTGGCGTCCTTGAGCTTCTTCCAACGGCCCAGTTGGTGGTAGACCTTGTCCTGTGCCTTTTCACGAATCGAGCAGGTGTTCAGCAGAATGACGTCCGCTTCCTTCTCGTTGTCGGTGAGCTCCAGCTGATGGGATTCGCCGAGTAGGTCTGCCATCCGAGAGGAGTCGTACTCGTTCATTTGGCAGCCGTGCGTTTTGATGAAGAGCTTCTTCGCCATCGGTACCTGTCGTCTATGGGTCGTCTTTCTGAAGAGACGAGGGATGAATGAAAAATCGTTGGGCAGTCGCCTGCCGCTGAATGGCTGCATTATACGGACACACCGAACCAGCGGCTAGCACTCCACTTGTAATCGAGACTTGACCCGCGCGTTTCTATCAGTATACTACGCACCGTGTTTGAGCAGTTCCTCGATAGCTCAGTTGGTAGAGCAAATGACTGTTAATCATTGGGTCGCAGGTTCGAGTCCTGCTCGAGGAGCCAAACACCAACCCGAACTCTCGGCAAATGGCTGAAAAGTTAACAGGTTGGCAACGGTTCTCGCTCAAGCGCAATAGCGATACAGATGTTCCTCGATAGCTCAGTTGGTAGAGCAAATGACTGTTAATCATTGGGTCGCAGGTTCGAGTCCTGCTCGAGGAGCCAATTCGCTATTCTGCTTTTATTGCCGAAGCATGTTTCGTTGCTGACGCACAGATGTTCCTCGATAGCTCAGTTGGTAGAGCAAATGACTGTTAATCATTGGGTCGCAGGTTCGAGTCCTGCTCGAGGAGCCATTTCACTGCTTTACGTATTATCGATCTAGCCGATCAATTCTCCTCCCTTTCGTAGTTCGCCGTATTTCCTTTTCCTTTTTCTCTATTTCTAGTGCTTATCAAGCTCTGGTGCATGGCAAGGCTTTGTTGCGTCCGTTGCGTTTGCTCAAGGCGTTTAATGATGCCCTGTCGCCAGCTTTTTCGGTAGCATGAGCATCAGAACGGTAACGAACGTTGGAGAAGCGCGTGAAGGATGCAACTGGCTTGCCGGCGCTGCAGGTCTTTAAATGTTTGAGCGACGAGACGCGCTTGATGCTGGTACTGCTGATCGCCCAGGAGCGGTCGCTGTGCGTATGTGAAATGACGTATGCGCTCGAGGAGTCGCAGCCCAAGGTGTCGCGTCACTTGGCGCAGTTACGCCAGTGTGGTCTGCTGATCGACCAGCGTGAAGGGCAGTGGGTGTACTATCATCTTGCGCCGCAGCTGCCTGCATGGGCCATGGCCATCATCGAGGCGGGGGCAAAAGGCAGCGAAGTGCAGCTGGCTGGCTTGACGAAGCGCCTGTTGAAGATGGGCGATCGTCCAGCTCGGCGTGCGGCCTTGTGTTGACGGGGTAAGTGGTTCCATCAGTCGATTCGTTCATATGGCAAAACGCCAGCCCAAGGACTGGCGTTTTGCATGGAGCGTTCTGCGCGGGTCGTTTTGCTTGGACAGGCTGCTCCGTCGCCGTCAGGCGTCGGGGCAGGGGCTGCTCAGCGGCGGGCCATGCGCTGGGCTTTTTCCAGGTGCGCATAATCGAGCAGTACTTCTGCCGCTTCCAGCACATGAGCGCGGTCGACGGGAGCGGATTCGTCGCTCTCGGTGTCGGCCTCGTCATCCTGTGTGCCGTCGCTGCGGGCATCCATCCACTCTTCCAGCTCCGGGAGACCCAGTGCGCGGCGGCGCTGGTTTTCCAGTGACAGCTGCTCGGCTTCCTGAGCTTCCAGTTCGCGCTGGCGCTGTTCGCGGTTCAGGCTGACGCTGGTGTGCTGCTCGCGCAATTGGCGGGCCAGGGTGGACTGGCGCTCCAGGTAGCGGAAATTGGGGTTACCCTTGGCGCGCTCCTCATGTAACGAGAGGAGGGTAGGCAGGACCGTTTCCGGCGAGCCGTAGCGACGATACTGAACGTTCTGCACGGTGTCCCAGGGAAGGGCGTTGTCCAGGCTGCTCTCGCCAATGCGCTCGGGGTCGATCAGGCTGGGGAAGGCGATGTCCGGCTCTACGCCGCGATTCTGGGTGCTGTCGCCAGAGATGCGGTAGAACTTGGCGCGTGTCAGCTTGATCTGGCCGTGGCTCAGGTCGTTGAGGGTCTGTACCGTGCCTTTGCCAAAGGTAGAGGCGCCCACCACGATGCCTCGGCCATAGTCCTGAATGGCGCCCGCGAAGATCTCGGAGGCCGATGCCGACAGGCGGTTGACCAGAACGGTCAGGGGGCCGTCGTAGACCGTGCCTGCTTCGGTGTCGCCGTAGAGCTGGATGCGGCCTTGGGCGTCACGCACTTGTACCGTGGGGCCGCGATCGATGAACAGGCCGATCAGCGAGTTGGCTTCCTGGAGGGCGCCGCCGCCGTTATTGCGCAGGTCGAGCACGATGCCTTCCACACCCTCTTTCTTGAGGTTGTCGATCTCTCGGGCTACGTCACGGGTGGTGCTGCGGTACTCTTCTTCTCCTGCCTGCCAGGCATCGAAGTCGACGTAGAAGGTCGGTACGGTGATGACGCCGATGCGATGGGGTTCGCCTTCGCGCATGACTTCAATGACTTCGCCTTTGGCGGCCTGGTCTTCCAGGCTGACGGTGTCACGGGTGATTTCCACGATTTGCGAGCGGGTCATGTCGACCGCCTGGGCAGGCACGACGTCCAGGCGTACCACCGAGCCTTTGGGGCCGCGAATCAGATCGACCACGTTGTCCAGGCGCATGCCCACGACGTTGACCATCTCGCCATCTTCCTGGCCTACCGCAATGATGCGGTCAGCGGGCTCCAGCACTCCGGCGCGGTCGGCGGGGCCGCCGGCCACTAGGCTGGAGACCTTAACGTATTCACCGTCGGCTTGCAGCAGGGCGCCAATGCCTTCCAGCGAAAGGCTCATCTGAATGTCGAAGGATTCGCCCTGGCGGGGCGACAGGTAGCCTGTGTGCGGGTCGATGGTGCTGGACACTGCGGCCATCAGCAGGCCGAAAACGTCTTCCGATTCGGTCTGGCGCAGGCGGGTCAACTGGCCTTCGTAGCGCTGGCGCAGGTTATTCTCGATCTGCTCGTCGTCTTGACCGGTGAGTGCCAGGGTCAAGGCGTCGTTCTTGAGGCGCTTGCGCCACAGTTCATCGAGTTCACTTTCACGACTGGCCCAGGGAGCGCTCTCACGATCCACCTCCAGGCGCTCGTCGCTTTCGAATTCCAGCGAGAGGCCTTCGTCCAGGCGTGCCAGCAGCCACTCCAGGCGAGTGGTGTGGCGCTCGCTCAGGCGGTTGTAGAGTGCAAAGGCATCGTCCAATTCTCCTTCGAAAAGGGCCTCTGCCATATCGTTTTCCAGATGACGATAGGGTTCAATATCACGGTTGAGCAAATAGGCACGCTGACCATCGAGAATGTCCAGGTAGCGCTGGAAAGCCTCCTCGGACCACTGCTGGTCAAAATTAATGTTCGCGTAGTGGCCATAGCGGAGCGAATCCGCAATTTCTACGGCCGCTTGGCGTTGTTCGTCTGTCGGCGCCAGTTGCGCCATCGCTGCCGGGCTGGTCATCACCAGCATGACAGCAAGGGCGACCGAGCGCGAAAGCGTTGCAAACAAGCTCATCAGTCAAGCTCTCCCGGATTTGTGTACACTCATTCTTCCCTAGACACGCAGTTAGCCCATGAGTTGCGTAGGCCGAGGGAGCATTGTAGCAGGTCATTTACCCTGTGAGACTCAATCATTACTGTAAAGAGGATTTCCATGTCCGAGGCTTTCAACGCAGAACGTTTAACGCGACTGTGCGATTTCCTGGAGCAGTCGCCCACGCCATGGCACGCTACCCATAACATGGCGCAGCGTTTGGAGCAGGCGGGCTTTACACGCTTGGAAGAAACCGCCAACTGGCAGCTGTCGCCGGGCAAGCGTTACTACGTGACGCGCAATGACTCGTCGCTGATCGCCTTCCAGCTGCCTGCCGGAAAGTTGTCCAGCCTGCGTATGCTGGGAGCGCATACCGACAGCCCTGGGTTGCGCTTGAAGCCTAATGCCACGCAGTACTCGGCGGGCTGGATGCAGCTGGGTGTGCAGGTGTACGGCGGCGTGCTGTTGGCGCCCTGGTTCGACCGTGAGCTGGGGCTGGCAGGGCGGGTGCATGTACGCCATGCCGATGGGCGCCTGGAGAGCGTGCTGCTGAACGTGGCGCAGCCGGTGGCGATGATTCCGAGCCTGGCCATTCACATGGATCGCGACGTCAACGGCGGTCGTTCGATCAATCCGCAAACCCAGATGGCACCGGTACTGCTGCAGAGCAACGATCTCAAGCTCAACGATCTGTTGGCGCAGTGGCTGGAAGCCCAGCACGGGCTGCGTGCCGTGGATATCGTCGATTTCGAGCTGGGCTTTTACGACGTGCAGCCGCCTGCGCTGGTGGGGCTGCGCCAGGAGCTGCTGGCCAGTGCGCGGCTGGATAATCTGCTGTCGTGCTTCGTCGGGCTGGAGGCGCTGCTGGCGTGCGATGGCGAGCAGGGGGCGTTGCTGGTGGCCAACGACCATGAAGAGGTCGGTAGCGCCAGCGCCTGCGGTGCACAGGGTCCGTTCCTTGGGGACGTGCTCAAGCGCTTGAACGTGCAGGTGGGTGGCGGTAGTGAAGAGTCACTGATTCAACTGATTCAGTCGTCACTGATGATCTCCTGCGATAACGCTCACGCGTTGCACCCCAATTTCCGTGACAAGCACGATGAGCGGCATGGCCCGGCCATCAACGGCGGGCCGGTCATCAAGGTGAACGCGAGCCAGCGTTATGCCACCAACAGCGTGACCGGCGCACTGTTTCGCGATGTGTGTCGAGAAGCCGATGTGCCCGTGCAGTCATTCGTCACCCGGGCGGACATGGGCTGCGGCAGCACCATCGGTCCGATCACGGCGACCGAAGTGGGCGTGCCGACCATCGATGTGGGCTTGCCGCAGTGGGCCATGCACTCCATTCGTGAAACGTCCGGCACTCGCGACGTCGAGTATCTGACTCGCGCGTTGGTTCAGTTCCTGAATCGCGTGACGCTGCACTGATCACCCATCTGCGAATCCAGAACGGACCAGAACGAAAAAGGCCCGCTGATGAAATCAGCGGGCCTTCGCTATTGCTAGCTCGATTCGGTGTTGGTGGCTACGCCCTGATTTGAACAGGGGACCCCATCATTATGAGTGATGTGCTCTAACCAGCTGAGCTACGTAGCCGTGCAACGGGGGCGAATATTACCCACCCCTTTGTCATTCGTCAAGCATTGATTGTTTGCTTCGTTACACATTGAAGCGGAAGTGGATCACGTCGCCATCCTTGACGATGTAGTCCTTGCCTTCCAGGCGCCATTTTCCGGCATCCTTGGCACCCTGTTCGCCGCCCAGCGAGACGTAGTCGTCATAGGCGATGACTTCGGCGCGAATGAAGCCTTTCTGGAAGTCGGTGTGAATGACCCCGGCAGCTTCCGGAGCGCTGGCCCCCTGCTTGACGGTCCAGGCACGTACTTCCTTGACGCCTGCGGTGAAGTACGTCTGCAGGCCCAGCAGGGCATAGCCTGCGCGGATGACGCGATCCAGCCCCGGCTCTTCCATGCCCATTTCGGCCAGGAACATGCTGCGCTCATCGTCGTCGAGCTCGGCGATTTCGGCCTCCAGCTGGTTGCACACCGGCACGACCACAGCGGCTTCTTCGGCGGCGATCTCCTTGACGATGTCCAGGTAGGGGTTGTTCTCGAAACCATCTTCATTGACGTTGGCAATGTACATGGTGGGCTTGAGCGTCAGGAAACCAAAGCTTTTGACCTGGCGTTTCTCGTCTTCATCCAGGCCAAAGCTGCGCAGTGGCTGGCCTTCTGCCAGGTGGGGCTGAATCTTGTCCAGCACCGCCTTGGTGGCCATGGCGTCCTTGTCGCCACCCTTGACCACGCGCACCAGGCGCTGGCTGGCTTTTTCCACCGTATCCAGATCGGCCAGAGCGAGTTCCAGGTTGATGGTCTCGATGTCGGCGCGGGGGTCTACCTGGTTGGCCACGTGGATCACGTTGTCGTTGTCGAAGCAGCGCACCACGTGGGCAATGGCCTGGGTTTCACGAATGTTGGCGAGAAACTTGTTGCCGAGCCCTTCGCCCTTGGAGGCACCCGCTACCAGGCCGGCGATATCCACGAATTCCATGGTGGTCGGCAGGACTTTTTCGGGCTTGACGATGGCTGCCAGCTTATCCAGGCGTGGGTCTGGCATGGGAACGATGCCGACGTTGGGTTCGATGGTGCAGAACGGGAAGTTCTCGGCATCGATACCTGACTTCGTCAGTGCATTGAACAGGGTGGATTTGCCTACGTTGGGTAGGCCGACAATACCGCAGTTAAAGCCCATACATTACTTCCTGGCCGCTAGGCCAGCGCTATCTCGTGAGGCGCTGGCCAACAGTGAATAAACGTGTGCGATCACACGACTGATCAAACGTGCTGCTATTTTACGCTATGAAGGCGGTTCATGGCTTTAGCCCAATCGCCGGAAAGTGCCAGCGGCAGGGTGGCCAGACTCTCCTCCAGGGCGTGCGCGATGGCTTCCTGTTCGGCTTTGCCAGGGCGGCCCAGCACGTAATTGACCACTTGGCGTGCTTCCCCGGGGTGGCCGATGCCGATACGCAGGCGGTGGAACTGCTTCTGGTTGCCCAGTGCACTGATGATGTCGCGCAGGCCGTTGTGGCCGCCGTGCCCGCCACCGGTCTTGTAGCGTGCCTGGCCGGGGGGCAGGTCCAGCTCGTCATGGGCGACCAGCAGATTCTCTGGAGTGAGCTTGAAGAACTGGGTCAGCGCAGCCACCGCAGCGCCGCTGCGGTTCATGAAGGTCGAGGGGTTCAGCAGGTGCAGTTCGTGCTCGCCCAGGCGTACCTTGGCATAAAGACCCAGAAACTTCTTTTCTGGGCGCAGTTCACTGTGGGCGCTGCGGGCAAGGGCCTCGACCAGCCAAAAACCGGCGTTGTGGCGGGTTGCATCATAGTCAGCGCCGGGGTTGCCCAGCCCGATAATGGCCGTTACCTGGCTCATGTGCTCAGCTCCAGTAGGATGAAAGTGGCAGCGTGTCTCGAGTCGCAAAAAAAAATCAAGCGCCGAGGCGCTTGATTTTATCATTTCCGAGCCATGCGGGCATGGCTCGGGGCGCAATACCGCTGCGCCCTGGCTTACTCGGCGGCTTACTCGGCGCTTTCTTCTGCGTCGCCTTCGCCTTCTTCTTCAACACGTACTTTGACAGCTGTGATGCTCAGTACGGCGTTGTCGTGCTCTTCACCGTGGGACAGGTCAACGGAAGTGACGCCCGCCGGGAAGGTCAGGTCAGACAGGTGCAGGGTAGTGCCCAGCTCGACCTTGCTGATGTCCACTTCCAGAAAGTCAGGAAGATCTTTCGGCAAGCAGCTGATGGCGATTTCGTTGGCCAGTACGTGCAGTTCACCGCCCTGGTCCTTGATGCCCACACACTTCTCTTCGTTCACCACGTGCAGCGGCACGTTCATGGTGATGGCGTGAGTCGCGTCGACGCGCATGAAGTCGGCGTGGGTCAGCAGCGGCTTGAAGGGGTGGCGCTGCAGATCACGAACAACGACCTGCTCTTCGGTGCCGTCGACGACCAGCTTGATGACGGAAGAGAAGAACGACTCGTCTTCGATCGCCTTGTAGAAAGCGGTCTTTTCGACAGAGATGGATTGCGCGCCTTTCTCACCGCCGTACACAACGGCCGGTACGAATTGGTTCGCACGACGCAGGCGGCGGCTCGCACCTTTCCCCAGGTCGTTACGAACGCTGGCTTTCAGGATAAAATCAGACATGTTAATTGCCTCTTGGTTTAAGTAAGGAAACGCCGCCGCCCGCGACCAGACGACGACGTTCCCATGGCCCCAGAAGGGGGCTTGTCACATCAGGCGATCAGTGGAACATCGCGCTGACGGATTCTTCGTTGCTGACGCGGCGAATGGCTTCCGCAATCAGGCCAGCAACGCTCAACTGGCGAATCTTTCCGCTGCGACGCGCATGGTCGGCCAGCGGAATGGTGTCGGTCACCACGACTTCATCCAGTACGGAGTTGGTAATGTTGTCTACCGCCGGGCCCGACAGGATCGGGTGGGTGGCATAGGCGACGACCCGCGCCGCGCCATGATCTTTCAAGGCTTCACCCGCTTTGCACAAGGTGCCTGCGGTATCGATCATGTCATCGACGACCACGCAGGTGCGGCCTTCGATTTCACCGATGATGTGCATGACCTGCGCCTGGTTGGCCTGGGGGCGGCGCTTGTCGATGATGGCCAGGTCGGCATTCAACTGCTTGGCGATGGCGCGAGCACGTACTACGCCGCCGACATCGGGGGATACCACCACCAGATCGTCGTAGTTCTGACGTTCGATGTCGTCGAGCAGGATCGGAGAGCCATAGACGTTGTCCACCGGCACATCGAAGAAGCCCTGAATCTGGTCGGCATGCAGGTCCATGGTCATGACGCGGTCGACGCCTGCTTTTACCATCATGTCGGCCACTACTTTTGCCGAGATGGGGACGCGGGCGGAGCGTACACGACGATCCTGGCGGGCATAGCCGAAGTAGGGAACCACTGCCGTGATACGAGCAGCCGATGCACGACGCAGGGCGTCGACCATCAGAATGAGTTCCATCAGATTGTCATTCGTCGGCGCGCAGGTGGATTGCAGGATAAAGACATCCTTGCCACGCACGTTCTCATTGATCTCGACCGCGATTTCGCCGTCGCTAAATTGACCCACCGTGGCATTACCCATGCGGCTGTCCAAGCTCTCGGCAATCTTTTGAGCGAGTTCGGGATTGGCATTCCCGGTGAAGACCATCAATTTTGACACGCGCAGCCACCTTTGCAGTGTTGGGGATCAGGGGAGAAAACGCAGATCAACATCAGGATTGGCTGGGGTACCAGGATTCGAACCTGGGAATGCCGATACCAAAAACCGGTGCCTTACCACTTGGCGATACCCCAGCAAACAGCCTGATGCGACGACCGGGCGCTTTCAGCAGCCCAGAGCATCTTGTAGGGGAGAGGTGTTGAGCCCTTTGGCCACCCAGGCGTTCCAGCGCTGGTTGGCTTGCTTGGCCACTGCCTGTGCTGCCTCTTGTGTGTCGAAGGCGGCAAACAGACAAGCGCCCGTACCGGTCAATCGGCACGGTGCATACTGTGCGAGCCAGTCAAGTGCATCCGCAATGAGCGGGTAGCCTTTCCTGACCGTTGCCTCGCAGTCGTTGCGCCATTCGGCCGCTCCCCCCTGCAGTGCGCGCGCCATAGTAATGGGGAGGCTGTCGCGTGTCAATTCCGCATCCTGGAAGATGGCGGGCGTCGAGACGCTCACGCCGGGGTGAATCACCACAAACCAGGGGGTGTCCAACGTGACCGGAGTGAGCCGTTCGCCAACGCCTTCTGCCCAGGCGCTGTGGCCATGCACGAACACCGGAACGTCGGCGCCCAGGCTCAGCCCCAGCGTGGCCAGGGTCTGGCGATCCAGACCCAGCTGCCACAGCTGATTGAGACCTACCAGCACGGTGGCGGCATTGGAGCTGCCGCCACCGAGGCCGCCGCCCATGGGAAGGCACTTGTCGATGGAGATCGATACGCCGTTGTGATGGCCGCTTTTCTGCTGTAGCAGGCGTGCGGCACGGACGATCAGATTGTCATCGTCGGCAACGCCTGCCAGCGGCGTGGTCAGCTCGATACGGCTGTCCTGGCGTTGCGTGAGCGTCAGCGTGTCGCACAGGTCGATCAGCTGAAACAGCGTTTGCAGCTCGTGGTAGCCGTCTGGTCGACGGCCCACGATATGCAGCATGCGATTCAGTTTGGCCGGAGCCGGTAGAATCAGCGAATGGGGTGTTGCGGACATGCCGGTTCTCTAAAATGAAAGTGCAGGGCGATGAAGCGGCGCTTATTCGGCCGTGCGGCTGGCAGCCTGCCACTGGTTGACTACCAGGGTGATGCGTACCTCGCCGTAGTTCATGACCAGACGGCGGGGCAGCCACATCTCTTCTACCCGCTCCCAGTCACGGTAGTCGATTTCCCAGCCATCCTGCTGCAGGAAGCGGGGGAAGCCCAGCTCGTCGGTTTCCAGCTGATAGCTGGCGTGGTCGCCGGGCAAGCCGCGCACCCAGTCGGGCATGGCGCGTACCGGGAGTGACCAGCCAAGCTGCTCTTCCATCAGGGCTTCCGGAGTTTCGGCTTCGAAGCGGCCGTCGCTGGTGCTCAGCGAAAAGCGTCCTTCACGTCCTTCCAGTACGCTGCGTCCGCCGCCAAAGGGACCGCTGATCAGCATGCGGAAGTAGAACGGTGTCTGGTTCCAGTCGAGGTTGGCGCTGATGTTTTCCTGGGGGGTGCGCAAGCCTGCTTTGCCCACCAGTGTCCAGCTGTCGAAATCTTCGACCTGCGCCTGCTGGCGCTCCCACTGGCCTGCCTGACGACCGCTTTCGTCGACTGGTGCCTGGCTGGCGCAGCCGGCCAGGGTCAAGAGGGCAAGGGCGGCTACCCATAGACGCGCAGTAGGCAGGCAACCAGACAGTCGGGGGCTTGCCGAACGAGCGAAGGGAAATGACGTAGTCAACATTAGAAGCTCCATGTCAGTAGGGTCTGGATCCAGAAGAGTGCACTATTAGGGCGTGCTGGCGGGCGTTAGTTCAGGATGCCGTTCCAGCAGTTCGTCTATTTGGGGGTGATGGTCGGCACGCCGCATGGCTCGGGCGATGGCTTGACGCGCTTCGTCGCTGCGCCCCAAGGCATGCAGCACTTCGGCCAAGTGGGCGGATACTTCCTGATCGGGGAGTCGCGAATAGGCG
The DNA here is from genome assembly GCF_020616575.1 of Halomonas sp. NyZ770. Taxonomy (NCBI): domain Bacteria; kingdom Pseudomonadati; phylum Pseudomonadota; class Gammaproteobacteria; order Oceanospirillales; family Halomonadaceae; genus Halomonas; species Halomonas sp. NyZ770. The sequence continues at coordinate 2,547,789 of NZ_CP085143.1, read as the reverse complement.
CTTTCCAGCCATGCCAGGGCGTCATCCAGTTTGCCCAGTCGGAAGTATACCCAGCCCAGGCTATCCATGATGGCCGGGTTGTCGGGATCGACTTCATAGGCGCGCTCGATCAGGTCCCGGGCTTCTTCCAGGCGCTCGGTGATGTTCAGGTCGGCCAGGGTATAGCCCAGCGCATTCAGGGCATCGGGGTTGTTGGGCTCGGTGCGCAGGATCTGCTGCAGGTCGCGCTCCATGGCCGCCAGGTCGCCCATCTCCCAGCCACGCATGGCACGCAGGTACAGCAGTCGCGTGTCGTCGGGCGTGCGGGTGATTTCTCGGTCCAGCAGGGCGCTTGCCTCTTGCTCCATGGCGAGATCGTCCAGCAGCTGCACTTCGAGCAGTACCAGATCGCCAAAGTAGGTGTCGTGGCGCATGCGCTCGATGCGCAGGAAGGCGCGCGCGTCCAGCAGGCGGTCGTCGTCGATCAGCATGCGAGCGGCGGCTGCTCGCGCAGGCAGGAACTCGTTGCCATCGCGCACCTGGCGGTAATAGAGCAGGGCGTTGTCGATATCGCCTTGGGATTGTGCAATGGCGCCCAGCAGAAAGTAGGCAATATTGGGAATTCTGTCCTGGCCGATCAGAGGCTGCAGCAGCCGATAGGCGGGCTCACTGTGGCCCTCTTCGAGATAGAGCTGAGCCAGGGCGATGCGCAGTTCCTGATTGCCGCCGTGGGTTTCCAGCAGGGCGTTGGTCTGGGTTTCGGCGGCGGTAATGTTGTTGAGGCGGATTTCGGCCTGGGCCAGCATGAGAATGAAGCGCACGTCATCGGGTGACAGGCTCAGCCCTTGCTGGGCCGCCCGCTGAGCTGCGCGGTGGTCGCCGCTTTCCAGCGCCAGGCGTGCCTTGGCCAGCCACAGTGCTGCGGACTCGGGCTCGCGCTGCTCGACCAGGTCGAGGTGCTGCCGAGCGGTTTGTGTCTCGCCCAGGGCGGCTTCGATGAGCGCTGTGCCCAGCAGCACATCGCTGTAGGAGTCGCGCTCGGCAGCAGCCGGTTGCGCCAGATAGGTGCGTAACGGCTGTACCAGGACATTGAGTGGCGCTTCTTCTGCCACCGCAAGCTCGGCGAAACTCGATATGTCGCCGTAGCCGCCCGATTCGGCAATCACCAGCCGCTGTTCCAGGCTGTCCAGCCAGTCACCGCGCTGCAGTGACAGGGCGGCCAGCAGCCGGTTGGGCGTTTCCGCGGTGGGCGACAGCTCGCGCCAGCGTAGCGCAGATGCTTCCATCAACGCGGCGTCGTTGCCAAAGCGTGCCGCAAAGGTGGCGCGCTCGGCCAGCCCGGGCGCGCTGTAGCGCTGGGCGGCTTCCAGGTAGCCACGGCTTGCATAACGATAGTCGCCGCGCTGGCCAGCCAGCTCGGCGGCCAGCAGCGTGCTGAGCCCTGCCGCATCCAGGCCGCGTGTGACTGGCGGGGCCGTCAGCATGGGGTCGCGGCTAGCGCTCATGAACCCGCGATCTGGAAGCGTGGAGGACAGCTGACAGCCGCTCAACAGCAGCGTCGCGGCCAGCGGTAACAGAGGGAGACCCGATAGTGCTCGGGACAAACCCGGAAGTGTTGCGCGGTGGGGCATGCGTATCTCGATCAAGTGGCCGAGTGTTCAGCATAGCGGCTTGGCTGCCTGCGGCAAAGTGGTGTGCGCCAGAACATGCAGTGTTGTGATAGAATGTTCCACCTTGAAAGCGGGCCGAGTCAGCACAATTCACCCGTAAAGCTGCCTTGTTCGGCTCCTCTCCAAGCGATAACGACGAACAGTGACGTGACGACCGATCCACTAGCGAAGACGCAGACCGCATGACGCTTCTTGCCCTGGGAATTAATCATCGTACTGCCAGCGTGGCCGTGCGTGAGCAGGTGGCCTTTACGCCAACGCAGCTGGAAAGCGCGTTGGCCGAGCTGCGTGGCCTGCCACATATCCACGAAGCCGCGGTGCTCTCGACCTGCAACCGTACCGAGCTCTACTGCGTGACCGATGCCGCAGGCGAGCAAACCGTGCTGGACTGGCTGGGACGCTTTCACAATCTGCGGGTCGATGATTTGGCACGCTGTGCGTACCACTATCATGACAACGAAGCAGCTCGCCACCTGATGCGCGTAGCGGTGGGGCTCGACTCCATGGTGCTGGGTGAGCCGCAGATTCTGGGGCAGTTGAAAGATGCGTATCAGCAGGCGCGCCAGGCAAAGGGCTTGGGGGGAGAGCTGGAACGGCTGTTTCAACACACCTTTGCCGTGGCCAAGCAGGTGCGCACCGAAACGGGTATCGGCAAGAACCCCGTGTCGGTGGCTTACGCGGCGGTCAGCATGGCCAGCCGTATCTTCGATGATTTCAGTCGTGCACGGGCGCTTTTGATCGGTGCCGGAGAAACCATCGAGCTGGTGGCGCGCCATCTGCATGAGGCGGGCGTGCGTCAGCTCACCGTGGCCAACCGTACCCGGGAGCGTGCCGAACAGGTGTCTGCGGCGCTGGGCGGGACGGCCATCACCCTGCCCGAGATTCCGGATGCGCTGGAGCATGCCGATATCGTGATCTCGTCCACGGCTTCCCCGCTGCCGATTCTGGGCAAGGGGATGGTCGAGCGTGCCCTGAAGAAGCGCCGTCATCGGCCTGTCTTCATGGTCGATATTGCAGTGCCACGGGATATCGAGCCACAGGTGGGTGAGCTGGCCGATGTGTTTCTCTATACCGTGGATGACCTGGAAGAGGTCATCGAAGAGAATCGCCGCCATCGCCAAGTGGCCGCCGACCAGGCCGAGTCGCTGATTGAACACGGCGTCGGCAGCTGGCAGCATGAGCGCCGCATTCGCAATGGCGGCGAAGTGATTCGAGATTATCGTCGTCATGGCGAAGCGCTGCGCGATCAAGCGCGGGAGCAGGCGCTGGAACGCCTGGCCAAGGGGGAAGACCCGGCCAAAGTCATCGAGCGGATGGCTCACCAGCTGGCCAACCGCTTCATGCATCAACCCACGCTTGCCATTCGTGACGCTGCTTCGCAGGAAAACCATGAATTGCTCAACGCCGCGCCGCGCCTGTTACTGCCGCCCAAACCTGCCTTCGAGCAGCCTGCGCCTCCGGTAAAACGCCAGAAGGATGATACACCCGCATGAAAGAGACTTTGCGCCAACGCCTGGATAGCTTCTCCGACCGTTTCGAGGAGCTGGCCATGCTGCTGTCCGATCCCGAGGTGATCAACAATCAGCAGCGCTTCCGTGACTATTCGCGGGAATATGCTGAATTGGAAGAGCTGGTGGCCGCCTGGCAACGTTACCGTGGGGTCGAAGACAGCATCGCCGAGGCCGAACAGCTGAGCCGTGACAGTGATCCGGAGATGCGTGAACTGGCGGAAATGGAAATCAGCGATGGCCGCGAACAGCTGGCAGCGCTGGACGTCGAGCTGAAACGTCTGCTGATCCCCAAGGACCCTGACGATGGCCGTGGCGTGTTTCTGGAAGTGCGGGCGGGCACCGGTGGCGATGAAGCGGCGATTTTTGCCGGTGATCTGTTCCGCATGTACTCCCGTTACGCCGAGAAGCGCGGCTGGCGGGTAGAAATCGTCAGTGCCAGCCATGGCGAGCAGGGCGGTTATAAAGAGGTGATCTCCCGGGTCAAGGGCGACGGCGTCTACGCACGGCTGAAGTTCGAGTCGGGCGCCCATCGGGTACAGCGCGTGCCCGCGACGGAGTCTCAGGGGCGAATCCATACCTCTGCCTGTACCGTGGCGGTCATGCCCGAGGTGGATGAAGTGGGTGATGTGGACATCAACCCCGCCGACCTGCGGGTGGACACCTATCGCTCCAGCGGCGCCGGTGGCCAGCACGTCAACACCACCGACTCGGCGATTCGCATCACCCACTTGCCCACCGGCGTGGTGGTGGAGTGCCAGGAAGAGCGCAGCCAGCACAAGAACCGTGCCAAGGCCATGTCCTTGCTGGCGGCCAAGCTCAAGCGCAATGCCGTGGATTCACAGCGCCAGGAGCAGGCCGATGCACGCCGTTCGCTGGTCGGCTCGGGAGACCGCAGTGAGCGGATTCGGACCTATAACTTTCCTCAAGGTCGCATCACCGACCACCGCATCAACCTGACGCTCTACAAGCTGACCGAAGTGGTCAGCGGCGAGCAGCTCGATGACGTGATCGAGCCCCTGATCCATGAGTATCAGGCAGAGCAGCTCTCGGCCCTGCAGGAAGGCTGATGACCTTCGACGCCTTGCTGTCACAGGCGGCCCAGCGGTTGGCGCAGGCAGGCTCGCCCACGCCGCGCCTGGATGCCGAGGTATTGCTGGGCTGCGCTGCCCAGTGCAGCCGTACGTGGCTCTATACCTGGGGCGATCGCGAATGCCCCACCTGGGAGCGAGCCCGTTTCGAGGCGCTGGTAGCCGCGCGTGCCCAGGGGCAGCCGGTGGCGTATCTTACCGGTGAGCGAGAGTTCTGGGGGCTGCGGCTGGCGACTTCTCCCGACACGCTGATTCCCAGGCCCGACACGGAAACCCTGGTGGAGGTGGCGCTTTCTCGCGCCGCTGCCCCGGTGGGCAGGCTACTGGATCTGGGGACGGGCACGGGCGCCATTGCGCTGGCGCTGGCCAGTGAAAAGCCGGGCTGGCAGGTCATCGGTGCCGACATTCGCCCCGGAGCCGTGACGCTGGCCGAGCGCAATGCCGACGCACTGGGGATCACCAATGCCCGGTTTGTGTTGAGTGATTGGCTCAGCGCGTTCGTGCCTCCGGCAGAGGAGCCGCCTTTCGATATCATCGTCAGTAACCCCCCTTACATTGCGGCCGATGATCCGCATTTGAGCCAGGGCGACGTGCGTTTCGAGCCGCACTCGGCGCTGGTTGCCGATGCCAACGGCATGGCAGACCTGCTTCATGTGATCGAGGCGGCCAAGGCCCACCTGGCCCCTGGTGGCTGCCTGGCAATGGAGCATGGCTACCAGCAGGCGGCCAGTGTGCGTGAGGCACTGTTGGCGGCGGGCTATCAGAACGTTGAAAGTGTGCAAGACATGGGGGGCCATGAACGGGTTACTCTGGGGCACCTTTATTGACCGCCTGATTCATTTGTATTGGATCCTGCCATGAAACCAAAAAATAGAACGCTGGACCGTATCGACCTCAAGATCCTTCGTTGTTTGCAGGAAAATGCGCGTATTTCCTACGTGGATCTCGCCGCAGAAGTTGGGTTATCCACAACCCCTTGTCTGGAGCGGGTCAAGCGCCTGGAGCGTGCCGGTATCATTCGTGGCTACCAGGCCATTCTGGACCCTCGCGCCCTGAAGGCGAACCTGCTGGTGTTTGTCGAGATCAGCCTGGAGACCCAGTCGCCTGCGGTCTTCGATGAGTTTCGGCGCGCGGTGGAAAAGCTGCCGCAAATTCAGGAGTGCCACCTGGTGTCCGGGCAGTTCGACTACATTCTGAAATGCCGCATCCCGGAAATGGCCGCTTATCGCCAACTATTGGGAGATGTGGTCTTGACCCTGCCAGGGGTGAAAGAGTCCAAGAGCTATGTGGTGATGGAAGAAGTGAAAGAGAGCTTCAATCTCCACATTCCTGATTTCGAGGAATTCGAGGATAAGTAAGCTAATGATGGACGATCAGGCGCTGCTGCGTTACAGCCGCCAAATCATGCTGCCCGAAGTGGATATCGAGGGTCAGGAGCGACTGCGCGGCGCCCACGCCGTGATTATCGGGGCTGGCGGGTTGGGTTCGCCAGCCGCGCTGTATCTCGCGGCGGCGGGAGTGGGGCGGATTACCCTGGTAGATGCCGACCATGTGGAGCTTTCCAACCTGCAGCGCCAGATAGCCCACCAGCAGGCCAGCCTGGGCCTCAACAAAGCGCGTTCGGCGCAGCAGCGCCTTGAAGCACTGAACCCTGAATGCCAGGTGGTGGCTATCGAGCGTCACGCCGAAGGTGAGCTGTTGGCAGAGCTGGTGGCCTCGGCTCAGGTGGTGCTGGACTGTACCGACCGTTTTTCCAGCCGTTATGCCATCAATGCCGCGACGCAGCGAGCCGGTGTGCCGCTGGTCTCGGGAGCGGCTATTCGCTTTTCCGGCCAGCTGGCGGTATTCGACCCGCGTCAGCCAGATAGCCCCTGCTACGCCTGCCTCTATCCCCCTGAGGAGGGCGAAGACGAAGCCCTCAGCTGTGCCGAGAGTGGCGTCATGGCCCCTTTGGTAGGCTTGATTGGCTGCTTTCAAGCCGTCGAGGCCTTCAAACTGCTGAGCGGTGCGGGTGAGGCACATCAGGGGCTGTCGGCCTTCGACGGGCTCAGCGGGCAGTGGCGTCATTTTCAGGTGCCGCGTGACCCGGCGTGCCCGGTGTGCGGTGGGCGTGACTGACGTCGCCCACCGCCTGCATTACGCGCTGGCGGTGGAGTCCTCCGCCTTGGTCGCCTCCGATGTCTTCTTCTGACGAGGCGCGGAGCTAGGCGCAGGCTTGTCAGCAAAGACACTCTTGAACACCTCGTTGTCGGGGTTCATGTCGATGGTGCCGTGGAACGTGCTGCCATCTTCCAGCACCAGGCAGGGCGTCGTGATCGTGCCGGTGACCTTGGCGCCGCCGTGGATCGTGGCCTTGTGCAGCGCAACGAGATTGCCCTCTACGGTACCGGAAATTCTCAGCGTGTGTGCGTAGGCATCGCCCTGCAAGTGCCCCGTGGCGCCGAGCTTGACGGTATGCTGTTTGCAGAGGATGGTGCCGGTGACCTGGCCTTCGATGGTCAGGTCCTCGTCACTCTGAATGTCCCCACGAAGCTGTGTCTTGCCGCCGATCACCGACGTGCTCTGGCGGGCACCAGGCAGGCTCTTGAGCTAGCTTGGCGCAGGCTGAAGGTCAGTGGTGGGAAGGGCGGGGTGTTCAGCGTGAGGTTTGGTTTTTTTGAACATGAGCTATGCCTGCGGAGTAGGGCAAGGTCGCCGTGCAGCGAAACGCCACCCTTTGGGCAGGCTTCACCAAAATAGACCGAATGACGTTAATGTACGCTTCGGGATGGGCTTGCAAAGCGTGAAGATACGTCTGTGGTTGTGCGATATTCCGGCTACCGCTGGCGCCTCCCTACGGCTATAAACAACGCTGGTTCGAGCAGGGGAAAGTGCCATGCAGATGGAAACATGGCTGATCATCGTGGGCGTTGTGGTCATGACGATCATCGTGATGGATGGTCGGCGCAAGAAGCGTCGTCTCGGCGTGGCGGTGATCACCCATCCCGAGCCTGAAGCGCTGATGGTTGAGGTCGCCGTCGAATGTGCCAATGATGCGGTGGTAGGGAGTCATGTGGGCGCTGCCACGCGAATTCATGGCATCGTGACGGCACAAGAGAGTATCTCGATCAGCGGCAGTGTTCAGGGGGAGGTCCATACCACTCACGGCATCACCCTCACGTCACTGGCATCTGTCCAGGGGCTGCTGTCGGCCGGTGAGCTGGCGTGCCATGCCGGTGCCACGGTGAATGGGTCTATCGTGCCCAGTCCGCCTGTTCCGGCAAGCATGAAAAAGCCCGCCTGAATAGGCGGGCCTGGTCACGGTCTTTTGCTTTTTTATGCGGATGAATCAGTTGCGGATCAGGTAGTCGAAGGCGCCCAGCGACGCTTTGGCGCCTTCGCCCATGGCAATGATGATCTGCTTGTAGGGCACGGTGGTGACATCGCCTGCGGCAAAGACACCGGGTACCGAGGTCATGCCGTGGGCGTCGACGATGATTTCGCCACGCGGTGACATCTCGATGGGAGAGCCCTTCAGCCACTCGGTATTGGGCACCAGGCCGATCTGTACGAAGATACCTTCCAGAGCGATGTTCTTGACTTCGTCGGTCTGGCGGTCCTTGTAGGTCAGGCCGTTGACCCGGCTGCCATCACCGGTCACTTCGGTGGTTTGTGCGTTCAGCACGATATCCACGTTGGGCAGGCTCTTGAGCTTCTTCTGCAGTACGGCGTCAGCGCGCATTTCACCCATGAACTCCACCAGGGTCACGTGGCCGACGATACCCGCCAGGTCGATGGCCGCTTCGACGCCTGAATTACCGCCACCAATGACCGCGACACGCTTGCCCTTGAACAGCGGGCCATCGCAGTGGGGGCAGTAGGCCACACCTTTGTTGCGATACTGCTGCTCGCCGGGCACGTTCATTTCCCGCCAGCGGGCGCCTGTGGCCAGTACCAGGGTCTTGCTCTTCAGTTTGGCACCGGATTCGAAGGTCACTTCGTGCAGGCCACCTTCGGTTTCTGCTGCTTTGAAGGCGGTGGCACGCTGCAGGTTCATCACGTCCACTTCGTACTGCTTGACGTGCTCTTCCAGGGCGCTGACCAGCTTGGGACCTTCGGTATGGGTCACCGAGATGAAGTTCTCGATCCCCATGGTGTCGGCCACCTGACCACCGAAGCGTTCGGCGGCAACGCCGGTATTGATGCCCTTGCGCGCAGAGTAGATGGCCGCTGACGCGCCCGCCGGGCCGCCGCCGATGACCAGCGTGTCGAAGGCTGCCTTGTCGCTCAGCTTTTTGGCTTCACGCTCGGCTGCGCCGGTATCCACCTTGGCCAGAATCTGCTCCAGCGTCATGCGACCCTGGTCGAAGGGCTTGCCGTTGAGGTAGATGCTGGGCACCGACATGATTTCGCGGGCCTCGACTTCCTCTTGGAACAGGGCACCGTCGATGGCGACGTGGCGCACCTTGGGGTTGAAGATGGCCATCAGGTTGAGTGCCTGGACGACGTCCGGGCAGTTCTGGCAGGAGAGCGAGTAGTAGGTCTCGAACAGCATCTCGCCGTCCAGCGCCTTGATTTGATCGAGCTGCTCTTGCGACGTTTTGGGCGGGTGTCCACCGACCTGCAGCAACGCCAGTACCAGCGACGTGAATTCGTGGCCCATGGGAATGCCCGCAAACACGACGCCTGTCTCTTCTCCGGCACGGTTTAGGGCAAAGGAGGGCTTGCGCGCATCCTGGCCGTCGGTTTTGAGGGTGATCTGAGTGCTCAGGCTGCTGATGTCTTCCAGCAGGCCCAGCAGCTCACGCGACTTGGCACCGTCATCGAGGGACGCAACGATCTCGAAGGGCTGAGTCACTTTTTCCAGATACGCTTTCAACTGATTCTTTAAATTGGCGTCCAGCATGACAGTGGTTCCTCGTAGTCAGCAGTAGAACGTTCTCGACCAGGCACGCCAGCCTTGGTGTAGTAAGGGACAAGCGTGTGGGAAAACAGGGATGCGTTAACAGGGTGCTGAAAAAAAGACACCCGGGGCATGCCCGGGTGTGGTGCTGCCGACCGACACGAGTCGAGTCGGCAACGGTAGGCGTCAGATCTTGCCTACGAGGTCCAGAGACGGGGCCAGAGTCTCTTCGCCTTCTTTCCATTTGGCCGGGCATACTTCGTTCGGGTTGGCGCGAACGTACTGGGCAGCCTTGACCTTGCGCAGCAGCTCTTCGGCGTTACGGCCGATGTTGCCAGCGTTGATTTCGACGATCTGGATCTTGCCGTCGGGGTCGACAACGAAAGTGCCGCGCTCTGCCAGACCGGCTTCTTCGATCAGCACTTCGAAGTTGCGAGAAATCTGCAGGGTCGGGTCGGCAATCATCGGGTACTGGAGCTTGCCAATGGTCTCGGAGCTGTCGTGCCAAGCCTTGTGAGTGAAGTGGGTGTCGGTAGAGACGCTGTAGATCTCGACGCCCAGCTTCTTGAAGGCTTCGTAGTTGTCGGCCAGATCGCCAAGCTCCGTGGGGCATACGAAGGTGAAGTCGGCGGGGTAGAAGAAGAAGACAGACCACTGACCTTTCAGGTCCGCTTCAGTCACGTCTACGAACTCGCCGTTCAGGTAAGCAGTCGCTTTAAACGGTTTTACTTCGGTATTGATCAAAGACATTGAAAACATCTCCGCAGTGAGTGAATGGTAGTTGGAAAAGTTGTTGCTGATATTAGCGAACTACGACTAATAGCTAAAATTGGAAAAAATGATGCTGCCAATAGCCAGTCTCTATGTTTTGCTCGCGCCCATGGATGTGGGGTCGCCAGTGGTGTAATGCAAGAATTTTTCACTTGTACTTGCGATAGAGAGCGCTGCACCGCAAAATTCGCACGGTCAGGATAATGGCCTAAGCTGTTTCTCAGCAGCGGCAAATGAGACAAAGAGGTATCGGCGTCAGCGCTAACCGTTGCCAGGCCCGGTGCGCCTGTTCGACGGGCACTTTCAAGACAAGTGGACTTTCGAGATAAGGAGTAGCTAGATGGGGAACATCCCAAAACGTTCAGTGGCCGTTACGGCAATCGCTTTTGCCGTAGCGGCCACCGCTGCCCACGCCAATGAAGTGCGGGTATATAACTGGTCCGACTACATTGCGCCGGAAACGCTGGCGAAATTCACCGAGCGTACCGGTATCTCCGTGACCTACGATGTCTACGACAGTAACGAGATCCTCGATGCGGCGCTGTTGTCTGGCCGCTCGGGCTACGATGTCGTCGTACCCTCCAACTACTACTTTACTCGTCAGGCCAGGGCAGGTGTGTTCCAGCCGCTCGACCACGAGCAGCTGCCCAATTTCGAAAACCTCAATCCGGAGTTGATGGCCAACCTGGAAGCCATCGACGAGGGCAGCCAGTACTCCATCCCCTACATGTGGGGCACCAATGGCATTGGCTACAATGTCGAGCGAGTGAAGGAGATTCTCGGCGACGATGCCCCGGTAGATAGCTGGGCACTGCTCTTCGATCCGGAAATTACCGCGGCTCTGCATGCGGCCGGTTGCGGTATCTCCATGATGGACTCGGCGGACGAAATGCTCTCGCCTGCCATTGCTTACTCGGGCGGCGACCCGCTGAGCGAGAACCTGGATGACATCGAAGCCGCTGGCCAAGTGATCGCGGCCGTGCGCAACCATGTCACTTACTTCCACTCCTCGCGCTATATCTCTGACCTGGCCAATGGTGAGATCTGTGTCGCCGCAGGCTACTCGGGAGACGTGTTCCAGGCAGCAGACCGAGCTGAAGAAGCGGGTCGCGACTTCACCATCGCTTACAGCATCCCGAAGGAAGGCGCTGCGCTGTGGTTCGACATGATGGCCGTGCCTGCCGATGCGCCTAACCCCGAGAACGCTCATGCGTTCATCAACTTTATTCTCGACCCGGAAATTGCCGCCGAGATCAGCGAGTACGTCAGCTACGCCAACCCCAACCTGGCCGCTAACGAGTTCCTGTCCGAGGAGCTGCTGAATGACCCTGCGGTTTACCCGAATGCAGACGTCATGCAGAACCTGTACGTTCAGGCGGAAAAGCCGCAGGACGTACTGCGTGCGCGTACTCGTATCTGGAACCGCGTCAAGTCTGGTCGCTAAACCGACCCTTGTCTGACAGCGAGCCGGGCAGTTGCCTGGCTCGCTGTTCGTCTTTTATCGCCCGGCTTCTCGGGCCTTTTGATGGGAGTGGCGAATGGTCACTACGCCCCTGTCGAACGACACTTCATCTTCATCGCCTGCTATTCCTCCGCCTCTGAGGCCCCAGGGAAAAGCTCCGCGCTTTGCTGAAGATATCGTGTTGGAAGTCAAACGCCTGAGCAAGCGCTTCGATGACGCGCTGGCGGTGGATGACGTGAATTTGCAGGTCAAACGCGGCGAAATCTTCGCCCTGTTAGGGGGCTCTGGGTCTGGCAAGTCGACCTTGCTGCGAATGCTGGCGGGTTTCGAGACGCCGAGCGAGGGCCGCATCCTGCTGAGTGGCGAAAACATTACCGACATGCCGCCGCACAAGCGCCCAATCAACATGATGTTTCAATCCTATGCGCTCTTTCCGCATATGACGGTGGCGCAGAACATCGCCTTCGGGTTGAAACAGGACAAGCTGCCCAAGGCGGAAATCGAGGCGCGGGTAGCCCAGATGCTGAAACTGGTGCATATGGAACGCTTTGCCAAGCGCAAGCCGCATCAGCTTTCTGGCGGCCAGCGCCAGCGGGTGGCCTTGGCGCGCTCACTGGCCAAACGGCCCAAGCTCTTGCTGCTGGACGAGCCCATGGGCGCCCTCGACAAGAAGCTGCGCACGGAAATGCAGCTGGAAGTGGTCGAGATCATCGAGCAGGTAGGCGTTACCTGCATCATGGTGACTCACGATCAGGAAGAGGCCATGACCATGGCGGATCGCGTGGCGATCATGGCCGATGGCTGGATCGAGCAGGTAGGCTCTCCGGTCGATATCTACGAAAGCCCCGCTAGCCGCATGGTGGCGGAATTCGTCGGTACCGTGAACGTGTTCGAAGGGGAGATCATCGAGGACGCGGCCGACCATTGCCGCATCGCCAGCCCCTCGCTTTCAAGGCCTATCTATCTCGATCACGGGATCACCACCCAGGCGGTGGATCGTCGAGTATGGGCGGCCCTGCGCCCCGAGAAAATCTGGTTGACCCGTGAACAGCCAACCGGCGAATACAACTGGGAAGCTGGCAAGGTGGACGACATTGCCTACCTTGGGGGCTATTCGCTGTATTACGTGCGCACGGCCTCGGGCAAGCTGATCAAGGTGAGCATGGCCAACACGGAGCGTCGCGGTGATCGTCCCACTTGGGAGGATAGCGTTTACGTTTACTGGGAAGATCACAGCGCTATCGTGCTGAATCGCTGATGATTCGGTCTCTTGAAGGAGATTGTCTACCATGATGCCATCTGGCTTTACCGGCATGATCAAGCGTATGAAGCTGGGACGGCGCGCGGTGATTGCGTTCCCGCTGGCCTGGCTGACGCTGTTCTTTTTGCTGCCGTTTGCGTTGGTGCTCAAGATCAGCCTTTCCGAAGGGGCGATTGCCATTCCTCCCTACGGGCCGCTGGTCGAGTATGCCGATCAAACCCTGAGTATCTTCCTGAATGTCGGCAACTATCTGTTCTTGCTGACCGACTCTCTGTATGTCGCGGCTTACTGGGGCTCCATCAAAACGGCATTTACCGCCACGGTGGTGTGTTTGCTGCTCGGTTATCCCATGGCCTATGCCATGGCCCGTGCCCCGGGGCGCTGGCAGTTGATTCTGCTGCTGCTGGTGATGCTGCCTTCCTGGACGTCGTTTCTGATCCGCGTGTATGCGTGGATGGGCATACTCAGCAACAATGGCCTGATCAACAATCTGCTGCTGAGCATCGGCCTCATCGACTCGCCGCTACGCATGATGAATACCCAGTTTGCGGTCGTCGTGGGCATCGTGTATGCCTACCTGCCGTTCATGGTGCTGCCGCTGTATGCCCACCTGACGCGTCTGGATACGTCGCTATTGGAAGCGGCTTCAGACCTGGGGTCGCGTAAATTGAATACCTTCCTGAAAGTCACTTTGCCGCTTTCCATGGGGGGCATCGTGGCGGGTTCCATGCTGGTATTCATTCCTGCGGTGGGTGAGTTCGTGATCCCCGAGCTGTTGGGAGGGCCTGACACCCTGATGATCGGCAAGGTGCTTTGGGAAGAGTTCTTCCTGAATCGTGATTGGCCGGTGGCTGCGGCGCTGGCGATGGTCATGCTGTTGCTGTTGTTGATCCCGATCGTATGGTTCCACCGTTACCAGTCACGGGAGCTCGAACAATGATGACGTCTTCTCGGCGCCCCAGCTTTACCACGGTGATGCTGGTGCTTGGCCTGCTGTTTCTTTATCTGCCGATGTTCGTGCTGGTGTTCTACTCGTTCAACTCATCGCGCCTGGTGACGGTGTGGGCGGGTTTCTCGACTCATTGGTACGGCGAGCTGTTCCGTGACCGGCAGATTCTTTCGGCGGTATGGACCAGTCTCAAGATTGCCTTTTTCGCTGCCAGCATGGCGGTGTGCCTGGGCACGGTGGCCGCCTTCGTGATGACCCGCTATGGCCATTTTCGAGGCAAGACGGCGCTTTCCAGCATGGTGACGGCACCACTGGTCATGCCCGAAGTGATCACCGGGCTTTCCCTGCTGCTGCTGTTCGTGCAGATGGCGCAACTGATCGGCTGGCCCGCTGACCGAGGGATGGCGACGATATGGATTGCCCATACCACGTTTTGCAGTGCCTATGTGGCCGTGGTGGTGTCGGCGCGGCTCCGGGAACTGGATCGCTCCATCGAAGAGGCGGCCATGGACCTTGGCTCGCCGCCGGTCAAGACATTCTTCTGCGTGACGCTGCCGGTCATTGCACCAGCACTGGCGGCAGGCTGGCTGCTGGCGTTCACGCTGTCGCTGGATGATCTGGTGATCGCCAGCTTCGTATCAGGCCCGGGAGCCAACACGCTGCCCATGGTGGTTTTTTCCTCCGTGCGCATGGGCGTCTCGCCCAAGATCAATGCGTTGGCCACGCTGATCATTCTGACCGTTTCGTTGGCGACGCTGCTGGCGTGGTACTTCATGCGCCGCAGCGAGGCCAAGCGGGTTGCTCAGATACAGCAGGCTGACGCGGCCTGATCATGGCTCACAAGACGTCGTCGTCTCGACCTGTGATGACGGCGTCGAGTTCGCCTGTGAAAGGCGATACCACCACCTGCAGTCGTATCGGCGCGCAACACTGATGGCAGTCTTCCCAGGTATCATGGCTACCCTGAGAGGTGTCGATCACGAAGGTCAGTGGCGTGTCGCAGTAAGGGCAATAAAAGTCGTGAGGAACCAGCGCGTCGTCATGCATGGCGGTTGCCCTGCCAGGTGAAAAAAGGATATCCAGTGTAACAGCCCTGCCTGGGGCGGGCACAAGCGGAACGAATCAGGTAGGATATGAGCGGGTTTGCCCAATTAACCTAGTGAGAAAAAACGATGATGAAACGTCACATGGCAGTAGCGGCCTTATTGGCCTTCCCGATGGTCGCTCTGGCGGAAACACCGAACGTGACGCCTGGCGAATGGGAGTTCGTCAGCGTAACCAGTATCAGCGGTGACATGCAGATTCCCGATCAGACCGAAACCGAACGTCAGTGCATCACTCAAGAAGAGCTGGATGGCGCCGACTTTGGCTTCATCGAAGAAGAAGAGGGCTGTGAGCTGCAGCATCAAGACATGAACGCCGATGGCCTCTCGTACAGCATGGTATGTCGTGCTGAAGGCGGCGAAGCCAATATCGACGGTGAAATGCGCTTCATGGGTGAGCGTATCGAAGGCAGCGTGGACATCTTCACCCAGTCACCCATGGGCGAATTGACCATGAACACCGTGATCGAAGGCGAGCGCATCGGCGACTGCGAGTAATCGCGTACATTGCGTTAGCGATCTGCTTCAACAACAAGGGCGCCTTTTGGCGCCCTTGTTGTCTGTCTGCTGGGTAGAAGAGGTTGCTTAGCGCTCGGGCGTAGCCAGCGGTTCGTGGTCGGCCTCCGGCGCATTGGCAATTTCTTCTTCCAGCTGTCGCTTCACGGCGCCAGGCGAGCCTGAGTAGCGTGCCAGCAAATCGTAGGCCACGGGTACCACGAACAGCGTAAACACCGTGGCCGCGCCTACCCCCGCCATGATCACCGTGCCAATCACCAGGCGAGACTCTGCGCCAGGGCCGCTGGAGATGATCAGCGGGATCGCTCCGGCCATGGTGGTGACTGCCGTCATCAGAATGGGCCGCAGGCGGGTGACCGATGCTTCGATCAGGGCCGAACGAAAGGCTTGGCCCTCATCGCGTAGCTGGTTGGCGAACTCGACGATCAGGATGCCGTTCTTGGCCGCCAATCCTATCAGCAGCACCAGCCCCACCTGACTGTAGATATTCAATGACTGGCCGGTCAGCAGCAGGGCCAGCAGGGCACCGCTCATGGCCAGCGGCACCGTCAGCATGATCACGAAGGGGTGAATCAGGCTTTCGAACTGGGCGGCAAGCACCAGGAATACCACCACGGCGCCAAGCACCAGCAGAAAGGTCGTCGCCCCACTGGCCTGCTGGAAGTCTCGAGAAGGGCCTGCCAGATTGGTCTGCACTTCTTCTGGCAGAATGGTATTCGCGGTGTCTTGCAGGTAGGCCAGCGCTTCACCCAGGGGGTAGCCATCGGCCAAGTTGGCCTCGATGGTAATGGCGCGCACGCGGTCGAAGCGGTTGAGCGTGCTGGCACCAGCGAAGTCAGAGAGCGTCACCAGGCTGGCCAGCGGAATCAGTTCACCGGACCGCGCGGAGCGTACCTGGATGTTGTCCAGCGCTCGCGGGCTATTCTGGCGGCCACGGTCGCCTTCCAGAATCACATCGTACTCTTCGCCGTCATCTACGTAACGGGTCACGTTGCGCCCACCGAGCAGCACCTCCAGCGTCCGGCCTATTTCCGTGACGGTGACCCCCAGCGCGGCGGCCCGTTCGTAGTTGATGTCGACCCTGAGCTGCGGCTGGGTTTCGTTGTAGTTGCTCTCAACGGCGGTCAGGCGCGGGTTGTGCTCGCGAATATGGTTGACCAGCGTATCCCGCCAGCTGGCCAGCTCCTCGTAAGTGCCACCCCCCAACACGAACTGGACCGGTTTCTGGGTGCGTTGACCAAACCCCTGGCGCATGACCGGGAAGGCCTGGACTCCAGGCAGGGACCCCAGAGTTTGACGCACGTCTGCCATGATCTCCCAGGCGCTGCGGCGGCTGCCCCAGTCGGCCATGTTGACGATGATGAAGCCGCTGTTGAAGTTTTCGATATTGCCGAACCCCCGCGGTGCCCTTACTACCACGCGCTCCAGCTCACCGCTATCGACGAAGGGTGTCAGGCGTGCTTCGATCTCATCCATGTAATCCATCATGTAATCGAAGGTGGCGCCTTCGGGCCCGTTGACCAGCACGATGAAGTTGCCCCGGTCTTCTTGAGGGGTGTACTCGCTGGGCAGTGCCGAGGCCAGCCAGGCAGTGCCCGCCACCAGAAGCGCAAACAAGGCCACCACTACCCATTTGAATGCCAGCACGACTTCCAGCGCACGCTGGTAACGTTTCCGAGCACCGTCCAGCAGCCACTGCACCCCTTGACCTATGCGGCTATCGTGCATCCCCGGCTTGAGGATTTTGGAAGCCATCATGGGGGTCAGGGTCAGGGCCAGCAGCGTGGAGACGACCACCGCGGCGGCCATGGTCAGTGCAAATTCGGAAAACAGTCGGCCGATATCGCCCTGCAGCATACTCAGGGGTACGAATACGGCTACCAGCACGAGGGTCGTGGCAATGACCGCAAAAGCGATCTGTCGAGTGCCGCGGAAGGCCGCCACCAGCGGCGTTTCACCGTAATCGTGCATGCGTCGGTTGATGTTTTCCAACACCACGATGGCGTCATCGACGATCAGGCCAATGGCCAGTACCAGCGCCAGCAGCGTCAACAGGTTGATCGAGAAATTCATGGCAGCCAGCGCGGTGAAGGCGCCAATCACGGCGATGGGGACGGTCACGGCAGGCACGATGGTAGTTCGCAGGTTGCCCAGGAACAGGAAAATCACGATGACTACCAGGCCCATGGCGATGAACAGCGTCATGACCACCTGGTCGATGGCACCCGACACGAACACCGAGGCGTCGTAGTTGAGCGTCAATGACATGCCCTCGGGCAGGGTGCCTTGCAAGCGCTCCAGCTCCTGCTGCACCGCTTCGGAAAGCTCCACCACGTTGGCGGTGGACTGCATGATCATGCCTAGCCCCACCATGGGCACGCCGTTGGCACGAAACACCGAACGGTCTTCCACCGAGCCCACTTCCACTCGGGCCACATCGGCCAGACGAATCAGGTGCCCGTTGCTGCCCTGGGTAACCGCCAGCCGCTGAAAGTCATCGGCGGTGGCGAAGTTGCGCGGTAGCCGTACGATGAACTGGCGATCATCGGACTCGATGGAGCCGGCGGGCAGCTCGACGTTTTCGGCGCGCAGGGCATCCTCGATATCACCCACGGTGAGGCCTCGTGCTGCCAGCGCGTTGCGGTCCAGCCAGACACGCATGGCATAGTCGCGGCCACCGCCCACGCGCACCCTGGCTACCCCCGGCTGCACCGACAGGCTGTCTACCAGAAAACGGTTGGCGTAGTCGGTGAGCTCGGTGATCGAGTAGTCCGCCCCTGAGAGACTCAGCCAGATGACGATTTCATCGCTGCTGTCGGCCTTGGTGACTTCAGGATTGTCGGCATCATCGGGAAGGTTGCGCAAGGCACCCGATATGCGGTCGCGCACATCGTTGGCCGCCGCGTCGATATCCATGCTGATGGCAAACTCGATCTGGATGCGCGATCGTCCATCTTCGCTCTGGGAGGTAATCAGCTCGATACCTTCTACCCCGGCGATACGATCTTCCAGCACCTGGGTAATGCGGGTTTCGACCACGCTGGCCGAAGCACCGGGGTAACGTGTATCGATGCTGACGACCGGTGGGTCGACTGTGGGATACTCCTGCAGCGGCAGGCGATTCAGCGCCAGCAGGCCGAAGGCCACGATCAGCGCGGCGATGACCATGGCCAGCACCGGACGCTGTACGGAGATGTCGGATAAGCGCATCAGCGGTCAGCCTCCAGCAGGGTACGGATGCTGGTCTCTTCATCGGTGATGCCCAGTAAACGTACCTGCTGGCCATCTCGTGCCAGCTGCAGACCGTGTACTGCCACCAGCTCGCCATCTGCCACGCCTTCGAGCACTTCCACTTCGCCACTGCGACGCTCACCCAAGGCGACCTCTCGGCGCTCCAGGCGATGCTCTCCTTCCTCCTCGTGAATGACCATCACGAAATGGCGATTGCCGCTCGGCTCGATAGCGGCTTCCGGCAGTACCAACGTATTGCGCACGCGTTGCTGCACGACGACCTCCATCAACATGCCGGGGCGCAGGCGCAGCTCTGGGTTGGCCAGCTCGGCCCGCACACTGATACTGCGAGACACCGGGTCGATACGGGTACCAATACTGGCGATTTCACCGCGGAAGACCTCATCCGGGTAGGCGGCGGTGGTCGCGCTCAGCGCCAGCCCTGCCGACAGGCGGCCCAGAAACACTTCCGGTACGGTAAAATCCAGTTTCATGATATCCAGCTTGTCGAGGGTCACCAGCTCCATGCCCGGGGTCACCAGTGCGCCAGCGCTGACATTACGAAAGCCGACGCGACCACTGAACGGTGCCACTACCCGGTAGTTGGCCAGGCGTGCCTCTAACGCCTGGACATCGGCTTCTGCCTGCCTCAGCCGCGCTTGGGTATCTTCCAGTTCGGCGCGGGGGGCCAAGTTGCGTTCCTGGAGTTGAGACGTTCTGCCCACCGCGTTACGGCGCTCATCGGTGATCGCCCGTGCTGCCCTCAGCAGTGCCTGTTCCTCGGCATCTTCAAGGCGTATCAGCAGCTCGCCCTGTTCGACCTGGGCACCATCTTCGAAGGTGATTTCGGCAATGGTATCGGTCACGGTGGCTGACAGCGTGACGCTCTCGTCGGCACGCAGGGTGCCCAGGGCTTCTAATGGGTCGGACCAGGCGGTGGCCGTGGCGTAGTGACCGATCACGGGTGGCGGGGTTTGTGCTATGGCGTATGGCGGCAAGGCGGCCAGCAGCAGACAGCAGAAGAGGCGTTTGTAAACAAGCATTGGCGTCTCAACGTAAACAGAGGTGACCTGCATTATCCTGAAATCGACTGCCGTGATAAGGGCAAACGGCAAGATAACGGAATGAAAAGACATTTGTTGTACATTATATGTACATCTATTTTGGGTTTGTAAAGTGCTGAGCAGCCTCTCTGCTGCTAAGATAGTCAGCTTTTCATGTAGGGCTTCCAAGATGGTTTACGACGTCGTCGTCATTGGCGCAGGTGCCGCCGGGTTGATGTGTGCGGCTCAAGCAGGTTATGCAGGGCGGCGCGTGCTGGTGGTTGACCATGCCAATAGACCGGGCAAGAAAATCCTCATGTCGGGAGGAGGCCGCTGTAACTTTACCAACCTTGATGCCTCACCAAGCCATTTTTATTCGGAAAATCCTTATTTTTGCATTTCTGCGTTGAAACGTTACCGTCCAGAACATTTTGTATCTCTGGTGGAGCGCCATGGCGTGGAGTATGTGGAAAAAGCGCCGGGGCAACTCTTTTGTGCCGACTCCGCCAAGGAGATCGTGAGAGTCCTGCTGACCGAATGTGAATGGGCCGGTGTCGAACTGGCATTGAAGACGTCCATTTCCAAGGTGGAGCGCCTGGGCGAGGGAATGCAGTTGACTACTTCGATGGGCACCATCAGCTGTGGCGTGTTGGTAGTGGCCACGGGGGGGCTCTCCATTCCCACCATGGGGGCTTCGGGCTTCGGTTACGAACTCGCCCGTCAATTTGGACTTGAGGTGTTGCCTACTCGGCCTGGGCTGGTGCCCTTCACGCTCAGTGATGTCTGGAAAGCGCGTGCCGAAACGCTGTCAGGGCTCAGCGTGCCGGTATCGGTCAGCTGTGGTCAAGGGCGCTTCAATGAGCCCATGCTGTTTACCCATCGGGGGCTGTCGGGGCCGGCGATGCTCCAGATTTCGAGCGTCTGGCAGCCCGGTAGCGCCATTACGATTGATTTATTGCCGGGTGAGGAGGTGGCGGCTTCGCTGCGTCATGCGCGTGAGCAAACTCCCAAGCGCATGCTGTCTACCTGGCTGGGCGAGCGGTTTCCCAAACGTCTGGCACAGGCGATAGTGGAGTGGTACCCCGAGCACGCCACCGCCATGCCATTGGCACAGTACAGCAACGAGGCGATCGACTGCTGGGCACAGTACCTCAATGAGTGGCAGGTGAAACCGGCGGGCACAGAGGGTTGGCGTACGGCTGAGGTGACCATGGGCGGGATCAGTACCGAGGCCATTTCGTCGAAGAATTTTGAAGTGCGAGGCTTACCCCAGCTGCGTTTCATTGGCGAAGTGCTGGATGTCACGGGCCAGTTGGGTGGTTACAACTTTCAGTGGGCCTGGGCGAGTGGCGTCGCCTGTGGCCAGGCGTGTTGATCACCATTGAAAAAGCCGCCTGATGCAAGGCATCCGGCGGCTTTGAACAGGCAAACGCCTCGTCAGCTGGCGACTTTGGCCAGCAGTTTCAGCTTGCGAAGCAGCATATAGCCTGCCAATGCGCGTTTGCCGACGGCCATGGCGCCACCAGGATGGCGAACCAGCCGCACGGCAGCGAGCCCGCCCACGACGTACAGCGGTAAGCGCAGGCTTCGCCAGTGCCGGTCGAGCGGCGCGGAAGTGCGTTGCAACGTATCACTGCTCACCAGTATATCGATACGCTGCTGTTCCAGCTCGGCCAGCAGTGCTGCCTTGCGCTGCTGGCGACTCAACGGCTTGTCTGTGGTCTTAACGTCGACGGTCGGTGAGTTCTTCATCATTGGCCTCCAGCAGGGCGCGATCGGCTGCCAGCTGTTTCAAGGTTTCCTTGAGCAGCGAGTGCCGCTTTGCCTGACGTATGGCAATCACTGCCAGCAGCAGGCTGAGTGCCATCAGTACGCCAGCACTCACGCCAATGGCCGTCAGCCGATAGGTGTCCCAGAACAGAACGACTACCAGCGCCGTCAGCGTGGCCACACCCAGCAGCAGTAGCAGCAGGCTAGCGCCAGCCAACAACAGTAGTACCAATAAACGAGCGCGCTCTTCCTCCAATTCCAACACCGCCAAACGCAGGCGGGTTTCACCGTTGGCTAACAGTGACCTCAACAAGCGTTTGGCGGCAGAAAAGACGCGTTGGGTTGGCCCCAATGCCATTAGCGACGACCGAGCAGCATACCTACCACCAAGCCAGCTGCGGCACCGATACCGATGCTGGTCCAGGGGTTCTCATGTACATAGCGGTCGCAGCAATCGGCTTGCTGAGCCAGTGACTCGCGGGTGTCTTCATAGATGCGCTCGCCGCGGGCTTCCAGGCGGGCACGAGTATCCTTCAAACGACGTTCGGCACGCTCACGCAGGTCGCGCATTTCACCGCTGGCATCTTTCGATGTGGCGTTCATCAGCTCTTCGACCGTCTCGCTGAGATAGCGCAGGTCTTCTTTCAGCTGGTCGGCACGTGCGGAGGCGTCTGTGTTACGTTTAGCCATGATGTCTTCCTTTGACGAATGAATGAGTGACAGCTTCAGCATAGCAGCCGTCACTCCATAGACAACCCCAAAGTTTAGTGGTTCCGCATCAGCGGTTCAGGCCCGTGGCGCTGAACAGCGGGTTGAGGCTGAAGCCAAGACTCAGGCGATGCACGCGGTTGTCGTAATCGATCATGCTTTCGCCGTACCCGTAATAATACTGTACGTGTGCTCGCACCCCATTGAAGGCTGGCCAGCTGTAATCGATCTGAGTACCCAGGTTGCCGGGGCTAGGATTGCCACGCAGCTGTCCGGCGACTTCGTGATTGTTGTCCAGGCGCTTGGCCAGACGAATATCCCCATACCCCATGTAACGCTCTATATCTGGGTTGTCGTCGTCACCGTCGGACTCCGGCACGCGCCAGTGGGGTGCCAGGGTCAGTGCCCAGTCGCCGCGCTGCAGCGTGCTTTCCAGATAGACGCGGTTCCAGCTCCGTGACAGCGGGTCCGAGCGGCCATTGGATTGATGGTTGAAGGCGATACGATTGCGCGTATTCACCCAGCCCAAGGCGCTCCAGGCGTTATCGAAATCGATGAACACCTCGGGCTCGTAGTTGGTTTCCCGGAAAGGGGAAGAGGCATCAGTGTTATAGGCCTGCCACCAGCTTCGCTGGGTATAGGCGAAATAGACGTCGCCAATGTCGCCAAACACGTCTTCGGCCAGGTTGAACTTGGCACTGAACTGAAACTTCACTTCGTTGTTGTTGGGGCCTGAAGCATCGGTCACTTCACGAAAGTTGTTGGAGTCCTGATTGGTGTTGTAGCTCACCGGAAACAGGTAATTGGTGCGATGCGTCGTGATGGAGAACGGGTTCCGCGACGACTGCTGTTCCAGCTGGCGGCGTTCGGACAGGTCCTCCAGGGCCACTTCTTCCGGCAGCGGCGTCGGTGGAATACCCTGGGCGGCAGCCTCGGGTGCGTCAATTTGCTGCAGCTGCTGGCGGAGCTGATAGAGCTCGGTATTCAAGGCGCGAATACGCGCTTCGATATCGTCACGCGTCTCGGCCATGGCCGACTGCGTGGCCAAGGCAATCAGCAGGCCTGTGAACATCAGGGGTCGGATAACCATTGATATGGCTCGCAATGAAAAGTAGATAAATGTTAGCGACGTTCTATACAGGCGGATGAGGTAAGTCAACTGCCAATATTCTCGTGCCGGGCTGGATTGCGCCGCCGGGCCTTACGATTGACAATGATGCCTTGCCCGATGATGCGGGTCGACCAGTCAATGAGGCTTCTATACGTGGTGAAGAATGCCATGAAGGCGGTGAGCGGCGCGCTAGGAATATTGCTGTGTGTCGTGTTGTTGTGCGTGTCGCCCATGGGGTGGGCAGAAGATGGTGAGCGGGCGCCTTCTGAAAGCGCCCTGAACGAGCGATTGGCTGCGCTCGAGTCCCAGGAAGGGGAGCTTACCGCCGCACAGCAGCGTGAGCAGGCGGCCCTGAGTGCCGCGTTGCAAGCCTATGAGCGGCTTACGGCGCTGGAAGAGCGCCAACGGGCGCTGGAGCAGCGTGTCAGCCAGGCCCCTGAGCAGCTGCTGCAACTCGAACGAGAGCTGCGAGAAGCCGAGGAAGAGAGCCAACAGCTCTCCGTGGATAGCCTCAGCGACATGCCGCTGGAAGCCTTGGAGGCGCAGCAGGGCAGCGCGGTGATCGAGCTCCAGCAGTTGCAGAGCCAGTTGGCCGAGGTCAACTCACAGCTGTTGGCTGCGCAAACCTTGCCCGAACGTGCCCAGCAGGCCATCTCCGAAGCCCTGCAGCGGGCCGAGACCTTGCGCCGCGAGCACGATACCCGCGAAGCGCTGTTGGCCGACCGCCAGCTCTCGGCTCGCGAGGATGCGCAGCTGATTCAGTGGCGTCTGGAACGCTCCCTGGCCGAGCAGGAAGTCTCCCTCAATCAACGTGAGCTCAGTGCCAACAGCCGACTGCGGGAGCTGGCTCAGCAGCGGCGTGAGCTATTGGCTTTGCAGATCGATCATCAGGAGCAGCGGCTTAACCTGCTGCAAGGGGTCATCGATCGCCAGCGGCGCTTGCAGTCCGAACAGGCGATTGCCGATGCCGCGCGGGATGACCCGCTGATCGCCGAAGGGCATCCGGTAGTGCTGCGCGCCCAGCAGATGAACCAGACCTTGAGTCTCGAGCTGCTGCGGGCCACTGACCGCGCCAACAGCATCGTGCGCGAGAATATCGAAGCCCAGCGTCAATTGGAGCTGGTGCGTCAGTTGCAGCGTAGTCTCAATGAGCAGTTGGAAGCCATTCGCGGCAGCCAGCTGCTATCGCGGATACTCCGTGAGCAGCGTCAATCGCTGCCGGTAATCGTGCCGCGCCGAGACCTGCAGGATGAAATTGCCGACTTGCGCCTCAAGCAGTTCGATCTGATACGTCAACGTGATCAGCTGCGCCAGGGGGAGCGATTGGCCACCCAGCGGCTGCAGGAAGCGGGTGTCGAGGTGACGCCTGGGCTGGTGGACTCCCTGACGCGGCTTTATCAATCTCGCCGTGAGCTGGTGGAGCAGCTCGAGCAGTCCTATGGCAGCCTGTTGAGCGCCGCCATCGAGCTTCAGCTGAACCAGCAACAGCTCTTGACCACCACCCACGACCTGCGCGCCACCATCGATGAACAGCTCTTCTGGGTAGCCAACAGTCGTCCGCTGGACCTCAACTGGGTGCGCCAGTTACCCAATTACCTGCAGCAGGAGTGGCAGCAGGGCGAATGGCGAGCCGTGCTGCCCAACCGCTGGCAGGGCCTTGGCTGGGACATGCTGGTCGGTGCGCCGCTACTGCTGCTGAGCCTGACCTTGCTGGGGCTGCGCTCTCGTATCAAGGCCGCCCTGGCGCGGCTGCACTCGCAAATAGGTCGTTTGAAGAGTGATACGCAGCTGCATACGCCCAAAGCGGTTCTGATGAATGCGCTGCTGGCGCTGCCAGGCCCGCTGGCGCTGGCGGGCGCGGGTGTTGCCCTGCGGACGGCAGAAGGTGCCCTGGCGATGGGGCTGGCACCGGCCTTGCTGCAATTGAGCCTGAGCTGGGGTGTGGTCGCGCTGGGGCGCCGCCTGCTGGTGCCCGATGGCGTTGCTGAGCGTCATTTTACCTGGGCGCCTGCCTACAATGCGCGGCTACGTCAACTGCTGGGGGGCCTGGGCATAGCGCTGGTGCCTGTGGTGGGGATCGCGGCCATGTCAGAGCAGATGGAAACCCCGCTGGCCATGCGTCCGGTAGCCATGGGGCTATTCATGCTGGGGCTGTTGGCCATGGCGTGGTGGTTGATGCAGTTGATTCTGGCACACGTGCCGATTTTTGGGGTTCGGCTGTTCCGGTTGGTCCTGGGGCTGGCCATGGCCAGCGTGCCGCTGGTCATGCTGGGGCTGGTGGCCTGGGGGTATGAATACACGGCGCTGCGGCTGGTAGCACGTTTTGCGATGACGCTTTACCTGTTGGGGCTGTGGGTCGTGGTGGAAGCCACGGTGGTTCGCAGCCTGGCAGTGGCCGCTCGCCGCTTGGCGTATCGCCGAGCCCTGGCGCGGCGGCGGGCCCAGGTACAGGAGGGGGCCGAGGGCGGGCTGGAAGTGGTCGAAGAGCCACCCCTGGACATGGAGAAGATCAACACCCAGTCGCTGCGGCTCTCCAAGCTCATCCTGCTGATCGGGTTCAGCCTGCTGCTTTATCTGGTCTGGTCGGACCTGCTGGCGGTGTTGGGGTATCTGGATCAGGTGGCGCTGTGGGATGCCGATGAAGGCGACCTGGTGGACAATTCGCTTTCGCTCTCTGATTTTTTCACGGCCTTGCTGGTGGTCGCCATCACCTTCATCATGGCGCGGAACCTGCCAGGGTTGCTCGAAGTCATGGTGCTGTCGCGGCTGGCCCTGAAACAGGGCAGCGCCTACGCCATCAGCTCGCTGCTCTCTTATACCATCGTGGGGACGGGAGTCGTCATGTCGCTGGCCACCCTGGGGGTCTCCTGGGACAAGCTGCAGTGGCTGGTGGCCGCGTTGAGCGTGGGGCTGGGTTTTGGTTTGCAGGAGATCTTTGCCAACTTCATCTCTGGCCTGATCATTCTGTTCGAGCGCCCGATTCGGATTGGCGACACCATCACGCTGGGCAACCTGCATGGCACCGTCAGCCGTATCCGCATCCGTGCCACCACGGTGACCGACTTCGATCGCAAGGAGATCATCATACCCAACAAGACGTTCGTCACCGACCAGTTGATCAACTGGTCGCTGTCGGACAATGTCACCCGAGTGGTGCTGACCTATGGCGTGGCGCACGGCTCTGATTTGCCGTTGGTGCATCAGCTGTTGCGCCAGGCCGCCGATGAGAATCCGCGTGTACTGGCGGACCCGGAACCCCAGGTGTTCTACCTCAACTATGGCCCGCACAGCCTGAATTTCGAGCTGCGCATCTTCGTCAACGACTTGCTGGACCGGCTGTTTGCGGCCGACGAAGTGAACTGCCGGGTGGATGAGCTGTTCCGCGAAGCGGGTGTACGGGTGGCCTTCGAGCAGATGGACGTTTGGCTGCATCGAGATCAGGGGGAGTCGGTGAAATTACAGACCCGCAAGCCGCTGCCTCCTGAAAACCTGGGCTAAGGCGTCTATTTGCAGGCCAGCATGAGAAATTCCCGATTGCCGTCCCCGCCGGTGATCGGGCTCTCCTGCCAGTGGGCGATGCGCAAACCGCAGGCCTGGCAGGCCATGCGTATCTTGTGCTCCACCTCGCTGTAGCGGGCTGGATCGCGCACCACGCCGCGCTTGTCCAGCGCGCTGGGCTCCAGCTCGAACTGCGGTTTGACCAGAGAGATAAGATGGCCCTGGGCCGGTAGCAGGGCGGCGATTTCCGGCAGGATCAGCGTTTGGGAGATAAACGACACGTCCATGATGGCCATCTCGATGGGAAATGCTTGCAGTACCTCCCGCAAGGCGGCCGAGGTGCTCATGTGGCGTGCGTTCAAGCCTTCCAGGCACACTACCCGCGGGTCCTGGCGCAGCGCTTCGGCCAACTGGTCATGGCCTACCTCGACACCCACCACATGGCGGGCACCGTAGCGTAGGGCACAGTCGGTAAAACCACCGGTGGACTGACCCACATCCAGCACCCCCTTGCCCTCCAGCCGCATACCCAGCGTGGAGAGCGCCCCCTCCAGTTTGAGCCCGGCCCGGGAGGCGTAGCGCTCCTCGGGGTCCTCCTCGACGCGCAGTGATGTGTCGGCGGGCCACTTTTCGGAAGGCTTGGTGAGCGGGGTGCCGTCGGCCAAGAAGACACGCCCGTTCTTGATGAGGCGCTGGGCGCGGGTGCGTGAGCTGGCCAGCGCCTGGCTGACCAGCAGTTGATCGAGTCGTATCATGGCGGGGTATCAGGATATTTGAAAGACCGCGCATTATGTCATGTTGCGCCTGGCTCTGCCTGCAGCTCGGTGGGTGGGATTCGCGTGGCCCCCCAACTACGATGCAGATAGCCCTTGACGCGCTCCAGCTCCTCCTCGCTGACGGTGGCCAGTTTGCCGCTCTCCAGAGGGTCGTAGTGGTAGATGTATAGCCGTGAGAGAAACTGCTCGAAGGGCAGTGACGCCTCACCGAAGCGCTCGCCGTTGCCAGCCGTGCTGACCTTCAGCCCGTCTCCCCAGTCCTGGCCGCTATCGTTGTTGGGGTTGTAGAAGTAGACGCGCATGACATCGCTGGGGTCGAGCGAGGCGCGCAAAATGGTGATGGCGTGCCAACCGATGAAGCGCGCAGCGCTGTCCGTGACCGCAATGCCGGCAGGCTGGGGGTGGATCAGCGGCTGATTACCGTTGTAGAAAGGGTGATAGCTGGCGTAGAAGTGGCGAATGAAGGTGTCGACGTCGTCCAACTGCCCGGTGGCCACGTCCACATTGATGCTGAACCCTCGGCCAGACCACCAGCCGTGAAACTCAGGATTGACCCAGCGGTGCGGGTCGCCTTCCCGGCCGATGCAGCGTCGGCCCATTTCCGCATAAATGCGATCCAGGTGCGGGACGACGACCAATGACACAGGGTCGAGGTCGAGGGGCAGCTCGCTGGCCAGGCCTGCCACGCTCTCCTGGGAAGAGATGGGCTGGCCTTCGAAATGCATGATGATTTCATCGTCTCGGGCGGCCCAGGTCACCATCTGGAGCAGGTAGTCCGGGTCGTTGTAGGCCCACATCGACAGCGCTCGCGCCGATTGGCAGGTAGGGTTGTTGCCTTGGCCCACACCCAGCGGTAGCCCCAGCATGCACAGCACACCCTCGATCAAGCGTGCTCTGGGCGATGCCGTATCGCCATACGCCAGCGTCAAGCGCGAGATGGCCCAGTCGGAGAGCGGCAGGCTAAGCTGCCGCCACATGGCGGGAGCCACCGGCGGTTGATAGAGAATCCCGCGCTCCAGCAGTAACGCCAGACCATAGACGGCTTGGGCGGTGGCAGGGTAGACGCCGCTGCGAATCAAGGTGTGCGCCAATTCGCGATAGCACAGCAGGCAGTCGCGCCCCGTGGACGAAAGCCCCAGCGCTTCGGAAAGCAGCTGGTCGGCTTCTTCCAGCAGGAAGCGCAGCAGCACGGCATGGTAGGGCGATACGAGGCCGGTATCGTGCATGGCGCGTGCAAAACCGGTGGACTCCGCTTGAAGCGTCGCGTGGTCCATGCGCTCCAGGCGTGCCTGGTATATCTCGATGCCAGGGTCTTCTCGGCAGGCTTGGGTGGGCCCATAGAGCGAGCTGACCAACCGGTCGGCGCCTTGGCCGCTGGCGCCCAGGTCGATCTCCGGGTTGGCCTGGCACAGCGCGATCTGGGTGATCATCTGCTTGATCGAGTCGACCTGGATGGGCCGCTGCTTGAGAATCCGCCAGATTTCATCGATCAGTTGATCGATGACGTGCTCGTGCCCGACCCGCTCGGCCAGGTGCTGAAACAGCTGGCGTGGAATGGTCGCCAGCCGCCCTTGGGTTTCGCGCTCGGCCTCGCTGGGGGCATTGAACAGCAGGCCCAAGTTGATGGCCATGACCTGGGTAAGGTAGTGATGGGCGTGTTCTGGCGATACCTGTGGATGCTCGTAGCCTCCCTTGGCTACCGCCAGCAGCCGCAGTTCACTCAGCGTCTCGATCACCACCACATTGGCATCGGCGCTTTTCAATGCAAAGGGCGTCAGGGTCGGGATCAGGTACTGCGGTGTGTCCCAGTCCGAGCCGGCAAACACGCCTGCGGCTTCGAAGCAGGCAGCGCGTGCTTCCAGCGCTGCGCAGCCTCCGCTGAGCATCAGGATGCGCCTGGCGGTGTCCATCACACGGGGTAGCTTGGCCAGCTTGGAGACGGCGGGAGCCTGGGCAAGCAGCGCCACGGCTTCATCGAACTTGCTCAGCAGCCCATCGAGTTTGCCTTCTTCCCCCTCAGGGGTGGAACGCTGATTGGTCACGCTGACTCCTTATCCCGGCAAGGGGGAGAGTTAAACATAGAAGTCGAGTGCTTCCTGGCGTTTGAGCAGGTCGCGAAGCGTATGAGCATCGTCACCTTTGAAATAGACCAGCCCCCAGTGGGTGCCAAACGCGGTGCGCTTGGTGACGGTCTCTTCGACGGGTGGGGTCAGCTCATGGGACTCGAAGTAGTCATGATCTTCGGTCTCTTCGGGTATCTCCAGGCGGCTGACCACGCGGCG
Source organism: Halomonas sp. NyZ770 (assembly GCF_020616575.1). NCBI lineage: Bacteria > Pseudomonadati > Pseudomonadota > Gammaproteobacteria > Oceanospirillales > Halomonadaceae > Halomonas > Halomonas sp. NyZ770. Next base: position 2,518,178 of record NZ_CP085143.1, on the reverse strand, counting down.
GCGTGGATAGACGCCAAAGCAGCCCGCAAACCCGTTGGCATCGACGATCTCCTTGGGAAAGAACTCGGCCACTTCTTCTGCCGTGGCTTTGGGGTCGAAGACCAGCATCGACGCTTGATAGGCGTTGAAACCATAGACGCGCTCAAGGAGTTCGAACACCTTGAATCCTGGCGGACGATAGGCGACTTCACCAAAGTACATCTCGCCATCGCTGGTGACGAAATACTCCGGATGGATCAGGCCAAACTCGATATCGAAGGCCTTGATCAGTTTTTCGATCTGGGCGGTGATCTGCTGGCGATACTGCTCGAGCTCCGGCGAGGCGGGAACGAACACCGAATAGCCCAGCGTGACGTATTCCGAAATGTTCAGGAAGGCGATCTTGCCGTCGTGAATCCACGCTTCCACGGCAAATTCCCAGCCATCGAGGTGCGACTCCATCAGCACGGGAAACTCTTCGTCCGGAATGGTATCCACCTCGTCCGGGGTGCGGATGACGCGGTGCCCCAGGCAGCCCGCCTTGTCGAACGCCTTCAGGTGGATTGGATCGTTGGGGTCGCCGTCCAGCTTGAGCAGGGTCTGGTTGACCCGCTTCAGAAAACGGATGACATCGTCTCTGTCGTGGGCCTCTTCGAAAATGCCCACGCGGATTCCGCCCAGTTGGGCTCGCCGCTTCATCAGCGCCTTGTCACGCAGGAGCAGGGACTGGCCGTAAAGACGGGGGTTGTCGAGCAGCACGGAGTTGATGGCACCGGCCCATTCGACGGTCTCCTCGAACAGCGGGATGGCGACATCCACGCCTTTTTCCTTGAGGGTCTCGGCAATCTCCATGGAGCGATCGTTGAGGCGCTCGAAGTTCCAGGGAACGTAGGGGATGTCGTGTTTCTGGCAGTGCTCTTCTGCCCAGTCGGGGGCAACCACGATGTAGCGCCGGTCGAATTGCTCGGCCGCTTCGATTGCATTGAGGCTCCAGCCGAGGAGGGCGATATAGCCCTTGTTGGGATCCTTCTGCATGGTGGTGACTCCTGTTGGGTAGATGAATGATCGTGCCAACCACTCACCTCACCATACACGACCCAAGCGACCCGGGGCTAATTAGCACCCACTGAAGGGCGGGAGGGAATTAGTGGGCATTGATGATGTCTGCTAAGGGGCTGCCCTGTGAGTGTGGTAGGCTACCCCGTTGTTGGATACGTTCAAGCGTCAAGAGGAACAGGCCAAGATGGCGGCCAAGCCGATCTACCGTGTGGTGGTTCACCAGCAGGGTGAAATTTGGGATTTATACGTAAGAGAGATCTTTCAGAGCGAACTCTGGGGCTTTATTGAAGTCGAGGAGTTTGTCTTTGACGATGCGTCGCGAGTCGTGGTGGATCCAGGAGCGGAAAAACTGCAGCGTACCTTCGAAGGCGTCAAGCGCAGCTACCTGCCGCTCAATGCCATTGTGCGCATTGACGAAGTAGAGCGTGAAGGCCCCTTGAAGGCAGTGAAAAGTGATGCTCGCGTCGCAGAGTTTCCTCGTCCCTTCCCGTTACCGCCCAGGGGGGAAGGGTAAGCGCCCAAGAACGCGCAACGCTATAGCGATACGCAGGCTGGCTTCGTCGGTCAGCTGCGTTTTTATGATCAGGACATGACGTCATGCAAGTAGAGAAATTTCGCAGGAATTGTTACGCCGCCGCCATGGGCGTGCTGTTGAGTGCCAGTGGTCATTCAGCGTTTGCTCAATCCGATAGCCAAGCCTGGGTCAGTGACGAGCTGAGCACCTATGTGCGCAGTGGGCCCACGGATGGCTATCGCATTGTGGGAACGCTGAATGCGGGTGAGCAGGTAGACGTACTGGAAACCAGCGGGAACTACACCCGAGTGCGCAGCAACAGCGGCGATACCGTGTGGGTGCTGAGCAGCGAACTGCAGCAAACGCCCAGTGCTCGTCAGCAGTTGCCTGAGCTTCAGGCGCAGGTGGAAGAGCTGACCCAGGAGCTTGACGGCATCAACGATACCTGGGAGCAGCGGGTCTCTTCGATGACGGAAACCCTGGATGTCCGTGAGCAGCGCATTGCCGAGCTGGAAGCGCGTAATCACGAACTGGACGCCCAGTCCGAGCAGGCTCGCCGTCAGGTGCGTGCGCTGCAGGCCCGCCTGGATACCCAGGAAGAGGATCTGTTGATGCGCTACTTCATGTACGGCGGGGGTGTGGCCGGTGCAGGCCTGCTGGTGGGGCTGGTCGTGCCGCACCTGCCGCGTCGCCGCAAGAAACGTGACCGCTGGTTCTAAGCGTCTTGCTGGTCATCATCCATCACGGCCTGACGAGGTAAGTACCATGGACAACCCCTGGCGGTTGCGCTGGCAGGAAGGGCGCATTGGCTTTCATTTGGCGGCAACGCACGCCGCGCTGCCGCAGTACTGGCCCGAGCTGGGGGTGGAGGAGGGCGCCAAGGTCTTGGTGCCGCTGTGCGGCAAGAGCCTGGATATGCGCTGGCTGGCCGAGCAGGGGCATCCGGTGCTGGGCGTCGAGCTGGCCCCGGAAGCCATCGAGCAGTTTCTGGCCCAGCGGGAAGAGGGCGTTTCACGCTACCGCCAGTCAGGTTTCGAGGTGTTTCGTCAGGGGAGTGTCGAGCTTTGGTGCGGGGACTTCTTTCATCTGCATATCAAACAGGCTGCCGAAGTCGGGGCCTTCTATGACCGGGCGGCGTTGATTGCCCTGCCACCCGCCACTCGTGAGCGCTATGCGTTCCACCTGGCACAGCTGATACCGCCTGGTGCCAAGGGATTGCTCGTCGCGCTGACCCATCAGGAAGGCGAAGCAGGGCCGCCCTTCAACGTGCCCGACCACGAAATAGAGCGCCTGCTGGCGCCCAACTTTCGCGTTGATCGGCTCTCTACGGAGCCTGCCGATGAGCGTGGCCGTCGCGAGAGCCTTTGGGCACTGGAGCGGCGCGGCCCTCGCGTGTGAATTGACCCAGGTCAGCGCGCCAGCAGGCGGCCCAGTTCCGGGTCGCTGAAGGCGCGGTTCAAACCATCGCTCAACAGGTCGTTCAGCATGCGGGTATTGCTGTCTTCACCAGGTTTGATGGCGTAGCCCTGCGTACGGCGTGAGGTATAGGTGCCGGTGTAGGTCGTGCCCTGATGCTGCGCAATGGCGCGGAAGACACCCTCGATACGGGCCTCGTCGATGAGCGGCTGGCCGCTATCGCCCCGCAGGTAGGCCAGGCTGGCGAGTTCCAGCGTCAGAGTGGGGCGGCCTTGGGCGGTTTCCCGGGTGGGGTTGAAGCCCATGTCGCGCACCGCACGCTCTGCTTCGGCCTGAAGTTTCGGAATCAATTCATGTCGGTTGACGGTGATTTGCGCCGTCGACATGCTGCCGCCTGCCCGTGTGCCAATGACTTCACTGGGCCGGGCATCCACGGCCACCACGGTCACCTGCTGCCCGGAGCCTACCTGCGGCACGTTGGCCGTGCGGGAAGGGTTCAGCTGCAGGAACTGGGGGCTGGCGCAGCCGGCCAGCAGGGCGGTGGCCAACAGCGCACCGGAAATACGTAAAAAATGACGCCGACGCATACAACTCTCCACACTCTACTTGTTTGGGGCGTAACTTGCTTGGATAGTAACCTGATTGGGTAGTCACTTGCCTGGATAGTAAAAGCCTGTCGTAACAAGGCATTGCTGTCCAGGGTCGGTACAGTATAGCCCTGCTGCGACAGGCGAGGCCAGCGGCTTACGTGACCCGGCTAGGCTGCGGCTGGGGTGCGGTGTCTTCCTTGAAGCGATGCCACTGGCGCGGATGCGCAAACAGCCGCTGGCCGCGCTGCAGGTTCAGCCGTTCGAAGTCGGCATGACGCACGGTGGCCAGCCAGGGCTTGGCAAGCCAGTCCGCCTCCAGCTCGACCCGTACTTCGGCCCCCACAGGGGAAAGCGCGGTGACCGTGACAGGCAGGTGGCTTTCCGGGCTGGGTGCTTCAGCCAGGCGCACTTCGTGGGGGCGCAACAGCAGCTCTTCGTCACCGTCTGGCAGGTCTACCTGCAGGCGCGCATCTCCGCAGGTCAGCACACCTTGCTGCACGCTGCCCTCCAGGTGGTTCACGTCACCGAGGAATTCGAACACAAAGCGGTTCTTCGGCGAGCGGTAGAGGGTTTCCGGCGTGTCGATCTGTTCGATACGGCCATTGCTCATCACCACGACGCGATCCGAAAGCTCCAGCGCCTCTTCCTGGTCGTGGGTCACGAATACGCTGGTGAAGTTCAGCTCATCATGAAGGCGACGCAGCCAGCGGCGAAGGTCCTGACGTACCTTGGCGTCCAGCGCGCCGAAGGGCTCGTCCAGCAGCAGCACGTCGGGTTCTACGGCCAGTGCCCTGGCCAGCGACACACGCTGCTGCTGGCCGCCCGAGAGCTGCGCAGGCAGGCGGTTGGCCAAATGCTGGAGCTGAACCATTTCCAGCAGCCGAAATACTCGTGCACGAATCTCGCCGCTGGAGGGGCGACGCTTGCGCGGCATTACGGTCAGGCCAAAGGCCACGTTGTCGTAGACGCTCATATGGCGAAACAGCGCATAGTGCTGAAATACAAAACCGATGCGCCGGTCACGCACGTGCACATGGGTGACATCGCGATCGCCAAACAGAATTTTACCGGGCGTTGGCGTGCGGTCAGCGCTCTCCAGCCCTGCAATGATACGCAGCAGGGTCGTCTTGCCCGACCCGGAGGGGCCCAGCAGGCCGACCAGCTCGCCCTCATGAATGTCCAGGTCGATGGGTTCGAGGGCCTGGGTATTGGCAAAATGCTTGGCAATATTCTCTAAGCGAATACTCATACGAGTGCCTCCCGGCGCGATGCGCGCCATTCCAGGCCTGCCTTGGCCGCAAGGGTTAACAGGGCAATCAGCGCCAGCAAGGCCGCGCTGGCAAATGCCCCCACGGCGTTGTAATCCTGATAGAGCTGTTCGAGGTGCAAGGGCAGCGTATTGGTCTGCCCGCGAATAGCCCCTGAGACCACGGAGACCGCGCCGAATTCACCTACCGCGCGAGCATTGGTGAGGATGATGCCGTACAGCAGTGCCCAACGGATGTTGGGTAGTGTCACGCGCCAGAACGTGGTCCAGCCTGAGGCGCCCAGGGTCACGGCGGCTTCCTCTTCGCGGGAGCCCTGGGCCTGCATCAATGGAATCAGTTCACGAGCGACGAAGGGGCAGGTGACGAAGATGGTGACCATCAGAATGCCGGGCCAGGCAAACATGAGCTGAATGTCATGGGTGTCCAGCCAGCTGCCGATCCAGCCATTGCGGCCGTAGAGCAGCAGGTAGATCAAACCGGCCACGACTGGCGAAACGGCAAAGGGTATGTCGATCAGGGTTTGCAGAATGCGGCGGCCGGGGAAGCTGAAGCGGGTCACCAGCCAGGCCAGCGCGACGCCAAAGACCAGGCAGACCGGAATGGTCATCAGCGCGATGACCAGCGTCAGGCCGATGGCGTGGAGGGTGAAGGTATTGGTCACGTTGGCCCAGAACACCGCCACGCCCTGAGAAAAGGCCTGAGCAAAAATGGCGACCAGCGGCAGCAGCAGAAACAGCGCCGACAGCAGCAGGGCGCTGACAATAAGTACGCGCCGCACCAGCGGCGCATCCCCTACGCGATGCATTAGCCTTTTCCTCCATGCAAGCGGCGCACGAAGCGCCCCTGCCAGATGTTGATGACCAGCAGCAGTGCCAGCGACACGAACAGCACCACCGAGGCGATGGCCGAAGCGCCTGCGTAGTCGTACTCCTGAAGCCGAACGAAGATCATCAATGCCGTGATCTCCGTTTCGTAGGGCATGTTGCCCGCGATGAAGATGATCGCCCCGAACTCGCCTAACGAGCGCACGAACGCCAGCCCCGTACCGGTGACCAGCGCTGGCCACAGGTGGGGCATGATCACCCGGCGAAATGCCACGCTGTCGGTAGCACCCAGCGACATGGCGGCTTCATCGATCTCGGCGGGCAGGTCTTCGAGTACCGGCTGCACGGTGCGCACCACGAAAGGAATACTGGTGAAAGCCATGGCCAGGGCAATGCCGACCCAGGTATAGGCGACCTGAAAGCCCAGCGGTTCGAGCAGGCGGCCCATCCAGCCATTGCCGGCATACAAGGTGGCCAGGGTAATGCCCGCCACCGCCGTGGGCAGGGCGAAGGGCAGGTCCATCAGCGCATCCAGCAGACGCTTGCCGGGGAACTCGTAGCGCACCAGCACCCAGGCCAGCAGCAGCCCGAAAACGGCGTTGACCAGCGCGGCCACGGCGGCAGCGCCAATGGTCACGGTGTAGCTGGCCACCACGCGGCCATCGGTGATGATGGCCCAGTACTCGCTGAGGCTGAGCCCCGCCAGTTGGCCAAACAGCCCGGTGATGGGCAGCAGCAGTACCAGCGAGATAAACAGCACGCTGATACCCATGGAAAGGCCAAAACCCGGCAGCACGCGTGTGCTGCCGGATCGCCAGAATGCAAGTTGGCTCATGGGGCTCCGTTAACGACGTTGCAGTTGATCGAGCAGTGCGCCGCCTTCGAAATGGGCTTCCATGGCTTCTTCCCAGCTACCAAACACGTCTTCGACCTGAAGCAGCTCGGTCTCGGGGAACTGGTCGGCAAACTCGGCCACGACGGTCTCGTTATGCACACGGTAGTTGAAGCCCGCCAGCAGGCGCTGAGCCTCTTCGCTGTAGAGGTACTCGAGGTAGCTCTGGGCCAGATCGCTGTTGCCGTTGCGCTCGGCGTTGGGGCCGACCACGGCGACCGGGAATTCGGCCAGGATGCTGACCGGCGGCACGATCACTTCATAATCGTCGCTGCCGTATTCGGTACGGATATTGTTGACTTCGGACTCGAAGCTGATCAGCACATCGCCAATGCCGCGTTCGATGAAGCTGGTGGTGGCACCACGACCGCCGGTGTCAAATACCGCGACGTTGCGCAGGAAGGTGCGCATGAAGTCCTGAATCTGCTCGTCGTCACCGTCGAAAGCCTGATCGGCGAAGCCCCAGGCGGCCAAATAGGTGTAGCGGCCATTGCCGGAGGTTTTCGGATTCGGGAAGACCATGCGGACGTCTTCCTGTACCAGGTCGTCCCAGCTCTCGATGCCCTTGGGGTTGCCCTTGCGCACCAGGAACGCGGTGGTGGAGTAGTAGGGTGACGCATTATTGTCGAACGCCTGCTGCCAATCTTCCGCGACCAGGCCTGCATCCGCCAGCGCTTGAACGTCGGTGACCTGGTTATAGGTCACTACATCGGCGCGCAGACCCTGCAGAATGGCCCGTGCCTGAGCCGAGGAGCCGCCGTGAGACTGGCTGATGCCGATCTCTTCGCCGTGCTCTTCCTGCCACCAGGCTTGGAACTCAGGGTTGATGGCCGAAAAAAGCTCACGGGCGATATCGTAGGAAGAGTTGAGCAGCTCACGCTCCTGGGCCACGGCGCTGGTGGAGAGCGTCATGCCGGCAACGGCGGTGCCGACGGCAGCGGCGAGCAGGCTGCGGCGCAGTCCATTACGAAGCAGGCTGGTGCGAAGTTGAGTATGGCGTGTCATGGCAGGCTCCTGATAGCAGGGGGCGACATAGTCGCGATGGTGCTAAGGTTAAACCTGTCATTGTGGAATTACAATTGTGTTTTATATTCTATTTGTGAATATATGAGGAAGGTTAGGCAATGATGCATGCCTTTCATACCGCTCAAGGGCACCATCCTTGCGTGGGGCTGGGCGCAGCGCTCTGGTAAGATAGCGCGATACCGTTAATCCGCGCTAAGGACCCCATGATGAGCACTGCCCAGGATTTCTTGATTGCCCCTTCCATTTTGTCGGCCAACTTCGCCCGTTTGGGGGAAGAGGTAGACAACGTTCTGGCCGCCGGTGCAGACGTGGTGCACTTCGATGTCATGGACAACCACTACGTGCCCAACCTGACCATTGGCCCAATGGTCTGCAAGGCGCTGCGCCAGCATGGCGTGACCGCGCCCATCGATGTGCACCTGATGGTCAAGCCGGTGGATCGCATGATCGGTGATTTCATCGACGTGGGCGCGAGCTACATCACCTTTCATCCCGAAGCCTCCGAGCATATCGATCGCTCTTTGCAGCTGATCCGCGATGGCGGCTGCAAGGCCGGGCTGGTTTTCAACCCGGCAACGCCGCTTTCCTATCTCGATTACGTGATGGACAAAGTGGATATGGTGCTGTTGATGAGCGTCAACCCGGGCTTTGGTGGGCAGTCGTTCATCCCGACGACCCTCGACAAGCTGCGCGAGGCGCGGGCGCGGATCGATGCTTCGGGCTTGCCGATCCGCCTCGAGATCGATGGGGGCGTCAAGGTGGATAACATCGCCGAGATTGCCGCTGCCGGTGCCGATACGTTCGTGGCTGGCTCGGCCATTTTCAATGCGCACCAAGCCAGCGACCCCCACGGATACGATAGCGTCATTCAGCAGATGCGAGCTGCGTTGGCCAGCGTCCGCTGATCGAGGCAGGCGCTCAATGTAACTTCATGCGTGGCTTGAGGTAGCGGTTCAGTTTATCTACCAGCCAGGCAAGACCCGTCTTTGGCGCGCCATGTATCGACAGCTGATGCATACGATACAAGGAAGCATACGCCTGGCGCGCCAGCCAGCCCTCCAGAAACAGCCCGCGAGAAGCGGAGCTGCGCATCAGGTTGCCCACCGCATCGTAGCGTGCCAGCGATACCAGTGAGCCGTGGTCACGGTAGTGAAACGCGGCCAGGGGTTTCTGTTCCAGGCAATTGATCAGGTTCTTCGCCAGTACCTTGGCCTGCTGATGGGCGGCCTGGGCGCGGGGCGGCACGGTGGCATCCTCGCCTTGTGGGCAGCTGGCGCAGTCGCCCAGGGCAAAAATGGCAGGGTCATCGACGCTTTGCAGGGTTTGGTGCACGGCGACCTGATGGCGCTTGTTGGTAGTGAGCCCCTGCTCGCTGAGGAACTCGGGCGCCTTGATGCCCGCGGCCCAGACGTTCAGGTCGGTATCGATGACTTCGCCATCATTGGTGACCAGATGATACTCCTTCGCTTCCTGAATGGCCGTGTTGACGTGCACGGTGACGCCAAGGCTTTCCAGCTCCTGCTGTACAGTGCCGCTGATGCGTTCGGACAAGCCCGGCAGCAGGCGCGGCGCGGCCTCGATCAAGTGTACGCTGATGGATTGGTGGTCCACCGCCGTCACCCCGTAGGCGTTCAACAGACGTGAGGCATCCAGCAGCTCCGCCGACAGCTCTACCCCTGTGGCGCCACCGCCGACGATACCGATGGTGAGCTGGGTATGTTGGCGCAGCGATGGGTCGGTGTAACGCAGGAAGGTGTTGATCATGTCCCGTTGGAACGCCTTGGCCTGTTGGGGCGAATCGATGAAGTGGCAATGCTCGGCCACGCCCTGAGTGCCAAAGTCGTTGGAAACGCTGCCCAGTGCCAGCACCAGGTAGTCATAGGTGATCTGCCGAGCGGGCAGCACTTCTTCGCCCTCTTCATCGACGATGGCCGCCAGGTGAATCACCTTCTGTTCACGATCCAGCCCGCTCAGCGAGCCCCGCTGGTAGCGATAGTGATGGGCGGTGGAGTGGCCACGATAGTCCACTTCGTCCATGCTCGAGTTCAACACGCCGGTAGCCAGCTCATGGAGCAGCGGTTTCCAGACATGGGTAGCGTTACGGTCCAGCAGCACGATCTCGGCGCGTTTTTTCTTGCCCAGCGTGTGCCCCAGCTTGGTGGCGAGGGCCAGGCCTCCGGCGCCGCCGCCCACAATCACGATTCGGGGAGTGGCCATTACTCTCTCCTTGGCTAATATAGCCTCAGCATAGAAGCTTCCACGCGGTATGGGTAATCGCAGGCCGATAAGATGATAAAATTGATCGAGATTATCGCGTCCAGTGCCATGACCAAGGAGCCCGTGTGCATACCATTCTGCAGCAGAAGCAACTGATCGCCTTCGACCTCGATGGCACCTTGATCGATTCCGTGCCCGACCTGGCCGTGGCCGTACAGCAATCCATGCGGGAGATGGCGCTGCCGCTGCCCGATGAGCAGCAGGTGCGCCACTGGGTAGGCAACGGTGCACAGGTGTTGGTGGAGCGCGCACTCAGTTGGGCGACTTCGTCAGCGCCGGAGCCGGGGCTTGTCGAGGCTGCGCTGGCGGCGTTCATGCGCCATTATGCGGCGGCGCCCAACGCACGCACCGTGCTGTACCCGCACGTGGCGCAAGCGCTGCAGCAGTTGCATGACGCAGGCTTCACGCTGGCACTCATTACCAACAAGCCCGAGCGCTTCATTGCGCCCATTCTGGAGCATTTCGAACTGCTGGCGCTGTTTGCCCACTGCGTGGGTGGCGACTCGCTGCCAGAGAAAAAGCCCAGCCCCGCACCGCTGCTACATATCGCACGTTTGTTGGACGTTGCGCCGAGTGCCTGCGTGATGGTCGGAGACTCACGCCACGATATCGAGGCCGGCAAAGCGGCGGGTTTTGCCACGGTGGCGCTGCCTTACGGCTACAATCATGGCGACCCCATCGAACAGAGCCAGCCAGATGTGCTGATCGAGTCCTTGGCTGAGCTGATCGGCTCTGACGCTTAGGCGTCAGTGATCGGCGCGGGCGCCCCCCAGCGCCTCATGAAGCAGCTCGGCGTTGTGCAGCAGCAGGGCAGGGTAATTGTAGGCAGGGCCATCGGCCTCGCTGAGCGTATCGATGTAGAGCGGGCCTGCCAGGGCCAGGCCTGACTCTCTCGCCAAGGCGTCCATGTGAATGTCGGGCACCGTGCTTTCATAAAAGAGCGCAGGCGGACGCTGCTCGGTGAGGTGCTTGCTCATGGTCTCCATGGCCGATGCGCTGCCCTGGGTTTCGCTATTGAGGCCCCAGATGGCGCTGTACTCGAACTCGTAGGCGCGGGCAAAGTAGCCCATCGAGGCTTCGCTGGTGATGAGGGTGCGGTTGGTCTGCGGGATGCCCTGCAGACGCTCTCGCACCTGCTGGTCCAGCGCCAGCAGGGCTTCCCTGGCTTCAACGGCGCGTTGCTGGAAGGCGTCGGCCTTGCTCGGGTAGCGTTCGCTCAGCGTCTCGGCAATCACATCGAGGTAGGCGGCAGCGCCCTTGGGGTCCATCCACATATGCGGGTCGGGGTTGCCCTTGTACTGGCCCATGGGAATGGTCAGCGGTGACATGGCCGCGTTTTCCGCCAGAGCAGTCAGTGTCAGTGTGTCATCCGCCATGGCCTGTACATGGCGCAGCCAGGGCTCCAGGCCATAGCCGTTGTAAAACACGATATCGGCCTCTTCCAGGGCCAGCACGTTGGGGGGCGTCAGTTCCCAGCGGTGAACATCCTCACCGGGCGGTACGATGGTCACGATGCGCACGTCACTGCCTGCCACGCGTTTCACCAGGTCCTCGATGATCGAGAACGATGCAATCACGTTGATGGTGGCGGTCGCGAAGGCGGGAGGGGCAGCAAGCAGTGCCAAGAGCAACAGCGTGATCGTCCCAGGGAATCGCCTATCCATGTCACGCTCCTAACCCGTTAAAAAAACAGCAGATCATAAAGAGTGTTGGGCAGTGTTGCCAGTGTCGGCCACTTCCTATGCAGGGTAGTCGATGAACGCTGCCCCGCCTATTCAGCGAGTGGCAGGGGTGTCCTGTCGCCCTGGCATTAGTCACCGGTAGCCACTGCAAGTAGGCCTTTGGTTGGGGTATCATGCCAGGCACGTAGTTCTATGGGTGTCATGGAGTAAGTGGGACGATGGCGAAGGCAATGCAACGGGTATTGATGGTCGATAATTACGATAGCTTCACCTTCAACATCGTCCAGTACCTGGGGGAGCTGAATGCCGATGTGATGACCTACCGCAACGATGAGATCACGTTGGCGCAAATGGAAGCGCTGGCGCCTACCCATCTGGTGATTTCGCCGGGGCCATGTACCCCGAATGAGGCGGGCGTCTCGCTGGCTGCCATCGAACACTTCGCGGGCCGACTGCCCATTCTGGGGGTTTGTCTGGGTCATCAGGCCATCGGGCAGGTATACGGTGGTAAGGTGGTGCGCGCTCCTCAGGTGATGCACGGCAAGACGTCTGCGGTGGTACATGGTGGAGCCGGGGTGTTTGACGGTCTGGAAAATCCGCTGGAAGTCACGCGCTACCACTCGCTGGTGGTCGACCAGCACAGCTTGCCCGACTGCCTGGAAGTCACCGCCTGGACCGCAGAGAGTGACGTGACGCCGGGGCTCATCATGGGGTTTCGTCACCGTACCCTGGACGTCGAGGGCGTGCAGTTTCATCCGGAGTCGATACTCACGCGCCAGGGCCATGCGTTATTGGCCAATTTCTTGCGACGCGGCTGATCGCCAAATTCATACGCTTTAGGGGCTTATCTGTTCATGCAAATGCGAGACGCAATTAACGCGGTGATGCGCCGCGAAGACCTCTCTTTCGATGCCATGCACGCGTTGATGCGCCAGATCATGACCGGCGAGGCCTCCGATGCACAAATTGGCGGCCTGTTGGTGGGGCTGGCCATGAAGGGTGAGAGCGCCGAGGAGATCAGCGCCGCCGCCCAGGTGATGCGCGACCTGATGAAGCGCGTCACGCTGCAAGCCGATAACGTGGTGGATATCGTCGGCACCGGTGGTGACGGCGCCAATCTGTTCAATGTCTCCACGGCGGCCAGTTTTGTGGCGGCTGCAGCCGGTGCCCATGTGGCCAAGCACGGTAATCGCAGCGTTTCCTCGTCATCTGGCAGTGCGGACCTGTTCGATATCGCGGGCATCTACCTTGATTTGAAGCCGGAGCAAGTGGCGCGCTGTATCGAGCAGGTGGGGGTCGGCTTCATGTTTGCCCCCAACCACCATCCGGCCATGCGCTATGCGATTGGGCCGCGTCGTGAAATGGGCGTGCGCACGCTGTTCAATATTCTTGGCCCGTTGACCAACCCGGCCGGTGCGCCCAATCAGGTGCTGGGCGTGTATTCCGCCGAACTGGTGCCGCTGATGGCCGAAGTGCTGCGCAAACTGGGCAGTCGCCACGTGATGGTCGTCCACTCCGATGATGGCCTGGACGAAATCTCCCTGGCAGCCCCCACCCAGGTGGCCGAGCTGAAAGAGGGCGAGATCACCCGCTACACCATTACCCCCGAAGCGCTGGGCATCGAGCGCCAGAGCCTGGCGGCGCTGAAAGCCACCAGTGCCGAAGATAGCCTGCGGCTAGTAAAGGCTGCCCTGAGTGGCGAAGGCGCAGCGGCAGATATCGTGGCCCTGAACGCCGGTGCCGCGCTCTACTGTGCCGGCATAGCCGACAGCTTGAAAGAGGGCGTGATGGTGGCCCAGGATGCGCAGGCCTCCAAATTGCCCCTCGAAAAGCTCAGAGAGCTTTCGCACTTCACCAGTGTTTTCAAAGGATGATCAATGCCATGACAGAGCAGGCTACTCCCACCATTCTCACGCGCATTCTGGCTCGCAAGGACCAGGAGGTCGCCGAGCGCCAGCAGGCGGTTTCCGAACAGGACCTGTTGGCACTGGCGGGTCAGCAGAGCGCGCCGCGCGGCTTCATCGAGGCGTTGAATCAGCGCATCCAGGCGGGTGACCCTGCGGTGATTGCCGAAGTGAAGAAGGCGTCCCCCTCCAAGGGAGTCATGCGCGAGAAGTTCCATCCTGCCGACATCGCCCGCAGCTATGCCCAGGGCGGCGCCGCTTGTCTGTCGGTGCTCACGGATGCCGACTTTTTTCAGGGCCACGAAGATTATCTGATCGCCGCGCGGGATGCCTGCGAACTGCCGGTCATTCGCAAGGACTTCATTACCCACGGCTATCAGGTGACGGAAGCGCGAGCCATTGGCGCAGACTGTATCCTGCTGATCGTGGCGGCGCTGGACGATGCGAAGCTTCGGGACCTGCATCAGCAGGCCAACGCCATGGGCATGGACGTGCTGGTCGAAGTGCACGATGCCGATGAACTCGAGCGTGCTCTGGCGCTGAATCTCAAGCTGGTCGGCATCAATAACCGCAATCTGCATACCTTCGATACCAGCCTGGATACCACACTGGACCTGCTGACGCGCATTCCGGACAGCGTCACCGTGATCACCGAATCGGGGATCCATACCCGTGACGATGTGGAGCGCATGCGTGATCACGACGTCAACGGTTTTCTGGTAGGGGAAGCCTTCATGCGTGAAGAGGACCCGGGCCTTGCATTGAAGCGTCTGTTCTTCTGATCCTGCGGGTCGAACAAGCGCGGCGGAAAGCGGTTTTCAGGAGAGCTGCCGATGTTTCAGCGTCGCCTGCTGGTGGCACTGCTGGTGTTGATCATGCTGACCCTCGCTCAGGGCGGCGTGGCCGTGTGGGCCATCGACGGCGCCCGGCAGAAGGTAGAGCTGGGCAGGCTTTCCAGTGACCTTCACGCGGGTTTTCTGGCGTTTTCCGACAGCAAGAACCAGCTGCGTACCTGGCTGGCCAACGCTCAACAGGGCGGCCAGCCTGCCGACGTGCAAGAGCGCGATTTCATTCTTCACGAGATGCACTCCCATCTTGAGCGCTTGCATGTCAACAGCGACCGCCTGGCGGCCAGAATGCAGCCCTCCAGTGAGCTGACGGCTGCGCTGGTCGAGGAGCGCCAGGCGGCGCTGGCGACCTTCGATAAACTGTTTCACGCCCTTGAGCGGGCAGTACTGGCGACCTCCATGATCCCGGCTGCGGAGCAGTTCGAACTGGTCGATAGCCAGGGCCTGCGCATGGTGCTCTACGATGCGCTGGCCCGGGAGCGCACGCTGCTGGCACAACAGCGCAGCGACGCCGACCACTCTCTGCAGCAGCTGATCACCCTGGCGATTGGCGCCACGCTCACCTTGATGCTGACCATCATGGCCGTGTTCGGCTATTTTGCCCGCGCCCTGCAGCGGCCCATCCTCGAGCTGGTAAACGGCGCCCAGGCGTTTCAGCGCGGTGATCTTGCCCATCGGCTGGATGAGCGCATGAGCGATGAGTTCGGCCATGTCGCTACCCGCATGAACCTCATGGCCGACGAGCTGCGACAACATCGCCAGACAGAGCAGGACCGCCAGCAGCATTTGGAAGATCTGGTGGCGGTGCGTACTCGGGAGCTGGCCACGGCGCTGGATAGCTTGCGCCAGCTGGGTCAGCAGCGCCAGCAGCTGCTGGAGGATATCAGCCACGAGCTGCGCACCCCCACCACGTCGATTCGTGGTGAAGCCGAGATCACCCTGCGCGGCGGCATGCGCAGCGAAGCCGAGTACCGCCAGGCCCTGGAGCGAATCGCCAGCGATGCCAAGCGGCTTTCGGACGTGATCAGCGACCTGCTGACCATGGCGCGCAGCGATATCGTCGAGTGGCAGGTGAAACGCCAGCTGCTGGACCCCCGCGTGCCGCTGGCCGATGCCATGGAGCAGGCTTCGACGTTAGGCAGATTGCGTGGTATTGCCCTCCATGGAGACGTCACAGCCCAGGCCACGGTGCTGGGAGACCCTCAGCGGTTACAGCAGATATTCGGTATTTTGCTGGATAACGCCGTGCACTATTCCCATGCGGGGGGCATGGTGGAAGTGAGCGCTACCACTGAGGTGCTGCAAGGCAAGCAAGTGTGGGCATTGCGGGTGCGTGATGATGGTATCGGGGTGGCGGAAGATGAACTGCCGCGGCTGTTCGAGCGCGGCTACCGCGGCGTGAAGGCGCGTTCGCACCGCCCCGATGGGCAAGGCGTCGGGCTGGCCATTGCCATGCTGTTGACGCGTTTACATGGAGGTACGCTCAGCCTGGGGGCAGCCCCTGCAGGCGGCTGTGAGGCGCTGCTGCAACTGCCGGTGCACGCCCAGGCTGGCCCCGCGCTGAGCGTCATGAGGTAATCAGGATGCATATAGTCGTCATCGAAGATGACCCCAGGATTCGCGACTTCTTGAGCAGAGGCTTGGCGGCCGAAGGTTATCAGGTAGAAGCGTTCAGTGAAGGGCAGGTGGCGCTGCTGCACCTCGTGCAGTGTGCCCGGGAGCCCGATCGGCAGCCGGTGGTCATTCTGGATCGGCTGTTGCCGGACATTACCGGCACCGATATCTGTCGCAGTTTGCGCACGGCGGGGGTGGCGTTTCCCATCCTGATGCTGACCGCGCTGGACAGCATCGAGGACCGTGTCTCGGGCCTGGAGTCCGGGGCCGACGACTATCTGGTCAAGCCGTTTGCCTTCGAGGAGCTGCTGGCGCGCATTGCCGCCCTGCAGCGCCGTTCGTGGGGCCATCCGGCTAGCCAGGAAGTGAACGAGCTGCGGGTGGGCGACCTGTGCCTGAACCGTGAGCAACGCAGCGTGACCCGGGGTGGCCAGCGGATCGAGCTGACCCCCAAGGAACTGGCAATCCTCGAACTGCTGATGAGCACGCCCGGCAAGCTGTACAGCCGAGAGCGGATCCTGGCCAGCGTATGGGGAGCCCACGAAGATCCGCTGACCAATATTGTCAATGTCTACATCCGTCGGCTGCGAAGCAAGCTGGACGTGCACGGCGCCGGGGAGTCGTTGATCACGACCCAGCGTGGTTTTGGGTACCGTCTGGACCCCGCGCCCTCCCCGTGACAACGTGGTTATTCACCTTGTATTAATCTAAAACTCGCGCTCTGTTAATACTCTGGTGACCTGAATGTAAGTGTTGGCCCCGTATAGTGAACGGCATCCCTGTTGCATGTCACGTCGCAACAGCTGTAACCGTCGAACACACCACGGAGACGACACCATGTTGAAAAAAATCCTACTCGGTACTGCACTAGGGCTTGGCGCCGCTTCTTTGGCCCAGGCCACCGAAGTGACCCACCTGGGGGGAGACATTACCCCCGAGCAGGTGAAGCAAGCTCAGCAGGCGTGGGGTGAGGCGCTGGTGGCGATTGCCACCACCTATGAAAACGACGGCATCGATGCGGCCCGCGAACTGGCCAGCACGATCATCGATGAAGCCTATGGCTATGAGATGGGCCCGGTACTCTTCAAACCCACGCTGGCCAGCGAGCCACAAACCTTCCGTACCACGGCTGACGGTGCGTTGGCCTACTTCGTGGGCCATAGCGATGAGTTTGCAGAAGACAGCGGCTTCGCGCTGAAAGGCTGGCAAGCGGTTGAGATCGACAATGCGGCCATTTTCATCAGTGGTGATACGGCCCTCACCATGGGCCATGTGGCCATGACCGACAGCGATGGTAACGTCACCACGGTCGACAAGACCTGGGGCTATCAGTTGGATGACGAGGGCAGTCTGCGCATCGTGCTGCACCACTCTTCGCTGCCTTATCAGCAGGAAGAGAGCTAACGGATTAGCGGCGAACGCCGGAAAACCAAAGGGCCTGCTGGAGACAGCAGGCCCTTCGCGTTGCGGTTCGAGGCGGTTATTGGCTACGCAGGCAGTGGAGCAGCGCCTGAAGCGGATGAGCCAGCGTTTGCGCTGAGTAACGCTTCACCTGGCTACGGCACGAGTACCCGGTGGCGAGCAACTTGCCTGCGTTCTCTTCGGCCTCTACCTGAGGCTGCCAAGACTGGGCGTAGATGGTTTTGGAGGTGGCGACGTTACGGCTTTCATGGCCGTAAGTACCCGACATGCCGCAGCAGCCCGTGGTGGCCAGCTCCAGCTGCAAGCCAAAGGCAGCAAACACCTGCTGCCACGCTTTGGGGCTGCCCGGCGCGTTGGTTTTTTCGGTGCAGTGGGAAAGCAGCTTGTAGCCCGGGTCATTCAGCTTCACCGGGCTGGGATTGAGCGTGTTGACACGGGTAGCCAGCCACTCCTGCAGCATCAGCACCGTGGGCACCTGTTCGCTGCCCAGCGCTTTGACGTACTCCTGGCGATAGGTCAGCGTCATGGCTGGGTCGATGCCTACCATGGGCACGTCGAACTCGCTCAGCGCCCTCAGGCGTTTGGCCTGCTTGGCCGCTGTGCGCTCGAAGGCACCTAAAAAGCCTTGTACGTGGAGCGGCTTGCCGTTGGCGGAAAACGGCATCACGAACACGCGCAGGTTCAGCCGCGACAGCAGCTCTACGACATCCATCACCAGCCTGGCTTCGAAGTGAGTCGTGAACGCGTCCTGCACGATGATCACGCTCTGCGCGCGCTGCTGCTCGGTGAGCAGGGCCAGTGACGTAGGCGTGGCTTCCGCCACCCCCCAGGCGCGCAGCTGCTTTTTCACGCTGGCGCGGGAGAGCGTGGGGGAGTCGCTGATACCGAGCCCTTTGTGCATCAGTTGGTTGACCCAGCGCTGCCCCAGGACGGCGTTGTATAGAGGGGCGATCCTGGTCAGCGCGGGCAGCATGAACTCGGTGCCCCCGATCACGTAATCGCGCAGCGGGCGCAAATAGCGGCCGTGATAGACCTCCAGGAACTGCGCGCGGAACTGAGGCACGTTCACCTTGATCGGGCACTGGCCTGCGCAGGATTTGCACGCCAGGCAGCCTGCCATGGCATCGTACACTTCGTGGGAGTAGTCGTGGTGCTGCTGACGGCTGAGGGTGTTCATCACTCGCTTGGGAAAGCTCTTGATAAAGCCCCAGCTGCGTTCTGCCTTCTTCTTGCGCGACTCTTCGACCACGTCGATGCCTGCCTGAGACTGCAAGCGCAGCCATTCACGGATCAGGCTGGCACGGCCTTTGGGAGAGTGTCGGCGGTCGCGGGTGGCCTTCCACGACGGGCACATGGGGTCGTCCACATCGTAGTTGTAGCAGGCGCCGTTGCCGTTGCAGTAAACCGCTGCGTCGTAGGCCTGCCAGGCGCGTTCGTCGATGGTGCGGTCCAGCTGGCCGCGCATCGTTACGCCATCCACGCGCAGCAGTTCCGGGTCGCTCTGCTTGGCGATCAGCGGGGCATTTTCAGCGGGCGAGGCGATCTTGCCAGGGTTGAGCTGGTTATGCGGGTCGAAGGCCGCCTTGATCTGCTGCAGGCAAGGGTACAGCTCACCAAAGAAGGTGGGGCCATACTCCGAACGCACGCCCTTGCCATGTTCACCCCACAGCAGCCCGCCATATTTCTGGGTCAGGGCGACCACTTCATCGGAAATCTCCCGAATCAGCGCTTGCTGCTCGGGGTCTTTCATGTCCAGTGCCGGGCGCACGTGCAGCACCCCCGCATCCACATGGCCGAACATGCCGTAGGAGAGCTGGCGAGCATCCAGCGCCGCGCGGAACTCGGCGATGAACTCGGCCAGGTGTTCCGGCGGCACGGCGGTATCTTCCACGAAGGGTAGCGGGCGCTTTTCCCCCTGCACATTGCCCAGCAGGCCCACCGAGCGCTTGCGCATGGCGTAGACTTTCTGAATTTGCGGGCGGCCTTCCGCCAGGGTGTAGCCCAGCCGCTCGACGCGGGTGTCCTGGCCAAGGTGCCGGGTGAACGCCGCCACTCGCTCGGCCAGCGTATCGGCGTCATCGTCGTTGAACTCGATCAGGTTGATGCCCTGTATGGGCGTGCTGCCCGCCGGGAAGAACTCGGCCACGCTGTCCCAGACGAAATCTTCCATGGCCAGCTGCAGCACGGTGTCGTCCACGGTCTCGATGGAGGTAGGGCGGGCGCTACTGGCCATCAGCGCCTTGGCATCGCGCAGCGCATCCATGAAGCTGGCATAGCGAACGTTCACCAGCGTTGCGTGCCTGGGAATCGGCAGTACGTTCAGCACCGCCTCGTTCAGGAAGCCCAGCGAGCCTTCGGAGCCACACAGCAGGCTGTTCAGGTTGAGTTGGCCGTCCTCACGCAGATGGGCCAGGTCATAGCCGGTCAGGCAGCGGTTGAGCGGGGGGAACTTGGCGTCGATCAACGCCTTCTGCTGGTCGATGATGGTGGCAGCGGTACGGTGTACTTTCCCCAGTACGCCTTCCTCGGCCAGTGCTTGCTGCTCCTCTTCCTCGCTCAGCGGGCGGCTGTGCAGGTGCTGCCCACCGAGCAGGATGGTATCCAGCGCCAGTACATGATGGCGGGTCTTGCCGTATTCGCAGCTGCCCTGGCCGCTGGCATCGGTGGAAATCATGCCGCCGATGGTGGCCCGATTGGAGGTGGACAGTTCGGGGGCGAAAAACAACCCGTGGGGTTTCAGAGCGGCGTTCAACTGGTCCTTGACCACCCCGGCCTGCACCCGCACCCGCCTGGCCGCCACGTCGATCTCGAGGATCTGGTTCATGTGGCGGGAAACGTCCACCACGATGCCGTCGGTCAGCGATTGGCCATTGGTGCCGGTGCCGCCACCTCTGGGGGTCAGCACCACTTCCCGGTGGGGCAGCTCGGCAGCCAGCTTGGCCAGGCGCTCCAGGTCTTCGGCGTGCCTGGGGAAGACCGCTGCCTGGGGCAAGCGCTGATAAATCGAGTTGTCGGTGGCCAGCACGGTGCGGTTGGCGTAGTCCGGGGCGATTTCGCCCTCGAAACCGCGGGCGCGCAGGGCGTCGAGGAAGCGGACGTAGTGGCCCTTCAAACGTTCAGCGGGGGCCGTGCGGGTATCCAGGGATGCAATCATGGTGAATCGAGCCGTCACTGCTGGGAGCGAATAGGGGAATAGCGTACTTTACCCCAGCTACTCCAGGCGTGCATCTTGCCTGGCCGCTGGCGCTGGCGAGACCGTGAGAGAGCGCCGGCGAGCGGCCATGAAAAAGCGCCCGCCGCCATGGGCGGTGGGCGCTTGAAGGGCATGTCTTGACGCGCATGCCCTGACGTTCATGTCGCTATCAGGTGCGGCTGTTGTTGTAGGTCTCTTCGTTGAGCTCGCCTTCGCTTTTCCCCACCAGGGTGGTGACCATCAGGTCGCCCGCCACGTTCACGCTGGTGCGGGCCATGTCCAGGATGCGGTCGATACCGGCAACGACGGCGATGGCTTCCAGCGGCAGGCCAATCTGCGCCATCACGATCGACAGCATGATCAAGCCTGCGCCAGGCACCCCAGCGGTGCCAATCGAGGCCAGGGTGCCGGTAGCGACGATCATGGCGTAATCCACCATGGTGAGGTCCGTGCCGGTCATCTGGGCAATGAACAGTACCACCACCCCTTGGTAAAGCGCCGTGCCATCCATGTTGATGGTGGCCCCTACCGGCAGCACGAAGCCCGAGACGCCTTCCGAAACCCCCAGATTTTTCTGGGCACAGCGAATGGACACCGGCAGCGTGCCCGCCGACGACGCCGAGGAAAACGCCACGACGATGGCGTCCAGGCTGCCTTTCAGATAGCGCACCGGGTTCAGGCGGCCAATCAGCGAAATGAACCCGGAGTAGACCACCAGCACGTGCAGGATGCTGGCCAGATAGACCACGCCAATCAGCTTGGCCAGCGGCAGCAGGATCTCCAGCCCGTATTGCCCGGAGACGTGGGCGATCAAGCCGAACACGCCAAACGGGGCAAACGCCATGACCAGCCCGGTCAGCTTGTACATGGCTTCGGCGAAGCTGTCGAAGACCTTCATGACCGGCTCGCCTTTCTCACCGATCAGCGTCAGCGAGATGCCCAGGCCAATGGCAAACACGATGATTTGCATGATGTTGCCGTTGGCCAGCGCATCGATGGGGTTGCGCGGCACCAGATTGATCAGAATGGACATCAGCGATGGCGCCTCGTTGGGCGACACCTCTGCGTCGAAGCTCAATCCCACACCGGTGCCCGGCTGCAGCAGCGTCGACAGAATCAGGCCGATACTGATGGCAAAGGCCGTGGTCACCAGATACAGCGCGATGGTTCGCGCGCCGATACGGCCCATTTTCTGCGGATCGCGCATGGAGGTGATGCCCACCACCAGCGTCGAAAAGACCAGCGGCACGATCAGCATCATGATCGCGTTAATGAAAATATCACCCAGCGGCTTGAAGATGCTGGCCGTCTCGCCCAGCAACGCCCCGGCCAAGATACCCAGCGCCAGGCCCGCCAGAATTTTCTTCCACAGCGCGATACCGCGCCACCACGCAAACTTTCCCTGCTGTGCTGTTTCCTGCACTGCGATTCTCCTGTTAGGTCACCATTATTAGCGATTCGTGAAGCGAATCGTCGCGCACTCTACCACTTTTGGCTAATGGGGTGACCTATCAAGGCGCTGTTGCCATGGCTCCCGTCCGCGCTTTTGCCTACAATGGTCGCCTTTGTCGCGCCCTGGGCGGCGCGTGTCATTGAATTCTGGCCAAGGGATACCTCATGCTCGATCCGAAACTGCTGCGCGGTGATCTGGAGACGACGGCGCAACAACTGGCCCGGCGGGGCTTCGAACTCGATACAGCGGCACTGCAGGCGCTGGAGTCGCGCCGTCGTGAGTTGCAGACTCAGACCGAGCAGCTGCAAAACGAGCGCAACATGCGTTCCAAGGCAATTGGCAAGGCCAAGGCCAACGGCGAAGACATCCAGCCGCTGTTGGATGAAGTAAGTGACCTGGGCGACCGCCTGGACAAGGCCAAGAAAGAGTTGGCTGAGGTCCAGGAGGAGTGGGACGATGCCATCAGCGGTATTCCGAACCTGCCCCATGACAGCGTGCCGGAAGGCAAGAACGAAGACGACAACGTCGAGTTGCACCGCTGGGGCACGCCCCGTGAGTTCGACTTCGAGGTGCTGGACCACGTGGACCTGGGCAAGCGTTCGGGCTATCTGGATTTTGAACTGGCGGCCAAGCTGACCGGGGCGCGGTTTGCTGTCATGCGTGGGCCGATTGCGCGCCTGCATCGTGCACTGGCACAGTTCATGCTGGATACGCAAACCCAGCAGCATGGTTACGAAGAGTGCTATGTGCCCTACATGGTGAATCGCGATTCGCTGATGGGAACGGGGCAACTGCCGAAATTTGGTGAAGACCTGTTCAAGCTCGACGATGAGCGAGAGTACCATCTGATTCCCACCTCCGAGGTGCCGCTGACCAACTTTGTGCGCGACGAGATCGTCGAGCTGTCGGCGCTACCCATGAAGCTGACCGCGCACACGCCCTGTTTTCGCAGCGAGGCTGGTTCTCATGGGCGCGATACCCGGGGCATGATCCGTCAGCACCAGTTCGACAAGGTCGAAATGGTGCAAATCGTCGAGCCCGACAAGAGCTACGCGGCGCTGGAGGAGATGCGCGAGCATGCCGAGGCGATTCTGCAGGCTCTGGAACTGCCTTACCGGGTCGTGACGCTCTGCACAGGGGATATGGGCTTTGGGGCAGCGAAAACCTACGACCTGGAAGTGTGGCTGCCCAGCCAGAACACCTACCGGGAAATTTCATCGGTCTCCAACTGCGAAGACTTCCAGGCGCGTCGCATGCAGGCCCGCTACCGCCACCCGGATTCGAAAAAGCCGCTGTTGCTGCATACGTTGAACGGTTCGGGGCTGGCGGTAGGGCGGTGCCTGCTGGCGGTATTGGAGAACCACCAGCAGGCGGATGGCTCGATTAGCGTGCCGGCGCCTCTTCAGCGCTATCTGGGCGGTCAGGAGCGTCTTGCCCTGTAATGGCCCACTCGACGTTCACGCCAGCATCGATGCGAATGGTGCCGGGGCGATAGTCGCTGGCTGAGCCGCTACCCACGGCGTCACTCTCGGCGCGCATGGCCATCATGCGTGGCTGGAAGATGGGCGCCTGGGTCTCTTCGATACGCTGGACATGGCCCAGCTCCACGCCAAGGGTGGTGGCCATCAGGTCAGCCTTGTGACGGGCCTTCTCCAGTGCCTTGGTCAATGCCTCATCGGTGGCGGCGTCGCGGTCGTGCAGGTCAAACTGCACGCCATCCAGGGCATTGACCCCCGCGCCGATCAGCGCGTCCAGCACATCCCCCAGCTGTTCTACGTCAGCCAGTTCGACGCTGAACGGGCGTTCGAGACGCGTACGCATCAGGTTCTCCTGCTCGCCGTCGTCACTACGCGGGCCTGCCACGTACTCGGGGTAGACGTTGAGCGAGCCCGCCGTGATGGCGCGCTGCTCGATGCCCGCTTCCTCGATGGCCGCAATCAGCTCACTGGCGCGCTGCTCCAGGCGCTGTCGGGCGTCGCTCAGCTCATCGCTTCGGGTATCTTCCAGGGCAGACACGGCAGAGGTGTTTTCCCACAGGCGTGCGCTGAGCGTCGCCTTGTCGGGCTCGACTTCGACCCACGACTGCGCTTGCACGAAGACGCCAGGGGGAGGGGGGGCCGCCTGGGTGATGGGGGCGACCAACAGCGCGAGCAGGGCGCCTCCCAACACGCCATGACGAAGGCGTTTGACAGGGTGGCGCAGCCGATTGACGGAGTTGAGCTGGGTGTTCATGGAGTCACTTCCTTGCTGAGAGAGCCAATGTGTTGTGAGAGCGAATGTGGGTCATTACCCGCAGCTTTGAAGCAGAGATACACGGAAAGTTCACAGGCTAATGAGTCGTGATGATGTCTTTCTCAATAGGTGCACGGTTTGTGCATTGTCACGCCAGCAGCCATTATGTACGGATAACATGCTAAGGATCAGGCTATGTCGAAGTTGTCAGATGAGGATTATCGCAGTATTCCACTTAACGCTACCCTGGCGCTGGCCGCGCTGGTGGTCATCGTTGCCGGAATGAAAGTAGGTGCCGATCTGCTGGTGCCTTTGCTATTGGCGGTGTTCATTGCGGTGGTGTGCACGTCGCCAGTGCAGTGGCTGCATGGCTGGGGGCTGAGCCGGCGTACGGCAGCCATGCTGACGCTGCTGGTGCTACTGGCCTTCATTTCCCTGATTGGCCTGCTGGTGGTCAACAGCTTCGGCACTTTCGTGGAAGCGCTGCCGGACATCGAGGCGCGCTTGTACGAGCATTACTGGAATTTGCTCAATACGCTGGCGTCCCATGGCTTGGCGATCAACCCGGAACAGCTGAGTTCGGCGTTTGCCATGGAAGACGATGGCTCATGGGTTGCCCTGCTGCTGGGAGAGCTGGGCTCGCTGTTCATGCAGGGCACCATCGTGGCGCTGTTGGTGATCTTCATGCTGTTCGAGACGCTGCACTTTCGTGACAAGGTCTCGCGCGCGTTGGAAAACCCTGCGCCTAGCCTGAAACGTTTCAGCGAGTTCAGCTTGACCCTGAAGCGCTATCTGGCCGTGAAGACGGTCATCAGCCTGGCCACCGGTGTTCTGGTGTGGCTTTCCTGCCTGATGGTAGGGGTCGATTTCCCGCTGCTCTGGGGGGTGCTGGCCTTTGCCCTCAACTTCATTCCCAACATTGGCTCTGCTCTGGCGGCCATTCCTCCTGTCTTGCTGCTGCTGGTGTCTCAGGATGGCGGTGTGCTGCAGGCATTCATGCTGGCGTCGGCCTATTTGGTCATCAACTTCATTCTGGGCAATCTGGTCGAGCCGCGGGTCATGGGGCAGGCGCTGGGGCTATCCACCTTCGTGGCGTTTCTTTCCCTGGTGGTATGGGGCTGGATTTTCGGCGCGGCGGGTATGTTGCTGTCGGTAGTGCTGACCATGACGCTCAAGATTGCCTTGGACAGTCATCCACAAACGCGCTGGATGGCGCACCTGTTAGGGCCTGGCAAGCAGCGCCGTTCGACTCTTCAGCCGGGCGATGCGCGGCGGCCACCGCTGAAGCGGGACAAGCAGGAGCAGTAGGGCAGGCAAGGGCGGGAGGGGCAATCACCGCTGGCGAGGCCAGCGGTGATTGGAAGTGCTCAGGCGTTCTGGTCGATGAACTGAGTCAGTTGCGACTTGGACTGCGCGCCGACCAGCGAAGCGACCTTGGTGCCCGACTTGAACAGCATGACCGTGGGCACGCCACGTACACCCTGCTCAGCGGCAATTTCCGGTGCATCGTCTACGTTGACGCTGACGACTTTCAGATTGTCGCCGCGCTCGGCAGCGACTTCATCGACCACAGGTGCCATGACTTTACATGGGCCGCACCAGGGGGCCCAGAATTTGAGCAGGACAGGCTGTTCGGCGTTGAGGACTTCTTGCTCAAAATTGGCGTTGGTGACATCAACATTGTTAGCCATTTGCTTCTCCCGTTTGCGTTGCTCTTGCAGTTACGTTGCCTCAAATGGAGCAACGGTCTATACGCGATTTACCAGCGCTCTTTCACCGCGCCAAGTTGCCAGATGTTAGCGGTCACGGCGGATGCTGGCAAATTCCAGATGCGTTTTGCGCTGAAATAGAAAAAATTAATGGATGTTGATAGCGATGATTTTTTATACTATATGGGAATTATAGATCGTTTTTTTATTCACAATTATGCTCGTTGAGCGTCATGCTCCGAGCATCGGGCAGGTACGCAGTGGCAGCAGCGCGGGGCGTTTTGGGACGTTTCCCGGCATCGAACATTAGGTGAGGATATGAAGCTACAGCAACTTCGCTATATCTGGGAAGTCAATCGACATAACCTGAATGTGTCAGCAACTGCCCAGAGTCTGTTTACCTCTCAGCCAGGTATTTCCAAGCAGATTCGCCTGCTGGAAGACGAATTGGGCGTGGAGATCTTTGCTCGCAGTGGCAAGCATCTCACGCGTGTCACCCCCGCTGGCCAGTCGATCATCGAGCTGGCCGGGCAAGTGCTCAAGCTTGCCGAAAACATCAAGCAGGTAGCCCAGGAGCACAGCGACGAGCGCCGTGGCAGCCTGGCCATTGCGACCACCCATACCCAGGCCCGCTATGCGCTGCCGCCGATCATCAGCGAATTCACGCTCAAGTATCCAGACGTGGCGCTGCACATGCAGCAGGGTACGCCCAAGCAAATTGCCCAGATGGTGAGTGAAGGGCAGGCGGACTTTGCCATTGCCACCGAGTCGCTGGAGCTGTTTACCGACCTGGTGTTGCTGCCCTGCTACCGCTGGAATCGCTGCATACTGGTACCCAAGGAGCACCCGCTCGCTTCGCTGGAGGGGCCGCTCACACTTGATGCTCTGGCCGAGTATCCCTTGGTGACCTACGTCTTTGGCTTCACCGGGCGCTCGCAGCTGGACGATGCCTTCAAGGCCAAGGGGTTGACCCCCAACGTCGTGCTGACGGCTGCCGATGCCGACGTCATCAAGACCTATGTGCGCCTGGGCATGGGAGTGGGCATCGTGGCCCATATGGCGGTGGACCCTACGCAGGATGACGACCTGGTGGCGCTGGACGCCAGCCACTTGTTTGCCAGCTCCACCACCAAGATCGGCATTCGTCGTGGCACGTTCATGCGCGGGTACATGTATGACTTCCTGGCGCGCTTTGCCCCCCACCTGACCCGCGACCGAGTGGATGAAGCGCTCACGGCAGGGCCCCGCCATGAGCACGCGCTGTTCGAAGGTGTCGAGCTACCCGAATATTGAGCGCGGCCAGCGATTCAGGGTTGATAAACCTACTCACCGTCCTGCTCACCGACTAACTCACCGCCCTGTTCACCGCCCCCATGGTGTGGTGAACAGGGCGGTGAGTTCGTCAAGTGGCTATATCAATGCTGCAGGTGCAGCCCACATTCGCGTTTCTCTTCCACCTTGGTGGGGTCGAAGTAGTCGAAGTTGTTGGGCAGGTCATGGGCCTGCAGGTATTCGTACATGTCCTTGGCGGTCCACTTCAGTAGCGGCGCCACTTTCAGCAGGCCGTCGCTGTTGCGGCTAACGGACTGCATCTTGGCTCGCTCCGGCGTGTCTTCGGCGCGCAGGGCGGTGAACCAGATGTCGGGCCGCATGGTGGCCAGGGCGCGCTCGAACGGCTCGATCTTCACTTCCTGAGTGAACGCCGCATGGCGCGGGTCGTCGATGCCCGGCATGGGGCCGTCCAGGGCCTCCCGGTGCGCGCGGGTGCGCTGGGGTAAAAAGCTCACCAGGTTGAGGTCGAGCCGTCGAATCACGTCATCGGCAAACCGGTAGGTAGCCTCGGTGTTGTAACCGCTGTCCATCCAGACAATGGGGATATCAGGGCGAACCTGCGTCACCATGTGCAGAATCACGGCTTCGAACGGGCGGAAATTGGTGGTGCAAATAGGGCGCTCGCCCTGACGAAACGCCCACTCGATCAACCCTTGCGGGTCGTTGGCGTACTCTTGATGAATGGCTTCGAGAGCTGAGGACATGCTGTTTCCTGTTGAAAAGCGTGCGATGCCCTTAGGCTACCAAAGCCCTGTGTGGTGCCCCAATACCGTTTGGTTTGGGTTTTATATTCCTTTCTGATGTAACAATGCTTCTTTGTTATTCCAAAGCGCTGATCTATTCCAGAGCACCGATCAGGTGACGGATCTTGTCGAGGGTTTCCGTGTACTCCTCGTCTGCCTGAGAGTCGGCGACCAGTCCGCCGCCGCCCCATACATGCAGGCTGCCATGATCGGCCAGCATGGTGCGAATGGCAATCGAGGTGTCCATGCTGCCGCGGGTGTCGATATAGCCCAGGCTTCCGCAATAGACACTACGCTGGCAGGGTTCCAGCTCATCGATGATCTGCATGGCGCGTATCTTGGGTGCGCCGGTGATCGAGCCGCCGGGGAAGGCCGCCGTGAGCAGCGAAAGCGGTGAGTGTGAGGGCGCCAACTCCCCCTGAACGACGCTGACCAGATGGTGCACGTTGGGGTAGCTTTCCAGTTGGCAAAGCTGCGGCACACGTATCGAACCGGGGGTGCAGACCCGCCCGAGATCGTTACGCAGCAGGTCGACGATCATCACGTTCTCAGCTCGATCCTTGGAGCTGTCGAGCAGCTCCTCGGCTAGCGCCTGGTCTTTTGCGGGCGTATCGCCGCGGGGTCTGGTGCCCTTGATGGGGCGAGTTTCGACACGGCCATCACGGCACTGAATGAAGCGCTCGGGCGACAGCGACAGCACCGCCTGGCCCTGCCAGGCCATATACCCCGAGAAAGGCGTCGGTGTGGCGCGTCGCAGCTGCAGATAGGCTTGCCACTCATCCCCTTCGTAGCGGGCAGAGAAGCGCTGTGCAAGATTGATCTGGTAGCAGTCACCGGCGCGGATATAGCGCTGTACGGCCTCGAAGCGCTCGGTATATTCGGCCTGGTTGAGCTGGGCCTTGAACGGCTGCGTCAGCGTGAAAGGCTCGCCTGCTGGCGGGGCTTCTTCCAGCCAGGCCAGCACCTCTCGACGGCGCGCATCGCTGGCCACCAGCCAGGCTTGTCGGGTGACGTGGTCAAAGGTGATGCACCAGTCATACAGGCCCAGGCGGGCCAGCGGCAGTTGGGTGGCGGGCGGGTGCTGGCTGGACACCGAACAGTCTTGGCGGCCCAGGTCGTAGCTCCAGTAGCCGATCAAGCCGCCCAGAAAGGGCAGGTCGCTGTCGAGGGTGGGCACGGGCAGCTGTTCCAGCAGCCACTGCTGTTGCGCTGTACTGTCACTGCCAATATGCGCCGCTAGTGTTAGCGTAGAAGAGCTGAGATGTGCTTGATGATCTGCGCAGATTTCCAGCGTGGCCAGCGGGTCGCTGCTGAGGATGTCATACCGGCCGCTGGTGGCCACGGGTCGGCCGCTGTCCAGCAGCACCGCCCCGGGCCGTTGCCGTAAGCGGGCAAAGGTGTCCAGGGGGTCGGAGAAGTAGGGCAGAGCGGAGATCGTCAACGCCGTTGTCATGAAGCAAACGCCAATCCGGAAAGGGCGGCACATTTTAGGGTGCTCGCGCCAAGGACACCAGCCGCGTTTATCGACGGCGTTCTCACGTAAGCAGGCGGTGAGAGGATGCCGCACAAGAGATTGTAGACATTTATGCAGGAGGTCTCGTCAGGCGTGCAACGAAAGGTGAATAAAAACGCTTATTTTCCGAGGTTGACGTCAGAAAAGGGGAGGGCTAAAGTTTCATCATTCCTTAATTGTCGACAATTAACCATGACCTTACTTGCTTCCACTTCACCACTACCGGACGGCGACGCCAGCGACGTCGTCTCGCCAGAAGTACGCACACTGGCCGAGCGTGTGTTTCACCAGTTGCAAAGCGCCATTGTCCGTGGGGAACTGGCGCCTGGCAGCAAAATCACTGAGCCTGGGCTTTCGAAGACCTACGGGATCTCTAGGGGGCCGCTGCGCGAGGCCATGCGGCGCCTCGAGGCCCACCGATTGATCGAGCGCGTGCCCCATGTGGGCGCCCGGGTCGTCAAGCTTTCCATGAAAGAGCTGCTGGAGCTTTTCGACGTGCGCGAAGCGCTGGAAAGCATGGCGGCGCGGCTGGCGGCCGAGCACATGTCTGCCGAGGAAATCCAGGGGCTGCGAGACGTTTTGGCGCTGCACGAAAGCCAGAGCGATCTCAAACGTGGGGAAGCCTATTACCAGCGCGAAGGCGATCTCGATTTCCATTATCGCATCGTTCAGGGCAGTCACAACAAAATGTTGATGAACCTGCTGTGTGACGACCTCTACTACTTGGTGCGCCTCTATCGCACGCAGTTCAGCGCCAGCGGTACCCGCCCTCAGCGGGCGTTCGTGGAGCACCACCGGATTGTCGATGCCATCGAGGCCGGCGATGCCGAGCTGGCCGAGCTGTTGATGCGTCGCCATGTCAGCGCGTCACGGGCGAACGTGGCAGACCGCTACGCCGCCATTCTTGAACAACAAACAACAACCGAAGACAGGAGCTGATGTCATGACCGCTTCATCCACTTCTCGCCTGAGCCCTGGTGGGCGCTTTCGTGCCGCGCTGGAAGCCCAGCGCCCGCTGCCCATCCTGGGCACCATCAATGCCTATACGGCCATGATGGCCCAGCGCGTGGGGCACCAGGCCATTTACCTCTCCGGCGGCGGCGTGGCCAATGCCTCCTTCGGCCTGCCGGATCTGGGCATGACGACCATGAACGACGTGGTCGAGGATGCACATCGCATCTGTGCTGCCACGGAGCTTCCACTGCTGGTGGATATCGATACCGGCTGGGGCGGCGCGTTCAACATTGCGCGCACCGTGAAAGAGATGCAGCGTGCCGGAGTCGCCGCAGTGCATCTGGAAGATCAGGTCGCTCAGAAGCGCTGCGGTCATCGCCCCAACAAGGCGATCGTTTCCCAGCAGGAGATGGTGGACCGCATCAAGGCTGCGGCCGATGCGAAGCTGGATCCGGATTTCTATCTCATCGCACGTACCGATGCGTTCCAGAAAGAGGGGCTCGATGCCGCCATCGAGCGCGCCAACGCCTGCGTGGAAGCGGGAGCCGATGCCATCTTCGCCGAGGCCGTGCATACCCTCGACGACTATCGCGCCTTCTGCCAGCGCGTCAATGCGCCGATTCTGGCCAATATCACCGAGTTTGGCGCCACGCCGCTGTTCAGCCAGCAGGAGTTAGGGGACGTCGGCTGCCGGATGGTGCTCTATCCGCTGTCGGCTTTCCGTGCCATGAACGCAGCGGCCCTGAAGGTTTACCAGAGCATTCTGGAGCATGGCCATCAGCGCGAGGTGGTCGACACCATGCAGACACGCGATGAGCTGTACGACTTCTTGAATTACCACGATTTCGAACAGAAGCTCGATGCGCTGTTCGCCGAACAAAAAGACGCTTGAGTGCGCAGGCAACACATCTAATAACAGTGACAATACTGAGTACGTCAGGAGACTACCATGGCTGATAAACCGCTAGCAGGTGCAGGATTACGTGGGCAGAGTGCGGGCTCGACGGCGCTGTGTACCGTGGGTAAAACCGGTTCCGGCTTGACCTATCGCGGCTTCGACATCAAGGAGCTGGCTGAGAAGGCCAAGTTCGAAGAAGTAGCGTACCTGCTGCTCAAGGGCAAGCTGCCCAATCAGGCGGAGCTCGATCATTACATTACCAAGCTGAAAGGTCTGCGTGGGCTGCCCGAGGCCCTGAAAACGGTGCTCGAGCAGATTCCCAAAGACGCCCATCCCATGGATGTGATGCGTACCGGTGCCTCCATGCTGGGCAATCTGGAAACCGAAGAGAGCTTCGATCAGCAGCAGGACGTGGCGGATCGGCTGCTGGCGGTGCTGCCGTCGATCATCTGCTACTGGTACCGCTTCAGCCACGACGGCGTGCGCATCGACACCCAGACCGACGACGACTCGGTGGGTGGCCACTTCCTGCATATGCTGCGTGGTGAGCCCGCTTCCGAGCTGCATGCTCGGGTCATGAACGTCTCGCTGATTCTCTATGCCGAGCACGAATTCAATGCCTCCACGTTCACCGCGCGGGTGTGTGCCTCGACGCTGTCGGATATGCACTCCTGTGTCACGGGGGCGATTGGCTCCCTGCGCGGCCCGCTGCACGGTGGCGCCAACGAGGCGGCCATGGCGATGATCGAGCACTGGCGCTCGCCCGAAGAAGCCGAGCGGGAGATGCTCGGAATGCTGGAGCGCAAAGAGAAGATCATGGGCTTTGGTCATGCCATCTACCGTGAGTCCGACCCGCGCAATGCGATCATCAAGGAGTGGTCGAAGAAGCTGGCTGACGACGTCGGCGACACCGTGCTCTACCCGGTATCGGTACGTTGCGAAGAGGTCATGTGGCGGGAGAAGAAGCTGTTCTGCAATGCCGATTTCTTCCACGCCAGCGCATACCACTTCATGGATATTCCGACCAAGCTGTTCACGCCCATCTTCGTCATGTCGCGGCTGACCGGCTGGGCCGCCCACGTATTCGAGCAGCGTGCCAATAACCGCATTATTCGCCCCAGCGCCGACTACATCGGCCCGGAGAAGAGCGAATGGGTGCCCATTGAAGCCCGTGACTAGGCGTTTGGCTCTGTGACCAAGTGAGAGGCATCATGAACACGAATTATCGCAAACCGCTGCCGAATGTGTCGGTGGCGGGCGCACCAGTGGACTTTTTCGATACGCGCCAGGCCGTCGAGGAGATCCAGCCCGGTGCCTATGCCCAGTTGCCCTATACGTCTCGGGTGCTGGCCGAGCAACTGGTTCGGCGCTGTGATCCGGCGCTGCTGACCGACGCCCTCAAGCAACTGATCGAGCGCAAGCAGGAGCTGGACTTTCCCTGGTACCCGGCCCGGGTGGTGTGCCACGATATCCTGGGCCAGACCGCGCTGGTCGACCTGGCCGGGCTGCGCGACGCCATCGCGGAGAAGGGCGGTGACCCTGCCAAGGTGAACCCGGTGGTACCGACGCAACTGATCGTCGACCACTCGCTGGCCGTGGAGCACGCCGGTTTCGAGAAGGACGCCTTCGAGAAGAATCGCCAGGTGGAAGATCGGCGTAACGACGACCGCTTTCACTTCATCAACTGGACCAAGCTGGCGTTCGAGAACGTCGACGTGATTCCTCCCGGCAACGGCATCATGCACCAGATCAACCTGGAAAAGATGTCTCCGGTGGTGCAATGCCGCCCGGATGAGCAGGGCGTGCAGGTGGCCTACCCGGACACCTGCGTGGGCACCGACAGCCACACGCCCATGGTGGACGCGCTGGGCGTGATTTCCGTGGGGGTCGGGGGGCTGGAAGCCGAGAGCGTGATGCTGGGCCGCGCCTCCATGATGCGCTTGCCCGATATCGTGGGTGTCGAGCTGACGGGTAAGCTGCAGCCCGGTATCACTGGCACCGACATGGTGCTGGCGATTACCGAGTTTCTGCGCCGCGAGCGCGTGGTCGGCGCCTATCTGGAGTTCTTCGGGGAAGGTGCCGACGCACTGTCGGTGGGGGATCGGGCGACCATCTCCAACATGACCCCGGAGTACGGCGCCACGGCGGCGATGTTCTATATCGACAACCAGACCATCGACTACCTCAAGCTGACCGGCCGTGACGATGAGCAAGTAGCCCTGGTGAAGGCCTACGCCCAGCATACCGGGCTCTGGGCCGATGACCTGACGCAGGTAGTCTACGAGCGCATCCTGCGCTTTGACCTGTCCAGCGTGACGCGTACCCTGGCGGGGCCTTCCAACCCTCATGCCCACCTGCCTACCACGGAGCTTGCCAAGCGCGGCATTGCCGTCGGGCTGGACAAGGCACGGGAAGAGGAGGCTGCAGGCAGGATGCCCGATGGGGCGGTGATCATTGCAGCCATCACCAGCTGCACCAATACGTCCAATCCACGCAACATGGTGGCGGCAGGCCTGATTGCCCGAAACGCCAACCGCCTTGGCCTGACCCGCAAGCCGTGGGTCAAGACCTCGCTGGCTCCGGGGTCGAAGACGGTCAAGATGTACCTGGAAGAAGCCGATCTGATGGGCGAGCTGGAAGCGCTGGGCTTCGGCGTCGTGGCATACGCCTGCACTACCTGCAACGGCATGTCCGGTGCATTGGAGCCGAGTATCCAGGAGGAGATCATTCGTCGCGATCTCTATGCCACGGCGGTGCTGTCGGGTAACCGCAACTTCGATGGGCGTATCCACCCTTACGCCAAACAGGCGTTTCTGGCCTCGCCGCCACTGGTGGTGGCCTATGCCATTGCGGGCACCATCCGTTTCGATATCGAACAGGACGTGCTGGGTCACGACGCCCAGGGCAATCCGGTCACCCTCAAGGACATCTGGCCGGAAGACAGCGAAATCGATGCCATCGTCAAGGCGTCGGTGAAGCCGGAGCAGTTCCGTGAAACCTACATTCCCATGTTCGACCTGGACAAGCGTGCCGGACCTCAGGTGAGCCCCCTCTACGAGTGGCGCCCGCACAGCACCTACATCCGGCGGCCTCCCTATTGGGAGGGCAACATGGCCCGGGAGCGAGGGCTGAAAGGCATGCGCCCGCTGGCCATCCTGCCGGACAACATCACCACGGACCACCTGTCGCCGTCCAATGCCATTCTCATGGACAGCGCCGCTGGCGAGTATCTGCATGCCATGGGTTTGCCGGAGGAGGACTTCAACTCCTACGCCACCCACCGCGGAGACCACCTGACCGCCCAGCGGGCCACCCTGGCCAATCCCAAGCTCTTCAATGAGATGGTGCACGACGAGCAGGGCAAGGTCATGCAAGGCTCGCTGGCGCGTATCGAGCCGGAAGGCACCGTGACCCGCATGTGGGAAGCCATCGAAACCTATATGGCGCGCAAACAGCCGCTGATCATCATCGCGGGTGCCGACTATGGCCAGGGGTCGTCTCGAGACTGGGCGGCCAAGGGCGTGGCTCTGGCCGGGGTCGAAGCGATCGTGGCAGAAGGCTTTGAACGTATCCACCGCACCAATCTGGTGGGTATGGGCGTGATGCCGCTGCAATTCGAGGAGGGCACGACTCGGAAAACGCTGGCGCTGGATGGCACCGAAATCTACGACGTGGAAGGAACGCCTGCACCCAGAGCCCAACTGACGCTGGTGATCCATCGCCAGCAGGGAGCTGTGGAGCGTGTGCCGGTGGTGTGCCGTCTGGACACCGCCGAGGAGGTCACCATCTACTCCGCCGGTGGTGTGCTGCAGCGCTTTGCGCAGGATTTTCTGGAATCCAGCGCCGCTGTCTAGCCGCGTTGTCCCAGCGTAGCACCGGAAGGGAAAGCCCAACGAGTGAACATCGACGGCCTGACGCGTGTCAGGCCGTTGTCAGGAGAGTGACCATGGCGCACGCAGCGCAGATGAGTATTCCCGCCACCTACATGCGAGGTGGCACCAGCAAAGGGGTGTTTTTCACCCTCAGTGACCTGCCTCCCGCTGCGCAGCAGCCGGGTGAGGCGCGAGACAGGCTGCTGTTGCGGGTGATGGGTAGCCCCGACCCCTATGAAAAACAGATCGATGGGATGGGCGGTGCCACGTCCAGCACCAGCAAGGCGGTGATTCTCTCGAAAAGTACTTCCCCGGAGCATGATGTGGATTACCTGTTTGGGCAGGTGTCCATCGACAAGCCTTTCGTGGACTGGAGCGGCAACTGCGGCAACTTGTCTGCGGCGGTGGGCCCCTATGCCGTGGCCAATGGGCTGGTCGACCCCGCGCGGGTGCCTGAAAACGGCGTCGTGGAAGTGCGCATCTGGCAGGTCAACATACAGAAAACCATCGTTTCTCAGGTGCCGATCAGCCACGGCGCCGTTCAGGAAACCGGAGACTTCGAGCTGGATGGCGTCACCTTTCCTGCTGCCGAGATTCCGGTGGCGTTTCTGGATCCTGCCGACGGTGAGGGGGCGATCTTCCCCACCGGGCAGCCGGTGGATGAGCTGGAGGTGCCCGGCATCGGAGTGCTCAAGGCGACGCTGATCAATGCGGGTATTCCTACCGTGTTCATCGATGCGCAAGCACTGGGTTACAGCGGCTGTGAGCTGCAAGAGGCGATCAACGGCGACCCGGATGCACTGGCCAGGTTCGAAAGAATACGTGCCTATGGGGCCGTCAAGATGGGGTTGATTGCCCATGTGGACGAGGCCGCCAGCCGTCAGCACACGCCCAAGGTGGCGTTCGTGGCACCACCGGCTGGCTATACGTCTTCCAGTGGGCAGCGGGTCGAGGCCGAGTCGATCGATCTGTTGGTCAGGGCGCTCTCCATGGGCAAGTTGCATCACGCCATGATGGGCACTGCGGCCGTGGCCATTGCCGCGGCAGCGGCCATTCAGGGGACACTGGTGAACCTGGCGGCAGGCGGCAGCGAACGGGAGTCGGTCACTTTTGGCCACCCCTCCGGCACGCTCAGGGTAGGCGCCAAGGCCAGCCTGGTGGAGGGACGCTGGCAAATCGATCAGGCGATCATGAGCCGCAGTGCTCGGGTATTGATGGAAGGGCGAGTGCGCGTGCCGGGTGATGTGCTGTAATCGACGGCAGGCACTGCTTTGACCACCCTGGTGGCCACTTGCTGAGTGGTGCCCGTCACGGTATAGGCGCAAGGCTTGCCGTGACGGGCGGGGTGGTCATGGTGTCGCGTGTGATGTGATTAATCCTCTACCACGACCTGGTCGCGCATCCGGTCAACGGTGGCCGGACCAATGCCGCTGACCCGTGTCAGGTCGTCAGCGCTCTCGAAAGCGCCGTTGGTTTCACGCTCCTCGATGATGGCGGCCGCCCGGCTGGGGCCAATGCCCGGCAGTTCCGCCAGCAGCTCGGCGTCGGCACTATTGACATTGATGGGGGCGATTGCCTGGGCCAGCGCGGCGCTGGACAAGCCCAGGCACAGTGACATCACGAGTGCGGCTACAAATCCCTTGAACGTTTTCTGCATGTGAAGTACCTCATCGGTGTTGGTTCGTCGCTCGGCTCGCCAAGAGCCAAGCCTCCTTGATCGCCAGCATGACCGAATTGCTTGCGTCCTTAGTCAACTTAATCTTTTGGCGCGCCTCGCGCTGTAAGCCATTGCCGACAGTTTTTGTAATCCGTTTGCCATGAGGGATGTCGGTAATCGCTTACACAGCCGCGTGACGAGGGCTGTTACACTAGCAGGGTGGCAGACCGTCGCCCATTGAACGGGTTCGTGACAGACATGAACCTTTCCATTGTTGATCTAACGAGCACGGAGTAAGCGCGTGTCCACCGACTCACCTATCATCATTGCCCTTGATTACCCTTCGCTTGACGCGGCCCTGTGCATGGCTGACCAGCTCGACCCGGCGCGTTGCCGTGTGAAGGTCGGCAAGGAGCTGTTCACGCGCAGCGGCCCAGCAGTACTGGAGGCATTGCATGGTCGGGGCTTCGAGGTATTCCTGGACCTCAAGTTTCACGACATTCCCAACACCACCGCCAGTGCGGTGCAGGCGGCGGCAGAGCAGGGCGTGTGGATGGTCAATGTTCATGCCTCCGGTGGGCGCAAGATGATGGAGGCCGCGGCCCAGCGGCTGGCGGAGCATCGTTTGAGCACGCACTTGATCGCCGTCACCGTACTGACCAGCATGCAGGAAGACGACCTGGCCAGTGTTGGCGTGAACGGTGGGGTCGACGCCCAAGTGGCCCGCCTCGCGGCGTTAACACATGCCAGTGGCCTGGCGGGAGTGGTGTGCTCTGCCCACGAGGCGGCGTCTCTCAAGGCCGAGTATGGCGATGCTTTCCTCAAGGTGACGCCGGGAATTCGTCCCCATTTCGCCGTGGCCAATGACCAGCAGCGCATCATGACGCCTGCAGAAGCCATGCAGGCCGGTAGCACTCATCTGGTCATCGGCAGGCCGGTCACTCAGGCAGAAGACCCAATGGCAGCATTGGTCGCTATCGAAAGCGAGCTGGCGAGCGTCTGAGGCAGGAGGCGAGCGGCTATTCGCCCTGAACGCCCGTGACGGGTTTGATGGTGCCCCAGCGTCGGCAGCTGGGGCACTGCCAGCTCAGGCTGTCGCTGTTGAAGCCGCAGCGGCGGCAGCGGTGACGATGTCGGTCGGACAGCAGCTGGTCAGTGTGGTGCTTGAGCAGCAGCAAGCGTGTGTCGGGAGAAGCTTTGCCTGACAGTTTCTCGCTTTCGAGATAAAGATCCACCAGGTAGTCGAGGCCACCCAGGCTCGGCGCTTCTCGTAACCACGTGCCGATCCGCTCGATGGCGTTGTCGACTCCTTCTCGCTGGTGGATCAGGGCCCCCAGGGTAATCATGACGCTGGTGTAGGGGGCTTGCCCCAGCAGCCGATACAGGTGGTTTTCCAGGCCGTCCAGGTCATCGTTGCGGGTATAGGCCCGTTGCAGGACCGGCAGCATGGTGGGGACGTGGGCGATATCCTGTTGAAGTATATGGTCGAGCCGCTCGATGGCCTTGTCATGATGGCCGTTTTCCATATCGAGTTCGGCCAACAGCAGGGTAGCTCTGACGCAGCGCTCATCGAACTGCAGCGCTTTTTTCAGATGTTTGCGGGCCAGCGGGCGGCTTGCCTGGGCGATCTCCTGTTCTGCCAGTTCGCACAGCCAGTGGGCGGCGGGTCGGCGCATGGCAGGTTGCAGCTTCATCAGGGGCTGGGCGGTCTCCAGCGCTTCATGCCAGTCGTTTTCTCTTTCCAGCAGGTCGATCAGCAGTCGGCGCGCTTCCAGGCACATAGGCTCGCTGCTCGAGTGTTCGAGCACGCTGCGCAGCAGCCGCTGGGCGCGATCATGCACGCCCAGAGCGATGAAATCTCGCGCCAGCTCCAGTTGAACGTGTTCGTTGGTCTCTGCCGACAGGGCGGGGCGGGCCAGCAGGTTTTGATGGATGCTGACGGCCTTGTCCGCTTCACCGCGGGCGCGAAACAGCTTGCCCAGGGCGATGTGCGTCTCTACCGTCTCACTATTGATGTCGAGGGCATGGATGAAGGTGTTGATGGCTTCGTCGGGCTGCTCGTTGAGCAGATAGTTCAACCCGACGAAGTACTCTCGAGATAGATCGGGTGGGCGTGACAAAGGGACCTGCCGCTGGCGCCTGGTCGCATGTCTGACCCCAAGCGCAAAGCCCAGCACAATGGCGGTCAGCAGCACGCCCAGCAGCACGGCATCTTGCATTTATGCCAGTTCCTTGAACTCCTGGGTGCGGAGGCGGTCGAGCTCCTTGCGCTGTTGCTTGTTGTGGCGTTCGCTGCGCACCAGCTTGGCTCTCAGGCGTACGTACACGCCCAGCATGGCGATCATGCCGACCACCACGCCCAGCGTCAGCGTTGCCAGCAGCCAGACCGACAGCGAGACGGCAGGCAGCTCTGTCCAGATCAGGTTCAAGGCAATGGTCTGCTGGTTGTTGACGGCAAAAAGAATGCCGACCAGCAGCACTATCAGTAGAATGATGGCCAGAATCAGCCCTTTGATCCAACGCATGTGTGTTTCCTGGTTAGTGGCGTTCGCGGTAGTGCTATTGTGTCTGAGTCTAAGCGTGACGTCATCCCGAAGAACGTCGAAGGGGGCGTTTACTCAGGCTCAATAGCCCAGCGCTCGACTGGCGTCTACCTGTTCCCGCAGCTCTTTGCCGGGCTTGAAGTGGGGGACATATTTGCCGTCCAGTTCCACCGGGTCGCCCGTCTTGGGGTTTCTGCCGGTGCGTGGCTCGCGGTAGTGAAGTGAAAAGCTGCCAAAGCCCCGTATTTCTACTCGCCCGCCGCTGGACAAGGCATCGGTCATATCATCCAGGATGATACGCACTGCCGTTTCGACTTCCTTGGCGGATAGCTCCGGTTGACGCATCGCGATTTGTTCGATTAGTTCAGACTTGGTCATCGGTTGGCTCCCTGCAAACGTTAAAGGCCGTTCTTGCGCATGCGACCTCGATACCATCGAAATCAGCATACTTCGCCAAACGGCATAAAACAATTCAGATAAAACAAGGTACTAGCTTGGTGAGCTCAAGGCTGAGTAACAGCATAGGCGAAGCCGGGCGCTGGCGCGACCCTGTCGCTCCGGTATACTGCCTTTTCATTCCCTTTACGTGGAGAAGTGGCGTTGAACGACGATACATCCCCAGCAGCTGTGCTGCGCAAGCGGCTCTATTGGCACTCCCGTCGTGGCATGTGGGAGTTGGACTTGCTGTTGATTCCGTTTCTGGAGGCACGCTTCGAGTCGCTCAGCCATGAGCAGCAACTGACCTATCAAAGGTTGATCGAAGAGGAAGATCAGGATCTGTTCGTCTGGCTGATGCACCGCGAGTGGCCGGAAGACCCGGAGTTGCGTCAATTGGTCCAGATGATCGTCGAGCATGCAGAAACCACCGATAACGCTGCCTATCGTACGCTCTAACGTGGCCAGCGGCGTTCATGCAGCATTGTTGATGGGCTGCATGACGTTGCTGATGCTCCTCGTCAGCGCTGCTTGGATCGGGGTGGCCTTGGTGGTGGGGTTGGCGGTGTGGTGGGGCAGCCGCTGCCGTCAGCCGGCAGGAACATTGCAGCTCGTGCATACAGGGCAACACTGGGCGGCAAGCTGGTTGTTGCCTACTGGTGAACTGGGCCCCGAGCAGCCTGTGCGCTGTGACTATTTGGGGCCCTGGTTGGTGGGGCTGCGTGTCGGCAGCCAGCGTATCTGGATATGGCCTGACAGCCTGCCTGCCTCAGAGCAGCGCCAGCTGCGCCGCTGCCTGCACCGTCCCGGTCGTTAGCGCCTGGCGTTGGGCAGGTCGTCCAGCGTCAGTCGGGAAGGTTGGCTGTCTGGCTGGGCCGAGGGCCAATCGGTGGAGTAATGCAGGCCGCGTGACTCATGGCGTCGCAGGGCTGCCAGGGTGGTCAACTGTGCCAGGGCCAGTGCCTGGCCAAGCTGAAGGCTGTCGGGGTGCTGCCGCTCAGGATCCAGCGCTTTCAGGTTCTGCGCCATGTTCTCCAGCGCCGCATAAGCGCTGTTCAAGCCCTGCTCGCTGCGCACGATGGAAACATGCTGGCTCATCACGCTGCGCATGGCGTGGCGCAGCTCGTCGAGGGCGTTCCGGTCCACCTTGATGTGTGCATCAAAGGGCCTGTCAGCCAGCGCTTCAGAGAGTTGGCAAGGTGCCGTCTGCGGCTGGCTGAGCAGATGCAGGGCGCAGCTGCGGGCGTAGACCAGGCACTCCAGCAGGGAGTTGCTGGCCATGCGATTGGCGCCATGCAAGCCGGTATAGGCGGTCTCGCCGATGGCGTAAAGGTTGGGCACGTCGGTTGCGCCTGCGCTGTTGGTGGCAATGCCGCCGCAGCTGTAGTGGGCGGCGGGTACGACGGGAATGGGTTCCCGGGTGATGTCGATGCCCCGTGAGGCGCAGTGGGCCAGAATAGTCGGGAAGTGGTGGCGTAGGTTGGTGTCGCCCAGGTGGCGCACGTCGAGCCAGACATGCCCCAGCGTACCTTGCTGAATGTTGGCATCGATGGCGCGGGCCACGATGTCACGGGGCGCCAGTTCGGCACGCGCATCCAGCGCCAGCATGAAGCGCTCTCCCGCCTCGTTGAGCAGGTGGCCACCTTCTCCTCGCACGGCTTCGCTGATCAGAAACGCAGGGCCGTTGGGGTCGAACAGGCAGGTGGGGTGAAACTGCTGAAACTCCAGGTTGCACAGGGTGGCGCCCAGCTCGGCGGCCATCATCATGCCTTCTCCGCTGCTGGGGGCGGGGGTCGTCGTATGGCGATACAGGCCGCTGGCGCCGCCCGTTGCCAGTACGGTATGCGTAGCCAGCAGGTGGTGAAGATTGCCGCCGCTGTCGATGCCCAGTGCACCCAGGCAGTGGCCAGAGGCGTTCTGGAGCAGGTGCAGAATGGTCAGGTCGCTGCGCTGGGTGATGTTGGGGTGGACAGCGACTTTATCCAGCAGCGTATCGACCACGGCGCGGCCTGTGGCATCGTCGGCATGAATGATGCGTCTTGCGTTATGGCCGCCCTCTCGGGTGAGGTGAAAGGGGTAGCGGGCGCCGGGGTCCGGGTCTGGGGTAAACGGCACGCCATTGTCGATGAGCCACTGAATGGCCTGGGGGCCGTGGTCGACCGTAAAGCGTACGGCCGCTTCATCGCACAGGCCGTCCCCGGCAATCAGCGTGTCCTGGACATGGTCTTCGAGCTGGTCGTCGGGTGACAGGACGGCAGCAATCCCGCCCTGGGCCCAGCGGCTGGCCCCTTTGTCGTCCTGGGCAGGGCGCACCAGCAGCACCGAGCGTTGGTCGGCCACTTCCAGTGCCAGCGTCAAGCCGGCGACGCCCCCACCAATAATGACGATGTCGGATGTTGGCGTGCTCATTGGGCCCGCTCCTCCATGACTTACAAGTACAAGTGGGTGGCTAGCATCAAAAAGAACAGATGATAGGCGATGGCCAGACACAAAAAAAGCCGCGTCGATCAGATGATCTCGCAGCGTCGTCGTCTTTCATATTGGTGCCCGGAGCCGGACTTGAACCGGCACGGAGTTACCTCCGAGAGATTTTAAGTCTCTTGCGTCTACCAATTTCGCCATCCGGGCAGTGTGTCGAAGAGATCGATACACTGGGAAATGGAGGCTGGAGTCGGAATCGAACCGGCGTACACGGAGTTGCAGTCCGCTGCATAACCACTCTGCCATCCAGCCTGACAAGTCATTGGATTGAACCAAATTGGAGCGGGAAAGGAGATTCGAACTCCCGACCCTCGCCTTGGCAAGGCGATGCTCTACCACTGAGCTATTCCCGCTTGACTCGAGGGCGAATTATACGCATCGCCCAGCGATTGTCAATCAATTCGTTAAGTGCTTAAAAAAGCGAGCTTACCCTGCCTACATCGAACGACTGAGGTGCGGCCAGGCGGCGCGCAGGTACTGTATCATGGACCACAGGGTCAGGGTCGCTGCTGCATACAGTATGACCACGCCCAGCAGCGCAACGTCGTGTCCGGGCGGGAAGGCGAGCAAGACGAGAATGGCGACCATCTGCAGCGTGGTCTTGAGCTTGCCGATCCACGACACGGCCACCATGCCGCGTTTGCCCATTTCGGCCATCCACTCCCGAAGGGCGGAAATGACGATTTCTCGACCGATGATGACCAGAGCGGGGAGCGTCAATACCAGCGTGTCGAAGCGCTCGATGAGCAGCGCCAGTGCCACTGCGACCATCAGCTTGTCGGCCACCGGGTCCAGAAATGCGCCAAACGGTGTCGATTGGTTCCAGCGGCGGGCAAGATAGCCGTCCAGCCAGTCCGTCACCGATGCCAGGGCAAACAGCCCGGCCGCCATTGGCATGCTCCAGCCAAAGGGCAGGTAAAAGAGCACTACCAGAAGTGGGATGAACGCGATTCGTGCCAGTGTCAGTATGTTGGGTATATTCATCGCAGGGCGCGATCCTTGCCGGAGAATCATGAAAGTCGGAATGTAATGTGCCCGGTCATTCTATCCCCCTTGGCGCATTGCATCCATGTTAACCACCGCTTTATCCGTTCAGAGTGACATAAATCGTCTCCGCCAGGGCGGCGCTGATGCCCGGCACCCGAGTGAGTTCGTCACGGCTGGCCTTTTGCACGCCCTGCAGGCCGCCAAAAAACTTCAGCAATTCGCGGCGCCGCTTGGGGCCGATGCCGGGAATGTCCTGCAGGGTAGAGGTGCGTCGCGCCTTGTCGCGTGCTGCTCGGTGCCCCGCGATGGCGAAGCGGTGCGATTCATCGCGAATATGCTGAACGAGGTGCAGGGCGGGAGAGGCTGGTGCCAGTACCAGCGGGTTGTCGCT
Source organism: Halomonas sp. NyZ770 (assembly GCF_020616575.1). Lineage (NCBI taxonomy): Bacteria > Pseudomonadati > Pseudomonadota > Gammaproteobacteria > Oceanospirillales > Halomonadaceae > Halomonas > Halomonas sp. NyZ770. The sequence goes on along the minus strand of NZ_CP085143.1, from coordinate 2,474,470 downwards.
ACTTTCCAGAAACAGGGTTTCGAGCCCGGCCTTGCGCGTGGTGCCTTTGGCCACGCCCAGCAGGACGATGCCTGGCACCTGCAGGTCGGTCAGCACTTGCCGTGCCATGTTCAATTGGCCCTTGCCGCCATCCACGATCAGCACGTCAGGCGCAATGGCTTCGCCACTTTTGACGCGTTTGAGGCGTCGCGTGAGCGCCTGTTGCATGGCGGCGTAGTCGTCGCCTGCGGCCACGCCTTCGATGCGAAAGTGGCGGTAGTCGCTCTTGCGTGGCCCTTGGTGGTCGAACACCACGCAGGAAGCCACGGTGGCTTCGCCCTGGCTGTGGCTGATGTCGAAGCACTCCAGGCGCTCCGGCAGTGAGGGTAGCCCCAGCGCTTGCTGCAGTGACGTGAAGCGTTCGGTGAGCTGCGTGGTGTTGGCCAACTGCGAGGCGAGCTGCTGTTCGGCATTGGTCATGGCCAGATGCTGCCACTGGGCGCGGTGCCCGCGCACCTGATGGGTCACGCGGACTTTTTTGCCCGCCTGCTGGGCAAGCGCGTCGGCAATCAGTGTGCCGTCTTCAAGCGGGAGATTGGTGATCACTTCACTGGGCACGCTGTGGGGTTGACCAAAATAGTATTGGCTGACCACTTCGGTGAGCAGTGCCTCGGGGGAAAGATCCAGGTCGTTCTTGGGCATGTGATGTCTTGCACCCAGCAGGCGCCCATCGCGTACGCTGAGGATGGAGATGCCCAGCGCGCCAGGGCGTTGAGCCAGCGCGAAAATATCCGCATCGCCGCTCTCGTTGTCGACGAACTGGCGTTGCTGCATCTGGCGCAACTGCTGGATCTGGTCACGCAGGCGGGCGGCTTCTTCAAAGTTGAGCGTCCGGCTCGCTGCCTCCATCTCTTCGGTAAGCAGTTGCGTCACATGTTCGCTCTTGCCTTCCAGGCACATGACCGCATGGTCGACATCCCGCTGGTACTCTGGCTGTGAAATGTAGTCCACGCAAGGGGCGCTGCAGCGCTCGATCTGGTATTGCAGGCACGGGCGAGAGCGATGGGCGAAGACGCTATCCTCGCAGTTGCGGATACGAAAGATTTTCTGCATCAGGGTCAGGCTTTCCCTGACTGCGCCGCTGCTGGGGTAGGGGCCAAGATACTTGCCGTCACCGCGCCGCTGTCGGGCTCGCTTGTACTCGAGGGCAGGGTATGGGTGGCGGTCGGTCACGAATACGAAAGGGTAGGATTTGTCGTCGCGCAGGAGAATGTTGTAGGGCGGACGTAGCTCCTTGATCAGGGTCTGTTCCAGCAGCAGCGCTTCGGTCTCGCTGCGCGTGACCGTGATCTGGATGTCGGCAATGCGCGAGACCATGGCCTGGGTCTTGGCATTGAGCTGGCCGCGAAAGTAGCTGGCCAGACGCGACTTGAGGCGCTTGGCCTTGCCGACGTAGAGCGCATTCTGCTGCTCATCCAGCATTTTATAGACGCCAGGAGAGGCGCTGACGGAGCTGAGGAACTGCTTGGCATCAAAGGACATGGCGTATCAACGGCGCTTCTTGTCGGCTGAAGCAGCGATGGTAGGTCTATCCCAGGATGGCGTCAAAGCCCTCGACCAGTCCATGGCGTAACGCCAGGTGGGTCAGCTCTACGTCAGTGGCTACCTGGAGCTTGTCAAACAGGCGGTAGCGGTAGGTGTTGACGGTTTTGGGACTTAGGTGCAATCGGTCCGAAATATCCTGTACGCGCTGGCAATTGACGATCATCAGGGCGATTTGCAATTCACGATGCGAGAGGTGGCTGAAAGGGTTGTCTTCATCGTCGAAATGGGAGAGTGCCAGCCGCTGGGCGATTTCCTGGCTGACATAGCGGCGCCCGTGAAAGACCTGGCGAATGGCATCGGTCATTTCCGTTGCATCGGCACCCTTGCTGAGAAAGCCTGACGCCCCTGCTTCGAGCATGTGCCGCAAGACGCTGTCTTCCAGATGTGCCGTGAGGATGATGACTTTGACGTCCGAAAGCGTGCGGTAGATACGGCGGGTCGCTTCCAGACCGCCAATGCCTGGCATGCGAATGTCCATCAATACGATGTCAGGCTTCAGTTGTCGGCTCTGTGTGACTGCGTTCTCACCATCATCCACTTCACCCACGATCTTGATATCGCTCTCTTCGTTCAGGAGGTGGGCGATGCTGGTTCTCACCAGGTGGTGATCATCGGCAATTAAAACGTTGATCAAGGGGCTGGCTCCTGCAGGTAATCATCGTGGACTGGGGCGATACGCACGCTGCGTTGACATAGAGTGCCACAGCTCTTGGCAAAGGAGAATTAGTTAATGCTTGTTCACTTTAACTCTTGACCTCGCGCAAACCATGGAGTAATATTTGCACCGCTGCCGCAATGGCAGCATGTGGGGCCTTAGCTCAGCTGGGAGAGCGCAACACTGGCAGTGTTGAGGTCAGCGGTTCGATCCCGCTAGGCTCCACCAAGATTTCGAAGCGCCGCGTATCTTACGCGGTGCTTTTCGTTTTGCCTGTCATTTTGACTGTCATGTAGCCTCTCATTTGAACTCTTTCTATCGCTGCGCTGCTATCGGCGCCCGTTCATGGGTGAGCGGGCGCCGCTGTGGGCTAGTCGTCGACCTTGCCCAGCAGCAGGAACTCGATCAAGGCTTTTTGTGCGTGCAGGCGGTTGCCTGCCTCTTGCCAGACCACCGAGCGCGGGTCATCGAGCAGCGTTTGGCTGATCTCTTCGCCGCGATGTGCCGGCAGGCAGTGCAAGAACAGGACGTCCGCGTTAGCGCTGTCGAGCATCGCTTCCGTTACCTGGAAGCCCGTAAAATCGGCCTCTCGCTTCGCCTGTTCCTGCTCCTGGCCCATAGAGGCCCAGACGTCGGTGGTGATCAGGTCAGCGCCTTGAGCGGCTTGCTGTGGGTCGCGCAACAGAGTGATGCAGTCGCCGGCGGCTTGCATGATGTCGTCGCGGGGCTCGTAGCCTTCCGGGCAGCAAATTCTCAAGTGGAAACCGAACTGGCGGGCAGCATTGATCCACGAGTGGCACATGTTGTTGCCATCACCGATCCATGCGGCGGTCTTGCCCTTGACGCTGCCGCGCAGCTCGGTCCAGGTCATGACGTCTGCCAGCAATTGGCAAGGGTGGTAGTCGTCGCTGAGCGCATTGATGACGGGCACGCTGCTGGCGCTGGCGTACGCTTCCAGCCCTGCATGGGAGAAAGTGCGGATCATCACCGCGTCGACCATTTCGGCCAGCACGCGGGCGGTGTCTTCGATGGGCTCGCCGCGGCCCAGTTGGGTGTCGCGCGGAGACAAAAACAGGGCGTGGCCACCAAACTGGGCCATGCCGGTCTCGAAGGAAACACGGGTTCGCGTGGAGGACTTCTCGAAAATCATCGCCAGAGTGCGGTTGGGCAGCGGCGTGTAAACCGGTCCGTTGGCCTTGAGGTCCGTCTTGATCTTGATGGCGCGCTGAATCAGATAGTCCAGCTCTTCAGGGGTCAAATCCAGCAGGGTAAGGAAATGGCGTGTCGCCATGATGACGTCTCTCCGCGCAAAAACACCATCCTAGCGAGGCCGCAGGGGATGCGCAACGCAAGCGGCATGCGTAGAATATCCGCCACGCAATATGACCGAGTCGTTTGCTCAGGTATTGACGCGCATGGTCAAGACTGACGATTACCCGGTCGCAGGGTTAAAGCCAGTGGCCGAATTGCGTACACTGGAAGAGACCACATCTTTTATCGAGGAGCATCCTATGAGCACCACGGCTGACAATATCCAGCGTCAAATCACTGAAAACCCGATTCTCATCTACATGAAAGGCACGCCTCAGCTGCCGCAGTGTGGCTTTTCTGCACAGACCGTTCAGGCGCTGATGAGCTGCGGCGAGCGTTTCGCTTTCGTCAACGTGCTGGATAACCCTGATATTCGCGCCGAACTGCCCAAGATTGCCAACTGGCCCACCTTCCCGCAGCTGTGGGTAGAAGGCGAGCTGGTCGGTGGATGCGATATCGTGATGGAAATGCACCAGAGTGGCGATCTCGAGAAGTTGATCAAAGAAGCTGCCCAGCGTGCAGGCGCTGCTGAGAACGGCACTGACGCCTAACCCAAGAACAGCGCCCAAGGAAGTTTTGCTCCATGAGCTATCAAGTTCTGGCCCGCAAGTGGCGGCCACGCACATTTCACGAGCTTGTGGGGCAGGCCCATGTCCAACGCGCCCTGGTCAATGCTCTTGACCAGGGGCGTTTGCACCACGCTTACCTGTTTACGGGGACGCGGGGCGTCGGCAAGACCACCCTGGCACGGATATTGGCCAAGTGCCTCAACTGCACGGCCAAAGGCCGTGGTGACGAGGGCGTCACGTCGACACCTTGTGGCCAGTGCCCCAGCTGTGAGGCGATTGACCAGGGGCGCTTCGTCGACCTGATCGAAGTCGATGCCGCGTCGCGAACCAAGGTCGAAGATACCCGCGAGCTGCTGGACAACGTTCAGTACGCGCCTACCCAAGGGCGTTACAAGGTGTACCTGATCGACGAGGTGCACATGTTGTCGACCAGTAGCTTCAATGCGCTGCTGAAGACACTGGAAGAACCCCCGCCCCACGTCAAGTTTCTGCTGGCGACCACTGACCCGCAAAAATTGCCTGCCACCGTGCTCTCCCGGTGCTTGCAGTTCACTCTGAAGCACATGCCGCCTGAGAGGGTAGTCGAACACCTCAGCTTCGTGCTGGGTGAAGAAGGCGTCGAATACGACGAGAGTGCGCTTTGGCTGCTGGGCAAAGCCGCTGCGGGCTCGATGCGTGATGCCATGAGCCTGACCGATCAAGCCATTGCTTTTGGTCAGGGGGCGGTACGCCATGGCGATGTTGCGGCCATGCTGGGTACGCTGGATCATCGCCACGTACTGGCGCTGGTAGAAGCGCTGGCGAACGTGGACGTTCAACAGCTGCTGCAGGAGGTTGCTCAGCTCGCCGAGCAGGGGCCGGACTTTGCCGCAGTGCTGGATGAGCTGACCGCCATTTTGCACCGGCTGGCCGTTGCCCAGATGGTGCCTGACGCGGTGGATAACAGTCACGGTGACCGCGCCCAGATTCAGCAGCTTGCCGGGCGCTTTACCGCCGAAGATCTGCAGCTTTACTACCAGATCGGTATCCAGGGAAGAGGCGACATGGTGCATGCGCCCGACTTGCGCAGCGCGCTGGAAATGACGCTGTTGAGGATGCTGGCGTTTCGCCCGCAGGGGGTTCCAAAACCACCCACGGTGCCGCTGCCGCTGCGTCGTGAACCGGTCATTGAGCCCGCGGCCGAGGCTGCGGCCGTTGAGAGCGAGCCAAAAAAGCCTGAGCCTGCGCCGCCCGCTGCGCAGGCTGCACCGCCGCAAACACCTGTTGCGCGGGTATCTGCTGAGCCGCCCCAAAACGCATCAGAGAGTCGCCCACCAGAAAGTAACGTGGCTGTGGCACAGCCAGCAGAGGAGCCGCCCCCCTGGTCGCTTGACGAAGTGAATCAGGCCGCCATGCTCTCGCCAGAGCCAGAGCCAGAGCCAGAGCCAGAGCCAGAGCCAGAGCCAGAGCCAGAGCCAGAGCCAGAGCCAGAGCCAGAGCCAGAGCCAGAGCCAGTTCACCAAGAGCCGATGGTTTCCTCGCCATCTTCACCCTCGTTGGAAGGCCCGTTGGATCAGGCCGGGTGGCTGGGCTGCTTTGATGCGTTGGGCCTGGGGGGGCTGACGCGTAACCTTGCGGCACACTGTCAGGTGGAAAGCGATGATGGCGCCACGCTGGTGCTGCGCCTGGATCCATCGCAGTCGGCCATGCAGGCTGAGGTGCACAACCAGCGCATCGAGCGCGCGTTGAACGGGATTGGGTTGCCCAGAACAGTGCACTTCAAGGTAGCGGCGCTGGACACGGGAATCGAGACCCCGCGGCAGCAGGAAGAGCGTCTCCAGCAGGAGCGACATGCCGAAGCGGTTGATCTACTTTATCGTGACCCCAATATTGAGAAGTTACGTCACGCTTTTGGGGCTACGCTGATTGAGTCGACGGTAAAACCCGCATCGCACTCTTGACCCTATCACTTCAGTCATATCACTCAGGAGATCACCGCATGTTCAAAGGCGGAATGGGCAACATCATGAAGCAAGCCCAGGAAATGCAGGAAAAAATGCAGCGCGCTCAGGAAGAGGTCGCCAAGGCAGAAGTGCATGGTGAGGCTGGCGCTGGCATGGTGAAGGTCGTCATGAACGGCCGCCACGATGTGATCAGCGTGGCCATCGACCAAAGCGTCATGGAGGAAGACAAGGAGTTGCTGGAAGACCTGCTGGCCGCGGCCGTCAACGACGCTGTGCGCAAGGTAGAAGCCAACTCGAAAGCCAGAATGGAAGAGGCAACGGCGGGCCTTAACCTTCCGCCTGGCTTCAAGATGCCGTTCTGATCCATGCGCTTTTCCCCCCTCGTAGAGCAGTTGATGGATGCGTTTCGTGTGCTGCCCGGCGTTGGGCCCAAGACGGCCCAGCGCATGGCGATGCACCTTCTGGAGCGTGAGCGCCCCGGCGGGCAGCGGCTTGCCGAGGTGATCTTGCGTGCCATCGAAGACGTGGGTTATTGCCAGCACTGCCGCACGCTGACCGAGGCCGACATATGCGCCTTGTGCGAGAGCCCGCGCCGCGACGACAGCTTGCTGTGCGTGGTCGAGTCGCCAGCGGATCAGCTCGCCATCGAAGAGGCGGGCGGTTTTCAGGGTCGCTACTTCGTCCTGCATGGTCACCTTTCACCGCTGGATGGTGTAGGCCCTGATGCCTTGGGCTTGGCGCTGTTGGAAAGCCAAGTGGCCGAAGGGCACATTCGCGAGATCGTGCTGGCCACCAACCCTACGGTAGAAGGCGAGGCGACGGCGCATTACATCGCAGCCCAGCTTGCTCAGTACGGTGTGGCGTTTTCTCGCCTCGCCTACGGTGTCCCGATGGGGGGAGAGCTCGAGTATGTGGATGGTGGCACCTTGAGTCGTGCCTTTAACGGTCGTCAGCCTTTTGCTAGCGATTAAGTCGGATAAAACGCAAGCGCCAAGGCGGTTGTGACAACCTGGAAACCCGAATTGTCCTCTTCAACCTCCTCCTTGTACCAATGGATCGACAGCGCCGAGGCGCTGGATGCCGCCTGCCAGCAGGTGGCCAGCGCAGAGGTCATTGCACTGGATACCGAGTTCTTTCGTGAGAACACCTTCTTTCCCGTGCCTGCACTGATCCAGTTTGCCGCAGGGGAAAAAGCGTACCTGGTGGACCCGCTGGTGACCCCTTGTACGCCCGCTTTCAAGGCTCTTCTGCAAAGCCAGGTGCCTAAGCTGCTGCATGCTTGCAGTGAAGACTTAGAAGTATTTCAGCACTGGGCAGGAACGCTTCCGACGCCGCTGATCGATACCCAAGTGGCGCAAGCGTTTCTGGGTGAGAACCCGGGAATGGGGTATCAGAAGCTGGTGGAGCACTGGATAGGTGACACGCTGCCCAAGGAAGAGACTCGCTCCAACTGGTTGGAGCGGCCTTTGACGGCTTCTCAATGCGAGTATGCGGCGCTGGACGTGACCTACCTGCTTCAGGTCTGGAAGCGCCAGGCCATCCAGTTGGCTGAGTCAGGGCGGCTTGGCTGGGTCGAGGAAGAGTGTGCATCACTCATCGAACAAGCGGGTCGTGACGAAGAGAGCGACGGCCAGTGGTACACCCGCCAGCGTCAGCTGTGGCGCCTGACGCCACGCCAGCTGGAAGCCTATCGTCTGATGACCATCTGGCGAGAAGGTGAAACCCGGCGGCGTGACCTGCCACGCAACTGGCTGGTCAGTGACAAGCTGCTGTTTGCCGTGGCCGAAAAAATGCCTGCAAATCGCTATGAACTGGCAGAGGTAGAGGGCGTCAAGCCACCACTGGTCAAGAAAGAGGGCGATGCCTTGCTGGGGTGGGTGAAGCAGGCGCAACACTGTGCTGAAAGTGCCCTGCCTGCCCGTTGGCCTGACCCCATGCAGCCGCCCTTCAAGCGACGCTTCAAGGCCATCAAACAGGTCGTGGCGGACAAAGCGGCGGCCTTGGGGATTGCGCCGGAAATGCTGCTTCGTCGTCGTGATATCGAAGCGCTGGTCATGCAGGCCATGGCCGGGGAGCCGCTCGATGAACTGCACGGTTGGCGCGGAGTTTGCCTGGGTCAGGACCTTCAACGAGCCTTAGAGGAAGCGTCGGAATGAGCGAGAAGCTACTTTGCGAAATTTTCAGAAGCTCACGAAAAGAAGAGATGTACCTTTACGTGGACAAGCGCAAGGGCATGGTAGACGTGCCCGAGGCCTTGATGGCGACTTTCGGCAAGCCCGTCCCGGTGCTGACCATGATCCTGACCGAGGAGAAGTCATTGGCACGTGTGGCCGCCCGCGATGTCATGGCGGCCATTGAAGAGCAGGGGTTCTACCTGCAGATGCCCCCCGCCAAGGAGCCGTACCTGCTGGACCTGCACCGCGCTGAATCTGCCAGCCGCTCGTGATGATGCCAGAATGAATTTTTTGGCCCATGCCTGGCTGGCACGCCCCGGCAACGATGGTTTTCTCTATGGCAACCTGATTGCCGATGGGGTCAAGGGCAGTGATCTCTCCGGCTGGCCGGCCAGCGTGGCGGACGGCATTCGCCATCACCGCCGTGTGGATGCCTGGGTGGATCAGCACCCTCGGGTACTGGCTGCGCGTCAACGCGCGCCTAGGCAGCAGCGCCGCTATGCCGGTATTGCCCTCGACCTGGTGTGGGATCACTTCATTGCCCAGCAGCAAGCGGGTGAGCGGCAGCATCAGCTCATCGAGCGCTGTTATCAGCTGCTGTCGGCCAGGCCTGCTCCCCAACGGTTGGCCACCATGATGCCCGTACTGGTCGAGCAGGACTGGCTGCGCCGCTATGCGGATTTCGACTTCACCTGTCAGGCCGTGGCAGGCATCGGCAAGCGGTTGACAGGCCCGAACCGTTTGGCCGAGCTGGTCCCTTGGCTATACGATGATTACGCCCTTCTTGAGGCTGACTTCAGCGTGCTGTGGCGCGAATGTCAGGCGCACTTGACCAGCAGCGGCAACGATACCAGCGCCCATTGATCGGCGTCGGCGATCATGCACCTACCCGAGAGAGAACCGAACATGGAAACCACGTTGCGTGAGCGCTTCTGGGAGCGCTACTCGTTGGAGGAGTTGACCGCGCCAGAGTGGGAAGCGCTCTGCGATGGCTGTGGCCAGTGCTGCCTATTGAAGCTGCATGACGATGACACTCAGGAATTGGCCATTCTGAACGTTGCTTGCCGCCTGCTGGATCTACACAGCTGCCAATGCAGTAATTACGAGAATCGCTTTGCCAGCGTGCCGGACTGCACACAGCTGACGCCAGCGCTGGTAAAAGAGTTTACCTGGCTGCCGCACACCTGTGGCTACCGCAGGGTGGCCGAAGGGCGCAAGTTGGCGGGATGGCATCCCTTGTTGAGCAACGACGCTGAGCGCGTGCATCGCAAGGGTGTAAGCGTCAGAGGCTTTGCGGTATCGCAGGATGAGGTGCCGGAACGGCATCTCGAAGAGCATATCATTGCGGTCATTCCCATGACCTGACTGCCGACCAAGACGCAATGCGCTGCCATCCATGGCAGGGCTGACTCCGCTGGCTCACCTTATTGTGGGCTGGCGGTTTTGTTTTTGGCGCTATCCCAGATGGTGAAGAACATCTCTTTCAGCGGGGTGCGCGATGCCTCGGGAGCGGCTTTGGGCTGAGGTGCGGAGGCCTTGGTCGGGGTGTCCCAGATAGTGAGAAATTGTTCCTGATATTTCATGACAGACTCCTGATGGAGAGGTGGTTTTAGACGTTGGTCTATAAGACGTAGGGCGAGTATGCCCAAAGAAAGGCGTTTTGAAAAGTTTTTTTGGAAAATGTTTTCATAAAAAATTATCGGCATAAAAAAGCAGCGCTGAGCGCTGCCTTCAGGAAAAAGTCGTCAGGAGGCTATCTTCTTGTCAGCCTTGGCGTTCTGCCAGCCATGACTTCAGCGTGTCGAACGGCATGGGCCTGGCCAGGAGATAGCCTTGCAACACATCGCAGCCCAGCAGCAACAGCTGCTGTTGCTGGGCGTCTGTTTCGATGCCTTCGGCGACCACGGTCAGATCCAGGTGGTGTGCCAGCGCGATGATGCCTTGGACCACGGCGGCATCCTTGCGGTGGTGGTCGATGTTCATGATGAAACTGCGGTCGATCTTGATCTTGTCGATGGGCAAGTGGCGAAGGTAGCTCAGGCTGGAGAAGCCGGTGCCAAAGTCATCGATGGCGATGCTGACGCCCAGCTCGCGCAGCGCATTCAGCGTCTCGATGGCGGCTTCCGTGTCGTTCATCAGGATTCCCTCGGTCAGCTCCAGTTCCAGCGCGCCAGGGGGGAGGCCGGTTTCTGTGAGGGTCTGGCGGAGGGTGTTCAAGAAGCTTGGCCGATGAAACTGCAGCGGCGAGAGATTGATGGCCACGCGCGGCTGCCCGTCGAGCAGGGGGCGCAGCAGGCAGAAGTCTCGCGCAGCGCGCTCCATGACCCAGGCGCTCAAACCAATGATTTGCCCCGTCTCCTCGGCGATAGGGATGAATAACCCAGGGGAAATGGCGCCCTTGACAGGGTGATTCCAACGTACCAGGGCCTCGAAACCGTGTACCTTCCCATCACGCGTCAACAGCGGCTGATAATGCAGTTCGAACTGCTCTTGGGCCATGGCCTCTTGCAACTCGTTGCGCAAGGTCACCCGCTGGGTCAGCTTGTGATTGATATCATGGGTAAAGGTCTGTTGGGTATTGCGGCCCTGCTGTTTGGCCTTATACATGGCCATGTCGGCTTGCTGCAGCAGCGCGGCAGGCTGTTCCAGCGTTTCGTCGCTCAGGGCGACCCCGATACTGGCTGAAAGATACAGCTCGTGGCGCTCGATGCGATAGGGTTTGGCCAACTCCACCAGCAGCCTTTCCGCGACCTCTTCCGCGTCCCTGGCGTTGACCAGATCGGGTAACAGCAGGACAAATTCGTCCCCGCCCAGTCTACATAGCGTATCGGAGGGGCGAATCATGGCTTCCAGCCGCTTGGCGACGTGAATCAGCACTTTATCTCCCACGGCATGACCCAGGGTATCGTTGATGGGCTTGAAGTCGTCCAGGTCGATGAAGAGTACCGCAAGCTGCTGCTGGTGGCGCTGGGCCAAGGCAACGTCGTGACGTAAGCGATCCTCGAACAGGGCTCGGTTGCCCAGCCCCGTCAGGGCATCGTGGGTCGCGTGAAAGAGCAGCGTTTGCTGGTGGTTATGGCGCTCGATGGCCAGGCGCATCAGGCGCAGAGCACTGGCCAGCAGTGAAGGGGAGCTTTGGGCGCCGGGATCGGGTGAGGTCACGTTGGCATGCTTCGATAGCAGCACCACCGCTCCCAGGGCATGGCTATAGCTGCCATCCAGCAGGTGCAATGAAGCGCGTCGATAGCCATATTCCGATAACAGCCTGGAAAACTCTTCTGCAGACGGCTCGTCGAGGCTCCATGCCACGGTGGAGCGTTGCTGCAATTGCAGCTCGCTAGCCAGGCGCATCAGGCTTTCGTTGAGGCTGGGGTCGCTCTGCAACGCGGCGGGGAGGCTGGCCGAAAGCAGTTCTATTCGGCGTGCTGACGATGGTTCCAGGCGCCAGATGGCGACCTCCCACTGAGGATTCTGGTGCTCCAGCAGGCGGCATATTTGCAGTAGCGTTGCGCTGTACGGCTCGTCGCGTGCAATCATGGCCTGGATCCGATGCTGGTCCTCCAATGCCTCCTTTGCTTGGGTAAGCTCGACAGAGCGCTGAGCCCGAGCGGCCATCAGGGCTAAACTGAGCACCAGCTGATAGGTCAGCAAAAGCCCGGAAATTCCCACGCCTGCGGCAATGAAATTGCCCAGTTCGAAGCTGGCAGAACCTCTTGGCCACAGGCTCAGGTGGAGAGCCGTGTCCTCTGGCAGGAGCAGTATTTCTTCACTGAGCGGAGTGCCTTCATGGTGATCAGGGTTCGAGTCCAGGCCCCGCAAATTGACCATTTCCCCGTTGTCATGCGAAATGCTCAGGGCAAACGCCTGTTCTGCGATGGTGGTTTCTTTACCGATCAAAAAGTCGATATCTATCATGACGACGAGCTGGAATCGTGGCTCGCTGGAAGGCATCAGTGCCAGGAGCGCGATATCGGGTCTGGCTGCGTCGGGAAGCAGCCATTGTTCGGTAGCACGCTGCTGATTCAGCCAGCGCAGCACTGTTGGCTTTGTCAGTTGCTCATCCAGCCAGAGTAGGTCATTTCCCTGTTGGGCTCTTCGCCACGTTTCTCGTGAGGAAGGGTCGAGGTAGGCCATGGCCAAGAAACTGGGGTAATCATTCCAGTAACGAACCACTTCGCGTTGACGAGAAGACGCATCGATAAAGACCCCTTGCCATCGTTCAGCCAAGCGTTTCAGTACCAGTGCGCGCGATGTCAGCGCTCTCTCCACGCTCGTCGTGACACTCTCCAGGATATGGTGCGCCTCGGTGCGCACGCTCTGATGCTGGTTCCAGCTGATCAGAAACCAGCTGGCCATGCTGATGCTGACACCCAGAAGCCCGGCCAGGACGGCGGTCTTGCTGAGCGAGGTGGTCAAGTGAGGAATGTGGCGGCTGACCATGATCATGGCCAGGCCAAAGGAGAAGCAGAGCAGACCTGGCAAGAGGGCGCTGGCTCTAGGTAGCCAGTGGGGCAGTGCGGCACCCGCCTGGTCTGCCAAGGTGATGATGCCGATGACCCAGAGCAGGATGCCGCCGGTTTGCCACATGCGCCGTTGCCAGCCGCCAACAGGGCCAACCCATAAACAAAAGGCGGCCAGGGTCAGCGTCGGCAATGCCTGGGAAGGTAAACGGGGCTGTCCCGTCAAGAGCGACAGGCCTGACGTCCCCGCCAGGAGATTATGCGCCAGTGTATACAGGCACAGCAGTAGCAGTGATACCGACGTCACCCGCCGCCAGTAGGCAAGATTGGCCATCACCGCACTCAGGCCCAGCCCGGACAGCAGGATCACCAGTGCGCTATCCGGAAGGATGGCGAGTGCCTGGGGTTGCGGCAAATGAGGGATGACACCGAACAGCAGGCTGGCCCCGCCGATGATGACAGTGGTCGCCAGTAGCATCAGCAGCCCTGTTTGCAGGGCCAGCTCACGATTGTGTACATCCATTGGGTGTGTGTCTTCTGAAGCAGGAGGTGGAAGTATTGTGAGTCTTATTATGCTGCGGGAGAGCCGGAGAGGTGAAGCAACGGCTTGGCCAATTCAGTGTAATCTAATAGCGGTAAAGTGTGACAAATCTGTAAAGCAGAGTATTGAAAAAGTGTTACAAGGTTTCTATAGTCCGATTATCAGGCCGTCCCCCTCGGTCTGCTCCCCTCATCCTCGCCTGACCCTTGTTCCCACAGAAGGAGACTCATGTCTCGACAGCTTTTCGCACGTCATATTGCCCATGCCGACCGTCTCATGTGGCTGCCTATTGGTTTGATAGGCGCTCTGTGCCTTATCGTTGGGTCGTTTACCCAAACGCTGTGGATCGCCATCGCCTACGCGTTGGCCACGCTACCCTTGGCCGCCTGGTTACAATGGAAGTGGCCTGGGCTCATTTTCAACGGTTTCATCAAAGCGGCGGTCATGATGGGCTGGGCGGCCGTGCTCATCGAGCAGAGTGGCGGTCTGATCGAGGCGCATTTCAGCATCTTCATCCTGCTGGCCGCACTGATTCTCTACAGCGACTGGCGGGTGATTGCCTTCGGTGGTCTCGTGGTAGCACTGCATCATGCGGCGTTCAGCTGGTTGCAACACCTGGGGTACGTGCATCTCTACAGCGGTATGGTGGGGAGTGGTCACGATCATGATCATTCGGGCGCTGAGCTGGTCGCCTGCCTGTTGATGCACGGTGGTGCGGTGGTAGTGCAGGTCGGCATTCTGGGCTACTTGGCGAAAGTGCTGTCGCGCACGGTGGCTGAGGGCCTGCATGTCACCCGCTTTGCCCACAAGGCAGGCAAAGGGCATCTGGATACTACCTTTACTCCCCAGCAGCAGCGCTTGCCCGCCGTGGCCGCTGTGTTGACCATGCGTGATCAGGTCGCAGGCAGCTTGCACAAGACCCAGGCGGCCGCTCAGGCGGCTTCCCAACTCAGTGAGCAGCTGTTTTGTGCTCAAGATACGCTGAGTGAACAGATTGCCCGCAATGTCAGCCAAACGGAAAAAATCTCCACCAATGCCACCCAGCTTGCGGGCCTCACCCGCGATACGGCCATGGAGTCTCAACATGTCCGCCGACTTGCGCAGGACGCGCAGGCCGCCATGGAGGAGAACGACCGTCAGGTAAATGCCCTGCAGGATATGATGCATCAGTTGGCCCAACAGGCAGATTCCATAAGCAGCATGCTGGCTGAAATTGACCACATTACCTTTCAAACCAACCTGCTGGCTTTGAATGCGTCAGTGGAAGCCGCCCGTGCTGGTGAGCAAGGCCGGGGCTTTGCGGTGGTCGCCAGTGAGGTACGTAAACTGGCAGGCAATACGCAACAAACCGCTGAGCGTATTCGAGGCAATGTGGAAGACATTACCCGACAGACTGCCAGTGGCGTTACCCAGAGCCAGGCGGCCAGTGCGACCACGCATCGGCTGGAGGCCTCGTTTGCGGAAGTCGCTCGACGGCTGGGTAGTATAGACGGTGCGCTACAGCAGCAGCACCAAGGTATTGATGCCCTGGAGCACAGTGTTACCGAAATCCATGATGCACTGGAACGCTCCAATCGTTCGGTCAGTGATGCCCATGAGATGGCCGAGAAGCTCTCTAACACCGCAGACACCCTGTTGGAAGCCGTGAGTGGCTTCCACCTCCCGCCACTGAGGGTGGCAGGAAGCGTGGCTTCACTTTCTGTAACGCCTCGAACGGCACTTGCCGAAAAGGACTTCATCGCCGATAAACAGTAATAGCGTTAATGGTTTAATGGCGGGTGACGTATTGCTTTGTTGCCAAGCTGTGTAGACTGTCGAAACGCCTCACCATGATTCAAAGGAACGCCATGACTGCTGCAACGCCAGCGCCAGTATCACCGCTTGTCGTGGGTATTGGCGCCTCTGCGGGTGGGCTCGAAGCCATTGCCAGGCTGATACGCCCCCTGGATCCTGCGCTACCGCTGGCGTATGTGGTGCTGCAGCATGTCTCTCCTGCCCACAAAAGCATGCTGGTGGATATTCTTGCGCGTGAGACCCGGTTGCGGGTGACGCGTCTGGAGCATGAGCAGCGCCCGGAAGCCGGCGTCATCTATGTGGTGCCCGCCAACATGAATGCGACGATAAGAGAGGGCGTGTTTTACACCACACCCGCGTTGCCTCATGTCGTGCCCAAGCCCTCAATCAACGATTTCTTTACCTCTTTAGCCAGCGATGCCCACGAATCTGCCGTGGGCATCGTGCTTTCTGGCACCGGCTCCGATGGTACGGCTGGGCTGCGTGCCATTCTGGCCGCAGGGGGCGTCACCATGGTGCAGACGCCGCACACAGCAAAATACGACGGCATGCCGCAGTCGGCTATCGATGCGGGTGTCATCGACTACATTCTGGATGTGGAGGAGATGGGAGGGCGTTTGGCAGAGCTTGCCCGCCTGGAATGTGCCAGCCTGGAAGGAAATCAGGTCTCGGTGCCCCAGCGTCTGTTGACGCTGCTCAAGGAGCGTCGACAGCTTGATTTTTCGGGCTACAAGCAAGGAACCTTGAGTCGGCGCATTCGTCGTCGACTGGTGGCGAGCAACGTGTCCGACATGCAGCAGTACATCGAGCTGGTAGAGAGCAACCCGGCCGAGCTCGAACAGCTGGGTCGTGACATCCTGATCTCGGTGACGGCATTTTTTCGGGATACCAGCGCTTTCGAGGCCGTGGAAAAAGCCGTCAGAGGCATCGTCGAGTCAGTCAATAGCGGCCCCCTGCGTATCTGGGTAGCGGGGTGTGCCACAGGCGAGGAAGCCTACTCCATTGCTTTGCTGGTCGCAGAGGCCAAACGGCAGCTGGAAAGTCAGGCGGTCGTGCAGCTGTTTGCCACGGATATCGATGACGATGCGCTGGAAATTGCGCGCCGAGGTCGCTACATCGGTGCGGCGCTGGCCGCACTGCCCGACGAGTGGCGGTCACGCTACTTTACCGCCCACGACCATGTCTATGAGGTCAGCAAGACCTTGCGTGACATGATCGTGTTTGCCAAGCACAACCTGGTCGATGATCCTCCCTTCCTGCGTCTTGATCTGATTACTTGTCGTAATGTTCTGATCTATTTCGATAATGATTTGCAGACAAGAGTGCTGCAACGGTTTCATTTCGGTTTGCGAGAGCGAGGTGTGCTGTTTTTGGGGCGCTCGGAGAGCATTGCCCATTCCGAAGCGCTGTTCAAACCTCTCGATCGGCGGGAGCGCCTGTTCGTCAAGCAGGGCAACAGCGCGGAAGTGGTAGAGCACTCCTCGGCGATGCTGCGACATGTATCGCCTTTGAAGCGACGTGATCGAGACATGCAGCAACTGCTGGATGCCTTGGTGGCGCATGTCGGCGTCACGGTGGTGTTATGCGATGCACAGGGCAACGTCCAGCATACGGCTGGTGACGTCAAACGCTTTTTGCGCTTCCCTTCTGGTCGTACTCAGGTCGGTATTCAGGATGTGGTCAGTGATCTGTTTCGCGGCGAGCTGATGTCGCTGTTGCATCAGTTTCACAAGACCCACGCGACGCAAATGGGTAGGCGTCGGCGTTTCGAAGGCGAGTGGTGGCAGTTGAGTGTTCGCGGTCTGACCGAACAGGCTGACGATCATCGTCTTCTCGTGGTACTGGCACCCTCGTTGGAGAGCGAGCGCACACCGGACGCGTCGCTGGACAAACTCATGCTGCCAGAGTTGGATGGCCTTGACAGCCTGGAAGACGAGCTTGAAGCCACGCGAGAGCACTTGCAGTCGTTGATCGAAGAGCTGGCCACGGCAAATGAGGAAATGCAGTCGCTGAACGAAGAGGCGCAAGCCTCCAATGAAGAACTGCAGGCCACCAACGAGGAACTGGAAGCTGCCAATGAGGAGTTGCAGGCCACCAACGAAGAGCTGATCAGCCTCAACGAAGAACTCAACGTGAAAACGGGCGAGCTGACCAAGCTCAACGATGAGTATGCCTACCTCTATGACGCGCTCGATTTTCCGCTGTTGGTGTTCGATGGCGAGCTGTGTCTCAAACGCTACAATGCCCCGGCCTCGCGTTATTTCAGCCTGCGCCCCACGGCCTTGCAGCGCCATGTGGCCGGGCTGCGGCTGCCTGCCGTGCTTAACGATCTGGAGGATGTTCTTCTGGAGGTCGGTGAGCAGGCATCGCCGGTCGAAAGTATCCTGGAGCTCGAGGGCAGGCTGTTGCAGCGCCTGGTGACCCCTGGCATCAACCAGGAGGGGAGCGTCGAGCTGTTGGTGGTGACGCTGATGGACGTGACAGACCTTAGCCATGTCCAGGCCAAGCTGCGTCAGTCCCAGGCCCAGCTCCATGCGTTGATGGAAAACAGCACGGTCATGATTGCCCTCAAGGATTTGAATGGGCGCTATACCTTTGCCAACCCACGCTTTCTGGAATCGTTCGGGCTGACCCAGGAGCAGCTGATCGGGCGTAATGTTTTCGAACTTTTTCCGGATACCTATGCGGGCTCGGTATGGGCGAAGGATCTCGAAGCACTGCGTTATCAGAACAAGGTGAGCGCCGAGCATGTGTTGCCCACGGAAGAGGGCCACCCTCGTGTGCTCACGTGCGTTCACCAGTTGCTCCGCGACGAGCATGGCCACCCCTATTTGATCCTCACCGAGTCGGAAGACATCACGGCTCGCAAGTACGCCGAGCGGGACATGCAGGTGGCGGCCAAGGTTTACGAACAGGCAGGGGAGGCCATTGTCGTCATCACTGCGCAGGGTGAGGTGCAGTCTGTCAATGCAGCCTTCAGCCGCATTACCGGCTACCGTTCAGACGAGGTCGTCGGTCACCCCGCACTGCCACTGCTCTATTGTGAGGACAACACACCGTCTGACCATTCCTGCTCGGGTGGCTGTCAGGTGGTGTGGGAAATCGTGCAGCAGACGGGCTATTGGCAGGGTGAGGTCTATAACAAACGCCATGACGGCGTGGTGTTTTCCCAATGGTTGACGCTTAACCGGATCGTGGCCGAGACGCCCGAAGAAACCCTTTATGTGGCGGTGTTTTCCGATATCAGCCACATCAAGGATACCCAGCGGCAGGCGGAGTACTTGGCCACCCATGATGCGCTCACCGGCTTGCCCAACCGGACGCTGTTTCAGGATCGGTTACAGATCGCCATTGCTGCAGCCAAGCGTAGTGACCAGCTCAGTGCCTTGATGTTCCTGGATCTGGACAATTTCAAGAGTATCAATGACACCCTGGGGCACGACGTGGGCGACGAGCTGCTGATCCAGGTAGCCAGTCGTCTGAAAGAGCTGGTACGCGATATGGACACCGTGGCGCGCCTGGGAGGGGACGAGTTCACCATCATCCTCATGGAAACCTCCATCGAAGGGGCGGAACAAGTGGCCAAACGCATCGTGGAGGCCATCGCCAAGCCCTTCGATGTGCGACGCCACACGCTGTTCGTGACGTCCAGCATCGGGTTGGCCTTCTGCCCTGACGATGGCGATGACGTGGCAGGGTTGACCAAAGCTGCCGACACCGCCATGTACCGTGCCAAGGAGAATGGCCGTGACCGCTTCGAACTGTTCAAGCCCGAGCTGCAGGCTCGCTTGATGCGCGATGTGGCGATTGGGCAGGCCCTGCGTGAAGGTATGGAGCACGGGCGCCTTCATCTGGTCTATCAGCCCAAATATACCTGCAAAGATGGCCACCAATTAGCGGGGGCCGAGGCGCTGCTGCGCTGGCAGGACCCTGTACTGGGCGCTGTCAGCCCCGTGGACTTCATTCCCGTGGCGGAAGCCACCGGGCTGATTCTGGACCTGGATCGCCATGTTGCTCTGATGCTGATCAGGCAGATCGCCCAATGGCGCGAGCAAGGGCTGCAGCCGCTGCCCGTGGCCATGAACGTCTCGGCACGCAGCTTTCAAGAAGAGCGCTTCATTACCCACCTGTTTGGTTGTCTGAAACAGTACCGCGTCCCTCACGCGCTCATTCAGGTAGAGATCACCGAAAGCACGCTGGTCGATCGCTCCAGCTCGGCGCTGGGCAATATCGAAAAGCTGCGCGAGGCAGGCATCAAGCTGGCGGTGGATGATTTTGGAACGGGCTATTCATCGCTGGCTTACCTGAAGCGTCTGCCACTGGCAGAGCTGAAAATCGACAAGAGCTTCGTCGATGGCCTGGGCGGCAGAGACGAGAGCGATCAAGCCATTGCGCTAGCCATCCTGGGCATGGCCAGCGCGCTGGGGATCCGTACCGTGGGAGAAGGCGTCGAGACGGCCGCGCAGTTGGCCTGGCTGGTAGAAAATGGCTGTGACTTCGTTCAGGGGTATTACCTTTCACGGCCTCTTGCCTTGGACGCCTATGCTGAGCTGATACGTGTGAATGGCAAGGCCGAACTTCTTTCATCGGATTTACACCAATGACTGACGAGCGTGGTTTCATCCACCAGTGTGAACAAGAGGCGTTGCACCTGACGGGGGCGATACAGCCCCATGGAGTGCTGGTCATCGTCGATGCCGAAGGCCGCATCACACATCTGTCCGCCAACAGCGAGCGACTGGACGATGCCCAGGGCACGTGCCGCCTGGGGCAGCGCTTGCCTGCCCATTTTCGGGACTACTTGCTGAGCTTGCCTGCCTTGGCGGAGGGTGAGCGGCACTACGGCCAGTGTCATAGCGAACGTCAGGAGTTCGATCTCGTGGCCACTGCGCACGGCGAGGGGGTGGCGCTTGAGTTCTATCCAGTGGATGCCCACGGAGACACCATGACGATGACCGGTGCCTCTGTCGCCGTGCCTGATAGCAGCGATGAGCTCAATGCCCAGTGTCAGCAACTGATGGACGAACTGTTGACCATGAGCGGCTTTGACCGTGTTCTTTACTACCGTTTCATCCCCGCAGGCGATGGCGAAGTGCTTTGCGAAGCGCGGCGCCCAGGCATCAAGGGCAGCTATCAAGGGCTTCGCTTCCCGGCCAGCGATATCCCTTATATCGCGCGGCAGCTCTATCTCAAGAACCCCTGGCGTACCATACCGGATGCCACTGCCTCCCCTGTGCCCGTGCATGCCCTGGCGGCCGGGGCGGTGCCTGATCTTGGCTACGTCGATCTGCGCAGCGCTTCGCCCGTGCATCTTGAATACATGGCCAACATGGGAGTGGAAGGCGCCATTTCGCTACCCATCATTCAGTCAGGCGAGCTGGAGGCGTTGATTTCCTGCCACTGTGCCACGCCGCGCCAACTCACCGTCAGTCAGCTTCGGCAGATGGCCGCCGTGAGCGAAGCGTTCAACTTGCGTTTGCGAGACTTCAAGGCGCGTCGGCGCCTGCAGATACTCGATGGCATGGAGCGGCACTTCGACAAGGCCAAGGCAGTCCTGATGCGCCATGGTGGTCTGGAGAGCGCCTGGGATGAACTCAGCGCCTGGCTGATGACGACGTTTGCCGTGGATGGTGTGCTGTTGCAGATGGATGACGAATACTACCTGAGCGGCGTTGGACTGACCCCCGCCGCCATTCAGGCGATTAGCCAACAGGTCGTCAGCGAGCCTTCGAATGTCTGGTTAAGCGACAGCCTGCAGCGGGACTGTGCATCCATGCCGCTTAGTGAGGTCGCGGGGGTGGCAGTGATCGGAGATCTGCCGCTGGACTCCCATCATCGCGTCAATCTGTATCTGTGCCGTGTCGAGCATTTGTACGAAGTTACCTGGGGTGGGAATCCGGACAAGCCCGTCGACTACCGTGATGGTCAAAGCACGGTGTCGCCCCGCCGCTCCTTCGAAGCGTGGGTGGAGCAGCGGGTAGGCCACAGCCGCCCCTGGTCTTCCAGCACCCGGCTCTACCTGTTGAAACTGCGTGCCTTGCTTCAGCAGGCCAAGAGCTTGCCGTGGGGTAAAGATGACGCGTGAGCCCTTCGCTGCCACGACGTTGGCCCAGTGGCTCAAGAACACGACGCGTACGGCTCACCAGCGCGTTGATCATCACCCTGTGCTCAGCCCTCTCCTTCGACCAGGGCTGAGCCTGGAGGTCTATGGGCAGGCACTGACCCGCCTTTACCCGGCGATATCAGGACTGGAGCAAACGCTGGCGGCGGCGCTTGGCGAATGGTCTTGGCGCTATCCTTTGGTGACGCGTGCGGCCCTGCTAGAGCAGGACCTGCAAGCACTTGGTCAGCCACTGACTGCCCGCTGGCGATTCCCTGAACCGCATAACGAGGCGGAAATGGTGGGTATGCTGTACGTGCTGGAAGGGTCTCGGTTGGGAGGGGAGGTGATCGCGCGTTGCGTGATCCAACAGTTGGGCTCCTCGGTGCCGTGTCGCTTTTTTGGTGCCACGCCGCTGGCGGCTGACACCTGGGCCGCGTTATGGCGCCAGGCAGAAGCGGCCTGCCCGGAACCCGATTGGCCTTGTGTGCGCCAAGGGGCCGAGCAGGCCTTCGAAGGCTTTATTCAGGCCTTGTCACGAGACCCAACGCCCATAGAATGAAGGCATCCTGGCGTGCCGCATCGCGCCAGGCCTTGAATCTGCCGGAGGCGCCGCCGTGACCGCTGGTCATGTCGGTGTGCAGCAGAATCGGGGCGCTTCCCTGCTGAGCCTGGGTCACGCGAGCATAGAACTTGGCGGGCTCCCAATAGCTGACCCGGGTATCGAACCAGCTGCCCTCGACCCATAACGCCGGGTAGCGCTGAGGGCGAATATTATCCACGGGAGAGTAGCCAGCGATCCGCTCGCGGACGTCGTTGCTCTCAGGGTTGCCCCATTCGGTGTACTCGGCGGTGGTCAACGGCAGCTCGGGATTCTGCATGGTGCGCAGTACATCCAGAAAGGGCACGTCGAGCACGGCAGCACAGAACGCCTCTGGTGCCCGGTTCAGGCAGGTACCCACCAGCAGCCCGCCCGCGCTGGCACCGCAGGCGACGATCCGTTCAGGCTGGCTGACCTGCTCGGACACCAGTGCCTCGCGGGCAGCCAGGAAGTCATGAAAGCTGTTTTCCTTGTTGGCCATCTTGCCTGCCAGGTACCACGGTTCGCCGCGCTCGCCGCCGCCGCGTACGTGGGCCACGGCAAAGGCCACGCCACGCTCAAGGAGCTCTAGCCTGGCAATCGAAAACCAGGGGTCGAGCGCTTCGCCATAGGCGCCGTAGCCATATAGCAGCGTCGGCAGAGGCTGCCCGACCAGATCGGCACGCATGACCACGGAAACGGGCACCTGTTCACCGTCGTGGCTGGTGGCCCAGATCCGTCGGCTGACCAGTTGCTCAGGGGAGAGGCTGCCGTGTACCGGTACTTGCTTGAGTAGCGTGCGCTCACCGCTGTCCAGGTTCAGCGCAAACCAGCGGGGAGGGTGGGTAAAAGACTCTTCCCGCAGGTGGAGCGTGCGTGCATCGAAGTGGGGCATGTCCTCCAGAAGCTGCGAGACAGGCGTGTCGGGTAGCGCCAGGTAGTGATCTTCGATGAGCGTATGGCCATCTTCGGCCAGGCTCAGTTGCCTCAACCGCACCTGAGCTTCCTGATGACTGCGTTCGGCCACGACCAGCCCCCAGGCGAATGCATCGACTCCTTCCAGCGTGGCGTCCTCCCGCTGGGGCAGCAGGCTTTGCCAGCCCGTATCTTCCAGTGTGTCGGCACGCGTATCCAGGGCAAAGTGTGGCCCTGCCTGATTGTGTAGCCGGTAGAAAGCCCCCGGCCGATGGTCGATGCTGACCTCCACGCCATTCGTGCGCCTATGCAGGCATACTGGGCTCGCGGCGGGTTGGTGGGCGGGCAGGGCGTGGACCTCCGTGGTATCTTTCGAGCCGCTCTCGATGATCAGCCATTGACGCGAGCGGGTCTTGCCAACGCCCAGCCAGAACTCCGGGTCGTCTTCACGCAGGATCAGTGTCGGTGCGCTAGCCTGAGCGTCGGTGTCTACCTGGGCGTCGCTATTGAGCCCTACCCACAGTCGCCACAAGCTATCGGGGCGCTGGGTGTCGTCGAAGCGGGTAAACAGCAGCGTCGCGCCATGGGTTGTCTGGTCCTCTGCCCAGCACACCGACGGCCCGATGTCTTCGAGCAACTGGCGGGGAGTGCCGCTGGGCAACGCTTTCAGCCAGAGGGTGTAGCGTTCGTCCCCTTGGGTGTCTTCGGTCCAGGCCAGCCACTGCTCGTCGGGGGAGAGGGCCATGTCCCCCATGTCGTAGAACGGCTGCCCTGCCGCACGCTCGCGCACATCCAGAAAGCACTCGGCACGCTGGGGCTGGCCGTTGGGATGTCGCCACCAGCAGGGGTAGTCGTCGTCGGCTCCCGTTTCGCTCCAGCAGGTGAAGTGATCCAATACCGTGGCCAGGCTTTTGACCGCCAGCTCGCGCCGTGCCAAGTGTGAATGGTAGAGGGCGTCGGCCAGCGGCGCCAAGGGGCGAAACCAGTCGGCATGCTGTTGGTTGGCGTCGGCTAAAAAAGGTTGAACGTCTGGTGCGTCACGAGTTTCCAACCAGTGCCATTCAGGGTCATCGGCGCGATAATAGCGTGCTACGGGCGAGCCTTCGTGCATACCAGGCTGTGCTTTCATAAATTGACAGGTACCATAACGGGAAATCAACGTCGGGTGCTTCCACCCACATGAGGGGTATTATGCTGTTTGCTGACTCAATGTCACTGCTGTGGCTAAGTTATTACGGACTTTCGCTGCTGGTCGTGCTGGCCATCTATTTTGCGTTGGCCTGGTTGCCGCGCCTGCCTCGTCTTGTCATTACCTGGGGCGTGGCGGGCGTCATGTGGATGCCGGCCAATTACCGCTTGCCGCTGGTGGAAGAGGGTGAGTTCTATACCGGCTGGGCGCCATCGGCCATGGTCGCGGCGGTGGCGTTTTTCGAACATAGCGCCAGTGGTCTGCGCAATGGCCTGCTGTGGGCGATTCTGGGCATTGCGCTGGGCGCCTGCGTGGGGATTGCGCTATGGTGGTGGCGGCGTCCGATGCCGGTCGAAGAAGCCCCTGCACGCCGTCAGAGTGTCGAAGAGCCTCAGCCTGTCCGCCGTCGTGAGCCGGTGATCCGTTGATCTCCAAACTGGCCGGGGAGGCGTCTTCATGTGTGAGTTGATGGGTATGAGCGCCAATGTACCCACGGATATCTGCTTCAGCTTTTCGGGTTTTCTGCATCGGGGCGGCGGTACGGGGCCCCACCGCGATGGCTGGGGCATTGCGTTCTATGAAGAGGGCGGTTATCGCGAGTTTCGCGACCCTCACCCTTCCGTGGATTCGCCTATCGCGCGGTTGATATGCGACTACCCGATCAAGTCGCACGTGGTCATCAGCCATATCCGTCAGGCCAACGTGGGGGGCGTGCGGCTGGCCAATACGCACCCTTTTACTCGTGAAATGTGGGGGCGGCCCTGGTGCTACGCCCATAACGGTCAACTGAGTGACTGGCAACAACTGCCGCTGGGGCTCTACACCCCCGTGGGCAGTACCGACAGCGAGCACGCCTTCTGTTGGCTGATGGGCGAGCTGCGGCGCCATTTTCCTTCGCCTCCTGAATCGCCAGAGCTACTTTGGGAGCGGCTGCATGCGCTCTGCGAACAGCTGCGCGGGCTGGGGGTGTTCAACCTGCTGCTCTCGGACGGTGTCTATCTCTATTGCTACTGTTCTACCAAACTGGCGCACATCACTCGACGGGCACCGTTTGGGCAGGCGGAGCTCTCGGATGCCGAGATGACGGTCAATTTCGTCGAGCACACCACGCCCAACGATATCGTTTCGGTGGTGGCCACCGAGCCTCTGACCCACAACGAAGCCTGGCAGCGTATGGCGCCAGGTGAACTGTTGGTATGGCGTGGGGGAGAAATCCGTGCCCGTTATGGTCCAAAATCCTGACTATGCTAAAGAAATGGCATGACCAGAACGGTGGTGAGGGTCGACGGGCTTTAAGCTAAAGTTGAAACGCAAGTTTCAATCGTTCGTTTTACAGTCTGCTGGACGTCGTATATCGTTGGCGTTCATGAACCACTTGATAGCCTCGCCACAATAACAAGGTCGGTACAGCATCGACACGGATAGCGGAGATTCCCCATGAGCGAACACGCCAGCACCCCCATTTTACGCGGCCCAGCGCTTGAAGGGTTGGAGCAGTACGACTCGGTCACCGATGTATTCCATTCGGCAGTGAAGCGCTTCGCCCAGAAGCCAGCCTTTACCTGCATGGGCAAGACGCTCAGCTTTGCCGACCTGGACCGCTTGTCAGCGGATTTCGCCGCCTGGCTGCAGCATGAAACCGATCTGGAGCCGGGGGATCGGATCGCCATCCAGCTCCCCAACGTACTGCAGTTCCCGGTGGCCGTCTTCGGCGCACTGCGTGCTGGTCTGGTGGTGGTGAATACCAACCCGCTCTACACCGAGCGTGAAATGGCTCATCAGTTCAAGGACTCAAACGCCAAGGCCATCCTGATTCTGGCCAACATGGCCGACAAGCTCGAGAAGGTGCTGGACAAGACCGACATCAAGCACGTGCTGGTCACTCAATTGGGGGACTTGCATGACGTGCCCAAGCGCTGGCTGATCAATGCCGTGGTCAAGCACGTCAAGAAAATGGTGCCCGCCTACTCGCTGCCCAGCGCAGTTGGTTTTCGCGATGCGCTGAAGAAGGGCGCTTCGCTCACCCATCGCCCGGTAGATCGCACCCAGGAAGATCTGGCCTCGCTGCAGTACACCGGTGGCACCACCGGCATGCCCAAAGGGGCAATGCTGACGCACCGCAACCTGGTGGCCAACATGTTGCAAGCTCGCTCGGCCATTGGCGAGCATCTGACCGACGGTGAAGAGCTGGTCATTGCGCCGCTGCCGGTGTACCACATCTACACGTTTACCGTTAACTGCCTGTTCCTGATGGAAACCGGCAACCACTCGCTGCTGATTACCAATCCGCGTGACTTGCCAGCCTTCGTCAAGGAGTTGAAAGGGCTGCCGTTCACCGGTTTCATTGGTTTGAACACGCTGTTCAATGCCCTGTGCAACCGTGATGATTTCCGCCAGCTCGACTTCTCGAAACTCAAGCTGACCATTTCCGGCGGCATGGCCTTGACCAAGGCAGCCGCCCAGCGCTGGGAAGAGACCACCGGCTGCCCGATTGCCGAGGGCTACGGGCTGACAGAAACCTCTCCCATTGTCAGCTTCAACCCCAACGACGCCATTCAACTGGGCACCATCGGCAAACCCGTGGCAGGTACGGCGGTGAAGGTGGTGGACAGCGAGGGCAACGACGTGCCGTTCGGTGAGCCAGGGGAGCTGTGCGTGCAGGGGCCTCAGGTCATGAAAGGCTACTGGCAGCGTGAAGACGAAACGCGTAATTCCATCGATGAGCAGGGCTGGTTCCACACCGGTGACATCGCCATCCTTCAAGACGATGGCTATATCAAGATCGTCGATCGCAAGAAGGACATGATTCTGGTGTCCGGTTTCAACGTCTATCCCAACGAAGTGGAAGACGTCGTGGCCGCGCATCCCGACGTGCTGGAAGTGGCTGCCGTCGGGGTGGCCGATGAAAACGCCGGCGAAGCCATCAAGCTCTTCGTCGTGTCGAAAAACAGTCAGCTGGATGCCGAGACGCTGCGCGCTTGGTGCAAAAAGGAGCTGACCGCCTACAAAGTACCCAAGTACGTTGAATTCCGCGATGAGCTGCCCAAGACCAATGTGGGTAAAGTGTTGCGTCGCCAGCTGCGCGACCAGGAAGCCAACAAGGCCTGATACATTGCCATATTGGCTGGCGTTAGGCGTCACGTGATTGAAAGCGGTACAATGGTCGGCCCACTCCATGAGTGGGCCGACGTTTTATTCTGAGATGGAAACCGAGCCTAACGTGACCACCGACACGCACTCTTCTCGCACTGAATCCCCGCAAGATCCTGCTGCTTTGCTGGCAGTACTCGACGCATCGCTGGGTGATGTCATGCTTCGCGACCGTGAGCGCCTGGCCCGGCGTGTGTCGGGCTTGAAGCGACGGCAGCGTGACAACAAGCCGGTCGACCGTGGTGTCAACGAGCTGCGCCGCGACATGGCAAAGGCCACGCAGCTGCTGGCCCAGCGGGAAGCCTTGCGTGTTGCCTTGAACTACCCCGATGAGCTGCCCGTCGTCGAGCGTCGCGAGGACATTCTGGCGGCCATTCGGGAGCACCAGGTGGTGGTCGTGGCCGGTGAAACCGGCTCGGGTAAAACCACCCAGTTGCCCAAGATGTGTCTGGAGCTGGGGCGTGGACGCCAGGGCCTGATTGGCCACACTCAGCCGCGCAGGCTGGCAGCACGCAGCGTGGCATCCAGGCTTGCCGATGAGCTGGAGGTGGCACTGGGTGAGCAGGTGGGCTATCAGGTACGGTTCAATGACCAGAGCACGCCCACGACGCTGGTCAAACTGATGACCGACGGGATTCTGCTGGCCGAAACCCAGCACGACCCGCTGCTGTTGCGCTATGACACTCTGATCATCGATGAAGCCCACGAGCGCAGCCTCAATATCGATTTTCTGCTGGGCTACCTGAAGCGTTTGCTGCCTAAACGCCCGGACCTGAAGGTGGTCATCACCTCCGCCACCATCGACGTCGAGCGCTTTGCGGCCCACTTCGGCACGCCTGACGCACCGGCCCCGGTGGTCGAAGTCTCGGGCCGTACCTACCCGGTGGATGTCCTTTATCGCCCGCTGGTACGTAGCGAAGAGGACGAGGAAGACCGCACGCTGCAAGAGGGTATTCTTCATGCCGTGCAGGAAATCGAGACCATCGAGCGCCAGAAAGGCTGGCTCCACGGCCCCCGGGACGTGCTGGTGTTTCTGCCCGGTGAGCGTGACATTCGGGAAACCGCCGATACGCTGCGCCGTGCCGACCTGAAAGGCACCGACATTTTGCCGCTCTATGCGCGGCTGTCCAACGAAGAGCAAAATCGCGTGTTCGCCCCCCATCGCGGGCGACGTATCGTGCTGGCCACCAACGTGGCGGAAACCTCGCTGACCGTACCGGGAATTCGCTATGTCATCGACCCGGGCCTGGTGCGTATCAGTCGCTACAGCTACCGTGCCAAGATCCAGCGGCTGCCCATCGAGCCCATCAGCCAGGCCAGCGCCAACCAGCGCAAGGGGCGCTGTGGCCGTGTGGCCGAAGGGGTATGCATTCGGCTATATGATGAAGACGACTTTCTGGCTCGCCCGGCGTTTACCGACCCCGAAATTCAGCGCACCAACCTGGCGTCGGTGATTCTGTCCATGCTGGCGCTGAAGCTGGGGCACATCGAAGACTTTCCGTTTGTCGACCCGCCTGACGGCCGCTTCATCAAGGATGGTTTCCGGCTGCTGTTCGAGCTGGGTGCGGTGGACGACAAGCATCAGTTGAGCCCGCTGGGCCGTAAGCTGGCCAAACTGCCCATCGACCCAAGGCTGGCGCGCATGGTGCTGGCAGGGGCCGAACGGGGCAGCCTGCGCGACGTGCTGGTGGTGGTCTCGGCGCTGGCCATTCAGGACCCGCGAGAGCGGCCTGCCGACAAGCGTCAGGCTGCCGACCAGGCGCATCAGCGCTGGCACGACCCGGATTCCGACTTCGTCGCTTTGCTCAACCTATGGCACGGCATCGAGAATGCTCGCGAGGCGCTCTCGGGCAATCAGCTGCGCCGCTGGTGTCGCGAGCACTACATCAACTATCTGCGCATGCGCGAGTGGCACGATACGTTCCGCCAACTGCGTCAGCTACTGCGTGACATGGATATCGAGGTGCCGCCACCGCTGCCTCGCGATGAAGACGAAAGCGAAGAGCAGGCCAAGCAGGCGCGGCGTAAAACTTCTGGCAAGCTGCACCAGGCGCTGCTGTCGGGTCTGTTGTCCAATTTGGGAACGCTGCTGGAGAACCGCGAATACCTGGGCGCTCGCAACCGCAAATTCATGATCCATCCCGGCTCCGGGTTGGCCAAGAAGAGCCCCAAATGGGTCATGGCGTTCGAGCTGATCGAAACCACCAAGCTGTTTGCACGCACCGTGGCCAAAATCGACCCCCAGTGGATCGAGCCGCAGGCGCAGCATCTGGTCAAAAGCAGCTACAGCGAGCCCCACTGGGAAATGAAGCGCGCCCAGGTGGTGGCGTTCGAGCAGGTGACCCTGTTTGGCCTGCCTATCGTTGCTCGGCGCCGGGTGCACTATGGCCCCATTGCGCCCCAGGAGTCGCGGGAGCTGTTTATTCGTCGTGCGCTGGTCGAAGGCGAATTCCAGACGCGAGGCGCGTTCTTTGCCCATAATCGGGCGTTGATCGAAGAGGTCGAAGCGCTGGAGGATCGTGCCCGACGGCGCGATATACTGGTGGACGAAGAGAGTCTGTTCGCCTTCTACGACGAGCGCATCCCGGCGGACATCGTCAATGGCAAGGGCTTCGAACACTGGCGCAAGCAGGCCGAGCAGCAACAGCCCGAGCTATTGAAGTTCGATCTCGAGGCACTCAAGGCTCGTGATGCCCATGACGTGACCCAGGCGCAGTACCCGGATCACCTCACCCTGGCGGGCGTGGCCTATCCGGTGAGCTATCACTTCGACCCGGATGCCGAGGACGATGGCGTCACCCTTACCGTGCCCGCGGCGATGCTGCCGCAGCTGCCTGCCACTTCCCTCGACTGGCTGGTGCCCGGCCTGTTGCGCGAGAAGTGTATTGCGCTACTCAAGTCTCTGCCCAAAAGCCTGCGCCGCCAGGTGGTGCCTATCCCCGATTGGGTCGATGCCGCCCTGGAAACACTGGTGCCGGACGAGCGCCCCCTGACCGAAGCGCTTGGCGAGTTCATCCGGCGGCGTACCGGCACGCGGGTTCACCCCGACGACTGGCGCCTCGACCTGCTGCCGCCCCACCTGCGCATGAATGTGCGGGTGGTCGATCATGGTGGCAAGACCCTGGGGCAAGGGCGTGATGTACGTGCCCTGGAGCGGCGCTTCGAGGAAGCCGCCAGTGCCGGCGCCCAGGCGCTGGCCGAGCAGGCCAGCCAGGCACCCACGCTGGAAGAGCTGCCCGCATCGCCGCTGCCTGAATCTCGTGTCACCACCCAGGCCGGCATTCGCGTGGAAGCCTACCCGGCCTTGGTCGCTGAGGGCGGGCACTTCAAGGTCAGCCTGTTCGATCATCCCGCCAAGGCGCAGTTTGCGCATCAGGAAGGGGTGGCGCGGCTGGCCATTGCCAAGCTGCCCGAGCAGGTCAAAGCCATCAAACGGCTGCCTGGGGTCGAAAAGTGCGCGCTGCTGTTCGCCAAGGTAGGCAGCAAGCAGGCCCTGGTCGAGGATTTGCTGCTGGCGGTATTTACACAGGTCGTGGCACAGCATCCGCTACCGCGTTCTGCCGGTGAGCTGGCCGAGCGACTGGCAACGACCCAGCCTCAACTGGTGGCCCATGCCGAGACCGTGCTGGGGCGTGTCGAAGAGGCACTGAAAGGCCATCTTGCCGTCAGCAAGATTCTGAAAGGGAAACTTAATTTTGCACTGGCCCTGGTCTACAGCGATGTCAGTGCGCAGATGCAGCGGCTGGTTTACCCAGGCTTCATTCGTGATGCGGACGAGTGGCTCACGGAGTATCCACGCTACATGGAAGCCGCCTTGATTCGATTGGAAAAGGCCGCCCGAGAGCGGGGCAGGGACCAAATGCTGATGCAGGATGTCCAAGCCCTCGAAGCGCGCTTTGACGCACGGCGCAAGAGCGAGCGCCGTGGCGCGGCCGAAGACCCGACGCTGGTAGCGTTCGGTTGGTGGATACAGGAATTGAGAGTGTCGCTGTTTGCGCAGCAGTTGGGCACGCACATGCCGGTATCGGCAAAACGCCTGGAGAAGCGTTGGGAAGAGATCACCCGCGGGCAAGGCATTCAATGAAGGAGGTTGGCATGACACAGGCAGTGATTACCGGAACAGGACTCTATACGCCGGAACACGCGGTCGATAATGCAGCGCTGGTCGCTGCCTTCAATGCATGGGTAGATCGCGAGAACGCGCGCCATGCCGAGGCCATTGCCCAGGGTGAGCGGGCAGCGCTGGCCTATTCGAGTACCGAGTTCATCGAGAAGGCCTCGGGTATCAAGAGCCGTTACGTACTCGATGCCGCCGGGATTCTTGACCCTGAGCGAATGCGGCCTAAACTGCCACAACGTGCCAACGACGAGCCGTCGATTCAGTGTGAGATGGCGACCGAAGCTGCGCGTCAGGCATTGGCGTCAGCCAAGGTGTCGGCGGCGGATATCGAGCTGGTCATCGTGGCCTGCTCGAACCTGGAGCGCGCCTACCCGGCCGTGGCCGTGGAAGTGCAGCAAGCGCTGGGCACGTCGGGCTACGGCTTTGACATGAACGTGGCGTGCAGCTCCGCCACGTTTGCGCTGGAGACCGCGGCCAATGCGATTGCAGCGGGGCGGGTGAAGCGTGCGTTGATCGTCAATCCGGAGATCTGCTCGGCACATCTGAATTTTACAGACCGTGACAGCCACTTTATTTTCGGCGATGCTTGTACTGCTATGGTACTGGAAAGCAGTGAGGTGGCGGTGGCCAAGGAGCGTTATGCGATTCTGGGGACACGCCTGGTCACTCAATTTTCCAACGCGATTCGTAACAATGCCGGTTTTCTCAATCGAGTCACCGACAGCGACCCGCTGGCCCTGGACAAACTGTTCGTGCAAGAGGGAAGGCGAGTGTTCAAGGAAGTCTGCCCGCTGGTCGCCAAGCTGATCACCGAGCACCTGGCCTCCCTGGAGTTGAGCGGTGAGGACCTTTCGCGTATGTGGTTGCATCAGGCCAATCGCCACATGAACGATCTGATTGCCCGCAAGGTGCTGGGCCAGGAGCCCGATGTGTCGCAGGCACCGATCATCCTGGACCGCTATGCCAATACCAGCTCGGCGGGGTCCATCATCGCCTTCCATCTGCATCGCGAAGACTTGTCGGATGGCGATATCGGGGTGATCTGTTCGTTTGGCGCAGGGTACAGCGCGGGAAGTGTGATCCTTCGCCGGGAAGGCTAAGTACTTGAGATAAGTACGTCAGCGGCGAATCGTTGGCGTTGTACACCCTGAAGTTGCGTTGATGAAGTGAAAAGAGGAAACCCCATGCTGAGGTTGTTTGCCAAGCAAGACACGGCGCCTGGGACGTGGCGCCCCTGGCTCCCCGCTCTGTTGTTGGCCACGTTGACCATGGGTGGATGTGCCAGCACGTCTACCCAGGAGCGCGGCGACGCGAGCGGAGAGGGTGTCGTTGAGCAGTCAGCGCATCCGGAAGACCCTTGGGAAGGCTTCAATCGGCGCGTATTTGCTTTCAATGACGTGCTCGACCGCTATGCGCTGAAGCCTGTGGCCACGGGATACAAGACCATCACCCCTCAACCGGTGCAGACTGGCGTGGGTAATTTTTTCTCGAACCTGGGGGAAATTCGCACGGCCATCAACAGCTTGCTGCAAGGCAAGCCCGCCAATGCGGGGCTGGCCACGTCACGCTTCCTGATCAACTCCACGGTAGGGGTCGGTGGGCTGCTGGATTACGCGACGCATATGGAGATCACCGCCGAGCGTGAAGATTTCGGCCAGACCCTGGCCGTATGGGGTTGGGAAGATTCACGTTATCTGGTGTTGCCGCTGCTGGGGCCGCGTACCCTGCGCGATGCGTCGGGTTTCCCGCTGGATATCGCGGCGCACCCCATCACCTACATGGACGATCACCAGCTGCGTGCTGGCCTGACTGCACTCGATATCGTGCACTTGCGGGCGGGCCTGCTGGATCAGGAGTCACTGATTCGTGGGGATCGCTACCGATTCATTCGCGATGCTTACTTGCAGCGTCGACAGTTCGAGATCAATGATGGTGAGCTGGGCGACGATCCCTTTGCCATGGACGATTTCGAGTTCGACGATAGCGACTTTGGTGACGACGACTTCGCCGACTGAGGCTAGACATGGATCACGCAAAGCAGTTGATCGCGGTAATCGATGAGCCCGGTAGCGAGCGTGATGCGCTGGCCGAGGCGATTACCTGTGATGGTATGTGGGTGTTTGCCGCAGACAATATCGATCATCTGCCGGTGGGCACCGCGCTGATCGTTGCCCATGCCAGAGCAGTGCCCAGGCAGCAGTGGTCGCAGCTGGCCCATCGCCTGCCCGCACTGGTCGTGAGTGATACCCGTCAGGATGCGGATTTGATCAAGGCGATCGACGCCGGGTTGGTGGATTACATCGTCCACCCGCTCGGGCATACCGAATTGCTGCGCAGGATGATCCGCAAGGCCATCGAGCTGCATCAACTGGCCCAGGAGCGTGATCGTGACCGGCAACGGCTGGCGGAGCTGAACGAAAGCCTGGAAACGCATCTGGCCCTGCTGAGAATGGATCAGCAGAGTGGTGGACATATCCAGCGCCGTCTGCTGCCGCCAAGGCCCAAGGTGATCAGCGGCGTCTATTACGATTACTGGTTTGCGCCGTCGCTCTATCTGTCGGGCGATTTTCTTGACTACCAGCGCTACGACGACCGCTTCAGCGTGTTCTATTTTGCCGATGTATCCGGCCACGGGGCCTCCTCGGCCTTCGTGACCGTGCTGCTGAAATATCTCTGCAACCGCTGGTTGAACGAGTGGGACGGTCAGGACCCTCAGGCGCTGCCGCCCCGCTGGTTATCGGCCCTGAACCGTGAACTTCAGGATACCGACATCGGCAAACACGCCACTTTATTTGTCGGTGTTATTGACCATGAGGAAAAGACTCTGCACTATTCGCTCGGCGCCCAGCTTCCCATGCCGCTATTGATGGCGGATGGCAACCTGACGCGTTTGGCGGGGGAAGGAATGCCTGTAGGCCTTTTCCCTGATGTGGAGTATCCTTCGCTTAGCTGTCCGCTGCCAGCCGACTTCAGGTTGTGGCTGTGTTCAGATGGTGTATTGGAATGCTTGCCGGGTAAGACGCTCGACACGCGGCTCACGGAACTTGAGCAACTAGTAAGCGAAAGTGTCACGCTTGAGCAGCTGCGAGACCGGCTAGCCAACACCAACTCGCTCCTGAGTGGGGGCGACGAGGAAGATGAGGCGAACCAGGACCGCGATGCTTTACCCGATGACCTGACAATCATGATGGTGAGCGGATTTGGTCATGCTGATTGAAGAGGGCCGCATCAAGGCGGCGTTCGACTCCGGTGTTTTTGTTTTAAAGCTGTGTGGTGATGTAAGACTCACGCTCTGCGCCACACTCGATACCCAAGCACAGCGTCTAGCGGAAACGCCAGGCCTGCGTGCCGTGATGATCGACCTGCGTGAGGCCACGAACGTCGACTCGACGGCGCTGGGTTTTCTCGCCAAGGTGGCCATGGCCGTCAAAGGTCGTCTGGAACAGCCCCCAACCATCATCGCGGATAATCCGGATGTCCGGCAGATGCTGGATGTGATGGGTTTTGCGCGTTTCTTTACGCTGATGTCGGCACCGATTCAGCCGTCGGCACCGCTGGAGACGGTACTGGAAGATCTGCCCGAGGAGCCCGCTGACGAAGAGGGGCTGCGCGGCCGTATTCTGGAAGCGCACCGTATCCTGATGCACATGAACGAGCATAACCGCGAGCAGTTTCAGCCGCTGGTGGAGATGCTGGAAGCCCAGGGGGCTCCTGCAAAATAAAGCCCTCTGGCCAGTGATGCGCCAGAGGGCTGTTCACAGACGCCTGGTGAGCAGGCGTGCAAAAGTCGCAGCCTAGCCCTTTCTCAGCGTGCTCAGCAGTTCTTCCAGCTTGCGCTGGTCAGCCATGAACTTACGAATCCCTTCGGCCAGCTTGTCGGTGGCCATCTCGTCTTCGTTCATTGCCCAGCGAAAATCGGCTTGTGCCAAGGCTTCTTCCGGTGAGCTGCTGGCGCCAAGGGGGCTGAGTTGGCGGGGCAGGTCGGCTTCGATCTCGTCCAGCTCCTTGAGCAGGGCAGGGGAGATGGTCAGGCGGTCGCAGCCTGCCAGCGCCTGGATCTCACCGATGTTACGAAAGCTGGCACCCATCACGATGGTGGGGTAGCCGTGGCCTTTGTAGTACTCGTAAATTCCTTTGACCGACTGTACGCCCGGGTCCTGTGCGCCGCTGAAGTCGGCATCAGGCTGGCGCGCCTTGTGCCAATCCAGAATCCGCCCCACGAAAGGCGAGATCAGCGTGACGCCAGCATCGGCGCAGGCTTGGGCTTGGGCAAAGCCGAACAGCAGGGTCAGGTTGGTACGAATCCCGTCGCGCTCCAGCTGATGAGCGGCCTGAATACCTTCCCAGGTCGAGGCCATCTTGATCAGAATACGCTCGGGGCCCACGCCGTACTCGGCATAACGCTCGATCAGCGAGTGGGCCTTGGCGATGGTCGCTTCCTTGTCGAAAGAGAGACGCGCGCTGACCTCGGTGGATACATAACCGGGAACCAGCTTGCTGATTTCGCTACCGATATCCACTGCCACCCGATCGACCGCGTCATCCAGGTCGGTGCTCTCCTTGGCGATACTGGCCAGGCGAGCGCGGCGCTCCTCCTGCTGGGCCGCCTGAAGAATCAGCGAAGGGTTGGTGGTGGCGTCCTCGGGCTGGAAGCGACGAATGGCTTCCAGATCCCCGGTATCGGCCACCACGGTGGTCATCTCTTTCAATTGGCTTAATAGGCTAGTGGCCATGCAGTGCTCCTTGTATGAGTCATGGTTACTCTAACAAGGCTGGCTCGCGTTGAGTATGCTTGATCGGTGACGATGATGAAGAATCCGCTGCTCGCCACTGATAGCCGACGGCCTGGGGCCGCTGGCTGATCTTGAATCGGGCCGCTTGCTCTCGCATGCCTTCGGCGGCCGACTCCAGCGACATGGCATCCTGCGCGGTGGCATCCACCTGAAGCGCATTGGCCTGGGTTACCTGGGTCTGCTCCTGCAGGGTCTCGTTGATCTCTTCGATGTTCTGGTGCTGCAGGTGGGCGGCTTCGGCAATATCGGTAATCAATCGGTGAGTCGTGGAGATCGAGCCGACCATCTCCTCGAACTGCTGGTTGGCATCTCGGGAAAGCTGGTTGCCGCGCTCGATACTGGTATTGGAAGAGGCCAGCAGGCTGCGAATCTGAGTGGCAGCTTCTGCGCTGCGGGTGGCCAGTGAACGCACCTCAGCGGCCACCACGGCAAAGCCACGACCCTGTTCGCCCGCACGGGCCGCTTCCACCGACGCGTTGAGGGCCAGCAGGTTCGTCTGGAACGAAATACCATTGATGACGTTGACGATGTCGTTGACCTGCTTGGCGTGGGCATCGATCTCTTCCATGGTCGACAGAAAGGCTTCCATGGTGTGGTGGCTCTGCTGAGCTTGTGTCGTGGCGTGTTCGGTCAGTTCCTTGGCCTTCAGGGCATGCTCGGCGGTGTGGGCCACGCTATTGGTCAGGGTATGTACGTTGGTGGCCGTGTTGTCCAGTGAGGTGGTTTGCTGATGGGTGCGCGTGGCCAGGTCCTCGTTACCCAGAGCCAGCCGCTGAGCACTCTGGAACACGTGCTGGCTGTTGTCATGCAGTTGCTTGACGGTCTCGATCAGGGAGTTTTGCATGACCCCTAGGGCTGCATAGAGCTGGCCGATTTCGTTGTTGCCACGGGCCGGAACCTCGGCACTCAGGTCTCCTTCGGCCATATGACGAAAGTGGCCGATCAAGTGGCGGATGGGCTGTAGCAACTGGAAGTGGCCCAGCCAGATCAAGGCGCCCATCAGGGCCAGGGAGGCCGCCATGCCCAGTGCCAGCCCAGCGGCCACCATACCTGCGCGCTGCTCGGCGTCCTGCATCAGACTGACACCCTGCTGGTCGGCTACCTGGTAAAACGCCCGAGCATGGCCTGCCAGGGCCTCGCTATGATCCATGGCTTCCAGGGTGATTTGCCGATAGCCGCTGCGGTCACCGGTGGTAATGGCGTTGCGCTGGGCATCCATACTGGCCAGCAATTGGTTGGCGCGCTCACCAATGGCGTCGCGCAACGCTGAATAGGTGCTGTCCTGAGTGGCCTGCAGGAAGCTTTCAAGCGCCTGGGACATCTCGTTCAATTCATACTCGACGGCTTCCAGCGCTGCGATGGGGTCCCCGAGCGACGGACGCAATTGGCGCTCCAGGGCACGGTCCATGCGATTGAGACCTTCCAGGCTGGCAATGTGCAGCCGATTCAGCGAGGAGGCTTGCTGAACATTGACCTGCTCAAGAGAAGCCAGGTCACGCTGGCTCTGCTGCATGATATGCCAGGCCAGTGCGGCGAACATCAGCAGGCAGCCTGCCATCAATAGCAGCGCGGCAAGGCTCAGATTGCGTAGCGAAATGTTTTCCAGCTTTTTGAGTATCATCGTGGCCCCCAGGACAGCGTCATTTGAATCATGACGGGCAGCTTAGTGGGCAAATGTTTCAGTTCTGAGTGGGCGATGCGCGATTCTGGGGTTGTGTGTATGATTAGCGTCCTATCTAAGTGGCCAGCGAGCGGCCAACCAGCGTAGCTTTCAAGGAGATGTATGGAACTCAATCCGCGTCGCGTAGCGCTATTGGTGGCGGCCAATACGGCGTTGGCCCCTTTTGCAATAGATGCCTACCTGCCTGCCATGGGAGTGCTGGCGGAAAGTATCGGTGCCAGCATTCACCATACTGAGCTTTCCATCAGCATGTTTCTGTTCGGCTTTGCGCTGGGGCAGCTCTGTTTTGGCCCGCTGTCGGACCGCATGGGGCGCAAACCTGTGCTGCTCAGCGGGCTGGTGGTCTTCATGCTGGCCAGCTTGATGATCACCACCGCCGATAGCCTGACATCCTTGCTGGCATGGCGGTTCGTGCAGGCGCTGGGCGGGGGAGCCTGCGTGGTCAATTCGGCGGCCATCGTACGGGATTGTTTCAGCGGGCGTGAGGCTGCCAGGGTGATGTCCACCATGGCCATGATCATGATGCTGGCACCGCTGGTGGCGCCGGCGGTCGGGAGCCTGCTACTGCATATTGCAGGCTGGTGGCTGATCTTTGTGTTTCTGGCTGTCTATGCAGGCTTTTTGCTCTGGCTGTTGGGGACGCGCCTGCCTGAAACCCGCGACCCCGGTTTGCCCGCCGCAACCCCTCGTCAGGTGCTGGGTAACTACGCCAGCGTGCTGCGTCACCGAGAGGGCATGGGTTACATTTGCGCCGTGGCAGCCTCGTTTGCGGGTCTGTTTGCTTTCGTGACGGCGTCGCCCTTTCTTTATCTCGATTACTTCTCCCTCTCTCCAGGCGTTTACCCGCTGGTATTTGGGGTCAACGTGATCATGCTTGCGCTCTCCAACCGGCTGAATATCCACCTGCTGCGCAAGCGCACGCCCCAGCAGAACCTGCGCTTTGGCTTGACGGTGCAGCTATGTGCCGCGCTGGCACTGGTGGCCGCAACGGCCTTCGATCTGGCCACGCTGCCGGTCGTGGTGGCGCTGGTGATGCTGTTTACCGGCATGATCGGGCTGATCACACCCAACGCCATCTCGTCGCTGCTGGATCATTTCGGCCATATCAGCGCCACGGCCACGGCGCTGCTGGGGGGCATTCAGTTCAGCTGTGGCGCGCTGGCGGGTGTGCTGGTGGGGCTCTTCCAGGTAGAGCATCTTTGGCCGATGGTGCTGACCATGCTGGGTGCGGCGCTGCTGGGTAACATCGGGGTGAGAAAGCTCACCCAGGCGGTCTAGGCGTGGCGGAGCTCGAATGGCTGGCGCTCACCATGGAGCTCTCCTTGGGAATTTCTCTAGCGACATGGCTGGCCTGTGCCGGCGTGCTGCTGCTGGGGGCCTTCGTACAGCGTGCTACGGGGTTTGGCCTGGCGGTCGTCGGGGCACCGCTGTTGCTGATGCTGGAGCCACGGCTGGTGCCGGTAGTGCTGGTGCTGTTCGGTTTTACGGTTTCACTGATGATGGTGCGGCGCTATTGGCACGAAGTGCATCTGCGCGAGATCAGCGTGGCACTGGTGGGGCGGCTGCCGGGTAACGGGCTGGGAATCTGGCTGCTGCTGGCGGCGCCCATGGCCGTGCTGGAAACGCTGATTGCCGCTATCGTGCTGTTTGCGGTAGGCGTGACGCTGTGCCGTTTTCATTTGCCGGTGAATCGCGTCACGCTGTTCGTGGCCGGTGTACTGTCGGGCATCTTCGGCACCGTGGCGGCCATTGGTGGGCCGCCCATCGTGCTGTTGATGCACGGCTTCTCGCCGGATCGCATGCGCGGCAATCTGGCGGCCTTCTTCGTCATCACCTCGCTGCTGACCCTGGCGACGCTAGCCCTGGCGGGGCAGCTCAGCATCTGGCATTTCAAGCTGGCGCTGACGTTTCTGCCTGCCGTATTGATCGGCAATGCGCTGGCCGATGCGGTGGCCCATCGGTTGGATAAAGTGCTGCTACAACGCTGTTCATTGGCCCTGTGTACGCTGGCGGCGCTGGGCTTGCTGCTGTGATAGGGCCCCAGGCCAACGCTTCGTTAACATTCCTCGCTAAAAAAATTACCGCTGTCATATTTCTGCAATCGTCGCTGTGCAAACTCCTCGGTGTGAAAGGCCAATCGCCAACATTGCCGAACGGCTCAAATCGAATAGCCCAGGCATGAAACCAAAGGGGACACGACGATGAAAGTAACGAAAAAGACACTTGGTGTTGTAGTGGCTGCCGCACTGGCTACCGGCGTATCGACGGCTGCCGTTGCTCGTGACACCGTGCAGATTGCAGGTTCTTCAACTGTACTGCCGTTTGCCAGCATCGTGGCGGAAGAGTTTGGTAACACCTACTCTCAGTTCAACACCCCAGTGGTAGGCTCTGGTGGCTCCGGTGGCGGTCTGCGCCAGTTCTGTCAGGGCGTTGGTGAAAACACCATCGACATCGCCAACTCTTCTCGTGCCATCCGCAGTGGCGAAGTGGCCAACTGTAACGAAAATGGCGTCAACGACATCCTCGAAGTGATGTTCGGCTACGACGGTATCGTGTTTGCATCGCGTATCGACCGTGAAGAGTTCGCTCTGACGCCTGAGCACGTATTCAAAGCCGCTGCCGCTCAAGTCACACAAGATGGTCAGCTGGTCGACAATCCCTACACCCGCTGGAACGAAATCGACAGCAGCCTGCCCGACCAGGAAATCGTGCTGGTGATTCCGGCTTCCAACCACGGCACCCGTGAAGTATTCGAAGAGAAAGTCATCCACGCTGGCTGTGAAAGCGACGCCAACGTAGAAGGCGATGCCTGTAACTCACTGCGTGGCGATGGCCGTATCGTCGAGATCGCCGGTGACTACACCGAAACGCTGGCTCGTCTGGATGCCCAGGCCGATGCCGTTGGCGTCTTCGGTCTGAGCTTCTATGACCAGAACCGTGACCGCCTGCAAGTGGCCACTGTGGATGGCGTGACGCCCAGCCTGGAAACCATCGGTTCTGGCGAATACCCCGTTTCTCGTCCGCTGTTCTTCTACGTGAAGGGCGAGCACCTGGACGTGATTCCTGGTCTGGCCGAGTACACCGAGTTCTTCCTGAACGACATGATCTCTGGTTTCGGCAGCCCGCTGGAAGACGCTGGTCTGATCCCGATGAGCGAAGAAGAGCGTGCTGAAGCACTGGCTCAGTTCCAGGCCCGTACCGTGGTAAGCGTTGAAGAGTAAGACTGCCGCCATCGCTTCACAGCGGTGATCAGGTAGGTATTGCGCCGGCATCATGGAAATGGTGCTGGCGCTTGAACGTAGGAAATCATGGGCGGAGAGAGAATGAGTAACATTGCCTTGATAGCCACGCTACTCGTGATAATGGCCTTGGCTTACCACTTGGGTTTGACACGCAGTCGCGCGGTTGCGGCAGAGCACGATGTCAGAATGCATTCGCGCCCCGGTTATTATGGAGCGTTGGTGGCCCTGTGGTGTGGGCTGCCAGCGCTTGCCCTGTTTGTATTGTGGTCGCTGTTGGCACCACAGTTGATTGACATGCTGGTCGTTCAGCAACTGCCTCCCGAGCTGGTGGCAGGCATGAGCGAACGTGAAATGAATACCTTGTTACGGCGTATCACCGCGCTGGCCAATGAACGTAACGTGGCTGGGGGGGGAAGCGCCGAGGAGTTGGCCGCGGCCGCACACATGGCGCGCCTGCAGACCTTCCAGAACACCACGCTGATCGCGCTGATGGCCGTGGTGGCCGTGGTCGGGCTGGTGTTTGCCCGGCGGCGTATTTCCCCTCAGTGGCGGGCGCGTAATCATGTCGAGCGCGTCATCTCCATTGCGCTGGCCTCCTGCTCCGCCATCGCGATTTTCACCACGGTGGGCATCGTGTTGTCGATGCTGGGCGAAGCGCTGAAGTTCTTCAGCTTCATCAGCCCGGCAGAGTTCTTCCTGGGTACGACCTGGAATCCGCGTTTCAGCACGTCGGGAACCGATGCACAGGGTGAGTTTGGCCTGCTGCCGCTGCTGTGGGGCACCATGATGGTGAGCATCATTGCCTTGCTGGTAGCGATTCCCGTGGGGCTGATGACGGCGATTTACATGGCCGAATACGCGCCCCCCTGGTTGCGTAACGTGGCCAAGCCGATCATCGAAATTCTGGCGGGTATCCCGACCATCGTGTACGGCTTTTTTGCCTTGATCGTCATCGGGCCTTTCCTTTCCAGCCTGGGCGATATGGTCGGCATCAATATTCGTACCACCAGCGCGCTCACCGCGGGCCTGGTGATGGGCATCATGATCATTCCGTTCGTATCGTCACTCTCTGACGACATCATTACCCAGGTGCCCAAGTCACTGCGAGATGGTGCGCTGGGGCTGGGGGCAACCAAGTCCGAGACCATTCGCCAGGTGGTATTGCCTGCGGCGCTGCCGGGTATCGTCGGTGCCTTTCTGCTGGCGGCCAGCCGCGCCATCGGCGAAACCATGATCGTGGTGTTGGCGGCCGGTAATAACCCGGTACTTCACGGTAACCCGTTCGAGGCGGTATCGACCATCACCGTGACCATTGTCAACCAGTTGACCGGGGACATGGATTTTGCCAGCCCGCAGTCGCTGGTGGCCTTTGCTCTGGGCTTGACGCTGTTCGTCATTACCCTGGGCCTGAACGTCATCGCACTGGTTGTGGTGCGTAAATACCGCCAGCAATACGAGTAAGCGACCATGTCTATTACGATTGAGCAGCGCCGTCAGCATCGCCTGACAACG
This sequence comes from Halomonas sp. NyZ770, assembly GCF_020616575.1. NCBI lineage: Bacteria > Pseudomonadati > Pseudomonadota > Gammaproteobacteria > Oceanospirillales > Halomonadaceae > Halomonas > Halomonas sp. NyZ770. The sequence continues at coordinate 2,432,157 of NZ_CP085143.1, read as the reverse complement.
ATCGAAAACTCGCTGGCAAGACGTCATCGTCAGGAAAAGCGTTTTCGCTTTGCCGGGTTGGCCGCCGTCGTGACCGGCCTGACCCTGGTCGCCATTCTGTTCATCAGTATTCTGATGCGCGGTGTGCCGGCGTTTTGGCAAGCGACGCTCTACCCGGAGGTGTACTTCGACCCCGAAGTGATCCAGCTGGAAGAGAAGCCGGTGCGCGCCAGCGGTGAAAGCCAGTCGGCGTTCAACGAGCGTTATTCCGCGTGGCTGACCCAGGCAGGACTGGTCAACTGGCAGTCATTGATCGACCGCGCCATGGAAGAGGCGCTGGGGGTCGAGGTCGAGCCTCGACAGCTACGTGATCTGCGTGCCCTGGTGGCATCGGGTGAGCGTTTCTCGCTGCGTGAGCAGTTCATCAAGGACCCTTCCCTGTTGGGCCAGACCGTGGAAGTGAAAATGCTGGCGGCGGCCAACGTCGACGTCTGGATCAAGGGCAATATCGACCGCTCGCTGCCGGATGCGCGTCAGCAGTTGAGCGCTCAGACCCGTGAATGGGCCGACCGTCTTTACGACGAGAACGTCATCCGCAACTCCTTCAGCACGTCGCTGTTCCTGAACACCGACTCGCGCAGCTCGCCTGCATCGGCGGGTTTGGCAGGGGCCTTCATGGGGTCGCTGTTCATGATGCTGATCGTGATCACGCTTTCGGTCCCCATCGGTGTAGCCAGCGCCATCTACCTGGAAGAGTTCGCGCCCAAGAACCGTTTGACCGATCTCATCGAGATCAATATCAACAATCTGGCAGCCGTGCCCTCCATCGTGTTCGGCTTGCTGGGGGCTTCCATCTTCATCGGCTATCTGGGCATGCCGCTGTCGGCCCCGCTGGTGGGCGGGCTGGTGCTGACGCTGATGACCTTGCCGACCATCATCATCGCTACCAGGGCATCGCTGCGCTCGATTCCGCCCTCCATTCGCCAGGCGGCATTGGGGATCGGCGCATCGAAAGTGCAGACGGTCTTCCACCATGTATTGCCCTTGGCACTGCCGGGTATCCTGACGGGCTCCATTCTGGGCGTTGCCCAGGCGCTGGGCGAAACGGCGCCGCTGCTGCTGATCGGCATGAATGCGTTCGTGTCCAACGTGCCCAGCACGCCATTGGAGCAGTCGGCTGCGCTACCGGTACAGATCTATCTATGGCAGGGTAACGAGCTGCGTAATTTCTTCGAGGCGCGTACGTCAGCGGCCATCATTGTACTGCTGGGGTTGATGCTGAGCCTGAACGCACTGGCAATCTGGCTGCGTAAAAAATTCGAGACGAGGTGGTAAGTGAATACTTCAACAGAGCCCAAGACATCCCCATTGGTGAGCGTAGGCGCTGGCGAGAGCCGCACCAGTAAAGCCACCGACAAGGTCAAGATGAGCGCCCAGGACGTCAAGGTCTTTTACGGTGCCAGCCAAGCGATCAACGGTATCAGTCTGGACGTGTACGAAAACGAAGTGCTGGCATTCATCGGGCCTTCTGGCTGCGGTAAGTCCACCTTTCTGCGCTGCTTGAACCGCATGAACGACACCATCGACATCTGTCGGGTCGAGGGCAAGATCACCCTGGATGACAAGGATATCTATGCCCCGGATCGCGATGTGGTACTGCTGCGTGCCCAGGTAGGCATCGTGTTTCAGAAGCCCAATCCGTTCCCCAAGTCGATCTATGAAAACATCGCTTATGGCCCGCGTCTGCACGGTCTGGCAAAGCGCAAGGCCGAGCTGGACGACATCGTCGAGAGCAGCCTGCGCCGTGCCGGGCTCTGGGAAGAGGTCAAGGATCGACTGGATCAGCCGGGCACCGGGTTGTCGGGTGGTCAGCAGCAGCGCCTGTGCATTGCTCGCACTGTGGCCGTCAGCCCGGACATCATCCTGATGGATGAGCCGTGCTCGGCCCTCGATCCCATCGCGACGGCCAAGGTGGAGCAGCTGATCGATGAGCTCAGCGAGAGCTATACCATCGTCATGGTGACCCACAACATGCAGCAGGCCGCACGGGTGGCCGACCGTACGGCGTTCTTCCACATGGGGGACCTGGTGGAGGTGGACACCACCGACCAGATCTTCACCAACCCGCAAGACCAGCGTACCCACGATTACATCACGGGGCGCTTCGGGTGATCACGACGTACTGATCACGGGGTACCCGCAGGGGGCGTGGCCGCCTGCGGGTTCGATGGCTGGTTTTTTTTGATTTTTAATATATGATTTTTCATATATTGACGATTCACTTGGCTCTGGAGGTTCAGCATGTCACTACGCATTGGTATCAACGGGTTTGGCCGTATTGGTCGTCTGGCACTGCGCAGCCTGTGGGCGCGAGCCGCTGCCGACGAGGTAACCCTGGTGCGCATCAACGACCCGGGCGGCGATGCGGCGACGTTTGCTCACCTGCTGGAGTTCGACTCGGTACATGGCCAGTGGGCGCCGGGGCAGGGCATTGACGCTACCCCGGAGGCGATCACCATCGATGGCCGTACCATCGCCTTCAGTGCCCACAAGACGATTGCCGAAGGTGACTGGTCCGGGTGCGATGTGGTGATCGAATGCTCCGGCAAGATGAAAACCACGGAGAAGCTGCAGGCCTATCTGGATCAGGGGGTCGAGCGTGTAGTGGTCAGTGCGCCGGTCAAGGAGGAGGGCGTGCTCAACGTGGTGGTGGGCGTCAACGATCATCTGTTCGACCCCGCTACGCACCGCATCGTCACTGCGGCCAGCTGCACCACCAACTGTCTGGCCCCCGTGGTCAAGGTCATTCTGGAAACGTTTGGCATCCGTCATGGTTCCATGACCACGGTGCACGACATTACCAATACCCAGACGATTCTGGACGCACCGCACAAGGACCTGCGCCGGGCGCGCGCCTGCGGCATGAGCCTGATTCCCACCACCACCGGTTCGGCCAAGGCGATCACCGCCATCTTTCCCGAACTGACCGGCAAGCTGAACGGCCATGCGATTCGCGTGCCGCTGGCCAATGCCTCGCTGACCGATATGGTGTTCGAGCTCGAGCGCGAAGTGACCGTCGAGGAGGTCAATCAGGCGCTCAAGATGGCCGCAGAGGGGCCCTTGAAGGGGATTCTGGGTTACGAGGAGCGGCCGCTGGTGTCCATCGACTACCGCACCGACCCGCGCAGCTCGGTCATCGATGCGCTCTCGACCATGGTCGTGAATGGTACGCAGCTGAAGCTCTACGCCTGGTACGACAACGAGTGGGGGTATGCCAACCGTACCGCAGAGCTGGCCTGGAAGGTGGGCAAGGAGCAGGCGCGCCGTGGCTGAGTCGCTCAGGGCACGCATCGGCGCACTGCCTTTCGAAGTGCGCCAGTACATGCTGATCACGGGCAACTACTGGGCGTTTACCATCACCGATGGGGCCCTGCGGATGCTGGTGGTGATGTACTTCCACCAGTTGGGTTACTCGCCTCTGCAAATCGCCATGCTGTTTCTGTTCTACGAAGCGTTTGGCGTGGTGACCAATCTGGTAGGCGGCTGGTTGGGCGCGCGGTTGGGGCTCAACCGCACCATGAACGTGGGGCTGGGGCTGCAGATCGTGGCGCTTGCCATGCTCATGGTGCCTGCCGGGATGCTCACCGTCGTTTGGGTCATGGCGGCTCAGGCGCTGTCGGGTATTGCTAAAGACCTGAACAAGATGAGCGCCAAAAGCGCGGTGAAAGTGCTGGTGCCGGCTGATAGCGCCAATGCCAACAGTGCCTTGTACCGTTGGGTAGCGATGTTGACCGGCTCCAAAAATGCCCTGAAAGGGCTGGGCTTTTTTGTAGGCGGCGTGCTGTTGACGCTGATCGGCTTTCGCGGCGCGGTGGTGGCCATGGCGCTGATGCTGGGTGCCGTGCTGGGGCTGTCGCTGTGGCGGTTGAAGGCAGACCTCGGCAAACAGAAGGTCAAGCCAAAGTTTTCCGAGATTTTCTCCAAGTCCCGCGCCATCAATGTGCTTTCGGCGGCGCGCTTCTGCCTGTTCGCATCCCGGGACGTGTGGTTTGTCGTGGCCTTGCCGGTCTTCCTCTATGATCAACATGGCTGGAGCCACTGGACCGTGGGAGGGCTGTTGGCCGCCTGGATCATTGGCTACGGCGGGGTGCAGACCCAGGCGCCCAGGCTCACCGCACTGTTCCGTGGAGACGCTCGGATGCTCACGGCTGGCTGGGCCGCCGCGCTTGCCGTGCTCGCCATTCTGCTGGCTCTGCTGCCCCTGGCACAGGTGGGGTGGCTGGTAGTGGGGCTGCTGGCCTTCGGCGTGCTGTTTGCCGTCAACTCCAGCTGGCACAGTTATCTGATCGTCCACTATGCCCGTGCCGATGGCGTGTCCATGGACGTAGGCTTCTACTACATGGCCAACGCCATGGGCCGCCTGGTCGGCACGTTGCTCTCGGGGTGGCTCTACATGGCCTATGGTTTGAGCGCGTGCCTGTGGGTGGCGGCGGCGCTGGTGGCTGCCAGCGCGCTCATGGCACTGGCGTTGCCCAGGCAGGTGGCGTGATTCGCTCGCCTGGCGCTGGCCTGACGCTCACCCTGGGGAGTTCCCAGACCCTTGCCTGGGCATCCAGCTACTATCTGCCCGCCATTCTGGCGGTGCCCATGGCGCTGGAATTGGAGCTGTCCACTCGCTGGGTATTTGGCGCCTTCTCGGCTGCGTTGCTGCTGGTCGCCATGTTGGGACCCAGCGTCGGGCGTCTGATCGATCGCCAGGGCGGGCGCGGTGTGCTGATGGCTTCGAACGCCATCATGGCGGTGGGCTTGCTGGCACTGGCGCTGGCACAAGGGGCGGTGACATTGGTGCTGGCATGGTTGCTGATGGGCGTGGGCATGGCGCTGGGTCTTTACGATGCGGCCTTTGCCACGCTGGGGCGGCTGCTGGGGAGTCACGCCAGGGCCTCGATTACCGGCGTGACCCTGGTGGCAGGATTTGCCAGTACTCTTGGCTGGCCCATCACTGCCTTCATCGAGAGCGAGTGGGGCTGGCGTGCTGCCTGCGCCAGCTGGGCGCTGGCCCATGTCGTGTTGGGAATGCCCTTGAACGCTCGCTTGCCCAAGGCCGAGCGAGCGCTCTCCAGCGTGTCGAGCCCTGCGTCTGAGGCGCCTGAACGCCCGCGTTTTACCCTGCTGCTGCTGGCGTACGTGTTCGCGGCGGGGTGGTTCGTTTCCACGGCCATGGCCGCCCACCTTCCCAGGCTGCTGCAGGAGAGTGGCGTTTCTCTGTCGGTGGCGATTGCAGCGGCTACTCTGGTGGGGCCTGCGCAAGTAGCGGCGCGCATGGGGGAGTTCGTTTTGCTGCGCCGTTTTCACCCCTTGTTCGCAGGCAGGATCGCTACCACGCTGCATCCCGTGGGCGCCGGGTTGCTGACGTTTTTCGGCATGCCGGCCGCCGGGTTTGCGTTGCTGCATGGCGCGGGTAACGGCATGATGACGATTGCCTCGGGGACGCTGCCCCTGGCACTGTTTGGCCCGCAGGGGTTTGGCCGCAGGCAGGGGCTCATCATGATGCCCGCTCGGGCCTTGCAGGCCCTGGCGCCGCTGCTGTTTGGGCTGCTGATCGACCAGTGGGGCGCATCCGCGCTATGGCTGACGTCGCTGCTCATGCTGGCAGCCACGCTAGCGCTGCTGAGTATCCCGGCTCCCCGGCGTTAACGGGGCGCCATCCAGGAACAGCCGCCTGAATTTCCACCATCCTTCCACTCGTAATCGCAGGCCTTGCCAGGCAAGGGACGGCTCTATCCAGAGGCCGGCCTCTGGCAACTGATGATATTCGAAGGCCGATGTGTCGCTTGGCGCGCCCAGCTCTGCCACGGCGATATGTGCCGTCCCGCCACAGCAGCCATGACGTGGTGAACGGCGTACCGTCACCACGCCTCCGTGCTGCTGGATGAATGCCACGGCAGGGTGCTCCATCTCGATGACCTGACGCATGACGCTCCTGGCTGCCCATGCCGGGCCGTTAGGTGGGGGGATAGTAGACGGTCTCTCCGTCTTCCTTGGTAAATTGTGCAACAGGGTGGTCCAGGAGTGCCAATACCTGCTCGGATGGGCGGCATAATCGCGTGCCCTTGGGCGTACTGACGATGGGCCGGTTGATGAGCAGCGGGTGAGCCATCATGGCGTCGATGAGCTGGTCATCGCTCAACGTCGGGTCGTCGAGCTGCAGTTCATCATAAGGCGTCCCTTTCTGGCGCAAGAGCGCCCTGGGGGGCAGCTGCATCATGGCCAGCAGTGCCAACAGCCGCTCTCGGCTGGGCGGTGTTTCCAGGTAGTGGATCACCTGCGGTATTTCTCCCGATGCTTCGATCATGGCCAGCGTATTACGCGACGTGCCACACGCAGGGTTGTGATAGATCACGATCATGGTGGGGTCCTCATCAGGAGGGTTGGGCTGCAGGAAAATGCGCGCGCGTCTTATTGGCGATACGCACCAGGGCCAGCATGAGCGGCACTTCTACCAGCACGCCGACCACAGTGACCAGGGCTGCTCCAGACTGCAGGCCAAACAGCGCGATGGCGGCGGCCACGGCGAGTTCAAAAAAATTGCTGGCACCAATCATCGCCCCCGGTGCGGCGATATTATGTGGTACGCGCCACGCCTTGGCCCAACCATAGGCGATGAAGAATATAAGAAAGGTCTGAATGATCAACGGAATGGCAATCAGCACGATATGCAGCGGATTGCTCAGGATGACATCGCCTTGAAAAGCAAACAGTAAGACCAGCGTGACGATCAGGCCCATGGGGGTGACCGGGGCCAGGCGTTTCATGAACACCTTGTCGTACCATTCGGCGCCTTTTCTGGCCATCAGCGCTTTGCGAGTGACATAGCCAGCGGCCAGGGGAATGACGATGTAGAGAACGACCGAGAGCAGCACCGTGTTCCACGGGACTTGGATGTTCGAGATGCCCAACAGCAGAACCACGATGGGGGCAAAGGCAAACAGCATGATCAGATCATTCAGCGCTACCTGTACCAGGGTGTAAGCCGCGTCGCCCCGTGTCAGGTAGCTCCATACGAACACCATGGCCGTGCAGGGGGCGGCCCCCAGCAGAATCGCTCCGGCCAGATACTGGTTGGCCAACGCTTCAGGGATGAACGGGCGGAAAATCACCATGAAGAAGAGCCAGGCCAGCGCGAACATGGTGAATGGCTTGATCAGCCAGTTGACCGTGGTGGTGATGGTCAGCCCCTTGGGCTGACGGCGCACACCGGCGACCGCGCTGAAATCGATTTGGGCCATCATCGGGAAAATCATCGCCCAGATCAGCACGGCGATGGGCAGCGACACCTGAGCATATTCAAAGCGCGCCAGGGTTTCCGGTATCTGGGGCGCCCATTGACCCACGGCGATACCGACCATGATGGCAATGGCCACCCAGAGCGACAAATAGCGCTCGAAAAGTCCCATGTCGGCGCTGCTGGGGGTGGCTGGCTGTGGCTGTGTCATGTTCACTCCTCGTTCAAATGGCGCGCTGGTTGACCCGTCGGGAGAGCTCTTCGGCACTCTCCTTGCGCTCGGAATAGCGGTCGGTCAGCAGGTCGCTGCGCTCTCGGGTCAACAGCGTGAATTTCATCAGCTCTTCCATGACGTCCACGATGCGGTCATAGAAAGGGGAGGGTTTCATGCGGTCGTCGTCATCGAACTCCATGAAGGCCTTGGGCACCGAGGATTGGTTGGGAATGGTCAGCATCCGCATCCAGCGACCCAGAATACGCAGCTGATTCACCGTATTGAACGACTGGGAACCGCCACACACCTGCATGACCGCCAGTGTCTTGCCTTGGGTGGGCCTGACACCCCCCAGTGCCAGAGGAATCCAGTCGATCTGTGCCTTCATGATGCCGGTCATGGCGCCATGTCGTTCGGGGGAGCACCAGACCATGCCTTCCGCCCACTGGGCCAGCGTGCGCAGCTCTTCCACTTTGGGATGGCTGGCATCCTCGGCATCGGGGAGAGGCAGTCCGCTGGGGTCATAGATGCGTGTTTGAGCCCCCATGGCTTCGAGCAGGCGCGCAGCTTCTTCGACGACCAGGCGGCTGAAGGAGCGTTTGCGTAGCGAGCCATACAGCAGCAGGATTTGGGGGGAAGGGAGGTCGTTACTCGTCAACCCCAGGGATTCCGGGCTGGGAATCTTGAACAGGGCAGGGTCGAGGTTGGGTAAGGTGTCGAAGTGTGCCATGTGAAGGTCCGTTAAAACGATGTCTTTCATTTTGGCATTGATATATGAATTTTCATATATATTTTGTGGCAACACCCATCATGTTGCCAGCCATGGGCCACAGGCTGGACGCGCTTCATTGCTGCCGCCATGAAGCGCGCTGTGAATCAGTCGATCAGCTCGACCGCCACGGCGGTTGCTTCACCGCCACCAATGCACAAGCTGGCGATGCCGCGTTTGCCGCCTTTCTGGCGCAAGGCATGAATCAGCGTGGCGATGATGCGTGAGCCGGTAGAGCCGATGGGATGCCCCTGGGCACAGGCGCCGCCAAACACGTTGACCTTTTCATGAGGCAGGCCCAGATCATCCATGGCCATCAGCGTGACGACCGCAAAGGCTTCGTTGATTTCGAACAGGTCCACATCTTTGACGCCCCAGCCAAGCTTTTTCATCAGTTTCTCGATGGCTCCTACCGGTGCGATGGTAAATTCGCTGGGATGACGCGAGTGGGTGGCATGCCCCAGTATTCTGGCCAACGGTTTGACACCGTGACGCTGTGCTGCTTCATGGCTCGATAAAATCAGCGCCGAGGCGCCGTCGGAGATCGAGCTCGCATTTGCGGCGGTAATGGTGCCATCTTTTGCAAACGCTGGGCGCAGCTGACGAATCTTGTCCAGTTTGGCCTGAAAGGGCTGCTCATCGTGGGACACCACGGTTTCACCCTGGCGGGTCGTCACGGTGACGGGCGCCATCTCGGCATCCAGGTTGCCATGGTTGGTGGCGGCCATGGCCCGTTCCAGCGAGGCAATCGCGAAATCGTCCAGCCGTTCACGGGTGTAGCCACGCTCGGTGGCCACCTCTTGCGCAAAGACCCCCATCAGCTTGCCGGTTTCGGCATCTTCCAGGCCATCGAGAAACATGTGGTCTTTCAGCTCACCGTGGCCCAGACGATAGCCGCCGCGTGCTTTGGTCAGCACATGGGGGGCATTCGACATGGACTCCATGCCGCCCGCCAGCACTATTTCTCCACTGCCTGCCTTGATCAGGTCATGGGCCAACATGGCCGCTTTCATGCCAGAGCCGCAGAGTTTGTTGATGGTCGTGGCACCATTGGCATCGGGAATGCCTGCCTGCCGCATGGCCTGGCGTGCCGGACCTTGCTTGACTCCGCCAGGCAGAACGCAGCCCATGATGCCCTCTTCGACGAGCGCAGCGTCGATGCCTGCTCGCTCGATGGCGGCGCGTATGGCCACAGCGGCCAGTTCCGGTGCGCTCAAGGTGGAAAGGCTGCCCATCATGCCTCCCATAGGGGTGCGGGTGGCGGATAAAAAGACGATGTCGGTAGCGTTACTCATGGCCTATCTCCTGATAGATTTTTTGTGATTATCGTGCTGAGCGGCTAGCGATGCGTTGACCCGCTGGCGGGGCTGTGGTCTTCTCCTAAGTAACCAAGCAAGCGCTAGTGTAAATGACATGAATGTAATGAATGCCTCTCCTCGCCGCAAGGAATTGACACGCTTAGCCGCTCAGCTATTCGTTCAAGAGGGCTTTGACCGCACCACGGTGCGCATGCTGGCCCAGGAAATGGGCATCAAGTCTGGCAGTCTGTTTCACCACTTCAAGGACAAGCAGGAAATCCTGGCAGCGGTGATCGAGGAGGGCACGCAGAACGCACTGACCATCGCCAGAGCAGCGCTACAGGCGTGCCCCGATCAGCCAGAGGCGCGATTGCATGCCATGGCGCGCGCGCACCTCGACACGCTGTTTGCCGACCGTAATGCCCATGTGGTAGCGCTGTTCGAATGGCGTCGCCTGGACCCTGCGGCCAGCGCTCACTTGAGCCATTTGCGCGATGCCTACGAGGCCATGTGGGTCGAGGTGATCGACGATGCTCTGGCAGCAGGGCTCATTCATGGAGACCGCTTTCTGGTTTCACGTTTTATTCTTGGCGCCTTGAACTGGACCGTTCGCTGGTATGATCCCAATGGCCCGCGCACCCCGGACGACCTGGCCGATGAGCTGGTCGCGATGATCCTGTCTCGGTAATTCTGTCTTGATGCTCCTTTCTCGCTGATCTTTTCTCGACAGTTCTAGGCCCCTCTGGCTTCTCCAACCGCTGTCTGATCGACCAACGTCTAACCCTGTCGAGCAGCTTGCGGCTTGCGCTCTTGAGTAAATGCTTTTAGCGTTGGTTTATTCGGTAGGCTTCCGTTAACGTAAACGGACAATAACACCAATACTACGTGGAATCCTGCCTGTCCGAGTGCTCACGACCAACAACACAAGAGAGCCGTCATGACAGCGACATCAGCAGCAACCTCACTTCCCGCGTATTCGACATTTCTCGAGGATTTTTCAATAGATAGCGTCGTCGCCAGGCTGGATGACCACCACGATGGGTGCCTGAATGCCTACGAGGCTTGCTGTGGAAGGCACTTACGCCAGGGCCGTGGTGATGTGCTGGCGCTGGTGCATGAGGATACCCAAGGCCAAACCCACACGCTGACCTATGCCGAACTGGAGCAGCTGAGTGGGCATCTGGCAGGGTGGCTGAAAAGCCAGGGGCTGGGGGAGGGTGACCGCATTGCCTGCATGCTGCCGCGCTCGGCAGCGCTGCTGGTGGCCGTGCTCGCCACCTGGCGGATTGGGGCGGTCTACCAGCCGCTCTTTACCGCGTTTGGGCCCGATGCGGTTGATTATCGGTTGGGGCGGGCAGATACCAGGCTGGTGATAACCGATCACGCCAACCGCTATAAATTCGATGGCCTGAGCCAGTGCCCGCCGGTGCTGGCCGTGGGTGGCGCTACCCGCGAGCATGCCCAGGATCATGATTGGCAGGCGGCATTGACGTATACGTCAATCAGCGATACCCCGCCCCGGCTGTCGCCGGATCAGCCGTTCCTGCAGATGTTTACCTCGGGGACGGTCGGCAAGCCCAAAGGCGTTGCCGTGCCCCTGTCGGGTATGACGGCCTTTGCGCTCTACATGGAGCTGGCGGTCGACCTGCGCGAGGAGGATCGTTTCTGGAACATGGCCGACCCTGGCTGGGCCTACGGCCTGTATTACGCCATTGCCGGGCCGCTGCTGTTGGGGGTAACGACACACTTTTGCGAAGCGGGCTTCAGTGCCGAAGGCGCGCTGGCGTTCATGAAGCGTCATCAGATCACCAATTTCGCTGCCGCGCCGACGGCCTACCGCCTCATGAAGGCGTCTGGCCTGTTCGATGACGCTCACCAGACCCTGACGCTACGGGCGGCCAGCTCCGCCGGAGAGCCGCTCAATACCGAGGTGGTCACCTGGGTAGAAAAATCATTGGGCTGTCCGGTGATGGATCACTATGGCCAGACAGAAACGGGCATGACCTGTAACAACCACCACTCCCTGGGCCACCCCAAGCACGTGGGGGCCATGGGCGTCCCGATGCCGGGCTATCGTCTGGCCATTCTCGACGCCGAATACAACGAGCTGCCGCCCGGCGAGCCTGGCGTACTGGCAGTGGATATCAAACGCTCGCCAGCCCACTTTTTCCAAGGCTATACCTGGCAGGAGAAAGACCCCTTCGTCAACGGCTACTACCTGACCGGCGATGTGGTCATTCGTAATGAAGATGGGTCGTTCCAGTTTGCTGGCCGTGATGATGACATCATTACCACGGCGGGCTACCGAGTGGGACCAACGGATGTCGAGAATAGCGTCATGACGCACCCGGCGGTGGCCGAGTCCGCCGCCGTGGGGCAGCCGGATGAGATTCGTGGCGAAGTCATCAAGTCGTACATCGTGTTGCGCGATGGCTTCGAGCCCAGCGATGCGCTGGCGGAGGAGATTCGCCAGCAGGTACGCGAGCGGCTCTCTACCCACGCTTTTCCTCGGGTCATCGAGTTCGTCGATGAGCTGCCCAAAACGCCCAGCGGCAAGATTCAGCGCTTCAAACTGCGTGCTCAAGCCGCCGAGCAAGTGCGCCACAGCTCATGATTCACAGGACATCATTCAGAGGAAGAGTGCCATGCAGGTAAAGGATCGTACGTTTTTGATTACCGGGGCGGCCTCGGGGCTAGGCGCGGCGACGGCAGCACGACTGGTAAAGGCGGGTGGGAAGGTGGTGCTGTGCGACATGAGTGATCGTGTTGCGGACCTTGCCGAGCAGCTGGGGTCTCAGGCGCACGCCTGCATCGCCGACATTACCTCCGCCGACGACATGCAGGTGGCGGTGAACAAGGCCGTTGCGCTGGGGGGCGAAAGCGGCCTTTCGGGAGTGGTTCATTGTGCGGGCGTGGTCAGCGTGGCCAAGCTGGTGGATCGGCAAGGCAACCCGGCAGACCTTGAGAGTTATGCGCGCACCATTCAGATCAATCTGGTAGGTACCTTCAATGTCATGCGTCTGGCGGCCGCCGCCATGGCCAGCAATCCGCCAGACGAAGGGGGTGAGCGGGGCATCATTATCAATACCGCATCGATTGCCGCGTTCGATGGGCAAGTCGGGCAGTGCGCCTACAGTGCCTCCAAGGCAGGGGTTGTGGGCATGAGTTTGCCTGCCGCCAGAGAGCTGTCGCGTCACGCCATTCGTGTCATGGCCATTGCGCCAGGGGTATTCGAAACCCCCATGATGAGCGAGATACCGGACGAAGCTGCCCAGGCATTGGCCGCTGCGGTGCCTTTTCCCAAGCGTTTGGGCAAGCCTGACGAGTTCGCGCTGCTGGCCGAGCAGATCATTACCAATCCGATGCTCAATGGTGAAGTGATTCGCTTGGACGGTGGTATCAGAATGCAGTGATCCGCGCTCAGTAAGCTCTGATGGAAAGCCTGCCCGTAGTTTTTGGGCAGGTTTTTTCATTTTAAAAAACATGGTGTTAATAAGGTAAAGACCAAAGTTGTAGCCGGTTTGGCGGTTTAATTCAAACGACTGCTTGACGGCGTCGGGCGTGCGCGCTAATTTTCAAACATGTGTTTGAAAGCGCCTGTTGAGTACCCGCTCTTTCAGCCCCCCGTTTAGGAGAAGTGACATGCCCAGCTACCAAGCCCCTCTGCGTGACCTGCGTTTCGTGATGAACGAAATGTTTGATTACCCTAGCCACTACGCGGCACTTCCCAACGGTGAAGAAGCGTCTCCCGATGTCGTCGGAGCGATTCTGGAGGAGGGCGCCCGTTTTGCTCGTGACGTGCTATTGCCACTGAACCAGAGCGGTGATGAAGAGGGCTGCCTGCTGGAAGGTGGTGAGGTCAAGGCTCCTCATGGTTTCAAGGAAGCCTATCAACAGTATGTCGAAGGGGGTTGGCCAAGCCTGGCAGCGGACCCTGAGCAGGGCGGGCAAGGCTTGCCGCATTCGCTGGCCATGATGCTTTCCGAAATGATTTGCGCCACCAACCTGGCGTGGGGCATGTATCCGGGGCTTTCCCACGGCGCCGCAGACGCGCTGCGTCATCATGGAACCGAGGCGCAAAAGGCCACTTACCTCACCAAGCTGGTCGAAGGCGTATGGACCGGCACCATGTGTTTGACCGAACCCCATTGTGGTACCGATCTCGGGCTGATCAAGACTCGTGCGGTTCCTGCAGAGGGTGACGCGTATCAGATCACCGGCACCAAGATCTTCATTTCTGCCGGTGAGCACAATCTGGCCGAGAACATCGTTCATCTGGTGCTGGCCAAGCTGCCGGATGCGCCCGAAGGCTCCAAAGGCATTTCACTGTTCGTCGTACCCAAGTTCCTGCCCGATGCCGAGGGTAATCCTGGGCAGCGCAATGGTGTCAGCTGTGGCTCTCTCGAGCACAAGATGGGGATTCACGGCAACGCAACGTGCGTCATGAACTTCGATGGTGCCACGGGCTACCTGGTAGGCGCGCCGAACAAGGGTTTGGCTTGCATGTTCACCATGATGAATGCGGCCCGTCTGGGCGTGGGGATCCAGGGGCTTGGTCTGATGGAAGCCAGCTTCCAGAACTCGCTCGGCTATGCCCGTGATCGTTTGCAGATGCGTGGCCTTTCAGGTGTTCAGGCCCCTGATAAAGCCGCCGACCCGATCATCGTCCATCCCGACGTGCGTCGCATGCTGCTGACCCAAAAAGCTTTTGCCGAAGGCGGGCGCATGCTGGTGCTGTATACCGCCCAGATGCTGGACGTGGTCGAGCATGGCGCACCAGGCGAAGAAAAGGAGCGTGCCGAGACCCTGCTTGGCCTGCTGACGCCGATCGTGAAGGCCTTCCTGACGGAAGTGGGTTTCGAGTGTACCAATGAAGGCGTGCAGATTTTTGGCGGTCACGGCTTCATCAAAGAGTGGGGCATGGAGCAGTTGGTACGTGATGCGCGTATCACGCGCCTCTATGAAGGCACGACCGGTATCCAGGCGCTGGACCTGCTGGGTCGCAAGGTGCTGATGAGCCAGGGTGAATCCCTCAAAGTCTTCACCAAGGAGATTCACAAGTTCTGCCAGTCCGAAGCCGACAACCCTGCGCTCAAGGAATTCATCGAGCCGCTGGCCAAGCTCAACGCCCAGTGGGGTGAGCTCACCATGGGTATCGGTATGAAGGCCATGCAGGATCGTGAAGAAGTAGGGGCCGCCAGCGTCGATTATCTGATGTACTCCGGCTATGTCGCTGTCGCCTATCTGTTTGCTCGCGCTGCCAAGCAGGCCGCTAGTGCACAGGGGGGTGAAGATGCTGCTTTCTACACGGCCAAACTGAATATGGCGCGTTTCTACTACCAGCGTCTGCTGCCACGCACCAAGGCGCACGCCGCCATGATTCAGGCAGGTGCCGGTAGCTTGATGGCGATTTCCAGCGAAGATTTTGGCCTGGGCTTCGAGATCTGAGCCCATGCCTTTGCCAGGCACTCTCTGGTCAGGGTACTGATCGGTGGTTTGCGGCAGGTTTGCCCTCGGGCATTGCCTGCCGCTTTTTTATCTCGGCTACACGAAAACTTTTTCAAAATAGCCCTTGCCAACCCGGCAGCGAATCCGTAAAGTACGCATCCGCTGCCGGGGACGCCAAGCGTTACCAGCGGTAAAGAAGGTTGAAAAACCTTCGGTTTGTCAGGAAGTTAGCGTCATCTGCTGGTTGGATTGATCGCTCGCTTCACTCGCTGAAAACAGCCCTTGACAAACACCACGGAATGCGTAGAATACGCCTTCCTCGCTGAGGCAACACGGTTCAGGTCACCGAGCCAGTCACAGCGAAATGATGACAGTAGTATCGCTCTTTAACAATTTGATCAGGTAATTCATGTGGGCGCTTGCCGATGAGGGTGAATCATCACCTAATATCAAGGCAAGCGAACACCAAGATACTCTTCGGAGTATCGCAATGAATTCGTTTGAACCTTGAGCCAAGTTTGATCCGCTTTTGTTGCCTTCGGGCAGCGAGTAAGGATCGCATTGATCTTAAACTGAAGAGTTTGATCATGGCTCAGATTGAACGCTGGCGGCAGGCCTAACACATGCAAGTCGAGCGGTAACAGGGGGTGCTTGCACCCCGCTGACGAGCGGCGGACGGGTGAGTAATGCATAGGAATCTGCCCGATAGTGGGGGATAACCTGGGGAAACCCAGGCTAATACCGCATACGTCCTACGGGAGAAAGGGGGCTTCGGCTCCCGCTATCGGATGAGCCTATGTCGGATTAGCTAGTTGGTGAGGTAAAGGCTCACCAAGGCGACGATCCGTAGCTGGTCTGAGAGGATGATCAGCCACATCGGGACTGAGACACGGCCCGAACTCCTACGGGAGGCAGCAGTGGGGAATATTGGACAATGGGGGGAACCCTGATCCAGCCATGCCGCGTGTGTGAAGAAGGCCCTCGGGTTGTAAAGCACTTTCAGTGAGGAAGAACGCCTGGTGGTTAATACCCATCAGGAAAGACATCACTCACAGAAGAAGCACCGGCTAACTCCGTGCCAGCAGCCGCGGTAATACGGAGGGTGCGAGCGTTAATCGGAATTACTGGGCGTAAAGCGCGCGTAGGTGGCTTGATAAGCCGGTTGTGAAAGCCCCGGGCTCAACCTGGGAACGGCATCCGGAACTGTCAAGCTAGAGTGCAGGAGAGGAAGGTAGAATTCCCGGTGTAGCGGTGAAATGCGTAGAGATCGGGAGGAATACCAGTGGCGAAGGCGGCCTTCTGGACTGACACTGACACTGAGGTGCGAAAGCGTGGGTAGCAAACAGGATTAGATACCCTGGTAGTCCACGCCGTAAACGATGTCGACCAGCCGTTGGGTGCCTAGCGCACTTTGTGGCGAAGTTAACGCGATAAGTCGACCGCCTGGGGAGTACGGCCGCAAGGTTAAAACTCAAATGAATTGACGGGGGCCCGCACAAGCGGTGGAGCATGTGGTTTAATTCGATGCAACGCGAAGAACCTTACCTACTCTTGACATCCTGCGAATTCGGTAGAGATACCTTAGTGCCTTCGGGAACGCAGAGACAGGTGCTGCATGGCTGTCGTCAGCTCGTGTTGTGAAATGTTGGGTTAAGTCCCGTAACGAGCGCAACCCTTGTCCTTATTTGCCAGCGCGTAATGGCGGGAACTCTAAGGAGACTGCCGGTGACAAACCGGAGGAAGGTGGGGACGACGTCAAGTCATCATGGCCCTTACGAGTAGGGCTACACACGTGCTACAATGGTCGGTACAAAGGGTTGCCAACTCGCGAGAGTGAGCCAATCCCGAAAAGCCGATCTCAGTCCGGATCGGAGTCTGCAACTCGACTCCGTGAAGTCGGAATCGCTAGTAATCGTGGATCAGAATGCCACGGTGAATACGTTCCCGGGCCTTGTACACACCGCCCGTCACACCATGGGAGTGGACTGCACCAGAAGTGGTTAGCCTAACGCAAGAGGGCGATCACCACGGTGTGGTTCATGACTGGGGTGAAGTCGTAACAAGGTAGCCGTAGGGGAACCTGCGGCTGGATCACCTCCTTAAACGATGTCTTCCCCTCGCGGCAAGCGCTCACAATGAATTACCTGATCAGAATGCTGTTGATGAGCAGTGATAAGCGCTCTTTCACGTTAAAAAAGAAGAAAAGACCTTTCTTTTTCTTTTAAAGTTGAAAACACGGTCCGTTTATCACTGCTTATAGCAGTCGCTCTTTAACAATGTATATCATGCTGACAGAAACGCGTTGAACGCGTTTCTACGTAAATTGTATTGTGATACGTCTCAAGCGTATCCGGCAATCGTTATCATTGCGAACCCCAGACTCCTTCGGGTTATAGGGTCAAGCAATGAAGCGCACACGGTGGATGCCTAGGCAGCCAGAGGCGATGAAAGACGTGGTAGCCTGCGATAAGGTTCGGTGAGGTGGCAAACGACCTGCGACCCGGACATCTCTGAATGGGGAAACCCACTCATCACAAGATGAGTATCTTGCGCTGAATACATAGGCGTAAGAGGCGAACCAGGGGAACTGAAACATCTAAGTACCCTGAGGAAAAGAAATCAACCGAGATTCCCCTAGTAGCGGCGAGCGAACGGGGACCAGCCCTTAAGCGTGTGACGGATTAGACGAACAGATTGGGAAGTCTGGCCATAGCGGGTGATAGCCCCGTAGTCGAAAATCTGATCACGTGAAATCGAGTAGGTCGGGGCACGAGAAACCTTGACTGAAGACGGGGGGACCATCCTCCAAGGCTAAATACTCCTGGCTGACCGATAGTGAACCAGTACCGTGAGGGAAAGGCGAAAAGAACCCCGGAGAGGGGAGTGAAATAGATCCTGAAACCGTGTGCGTACAAGCAGTAGGAGCAGACTTGTTCTGTGACTGCGTACCTTTTGTATAATGGGTCAGCGACTTATATTCAGTGGCGAGGTTAACCGTATAGGGGAGCCGTAGGGAAACCGAGTCTTAACTGGGCGACACAGTCGCTGGATATAGACCCGAAACCGAGCGATCTATCCATGAGCAGGGTGAAGGTTGAGTAACATCAACTGGAGGCCCGAACCAGGATCTGTTGAAAAAGATTTGGATGACTTGTGGATCGGAGTGAAAGGCTAATCAAGCTCGGAGATAGCTGGTTCTCCTCGAAAGCTATTTAGGTAGCGCCTCACGTATCACCGCCGGGGGTAGAGCACTGTTTCGGCTAGGGGGTCATCCCGACTTACCAACCCGAGGCAAACTCCGAATACCGGTGAGTGCAAGCGTGGGAGACACACGGCGGGTGCTAACGTCCGTCGTGAAAAGGGAAACAACCCAGACCGTCAGCTAAGGTCCCCAAATCCTGGTTAAGTGGGAAACGATGTGGGAAGGCTCAGACAGCTAGGAGGTTGGCTTAGAAGCAGCCATCCTTTAAAGAAAGCGTAATAGCTCACTAGTCGAGTCGGCCTGCGCGGAAGATGTAACGGGGCTAAACCAGGTACCGAAGCTACGGGTTCATCCTTACGGATGAGCGGTAGAGGAGCGTCGTGTAAGCCGATGAAGGTGTGTTGAGAAGCATGCTGGAGGTATCACGAGTGCGAATGCTGACATGAGTAACGATAAAGGGAGTGAAAAACTCCCTCGCCGGAAGACCAAGGGTTTCTGTTCGACGCTAATCGGAGCAGAGTGAGTCGGCCCCTAAGGCGAGGCCGAAAGGCGTAGTCGATGGGAAACGGGTCAATATTCCCGTACCGGACATGATTGCGATGGGGGGACGGAGAAGGCTAGGTGAGCCAGGCGTTGGTTGTCCTGGTGAAAGTGAGTAGGCTTGGGTCTCAGGTAAATCCGGGACCCTCCAAGGCCGAGACACGAAACGAAGACACTACGGTGTCGAAGTCATTGATGCCACGCTTCCAGGAAAAGCCTCTAAGCTTCAGATCATGTGCGACCGTACCCCAAACCGACACAGGTGGTCAGGGTGAGAATCCCAAGGCGCTTGAGAGAACTCGGGTGAAGGAACTAGGCAAAATGGTGCCGTAACTTCGGGAGAAGGCACGCCGGCGTAGGGTGACGAGACTTGCTCTCCAAGCCCGAACCGGTCGAAGATACCAGGTGGCTGCAACTGTTTAGTAAAAACACAGCACTCTGCCAACTCGCAAGAGGACGTATAGGGTGTGACGCCTGCCCGGTGCCGGAAGGTTAAGTGATGGTGTTAGGATTCGTCCGAAGCTCTTGATCGAAGCCCCGGTAAACGGCGGCCGTAACTATAACGGTCCTAAGGTAGCGAAATTCCTTGTCGGGTAAGTTCCGACCTGCACGAATGGCGTAATGATGGCCACGCTGTCTCCACCCGAGACTCAGTGAAATTGAAATCGCCGTGAAGATGCGGTGTACCCGCGGCTAGACGGAAAGACCCCGTGAACCTTTACTATAGCTTCACACTGGACGCTGATGTTGCCTGTGTAGGATAGCTGGGAGGCTTTGAACCTCGGACGCCAGTTCGAGGGGAGCCAACCTTGAAATACCAGCCTGGCATCATTGGCGTTCTCACTCAGGTCCGTTATCCGGATCGAGGACAGTGTGTGGTGGGTAGTTTGACTGGGGCGGTCTCCTCCCAAAGCGTAACGGAGGAGCACGAAGGTACCCTCAGCACGGTCGGACATCGTGCAATGAGTGCAAGAGCATAAGGGTGCTTGACTGCGAGACAGACACGTCGAGCAGGTGCGAAAGCAGGTTCTAGTGATCCGGTGGTTCTGTATGGAAGGGCCATCGCTCAACGGATAAAAGGTACTCCGGGGATAACAGGCTGATACCGCCCAAGAGTTCACATCGACGGCGGTGTTTGGCACCTCGATGTCGGCTCATCACATCCTGGGGCTGAAGTCGGTCCCAAGGGTATGGCTGTTCGCCATTTAAAGTGGTACGCGAGCTGGGTTTAGAACGTCGTGAGACAGTTCGGTCCCTATCTGCCGTGGGCGTTGGATGTTTGAGAAGAGCTGCTCCTAGTACGAGAGGACCGGAGTGGACGACCCTCTGGTGTTCCGGTTGTCACGCCAGTGGCATTGCCGGGTAGCTATGGTCGGACGGGATAACCGCTGAAAGCATCTAAGCGGGAAGCCCCCTTCAAGATGAGACATCCCTGAGGCCTAGAGCCTCCTGAAGGGCCCAGCGAGACCAGCTGGTTGATAGGCACGGTGTGGAAGCGCTGCAAGGCGTTGAGCTAACGTGTACTAATGGCCCGTGAGGCTTGACCCTATAACACCCAAGGGGTCTGGTCGTGATGATAACGAAGAGTGTGAACGCACTCGCAACACCGGATACGCCGCAGTGAGCCCAAGTGCTTGCTGACAAGAGACGCACACAATACACGTCAAAACACCTCAGCATGATATGCATTACCTGTTACGCCTGACGACCATAGCACGCGTGAACCACCTGATCCCATGCCGAACTCAGAAGTGAAACCGCTTAGCGCCGATGGTAGTGTGGGGTCTCCCCATGTGAGAGTAGGTCATCGTCAGGCACTTATTAAGTAGAAAGCCCCGAGCACATTGTGTTCGGGGCTTTTTGCGTTTGGCACTTGCGCAAAACCCTCATGGCTCGGGCTGTGGGGGTGATATGCGTTGATAGGCTGCCTTGGGGAGCCGTTGTTGCTTCGCTGCGATGTTATCATGTGTTTTCGAGAGGGCAGTGACGGCTCCATGTTTACAGAGAGGTGAAAGGTGAGTGACACGATACCCACGGCGTGGCTGGTCTATTGTCGACCCGGTTTCGAGGGCGATACGTTGGCGGAAATGCAGCATCATGCCAAACAGCAGGGGGTGAACTGCGAACCAGCCCATGGGGCCGGATGGGTCAGCTTGACGCGACAGGATGGTGAGGCGATCAATGACCTGCACCGCCAGGCAGCTTTCCAGCATCTCATCTTTGCCAGGCAGAGTCTGGCAGCCCTGCCGCCCTTGGTGCTGTCCCGTGAGGATCGTCTGACCGCCATTCTCGATCAGGTCAAAGCCAGCCGTTGGAGCTTTGAAGAGATTTGGCACGAAACACCGGATACCAACGATGGCAAAGCACTGTCGGGGTTGATCAAGGCGCTCACTCGCCCGCTGCAAAACACGCTGAAAAAGCGTGGGGCGCTGCGAGGCAAGGCTGGCGGAAGACGGCTGCATATTTTCTGGACGGACGGAGACCGTGTGCAGCTTGGCATGAGCTTCCCTGACAATCGTAGCGAGCTGTTGAACGGAATCCGGCGGCTACGCTTTCCTTCCCGTGCGCCAAGCCGCTCGACGCTGAAACTGGAAGAGGCCTGGCACGAATTCATTCCACGCGATCAGTGGGATACTCGCCTGGCGGAGCACATGCAGGCAGCGGACCTGGGGGCGGCGCCAGGAGGCTGGACATGGCAGCTGGTGCAGCGCGGCATGTACGTCTATGCCATCGATAATGGGCCGATGGACAAAGCCCTGATGGCGACGGGTCAGATCGACCACCTGCGTGAAGATGGCTTTACCTGGGAGCCCCCTCAGCGGCTGGATTGGCTGGTGTGCGACATCGTGGACAAGCCTGTACGGGTATTGGCCATGGTAGAGCGTTGGTTGACGCGTAAATGGTGTCGTGAAGCTATCTTCAACTTGAAGCTGCCCATGAAGAAACGCTGGGACGAAGTGACGCGCTGCCTGACGACGCTGGAAGCCTCGTTGGCGTCAGCCGGGGTAAGCGCTAAAATAAGCTGCCGTCATCTCTACCATGATCGGGAAGAGGTGACGGTGCATGTCAGGTTGCTACACTGAGAAGGTGTGCTTGACTGGCTGAACGCTCGCCTAGTACCCCGGCTCATAGATACGAATGGCTTCATCTTCGGTGAGAAGAGGCAGAATGCGCTGCATGGCCATGGCGCGCGCCTCGCTGGCGTGCCACTCTTTCCAAGCGCGCAGGTCACGCCATTTGGTGATCATTAGTCGACGGTCGGTGTGGCCGCGCTCTACCAGCGTTTCACCACCAACGAAGCCACGAATGCCCAATGATACGCGCATGGCTTCGCGTGCGGCCTGCTCATATTCATCTTCCAGGCCGGGCATGATGCGTCGTTCAATGATGACTTTTATCATAGTGTCTGTTTCCTAACCGAGAGAGTCGATGACTGATCCTACACAAGCCCCCAGTGCTTTCGATGCCGAATTGGACACCACCGGGCTGTACTGCCCAGAGCCCATCATGCTGATGCACAACAAGGTGCGTGACATGGCGTCGGGCCAGGTGCTGAAGGTCGTGGCGACGGACCCTGCGACGACGCGCGATGTCCCCAAGTTTTGTCAATTCCTGGGGCACGAGCTTATCGAGCAGCAGGGCTCTGACGGCCACTACGTCTACTTTATCCGTTTGGCGTGATACTGGGGAGTCCTGGCAAGGCATGCATCGACCATGGTGCAATGCCTTGCCGGGATGGCTTCAAGAGCGCTCGTTGCTGCCGGAGACCACCATCATGGCCAGGGCCTCAAGCGTAGCCGGGTCCTCTTCGAGGATGCGATTAGCGATGTGGCGTTGGAAAAAATAGACGGTGTGATGGCGCGAGTGGGCGTCATACAGGCAGTTATCACCCAGCAGGATCGGCATCAGAGTGGCTTTTTGCTCGTCAGCCAGCAGTGCGTCCACGCTGCCGTCGCTGTACAGGCGCCACCCGTAGACCGGCTTCATATGCCAGGGGGCATTGGGCCGGTTCATGCACAAGGCATGGGTTCCCAGGGTATCGGGAAGCTGCTGGATCAGCGTCACTTCACCGGATGCCTCATACTCGAAATAGCCTGCAGCCGCGACCAGTTCGTCGTACTTGTGGTCGGGGGGAACATCGAAGATTTCATCGGTTTCGGGGTCACGGTAACCGACGAAGCAACCGCTTTCCTCGCTGTCCAGCTCATGGCAGGCCGCCAGAGACTCCATCCAGGGTACCAGCCCGGTAATGCTGCCATCTTCTCTCAAGCCCCAGGCCAGAATGGGGAGACCATAGTAGGTGTCGGGACTCGCAGCGAGCTGGTAAACCATTTCCAGTCCGTCCAGCTCCGGAGCCAGACGAACGAGACATTTTCGCGCCTGCTGACGCTGACGCACGGTATCCAGGTCGATGACCTGGGCAGAGCGAGTTGACAGGGGTGAGCCCATGGTGTCCCTCCTTGTACTGCGTGGTCACGACATTGGCAGACAGTGATTTTCATCTGCCGCTACCTTCACCAATAGCACACCTTTTCTGGAAGGTTAAGCATGGCGAGCATATTTAATGCTGTGTGCAGGGCGCCAGGGTAAGCGCCAACTGACGATGATGCGCCAGAGCCCGTTGAAACTGCTGCCAGGGGGCCTCCGGGTTCTGCATGTCGAGCCAGGCCTGCTGGTAGTCAGACACCGCTGGCGGCGGGCTGACGGCATGGGTATCGAAAAGGCTATTCACCGACACCAGCCACTGCTCTGCGCGTTGCTCCAGTTGGTCTACCCAGTCAGGCAGGGCTTCTGACCAGCAGGTGCTCCCTGCGTCTGGTTCGGCCTGCGCGATAGCCGCGTTTAGCTCGTTCAGGCGCTGCTCAGCCAGCAGCAAGGCGCGCAGCACTTCGGCAGTCAGCGGACGCTGCTGGAGCGTTTTGAGATGGTTTTCCAGGGTCGAGGAGTCGTGTTGCCAAGCTTGGTTGAACTGCTGGGTAATCATCTGCTCAAGATAATCCAGTGCTGCCCGCTGTGCTGCCCAGTCTTGATCGGGGAGTGTGTACAGAGGGTGACTGGCGCGGGCGAAACTCTTCTCCCACTCTTCCGAGGCAAAGATGGCGTTCCAGGTCGCAAAGGGCAGCTGCTCGGTTTTGAGCTGGGTCAGCTGTGCCAGGCGATGGGCGTCATCGTCACCCAGCCGTTCAGGAATATCGCTGTTCCAGCAGTGATCCAGGCGTTGCCACAGCGTGCGCTCGTAGATCCATTGCTGGCTGGGCGGTGCTACACGGCCTAGCTGATTGTTTCTGGCAGCAATCAGGGAAGTGATCTGACACTCGCGTAACGCATAGATATTGAGCATGCCTTCGCGTATCTCCGGCAGCTCGATCACGCGCTGGCGTCGGTCGGGAAAGGCGCCTATGTTACGGGGCTGCTGGCGATCAGGAGCGGAAATGCCGAGCTCCTCGGCAGTCGAACGCTGGTAGGCCACCCAGGCCTCGTCCGCGCTGTTGTCGCCGCAGCCAGCCAGCACCAGGCTGGCCGACATGACGACGGGCATCACGAGGCATGAGCGGTAAAAACTTGAAGGCCGCATGGGGTCACTCCCGTTGACTGATTCGATGTAATCGCCAAGCCAGCAAGATGGCCGCTGTCGTGAGCCCTGCAATCAGGCCGATCCAGTAGCCGTGTACCCCCAGCGGCTGTGACTCGCCGCCCATGCCATAGGTTCCCAGCCAATGACCGCCCCCCAGCCCGACGATCCAGTAGGAAAGAACGGTGATCACCATGACGATGCGGGTATCCTTGTAGCCTCGCAGCGCGCCGGCCAGATTCACTTGCAGCGAGTCCGACAGCTGAAAGATGACCGCCAGAGCGATGATCGTGAGCGCCAGGGCCTGAATGTCGCTATTGGAGGTATACAGGCTGATGACCGGTGCGGCAGTGAACCAGAGCAGCGTGCTGTTGAACGCGGCGACGATCACGCTGATCACGACACCGTTCCAGGCAACCTTACGGGCCAGGGAAAGGCGCTGCTGCCCCAGCGTATTACCGACACGCACCGTCAGTGCCATGCTCAGTGACATGGGCAGCATGAACAGGATCGAGGTATAGCTCAGCGCGATCTGGTGAGCCCCCACGGTCACTTCACCAAGGCTGGCAATGAACAGGGCGATCAGCGTGAACAGCGTCACTTCGACAAAAATCGCGACGCCGATGGGCACCCCGACCACGAGCAGCTCACGCACGCCTGACCACTGTGGCCAGGTGGCGCCATGCCACAAGGAAACGCTGCGGTATACCGTGCCACGGCGTGTGTAGAGTGCCATGGCAATGGTCATGGTCCACATGGAGAAGGCCGTGGCAATACCACAGCCAAAGGCGCCCAGCGCGGGTAGCTGCTGCAGCGTATCCGGCAGCGCGGCGCCGAACAGGCTGACCAGCCCATCACCCCCGTAGATCAGTACATAGTTGCTGGGAATATTGACGGCCAGGCCAATCAGGCTGATCCACAAGGCTGGCCGGGTATGGTTCATGCCATCCGAAAACGCTCTCAATGCCTGAAATAGCGCGATGCCTGGCATGCCGAAGGCCACCGCGCTCAGGTAAGCAGCCGACTCGCTGGCCACTGCCGGTGGCACGTTCATCAGCTCGAAGATCGGCATGACGGCCGTACGCAGCAGCAGGGCGGCCAACAAGCCCAGCGCCAGGGCCACCCAGAGCGCCTGATGTACGGCGGGACGAATGGCGCCGTTGCGTTGCCCTCCCAGCAGTTGAGCCACGATGGGCGTCAGCCCCATCAGCGTGCCGGTCATGAACAGCATCAGAGGCATCCACAGGCTGGAGCCTACCGACACCGCCGCCAGCGACGTGGCGTCATGTCGTCCGGTCATCATCACATCGACGACGCTCATGCCTGCCTGAGCAAGCTGTGCACCACAGATAGGCAGCGCCAGGGCCATGAGTGTGCGTGTTTCAGGCCAGTAAATTTTCTTGATATCGCTAGTGAAGCCGCCCAAGGTATGGTTCCTATTTAGCAAAGAGACCCAGGAAAAGGCGATAGAGTAGCAGGAGTCGCTATACCTTGCGCTCTCCTCTTTAGCCAAGGATGGGTCCCTCGTTATACTAGTGCAACGTTCATGAATGAGATAACGGTGTGACTGACCCGCAAGAGCGCTGGACGCTCGACGATATTACTGCGCTGTTTGATGGGGTGTTTGCAGACCACTATCAGACTCGGCTGATTCGCGGTGGCGATGAGCCGCTTTACCGCCCGATGAGTGAGCAAACGCCTTACCATCAGGTGATCTTTGCACGAGGCTATTTTGCCAGTGCGTTACATGAGATCAGCCACTGGTGCATCGCAGGCGCAAAACGCCGCCAGTGGGAAGATTATGGCTACTGGTATTACCCGGACGGGCGCACGGCGGAACAGCAACAGGCATTCGAACAGGCCGAAGTGGCCCCTCAGGCGTTGGAGCAACTGTTTACCCAGGCGTGTGGCCGTACGTTCCATGTCAGTGTGGACAATCTGGGCGGCGCGGGCGAGGTGGACCGGGAGGCTTTCGCAAGACGCGTGGCAGCGAGGGCCGAGCGCTATCGGCAAGAGGGACTGCCCCTGCGCGCCAATGCGTTTCGGACGGCATTGGCGCGCTACTATCAGCACCAGGACACGCTGGAGCAGGCGATTCGGCAGGGGCACCGCCTGTTGGACGATGCTCTGATGAAAGTGGGTTAGTCAGCCTCGGACAACTGCTGATGCAGGGTCAGCATGACCTCGATTTCGTGCTCGGGGCGCATGGGTTCTAGGCCCAGATCGTTGAAGGTATCACTGCGCAGGCGGTGCCATTCGCTTGAGCTGAGGGTTTCATACAGCACTTGTGCGGGTGCCAGTTCCACAAAAGGATCCAGCCCGTAGGTGTCGAACAAGCGGGCCAGGGCGGCCTCATCTTCGCCGTTGTCGCTGGTGTACAGCGTGGCCGAGAAATGGTCGTTCTCCAGCTCGCGGATCACATCCAGCGGGCTGACCCCCAGGCTCTCCAGCTCTTCGATGCTGTAAGCCCCCATGACATTGCTGTCTTCGGTAATCCAGCTGTCATCCGGCTGGATCAAGGTCTGCTTGATGCGGCCATCGGGCAGTGACCATGCAATCGACAGCGGCAAGCCATTGTCTTCACCTATCTCTATGGCAATAAAACCGGGGTAGTCGGCCATGGTTGTCGTTCCTTCTAGGTATCCGTGTCGATACGGAAAAATTGCAGGGCGGTCCGGGTGGTCGCCGCCGCGAGTTCAGTGTCACTCACCTGATGCCAACGAGCAATCTCCTGCACGATCCAGGGCAGCAGGGCAGGCTCATGGCGTCTGCCTTTCAGCTTGGCGGGCAAATTACGGGGCAGCAAGTAAGGGCAGTCGGTTTCGACCATCAATCGATCCAGCGGGATCTCGCGCACCAGGTCACGCAGGTGATGCCCGCGCCGCTCGTCACAGATCCATCCCGTCAAGCCGATGTGCAGGTCCAGCTCCAGATAGCCCCGCAGCGTTTCACGGTCTGCGGTAAAGCAGTGGATCACCGCGTGGCTGATATCGTCGCGCCAGTGGTGCAGGATCTCACGCATGCGCTGGCCTGCATCACGCTCATGAAGAAACAGCGGTAGCCCGGATGCCGCCGCCAGGGCCAACTGCGCTTCAAAGGCGCGCTCCTGCTCCTGCGGTGTGGAAAAGTTGCGGTTGAAGTCGAGCCCGCACTCACCGACCGCGACCACTTCGGGCAGTGTATAGAGGTCGCCCAGCGCCTGCGCCACGTCTTCGCTCCAGCCGCTCGCATCATGGGGATGTACCCCCGCAGTGGCATACAGCCCCGCAAACTGCCGAGCCATCTCGACGGCCTGCCTGGCGTGGGCGACATCCGTTCCCGTGACGATCATTGTGGTCACGTTGGCGGCTCGGGCCCTGGCAATCACGTCGCTCAAGTCGCGCTGAAAGCTCTCATGGGTCAGGTTGGCGCCAATATCGACCAGCGGTGTGCTGGGGCGAAACTGTAGCGCTTCAGGTAACGCGTCGTGTGCTTGCTGAGTCGCCAATGTGGTCATCTCTCCTGTGGGCCAGTGGCCCCATTGTAACGCTGGAGCCGCTTGGCTCGCCAACGCAAGCCGCCATGAACGTGGCAAGTAGTCACACTGCAAATGGCACGAATTGCAAAAAAACTGGCTCAATAGGTAAACAGTGCAGGCCTGTTTGCTCTTACCATGAAAATGAGTCACCGCCATGCCCGTGATTCAATGAGTGAAGGCGCAACGCCAGCGTTGTGATTTTCACCTCAATAACAACAATAGCGAGGTACCCTCATGCCGTTATCACGCCGTTTCAAGCTGTCTGCGTTAGCCTCTGCGGTGGTTGCTGCAGGCTTCGTTCCGTTCGTTGCCGCCCATGAAGGGATTTCTGATAACGAAATCCGCATTGGTTATCTGGCCGATATGTCAGGTGTTTACCGCGATCCTATCGGTCCTCTGGGGCTCGATGCCATTCAGATGGCGATCGAGGATATTGGCGGCAGTGTCAACGGTGCGGATATCGTGGTGTTCAGTGCCGATGATCGTAACAGCCCTGACGTGGGCTCCAGCGTGGTGCGTGAATGGATCGATGAGCGCAACGTCGATATGGTCACGGGCCTGGTGGCATCATCGGTCACGTTGGCGGCTGTCAGTCTGCTGCAGGATGCCGACAAGCTGGGGCTGGTAAATGGTGCCGTCTCCTCTGGCGTGACCAACGAACACTGCTCTACGAATCATATTCACTGGGTGTATGACACCTGGGCGATGTCGAACGGCACCGCCAAAGCCATTACCGAAGAAGGCTACAAAAACTGGTACTTGTTGAGTGCCGATTACTCTTTTGGTCATGCGTTGGAAGCAGATGTCGAGCGTGTGGTCACTGAAAACGGTGGCACCATCGTAGGGCGTGCGCGTCATCCATTCCCCAATAACGACTTTTCATCGTTCATGTTACAGGCGCAGGCCTCCGGTGCTGACGTCATTGCGTTGAATAACGCGGGCGGGGACACCATCAATGCGGTTCAGACGGCGGGGGAGTTTGGTATTACCCAGGCCGGGCAAATCCTGGCGGGAATGGTGCTGTTCAGTACCGATGTGCGCAGTATCGGGCTGGAAAATGCCCAAGGGCTGCAGTTCACCAAAGCCTGGTATTACGACTTGAACGAGGAAACCCGCGCCTGGGCAGAACGCTTCCGGGAGCGTACGGGCAGCATGCCTACCATGGTTCACGCTGGCCTCTACTCCAGCACTCGCCACTACCTGGACGCCATCGCTGCCACCGGGACAGACGATACCCAGACGGTGCGTCAGCAGATGGCCGACACGCCTATCAACGATATCTTTGCCCAGAACGGCTACATCCGCGAAGACGGCCGTATGGTCCACGACATGTACCTGGTGGAAGTCAAAACCCCAGCAGAGTCAGCAGATGAAGACGACTTGTTCCGGGTGGTCCGCACCATTCCTGCCGAGGAAGCGTTCCGGCCACTGTCTGAAAGCGTCTGCCCACTCGTAAAGGGTTAAACAGCCATGACGTCTGTAGATAACATTCATCGCAATACGATTGGCGCTGCGCTTGACCGCAGCGCGCGCAAGCATGCCCAGAAGCGGGCTTTGACGTTCGGCGAGCGTACGTGGAGTTATCAAGCGCTCAATAACGCGGCCAACCAGGCGGCAAATGCGCTGCTGGAAGCAGGGCTGGCGCCGGGCGACCGCCTGGCGGTATACGGTAAAAACTCGGATGCCTATGTGATCGCGTGGCTGGCCTGTAGCAAGGCGGGCCTGATTCACGTCCCTGTCAATTTTGCGCTGAGCAGTGACGAGCTTCGCTACATTCTGGAGCAGTCGGGCGCAAAAGGGGTACTGAGCGACGCGGTGCTAGGTGACAAGGTTCGCGCTGCCGTCGCGGGACTGTCGCTGGTCGTCAACGGTACCCTGCAGGCGGAGGGGGCATCGCTTCAAGAAGACGCCTTCGACGTACTGGCGTGTACCCACGGGGTTCATGCTTCTCTGGCTCATGCTGCCCATGAGCCAGACGTCGCGCTGGAGGGGGCCAGCATCGCCCAGTTGTTATATACCTCTGGTACCACGGCAGCGCCCAAGGCTGCCATCATGAGCCATCAAGCGCTCATGGCCGAGTACATGGCGTGCATGGTGGCGTTGGATATCCAGGCAGATGACGCCGTGCTGGCAGCGCTGCCCTTGTACCACTCGGCGCAAATGCACGTGTTTCTGATGCCTGCGCTACTGCTGGGAGCGCCCGTCATTCTGCTGGAGGCCCCCCTGCCGGAAAGCTGCCTGGCTGCCATTTCACAGCACCAGATCAGCTCTTTTTTTGCCCCTCCTACCGTGTGGATCAGTCTGTTACGGCACCCTCACTTCGATCAGTACGATCTCTCGAGCCTCAGAAAAGCCTATTACGGGGCCTCCATCATGCCGGTGCCGGTACTCGAAGAGATGCAGCAGCGCTTTCATGGTGTCGGCCTGTACAACTGCTACGGACAGAGCGAAATAGCGCCCTTGGCGACTGTTTTGCGACCAGAAGAGCATGCCGAACGGCCGGCCTCTGCTGGACGACCGATTCTCACGGTCGAAACGCGCATCGTCGATCTGGAGGGCAACGATGTTCCGCCGGGAGAGCATGGGGAAATCGTCCATCGTTCTCCGCAGCTCATGCTGGGCTACTGGGACAAACCCGAGATGACCGCAGAGGCATTTCAGGGAGGCTGGTTCCACTCTGGAGACGTGGGGTATGTCGATGAAGCGGGCTATTTGTACATCGTCGACCGTATCAAGGACGTGATCAATACCGGCGGTGTGCTGGTCGCCAGTCGAGAAGTGGAAGAGGTGCTGTTCAAGCACACGGCGGTTTCAGAGGTGGCGGTCGTGGGGCTCCCCGATGACAAATGGATCGAGGCGATTACCGCGGTGGTGGTGCTCAAGGAGGGGCAAAACGCCAGTGAAGCGGAGCTGATTCGACACGCCAAGGACCTGATCGCCCCTTACAAGGTACCCAAGCGGGTGATGTTTGCCGACGCACTGCCCAAGAGCACGGCAGGTAAAATTCTCAAGCGCCATCTGCGCCAGGCGCTGGGAGAGTCATGATGGACGACCAGGAGCTGGGGCTCTTTCAGCCCATGATTACCCGCTGTTTAGCACAGGAAGTAGCGCCTTTTTACCAGCAGTGGGAGGAGGCAGGAGAAATACCACGCTCCCTGTGGCTGGCGCTGGGGGCGGCAGGGCTGTTGGGTATTGACCTGGCAGAAGCGTACGGTGGCTCAGAGGCCGATATCGCCATCCCGCAAAGGGTGCTCGAAGAGATGTCTCGTCAGGGCTTTGGTGGCCTCGCCAGTGCTTACAACATCCACGCCAATATCGTCATGCCGTATGTCCAGAAGCTGGGGACACCTGAGCAGAAGGAAAAGTGGCTGCCGCGCATGGCCTTGGGGGAGTGCCTGGGGGCCATTGCCATGAGTGAACCCCACGCCGGGAGTGATTTGGCCGCGATGAAAACCCGCGCCACGCGGGTAGAGGATGGCTGGTTGCTCAACGGCGGCAAGCTGTTCGTCACCAATGGTCAGGTGGCCGATCTGGTGATCGTGTGCGCGAAAACCGATCCCAGTGCCGGCGCCAAAGGGGTCTCGCTATTTTTAGTGGAAACGTCGCTGCCCGGCTTTTCCCGAGGTAAACCGATCAAGAAAATAGGCCAGCATGCCAGCGACACTGCGGAGCTGGCCTTTGATCAGTTGAAGTTGCCCGCAGACGCGCTATTGGGCAACGAGGGCGAAGGGTTTCTTTACCTCATGCAAGAGCTGCCTCGTGAGCGTTTGGGGGTGGGCGCCCAGGCCCTGGGGGCGATAGAAGGGGCGCTAGCGCTAACCCTCGAATACGTCACCCAGCGGGAAGCCTTCGGCCAGCGGATTGCCGATTTTCAAAACACTCGCTTTA
Organism: Halomonas sp. NyZ770; assembly: GCF_020616575.1. Lineage (NCBI taxonomy): Bacteria > Pseudomonadati > Pseudomonadota > Gammaproteobacteria > Oceanospirillales > Halomonadaceae > Halomonas > Halomonas sp. NyZ770. The sequence continues at coordinate 2,400,445 of NZ_CP085143.1, read as the reverse complement.
CGCTGGCGCAGCTCAAAGCCCAGCTTGACATGGCCCGGGCTTACTTCGAGCAGTGCATGGAGCGGTATCGGCAAGGCAGCATGAGCAGCACCGAGGCGGCGATTCTTAAATTACAGCTGAGCGAACTGCAGTGTCATGCGGTGGATCGCTGTCTGCAGCTGTTTGGTGGCTATGGCTACACTCATGAGTACCCCATTTCGCGCTTTTATCTCGATGCTCGGGTACAAACCATTTATGCCGGCAGCTCCGAGATCATGAAAGAAGTGATTGCGCGCTCGCTGCTGGGCAAAGCCTCTTGAGCAAGAGGTCCAAAAAACGGTCGACAAGGAGTCTATATGCAGTTGGATAGCGTGGTGATTGTAGGGGGCGCGCGCACCGCCATCGGAGGGTTCGGCGGTTCGCTATCCGCCTTCGCCCCCCATGAGTTGGGCACCATCACCGCCGTGGAAGCCCTGCGCCGGGCCGGGGTGGAGGGCGCCGACATCGATCATTCGGTTTACGGCCATATCATCACTACTGGCCCGCAGGATGCCTATCTGGCCCGCCACATCGCACTCAGTGCAGGCGTTCCCAAAGAGGCCGGTGCCTTCAACGTTAATCGCCTGTGCGGCTCTGGCGTCCAGGCGGTGGTGTCTGCGGCTCAGCAGATTGTGCTGGGCGACAGTCGCCTCGCTTTGGCGGGCGGTGCCGAAAGCATGTCTCGCGGAGCCTACGTGTTGGCCCCGCAGGCGCGCCACGGTATTCGCATGGGGGACACCCGCATCGAGGATTTGACGCTTGGCGTGTTGAGTGACCCGTTCGGCAGTGGTCATATGGGAATCACCGCTGAAAATATCGCGCAGCAGTACGGTTTCAGCCGCGAGCAGTTGGATCAATTCGCCCTCGAGAGCCATCAAAAAGCAGCGCGGGCACTATCGGAAGGCCGCTTCGATGAGCAGATCGTGCCGGTAGAGGTGACCCGGGGCAAGCAGACGCTGACCTTTGCCCGTGATGAGCATGTCCGGGAAGAAGTGGTGCTCAGTGACCTGGCTCGGCTGAAACCGGCTTTCAAGCGTGAAGGGGTCGTGACCGCAGGCAATGCCTCAGGGATCAACGATGGCGCCGCCACCCTCGTACTGGCCCATGCTGAAGAGGCCCGGAAACGAGGGCTCACCGTGCGTGCGCGGCTGCGGGTGGCCACCACGGCGGGCGTGGAACCATCGCTGATGGGGTTGGGCCCCATTCCTGCCGTCAAGCGTTGCTTGCAGCAGGCTGGATTGACCATCCACGATATCGATGTGATCGAATCCAATGAAGCCTTTGCGGCCCAGGCCATGGCGGTGGCCAGCGCGCTCGATTTTCCGCTGGAAAAGCTCAACCCCAATGGCGGTGCGGTCGCTCTTGGGCATCCGGTGGGGGCCACCGGCGCCATTTTGATCCTTAAAGCGCTGCATGAGCTGGAGCGCATTCAGGGGCGCTTTGGACTGATTACGCTGTGCATTGGTGGCGGGCAAGGTATCGCGCTACTAATCGAGCGTTAAGTTGCCCCAGACATCCAACAACAATCAAAGGTACGTTTTATGCCGACGATAACGCCAAAACTGCTTCCTTCGACGTCCTCCGCCACCAACCCTCCCATGCTGATCAAGGATCTGTTGGAGTCTGGCGTTCGCATGGCGGGCAATAATCAGATCGTGTACCGCGATCAAGGCCGTCACGACTACCGCCGTTTTCAAGAGCGTGTCCATCAACTGGCTCATCTGTTGACGGCGCAGGGAGTGCAGGCAGGAGATGTGGTGGCAGTGATGGATTGGGACAGCCACCGCTATCTGGAATGCTTTTTCGCCATTCCCATGATAGGCGCGGTGCTGCACACGGTGAACGTCCGCCTGGCACCCGAACAGATTCTCTACACCATGCAGCATGCGGAAGACGTCTTCGTGCTGGTGCATGAGGACTTCGTGCCTCTGCTGGAGCCGCTGGCGCAGCAACTTCCCGATATTCGTGGCTACGTGCTTTGTCAGGAAGAGCGCCGTGACGTCTCGACGTCGCTGCCACTGGTAGGGGAGTTCGAGGCCCTGCTGGCTGACCAGCCCAGCCATTATGATTTCCCCACGTTCGATGAAAACGGCGTGGCCACGCTGTTCTACACGACCGGCACGACCGGCAACCCGAAAGGGGTGTTTTTTACTCACCGTCAGCTGGTGTTGCACACGCTGGGCGAGGCCAGCACGTTCCAGGCGCCTGGCTTCGAGCTGTTGAACCGAGACAAGGTGTATATGCCCATCACGCCGATGTTTCACGTGCATGCCTGGGGCGTCCCTTACACCGCCACGCTGCTGGGCGCGACGCAAGTGTACCCGGGCAAATACGAGCCGGAGATGCTGGTGAAGCTGCTGGTCAGTGAAAAGGTCGATTTTTCTCACTGCGTACCGACACTGCTCAACATGGTGGTGAGCGCGGAGGCCATCGCGACGAAAAAGGTCGATTTGAACGGCTGGAAAGTGCTGGTCGGAGGCAGCGCCTTGACCCAGGCGTTGGCAAGCCGTGCCTGGGCGCTGGGGATCGACACCCGCAGCGCTTACGGCATGTCGGAAACGTGTCCTCTGCTCACTGCCGATATCTTGCCGAAGGAGGTCGCGGAGGCTGACTTCGAAAGCCAGCTCCCCTGGCGCTGCAAGGCCGGTCTTCCGGTGCCGTTCGTGCGGCTGCAGGTGGTCGATGTGGACGGTCAGCCGCTTCCTCATGATGGCCAGAGTGTGGGGGAAGTCCGCGTACAAGCGCCCTGGCTCGCTCAGGCTTACTACAAGGAAGAGACGCGTAGCGAAGAGCTATGGCGAGAGGGGTGGTTACACACCGGGGACGTGGGGTCGCTGGATGCGCATGGCTTTTTGGCCATTAGTGATCGCATCAAGGACGTCATCAAGACCGGCGGCGAATGGCTGTCCTCCCTGGAGCTGGAAAGCTATATCAGTCAATGCCCCGGCGTCGCTGAAGTGGCGGTCATCGGCGTGGCGGATGACAAGTGGGGGGAGCGCCCCGCAGCGCTCGTCGTGCCCAGCGACCTCAATCGGCCGCCTACCGTCGAGGCGATTCAGGGGTTCATGGAGCAGTTCGTGGCGCAGGGCAAGCTCAACCGTTGGGGAGTGCCTTCATTGATACGTTTCGTCGATGAAATACCCAAGACCAGCGTAGGCAAGCTGGATAAAAAACGTATCCGCACGGAGATCTAGCGGCTCAGAGCGTGGTGCCTGCTGTCTGCGCTTTGCGGTAGGCGGCAGGCGAATTGCCGGTCCACTGCTTGAAGGCTCGGCTGAAGCAGGCCTGGTCCTCGAAGCCGAGGGTTTCGGCCAGCGCGGAGAGCGGCTCCCTGCTGCGGGTCAATACCTGAATGGCCACGTCCCGCCGATACTCGTCCTTTACCGCCTGAAAGTGGGTGCCCTCTGCCTGCAAGTGGCGCGACAGAGTACGGACGGACACGTGCAGCGCATTGGCCACGTCGTGAATGGTGCTGGAAGAGAGCCGGTGGCGGTGCAGGTACTCCCGCACGCGATGGGTGGCGATACGGTCTTCGAAAGAGACATAAAACCAGTCTGCTGGCGCACGCTGCAAAAAAGCCCCCAGGTGCTGCTTGCGTTGTCGGACGGGATGTTCCAGAAAAGCCGTATCGAAATAGACCGCCGTTTTCGGCTGGTTGAAGGTCACCTTGCCTGGATAAAAATAGAGATAGTCAGCTCGATGGGCGGGCTGTGGATAGCTGCACTCCATCAATATGGGCGGGATTTTTCTCGCGATCAGCCAGGAAGCAATGCCGTGAAAGAGCTTCAACATCAGCTCATGCACCAGAATGTGGCTACCCTGAAGCGGTTTGTGCTCCTCGAGGGCCATACGAGCCAGGTCGCCCTCCACGGAAAAACAATAGCCAAAGTCATCCAGCACAATACGAAAAAACTGGGTGTAGCGATGTAGTGCGATACGCAGCGTGGGGGCATCCAGCATGCTGAGGCACAGCAGTTTGAGAGTGCCGCAGCGCAGTGGCCGAGAGAAAAAGCCGGGCGTCTCATCGTCGAGCTCTACCGCCAGAAGCCGGTAAAGCTGGGCAAACTGTTCCACCGTTACACGGCCATTGGGAGCCTCGAGCAAGAACGGGGAGATGCCAGACAGCATCAAATAGCGCGTGGCCGCTTGCCCGGTGGGAGCCAAGCCACGAAACAGCTCGTTGACAAAGTGCATGGAGACGGTAACGGTCACACTTTTCCACCCTGTAAGTGCCACAAGACAGCCGTAGGCGTTGCCCCTTTCACGCTGGACGTTAGCACGTTGTACCGTCGGGCTCTATATGAGTGCACCGTTACAGGGATCCATGCGTTACACTGTGCGCCTCACGACGAAGGAGGACACTGCGTGACCCTGTTACGACTCGAACAGCTGCAACTCGCTTACGGCACCCAGGTACTATTGAATCGCGCCGACCTCACGGTTGAAAAGGGCGAGCGGTTGGCGCTGGTCGGGCGCAACGGCACCGGTAAATCCACCCTGTTGAAACTCGTGGCAGGCGACATCCAGGCGGACGACGGCACCATCTGGCGCGCGCCGGGGCTGAAAATCGGCGTGCTGGCTCAGGAGCTGCCCGAATCATCGGGCATGACGATTTTTGACATGGTGGCCCAGGGGCTGCCCGAAGCGGGCGAGCTGCTGTCGGAATACCAGCATCTGATCAACGACCCCGACCCGGACATGAACCGCATGGCCACGCTGCAAACGCGGCTGGAAGCGATTGATGGCTGGTCGTTCCACCAGCGTATCGACGTGGTGCTGACGCGCCTGGGCCTGCCGCCCGAAGCAGAGATGAGCGCGCTCTCCGGTGGCTGGCGTCGTCGCGTGGCGCTGGCCAGGGCGCTGGTGTCGGAACCGGACTTGCTGCTGCTGGATGAGCCCACCAACCACCTGGATCTGGATACGATTGCGTGGCTGGAAGAGCAACTGCTGGCGTTCAATGGCGCCGTGCTGCTGATCACCCACGACCGTGCCTTTCTGTCGAAGTTGGCCACCCATATTCTGGAACTGGACCGTGGCAAGCTGGGCCGCTACCCCGGCGTGTACGCGGAGTATCAAGAGCGCAAGCAGCACGAGCTAGAAATCGAATCGCGTGAAAATGCGCTGTTCGACAAGAAGCTGGCCCAGGAGGAGACCTGGATCCGTCAAGGAATCAAGGCGCGCCGAACCCGTAACGAAGGGCGCGTGCGGGCCCTGGAAGCGATGCGCAATGAGCGCAGCCAGCGCCGTGAGCGCCAGGGCACGGCCAACCTGACCGTGGACAGCGGCGAGCGCACGGGCAAGCGGGTGGTCGAGCTCAAGGGCGTTAGCCAGTATTTTGGCGACGACACCATCTTGCGCAACGTCAATCTGGAAGTCATGCGCGGCGACCGTATCGGTTTCCTGGGTCGCAATGGCGCGGGCAAGACCACGCTGTTGAAAATCCTGCTGGGAGAGCTTGCTCCAAGCGAAGGCAGCGTGCAGCTGGGCACCAACCTGAAGGTGGCCTACTTTGACCAGCTTCGGGCGGGGCTGGAGCTGGAGAAAACCGTTTACGACAACGTGGCGCAGGGCAGTGATCGGGTCACTGTCGGCGGCAAGGACCGCCATGTGATGAGCTACTTGCAGGATTTCCTGTTCACGCCGGATCGTGTGCGTCAGCCGGTCAAGGCGCTGTCGGGGGGCGAGTCCAACCGCCTGCTGCTGGCCAAGCTGTTTACGCAGCCTGCCAACGTGCTGGTGCTCGATGAGCCCACCAACGACCTGGACATGGAAACCCTGGAGCTGCTCGAAGAGCTGCTGCTCGACTTCGATGGCACGCTGCTGCTTGTCTCCCACGACCGTACCTTCATGGACAACGTGGTGACCAGCATGCTGGCCTTCGAAGGGGAAGGGCGCGTGCGCGAGTACGTGGGTGGCTACACCGACTGGATTCGACAAGGTGGCAAGCTGCCCCCAGCCCCCTGGGAGGGTGCTGCCCGCCAGCAGACGGAGCCGACATCGGTACCTGCACCAGAAGTGGTCGAAAAACCCGTCAACGAGCCTGCCAGGAAGTCCGTGAAGCTCTCCTACAAGCTGCAGCGAGAGCTGGATGCGCTGCCTGCCGAAATAGAGCGGTTGGAGCAGGAAGTCGAGACGCTGGAGCAGGAAGTGGGCGATCCGGGGTTTTACCAGCAGGAAGCCACCGCCGTGACTGCCAGGCTGCAAGCCCTGGAAAAAGTGCAGCAGTCGCTGGAAACGGCAATGGAGCGCTGGATGGAGCTGGAGGCGATGGCGAACGGCGAATAGCCTGCAAGGCGCTACAAAAAAGGCCCCGTAAGGGGCCTTTGGCGTTAGGGTCGGTCATGGCCGATCACTCGTCGCTTTTTTCGCCTTTCTTGCCGACGCGCACGGCCAGTACGTCGCACTGGGCGCCATGTAGCACGCCGGTGGACGTAGAGCCCAGTAGCAGGGCAAAGCCGTGGCGGCCGTGGGAACCCACCACGATGAGATCCACATTGTGCTCATCGGCAAAGCGATGGATCTCGGTATCGGGCATGCCCACCACCACGTGCTGGTCGGCGGGCTCGACGTGCGGAGTGGCAATGTCGGCCAGACGCTTTTTCGCGTGATCGTCCAGCTGGTCCTGAATGCTGGTCAGGTCCATGGGTATGTCGCCACCGTAGGCGAAGCCCAGCGGCTCCAGCGTGTGCATGATCGAGAGCTTGGCGCCGTTATTGCGTTCGGCAATCGCCACGGCGCGCTCAAGGATCTTGTGAGAGTCCTTGGTGAGGTCGACGGCGACCAGAATGTGGTGATAGCTCATGGCGTATCTCCTTGGTGGTATTTAACAAAGAGAAGCTTCGTTAGATAACCTTACTTTAGGCCGGGTAGTGGCGCTGCACAACGACCTGGATCATGGTTTTTTGCAATCGTTGCCCTGCACGGCAATGCAAGAGGTGGCTAAATGGAATGGTTGGTGATTGTTCTGATTCTGCTGTTCGTGATGGCGCCGGTGATGTGGCTCAAGCCCAGCCCCCGCCAGAAGCGCCAGATGGCGCTACGCGACAGTGCGCGGCAGCAGGGGGTGACCATCAAGATGGCCGTGCCGCCGCTGCATCATTTCAAAGGCACCATGCCAGCCTATCGGTGGCGGTTTGGCCAGGAGACGCCGGGGCCGGATTTCGTTCTGGTGCGCGATAGCCATGCCAGCGCGGCGCTGGAAGCCTTTCATGCCGGCTGGCGGTGGCGTATTGCGCCGCTGCGACCACTACCGGAGAGCGCCGACGCCACGCTGCGCACCTTGCTGGAGCGTTTGCCCCAGGATGCGCTGGTGCTGGAGTGCAACTCGTACGCCTTGACGCTATGGTGGTGGGAATCACAAACCGCCGAACGCTTTACCAGCTACCTGGGCGATATCATGACCTTGAAAGAGGCGCTGGGCGGCCTGTCAGACCGCCCCCCAGGCAAGGCGCTGTCGTCAGGCGGTCGACCCTCCTGACGAGATAGCTGTCCTGACGAGATAGCTGTCCTGACGAGATAGCTGTTCGCGGCCGCCGGTGGATCATACCGCTGGCTTGTCCTGGTCTCTGGCCTGCATGGCCAGACCATTGGATTCGATTTGCGCCAGCCACTGGTCCAACTGGATCAGGTCGCTGTCGCTCAACCCGGCGAAGATCTCCTTGCGGGCGGCGAGCACTACGCTGTCGATCTGTTCCAGCAGTGGCATCGCCGCCGGGGTGAGATAAATGCGCTTGCTGCGACGGTCATTGTCACAGGCTCGCCGCTCAACCAGCCCCTGCTCTTCCAACTGCCCCAGTGTGCGCACCAGCGAAGGTGCCTCGACGCCAATGGCCCGCGCCAGATCGCACTGCGGGTTGCCTTCGCCGAGCTTCCACAAGTGATAAAGCGTGACCCAGCGCGTTTGGGTCAGCCCCAGCGGTGCCAGCCTGCGGTCGATGATGGAGCGCCATAAATGGGGCAATCGGGCAATACGAAAACCAATAGTTGAAGCCATAGTCGCTAGCTACCAGAAAATGTGAGTGGGCGAATTGTCATAAGCTGCGCCGCTGAATGCAAGGCGTTATGCTAATCGGTGGTGTCGGGGGCCTGCTGGTCAGAGCGGCTGCCTGCCACGAATCGCCGCAAATTTAGCGCGCTTAATCCGCTGCGCTGAATGGTGCTGTCGGCCATGGAGGCCTGCTGCTCGTCATCCGAGACCGTGAATCGGATCAGCCCCAATCGTTGTCCTCCTTCGGTCATGATGTCGACTCGCCAATCCCCTGCGGGGTTTTCAGGGAAGTTGCGTTTATGGCTCCAGGCGCGATACCCCTGTTCACGGCCGCCGTTGATGGTCAGGGCAACGCGGTCCATGGGCGTACCATTATGATGCCAGGCATGATAAATGGTTTCGCTCAAGCCGCGTGGTGCGCGAATGGCGGTATATACATAAAGCCCATGGGTGCGCAGGGCCTCGGGAGTCAGCGGAGTGGCACCCTGGGGCACGCGCTGCTGGGTATCGAAAGCAGGCGACAGCGCGCTGCCCGTCATCCACAAACTGGCGGGGGGCACCCAGACGCGGCCAAGCCAAGCGCCGTAGGCCAGCACCATGGTCAAGGCAAGAAAACCACACCAGCGCGCCAGGCTGCGTTGCTTCAGCAGATGCCAGAAGCTGGGCAGGGCCACCAGGACGGTGAGCACCAGCGCCAGCAGCAGGCTTTGCCGGGTGGTCAGATGCAGCATGATCGGCAAGATCACCAGCAGAACCAGAAAGACGCATTGCGCATGAAACATGAAGTACAGGCTGCGCCATCGTCCGGCCAGCTTGTAATACAGTGGGTCGATGATCGATAGCACGGCCATGGCCATGACCAGCAGGGCAAACAGCGTCTGCCCGCTATTCCACACCGTGGTGATCAGGATGAAAGGCAGGGTGAAAAACAACGTCTCCTGGTGAATCATCTGGGCAATGAAAGAGGCAATGCCCTTGGGCAGGGTAGGGTGGCCGCGCCTGGCCAGCAGCCGCCCGATCAGGCTTTCCGACAGCAGCAGAATCCAAGCCACCAGCAGCCCCACCGCCAGGGCCACTCCCAGCCACTGCTGACGATCCACCAGAAAAAAACTGCCCAGGCCTGCTGCAAATGCCATGGGCGGCCACAGCCAACTCCATGGTTTCAGGCGCTCTACAAGACGCTCGACCCAGGCCTGTACGGCCCGTGTCCGAGCGGGATTCAATAAAGTGCCCATCGTCTGATCGCTCGATTCAATCGTGAAGTGTGATGATTCCTTAGCATACGCACTAATTTCCGCATACGTCGCAGTCTGCAAGACAAAAACGCAAAAATGATGGCAGCCGCTGATGGCTGCCAAGATTCATGAAAGGTCCCCACAAGGACTATGCTGAGGGCTGGATTAGCCAAAAGTCAGGGGTTGACGTACTCGAGCAACTCCACCAAGCTAAGGCAATCAAACGACCGTATGAATGCGCGGCGGGTTCGCCGAAGCTAACCTGCCCGACACTATGTGGAGAGAGCGCGAATGATCTATCAAGGCAATGCCATCACGGTGGAGCGTCGTGACACCCAGGGTGGCAATGATGTCGCAGTGCTCACTTTCGACCTGAAAGATGAGTCCGTCAACAAGCTTTCCAGTGCCGTGGTGGCGGAGCTGGGAGACGCGGTCAAGGCGCTGCAGGCCGCAAGTGGTGTGCAAGGTCTGATGATCCGCAGTGCCAAGGACGTGTTTATCGTCGGTGCCGACATTACCGAATTCCACAGCCTGTTCGACAAGGGCGAAGAGTATCTGGTGGAGATGAACCTCAAGGTTCACGATATCTTCAACGCCATCGAAGACCTGCCGTATCCCACCGTGACGGCGATCAATGGACTGGCGCTGGGCGGCGGCTGTGAAGTGCTGTTGACCACCGACTATCGCGTGATGAGCGAGAAAGCCAAGATTGGCCTGCCGGAAACCAAGCTGGGCATTCTGCCAGGCTGGGGTGGCTGCGTGCGCCTGCCGCGTCTGATCGGGGCAGACAACGCCGTGGAGTGGATTGCCGGTGGCACCGAAAACCGTGCCGATGCCGCCTTGAAAGTAGGCGCCGTTGACGCTGCCGTTGCCCATGAGCTGCTGGAAGAGGCAGCGCTGGACATCCTCGATCGCGCCAATGCCGGTGAGCTGGATTATCAGGCCCGCCGCGAAGAGAAAACCTCTCCGCTGAAGCTCAACGCCATCGAGCAGATGATGGCCTTCGAAACCGCCAAAGGCTATGTGGCCGGTAAAGCAGGCCCGCACTACCCGGCGCCCGTGGAAGCCATCAAGGTCATTCAGAAAGGGGCCGGAGAAACCCGTGCGCGTGCCCAGGCCATCGAAGCCAAGTCCTTCGCCAGGCTGGCGCTGAGCAGCGTTGCCTTCAACCTGGTGGGGCTGTTCCTCAACGATCAGGTGGTCAAGAAGAAAGGCAGCAAATACGAGAAGCAGTCTCAGCCGGTCAAGCAGACTGCCGTGCTGGGTGCTGGCATCATGGGTGGCGGTATCGCCTACCAGAGTGCCAGCAAAGGCACTCCGATCCTGATGAAAGACATCAAGGACGATGCCATCGAGCTTGGCCTGAAAGAGGCTCGCAAACTGTTTTCCAAGCAGGTAGAGCGCAAGAAGCTCACCACTGAGCAAATGGCCGAGAAACTCTCCAACATCCGCCCGACGCTCTCTTATGGCGATTTCGGCAATGTCGATCTGGTGGTCGAAGCGGTGGTGGAAAACCCCAACGTCAAGGATGCGGTGCTGACCGAAGTAGAGGGCATGGTGGGTGAGAACACGATTCTTACCTCCAACACGTCCACCATTTCGATCAACCGTCTGGCGAAGAATCTGAAGCGCCCGGAAAACTTCTGCGGTATGCACTTCTTCAACCCCGTGCACCGCATGCCGCTGGTGGAAGTCATTCGTGGCGAGAAAACCTCCGACGCCGCCGTGGCCGCCACCGTGGCTTACGCCCGCGCCATGGGTAAAACGCCCATCGTGGTCAACGACTGCCCTGGCTTTCTGGTCAACCGCGTACTGTTCCCTTACTTCGGCGGCTTCAGCTTCCTGGTAGAGCAAGGGGCCGACTTCCAGCGTGTCGATAAGGTCATGGAGAAGTTTGGCTGGCCCATGGGCCCGGCCTACCTGCTGGACGTGGTCGGCATGGATACCGCCGTGCACGCCAACGAGGTAATGGCCGAAGGCTTCCCTGACCGCATGGCGCGTGAAGGCAAAACCGCCATCCAGGTGATGTATGACAACCAGCGCCTGGGCCAGAAGAACGACAAGGGCTTCTACGCCTACGAAGAGGACAAGAAGGGCAAGCCGAAGAAGGTCAGCGATGAGCAGGCCCATGCCCTCGTGAAAGACGTCGTGAAAGAGCAGAAAGAGTTTTCCGACGAAGACATCGTGGCGCGCATGATGGTGCCGCTGTGCCTGGAGACCGTACGTTGCCTGGAAGACGGCATCGTCGAGACGCCCGCAGAAGCCGATATGGCACTGATTTACGGCATTGGCTTCCCGCCCTTCCGCGGTGGCGCGCTGCGCTACATCGATGCGCTGGGCGTGGCCGAATTCGTCGCTCTGGCCGACCGTTTGGCCGAAGAGTTGGGACCGCTCTACGCACCTACCGAGAAACTGCGCGCCATGGCTCAGAACAACGAGCAGTTCTATGCCGGTTCTACTGCTAGCGCTCAGGCCTAAGTCACCACCCACAGGAGAAATATGATGAGTTTGAATCCGAGAGATATCGTGGTGGTGGACGGTGTTCGTACCGCCATGGCAAAAGCAAAGAACGGCGCTTTCCGTAACGTACGTGCCGAGAACCTGTCCGCTGCCGTGATGCAGGCGCTGTTCAGCCGGAATCCCAATCTGGACCCGTCGGAAGTGGACGATGTGATCTGGGGCTGCGTCAACCAGACCCTGGAGCAGTCCATGAACATCGCCCGCAACGCGGCGATCATGACCGGCATTCCCCGTAGCGTGCCTGCGCAAACGGTGAACCGTCTGTGTGGCTCCTCGATGACCGCGCTGCACATTGCGGCGGCCAACATCAAGGCGGGCATGGGCGACTTCTATGTGATTGGTGGCGTGGAGCACATGGAGCACGTGCCCATGGCCCACGGTGTGGACGTGAACCCGGCAGCCAGCAAGTACGCTGCCAAGGCGGCCATGATGATGGGCCTGACCGCCGAACTGCTGGGCAAGATGCACGGCATCTCCCGCGAAGACCAGGACAAGTTCGGCGTACGCTCGCATCAGCGCGCCCAGGCAGCCATGGAGAAGGGCTACTTCGATAACGAGATCATCGGTGTCGAAGGCCACGACCAGCGCGGCTTCAAGGTACTGGTGAAGAACGACGAAGTGATCCGTGCCGATGCCAGCCTGGAGTCCATGGCCAACCTGAAGCCGGTGTTCGACCCCCGTAGTGGCACCGTCACGGCCGGTACTTCATCGGCGCTGTCGGTGGGGGCCTCCGCCATGGCAGTGATGAGCTACGAGCGTGCCCAGGCGCTGGGGCTGGAGCCGATTGCCCGCGTGCTGTCGACCGGTGTGGCAGGCTGTGATGCCTCCATCATGGGCTACGGCCCGGTACCCGCGTCCAAAAAGGCCTTGAAGGCCGCTGGCCTGTCGGCAGCGGATATTCAAACCGTCGAGCTCAACGAGGCGTTTGCTGCCCAGGGTCTGCCGGTGCTCAAGGACCTGGGCTTCCTCGATGCCATGGACGAAAAGGTCAACCTGAACGGCGGTGCCATCGCCCTGGGCCACCCGTTGGGCTGCTCCGGTTCGCGCATCTGTACCACGCTGCTCAATGTGATGCAGCAGCGCGATACCACCCTGGGCCTGGCGACCATGTGTATCGGTATGGGCCAAGGCGTTGCCACGGTGTTCGAGCGCTTGAAATGACGCGCCCGCCAGCCATGTGATTGCAAAACGGCACCTTCGGGTGCCGTTTTGCCGTTTGCAGGGGGGGCGTGGCATCAAAACATGCCGCCATCCAGCCCGGCCGCCAACGCCATGGCCAGCTCCTCGACCTGTGTGGCAAATGTCTCCTGCCACTCGCCTTGCAAGACCACCGGTTGCTGAACCCAGCGCCAGCGCAGCCCGGTCACGATGCTTTCCACGGCTCGCTGGGTGCCCGTGCCGTCGTGGCCAGCGCGAATGTAGAGCGCGCAGGGCAAGCCCTGCTTCTCATCCAATACTGGGTAGTAGCTACGGTCGAAAAAATCCTTCAGGGCACCGCTCATGTAGCCGAGGTTTTCGGTGGTGCCGAGCAGAACGGCGTCGCAGGCCAGCAGGTCGGCGGGCCCTGCTTCGAAGGGAGTTTTCACCGTACAGACGACATGCTCGAGATCGGGATGCTCTGCCCCTCGCCTGGCAGCTTCCCTCAAGGCCTGGGTATTGACGGAAGGGGCGTGAGCGACGATTAATAGCTGTTTCATGGCAAGGACCTGCGCAGTGGCGATTGGCGATGTACAGGGATGACAGAATGGCAGGCCGGGAAGCCAGAGCTTCAAGATTCCGCCCTGCACTCCTTATCCCAGCAGCACTTTCAGCTCATGACGCTGTTCGGCATGTTTGGCCGCGTTTTCGTTTTTCAGCTTTTCCAGATTAACGAGCTTCCAGCGCACAGCTGGCAGGCCCGCCGCCTGAGGGCGATCAATGGCATCAAAATCGGGCGCACCGTCATGTAGGCTTAGCAAGAATCGCTTGGTGCTCTCATCGAAACGTGACTGAATGTCTGTAATCAAACGTTTACGCGTGTGCAAGAGTTCATCGAGGCTGATGTGAGCCCTGGTCATGCCCTCAAATTCTTGGGCATAAGGCTTGTCAAGGTCGAGCAAATTAGGGCTCAGCAGTTCGTGTGCGGGGCGTGACGAACTCGCGATATAGATCAGAAAGGTTCGGAATAGATCTTCCGTTAGGCCCTCGTTATCGTAGAGCAGCTTCACATCAAAAAGATCGCGCGGATGCTGGCGATCTAATGCTGCGTGCAGTTTGCCGCCGAACAGATCTTCGAAAGAGACGATCTGCATGTCTGCATAACCGAACTCGTCTGCAACAACTTCGGAGACGGAGAGAGTTTCAGGATCGTGCACGACGCCACGTGTGACCGGCGAGGTTTCGATCTTGATCTCAGCGCCACCCATGCGAGTGAGAAGACGAGTGGCGCCACCGCCGCCGCCCTTTATACGCTGTGTTTTGGCACCAGCGATACTGCCTTCAATGGCAGCAGCAATGCGATCCATCGCGTCATTGATTTCGGAAAGACTGTCATTTCTATCTTTCACTGGAAGGTAGGTCAGGTCGATATCGACCGACAAGCGCGGAAGGTCACGATAGAACAGATTTATCGCGGTGCCTCCCTTCAGCGCGAATACATCTTCCTTCGCCACATGCGGGAGAATGCGCACGAGGAGTGCAACCTGCGCTTCATAGGTTTCACGCGCCATCATCTACCTCCGCCTTTACAAACGCTTCCGGCACCATGATGCGATAGCGCGGATGTATCTTGCCCCCTGTCACCAGTGCACGGTCGCCACTGCCAAGGTTGAACTCTGCAGGATCGAGACGCTTGCGCCAAGGGTGGTCATGGCGATCCGCAAAGACAAAGAACAACCGCTTGACCTTGATCTTCTTGCAACTGTGCAGCAACGCTGACACTGTTTTTGGCCGCAGTGTCGTCAAGCTCTCGAATAGCATATCAAGGTTATGAAAACTCTCATGGTAGGGCAATTCGTCCATGGCTTCCATAATCGCCCGTTCGGGTGCCGACATGTTGAGCATCCAGTCCCATGGCAGCGTGTCTTCGGCGTTGATGTTGTTTCTGGCAAGCCCGACGGACGGGGCAGCGAATAGTGAAGTGTTGCGAGTCACGATGGGGGCGTTTAGTGGCAGTTTGCTTAGCCAGTTGGGTGTGGCGTTGCCATATACCCAGACAGGCGCACTGCTACCTAGACGCAGGTAGTGATCGTAGCCCTGTTGGGCAAGTGCCGTTGTGCCACCCACATGGATGTTATGGCGCATAATATGCTGCATGGAAAGCAGGCAAGTTTTCCAATCGATTGCGCCAGAGGTTGTTGCGTTCGGCGCAGGGCGCCGGAAAACGCCGCGGTTAACGCGCTCAAGCCAGCCGTTAACAACGTACTTCCGCGCAAGGAAACGGCTGATACCGTGGCGTTCGAGCCATGCGGTATCGACCATGAACCCTGACGGGATGGCTTCAAGCACTTTCTTTAGCTTTTTTTCTTTAGGTGTGCTCATGGTTTACAAATTAGCATTTTGCTAAATTTTTTGCGATATGTCGATTTTGAATTTTTAAAAAAAAGTGTACTATAAGGTCACAAAAAACATGTTTTTTAAATAGTTGCGGCGGCAAGGTGAATTGCCAGCTGGACCGCCGTTAAAGTCAGCGCCCGTCTGTACCCTGGATCCCACCGAGCGCTGGGAACGCAGGGCACCCCGCCTTTTGGCATTGCTTCATCGCCGTGATCGGCGATTGATGATGCAGCGCTTCTACCGTGTGATTTAAAGTGCTACGTTTATTTTATGAATCCAAGCTTCTCGCATGCCGTGAGCGGCCGTGGCGTATGGGTAAAGTATCTGAGCCATGGATTCTCCTCGGGCAAGAGCTCATGCCTGGATTTACTTCACTCCGGGTCCAGGCATAAGACGAGTATCACGATAAAGGGACAATCTGTTGAAAGCTCAACAAGGGAAGCGAGTCATGTATCTGCAGGCCAGGAGCGTGGGGAAGAGAGTAGGGCAGATAGCGGTGAAGCGCGTAGGGAAAGCGGCAGCATGCGCAGCCGTGCTGCTGTTGGTGGGGTGTGCAGGCCAGCCCTCGCCCTCCAGTAGCGCAGTGGAGTCTCCTTCGGCGGTGGAGCCTGCAGTATCACCTGTTATGCCGTCGGCCACGCGCGCCTCCGCCTCACCGGTCACGGATTGGGTGCCGCCGCTGCTGGCCAGCCCCGAAGAAGAAGCGGCTTACTATGTCAGTCGCTTGGCAGACCGCAGTTTCGTTTCGCAATATGGTGGCCCGGATAATCCGCGCCCCTGGTACATTGCCGCTGAGCGGCTGGGTGAGATCGGGGCGCCCGCAGTGCCACTTCTGCTGGCCAGGCTCAATACGCAGGACGCCTACGAGCTGATGCTGGTGCTGTATGCCCTGCACTTGGCCACGCAAGACCCGCTGATCACCTTCCAGACCCGTGGGGAATCCGTGCAGCTGCCGGGGGTGCTGGACGAGCGCATGAATGCCGATAATCGGCGCCTCGTCGAAGAGTGGCAGCAGCGCCATGCGGCGGCGTTGGATTTAGGCTAACGGTTTGGCTACATTGATGAATTGAACCTACGATCGACGATTTGGAGATGACGATGGGATTTGCACTATCTTCCATGCAGGTCAGCAGTACGGCCTTTGGTCAGCATCAGGCCATCCCTGCCAAGCATACCGGCGAAGGCGAGGACATCTCACCCGATCTGGCCTGGCAGGGTGCACCTGAAGGTACCCAAGGCTATGCGGTGATCTGCCACGATCCCGATGCCCCGCTGGTCAAAGAGGGCAGCTACGGTTTTGTGCATTGGGTGCTATACAACTTGCCGGGCGATATGACGTCGCTGGAAGAGAATACTACTCAAGGCACCTTGGGGATGTCGGATTTCGGCAAGCCGGGCTATGGCGGCCCAATGCCGCCGGAAGGCCATGGTAGCCACCTCTACTATTTCTGGGTACTGGCACTGGACAAGGCGACCACGCTTCCCGAAGGACTGACGCTGCCCGAACTGCTGCGTGCCGTCGAGCCGCACCTGCTGGGCATGAATCGGCTGGTCGGTACCTACCAGCGCGACTGACCTATCTCTTCAGGCTGGAGCATTTTGCCCAAGCCGTGTAGGCTCCACCGCTTTCTACGTCCAGTAGATGACCCGATAGCGATGGAGCCTTTTCATGAGTGACCTTCCCAACTGCCCCGCCTGCGCCTCTGAATTCACCTATGACGACGGCCTTCAATTCGTGTGCCCGGAATGCGGCCATGAGTGGTCGAAAGGTGGTGAAGAGGAAACCGAATCCGCCAGCACCGGCATTCGTGATGCCAACGGTAACCCGCTGGTCGATGGCGACACGGTGACCGTGATCAAGGATCTCAAGGTGAAGGGCAGCTCGCTGGTGGTCAAAGTGGGAACGCGGGTCAAAAACATCCGTCTGGTCTCCGGTGATCACGACATCGACTGCAAGATAGATGGCATTGGCCCGATGAAATTGAAGTCGATTTTCGTCAAGAAAGCCTGATGTTGCCACCTGCCAGGGGTCGATGCTCATTTCTGGGTCGCCGGTCATAGCTTTTATGAATGAGAATGATTGGCTTTTTTGAAGTTATCAGCGGCGAACGTGCCAGGAAGTAGCGACTTTTGCGAAGGATTTTGCAGAAGGGCTTCACATCATTTTTATACAGGACTAAAATGGTCCCCAATTAATGGGTAAGCCTCTTCCTCGCACACGGGGCCTTACATACGGGAGTCACCATGCTCAAGCTTTCTCGGCTGACCGACTATGCGGCGGTGGTGATGGCGCAAATCGCGCGCCATCCGAACACTTCCCATGCCGCCGCCGATCTGGCCGAAGCCGTTCAGCTGCCGCACCCGACTGTGAGCAAGACGCTTAAAATGCTGGTCAAGGCCGGGTTGCTGGAGTCCCAGCGCGGCGCCCAGGGTGGGTATCGGCTGGCACGCCCCGCCTCGCGGATTACCGCCGCCGATATCATCAGCGCCATCGAAGGTCCCGTGGCCATGACCGAGTGCAGTCAGGCGGAAGGCGAGTGCGACCTGGTGGCTACCTGTGGTGTGGCCGACAACTGGCAGCGCGTTTCCCTGGCCATTCGCACGCTGCTGGAGAGCGTCACCCTGGCGCACCTCGCCGACACCGCGCCCATCAAGCTGCCCGTTCAGCTACCCATTCAAAGCATTACGCTATCGGCGGCTTCGGCGTAAGTCGCAACCACATTCACTCTTATTGACGGCGAGCTCAACTCGCCACCCAACTGCCCGGAGGGTATCACCATGGCAAGCGAAGAAATGGAACAGTTGGTTCGTCGCGAGTACAAAGATGGCTTTGTCACCGATATCGAAAGCGACACACTGCCACCTGGCCTGGATGAAAACACCATTGCCTTCATTTCCAAGAAGAAGGGCGAGCCGGAATGGATGCTGGAGTGGCGTCTGGATGCCTATCGTCAGTGGCTGAAAATGGAAGAGCCCTCCTGGGCACACCTCGATTATCCGCCCATCGATTATCAGGCGATCTCCTACTACAGCGCGCCAAAGCGTCCGGAAGACCGTCCTCAAAGCCTCGATGAGGTAGATCCCAAGCTGCTGGAAACCTACGAGAAGCTGGGTATCCCGCTGCACGAGCGTGCTGCCCTGGCGGGTGTGGCGGTCGATGCGGTATTCGATTCGGTATCGGTAGCCACCACGTTCAAGAAAGAGCTGGCGGAAGCCGGGGTCATCTTCTGCTCCATCTCGGAAGCCATCCGCGACTACCCGGAGCTGATCAAGCAGTACCTGGGCACCGTCGTGCCGGTCGCCGACAACTACTTTGCTGCGCTGAACTCTGCGGTGTTCACCGACGGCTCGTTCGTTTTCGTGCCGGAAGGCGTCACCTGTCCGATGGAGCTATCCACCTACTTCCGTATCAACGCGGCCAATACCGGACAGTTCGAGCGCACGCTGGTGATCTGCGAAAGTCGTGCCCAGGTCTCCTACCTGGAAGGCTGTACGGCGCCCATGCGCGATGAAAACCAGCTGCACGCAGCGGTGGTCGAGCTGGTGGCGTTGGATGATGCCTACATCAAGTACTCCACCGTTCAGAACTGGTACCCCGGTGATGAAGAGGGCAAAGGCGGTATCTACAACTTCGTGACCAAGCGCGGCGACTGCCGTGGTGAGCGCTCGCGTATCAGTTGGACGCAGGTGGAAACCGGCTCGGCCATTACCTGGAAATACCCCTCTTGCGTACTGCGCGGCAAGGACAGCATCGGTGAGTTCTACTCGGTGGCCGTGACCAACGGGCGCCAGCAGGCGGATACCGGCACCAAGATGATCCATATCGGTGAAGGTACACGCTCCTACATCGTGGCCAAGGGCATCTCGGCGGGCAAGAGTGATCAGTCCTATCGCGGTATGGTCAAGATCGGTCCGCGCGCCAAAGGCGCACGTAACTTTACCCAGTGCGATTCGCTGCTGATCGGCGACAAGTGCGGTGCCCACACTTTCCCGTACCAGGAAATCGGCAACAGCACGGCGACCATCGAGCACGAAGCCACCACGTCGAAAATCGGTGAAGACCAGCTCTTCTACTGCCAGAGCCGCGGCATCTCGGAAGAAGATGCGGTGAGCATGATCGTGAACGGCTTCTGCAAGGATGTCTTCCAGGAGCTGCCGATGGAGTTTGCGGTAGAAGCGGAAGCACTGTTGAACGTCACTCTTGAAGGTGCGGTGGGCTAACCGCGCAGGCATCCCCCTATTTTTTAAAAGGCGATTACTATGTTGCAAGTGAATGATTTACACGTCACCGTCGACGGCAAAGAGATTCTGAAAGGCCTGACGCTCACCATCAATGCCGGTGAAGTGCACGCCATCATGGGCCCCAACGGCGCGGGTAAATCCACCTTGTCAGCGGTCATTGCGGGCAAGGATGGCTACGAAGTCACCCAAGGCAGCATCACCTTCGAAGGCCAGGACGTGCTGGAAATGGAAATCGAAGAGCGCGCCCAGGCAGGCCTGCTGCTGGGTTTCCAGTACCCCGTCGAGATTCCGGGGGTGAAGAACATTTACCTGCTGAAGTCGGCGCTGAACGCTCAGCGCGCTGCCCGTGGTGAGGGCGAGATGCCCGCCCCAGAGTTCATGAAGCTGGTCAAAGAGAAGCTGAACTTCATGAAAATGGATGCCAGCTTCCTGCAGCGCGCGGTGAACGAAGGCTTCTCCGGCGGTGAAAAGAAGCGTAACGAAATCTTGCAGATGCTGGTGCTGCAGCCCAAGCTGGCCATGCTGGACGAAATCGACTCCGGCCTGGACATCGATGCCATGAAGGTCGTGGCCGATGGTGTCAACAGCCTGCGCGCCGAAGAGCGTGCCATTCTGCTGGTCACACACTACCAGCGCCTGCTGGACTACATCGTGCCCGACAAGGTCCACGTCCTGATGGATGGTCGTATCGTCAAGACCGGTGACGCGGCGTTGGCCAAAGAGCTGGAGGCCAACGGTTACGAAGGCATCGAGGAGTCCGTGGCATGAGCGAGACACAAACCTTTCTGGATACGCTGGCGGCGCGCAGCCAACAGCGTGGCACAGAGCCCAGCTGGATGGCCGCACGCCGCCAGGCGGGGGCTGCACGCTTCGAGGCGATGGGCTTTCCTACTCGTCGCGATGAAGAGTGGAAATACACCGACGTACGCGCCATTGCTCAGGGAAATTTCGCCCTGGCCGATAACGCCGAGTTCTCCCAGGCGCAGGCGGCTGCGCTGACGCTGCCACTGGAAGCCTATCGCCTGACCTTCGTCGATGGCGTATTTTCGGCGGCGCTGTCTGACCTGGAAGGTCTGCCTTCCAGCGTGCAGGTCATGCCGCTCTCCAAGGCGCTCAGCGATAACCATGAAGCGGTGGGTGGCCCGCTGGGTCGTTTGACCGGCGTGGAATTCTCGCCCTTCTCGGCGCTCAACACCGCGTTCGTGGAAGAAGGGGCCGTGGTGCGTATTGCGCCCGGCACGGTAGTGGAAAAGCCGATTCTGCTGCAGTTTCTCTCACGGGCCGGGGCGCCGGTCATGAGCCACCCTCGGGTGCTGGTCGAAGCGGCCGGGCGCAGCGAGGCCACGCTGATCGAGCACTACGTGGGGGAAGCCGATGCTGCCAACTTCACCAACGTGGTCGGTGAGCTGATGCTGGACCGTGGTGCGATCCTCAACCACTACAAGCTTCAGGAAGCTCCGCTGGGCGATCTGCACATTGCCAGTATCCACGTGGAGCAGAGTCGCGACAGCCGCTACACCTCCTACAACCTGAATCTGGGCGGTGCGCTGGTGCGCAACGACCTGATTTGCGAGCTGGACGGGCAGGGCGCCGAAAGCAACCTGTACGGGCTGTTCTTCGGTCAGGGTCGCCAGCACGTGGATAACCACACCAAGGTCAACCACAACGCGCCGCTGACGTTCTCCAACGAGAACTACAAGGGCATTCTGGATGACCGTGCGCAGGGCGTCTTCAACGGCCGGGTATACGTCAAGCGCGACAGCCAGAAAATCGAAGGCTTCCAGAGCAACCAGAACCTGCTGCTTTCCGACCGCGCGCAAATCAACGCCAAGCCGGAGTTGGAAATCTACGCCGATGACGTCAAGTGCTCCCACGGCACCACCACGGGCCAGCTGGATGAAGAAGCCGTCTATGCGCTGCGTACCCGGGGTATCGACGAAGCCACGGCGCGCGGCCTGCTGACACTGGCCTTTGCCGGTGAAGTGCTGGAACAGGTCACGCTGGATGCCATTGCCGAGCGAGTCGAGCTGGCGGTGGCAGGCAAACTGCCCGAGCGCTTCAACCTGGCAGGGCTGGTGGAAGCAGCGGCTGCGCTGAACGATTAATCAAGGAGTCCCCCATGCCCCAGAGCGTGATTGAGAAAGCGACCACGGCCAGCACTGCCGCCTACGATATCGAGGCCCTGCGCCGCGAATTCCCCGTGCTCCAGCGGGAAGTGCACGGCAAGCCGCTGGTCTATCTGGACAATGCTGCTACCAGCCAGACTCCCCAGGCGGTCATCGACGTGTTTGGCGACTACTACGCTCGCTACAACGCCAACATCCACCGTGGGCTGCACACCCTGGCGGATGAGGCGACGGCCGCGTTCGAAGCGACACGTCATCGCGCCAGGGACTTTCTCAATGCCGAGGATGCTCGCCAGATCATCTTCACCCGGGGCACCACTGAGGCGATCAATCTGGTCGCCCAGAGCTGGGGGCGAAGCCAGCTGCAGGCGGGCGACGAAGTGCTCATCTCGATGCTGGAGCACCACTCCAACATCGTGCCTTGGCAGCTGTTGGCCGCCGAGCGTGGTTTTACCATCAAGGTGATCCCGGTAGACGCTCATGGTGCGCTGGACATGGACGCCTATCGCACACTGCTCACCGAGCGGACCCGGCTGGTGGCGGTGAATCATGTGTCCAATGCGCTGGGGACCATCAACCCGGTCAAGGAAATGGCCGCGTTGGCCCATCAGCAGGGCGCACTGATTCTGGTCGACGGTGCCCAGGCGACGCCGCACCAAAAAGTGGATGTTCAGGACATCGACGCCGACTTCTACGCTTTCTCCGGCCACAAGGTGTATGGCCCCACGGGCGTGGGCGTGCTGTATGGCAAGGCGGCGCTGCTGGAGGCCATGCCGCCCTGGCAGGGGGGCGGTGAGATGATCAAGACCGTCTCGTTCGACGTGGGCACGACCTTCGCGGACATTCCCCACAAGTTCGAAGCCGGCACGCCTGCCATTGCGGAAGTGATTGCGCTGGGGCGTGCGCTGCAGTGGATAGAGGACGTGGGGGTCGAGGCCATTGGCGACTGGGAAGCCGTGCTGTTGACCCATGCCACTCAGGCCGTCAGCCACATCGACGGACTGCGCATTCTAGGCACGGCGCCGCACAAGGCGGGAGTGCTGTCGTTCGTGGTGGACGGTGCCCACTCTCAGGATATCGGGCTATTGATCGACCAGCTGGGCGTGGCGATTCGCACGGGGCATCACTGTGCGCAGCCGCTGCTCCACCATTTTGGCGTCGAGGCTACCTGTCGTGCCTCGTTTGCAGCGTATAATACCCTGCAAGAGGTCGATGCGTTCGTTGCGGCGCTGAACCGTGTGATCCAAATGGTACGCTAAGGACATCTATGGATATCGAGCAAGTGGCCAGCCTCGAACGAGGTCAGAAACTGCCGCTACAGCGTGATGTAGAAGCCATTGCCATTCCGTTCGGCAAGACGGATACGCTGGCAGAAGATAGCATCGTCAGTGTCATGCAGGCGAAAGGCAGCTCTGTCAGCGTTGGATACGAAGGGCGGCTGTATCTGATCGAGGGTCGCAATCTCGATGCCTTGGGGCTTGAAGCATTGCCACGGCCTACGCTGCCCGAGTCAGCCAGCGATGACGAGATCGAGCAGTTCGTCTGGGATCAGCTGCGCACCTGTTTCGATCCGGAAATTCCGGTCAACATCGTCGATCTGGGGCTGGTGTACGGGTGTCGTATCGAGCGCTTGATCAGCGGTGAGCGCATCGTCACCATTCGCATGACGCTGACCGCGCCTGGCTGCGGCATGGGCGATGTCATCGCTGCCGATGCGCGCAACAAGATCCTGGGAGCGCCGCAGATCAGCAAGGTGCATACCGAAATCGTCTTCAGCCCCGCCTGGAGTCGTGACATGATGAGCGATGAAGCCAAGCTTGAGCTCGGCATGTTCTAACCCCTGCTGGGGAGCTGGATGCACAGCCTGTTATTTCGTTGGGTAAAACGTTGTCTGCTGTCGCTGGTAGCCATGGTGCTGCTGGCGGCTTTGCTATTGGCGGCAGGCAACGCCTGGGTACTGCTGAGCACCTCACGCTATATCCATACGCAGCTGCAAGAGTGCCGTCCAACGGATGTCGCTATCGTTTTTGGCACCTCTCACTGGACACGTAGCGGGCTGCGTAACCCTCATTTTCATGCGCGTATGCGCACCTCGGCGCGCCTGATAGCCGATGAGCGCGTGCAGCATCTGCTGCTCTCCGGTGATAACCGCACCCAGGCCTACAACGAGCCCCGAGCCATGTGGCGCGACCTTTATCGACGAGGCGTGCCGGCCGACAGGTTGACCATGGATTTTGCGGGCTTCAGTACCTACGACACCATGGTGCGAGCGCGGCATGTGTTTCAGTTGGAGCAGGCGCTGTTGGTGACCCAGAGCTGGCACTTGCCACGAGCGATTTTTATCGGCCGTTCGCTGGGCATGGACGTGACGGGTTGTGTGGCCGAAGAGCAGCCCTCGGCGGGCGAGTGGCGGCTCAAGGTGCGTGAGTGGCTGGCGCGTATGGCGACGCTGGGGGATCTGTACCTGTGGGGCAGGGAGCCTCACTTTCTGGGGCCGGCCGAGCCTATCGTGCTGAGCCGTGATCGATTGCCTCTGGAGCCGCCACCCGTGACCACTGATGTGCTGATCGACCTGGAAGGCGTGCGCCTGCTCTATCCGGAACTGCCTCTGCTCGGAGAGCCAGCGCGGCAGCTAGAGCCGTCGGCTCCTTGAAGGTGCGCGAAAGGAGCGCTTAGCGGCGAGCTTTGCGCTTTTGCAGGCTATACAGCTCGCGGATCAATTTACGGCAGCCCTGCATGCACTCTTCCACAACGGGTTCGATGGGGTCGGGCAGCGGATGGGTAAACAGGGTCGAGAGGGCTTGCATCAAGACACGCTCTTGTTCCAACAGTTCATTGATCAGAACCTGACTATCGTTGCCCACGAAGCTTTTCAGGCGGCTCCACAGCCACAGAAAGTCATCGCGCTCCACGTCGGCATCCCTGGGAAGCATTTTCAGATGGGCACGGGCCAGCTCCTGCAGCTTGCGCATCTGTTTCAGTCGAGCCGTGTAGTGAGGCTTCAGCGCGTCGCGCAGCGAGGGGCGCAGGCGTTCGATATTGTCCTGGAAATAATCAATGCTATCGGCCAGCGCTTCCAGCACGCTGTCCATCGCCACTTGGCGATTGTCGAGAAACATGAGCGTCTACCTCCTTCGGTGACGCAGATTGTGGGGGTGGCAGCGTTGATTTGCCACCCCTAATGCGGATTATTTTTACCTTTGGACGTTAGCCTTTAGGCTTGGGGGGCGCTTTTCGCACAGGCGTTGCGTTTTTTTCGATATGTTCGATGATCATGCCCGCGATGTCCTTGCCCGTGGCACTCTCGATTCCCTGCAGTCCAGGAGAAGAGTTGACCTCCATGATTACCGGCCCATGGTTGGAGCGCAGCAGATCGACACCGGCAACGCGCAGGCCCATGGCCTTGGCTGCCCGGATGGCGGTGGAGCGCTCTTCAGGGGTAATGCGAATTACGCTGGCCGTGCCGCCACGGTGGAGGTTGGAGCGAAATTCGCCTTCGGCCGCTTGACGCTTCATGGACGCCACGACTTTGTCGCCAATCACGAAGCAGCGAATGTCGGCGCCTTTGGCTTCCTTGATGTACTCCTGCACCATGATGTTGGCCTTCATGCCCATGAACGCCTGCACCACCGACTCGGCAGCCTGGTTGGTCTCGGCCAGTACCACGCCAATGCCTTGGGTGCCTTCCAGCAGCTTGATGACCAGCGGGGCCCCTTTGACCATGGTGATCAGGTCGGGAATGTCGTCTGGCGAGTGGGCAAACCCCGTGATGGGCAGCCCCAGCCCCTTGCGAGAAAGTAGCTGCAGCGAGCGCAGCTTGTCGCGTGAGCGCGTGATGGCGACCGAGTCGTTGATCACGTAGGTGCCCATCATTTCGAACTGGCGCAGCACGGCGCAGCCGTAGAAAGTCACCGAGGCGCCAATGCGGGGAATGACCGCATCGAAGGGCTCGATCTCGGCCCCCTTGTAATGAATCGAGGGGTGATGAGAGGCGATGCTCATGTAACAGCGCAGCGTATCCACGACACGAGCCGTATGGCCGCGCTGCTCGGCGGCTTCGACCAGGCGGCGGGTCGAGTATAAATTGCGGTTACGCGAAAGTAGGGCAATATGCATGCAGGGCTCCGGGCCAAAACAGGAAAGGCGTGTTAAGTATATTCAAGGCTCGCCGTGCAAAAAGGCAGCGCCGGGTGCGACTAACAGACGACGCATGGCGCGCCTGCCCAATAGCATGGGGTGGCGCATATTGCTGCGGTCGGTCAAGGTAAGTTCGACGGGAAAGCTGAGCTGGCCCAGTTCCATCTGTGTGCGAATGACGTAGCGCCATTCGCTGTGCCCATTCGAGCTGGTCACCCGTCTTCTGTCATGTAAATGTAGACGATAACGATGCCCAGGGGTGTCGGGACCCCCGCTATGTGTCACGAAACTGACCCACAGCTGCCCATGGGCATCTTCTTCCGTCTCGATCTCTTCGGCATGCAGGGCAGAGGTGCGCGCGCCGGTATCGGCCTTGCAGCACAGGTGAAGGCCAAGGTCGGTCAGCGTGACCATTTCACGGCGGCCAATCACGGCCTTGGCCTGATAGGGTAATTCCTTCACGGTTGACTCCTGACATCTAGTTGGAAGAACTGCATGATGACCGTCACCTGTTACGAATTTATGCGCGGCGCGGCATCAGGCCTGCCAGGCGTGCGTGCATGGGTGAACCGACAGGTGCGTCACGCAGGGTCAACATGACAGGCAAGCGTAGCCTGGGAACGAGGGCGATATCACGCACGACGGCTGAGAAATCGGCACGCTCGTCTTCGGCCAGTTGGTTCAGGAACAGCGGCAGGCGTGTCTCGTCTTCCAGCAGTTGCCAGCCGCGCCCGGCCATGGCAGCCATCAGGTCAGGGCCGCAGGCAGCGCTATCCTCAAGCAAGCTCGTGTACCAATCGCCTACCGTGGGTTCTGGTGAGCTGCCGACAGCCCTTACGCAGGCGCACACGGTTTCCACGTCTCCTTCGCTGGCCGCCTGCTCGCCACGCGCCTGAAGCGCTTCCAGCAGGCAGCCTGGCAAAGGCTGGTGCTCGAGGCAGTAGCATAGCGCACGCGTAACGCTGGCGGGCAGGTCAGACAGCCGTTCGGCCAGCGCTCTGGCTGCATCGTCGTCCATGCGCACCGCAAAGTCAGCCAGCCCCTGCACGCCGAGCGCTTGCCAATCGATCGACTGCTGGCCACTCAGATACGCTTCTACCGGTTCCAGGTGCTGGCTGGCAGGGAGCCCCAGGTGCAGTGTGGCACGGGCATTGAGCATGGCCTGAAAGGTGACGTCGGGCGTGAAGGCCAGCGGGTTGTCCTTCATCAGGTCGTCTACGCCAGCGCTGGCGTCAGCTGTCAATGTCTGCTCTGATGCCAGGGCATTACGCCCCAGGGTTTCCAGCAAGCGATTGATGAAGCCATCCCGCTGTGCAGGCGAGAGCATGCCCTGCTCGTCCAAGGGCAGGGCGAGGAACCAGATGGCCGGTTCAGGCATCGCACCCAGCCGAAACACGATGCCCAGACGCGCCTGACCCAGCCAGGGCTCGGGCCAGGCGTGTTCGGCCTGCTCGAAGCCGCGCAGGGTATCCCGCGAGCAGGGCACCACACGACGCCCCATATGGTAGAGCGTCACGTCGGCACCGCTGCGGGTAAAGAACTCGTCGAGGGTAGTAATTGGTTGCATGACATCCTTCCGCATTTCAAGCGTGCACTCTACCTTGATGCTCGGTCACTGTCAGCCGTAACCGTTGATAAAACCATACCTTATCGTCGAAGTGGTCAAAAAGTGAACAACATTCCCCAGGCCCCGTGGGAGTAGCCGTTGCGACACCTTTCCATAGTTTATCCACAGTCTCTTGCAGGTTTTCTGTGAATCTGTGCATAAACGCGTTGGCCATGCCTCTCGGTGGCAAGTTACCCACAGAGTTGGGATAATCACGCCGACCATTCCTTATGAGTAGACTGTTTATGAGCGTCCATCAACAGCTTCAAACCGCGCTTCTCGAGCTTGAAGCCGCGATGAAAGCCGCCAACCTATGGCGAACCCCCTTTCCAGAGGCGAGTGCGTTTGCCAGTCAGGAGCCCTTTTGTGTGGATACCATGTCGCTGCCCCAGTGGGTGCGCTATGTGTTCGTAGCCCGGTTGACCGCGCTGGTAGAAGCCCAGGCGACCCTGCCCGCCAAATGTGAGGTAGCGCCCGCCATGGCCGCTTATCTGATGCAGGAAAAAGTGCGCGCCAGCGATCAGGTGCTGGTGATTCGCGCCATGGAAAGAGTCGACCAACTGGTGACGGACAACTGAACAGGTAGCCGTCAGCGCGGCGCTGTCGTGCTTCTCAACCGAACAGGCCCGGAGCAGATGCCCCGGGCCTGTTCGGTTTGATGGGTAGCCCCGTATCTTCTAGAAGCGGTAGCTGAGACCCGCCATGATCACGATGGGGTCGATTTCGACGGTGCCCGCTGCGGCGCCGTTCACCGTGGCGTCCGTATCGATGTCCAGGTACCAGGCGGCGGCGTTGAGCGCCCAGTTGTCGTCGATCAGCAGGTCGATACCCAATTGGCCTGCCAGACCCCAGGAGTCGTCCAGATCCAACTCACCAATCGCCAGCTGTTCGTCCGAGAAGCGCGTGTAGTTGATACCGGCGCCAATGTAGGGCTGAACCCGTGCCTGGGTGCCGCCCAGCGGGTAATACTGCAGCGTCAGGGTGGGTGGCAGGTGCTTGGTCGAGGCAAGGTTCTCGCCGTTCAGGGCAATGTCGTGCTTGAAGGGCAGGGCGGCCAGCAGTTCGACGCCCACCTTGTCGTGAAAGCGATAGCCCAGCGTAAAGGCGAAGTCGGTCTTGTCCTGAACGTCCACCGCCAGTGCACCATTGGCCAAGGCGCCGTTGTCGCTTTTGGGTGACACTTGTGCCACGCCCACGCGGGTAAAGAAGTCACCTGCGCCGTAGGCAAAGGCCTGGCTGCTGGTGGCCAGCGTTGCAACGGCCATGCTGGCAGCGATGAGAAGAGAGGGTTTGAACGGGCGCATAATGTTGCTCCTGACCATGATGAGGGTGAGTGGTTCGCGATCCATGGCGCCACTATAACCAGCCAGAAGCGGTGCGTTATTGACCTGAGGCAAAGAGCGGTGCGCAAGCGGCCAATAATGCAAGAGACCTCCTGCAAGGCGGCGGGGCCTTGACGAGGAGGTCTCGGATGACTGCTTGCCGATGCTCACCGCCTGCCGAAGTAGGCGGTGAGGGTGGCATGCTGGCCAAGAGCCGTGGCTAAAAATCGTCGCCAGGCGTAATGGTCAGGATCAGCGTTCGATGTGCTGGTACTCACCGGCATCGGCGGTCATGTTGCTGACGACCAGGATGGCGATGAAGGAGGCGATGAATCCGGGGATGATTTCGTAGACACCTGGGCCGCCCATGAAGGAGCCGCTCCAGCCCAGCGAAATCCAGATCATCACGGTGGCGGCACCGACGATCATGCCGGCCAATGCGCCTGCACCGTTGGTGCGCGGCCACATCAGCGCGAGGATGATCAGCGGACCAAAGGCAGCGCCAAAGCCTGCCCAGGCGTTACTGACCAGCCCCAGCACCTGCGAGTCTTCATTGGAAGCAATGATGGCGGCCACAATACCCACCAGCACGACGCACACACGGCCCACCGCCACGCACTGCTGCTCGGTGGCATTCTTGTGCAGGAACAGGCGGTAGAAGTCTTCCGTCAGCGAAGAGGAGGACACCAGCAGCTGGCTGGAGATGGTACTCATGATCGCTGCCAGCAGCGCCGCGTACAGGAAGCCGGTGATCAGCGGGTGGAAGAGCAGGTTGGCCAGCACGATGAAGATGGTTTCAGGATCCTGGATGTCCATGCCGTTACGCACTGCGAAGGCGCGACCCGCCAAGCCCAGCGACACGGCACCGATCAGCGAGACCAGCATCCAGCCCATACCGATGTTACGCGCTACAGGCACGTCTTCTTGTGAGCGAATGGCCATGAAGCGAACGATGATATGCGGCTGACCAAAATAGCCCAGGCCCCAGGTCACCGCCGACAGCCAGCCTACGAACGTCAGCCCCGTGGTCCAGGAGAGCAGCGTGGGATCGACACTGTTGAGCGTCTCCGACGCCTGTGAGAAACCACCGCCGCCGTCACCGAACAGCACCACCGCAGGCATGATGATCAAGGCCAGCATCATGATGCAGCCCTGCACGAAGTCGGTCATGCTCACGGCCAGGAAGCCGCCTACCACGGTATAGATCAGCACCACGCCGAGGGTAATGATGACGCCCATGGCGTAATTGCTCATGTCGCCAAAGTTGTACACTCCGGTGAAGGCCGTTTCGAACAGCTTGCCACCGGCTACCAGGCCCGAGGCGGTATACACGGCAAAGAAGATCACGATCACGATGGCCGACACGGTGCGCAGTGCCAGCGCACGGGTCGGGAATCGGTTGGCCAGAAACGCCGGAATGGTAATCGCGTTGCCGTAATGAATGGTCTGCTCGCGCAGGCGAGGCGCGACCAGTATCCAGTTGAGCAGTGCGCCCACCAGCAGGCCAATGCCGATCCAGGCAGAGCCCAGTCCAGACACGAACATGGCTCCGGGCAAGCCCAGCAGCAGCCAGCCGCTCATGTCGGAGGCCCCTGCCGAGAGTGCCGCGACTTGTGGGCTGAGGGTACGGCCCCCCAGCATGTAATCTTCCGAGGAAGAGGTCGCTTTGCGCATGGCATAGATGCCGATGGCGATCATGAGCGCAAAATATCCAAACAAGCTAATCCAAACACCAGTAGCCATAACACTTCTCCAGTTCGTCAGAACGGAGTCAGGTCACCTACGAAAGCCCGCGCGTGCTGGCCGCTCTTTCGTACATTCCTGACTCCGACAGCGTCAGCGCCTTGGCGGTGCGTGGCCAAAGCGCGTTGATCTTGTTGTTAATTTCCCTGCCGGTTCGGCGTGGCCAGTGGCTGGCCACGGCTCGAGCCATCAAGCAGGGCGCCGGAAAGGGTATGGCGGAGTATCGATGTCGAGTTCCCTGTGCCTGGTGCACGGCCTGGGAGGGCCGTGGCAGCGCAGGCAGTCACGCTATTATTGTCAACCATGAGACGGATCCTTTTCAGGAGTTCAGGTTAGTTTATGTCGATGAGCGTTCTACTCATCCCCTAGCGCCAATAGCGACGCGTTGCCACCCAGGGCGGCGGTGTTGTTGGTGATCGTCTTCTCAGTCACGAAGCGCTGCAGGTAATGCGGGCCACCCGCTTTGGGGCCGGTGCCCGAAAGGCCCTGACCGCCGAATGGCTGCACGCCGACCACTGCGCCGATGATATTACGGTTGATGTACACATTGCCTACTCGAATTTTCTGCGCTATTTCAGCGGCAAAGGATTCGTTACGGCTATGCACGCCAAACGTCAGGCCATATCCCCGACCGTTGATGTCGTTGATCACCTTGTCGATCTCGCGGGCCTTGTAACGCACGATGTGCAGCACGGGGCCAAACTGCTCGCGGGTCAGCGCATCGATGCTGTCGATGGTAAAGGCGACCGGGGCCACGAAAGTGCCGTGCTGTGTGTGCTCGGCGGTCATCGGGGTTTCGGCGACCAGCCGGTTCTCGCCCTTGAGCTTGTCGATATGTGCCAGCAGCCCTTTGCGCGCGTCCTCATCGATGACCGGGCCCACGTCGGTGCCCAAATCGCGCGGATCACCGATCCGCAGTTCGCTCATGGCTCCCTTGAGGATCTCGATGACGCGGTCGGCCACGTCATCCTGCAGGTAAAGCACACGCAGGGCAGAACAGCGCTGCCCGGCGCTCTGGAACGCTGACTGGATCGTGTCCATGACCACCTGCTCGGGCAGGGCGGTGGAGTCCACGATCATGGCGTTCATGCCGCCGGTTTCCGCGATCAGGGTTGGCAGCGGCGCGTTTTCGCGGGCGGCCAGGGCGCGGTTGATGATCTGAGCCGTATCGGTGCCGCCGGTGAACACCACGCCGGTGATGCGCGGGTCGGAGGTCAGCACGCTGCCTACGGTGGGGCCGTCGCCCGGCAGCAGCTGCACTACATCGCGGGGCATGCCCGCTTCGTAAAGCAGCTCGATGACGCGATGCGCGACGATGGAGGTCTGCTCGGCGGGCTTGGCCAGCACGGTGTTGCCTGCCACGGCGGCTGCGACGATCTGACCGCAGAAAATGGCTACCGGGAAGTTCCAGGGGCTGATGGCGGCAAACACGCCCTTGCCGCCCATGGATAGCCGGTTCGATTCACCGGTGGGGCCAGGCAGCTCGATGGGCTCGCCGAACGACTCTTCGGCGCGCATGGCGTAATAGCGGCAGAAATCCACGGCTTCCTTGATCTCGTCCACGCCGTCGGTGAGCAGTTTGCCACCCTCCCGGGAGCAGAGCGTCATCAGCTCGGCCATGTGCTCTTCCATCAGATCGCCCAGGCGGCGAACGATGGCCGCGCGCTCGGCAACCGGCGTGGCATCCCAGCGCGGGAACGCTTCCCAGGCAGCGTCCAGTGCCTTGGCCGCCTGCTCCTTGCTGGTCCACTGCACGCTGCCCACGGTCTGGCGACGGTCAAAGGGCGATGTCACGCGATGGGTATTGCCCGCATCTTCGGCCACGTCGAACGCCAGCAGCGGCCGGGTGGGGTACTGCTTGTCCATGAACGTGGCCATTTTCTCCATCAGCGGATAGTACTGGCTGCGGATATTGAGGTTGACGCCACGAGAGTTGCGGCGTTTCGCACCGTAGATGTCCTTGGGCAGCGGAATCCGCTTGTTGTAGAAGCTCTTCTGCTGGCGCAGGGTTTCGATGGGGTGCTTGCAGAGCGACTCCACCGGCACTTCGGGGTCGACGATCTGGTGCACGAACGAGGAGTTGGCGCCGTTTTCCAGCAGGCGACGCACCAGGTAGGGCAGCAAGTCCTTGTGAGCGCCCACCGGGGCATAAATGCGGCAGTAGGTGCCTTTGGGGGCGCGCGCCAGGGCGGCGTCATACAGCGCTTCGCCCATGCCGTGCAGGCGCTGGAATTCGAACGGGCGGCTGTCCTGGTTGGCCAGCTCCAGAATCGTGGTCACGGTATGCGCGTTGTGGGTGGCGAACTGCGGGAAGATGCGCCCGCGAGTGTCGTCGGAGAGCAGGAACTGGGCGCAAGCCAGGTAGGCCACATCGGTACACGCTTTGCGCGTGTAGACCGGGTAGCCATCGACCCCCAACTGCTGCGACTCCTTGATCTCGCTGTCCCAGTAGGCGCCCTTCACCAGGCGCAGCGGAATTTCGTCGCCTTGCTGGTCGGCCAGTCGGTTCAGGTAGTGCAGCACGGGCAGCGCACGCTTCGAGTAGGCTTGCACCACCAGGCCGAAGTGGCCCCATCCCTTGGCAGCACTGCTTTGGTAAATGGCGCGGAAGACCTCCAGCGAGAGCTCCAGGCGGTCTACCTCTTCGGCGTCGATGGTGACGGCCACGTCCAGCTCGCGCGCCTTGGTGACCAGCTTGATCACGGTGTCCACCAGCTCGGCCAGCACCTGCTCGCGACGGCCAAACTCATAGCGCGGATGCAGGGCCGACAGCTTGATGGACACTGAAGGTGCAGGGGTCTTGTCGCCCAGGGTCTTGCAGGCTTTGCCCACCTGCTCGATGGCACGGGCGTAGTCGTCGAAGTAGCGCTTGGCATCGGCGCGGGTGCGGGCGGCTTCCCCCAGCATGTCGTAGGAGTAGGTGTAGCCCTTGTTGAACAGCGGCTTCGAGCGCTTGAGCGCTTCGTTGATATCGCGGCCCAGCACGAATTGCTTGCCCATGATTTTCATGGCTTCCATCATCGCCCGGCGAATCACCGGCTCACCCATACGGTTGACCATGCGATTGATGAAGTGAGCAGGCTGGCCCTCTTTGGGGTGGTCCAGCTTCAGTACCTTGCCGGTCATCAGCAGGCCCCAGGTCGAGGCGTTGACCATCCAGGACTCGCTCTTGCCCACGTGGGACTGCCAGTCGGCCGGGCCCAGCTTGTCTTCGATCAAGGCGTCGGCGGTGGCGGTGTCCGGGATGCGCAGCATGGCTTCGGCCAGGCACATCAGCATCAGGCCTTCATGGGTGTCCAGGCTGTACTGCTGAAGCAGCTCGTCGATGGTATCGACGGCGGTATCCATATTGCGTACTTCTCGCACCAGCGCGGCCGTGTTGGCTTCGATGCGGGAGAAGTCGTCCGAGTCGGCGTTCAGTAACTTGATCAGCTCGCTGACGTAGGCATCCTCATCCACGATGTAGTGGTCGCTAATACGCGCCATCAGCGTATCAAGGTCGGTTTGCCAGATGGCTGGGTCACGCATTTTCTTGGCATTAAGCATTGAGGCCCCCGTAAGACAGGTCTGAAACAGGCTGCTGAAGCGAATGGCTGGATTCACCAGCGTTTAAAAACAGTGATAGCAGGGCAGGCGCCCAGTATGTTGTCGAATGTAGAGCGCGCGCCCGTCAGTTGTATGTCGTTTTCATGGCAAAACGTGTCAAATTCTCGGCAAGAAGCGCCTGGTTACGACTTTAGTAGAGCGGTTGACGACTTGCCAGCACCGCTCTCAACGCTGCCGGGCCATCATAGGGGAATGCCGGCCTGTGCCAGCCGAACCGAGCCTAGCGTGAGGGAGCAGCAGCAGAGGCAGTGCTCGGCGTTCCATTGGTCGTGGGGAGGGTGGCGCTGGCAGTGCCCTGGCGCAACTGGCGAGGCGACGCGCCGTAACTGCTCCGAAAGGCATGAGAGAGCGCGCTCTGGTTGGCAAAGCCGGTCTGGATGGCAATATCGGTCAAAGGCAGGCGGCTTTGCAGAATCAGCTGCCGAGCGGCGTGCAGGCGCTGTCGACGCACGTATTGCCAAGGCGACAAGCCTGTCTGGGCACGGAAGCGTTCCGAGAAGTGGGCCTCGCTCAGGCAGGCCAGCTTGGCCAGGTCGGCAACGCGCAGCTCGTCGGCCAGATGGCGGCGAATGAAACGGTCGATCTGGTGCAGGTCGATGCGCCGTTGGGCAGCGGATGGCTCTGCCCCCAGGCGGGCTTTCAACGACCCCAGCAGCGTCGCGGCCAGACGGTCCTGTTGAAAGGAGGTGGCCGAATTGTCGAATCCTCGGGCCAGCTCGCTTTCGACGAAGGTCAGGTAGTGGCGTAATGCGCTGTCCAGCGCAAAAAAACGCGGCGCATCGAACAGCGCCACCAGCTCGCGATGCTCTCCCGTCAGTGCGGGGGCGTCTTCCGGCAGGTCCAGAATCAGCTGGCGGTTATGGCCGCTGCCGGAGTAGTAATGCTCGTGATTGGCGGGCACGATACAGCCTGAAAACGCATTGACGCGTCCGCCCAGTCCCTCGATCTCGAACTCGGACGAGCCGCACAGAGTAATGACGATCTGATGAAAGTCATGGGCGTGGTGGCGGGTAGCGCTCTCCAGCGGGATTTGGCGAATGGTGCTGGGCATGAAGGTCTCCTCGACGATGCAAGGCTAACGCTGGCGTAGCGCGGTATGGGCCGCCAGATGATCGCGCAGGGCCTGAAGCTCTTCCTGCCCGGTGGCGTTGAGCAGCGGTTTGCCTTGGGCGATCTGCCAGCGTCTGCCGTGGCTATCCATCAAGTGCGAGGCGCGACGGCGTATGTTATCCAGATATTCGTCATGACGAATGGGGTAACCAATGATGGTGTTCCACTCGGTTTCGCTCACCTGACTGGCCAGGGCTTTGTCGAAAAGGGCGATCAGATCCTGAGGCTCGGTGCGGTAGCGCGGTGTGCTGGCGGTCATCAGCGCCAACAGCACGCCGCCAATCACCACGACGCAAACGCCAAAGACCAGTAAATAAAGTGCCATGTCACGCTCCCTGTGTCGCGGTGAGAGAGGAGTGGCTAGTATACGCGTCCCTTGGGGAAGACGAAAATTTTGACCTTTGTGCGAACTTTTCCTCTGGGCAGTGTCTGATAGTGTACAGGCAACATCGCGATGGCAGTCGCTAATAGTGTTGTTCTGGCTATTGTTTTCGATCCCTTGCTTCCGCTGCTTTTTAAAGCAGCGGTTTTTTTTGCGATGAAGAAAATGTCGGTTCAATGACGTCGAATGGTCAACAGGGCGATCAGGATGTCGCGACGGGTAACGATGCCGATCAACCGCTGTTGTTCGACCACCGGATAGATCTTGGGCTTCTTGCCCAGCATCTCCTGAGCCAGGTCGGTGATGCTCTGGTTGGGCGACGCGGTCAGCACATCCTGGCGCATCAGCTCTTTGACCAGTGGGGCTTCGTCGTCATGGTATATGCTGTCCAGTACGCGGCCAAGCACGTCCTGTTCGGAAATGAAGCCGATCAGCCGGTCGGCTGCATCGACGACCGGTGCGCCGGGCAGGCGATGCAGCGCCAGGCCTTGCGCCAGATTGGTGATGGACGTCTCCCCCGAGACGCGGTAGCAATCGCGGGACATGATATCGCGTACGGTATCCGGAATCTTGTTGTTCATGGGCAGTCTCCTCGAGCGTGACGCAGTGGCCGCCAGGCACGGCCAACTCTTTTACTGTAGGAGATTTAACTTGCCCTGCCTTGCCCCCATACTTCAGACATTCAACGGTTGACCATGGTCGAATCGTCAGCGACGTAGTCAGGAGCTTTTATGGACGCACGTGAATACCTCAACCGCAAGGGAGTCGGTCTGGAGCGAGAGCCGGAGCGCCCCAATACCCTGGAAGAGAAAGCCTGGGAGCGGGCGCGCGGCTCCGGTAACCAGCGCCCCAAGGCGGGTACGCCCCATGACTGGGAAGACTGGGAGCGTTTTCACGATGACCTGACCGAAGGCGTCGAGACCCTGGAGCAGAAAATCAACAAGGAAGCGCACCGCAAAGCGCTGGCCCGCGCTCAGGAGAAGGCCGAAGCGTCAGGGGCGAAGGCCCCGGCTACGCAGGCCACAAACACGCCAGCCCATGCCCCGGACCCGGTAGGGCACTACACGCCGCCAGCGGTGGCGCAGCCTGCGTCATTGAACGCATCGCAGGCATCACCGGGGCAGCCCGCCATGCAGGAACCGGCCGCCTTGCGCCTGGCCTATCGCGCGCTGGCCATATTGCTGCCGCCTTTGGCGGTGGGGCTGACCGATGGCGGCGGGCAGCGGGTGGCCACGGCGACGCTCCTGACCCTGCTGGGTTGGATACCTGGGGTGATCTACGCCTGGCGCTGGCTTGGCCAGCATCGCACTGAGCGCTGATTTCCTCGCCGTGGCCATTGGCAGCCAACGATAACTGCGTATAATCTCCGTCAACTTTTATGTTTTTCGGGGTTTACTGATGAGCTATCTGGTCGGTGTCACGGCGCTTTGGGCTTTCTCTTTCTCC
This sequence comes from Halomonas sp. NyZ770, assembly GCF_020616575.1. NCBI lineage: Bacteria > Pseudomonadati > Pseudomonadota > Gammaproteobacteria > Oceanospirillales > Halomonadaceae > Halomonas > Halomonas sp. NyZ770. Next base: position 2,363,431 of record NZ_CP085143.1, on the reverse strand, counting down.
TTGATCGGCGTCTACCTGGCGGGGCAGGTGGACAGCTACTTTGCCGTTTTGATCAGGGTGGCACTCGCCATGCTGGTGTTCCTGCCGTTTCTACGGCCGGGCCTGCTGCAGGGTAAGCAGCGGCTGGCACTGATGGCGCTGGGCGCCATTCAGCTGGGCGTCATGTACACCTTCTTCTACCAATCCTTCCTGCTGCTGTCGGTGCCGGAAGTTCTGCTGTTCACCATTTTCACCCCCGTGTATATCGCCCTGCTGGATGACCTGATGTTCAAGCGATTCACGCCCATTTATCTGGTCACTGCGCTGCTGGCGGTGCTGGGTGCCGGGGTGATCCGCTACGACGGCATCGACAGCGGCTTCTGGCTGGGCTTTCTGGTCGTTCAAGGGGCCAACCTGTGCTTTGCGATTGGTCAGGTGGGCTATCGGCGTCTAGCGGCAGACCTGCCGCCCACCCTGGCCTGGCACAACGTGTTTGGCTGGTTCTTCATCGGCGCCATGCTGGTGGCGCTGCCGGCCTTCCTGCTGTTCGGCAACGTGTCAGCGCTACCCAGCACTCCGGTGCAGTGGGGCGTACTGGCGTGGTTGGGCCTGGTGGCTTCCGGGGTGGGCTACTTCGCCTGGAACCAGGGCGCCACCCGGGTGGATGCGGGCACCCTGGCCATCATGAACAACGCGCTGGTGCCTGCCGGGCTGGTGGTCAACCTGGTCATCTGGAACCGCGATGCAGACTTGGGCAAGCTGTTGCTGGGCGCGGCCATCATGGGGGCGTCTCTGTGGCTCAACCACTGGTGGCTGCAGCGCCGCAAGGTTGCCCTGGCCTGACCCAAGCTGCTGATTTTACGGCGTGGCAGGGGGTATCGCCACGCCGTCGGATTTGCCCGATACCCCGTGACTCCCCATAATGTGGGCTGATGCCAGCGAGAGTCGCCCATGTCTCATACCTCAACCTCACAAACCGCCGTCGGGCGCCAGCGTCCAGCCACGCCGCCGTTCAAGACCATTGGCCTGATTGGCCGCCTGGGCAGCGACAAGGTGCTGGACTCGCTCCAGCGCTTGGTGGATTACCTGGTTGGCCATGGTTACAAGGTGCTGATCGAGGACCGTACCGCCACCGCGCTGCCGCATCATGGCCAGCCGGAAGCCAGTCGTCGCATGCTGGGCGAGCTGTGCGATCTGGTCATCGTGGTGGGCGGCGACGGTAGCTTGCTGGGCGCGGCCCGTACCCTGTGCCGCAGTGGCACGCTGATTCTGGGCGTCAACCGCGGGCGGCTCGGCTTCCTGACCGATATCTCCCCCGACGAGCTGGAGCAGCGCGTGGGGGAGGTGCTGGCAGGCGAGTTCGAAATAGAAGAGCGCTTTCTGCTGGATGCCGTGCTGTACCGCAATGGCGTGGCGGTGGGTAACGGCGAAGCGCTCAACGAAGTCGTCGTGCACCCTGGCAAAGCGGTTCGCATGATCGAATTCGAGCTGTTCATCGATGGCCAGTTCGTCTACAGCCAGCGCAGCGATGGGTTGATCGTCGCTACCCCGACTGGCTCGACGGCCTATGCGCTTTCCGGTGGGGGCCCCATCATGCACCCCAAGCTGGATGTGGTCACGCTGGTGCCCATGTTCCCGCATACCCTCTCCAGCCGTCCGATCGTGATCGATGCCGCCAGCGAGATTCGTATACACATCGGCGAAACCAACCAGACCTACCCGCATATCAGTTGCGACGGGCAAACCCGCGCGGTGGCCAAGCCCGACGATGTGCTGGTGATTACCCGCAAACCGGAGCGCGTTCAACTGGTACACCCCTTGGGGCATAACTTCTATGAAGTGCTGCGCAGCAAACTCGGTTGGAGCCATCGGCTAGGAGATTGACATGGAGGGGTACGATCTCATTGGTGATGTCCACGGCTGCGGTGCCACCCTGGCCTCGCTGCTGGAGAAGCTTGGCTACCATCAGCGCAAGGGCGTGTATCGCCACCCGCGCCGCAAGGTGATCTTCCTGGGGGATCTGATCGATCGCGGCCCACGCATTCGGCTGGCGGTGTCCATCGCGCGGCGCATGGTCGAGGAGGGCGAGGCGCATATCGTCATGGGCAATCATGAATACAACGCCCTGGCCTATATGCACCCGGCCCCGCCGGGCAGCGCCAAGCGCTGGCTGCGCGAGCATACGCCGCGCCATAATCGCATCATTCAGGATACCCTCGACCAGTATCGTGACCATACCAACGAGTGGGAAGATACCCTGGCCTGGTTCAAGACCATTCCGCTGTGCCTGGAACTGGACGGTATCCGGGTGGTGCACGCCTGTTGGGACGACGAGCTGATTCGCCAGCTTCGCCAGCGCTCCCTGTCTGCCCAACTGGACGACCGCTTTCTGGTGGAGTCCACCGACCCCTCGACCCAAGCGTTCCGAATTCTCGACCGCCTGACCCGTGGCCCGCACATTCGGCTACCGGAGGGCGTGGCCATCCACTCGGGCGACGGCTTTACCCGGCAGACCTTTCGCGCGCACTTCTGGTCGGCCAACCCGCAGCAGTGGGGTGATGTGGTATTCCAGCCGGATAACCTGCCGGGCGACCTGGAGACGCGGCCATTGACGCTGCAGGAGCGCGAGCGGCTCAGCTATTACGGCCCGGAGCAGCCGCCGCTGTTCATCGGCCACTACTGGTGCGAGGGCATTCCCGCCTTGCCCGCCGCCAATATCGCTTGCCTGGACTACAGTGCGGTAAAATTTGGTCGGCTGGTGGCCTATCGCTGGAGCGGTGAACGCCAGTTGAATGCCGATCATTTCGTCTGGATTCAAGTGCCTAGAGAAGAGCGGGCATTGCCCAAGCCCTGGGAGATCGATTTTGATTGACCCTTTTGAGCAATTATTACAGTTGGTTACATAATTTTTGCAAAACTGCTGAACTAACCCTGCTGCCGGCTATCAGAGTAAGTGTTCCCTTGAATGATCCCTTGCTTTTATCCGGCGGCCCCCTCCGCCGGATTTTTTTGCGTATCCGATGGCAAACGTGCGCGTAAGCGTCATGACCACTGGTTAAAAGGAAGATGTCATGCACCCCGTCATGCTCTTGCCCCCCGATGCAGACACTCAAGCGCTGCGCAAGGCCCTATGGCATTACCGGATAGGCCATCGCATCACCGATGAAGAAGACGGCCAGCTCCTCTGGGTGGCTGACCCGCGCCAATACGATGAGCTCCGTGCCCTGGTGGCTCGCTGGGAGCGAGGCGACGAGCTGATCAGCGACGCTGCGCCACCCAAGCGCTCGCTGCCCACCCAAGGGCTGGTCGCGACTCTGCGACAAGTACCGGTGACGGCGCTGATGATTCTGATCAGTCTGGCCGTATTTGCATTGACCGGGATCTGGGGCGACCTGTTGATCGTCTCTTTGACCATCGTGCCGGTGGGTGTCTCTGGGGGGCAACTGGTCTACGGTTCGCTGCCCGATACCTTGCTCAGTGGTCAGGTGTGGCGCCTGCTGTCACCGGCTTTTCTCCACTTTGGCTGGATGCACCTGATCTTCAACCTGATGTGGGTGTGGTATTTCGGCCAGCAGATCGAACGGCGCCAGGGCAGCAAAACAATGCTGCTATTGCTGTTGCTGGCGGGCATTGGTGCCAACCTTGCCCAGTACATGACCGGCACGGTGCTGTTTGGCGGCATGTCCGGGGTCGTCTATGCGCTGCTGGCGCATGTGTGGCTGATGTCCCGGCGTGCCCCAGGCAGCGGTTTTTTCGTGCCGCAAATGCTGGTGGTCTTCATGCTGGGCTGGATGGTCTTTACCATGACCGGCATTGCAGGCACCGTGGGCTTTGGCAACGTTGCCAACGAGGCGCATTTGGGTGGCCTGCTCGTGGGGCTGGCAACCGGCTGGTATTATTCTTCCCGCTTCAAAAAGCTTTGAGCAACCCGCAAAAGAGGTGCTGACCGTGAGTGACATGACGTTCGACAAGATGATTCATCAAATGACGCCCACCATCTATGAAAGCCTCAAGCAGGCGGTTGCCCTGCGCAAGTGGCCGGATGGACGTCGCCTGACCGCCGAGCAGACCGAGCTCTGCCTGGAGGCGGTGATGCGCTATGAAATGGAAAACAACGTGCCCGAAGCCAATCGGGTGGGTTACCTGGAGCGCCGCACCTGTGGGGCGGGTGCCACGGGGGCGGGCGTCAGCCCGGAAATGGCAGGCCTGGCTCGGGATGCCACCCGTGACTGATGATTTGTTTGCCACCGATGCTACGCCGGTGCAGGGGTGTCTGCAGAAAATGGCGGCCAGTGTGCCAGGCCGCAAGGATGCCGAGGTGGTGTACCACCTGCGTGCCGGGGAGCATCGGGTTGGCCTGAACGAGCGGGTAGGGTCGTTCATACGCCTGCACTGGAGCGGGGCCATTGCCTGCACTCACTGCGGGCGCGCCACCAACAAGAGCTTTGCTCAGGGGTATTGCTACCCGTGTTTCAAGCGCTTGGCCCAGTGCGATACCTGCATCATGAAGCCGGAAACCTGCCACTACTACCAGGGCACCTGCCGCGAGCCCGAGTGGGGCGAGGCCCACTGTTTCCAGCCCCATATCGTTTATCTTGCCAACTCCTCGGGGCTGAAGGTGGGCATCACCCGCAAAACCCAGATGCCCACCCGCTGGCTGGATCAAGGGGCCATTCAGGCGCTGCCCATTCTGGAGGTCGATACGCGGCAGCAGTCCGGCATGATCGAAATGCTGTTCAAGGAGCAGGTCGCCGACCGCACCAACTGGCGGGCCATGTTGAAAGGCGAGGTAGCCACGCTGGACCTGTGTGCAGAGCGAGACCGTCTGTTGAGCGTATTGGCCGATGGGCTGGCGCAACTGCGCCAGGTGCACGGTGAGGATGCCATTCGTGAACTGGATGAAACGCCTTACCACTTCCACTACCCGGTGGAGGCTTTTCCACGCAAGGTGGTGTCGCACAATTTCGATAAGCAGCCACAGGTAGAGGGTGTCTTGCAGGGCGTGAAAGGGCAGTACCTGATACTCGATACCGGCGTGATAAATCTTCGTAAATTCACGGGTTACGAGATTATCGTTAGCTAAACGCCTAGCCAGAGTGGCCAGTGTTGTCTAAGGTTAACGGAGTTATTTCTCCCCCTGCCCAATGCAACGCAAGGAAGCCGCAATGCCCTGGCTAAAATTGCTTCACATTGCCGCACTGGTTATCTGGTGCGGTTCGCTGCTTTACTTACCTGCGCTGCTGAGTCACGCCCTTCAGCTGCGCAAGGACGCTGGATTTGCGCAGGGCTCACCGCCCATGCCGCGCTACTTCTACAACTCCGTTGCCACCCCTGCCGCGCTGCTGGCCATTGCGTCGGGCACGCTGCTGTTCCTGCTTCACGGGCTAATGGGTGGGTGGCTGATCTTCAAGCTGGCTGCGGTGGTCGCCATGGTGGCTGCCCATGGCTGTTTTGGCTGGCTGATTCTACGTCTGGAAATGGGCATCTATCGCGGTGTGAAACCCGCCAACCTGCTGGCGCTGTTGCTGGCAGTGGCGGGTATTCTGGCCGTACTGGGCTTCGTGCTGGCCAAACCACTTGATTGGAGTTAGCCGATGCCCATGAGCAGGTGGTCAGTCGACATCCACGCCCACGGCGTGTTCATAAACCAGTTGGCCGCCCAGCCAGCCGGCCAGCGCAATCAGTCCTCCGGTCAGCAGCGATACCGCCAGCCCCCAGGGCAGGATCGCGTCGGGCTCGTTGAAGCGCAGCAGCCAGTTGAACGACGCCAGCGAGAGCATCACCACCGCCACGATGGCGTGGCTCCAGCCGGTAATCAGACGCCGAATGCGCGACACCGTGACCAGATCGATGATGCCGGCTATCGAGGCGACCCAGCCGCCAAAGGCACCGACGCCCGCCAGCCACAGGCCGCTGCGCATCCAGAAGGGGTCTTCGGTATACCAGTAGGCCAGGTCGCTTGCCACCAGGGCCATCAGGGCAGCAACGGGGAAGTGAATCATTACGGGGTGCAGCGGGTGGCCAGCCAAAGAGGCTCGGCTTTTGATCGAACGTTGGGGAGTTGGCGCCATGGTCACTTCCTGTGGGCAGACTAAAGGGAAACAGCATATGAGGGAACGCAACAGCAATATAGCCTCGCCCAACATTCAACGCGTTACGGGTCGGCGGGTCAACCGGATAGCCATTTTGGCGGTTCTCGGACTGGCCCTGTTGACCGCTGGCTGTGCGGGCGATAAGTCCATTCTAGACCCCGCTGGGCAGGCTGCACGAGATGTTGCCCTGATTTGGTGGATCATGTTGACCTTCAGCACCGTGGTGCTGGCGGTCATCACGGCGTTATGGCTGTTTGCCTTCAAGCCCAGGGACGTCACCCGCACGCCTTCCCAGGAGCGCAAGGTGGCTCGCCACTGGATTCTGGGCGGCGGTATCCTGCTGCCCGTGGCCAGCATCGTGGCGCTGCTCGCCTTTGGCGTGCCCGCCGGTCAGCGCATGCTGGCCATTGGCGAACCCGGCGAGGTGATCGAAGTCATCGGCCACCAGTGGTGGTTCGAAGTGCGCTACCCCAATGCCGAAGGCGGCGAGGTGGTCACCGCTAACCATCTGGTGATGCCGGTCGGCGAGCCGGTGGACTTCCACGTGACCGGCGCCGACGTCATCCATGGCTTCTGGATTCCGCGCCTGGGCGGCAAGGTCGACATGATTCCCGGCCGGGAAAACCGTATTCGCCTGCAGGCAGACATTCCTGCCGTCTTCGGTGCCCAGTGCGCCGAGCTGTGTGGCATCGGGCATGCCCATATGCACCTGTTCGTCGAAGCCCTGCCCCGGGAAGAGTACGACGCCTGGCTGGCCGAGCGCCAGCAGGACGCGCTGGCAGCAGCGGCTACGGCCAATGCCGCCGATGACGAGGCGCGCAGCGCGTTCATGACCCACTGTGCCAGCTGCCATACGGTGGCCGGGGTCAGTGGTGGCACGCTGGGGCCCGACCTTTCCGACGTGGGCAGCCGAGCGACGCTGGGCGCTGGCGTGATGGCCATGGACGATGGCGCCATCAGCCAATGGCTGCAGCATCATCAGACGCTGAAGCCCGGTAATCTGATGCCGTCCCACGATGATATCGACACGGACACCCTGGACAGCCTGGGTGCTTGGTTGGAGACCTTGAACCCATGAGTAGCGTTAGTCAAAAAGCCGTTGAGCAGGACCCGAAGCAGCTCCACGAAGACCTGCACGATATCTGGGGCAACCCCAAGGGATTGAAGGCACTGACCATCGTCAACCATACGACGCTGGGCCTGCGCTTCATGATCACCGGGATGGTGTTTTTCCTGATCGGCGGCATCCTGGCCATGCTGGTGCGTACCCAGCTGGCCATGCCCGATCAGGATTTCATGTCGCCGGATATCTACAATCAGGTCACGACCATGCACGGCACGGTCATGATGTTCCTGTTCGCCATCCCCATGCTGGAGGGCTTGGCGATCTACATGATCCCCAAGATGATCGGCGCGCGGGACCTGGTGTGCCCCCGGCTGACCTCGCTGGGCTACTGGTGCTACCTGTTTGGCGGCATCATTCTGACCTCCAGCCTGATTATGGAAATCGCTCCTTCCAGCGGCTGGTTCATGTATACCCCGCTCAGCAGCAGCGAGTTTTCCCCTGACCTCGGTCCTGATTTCTGGCTGTTGGGGATTACTTTCGTGGAAATCTCGGCGCTTTCTGCCGGGGTGGAAATCGTCGTCTCCATCTTGCGCACCCGTACCCAGGGCATGGCGCTGCATAAAATGCCGCTGTTTGCCTGGTACATCCTCGCCATGGCGCTGATGATCGTGGTGGGCTTTCCGCCGCTGATTCTGGCCAGTGTCATGCTGGAACTGGAGCGCGCCGTCGGCATGCCGTTTTTCGAAGTGGCCAGTGGTGGCGATCCGATTCTGTGGCAACACCTGTTCTGGCTGTTCGGGCACCCTGAGGTCTACATTATCTTCCTGCCGGCGGCGGGGATCATTTCGACGCTGATTCCAGTCTTTGCCGGAAGGCCCATCGTGGGCTATGGCTGGGTAGTCTTTGCCATTATCGTCACGGGGTTCATCAGCTTCGGCCTGTGGGTTCACCACATGTTCACCGTGGGCATTCCCCAGCTGGCGCAAGCCTTCTTCTCGGCGGCCAGTATGCTGGTGGCAGTGCCCACGGCCATTCAGGTGTTCGTGTGGCTGGCCACGCTATGGCTGGGCAAGCCCAAAATGAAGCTGCCCATGCTGTGGGTGCTGGGCTTTCTGATCATCTTTGTCTGCGGTGGCTTGACCGGGGTCATGCTGGCGCTGGTGCCGTTCAACTGGCAGGTGCACGATACCCACTTCGTGGTGGCGCACATGCACTACGTGCTGGTGGGGGGCATGTTCTTCCCGCTGATTGCCGGGCTCTACTACTGGCTGCCGCTGTTTTCCGGGCGCATGCCCTCTGAGAACCTGGGCCGCTGGGGGTTCTGGCTGACGTTCCTGGGCTTCAACGGCACCTTCCTGATCATGCACTGGACCGGGCTTCTGGGGATGCCGCGCCGGGTCTACACCTACGATACCGGCATGGGCTGGGATATCTACAACCTGCTTTCGTCGGTCAGCAGCTTCGTCATGTCTGCCGGTATTGCCATGGTGCTGCTGGATATTGCGCTGCACTTCCGCTTTGGCAAACCCGCCAAGCAGAACCCCTGGAACGCCGATACGCTGGAGTGGGCCAACACCATGCCGCCCAGTGCCTACAACTTCGTCAGCCTGCCCAAGATCGAAACCCGTCACCCCCTGTGGGATGACCCCAACCTGCCTGTCACCATGGCAGAAGGGAAGCACTCGCTGGCGGTGGCCACCCACGGGCGGCGTGAGATGTGGGGCACTGACCCTATCTCCGGCAAGGTGCGTGAAATCATTCACCTGCCGGGTAACTCCTGGTGGCCGCTGTTTGCTGCCATGGCGCTGGCGGTGGTGTGTATCAGCCTGCTGGTGCGGGTCTATGCACTGGCCGGTGTCTTCGTGCTGATTGCCGGGGTGTTCCTGCTGCGCTGGTCCTGGGAGAACGGCGCGCATCCCAAGGCCTCGCCGGATGCCGATGTGTCACCCGGTGACCCGCCGCTGCACTCTCGCACCATGGATGGCCCGGGTGTGTGGGCCATGGGCACCTTCCTGATTGCCAACGGCTCGTTCTTCCTCTCGTACCTGTTTGGCTGGTTCTATCTGTGGACCGTCTCCCCGGAGTGGAGCATGCCCGACACATCGCCACTGTCGTTGGTGGGGCTGGTGGTAGCGGCTCTGGCCATGACGGCGGGCTACATCGTGATGGTCAAAATGATTCGCGGACTGCGCCGCCAGCAGGATGCCGGGCTTGCCAGCGGCTTCTATCTGGCCGGTACGCTGGGGGCTGTGCAGGTGGCCGTGACCACCTGGGTGATGCTGGCCGCCGATTTGGCTCCCACCGAGACCACCCACGATGCCGTGCTGCTGTTGGGCCTGATTTATGCCCTGTTCCACGGCGGGCTGGCGGTCGTGCTGACGGTCATGCAGGCGCTGCGGGTGCGCTACGGCTACGTGGGGGCCCACGCGCCGTTCGAACCTGCCGTGGTGGTACAGCTGTGGCGCTACAACGCCGTGGTGTTCTGGATCCTGGTGGGCTCGCTCGCTGTGTTGCCCCGCGTCATTGGAGGTTGAGGCCATGTCACCTTTACTCGAGCGCTTGAGGTTGACGCATCCCATCCACTTCGTGGTGGGCCTGACAGTATGGTGCATCTGGTTCATCGCCGTCTATGGAGGCCACGCCGTGGCCTGCGAGGTGGCGGCTCCCGCCACGGAGCGTGGCGTGTTCACGCTGCTCAATGGCTGGATGCTGCTGCTGAGTCTCGTCACGACCGCGCTGCTGGCGGCGCTTACCTGGTGGTGCTGGCAAGCAGGTCAGCACCACCAGGGGCGCGCCCGGTTCAATGCCGTGGTCTCGGCGGGGTTGTATCTGTTCTCCGCGCTCAGCGTGGTGTTCGTGGCGCTGCCGATCATAGGCATTCCGCCTTGCGTGTAACGTGACCTTGAGCGACGCATCGGCCACGCACGCGGCCCAACCCGACGGCCTGGAAGCACCGCTGTATACGCTGCACGGCATGTGGTGCACCAGCTGTGCGCTGGCGGTGGAAGGAGCGCTCAAACAGCAGCCGGGCGTGCTCGATGCCAGCGTTCACTACCCGACCGCCACCGTGTGGGTGAAGGGTGAGCCCGATGCCACGGCGCTGGACGCACTGGCGCCTAACGTGGCGCGGCTGGGCTATCGGCTGGCGCCGTTGGAAGACCTGCAGGACGCCCATGCCCGGCTGGAGCAGGAAAGCCGTTACTTGACCCTGCGCTTGATCGTCGGCTCGGTGTTTGGCATGTGGACCATGCTGGCCTCGCTGCTGATCTACGCTGGGGCCATGCCCACGGCCGCGCTGGAGAGCGTGCTGGCCTGGGTGTCGGGTGCCTTTGCGATTCCCGTGGTGAGCTATGCCGGGCTGCCTTTCTACCGGGCGGGCTGGCGCACACTGCGGGCAAGGCGGCCCGGCATGGACGTGCTGGTGAGCCTGGGCGTGCTGGGCGCCGTAGTGGTATCGCTGGGCCTTTTGTGGCGTGGCTCGGTAGAGGTCTATTTCGATACGGCGGTGATGCTGATCGTCCTGCTATTGGTGGGGCGGCTGGTCGAAACGCTGTGTCGTCAGCGGGGCTTGAAAGCCTTCGATGCGCTGGCGCTGCCCGATACGTCGGTGCAGGTGCTGCATCAGGGGCAGGTTCAGGAAACCGCCATCGAGGAGGTCACGCTGGGCCAGCAAATTGCCGTTGCCCCAGGCGACACGGTGCCGCTGGATGGCACCCTGGAGACCGACGGCTGGCTGGACACCGCCACGCTGTCCGGTGAAAGCCAGCCGCGCTTCGTGGGTGCCGGGCAGCCAGTGTATGCAGGCTGTCGTTTTATGGGCCGCGGTGGGCAGGGCGGCTCGCTGGAACTGACCGTGACCGCCACGGCGGGCCAGCGGCGAATGGACAAACTGTGTGACCAGATGCGTCGCTTTCAAACGCAAAAAGGCGAGCTGCACACCCTGGCCGAACGGTTTGCCGCCTGGCTGAGCCCCGCCGCGCTGGTGTTGGCGGCAGTGACTCTGCCCATTGCCTGGCTGATGGGCGTGGGGTGGGACGAGGCGAGCGTGCGCGCGCTCTCGGTGCTGGTGGTGGCCTGCCCCTGCGCCGTGGGTCTGGCCGTGCCGCTGGCAAGCCTGGCGGGCAGCAGCCAGGCCACCCAGCAGGGTATTGCGCTGCGCGACCCTGCCGCGCTGGAAGTGTTGGCCAAGGTGCGCTCGGTGGCGTTCGACAAGACCGGTACTTTGACCCAGGGGCAGCATCGCGTGCTGCACGCGATGCTGCGCGAGGGGGCTGACGACGCAGGGTTTCGCCTACAGTTGGCCGTGGCAGTCAGGCAGAGTGAACACCCGCTGGCGAACGGACTGCGCCACTGGGCAAGCGGCACCTCGCGGGATCAGGTGGAGGTTCATGAAACGCCGGGGGCCGGGCAAACCATCACATTCGCCGATGGCCACACCTGGTGGCTGGGCAGTAACGCGTGGCTGGCCCAGCAGGGCAAGGAGATCCCCGCCGATGCAAAGCACCCGGCATATGGCTTTGCATCCGAGGTGCTGGTGGCGGATGAGCAAGGATGGCTGGCCACCCTGTACCTGGCCGACCAGCCCGTGCCGGATGCCCAGGCCACGCTTGCCCAGCTGCAGAGCGCCGGTTACGTGCTGGCGCTGATCAGCGGAGATCGCCAGGGCCCGGTGCAGTGGCTGGGCCAGCGTGTTGGTCTATCGCGGGAAGCGTGCTATGCCCAGCGCTCCCCGGAGGCCAAGGCACGTTTGCTGGAGGCGCTGCCATCGCCCACGCTGTACGTGGGCGATGGGGTCAACGACACGCTGAGCCTGGCAGCAGCAGCGGTGGGCGTGGCCCCGCTGCACGCCAGCGACGCTGCCCGGGAAGGGGCCGCTGCTCAGCTGCTGTCTCCCGGTATTGCGGGGGTCGCCAGGCTGTTGAGGGTTGCGCAGCGAACGCGTCGCATCATGGTCCAGAACCTGCTGTTATCGGCGCTCTATAACACTCTGGCGCTGGGGTTGGTGGTCACCATGGCCATTCCCCCGCTGATTGCTGTGCTGGCCATGGCCGCCAGTTCCCTCAGCGTCACACTCAACGCCGCGAGGCTGACCTGGGCCGAGCCCGATGCGCCTTGGCCTACTCACGGTAGCCCAACGCCTCACCCAGCCGCTGAGCATGTTGCGCCACCCAGCGCGGATCGATCGCGCCCCACTGCTTGATGACGTAGTGGCCGATGTTATGGCGCTCGCCGTCGCCTTTTTCGAACACGCACTCGATGTCCAGTTCGCTCAGCGAGGCGATGGTATCCTGAGCCGTGCGCCTGGGCATGCCGGTGGCTTCCATCAGCGCAGGCACGCTGGAAATGCCTTGTTCGATCAAGTGGGCCACGTATAGGCGGCGGTAAAAGCTGGATTTTGTTTTACTGAGCGACATAGCGAGGGCGTCTTCTTGGTGATGTGTACTCCAGCAGTCTAATCAAATAAATCCCCCTGTGCCCGCGGTGGCCGAAAGTCACGGGTGTTCAAGCCCTGCTCGGTGCGCGATTGCATGTTCCATTGACGGCTGGCGCGTTGGAAACGCTGGGCGATCAGGTCGGCAAAAACCCCTTCCCCACGAAAGCGCTTACCAAACCGTGCATCGTAGTTCTGGCCGCCTCGACACTGGCGCATCAAGCTCATGACCTTGGCGGCACGTTCCGGGTAATGGGCGTTCAGCCAGGCTTCGAACAGAGGGGCGACTTCATGGGGCAGTCGCAGCAGCATCCAGGTCGCGGTACGCGCCCCCGCCCGGCTGGCCGCTTCGAGGATGCGCTCGATTTCATGGTCGGTGAGTCCCGGGATGATCGGTGACACCAGCGTGCCTACCGGTATGCCTGCCGTGTTCAGCTCGCGAATGGCTTTCAAGCGTGCCTGGGGCGATGCCGCCCGAGGCTCCAGCGTGCGCTTGAGGTTGGCGTCCAGGCTGGTCAGGCTGACGAACACCCGTACCAAACGATGCTCCGCCATTTCCGCCAGCAGGTCCAGGTCGCGAAGGACCAGCGTGCTCTTGGTCACTAGGGTGACCGGGTGGCGACAGGCCAGCAGCAGCTCCAGCAGGCGCCGGGTCGTCTGGTAAGTGGCTTCCAGCGGCTGGTAGCAGTCGGTGTTGCCAGACAGGTTGATAGGGCGGCAGACATACTGCGGATGGCAAAGCTCCTGTTTTAGGTGCTCGACCAGGCCGCTGCGGGCGATCAGTCGGGTTTCAAAATCGAGCCCCGGCGACAGGTCCCAATAGGCGTGGGAAGGGCGGGCATAGCAATACACGCAGCCATGTTCGCAGCCACGATAAGGGTTCAGGGAGCGGTCAAAGGGCAGATCGGGTGAGCGGTTCCAGGAGAGCGCGCTTTTGCTGGGCTCTTCGCGCACTTCGGTAGCCAGCGATGGGCGAGCTTCCTCTTGCCACCAGCCATCGTCCTCCATGACGCTGTGGGTCGGTGAAAAACGGTTATGGGGGGCGTAAGTGGCACCGCGACCTTTATGCACGGCGGATCGGGGAAGGTTATGGGCCGTCATCAGGAGCCTCGCGCTGAGCTACCTAAGGTATGTGTATCCATACAGTATAGGGTGTTTGTCATGCTCTGCAAGTAGGGGGCACCGGTAGGCCATCAACTGCTCGATGCCGTTGGGAAATACCACTGGGCAACGTAAACTGACTGCTATTGCCCATATGAGAAAGTCACCATGAAACACCATGAAGCCAGCCCAGCAGTGGCGTTGATCATTATCGACATGCAGCAGGGCATGGCGACGCCTGACGCGGGAGCACGCAATAACCCGGAGGCAGAGGCCAATATTCAGCGCCTATTGATGGCCTGGCGGCAAGCTGCCGGGGTGGTCGTACATGTGCGACATATCTCGCGCTCACCTGGCTCACCGTTTTGGCCCGGGCAGAGCGGCGTCCTGTTTCAGCCAGCGCTAGCGCCCTTGCCCTCCGAGCATGTGGTCGAGAAGAACGTGCCGGACGCGTTCGTTCACTCAGGCCTGGAGCGCTGGTTGCACGTTCGGGGCATCCGTGATCTTGTGGTGGTTGGGGTGAGCACCAGCAACTCGGTGGAAGCCACGGCGCGCACCGCAGGCAATCTCGGTTTCGATACCTGGGTCGTGAGCGACGCGACGTTTACGTTTGCCAAGTGCGATTATGCGGGCACGAAGCGTACTGCCAATGAGGTGCACGCCATGTCGCTGGCCAATCTGGCGGGGGAGTATGCGCAGATCGTGGATACGCAAGGAGCGCTGGCGCGGTTTACCACTCGCCGCGGCGAATGAGCGATGCTTCCTCGACGGCGGGGTTGTAGAGGTAGCACCAGGCATCGCCATGAGAGGTCGCCAGCACCGTCCGGTCGTACATCCCCTCTGTCGGAGAGTGGTGCAGGTAATCTTCCAGCTCATCGAGCCGGGCTAGCCGCTCGGCATCAATGGCATACACTTCCACCAAAACGCCTGTGGAGGGCATGAGCTTGGCGCCGGGGTAGGGGCCCAGGTCGTAAAGCGTAATCGACGTTAAGCAGTCCTGGCCCAGCATGTCTGCGCCGCCCAGCCAATGATGATTGCGATGACCGTGCTTTAACGTGCCGTATACCGCCACGCGGGAGCAGCGTTGGATTGCCTGTTGTAGATGCTGCATGACGTTCACACCTTGTAAAACATGAGACGAGCCATTGCGAAAGCGCCTGGGCAGGTTGCCGAGGCGCTTTGCTTACTGAGCCATAAGCCTACCGCTTCTTGCGAGCGGGCTTTTTGTCTCCGGCTTCGGGGTCTGTGCGGTGTGCGGTGCCCGGGAAGTGGGCGCGGACGAGTTCCAGCAGGCCCTGGGTGGAGGCGTCGAAGTCGGCGGCGTTGGCGTCGATGCGCTCGCTGATCTCACCGGCAATGCGTTTGCCGAGCTGCACGCCCCACTGGTCGAAGGAGTTGATGTTCCAGATCACCCCTTGAACGAACACCTTGTGCTCATACAGCGCAATCAGCGCGCCGAGGTTTTTCGGCGTCAGCTCGTCCAGCAGCAGCGTGCTGGAAGGGCGGTTGCCGGGGCAGCTGTAGGGGTCCAGTTGGCTCAGTTCTTTGCTGTCGCCCTGGCTGCCTTCCATGAAGGCGTTGGCCTGGGCCAGCATGTTGGTGAGCAGGGCAAAGTGGTGGTCTTCCACGCCCGGCTCCGGCTTGAGCGAAGCGATGAAGTCGATGGGCACGTAGCGGGTGCCCTGGTGCAGCAGCTGGAAGAACGCGTGCTGGCCGTTGGAGCCGGTTTGCCCCCACACGATGGGGCCGGTTTTGTAATTCACCGGGTGGCCGAAAATATCCACCGACTTGCCGTTGGACTCCATGTCCAGCTGCTGCAGGAAAGAGGGCAGCTGGTTCAGCGCCTGGTCGTAGGGCACGATGGCCTGGGTTTCGGCGCCAATGAAGTTGATGTACCAAATGCCGATCAGCGCCATCAATACGGGCATATTCTGGGCGAACGGCGCTTCGATGAAGTGGCGGTCCATCTCGTGGGCGCCTTCCAGCAGCTCGATAAAGCCTTCGAAGCCAATCGAGAGCGCAATGGGCAGGCCAATGGAAGACCACATGGAGTAGCGGCCGCCCACCCAGGCCCAGAATTCGAATACGTTCTCTTCACGAATGCCGAACTCCATGGCCGCTTTGCGGTTGGTGGAGGCGGCAATGAAGTGCGCCCCCACGTCGGCGTCTTCCCCGGCGTTCTCCAGGAACCAGCGCCGCGCAGTCTTGGCGTTGAGCAGGGTTTCCTGAGTGGAGAAGGTCTTGGTAGAAACGATGAACAGCGTGGTCGCGGGGTCGAGCCGTGAGAGCACTTTCTGAATGTGAGTGCCGTCCACGTTGGACACGAAGTGAAAGTGTAGCTCCGGATGCCGGTATTTCAGCAGCGCCCGCACCGCCATGTTGGGGCCCAGGTCCGAGCCGCCAATGCCGATATTGACCACGTCTTTGATACGCTGGCCGTTGTAGCCTTTCCACTCGCCGTTACGCACCGCCTCGGAGAACACCTTGATCTGCTCGCGGGTGCGGGTGATTTCGGGCATCACGTCTTCGCCGTCCACGTAGACCGGCTCGTCGCCCAGATGGCGTAGCGCGGTGTGCAGCACCGGGCGGTTTTCGGTGACGTTGATGATGTCGCCGGAGAACATCTGAGCGCGGCGCTGTACCAGGGCCGAGTGGTCGGCCAGTTCGATCAGCTTGGCCAGTACCGCATCAGACACCTGATGCTTGGAGTAGTCCAGAAAAAGGCCTCCGACGCGCAGGCTCATTTTTTCGAAGCGCTTCGGGTCGTGGGAAAAATAGTCGCGAATACGGTCGTTGGCGGTTTGATCGCGCAGGCGCTCTAGGGCCTGCCAGGTAACGCTGCGGGTGAGTTGAAACATAACGGGCGGTCCTATTTGTTTTTACATCGTTGTTTCAGATCAGAGGGGGCTCCAATCGTGATTCTTGTTTATGTAAAAATACTACATATCGGGCGCCATGAAAGCGCTTTGTAGCTTAAGTCGTTAGAAAAAGAGTAATAAAACTAGATTTGGTGCGAGCTGGGGGGCGTGACTACAAAAAGGGCGGGCCTGGGCCCGCCCCTGGTAAGGCCAATGTGCAACCGTTAGCTGGCCACCGCTACCTGTGCAGCACCGCGCTTGATGAACGCATAGCCCAGGCCAGTAATCAAGGAGCCCGCAATGATCGCCCCCAGGTAGAGGAACGCCGGGGTGATGGCGTTGGGGATCAGGAGCACGAAGATACCGCCGTGGGGCGCCATCAGCTGAGCGCCGATCAGCATGGAGAGCGCGCCGGTCACCGCACCACCCGCGATACAGGCCGGAATCACCCGCAGCGGATCTTTCGCGGCAAAGGGAATCGCGCCTTCGCTGATGAAGCACAGGCCCAGCACGAACGATGCCTTGCCCGCTTCCCGCTCAGGGGCAGAGAACTTGTTGCGCGCCACAAAGCTGGCGATGCCCATGCCAATGGCAGGCACCATGCCTGCTGCCATGATGGCCGCCATGGGCGCGTAGGTTTGCGATGCCAGCAGGCCCACGCCGAAGGTGTAGGCGGCTTTGTTGACGGGCCCACCCAGGTCGAAGCACATCATGGCGCCCAACAGAATGCCCAGCAGTACGGCGTTGGTAGAGCCCATGGAGGAGAGGAAACCGGTCAGGGCGGCCATGATGGCGGCCACGGGTTCGCCGATTACGTAGATCATGGTCAGGCCGGTGACCAGGCTGGCCACGAACGGGATGATCAGAATCGGCTTGAGGGATTCCACGCTGGCAGGCAGCTTGACGTACCGCGTCACGGCCAGCGCCACATAGCCGGCCAGGAAACCGGCCAGAATGCCGCCGATGAAACCGGCATCGATATTGGCGGCCAGCATGCCGCCGATCATGCCGGGGGCGATGCCGGGGCGGTCGGCAATCGAGTAGGCAATGTAGCCTGCCAGCACGGGAATCATCAGTGCAAAGGCGGTGCCGCCACCGATCTGCATCAATGCTGCCGCCAGGGTGCCCTCTTCCTGAAACGCTTCGATACCAAACACGAACGACAGGGCAATCAACAGACCGCCCGCCACGACCATGGGCAGCATGAAGGAAACGCCGGTCAGCAGGTGCTTGTATACGCCTTTTTCCTTGATACCCTTTTTGGCCGAGGCACCGCCAGCGGCGCTGGTGCCATCTTCCACCGCTGCGTCAGTCAGCGCGGCTTCCAGCGTCGGGCGGGGCTTTTTCAACGCGTTGCTGGTGGAGGTGCGATAAATGCGCTTGCCCGCAAAGCGAGAGGGGTCCACTTCGATGTCGCAGGCCAGCACGACCACGTCGGCAGCGGCGATCTCTTCATCGGTGAGTTTGTTTTGTGCGCCCACCGAGCCCTGGGTTTCCACGCGAATCTGGTGGCCCATGGCTTTGCCCGCTTCGGCCAGCGCTTCGGCGGCCATGAAGGTGTGAGCAACGCCGGTGGGGCAGGCGGTGACGGCAACGATACGTTGGCCGCCTGGGCTGCCAGCGGGGGCCGCTGCGGTGGTGGCTGGGGCGCTGTACAGGGGGGCGTCGCGTTTTGCCTGGGTCAAAAACGCCGTAGGATCGGGAAGGGCGCTGGCAATCGGCGCCTTGAACAGCCGCTTACCTTCGAAACGCTCCGGGGCCGGTACCTGGTCGGCGGCGACCACGATCAGGTCGGCGTTGGCGATCTGTGCGGCGGTGGCCGCCTGCAGAGGGGCAATTTCACCATGCATTTCCACATGGACGTGCCAGCCCAGCCGGGTGGCGGCTTGTTCCAGGCGCTTGGCGGCCAGGAAGGTGGTCGCCATGCCGCTGGGGCAGGCGGTAATCAGGATCAGGTTCATCGCGTGGCTCCCTCGGTGTGGGTGTCGTCAAGACGCCGTACCCGGGTCTGTTGTTGGAGTGAGTCGAAATCGTCGGCGTGGGGGTTGCCCACGCCAACATGGCGAACGGCTTCGGCAGACAGCGCCGTGGCGAAGCGCAGCGTGGCGTCGGGGTCGTGCTGGCTCAGCAGCCCATGCAGCATGCCTGCCACGAAGGTGTCGCCCGCGCACACGGTGTTGACTGCGTGAACGCTGGGCGGCGTCGAGTGCCAGGTGCCGTACTGGCTGGCCCACAAGACGCCTTCGGCACCGGCGGAAATCAGCGCGTGTTCGATACCGCTGGCATGCAGGCGCTGGGCAGCAGCTTGGCGCTGGGCATCGGAATCGAGGGCGTGCCCCGCCCACTCGGCCAGCTCGGTTTCATTGGGCTTCACCGCCGCAGGCTGGGCGGCGATGGCCGTCAGCAGTGCCGGACCGCTGGTATCCACCCACAGCGGCACGCCAAAGCCTTTCAGGAAATCGAGTAGCTCATTGAAGATGGCCGAGTCGATGCCCGGCGGCAGGCTGCCTGCCACGATGATGGCCTGCGGTGCAGTGTCCTCGAACAGGCCGTTGAGCGTCGTACGCAGAGCGCTGAGATGAGCTGCTTCAATGGGCATGCCGGGGCCGTTGATATCGGTCACCCGGCCGCTCTGCTCGGCAAGCTTGGCATTGATACGGGTGTTGCCCGGCACCCGCACGAAGGCGTCTTGAACGCCGTAATGCGGAAAGGCCAGACGAAAAGGGGCGTCGTTGTCCTGGCCCAGAAAGCCGCTGACGACCACCTCATGGCCAAGGCTGGCCAGCACCCTGGCGACGTTGACCCCCTTGCCCGCCACCTCCAGCTGGGCGTGAGTGGGGCGATTGACCTGCCCCAGCGTCAGCGTCTCCAGGTCGAAGGCGAGGTCCAGGGCTGGGTTCAGCGTGATGCAGACCACTCGTGCCATCAGCGAGCCTCCAGCGCATCGCGCACGTCATCGCTGGTTGCCTTGCTCAGGGCCAGCTGCGCCGTGGCCTGCGCTTCTGCCAGGTCGAACTCCCGCAGGCGGGCCTTGACCAGCGGGATCTGCCGCGCGCTGACCGACAGCTCGTCGACGCCGAGGCCCACTAGCACCGGAACCGCCATGGCATCGGATGCCAGCTCGCCACAGACGCCTACCCACTTGCCGTGGGCGTGGGCTGCGTCGACGGTCATCTGGATCAGCCGCAGTACGGCTGGGTGCAGGCCGTCGGCCTGGGCAGACAGCTCCGGGTGGCCGCGGTCGATGGCCAGGGTGTACTGGGTCAAGTCGTTGGTGCCCACCGAGAAGAAGTCCACTTCGGCGGCCAGCGTCGGTGCCAGCAACGCGCTGGAGGGCACCTCGATCATCACGCCAAGCTGCACGTCGGTGGCGCGCTGCTGCTCCGTGATCTCCTTGAGCAGTCGGTCGTAGATGGCTTTGGCGGCGCGGAATTCGGCCACGTCCTTTACCATCGGCAGCATGATGCGCAGCGGTTTGCCTACGGCGGCCATCAGCAGGGCGCGAAGCTGCGTTTCCAGCACGTCCGGCTGGGTCAGCGCCAGGCGAATGCCGCGCAGGCCGAGGAAGGGATTGTCTTCCTGGGGGACTGGCCAGTAGGGCAGGGGCTTGTCGCCGCCCACGTCCAACGTTCGGGCGACCAGCGGTCGGCCAGCGAGTGCATCGGTGGCTTCACGGTACTCGGCGATCTGCGTCGCCAAATCCGGAGCACTGGCGTAAGCCATGAACAGAAACTCGGTGCGCAGCAGACCAACGCCCTCGGCGCCACGCTCGACGGCATCGGCGGCGTGGGCCGTATTGCCCAGGTTGGCAGCGACCTCTACCCGGTGGCCGTCGCGGGTCTGGGCCTGCTCGAAGCGCAGCTCCCAGGCGTCGGCTTCACGCTGCTGCTGGTCGAGCAGCTGCTGTTCGGCGCGCCGCAGGCGCTCTTCGGAAGGTTGCGAGATCACGCGGCCGCGCTCGCCATCCAGAATCATCATGCCGCCGTTGGCCAGCGCCATGACCGACTCGCCTGCGCCCACCACCGCGGGAATGCCCAGCGCACGGGCCAGAATGGCGCTGTGCGCGGTGGCGCCGCCGCGAACGGTGAGCAGGCCTCGCACCCGAGAGGTATCCAGGCGCGCCACATCGGAAGGGCCAATGTCGTCCATCACCAGAATGTAAGGGTGGTCGGGTGGCTCGGGCAGAGTCACGTCGCACAGCACACCCAGCACTCGGCGGCCGACGTCGCGCAGGTCGGCGGCCCGCTCTGCCAGCAGCCGGTCGGCCAGCATCTCCTGAGCACGGGCGGCGGTGTCGATGGCTTCCCACCAGCCAGCCTCCGCCGAGCGCCCTTCGCCGATGGCGTCCAGCGCCGCCTGACGCAGCTCGGGGTCGTCCAGCATCTCTTCATGCATGGAGAGGATGTCGGCCACTTCACCGCCGGGCGCGTTATGCACCAGCGCCTGCAGCTGGGCGGCGCCTTCCTGCAGCGCTGCACTCAGGCGGCGCGCTTCGGCCTCAGGGTCGTTGGCGTGCTCGGGATAGTCGAACGCCAGCGGACGAATGACGAACACCGGTGCAATGGCCAGCCCCGGAGACGCCGCCACGCCGGTATGCGGGGTATCGGCCGCCAGTGGCGTGATATCGGGCTGGCGAGTATCGGTGGCGGGGCGGGTCTCGCGGCCGCCATCGAAGGGCGTGACTTTCTCGCCCAGGCCCTCTTCCACGGCGGCGGCGAGGGCATCCAGGGCATGGCTGGCCTGCTCGCCTTCCGCAGAGAAGATCAGCCACTGGCCACGACGTGCGCCAAGGCCGATGACCTTGGTCAAACTGGCCGCCGAGACGGTGGTGGCGCTGCCCTCTTCCAGACGAACGTTGATGGGCATGGTCTGGGCGCGGGCGATTTGCACCAGCTGTTTGGCCGGGCGGGCGTGCAGGCCGTGGGGGTTGAGAACGCGCACACGGCGTGTTTGCGTTTGGGCGGTTTCTCCCGCCAGCAGCGCCAACAGCTGGGCACTGCTCTTGCCCATCAGGCTTTCACTCTGGCCACTCTCCACCAGTGCCAGCAGCTGTTCGAGCAGCGGGCGGTGGCTGTCGCCGCTGGCCGCCAGGCAGAAGAGGGCGTGGACGGCGCGCCCGTCGTGTTCGATGGCATCAGCGGGCGTGGCCACGCCCAGCGCGGGCTGGCGTACCCCCGTTGCCTGGCTGGCGAGCCAGAGGCCTTTGCCCAACCACTGTGGCGCAGAGCTGGCCACGGCGCTGATGAAAGCATTGTCGACGCAGCCGCTTTGGCGCAGCCGGGCCGCGGCGGCCAAGGCCAGCTCCTGCGGGTCTCGGGCAGGGAAGTTGACACACAGGGTGTCGGCGTCCAGCTTGGGAGCCACGGCGGGGCGGGAAAGCAGCCGGGCCACGTCGGCGGCTGAACTGGCGTTGGCCAATTCGCTGGCCACGCCGTCTCGGTCCAGCACGTGGGTCAGTTGGCGCAGAATGTCCAGGTGCTCGTCATTTTGTGCAGCAATGGCGACCAGTACATGCACGGTGTTGCCGTCATGCCACTGAACCCCTTGGGGGAACTGCAGCACGCGTACGCCGGTACGCTTCACCAGATGGCGGCTTTCCGGGGTGCCGTGGGGGATGGCAATGGCGTTGCCCAGATAAGTAGAGGACTGCGCCTCACGGGCATGCAGGCCATTGCGGTACTCGGCCTCCACCAGGCCAGCCTCGGCCAATGCCTTGGCGGCGCTATCGAGTGCAGCTTGCCAATCCTGCGCATGGCGGTCGAGCAAGATGTCATCAGGGCCGAGGGTCAGCATAGGGTTCTCCTGTAAACGCGGTCAGGTAACGGCAACGTCTGCGATTGGCGGCGAATGTGCGCGCATAAAACGTTAGTCGTAGAGCGTTGAGGTTAGCTGGATGAATCGTGTCACCTGTGTATAGTGGCTATGCTGAATCGATTCACTTTTAGACACAAGGGTTGTCTTTTTAGACTTTGGTCTGAAGAGGGTGAAACGGCTGCTAAACTGCCGTCTTTATTAGGGGGGAAACCAGCATGACACTTGCCGATATTGCCCGGCTGGCCGGGGTCTCGCGCACCACGGCAAGCTATGTAATCAACGGCCAGGCCGAACAGCGGCGAATCAGTGCCGCCACCATCGAAAAAGTCATGGCGGTGGTGCGCCAGTATCGCTACCACATCGACCCACAGGCCGCTGCCCTGCGCCGTGGCGCAAGCCGTTTGATTGGCTTGATCGTTCCAGATCTTGAAAACATCAGCTATGCCCGGCTGGCCAAGCGGCTGGAGCGGGGCGCTCGTGAGCGGGGCTATCAGCTTTTGCTGGTCAGCTCCGATGATTGTGCCGAGAGCGAGCGAGCGCTGGCGCTGGCGCTACGGGCCCAGCGTTGTGAAGTGCTGATCACCGCCAGTTGCCTGCCGGAAAACGACCCCTTTTATGCCGACCTGGCGGAAGAGGGTTGGAGCGTGGTGGGCATGGACCGTGGGCTTGCACCGCACCGCTTTGCCAGCGTGGTCAGCAATGACCAGCAAGCGGCGTATGCGTTGACCCGTTCGGTCATCCGCCCCACCACGCGCACGGTGGCATGGCTGGATGCGATGCCCGAGCTGTCGGTGAGCCGGGAACGGCGGGCCGGATTTCAGCAGGCGCTGGCCGGTCGGAATATCCAGGCGCTGACGTTCAGCGGCGAGCGCTACGAACGCGATGTCGGGGTCGCGTTGGCACGTCAGGCGTTCGAGAACGGCTCGGTGGATGCGCTGGTCACCGCGTCCTATGCCTTGATGGAGGGTGTCTTCGACGAGCTGCTGGCCAGGGGCGGATTGTCCGCGTCGCTGCGGCTGGCCACGTTTGGCGATCATCGGCTGCTGGATTTCCTGCCTCAGCCGGTCAATTCGGCACTGCAGGATTACGACCGCATTGCCGAGCTGACGCTGCAATGTGCACTGGATGCCATGAACGGGCGTTACCAGCCTGGCCAGCAGGTGGTCGAGCGCCACCTGCGTTCCCGCTGAATACTCAGATGTGAGGCGAATGCCCGGGCGGCGCTCACACCGAGCGCGCCTGGGCCCAGGCGTTGGCATCGGGAATGGCCATGTCGTAGTGCTCCCCCAGGTAAGGGGAGGAGAGCAGGAAATCGGCGCTGGCGGCGTTGCAGGCCACCGGTACGTTCCACAGGGCGGCCAGGCGCAGCAGGGCCTTGACGTCCGGGTCGTGGGGTTGGGGGGCGAAGGGGTCCCAGAAGAAGATCAGAATATCGAGCTGCTGCTCGGCAATCCGAGCGCCAATTTGCTGGTCGCCGCCCAATGGCCCGCTCATCAGCCCTTCCACCTGCAGGCCCAGCGAGGTGGTCAGCCGCCCCGAGGTCGTGCCGGTGCCCACCAGGGTGTGCTGGCTGAGCGTATCCTTCCAGCGCTCCGCCCACGCCAGCATCTCCGTTTTCTTGCCGTCGTGGGCAATCAGCGCGATGCGCTTGCGCGCGGGCAGCGTACGTACGGCTTGGCGGGGTGGGCGGGCATCGGTCATGTCGGGCTCTCCAGAGCAAGGATTAGTCGGCGTCAACGGCCAGCACTTTCATCGTGTTGGTGCCGCCATGGGCGTTCATGTGGTCGCCTCGGGTAAGAATGACATGCTCGCCCGGGCGTGCCAATCCGTGGGTCTTGAGCAGTTTGATGGCTTCTGCATTGACCTGGTCTGCCGCCATCTGGCTGGTATCGAACGGCAGCGAGACCACGCCGCGATAGAGCGCCATGCGGCGCTGGGCAATCGGGCTATGGGCCAGGCCGACGATCGGCAAGCCAGAGCGGATGCGTGACGCAATCAACGGGGTGTAGCCGGTGGAGGTCATGCAGGCGATGGCGCGCACGCCCGTCAGGTGGTTGGCGGCGTACATGGCCGACAGGGCGATGGTTTCATCGATGCGCTCGAAGCCCTCGTGAATTCGGTGCCCGGACGCCTGGGCCAGTCGCTCCCGTTCGGCGCCCAGGCAGACGCGGTTCATGGCTTCAATGGTTTCGACCGGGTAGTCGCCTGCGGCGGTCTCCGCCGACAGCATCACCGCATCGGTGGCATCCAGCACGGCATTGGCCACGTCGAATACTTCGGCACGCGTAGGCAGCGGCGACTCGATCATCGACTCCATCATCTGGGTGGCGGTGATCACGGCGCGGTTCAGCGTGCGGGCGTGCTTGATGATGCGTTTTTGGGTGCCGATCAGCGCTTCGTCGCCAATTTCCACGCCCAGGTCCCCCCGGGCAACCATGACCGCCTCGGAGGCCACGATGATGGCGTCCAGGGTTGCGTCGTCCGCCACGGCTTCGGCCCGCTCCAGCTTGGCCACTAGGCCGATCTCCTTGCCTGCTTCCCCCAGCAGGGCGCGGGCTTCCTGCATGTCCGCCGCGCTGCGGGGAAACGACACGGCCAGGTAATCGACGCCAATCTCGATGGCGGTCTGCAGGTCCTGCTTGTCCTTGTCGGTCAGCGCTGGGGCGGAAAGGCCGCCACCCTGCTTGTTGATGCCCTTGTTGTTGGAAAGCTTGCCACCCACGTGTACCCGGGTGTGCACTTCCTGCCCGCTAATCGAGGTGACGTCCAGCACCACGCGGCCGTCGTCGAGCAGCAGCCTATCGCCCGGGCGCACGTCCTCGATCAGCGCCTTGTAGTCGCAGCCAACTCGCTCGGTGGTGCCTTGCTGGGCATCCAGCGCCATATCGAGCACAAAGGGCTGGCCGACTTCCAGCTGCACGGACCCTTCGATAAAGCGCGAGATACGAATCTTGGGCCCTTGCAGGTCGCCCAGCGCTGCCACGCTGCGGCCCAGGCGTTGGGCAATCTCGCGCACGTCATTGAGCCGACGACGATGGTCGTCTGCCGAGCCGTGGGAGAAGTTGAGGCGCACCACGTCCACGCCCGCCTTGAGCATGGCCTCCAGCACGCCGGGGCGGTCACTGGCCGGGCCTAGCGTGGCCACGATTTTGGTACGACGAAGCGGCGAAGAGGGCGCTGGGGTGGTCATGGGGCAGACTCCTGAATAGGTAGGGGCAACGCTCGAAACAGGCAGCTGCGGTGCGTTGCCGCGCAGGCCGATGAATCGGTCATTAAGTATTGGACTACGATAGCCTTTATATAGTAATTTTACTACATATTGGATAGTTATTAGCCTTTTGGGGCGGTTATGGCAGGTTTTAATCGGCCTTCAGGTGATTAAAGACGTATTTTTAGTAATTTTTTTACTGAATACGCCATCGACGACCACTGCTTGATAGAGGTGCTACCATGACAATAAGAGTTGCCATTAACGGTTTTGGGCGGATCGGCCGCAACGTGCTGCGCGCACTGTATGAAAACGGCTACCGTGACCGCGTTCAGGTGGTTGCCATCAACGACCTGGGTGACCCTTCATTGAATTCCCACCTGCTGCGCCACGACACGGTGCACGGCCACTTTCCCTTCACGGTCGAGCACGACGCCGAGAGCATCACGGTGGACGGTGACCGAATCGCCATTTCCTCCGAGCGCGACCCGGCCAATCTGCCCTGGTCAGCCCTGAACGTGGACCTGGTGATGGAGTGTACTGGCCTGTTCACCAAGCGTGACGCGGCGGCCAAACACCTTGCCGCCGGTGCCCAGCGAGTGCTGATCTCGGCGCCCAGCCCGGATGCCGATGCCACCGTGGTCTACGGCGTCAACGACGACGTGCTCACTGCCGAGCACAAGGTCGTTTCCAACGCTTCGTGCACCACCAACTGCCTGGCCCCCGTGGCGAAAGCGTTGAACGATGCCGTGGGCATCGAGAACGGTCTGATGACCACCGTGCACGCGTACACCAACGACCAGAACCTGTCGGACGTCTATCACTCGGACCCGTACCGGGCACGCAGTGCCACGCACTCGATGATTCCCACCAAGACCGGTGCGGCTCAGGCGGTTGGTCTGGTGCTGCCGGAGCTGGCGGGCAAATTCGATGGCCTGGCCGTGCGAGTGCCCGTGATCAACGTGTCACTGGTCGACCTGACATTCACCGCCGGGCGTGACACGACCAAGGAAGAGATCAACGCCATCGTCGAGAAAGCCGCTGCAGGCTCTGCGGTGCTGGATGTCAATGCTCAGCCGCTGGTGTCGATTGACTTCAACCACAACGCCCACTCGTCGATTTTCGATGCCAATCACACCCGTGTGAATGGTCGGCTGGTGAAGATCATGGCCTGGTACGACAACGAGTGGGGCTTCTCCAACCGTATGTTGGATACCGCCATCGCCATGCAGAAAACCGCCTGATCAGGCGTTTCAAGGGCAGGTGTCGCCCAGCAGCAGCTCGGTCTTGAGCAGCTGCTGGGCCTTGGGGATGCGACCCAGAATCATCTTGGCCGCCGTACGCCCTTTGCCAGCACTGTCCTGGCGCACCGTGGTCAGTCGCGGTGCCCGGTACTGCCCTTCGGCAATCCCGTCGAACCCGGTAATGCGCAGCGTGTCGGGCACGCCGATACCGCGTTGCTCGGCCATTGTCAGCGCTGTCAGCGCGATGCGATCAGACATGCACAGCAGCAGGTCGGGGCGTTGGCTGGCGGGCTGATCGAGTATCTCGGTGAGTACCGGGGCGCACACATCGAAGACATTTTCCTCGATATTCCATAATGGAATCTTTTCGGTATCGAAGCCATGTTCGGCAAGCGCTGCGTGAAAGCCTGCCAGCCGCGCGCGACTGATGGTGCTGCTGTCGGGCAGCAGCGTATGCGCAGCGGTCACCCGTCCATTGCAGTGCTCTTTGGTCAGCCGCAAATTGATGATGGCAGGGCGTTCGGGCCGTTGCTGCAGGGCGTGCATGGCCATGGCGTAGCTGGCGTCACGGTCGTCGATATGCACCGTCGGGCAGCCGTCGATGTCGAAATCCACTGAAACCAGCGGCCGCTGGGTGGGCAACTCATCGATCATCTTGCCATTGGGCATCAGCCCGTAGACGATGAAGCCATCGGCAATGTTGGCGGAATTGGGTAGCTGTGACGCGTGTCCGCGCCCAGGCAGCAGCAGCAGGGTATGCCCGTGGGCATCGAGCACCTCTGCCACGCCGGAGAGAAACTCGCTGGCCACGGCATCGTTGAGGCTGTAGGTCAGGCTCTCGGCCAGGATGACCGCCACGATGCTGGAGCGTCCGGTGCGCAGGCTGCGTGCCTTGGCATCGGGGCCGTTGTAACCCAGCCGCTTGGCTTCGCGCAGGATGCGTTCGCGCAGCAAGGGGGAGAGCTGGTCCGGGCGATTGAAGGCATTGGAAATCGTCGCGGTGGAAACGCCAAGTTCCAGCGCCAGGTCTTTTAGGGTCATTCGACGGGAAACGGTCACGGTGCTTCCTGAGCAGGTTAAGTAGGACGCAGGCTAATTATTCGAGTGTTGCACAGGATAGCGGCCCTGAGGGGGCCAAGACTACCCTTCATTGAAGGGCGCTTGGGTCAGGGCCGAAGAGGGCGATCTGGGGTTCAGGCCGCCGAACGTCTGGCCGACAGCGTCAGTGCGTTGCCGCTTTCGTCGAACAGGTGTACATGCGCCAGGTCGGGCACCAGCGACACTTGCTGACCCTCCTGCCATTGGCTGGGGGCCTCGCTGCGATGGATCAGCAGCGTACTGCCTTCCTTGGGCTCCAGGTAGACATACACCTCGTTACCCAGATACTCGACATTGACGATGTCGAAGCAGTTGTCGCCTTGCGGGGCTTCCAGGCGCAGGTGCTCGGGGCGTACTCCCAGGGTCAGGCCCGTGCCGGGCGAGTAGCTTTCTGCCGATTGTGGCAGCGCCAGTTCGCCAATGCCCGTGGCCTTGACTCGGCAGCCGTCGGTGGAGCCGCTGGTCAACTGGGCCGGCAGGAAGTTCATGGTGGGCGAGCCAATGAAGCCTGCCACGAATTTGGTGGCCGGGCGCTGGTAGAGCTCGTGGGGGCTGCCTACTTGCTCCACATGGCCGCGGTTGAGGACCACGATCTTGTCGGCCAGGGTCATGGCTTCCACCTGATCGTGGGTGACGTAGATCATGGTGGAGCCCAGCCGGTTGTGCAGGCGAGCGATTTCGTTGCGCATCTGCACCCGCAGCGAGGCATCCAGGTTGGAGAGCGGCTCGTCGAACAGCAGTATGCGCGGTTCACGGGCCATGGCGCGGCCCATGGCCACCCGCTGGCGCTGGCCTCCCGAAAGCGCCTTGGGCTTGCGGTGCAGCAGCTCTTCGAGCTGAAGGATTTTGGCGGTGGTCATGACCCGCTCGTGTACCGTCTCCTTGGCAGTCTTGGCCAGCTTCAGGCCAAACGCCATGTTGTCGTAGACGGTCATGTGGGGGTAAAGGGCGTAGGACTGAAACACCATGCCCACCCCGCGCTCCCGTGGGGGCAGGTCGTTGACCACCGTGCCGCCAATGTTCAGGTCGCCGTCGGTGATCGACTCGAGCCCGGCGATCAGGCGCAGCAGGGTGGACTTGCCACAGCCGGAGGGGCCAACGAACACGACGAATTCACCGTCACCAATCGCCAGATCCACATCCTTGATGATGTGGTCACGTCCAAAGACCTTGTTGACCTTTTCAAGCGTAACACTTGCCATGGTAACTCCTTGCCGACCTCGACCCGCGATCGGGTCGGCTATCATTATTAAAGGTAACGGTGGCGGTCAGGCAACCTGCATGAAGGCAGCCTGGTACGCCGGTAGCGTCAGCGCGCTGCCGTCCCGGGTGGCAGTGAAGTTGGCCACGGCCAGGTCACTGGTCACGTCGACGGGCAGTGAAGCTCGCTGGGTCTGGCCGGTCAGGTTGAAGACACACAGCAGCGTTTCGTCGCCTTTTTGCCGGGTAAAGCCCAGCAGGTCGTCGCCTACATCCACGAGGTTCAGGTCACCATCGAACAGCGCGGGGTGCTGGCGCCGGAAGGCCAGCAGGGCGCGCACGGTATTGAGCGTGGCGTTGGGGTCATCCTGCTGGCGGCTCACCGATAAGGCCAGGTGGCGGGGCTCCATGGGCAGCCACGGCTCGACTGCCGAGAAGCCGCCCTGTTCGCCATCGTTCCAGGGCATCGGCGTGCGGCAGCCGTCGCGGCCCTTGAACTCGGGCCACAGCACTTTGCCATAGGGGTCTTGAATGCGCTCGAAGGGCACGTCGGCTTCCGGCAGGCCAAGCTCTTCGCCCTGGTAAAGGCACACGCTGCCGCGTAGCGAAAACAGCATGGCCAGCATGACTTTGGGGTAGGCATTCTGATCTTCTTCGGAGCCCCAGCGAGTAGCGCTGCGCACCACGTCGTGGTTGGAAGTGGCCCAGCAGGGCCAGGCGTCTCCCGCCAAACGCTGGAAGCGCTCGATGACTTCGCGCAGGTAGCGCGCCGAATGCGGCATGTTGAGCAGGTCGAAGGTGTAAGCCATGTGCAGCTTGTCACCCCCGGCGGTGTACTCGGCCATGCGTTCCAGCGGGTTGTCGTCGCCGATTTCGCCCACCGTCGTGGTGCCGGGGTACTCATCCATCAGCGCGCGCAGGTCCTGCAGGAAGCCAAGGTTCTCCGGGCGGCTGAGGTCGTAGACATGGCGCTGCCAGGTGTAGGGGTTGGCTTCCGGGGCGCCCAGGGTTTTGGCTTCTCCTTTGGGCACCGGCGGGTTGTCCCGCAGCTCGGCATCGTGGAAGTAGAAGTTGACCGTGTCCAGACGGAACCCATCGACGCCCAGATCGAGCCAGAAGCGCATGTTGTCCAGCTGCGCCTGACGCGCTTCCGGATTGTGGAAGTTGACGTCCGGCTGACTGGTCAGGAAGTTGTGCAGGTAGTACTGCTGGCGGCGGGAGTCGAAGGTCCAGGCCGGGCCGCCAAAAATCGACAGCCAGTTGTTGGGTGGCGTGCCATCGGGCTTGGGGTCCGCCCAGACGAACCAGTCCGCCTTGGGATTGGTGCGATCCTGGCGGCTCTCTTTGAACCAGGGGTGCTGGTCCGAGGTGTGGCTGATCACCTGATCGATCATCACCTTCAAGCCCAGCGAGTGGGCCTTGGCCAGCAGCGCCTTGAAGTCGTCCAGGGTGCCGAACATCGGGTCCACGTCGCGGTAGTCGCTGACATCGTAGCCAAAGTCGAGCATCGGCGAGGTAAAGAAGGGCGAGAGCCAGATGCCGTCCACGTTGAGCGATGCCACGTAGTCCAGCTTCTCGGTGATGCCGTTCAGGTCACCAACGCCGTCGCCACGGCTATCCAGAAAGCTGCGCGGGTAGATTTGATAAATAACGCCGCCGCGCCACCACATCGTATTGTCTTGCATACCATCGTTCCTTAAAAACGGTTGCTGAGAGTCATCAGCGAATTCATCGAGAGCGTCTATCGGGTCAGCCCTTCACCGCGCCAGCCGTCAGGCCAGACACGATGCGGCGCTGGAAGATGATCACCAGGATCACCAGCGGCACGGTCACCACGACGGACGCGGCCATGATCGGCCCCCAGGGCAATTCATAAGCACTGCCGCCCGAGAGCAGGGCGATGGCCACCGGCACCGTGCGCTGGGCATCGGTGAGCGTGAAGGTCAGCGCGAACAGGAACTCGTTCCAGGCGGCAATGAAGGCCAGCAGTCCGGTGGTGGCCATGGCGGGCCACATCAACGGTAAAAACACTTTGGTGATGGTGACCCAGGGGGTGGCGCCATCCATGATCGCGGCCTCTTCCAGCTCCATGGGCAGCTGCTTCATGAACGTGGTCAGTACCCAGACGGTGAACGGCAGGGTGAAGATGGTGTAGCTGAGAATCAGGCCCGCCGGGTTGTTGTAAAGGTTCAGCGCGCGAATGACCTCGAATAGCCCCGACAACACCGCCACCTGGGGGAACATGGATACCCCGAGGATCACCAGCAGCACCGTGGAGCGACCGCGAAAACGTACCCGCCCAAGCGCATAGGACGCGGTAATGCCCAGCAGCAGCGCAATGAACACCACGCTGAACGCGACGATGATCGAGTTGAAGATGGCGCGCAGGAAGCTGGTCTGGCTGAAGATTTGAACGTAGTTGTTCAGGTTCCAGTTGGAGGGCCACAGTTCCACGCGAAACAGGTCGCTGGAGGGTTTGAGCGAGGTGATCACCGCGTAGTAGAACGGGAAGACCGCGTACACCATGATAAGCGCAATCAGCGCCCAGAAGCCGACGCGTTTGGCTATTTTGGCTAGCTGACGAGTGGTCATCAGTCACCTCCCAGTTGGATCTTGTTGCGGCCCAGATAGAGGTAGGCAATGGTGGCCAGCGCAATGATCAGGAACAGCAGCGTGGAGGCCGCGCTGCCGTAACCGACATCCTGAAACTCGACCAGCTGCTGGCGGGCGTAGACCGACATCGACATCGTGCTGGTGGAGTTGGAGGTCAGTACGTAAATCACGTCGAATACGCGCAGCGCATCCAGCAGGCGGAAGATCACCGCCACCATCAGCGCGGGTGTGATCAGTGGCAGCGTGACCTTGAAGAACACGCGTACCGGATGAATGCCGTCCACTTCGGCGGCTTCGTAGCAATCCTTGGGCAGCATCTGCAGCGCGGCCAGTACCAGCAGCGCAACAAAGGGAATGGTTTTCCATACGTCCACCATGATGACCGCCCACATGGAGTAGGTGGCGCTGGCGGTCCAGGCGATGGGGTTGTCGATGATGCCGACGGCCATCAGCATATGATTGATGATGCCGAACTGGTCGTTGAGCATCCATGCCCACATCTGGGCAGAGACGATGGTCGGGATGGCCCAGGGGATCAGCACCGCGGCTCGGACGATCACCCGGCCCTTGAATTCGGCATTCAGGATCAGCGCCACGATGACACCGAAGATGACTTCCAGTGAGACGGACACCACCGAGAAGTAGACCGTGTTCCAGACCGAGCGCCACCAGATGGGGTCGGCGAGTACACCAAACCAGCGACCATCGTCATACACCAGATAGTTTTCGAAACCGATCAGGTTGGCCGCGCCCAGGTCCGATAGCGATGCGTCGGTAAAGCTCAGAAAGAACGTCCGCAGCAGCGGCCAGCCAGCCACCAGAGTCAGGGCGATCAGCATGGGGGCCAGGAACAGCCAGGCCGCCTTGACCCGTTGGCGGCGCACCTTGGTGCCGCGCTGGCGCCTTGGGGGCGCTATGGAACGCGCCCCGGAGGGCGCGTCGTGGTGAGAAGTGCTCGGCATGGGAGTCTCCGCAATTACCAGTTACGACGCTTCAGGCGCAGCAGTTCGCCTTCCAGGTCGGCAACTCCCTGGGCGCCATCCTTGTTGCCGGAAAGTACGTCATGGGTGGTGCTGAAAAAGGCGTTGCTGACCCGGCCATAGGCATCGCCGGTAGGTGCAGACGGACGCGCGACGGCATTGGTGAACGTGTCGTAGAGCGTGCCGAAGAAGGGCACCGCTTCCAGTACTTCTTGGTCCTGGTAGAGCGCATCGATGGTGGGGTTGTAGGACGCCTGAATGGCGCGACGTTTCTGCTCTTCCTCGCCCGTCAGGTAAGCCACCAGGTCGGCCGCCAGTTCGGGATTGTCGCTATAGCGAGAAACCGCCAGGTTCCAGCCGCCCAGGCCCGCAGCGCTTTGCCCGTCATCACCACCGGCCGGCAGCTGGACCACGCCCACCTTGCCGCGTACGTCGCTGTCATCGCTTTGGGCCAGCGCCCAGGCGTAAGGCCAGTTGCGCATGAACACCGCGTTGCCGCCCTGGAAGACCCCGCGGGCTTCCTCTTCGGTGTAGTTCAACACGCCTTCCGGGGCGATATCGCCTACCCAGGAAGCCGCCAGGTCAAGGGCCTGTGCGGCGCGCTCGTTGTTGATGGTCACTTCGCCGTCGTTATCGACCACGGTACCGCCGCCAAAGCTGGCGACCCATTCCAAGGCGTTGACGGTCAGCCCTTCATAGGCGCGCCCTTGGAACACGAAGCCCTGCATGCGGCTGTTGCCTTCGTCACGTTCGGCCGCTTGAATCTCGCGGGCCGTCTCGGTGAGTGCCTGCCAGGTGGTCGGAACGTCATGACCGTGCTTTTCCAGCAGGTCTTCCCGGTAGTACAGCACGCCCGCATCGGTAAACCAGGGCATGGCAACCAGACGATCATCGATGGTGTTGTTGACGACGATTGTCTCGAAATGGCCCGCGGCTGCGTCGTCACCCAATACCTCGCGAAGATCGAGCAGGTGATTGGCCAACAGGCCGGGCCACACCACGTCGATTTGCATGACGTCGATATCGCTGGAGTTGGCCGAGAGAATCTGCTGGTAAAGCGACAAACGCTCGGTAGAGGAGTTGGGTGTGGAGACCACGTCGACTTGGTGGCCAGTTTTTTCTTCCCAGGCCCGAACGCCCTCCTGGCAGAGGGTCAGCTCTGCACCCACGGCTCCACAGGAGATGGTCAGGTCGGCGGCCTGAGCGGCACCGCTGATGCTGGCAAGGCTGGCTAAGGTAATCGCAGACGAAAGAAGAGTCTTTTTCATAACGGCGTTCCTCGACGTTTATTGTTATGGGAGTGAAGTGACAAAGCGCTGACGGCGCCAACTTAAACGATTAAGTTGAGTGCCAGTTAGCCGTCTGTCGGCATGAAGTTCAATAGCGACTTTTGTCTAACGTGGCGGATAGTGTTTTTGCCAAGTGAAATAGGCAGTTAGACATTGGTCGATAATTAGTAAAAGCTTGTTGGTTTACTAACACTTAATCGATTAAGTTTTAGTGGCTGTCGCTCTTCGGCTCAAAACAGAAGTTGCTTTGCAACATTCAAGGGAAGGCGGTGCCTGGAGCCAGCGTCACGATCAGAACAATAGCGGTTTAAAAACAATAGGATTTAAAACAATGCACAAGACAGCATTCAAGACGCCGCTGGCCATTGCGGTGGCAGCCGCAAGCCTGGGCATGAGCGGTTTGGCCAGCGCCAACCTGTCCCTCGAAGAGCGTTTTGCCGAGCTTGAGGCACGCATCGCGGCGGCCGAGCAGCGTGCAGACGCTGCCGAGCGTCGTGCCGAGCTGGCGGAGCAGGGTGCAACGCCACCCCCATCCAGCGCCCCGGCGGCCGCCACTACCGATGCCGACATCGAAGAGCGCTTGGCGCGAGTAGAGCGACAGGCCAGCGGTGATGAAGGCTTTTCGTTCAACGTCTACGCCCGCTCTGGCCTGCTGCTGGGTGAAGATCGCAAGAGCATCGATGGCGGCCCCTATGTGACTCCAGCCGGTAACCTGGGCGGTGCCGTGGGTCGTCTGGGCAACGAGCCCGATACCTACACCGAAGCCATTCTCAACTACCGCATGCAGTTCGATAACGGCGCCCGCGCCCGTTACACCACCATGCTGGCCGCTGGCACCAACTCCAGCAACGATTGGGTTGGCGACGATACCAACCTCAACGTCCGTCAGGCCTATGCCGAGTTCAGCGACCTGCCCAGCTTCACCGGGGCCTTCGAAAATGCCTCCATCTGGGCGGGTAAGCGCTTCGACCGGGATAACTTCGATATCCACTGGCTGGACAGCGACGTCGTGTTCCTGGCTGGTACCGGTGGCGGTATCTACGATATTCAACTGGCCGATAACTGGAAGTCCAACTTCTCGCTGTATGGCCGTAGCTTCAGTGACTTTGACGTCATCAACCGCGAAAACCCCGGCCTGGACGGTGAAGGCAGCAACACCGACAACCTGATTCTGACCTCCAACAACTACTTCGGTAACTGGCAGGTCATGGCGAACGTGATGTCGGCCGCCGATAACGACGAGCGCGACATCGGCGTAGGCCAGACCGCCGCCGACAGCGGCTGGCATACCATGGTGGCGTACCACGGCGACAGCTTCTTTGGCCTGGGCGAGGGTAACTTCAAGGCGGCGTTGCTGCACGGCCAAGGGCTGGGTGCGGAAGTGAAAGGGCTGGGGAGCAATGGCGACCTGACCGACGACGCCACGGCGACCCGCCTGGCGGTCTACGGAACCACTTACATTGCCCCGCAGTGGCGCATTGCACCCTCGATTCTGGCAGAGGTCAGCGACGACCGGTTTGCCGATGGCGACAGCTACTCCTGGGCCACGCTGAACGTGCGCCTGGCCAACGAAATTACCCAGAACTTCGAGATGCAGTACGAGGGTAGCTACCAGTACATGGACCTGGACCCCAACGGTTTCAGCGATCGCAATGCCGTCAGCGGCAATTTCGGCAAACTGACCATTGCGCCCACTTTCAAGCCCGATGTCGGTGGCTTCTGGAAGCGTCCTGAAATTCGCCTGTTCGCCTCCTATACTGATTGGGATGCCGAGCTGAACGGCTATACCCTGGAAGACTCGTTCGGCAACGATGGCTTTACCGGTGGCCAGTGGAGCTTTGGCGTGCAGAGCGAAATCTGGTTCTGACCCATCGCACCATGCCTGGCAGGTTTCCTTGCCTGTTTCACCAATGCCGATTGCCCGCGCTCCGTCGCGGGCTTTTTGCTCGTTAGTCTCGACCCAGGGAGGCACCGATGCTGCTGCTCAAGGAAAAACTGAAGGCGCCGCCGCTACCTCCCTGTACGGTGGCGCGCCCGCGTTTGAACGACCACTTCGCGTTGAACGAGCAGGTGCGCCTGCTGGTGGTTCAAGCGCCACCGGGCTATGGCAAGACCACGCTGCTGGCCGAGCGGCTGCCCGCCCTGGAGCAGCAGGCAAGCTGGCTGCGGCTGGACGATCAGGACAATCAGACACACCGCTTTCTGGCCTACTGGCAGGCGGCCATGGACACCCTGTTGGCCCCTCAGGTCACGCTGACGCCGGGGGATGACAGCGAATGCATTGCCCACATGGAGCGCTGGTTGACGGAGCTACCCGAACAGCACGCGCCTTGCCGACTGGTCGTGGATGGCTTCGAGCATCTTGCCAACCCCGAGATTCTCACCGCGCTGGCCCACTGGCTGCGCCATCAGCCGCCCTGGCTGACCTTGACGCTGGCCAGCCGGTCACGCCCGGCACTGGGGCTGGCCAGCCTGCGGCTGCGCGGTGAGCTGGAAGAGATCGACCTGCATAGCCTGGCATTCGACAGTGAAGAGGCGCATACCCTGTGCGCCGAACAGCTGAGTTTTCCGCCTACCCGGGTGAGCCTGGAGCGCGCGCTACGCTTGAGCGGAGGGTGGGCCATGGCGCTCAACTGGCTGGTCGAGCGCACCACCACCCGAGCGGGTTTCGATGCCTTGCTGGAACGGCTAAGCGGCGCGCATCCCGATTTCGTCGCCTGGTTCGACGAACTGCTGACCACTACCTTGCCGAGTGAGGAGCGCGAACTGCTGCTTCAGCTGGGAGTGCTGGAGCGGTTCTCTCCCGAGCTGATGGCGCGGCTATTGGAAGGGGAGCGGTTGACGCAGCGGCTGGAGGCCTTCGAGCAGGCCGGGCTGTTCATCGAACGTCCCGACCCGCATGCCCAGTGGTATCGCTTTCATCGCTTGTTTGGCGACTACCTGCACCACCGCCGCCATGAGCTGAGCCTGGCCACCCAGCGCACGCTGCATCAGCGGGCCAGTCAGGCCTGGCTGGCGCTCGATGACCCGGTCATGGCGCTGCGCCAGGCGATTCTGGCCGACGCGCCGGACCTGATCAGCTCGTTACTCATCGCGCAAGGGCCGGCACTGCTCTCCCAAGGCGCCTACGCACTGCTGGCCAGAGGGTTGGAGCGGCTGGGCGAGCCGCAGCTCGGCCAGTGCCCCGAGCTGGCGCTGCTTTATGGCTGGGTGTCTCATGCCCAGTTCCAGTTCGATATCACAGCCCGCGTGATCGGCTGGATCGAGGCTCAACTGCACCTGCCGGAGTGGCAAGCGCTGGGCGCCGAATTTGCCACCTTGCGTGCCCAGCTGGCGATCAATCAGGGGAACGCCGAGCGCGCTGCGCCGCTGGCCGAGCAGGCGCTGGGGGTTCCGGCGCGTTACCTGGCATCGACGCCCCTGACGGCCACCGCGATCCTCAGCGAAGCGCGTTTCGTTCAGGGGCACCTGGAGGAGTCGCTGCTGAACGTGCGTGAAGTAGCGCGCCAGGCCCATCACCACGATGATCACCAGCGCCTGATATGGGCCTTTTGCCACCAGTCGGAAACGCTGGTGGCCCAAGGGCGTTTGCAGGCTGCCTACGATATTCAGGAGCGCGCCTTCGTGCATCTCGAGCGCGCAGAGCTCGAGCATCTGCCGGTGGCCGAGTTTCTCTATCGTATCCGCAGTCAGCTGCTCTGGGAGTGGCATCGGCTGGACGAAGCCGAGCAGGCGGCGCTCAAGGGCATTGCCGTGCTGGACAGCCAGGGCGAGCGCTGGACCCTGCAGTGCCATATTCAGCTGGCCAAGATCGCCCAGAGTCGCGGCGATCAGGCCCAGTGTGCCGACCATATTCGGCGGCTGCGCAAAATTCTTGCAGAAGGCGATTACCATATCGACTGGGTCGCCAACGCCCACGCGACGCTGCTTAGCTGGTGGCAGTCGAGCCAGGACCTGGAGGCAGTGGAGCGCTGGCGCCAGGAAGCGCCGCCGCCCATCACCGATAGGGCCACCAACCATTTCGCCCAGTGCAACGTGCGCAACCACGCCCGGGCGCTCACGCTGCTGGGCCAGTGCGAGGAAGCCCGCACGCTGCTGGAGGCCCTCGAAGAGCACGCTCGGCAGTCAGGGTTGGTGACCGACGCCAACCGTAACCAGCTTTGCCTGGCCGCAGCCGCCTGGCATGCAGGAAGAAAAGAGCACGCTCGCGAGCATATGCAGCAGGCCCTGAGCCTGGCGTCGCGCACCGGCCTGGTGGGCAGCTTTTTGCGGTTGGGCAAGCCGTTGGGTGAGCTGCTGGCTGGCCTGCTCGAAAGCGACTCGTTGGGGGCCCTGGAAAAAGCGAGGGCCGAGCGGTTGATGGCGCTGGCAGGGCGTCAAAAGGATTTTGGCAGCGCCCGGCGTTTGATCCTCGACGAGACGGTGATTGCCGATATCGTGGCTCGCCTGGATGTGCCGGAACTGATCCGCACCTCACCGCTGACTCGCCGTGAGTGGCAAATCCTAGGGTTGATTCATGCGGGGCTATCCAACGAGCAGATTGCCGAGCAGCTCTCGGTGGCCCAGACCACCATCAAGACCCATATCCGCAGCCTTTACCAGAAGCAGAACATTCGTCGCCGTGAGGAGGCCATTCACCTGGCGGGGCAGCTGCTGGCCCACATTCACGGGGATTGACCCCGTCGGAAGGCTGCCCAGCGCCTGTGGGGCGCCTCCTCCTCTCGACTACGCCCGGTACTCCCTGCGTGGGAGGATTCGATCCCGCCGCGCAGCCTGCATCATGCCCTTATCGCTGATAACAACCATAAGGATTCGCCATGATGCAGACACCTTCCACTTCACACTACGTTGGCAGCCAGGGGGCCGACTGGTGGCGCGGCGCGGTGATTTATCAAATCTACCCGCGCAGCTTCATGGATAGTCGCGGCGACGGCATTGGCGACCTGCGGGGGGTGATCGAGAAGCTCGACTACATTGCCTCACTGAACGTCGACGCCATTTGGCTTTCGCCCTTTTTTACGTCGCCCATGAAGGATTTTGGTTACGACATCAGCAACTACCGCGATGTCGATCCAATGTTCGGCAGTCTGGAAGACCTCGACCGGCTGGTCGAGGCGGCCCATGCCCGCGGGCTGAAAGTCACCATCGATCAGGTCATGTCGCACACCTCCGACCAGCACGCCTGGTTCGAGGAGAGTCGCCAAAGCCGCGATAACCCGAAAGCCGACTGGTACGTATGGGCCGACCCCAAACCCGATGGCGCGCCGCCGACCAACTGGCAATCCGTGTTTGGCGGCAGCGCCTGGCAGTGGGATACCCGACGCTGTCAGTATTACCTGCACAACTTTCTGGCCAGCCAGCCAGACCTCAATTTCCGCACCCCTGCCGTGGTCGAGGCCATTCTCGAAGAAGCGCGGTTCTGGCTGGAGCGTGGGGTCGATGGTTTTCGCCTCGATGCGGTCAATTTCTGTACCCACGGCGAGTTGAAGGATAATCCGCCGCGTCAGGAGATCACCGAAAGCTTTCTGGGCGTGCGCCCCGACAACCCCTATGGCTATCAGCTCCACCAGTACGACAAGACCCAGCCGGAAAACCTGGTATTCCTGGAGCGGCTTCGGGCGCTGCTCGATGAGTACCCCGGCGCCACCAGCGTCGGTGAAGTGGGGGATGACGACGCCCTCGGCGTCATGGCGGCCTACTCCCAGGGGGGGCAGCGGCTGCACATGTGCTACTCGTTCAACCTGCTGACCGACAAGGCCGACCCGACGTACCTGCACGAAACGCTGACCGAGATGGAAGCGCGGATTGGCGATGGCTGGCCCTGCTGGGCGCTGGGCAACCATGACGTCACGCGGCTGGCGACTCGCTGGCAGGCCCAGGGGCAGCTCGATAAGCTGCGTCTGTACATGGTGTTCTTGCTCAGCCAGCGCGGCAGCGTGTGCCTCTACCAAGGGGAGGAGTTGGGGCTGCCCGAAGCACAGCTGACCTTTGAGCAGCTGGTGGACCCGGCAGGCATTACCTTCTGGCCTGCCTATAAAGGCCGTGATGGCTGCCGTACGCCGCATCCCTGGCAGGCAGATAGCCGCCATGCTGGCTTCAGTCGTGCCACGCCCTGGCTGCCGGTGCCCGAAGCCCACGCAGCGCTGGCAGTCGATCAGCAAGAGCAGGATGCCGATTCACTGCTCAACGCTTACCGGGAGTTCCTGGCGTTTCGCCGCACCCAGCTCGCGCTGGTCAAGGGGGAAGTCCGCTACCACCCGGTGCGTGACGAGGTGCTCTGCCTGGAGCGCACCTATCAGCAAACCCGCCTGTTGGTGGCGCTGAACTTCAGCGATCAGACCATTACCCGCTCGGCGCCCAAGCATGCTGAAGCACTGGAAGGCGCTCCCCATTGGCTCAAGGGCGAGTGGCAGGCCGGTACGCTGACGCTGCCGCCGTTTGGCGTGGCAATTGCCCGCTGCCCACAGGCTCAGGAGGACGCATCATGGGACGTTTGACCCTTAGCGGCATCGGCAAGTCGTTTGACGGCGTCGAAATCTCCCGGGATATCGACCTCACCATCGAAGACGGCGAGTTCGTGGTGTTCGTGGGCCCCTCCGGCTGTGGTAAATCCACGCTGCTGCGCATGATTGCGGGTCTGGAGGACATTACCACCGGGGACATGCAGCTGGATGGCCAGCGGATCAACGAGATCCCGCCCCAGGAGCGGGACATCGGCATGGTGTTCCAATCCTACGCCCTCTACCCGCACATGAGCGTGGCCGAGAACATGGCGTTCGGGCTCAAGCTGGCGCGTACCGACAAGGCCGAGATTCGCTGTCGGGTGCAGCACGCCGCAGAAATGCTGCACCTCACCGAGCTTCTGGAGCGCAAGCCCAAGGATCTCTCTGGCGGCCAGCGCCAGCGGGTGGCCATTGGTCGTACGCTGGTGAAAGAGCCGGCGGTGTTTCTGTTCGACGAGCCGCTGTCGAACCTCGATGCTGCGCTGCGCGTGGACATGCGTATCCAGATTGCGGGGCTGCACAAGCGCTTGAACGCCACCATGATTTACGTCACCCACGATCAGGTCGAGGCGATGACCCTGGCCGACCGTATCGTGCTGCTTTCAAAAGGGCGTATCGCCCAGGTAGGCGCACCGCTGTCGCTGTACCACTTTCCCAACACGCTGGAAGTGGCGGAGTTCATCGGCTCCCCGCGCATCAATACCCTGCCGGTGACGGTGGTCGACCCCGGCCAGCACCGCACGCTGGTACGCCTGCACACCGGCGACAGCCTGGCGGTGGCCGTGAACGGGCAGCAGCTCAAGGCGGGTGATCAGGCCACATTAGGGCTGCGCGCCGAAGATTTCGTCGCCCCAGAACAGGCGGATGCAACCCTGGACGCCACGCTCATGGTGGCCGAAAAGCTGGGCTACGAGACCCTGGCCCATTGGCAAGTGGCGGGGCTGGAAACCCCCTTGACCCAACGCCTGGACGGACTGGCACGGCTGGCAGAAGGGCAGGCGTCTCGGCTGGGCATCAACGGCAAGCGCTGCCATTTGTTCGATGCCCAAGGGGATGCCTGCCCTCGCCAAGTGACGGTGGACGGGGTGAGCCAATAACGTTTTTTAGATTTTTTTCAAAAAGAGTGCATCCAATCGGTCTCCTCGTGTGTATCCCCTATACAGCCACGGCAAAAGTGGCTGATACACAACCCAAGGAGACTGACATGACCATTCAACATCTAACGCGTGCCACCCTCGCTGCGACCCTGATTGCATCCTTCAGTCAAGCGGCGCTGGCCGATGTGCCTGCCGACATCCAAGTGCCGGATGGCCATAGCGTCGCTCTGGAAACGGTGGGCGTAGGCGCGATTACTTACATGTGTGAAGCCAAGGACGACGGTAGCCTGGGTTGGGTTTTCAAGGGCCCCCATGCGGCGCTGAATGACCGCGAAGGCAATCAGGTCGGCAGCTACTACGGCCCGCCCGCTACTTGGGAATCACTGGACGGCTCCAAGCTGACGGCGACGCAGCTGGCCGTATCTCCCAACGGTGACGGCAACATTCCGCTGCAGCTGGTAGAAGCCAACCCGGCTGAAGGTGAAGGTGCCATGAACGGTGTCACTTACATTCAGCGCCTGGACACCCAAGGTGGCGTGGCGCCCGACGTGGCTTGTGGTAGCGATAACGAAGGCGCCACCGCCGTGGTTACCTACCAGGCCGATTACATCTTCTGGACCGCTAACTGATCTCGGCAACGCTTCTATCGTGCGTTGACTGTGGGGGCTCGCATCGAGAGCCCCCAACTATTATCCTCACTGAACTGCGGCGACAGCGACCGGCGCGTTACCAGGGAGTGATGATGTGTCTGATGAAGTTGGGTCAACGGAAGTAACTGAATTCGATCATGTCGATGCGCTCGCTCGCATTGCCCGTGGCGATCAGGCGGCGCTTCACCTGCTGTATCAGCAGGAAGGCGCCAAGTTGCTCGGGGTGGTGTACCGCATCGTCAAGGACCGAGGCATGGCCGAAGACATCGTTCACGAT
This sequence comes from Halomonas sp. NyZ770, assembly GCF_020616575.1. Classification (NCBI taxonomy): domain Bacteria; kingdom Pseudomonadati; phylum Pseudomonadota; class Gammaproteobacteria; order Oceanospirillales; family Halomonadaceae; genus Halomonas; species Halomonas sp. NyZ770. The sequence goes on along the minus strand of NZ_CP085143.1, from coordinate 2,320,931 downwards.
GCCTGCTTGAACATATGGCAGCGTGCCGCCAGCTTCGATCCGCAAAAGGGGGCTGCCCGCACCTGGGTATTCAGTATCGCTCGCCACCTCGCACTCAATGCCATTCGTGGGCGTGAGCGCCATGTCTATACCGACCTGAACGACCCCCATGAGTTTGCCGACGACGATACCTTTCAGCACGCTTTCCAGGTCGAGGAAGCGTTCGATTGGCAAACCGGCGAGCGCATGGACGAGTGCTTGCAGCAGTTGGAAGCCGAGCGTCGCAACTGCGTTCTGCACGCCTATGTAGATGGGCTCAGCCACGCCGAGATTGCGGCACACACCAGCACCCCGCTGGGGACGGTAAAAGCCTGGATCAAGCGTAGCCTGCTGCGTTTACGGGAGTGTATGGCATGACACGTGCTCATGAATCCGATGATCTGCATGCCCTGGCAGGGGAATACGTGCTGGGCACGCTGCCGATAGCCGAGCGTGAAGCGTTCGAGGCGCGTCTCGCCAACGAGCCTGCGCTGCAAAAGGCGGTCGCCGCCTGGGAAGAGCGATTTTTCCCCTATACCGCCATCGTCGACCCCGTTACGCCCTCCGATTACCTATGGCCGCGCATCGAGCGGAGCATGAAAGCATCTGCGGTACGGCCTACTGCACCAGTAGTGATACCCGCGCGCGCGCCGGTTGCACCGCGCCGCCGATTGATGCACAGCTTGCCGTTCTGGCGGGCCGCTACCGGGGCGGGCCTGGCGGCAGCGTTGGCGATGGGCGTCATGCTGAGCAACGTCACCACACAGCCCGCCGTACCCGAGTACATGGTGGTGCTACTGGCACCACAGACGCAGTCGGCAGGCTGGGTCGTGCAAGCGGCCAACCGCCAGGAGATTCAGCTGATCCCGCTGGGCACCTTCGAAGTGCCGGAGGGCAAAGCGCTGGAGTTCTGGACCAAGGCCGATGACTGGCAGGCACCCGTTTCGCTGGGTCTGGTAGAGCCGGGCCAGCCGCTGCGCCTGCGCCTGGACCAGCTCCCACCGCTGGAAGACAACCAGCTCTTCGAGCTGACCCTGGAAGAAGAGACCGGCTCGCCCACTGGCTTGCCCACCGGCCCCATCGAGTTCATTGGCCGCGCGGTGGAGATCTGAGTCTGCCTTCAGCCTATGCGCGGCGTTAGCCGAGCGCGTCTGTCAAAAGAAGGTCAAGCCGACCTGAAACAGCCGCTCGACGTCGCGGATACGCCGTTTGTCGATCACGAACAGAATCAGGTGATCACCGCTCTCCACGCGCACGTCGCCGTGGGCAATCATCACCTCTTTGCCGCGCACCACGGCGCCGATGGTGGTGCCTTCGGGAAGCTCGATCTCATCGATGGTGCGGCCCACCACCTTGGAAGACTGCTTGTCGCCGTGGGCAATGGCCTCGATGGCTTCCGCCGCGCCCCGGCGCAGGGAGTGCACGTTGACGATATCGCCCCGGCGCACGTGGGTCAGCAGGCTGCCGATGGTGGCCTGCTGCGGTGAAATGGCGATGTCGATATCGCCACCCTGGACCAGGTCCACGTAGGCGGCGTTGTTGATCAGCGTAAGCACCTTCTTGGCCCCCAGCCGCTTGGCCAGCAGCGACGACATGATGTTCACCTCGTCGTCGTTGGTCAGCGCGCAGAAGATGTCGCAATCCTCGATGTTCTCTTCTTCCAGCAGGCGCTTGCTGGTGGCGCTGCCGTGCAGCACCACAGTGCGGTCCAGCCGCTCCGAGAGCGTGGTGCAGCGCTCCAGGCTGTGTTCGATGATCTTGACCTGATGGCTATGCTCCAGATGCTCCGCCAGGCGTTCGCCGATGTTGCCACCCCCGGCAATCACCACGCGGCGGAAGTCGCGCTCCACCTTGCGCAGCTCGCTCATCACCGCGCGGATATCCCGCCGTGCCGCCAGGAAGAACACTTCGTCGTCGGCTTCGATGACCGTGTCGCCCTGGGGGATGATCGGCCGATTGCGCCGGTAGATGGCGGCGACGCGGGTTTCCACGTTGGGCATGTGCTTGCCCAGGAAGGCGAGGTTCTGGCCCACCAGCGGGCCGCCGTAGAAGGCTTTCACCGCCACCAGCTGCACCAGCCCCCCGGCAAACTCCAGCACCTGCAGGGCGCCGGGGTGCTCGATCAAACGGCGCACGTGGTCGGTCACCACCTGTTCCGGGCTGATCAAGACGTCGATGGGAATGGCTTCGTGGGCAAACAGGCCCTTGCGGGTGAGGTAAGCCGTGGAGCGAACCCGCGCGATCTTGGTGGGGGTGCGAAACAGCGTGTGGGCCACCTGACAGGCGATCATGTTGATCTCGTCGGTGTTGGTCACCGCGATCAGCATGTCGGCGTCTTCACAGCCCGCCTGGCGCAGCACGATGGGGTAGGAGCCCGCGCCGGTGACCGTGCGGATATCCAGCTTGGTGTGCAGCTCGCGTAGCTTGGCGCCGTCGGTGTCGACGACGGTAATGTCGTTTTCCTCGCGGGCAAGGTGCTCCGCCAGGGTGCCGCCGACCTGGCCAGCGCCAAGAATGATGATCTTCATTCGCTAATGTCCTCGCGGTCAAACTCGACGCAAAGCCGATACCCAATCCCCTGCTCGGTTTGCAGCAGGCTGGGAGTGTGTGGGTCATCGCCCAGTTTCTGGCGCAGCTTGCTAATCACAATACGTAAATAGTGGGTGTCTTGCTGATGGCTTGGCCCCCAGATGGTGCGCAGCAGGTGGGTTTGCGTCACGATACGGCCAGCCTGGCTGATGAGCTGTTGCAGCACCGCAAACTCTTTAGGGGTCAAATGGATCGTTTCTCCGTGAAATGTCACTCGATGCGCAGCAATATCGACGCTTAATGCGCCACATTGATAACGTGATGGGGCAATGGCCGGAGGATGCTGCCGCAACAGGGCGCGGATGCGGGCGAGCAGTTCCTGAATGCCAAAAGGCTTGGTGACATAATCATTTGCGCCGCTGTCCAGAGCGCGCACCTTCTCTGCTTCCTGACCGCGTACCGAGACAATGATGATTGGGATGCCGACCTGCTGGCGCAGCGTTCTGAGGACCTGCTGGCCGTCGATATCGGGCAGCCCCAAATCCAGCAAAATCAGATCGATGGGTTCAGTCGTCAAGCGCTCTCGCACGGAATGCAGAGCGGCAGCCCCTGTACTGGCTTCGCAGATGCAAAAGCCTTGTGACCCCAGGCTGATGCGTAAGAACTGACGAATTGCGGGCTCGTCGTCGACGATCAGTATGCGGGCGGGCTCAGGTGTCATCGCTCGGCTCCTGAATAGAGGGCGAGAGAGGCAGCGTCATGATGATTTGCGTGCCGTGCCCATTGGGGCCATCCGCCGCTGCCACCGTGCCGCCATGGGCACCCAGCATGCCACGGCAAATGGCGAGACCCAGCCCGGTGCCGTGCAGGCTACGGTCACCGTCGTTGCCGGTAAAAAACATCTCGAATACTCGTTCACGCATGGCGGCGGGAATGCCGGGCCCTTCATCGGTGATCGTGAGTGTGAGCGTGGTATGGCTAGGATCGGTAGATGCAGCGATGGTGATCACTCCGTCAGGCGGCGAAAATCGTGCCGCGTTTTCCAGCACATTGACCAGCGCCTGCTCGATCAAGGCAGGGTGAACGTTCAGGAGTGGCAGCTCGCTATCCCATGCCTGATGCACGTTGATATGCGTCAGTACACCCGCTAAGCGCCGGCGAGCGGAGGCCACCAGATCATCGACGCTGACCCAGTCGCGCTCGATCGCCAATTCGCCGTGGCCCAGTCGTGTCATGTCCAGCAAGTTCTGAATGTAACGGTTCAGGCGCTCGCTTTCATTGAGTACGCCGTCCAGCAATGCAAAGCGGTCCTGCTGGCTGAGCTGCGCATCCAGCGTGCGCAGCGAGCTTGCGGCACCAATGATCGAGGCGAGCGGCGTGCGTAAATCGTGAGACACCGAGGCGAGCAGGGCCGAGCGTAAGCGCTCTTGCTCCTCTGCCAACCGAGAGGCATTCAGCGCCAGCATACGCTCGCGGCTAACGCCCGCGATACGACCCACCACCAGTGCGATTAACAAAAAGAACAGCAGTGTGACTAGCTGCTCTCGCTCAGACACTGCCAATGAAAAGTACGGCTCGGTAAAGCCAACGTTAAACGCTACAAAGTTCACCAGCGCACTCATGAAAGCAGCATAGCTACTGGCCAGAACGGCGCAGGCAAGCACGGCCGTTAAAAAAATCAGCGATAAATTGGCCAGCGCGAGCCAGCTGTGCAACCACCAAGCGGCCAGCAGCGCAGCACCGCTAGTACCGAGCACCAAGGCTGACTCGCGCTGATCAGGAAGGCGAAACGCTGGCATCTTGTTCATCGTCAGCGCCGCCAGAACATGGGGGTCATCAGCACCACGACCGTCAATATCTCCAGGCGGCCCATCAGCATGCCCACACATAAAAGCCACTTGGCCGCATCGGGCAGGGTGGCGAAGTTGCCTGCCGGGCCAATGGTATCGCCCAGGCCAGGGCCGACGTTGGCCACCGCCGTGGCGGCGCCCGAAAGCGCCGTCACCAGGTCCAGCCCCAGCGCGGCAAGCCCTAATGCCAATACGGCAATAGTGATAAAGAAAAAGAACGAGAAGGCCACGACGCTGCGCGAAATATCGCTGGTGACCGGCTGCTGGTTGTAGCGGGTGGTAAAGATGCCGTTGGCATGAATCAGGTAGCGTAGCTGATTGCGCAGCATCAGCATGGCGATCTGGAAGCGGAAGATCTTCATGCCGCCGCTGGTGGAGCCGCTACAGCCGCCAATGAACGTCAGGTAAAAGAAAGCTGCAATCGGCAGTGTGCCCCACAGCGTATAGTCATCCGACGCATAGCCGGTAGTGGTGACCACGGACATGACGTTGAAGGTGACGTGAGTCAGGGAGACAAACCAGTCGTCGCCTTGCAAGACGCGCCAGGCGGTCAGGATGACGATGGCTGCCAACAGCAGTTTGAGCAGCCCACGCACCTGTTGGTCTTGCCATAAGGCGCTGCGCGAAGAGCGGATGAAACGGATGTACAGTACGAACGGTAGCGCACCGCAGAGCATGAAGAAGCTGCCCATCCACAGCAGCCAGGGCTGTTCTGCATAGGCGCCAAACGAGGCATCAGAGTTGGCAAAGCCGCCGGTGGAGAGCGAAGACATGCCATGCACGATGGCATCCAGTGGCTGCATACCGCCTAGCCAGTAACTGACCATGGCCGTTAGCGACAACATCACATAGATCGACAGCGTGGCTTTGGCAATGCCGCCGGTGCGGGGCATGACTTTATCCGACCAGTCCGAAGATTCGGTATGAAACAGACGCATACCGCCCACTTTCAAAAACGGCAGAATCGCGATGCCCATGACGATAATGCCGATCCCCCCCAGCCACTGCATCAAGCCGCGCCAAAGTTTCAAGCCGTCTGAGAGATTCTCGATGCCCACCAGCACAGTAGAGCCCGTGGTGGTGATGGCCGACACGGATTCAAAGACGGCATTGGTAAACGTTAGCTGCGGTGCGCCAAGAATCAGCGGCAGGCTGGCAAAGCCGCTAATGCTTACCCAACTGCCCGCCGTAAGGATAAACATCTGCCACGGTTTGAGTTCTAACGACGCACGATAAGTGAGCAGCAGTGTGGTAGCCACACAGGCGAGCACGAGCATGATAGAGAGGCCGAACGCCCGGGCGTCCGGGTCGCGCTCAATGAGCAGCACCGCCCAAGGCACCATCATGAACAGTGCGAGGATAAGCCATAGTACCGATAAAATCTTGAACACCGGTGCCCAGTGTCGGTAAAGCTCATTGCTGCGATAGAACCTTGCGTTTGTCGTATGCATTGCCTTGCTCATCGTTCATTTTGCTTAAGCATGGCCTATAACATCATGCACCTGCATAAAAAGTCCGTAAAAAATAAAATCCCGGCGCAGATTTCTCAGACGCCGGGGATGAGCAAGCCGCTCAAGCGAGGAAACAGCGCGTCAAGTACGCATCAACCTTTCACACCCCCAGCGGTCAGGCCGCCGATGATCCAGCGCTGGCAGATCAGGAAGGCCACGGTAATCGGCAGGCCAGATAGCACCGCCGCGGCGGCAAAGTTACCCCAGCGCTGGTTGTGATCGGCCAGGTACTGCTGGGCGCCCACGGCCAGGGTCAGCTTGTGCTCGTCCACCAGCAGTACCGACGCCATGGGGTACTCCATGATGCTCATCACGAACGCCAGAATGAACACCACCATCAGGATCGGCAGCGAGAGCGGCAGCAGGATGTAGCGAAACGCCTGCCAGGTGCTGGCGCCATCCACCATGGCGGCCTCTTCCAGCGAGCCGTCGATGGATTCGAAGTAGCCCTTGATCGTCCAGATATGCAGCGCCACCGCTCCAAGCGACGCCACGATCAGTGCGCCGTGGGTGTTGATGCCCAGCCAGCCCACGAACTGCCCCAGCCGGTCGAACAGCGCATACAGCGCCACCAGCGAGAGCACCGCCGGGAACATCTGAAAAATCAGCATGCCTTTGAGCAGCGGCTCCTTGCCCTTGAAGCGCATGCGCGCAAAGGCGTAGGCGCTGGTGGTGGCCAGCATCAGGATCAGCACCGACGACACCACCGCCACCTTGATGGAGTTCCACAGCCACAGCAGCACCGGGAAGGGCGGCTGCACGACGGTGCCATCGGCGCGCTCCCAGGGGATACCCAGCGCCAGTGACCAGTGCTCCAACGAGACGTTCTCGGGGATCAGGCTGCCGCTGGCAAAGTTGCCCTCTCGAAACGAGATCGAGATCACCAGCAGCAGCGGAAACACGATCAGCGAGACGAAACAGATCAGTGCCAGATGTGCTCCCAGGCGGCGTACGCCCACGGAGCGTGGTTGAACCATTGCCATCAGTAACCTCCTAGACCTTCACTTTGGAAAGGCGCAAATTGAGCAACGACATACCGGCCACCAGCAGGAAAATCAGCGTGGCAATGGCGGCCGCCAGGCCGAAGTTCTGTCCGGCATCCTGGAAGGCAATGCGGTAGGTGTAGCTCACCAGCAGGTCCGTGGTGCCCGCCGGGGTGCTGGCCCCCAGAATGTCCGGGTTGCCACCCGTGAGCAGCGCAATCAGCACGAAATTGTTGAAGTTGAACGCAAAGGCAGCAATCAACAGCGGCGTCAGGGGCTTGATGATCAGCGGCAGGGTGATGTGGAACAGGTTGCTGATCGGGCCGCCGCCATCCACCGCCGAGGCTTCGTACAAATCCCGAGGGAGCGCCTGAATCAGCCCCATGCAGAGCAGCAGCATGTAGGGGTAGCCTAGCCACGTATTGACGATGAGCAGCATGCTGCGGGCCAGCCACGGGTCGGTGAACCACTCCGGCCGCACGCCGAACAGGGTATCCAGAATCATGTTCACTTCACCGAAGTGCTGGTTGAACATGCCCTTGAAAATCAGAATCGAAATGAACGCCGGGACGGCGTAGGGCAGAATCAGCAGCGTGCGGTATATCGCTTTGCCGCGTAGCTGATCCCACTGCAACAGGGAGGCAAGCACGAAGCCCACGGCCAGGGTAAACACCACGGTGAGACTGGCAAACACGAAGGTCCATACGAAAATTTGCATGAACGGGCCGCGAATGTCCGGGTCGGTGAAGATTTGCGTGTAGTTCGAGAAACCCACGTTGACTGGCCAGCCCGGAGTGATGCGCTGGCCATCGTCGGCGACGAAAAAGCCGAGGGTGTGGTCCGGTGTCAGCACGCGGTCTTCTCGGCGATCGTATAGCGTGCCATCCTCCCGGGCCTCGTAGCGGTCGAGCATGGGCGCAAACTGGCGAATACCGGCCATGCGCAGCTCGGTGCCTTCGGGAGTGATCAGGCGTAGCCCCTGCAGGGCACTGCGCGCTTGAATGATGTCGCGCATGGGCAGCGGGTCTGCGATGGGAGCGTCACTGGCCGCCTGCAGGCCTAGCTGGCGAGACTCCACATTGGCCAGGTTCAGCGGTGACGACATCCAGCGCTGGCGCTCGTTTTCCAGCCGCAAACGCACCAGATCGCCTTCGGCATAAAGCGTGAGATCGAAAGCGTCATCGTCTTCCTGATAGGTCTGGCTCATCAACTGGCTGCGCACCCGCTCTTCCGAGAGCAGGTTGGTGGAGCTGTAGTTGCTGAAGCTGATCCCGAAGGTGTAGATCAGTGGAAAAATGACGAACACCCCCAGCCCTGCCACGGCTGGGAAAATATACCGGTGGCTCATCAGCGAACGCTTGGTGAAGACCACGCCCAGCGAGCCGCCGAGAAGCAGAAACAGCAGTGCGAACATCCACTGCCCGTTCAAATGAAAGGCCAGCACCAGCCAGAGTAGAGCGATGACCAGGGCCGCTATCACGCCGCGCAGAGCCCAGCGGGTGTAGCGTTCGGCAAGATGGCGAGAGCGGTGGCGGGGCAGGCCACGAGACGCATTGGTGGTATACATGATGGCTTCCTGAAGGCTGCCCGGCGCTTACACCGCCGGGCAGCAAGGGCAAAAGAGTGGCTACTGACGCATCCGGCGAGCAGCGGCATCCAGCGCTTCCTGGGGCGATTGGCGCCCGCTGCCGATGTTCTGCAGCGCGGGCTCCATGGCCGCCCAGAAGGCTCCCATTTCAGGAATGTTGGGCATCGGCATGCCCACTTCGGCGTTGTCGAGCGTGGCGGCAATGTTGGGGTTGTCCGCCAGCGCTGCCTGGTAATCGATATGCGCCACTGCGCCCAGCGAACCGTCGCTGTTGAAGGTGCGCATGCCCGCTTCACTCAGCAGGTAGTTCTCCAAAAATTCCACCGCCAGGAAGTCGTTGGGCGTGGCGGAATTGATCATCGCGGTCATCACGCCAAACATCGGTCGGGCGCGCTCGTCGCCTACCCGGGGCAGCAGCGCCACGCCATAATCGATGCCGCTGCGCTCCAGGTTGGGCCATGCCCAGGGGCCGCTGATCATGGTGGCGACTTCGCCCCGGTTGAAGCGAGTATCCATCAGGTTGTAGTCGGTGCCCCGGGGCACCACGCCGCTATCGATCAGCTCCACCAGCAGCTCGGCCCCCTGCAGGGCACCGGCATTGTTGACCCCGATGTCGCTGACATCATAGCCGCTATCGGTTTGCTTGAACGGGTAACCGCCGTTGGCGGCCAGCAGGGTCCAGCCATAATAGGGCTCGCTGTAGTCGAACAGGATGGCCTTTTTACCCTCAGGGGCCAGGGTGGCGTCCAGTTCGATCAGTTCCGCGAAGCTGTCGGGCGGGGTATCCACCAACGCCTTGTTATAAATCAGGCCAAGGGACTCCACGGAAATCGGGTAGCCATAGGTATCACCGTTCCACAGCGCGGCTTCCCAGGTGAAATCGAAAAACCCTTCACGGAACGCGCTGCTGGGGGATACCTGCCGGAGCAGGCCGCTTTGCGCCCATTCCCCCATGCGGTCGTGGGCCCAGATGACGATGTCCGGCCCCTGACCGCTCCCCGCCGCCTGCTGAAAGCGGTCGGTGAGGTTGTCCGGAAACACCACCTCTACCCGGATGCCGGTCTCTTCCAGAAACTGCGCGGCCACCGCGCGAATGCCTTCCTGCCCCTTGTTGTCGCCCATCCAGATCGTCAGGCGGTCCTCCTCGAAGGCCAGCGCGGGGGTAGCGAGGCCTGTTGCCAATGCCGTGGCGAATAGCGGCGTGAAAAAGCTGCGTTTCATTGTCATGATGTGCATACCTCGTGTAAGGCCATTGTTATTGTCGTGCACGATGCCGTCAGCGCGTGCCTTGTCGTGCCAGCCTCGCCAATCTGGTGTTGCGCCGCCTCCTCCCTGCGGGGGAGGAGGATGGCGTATGCCGGGGGCGTAGGGCCGAGCACTACAGGTACCGCCTGACAGGAAAAGCAGCCATGGCGATTTTTTTGTAGTAAAATTACACGAAATATTGCGTATAATGCCCGTTATCAGATAGATTTTAGGTAATCTAACTACATAAGTTGGATCACCTAATTATAAACAGGAGCTGAGATGAGCCAGTCACATGCACCGCTAGGCGACCCCAATCATGCGATTGATCTCGCGCTGTTCGGGGCGCTTGGTGACCTTGCCATGCGCAAGCTGTTCCCTGCGCTGTATCATCTTGATCGCGAAGGGCTGATGCCTGAAAGCACGCGGATCATGGGGCTGGCGCGTCAGGAGCATGACACGGCCGAGTTTCGTCAGCTGGTCAGCGCCGCGTTGCAAAAGCGCCTGAAAAAGGACGAGCAGGACAAGGCCAGCATGGAGCGCTTCCTGCAACGGCTGGAGTACCTGAAGCTCGACTTCACCACGGTGGACGGCTACGACGCGCTTCGCCAATGGCGTGAAGGCGCACGGCGCCCCATGGTGGTCTACCTTTCCGTGGCGGCGCGGATCTATGGCGATATCTGCCACAATCTCCAGGCCAGCAATAGCCTGGATGACGATACCCGAGTGATCGTCGAGAAGCCGATTGGCTATGACCTGGCGTCGTCGGAAGAGATCAACGACGCCATCGGTGCCGTGTTCCCCGAGTCCCGCATCTATCGTATCGACCACTATCTAGGTAAAGAGACGGTTCAGAACCTGATTGCCCTGCGCTTTGCCAACCCGCTCTTCGGCACCCAGTGGAACCAGAACCACATCTCTCACGTCGAGATCACCGTGGCCGAAAAGGTCGGCATCGAAGGGCGCTGGGGCTACTTCGACGACGCGGGCCAGCTGCGCGATATGGTGCAGAATCACCTGCTGCAACTGCTCTGCCTGATTGCCATGGACCCGCCTTCCAATCTGGATGCCGATGCCATCCGTGATGAGAAGGTAAAAGTGCTCAAGGCGCTGAAGCCGTTTACCGGCGAAGCGCTGGGCCGCGACGTGGTGCGTGGCCAGTACATTGCCGGTACCAGCGATGGCCAGGCCGTGCCGGGCTACCTGGAAGAAGAGGGCGCCAACACCCAGAGCCAGACCGAAACCTTCGTGGCCATGAAGACCGAAGTGTCCAACTGGCGCTGGGCGGGCGTGCCGTTCTACCTGCGTACCGGCAAGCGTATGCCGGAAAAGCTGTCGCAGATCGTCATTCACTTCCGTCAGCAGCCGCATTACATCTTCGACCCGGACCAGCGTGGCATCGCTTCCAACAAGCTGATCATTCGCCTGCAGCCGGAAGAGGGCATCGCCCTTCAGGTGCTCACCAAGGATAGCGGCCTGGACAAGGGCATGCGCTTGCGTCCCGGCCCGCTGCACCTGGATTTCAATAGCGCCTTCCCGAAATCGCGTATTCCGGATGCCTACGAGCGTCTGCTGCTGGAAGTCATGAAAGGCCAGCAGTACCTGTTCGTGCGGCGTGACGAAGTGGAGCACGCCTGGCGCTGGTGCGACCAGCTGATCAATGGCTGGAAATCACGCGAAACTCCGCCGCGCCGCTACCCCGCAGGCTCCTGGGGGCCGGTGGCCTCGATTGCCATGATTACCCAGGATGGCCGCAGCTGGTACGAGGATTATTGAAATGAGCACTACACGACAAGCGCTGGCCGAGCAGCTGGCTGAAGCCGTTTATCAAGCCCTGGCGGCAGACCTTGCGCACCAGGAGCGTGCCCTGCTGGTGGTATCGGGCGGTTCGACGCCGGTGCCGTTTTTTAAAGCGCTGGCGCAAAAGCCGCTGGCCTGGGCGCGGGTGGACATCACCCTGGCCGATGAACGCTGGGTGGATGAGCAGAGCAGCGACAGCAATGCCAAACTGGTGCGCGACAACCTGCTGCAAGGCCCGGCAGCAGCGGCTACGTTCGTACCGTTGACCTCGGCGCACGGCACGCCGGAAGAGGGCGTGGCTGCCGTGGCTGAGGCCACGGCAGGCCTTGCCTGGCCCGCCAGCGTGGTGATTCTGGGCATGGGCGGAGACGGCCACACGGCCTCGCTGTTCCCGGATAGCCAGGAGCTGGGGCTGGCGCTCTCCACCGACGAGCCGCTGGTTGCCGTGCGCACCCCCAGCCAGCCGCAGCCGCGTATTACTTTCTCGGCGGACCGTCTGCATCAGGCAAAACGCCACATTCTGCATATTACCGGCGATGACAAACGTGCCGTATTGGCCAACGCCATGAGTGGTGACGACGTTCGGACACTGCCGATTCGCGCCTTTTTATCTTGCCCGCTGGCGATCTACTGGGCGCCCTGACGGCAGGCCTTCGCCAATAACAATTTGCTTGGAGATTCACTGATGACCATCGATAAACAGTTACCCTCAACGCGCACCGCCGAGCTGGACAGTATTTGCCTGAAGGCCGAAGTCATTCCGGTCATTACCATCGAACGCATCGAGGATGCCGTGCCGCTGGGCCGTGCGCTGGTAGAGGGCGGCCTGAGCGTTCTGGAAGTGACGCTGCGTACCGACTGCGCGCTGGAAGCCATCAAGCGCATGAAAGAAGCCCTGCCGGGGGCCAGCATTGGTGTCGGCACGGTGCTCACGCCTGCACAGTACCGCCAGGCCGAACAGGTCGGCGCCGATTTCGTGGTGACGCCGGGGGCCACCGAGGCGCTGTACCGCTACGGCGTCGAGAGCCCGGTACCCATGCTGCCGGGCGTTTCTACCATTTCCGAGCTGATGACCGGCTGGCAGTACGGCTACCGCCGCTTCAAATTCTTCCCCGCGGAGTCCAGTGGCGGTGCCAAGGCAATCAAGGCGTTCGGCGCGCCGATCCCGGAAGCACGTTTCTGCCCCACGGGCGGCATCACCGTGGACAATGCCGAATCCTACCTCTCGCTGCCCAACGTGATGTGCGTCGGCGGCTCCTGGCTGACCCCGAAAGCCATGGTCGACGCCGAAGATTGGGACGGCATCCGCGAGCTGGCCCGCCAGGCCGCCGAGCGCTTCCATCACTGATGGATAGCCAGCTAACACCGTAATACCGTACCGAGCACTCTCGTCACTTGCTTCACTGATGTCGGGTCATGTGAGCAGGACGTTTGCCCGAGCATGTTGCCATGCTCGGGCTTTTTTATGCTTACGCCTAAAGGGGAGGAGTACGCATGGAGGGGAGTCGTGATACGCTAACTTAAACGATTAAGTTGACCGATTAAGTTAAGGTTTTAAGCATGACGTTAGCGGATTTTGAGCCCCAGCGGCCTGTGGTGCATTTCACCCCGCCGATGGGCTGGATGAACGATCCCAATGGGCTGGTGTTTTTCGAAGGCGAGTACCATCTGTTTTATCAGTTTCACCCCCTGGGGACCGAGTGGGGGCCGATGCACTGGGGGCATGCGGTCAGCCGTGACCTGTGCCGGTGGCAGCATTTGCCCATTGCGCTGGCGCCCGATGAAGAAGGGGCCTGCTTTTCCGGCAGCGCCGTGGTGGATGAGCACGATGTCACGGGGCTGTTCGATGGCAAGCCTGGGCTGTTGGCGTTCTATACCTGCCACAAGGTGCTCTCCGATGACCCGCAGGATTACCAGCAGTCCCAGTGCTTGGCGTACAGCCGCGACAAGGGGCGGACCTGGCAGCGTTACGCGGGGAATCCCGTTCTGCCGCCGCCCGGTTTCAAGGATTTCCGCGACCCCAAGGTGGTGTGGCATGCCCCCAGCCAGCGCTGGGTGATGGCGCTGGCCTGCGGGCAGGAGATTCACTTTTATACCTCGACCAACCTGCTGGCGTGGCAGTTTGCCAGCGCTTTTGGGGCGGGCGAGGGCGCGCACACCCAGCACCCTTGGGAGTGCCCGGACCTGTTCGAGCTACCGGTGGAAGGCGCCGAGCCCCATGAGCCCGCATCGCGCTGGGTGCTGGTGGTAGGCATTGGTGCTACGCCGGATAACCCGTTTGGCTCGTTTACCCAGTACTTCGTGGGTGATTTCGACGGCCAGCGTTTCACCAATGACAACGCTGCCGACACCGTGCTGATGATGGATGAAGGGCGGGACTTCTACGCGGTGCAGAGCTGGTCGAATACCCCTGGGCGGCGGCTGGCGCTGGCGTGGCTGAACAATTGGCAGTACGCCAACCATGCCCCTGAAGCGGGCTGGCGGGGCACCATGAGTCTGCCCAGGGAGCTTGCGCTGCGCGCAACGCATCGCGGCGTGCGCTTATACCAGCGCTTCACCCGTGAGGCGGCTCGAGCGGTCGGCGCCCCCCGCCATCTCTCGCCTCGCTCGCTGCAAACGGTGGGGGAGCACTGTATCGCCCTGCCGGAAGGCACGGCCGTGCGGGGGCAGATGACCCTGACGCTGCAGCCGGGGACGCGGCTGGCGCTTTCGCTGCAGCAGGGCTACCAGCAGCAGTTATGGCTATCGGCGGGTGAAACGCAGACGGCGCTGCACTATGCGCGCCAGGGCAGTAATGGCCAGGCCGCCTTCGATGAACACTTCGTCTGCGACCATGCGGCAGGCAGCGTCGATGGATTGACCGTCGAGATCATCTGGTGGTGCGATCACGGAACGCTGGAAATGCTGATCGAGGGCGCCACCGAGCAGCGCAGCATCAGCCAGGTGAGTCTGGTGGATCATCGCCGTCAGCCGACCACGCTGAACCTGGTCAGCGGTCGGGTGGCGATCATGGAAGGCCTCACTCAGAGCGTCGCCGAGTAGACTGCTCGGCGACGCTGAGGGCTAGCCTGCGGAGCCGCGCAGGGCTTCGATATCGGCGTGGGTGGGCAGGGCGGCATAAGCGCCGGGGCGGGTCACGGCATGGGCGCCACAGCGGCAGGCAATATCCACCGCGCGGCTGAGAAACGCGCTGTCCTGATGCCAGTTGGAGCGGATGCCGAACCGGGAAAGCTCCGCCAGCAGGCCGCCAATGAAGGCATCGCCACCAGCGGTGGTGTCCACGGCCGTCACGCTGGGCGGGGTGATGGTCTGCTCGATACCAACGCCTTTCAGCACCACGTCATGGGGGCCGTCAGTGATCACGATGACTTTCACACCGGCGGCCATGCGCTCGGCGAGCCACGCCTGCCTGGGATGGTCGCCGCGCAGGTAGTCCAGCTCTTCCAGCGAGACCTTCACCAGCTCGGCGCTATCGATCAGCTCGGTGACCCGCCACACATCCGCCGAGCCGTCCGCCCACAGGTTATGGCGCAGGTTGGCATCCACGCTTACCAGGCAGCCCGCTCGCTTGGCCATGGCGGCAATGGCCAGGGTGGTGTCGGCGATTTCCGGGTCGGTCAGGCTGTTGCTGCACAGGTGCACGATGGCAGGCTGCTCGAACACGCCGTGGGGCAGGTGCTCCAGGCGGTAGAGCAGGTCGGCGGCGGGCGGGCGGTAGAAGTCGAAGGTGCGCTCGCCATGGCTGTCTCGGGAAACGAAGGCCAGCGCCGTGCGGGCCTCTCGGGTCAGCACCACGCCTCGGGTGTCCACGCCGTGGCTTTGCAGCTCACGGATCAGAAAGTGCCCAAAGGTATCATCACCCACCATGCCCAGAAATTGGCTGGGTACGCTCAACCGGGCGCAGGCCACCGCCACGTTGGCTGGCGCACCGCCTGCGTAGGGGGTGAAGGTCTCTGGCCCCGTGTCGTCGCCCAGGCGGCTGGAGAGCATGTCAATCAAGGCTTCACCGAAAGCAATCACCGGCGTCATAGGTCGTTCCTTATCATTATTGGCATTGGATGTGAAACAAGCGCGTCAAGCGACGCAGTGGCCGCGGGCCGCCTCAAGCAGTTCGTACCAGGCTTCTCGGGGCAGGGCTTCCGGGCCAGTGAGCATATCGGCAATGCGCTCCGCTTTCACGCTGCCCACCACCGGCGCCGGGCGGCCGGGCAGGGTGCGCAGCCACGCCAGCGCCAGCGCGGCGGGGGTGCTGCCGAGCTGGCCTGCCAAACGGTTCAGCACGCGGCTGATCTCGCCTTGCATCAACTGGCCGCCCGCCAGTGGCGACCAGGCCATGGGCGCATGGCCATCGGCGTTCAGGTCGTCGAAGCTGCCGTCGAACAGCGGCGTGCTATGGGCAATGGAAAGCTCAATCTGGTTGGCCCGCAGTGGCTGGTGCATATGGCGTTGCAGCCTGCGCCACTGGCTGGGCAGGTGGTTGGAAATGCCCGCTGCGCCTATCTTGCCCGCGTCGATGGCATCGTCCAGCGCACGGCCGGTGGCCTCGGCCTCCATCAGCAGGTCCGGGCGATGAATCAGAAAATGATCGAGGCGCTCGACGCCCAGGCGGCTCAAGGCATCGTCGATGGCCCGGCCGAGATATGCCGGGCTGGCATTGTAGTGCTTTACCTTGCCGGAGCCCGCGGCCGGGTTGTCGTTGGCAATGCTGGCTTTGGTGACCACGTGGAGCCGCTTGGCCAGGGCCGGGCGGGCACGTAGCGCCTGGCCGAATAGCGTTTCGCAAGCTCCGTTGCCGTAGATGTCGGCATGGTCGAACCAGTGCAGGCCTTGTTCCAGGCGGGCTTCGATCCAGTCGGCCAAATGGCTCGCCTGGTGCATCTCTTGCGCTTCATGCAGGCGCATCATGCCGAGTACGAACGGCACGTCAAAGGTCACAGCAGCCATGGCGTATTTCCGTCAGTTTAAAAGACTTCTTCGTTATGCAGCGCTTCGGCGGCACCCAGCAGGCCGGTCCACGGGTGGGTCACGATCCACACCGGAATATCGGCGTTGTACGCTCCCATGCGCCCCTTGTTGACGAAGCTGGCGCGCAGCTCGCATTTAGGCAGCCACGCCAGCAGCCGGGGCAGAATGCCGCCGCACAGATACACGCCGCCGCGTGCGCCCATGGTCAGGGTGGCGTCACCGCAGACGTCGCCGAGGATTTTCAAAAAGCGCAGCAGGGTGGCCGTGGCCAGGGCGTCGCCCTGATTGGCCGCCTGGGTCACCTCGGCGGGGGTTTCGCAACGTGGCGCTTGGCCTTCCAGCGCGCAGTGGGCCTGGTAGAGTTCCAGCAGCCCCTGGCCGCACAGGATGCGCTCGACGCTGACCCGCTGGTGGCGCTGCAGGAAAACATCCAGCAGTGCGCGCTCGGTGGTGTCGGTGGGCGCAAAGGTGACGTGCCCGCCTTCGGTGGGCAGCGGAATCCAGGCATGCTGGCCGGGAAACACCCCGGCCACGCCCAGCCCGGTGCCCGGGCCGATGACCAAACGGGTCGAGTGCGACTGGGCGACGCCGGGCTGCACTTCGACGAGGTTGTCTTCGCCCACGTGGGGCACGCCCAACGCCTGGGCGGTGAAGTCATTGATGACCTTGAACAGCGACAGGTTCAGCGCTTGCTGAACGTCGCTTTTCATGAAGTCCCAGTGGTTGTTGGTCATTTTCACCCGCTCGGCGTGCACCGGGCAGGCGAAGGCCAGGCAGGCCTCCTCGGGGGCGTTATCCCCGGTCGCGCCCACGCGGGCGAGGTAATCCTGAATCGCCTCGATCACGCCGGGGTAGTCCGCGCAGGGCAGGTTGAGGATATCGTGGGGCGTTACCTCGCCAGGCGCTACCAGCGCCAGGCGAGCGTTGGTGCCGCCAATATCACCGATCAGTGCCGGTCGCATCAGGCGTCCTCTTGAAAGATCTGACCTTCTTGACGAGCGAGATCGTCGGCTTCAAAGCCGCCCAACGAGCCCGCGCCCTCTTCGCCGCGCATTGCCAAGTGGCGGAAGCCCGAGAACAGCTCGCGGCCCAGGCCGACGTGGTAGTGGCCGAGGTTCGCCACTACGCGCTCGCGGTCGGCCCAGGTGGCCGCATCCACTTTGGCTTCCAGCGTGCCGGCGTTGGCATCCAGGCGCACCACGTCACCATCGCGCAGCTTGGCCAGCGGGCCGCCGTCCAGCGCTTCCGGGCTCATGTGAATGGAGGCAGGCACTTTGCCCGACGCACCGGACATGCGGCCATCGGTGACCAGCGCGACCTTGAAGCCACGGTCCTGTAACACCCCCAAAAACGGAGTGAGCTTGTGCAGCTCGGGCATGCCGTTGGCTTTGGGCCCCTGGAAGCGCACCACCACAATCACGTCACGGTCCAGCTCGCCGGATTCGAAGGCGGCTTTCATTTCGTTCTGGTCTTCGAAGATCTTGACCGGCGCTTCGACCACCCGGTGCTCTTCGGCCACCGCCGAGACCTTGATCACGCCACGGCCCAGGTTGCCTTTCATGACGGTCAGGCCGCCGGTAGCGGCAAAGGGCGTAGCGACCGGGCGCAGCACTTCTTCGTCCAGGCTCTTCTCCGGGCCTTCGCGCCAGACCACTTTGCCCTCTTCCAGGAAGGGCTCCTGGGTGTAGGCGGTCAGGTCGGTGCCGAAGACGGTGGGAATGTCACCGTGGAGCAGGCCCGCGCCCAGCAGTTCACGGAACAGGTAGCTCATGCCGCCTGCGGCCTGGAAGTGGTTGATGTCCGCCTGGCCGTTGGGGTACACCTTCATCAGGCTGGGGGTCACCGCCGAGAGGTCGGTGAAGTCGTCCCAGTTCAGGGTGATGCCCGCCGCCGCGGCCATGGCAATCAGGTGCATGGTGTGGTTGGTCGAGCCGCCGGAGGCCAGCAGGCCGACCACGGCATTGACGATGGCGCGCTCGTCGATCTGCTTGTAGAACGGACGGTACTCGCCGCCTGCTTCAGTATTGCGAATGGTCTGTTCGGTGGCGTAGCGGGTCAGCGCTTCGCGCATCTCGGTGCCGGGGTTCACGAACGACGTGCCCGGCAGGTGCAGGCCCATCACTTCCATCATCAGCTGGTTGGAGTTGGCGGTGCCGTAGAAGGTGCAGGTGCCGGGGCTGTGGTAAGAGTCGGACTCTGCCTGCAGCAGCTCTTCGCGGCCCACCTTGCCTTCGGCATATAGCTGGCGAATGCGCGCTTTTTCCTTGTTCGGCAGGCCGCTGGGCATGGGGCCTGCGGGCACGAACATGGCGGGCAGATGGCCAAAGCGTGCGGCACCGATGAACAGGCCCGGGACGATCTTGTCGCACACGCCCAGGTAAATGGCGGCGTCGAACATGTTGTGTGACAGCCCCACCGCCGTGGCCATGGCAATCAAGTCTCGGGAGAACAGCGACAGCTCCATGCCCGGCTGGCCCTGGGTTACGCCGTCACACATGGCCGGTACGCCGCCCGCAAATTGCGCGGTGGAACCCATGGCCCGCGCCGCCGCCTTGATGGTTTCCGGGAAGGTTTCAAACGGCTGGTGGGCCGACAGCATGTCGTTGTAGGACGAGATGATGCCCAGGTTGGCGCTGTTCATCAGCTTCAGGGCATCTTTTTCCTGGGGGCTACAGGCAGCAAAGCCGTGGGCCAGGTTGCCGCAGGAGAGCTCGGCACGATGCACGCCACGCTTGTGCTGGTCGGCCATGCGGCGCTCGTAGAGGGCGCGGCGCTCGGCAGAGCGTTCACGAATGCGTTGGGTGACTTCCGCGACCTTGGGGTGAAGGGCTGCGGGGGTAGAACCAGACGTTGAACCAGGCATAGAAACCTCTGCATGAGTAGAGACGGTGAAAGTATCTTGTAGTTATTTTACATTTTATGGCGCCAATAATAGAGACCTTACGGCAATAAAAAGCCGATTTATAGCTTAAGTTGTAGTTTTATTACCCGAAAGGATGAGCCGGATGATCCCGGCGTCCAGCCCATGATAGCCAAAAAGCGCTCATGGGCCGAACGCGCCTGCTCAGGACTCGACCTCATCGCTGCTGATATGGAACAGCATGGCATACAGGGTGGGCACGGCAATCAGCGTCAGCAGCGAGGCAAACGCCAGGCCGCCCATGATGGTCACGGCCATGCTGTTGAAGAAGGCGTCGGCCAGCAGCGGCAGCATGCCAAGGATGGTGGTGCCAGCGGCCAGGAAGACCGGCCGCAAGCGGCTGACGCTGGCGTCCACCAGTGCAGAAAAGCGCGCCTTGCCCTCCTTGATCTGCCCGTCGATCTCATCCACCAGCACGATGGCGTTTTTCATCAGCATGCCCGACAGGCTGAGCATGCCCAGCAGCGCGGTAAACGAGAAGGGCAGGCCGGTTACCAGTAGGCCAATCACCACGCCACACACCGACATGGGCACCACCAGCCAGATGATCAGCGGCTGCTTGAGCTTGCCAAACAGCAAAATCGAGGTCAGCAGCATCACCAGCAGGCTGATGGGCAGCTGCTGGGCCAGCGCCTCCTGGGCATCGCCGGAATCCTCGTGTTCACCTCCCCAGCTCAGCTGGTAGCCCGGTGGCAGCGTCATGCCCTCGATCTCTTGGCGAATGCCGTCGAACGCCTGGGCGGCGGTATAGCCCTCGGCGGGGTCGGCCCCGACGGTTAGCGTGCGCACCCGGTTGCGGCGTTGAATCAGCGCTTCCTCGCTATCGGTATCGAAGGAGGAGACCACCTGGCTGATGGGCACGAAGCGCTGCTGCGCGGCGCTCCACACGTTGCGGTTTTCCAGCAGCGCCACATCGTCCCGCTCGGCCGCCGGGGGGCGGGCGACGATGGGCAGCAGGTGCTCGCCCTCACGGTAGGTGCCTGCCCGAATGCCCGACGAGGCAAACTGCAGGGTCTGGGTGATGTCTTCACGGCTGACCCCGGCAATGCGGGCGCGCTCCTCGTTGATGCGCGGCCGCACCACCAACTCCTGCTGACGCCAGTCGGTGCGCTGGTCGATCAGGTAGGGGCTGTCGGCCATGATGCGCTGGGCCTGGTCGGCCAGCGAGCGCAGCACTTCCGGGGAGGGCCCCTGAAAGCGCGCCTCGATGTCCGCGCCATCGCCTGGGCCAAATTGCAGCCGCTGGGTGCGTACCTGCGCGCTGGGAAACGCTTCGTTCAGCTCTCGGTAGAAGCGCTGGTCCAGCGCGGGAATGGCGTCCAGGTCTTCGGTGCGCACGATGAACTGGGCATAGGCGGTGTTGGGTTGCTCCGGAGCGTAGGTGAGCATGAAGCGGGTAGCGCCCTGGCCGATGAAGCTGGCCACCGATACCACGTCCTCCTGCTCCAGGATATACGCCTCGATATCGGCGGCGTAGTCGGCGGTCGAGCGAATGTCGGTGCCCTGGGGCAGCTCCACATTGACGAAGAACAGCGGCGTGTTGGAGTCCGGAAAGAACGACTGGGGTATCAGGCTGAAGGCCCACAGGCACACGGCGGTGATCAGCACCAGCGCGCTGACGGTGACGATGCGTATGCGCAGTGCCAACAGCAGCACCCGGCGATAGGCGCGATAGAGCAGGCCGCCGTACAGCTCGCGCTTGCTGGGCTCGTCGTCGTTCTCCTCGTTCTCGTGCTGGCGCTCGCCTGCTTGCTGCTCGTCAGCGGACTGATCCTCGTCGTCGCCTTTTTGGCGCAGCAGGTAGTAGCCAAACAGCGGGGTGACGGTGATCGCCAGCAGCCAGCTCAGCATCAGGGACACCAGAATGACCATGAACAGCGAGTAGAGAAATTCGCCGGTGACATCGTCCGACAGGCCAATACCGGCAAAGGCCATGATGCCGATCACCGTGGCGCCCAGCAGCGGCAGCTGGGCACGCTTGGCGGCGCTGCCGGCTGCCTCCTTGGCGCGCTGGCCGCGCTTGATGTTGGTGACCATGCCTTCGGCGACCACGATGGCGTTATCCACCAGCATGCCCATGGCGATGATCAGCGCCCCCAGCGAGATACGCTCCATCTCGATGTTTAACAGCCCCATGAACAGCAGGGTGCCCAGCACGGTGAGCAGCAGGGTACTGCCGACCACCACGCCGATGCGCCAGCCCATGGCCAGGCACAGCACCCCGATCACGATGGCCACCGACATGGCCAGGTTGAGCAGGAAGTCGTTGATGGCATCGTTGACCACATGGTGCTGTTCGTAGAGAGGATGTAGCTCTACGCCCAGCGGCAGGCGGCTTTTCAGCTCTTCCATGCGGGCTTCGACGGCTTCGCCCACTTCGATGATGTTGTCGTTGGCGGCGCCCGCAATGCCGAGCGTGAAGGCATCCTCGCCGTTATAGCGAATCAGCTGGTTGGGCTGGTCGCTGGGCTCGCGGTAGACGGTGGCGATATCCATCAGCGACACCTGTTCGGTGGTGCCGGGGCGGCCGATGCGGATGGCTTCGATCAGCGCGGTGCTGTCGATGTCGCTACGCGCCACCAGCCGCACCTGGCGTTCCCCTACCCGCAGGCTGCCCGCGTTTTCCACGGCGTTTTCGGTCTGGATGGTGTTGATGACCTGATTGATAGGAATGCCCAGGGTGGTCAGGCGCTCGTTGGAGATGTCGATGTAGATGGTCTCTTCCCGCTCGCCTGCGGTGGTCACCCTGGCCACGCCGGGTACTGCCAGCAGCTCGCGCTGAAGAAACGTCGAAATGTCGCGGATCTCCCGCGTGGTGAGCCCATCGGCCGTGACCGCATAGAAAAGGCCGTACACTTCACCGAAATCGTCGTTGACCTGGGAGCCCAGCACCCCCTCGGGCAGGTCGCCCTGGGCATCGTTGATCTTGTTGCGCAGCTCATCCCAGATTTGCGGCAGTTCGTGGCTGCTGTAGCTGGAGTGGACTTCCACCTGGATTTCCGAGCGCCCAGGTAGCGACTTCGACTTGATGACGTCGATCTGCTCCATCTCCTGGATGGCGCGCTCCAGACGTTCGGTGACCTCCTCTTCCACTTCCACGGCGGTGGCGCCGGGGTAGGGCGTATTGATGATGGCGTTGGGGATGGTGAAGGCGGGGTCTTCGAGTTTGCCCACCGTATTGAATCCCCAGATACCGCCCAACAGGCAGATCACCACGATCAGCCAGGTATTGAGAGGCCGTTCGATGGACAGCTTGGCGATGTTCATGGCGGCTCCTAGAGGGCGTTATCCAGCGGTTTGACGCGCATGCCGTCGCGCAGCAGGTGTACCCCGGCCGCCGCAATCGACTCGCCAGGCTGAACGCCTGCCACCAGCATCACGGCGTCGTCGCTCAGCTCACCCACGGTGACCTCCCGGGGCGATACCGTGCCCTCGTCGGGGTCGTAGACCCACACGCGAAAATCACCGCTCTCGGTGGTGTCCAGGGCGCTGGCTGGAATCATCATCACCCCGGACACCAGCCGCTCGGCGGGTTCGATGAACACGGTGGCCGTGGTGCCGGGCAGCGCCACCAGGTGCTCGCCTTGGGCGGGCGCGAACTCCACCTGATAGGTCTGGGCGACCTCGTCGGGCTCGGTGATGTGTTCGCGGTACTCCAGCGCAATGCGCTCGCCGGGCAGCGTGGCGATCTCGGCTTCGGCGTTGAAACCGTGTTCGCCATCGAGATGCTGCATCAGCGCTTCGGGCACGTTGATGCGAATGCGCAGCTCCGAGATGTCCTGAATACGGACGACTTCGGCATTGGGCGGCAGCGTGGTGTGGTTTTCCACCAGGCGGCGGGCAATCAGCGCATCAAAGGGCGCGTACAATGAGGTGTAGGCCAGCTCCTGGCGGGCGCTCTCCAGCTGGGTAGCGGCCAGCTCGGCATCAGTGCGGGCCGCTTCCAGCACCGAGGCGGAGACGGCGTTATGGCGATACAGATTTTCCTGCCGCTGCAGATGCTGACGGGCCTGGGTCAATTCCGCTTCCGCGGCGCGCACCTGCAAGGCGTAATCGGTTTGATCGAGCTGGGCGATCAGCTCGCCTTTGGCCAACGTGGTGCCCTGTACGGCTGGAAAGGTGGTCAGGCGCCCGCCCACCTGAAAGGCCAGATTGACGGTGCTCACGGCATCGACGCGACCCACGAAACGACGGCCCGAAAAGGCCTGCTGCTGGCCGGTCTCAAACAGTTTGACCACCTGAGCCGGAGGCTCGGGGGGCTCTTCGGCGTCTCTGCAACCTGCCAATAACGTCACGCATGCCAGCAACCCGGCCAGAGTGGGTAGCCACTTCCCCTTGCGGATGAACCTCATTCAATGCCTCCCTGCAAGTCAATGGGGGATCACGGTGGTGTGATGTATCCCCTGTTTCGTTAGTCTCCTATAATAGGTACTCTTAGCCACTTCGAACAGGTGTTTGGTTAAACGCCGCCCTAAATCGGTATTCACCCGAACTGCAAGGATGATCAGCGTGCACAGGAATCGCCCGTGGAGCCCCCGCCTCAAACCGTTCACCACTGCCTCGGCGCTGGCCTTGCTGCTGGCAGGCTGTGCGGTCGGCCCGGAGTATCAAGCGCCCGACATCGAGCTGCCGGAGAGCTGGCCTGCCCATATCACCCTGGAGCAGCAGGCCCGTGACGACTGGCACCGCTGGTGGCAGCGCTTCGAAGACCCGGCGTTGAACCGGCTGGTCGAGCGCGCCAGCGAAGACAATCTCGAACTGGCGATTCAGTTGGGGCGCATCCGCGAGGCCCGTGCTCAGCTGGGGTTTGCCGATGCGGAGCGCTTTCCCACCGTGGGTTATCAGGCCGAAGCCAACCGTGAGCGCACCCCGGGGGCGGCGCTGCCCATCGATGTTCAGCCCGTGCAGGAGCTGCTGACCTCCACCAATAATCAGTACTCCCTGGCCGCCAGCCTGGAGTATGAAATCGACCTGTGGGGGCGGCTGGCCAACCAACGTGCTGCGGCCATGGCCGCCCTGCAGGAGAGCCTGTTTGCCAGAGACGCCGCCGAGCTGGGCGTGATCGGTGACGTGGTCACCACCTACGTCAGCCTGAAAAGTGCCGAAGCCCAGCAAGCGCTGATGGAAGAGACCCTGGCCGCGTACCAGGAGACCTATCGCCTTCAGGCGCTGCGCTTCGAGCATGGCGACATCAGCGAACTGGAGCTGCGCCAGGCCGAAGCCGAGTGGCGCAACCTGCAGGCAGAGCTGCCGTCGCTCAAGCAGCAGGTGGAAACCCTGCGCGGGGCATTGGGCACGCTGGTGGGCATGTCCCCCGATGAGCTGCTGACTACCTTGGACACCGGCACGTCGCGGCTGGACGACCTGGCCCAGCCGGTGGGCATACCTGCCGTGATGCCGTCGGCGATGCTCCAGCGCAGGCCCGACATTCGCTCGGCAGAAGCGGCCCTGATCGCGGCCACCGCCCAGATCGGCGTGGCCGAGGCCAACCGCCTGCCGTCGCTCAATCTCAGCTCCTTTTTGGGCACTACGGCCGCCAGCACCAGTGATCTGTTCAGCGATGTGGCCCGCACCTGGGGCGTCGGGGCCTCGGTGATGGGGCCGCTGTTCGACTTCGGCCGTAGTCAGTCCGGGGTGGAAAGCGCCGAAGCGCTGGCTGAACAGGCCGAAGCGCAGTATCGCCTGACCGTGCTGACCGCCTTCAACGAAGTGCGCGATGCGCTCTACAGCTACGACTTCAGCGAGCGGCGGCTGGCCGCCATCGACGAACAGTTGGAGGCCGTTGCCCGTACCCGGGAGCTGGCCGTGCTGATGTACGACCAGGGGCAGGTGAGCCAGCTGGAGCGCCTGGACGCCGAACGCAACCTGCTCTCGGCCCGTTTGGCCCAGGCCGATGCGCGCCGTGAACAGCTGGCGGCCACGGCGACGCTGTTCAAGGCGCTGGGCGGTGGCTGGCAGGAAACCCCCGTTTACTGATTGCCGGTAAGGTAACCACAGCCCGGGCGGCTCCGCTGGCCGCCCGCATCTGTTACCATGCTGCGCTTGCGATCACTTCATCTCTGGTTTTGCTGCCACTGGAGCTGCCATGCCTCCCTGCGCGTCCTCTGCTGCCGCTTCTGACTCCCTTGCCGCTTACCCCTGGCTGCCCGACATCGGCCCCGTCGATTCCGCCGCCGCTGAGCGCACCCGTGCCTACCTCGACAATTTGACCAAGCCGCCCGGCAGCCTGGGCAGGCTCGAAGCGCTGGCGATTCAGCTCAGCGCCATCACGGGCAGCGCCCGCCCTCGGGTGGATAGCCCCGCCGTGGTGGTGTTTGCCGCCGACCACGGCGTGGCCGCTGAAGGCGTGTCGGCGTTTCCCCAGGAGGTGACCGCGCAGATGGTCGCCAACTTCGTTCAGCAGGGCGCGGCGATCAACGTGTTTGCCCGCCAGCTGGGCGCGCGGGTGGACGTGGTGGATGTCGGGGTGGCGTCGCCGCGACCGCTGCCGGGAGCCACCGATGCCCGCGTGCGTTCGGGCACGGCCAACATGCTGCACCACGACGCCATGCCGCTGGACGACGCGCGTCAGGCCATGCAGGCCGGCATGGCAGCGGTCGAGCGGGCCGTAAAGGCGGGGGCCAATGGGCTCATCGTGGGCGAAATGGGCATAGCCAACACCACCGCCAGCAGCGCCATGCTGGCGGCCTTGCTAGGGGTGCCTGCCGCCCAGGTGGTGGGGGCGGGCACCGGTATCGACAGCACCCAGCAGGCCCACAAGGCGGCGGTCATCGAACGGGCGCTGGCCAATCGCCAGGCGAATCCTGACGACCCGCTGGAGGTGTTGTGCAAGCTGGGCGGCCTGGAAATCGCCGCCATGGCGGGCGCGTACCTGGCGGCGGCGGCCCACCGCCTGCCCGCGGTGGTGGATGGCTTCATTGCCACGGTGGCGGCCCTGACCGCCTGCCGCATGGCCCCAGCACTGCGCGACTACCTGGTGTTTGGCCACCGTTCGGCGGAGCCGGGCCACGCCCTGGCGCTGGAAGCCCTGGCGGCGCAGCCGCTGCTGGCCCTGGAAATGCGCCTGGGCGAGGGCAGTGGGGCGGCGCTGGCTTACCCGCTGCTACAGGCTGCCGCCGCCATGCTCAGTGACATGGCCACGTTCTCCCAGGCGGGGGTGAGTGGCAAGGCACCATGAGCCTAGACTTGCTGAGCCTGCCCGCTCTGGCCGGATGGGTCGCGCTGGCCATCGTCATCGATTTGATCGTGGGGGACCCGCGCGCGCTGCCCCACCCGGTGGTGATCATCGGCAAGGCGATTAGCGCCCTGGAGCACCGCTGGAACCACGGCAGCCCCCAGCGGCGGCGGCTGCTGGGCGGGTGCCTTACCCTGGTGGTGGTGCTGGGCACCTTTTCGGTTGCCTGGCTGGGGCTTGCGCTGTTGTCGTGGGTGCACCCCTGGCTGGGGCTGGCCGCCGAGCTGTGGCTACTGGCCACCACGCTGGCCATCAAGGGGCTGGCGGATGCCGGGCGGGCCATTGCCGCCCCGTTGCGGCAGGGCGACTTGCCCAGCGCGCGGCAGGCGCTTTCCAGAGTGGTGGGGCGTGATACCCAGGCCCTGGATGAAGCCGAGATTACCCGAGGCGCGGTGGAAACCGTGGCGGAAAACACCGTCGATGGCATTACCTCGCCGCTGCTGTTTGCGCTGCTGGGGGGCGCGCCGCTGGCGCTGGCCTACAAGGCCGTCAATACGCTGGACTCCATGGTGGGCTACCGGAACGAGCGCTACGGCGACTTCGGCTACGCCTCGGCCAGGCTGGACGACCTGGCCAACTGGCTGCCTGCCCGGCTGACCGCCCTGTGCCTGTGGCTGGCGGGCGTGCTGTATGGGGTGTTTCACCGCTCACCTCTGCGCTGGCGGGGCGCCCTGGCGGCCACCTGGCGCGAAGCACCCCGTCACCCAAGCCCCAACGCGGGCTGGCCCGAGGCAATGGTGGCGAATTTGCTGGGCGTCCAGTTGGGCGGCACCAACGTCTACCAGGGGCAAGTATCACACCGGGCCACGCTGGGCACCGCCCATGATTTACTGAAAGCCAGCCACATCACTACCACGATTTGGCTGATGCACGGGGCTTGGTTGATGTTCTTCCTGCTGCTGTTCTTCCTGCAGCTGTGCCTCGTGATGGCTACGGTGGCCGGGTGATGCGCGACCAGCCCGGCAACCTTCCCCTCGACCATTGGCCAAGCCACGGTGGCCAGGCCGCCGCGCTGCTGCAGCGCTTTGGCCTGCCTGCCGACCACCCGCTGGAAGATATCAGCGCCAACCTGAACCCGCTGGGCCCGCCCGACTGGGTAACCGGCTACCTGGCCCAACGCCTGGCTGGGCTGGGCCGCTACCCCGAACCGGACTACCGCGCCGCCAGACAGGCGATTGCCGAACACGCAGGCGTGGAGCCGGGGCAGGTACTGCTCACCAATGGCGGCGCGGAAGCCATCTTTCTGGCGGCGGCGCACCACGCTGGCCAGCAGGCGCTGATCGTCACCCCCACCTTTGGCGAGTACGCCCGGGCCTGCAACGCCCACGGTGTGCGCATCAGCGAGCTTGGCCTGTTGCCGGGCACCTTCGACCCGCCCGCGGCCGCGTTGCTGCAGGCGGCGGCCAGCGCTGATGTTGTGTTCATCTGTCGCCCCAACAACCCCACCGGCACGCTGCTGCCCGTGGCGCTTATCGAGGCGCTGCTGGGCACCTTGAAACCGGAGGCCTCGCTGGTGGTGGATGAAGCCTTCATCGACCTGGCATTGAAGGCTACACCGCTGACCCCGCTGCTCCAACGCTACCCGGCGTTGATCCTGCTGCGCTCCATGACCAAATTCTTTACCCTGCCGGGCCTGCGGCTGGGCTACGTGCTGGCCGATGAGGGGCGTATCGCTCAGCTTCAGGCGCATCAACCGCCCTGGAGCGTCAATCATCTGGCCGACGAACTGGTGCCGCCGCTGCTGGCGGATGAGGACTTTGCTCGGCGTACCCACCAGTGGTTGGCCCGTGAGCAGCCGCGCATGGGCGCTGCCCTGGCCGCGCTGGGGCTGGAGGTGGTGCCTAGCCACAGCTGCTTTCATCTGGTGCGGCCTGGGGCCGCCCAGCGGCAGCGGGGCATTTCCAGTATCGTGCTGCTTGAACGCCTGCTTCACCAAGGTATGCTGGCGCGACATACCCATGGTTTTGCTGGCCTGAAGGGTGGTTGGCTAAGGCTGGCACTGCGCGATGGTGTGACCAATGATCGGTTGTCAAAGGTGCTGAATGATTGTCTTTGTTAGTGGAGGGGCTCGGTCGGGCAAGAGCCTGGTGGCGGAGCAGTGTGTTCAGCAGTACGCCGACGGTAAGACGTGTTACTACGTGGCCACGGCCGATATCTACGATAGCGAAATGGCCGAACGGGTAGGCCATCATCAGGCCCGCCGCGCCAACCACTGGGTCACCCTGGAAGCTCCGCTCAACATCGAACAGGCCGTCGCCCAGGTGCCCAACGGCCATGCCGCCCTGTTGGACTGCCTGACCCTCTGGGCCAGCCAAGTGATGTTCAATACTCAGGAGGACGCCGCCCCGGTCAGTGAAACGGAAGCCTTTGCGCTGTTGGTGCGTGCACTTCACGATGCCCGCCGCCGGGGGGTGACGCTGGTGGTGGTCTCCAACGATCTCAACGAAGCGCCCTTGCCTGCCTCGGCAGAGGTGTGGCGCTACGTGGAATTCCTGCAAGGGTTGCACCGCTGGCTGGCGGCCCAGGCCGACCGGGTGGTGGAGGTAGTGGCCGGGCAGTCCATCGAATGGAAGGCGGCTGGCGCACCATGAAAAATGCCCTGTACGGCATGCTGCTGGCGCTGCAGTTTCTGACGCGCCTGCCGATCCCCGTTGCCTGCCCCTGGACACCGGCTACCCGGCGCTGGGCCATTCGCGCCTACCCGCTGGTGGGCCTGATGGTGGGAGCGCTGCTGGCCTGTGTCGCCTTGCTGTTGGGCCAGTGGCAAACCCCATCGCCCATTACGGCGCTGGTACTGCTTAGCCTGTGGGTGGCCATTTCCGGTGGCCTGCACCTGGATGGCGTGATGGACTTGGCCGATGCGCTGGGCAGCAACCAGCCCGTGGCCCGCCGATGGGAGATCATGAAAGACCCGGTGGTGGGCAGTTTTGGCATGCTGGCGCTGGTGTTTCTGCTGGCCTGGAAAGGGGTGCTGCTATGGGCGCTGGTGCACTATCAGGCGCCGCTTGGCTGGCTGGTGGTGGCCCCCGCGCTGGGTCGGCTGGCGGGGGTGGCCCTGCTGGTGCTGACGCCCTGTGCCCAGCCCAGCGGCCTGGCCTTTAGCTGGCAGCAGTCGCTGGGCCGAAGGGACGCGGTGCTGGCCCTGCTGCCGCTGCTGCTGGGGGCACTGTTCATGCCGGAGCTGTGGGTCTGGCTGGTGGCCACGGCCTTGTGGGTCGTGCTGGTGCGTCAGGCGCTGCTGCGCTTATTTCACGGCATCAACGGTGACATGGTGGGTGCCACTATCGAAGGAGGAGAGCTTTGGCTACTGGTCTTGATGTGGAGCTGGTGGCAGTTCGCCACGGTATAACGTCCTGGAATCTGGAGCGTCGGTACCAGGGGCAGCGTGATATCCCGCTGCTGTTCCCGGACGCGGAAGCGGGCCTGCTGGCCCTGCGTGACGCCTTGGCAAGCGAGCGTTTCGATGCCATTCATGCCAGTGACCTGGGCCGCTGCCAGGAAACCCTGGCGTGGTCACAGGCGGCCAGGCCCGGCATGCCGGTGTACCGTGAGCCGCGCTTGCGAGAGCTGGATTTTGGCGAGTACGAAGGAAAGGTTTACGATGAACTCAAGGAGCTGCCGCACTACCGCGCCTGGATAGACAGTGCGGGCGAGCTGCAGATACCCGGCGGTGAGTCGTCTGGCCAGCTGCGCGAGCGCCTCGATGCCTGGCTGGAAGAGGTGGCGCAACAGGCGCGCGAACGGGGCCACCGCAAGGTGCTGGTGGTGACCCACGGCGGGGTGATTCGTGAGCTGCGCCGCCGGTTCGAAACGCTGGATTTCTGGGCGGGCATCGTCCATCAGGCTCAGGGCCGTCGCTGGCAGCTGACCTATCAGCCCAACGATGCAGGCAAAGGAGAGTGGCAATGCAACTGTTCATCGGCGGTGCCAGCGCAGGCAAGCGAGACGCAGTAAAACAGCGCTTTCCCGGCGCGGTGTGGTGGCGCCTGGCGCCGGGCCAGCGCTTGCAGGAAGTGTCCCACGTCATGCACCCCGGCACCCCGCTGGTGCTGCATGGCCTGTTCGAATGGCTCTCGGCGGCCATTCACTCCGACTTCAGCAGCGACGAATGGCGCGCCCACTGGCGCGAAGATCTGCAGCGCCTGGACGAGGCAGCGGCAGGCCAGCACGCCACCCTGGTGGTGATTGCCAACGAGCTGGGCCGAGGCCTGGTGCCCATGGCACGGGACCAGCGCCGCCTGAGGGACCTCAGCGGTTGGTTCACCCAGGACGCCGCCGCCCAGGCAAGCCAAGTGTGGTACGTGCGCCATGGGCTCGTGCAAGCGCTGAAAAGCACGGCATAAAGCACGGCATAAAGTCCGACATAAAGTCCGACATAGTGCAGCATGCCCCGTCTGGCCAAAATTGACCTGATTAGCGCAAGTTGCTAGTTTACGCGCACTCTTAGGTGCTGATGGCGACCCTTCGCCCTCAGTTAAACGGGAAGTTGGTGAACGCAACTGCGTCAATCCAACGCTGCCCCCGCAACGGTGATCGAGACAAGAACGGCCAAGACGCCACTGTGCTCAGGCATGGGAAGGTGGTCGTTCGGAAAGGGTCGGCGCTTGAAAAAAGCGTCTCCTTTCGCTCGTCAGCCCGGAGACCGGCCCAGGAGTGACGGCTGAAAAGCCACGGATTACCGGCATGCGGTGGGCATGTGCAGGGTGTAGGGTGGGCTGCCAACGCAGCTTGCCTGCCTTGCGTGTGCGCCTGCACCGGCCACTAAAAAACACATTGTGCGGGTGAGCACAGTGCGCAAGGGATCCATCATGCAACGTTTATCTCCTACCGCCACGCTGGCGGCATTTGCCATGGCCGCCGTGCCCATGGCCGTTCATGCGCAGGCGCAGCAGCAGGCCTCGGCCAGTCACGATACGCTCAATCCTGTCGTCGTGACGGCGGCGCTGGCACCGCGTACCGCCAACGAAAGCCTCTCTTCGGTCACCGTTCTGGATGAAGCGACGCTTCGCCGCCAGGACCCGGTGAGCATCACGGACCTGCTGCGCGGCCAGCCGGGCGTGGACGTTTCCAGCAACGGCAGCTTCGGCAAGAACAGCAGCGTCTTTCTGCGCGGCACCGGCAGCGCCCAGAACGTGCTGCTGATCGACGGCATTCGCTTACGTTCGGCCACCAGCGGCGGCGCGGCCTGGCAGTACCTGGAACCACGCATGTTCGACCGCGTCGAAGTCGTGCGCGGCCCCCGTGGCAGCCTCTACGGTGCCGATGCCATGGGTGGCGTCATTCAACTGTTTACCCCCGAAGGGCGTGAGGAAGGCCCGCAGCCGCGCATTTCCGCAGGCGGTGGCTCGTTCAACACCCAGCGGCTCAGCGCGGGTATCAGCGGCCGAGAAGGCGGCACCCGCTACAGCTTTGCCGGTAGCCACTTCACCACCGATGGCCAGCCCGTGCGCCGCGATGGCGACGACAAGGGGTACGACAACACCTCGGCGCTGGCGCGGGTATCGCACACCTTCGATAACGGTGCCGAAGCGGGCGTGCTGGCCCTACGTGCCCGTGGCCACAACGAATACGACGGCGGCGAGAACGACTTCGTGCAGCAGGTGGCCGGGGTGTATGGCGAGCTGCCGCTGACAGACAGCTGGCGTAGCCGCCTGACGTTCAGCGAATCCCGCGATGAGAGCGACAGTTTCGATGGCTTCAGTGACGCCACTTTCAACACCAAGATTCGTGCAGCCCGCTGGGAAAACACCTTCACCGCTGGGGCCCATGAGCTGGTGGCCGGAGCCGAGTACAGCGAAGACCGGGTAGACAGTACCACCGCCTACGATGAAACCAGCCGCAGCAATGCCGCCGTGTTCTCCCAGGCCCTGCTGGACTTCTCCCCGCTGCTGATACAGGCGAGCCTGCGCTTCGACGATAACGAATCCTACGGCGAGGAAGTGACCGGCAGCCTGGGGCTGGGCTACCAGTTGGATGACCACCACACCCTACGCGCCAGCTACGGCACGGCGTTCAATGCGCCCACCTACAACCAGCTCTACTTCCCTGGCTTCGGCAATCCTGACCTGGAAGCGGAAACGTCACATACCGTCGAGGCTGGGCTACGCGGCCAGTATGCCCAGTGGTTCTGGGATGCGGCCCTGTACCAAACCGACATTGACAACCTGATTGCGGGGCAGGGGCTGCAGTTCAACGTGCCGGAAAGCCGTATTCGGGGAGCTGAGCTGAGCGCCGGGCTCGAACTCGATGCCTGGACGCTGGCGGCGGCGCTCACCTACACCGACCCGGAGAATCGCCTGACCGGCATACGCCTGCAAAACCGCGCTTCCCAAAGCCTGCGTCTGGACGTCGACCGTGAGCTGGGCGAGTGGTCGGTGGGCGGCTCCTGGCTGGCCCAGAACCACCGCTTCCGGGATGCCGCCAATCAGGACCGCCTGAGTGGCTACGGCCTGGTAAACCTGCGCGCCGGTTGGCAGTTTGCGCCGCTGTGGAGCGCCCGGGTGACGTTGGAGAACGTGCTGGACCAGGAGTACACCACCACGCGCTCCTTCGACGGTGCCGACTACATCAACGCTGGCCGGGCAGGGTTCCTGAGTGTTCACTTTGGCCAATGACACACTGACACGCGGGGCCCTGGGCCTCGCGTTTTCGTTCATGGCGGCCGCCGCCCAGGGGCATGACCATTCGCGCTGCGCGGTGGATGATCGCGACCGGGAGGTGTGCCTGCACGCCTCCGCCAACCGTATCGCTACGCTCTCGCCGGGGGCCACCGAGCTGACCTGGGCCGCCGGGGCGGGGGATCAGGTGGTGGCGGTGGTCAGCTACAGCGACTACCCCCCGGAAGCCAAACAGGTGGCCTCGGTAGGCAGCCACACGCGCATCGACCTGGAAGCGCTGGTGGGGCTGGCGCCGGACCTGGTCATCGGCTGGGTGACCGGCAACCCCGCCGAGCAGATGGAGACCCTGGAAGCGCTGGGCATGCCGGTGTTCTACATCGAGCCGCGCAGCGTGGAAGCGGTCGCCCACACCATCGAACGACTCGCCCGGCTGGCCGGTACCGAGCCAATAGGGCGGCAGGCGGCCAGCGAGTTCCGAGACGGCATGGCCGCGCTCACCGCGCGCTACCGCGAACGCGACCCGGTACCCACCTTTTACCAGGTGTGGGACGAACCGCTGATGAGCGTCAGTGACGAACATCTGATTGGCCAGGTGGTAACCCTGTGCGGCGGCGAGAACGTGTTTGGCGAGCTGGAACGGCTGGTGCCCAGACTGGATGACGAAGCCGTGCTGGCCGCCAACCCGGAAGCCATCATCGCGGGCGGCATGGGCGAAGAGAACCGCCACTGGCTGACCCACTGGGAGCAGTACCCCCACCTCGATGCGGTGGCCAAGGAGAACCTCTACTTCGTGCCGCCTTCACTGATCCAGCGGCCCACTCCGCGACTGCTGGAAGGCGCACAGCTACTGTGCGAAAAACTCGACCAGGCGCGCCAGAAGCGCGAGGACGCCTGATGCCGCTGCGCCGCTGGACACCCCTTGGCCTGCTGGCCCTGATGGCCGTGGCGGCGCTACTGTTTTCGCTGACGGTGGGCAGCGCCTCGCTTTCCGTGGCACAGCTCTGGGGCGTGGTTCAGGGGCAGGGCGATGCACTGGCGCGCACCCTGGTGGTGGAGCTACGCCTGCCTCGGGCGCTCTCGGCCTTTGCGGTGGGCGGGCTGCTGGCCGTGGCCGGGGCGCTGATGCAGGTGCTGCTGCGTAACCCGCTGGCCGACCCCTACGTGCTGGGGCTTTCCGGCGGCGCCTCGATTGGTGCCCTGGCGGCCATGTTGGCGGGCCTGGGCGGCCTGCTGGTCTCCGGTTCTGCATTCGTGGGGGCGCTGGTATCGACGCTGCTGGTGTTTGGCCTGGCCCATGGCCGGGGCGGTTGGACTCCTTCCCGGCTGCTGTTGACCGGCGTGGTGGTGGCCGCCGGATGGGGCGCGGTGATTACCCTGATGCTGGCGCTGAGCCCCGCCGAGCGGCTGCCCGGCATGCTCTACTGGCTGATGGGCGATCTTTCCTACTCGCGCACCCCCTGGCCGCCGCTGCTCCTGCTGCTGATGACCTGCCTGGTGCTGGTGCCGCTGGGGCGCAGCCTGAACGTACTGGCCCGAGGCCCCCAGCAGGCGGCTGCGCTGGGGGTCGATGTGCGCCCGCTGGAGTGGAGCATCTACATCGCCGCCAGCCTGCTCACGGCCGCCGCCGTGACCAGCGCAGGGAGCATCGGCTTCGTGGGGTTGATCGTGCCGCACATGCTGCGCCTGGTGCTGGGCAACGACCAGCGGCTGATTCTGCCCGCCTGTGCCCTCGCCGGGGGCACGCTGCTGGTGCTGGCCGACACCTTGGCCCGCACCTTGATTGCCCCGGAACAGCTGCCCGTGGGGGTAATCACCGCGCTGCTGGGCGTACCCACGTTCCTCTTTCTGCTCTACCGGAGCCGCTGATGACCCGCTTGGCCACCCAGGAGTTGATCATCGACGTGCCGGGGCGCCGTTCAGGCACCGCACTGAACCTCACCATCGAGCCGGGGCAGGTATGGGGCGTGCTTGGCCCCAACGGCGCGGGCAAGACCACGCTGCTGCACACTCTGGCCGGGCTTCACGCCCCCCGCTCGGGGCAGGTGCTGCTGGGCGACACGCCGCTTGGCCAGTTGCGCAGGCGGCAAGTGGCTCAGCGGCTGGGGCTGGTGTTTCAGGAGCGGCTGGACGGCTTTCCCGCCACGGTACTGGAGACCGCGCTGATAGGCCGCCACCCCTACCTTTCCCTGTGGCAGCGGGAAGGTGCCGACGACTACGCCCGCGCCGAAGCCGCGCTGGCAGCACTAGACGTGGCCCACCTGCGCGACCGCCTGGTGAATACGCTCTCCGGCGGCGAACGCCAGCGGGTAGCCGTGGCCACGGTACTGACCCAGGCCCCCAGCCTCTGGCTGGCCGATGAGCCCACCAACCATCTGGATTTACACCATCAAAGTGCGGTGATGGCGCTGATGGCCGAACAGGCCGCCCAGGGCAGCGCGGTGATGATGTGCCTGCACGACCTCAACCTGGCCGCCCGCTGGTGCGACCACATTCTGCTGCTTTACCCCAGCGGCGAAGCCTGCTGGGGCCCCCGGGACACCATGCTGGTGCCCAGCGCCCTGGAACGGCTCTACCGCCAGCGGCTGGCCACGGTAGAGGTGGATGGCGCGCCGGTGTTCGTGCCCATTCACGCGCCATTGACCGATCATGAATGATTCAAGGAAGCCACATGTTGCAAGGTGAAGCACACGCCGCGTTGATCAGCGCCCCCGGCTCCGGCCAGGGCAAATCCATGGTGACGGCGGCACTGGCTCGACTGCACCGCAATGCCGGGCGCACCGTGCGGGTGTTCAAGCACGGCCCCGACTACCTGGACCCCATGGTGCAAGAGGTCGCCTCTGGCCAGCCGGTGTACCAGCTTCACCCCTGGATGACCGGCGAGCACGAGTGCCGCTGGCGGCTGGCCAAAGCCGCCCAGGAAGCCGATGTGATTCTGGTGGAAGGCTCCATGGGGCTGTTCGATGGCTCGCCCTCCAGCGCGGACCTGGCCATACTGGCGGGTATTCCCGCGCTGCCGGTCATCGATGCATGGGGCATGGCGCAAACCTTCGGCGCGGTGGCCCAGGGCCTGGCCAACTACCACCCGGATCTCGCCATTCACGAAGTGATCGCCAACCGCGTGGGCAGCCCCGGCCACGGCAAACTGCTGGCCGAAAGCATGCCGGAAGGCATTGCCCTGCTGGGGGCCATTCCCCGCCACGAGGCCATGCAGATCCCCGACCGCCACCTGGGCCTGGTGCAAGCCAGCGAACTGGGCGGCCTGGATGCCCAGCTGGATGCCGCCGCGAACGTGCTGGAAGAGGCCGGGCTGGGCCGCCTGCCCAAGCGGGTCACGCTCCGCGCTGAAGCCCCCACGCCTGCCCCGGCACATCTGCGCGGCGTGCGTATCTCCATCGCCAAGGACGACGCCTTCGCGTTTCTCTACCGCGCCAATCTCGATGTGCTCGAAGAGATGGGTGCCATGCTGCGCTTCTTCTCGCCGCTCAATGACACTGCGCTGCCAGAGTGCGATGCCCTGTGGCTGCCCGGCGGCTACCCGGAACTCCACGCCGCCCGCTTCAGCGCCAACCAGCCCATGCACGATGCCATTCGCGCCCACCACTGGTCAGGCAAGCCCATACTGGCCGAGTGCGGCGGGCTGATGAGCTGCGTAGAGCAGCTGGTAGATGGCGGCGGCAACGGCCACGCCATGCTGGGGCTACTGCCGGGCACCGCCAGAATGGCCGGAAAGCTCACTGCGCTTGGGCTGCAAAGCCTGCACACCCAACGCGGCGAACTGCGCGGCCACACCTACCACCACTCGCTGCTGGACACCTCCCTGAAGCCGCTGGCCCGCACTCGCAAGCTGGCAGGCAGCGAAGCCGAACCGATCTACATCGAGGGCGCGCTGGTGGCCAGCTACTTCCACGGCTACTTTCCCTCCGCGCCCAGGCTGGTAGCGGATATTTTCACCGGTCAGGCACTGCAGCCCGCCGCGTAACGGGCAGGGGAGGCGGGTCGCCGGGAAACAAATATGGAAGGTTTTTCCATAAAGCCCAGTGGGCTATGATAGGGCGACACACACTCCCCAACCCCAAGGAGCCACCATGAGCTTTTACGTCTACCTTTCCGGCGAGATCCACACCGACTGGCGCGAAGAGATCCAGCGCGGCGCAGAAGCCGCAGGCCTGGACGTGGTCTTCACCGCCCCGGTGACCGACCACGACGCCTCCGATGCCGCTGGCGACCACCTGGGCAAGCCGGACAACGGCTTCTGGCGCGACCACCAGTCCTCCAAAGTGAACGCCATCCGCACCCGCACGCTGATCGAGCTAGCCGATCTAGTGGTGGTGCGCTTCGGCGACAAGTACAAGCAGTGGAACGCCGCCTTCGATGCAGGCTACTGCGCAGCCCTGGCCAAGCCCTACATCACGCTGCACAGCGAAGAGATCGTTCACCCGCTGAAAGAAGTCGACGCCCAGGCCCAAGCCTGGTGCACCACCACCGATCAGGTCGTGGAAACCCTGCGCTATGTACTGAAAGCGTAAAACACCCCAAGGAGCCCCCATGCGCGAAAATGCCAAAACCCCGGAACGCCATGCCCAGCGCATGGCGGCCAAGCAAAAAATCATGAACGAGCGCATTGCCCGCGCCGACAAAGAGCAGGGCATCTTGCTGGTGCTCACCGGCCCCGGCAAAGGCAAAAGCAGCTCCGGTTTTGGCATGCTCGCCCGCGCCCTGGGCCACGGCATGAAGGTAGGCGTGGTGCAGTTCATCAAGGGCGCGTTCAGCACCGGCGAAGAAGCCTTCTTCCGCAACCTGCCCAACGTGGACTACCACGTCATGGGCGAAGGCTACACCTGGGACACCCAGGACCGCGAACGCGACGTCGCCGCCGCCAACGCCGCCTGGGCACAAGCCAAGCGCATGCTGCAAGACGACAGCTACCACATGGTACTGCTCGACGAACTCAACATCGCCCTGCGCTACGAGTACCTCGACCTGGACCAGATCCTCGACGACCTGCAAGCCCGCCCCCCCATGCAACACGCCATCGTCACCGGCCGCTACGCCCCCCAACCCCTCATCGACCTCGCCGACACCGTCACCGAAATGAAAGTCGTCAAACACGCCTTCAAAGACCAAGGCATCAAAGCCCAAAAAGGCATCGAGCTTTGAAGTGAGGAGAGAAGTGCAAGGGGAGGGGGACTCGTGAGTGTTAGGCGTTCGGCCCCCGTAGCGCGGCGTAACGCCTGAGCGAGAGCAACGAGCGAAGAAGGCACCCGCGAAGGCGGCGCCAGCCGCCCTTGTGGGAGGTAGCTTCAGCTCGCGACGATCAAGCCACCAAACCTCACCCCACCCGCCCTTGTGGGAGGCAGCTTCAGCTCGCGACGATCAAGCCACCAAACCTCACCCCACCCGCCCTTGTGGGAGGGAGCTTTAGCTCGCGACGATCAAGTCACCAAACCTCAGCCCACCCGCCCTTGTGGGAGCCAGCTTCAGCTCGCGACGATCAAACCACCAAACCTCACCCCACCCGCCCTTGTGGGAGGCAGCTTCAGCTCGCGACGATCAAGCCACCAAACCTCACCCCACCCGTAGCGCGGCGTAACGCCCGAGCGAGAGCAACGAGCGAGGAAGGCACCCGCGAAGGCGGCCCCCAGCCGCCCCGGCCCCGCCACATCCCCTCACTCACACTCCTCAAACCACTCCATCCCTTGACCCAACGCAATTTTTCAAAAAATCTGCGTGACCAAAGCCAAATTTATCAATAGAGTATGATTAAATCGTAAAAAGCAGCGGCCACGCGAATTTTGGTTATGCTGCCATGTGTCAGGCATAGTATATTAGAAACAGTGGTTTATGCCTGTTTGAGTGCCGGTATAACATTAATGACCATCAATAGTGTTATGTGGAAGGGCGTATAATCACTGTTAGGCTAAAAGGAGAGTTGATTTATGAGGTTGATGGTCGTTGGAGCGAGTAGAGGTCTCGGTCGGGCATTTATCGAAGGGCTTTGTGCGTCCGGAGACAGCGTTGTTGGAGTTTCCCGTGCTCGGCCAAATGATCTCAGCGTGCCCGACTCAGTTCGTCTCGACTGGATCGAGTCTGATCTAGCGGCTCCGCTCGAAGCGGCCGTGCAGATTGAGCAGCAGGCGCCTCCTGAGTTGGATGTGCTCATATACAATCTGGGCATATGGGAAGAG
The DNA here is from genome assembly GCF_020616575.1 of Halomonas sp. NyZ770. Taxonomy (NCBI): domain Bacteria; kingdom Pseudomonadati; phylum Pseudomonadota; class Gammaproteobacteria; order Oceanospirillales; family Halomonadaceae; genus Halomonas; species Halomonas sp. NyZ770. The sequence goes on along the minus strand of NZ_CP085143.1, from coordinate 2,281,486 downwards.
GCGGCTTTTACGGATGAGTACAAATTTCTTGACGATTCGGATGAAAGTATTGTTGCAATGGTGAATATTAACATCACTGCTACCATTCTGCTTCTGAAAAGGCTAATCCCTAAGCTCCTCGGTTCGACTAATCCTAAGTTGATTCTGACTGGGTCAACGTCAGGGCTTCGCCAGAGTGGACGACCAGAAGTCACATTTGGGGCTTCGAAGTCCTCGCTGACGGGAATTGGTGACGCGTTGAGGGAGAGCTTTAGAGACGATGGCCTAGCGGTTACATGTCTGCAATTGGGTTACTTGAACACTGAAGATGGGCTTTCCGTTCCTCTAGACGAGGCTGCTCTCCGAGGGGAGGGGCAACTTGTTCCGGTTCATGATGTAGTAAATGTTGTTAAAACACTCCTTAATTTGTCTGGCGCATCTTACGTTCGAGAACTCGTACTACCAGCGATACGTGATGAACGGTTTTAAAGTTCCTTGGACGCAAGCCTAACCAGGCCAATCACGGCGACAGCTTTTCCGTTGCGGCTGCGCCTTCACTACAAAGCTGCGCGTGTTGGCGGCGTTAACTATTCCCGCTGAGCTGTGGGTGGAAACGGATAAATGGAAGAAGTCGCTATTGAAATTGCCAGGCTTGAAGTTTTAAGCGACATGATAAAAATTGGGATACCAGCATTTGCTGGCTTACTTTCTGGCCTAGTGGCCGGCTTGTTACCTTACTTTATCGAAAAGCAGCGCCTTAGAGATTCTAGACAGAATGAGGCAGTAAAATTCCGAAGAGAAAAAGTTGCCGAGCTAGTCGATGCCTTGTCAATTTTCTCCGGCCACCTATATCGTTACGTTTCGGCACAGGAATCACTTTTTCAAAATTACAATGAAGCGACCGAAGAGTTTGTGAGTCAAGTTGGTCAGGAGATGCTTGCTAATGAATACCACTTAAAAAAAGCGAGAGCGATCGCCGGTTTGATAAGTGAAAAAGGTCTCTTGAGTTTGTTGGAGGAGTATGATGGACAAGCCTCTGAGACCATTAGAGCAGTGCTCAATAGAGTTCCCGATCCCGAAAAATCGATTGAGGACTTAAAGCTAATAGAACGGAAGGTTATGAATAGCCTAGACGTCCTATTGCGTGACTAGAATGGTTAACAAGGCAATGCACGAGACAAGCGCGTGATTGCGGCGTTATGAATGAAGGAATACATATGGATATCTCAGAAGAATTGGATGAAATTGCAATGCGTAATCTAGAGCACAATAAGTCCAATCTTATTGGCTTAAAGGTTAAGCTGGAAAATTACTTGAAAAATAAAAACACGGATCAATATCTTTCTCATCTTTATAGTGGCGACATAAATGAAGTTTGGTTTGAGGCGCAATGCAAGTCAGCATGCAATCAAATTGAAAAAATTGTTAATGGTGATTCCAAGTTCAACGAATATTACAAGAATATTTTAACTGAAAACGATCTTGTACTGCTCACGCGAGAGTTAATTTCTGATATCTCATTGCTTGATCAAATATCAGGCAGCCGTTTGGGCTTGGATTATCAAGTTGGTCGCGACAACTATTTATCAAGTCATCAATTCTTTCTACATGCCAAGTTCTCATACTTCACCAAAAAATACATAGCTGAAACAACTTGTAGAAATTTCAATTTCTCCACGATGCCAACTCTAATACGCCAATCTATCGAAATTAAGTTAAAAAACATGATTGGATTAGAAAAGGTCGAGAAAGCTGGCGGTGGTTTTAAGTTTGTCTCGATAAGCTCGCTACTAGATTTTTTTGCCAACAATACTGACTTTATAGAGTTTCCTGTGTGTTTGAATTTATTGAAAGCAATCAATACATGGACTAACACATTTGTTCATACAGGAGTTGTTCCTTTTTGTTGGCAAAGCTTAGAAGCTGTTGACTTGATTGAGGATTTATTTTCAATAAAGGATGACTCCTCAGGCTCATTGAGCTTGCATGGATTTACATACTTTAAACCAAATGTAACTATTGACGATCTTCAGCTGGCTTTAAATGCACACTTCAATGCCGAGTTTACATTGACTGAGAGGCGTATAGAAGGTTGTGTAATACGCTCATAACAAGTGGTTCCAGGTGACGCCTACGGCGCACCTGAACCAAGCGTTAGAGCCTATGGAATGAAGAAACCCGACAAAGACCTTGCCCTAAGAGCATTGCGAAAGTTTGATGAATCGCCAACGATGAAGGCGATTCGAGCAATAGAGGATTCCCCAGTGTCCCGGATGGTCTGTCAACTAAATAACTCGCCTGCTTTGCGAGCAATGCGTGAATTACAGAATTCGCCAGCCATGCAGGCTATTCGCCAGCTTGAAGACTCTCCAGTCATGCGCATAATTCGTGATTTGGAGGATTCGCCTGCTTTGAGGGCAGTTCGAGACTTTGAAGGGTCCCCTGCATTTGAAGCGATTCAGAAGACCCAGGAATCACCGGCAATAAGAGCTATTCAAGCCCTTGAACGTCATCCTATTTTGGAGGCTTTTTCAACTGTCGCTGACCGCATTACAACCGGTTACGGCGCGTTGACGTTCACCGAAGCTTATAATTTGCTCGCGGATGAATACGAGCGTCAACAAAGTGAAGGTGTCGGTGAGCCGCTAGACGGACTGACAGAGTCCGTTAAGCAAAGAGCGGAAAGCGGCCCTTCAGGCGCTTTGAGTGCCGAATTCTATCTGAATCTACTCTTTGCTCTATTTCTCTTCTACCTCGCCCAGATGTCTGCTGAGCAATCAGAAGAGAGAATTATGACGCGGATGGATGAGATGGAGCAAACCATATCGAGCCAGTTAGAAGCGCTGTGCCTTCAGCCTGACGAGTTAACATATCTCGTCGCTGATCGCTCGATCAACCTCCGGGCAGGGCCTGGTACAAATTATGATGTCCTAGATGTTCTCCGACGGAACCAGAAGGTTCGTCAATTAGAAAAGGCCAATGAATGGACGAAGGTTGAGTATTTTGACTATGTTGCAAATGAGGCAAAGCAAGGATGGGTGAACAGCCGCTACTTTATCATTGTCCACGATGGCAGTAGGTAGACATTCTCTAACAACCGCATGCACCGGACTGTTGAAAGCGACGTTTCGCTCTGCTTTCACAGCCGGTGATGCGGGACGTTAAAGATGCTGCTCCACATCCATACTGTTGTGGAGAATTCGGATGACAACGATTCTGGATTCCGTACCGGCTCTGTAAAAGATAACATGACTGCCCTGACTGAATTTTTTGTACCCTGGTTTTATGTCACCCGCATCGCGGCCAATATCAGGTTGGCGAGCGAGCCGCTTGAAAGCATCGTCAAGCTGCCTGAGGTACGTATCGCGTTGGCGCTTTCCCCACTTTTCGGTGGTGAAGCGGCCTATCTCGACAACGTCTTTTCGGGCAGAGGCAGTGAGCAGGTATGGACGCATCAGTGAGCTTCGTTGTCCAGTTCGGTAATAACGCTTTCAAGGGAATACTCTGCGATTCCACTCTGCTCGCCTTCATCCAGGAGGCGTTGGAGCCGTTCAAGCTTACTTTCTGTTTCTTCAAGCAGACGCAGTCCGGCACGTACCACCTCGCTCACCGAGCCATAGCGGCCCTTTTCAACCTGAGTGGCTATAAACTCGTCAAAGTGGGGGCCGAGTGTAATGCTGGTATTTCTAGCCATGGGGAGACTCCTGTACCAAATATTGGTATATCATGGCAAAGCACCCATAACAAGGCAAGGCAGGCCGACGCGATAAAGTCCCGCCACTGCGAAGCTGGCCTCCCGCGGCCTCAAACCAAAAGCGCAGGAACGGCTAGCGCTGATAGCGGAAGACCCATACCGCAAGCCGCCCCCGTTTGAGAAGCTTGTGGGTGATCTTGCGGGGGCCTATTCACGCCGCATCAATATTCAGCATCGCCTGGTCTCTCAAGTGCTCGATGACGAGCGAGTGGTGAAAGTTCTCAAGCTTTGGAGCCACTACGAATAATGCATAACCGACGGTTGGGGCGGATGTATTAGCCTTGATTAACGACTGGCTGGGCCTTTTGTAAGAGGTCTGACATCACCCCTGATACAATCCCAGTAGCATACCAGAACCGCTTCCAAAGCTACTTTTTTTACCACTTGTCTCATGGTTTAATTAGCCCCCTTAATTTGAGCATGCTTATACGTTTGGCTAAGGATAAAGATGAACGATTGGACGCGGCGCGTATTGGGGGCTATGACGATTGCGGGGGGAGGTATTGGTATATCTTCCACAATGCCTTACATGATGGTGTCATCGCATGTTCTGGACTGGCTATTTTGTATTGGTTTTATTGTGTTGTTTTCGTGGGGTATCTGGTGCGGCATTCAATTGTTAGAGAAACAGCCGAACGCAGCGCGTGCCAATTTCAAATTTTGGCTAATACAGGTGCCTGTTTTTAATACGCCTGTGCTGGGCTACTTTTTTGGCTCGGGTGCTTACCTGTCCGTGTGGGTGGGTTTGGGCAATATCAGTTATGGCTATAACGCCATGCTGGGCAGTGGTTTTCAGTATTCGTTCATGAATGACTCGTTTCCCACCCTGGTGGGGGTGAACATTCTGGCGCTTTTAATGAGCTTTTGGTTTTATCGAAAAGCCTATGGTGCCGATGTGTCGTCGTAACGCACGGTGCCGTGAGGTATTCACGTGATCATGCATCCTTGGCATATGGAGGGGCAGAATGAACCACGGCACTTATTATGAGCGCTCGAAGCAGATGGATATTTATCCGCACCTACGTGAATCCGTCGAGCGGCTACCCGGCGAGCTGCCCAGGACCGCCATTGATATGGGCTGTGGGGCAGGGCGGAATGCCCTGTTTTTGGTGGAGCGCGGTTATCGGGTGCATGCGTTTGACCATCACCCACTGGCCATCGAGCGCTTACAAGAAGCGGGCAAGGCGCATCTGGGGTTGTCGCTGTTTACCTCTCAGGCCCGTTTTGATGAGTTCGAGTACCCGCCTGCTTCCTTGATTACCGCGTGTATGAGTCTGTTCTTTTGTCACCCTGACGTATTTCCAGCGGTGTGGCACAGGTTGACTCAATCGTTGAGCTCAGGGGGCATGTTTTGTGGCCATTTCATGGGGCCTGAAGATACCTGGGCGCAAGATGAAAGCCGCCATCTGACCATCCACACGCCCGCTACGCTTGCCACGCTATTTGCTGATGACTATCACGTCATTACCCTTCAAGAACAAAGCAGGGCAGGGATGACGCTCATGGGCAAAAACAAGCACTGGCACACTTATTCAGCGATCCTTCAGAAGCGGTGATCTGTGCCAGTAGCGTAGCCTTTTCCTTGGCATGCCTATCACACCACGCCATTATTCACTCATATGAGTCGCCATCCGTGGCGAAGACCCTGCCGCTGGAAGGTATGGGCCAATATTGCGTACCATGCGCTCGATGTATTCTGTTTTCTCCCCCACTGGGGCCACATAATGCATGGCTTCTTCGGCTGCCTCCATGCCCACCAGGCGGGCTATCATCCAACAGGCCAGGTATTGTGAGCCCAGGCAGCCACCTGCAGTGGCGATATTTCCGCTGGCAAAGAACGGCTGATTCAATACCTCGATGCCTGCGTCCATCACCCAGGGCCGGGTGGTGAGATCGGTACAGGCAGGAACGTTCCCGAGAAGGCCGCGTTTGGCGAGCAGCAAGGTGCCCGAGCACTGTGCGCCCAAAAGTTGTTGGTCGGGGTTCAACGTGAGCTGGGCCATCAAGTGCTCGTTTTCAGCAATCTCACGGGTATGGATGCCGCTACCGATCAGGACGGCATCGGCGCTTGCCAGCTCTGCGAAAGAGGCTTGGGCGTGGAGGGTAACGCCATTCATCGATGTCACCTTGGCTTCCGGGCACATGAGCGATACGCGCCAGCCGGGCTGTTTGATGCGATTCAAAATGCCCAAGGCAATCAATGAGTCAAGTTCGTTGAAGCCTTCGAAGGTAAGGATGGCGATATGCATGAGGTGAAGCTCCAGGTGGGGTCACGTATCGCATGCTAGGCATGGTATATATCACAATCAAATTATTGTCATGGATACAATGCCCATGCCACGTGCCCGATACAAACAGGTAGTCGATGCCTTCGCGCTGGAGATTCGTGCTGGAAAGTACCGCCCTGGCATGCGCTTACCTACGCACCGGCAACTTGCCCAGCGGCACGGGTTGGCGCTGGCCACGGCAACTCGGGTATACGCCGAGCTTGAAGCCATGGGGCTTGTGGTGGGAGAAACGGGGCGAGGAACGTTTGTGAGAGATACTGCGCTGCCGCCGGGGCTGGGGGTAGACCAGCAGCAAGTCGTCGATGGCCTGCTAGACCTCAGCTTCAATTACCCCACTGTGGCGGGGCAGGCGGATCTGCTGCGCACAGCGCTAAGCCAGCTCGCTTCATCAGGTGATGTGAGTGCATTGCTCCACTACCAGCCCCACGGTGGTCGTCTGCATGAGAGAGAGATCGTTGCCGAGCACGTGATGCGCAGTGGTCTAAACGTCGCTGCGGAACGGTTATTGCTGGTCGATGGTGCTCAGCATGGCTTGGCGACCACGGCCATGGCGCTATTCAAGCCGGGTGATGTGATCGCCGTCGATGCCATCACGTACCCAGGCTTTAGTGTCCTGGCGCATCGCTTAGGGTTGGAACTGGCAGCAGTGCCCGCCAATGTGGAAGGAACCGACTTGTGTGCACTCGCGAGACTTTGCCAGCGCCGCCGCGTTCGTGCAGTCTATGTTCAGCCCACCGTTCATAACCCCATGGGGTGGGTAATGGGGCTGGCATGGCGGCATCAGCTCATTGCCTTGGCCGAGCAACACGATTTTCTGATCATCGAGGATGCTCCCTATGCGTTTCTTGAGACCCAGGCGCCTCCGCCGCTGGCCAAGCTTGCCCCCGAACGTACGATATACGTGTCAAGTTTCTCCAAAAGCGTGGCCACCGGCTTGCGGGTTGGCTACGTGGTGGCACCTGCACAATGGGTTGCCGATATAGAGCGCACGATTCGTGCGACGACCTGGAATACGCCAGCGGTGATGACGGCGATGGTATGCCAATGGGTGCAAGAGGGAACGGTGGCGCGTTTGGAGCAGCAAAAGCGTGAGGATGCCGCACAGCGGCAAGTGGTGGTGGCTCGGATATTCAAGGGCATGCGCTATCAGGCACACCCTGCGTCTTACTGCGTTTGGCTGCCCTTGCTGGAAGAGGGGCGCGCCGACCGGGTGGCAAGTGCGCTTTTACAACAAGGCATCAGTGTATCGACCGCTGCGCCCTTTTCAACGGCAGCCCAGGTGCCCCATGCCATCCGTCTTGCGCTAGCATCGGTAGATATTCAGCAGCTTGAAAAAGCGCTGTGTACCGTCAGGGAGGTCGTTGAATACCATGCCTACGTTTAACATCCGCCGTCGAGTCACCACGAACACGGCCAACCACGAACCCTCACTTTGACAAGACGGCTCCAACCATGACCCGCAAAACCCTAAGCCTCAAAACGAAACGGCCTCCAGAGGCCAAGCCCGCCGACACAGTGGCCGATTCCTCACCCGAAGAGCAATCACACACCGACCCCGAAAAGCGCTTTCTCAACGGCACCGCCATTCATCCTTTCCCGCGCCTTTATCTGGCCAATGGCGTTCGTGAGTACAGCGTGCGGGCGATGGATTTGATCACGCCCATTGGCATGGGGCAGCGCGGGCTGATCGTGGCGCCGCCGGGGGCGGGGAAAACCACGCTGTTGAAGCATATTTGCCAGGCCGTGGCGGCGGCGTATACCGAGATCAAGCTGTATGCCCTGTTGATCGATGAGCGCCCGGAGGAAGTGACCGATTTCAAGCGCAGCGTGACCGCCGAGGTGCACGCTTCGTCGTCTGACGAAAGCTACGCCCACCATGTGCGCGTGGCCGATAACCTGCTGCAAACGGCGCGCAGGCAAGCCGGGGAAGGGCACGATGTGATGATCGTGATCGATTCATTGACGCGGCTTTCCCGGGTGCACAACGCGGGGCAGCGGGGCAGTGGGCGTACCATGTCGGGCGGGTTGGATACCCGGGCGCTGGAAATCCCCCGCAAACTGTTCGGGGCGGCACGGAACCTCGAAAACGGCGGCTCGCTGACCATTCTGGCCACCGTGCTGGTGGAGACAGGAAGCCGCATGGATCAGGTGATCTTCGAGGAGTTCAAGGGCACCGGCAACATGGAGCTGGTGCTGTCGCGGGAGGTGGCCAGCCAGCGCATCTTCCCGGCGCTCGATATTGCCAAAAGCAGTACCCGCCGAGAAGAGCTATTGATCGAGGCCCACGAGATCGAAAAGGTACGCAGCCTGCGCAGAGCCTTGGCGCCGCTCAAGCCAACCGACGGCGCGCAGAAGCTGCTGGCGCTGATGGAGAAGTACCCCACCAACGCCGAGCTGCTGGCGGCGTTTTCACCCGCTCAGGGGTAAGGCCTGCCACCTGCCTGCGGGCCATCGCTCGCCGACGCTGCGTGCAACGTCTAGCGGCTGCCTTTCTTCACATGCTTCAAATTGGAGGCCGGGACGGCCTTCTTGACTGGAAACTCTGCCACTTCCCGGCGCTCGATGAGCTGGTTCATGCGCCGTTCGATGGCACATAGGTTCTTGAAGTCGCTGATATCCACCAGCGAGATGGCTTCCCCGGAGGCCCCGGCGCGGCCGGTGCGGCCAATGCGGTGGATGTACTCTTCCGGCTGGAAGGGTAAGTCGTAGTTCACCACTCGGCTCAGCTCGCCGATATCCAGCCCCCGCGCCGCGACGCCGGTGGCCACCAGGTACTTGAGCTCACCGGTTTTGAACTGGGCCAGAATCTTTTCGCGCATGGCCTGGCTTCTGCCGCCATGGATGGAGTCCGCGACGATGCCGCGCTTCTCCAACTGGGCCACCAGCTTGGCCGCGCTGTGCTTCTTCTCGACGAAGATCAGCGCCTGGTCCCAGGACTGTTCGTTGATCAGGTGGCTGAGCAGGGCGGATTTGGTGTCCTTGTCGACCGTGATCAGCCACTGTTCGATGGTGTCGGCGGCGCGAACGTTGGGGGTGATGGCGATGTTGGCGGCCAGGTCGGTCATCTTGCTGTCTGAAAAGCTGCGGGCGAGGGCGCGAACGTCCTGGGTCATTGTGGCCGTGAACAGCAGGTTCTGGCGCTGTTCCGGCAGGCGCACGATGATCTTGTGAATATCATCCACAAAGCCCATGTCGACCATTCTGTCCGCTTCGTCCAGCACCATGACCTGAAGCTCGTCGAAGTGCAGGGCGCGCTGATGGGCCAGGTCCAGCAGCCTGCCCGGTGTGGCCACCAGAATGTCCACGCCTTCGATCAAACGCTCCTTCTGGGGCGCGGTATCCACACCGCCATACGCGGCCATCGAGGTGAGCTGGGTATGCTTGGCGTATTGCGCCACGCTGGCGTTGACCTGTACCGCCAGCTCGCGAGTGGGCACCAGAATCAGCGCGCGGATGCGCTTGGCCCGCAGTGCTTCTGCCTTGCTGAAGCGCTCCAGCAGTGGCAGCACGAAGGCGGCGGTTTTGCCGGTGCCGGTTTGGGCGGTGGCGATGAGGTCCTTGCCCGAGAGAATGGCGGGAATGGCCTGTTCCTGGATGGGCGTGGGCGTCTGGTAACCGAGTTCGGTAATCGCCTGAACGAGGGGAGTGGATAAACCGAGTGTAGAAAAAGGCATAAGGGGCCCTGACAGCGAGTCGTAGGTGGGTCGAACGTAAAAAGTGGTGCAGCATAGCGTAAAATCGGCCCGCCGTTGCTCGAATATTGCCCGCCGCGTCACCGTACCCCGCCTCACACAAGGTATAATGCCCCCTTCCCGGCGAAGCCTGTGTGCTTTAGCCTGCTGTTTTACGTCGATAAGGTCGTGGTTTGATGATCAACACCAAAATTTACAAGGCGGTGTACGAGCTGGCCGAAAAGCTGATGAAGGCCGCGTCCAAGGATGACCGCGCCACCTTTGAAGCGCTTTACGCCGAGCTGCAGGCGATCTGCACCGAGCATGAGAACACCGAGAAAGACCACCCCGAGCAGTGGGAAACCCTGGCCGACTTCACCGAAGAGCTGGAAGACGCGCTGCCGATCTACCAAAAGGCGCTGGACAAGGCGGTGGCCAAGCAGTCGAACGACCATCTGGCCTCGATTGGCTTTTCCATGGCCACCCTGCAGGTGGAGCTGGGCGAGCCCCAGGCCGCCATCGAAAGCTTGCAGCGCGCCCAGGCCAGCGCCCAAACGATTGAAGACAACGAGCTGAAAGCAGAGATCGACGAGCTGCTGGCCACGCTCACCAACGGTTAGGAGTCCCCTTGACCAATAACGATATTTTTCGCCGTATTCGCTATGCCTTCGATTTGAAGGAAGCCACCATCGTCAATATCTTCGCCCTGGCAGAGGTGGACGTGACGCCTGCCCAGGTAACGGCCTGGCTGAAGAAGGACGAGGACGAAGCGCTGGTACCCATGAAGAACCGTGAGCTGGCGGCGTTTTTGAATGGCTTCATCAGCTTCAAGCGGGGCAAGCGCGAAGGCCCGGTGCCTGCGCCGGAAACCCAGCTGAACAACAACATGGTGTTCCAGAAGCTGCGTATTGCGCTGAACATGAAGGCCGAAGACGTGCTGGAGGTGTTCGAGCAGGTGGAGCTGCCGCTCAGCCCCCACGAGCTGAGCGCGTTCTTCCGCAAGCCAAGCCACAAGAATTACCGCGAGTGCAAGGACCAGATGCTGCGCAACTTCCTGATGGGCGTGCAACAGCAGCAGCGCCCCAGCCAGGAGAGCTGACGCCTGAGGTAAATACCTTAGCCGTCGCGCTTCACGCACACGAAGATGGCATTGCCAGATGCGTTGTCCCACGGGGTGATGGTCTGGTAGTCGTGTTCGAACACGTGCACCTCGAAGTAGGGCGTCAGCAGGGCGATGAGTTCGCCAAAGCTGACCGCCACCATGGGGTGCTCGTCATTCCATACCTGAGTGACCGCAGGCGTGCTTTTTTCGATACTGAGCCGCAGCGTTTGCCGTTCCCCTTGCCCCGCATAGTGCCAACCCGAACGGAACGTGAAGCGATCCTCGCCCTGCTGGGCGGTGTGCTTGACGAACAGCGCGTTGTCGATGCGCTCCTTGTCCACGCTGTTGAAGCACAGTACGCCGCCGGTGCGCAGGGCGCGGTGGGCGCTGGCGATGCAGGCGCTCAGCTTTTCCAGGTTGGCGTTGTAGTGGATGGAGTATAAAAAGCAGGTGATCAAATCCACCGGCTCATCCACCTCGAATTGGCCCATGTCTTGCAGCGAAAAGTGAGCTTCCGGGCAGCGGGTGGCCGCCAGGTCCAGCATCGGCTGGTGAATGTCCAGCCCGCTGCTGGTGTAACCCACATCCAGAAAATGGCGCACGTGGGGGCCGGTGCCGCAGGCCAGGTCCAGGTGCTGGCTGCCCGCGTTGCCAAACAGCTGATGCAGGCGATGAATGGCGTTACTTTGCGCGCGGTAGTCGATGTCGACGCACATCAGATCGTAATAGCCGGAAAGGTCGGTGTAGAGCGCGTTGACGGACATGGTGGCCTAACGGTGAACGCTAAAGGAAAGAGGTGGCGCATGGTATACGAGCGCTTCGTATTTGAGAAGCCGGGTTTGGCTAGCCAACGGAGAGGGCGATGATACATATTCGAACCCGCCCGCCGTTTATATGCTTGGTTCGGGTTCGAGTATTGCGGGCCGTTCGGCAGCTACCGGCTTGATCCCAATAGCTGTTTCATGCGGCTATGCCTGACGGAGGGCTAAAGAATCCTGGCGATTTTCCGATAATAGAAAGGTACGTCTTTTCTTAGCCACTAACGAGTCTGCCATGCCCAAATTACGTGCTCTGTTGTTGTCCGCTGCCCTGTTGATGCTTACCGCAACGGCTCAGGCATCTGTGCAGGCGGCAGAGGAGGCGGCGCTGGCGTGGTTGGCGAAGATCGACAACAGCGAGTATGAACAGGCATGGGAAGCCGCTTCGCCACTGCTGAGCACACCGCTTTCTGCCACTATGCTTGAACGCACCGTTGCGCTGTCGCGCAAGGACTTTGGCTCGGTGCAATCGCGCCGCCGAGTGCGCGTTTCGCAGTACACCTCCATGCCCGGCGCTGAACGGGGCGACTTCAAGGTCGTTACCTTCCAGACCCAGTTTGCCAACCGCCCCCGAGTGGTCGAGGTAGTAACCCCACATCTGGAAAACGGCACCTGGCGGGTCAGTGGTTACTATATCGAGTGACGGCTGGGCCAATCAGCTGCTAGCCCATCATACGATCATCCCCGCCAATGCCTGCATGACCAACACGATGACCAGCACCGCGCTGCCCAGTGCGAGGCTGGTCATCAGTGCATGGCGCTTCCACAGGGTTTCAACCCGTTTGCCATAGCGTTTCACTAGCCAGGCCAGCCCGTAGTAGCGCAGCCCGCGTGAGAGCAGCGCCGCCAGCACGAATAGCAGGATGGGGTAACCGGAGAGCCCGGCGGTAATCATGGCCACCTGGAAGGGGATGGGAAGAATGCCGATGGCCAGAATCGCGGCAAACCCGTAGCGGTTGAAGAAGCCCTGAAACGCCTGATAGCTCTCTTCCATGCCCATGAACTCGATAAACCAGGTTCCCACCGATTGGTAGAGCACCATGCCCACGCTATAGCCCACCAACGACGCCACCAGGCAGCCCAGCGTGGTGGCCGTGGCAATCGCCCAGATCCGCTGTTTGTTCACCGCCATCAACGGGATCAGTACCAGCTCGATGGGCACGGGCAGTATGATGGTTTCCAGAAACGAGAGGGTGGCGATCAGCCAGAGCATGTGTTTGGAGCCGTTCAAACGCTCCAGCCAGTGCTGGGTACGGGTAGAGATCAGCGCCATCGTGTCCTCCTGACGTAAATGGCATGGCCGACTGGCGGCGGCGCACATGATGAATGTGCGGGGTTGTCGTGTAGAGTAGACTGTTGCGTATTCATTGACCGACGCACTTGGACCGACTCACACGGAGTGACTCACATGAGTGATCATCATATCGTCATCATTCCGGCAGAGCCTCACTATCTGCCCTCTGCGCAGCAGGTAGCCCAGGCCAAGGCTGCGTTGTGGCAGTGGATGCCCGAGGCAGAGAGTATAGACGAGCAGGTATCAGAGCATGTGATGTTTCATGACTGTGGCAGCAACTTCGAGTACGTGCGCTGCCACCTGTGCGCACAAGAGCTGACCCTTCCTGAGTGGCATCTCCTGATGGATCAGGATTACGACGCGCAGCGTGGCTTTGCGCTCCTTCCCCAGACGCTACCGTGCTGCGGCAGCGTTGCCAGCGTGCACCAGCTCGACTACTCCTTCCCCCAAGGGTTCGCTCGGTTTTCGCTCACGGCCATCAACCCCAGAACAGGGGCCATGAGCCCCCAACAGACCGAGTCGCTGCAACGCCACCTGGGGCAACCCTTGCGGGTGATTTACCGGCATGTGTAGTGCGCAAGATTCGGGTAGGTGTCGGGCCTTTCACTGGGTAAGCTCTAGCGAGCATCAGCCTCTTTTTGCCCCTTTGCCCGTGAGATGGACGCGATGAACGACTACGCCCGTATCGAAAAAGCCATGGCCTTCATGGTGGCCCACGCCGCCCAGCAGCCGAGCCTGGAGGCGGTGGCCGAGCAGGTACACTTGAGTGCGTTCCATTTTCAGCGGCTGTTCAGCCGCTATGTGGGGGTGAGCCCGAAGCGCTTTTTACAAGCGTTGACGCTGGCGCGGGGCAAGCAGTTGATTGCTTCTTCCCAGAGCCTTGCCGACACCGCCGAAGCGCTGGGGCTGAGCGGCGGCTCGCGGCTTTACGATCATTTCGTGACGCTGGAGGCGGTCACGCCGGGGGAGTTCAAGCGCCAGGGGGAGGGCGTGGAAATTGCTTATGGGGTTCACCCCACGCCGTTTGGCCAGGTGCTGGTCGCCACCACCCCGAGAGGCATTTGCCGCATGGGCTTTCTGGCAGCGACACCCGAAGCGGAGATTCTGGCGCAGCTGGCCGCCGAGTGGCCGCGCTGTACCTTGCGCCACCAGCCGGACGCCACGCGTTACGCCGTCGAGGCGCTGTTCGAACCGCCGCGCAGCGCAGCGCCTGGTGCACTTTCGCTGCATGTGCGGGGCACCAACTTTCAGCTCAACGTGTGGCGGGCACTGCTGATGATTCCGGATGGGCAGCTTGCCAGCTACTCCCACATCGCCCAGTGGCTGGGGGCGCCGAAATCGTCTCGGGCGGTGGGTAACGCGGTGGGCGCCAACCCCGTGGCGCTATGGATTCCCTGCCACCGGGTGATTCAGCAAAGCGGCGCCCTGGGTGGCTACCGCTGGGGGCTGGAGGTGAAACGCCAGGTGCAGGCCTGGGAAGCGGCCCAGCATCTGGAATCCTCGGAAAGCGCTTGAAGCGAGTGACCGGCTAGTGCCCAGCTAGCGCACGCTAATGTCCAAATATGGACCAGCCCGTGCGCTGCACGAACATCTCCAGGGCGCGCACTCCCAGAAGGCTGTTGCCGTAGCTATCCAGCCCCGGTGACCAGACGGCCAGCGAGCCGCGCCCCGGCGCAATGGCCAGAATGCCGCCGCCCACGCCGCTCTTGCCCGGCAAGCCCACGCGGAAAGCAAACTCTCCGGAGGCATCGTAGTGGCCACACATCATCATCAATGAGTTGATTCGGCGTGCCCGCTGGGGCGACACCACCCGCAGGTTGCTGGGGCGGTTGACGCCGTCGGAAGCCAGAAACAGCCCGGCGTGGGCCAGTTGCTCGCAGCTCATGGCGATGGCGCACTGGTGAAAGTAGGTGCCAAGCACTTTGTCCACGTCGTGGCGCAGCCGCCCAAAGGCTTTCATGAAGTGCGCCAGCGAGGCGTTGCGGTCCTTGTGCTGCATTTCCGAGGCGGCGACCTGATGGTCGAAGCAGATGCTGTTGTCGTCGGCGATATAGCGCACGAAGCTCAATATTTCGGCCAGGGTTTCCTTGGGGGCGTGGCCCATCATGATGGCGTCTACCACCGCAATGGCCCCGGCATTGATGAACGGGTTACGCGGTTTACCGCTCTCGTGTTCCAGCTGCACGATGGAGTTGAAGGGGTCGCCGGAGGGTTCGCGGCCGACGTTGGACCACAGCGCATCGCCGAGCTTTCCCAGGGCAATGGTCAGGGTGAAGACCTTGGAAATACTCTGAATCGAGAACGGCGTGGCGGCGCAGCCCGCCGAGAAGCGCTCGCCCTCGACGGTGGCCAGGCTGATGGCAAACTGGTTGGGGTCGACCTGGGCCAGTTGGGGAATGTAGTCGGCCACCTTGCCGCGCTCGGTGGCGTGGGATAGCTCGTCGGCAATCTCGTTCAGTAGCGTTTGCATCTCGGGGTCATCGCTCGCTTCAAGAGCCGCTACCCTAGCGGAAAAAAGCCCGGCTGTCTGCTGGCGGCAGCCCGCTGAGGCGCTGCGGAATAACCTTGATAACCCTTTGAGTTGATAAACATGCTGTTTGCCGTGGGAGCCCTTGCAGCGGGGCCGGTGGCATCTACACTGCAGCCTGAACCCTGCCCGGTCAAAGGAGCTTTCATGGATAGGATATCCAACGCGGGGCCTCTGCCCACGGCGTCACTGCGCGATACGCTGGCCATTCTGTGCCAGGTGCTGGCGCCCAACATTGCCAAAGGGGTGATCATTCGTCGCCCCCATGTGGTCGGCGTTGCCGAGCGGTTGTCGCTGGACGCCCGTGCCGTACAGCGCATGCAGTCGCTGAGCGAGAAGTATGGCCGCGGGCCGCTGATGCTCAAGGTGCCGATGAAGTCCATGGCGGTGGTGCTGGACCCCGCCGATGCCAACGATGTGCTGGAGCATACGCCCACCCCCTTTTCACCCAATGAGCAGGCCAAGCACAGTGCCCTCAGCCACTTCGAGCCGGGGTTCTCGCTGATTTCCGAAGGAGAGGCCCGCGAGCAGCGCAGGGCGCTGAACGAGCGGGTTCTGCAAAGCGATTGCCCTCACCATGATGCTTCCGAGGCGTTCGTGCAGGTAGTGCAGGAAGAGGTCACGGCACTGCTGGAGCGGGTCGCCACCCGCTATGACGAGCTGGATTGGCCGACCTTTCTGCTGACCTGGGACCGCATCGTTCGTCGCGTGGTGCTGGGCGACGCCGCCGCCGATGACCGCGTACTGACCGAGGAGCTGACTGCTCTCCGCAAAGCGGCCAACTGGGGCTTTTTGCGCCCCAAGCGCCAGCGCCTGCGCAAGCGCTTCGAGCAGCGCCTGGCGTATTACCTGCGTGAAGCGGCACCCGGCAGCCTGATGTCTGCGCTGGCTCAGCAGTGCCCTGGCCGGGAGCAGGCACCGTTGCAGCAGGTGCCCCAATGGCTGTTTGCCTTCGAGCCAGCGGGCATGGCGACCTTCCGCGCCCTGGCGCTGCTCAGCGCGCACCCGGATTTCGCGTCGCAGGCGCTGGCCAAAGCGCAACAGGGCCACCCGCTGGATGATTTCAAGGCCACCCTGCTGGAAGCGCTACGGCTGTGGCCCACCACGCCGCTGCTGCTGCGCCAGACCACCCAGCCAACCCAGTGGCAGGCAGGCACCATGCCCGCCAACACTTCGGTACTGATTCACGCACCCTACTTTCATCGCGACGAGCGCTACCTGCACGCCGCCCATCGCTTCACCCCCGAGCTCTGGCTGACGCCGGAAGGCCATAGCCACACCCAAACGCCCTGGCCGCTGGTTCCGTTCAGCGGTGGGCCGGGTATCTGCCCCGGCAGGCATGTGGTGCTGCTGGTCACCAGCCACTGCCTGGCTGCCCTGTTGGGGCAGGCCCGCATCGTACTTCATCCCCCGGAAAAGCTCTCCGCAGAGGCCCCCATGCCGGGCCTGCTGAGCCCGTTCCATTTGCGTTTTCGGGTGCATCGCTAAGGCCCGTGACGCATCGGGATTCTTGCACGGGGTGGCAGGGCGCTATTTAATGCAAGCCGTCCTTTGGCCCACTGCAATGAGTTCCCATGACCACACTGATGATTCAAGGCACCACCTCGGATGCAGGCAAAAGTACCGTGGTGGCGGGGCTGTGCCGTGTTTTGCAGCGCCGGGGGGGCTCGGTGGCTCCGTTCAAGCCCCAGAACATGGCGCTCAACAGCGCCGTGACCATCGATGGCGGAGAGATTGGCCGCTCCACTGCGCTTCAGGCCCAGGCGGCGGGGGTGATGCCGCACAGCGACATGAACCCAGTGCTGCTCAAGCCGGAAACGGACCGGGGGGCCCAGGTGATCCTGCGGGGCAAGGTGCATGGCCATATGGATGCACTGGATTATCACGCCTTCAAACGTACCGCCCAGGAGAGCGTGATGGCCGCCTGGCAGGCGTTGTCCCAGCGCCATGAGGTGATCATTGCCGAAGGGGCGGGGAGCCCGGCAGAGATCAATCTGCGCAAGGGCGATATCGCCAACATGGGCTTTGCCGAAGCCGTGGATTGCCCGGTACTGCTGGTGGGCGATATCGACCGTGGCGGGGTGTTTGCCCAGCTGGTGGGTACCCTGGCGCTGCTGAGCGACAGCGAGCAGGCGCGGACCAAGGGGTTCATCATCAACCGTTTTCGGGGGGATATCGGGCTACTGGAGCCGGGGCTCGAGTGGCTGACGGCGCGCACCCGCAAACCGGTACTGGGTACGTTGCCCTATCTGCCCGGATTGCTGTTGGATGCCGAAGACAGCATTGGCACGGTGCAGGCAGAAAAACAGCGCGACACCCTGAACGTCATCGTGCCTGCCTTGCCACGCATCAGTAATCACACCGACTTCGATGCCTTGCGCCTGCACCCGCAGGTGTCGTTGAGCTTTATCGGACCGGACCAGCCGATACCGGCAGCCGACGTGATCATCCTGCCGGGCAGTAAAAGCACCGCCAGCGACCTGGCCTGGCTGAAGCGCCAAGGGTGGGAGGCTGCCATCGCCAGGCACTTGCGTTACGGGGGCAAGGTGCTGGGCATTTGCGGCGGTTTTCAGATGCTGGGGGAGTGGGTGGACGACCCCGAAGGGCTGGAGGGAACCGCCGGGCGGGTGGCGGGCCTGGGCTGGCTGGCGCTTTCGACGCGCATGGCCCCGGCCAAGCAACTGCGCAACGTGCACGGAGTGCTGGCCGGTAGCCAGGTGGCGGTGAGCGGCTACGAAATCCATCACGGCGTGAGTGAGGGCAAGGCGCTGGAGCGCCCGCTCTTCGACCTGGGCGGCCATTTTGATGGGGCCATCAGCGAGGATGGGCAAGTGTTGGGGACCTACCTGCATGGGTTGTTCGACCACCCCGATGCCTGTCAGGCCTTGCTGGAACGGTTGGGGCTGGCCAGCGCCAGTCGCATCGATTACACCGCCCATCGTGAACAGGCGCTGGACCGCCTGGCCGATACGCTGGAGGCGCACCTGGATATCGAGGCAATACTGGCCTTGCTGACGCCCGTAGGCGGCGCTAGGTAGAGCCGTTACCCCAGTGCTCCAGCAGCAGGTCGATAAACAGCTGCGCCGTGCTGGATAGGCTGTGGGAATTGCTGCGCACCAGGCCGATCGAGCGCTGAATGCGCGGCTCCGGTAGCGCCCGAGAGCAGAGCGTATCGTGGTCGGGGCCGGGCATGGTCATGCGCGGCAGGATGGCCACGCCGAGCCCCGATTCCACCAGCCCCAGCGAGGTGGAAAGGTGCTGCACTTCGTAGAAGCTGTTGAGGTGCACGCCTTCCGCCGACAGGGCATTGTCCAGCAGAGTGCGGTTGCCGCTGTCCCGGCTGACGGTGATCAGGCGGACATCTGCCAGGTCGCTCCATTCGATTTGCTGCTTGCTGGCCAGCGGGTGATCAGAGCGCAGCGCCAGCACGAAAGGGTCACGCAGCAGCGGGGTGAAGCGTACTTCCGAGCTTTGCGCGCTGATCATGTTGATCCCGAAGTCGGCCTCTCCATTGATGACCTTTTCCAGACCTTCGTTGGCGCTGACGTCCAGAATGCGGATCCGAATGCCTGGCCAGGCCTCGCTGAACACGCGAATCACACTAGGCAAAAAGTAGAAGGCCGCCGTGGGCAGGCAGGCAATGGTCACCGTGCCTTTCTGGTGGGTCACCAGCTCGCGGATACCCAGAATCGACGACTCGTACTCTTCCAGCATGCGCCGTGCTCGGGGCAGGAAATCGGCCCCGATGGGGGTTAGTCGTGTACGCCGTGTGGTGCGTTCAAGTAGTTCAACTTCAAGGAGTTCTTCCAGTTTCTGGATGCGCCGAGTGAGGGCGGGCTGGGACAGGTGAAGACGCTGGGCAGCCTCATGAAACGTGCCCAGTTCCGCCACCAGAATGAACGCCTGAAGGTCGAGAAATTCGAGTCTATGGAGCATCGGATTGTTGCGCAAAAAAGCTGGTTTGATAAGCAAAACACATTAATGCAAGAAATGGATTTATAGCAATGGATATTTGCATTTGAGGCATTAAAAATTGCCTGACATTCTCCGCCTATCAGTCAACACGACCAGTCGACACGACGGGTCAAGATCATCACGGTGGAGCCCATGAACAGTATTCCATGTGTCGTTATGCGGGGAGGCACCTCACGAGGCCCTTTCCTGCGAATGAAGGACCTGCCCGCAGATCAAGGGCAGCAGGCCGACATTCTGCTGAGCTTGATGGGGTCTGGCCATGCGCTGCAAATCGATGGCATCGGCGGGGGAGACCCGCTGACCAGCAAGGTCGCCATCGTCGAACGCTCTTCCCACCCGGAAGCCGACGTCGATTACCTGTTCGCACAGGTGGACGTGCTCAACAAACGAGTCGACTTCAACCCCAACTGCGGCAACATGCTCTCGGCCGTTGGCCCCTACGCGCTGGAGACCGGCCTGGTAGAGCCGCAAGATGGCGTCACGGTCGTCAAGGTGTACAACCTGAACACGCGCCGGTTGATCGAATGCCATGTGCCTACCCCGGCCAGGCAGGTGCAGTACGAGGGCGATGTGTGTATCAGCGGAGTGCCCGGCAGTGCGGCGGGCATCCAGTTGAGCTTTCTGGATATCATGGGCAGCAAGACGGGCCAGCTCCTGCCCACTGGCCACGCCAGCGAGATGATCGAGGGCGTCGAGGTGAGCTGCATCGACGCGGCGACGCCGATCATGCTGCTGCGCGCGGAGTCGCTGGGCGTGACGGGTCATGAAGCGCCCGCCGAGCTGGATGCCAATCAACCCCTGCTCGACCGTCTGGAAGCGCTGCGCCGTGAAGCGGGCAAGCGCATGGGGCTGGGGGACGTGCGTGAAAGCGTGCTGCCCAAGGTGGTGCTGGTGTCGGCGCCAGCGGCGGGAGCAAGCACCTTGAATGTGCGTTATTTTGTGCCCCATCGTTGCCATAAGGCCATTGCCGTCACCGGGGCGATGGCCGTGGTGGCCGCCCTCAACGTGCCCGGCTCGGTGGCCAACCTGCTGGCCCGCGACGTTGGGCGAGTAACGCCTGATGAACTGCTTTGCCATCTGGTACTGGAGCACCCCTCTGGCACCATTGCGCTGACCGCCGAGTACCGCAATGACGACCCCTTCGACATTGCCCGTGTCTCGCTCATGCGGACCGCACGCAAGATCATGAGCGGGCAGATTTTTTATGCGGCCCCCGCGGCTCCGTCGCTGGAAGCCGCTACGTAAACCACCGCGATAAATGCATTGACCGACAATAATCAATAACAGGAGTAGCGCCATGAACGTTCTTACTCACTCACCACGCGCTAGCGTGATCTCTGCCTCTCGCCATGTCTATCGCAAAGCGCTGCTGGTGCTGGCGTGCTCGGCACTGGGAGCCGTCAGCCTGAATGCCCAGGCCGACGAGGTGGCCGTGCCCGATACCATCCGCTGGACGATTCCCTTTGGCGTGGGGGGCGGGACGGATGTATGGGCCCGCTTTTTGACCACCTGGATGACCGATCACATTCAAGGGGCTCCGACGCTGGTCATCGACAACGTGCCGGGCGGAGGCTCCATCAACGGCAGCAACCTGTATGCCATGCGTGCGCCTTCCGATGGCAGCCAGTGGCTGGGCACGTCGGCGTCTACCCAGTATCCCGCCATGCTTCAGGACCGTCGCGTACGCTATGACTACAACGACTGGACGCCGATACTGGCTTCGCCCACCGGCGGCGTGGTGTACGCCCAGCCCAGCCTGGGCAGCAGCCCGGAAGAAGTGCTCGATGCCTTGAGCGAGCAGCGGGTGAAGTTTGCGGTGCAGAGCCACACGGGCCTGGAGTTACCGGTCTTGATCGCGCTGGATATGCTGGGAGCGGACGTACAAGCCGTGTCGGGCATGCGCAGCCGAGGAGAGGGGCGGTTGGCCTTCGAGCGCGGCGAGGCGGATATCGATTTCCAGACCACATCGGCCTATTTCAGCAGCGTAGCGCCGCTGGTGGAGAGTGGCCGTGCCGTGCCGCTGTTCTCACTGGGCGTGCTGGACGATCAGGGCGACATCGTGCGTGATCCTGCTTTCCCTGAACTGCCGACGTTCAATGAGGTGTATGAAGCCGCTCATGGAGAGCAGCCCGGTGGACTGGCCGGTGACGCCTTCCACAAGTTCTTCGCATCGGGCTTCACGCTGCAAAAGATGATCGTGGTGCCCAAGGATACCCCCGAAGCGCTGGTGGCTGAGTATCGTGAAGCGGTGCGCCGCTTCATCGATACCGACGAGTTCAAACAGGCTGCCGACGCACAGCTTGGCCCCTATACCCAAGTGGTGGGCGAGGTCGTGGAGCAGCATTTGCAGGATGCCATGGCGTTGGAAGATGCCACGCGCGAGTGGCTGGTGGAATGGCTGTTGGAGCAGCACGGGGCGCGCATCTGAGCCCCTTTCAATACACCCTTGAAAGCGCTGCCTGAGCAGCGCTTTCAGGCTCCTTTACTTTCCACTTTCAAAGAGCCAACGCTATGTTAGACGTTCTGTTTTCCAGCGTGGGGCAGTTATTTACTGTCCCGCATATGCTGTACATGGTCATCGGGGTGCTGATTGGGCTCGTGGTCGGCATCATCCCGGGGTTGGGCGGTATTGCCGGCATGTCGCTGCTGCTGCCTTTTCTCTATGGCATGGAACCCTCCGTTGCGTTGGGGATGCTGATGGGGCTGGTGGCCGTGATTCCTACCGGGGATACCTTCGCGTCGGTGCTGCTGGGTATTCCGGGCTCCAGCGCTTCCCAGGCCACCGTGGTGGATGGCTTTGCTCTGGCCAAGAAAGGTCAGGCGGCGAGAGCGCTGTCCAGCGCGTTTTTGTCTTCCATGATTGGCGGTTTGATCGGTGCCATGGTGCTGACGGCCTTCATTCTGGTGGCAAGGCCCGTGGTGCTGTCGTTTTCATCGTCCGAACTCTTCATGTTGACCCTGCTGGGGCTCTCCATGGTGGCCGTACTGTCCGGGCGTGACGTGTTCAAGGGGCTGGCGGCCTGCGGGGTGGGGTTGCTGGTAGGCACCATCGGCATGGCCCCGGCCACGGGCGAATTCCGCCTGCCGCTGGACATCGACTATCTGTATGACGGCCTGCCGCTGGTCGTGGTGGGTCTGGGGATCTTTGCACTGCCTGAAATCATCGACCTGCTGGTCAAGCGCGGGGCCATTGCCGAGCAGCCTTGCCAGCTTGGCAAAGGGTGGAAAGAGGGCGTCATGGATGTGGCCAAACGGCCGGGGCTGGTGGCCCGCTGTGCGGGTATCGGCAGCCTTATGGGCACCATTCCGGGGTTGGCAGGTTCGGTGGTGGACTGGCTGACCTATGGCCATGCGGTACAGAGCGCCAAGGGCAAGTCGCAGTTTGGCAAGGGCGACATTCGCGGTGTCATTGCGCCGGAATCGGCCAACAACGCGACCGCGTGCGGGGCCATGGTGCCCACGCTGCTGTTCGGGATCCCGGGGTCGGGGACGGCGGCGGTATTTTTGGGCGGGCTGCTGCTGCTCGGTCTGCAGCCGGGCGTCAGCATGCTGGAGACCAATCTGGACCTGACCTATACCATCATCTGGTCCTTGGCCTTGGCCAACATTCTGGGGGCCGCGTTCTGTCTGGGTCTGGCACGTCCCGTGGCGAGTTTGACTCGCGTGCCCTTCGTGATTCTGGCGCCGCTGATCACCATTCTGATTCTTTTTGCGGCATACCAGGCCACCCGCTCTCTGGGCGACCTGTTTGCCCTGGGCATGATTGGTGCACTTGGCGTGCTGTTCAAACAGGCCAACTGGTCGCGCCCTGCGTTTCTGATCGGGTTCGTGCTGGCGCCGGGGGCCGAGGCCTATTTTTATCAGGCCGCGCAGTTCCAGGGCGTCGATGCCTTCATGCGCCCGGGAGTGATCATCATTGGTGCGCTGATTGCCGCCTCGTTACTGCTGCCCCCGCTACGCCGCTACTTGCAAAAGCGCCGTGAGGCAAGCGTGCCGGAAGCCTATGCCCATCAGGAAGAGGAGGCCCCGTTGGCACTGGGCGTCATCGATATCGTGCTGTTGGCTGGCCTGTTGGCCACGGCCGGGTATGTCTGGTTCGCATTTGCCGACCTTTCCCTGCTGGGGGGGATCATGCCTCGGCTGGCCATCGCGGTCATCGTGGCCGCGTGCCTGCTGGAAATCGTCAGAACGGTTATCAAGCCCATGCGCTGGCAGCACCAGCCGTTACGCCAGCAGGTGGTGTGGATTCTCGGCTTCTTTGGCCTGATCGGTGGCGTGATGCTATTCGGCTTTCTGGTCATGGCCAGCCTGTTCTGCCTTGGGTTTTTGCTGTCGGTGGCAAGAATGAAGCCCGTGGCGGCGGTGGGGCTGGCAGCCGGGGTCACGCTGTTCCTGGTCGGCATGGCCAATCTGCTGACCTTGAACTATCCCACCGGGATGTTGGCATTCCTGTAGCCTGCTCGGCCTTCGTTGCACCAAAAGCCACGCGGTGGCTTTTGGTGTTTCTCTTTTACGCGGCCTGCCTTTGGGCTCTGCCTTTCTGGCGCCTTTCTGTAGAATGTGGCCAGAACGATAGAGTCAACGAACGCAACGAGAGGGCGTCATGAAGGTAGTCCATGTAAGTGAACGTGCCCAGCGGGATGCGTGTTTGGCCAGATTGTGTGCCGATGTCTATGGCCAGGCGGCAGGGTTGACGCCGCTGGTGGTCTTCACCGGTACTCGGAACGTGCTGTTTGCCCAGGAAGGCGCGCGCTTGCTGGCGGGGGTGGATGGCAGCGGCAAGCCGCTGGCCCTGGCGCTGCTGGTGCTGGACGAGAAAGGCCAGGGCATGACCGTCACCCATGCCTGCGAGCTGGTGGAAGGGGCCAAGGCCCGCCTGCTGAGCGAACTGAGCCTGAAGGCGCCGCTACGTGTCGAGGTGAGCAGTGAGCAGGAAGAGGCGTTCTACCAGCAGTGCGGGTTCAAGCGCTGGTGGACCACGGCGCAGGGCCAGCGCGTTGGGCTCGTGGCGCGCCATCCTGCCAGCCATGTGGATGAGCTGGCGCCCACCCTGGAGCTGGACGAGGCGTTGATTCTGCGTCGTTTCAAGCACGACGCGGCCGCTTTCGGGCAGGCCAAGGAAGCCTTCCTGGCGGGCTTGAATCAGTTCCCGGCGTCTTTGTAGCCTTCAGGTGGAACGGCGTGTTCCACGTTTGAGAACCTGTTTGCACGTTGTTGTCACGAAGCGTCGTCAAGTTCAGGGTAAAATGGCTTCCTCAATAGTGATGGTTATGAGGAATTTGCATCATGGCGCTTGCGATCATGGATTCGACGTCTCGTTACGGTCTGGTGAGTCGTGCGTTGCACTGGGGTATGGCACTGCTGTTCGTTTGGCAATTCAGTGGCGCTGGGGCTCGGGTGCTGCTGGAAGATACGGCCATTGAAAGCTTCTTGTGGGGCACTCATCGAGACGTTGGCGTGCTGCTGATGACGCTGGTGGTACTGCGGGCGCTTTGGGCGCTGGCCAATGCCTCGCGCCGCCCGCCTGCCGTGAGCGTCATGGCCAAGCTGGGCCATCTGGCGCTCTATGGCGTGATGATCGCAGTACCCACCATTGCGCTGATTCGTCAGTACGGCTCTGGGCGGCCGCTGGAGGTATTCGGCGTGCCGCTGATGTCGGGAGGCGGTGAGCGCGTGGAGTGGATGATCAACCTGGGCGGCTTGCTGCACGGTGAGCTTGGCTGGGCGCTGCTGGTACTGGTGCTGGGCCATATCGGCATGGCGGTGCTGCACCGCCGCTTGACGGGCCACAGCCTGATGACCCGCATGGCATAGCCTGCGCGCCCGTTCAGCATAGCGTCCATAAAAACGGCGTGCCTCCTGGGCATGCCGTTTTTTGTGCGCTGCAGTTGTGGTGAATAGTTGTGGCGGATAGTTGTGGTGAATGGTTGTGGCGGAGAATTTTGGTGAACAGTCGTGGCGAAGAGACGCCCGCTACTTGGCCAGGTCACGCATGGCGTTTTCCAGCCCCTCCAGGGTCATGGGGTACATGCGGTCGTCGATCAGCTCGCGGATCAGGGTGGTCGAGTAGGTGTACTCCCAGGCGCGGGGTGGCATGGGGTTCAGCCACGCCAACCGGGGGAATTTATCGGCCAGCCGTTTGAGCCACACTCCGCCCGCTTCGTCGTTGAAGTGCTCCACGCTACCGCCACGGTGGGTGACCTCGTAAGGCGACATGGCGGCGTCGCCGACGATGACCACCTGATAGTCTGCGCCGTAGGTGTGCAGTACGTCCATGGTAGGGATACGCTCGTTGCCACGGCGCAGGTTGTTTTTCCAGACGCCTTCGTAGAGGCAGTTATGGAAGTAGTAGTGCTCCAGGTGCTTGAACTCGGAACGTGCCGCAGAAAATAGCTCTTCGCATACCCGGATGTGGTCGTCCATGGAGCCGCCCACGTCCAGAAACAGCAGCACTTTGACCGCATTGTGGCGCTCCGGGCGCATCTGGATATTGAGCAGCCCGGCATCGCGGGCGGTTTCGCGAATGGTGCCGTCCACATCGAACTCGTCCCTGGCGCCCTGGCGGGCGAATTTGCGCAGCCGTCGCAGGGCCATTTTGATGTTGCGGGTGCCCAGCTCCAGAGAGTCGTCGTAATCGCGAAAGCGTCGCTCGTCCCACACTTTGGTGGCGCGGCGGTGGCGGGAGCCATCTTGCCCAATTCGAATGCCTTCCGGGTTGTAGCCGTAGGCCCCAAAGGGGCTGGTGCCGCCGGTGCCAATCCACTTGTTGCCCCCCGCGTGGCGCTCTTTCTGCTCTTCCAGGCGCTTCTTGAAGGTCTCGATGAGCTCTTCCAACCCGCCCAGCGACTCGATCCTGGCTTTCTCTTCATCAGTGAGCTGTTTCTCGAACTCGCGGCGCAGCCACTCGTCGGGAATCAGCGCTTCGATGGCGGCGTCCATGTCCTCGATGCCCTTGAACCAGGCGGCAAAAGCGCGATCGAAGCGGTCGAAGTGGCGCTCATCCTTCACCATGACCGTGCGCGCGACCTGATAGAACGCCTCCATATCGGCAAACACCACGCCGCGCTCCACCACCGCGTGAAGGTCTAAAAGCTCCCGCAGTGAAACGGGTACGCCTGCGCGCTTCAGGGTCTCGAACAAGCCGATGAACATGGCTTAGCGCCCGCTGTTCTTCTGGCGACGCATCATGAACGCCAGGCGTTCCAGCAGGTGGGTATCCTGCTCGTTCTTGACCAGCGCGCCGGCCATGGGCGGTAGCGCCTTGGCGGGGTCGCGATGATACAGCGCTTCCTGAGCCAGCTCGTCGGCCATCAACAGCTTGAGCCAATCGACCAGCTCGGAAGTGGAAGGCTTCTTTTTCAGCCCTGGAGCACTGCGCAGGTCGAAAAAGACCTCCAGCGCCTCGCTGGCGAGCCTGGGAGCAATGTCGGGAAAGTGAACGTCGACGATGGCCTGCATGGTCTCGCGGTCGGGGAACTCGATGTAATGGAAGAAGCAGCGGCGCAGGAAGGCGTCCGGCAGCTCTTTTTCATTGTTGGACGTGATGACGATGATCGGACGCTGCTCGGCACGGATGGTCTCGCCGGTTTCATAAACGTGAAACTCCATGCGATCCAGCTCCTGGAGCAGGTCATTGGGGAATTCGATGTCTGCCTTGTCGATTTCGTCGATCAACAGTACGACACGCTCACCGGCGGTGAAGGCTTCCCAGAGCTTGCCGGGCTTGATGTAGTTGCCGACGTTCTCGACGCCTTCCACGCCGAGCTGCGAATCGCGCAGGCGGCTCACCGCATCGTACTCGTAGAGCCCCTGGGCTGCCTTGGTGCTGGACTTGATATGCCAAGTGATCAGCCGAGTGCCCAGCGAAGCCGCCAGCTCTTCGGCCAGCAGCGTCTTGCCGGTGCCCGGCTCGCCCTTGATGAGCAGCGGGCGCTGGAGTACCACGGCGGCATTCACCGCCTGCTTGAGTGCATCGGTTGCGATATACGAAGAGGTAGAGTCAAACGCCATGCTGGGCCTCGGCTTGTCGAAAGCGTGATCAGATTCAAACAAGTGTACGTGAGGCTGACCCTCCCGGCCAAGCGCCCACGGCTCAGGTCTTGTTGGGCGGTACCAGCCCAAGACGATGCATCTGGCGGTACACGGTAGGGCGTGACACGTCCAGATGGCGAGCCACGGCACTGACATTCCACTGGTGCTGGTGGAGCAGTTCGGCCAGCGGGTGGTGCTGTGGGCTGGCCTGCTGGGTCTGGTCGAGACGACGGCGGGTGATGCGTGCGCCCAGGCACTGCTCCGGCAGGTCATGCACGGTAATCTCGTCGCTTTCGGCAGTGGCCAGGGCAAATGCCAGTGCATTTTTTAGTTGGCGGATATTACCAGGCCAGGTGTAGGCCAGCAGGGCGCTGATGGCATCGGCTCTCAGGCGGGGCGTGTGCGCGCCTTGGCGCTCGTTGACGACCTCATCGAACACCTGACGAATCACGAAGAGCCGGTCGGCTCGCTCACGCAGCGCTGGCAGGCTGAGCTGGGCGCCGTTCAGGCGGTAATACAGGTCTTCGCGGAACTCGCCCTGGGCAATCATGGCGTCGATATGGCGGTGGGTGGCGGAAATGACCCGAATATCGACTTTTTCGGGTTTGTTCGCCCCCAGCGGCATCACTTCGCGCTCGGCCAGTACGCGCAGCAGGCGGGTTTGCAGCGCCAGCGGCATGTCGCCGATCTCATCCAGAAACAGAGTGCCGCCATGGGCCTGGGGGATCAGCCCGCGCATGCCTTTGGCCCGGCCACCGGTAAAGGCGCCGGGTTCGTAGCCAAACAGCTCGCTTTCGATCAGAGCTTCGGGAATGGCCGCACAGTTCACCGCCACGAAGGGGCCGTTGGCCCGGTGGCCGCTGTCGTGCAGGGCTCTCGCCACGACTTCCTTGCCGGTGCCTGTTTCGCCGGTGATCAACACGTTGACGCTGACCTCATTACGCAACCTATCGGCGAGCTTCTGGACTTTGCGCATGGCGGGGTCGTCGCCACCCAGCCGTGCCAACGGCGCGGCCAAGGGAGTCTGGGAACGCTCTGCTGCCTCTCGGCGGGGCCGTTTTGGCTCCAGCAGGCTGAGAAAATAGATGGTATTGCTGGCACGGGCACGAAACGCTCGCAGTTGGTCGTCGCTGGCGCCATTGATGCTCAGTACGTCGGCCATGTCGCACTCGAACAGCTCACCCAGCATGGGGGCGTGATGGCTTGACCAGGGCGGCCAGCGGCGCTGGTGCGCACTGATCAGCTCGCGGCCCACGGCGTTGGCGGCAATCACTTGCCCGTTCTCTTCCATGGCGATGAGACCGCGCCCGTTGACATGCACGAATTCTCGCGAGGTATCCAGGCGCACCATCAGGCAGTCGCGGTAGCGCTGCAAGAAGTAGGCATCTTCGATCATGCGGGCGTAAAGGGTGACCAGCGAGAGGCTGAAGTTCTGGCTTTCGTGCTGGGCCGGGGAGTGGAGCGCTGAAATGTCCAGCACGGCCATGACGTTGCCCTGCGGGTCGGCGATGGGGGCAGCGGTGCAGGTGAGTGAAATATGCGTGGCGTCGAAGTGCTCCTGGCGGTGGCAAATGATCGCCTGGCGGTCGTGCAGGCAGGTGCCCACCGCACAGGTGCCCGCGAAGCGCTCGTCCCAGTCGGCACCCAAATAGAGGCCCGCCTTGCGTAGCTGCTGGTCTTGGCTTGGGTTGCCGCGAAACTCGACGGTGATGCCCCGGTGGTCGGTGAGCAGCAGCACGTAGCCGAGCTGGGCGATTTGTCCGTAGAGCTGGTCGACCCCGGCTCGGGCAACGTGCAGCAGTTCATCGACGGATTCGCGATGCTCGAGCAGTGTTTGCTGGGGCACCACTCGGGCAGGGCGGGGCTGCGTGGGGTCGAGCCGATACTCGTTCAAGCAGCGCAGCCAGGAGCGGCGGATAGTGGCCTGCGCCGGTAGCTGGGGCACATCCAGCCCTTCGCCGAGCTGAAAGATGTGTTCGATGTGCTGGCGCTGCATCGGGGCCAGGCGGGTCGGTGGCAGTGATGGCGTTGGCATGGCGTATCCACACAAAATTCTTGTTGTGTCTCCAGCCTATGCGCTTTGTGGTGGGTGTCAACGAGGGCGTATTACGCCGTTAGTCGCGCGTTACACCTGTAACGTGGCGCGTACACAAGGCGTGACAGCTGTACGCGGTTGGCGCGGTTTTATAGCGCTTCGAAGATGCTTGATTGATGATGTTTTTCAGTCATTTATGACCGGTTTTGAGCGTTTGGCACGGCGGGTGCTTAGGGGTGGGTGTCTTATCGACAGATCAACAATAACAACGACCCTGGAGTACCCACGATGACTCACACCGAGGCAAGTACACCCTCTAACGCCACCACCTCCGTTCAGGTATGGCTGCAGGCCCTGGATGACGCGCTGCAGGCGCAGGATATTCAGCGCGTATTAACGCTGTTCAACGACGAGTGCTATTGGCGCGACTTTTTATCCTTTACCTGGAATCTCAAAACCTGCGAAGGCAAACAGGAGATTCAGGCGATGCTGGAGGCCACCCTGGCGAATACCCGGCCTGGCCAGTGGCAGATAGACGGCGACGCCAGTGAGAACGGCGATACCGTGGAGGCGTGGTTCACGTTTAAAACGGCCATTGCCAGCGGCAAAGGCTACCTGCGGTTGAAGAACGGCAAGTGTTGGACGCTGCTCACCACCCTGCAGGCGCTGGATGATTTTCCCGAACCGCGTAACCACCACCGCCCCAAAGGTGCCGAGCATGGCGCCAACAAACAGCGCGAAACCTGGCTGGAAGCCCGCGAGCGTGAAGAGGCCGAGCTGGGTTACACGCGCCAGCCCTACTGCGTGATCATCGGAGGAGGACAAGGCGGCATTGGCCTGGGGGCGCGGCTAAAGCAGATGGGCGTGCCTACCCTCATCATCGAGCGTAACGAACGCGCGGGGGACTCCTGGCGCAAGCGCTATAAATCCCTCTGCCTGCATGACCCGGTGTGGTACGACCACCTGCCCTATATTCCGTTTCCCGACAACTGGCCGGTGTTTGCCCCGAAAGACAAAGTGGGCGACTGGCTGGAAATGTACACAAAAGTGATGGAGCTCAACTATTGGAGTTCCACCACCTGCGACAATGCACGCTTCGATGAAGCCGCAGGCGAGTGGGTGGTGAACGTCAAGCGTAACGGTGAGCAGATAACGCTACGTCCGAAACAGCTGGTGATGGCCACCGGCATGTCGGGCATGCCCAACATCCCCAAATTTCCGGGCGCGGAGTGTTTCGAAGGCGAGCAACAGCACTCCAGCCAGCATCCGGGGCCAGACGCCTACGCCGGTAAAAAGTGCGTGATCGTGGGGTCGAACAACTCGGCCCACGACATTGCGGCGGCTCTCTGGGAGCACGATGCCGATGTCACCATGCTTCAGCGCTCTTCGACGCATATCGTCAAGTCGGACTCGTTGATGGAAGAGGTGCTGGGGCCGCTCTATTCGGAAAATGCGGTGGCGGGTGGCCTGACCCATGACAAGGCCGACCTGCTGTTTGCATCGATTCCCTACAAGGTGCTGCCCGATTTCCAGCGGCCAGCCTTCGCCGCCATCAAGCAGCGTGATGCGGCGTTTTATCAGAAGCTGGAAGACGCAGGCTTTCTGCTCGATTTCGGTGACGACGACTCAGGCCTGTTCCTGAAGTACCTGCGTCGTGGCTCGGGCTACTACATCGATGTGGGGGCCTGTGATCTGGTCGCCAACGGCGATATCAAACTACGCAGCGGCGTCGGTATCGAGCGCATCAATCCTCGCTCCATTACCTTGACCGATGGCAGCGAACTGCCGGCGGACCTCATCGTATACGCCACGGGCTATGGCTCGATGAATGGATGGGCGGCACGGCTCATCTCCCAGGAGGTGGCAGACAAGGTGGGCAAGTGCTGGGGGCTGGGCTCCGACACCACCAAGGACCCCGGCCCCTGGGAAGGCGAGCTGCGCAACATGTGGAAGCCCACTCAGCAAGAGGCGTTGTGGTTCCACGGTGGCAACCTGCATCAGTCCCGGCACTACTCGCACTACCTGGCGCTGCAGTTGAAAGCGCGTATGGAAGGCCTGGAAACCCCCGTGTACGGGCTTCAGCCGGTACATCATGTGTCTTGATAGGAAGGGCTAGTCATGAGTCAAACCAATATGCAAGCAGCGATATGGTATGCGGCCAGGGATCTTCGCGTGGAGCAGGTGCCTGTGCCAGCCATTAACGACCCTCACTCGGTGAAGGTGAAAGTGGCCGCCTGTGGGATTTGCGGCAGCGATTTGCATGAATACGCCGCCGGGCCGATTTTCATCCCGGTGGGCAAGCCGCACCCCATCAGCGGCGAACAGGCGCCGATCATCATGGGCCATGAGTTTGCGGGGGAAGTGGTGGAGGTCGGTGAAAAAGTCACCCGCGTGAAAGTGGGGGATCGCGTCGCCATCGAGCCTATTCTTTCGCCCAACAAGGATGGCGCTTACCAGATGGAGCGCTACAACCTGACGCCGCTGCTCGGCTTCCACGGCCTTTCCGGTGGCGGCGGTGGCTTTTCCGAGTTCACCGTCATGGGCGAGCACATGGTACACAAACTGCCGGATGATCTGAGCTTCGAGCAGGGGGCCCTGGTAGAACCCGCCGCCGTGGCGCTGCATGCGGTGCGCCAGAGTTGCCTGAAGGCTGGGGATAGTGCTGCGGTGTTCGGCGCCGGGCCGATTGGCCTGATGACCATTGAGGCCCTCAAGGCCGCTGGGGCTGCGCAGATCTACGCGATAGAAGTCGCGCCATCCCGCAAAGCCAAAGCCGAAACGTTGGGAGCCATCGTGGTCGACCCACAGCAAGAAGACGCCGTGGAGAAGCTGCACGCATTGAGCGAGGGTGGGGTCGATGTGGCGTTCGAAGTCACCGGCATTCCCGCCGTGCTCAACCAGGCGCTGCACAGTACCCACGAAGGCGGCGAAGTGGTGGTGGTGAGCATTTGGGAGGGGGACGCCAGCTTCCAGCCCAATGACCTGGTCATCAAGGAGCGCACCATGAAAGGCATCATTGCCTATCGGCATGTCTATCCGGCGGTGATGGCGTTGATGCAGCGAGGCTACTTCCGGGCCGAAGACATGGTCACCCAGCGTATTCCTCTGGCCAACATCGTCGAAGAGGGCTTCGAGGCGCTGTTGAGCGACAAGGCGCAGGTGAAAATCATCGTCACGCCCTAGGGCCGCCTTTCGTCACCCGCAAAGGCCATCTTCGGATGGCCTTTTTTGGTATGAGGGTTTGACTACTCGGCGTAGATCATTTTGCGGGTCATGCCGCCGTCGGCCACGATGTTCTGACCGGTGATGAACCCGGCCTCGTCGGACAGCAGAAAGCGCGTCAGGGCAGCGATGTCTTGGGGCGTGCCCACGCGTCCCACCGGATGCTGGTCACGATCGATGGCGCGGTGCTCCACCGGCTGCTGGCGGCTGGGCTTTTGCCAGTCGCCCACTTCTATCCAGCCTGGGCTGATGGCGTTGACGCGAATGTCCGGGCCAAGGCTCACGGCAAGCGCATGGGTGAGGGCCACGATGCCGCCTTTGCTGGCCGCATACGCTTCGGTGTCGGGCTCGGATTGCAGGGCCCGGGACGAGGCCATCAGCACGATACTGCCTCCATGGGGCCGCAAATGCGCCGCCCCATGCTTGGCGCACAGGAACGCGCCGGTGAGGTTGGTATTCAAGTAGGCTTGCCAGGTTTCCAGTGGCAGCTGTTCGATCGTGCCATGAAACGGGTCGGCGATGCCCGCGTTATGGACGATGCCATCCAGCCTGCCAAAGTGTTGCACGGTACGTTCTAGCGTGCGGGCAATGTGTCCCTCTTGGCTGACGTCAGCTTCCAGAACCAGTAGCTGGTCGTACTGTTTCAGTCGCTGCGCCGCAGCGCGCAGCGCTTCTGCATCGATGTCGACGATGGCCACCTGGTGGCCGTTGGAGAGGAGTTCATTCGCAATGCCCAGACCAATCCCCTGGGCACCGCCCGTCACATACACTGCTTTACGCTGCACCATGACAATTTTACCGCCTGAAGGCCAAGTGAATAGGGGAAACGTGCGTTCGCGGAGCCAAATGTAAAATATCTACACAGCTAAAGACAGCACCTACTTTAATGCATAGAGTTAAACATGTTGAAGGATATCAAACGCTCCGTAAGCGTCGGGTCAAGGGTGTGTGAAAGCCAATTGAGAGGTTGACCATGGTGGAGAGTGAACAGGCGCGGCTTCAGGCACTGCATGATCTGGCGCTATTGGATACGCCACCCGAAGAGCGCTTCGATCGCTTTACACGGCTCGCCGTTCAGCTATTTGGGGTCGATATCGCGCTGGTTTCTCTGGTGGATGAGGAGCGGCAGTGGTTCAAGTCCCGTCAGGGGTTCGTTTTGACGCAGACTTGTCGAGAAGAGTCTTTCTGCGCTCATGCCATTCAAACCGATGGCATCTTCGAAGTCGAAGACGCCAGCCTGGATCCACGTTTTCGCCAGAACGTGCTGGTGACCACGCGAGGTGGAATACGTTTCTATGCTGGTATGCCACTGACGACGTCAGACGGCTTTCGCGTGGGTACGTTGTGCATCATTCACCCTGAACCTCGCCATTTGTCCCTCTCCGAACGTCAGGCACTGCTCGATTTGGCGGCGTGTGTCGAAGAAGAAATCAATCGCACTGCCTTGGAGCAGGAACTGGCCGCCATTCGGCGCGCCCGTGAGCGGCTTCAACAGGCCGAACAGCAGCAGCGCCGCTTGGTCAGCGCCCTGACCGCCTTGAACGAAATCAGCACATCGTCTGCCCTGAGCATTTCAGAACAGCTCAATGCCAGCCTAACGTTGGGGTGCGATTATCTGGGGATGCAGATCGGTATCGTCAGCCGCGTCGAGCAGGGCGTGTTCGAGGTCGTGGCGGTGCAGGCGCCTCTTGACGTACCGCTGAACGCTGGCCAATGCCTGCCGCTGGCCAATACCTACTGTGACATGACGCTACAGCAGCCGGGCGTGCTGGCCTTCGAACACGCCAGTGAAGGTAACGCTCGGCACCACCCTTGTTACAGCGCGTTTGGCTTGGAAGCCTACATTGGTAGTGCCATTCGCCTGGGGGATCAGCCTTTCGGCACCATCAGTTTTTCATCGGCAGCGCCGCGGGCACAGGCATTTGCCAAGAGTGACGAGCTGTTCCTGAAATTGCTCAGCCGCTGGGTCGGGGCCACCCTGGACCGCCAGCGTGTCGATGCCATGAAAAGCGAATTCGTCTCTACCGTGAGCCATGAGCTGCGTACGCCGCTGACGGCCATGACTGGCAGCATCAAGCTGGTCATGGCGGGTGCCACGGGTGCGGTGCCCCAGCACACACAGCAGATGCTGACCTTGGCGTTGAAAAACGGCGAGCGCCTGGCACGTTTGGTCAATGATCTGCTGGATATCGAGAAACTGCTGGCAGGTAAACTGCACTTCGTTTGTCACCCGCAACCCTTGGGGGCACTGCTGAACGCGGCCGTTCAGGAGAACCAGCCCTATGCCACCGAACATGATGTGACCTTTGTATTGAAGCCCCTGGAGCAGGAGCGCTGGATCCATGTGGACACTCTACGGTTTCAGCAGGTCATGGCGAATTTACTCTCCAATGCTGCTAAATTTTCTTTATCTGGGGGGCGCGTCACTATATTTTGTGAGGAGCATGATAAAAACGTGCGAATCAATGTCCGGGATACAGGATGTGGCATTCCGGACGAGTTCAAGCCTCGGGTATTTCAAAAATTCTCCCAGGCAGATTCTAGTGACCGACGCGTGAAGGGAGGAACGGGATTGGGACTTTCAATTTGCAAGGCGATCACCGAGCACATGGGAGGCAGTATTGGCTTCACCTCTCAACAGGGGCAGGGCAGTACGTTTCATGTCACGTTTCCTTGGGTAGAGGAACAAGATCGTGCACTTCACTAATCAGTTAAGCTGGTCGAGCGGTGTTTCTCGTAATGCAGGTTTGGGACTGTTAGCGGCACTTCTGATGGCGGGCATCATTGGCAACATGCTGCAACTGTCGGTGCTGTTCAACGTATATTTCGTGTTCGGGTCGGTGGCCGTCATGTTGGCCATTGCCTGGTTGGGCGCTTGGCCTGCTATCCTGATTGGCACACTGGCGGGGGCTTATACCTACGTCTTCTGGGAAAATCCGGTCACGGTGGTCATTTTCATCCTCGAAGCCGTCGTGGTGTCACTGCTTTATCGTTACGTCGTCAAAAACCTGATCATCGCGAGCCTCATCTTCTGGACTGTGGTGGCCGCCCCCATCGACTTCATCTTTTTCCCCTTCCTGTTGGGCTGGTCTGAAGAGCTAACGCAGCTGGTCTATTTGAAACAGGCCATCAATGGCGTGCTGAATACCGTCATCGCCAGCGTGATCCTGGTGCTGTGTGGCTTGTCCCGGCGGCCTTGGCTGCCTACGGCCGCGCCACTGCTGTCGCTGCGCCATCTGCTGTTCTGTGCGCTGCTATCGGTCACCCTGTTGACGGGCATTCCGCTGGTGCTCTACGAAGGGTATGCCATGCGTCAAGGCCAAGAGGGATTTGTGGAGCGAACCCTGACCTCTTATGCCATCGAACTCGAAGATAGACTGGCCGAACCCGATGCCGAGCTGCGCATCGTGTATCACATTGGCCGGGTGCGTGGCTCCAATGACGTGAATATTGGCGCGCTGGATGCAGACGGCCGTGTGTTGGGGCAGGTCGGTACGTTAAATTCGCTGAACCTTCAGCCGGGCGATGAGCTGCGCCCGGTCAACGAGCGTATTTCCATGTGGCTGCCAGGCAGGATGGCAACCCCCGCGCTGCGGTTTTCACAAGGTAGCTACACGCTGAGTACGTCTGTGCAGGGCATTGCGGGCGTAGACCGGCTGGTACTCGAAACCCCGGCACTGCCGACGGTGCGTGCCATGGAGGCTTACCGTATCGTGCTGTTCATGATGCTGGGAGCGGTCATTGCGATAGGGGTCGTATTGGCCGAGCTGCTCAGCCGACTGATCAGTCAGCCCTTGCTGCACTTGGCCAGGGCTGGCAAGACGCTCAGCACCTCCATTGCCAGCGGCAACTTGCCGACGCTGCCTCAAAGCCGTATCGACGAGTTCGATACCCTCTCGAAGCTGTTGGGTGAAATGAGCCAGGAGTTGAGTGCTGCCTTCAAACGCCTGCGCCATACGCAAAGTCATCTGGAAGTCGAAGTTGAACAGCGCACTAAGGCGCTGGCAAGCAGCAATGGCATGCTGAGTTCGGTGCTGGACTCCGCTGCCGATTTTGCGATCATCGCCACGGATACCCAGGGCACGATCAAGTTGTTCAATCGTGGTGCCGAGGACATGCTGGGCTATACCGCCAGTGAGGTGGTCGGGCTGCACACGCCGCTGCTGTTTCATGATGCCGACGAGATAGAGCAGCGCCTGCAAGAACTCAGTCACAGCCTGGGTATTTCACTGGCACCCTTTGATGTGTTTACGCACCGCGCTTCCATGGACAAGCGCGACGGCAAGGAGTGGCTGTACATCACCCGCTCGGGTGACCGCCTGCCGGTGAAGCTGGTGGTCACTGCCATACGTGACCAGCAGGGGGGGATTACGGGGTTCCTCGGCATTGCCGAAGACATTTCCGAATCCAAGCGCATCGAACAGATGAAGAACGAATTCATTTCCACGGTGAGCCATGAACTGCGTACACCGCTGACCTCGATTTCAGGCGCCTTGGGCATGGTGACGGCCGGGGCTCTGGGTAGCGTGCCGGAAACGATCATGAAAATGGTCACCATTGCCCACAAGAATAGCCAGCGTCTGACCCACCTGATCAATGACCTGCTGGACATCGAAAAAATTGCCGCAGGCAAGCTGGCCTTCGATATGCAATGGCAGCCGCTGCACCGACTGCTGGAAAGCGCCATCGAAGAGAATCGCCATTATCGCCACGAGCGCAATGTCTCGCTGACCCTGGAAAACCCCTACCCTGAGGGCCAGGTGCGCGTGGATGGCCAGCGGTTGCAGCAGGTGTTGGCCAACCTGATGTCGAACGCCGTGAAGTTTTCCCCCGAGGGCGGAGAGGTCCGTATCGTGGTGGAAAAGCAGGCGGACAGAGTCCGTGTCAGCGTGATGGATCAGGGGCCGGGCATTCCAGAGAATTTCAAGGCGCAGATTTTCAGCAAGTTTGCTCAAGTAGACGCCTCCGACTCCCGAGCCAAAGGCGGGACGGGCCTCGGGCTTGCCATTACCCGCGAGCTGGTAGAGCACATGGAGGGTGAGATCGGTTTCTCATCCCGGGAGGGGCAGGGCAGCTGCTTCTGGTTCACGCTCCCGCTGCACCCCTCTGAAGGCGTGGGCCAGGGCGGCGAGCCCGATACCAGTGCCAATCTGCTGGTGATCGAGGACGACCCTTCCGTTGCCCGCGTGCTCAAGGAGACGTTGACCGAGGCAGGCTATCGGGTCGATCTGGCCTATGACGGCGCTTCTGCGCTGGCAAAATTGGCGCGGCATCGGTATGACGCAGTGACGGTGGATATTGGCCTGCCGGACATGAGCGGTTTTGAGGTCATTCATGCGCTACGCGATCAGCGTGCTACACAGCATACGCCGGTACTGGTGGTGACGGGTACGGTAGAGCGCGGCCAGGTGGCACTGGAGGGCTATCTTGACGATATCGCTTGGCTGGCCAAGCCCATTCAAGCACAGCACCTCTTGGCCTTGCTGAGTGAAAAGATGAATGCTCAGCCAGCGCGTCTTTCTCTGTTGCATATCGAAGACGACTCGGACCTCCATGCGGTCATCAATACGATGTTGAGCCCTCATGCGGATTGTGAGCATGCGATCGATGTGGCCATGGCCCGCCGGGCGCTGAGCCAGCGTCGCTACGATGCCGTGATTCTGGATATCGGGTTGCCCGATGGCGATGGGTGGGAACTGCTGGTGCAGATTCGTGAGGAGCAGCCGGAGGCGAGCATCATTATTTTATCCGGACAGTCGATCAGTGAGGCAGATCAACACCGGGTCGAGGCGGTATTTCTAAAATCGCGTATCAGCCCCGAGCAACTGCTCGAGGCCGTTAGACAACGTACGCAGCTGGCTCTGATGGAAGGTTAGGAATGAGTGTTCTAGAACGGGTTTTATATGTCGAGGATGACCCCGATATTCAGACGGTGGCACAGCTGGCGCTGGAAGTCGTGGGGGGGCTGACGGTAAAGGTGTGCTCGTCGGGCGAGCAGGCGCTGGCCGAGGCCGAAGCGTTCGCGCCCGATATGATCCTGCTGGATGTGATGATGCCTGGCATGGATGGGCCATCCACCCTGGCCGCGCTGCGGCAACGTCCGGCACTGGCGAACGTGCCGGTCGCTTTCATGACGGCCAAAGTGCAACCGCACGAAGTTGAGCAGCTCATTGCCTTGGGGGCAGAAAGCGTGATCGCCAAGCCCTTCGACCCGATGACGTTGGCACCCCAGGTGCGTTCTCTCTGGGAGCAAGCGCGTGGTAAAAAGTGATCCCCAATCGCTGGAGCAGAAGCTGGCCCTGTTACGGCAAAATTATCAGCACAGCTTGAAAGCCGAACTGACGTCGCTGTGTAACGCCATGGGCGCGCTGCATCAGGAGGTTCGCCAGCAACTGCTCACCCCTGGCATGGTGACCAACGACGCCGACCTGCGGGCCGTGCACGAAGAGGTGCTGGAAAACGTCTATCGCCGTTTGCACAAGCTGGCAGGCTCGGCGGGTACCTTTGGGTTTGACGGGATCGGCCAGCAGGCGCGAACCTTGGAAGCCGGCCTCAAACGCTGGTTGGAAGAGAGCGATCAGCCGCTGGATTTGCCGCTGATCGATGTGGTCAACAACCAGCTCCACTCCATGAAAATGGAGCTGATGCCCAGCTCTCAGCCCGCGATGGCGGTCGATGTCAGCGCTGAAAAAGTCAGTGCCACGGCCACCATCTGGCTGATCGAAGAGGATCGCGAGCTGGGGCGGCGGATTCAGGAGCAGTTGACCAACTTCAGCTACTCGGTACGCCTGTTTACGCAAGTAATGGACGCCTATAAAGAAATGGCGACGGGCACGCCTGATATGGTCATCGTCGATGCCATGACCAACGATGGGCAATTGGGACCATTACAGGCGTTATCATGTCCCGTTCTGTTCATCAGCGACAGTGATACCTTCGATGCGCGCATGCGCGCTGCCCAGCTCAATGCCCGTGGCTACTTCCTGAAGCCGGTCAACATTCCTCAATTGGTGAATCGGCTGGAGCAACTGCTGCAAGAACGCCAGGCGCCACCTGCCCGCATTCTGGTGGTGGATGATGACCAGCAGCTGGCGGCGTACTACCAGCTGGTGCTGGAAGCTGCGGGCATGGAGGTGCGAATTCTCGACAACCCTCGCCATATCCTCGACCAACTGCATTCATTCCGTCCCGAACTGCTGCTGATGGACGTGCACATGCCCGACTACGATGGCCCGGACCTGGCATCGGTGGTACGACAGTACGATGAGTGGAGCAGCCTGCCCATCGTTTTCCTATCGGCGGAAACCGACCTGGGCAAGCAGGTGGATGCCCTGAGCCATGGCGCCGACGACTTCCTGACCAAGCCCATCCAGGCCGCGCAGCTGGTGGCCTCGATTCGGGTGCGCGTGGCGCGTTCGCGTACGCTGTCGGCCTTGCTGAACAAGGACAGCCTGACGGGGCTGCTGAAGCACGCCAGCATCAAGAGTGCCGCAATCAATGAGGTCTCGCGAAGTTATCGCCAGGCCTACTCTGTGGTGGTGGCCATGGTCGATATCGATCACTTCAAATCGGTCAATGACACTCATGGGCATGCCATTGGCGATGTGGTGATTGCCTCGGTAGCCACCCTGCTGCGTCAGCGCCTGCGGCAAACCGACATGATTGGCCGCTACGGGGGGGAGGAGTTCCTGCTGGTATTGCCCCATTGCAGTGCCGAAGATGGTCGAAAACGTCTGGAGGATGTCCGCGAATACTTTTCGCGCTTGCGTTTCAGCCAAGGCGGGCAGGAGTTTGCATGTACGCTTTCGGCGGGCATGGTATGCAGTCTGGACGTGGCAGAGAGTGACAGGGAGCGGTTACTGGTGCTGGCCGACGAAGCGCTCTATCGCGCCAAACGCGGTGGGCGCAACCAGGTGTGCAGCTGATACCGTTTGGGGCCAAGCGTCGTTATGAAGCATAAACCTGAGTTCCTGCGCACCATTGGTGCGATCCGCGCTTCCTGGCGCTGAGGATGATACGAGAAATAGGTGGGAATTTTTATAAGATGTTGTTTTTAATGTTTTTATAAAATATTGGCACGTTGCTCGCTATATATTAGGCAAGCGGCAAATGAATAGAGTCTTCACCGTTAGCCTGACCCGCGGATTATCGAAGCTCTCCCTTCTTTGCCATGCCGATGCGACCTGTCGCACGGTACAACGAGTGAGCTGGCGTGCTCCACCTGGGTCCCCTTCGGGGGACTTTTTTTATGCCTGTGGTTTAGCCACCCTGTCGTTTTGCCACGCTGTCGTTTTGCCACTGGGAGGTATCGGGGCAACTTGCCCAGATACCCATCGTGGGGTCACCTGCGTGCCTGATGGTACGCCTCTTTAAAAAAAGCTATCAGAGACCAAAAACCTATAATAAAATTTCACAGGAAATTTGGAAACAGTGTTCGTATAGTATATGTTGTATAGGATAGCTGGTGTGTTCCGGCACTTACCCCCAAGGAAGACGCAAGAGGATACCCTGATGAGCAAGCTAAAACTGATGACTGCCGCCGTTGTTTCTGCCAGCGCGTTCATGGCCAGCCAAGCTGCCATGGCCTACGAAGCGGGTGATGTGTTCGTCCGTGGCGGTGTTGCCCAAACAGATACTGGTTCCGGCAACGGCAACGTGGGTGATGCAGACCTGAACGTGCAAAGTGCCCGTGGTTTCACCTTCGGTGCGGGTTACCTGTTCACCGACAAAATCGGTATGGAGCTGAACAGCTCTGAAAAATTCGAGCATGATCTGAACACGCGCCCGGGTGGCGATGCAGGCAGCGTCGATCGCCTGCCGGTCAACCTGCTGGTCAACTACTACCCGATGGGTGGTCTGGACTCTCGTGTACAGCCCTACGTGGGCGTGGGCCTGAACTACACCCGCTTCTCGGGTGAGCCGGAAGGTCTGAGCGTGGAAAGCAGCTATGGTGTCATCGGTCAGGCAGGTCTTGATTTGGCCGTCACCGAAAACATCATGCTGAACGGCTATGTGAGCTACGCCGACGTCAACTCCGACATCAACCTGGATGGCGCTGGCCGTGTAGGTGAAGTGGACATCGAGCCTGTCACTGTAGGCGGTGGTATTACCTACCGTTTCTAAGCCTATCGTTTTAAGTCTGGCGGTTAATCGCCAAGGTACGCCCGGTTCCTTCATTGGAACCGGGCGTTTTTTTACCTGGCACTAATGTGTTTGTGTCAGGTTGTCGCAGCCGCTTTCCGTGATCACGATGTTGTCTTCGATGCGGATACCGCCGCAGGCGGCCAAAGCGTCCACCGTGGCCCAGTTGACGGCAATTCCCTGCTGGCGCAGCGGTGCCAGCAGCATGGGAATGAAGTAAAGCCCGGGTTCGATGGTGACTACCATGCCGGGGCGCAGCGTGCGCGTCAGGCGTAGCGCCGGATGTTGCGGTGGCGGCGGCGCTGGCGTGCCATCGGGGTGCATCAGCCCCGCCACGTCATGCACCTGGATGCCCAGCGAGTGGCCCAGACCATGCGGGCAGAAGGCTCGGGTCACGCCCAGCTCGATGGCGCTTTCCGCGCTGCCTTCGTACAGCCCGTGCTGCACCAGAATTTCGGCCAGATAGCGGTGCATCTGCTCGTGGAGCGACACGAACTCCACGCCGGGCGCGGCGTGCTGAATCAATTGATCTTTCAGGTGGTGCAGGGCAGTGATCAGCTCGCCAAAGGCGGCCGGAGCGTCGGGGCCTGCGTGGGTGCGGGTGATGTCTGCCGCGTAGCCGCGAAAGCGCCGCCCTGCATCCACCAACAAGCTGTGGCGCTGGCTGGGGGCGTTCAGGTCATAGCGCTGGTAATGCAGCACGCCAGCGTGCTGATTGAGCCCGATGATGTTCTGGTACGGCACGTCCGACTCGCGCTGTCGGCTGGCTTGCAAATATGCCAACTGGATATCCAGTTCGCTGGCGGCGCCCACAAACGAAGCCTTGGCGGCCTGATGCCCGGCAACGGCCAGACGATTGGCTTCCCTCAGGCAGGCAATTTCATAGGCGGTCTTGTACATGCGCAGTTCGTCCAGCGCACGGACGAGGGCGGTGGGGTGCAGCTTGGCGGTGTTGGCGAGCACTGAAGCGCTCTCCAGAGTCTCGATATCGCCAATCACAGCTGCGTTGCCCGCTAGCGGCGGGGTGATCTTGTCGCTGCACAAATGCACGTCGAATTCGGCTACCCACGGCTCTTCCGGCAGTTGGGTGGGCAAGTGCCAGAAATCGGCTGGCGCGTAGATATAGAGCTGAGGCCGCTGACCGGGCTGCACCAAGATCCAGCTGTGCTGAACATCGGCCAACCCTACCCAGTGGGTGAAATGCCCGTAGGCCTGAAAGGTCGTGGTGTGATCATCGGCGAAATGGTAGCGGGCGTGGCCGCTGTAAATGGCCAGGCAATCCAGCCGATGGTGCTCAAGCAACTGGCTATAAGCCTGGCAAAGATGCGCGATATGCTCACGCTGTAGTGCGTTCAGTGATGCAGACATGGGGTTTCCTTCAGGGTCGTAGGGGAGGGAGCTCGCTCCATAAGCTGTCCAGCTCTGCGTGGTGGTGTTGGTGGTGACGGTAGAGCCTCAACTCCATGGGCACGTCCCAGCGGCTGTCGCCTGCGCGCACCAGTTGGCCGCTGGCCAGTTCGCTGGCCACGTTGCGTTCGGGTAGCCAACTCATGCCGTAGCCCAACAGTACCAGTTCCTTGATGCCTGCGGCGTAGAGGTTCTCGCTCTGCGCGGTCAGGTAGGTCGTATGGGGAAGGCGGGCAAGGTGTGCCTTGACCGCCGACCCCAACAGCCCGCGTTTGGGGTAGGCAAGCCAGGGCACCGGCTGCTGGCGCGTGCCGGGTAGCTGCGTGCAGGGGGATCCATCGCTGGCCAGGCCCGTCACGGGT
This sequence comes from Halomonas sp. NyZ770, assembly GCF_020616575.1. Taxonomy (NCBI): domain Bacteria; kingdom Pseudomonadati; phylum Pseudomonadota; class Gammaproteobacteria; order Oceanospirillales; family Halomonadaceae; genus Halomonas; species Halomonas sp. NyZ770. The sequence continues at coordinate 2,237,880 of NZ_CP085143.1, read as the reverse complement.
ATCAGCCGCTCCTGGCCAATGACGCGATAGGTGCTGCTGCTGGTGTCGATGTCCAGATCGCAGCGGCCCACGGGCCAGTAGCAGATGGCTAGGTCGCACTCGGCCCTGGCCAGCGCCTGAAAATAGTCGCTGGCTACCCAGCCCGTGGCGCGCAAGTAGGGCTGCACACGGTCTTGCCAACCCAGTTGGGTCAGCCATTCGGGCAAAAAGTGCGCCAGCAGGCTTTGCGGGGCAGCCACCATGATGCGGCGCTGCTGGCCAGCGCTGATCGCCCGTACGCGCTCTCTGGTGAGGCGCACGCGCTCGGTGACCTGTTCGCAGAGTGTCAGGAACTCTTCCCCCGCTGGGGTCAACGACAGCGGCAGGGTCTGTCGGTTGATCAACGTCACGCCCATTTCCTCTTCCAGCAGCTTGATGCGCCGTGAAAAAGTAGGCTGTGTCACGTGCTGCTCGTCGGCAGCGCGGGAGAAGTGTCGCGTTCTGGCCAAGGCAATGAAGTCTTCTAGCCAGCGAATTTCCATGCCTTACCTCGCAAGACGGCCTCGCGTGAGGCCTGAATGAAGCGGGCCATTACAAGCGCCCCTCCTCGACAGCGTGGCACGCCACGCGAGTGCCGTCATCCTGTGTTTGCAATGCCGGGATCTCCTGCTTGCAGCGGGCGTTGGCATGTGGGCAGCGGCCATGAAAGACACAGCCGCTAGGCAGATTGACCGGCGTAGGCACTTCACCGGAGAGGCGAATGTGCTGGGGTCGGTCATCTTCCAGCCGAGGAATGGCCGACAGCAGCGCCTGCGTATAGGGATGGCGCGGCTTGGCAAACAGCGTGGCCGTGGTGGCGACTTCACACACCGTGCCCAGGTACATCACCGCCACGCGCGTGCCGAAGTGCTCGACCACGGCCAGGTCGTGGGTGATGAACAGGTAGGTGAGGTGGCGGTCACGCTGGGCATCCATCAGCAGGTTCAGCACCTGGGCCTGGATCGACACGTCCAGAGCCGAGATGGGCTCGTCGGCCACGATGAATTCCGGGTCCACGGCCAGCGCCCTGGCAATGGCAATGCGCTGGCGTTGGCCGCCGGAGAACTCATGGCCAAAGCGCTTGCCCCAGTCCGGGTCGATGCCCACCGAGCGCATCACTTCTTCCACCTTGTCGAGAATCTGCTGACGATTCCAGTTTGGGTGGTGCAGGCGCAGTGGCTCTTCCAGCGTCTGCTGGATCGTCATGCGCGGGTTCAGCGACGCGTAGGGGTTCTGGAAAATCATCTGCATGCGCTTGCGATAAGGCAGCAGTTGACGCGTGGAGAGGTGGTCGATGCGCTCGCCGCCGTAACGAATTTCGCCTTCGGAGGGGGTAATCAGCCCCATCACCGTGCGTGCTACAGTGGATTTTCCGCAGCCGGATTCGCCGACCACGCAGAGCGCTTCGCCACGCTTGATCTCCAGGTTGACCCCGTTGATGGCGTGCACGTACTCCTGATGACGAACCAGCTTGCCGCCCTTGAAGCGCAGCTGCTCGAGAAAGTCGCCCGATAGCGAAAAGCGCTTTTTCAGGTCGCGTATTTCCAGCAGCGTCTCGCTGGCTGGCGCTTGCGCGGTCGTTGGGCGTGTGTCGGCCTGGGCGTTCATAGGCTCTCCTCCTTCAGGCGGCGATCTTCGAGCATTTCAGCCACCATATGGCAGGCAACGCGGCAGTTGCCTGACTCCACGAACGTGGGCACCTGCTGAGTACACGCCGGGCGCGGCTGACCGTCGCTGCGCAGGATAAAGTCGCAGCGGGGATGAAACGCGCAGCCGGTGGGCAAGTTGGAAAGCGACGGCATGCTGCCCCGAATCTGATTCAGTTTTTCGCCGGGGGTGGCCATCTGGGGCAGGGCGTTGATCAGCCCCTGGGTGTAGGGGTGCTGGGGGTCATTGATGATTTCACGAGTCGGCCCCTGCTCGATCACGCGGCCTGCGTACATGACCAGCATGCGCTGGGTGACCTGGCTGACCACGCCCAGGTCGTGGGTGATCAGGATCAGGCCCACGTTGTGCTGCTCGCAAAGCTCCAGCAGCAGCGCCATGATTTCCGCCTGGATGGTGACGTCCAGCGCCGTGGTCGGCTCATCGGCAATGATGATGTCGGGGTCCAGCAGGAGCGCAATGGCGATGATGATACGCTGGCGCATGCCGCCGGAAAGCTCGTGGGGGTATTGGTCCAGGCGCTTTTCCGGCGACGGGATCTGCACCTGCTTGAGCTTGTCCAGAGCAATGGCACGGGCCTCTCGGGTGGAGATTCTGCGGTGCGCTTTCAGACACTCGACCATCTGCTCACCGATCGAGAGCACCGGGTTGAGGGTCATCATCGGGTCCTGGAAGATCATCGAGATACGATTGCCGCGCACCTTGCGCAGGCCCCGCTCGGACATGGTGTTGAGGGTTTTACCCTCGAAGGTGATGCTGCCACCGGCAATGAATCCGGGCCGTGAAATCAGGTTGAGCAGTGAAAAGGCCGCCACCGACTTGCCCGCGCCGGACTCACCGACGATGCCCAGCCGTTCGCCACGCTCCAGGGTGAAGTTGACATCCCGTAAGGCGCGGACCTCACCCTGACGCAGGGCAAAGCGAACATCCAGTTGTGAGACTTCAAGAAGTGCCATGGTGTCTTCAGCCTTTATACAGTCGTGGGTTCATGACATCGCGCAGCCAGTCGCCCAGCAGATTGATCGACAGCACCAGCACCACCAGTACCGCGCCGGGAATCATGGTGATCCACCAGGAGCCGGATTGAATGTAGTCGAAGCCCGCCTTGATCAACGAACCCAGTGACGGGTGCGTTTCCGGCATGCCCAGCCCCAGAAACGACAGCGCCGCTTCGGAGATGATCGCGTTGGCGATCTGAACGGTAGAGATGACGAAGATCGGCGACAGCGTATTGGGCAGCACATGACGGAACATGATGCGTCGGCTGCGCAGCCCCATGACGCGGGCGGCGTCCACGTACTCCTTGTTCTTCTCTGCCAGCACCGATGCGCGCACGGTACGCGCATACTGCGGCCATTCGGCGAGCCCGATGATCAGAATCAGCATGAGCACGGCGTACTGGCTGTAGAAGGCGCTGCCCATGGTGGCTTTCACCACGGCACCGACCACGATGGCCACCATCAGCGTCGAGAACGACAGCTGAATGTCCGCCAGGCGCATCAGGAAGGCATCGACTCGCCCGCCCAGATAACCGGCCATCAGGCCAAAGGTCACGCCCAGCAGGGCTTGCAGTGCCACCGCGCCAAAGCCGATCAGCAGCGATACCCGCGTGCCGTAAAGAATGATCGACCACAGGTCGCGCCCCTGGGCATCGGTGCCCAGGGTGTAGCGCTCATCGGCTCCGTCGATCCAGAAGGGCGGCAGCTCCGACGACAGAATATCGATCTGGCGCAGGTCGTAGGGGTCGGTAGGGGCCAGCAGCGGCGCCGCGAAGGCCGCCACCACCAGGCAGATGAACACGGCCAGGCAGAACTGAGCGGTACGGTCGCGCTTGAAGCTGTACCACAGGAAAGAGTCGCGCAAGCGCTCCCAGCGGCTGGGGGCTGAGGGAGGAGTGGACGTTGTCATGCGGGCTTACCAGTCAGTTTAACGGTGGGATTCACGAAGCCGTAGATCAAATCCACGATGGTGTTGGTCACCACGAAAATGACCCCGACGATCATCAGATAAGTGACGATCAGCGGAATGTCGGCGCGGTTGATGGCATCCAGGAACATCAGTCCCATGCCCGGCCACTGGAACACGGTTTCGGTCAGAATGGTATAAGCCACCATGGTACCGATCTGAACGCCCCCCACGGTAATTACCGGGAGCATGGTGTTTTTCAGCGCATGCACGAAGTAGACCCGGCGCATGGAAATACCCTTGGCGCGGGCATACTTCACGTACTCCGATTGCAGTACTTCCATCATTTCGGCGCGGATCAGGCGGATGAACAGCGGCAGCATGATGGAGGCCAGCGAGACCGCAGGCAGCACCAGGTGCTTGATGCCATCCCAGGTGACCAGGTTGGTTTCCCAGTGGCCGACCACATGAACCAGATCGTAACCCCGGCCAAAAGAGGGCATGTTGCCCTGAGTGGAGAGAGCGCCGTTCAGCCAGGCGCCCCAGGCGGTGCCCTCCGGGAACAGCGAGACGGTCATGCCGATGGAGAAAATCTGGATCAACACGATGGCGGTCAAGAACACCGGTATCGAAATGCCGATGATCGAGGCCCCCATGAAAAAGCGTGACACGGGGGAGCGCGGTTTGATGGCGCTGTATACCCCGATGGGAACAGAGAACAATACGATGATCAGCGTAGCCGCGAACACCAGCTCGAGGGTGGCAGGCAAGTGGCGAGCAATCACCTCCAGCGCCGGTTCACGGTAGAAATAGGAGTAGCCAAAATCGCCCTGAACGGCGTTCTTGGCGAAGCGTGCGTATTGCACCAGGAAGGGGTCGTTGAGCCCCAGTCGTTCGCGAATGGCTTCACGTTCACTTTCGGGGACCGACTGTCCGACCATCTGCTGTACAGGGTCACCCAGGTTATCCTGGATGGCGAAGGCCAGTACACTGATGACAAACATCACCAATATTGCGTGCATCAGCCGCTTGATTAGAAAAGCAATCATGGCGTACGCCACCTGTGTGGAAAGTTTCACTAAACATCAGGGCAAGGCATGGCGCTGCCCGGTGGGTCGCGCCATGCACGACGCTTCGCCCTCCAGAATCCTGGAGAGCGAAGCATCCTTGCGTGGGTTATGTCGTTAGGTAGGGATCAGCGCGTAATCACCAGATCGCCCAGGTAGGGGAAGTCGGTGGCGTTGACCACCGGCTCGATGTCGACGCCGTCAGCGGCGGCATAGGCCAGGTTCTGCCAATGCAGCATGATGAAACCAACGTCTTCGTACAGCATGGCTTCGGCTTCACGCAGCATTTCACCACGTTTTTCCAGGTCGGTTTCGCTGTCGGCCTGGGTTACCAGCGCATCGATTTCCTCGTTGCAGTAGCTGCCGTAGTTGTACTGACCGGCACCGCTCTCGGTGTCGATGCAGAACGACAGGTACTGGAAGAAGTTGGCGGTGTCTTCGGTGTCCGAGTGCCAGCCGATCATGGCAATGTCGGATTGACGCGTGTCGTACTCCGGCCAGTACTGGGCCAGCGGCATGGTGCGCAGGTTAACGTTGATGTTGATACGCGCCAGCATGTTGGCCACGGCTTGGGCAATCTGCGCATCGTTCACGTAGCGGTTGTTCGGGGCGATCATGTCGACGCTGAAGCCCTCTTCGTAGCCCGCTTCCGCCATCAGCTCCTGGGCACGCTCCAGATCGTAGCGAGGCACCAGGTCCGGGTTGTGGCCGGAGTAGCCTTCCGGTGAGAACTGGCCCGCGGGCGTTGCAAAGCCACGCATCAGGCGGTCGGCGATGCCTTCCTGGTTGATGGCCAAGTCGACAGCCTGACGCACGCGTGCATCCTGGAAAGCCTCGACACGCTCTTCGTTCAGCTGGAAGCCGATGATACGCGTACCGGGGATTTCAACCAGATTGGCGCCTTGGGCATCGCGCACACGGTCCAGGTCGTTGGGCGGTACGGCATCGATGAAGTCGACGCCACCGGACAGCAGGGCCGCCACGCGGGAGGCGTTTTCGGCAATCGGCGTCAGCACGATGCTGGTCACGTTACCTTCGCTTTCGGTGTCCCAGTAGTCTTCAAAGCGTTCGAAGTCGACGCGAACGCCCTGGCGACGGTCGGTGACCACGAAGGGCCCGGTGCCGGAAACGTTACGTGATGCAAACGAGTTGCCTGCCTTGACGATTTCCGCCTTGTCGTTGCCGTCGTCGGTCTCACCCGTGTAGAACTCGCTGTCCATGGGGAAGATGTAGGTGGCCAGGTTCAACAGCAGCGGGTAAGGCTCGGTGGTGGTGATTTCGATGGTGTAGTCATCGACCGCTTCGGCGCTGGCGATCGGCTCGAAAATGGCGCGATAATCCGGGCTCTCTTTCAAGCGCTCGATGGTCCAGACCACGTCCTTGGCAGTGAACGGGTTACCGGAATGGAAGGTAACGCCTTCACGCAGGGTCATACGTACATGGGTGTCGTCTACCTGTTCCCACTCGGTGGCCAGACGCGGTTCGAATTGGAAGTCCTTGGTCCAACGCACCAGGGGGTCGAAGGCCAGATGCGAGAAGCGCAGGACACCGCCGGAAAGCTGTTCGTGCAGGTCGAGGGTTTCAGGGTCGGCCGAGTAACCGATGCGCAGGGTTTCTGCACTGGCAGTCAGCGGCAGTAGTGCGGTGCCTGCCATGGCAGCACCCACGACAGTGGCCAGTAGTGTCTTTTTCAGCGTCATGATCGTTCCCATGTGTATTGTTTATTGTTCGTTCTGCTGGAGGGGGCTAGCAGCCTGTCGGTCTTTCCGTTGCACCGTGAGATACTGACCACCGTCATCGCCGAGCTGAGAAGATCGCCATGAGCCGCTTCATCCCTGTGGATCGCCAGACCGATTACCTGCTGCCGCCTTCGGTAGACGAGTGGTTGCCCGATGGTCACCTGGCGCGGTTCGTTGTCGATGTTGTCGAACAACTGGACCTCTCGACGTTGACCCGGCGTTACATGGGGCGGGGTTCCAAGGCACATCACCCGGCGGTGCTACTGAGCCTGCTGATCTACGGCTACGCCACCGGGGTGGTCTCCAGCCGCAAGATCGAGCGTGCCACCTATGACTCGGTGGCGTTCCGCTACCTGGCCGCCAATACCCATCCCGACCATGACACGCTGGCCACCTTTCGCCGCCGCTTTCTGCCGGAACTGGAACAGTTGTTCGTACAGGTGCTGCTGCTGGCCCGCGAGATGAAGCTGCTCAAGCTTGGCACCATCGCCCTGGACGGCACCAAGCTCAAGGCCAACGCCAGCAAGCACAAGGCGTTGTCGTATGGCCATGCCAAGAAGCTGGAGGCACAGTTCAGGGCAGAGGTGAAAGCGCTGACCGAGCGGGCCGAGTCGGCGGACAAGGAGGACGCGGCCGACGGCATGGATATCCCCGCCGAGATTGCCCGCCGTGAAGCCCGCCTGGCGGCCATCGCTGAGGCGAAGGCCAAGATCGAGGCGCGCGCCGAGGAGCGGGACGCCACCGAGCAAGCCGCCTATCAGGAAAAGGTGGCGCGGCGGGAGGCGCAGCGCAAGGCCGGCAAGAAGCCCCGTGGGCGTGACCCCGAACCGCCCACTGGTGGCCCGCGTGACAAGGATCAGATCAATTTCACCGACCCGCAGTCGCGCATCATGCCGGTCACCGGCAAGGGGTTTGATCAGTGCTACAACGCCCAAGCCGCGGTTGATACCGAGAGTCTGCTGGTGACCCATGTCCACGTCACGCAGGCGACCAATGACAAGCAGCAAGTCATGCCGCTACTGACGGCCTGGCAAGGTTACCCGGAAACGCTGGGAAAACCTGACCACCTGCTGGGTGATACCGGCTACTTCAGTGCCAGCAATATCCAGGCCTGCCATGACCATGGTATCGAACCGCTGTTGGCGATGAAGCGAGACGTCCATCACCTTCCGGTCTTTGAACGTTTCGCCGCGGATCCGCCTGCCCCGGAGAGCGAGGACCCCGTCGAACAGATGGCACACCGCTTGAAGACGCAGGCGGGCCGAGCGCTCTACGCATTGCGCAAACATACCGTGGAGCCGGTCTTCGGGATCATCAAACACGTGATGGGGTTCCGGCAGTTCTCGCTACGCGGACTGGATAAGGTCAGCGGCGAGTGGCGATTGGCCACCATGGCGTGGAATATCAAGCGGATGCACCGGTTGACGGCGGGCTGAGGGCTCGCCGCGCCCAACCGGCCAGCAGGCAAGGCGTCAGAACCGCCTTGCAGAAGCTGAGGGGCAGGTTAAGAGCCACACAACAGCACCAACACCAACACCAACACAGGGGGGGGTGAAGAACCCACGCCTCAGCTCATCCATTAACCTCAAGTCCGACAGACTGCTAGTGCTTACCCATCAACAAAACAGACACGGTCAGCCCGTAAGCTATCCTGACAACATAGAGACAGGTGGTTGTGACACACAATCGAAATAATGACAGGCCTCATTCATCTACTGAATGATCAGGGCTGGCGGGGCAACCATAGGTCTTCGAATTAGACTAAAGTCGCAATATCGGAACCGTCCAATCGTGCTCAGTAGCTAGGTAACAAGGAAAGGTAATGAAAATACAAGGCGTTAAACCGTTACTGGTGGCTGTTTTGCTGGCCACCACAGGCTGGGCGGGCGCCAGTGACCCTGTGGCCGAGATCACGGGGACGCTGGATGGCGACGACCATCAGTGGTTCGTCCTCGATCCAAGCAGCGAGCCCGGCGCCACGTTCATCGAAGAGGGAGACCGTTGGGTGGTGGAGATGACCGGCTACCGGGACCCGGAGAAATGGGCGGCCCGAGACGCGCTGGTCATTCAGTTGGTGCTGGCCGATGAGCGGCTCACCGATGCCCGAGTGCTGCACCTGATCGGCGATGCCGTTCACCCGCCGTACTACACGGCCACCGACGACGAGCTGACCGTGGTGCTTGCTCGGGTGGAGCGCGAAGGCAGCCGGTTATATCTTCAGGGCACCCTCGAGGGGCTGCTGGCGCTACAGCATAGCCCGGAGGCTGACCCTCTTGCGGAAGAGGGAGTCAGCCTGGCTATCGAATTCGATGTCACGGCGCGCAAGGTCGAATTCTGAGGTGGCAGGTGCTAAGGCATCCAATCAGGCCCCCAATCAGGCCCCAAAGCGCTGATGCAGCCAGCGATTGATCTCATCGGACTCATAGAGCCACTCTTCACGACCGTCTTCATGGGCGATGCGCAGGCAGGGCACTTTGACCTTGCCGCCGCCTTCCAGCAGGGCCTGCTTGTGGTCTGGATCCAACTGGGCATCGCGCAGTTCGATCTTCAAGCCAAGCCGCGCCATCTCCTTGCGTACCTTGATGCAGAAAGGGCAGGTACGAAACTGATACAGCGCCAATGCCTCACAGGCCGCGTCGACCTCAGCCTGCTCCTCGGCGCTGCGCTCCACCGAGCGCGGCGTGGAGAGTTTTTCCGACACTAACATCACCGGGGCCAGCAGCACGCGAAGGCCACGGAAAAAGTAACGAACGATAATGCGCATGATAAAAGCTCCTCTCGCCAGCGCAGCGGGGTGGTTTAGGTCGATAGGTGCCGCATCCTGCATCAAAAGCCACCCATTGTCACTTTCCTGCCCTGTGACGAGGCATCACGAAGGGAACCAGATGAGCTGGCGTCCCGGGCATGATAATCTTTCCCCCAATGTATGCATTTAGGCTGATATTTCAGTCCGTTGTCAGGGTCATGGAAGGAGCGCTCGCCCATGCGTTTACATGTGATTGGTATCTGCGGCACCTTTATGGGCAGTCTTGCGCTGTTGGCCCGAGAGTTGGGACACGAGGTGAGTGGGTCGGATGCGAACGTGTATCCGCCCATGAGCACTCAGCTCGCCGAGGCGGGCATCACGCTGATGGAGGGGTATCGCGCCGACAATCTGCAGGGCCCGTTGGACCTGGTGGTGGTGGGCAACGCTCTCTCGCGCGGTAACCCGGAAGTCGAGGCGCTGCTCGATAGCGGCCTGCGCTACACCTCGGGTGCCCAGTGGCTGGCGGAGTACGTGCTGCCGGGCCGCCGGGTCATTGCGGTGGCGGGCACCCACGGCAAGACCACCACGGCCAGCCTGTTGGCCTGGCTGCTGGAGAGCGCTGGCCTGGAGCCCGGCTTTCTGATTGGCGGTGTGCCACGCAACTTTGGCGTCTCGGCCAGGCTTGGGGGCGCGGCGGCACCGTTCGTGGTCGAGGCGGACGAGTACGATACGGCCTTTTTCGACAAGCGCTCCAAGTTCGTGCACTACCGCCCGACGATCGCCGTGATGAACAACCTCGAATTCGACCACGCCGATATCTTTCCCGACCTGGCCGCCATCGAACGCCAGTTCCACCATCTGGTGCGTACCGTGCCAGGCCAGGGACACCTGCTGGTGGCTGACCAGCAGCCCGCGCTGGATCGTGTGCTGGCCATGGGCAGCTGGAGCCCGGTCACACGCTTTGGCAGCGAGGCCGGCAGCCAGTGGCAGCTGCGCCTGGAGCATGCCGACGCCAGCCGCTTTCAGGTGCTGTATAGCGGCGGGCAAGAGGAGGAGGATGGCGTGGTGGAATGGTCGCTCACGGGGGAGCACAACGCCCGCAACGCTTTGGCCGCTCTGGCGGCTGCGCGACTGTGCGGGGTGAGCCTGCCGCGTGCCTGCGCGGCGCTGGCACGCTTCCAGACACCCCGTCGTCGTCAGGAGGTGCGTGGCGAGGTCAACGGCATTCAGGTGATCGACGACTTTGCCCACCATCCCACGGCCATTGCCGCCACGCTGCAGGGCTTGCGTGCCGCCACACCGCGGGGGCGGCTGCTGGCCGTGATCGAGCCGCGCTCCAACACCATGCGGCTGGGCGCGCTGCGTGAACGTCTGAAAGACAGCGTTGCCGACGCGGATCACAGCTTCTGGTTCCAGCCTGCTGGCGTGGAGTGGTCGATGGACTCTTTGGTAGAGGCGCAAGGGTCGCGGGCGTCGCTGTATCGAGATATCGATGCATTGGTACAGGCAGTGGTCACCCAGGCGTCACCACTCGACCGTATCGTGGTGATGTCCAACGGTGGTTTCGATGGCGTTCACGAGCGCCTGTTGGCGGCGTTGGCAGTGGCAAACCCTGACACGGGAGTATCCGATGAGTGAGTTCAAACCCCCTGTGACGGTGGCGCTGACGGGCGCTTCGGGGGCGCAGTATGGCCTGCGCTTGATCGACGTGCTGGTCGAGGCGGGCCATGAAGTGTGGGTCATGATCTCCAAGGCGGCCCATATGGTCATTGCCACGGAAACGGATATATCGCTGCCTGCTCAGCCTCAGCGACTGGAAGAGGCCTTGGTGGCGCAAAGCGGTGCCAAGCCCGGGCAAATTCGCTGCTTTGGGCGTGAAGACTGGATGGCCCCCGTGGCCTCGGGCTCCGGCGCGCCTTCCGCCATGGTGATCTGCCCGTGTTCCACCGGCACCCTCTCTGCGGTGGCCACCGGGGCCAGCAACAACCTGATCGAGCGTGCCGCCGATGTGGCGATCAAGGAGCGGCGCACGCTGGTCATGGTCCCCCGGGAGAGCCCTTTTTCCCCCATTCATCTGGAACACATGCTGACCTTGAGTCGCCTGGGCGTGGTGATCCTGCCTGCCGCACCCGGGTTCTATCATCGCCCCCAGTCCATGGAGGATCTGATCGATTTTATCGTCGCGCGGATTCTCAACCAGCTGGGCATCGAGCACCGCTTGATGCCACGCTGGGGCGAAGGGTAATCCCGGCGGTGCCACCGCCCTTTTGTGTTTGCGATTCGCCATCTCACTGACTTTCGTCACCGTTCATCACAAGGAAGCGTCACCATGTCCTGGGCTACTCTATCGGTCTTCGTGCCAACCTTTCTGTTCGTATCGCTGACTCCCGGCATGTGCATGACGCTGGCCATGGTGCTGGGGATGACCCAAGGGGTGAAGCGTACGCTCTGGATGATGATCGGTGAGTTGATTGGCGTGGGGCTGGTGGCCGCGGCGGCAGGGGCAGGGGTGGCCGCGTTGATGTTGCGCCAGCCTGAGCTGTTCACTGCGTTCAAGTGGATTGGTGGGGCTTACCTGGCGTATCTGGGGGTGATGATGTGGCGCTCGCGGGGGCGCATGGCCATTCCCAGCGAGCTGGACACAGGGCCGCCTGCAGGCCGCTGGCAGTTGGCCATGCAGGGGCTGGTGACCGCCGTGGCCAATCCCAAGGGCTGGGCATTTTTCATGGTGCTGCTGCCGCCGTTTCTGGACAGCAGCCGCCCGCTAGCCCCCCAGCTCAGCCTGTTGATCGCGTTGATCCTGGTCATCGAGTTCGGCAGCATGCTGGTGTATGCCACGGGAGGCAAGACGCTGCGTCGTGTGCTGGGCAAAAGCGGTAACGTACGCCTGCTGAACCGCATTGCCGGGACGCTGATGTTTGGCGTGGGCGCGTGGCTGGCGCTGGGCTGATCACGCCAGCCCGTGCCAGACACGTTTTGCCGCGCCCTCAAATCGGTCCGAACAGCAGCATTCTCGCGCTCACCAGCAGCAGCGATGCTCCTGTGAGCGTCACCCAGGGGATGGGTGGTAGCGGCGTGCGATAGCGCCGCTGCCAGTTGAGCTGAACCAGAGCGCAGACCACCAGCCCCATGAGCGCGCCTCCCACCAGATCACTCAGCCAGTGCACGCCCAGAGCCAAGCGCGAGAGCGCCATCGGCAGCGTGACGACAATGGCCATCCAGTAGACCCAGGCACGCCGCTGGCGAGGCAGCCGCGCGGCCATCACGGCGGCCGCCAGCCCGATCATCACCACCCAAGTAGAGGTGTGCGCGCTGGGGTAGGCGTATGAGCCGGTCAGGTGGTCCGGGGTGGTGGGGCGTGCCCGGGCGAACAGTGCCTTGCCCGCGGTGTTGATCAGGGCAATGCCGCCAAGGGCCAGAGCCCCATGCAGCAGCGCATCGAAGCGTTTGACCACCAGCAGCCAGCACGCCCACGGGCTGACCAGGGCCACGATGCCCGCCTTGTCACCGATCATGGCCAATAGCAGGCTGGCGTGGGCAAGCCAGGGGGAGTCGAGCCAGTCGAATAGCCGCTGGGCTTCCAGATCGACCGTCAACGGCGTCACATGGTGCATCACGTACAGCGTCCAGGCGGAGGCCCCGGTGATCGCGGTAATGAGCAGCAGCAGGGAACCCAGCGGCACTTCCCCCGAACGGCTCATGGCCAACCAGGGGCGACGCATGATCGGAATGCGCCGCACGATGCGTGCCAGCGCAAAATAGATGCGCCCCTGGCGGTCCACCTGGGCGCGCCCCCATGAAAACACCACGGCCAATACCACCACCGTGGCGGCAATCAGGATGACGGCCATTTCCACGTTCGTGGGCAGGTTCAGCCGCTGCTGCCAGGTATGCCCGACCAGATAGCCAGGCAGTACATAGGCGGGAGCCCAGAGCGCTGCCGAGGTAATGTTTGCCCAGGCGAAGGTGCGTGCCGGCATTTGCATCATGCCGGCCACCAGCGGGATCACCGGGCGGACAGGCCCGACGAAGCGGCCAATGAAGACCGAGTAGACCCCATAACGTTCGAAAAAGCGTGCCCCACGACCCACCCACTCGGGGTGAAGCGACAGCGGCCAGCGGGACAACACCGCCTCACGATGCCGATAGCCCAGATAGTAGCTGACGCTGTCGCCGATGATCGCGCCAATGAACGCCGCGCCAATCAGCCAGGGCAGGTCGAGCCCTTGGTGGCCCGCCAAGGTGGCAGCCGCAGTCATCAATACGACCCCGGGGACCAGCAGGCCAATGAGTGCCAGCGACTCGACCAGGGCGATACCCAACACCAGAAGCAGCAGCAAAGGAGGGGAAAGAGTAAGAGAGAGCAGGGTATCGACAATCGCCAAGAGTGACTCCGTCTGCGGTTATAAATGGGTAATGGATTCTGCGCGTGCTTCCAGACGCTGCAAGTAGCGCTCGAAGCTCTCCTTGCGCATGGGCAGGCAAGTGGCGAGCCGTGCTTCCAACTGGCCTGTTTCCACCAATACGCGCCGTGACAGGGCGCGCTGAAGGCGCTCTTTCACGAGTAGCGCGCCGCTTTCACTGGTATCGGGCAAGACCAGCCAGAAGGTCGCACTGCCCGCACGGCCCAGAATGTCGTGATCACGGCAGCGGCTATTGACCTCGCTGCACAGCGCGCCCAGCAGCGCGGTCTTGGCGCGCTGGCCAAACTGCTCCTCTGCCATGTCCAGCTGCGGCAAGTGCAGCACCAGCACGGCCAGCCGCTTGTTGAGCATTGCGGCGCGCTGAAACTCATTCCTGAGGCGCTCCTTCAGCGTATCGATATGGTACGCATCGCAATCGTTGTCGTTGGGGTCGGTTGCCCTCAACAGCGCCTTGCGCCGGGCGTGCTCCCACGGGGGAAGCGCCAGCAGCAGGGTCAGTGCGGCGAACCCCAGCGCAGTTTCTCCCTGCAGTGCGGGCAGTTGCCAGCCTATCACGACCATGGCCATCAGGTTGATGGCCAGGGCTCCCCACAGCGGCAGCAGTATGAACGCGGCGGCCAACGGCAGCCCCAGCCAATGCAGTGACAGGTTGGCATGGGTGAGCACCGCGTGCACGACGACCAGAAACAGGCTGCCCAGCAGCAAAAGGCGCGGCAGGCACGATTTGACCCCCTGGCCCAGGTGCATCATCAGGCTGGCCAGCAGCAGGGTCGTCATGAACAGCGGTACCAGAAGCTCTCGGTAGCTGCCGATGGCATAAAGCCAGGCAGTGTAAGCACAGATGATGATCAGGCCCGCGCCGTAGGCCAGGCCCATCAGCCGTTTGGGGGGCTGGCTGGTGGTCATGTGATGTCGCTCGGCCGCTGTTTGCCCATCTGGGCAAGGGCCTCCAGGGTGAGCGCTTCCAGCTCTAGCTCCATCAAGGGCATGGGCTGGCAAACGGCGTGTTCGGGCAGTGCGGCACACAGCAAATGACGACGATGTTCGGCTTCACGGGGCGTCTTGGAAAGCATCAGCGTGGCCAGGGTCGTGGCATTGAGGCGATAAACGTTTTCGAAACTGTAAACCAGGCTGCACAGCTTGTGAGCCGCCGGCCAGAGCTGGTGGAGCCGGAGATGAATGACCAGCACTTCGGCGTGAATGGCTTCTCGTTCGGAGCGTGTCTGCTCCTTGGTCAAATCACGCAGCAGTTGCTCCCCTGCCCATAGGTTGAGCCCCGGAATCAGCCGCAGGCGCTGGCGCATGGTGCCGCTCAAGTGCACCAGCAGGTAAGTCCGCGCCATGGCCAGCAGGCACAGCGTCCCCAAGGATGCCACCAGCAGGCACCACTCTGGCAGGGTGAGCAGTGGCTGGATGATCAGGCAGGCCAGCAGGGCAGCGCAGACATTGAAGGTGGCCACCCAGCGGGGTTGCGGCAGCATGAACACCGCGCCCCAGGCCCATATCAGCAACAGGTGACGCTCAGGGGCAACGGCAATCAGCGACAGCAGGAGCGTACCGGCCAGCAACTGCCAAGGCAGTCCTCGCGAGCGTCGATGGCTGAAGTCGAGCAGTAGCGCCGTAATGAACAGCCAGGCCACGGCCAGCCATAGCGCAATGGCGGCTGCCAGCGGCGCGGTGGGTGTCCAGAAGGCCAGCGCGACGGCGGCAGCGAACAACGTCGCCCTCAGCGGGCTGATTTTGTATTTGCTTTGCATGGTGGCTTACTATCTGGCTGATAAACGAGGGTTACTCGGCCGTAGCATAACGCATTGCTTGGCTCGAACCTGTCAATCCCTCAGTATAATGCCCTCATGGCGTAATATAAGCCTACCTACTTTCAGTATCGCTTACACAGGGAGATCCCATGCGCAGCGCTGACGCATTCCAACAAGACGCCCAACACCATCTGGCGGCCGGCGATGTGGCTCGTTACATGGTGGCCGTGGGGCAGGGGGCCAGGGCGGCGGCCAGCGTATTGCGCCGTGCCGATACCCAAGCCAAGAATCAGGCGCTGTATGCCATGGCGAAGCGCCTTGAGGCGTCGCGCGGCGAGATCATGAAGGCCAATCAGGAGGACATGCAGCGGGGCCGGGACAATGGCCTGGATAGCGCGCTGCTGGACCGCCTGGCGCTCAATGACGCGCGGATCGATGCCATGATCGAGGGGCTGCATCAAGTGGCGGCGCTGCCGGACCCGGTCGGTGCCATCGATGGTATGAGCTACCGGCCCAGCGGTATCCAGGTCGGCAAGATGCGGGTTCCGCTGGGGGTGATCGGCATCATTTACGAATCGCGCCCCAACGTTACCCTGGAAGCCGCCAGCCTGTGTCTCAAGTCCGGCAATGCCTGCGTCTTGCGCGGAGGCTCGGAAGCCAGTGCATCCAATGCGGCCCTGAGCCGATGCATTCAGGCAGGCTTGGCGGACGCGGGCCTGCCCGAGGGCAGCGTTCAGGTCGTTGCTACCACGGATCGCGCTGCGGTGGGTGAGATGATCGGCATGCCCGAGTATGTCGATGTGATCATCCCGCGTGGCGGCAAGTCCTTGATCGAGCGCATTTCGCGGGAAGCGCGTGTTCCGGTGATCAAGCACCTGGATGGCGTTTGCCATGTGTACATCGATACCACCGCCGACCCTGCCAAGGCGCTGGCCATCGCACTGAATGCCAAGACCCATCGCTACGGCACCTGCAACACCATGGAAACCCTGCTGGTGGATGCCCCGGTTGCCGATCTTCTGCTGCCGGAGCTGGCGCGTGCCTACGCCGAGCACCAGGTAGAGCTGCGCGGCTGCGAGCGGACGCGGGCGCTGTTGCCCCAGGCGCTGGCAGCAACCGAGGAGGACTGGCACGCGGAGTACCTCGCCCCGGTCCTGGCCATCAAGGTGGTAGATGGCGTGGACGAAGCGATCGAACACATCGAACGATACGGCTCCCACCACACCGATGCCATTGTCACGCAGGACTACACGCTGGCGCGCCGTTTCATGGCCGAAGTGGACTCCAGCTCGGTGATCGTCAACGCCTCGACACGCTTTGCCGATGGGTTCGAGTACGGCCTGGGGGCGGAGATCGGTATTTCCACCGACAAGCTGCACGCCCGTGGCCCGGTCGGCCTGGAAGGCCTGACCACGCAGAAATACATCGTGTTCGGAGACGGCCAGGTTCGCCAATGAGCCAGCGTATCGGCATGTTTGGTGGCACCTTCGACCCGGTGCACAACGGCCATCTACGCAGTGCCCTGGAAGTGCGCGACGCGCTGGACCTGGAAGTGCTGCACATGGTGCCTGCGCCGCAGCCACCGCTGCGCGGTGTGCCGCAGGTATCGCCGCAGCAGCGCTTGGCCCTGCTGGAAGCAGGCATCGCGGATACCCCTGGCCTGCTGGCCGATGGCCGTGAGCTACGCCGAGCAGGCCCCTCTTATAGTGTGGATACGCTGACGGAGCTGCGCGACCTCTACGGCCCCTCGGCCCGACTGGTGATGGTGATCGGCATGGATGCTTTTTTGCGACTCCATCAGTGGGATCGTGCCGAGCGTCTTTGGGCGCTAGCGCACGTCGTGGTGATCGCTCGGCCCGGGTACAGCAACGATTGGCCAGCACCGCTGAAGGAACTGGTGGGCAATCGCGAAGTCTACAGCGTGGAGACGATGATGCAGCAGGCACAAGGGCATCTGTTGGTACTGGAGTTGCCCTCCCTGATGGCCATCTCCGCGACCTACATTCGCCAGCGCCTGCAAGCAGGCGAAAGCGTGCGCTATTTACTGCCCCACGCGGTGGAAACGGCCATTTTGCAACAGGGCTGGTATCAAAGCAGCGAATAGCGCTGGCAGTCGTGAAAGAAGCCGTTACAATGGCCGCCTCAAACGCCCGTTGCCAATGGCGGGCGTCTATCATCGTCAGGTCAATAATGGGGTTGTCGTCAGGAGTCATGCACATCGATACATTGAAAAACCTAGCCATCGAAGCGCTAGAAGAACTTAAAGCTCGTGATATTACGCAGTTGGACGTGTCGAAATTGACCGAGGTCACCGACCTCATGTTGATTGCCAGCGGTACGTCTACCCGTCATGTGGCAGCACTGGCGCAGAATCTCGTCGAGAAAGCCAAGGCTGCCGGTCTGCACCCTCGCGGTGTCGAAGGCGGTGAGAACGCGGATTGGGTGTTGGTCGATCTGGGTGACATCGTCGTTCATGTCATGCTTCCCGAAGCGCGCGCGCTGTATGACCTCGAGCGTCTGTGGGCAGACCTGCCCAACGATGCGGGCGCCATCGGCGATGCACTGCGTCAGGTCGAAGAGCGAGCCTCCATGTCATGAAGGTTCGGCTGTTGGCGGTGGGAACCAAAATGCCTGCCTGGGTGGAACAAGGCGTGGAGACCTACCGCAAACGGCTACCGCGTGATTTTGCCCTGGAAATCGAAGAGATCGCGCTGGGCCAGCGTGGCAAGAATGCCGACATCGCCAAAGCACGAGCTCAAGAAGCCCAGCGGATCCGCGACAAGCTGCGCGGCGATGAAATCGTCGTGGCTCTCGAAGTCAAGGGCAAGCCCTGGACCACGGAGCAGCTGGCTCAGGAAGCCGATGCTTGGCGAATGTCTGGCCAGGACGTGGTGTTGCTGGTGGGCGGCCCTGATGGGCTGGAGCCTTCTCTCTCGGCCATGGCCGACAAGGCCTGGTCGCTGTCGCCATTGACCCTGCCGCATCCTTTGGTGCGGATCATGCTCGCCGAACAGCTCTATCGGGCATGGACCCTGCTCGTGGGTCACCCTTATCACCGTTAGAAGTTACCTGTTGTCGACCCTTGTGGCCGTTGCGTTCATCGTTTGATTGAGAGTTGTCTGTTGCCATGCCCAAGCGCCGTGACACGCTAAAGAACCCTGAGCAAGAGCTGCGTATCTTCCGTGTTCGGTCGCTGCTGGCAGTATTCGTGGTCATCGTCTTGACCGGTTTGCTGGTCGGGCGGCTGGGGTATCTGCAAATCGTTCAGCACGACCTCTACAGCACCCGCTCCGAGAAAAACCGCGTGCGGGTCGAGCCGCTGCCGCCCAATCGCGGGTTGATCTACGACCGTAACGGCGCCCTGCTGGCAGAAAATCGGCCGACCTATAACCTGACGCTGGTACGTGAGCGTGTCGATAGCCTGGATGATACCCTGGCGCTGCTGGTGGAGTTGCTGGAACTTCCTGAAGAAGAGATCGAGGCCTTCAACGTGCGTTCTCGCCAGCGCCAGCGGCCGTTTCAGCCGGCGCTACTGATGAGCGATCTGAGTGAAGAGCAGATTGCCCGCCTGGCCATCAATCGCCACCGCCTGCCCGGGGTCGAGGTAGAAGCCCAGCTGCTGCGTTATTACCCGGATGCCGAAATGATGGCCCATGCGCTGGGCTATGTGGGGCGGATCAATGCCGAAGAGCTGCAAACCCTGGACACCGGCCGCTACGCAGGCACCCACTTTATCGGCAAGACCGGAGTGGAACGTTTTTACGAGTCGGAATTGCACGGCCAGGCGGGCCTTCGCAAGGTCGAAACCAACGCCCGTGGCCGGGTGCTGCGCGAGCTGGGGCGCACCGACCCGGTACCCGGTGCCAACCTGACCCTGACCCTGGACCGCTCGCTTCAGATGCTCGCCTACGAGCTGCTGGAGGGTCGGCGAGGCTCCATCGTGGCCATCGTGCCGCGCACCGGGGAAATTCTGGCCATGGTGTCGACGCCTGGTTTCGATAGCAACCAGTTCGTCACCGGGATCGATGTGGCGTCTTACCGCGCCCTGCAGGAAGACATCGACCTGCCGCTGTTCAACCGCGCCATTCGTGGCCACTACCCCCCAGGTTCCACCATCAAGCCGTTTCTGGCGCTGGCAGGACTGGTGGAAGGGGTGATCACCCCGGACAGCACCATCAATGACCCGGGCTTCTATCAGCTGCCCAATGACTCCCGTCGCTACCGTAACTGGTTGCGGTGGGGGCATGGGCGTGTCGACATGGAACGCTCCATTGCCGTGTCGAACAACACCTACTACTACTCCCTGGCCCACGACCTTGGCATCGATCGCTTGCATGATCAGATGTCCAACTTTGGCTTCGGGCAGCGGGTCGCTCACGACGTTCAGGGAGAAAGCACCGGCTTGATGCCGTCTCGTGATTGGAAGCGCGCACGCTTCAACCAGCCCTGGTACCCGGGGGAAACCCTTTCGGTCGGTATCGGTCAGGGGTATTGGCAAATTACCCCGCTGCAACTGGCCAGTGCCACGGCGGCCTTGGCCAACCGTGGTCACTGGGTCAAGCCTCGGCTGGCGCTGCGCATTGGTGAAGACCCCGTCCCGCTGGAACTGCCGGACACGTTGCCCGACATCGACCTGGCCAATGAGAACTGGTGGGACAGAGTGTTCAACGGCATGGAGAAAGTGCTGACCGGCAGCGAAGGAACGGCAAGGCGCACCGGGGTGGGCCTGGAGTATCGCATGGGCGGCAAGTCAGGTACGGCCCAGGTGTTTTCGCTGGGCCAGGATCAGCGCTACAACGCCGAAGAGCTGGAAGAGCGGCTGCGCGACCACTCGCTGTTCATGGCCTTTGCCCCGCTGGAAGAGCCTGAAATCGCCGTATCGGTCATCGTCGAGAATGCCGGGGGCGGCAGTACCCATGCTGCCCGCATGGCGCGCGCCATGACCGATGCCTGGCTGCTGAAAGAGGCGGCGCCGGAAGCCGATGAGGTCAAGGAAGTGCTGGAAGAGGATAACGGCCGCGTGGAGGGTAACTGATGATGCCGCTGCAACTGCTGACACGCTCTTGGCGAGGGCACCCGGTTCGCCCACCCGATAGCGGCATCGCCAGGCGCAAGAGCATTTGGGAGCGTATTCACATCGACCCTTGGCTCGTGGGCCTGCTGCTGGCGCTGATGGCGGGCGGCCTGCTGGTGCTCTACAGCGCTTCTGGGCAGCGCATCGAAGTCGTGATTGCTCAGGCCATGCGCTTTGGCTTGGCCCTGGTGGGCATGTTCGTGCTGGCACAGTTTTCTCCCACCACGTTTTTGCGCTGGGCGCCGCTGGCTTATGGCGTAGGGCTTGCCATGCTGGTGGCCGTGGAGATTGCTGGCGATATCGGCATGGGAGCCAAGCGCTGGCTGGAAATACCCGGCGTGATTCGCTTCCAGCCCTCTGAAATGATGAAGCTGGCCGTCCCGCTGATGGTGGCGGCATACCTCAATCGCTGTCAGCTCCCCCCGAGGCTGCGGGACATCGCGGTGTGTGCCCTGATCATTGGCGCGCCGGTGGTCTTGACGGCGATTCAGCCAGACCTTGGAACCTCGCTCTTGATGGCCAGCGCGGCGCTGATCGTGGTGCTGCTGGCGGGGCTCTCCTGGCGCTTGATTAGCCTGGTAGTGGCCCTGGTGGCGGCGGGCCTGCCGCTGCTGTGGATGAACATGCACAACTACCAGCGCCAGCGGGTGCTGACCTTTCTGGACCCGGAGAGCGACCCGCTCGGCTCCGGCTGGAACATCATCCAGTCCACCACCGCCATCGGTAGCGGTGGCCTGTGGGGCAAGGGCTGGCTGGAGGGCACGCAGTCGCAGCTCGAATTCCTGCCCGAGCGCCACACCGATTTCATCATTGCCGTGCTGGGCGAAGAGTTCGGCCTGGTCGGTATGCTGCTGCTGCTGCTGCTGTACGTCATGATCGTCGGTCGTGGGCTGTGGTTGGCGGCGGCGTCCCAGGACACCTTTGGACGTCTGGTGGCGGGCAGTATCATTCTGACGTTCTTCATTTATGTGTTTGTCAATGTCGGCATGGTGAGCGGCATCCTGCCCGTGGTGGGGGTGCCGCTGCCGCTGGTGAGCTACGGTGGCACCTCCAGCGTGACCTTGCTGGCCGGGTTCGGTATTCTCATGTCGATACACGCCCATCGGCGGCTATTGCCGCGTTGAATGATCAAAGTGCAGTCGACGCTTTTTCACAGGAGTGGTAAGCAAATGAACAGGGCGCGAAGAAGAGCGGGCGGGTATTTACTGGCGGCGCTGATGGCATGTTCAGCCTCGGCCACCTGGGCGGCCGAGGAGGTCGATTTCGACCCCCGCGTCAACGAGCAGACGCGCCAACTGGTCAGTGAACTGGTGGAGCAGGGCGTACCCGAGCAGTGGCTGACGCAAGCGCTGGAGCAGGCGACATTTCGCCAGAACGTGCTGGATGCCATGGCGGGGGCGGCAGAACGGCGTCTGCGCTGGTTCGAATATCGCGATATTTTTCTGAACCAGCAGCGTATCGAAGAAGGTGCCGAGTTCATGCGCGAGCATGCCGAGACGCTGGCGCGTGCCGAAGAAGTCTTTGGTGTTGCTCCTGAGGTGATTACCGCCATCATCGGCGTGGAAACCTATTACGGGCGCCACAAAGGCACGCACAAGGTGCTCGATTCGCTGGCAACGCTGGCCTTTCATCACCCCCAGCGGGGGCGCTTCTTCCGTGGCGAGCTGGCCGCTTTCCTGGCCATTGCCTACGAGCAGGGTGTCGAGCCGGAAACGCTCTACGGCTCTTACGCCGGGGCCATGGGCTATCCGCAGTTCATTCCTACCAGTTACCAGGCCTACGCGGTCGATTTCGATGACGACGGCATTCGCGACCTGTGGAACAACCCGGTCGATGCCATCGGCAGCGTAGCCAACTACTTTGCCGAGCATGGCTGGCAGCGTGATGGCGCCATCTACCACGATGCCGTCGGCCCACAGGAAGCCCCCGAAGGCATCGCCTTCAACCAGACCTCGCGCCCCTCCTTGACCGCCGCCGACATGGTGGAGCAGGGCATCACTAGCGAGGCGCCGCTGGCCCCTGATGCCCCCGTGGTGCCGCTATTGCTGGATTTTTCAGAAGATGAGCAAGGCTACCGTCTGGGTGAATTCAACTTCTATGTGATTACTCGCTACAATCACAGCCACCTTTACGGCATGGCCGTGGCCGAATTGGCGGACGCGATCCAGCATCAGTTTGAGAGTGAGCATGACTAACCTGTTGACCAATGCCCGTTATGTGAGCGGTTCTCTCGTGTTGGCGATGCTGGTGAGCGGCTGTGCCAGCCAAGCGCCGCAGCGTGACAGCGGCAGCGCCGCGTCGCAGCCCAGTGCTTCGCCCGTGGCCAGCGCCGCTCCCAGCGGCGAACGCTATGCCATGTCCGGCGATGCCTATCCGGTAGCACCGCCGGACGTCAGCCAGGTGCCCGATGCCGAGCCGCGCATCGAGGAGCCCTCACGTGCAGGCAATCGCCCCACCTACGAGGTGTGGGGCGAAACCTACCGTGTACTGCCGGACTCGCGGGGTTATGCTCGCCAGGGCACGGCCTCCTGGTACGGTGAAAAATTCCATGGCTACGCCACCTCCAACGGTGAGATCTACGACATGTACAAGATGACGGCGGCGCATCGCTCGCTGCCGTTGCCGACCTTTGCCCGTGTCACCAGCCTGGCCAATGGCCGTTCGGTGATCGTACGCGTCAATGACCGTGGCCCTTTCCACAGCGATCGTGAAATCGACCTTTCCTACGCCGCTGCGGCTCGATTGGGCATTCTGGATGATGGCACGGGGCCTGTTCGCGTCGAGGCCATCGACCCGGCGCAATGGTTGGCAGAGCGTGGTCGAGGTGGGGAGGCGGCCCGCTCGACGGCGGTAAGCGCACCGGTACCCGCAGCGTCGGCACCGAGTGTCGTGAGCGCCCCGGCTGCGCCAGCGTCTTCCCCTTCGCCAGCGCCCGCTCAGGCAAGCGGCGACGGCATCTTCCTGCAAATTGCCGCGTTAGGCACGGCAGAGGGTGCCCAGCAATTGCAGCAGCGCCTTTCAGGTGAGTTGGCCCATGGCGTGCGTGTGAAAAGCGAGGCCGAGGTGCATCGTGTTCAGGTAGGGCCCGTCAGTCCTGCCCAGGAAAACCAGGCCCGAGAAGATCTGCGCCGGGCGGGCTTTCCTCAAGTGTTTATAGTGCGATAATGCGTTCCAATTTAGTCACCCGGCAGCGTCACTCTGCTGCCACCCAATGTAAGTGAGACGTGTGTGATGAATGTATTGATATCGATTCGCCGGACCGCCAAGCTGTGTCTTTTCGCTGCCATGACCGTCGTGGCGATCCCTGCTTCGGCGCAGGTGATTCCTCAGCCGCAACCCCAGACCATCATTCCGGCACCTCCACAGCTGGCGGCCAGCTCGTGGATTTTGATGGATGCCAATAGCGGACGTATTCTCGCCGAGCACAATTCCGACGAGCGCCTGCCGCCGGCGAGCCTGACCAAGCTGATGACCGCCTACCTGGTCGAGCGGGAGCTGGACCGTGGCACCATCAACCTGACCGACATGGTCAATATCAGCGAAAATGCCTGGCGTACCGGTGGCTCCAAGATGTTCATCGAGGTAGGCGACCGCGTATCGGTGGATAATCTGCTGCACGGTATCATCATCGTGTCCGGCAACGATGCCAGCGTGGCCATGGCCGAGCATCTGGCCGGCGGCGAAGCACCGTTTGCCGACCTGATGAACCAGCATGCCACGCGCCTGGGCATGCACAACACCAATTTCCAGAACGCCACCGGGTTGCCGGGTGACCAGCACTACTCCACGGCGCGAGACATGGCCATCCTGTCTCAGTACATCATCAACGACTACCCTGACCACTACGCCATCTACTCACAGCGCAACTTCTCCTTTGGCGGCATCGACCAGCCCAATCGCAACCGTCTGCTGTGGCGTGACCCGTCGGTGGATGGTCTGAAAACCGGCTGGACCACCGAAGCGGGCTACTGCCTGGTGTCGTCTGCCGAGCGTGATGGCATGCGCCTGATCTCCGTGGTCATGGGCACCAGCTCCGAAGAGGCTCGCGCCCAAGAAACCCAGAAGCTGCTCAGCTACGGCTTCCGCTTCTATGAAACCATGAAGCTCTATGAGCGCGGTGCCGTATTGGCCACGCCGCGGGTGTGGGGTGGTGACACCAATGAACTACGCGTGGGTGTCGATGGTGAAGTCTTCATGACGCTGCCGCGCAACCGTAACGAAGAGCTGCGCGCGCGTCTGAATCTGGATAGCGACCTGAGTGCGCCCGTTGCCGTTGGCGACGAAGTCGGTACTCTGGAAGTCTACCTGGGTGACGAAATGGTTGGCGAGCGCCAGCTGGTGGCGCTGGAAAACGTCGAAGAGGGCGGCCTGTTCAAGCGCTTCTTCGATCAGGTGCAGCGCTTCTTCAGCAACCTGATCGGCAACTTCAGAAGCTGACGAGCCTCGAGCACGCTGGGCAGGCCGACGTGGCCTGCCTGCGATGCCCCAGCCTCCCGGTCGCAACCAGAAGCTCTGGCGTCATCGTCAGGGTTTCATTCGTTTTAGCATTCGTCATAGATAGGCAACCCATGAAAAAAGATACCAAGTCTCCGCTGCGTGACCTGCGCCAGCCCTCTACGGCCAGTGAGCCGCCCAAGATCACTTTTCCCTGCGACTACTCGCTCAAGGTGGTAGGCGATGCGGCGGATGATTTTCCCGCTTGTGTATGCCAGGTCATCGTCAAGCACGCGCCGGATTTCGACGAAACCACCCTGCAGGTGGTGGATAGTCGCAATGGCCGCTTCCAATCGGTACGGGTGACCATCGTGGCTACCGGTGAACAACAGCTGGCCAGACTGTTCGATGAGCTGAAAGCCACGGGCCGCGTGCACATGGTGGTGTGATATGAGCCCCGCACCCATCGAGCTGCACCGCCTGGGGCGTCGGCCCTACCAGCCTGTCTGGGAAGCCATGCGCGAGCTCACCGACTGCCGTGACGAGCATACGCCCGACCAGTTCTGGCTGGTCGAGCACGACCCGGTCTTCACTCAGGGGCAGGCGGGCAAACCCGAACATTTGCTGATGCCGGGCGATATCCCGGTGGTCAATACCGACCGTGGCGGCCAAGTGACCTACCACGGGCCTGGGCAAGTGGTGCTTTACCCGTTGCTGGACGTGCGGCGTGGCAAGATCGGTGTGCGTGAGCTGGTCAGCGCCCTGGAAAATGCGGTGATCGACGTGCTGGCCCGCCATGGTGTCGATGCCTGGGCCAAGCCGGATGCGCCGGGCGTGTATACCCGCACGGTGATGGGGGAGGCCAAGATTGCATCGCTGGGGCTGCGCATTCGTCGAGGGGCCAGTTACCACGGTGTTGCATTGAACGTGGACGGCGACCTGTCGCCGTTTGGCCGCATCAACCCCTGTGGCTATGCAGGCATGCAGGTGACGCGCTTGGGCGACCTGGTAGCGTTGGACGATGGCGCAGATATCGGGGGGGCACTGGCCCTGGCGCTGGCGGAGCAGCTAGGCCGATCACTGGTGGATTCGGCGTCGTCGTGATCGAGTAAGTGCTGCAAAAGACGGGTTCACCGGCATGCCGAAAGGGCATGCCGGTGACATTCGTGCGGGGTATCAGCCGACGTTGAAGGCCGGAATACGGTTGCTGTCGGTTTCCTGGCCAGGCACTGCGGCAGGGGCGGCCAGGCCCAGGTTGTTCTTTTCGAACACGCGGTCGGCGCGGTAGCTCGAACGTACCAGCGGGCCGGAGGGAACCTCCATGAAGCCCTTCTCGAGGCCCAGCACGCGATAGCGCTCGAACTCTTCCGGCGTGACATAGCGCTCTACTGCCAGATGGTTCTTGGTGGGGCGCAGGTACTGCCCCAGCGTGACGATATCCACACCGATGGCGCGCAGGTCGTCGAACGTCTGCAGAATCTCTTCTTCCGTTTCACCCAGCCCCAGCATCAGGCTGGTCTTGGTGATCACGTCCGGGCGGTGGCGCTTGGCATGGGCCAATACGTCCAGCGTCTTGCGGTAACCGGCACGCGGGTCGCGTACCTTGGAGGTCAGCCGCTCCACGGTTTCCACGTTCTGGGCAAACACTTCCAGGCCGGAGTCGACCACGCGCTCGATGGCGGCCTGATCGCCGTCGAAATCCGGCGTCAAAGCCTCCACCACGACCTCGGGGGTGCGTGCCTTGATGGCGCGAATGCACGAGGCGTAGTGCGTGGCACCGCCATCTTCCAGGTCATCCCGGTCGACCGAGGTCAGCACGATATAGCGCAGGCCCATCAGCTCGACGGACTTGGCGGTATTCTCGGGCTCTTCCTTGTCCAGCCAACCCTTGGGATTGCCGGTGTCCACCGCGCAGAAGCGGCAGGCGCGGGTACAGACGGAGCCCATCAGCATGATGGTCGCGGTGCCGTTGCTCCAGCACTCGCCCATGTTGGGGCAGTGGGATTCTGCGCACACCGTGCTCAGCCGGTGAGTCGATACGTTTTTCTTGACGGCTTCGAAACGCTCGCCGCCTGGAATCTGGGCGCGCAGCCATTTGGGCTTGCGTTCAAGGGCGGGCGCATCGGCCTGCGCCTTGCGCTGCTTCATGCCGTCCTTGATCACCGTCATGCCGTGTTCGTTGCGGAATTTTTCGCCGCTGGGCACGCGCTGGGAAGGGGTGTTGCTCATAGGAGAGAGCCTCGAGTCACGCTAACTGATACGTAGGTGGTAGATAATGTAACATATCTGGCAATCAACAAGACACCGTCGCGCATCACGGGGTCTGTTCGACGCTCAGGCCTGGCAGGCAGGAAACGCCGTGGCTGGGGAGGGGGCTGGGGGGCGCCTGGAAATGCGCACGCAGCTCGCTGAGGTGTTCGCGGGTGAAACGCAAGAACAGCTCCGCCACCGGCGTGGGGAAGTGGTCGCGGCGATAGACGGTGCACCAGGCGCGGCGGATCGGAAAGTGGGGCAGCGCCAGCGTGGCCAGCAGCCCCTGTTCCAGCTCCAGCTGAATGGCCATGCGCGGCAGTACCGCCACGCCCAGATGCGCCATCACGCCTTGCTTGATCGCTTCGTTGGTGCCCAGCTCGATACGGTGGGGCAGCCCGACTTCCTGATCGACCGCCAGCTGCTCGAAGGCGCTGCGCACGCCTGACCCCGGCTCACGCATCAATACATAGTGGCGGGCAAAGTCCGAGAGGGTAGGGTTGGCCAGTTGGAGCAGCGGATGCTCCGGCCATACCACGGCCACCAGCTCATTTTCCAATACCGGCATGACCACCAAGCCATCGTCCTCTGGCACCATGGCCATGATGACCACGTCATCCTGCTGGTCGGCGAGGCGCTCCAGTGCCTGGCTGCGGTTGCATACTTTCAGGCGTAGCTGCACATCGGGGTAGCGGGCGCGAAAGCGTGACAGCAGGTAGGGCACCACGTATTGGGCAGAAGAAACCGCTGCAATGCTCAACTTGCCGCTGATCTTGCCGTTAATATCTGAAAGGTGCATCTGCAGGCGCGAGAGCTGCCCGAAGATTTCCCGAGTGGAAAGCGCCAGCGTATCCGCCGCAGGCAGTACATGCAGGGTTTTACCGGCATAGCGAAACAGCGGCTGCCCCAGTGCCTGCTCCAGCTGGCGAATCTGGGCGCTCACGGCGGGTTGAGTCAGGCCCAGCTGTTCGGCGGCACGCGAATACGAGCGCTGGCGATGTACGGCCTGAAACACCTGCAGTTGGCGAAACGTCAAGCGGTTGAGCAGCGACGGGGATGACATAACCACCTCGAGGTAAACGTGCTCGGTCAGCGTCAGCGACTCCCAAGCGCGTGGGTCCATGTCGAAATGCTACCATCCTTTGCCCGCTAACGCCTTGAATCGCTGTCGCTCAATGGTTCATGCATGGGTAATGATCGACGTCTGGCAAGGAGTGGCCTAAACTATACTGCATTGCAGCATCATGGCTTCGGGCTTGGTGCCCCGCATCAACCCCACGGGAGACTCTATGAACTTTCTCGCTAATCCCTTGCTTTCCCCCACTCTGGGCAACAGCGCGCTGACGAGCATGATGGACCCGTTCGGGTTTGGCCGTGCTGCCTTGAGCTACTGGCGCGATAGCGTCGAGCGCAATGTGCTGTACTGGGATGTGATGCGCGAACGGGGCAACCAGTACCTGGCCCACATGGAGCAGACCAAGCCCAACGTGCTAGGGTTCGATACCGAAGTGCTGATGGACGGACGGACGCTGCCCAACCCGACCAATTACGAACTGCTGCGCGTATTGCCCAAGGGCGATACGGTCACCGATCCCAGCAAGCGCCCGTTCGTGGTGGTCGACCCACGGGCCGGGCATGGCCCAGGCATCGGCGGCTTCAAGCCCGACAGCGAACTGGGCGTGGCGCTCAAGGCGGGTCACCCGTGCTATTTCATTGGCTTTCTGCCCTTTCCAGAGCCCGGCCAAACGGTCGAGGATGTGGTCGAAGCCGAAATCGCTTTCCTGCGTCATGTCATCGAGCTGCATCCAGAAACCACTGAAAAGCCGATGGTGGTAGGCAACTGTCAGGCGGGCTGGCAGATCATGATGGCAGCGGCACTGGAGCCCGATGTGTTCGGACCCATCCTGATTGCCGGTGCGCCGCTCTCTTACTGGGCGGGCGAGCACGGCAAGGCGCCGATGCGCTATACCGGCGGCATGGTGGGCGGTAGCTGGATCACGGCGCTGACCAGTGACATGGGCAATGGTCTGTTCGATGGCGCCTGGCTGGTGCAGAACTTCGAGCGTCTGAACCCGGCCAACACCTACTGGAAAAAGCAGTACCACTTGTACGCCAATATCGACACCGAAACCTCGCGTTATCTTGAGTTCGAGCGCTGGTGGGGTGGTCACGTGGTGCTGGGTGGAGAAGAAATCCAGTACATCGTCGATAATCTGTTCGTGGGCAACCGGCTCTCCACGGCCCAGCTGGTGACCCGCGACGGGCGCCGCATCGATCTGCGCAACGTGCGTTCGCCGGTGGTGGTGTTCTGCTCCCGTGGCGACGACATTACCCCGCCGCCGCAGGCGCTGGGATGGATCCGTGATCTGTACGAAGGCGAAGAGGACATCATCGCCAACGACCAGACCATCATCTACTGCCTGCATGACACCACGGGCCATCTGGGAATCTTCGTTTCCGGCAGCGTTTCCCGCAAGGAACACTCCGAATTCACGGCCAATATGGATTACATCGACGTGATGCCGCCAGGGCTTTACGAAACGACGATTTCCCATGCCAGTGAACGAGCCGATGCCGAGCTGATCGAGCGTGACTACCTGCTCGAATTCAACCCGCGCAACTTCGAGGAGTTGGATCGGGATGTCATGCACAAGCCCGAAGATGACCGCCGTTTCGCCACCGTTGCACGCATCTCGGAGATCAATCTCGGGCTGTATCGGATTTACATGCAGCCCTGGCTGCAGGCGGTAATGACGCCCGAGGCCGCACGCTGGATCCGACGCATGCACCCCATTCGCCTGGGCTACAAGCTGCTGTCGGACCGCAACCCGCTGAGCGTGCCGCTGCCGGTGATGGCCGATTACGTGCGCAAGCATCGTGAGCCGGTAGGGCAGGACAACGTGTTCAAGGCGTTCGAGACCATGGCCTCGGATCAGATCGTCGCCAGCCTCAATGCCTGGCGCGATTTCAGGGACAGCAGCACCGAGCGACTGTTCATGGATATCTATGGCCAGCCACTGCTGCAGGCGGCCGTCGGGCTTTATGGTGATGCCCATGTGCATCGTCGCCGTCCGGGTGCCGAGCCGGAGCATCGTCGCTTCATCCAGCATCAGCAGGATGAGCTGCGCAAGCAAATCACCCAAGGTGGCCCGCATGCAGCCGTGATGCGAGCGGTGATCTACGTGCTGGGCGGTGCGCCCGCCACCGACGAGCGCAACTTCAAGCGGTTGCGCGCCTCGCGTGCGAAGCTCGAGCCCAGCAGCTCGTTGAGCGAGTTCAAGCGCCTGGTGCGTGAACAGTTCTTCATTCTCAAGCTGGATCGCGAACAGGCCCTGAGCACGCTGCCCGTGTTGCTGGAAGGTGAGGACAATGCGGCCATCGATGGTCACCTGGAGCATCTGGAGCACGTGTTCTCGGCCAGCGGTGAGCTGACTGCCCATGCCGCCGAGCGTTTCGAACAGGTCAAGGCGCTGTTTGGTCAAGCGCGTCCTGCGCTGCCTGCAACCGCCGACAGCTTGGAGGCTGAACCTGACACCAAGCCTCAGGTCAAGCCTGAGAACAAGTCAGAGGCCAAGGCCGAAGTCGTCACCGATACCGACACCGAGGGCGCGACCACTCAGGAAGCCAAGCCTTCAGCGGCATCTTCAGCCCCTGCCGCGGCTGCTAAAAAGCCTGCGACCAGGTCAGCCAATGCGCGGCGCGGAACGTCACGCAAGCGCTAGCCGTTCGTGTCATCACCGCCGACGCCCCCGCTTTTCAGCGGGGGCGATTGGTTGGAGAACCCCGCTTAAGGTTGCCGAGTGCTATACGGCAGTCTAGTGTCTAGCTACTCGATATAAAAAAAGCACGGTCGATTGCGACGGCCTCTTCGAGGAGGCACTACCTCATCGTGTGTACCGCTGCACAAGGTTGCTACTAGCGCTTGGGCAAGGGCTGGGGTAGGGTAGGCGCATTTTTCTCATGGTCGCCAAGGCATGATTTAGGGCGACAACGTATTTAGCGCCGGGGCGATAGCGCCTCGGCATCAGGAAAGTGGAGCACTATGGGCAAGTCACTGGTCATCGTCGAATCGCCCGCGAAAGCGAAGACGATTAATAAGTATCTCGGCAACGATTTCATCGTGAAGTCGAGCGTAGGTCACATCCGTGACCTGCCGACCAGCGGCTCGGGTAAGGCAGCCTCCGACCCAAAGGAGCGCGCTCGCCAGGCCGCGGCAACGCGCAAGATGTCAGCGGAAGAGAAAGCCGAGTACAAGCAGCGCAAGGCCCACGACCAGTTGATTCGCCGCATGGGTATCGACCCGGACAACGGCTGGGCGGCCAACTATGACATTCTGCCCGGCAAGGAAAAGGTCGTGGCCGAGCTGAAGAAGCTGGCCGAAAAAGCCGATGCCGTCTATCTCGCCACGGATTTGGACCGCGAGGGGGAGGCGATTGCCTGGCACCTGCGGGAAACCATCGGTGGTGACGACAGCCGCTACAAGCGCGTGGTGTTCAACGAAATCACCAAGAATGCCATCCAGGATGCCTTCAAGACCCCCGGTGTGCTGAACATCCCCCGTGTGGAAGCTCAGCAGGCGCGCCGTTTCCTCGACCGCGTGGTGGGCTTCATGCTCTCGCCGCTGCTGTGGGCCAAGATTGCCCGTGGCCTGTCTGCCGGCCGTGTACAGTCGGTGGCCGTGCGTTTGATCGTCGAGCGTGAGCGGGAAATTCGCGCCTTCATCCCCGAAGAGTTCTGGGACGTGCATGCGGACCTGGTCTCGCCCGAGGGTGAGCTGGTGCGTTTTGCTTTGGCGCGGCAGGATGGCCAGGCCTTCCGCCCCACTTCGGAAAAAGAGACCCTGGAGCGAATTGCCAAGCTGCGCAAGGCCAAATTGTCGATCACGTCTCGCGAAGACAAACCGACACGCTCCAAGCCCACCGCTCCCTTCATTACCTCGACGCTGCAGCAGGCGGCCAGCGGGCGGCTAGGGTTCTCGGTCAAGAAGACCATGACCATGGCCCAGCGGCTGTATGAAGCTGGCTACATCACTTATATGCGTACCGACTCGACCAATTTGTCCAAGGATGCGGTCGAGAGCGTGCGTTCGTTTATTGGTGATGAGTATGGGGAGCGCTACCTGCCCGAAGCGCCCAACCGTTACAGCAGCAAAGAGAGCGCACAGGAAGCCCACGAAGCGATCCGCCCCTCCAGCGTGGAGCGCAAGTCCACGGATCTGGTGGGCATGGAGCGTGACGCCGAGCGCCTGTATGAGCTGATCTGGCGGCAGTTCGTGGCGTGCCAGATGACCCCGGCCGAGTATCTTTCCAGCACCCTGAGTGTCGAGGTCGATGGCTACGAGCTGCGTGCCAAAGGGCGCGTGCTCAAGTTCGATGGTTACACCCGAGTCATGAAGCCGACCGGCAAGAACGAGGATCAGACCCTCCCCGACCTGCCTACCGGCACGCCCATGGGGCTCGAAGTGCTCGACCCTCAGCAGCACTTCACCAAGCCGCCTGCACGTTACACCGAAGCCAGCCTGGTCAAGGAGCTGGAGAAGCAGGGCATCGGGCGTCCATCTACCTACGCCTCGATCATTTCCACGATTCAGGATCGGGGGTATGTGAAGCTGGAAAGCCGCCGCTTCTATGCCGAAAAGCTGGGCGATATCGTCACCGAGCGCCTCAAGGAGTCCTTCCCTGACCTGATGGATTACTCCTTCACGGCGCGCATGGAAGACAGCCTGGATGAAGTCGCCGAGGGCGAGCGCAACTGGCAGGCGCTGCTGGATGCTTTCTACGACGAGTTTCGTCATGAGCTGGCCAAGGCCGAGAGCGATGAAGGGATGCGCCCCAATCAGCCGGTGGCGACCAACATCGACTGCCCCAGCTGTGGCCGTCAAATGCAGATTCGAACCGCTTCCACCGGTGTGTTCCTGGGGTGCAGCGGCTACAACCTGCCGCCCAAGGAGCGTTGCAAGACCACCATCGACCTCATTCCCGGTGAAGAAGCCGTGGCTGAAGATGCCGGGGAAGAGGCAGAAACCGATGCACTGCGCGCCAAGCGTCGCTGCCCGAAGTGTGGCACGGCCATGGACAACTATCTGATCGACGAAACCCGCAAGCTGCATATCTGTGGCAACAGCCCGGATTGCGATGGTTACGAAGTCGAGGGCGGCAAATTCAAGATCAAAGGCTATGATGGCCCGCTGATCGAATGCGACAAGTGTGGCTCGGACATGCAGCTCAAGACCGGACGCTTCGGTAAATATTTCGGCTGCACCAACAGCGAGTGCAAGAACACCCGCAAGCTGCTGCGCAGCGGCGAAGTGGCACCGCCCAAGATGGACCCGATTCCCATGCCGGAGCTGGCCTGTCAGAAGGTGGAAGACCACTACGTGCTGCGTGATGGTGCCAGCGGCCTGTTCCTGGCGGCCAGCAAGTTCCCCAAGAACCGTGAAACACGCCCACCGCTGGTTCACGAGCTGAAGGCCCATGCCGATGAGCTGCCCGAGAAGTACCACTTCCTGCTCAAGGCGCCCAGCGAAGACCCGGACGGCCGCCCGGCGCAGATTCGTTACTCACGCAAGAATAAAGAGCAGTACGTGATGACCGACGAAGAGGGCAAGGCCACGGGCTGGAAAGCCACCTACGAAGGCGGTAAATGGCACGTGGAGGACAAGCGCAAGTGAGTGCCCGTTCGCGTACTAACCAGCTCGTCTATCAAGCCGAGCTGATGATTGGGCTTCCGGTGGGCGATGACGAGCACGCTGCTGCCCGTCAGATGGCGCTGGAGGAGGGCGCGCTGGCGCTGTTCGAGCTGGCGCTGGTGTCGTTGTTGAAAGAGGTCACCGAGCATGCGCGCTTGCCGGATCATGACTGGCGGCGGCTGCTGGCCAGCGACGGCCCGGCTCTTGCCGAGCTGCAGCGCCTGCGTGACGAGCTGCAGCGCCCGGATAGCTGGCTGGCGTGGCTCACAGCGCAACTGGAGAAGCTGCATGGCGACGAGGGCGCAGCCCGCCGTCAGGTGCATAACCCCGCCATGATCGCCGTAGGCGCTCAGGCGTCCCTGGGCGAGCAATTGCTGGAACATCTTCAGTCGGCGAAGCGTGAAATGGCGCTGCTCAGGGAGACCAGCCTGGAGTGGTAGGCTTGAAAAATGGCCGATCATGTCCATGCTATGGAGTGTGTCATTCAACAGGAGGCAAGGATGCGATACAACCAAGTGAAGGATCTGATGCAGTGGGCTGCTGGCTACCATGAGCGTATGGCGCGCCAGTACAGCGCAGCAGCCGATGCGGCAGAACACGAACGGCTGGCCATGGCGCTCAACTATCTCGCCAGCAGTGAATTGACCATGAAGTCCGGGCTGGAGGCGCTGTTTCACGATGGTTCGGATCAGCGCGAAGTGCTGGAGCTATGGTTCGACGAGTCCGGCGATTTTCCTCAGCCGCCGGTGCTGGAAGCCTTGGCAGAGCGAGACGTGGCCGGTTCACTGGATGAGTTGACCGCCACGGCCGTGGAGTCGCACGAGCAGCTTCAGGCCCTCTACGAGCATCGCGCCTCGCGGGCCAGAGTGGCCCCTGAGGAAACGTTCTTTACGACCTTGGCCCAAGGGCATGCCGCCGAAGCGCGCAAGCTGGTGGCTAGCCTGCAGGAGCTGGAGGGCGTCTAGCGCCAGCCTGCAAAGCTTCGTTGAAGCACAGTTGGCGGTTGAGATGGCGGGCATTTTGGGCGTTTATTGTGGGGTCGATACGCTGACAAAAGCCGCATGAATAGGGTATAACAGCCTCCATCCATGCGTTATCGGTCGGCCTTGGCTTACCTGATGTCGAGCCGACCCCATTTTCGAGAGCAACAATGATGCCTGTAAACCGTCGCCGATTTTTGGCGCTGGCACTGGGCTGGCCTGTAGTGGCCAGTGCAGCGGCTACCAGTGCCC
Source organism: Halomonas sp. NyZ770 (assembly GCF_020616575.1). Classification (NCBI taxonomy): domain Bacteria; kingdom Pseudomonadati; phylum Pseudomonadota; class Gammaproteobacteria; order Oceanospirillales; family Halomonadaceae; genus Halomonas; species Halomonas sp. NyZ770. Next base: position 2,202,881 of record NZ_CP085143.1, on the reverse strand, counting down.
TGCCTGATTACGAGCCTACCGATCTGGTCGCCACCTTGCTGGCCAGAGCAGACGTGCCCCGTCACAGCAACGAGGTGTGGGTGCTGGTAGACGACAAGGAGGCGACGCTGAGCGTGTTTCGTGGTCATGCGCTGCTGGAGCGGTTCGCGCCGGTATCGCTCGGCCGTGGGGGCGCCAGAACGCATCGTATACGCGGCGGTAACGTGACGCCGCTGGGTGAGTTCAGAATTAATCGATTTAATTTCGAAAGCCAGTGGCATATCTTCATCAGTATCGATTATCCTACGCCACCTCACGCGCGCATGGCGCTCGAAAAAGGCATCTACTCCCAGGCGGACTACGAGGCCTATTTCGACCACTATCGCCGTTACGGCTCCCCACCGCAGGATACCGCGCTGGGGGGAGCCATTGGGATTCACGGCATTGGCCGAGGAGACCCCGATATCCATGGCAACTTCCACTGGACCCAAGGGTGTGTGGCAGTGACCAATGAGCAAATCGAGCGGGTTGCCGAGCTAGTAGGAGTTGGCACGCGCGTGGTGATCCGCTAGGCTTATGTTGTTGAAGGAAGTTCCAGGTTTTTGGACACGCGACTATAGACAACCGCTGTGGTCTATTATAAAACAGCGTTTGACTTGCGTACCCCACGGGTAAGCCCTGGTACAAGTCGGTGAAAAGAACCTGCATCGCAGGTAGACAAATCTAAGCTAATAATTTAGCTTTATTTTTTGTCATACCCTTAAACGTAGTACCCAAGGAAGACTCAAGGAGAACATCATGACTCTTAAGACTGCTCTGAAAATGACCGCCGCTGCCGCTTCTCTGGCAATCCTGGCTGGCTGTGCTTCTACCAGCGCTCTGGAAGAAGTTCGCATGACTGCTGAATCTGCACAAGCTGACGCTGCAGAAGCTCGCAGCATGGCTTCACAGGCTCTGAACACTGCAAACCAGGCTCAGCGCGACGCGCAAGCTGCCCTGCAGATGTCTGAGCAGAACCGTGAAGAAATGAACCGCATGTTCCAGCGTTCCATGCAGAAGTAATTCTGCTTGGGTCGTCAGGTTCGTCAAGAACCCGACGGCTGCTGTTAGATGTGAAAAAACCCCGCCAACTGGCGGGGTTTTTTTTGGCGTTTTTTCAGGTTTGGCTTTCATTCCGGTCGCCAATCGTCGAGCGAGCTTGGCGGAGGATGACAGGGCCGCCAGAGGCGGCCCTGGAAGGCGTTAAGCGTCGCCTTCGATACGAACCACGGTAGACAGTTCGATGTCGCCTAGAATGCCTTCCAGCTGCGGCTGCTGCGCTTCAGGCTGGGGCTGTTCTTCAACGGCGGCTTGCGGGCCGTGAAGCGCGACAAAACGGCCGTCAGGCTCGGCGATGGCGCGCTGGATCTGGGCTTCGTCGATATCCACCTGGTCTTCCACCAGGGCGTTCAGGCGCTCCATGGCGTCGCGCAGGGGCTCAGAGCCTTCGACGTTCTCTTCCAGCTGCGGGTAAGACTGCACGAACAGCGTGCCGTCAGCCCCCCAGCCTGCCTTGAAGGGAGCATCCATCAGGTTGACCTGAGTGCCGCTGGGCAGGCGCTCGTAGAGCGACTCGATATCTTCGGGGTACATACGGATACAGCCACGGCTGGCACGCATGCCGACGCCGTCAGGACGGTTGGTGCCGTGAATCAGGTAGCTCGGCATGGCCAGCAGGATGGCGTGGCGGCCCAGCGGGTTGTCAGGGCCTGGCGGTACGATGGCCGGGGCAGGCTCGCCACGCTCGGCGGCTTCACGACGCATGGAGGCGGGCGGTGCCCAGGCGGGGTCCTTGACCTTGACGGTGGTGCGGGTAATGCCGACCGGGGTGGCGAAACCGTCACGACCGACGCTGACCGGGTAGGTCTCGACGATGCCGGGGTTGTTGGCCGGGTAGTAGTACAGGCGCAGTTCCGACAGGTTCACCACCACCCCTTCACGCGGTGCGGGGGGCAGGATGTATTGGGCCGGAATGACGATTTCCGTGCCTTCGCCAGGTACCCACATGCTGACGCCAGGATTCGCCATGCGAATCTCTTCGTAGCCGATGTTGTGGCGACGGGCGATGTCGATCAGGGTCTCTTCGGGGTTGTCCACCGTTACCGTGTAGTACTCACCGATGATGTCACCCTGCTCGGGCAGGCGAAAATGCCCGCGTGGCAGTTCGTGGCGCGCCTCGGCGACCTGTTCGGCACCGGCAGTGGCTTCACTGCTGACCGCAGCCTGCTCTGAGGCGGGCTGGGCATAAACGGGTCCGGTCAAGCTGGCGGCCAGCAGGACCGCCAGACTGGTGGGGCCCCAACGGTTGATGATCTTGCGAGTCTTCATGGTCGTTCCTAATCAAGTATGCACTGCAGAGACGCCTGGCGGTGGTTGGCCATGCGTTGGCAGGGTTGTCTGCTTAATGACAAGTTTGCCCCAAGGTTCACGCCTTCGCTACTTTTTGATTAAGGGTGTTTAACAGTGTTTCAACCTTCTCAAAGCGTTGCTCGGCGGCTTCCATCGCAAATTCAAATCTTAACGTGTCGGAACCGTCCAGTCGGTAGTGCTGAGGGGCGGTCTGGATCAGCGTCACCAGGGTCAATGGGTCGACCTGGGTAGAGCCGTCGAACAGCACTCGGCCCCTGGATTCACCGGCCTCGATGCGGGCAATGCCGAGCTGCTCGGCGCGCTGGCGCAGCCGCGTCTGGCGGATCAGGTTCTTCAGCGGCTGAGGCAGCAGGCCGAAACGATCGATCAGCTCTACCTGCAGCTCTTTGAGCTCGCCATCCGACTGGGTGTTGGCAATGCGCTTGTACATCACCAGACGCTGCTGCACGTCGTGCAGATAGTCGTCGGGAATCAGCGCGGGCAGGTTCAGGCTGATTTCCACGCCGGTGTTGAAGGGGGCGTCGATGTTGGGCGTCTTGCCTGCCCGAATGGCCTTCACGGCGCGGTCGAGCATCTCCATGTAAAGCGAGTAGCCGATGGTTTCCATCTGGCCGCTCTGTTCGTCGCCCAGCAATTCCCCGGCACCGCGAATTTCCATGTCGTGGCTGGCCAGTGTGAAGCCCGCGCCCAGGTCGTCGGAGGCGCTGATGGCTTCCAGGCGTTTGACGGCATCCCGGGTCATTGCCTTCGGCGAAGGCGTGAGCAGATAGGCGTAGGCCTGGTGGTGGCTGCGGCCCACGCGCCCCCGCAGCTGGTGCAGCTGGGCCAGGCCGAACTTGTCGGCCCGCTCGATCAGAATGGTGTTGGCGCTCGGCACGTCGATGCCGGTTTCGATGATGGTCGAACACACCAGCACGTTGAAGCGCCGATGATAAAAGTCGGACATCACGCGTTCAAGGCTACGCTCCGGCAGCTGGCCGTGGGCCACCGCCACTCGCGCTTCCGGCACCAGCTCGCGAATCTGTTCGGCGGCGTTTTCGATGGTCTTGACTTCGTTGTGCAGGAAGTAGACCTGGCCGCCGCGCAGAATTTCCCGCAGCAGGGCCTCCTTGATTACGCTGTCGTCGCGCTGCTGGACGAAGGTTTTGACCGACAGGCGGCGGGCGGGTGGCGTCGCGATGATGGAGAGGTCGCGAATGCCGCTCATCGCCATGTTCAGCGTTCTCGGGATGGGCGTGGCGGTCAGCGTGAGAATGTCGATCTCGGCCCGCAGGGTCTTGAGCTTCTCCTTCTGGGCGACGCCAAAACGGTGCTCTTCATCGATGATCAGTAGCCCCATCTTGGGCAGCTCGACGCTCTTGGACAGCAGCTTGTGGGTGCCGATGACGATATCGGTATGCCCGCTCTTGATGCTCTCCAGGGTCTGGGTCATCTCTTTGCCGCCGGTAAAGCGCGAGATCAGGCTGATGTTCACCGCCGTGTCGGCAAAGCGGTCACGGAAGTTTTCGAAATGCTGGCGTGCCAGCAGGGTAGTGGGCACCAGGACCACCACCTGCCTGCCCGACTGCACGGCCAGGAACGCTGCGCGCATGGCGACTTCGGTCTTGCCGAAGCCCACGTCGCCGCAGACTACGCGGTCCATGGGCTGGGGCGATACCATGTCGCTGATCACGGCTTCGATGGCGGCCTGTTGGTCGGGAGTCTCCTCGAAGGGGAAGCTGGCCGCGAAGCGCACGTACTCTTCGCCGGGGGCTTCGTAGACCACCCCTTGCTGGGCCTCGCGTCGGGCGTAGATGTCGAGCAGTTCGGCGGCGGTGTCGCGAATCTTCTCGGCGGCCTTGCGGCGGGCCTTCTCCCACTGGTCGGAGCCCAGCTTGTGCAGCGGTGCCAGCTCGTCGTCGGCACCGCTGTAGCGAGAAATCAGGTGCAGGCTGTCCACCGGAACGTACAGCTTGGCCCCGTCGGCATAGGAGAGCGCCAGGAATTCGTTGGCCTGGCCCCCGGCTTCCAGGGTTTCCAGGCCCAGATAGCGGCCCACCCCGTGGGCCTGGTGGACCACCGGCGCGCCCTCGCGGAGTTCCGACAAGTGGCGAACTGCCAGTTCGTTGTCATCGGTGGCTTTCTCGCGGCGGCGGCTCTGTCGAACCACGTCGCCGAACAGCTCGGTTTCGCTGATCACCGCCAGGTCGGGCGTTTCCAGCCACAGGCCGCTGGCCACCAGGCTTTCGGTGATCGCCAGGGGCTGATTGCCTTGCAGGAAGGCGTGGAAGCTCTCTACGTGGGGTAGCGAGAGTTTGAGTGGTGCCAGGACTTCTTCGAGTGCTTCTCGGCGGCCACGAGATTCCGCCACGAACAGCAGGCGCGTATCGGGTTGCGCCGCCATGAAGTTTGCCAGCTCGGCCAGCGGCTGCTTGGCCCGCGCATTGATGGCCAGCGAGGGCAGGGCGCGGGCTTGGGGTGCCAGCGCATGGCGCTGCTGCTCGTCCTCGGTGAACTCCACTCGGGGCCGTGCCTTGATGGCCGCAAACACGTCGCTGACCGGAAAGAACGCACGATGGGGCGGCAGCAGGGGGCGTGTCGGGTCGACGCCCAGATTGACGTAGCGCGCTTCGATGGCCTGCCAGTGCTGTTCGGCGGCAGCGAAGACGCCCGGCAGCAGGGCGATCCGGGTGTCATCTGTCACGTGGTCGAACAGCGACGCGGTTTCGTCGAAGAACAGCGGCAGGTACTGTTCCAGCCCCGGTGAAGGAATGGCCTTCAGGGCGTCGTTGTAGAGCGGGCACTGGCGCGGGTCGACGTCGAACAGGGTCTCGAACTGCTCGCGGAAGCAGGCAATGGCGCTGCGGCTCAGCGAGTACTCGTGGGCGGGCAGCAGTTCGATGCCGTCGATTTTGTCGGTAGAGCGCTGGCTGCCCGGGTCGAAGTGGCGCAGGGTGTCGATCTCGTCATCGAACAGGTCGATACGAATCGGCTCGTCCATGCCCATGGCGAACAGATCGATGATGGCCCCGCGCATGGCGTATTCGCCCGGCTCGTAGACCGTTTCCACCGCGCGATAGCCCGCCCGTGAAAGCGATTCGCGGAAGGTTTCACGGTCGAGCCTGGCGCCGGACTGCAGGGTCATGACGCGGCCTGCAATGTAAGACACCGGTGGCAAGCGCTGCATCAGCGTATTGATGGGCACCAGCACGATGCCGCGCGCGCCGTCCTGCAGCTGCCTCAGCGTGCGCAGGCGGGCGGAGATAATATCCTGATGCGGTGAAAAACTGTCGTAAGGCAATGTTTCCCAATCGGGGAACGGCAGCACCGGCACGCTGCTGTAAAAGGCCAGATCCTGCTCCAGGCGCTGGGCGCTGGCGGTATTGGGCGTAATGACCAGCAGTGGTGCGCTGGCCGCCACCTGGGCCAATGCCAGCGCAGTGGCGCTGCCCGGCGGCGCTTTCAGGTAGAGCGTATCGCGTATCCCTTGCGGCTGAGGCGGTTCGAGCAGAGAAAAAGAGGTCATGGAGTCGGCTTCGTTTTGCGCTGGAACGGAACCAGAATCATACACGAACGACACTTTTACGCAGCGCCTTTCGGCCCGTGGGTCGGGCGGGGTCGTCATCGCGCGTTGCATCATTGGCGTTTGTAGTCAATGCCCTATTTCTGTAATACCCCTACATCCTGTGCGACTATCCATTCATTGCGGCCACGCCGCTGGCTCCGGATAATGCCCCCTGAAAATCCCCTTCACTACCTATGAGGCCGCCCGTGAGTCAGCAAACTCTCGACAACGTTTTCCAGGATTGGCAGAACAACGAAGCTCTGGCTGAGCAAATGATCCCGCTGGTCGGGAAGCTGTATCGCCAGAACAACGTTGTCGCCACCATGTTCGGACGTTCTCTGATCAAGCGGTCGGTTATTCGAATTCTTAAAGACCATCGTTTCGTGCGCAAGATCGAGGGCACCGAGCTGTCCGTGGAAGACACTTTCCCGATCGTCCAGGCCATGAGCGAGATGAACCTGGGGCCAGCCCACGTCGATGTGGGCAAGCTGGCGGTGATGTTCAAGCGCCAGGGCGGCGGTGACCTGAACGCTTTCCTGCGCGGCGAGCTGAACGACATCATCGATGGCTACCAGCCCGGTGCCAGCACCGGTGAGCCCCAGGACGTGGTGCTTTACGGGTTTGGCCGTATCGGTCGCCTGCTGGCCCGTGTCATGGTCGAAAAAGCCGGTGGCGGCAACCTGTTGCGTTTGCGTGCCATCGTGGTGCGTGGCCGTGGCGACGTGGGCAAGGACCTCGAGAAGCGCGCCAGCCTGCTGCGTCGTGATTCTGTCCATGGGCCCTTCGATGGCACCATCACGGTAGACGCCGAAGCGCGTACGCTGACCATCAACGGTAACGTGGTTCAGGTGATCTACGCCGATTCGCCCAGCGAGATCGACTATACCGCTTACGATATCCATAACGCCGTGGTGGTGGACAACACCGGCATCTGGCGTGATGAAGCGGGCCTGGGCCAGCACCTGGAGTGCAAGGGCGCGGCCAAGGCGCTGCTCACGGCGCCGGGCAAAGGCGATATCAAGAACGTCGTGTTTGGCATCAACCACGAAACCATCGGCGAAAGCGACCGCATCGTGTCGGCGGCGTCGTGCACTACCAACGCCATCGTACCGGTGTTGAAAGTGCTCAACGATGAGTTCGGTGTGGTGACCGGCCATGTAGAAACCGTGCATGCCTACACCAATGACCAGAACCTGATCGACAACTACCACAAGGGCGACCGTCGCGGACGCAGCGCTGCCCTGAACATGGTATTGACCGAAACCGGTGCGGCCAAGGCCGTCGCCAAGGCGCTGCCCGAGCTGGAAGGCAAGCTGACCGGCAATGCCATCCGCGTGCCTACGCCCAACGTCTCCATGGCGATTCTGAATCTGACCCTGGAGAAGGGCACCGATGCAGTGGCGCTCAACGACTACCTGCGTCGCATGTCCATCGATTCGGCCTACCAGAAACAGATCGACTTCGTCGATTCTGCGGAGGTGGTCTCGTCCGATTTCGTCGGCAACCGTCATGCCGGTATCGTGGACGCCAAGGCGACCATCGCCAACGGCAACCATGCCGTGGTCTACGTCTGGTACGACAACGAATTCGGTTACAGCTGCCAGGTCATCCGCATTCTTCAGCACATGTCCAACGTGCAGTTCCTGAAACTGCCGCGTCAGGCCAGCTGAGCGGTCGGGGAGGGTGTTCGACTAATACAGCATTAGATGAAACACCATGCCTTTCAAGCGCCACCTTCGGGTGGCGTTTTTGTATATAGCACTTTCGGAGGCGGTCAGGGATGTGGTCATTGGCCGCGCTTATCTTTATAATACGATGGATTTTTTCGGGGTGGTCCAAGCTTGCTTGGGCCGGACTGGTAACAATCTGAACAGAAAACAAGAATTCGCTGAGCAGAAATTAAGCAATCGAACCCCTTACCTTCGTATATCCGATCCATCAACTGGGCGAGACTATGATCGAAGTCAAAAAAGGCCTGGATCTCCCCATCACGGGAGCGCCTGAGCAGCGTATTGAAGATGCGCAGCTTGTGCGTCACGTGGCAATCCTGGGCACCGACTACGTTGGCATGAAGCCAACGATGGAAGTTCAGGAAGGGGATAAGGTCAAACTAGGCCAACTGCTCTTCACCGACAAGAAAGTCGACGGCGTGCGCTTCACCGCACCCGCCGCTGGTGAAGTGGTAGCTATCAACCGTGGCGAAAAACGTCGTTTGCTGTCTGTGGTCATTAAAGTCGACGAAAATGAAGAAGCGATGACATTCGCTTCCCATGATCGTGGCACTTTAGGACAGTTGGATCGTCAGACCGTTGTCGACCAACTAGTCGAGTCGGGTCTCTGGACTGCCTTGCGCACCCGTCCCTTCTCGCGCACGCCTGCCATCGACAGCGTTCCTGCCGATATCTTTGTCACCGCCGTGGATACCCATCCGCTCAGCGCTGACCCGGCACTCATCATCAATGAAAACTCCCAGGCATTCGAAGACGGCCTCAAGGTGCTAACCCGCCTGACCGAGGGCAACGTTTTTCTGTGCACGGGTGCCAACGCATCACTGCCCGGCAGCGATGTCAGCGGCGTCAAGACCGAAACCTTTGCCGGGCCGCACCCCGCAGGTCTGGTCGGCACGCACATTCACTACCTGTCGCCTGTCGCGCTGCACAAGAAAGTGTGGCACATCGGTTATCAGGATGTGATCGCGTTCGGCAAACTGTTCGTGGAAGGCAAGCTGGACGTCACCCGCATCGTCGCGGTAGGCGGCCCACGCGCCGAGAAACCTCGTCTGCTGCGCACCCGCGTGGGCGCCAGTACCCAGGAACTCCTGGCAGGCGAAGTGATCCAACCCGAGGACACTCGTGTCATCTCCGGTTCGGTATTTTCAGGCTTTGCCGCCGAGGGCAATATCACCTATCTGGGTCGCTTCCATAATCAGGTCAGCTTGTTGGAAGAGGGTAACAAGCGCACCTTCATGGGATGGCTCTCGCCGGGTGCGAACCGTCACTCCATCATGGGCATCTACCTGTCCAAGTTCAAAGGCCTGAGCAACTACGCGCCAACCACTTCCACCAATGGCTCCGAGCGTGCCATGGTGCCGGTGGGCAACTACGAGCGCGTCATGCCGTTGGATGTCATGCCGACGCAGCTGCTGCGTTCGCTGATTGTGGGCGACATTGAGGTTGCCATGCAGCTCGGGTGTCTGGAGCTGGACGAAGAGGATCTGGCGCTGTGTACCTACGTTTGCCCCGGCAAATACGAGTACGGCCCCATCCTGCGTGACAATCTCACCATGATCGAGAAAGAGGCCTGATGATGGGTATTCGACAAACACTCGATAATCTCGAGCCGCATTTCCACAAGGGTGGCAAGTACGAGAAGTTCTATCCGCTGTACGAAGCGGTAGACACCATCTTCTACTCACCCCCGAGTGTCGCCAAGACCACTGCCCACGTTCGTGACGGCGTCGATCTGAAACGCATCATGATCACCGTGTGGATGTGTACTTTCCCGGCCATGTTCTTCGGTATGTGGAACGCTGGCTGGCAAGCCAACACCGCCATCGAAGCAGGTTATGCTTCCATGGGCGGCTGGCGCGAAGCGATCATGATGACCCTGGCGGGTGGCCATGATCCGGGTAGCCTGTGGGCCAACTTCGTCCTCGGTGCCACCTACTTCCTGCCCATCTATCTGGTGACCTTCGCGGTCGGCGGTTTCTGGGAAGTCCTGTTCGCGGTCAAGCGTGGCCACGAAGTCAACGAAGGCTTCTTCGTCACTTCCGTGCTGTTCGCACTGATCCTCCCGGCGACCATCCCGCTCTGGCAGGTGGCCCTGGGTATCACCTTCGGTGTGGTGATCGGCAAGGAAATCTTCGGCGGTACCGGCAAGAACTTCCTGAACCCCGCGTTAACTGGTCGTGCTTTCCTCTACTTTGCTTACCCGGCACAGATTTCCGGCGACGCAGTATGGGTGGCCGCCGATGGCTACACCGGCGCCACGGCACTGTCTTTGGCGTTCCAGGACGGCATGAGCGCACTGACCAGCACTTACACCTGGTGGGATGCCTTCATTGGCTACGTGCCGGGCTCCGTGGGTGAAGTGTCGACCCTGGCGATCCTGATCGGTGCTGCGGTACTGCTGTGGACCAAGATTGCCAACTGGCGCATCATGCTGGGCGTTTTCTTGGGCATGGTGATCACCAGCACGCTGTTCAATCTGATCGGTTCCGACACCAACGCCATGTTCGCGATGCCCTGGTACTGGCATCTCGTGGTGGGTGGTTTCGCCTTCGGTATGGTGTTCATGGCAACCGACCCCGTGTCGGCCGCGATGACCAACCAGGGCCGCCTGCTGTTCGGTGCGCTGATCGGTGTCATGACCGTGCTGATCCGCGTGGTGAACCCGGCCTTCCCGGAAGGCATCATGCTGGCCATCCTGTTTGCCAACCTGTTCGCACCGCTGATTGACCACATGTTCGTCCAGGCCAATGTCAAGCGCCGTCTCAAGCGTACTGGCACACCGGCCGAGGAGACTGCCTAATGGCACAAGGTAACAACTCCATCAAGAAAGTACTGATCGTAGCGTTTTCGCTGTGCATCGTGTGCTCGGTCATCGTTTCGACGGCGGCCGTGGCACTGCGCCCTGCGCAGCAGCTCAATCAGGAACTCGACCGTAAGACCAACATCCTGCGCGTTGCCAATCTCTATGAGAGCGGCATGGACGTAGAAGCCGCTTTCCGTGAGGTAACCCCACGCGTGGTCAACCTCGAAACGGGCGAGTACTCGGACCAGCACGATCCCGAGACCTTCGACGGCTTCGAAGTTCGTCGTGATCCAGCGGCTTCGCGCACCCTGTCAGGTGAGCGTGACCCGGCGGGTCTGTCCAGCGTCGAAAACTACGCCACCGTCTACCTGGTGGGCGACCCGGACAGCCCCGAGCAGATCATTCTGCCCATCCGTGGCCAGGGCCTGTGGGGCCTGATGCGCGGCTTCCTGTCGGTCGAAGGTGACGGTAATACCATCGTCGGTATCACCTACTTCGAGCACAGCGAAACGCCAGGGCTGGGTGCCGAGGTCAACAACCCCCGTTGGCAGGCTCAGTGGGAAGGCAAGCAGATCTTCGACGAAGAGGGTGATCTGGTACCGGCTATCCGTGTCGTGAAGGGTAGCGGTAGCGGTGACTATGAAGTCGACGGCCTGTCGGGTGCCACCCTGACCGCTAACGGTGTTAACAACATGCTGCAGTTCTGGCTGAGCCCGGAAGGCTTCGGTGAATACCTGGCCAAGTTCCGCAGCGGCGTTGACCAGGAAGACGTTCAGGACGCTGACGTCGAACTCGAAGCGGAAGGAGCTTGATCATGGCGGACGTAAATGCAAAAAGCGTCTTGACGGCGCCGGTCTTCAAGAATAACCCGATTGCCCTGCAGATCCTCGGTATCTGCTCTGCGCTGGCGGTGACCACCAGCATGAGCGTATCGCTGGTCATGGCCCTGGCGGTAATCTTCGTAACGGCTTTCTCGAACCTGTTCGTATCGCTGATTCGGAACCACATTCCGTCCTCGATCCGTATCATCGTTCAGATGACGATCATCGCCTCGCTGGTTATCGTAGTCGATCAGATTCTGAAAGCCTACGCCTACGAAATGTCCAAGCAGCTGTCGGTCTTCGTCGGTCTGATCATCACCAACTGTATCGTCATGGGACGTGCAGAAGGTTTTGCCATGACCAACTCTCCCGGCATGTCCTTCCTGGACGGTATCGGTAACGGCCTGGGCTACGGTTTCGTGCTGATGGTCGTTGGCTTCTTCCGTGAACTGCTGGGTGCGGGCAGCATCTTCGGCTTCACCGTACTGCCCACCGTGCAAAACGGCGGCTGGTACGTGCCGAACGGTCTGCTGCTGCTGCCGCCGTCTGCCTTCTTCATCATCGGTCTGTTGATCTGGGCAATTCGTGCCTACAACCCCGAGCAGGTAGAAGACAACGAGTTCAAGATGAAGCACAACACCAAGCCGAAGGAGGCTGTGTAACATGGAACACTATCTAAGCCTTTTCGTTGCTTCGGTTTTCGTCGAGAACCTGGCGCTGGCTTTCTTCCTCGGGATGTGTACCTTCCTGGCGGTTTCCAAGAAGGTCTCGGCGGCATTCGGTCTGGGCATCGCGGTCATCGTGGTACTGACCATTGCCGTACCGGTGAACAACCTGGTATTCAACCTGCTGCTGGCAGAGGGCGCACTGACCTGGACGGGTATCAGCGGTGCAGAGAACATCGACCTCTCGTTCCTTGGCCTGCTGAGCTACATCGGCGTTATTGCTGCGCTGGTGCAGATCCTGGAGATGTTCCTGGATAAATACGTACCTGCGCTGTACAACGCGCTGGGCGTATTCCTGCCGCTGATCACCGTAAACTGCGCCATTCTTGGTGGCGTACTGTTCATGGTGGAGCGTAACTACAACTTCGGCGAATCCGTCATGTACGGCTTCGGTTCGGGAGTAGGCTGGGCGCTGGCCATTACCGCGCTGGCCGGTATCCGCGAGAAGCTGAAGTATAGCGACGTGCCTGGCGGCCTGCAGGGTCTAGGCATCACGTTCATCACCGTTGGCTTGATGTCACTGGGCTTCATGTCCTTCTCGGGCATCCAGCTGTAATCGGAGCCGGTTTTCTCGGCAGCCCCTGGGCTGCCGAGGTACAGAAAACCTTCAGCAATAGGAAACCGACATGGTTGATACATCTGTCATCTTGCTCGGTGTTGTCATGTTCACGATCATCGTCATCAGCTTGACGGCGATCATTCTGGCAGCGCGAAGCAAGCTAGTGAGTAGCGGGGACGTGACGATCGAAGTCAACGGCGACCCCGAGCACACCCTGAGAACCCAGGCTGGCGGCAAGCTGCTGAACACCCTGGCGGCCAACGGCATCTTCCTGTCGTCTGCCTGTGGTGGCGGCGGTTCATGCGCCCAGTGCAAATGCCGAGTGGAAGAGGGCGGCGGCTCTATCCTGCCCACCGAAGAATCTCACTTCACCATGCGTGAGAAGAAAGAGGGCTGGCGTCTTTCCTGTCAGGTACCTGTGAAGCAGGACATGAAAGTGGAAGTGCCGGAAGAAGTCTTCGGCGTGAAGAAGTGGGAAACAGAAGTCACCGCCAACCCCAACGTGGCGACCTTCATCAAGGAGCTGAACCTGAAGCTGCCTGAAGGTGAAGAAGTGGCCTTCCGTGCGGGTGGTTACGTGCAGCTGGTGGCACCGCCTTACGATATCAAGTTCTCCGATTTCGACATCGAAGAAGAGTATCGTGGCGACTGGGAAAAATTCGGCCTGTTCGATATTACCCACAAGAACAACGAGGAAGTCATCCGCGCCTACTCCATGGCGAACTATCCGGAAGAGAAAGGCCTCCTCAAGTTCAACATCCGTATCGCCACGCCGCCTCCGGGCAGCAGCCATCCGCCTGGCCTGATGTCTACCTACGTATTCAACCTGAAGCCGGGTGACAAGGTAACGGTCATGGGTCCGTTTGGTGAGTTCTTCGCCAAGGACACCGACGCGGAAATGGTCTTCATCGGTGGTGGTGCCGGTATGGCCCCGATGCGTAGCCATATCTTCGATCAGCTCAAGCGACTGAAGTCGGACCGCAAGATTTCGTTCTGGTACGGTGCGCGCTCCTGGCGCGAGACCTTCTACAACGAAGAGTACGACCAGTTGGCCGAAGAGTTCCCGAACTTCGAGTGGCATCTGGCGCTGTCCGATCCGCAGCCGGAAGACAACTGGGAAGGCCCGACGGGCTTCATCCACAACGTGCTGTACGAAAACTATCTGAAGGACCACCCGGCGCCTGAAGATTGCGAGTACTACATGTGTGGGCCGCCCATGATGAACGCTTCCGTCATCAAGCTGCTGCTTGATATGGGAGTCGAGCCGGAAAACATCCTGCTGGATGACTTCGGCGGCTAAGGTAGCGCAGACGCGCTCCACAACGGGGCTGACCTTCGGGTCAGCCCCGTTGGCGTTTATGCCTGATCATTTTGTGTTGGCTGAGGTACAATAGGGCCAACTTTCAAGGCACTTATTGGCCCAACCGTGGTCGGCAGGTGTGACCATTCAACGATGCTAGCAACACAGCTGGGAGAACATCATGGCAATCTGGCTACTGGTATTTGGCTTCATGGCGCTGGTAATGACCGCAATGGCGGTGGGCGTATTGATGGGACGCAAGCCCATTGCAGGCTCCTGTGGCGGGCTCAACCAGCTCGGTTTGAAAGATGGCTGCGATATCTGCGGCGGCAAGGACGAAGTATGCGAAGAAGAGAACCGCAAGCGTAACAGTGCGCGCCGCCGCAGCGACGAGAGCCGCGGTGCCGACCTGGGCTACGATGCCACGCGTCGCTAAGCTCCCGTTTATTTTCAAGGAGAACGAAACCCTATGGCGGTTCACAATTATGATGTCGTGGTAATCGGTACTGGCCCGGCTGGCGAGAGCGCTGCCATCAACGCAGCCAAACATGGCATGCGCGTGGCCATCATCGAAAAGCAGGCGCAGGTAGGGGGCAACTGTACCCACTGGGGCACGATTCCTTCCAAGGCGTTGCGCCATCAGGTCAAGCAGATCATGGCCTTCAACACCAACCGCATGTTCCGCGACATCGGTGAACCCCGCTGGTTCTCGTTTCCCAAAGTGATGGAGCGCTCTCGCGGCACCATCGACAAACAGGTCGAAATGCGCACCACCTTCTATGCGCGTAACCGCATCGACCTGTTCCATGGCGTTGCCCGCTTCAAGGACGAACACACCGTGGTGGTGCGTGACCGTCAGGAAGGCATGGAAGAGCTGGTGGCCAAGAAGATCGTCATTGCCACGGGCTCCCGGCCTTACCGCCCGGCAGACATCAACTTCCGCCACCCGCGCATCTACTGCTCGGATACCATTCTCAGCCTGTCGCATACGCCGCGTACTCTGGTGATTTTTGGTGCCGGGGTCATTGGCTGTGAATATGCCTCGATCTTTTCCGGCCTGGGCGTCAAGGTGGACTTGATCAACAACCGCGATAGCCTGCTGTCGTTCCTGGACGACGAGATCAGCGATGCGCTGTCGTATCATCTGCGCAAGCACGGCGTGCTGATTCGTCACAATGAAGAGTACGCCAGTGTCGAAGGCGACGAAGCCGGGGTAGTGGTGCGCCTCAAATCCGGCAAGAAAATCCGCGCTGATGCCTTCCTGTGGGCCAACGGCCGCACCGGCAACACCGACAGCCTGGGGCTCGAAAACATCGGCCTGGAGGCCAACGGTCGTGGCCAGCTGAGCGTGGATGAACACTACCGCACGGGGATTCCACATATCTATGCAGCAGGCGACGTGATTGGCTGGCCAAGCCTGGCCAGTGCCGCCTACGATCAGGGGCTCAACTCGTGCAACGAGCTGCTGGAGAAGGAGTACCGTTTCGTCAGCGACGTGCCGACCGGTATCTATACCATTCCTGAAATCAGCTCCTTTGGCCCCAACGAGCGCGAGCTGACCGAAGCGAAAGTGCCTTACGAAGTCGGCAAGGCGTTTTTCAAGGATACCGCCCGTGCCCAGATCACCGGCGATACGGTCGGCATGCTGAAGATCCTGTTCCACCAGGACACCCTGGAGATTCTCGGTATCCACTGCTTTGGCGACCAGGCGTCGGAGATCCTGCACATCGGCATGGCCATCATGCAGCAGGAGGGCAAGGCCAATACGCTCAAGTACTTCGTCAACACCACCTTCAATTACCCCACCATGGCAGAAGCCTACCGAGTGGCTGCGCAAAATGGTCTGAACCGGGTGTTCTAAGCGGTCAGGGCGGGCCTTCCTGCAAAGGTTGGCCCTGCCTGTCAGTATCGGTGGGAGGCCGCTTTAGCGGGCGAATGGTGCCGTCAGACGCCTCGGCCAGGCCCCCATCGCGAGCTGAAGCTCCCTCCCACGGGTGCGTTTCAGGCTTCACGCTTCTGTGGGAGGCCGCTTTAGCGGGCGAATGGCGCCGTCAGGCGCCCTGGTCAAGCCCCCGTCGCGAGC
The DNA here is from genome assembly GCF_020616575.1 of Halomonas sp. NyZ770. Lineage (NCBI taxonomy): Bacteria > Pseudomonadati > Pseudomonadota > Gammaproteobacteria > Oceanospirillales > Halomonadaceae > Halomonas > Halomonas sp. NyZ770. The sequence goes on along the minus strand of NZ_CP085143.1, from coordinate 2,186,928 downwards.
TGAAGCTCCCTCCCACGAGTGCATTTCAGCACCGTCGCGAGTTGAAGCTTCCTCCCACGACTCCTCAGGGCGATGTCATAGCGTTTCCAAAAGCTGTCTAGCCCGGGGCTGCCATTCGCCTTCAAGGGAAGCGGCTTGGGTAAGCGATGCTCTGGCGTCTGCAAGGCGCGCTTGCTGGTATTGTAAAATGGCCAGGTTGAGCCACGCAGCACCCATCTCCGGGTCGAGGCTCGTGGCCGTCTGGAAGGCGGCCAGGGCGGCTTCGGGCTGGCCATCGGCATACAGCGCATTGCCTAGCGCAAACTGCCCAGTAGGATTTTGCGGGAAGCGTTCACTGAATGCCTGCCAACTGCTCAGCGTTTTCTCTGATCCGTGCTGCTCTTCAAAGGCACTAATGGCCTCTAGCGCATTGCGCGCCGTGACACCTTCGGGCAGCGTGCCCGGCTGGCTGACCACGAACCCCCAGCGCTGGCTGCGGGCCCAGGTGGCATCGAAGCGGCTGAACGACAGGCGATGGCGCTCGATCTCGCCGCTACGCAGCAACAGCGTTTCATCGGGCAGGTCGTAGCCAATGGCTACCGCGTAGTGCCACATGGGGAAGGCGGGCAGCGCCAGGTTCTGCATGACCACCACCGGGTCACCCGCCGCCAGGTGGCCCAGCAGGGCATCCATGGTGGCGCGAATGGGGATCGCCAGCCGCTCCTGGCGACGCACCGTGGCCAGCATTTCCGGTTGCACGCTGCCATCTCGCCCCGGAATGAACACCTGGGGGATCAGCTCATCGACGCTGGTGTCCACCCCTTCATGGGTCAGCACCATGGCCAGGGTGGCGGGGCCACACTGGTACTCGGTCTGGGCGAAGAACGGCACGTCTTGCAGCTCTGCTTGCGGCGGCAGGTCACGCTGGGTGCTTTCCAGCAGCACGGGGGCGCGGGCACAGCCACCAAGCAGCAGTACCAACGCTAAAACGCCCGCAGTGCGGGCGTTGAACAAGCGGTGGAGCAGGCCGAGGCGCTTAGCGGGTAAACGGATAGACATCGGTCAACCCGAGAATGTCGGTGATCAGCAGAATGATGAAGACCGCAAACAGGGCTCCGATCACGCCCGCACCGGCCGGCAGTTCTTCCAGCTGTTGGGCCATCTGTTGCGCTTCTGCATCACTCAGCGCCGCCACACGGGCTTCCACATCGGCGGGGTTCACACCCTGCTTTAGCAGTTGATCCTGCACATCGGCACGGGCGAGGATTTCATTGATACGCTCGCGGTCCGCACCGGCACGGTCGCCTGCTAAAACAGACTGCGTCGATACCAGATCCATGCCTTGAGGCGCGGTGGGTGCCGCCACGACGGGCAGGCTGGCCAGCACTAACGCAGCAATCAAAAGGGTCGAGAGGTAAGCACGCACTGTTTTCATCGTCTTCTTCCTTAGACTGGTCGGGGAGCAAGCGTTTTTAGCGCTTGAATCAATAGTATAGAAACAAACGTCAAGAGATTTAAGACAAAATGGAAAAGTGCTAATTATTTGCACTAATCCGGTAGGTCCAGGGGGTTTCGGAGAGAATGCCCCGGGCGCCTGCCATGCTCATGGCCAGGTCGTGAAGCCCGGCCCAAAGCGGCACCGGCGATGCTCCTTTCACGGCCAGATCCAGCCGCTGGGCCATCAGCAACAGTTTGTGCAGCCGCTTCATGGGTAGCCGCTGGATGGCTTTCTGATACGCCGGGCGGCGCTTGTCGAAAATCATCGGCTTCTGGCTTTTGCAGGCGTGCTCGAAGCTTTGCCCTTGATCCAGATGCTGATGCAGCGAGAGCAGGGTGCGCAGCTCGCGGGTCAGTGCCCACAGCACGATAGGCGCTTCCACGCCTTCGCTTTTCAGGCCGTTGACGATGCGCGAGGCACGGCTGGGCTCCCCCTTCAGGCAGGCATCCGCCAGGTTGAAGACATCGAAACGCGAGCTGTCTTCCACGCCCTGGGCGATGCTTTCGACCCCCAGGCGGGCCTGGGACGGGTGCATCAGCGCCAGTTTCTGCAGCTCCTGGTCGGCGGCCAGCAGGTTGCCTTCGGTGCGTTCGCCCAGCAGCCTGGCGGCGTCCAGGTCGAGCTGCAGGCCATGCAGGGCCGCCCGGTCACGTAGCCAGTAGCCCAGCCGCGAGGCATCGACCGGCCAGACCGGCACGAACAGGCCGTGCTTGTCCAGCGCCTTGAACCAGGCCGACTTCTGCTGTTTGGCATCGACCTTGCCCATGCTGATCAACAGCAGGTCATCGCTGCCTTCCATCAGTTCGGCGTACTGGGCCAGCGCCTTGCTACCATCCTGCCCCAGCTTGTGGTTGCCCAGGCGCAGCTCCAGCAGCTTGTTGGATGCGAACAGCGACAGGTTGCTGGCCGTTTCCAGCAGCCGCCCCCAGGCAAAGTTGGGCTCCACATCGAGCACTTCGCGCTCTTCGATACCGGCCTGGCGCGCCGCTGCACGCACCGCATCGCAGGCATCGCGGTGCTGCAACGGCTCGTCTCCTGCCACGATGACTGCCTTGGGCAGCTTCTTGGCCAGGGCCGCAGGCAGCTGGTCGGCAAATACCTTCACCGCAGCGCCTCGAGATTGGCCAACCGCTCGACGATTCGCTGGGCCAGCTGGCGAGTCAGGGTCTGCTCGGCTTCTTGGAACAGCGTCTCGCGGTTCAGCAGGTCGTCATCGCTGACGCGAATCCGCGTGCTGGTACTCAACGTGGCGTTGTTCAGAGCGTAGGCATTGGTTTCCCGCTGCTGCACCGACAGCGACGTACTCAGCGTCAGCTCATGCTCACGGCTGGCACGGCCATCGGTGCCAATGCGCCGCTCCTGAAGGGAAGGAGTGCCCAGGGTGACGCGCCAGGGCGCGCCGTTTTCCACCTCAGTGCCCAGCTGCTGCAGGCGGGTGCGCAGCTGTTGGGCGAGGGTGCTGTTGGCATCCCCCTCCAGGGCCAGCGGCGGCAGGTTGGGCATGGAGTCGGTGCCGCGCAGGCGGAACCCGCAGCCGCCCAGCAGCGCCACCGCACAGGCGGCGCTGCCAAGGGTCAGGAAATGACGTCGATTCATCCGCTCACCACGATGTTGACCAGCTTGCCCGGCACCACGATCACTTTACGGACCGTCTTGCCTTCCAGATGGCGCTGGACGTTGTCGCTCTCCATCGCCAGTTTCTCGATGGCGGCTTTGTCGGCGCTGGCCGGGGCTTCCAGGCGAGCGCGCAGTTTACCGTTCACCTGTACTACCAGCTCGATGCTGTCGCGGGTGAGGGCGGCTTCATCCACCGCTGGCCAAGGCGCTTCGATGGCAGGCTGGGTGTGGCCCAGCTGCTGCCACAGCGTGTGGCACAGGTGCGGGGTGATCGGGGCCAGCAGCAGTACGCAGGCTTCCAGCGCTTCACGGCTCACCGCCAGGCCCAGCTCAGAGCGGTCGTCGAACTTGGCAACCGCGTTGGAAAGCTCCATCACGGCGGCAATGGCAGTGTTGAAGGTGGTGCGGCGGCCAATGTCGTCGCTGGCTTTCTTGATGGTCTCGTGGGTCTTGCGACGCAGCGCTTTCTGGTCGTCGTTCAGCGCGTCCACGTTCAAGGTGCCGGGGGTGCCCGCCGCCAGATGCTCGGTGACCTGACGCCAGATCCGCTTCAGGAAGCGGTGCGCACCCTCTACACCGGAATCGGACCACTCCAGCGACTGCTCGGGCGGGGCGGCAAACATCATGAACAGGCGCACGGTGTCGGCCCCGAACTTGTCGATCATCGACTGAGGATCGACGCCGTTGTTCTTGGACTTGGACATCTTCTCGATGCCGCCCATCTCCACCGGCTGGCCGTCGCTCATCAGCACGGCGCTCAGCGGGCGGCCTTTCTCGTCGCGCTGCACTTCCACATCGGCAGGGTTGAACCACTCCTTGCCGCCGTTATCCTTGATGCGGTAGAAGGTTTCGGCGATCACCATGCCCTGGGTAAGCAGCTGCTGGAACGGCTCGTCGGAATCGACCATGCCGAAATCGCGCAGCAGCTTGTGGAAGAAGCGGGCGTAGAGCAGGTGCAGAATGGCGTGTTCGATGCCGCCAATGTAGAGATCCACCGGCAGCCAGTAGTTGGCGCGCTCGTCCAGCATGGCCTCGTGGTTATCCGCACAGCAGAAGCGGGCGAAGTACCAGGAAGACTCCATGAAGGTGTCGAAGGTGTCGGTTTCACGCACCCAGCCGTCGCCCAGCTCGGAGAACTCGGGCATCTTCTTCAGCGGCGAGCCGGAGGCATCCACGGTGACTTCCATGGGCAGGGCCACCGGCAGCTCATCATCGGAGAGCGGCACGGTCTGGCCTTCCGGGCCGTACTTCACCGGAATCGGCGCGCCCCAGTAGCGCTGGCGGGCAATGCCCCAGTCGCGCAGGCGGTAGTTGGTTTTCACCTCGCCACGGCCCAGCTCGGCCAGTTTCGCGGCAATGGCATCGAACGCCGCCTGGAATTCCAGGCCGTCGAACTCGCCGGAATTGATCAGCGTGCCGTGCTCGGTGTAAGCGCCTTCGGAGATGTCCGGCGTGTTGCCGTGCTCGTCGGCGACCACCGGCTTCAGCTCGACGCCGTACTTGGTGGCAAACTCCCAGTCGCGCTGGTCGTGGGCGGGAACGGCCATCACCGCGCCGGTGCCGAACTCCATGAGCACGAAGTTGGCCACGAACACGGGCACTTCTTCACCGCTCAGCGGGTGGATGGCCTTGTGGCCGGTGGCCATGCCCAGCTTCTCCTTGGTGGCCATTTCCGCCTCGGAAGTGCCGCCCTTGGCGCACTCTTCACAGAACGCAGCCATCTCGCTGCTCTGCTCGGCGGCCTGCTTGGCCAGCGGATGGCCAGCGGCCACAGCCACGTAGGTGACGCCCATCAGCGTGTCCGGGCGGGTGGTGTATACCGCCAGCGGCTCGCAGGCGCTGCCATCGGCGGCTTTGATATCGAAGCTCAGCTCGACGCCACGGGATTTGCCGATCCAGTTGCGCTGCATGGTCTTGACCTGCTCGGGCCACTCGACGTTGTCCAGATCCGCCAGCAGCTCATCGGCGTAGTCGGTGATCTTCAGGAACCACAGCGGGATCTCCTTGCGCTCAACCGGCGCACCGGAACGCCAGCCGCAGCCGTCGATGACCTGCTCGTTGGCCAGCACGGTCTGATCGACCGGGTCCCAGTTCACCGTGGACATCTTCTTGTAGACCAGCCCTTTCTCCACCAGCTTGGTGAAGAACCACTGCTCCCAGCGGTAGTAGCTGGTATCGCAGGTGGCGAATTCACGGCTCCAGTCGTAGGCAAACCCCAGTGCCTTCAACTGATTACGCATGTAATCGATGTTCTGGTAGGTCCACTTGGCGGGCGGAACCTGATTCTGGATGGCGGCATTTTCCGCCGGCATGCCGAAGGCATCCCACCCCATGGGCTGCATGACATTTTTGCCCTGCATGCGCTGGAAACGTGAGACAACGTCGCCGATAGTGTAATTACGCACGTGGCCCATGTGCAGCTTGCCGCTGGGGTAGGGGAACATGGATAGGCAGTAGAACTTCTCGCGGTTGGCGTCTTCTACGGCTTTGAAGCACTGGTGCTTTTCCCAGTACTGCTGAGCATCACGTTCGATATCACGGGGGCTGTAGTGTGCGTCCATCGGTGTTTTCAAGGCCTTGGGGTCATTCGCCCAAAAAAGGGCGCAAAGTGAATAGTGGATGACGACTGTCAGATAAGTAACGTCGATTGTATCCTATGCCGGTGTATCCTTGAACGGCTAGCCGATGATAGGCAGCACCTGTGGCAACAAAAGGAGAGGACCCATGGAAAAACATAACGATCATCGCCTTCGCGAAGGCTACGAGCGCCTGCTGGAACGCATGCAGGATGGCGCCAACGAACTCACCTGGGAAAACCTGCAAAAGGATTTGGACGACGCCGTTGCCTTTGAAGCCGAACTGGAAGAGTACACCAAGGACGAGCTGGCCCTGCTGCGCGCCTGGGTAGAGCGCGACCTGAAAGACATGCGCTACTACATGGCCGATACCGGCAAGCAGGTAGCCAGCTGGCTGGGCATCGACCTGGACCGGCTTTCCCGCCGCGTGGCAGAGTCGCTGCTTTCCATTGCCGACCGCAGCATCGTCGAGCGGGAGCGCTTCGAAGACGATCTGGAAGCCGCCCGTGCCGACTACTGCGAAGGCGAAATCGCCGCGCCGGGCCTGATGGCCTGCACCCACTGCGACGCCCAGGTGATGCTCAACGAAGTCGCCCGGCTGGAGCCCTGCCACCAGTGTGGCCACCGCTACTTCTACCGCTTCCCCAACAAGATCATCGAAACCTGAGCCGCCTTACAGGCCCAACCAGGCGCTCAAGCCTGCTATCGCGCCCAGCGACAGCAGGCTCATGAGCGCCGCGTAGGGCAGGTTGTTCTTCATCATCTGGTAGCCGCTGACCCCATAACGCCCCTGTAACGAGAGGTTGATACCGGAAAGCGGCCCCACGCTGGTGCCCACCGCCCAGGCGCTCAGCCCCACGAACGCAAACAGGGTTTGCTCCGCTCCGCTGAGGCTGAGCACCGAAGCCAGCACCGATACGCCAATGATCGGGTGCAGCCCCACCAGCGCGCTCAGGGCAATGGCTGCAAAGCTGGCCATGGCCTGGGGCGCACCAAACCGCGCAAACAGCGTCCAGGCATCGCCTGCCGCTGCGGCCACCAGCGTGGAAAGCCCCACGGTCAGCAAGCCCGCCGCCAGAAACAGCGAAATCTCCCCGCGCATGGCCGGTAACCGTGTGACGGTGTGCTGACGCAAACGGCGCAGGGTAAAGCGCGGCCCCGCAGGCAGGTTGCTCAGCAGCGCCACGCCGGGAATCAGAAAGGTAATGATGCTGACGATGCTCAGCGCAGGCGTCAGCCAAACATGGAACAGCATGACCAGCGCCGCCATGCCCGCAGGCATGAACAGGCTACGCGGCGATAGCGAAAAGCCATCCACCTCGCGCAAATCGAACCGCCGCCGTAGCTCCCAGGTGGTAAACAGCCCCGCCAGCATGGCCAACGGAAACCCCACCACGGCAATCTGCGCGTACTGCACCTCTGGCGCCAGGGCGATGACCACCGCCATGGAGGCAAAAAACGGCGACCACAGCGCCGCGCTGCTCAACCCCCGGTTCAACGCCAACAGCTGCGGCGTGGTCAACGGCCCGCGCCGGGCCAGCCGGTCGCCCACCATCAGCACCGTGGAAAGGTTCAGAATGGTGCCCAGAAAATGCACCCCCAACCAGGTACGCAGCACGCCCGCCGCCCCCGTCAACCGCCTGCCCGGCGCACGCTTGTTGCCCTGGGTGCCGATCAGGGAAATAAAGCTCACCCCCACCAGCATGGTGGCCACGAACACATTGCCCTGCAGCATGGCAGGCCAGTCCACCGCCGCCCCATACACCGTGTGCGCCACCACCAGCATCGTAGCCCCCAGCGCGCTCAACACCCCCGCCTGACGCCGCGAACGCCGAGGAATCTCCCGCCACAGCAACGCCACCGCCGCCCACAGCAGATAGCTCACCCCCTGCGCCGCCGCGAAAGCCCCGGTAAAGCCCACCACCTGCATCAACAGCCCCAGCAACAACAACCCACCCGCCACCCGCTGCCGCCTCGTCGTCTCTTGCATCGCACACCCTTACTGGTTGAGTTAGCAGGCTAAGCTGCTTTGCAAAAGAAGGCCAGCAGCAAGAGCGAGGGAAGAGGTGAGACAGCAGATGCTGGGGATGCACCATGTGAGAGATGGCAGATTCGGGGGATAACAGATGTGAGAAATGACAGCGGTGCGAGCTGACATATGTGAGAGATCACAGTTGTCAGAGTTGGACGGTGTGGGGAAAGGGCAGGCATGTCAGATGAAAGATGTGGGAGGACGCTTCAGCGCGCGACGATCAAGCCACCAACCCAACGATAACGCCTCCAACACCGACAACGCCTCCAACAACGATAACGCCTCCAACAACGATAACGCCTCCAACAACGATAACGCCACCAACAACGATAACGCCACCAACAACGATAACGCCACCAACAACGATAACGCCACCAACCCCGTAGCGCGGCGTAACGAGCAAAGCGAGGCACCCGCGAAGCACCGCAACGCGGTGCCGATAAAGCCACCCAAGCCAATCACAAAGCAAGAGACCACTTCAGCCCGCAAAGATCAAACCACCTAGCCAGCCAACCCCGTAGCGCGGCGTAACGAACGAAGTGAAGCACCCGCGAAGCACTGCAACGCGGTGCCGATGCAGGCACCCAAGTCACGAAAAAATTTTCGCCAGATAGGTGACCTAAGCAGATTTTATGAATAGAGTATGATTGAGCAGGCAAAACGAGCGGGCAAGATAATAGGGGATATGTAGCCTGATCTAATTGAGTGTTTCTTAAAATCAATAGGTTAGGTGGTTTTTGGGGCTGTATAACATCAATGACTGTGATCGCTTAGTTATTGGGGTTATGTAGCGGGCTATATAACCAGTGTTATGTGTAAGGAGAGCATGGATGCAATTTCAAGCCATCCCAATTATCCGAATCTTCGATGAAGCCAAGGCCAAAGAGTTCTACCTAGAGTTTCTTGGCATGTCGCTGGATTGGGAGCACCGCTTTGAAGCGGGCTTTCCTATCTATATGCAGGTTTCCCGCGGGGATCTGGTCTTTCACCTTAGTGAACATTCCGGTGATTGCACTCCCGGTTCCAAGACGTTCGTGAATACAGATGAGCTTGAGACCTTGCATCACGAAATCACGTCTCGGGATTATAGGTACTCTAGACCGGACATTACGACAGCGCCCTGGGGCGACAAGGTGTTCGAAGTGGTAGATCCGTTTTCAAATAGAATCCTGTTCAATGAACGCACCATCACATAACCAGGCGCTCTTGTCGGACAATTTCTCCACCGCTTCGCGGCTACAAAATTGCCGCAAAGCTCTACGTTATGTACTCAAATGTTCGAGATGAGCTACAAGATTCCATGTACAGAATGTGGAGTAATGGTTTTGCCAAGTACCGCAGAGCGTATAGGCGGATTTTGCATGTCCTGTAAAAATGGTACCCGTAGGAATATTGAAAAAGTTCAAGAGTGCTGCAAAAGAGAAGGAGAACTCAATAAAACTTACCCCTTCCATGAGTTGTGTAGAGAACTAGTCGTTAAAGTCTACAAACAAGAAGCTCTGTCGGATGACGAAAAATTGTATTATTCCGTTAATACGCTTGGCGGCGAAGTCTACAACGGTGGCTTTGTTCAATATTTCGAAAACTCTTCTGGCGAGCACTATCGTGATGCAGAGCTTGGCATTTTTCTTTTGGAAAAAACCAACTCTTTAAGGTTGTCGATACCGTGTTAATTTAATGCTTGAGTAATGGGTAGTATCTAAATTGGGAAGTGCAATTTTTATTGAATGGGATAGATAATGATCGTCGGCCTGCTTTTACGAAATATAAAATGTTACAAAGGCATAAATTTCATACCACTTGTTGATTATGAGACTGAAACAGTAACTATACTGACTGGAGGAAACGGGGTAGGGAAGTCAACAGTGCTAGAATCAATAAACTATATCTTGAATTCTCAAGATGTAGTTGAGTGGGAAATTACCATTGATGAGAAAAAAGACAGAGGGTTTGTTTGTCCTGTTTTTCTTGTAGATTCAGAAGATTTTGCTGATGATCCTAAGAAAAAGAAAATATCAGATGTCTTTTGGAATGCAGATTTAGCTAAATTTCATCAACATGGGGACTGGGTAAAAGATTTTATTAGTTGGCGAGACAATTTAAGAGAAGTGACGGATACTTCCAAGAAGTTTCTGATTCCTATTGGGAGAACTAGCAAAAACGATATTGTTTTCACATCCACTTTTCATAGCTTGATAGAAAACAGAAAGGTTGATGGTATGTCGAAATCTTACTTTAAGGATTTGCTATCAAGAATACTCGGATTGTATTCTTATATATACATACCCGTGGAATCATCAATAAAGAGCATACTTTCAATCCAAGCAAAAGAGATGCAAGCAATGATGGACAAGAGGATAATAGATGAAATAAAAGGAATTTTAGAAAAAAAGTCAAGTGCAAAAGAAAGCATAATGGATATTATAAATAAAAACCTTCATGAGTACATAGATGGCTTGAATTCCAAATTCCATGATGGTTATAAATATCAGCCGCGAGGCTTGAAAAAGAATCTATCTACAATCGACGTAACTAAACTAGTTGTCAAAGAGTTTTTTGAAAATAGAATCCTAACAAAAAATGGCAAACTTATAACAAGTCTAAGTTCCGGGCAACAGAGGTTGGCATTGATTGATGTAGCAACAACCATGTTGTCTTCTGATAACAATTCAAAGTATATTATACTATCAATAGATGAGCCTGAGGCATCACTTGAGGTGTCTCAAAGATTAAAGCAGTTTAACAGGCTTTCAGAGCTCTCAGATAAATTTGGTCATCAATGTTTTTTTACTACTCATTGGTACGGGATGTTATTGAAGCCATTTAACGGCCATTTAGTTCATATTAGAGATGATGAGCAGCCACCAAATATTAAGGGCTTTCGTCTTGATTCTTTATTTGGCAAACGGAGTGATATCCCTGATGATATTGAGCTTAAAGGCTTTTTTGATTTCATGAGTTCATTGATATCTACAATGAAATCAAGTGACGAAAATTGGATTATATGTGAAGGGGTTGAGGACGCAATATATTTAAAGTGCTACCTACACAATAAGGTTAAAAATTTAAACATAATACCTTTTAATGGCTGTGGAAATATCAGGAAATTGTTCAGGTTTTTAGAAATTCCCTTTTTAGATGATGCAGAAAGAAGCTCTATAAAAGGAAGAATTATGTGTCTTGTCGATACAGACGAAAGAAATTTGATCATAGAGCAGACATATAAGAATTCTTCTTATGGGAAGAAGCTTAACTTTTCTAGAATTTCAATAAATAGAGAAAAAGACGTTTCATCTATAGTTAGCATAGCAAACCCAAATGCCATAAATACAGAAGTTGAGGATCTATTGCACGTAAAGCCTTATACCGAAACTATTTTACATCTGAGTAAGATGCAGTTAGAAATATCGAGTGAGTTGGCCGAATTTTTAGAGCTTTATAAAGTTGATTATACGAATCATAAGCATGCTAAAACAAGTAGAGGGTTAGGTCCTTTCAAGCCAAAAAATATGGAGGGACATGAGAGGAAAGATGAGTTTGTTGCTTTCCTAAATAGTAATAAAATGAAAATGGCAATAGCAAAGAGTTACCCGCAGTTTCATAGCCAACATGAGTCTGAGATTGGGGAAATGGGATGGGTCAGTGACATAGTGGATTTTTTTTTAAAATAGAAAGCTGATTTTTCGAAAATGAACATAGGTTGCCAAAATTGAAAAATCTACTCTTGTTTTTTTTGAAAATAAAAAAAGCCGTTATTAGGTAAAGCCAAAAAAGGGCTTATAGGCCAAGGCCCTGTGCCGCAGGGCCAGGCTCAGCGTTGTGCGGCAATCATAACACATAGTGATGAGCCAGATTGAGATAGTTTGGATGCAGAATTTTATAAAGCCCAAGATCAACTGGATAAAAAATTAGAGAGTTTCGCAATTGAGGTTAGGTTGGTAAATAATGCATAATAAGTCAAAGCGCTAAGCTTGGTAAAGCTGTCACCTTTTTTGTTTCATAAAAGCTGCCATTTCCGCCAAGCCGGTATTTGAGGCCTTAAATATATCCAAGTTGGGAGTGTTAGTTGGAAATATTTATGGGGTGGATCGACATAACCCCGGATTGAGTAGCGCTAAACTTTAGAGTCCAATCCTATGCTAAGGAGATGGGACATGAAGAGGCGTTTCAGCGAAGAACAGATCATTGGCTTCCTGGGCGAAGCCGAGGTGGGACTGCCTATCAAGGCACGGCTTCTCAGAGGCCAGTTACTATCTGTGGCGCAGGCGACGTCGGTTGTACTGCTGATGAGAGTAGGCGTCTGCATCACAGTGGCAGGGGGATAAATGTGAAAAAAGTGCTAATGAGTGCCTGTCTTCTAGGGAAAAGTGTCCGATACGACGGTGGTAGCCTACCGGTACATGATCAAATCGTGGCGCGGTGGATGTCTGAAGGCCGAGTGGTATCTGTTTGCCCAGAGGTGGAAGCAGGCATGAGTATTCCCAGGGAGCCTGCGGAAATCTTCGAGGGCTGTGGAAACAGTGTGTTAGACGGTAAGGCCGACGTCATGGAAAAAGGCGGCCACATTGTGTCTGATAGTTTTATTGCTGGTGCGTCGGTGGCCCTGGAGCTGTGCAAAAGGTTTCATATTGAAATAGCCGTGCTGGCTGAGGCTAGCCCCTCCTGCGGCAGTTCATTCATCTACGACGGTCACTTCTCAGGAAATAGGAACCCTGGGATGGGGGTTACCGCTGCGCTGTTGCGCCGACACGATATTCAGGTATTTAGCCAGCATGAAATCGAGGATGCTAATAAGGCACTTGACGCAACAAGCCCACCACCCACAAAGGACACGCATGCCCTACGAACTCGATAACCGTCTGGTCATTGGCGTTGCCTCCAGTGCGGTCTTTGACCTGAGCGAATCCGATGCCGTCTTTCGCCGCGAGGGGGAGGAGCAGTACCGCGAATATCAGGAAAAGAATCTTGAGGTTCCGCTCCCCAAGGGCATCGCGTTTCCGTTTATCAAGCGGCTACTGGCGTTGAACGACTTGAGCCCCAGCCCGGAAGACCCGCTGGTGGAGGTGGTGCTGCTGTCACGCAACGACCCGGATACCGGCTTGCGCGTCATGAAAACCATCGAGCACTACGGGCTGGGCATTACCCGGGCGATCTTCATGCAGGGGCGTTCGCCCTATGAGTACATTCCCGCGTTGAACATTGCGCTATTTTTGTCTGGCCACAAGCCAGACGTGGAGGCCGCCATTGGCAGCGGGCACCCGGCGGGGCAGGTGCTGGATTCCATGTTTGACGACGATGAAGACGACCAGACACTGCGCATCGCTTTTGACTTTGATGGCGTGCTGGCGGGCGACGAATCCGAGTCGGTCATGCAGGCATCAGGTCTCACGGCCTTCCACGATCATGAAGTAAAGAACGTGATGCAGCCCCACCATCCTGGGCCACTGAAAGAGTTCTTGGTACGCATTTCAAGAATCCAGTCGGCGGAAGAAGCGTACAAGCAGCAGCACCCCGAGTATGAAAACCGTATACGCGTGTCGATTGTCACGGCCCGCAATGCGCCTTCTCACGAACGCGCCTTGAAAACGCTGAAAAGCTGGGGCGTCATGGCCAACGATGCGTTTTTCCTCGGCGGCATTGAGAAGGGCAGGGTGCTGGGTGTGTTGAAGCCGCACATCTTCTTCGATGATCAGTCTGGTCATTTGCAGTCCGCCAGTGCGGTGGTGCCTTCTGTTCATATTCCGTTTGGTGTCACCAACCAGCCCAGAGCGAAGGCAGACGAGCTTGCTGCCGGGAACTGACCCTATTTACTTTACAAGTTGGGAACCGACATGACCCTGATGACGCTCCTGTTATTCATACCTGCATGTTTTGCCCTGAACATGGCCCCCGGCCCCAACAACCTGCTCTCCATGGCGAATGCCAAGCGATACGGCATACGGGTGGCCTGCTATGCCGGGATGGGGCGGTTGGTGGCCTTCGTGGGCATGATTACATTGGCCGCTACCGGGTTGGCCACCGTGCTGCATACCTCCGAAAAGGTGTTTCTCGCCGTCAAAATCGTCGGTGGGCTGTACCTCTTCTGGCTGGCGTATCAGCTCTGGAACGCAGACCCAGCAGAAGGCGATAGCGAGGCGCCGGGTGGCAAAAACCTGCTTCAACTGGCGAGACAGGAGTTCCTGCTGGCAGCGGGCAACCCCAAAGCCATCCTGATCTTTACCGCGTTCCTGCCCCAGTTTGTCGACCCTGCGGGTTCCGTAGGGCTTCAGTTCCTGATACTCGGGGCGCTATTTCTGATGCTGGAGTGGGTCGCCATCGCCGGTTACGCGTTCTTCGGCAAGGCATTGCGCCACTGGTTCTCGCGCCCCTCCATGCGGCGCCTGTTCAATCGAGTGTGTGCCGGGTTATTGGGAAGTGCGGGAGCAGGGCTGCTATTGGCCCGCCGTGAGTGACAATGTTGCTGGGTGCATTTCGCTCAGCTCAGTGGCGCGGCCTCGCGGGTGCCTCGCTGATCGCTCGTTACCACGCGCTACAGGGGTGGCTGCCCTTGGTGGCGCGCCGTGTGCGGCTTTGTTTCGCCAAAGGGTTAAATTGACTGACTTGGTGATGGTAGCTAGCCAGTGCTAGATATGGAAATGGAGTGCTGACATTGAAAGGATTATTTTTCCCCGTGCTTGAAACTGCGCGGTTGATACTCAAACCCTTGGCCATCGATGACTCGGATAGCCTGCTGGAAATCTTTTCTGATCATGAGGTCATGCGATACTGGAACACTGCACCTTGGGCAACGATTCAGGACGCCATTGATTTCATTAATGGAAGTCATGAGTCGATGCGCCGTGAAGTGTCGCTGGTGCTCGGCGTGTATGTGAAGTCGACAGGTGAGTTGGCTGGCAAGTGCATGCTGTTCAGCTACGATCAAGCATCCAAACGGGCTGAAATCGGGTTTGGGTTGGGCCGTTCATGCTGGGGGCAGGGGTATATTCATGAGGCTGGCGAGGCGTTGATTCAGTACGGCTTCAACTCATTGGGGCTCCGGCGGATTGAAGCAGAGATTGACCCAGAGAACCAGGCGTCAGCGAAAGCACTAGGTAAGCTCGGGTTTTCTCAAGAGGGGCTGCTAAGGCAGCGCTGGGAAGTCAATGGCGTTGTCTCTGACTCGGCAATGTATGGGCGCTTGGTCAGTGATCTTCCCACATAGCGGATGGCGGTGTCCGCCCGCTGGTGGAGCCTGGATGGCTGCCTACTTTTCTATTGGTGGCGCTGCCTCGCGGGTGCCTCGCTGATCGCTCGTTACCACGCGCTACGGGTGTATTACCTTGGGTAGCGGGTAGCATCGTCGTGAGGCGATGCGCTCATATCACGCGCTTTCTCGCAGTATTTCAATGATCGTTTGCCTTAGCCAGTTGTGCCCGGGATCGCTTTCTCGCCGTGAGTGCCAGACCATGTCGTATGCAAACGGGTCGATGGGGTAAGGGGGCGCGAAGAGCTGCAGCGGTGAGTCTTCCAGAAATAGATCGAAGCTGCGCTGGGCGGTTGTCACGATCAGGTCGGTGTTGGCCACCACACGGCTGGCGGCGCCCCAGTGGGGCAAAGTGATGGCGATCCGGCGGGTGACGCCTTCGCGATGCAGCGCGTTCTCTATCTCGTTGCTTTCACTGCTGTGCATGGCCACCAGCACGTGGGGCCTCGAAAGCCACGCCGTTTTATCCAGGCTGCCTGTGCTGGGCAGTGTGTTTTTATCCGCCGCACAAACGAAGTGTTCGATGAAGAGCGTATGGGTGCGCAATTCATCGGAAAGGGGCGACGGGAACACGCCAAACGCCATGTCGATCTCTCCATCATGGACCCCTGCCAGCATCGAGGCTCGGCTGCCTTGCGCGACTTGAAGCTCGACCCCCGGGGCGTCGGAGCGCAAGCGCTGTACCAAGCCCGGCAGAATTACCCGAGAGCCATAGTCCGACATGGTCAGCCGAAACACCCGCTTTGCCTGGGCGGGGTCGAAGGCGGGCTGGTCGAGCAGTGCGCCGAGCTGATGCAGCGCTTCCGTCAATGCCGGTAGCAGCTCGCTGGCGCGAGAAGTGAGCTCCAGTTTGCCTGTTCGTCGCACCAGCAGCGGGTCGTCAAAGATGGCACGCAGGTGGGCGAGTGCATGGCTCACGGCAGGTTGGCTTTTATGTAAGCGGCGTGCTGCTCGCGAGACATGCTTTTCCACCAGTAGCGCGTGTAGGGTAACCAGCAGGTTGAGATCGATGCGTCTTAAATTATTCATAGCTCGAATAGTTGAAAATAAAAAAAGGAATTTCAATTCTTGAAATGAATTATACAAGATAAAAGGCACCTTACAGATGTATCAGGAGTCTTGGCATGAACTCATTTTTCAGCGTAGTGGCACTGGCGGCAGTGGCGGTTATCGCGGGCGCTTTGGTGCCGTTTCAAGCAGGTAGCAACGCCGAATTGGGCCGAGCGCTGGGCCATCCTCTTTGGGCGACACTGGTCTCTCTGATGGTGAGTATTCTGGTCGTTATCCCCATTGCGCTGGCGATGCAGGCAGCGCCTCCTGTTCTGGGGGCTACCAGGCACCTTCCCGCTTGGGCATGGCTGGGCGGCGTGGCAGGCGCTATCTATGTGACGTCGGCGCTGATACTGGTGCCGCGAGTGGGAGCCACCAGCTTCATGGTGTGTGTGATTGCAGGGCAGTTGATCGCATCGCAGCTGCTGGATTACCACGGCTGGATGAACTTGCCTGTCAGAGAGCTCAGCATGGGGCGTGTGTTGGGAGTGGCGCTGGTATTGGCGGGCATGGTGACGGTGCTGTGGTTCTCACCGACCCATACACCACCTCGACAAAGTGCTGGACAGGTGGTGACGGGCAACGTTTCCTCATGAAGCGGCTAGGCATTTTGGTTAACCTTATCCATCCAATAGGTCCACCCAATAGCGCTCGAACAGTCAAGGAGCGGCATCATGAACGGAGTAACGCTGCGTACAGCTCACGATCATGAGTTGGGGGCGCTGGTAGCCATCGACGATGATGCGGGCCAGCTGTTCGTTCGTGCTGGGCTCGACATCGATATCGAGCAGGGGCATCCTTTTGTTGTATCGGAACAGCAGCGGTGGGCTCTTGCCATTGAACGCGGGCTTGCCTTGGTGGCCGCTGACACTGGCAATAGGCCTGTCGGCTTCATGATCCTCGGTGGCGTTGATGGAGAGCCTTATCTGGATCAACTTTCCGTACGCACGGGCCATATGCATCAAGGGATAGGTAGCATGCTGGTTCATCACGCTATTTCATGGAGCGGTCATCGGCCCCTCTGGCTTACCACCTATGCGCATTTGCCCTGGAATAAGCCCTTCTACGAGAAACATGGTTTTGTGAAGCACCCGGAAGAAGAGTGCGGTGCAGAGCTCTGCGCTATCTTGCGAGAACAGCGCGCAGCGCTTCCCGACCCGATGCAGCGGATTGTAATGGTGCGCCGTTGCCCGTAGTGTCAGGCAACCTACCCATGTCGAACGAACGCCTTCTTTTTTCAGGAGCCTATGGATAATCGGCATATCGTGATATTCGATGGTGTGTGCAACTTCTGCAACGGCGCGGTGAATTTCATCATCCAGCGAGATCCAGAGGGCGTCTTTGCCTTCACCCCGATGCAGAGTGAGTTGGCCCAGGAGCTGACGGAGCGCTTCGACGTTCCTGATGTGGGCACGGACACCCTGGTGCTGATCAAGAAGGGTGAGTGTTATGTGCTCTCGGATGCTGCCCTTGAGATCGCCAAAGACCTGAAAGGGCCTTGGCGGCTGTGCTATGTATTCAAGAGGGTGCCCAGGCCGATCAGGGACGCGGCTTATAAACTATTCGCGCGGCATCGCTATCGGCTCTTTGGTAAGAAAAATGCCTGTATGGTGCCGTCAGCAGAGGTGAAGTCGCGGTTTGTGGGGGTTGATACCTGATTCGTGAGGCGGGTGTATTCAGTCAGGTGATGGTGAGGCGTGGGTTGCTTACCTTTTCTCTCGGTGGCGCGGCCTCGCGGGTGCCTCGCTAATCGCTCGTTACCACGCGCTACTGTCGTTTGATATCGCGGTAGAAGTTTTCGTGTGAGCCCAGTGCCATCAGCTCAAGCACAAGAACACCCTCATGGAAGCTATAACCCAGGAGGGGCAGTTGCTTGTTCATTTTGAACTTGTGTACTCGCAGGAAAGCCAGGTCGCCTTTCTTCTGTTCTCCCATATAGGGGTCGGCCATTAACTGCCTGATGACGGAGTCCAGGTCTTTTTTTTGATTTGGCTTGAGTTTTTTGACCGCTTTCTTGAAGGAAGGCGTTTGTAATACGCTGGTAGCGCTAATCAAAATCGTAGGCCTCCAGCTTTCCAGCATCACGTTCTGCCTGTGCGATGATGGCTTGGCGGACAAAGTCGTAGGGCAAATCGGGGTTGTCTTCCATCATCTCGCCGATTTTTGCCCAGTGTTCTATTTGCTTGGGTGTTGTACGGTGTAAAGCCCTTGCCATGATGGCCGCTTTATCCACCAGTTCTTTATCTAAGCGTATGCTTGCAGTAGACATCAGTCACTCCTGTCGTTGGACTTAAAAAACTGTAGCGTGACGCTACACCAGTAGCAAACTGCTGCGTACTGGCTTGACCAGACGTTCACATTTTCAAGAGGTCAATCATGCCCACCACCGCCATCGTTCTTGGTGCCACTGGCGCCATTGGCCAGCACCTCGTGACGCAGCTTTCCCAGCGCGATGAGGTGGAGAGCGTCATTGTCTTGACCCGCCGCGAGCTGGATATTGCCCGTGAATTTCCCCACGCGAACGCTTCCAGGCTTCAGCCTGTGCTGTTGGATTTCGAACAACTGGAAGCTGAGGTTGCCGAACGGGTGCCCGCTGGTGCCATGGCGTTTGTAGCGCTGGGCACCACGAAAAAGCAGGCAGGGAGTAAAGCGGCGTTTCGTCGCGTGGATCATGGGTTGGTGCTGGCGTTTGCCCGTGCCTGCAAAGCGGCGGGGGTGAGCCGGTTGGCCGTGGTGACGACGCACGGTGCCAATGCTCGCTCGTCGATATTTTATAACCGCGTGAAAGGCAAAGTGGAGCGGGATATTCAGGCGCTGGGGTTGCCCTGTGTGTTCTTTGCTCGGCCTTCGCTGTTATTGGGGCGGCCGCAGGATGGGCGCTTGGCAGAGACGTGGGCGAGCGCGGTGCTGGCGCCCGCAGCAGGCTGGATGCCCGCCTCCGTGAGGCCCATTGATGTCCGCTAGGTGGCTACTGCCATGACGGTGGCGGCTCTGGGGGAGGCTCCGGGAGCCACGTCGCGGGTGTTGTCGAATGCTGATATGCACCGCTGTAGTGCGGCTGTGGGGCAAGGGGCTAGTGGCTAGTGGCTAGTGCCAGGGTCGATGTGGATGCTGTGTGATGCCTGAAGCCGTGCTTGCAAAGGAGCAGCGACGCTATCCAGAAAATGCCGAACACGGGGCGACAGTAAGCGGCTGTGGGGAAACACGAACTGCACGGGCAGGGCGGGTGCGCTGTAATGTGAAAGCACGCGTACCAGGGTGCCGCTCTCCAGGTCTTCCTGCGCCTGGTAGCTGAGAACACGACAAATGCCTAATCCGTCGCGGGCAGCCGCCAGGCTGGCATCTATCTGGTTGGCACTCACCACCGGGTTGACGCGTTGCTCCCAGCGCTCTCCTTCTACTTGCAACACCCAGACATCGCCCGCGGGCGCAAAGCAGATAGTGGGCCAGTCTGCCAGCTGCGACGGGTGTTCGGGTTCGCCATGCTGAGCGAGGAAAGCGGGGCTGGCGCAGAGCACGTAAGGGGTTTCACCAACAGGGCGCGCCACCAAGGAGCTGTCGGCGAGGTGGCCGATGCGTAGCGCCAAGTCGAAGCCTTCTTCAATGACATCCACCACTCGGTCCATCAAGGCGAGTTCTACGCGCATGGTGGGGTTCTGCTTCAGCCACTGGTTGATGAGCGGGGCTAGGTGCAGGCGGCCAAACATCACCGGAGCCGTCACCGCGAGCTTGCCTGAAGGAACACCGCGACGATGTTCCAGCTGTGCTTCGAAGGCCTGAATTTGTGAAGTGATTTGGCGGGCATGCTCCAGATATTCCTGGCCTTCCAGTGTGAGCGCTATGTGCCGCGTGCTTCGGTTGAGCAGGCGAACGCCAAGCTGCTTTTCAATATTGGCCAGGGTACGCACCACAGCGGGGGGAGATTTACCCAGTGCCTCGGCGGCGGCGGAGAGGCTGCCGTGTTCCGCGATGGCGATAAAGGTCGCCATGGCCTTGAGCTTATCCATCAGCGGGCACCTTCGAAGGGGATGATTTGTGCAAAAAGCTGAATGATCCTGACAGCCTGACACCATTTATCGAGCATACAGAATAACGTCTACTGGGGGCCTCATCCACCAGGAGTGTGCCATGCAGCAGCCCCAGGCAATACGCCAATTCGATCATGTCGGTATCCGAGTCAGCGACCGAGAGGAAGCCGTCGCCTTTTATGAGCGGCTGGGTTTCAAGGAAGTGCGGCGCTTTGAAAAGTACGAAGCCAATGAGATGGAAACCACCGATGGTGTGAGAATCAATCTGATCTACAACGCGACCCGCTTGCCTCATCAACGCAACGTGCTACTGGACGAGCCGATCAAGCTGCCAGGCGTCACCCACCCGGCCTTCGTGGTGGATGACCTTTACGCGTTGCGCGAGTGGCTGATCGCTGTAGGTATTCCCATCACGGAAGACATACACCCGCTTGGCCCACGCCGCATCACGCTATTCATCCGCGACCCGGACCGCAACGTGCTGGAGTTCAACCAGCTGTTGCCCTCGCCAACCCTAACCACACCCCATTGACCAGGTGACACGATGACACTCTACGATCTTGACGTATCAGGTAATTGTTACAAAGTGCGCTTGCTGGCAGCCTTGGCAGGTATCGAGCTGAATTTGGTGTCGGTTGACCTTGCCCATGGCGAACACAAGCAGCCGCCGTATATCGACACCGCTCCTTGGGGGCAGGTGCCGTTTCTGGAGGACGGCGAGGTCAGGTTGCGAGATTCTCAAGCCATTCTGGTTTATCTGGCGCGCAAGTATGCGGGGCACCAGTGGTGGCCCGATGGTGCAGCCCAGCAGGGTGACGTCATGCAGTGGCTCTCCACCGCCGCCAATGAGATTCATGCAGGCCCCAATGCGGCTCGGCTGATCGACAAGTTCGATGCCGCGCTGGACAGGCCCCGCGCGTTGGAGATCAGCCACCAGGTGCTTGCACTGCTGGAGCAACACCTCACCCAGCATGCCTGGCTGGCCATAGGCCGTCCTACCATTGCAGAGTGTGCGATGTATCCCTACGTTGCGTTGAGTGAAGAGGGAGGAATTTCATTGGCGGAGTATCCTGCCATTCAAGCGTGGTTGATGCGCGTACGACACCTGCCGGGATATATCGGTATGCCGGGAGTGCCTGACGCATAACGGGGCTGGCGCCATGGGGAAGTGAGCGCTTTCCCATGGCTGATTAAGAGAACAGCAACTTAGGTCGTATTCTAACATTGTCGCAACTAAGCACATTGGTCACATGATTTGTAAGAGAAATATGATTATCTCGCGCTATTGAGCACAATACTTGTCTCAACGGCAGCTTCCCTGTGGTGCCGTCGCCCAAGGCAGACTTAACGCAAAACATGTACTATCAATTCAATTAGTGATGATTGTCAGTTTCAAATTTTGTTCTTTAGATACGAGGGTTTTTTATTTTTTTAAATATTTATTTTTAGTTTTATATATGTGTTTACGCAACTACTTTTTCTTTCACTGCAATATGCATTTTAATTTGATATTTTGTTTTTTTTAGTATATCATTCAAGGCTTTGGTTTTTGTCATCTGAATGGTATAGATTTTGCTTCATGAAAAATATATTTAGCGTTCTTAGGTTTTTGCTGGTCGGAGGGGCGGCAACAGCTATCCATTTGGTTGTAGCATTCATTTTATTTGCGGCATTTTCGGATATTAATGTCTATTTAGTGAATGTGATAGCTTTTCTAGTGGCTTTTCTTTTTTCATATTTTGGGCACAGGTTTTTTACTTTTCGGAAATATGGGAGTTTCTATCTTTTTTTGATGGTTGCTCTGTCTGGTTTCTTTATTAATAATTTCATATTATTTGTTCTTTCGGCTGTAGGGGTTTTTGGTTTTGTTGCTTTATGTTTTTCTACATTGAGTGCTGCGGTTTTTACTTATTTTCTGTCGAGATTTTTTGTGTTTAAATAAGTATAGAATTCTACGCTGTGGGAGGCGGTATGCTGGTTTCTTTGCTAGTCCCTGTTTATAATGAAGAAGAGTCAATAGAAAAGTTTTTGGATGTCATTGATAGTGACCTGGATGGGCTTGATTGTGACCTGGAGATCATTTTTATCGATGATGGGTCCGTAGATAAAACCATGAATGTCATTAAAAAGTCCATGTCTAAAGACTCGCGTGTCAGATATATAAAGTTATCGCGTAATTTCGGTAAAGAAGCTGCGATGACAGCTGGACTTGACTATGCGCTTGGTGATGCAGTAGTGCCAATTGACGTTGATCTACAAGACCCACCTGCTCTGATACACCAATTTGTCCACTTGTGGAAACAAGGTTATGACACGGTATATGGGATGCGAGCTTCTAGAATTGATGATGGGCGCAGGAAGCGTGCTTCAGCAGGGCTTTTTTATAAGATTTTCAATAGGTTGTCAAATACAGCAATTCCCTCGAACGCAGGCGATTACCGACTGATGAGTCGGCGCGTAGTTGAAGTCATTAAAAAAATGCCTGAACGGAATCGCTTCATGAAAGGTGTTTTTGCTTGGCCTGGGTACTCTTCTGTAGGTGTTGAGTATGATCGGCCAGCTCGCTTTGCTGGCAAAACCAAGTGGAATTATTGGAAGCTATGGAATTTTGCTTTAGATGGGTTGACTGGATTCTCTACTTGGCCTTTAAGAGTGTGGTCTTACGTTGGAGGTGTAATCGCATTAATTAGTTTGCTGTATATGCTGTATATAATATTGCGCACCTTGATTATGGGTGTTGATTGGCCGGGCTACGCTTCTTTAATGTCAGCTGTGCTATTCTTTGGTTCTGTCCAGTTGATATCAATTGGTGTGCTTGGAGAATATATAGGCAGGTTGTATGTTGAGGTAAAGGGCAGGCCGGTTTACGTGGTGGAGAGTTCGTCTGATGAAGGGAAATGAAGAAATGCATTTTGAACGCTTTGACAAGCGAAATCTGCTGATATTTGTACCTTGTCTGTTGTTTGCTATGCCAATTATATTCTCTGGTGTTTTTTATAGAGATGATTACTGGAGAGTCGTTACGGGAGAAAATTTCTGGGGCTGGGCTGGTAGGCAAGGAGCTGACCAAATTGCACATGTGCTGTCACTTAGCAAATTCCATGTGGATTCTTATCCCTTGGGCTACATTCTTTCAATTGTATTTATATGCTATGTGCTATTTATTATTTCGAAGCATTATGCAATAAAAAAAGATTATGCGATTTTGTCTTTGTCTTTTCTATTTGTCAGCCCTTTCTTTTTGCAAAATTTAGCCTATCGTTTTGACGCGCCTCAAATGGTACTAGGCGTGGCTCTCTCCATTTTGGCTTTTTATAGATCCAATGGGAAGTCTGCCAATACTATGGTTTCGGCATTGTTATTGGTATTGGCTTTGTGTCTTTATCAACCGGTTGTTAATATTTTTCTTGGGCTTGTAGCGGCGAATTTTTGTTTCTTGATTAAAAAATTTTATCGAGATAGATTCGTAATGTATGTATGGGATGTGGCTGTTTTTGTTTTAGGCTATGTTCTTTATTATTTTTTTCAGGTTTTAATAAATGGCGGGGTGGCAAGAAGTGGTACTGTGAATTCAACAGAACTTTTGGGTTCATTGATGGACGTATTTGTATATGTATACGAAATTTCAGCCTCGCTTTTTGTGGGGTATTCATTGTATTTCTATGGGTTGTTTTTTCTGCTATCTATTTTTTGCATGTTTTTACTGTATTGGGATTTTGTTAAAAGTCATTTGTCAGTGAGAAAGAAAGTGCTGGCTTCTTTGGTTTTGTTAAGCATGCCTGTACTATTGTTTTTCTCGGCGACTGGCCCCTCTTTTGTTTTGGAAGAAGGTGTTACTGATGTAAGGGTGCTGGTTGGGTTTGCATCGGTTTTTATGTTTTTTGCAATTCCTATACTTAAAAAAATGCCATTCCATATGTCGACAGTAGTGGCTCTTCTACCTGTTTATATAGCGATTGTGCTGTCTTTTCAATTTGCAAATGCTACTAAAGCGCAAAGAATTTTTGAGGATAGGATTTTGTCCAATGTCTCATATGATCTAAGCTTTTCTGATACTGATTTTGGGGATGTTTATGTTGCAGGCGTAATGCCTACTGCTCCTATGGCAAAAGTGATTGTTGAAAAGCAGCCGTTTATAGATTTTATTCTAAGTCCAATGGCTTCATGGATTTCAGGTCCAGCACTTTTTGGTCAAGGTAATGAAAATGTTAAGATAAGTTGGGAGCTTATTGGGCAAGATTTGGTTGATGATATTTGTTTGAACGTGGAAAGCCCCCAAATTGAAAGAAAGTTTTATTCTATTTACAACTATGAAGGACGTTCGATTGTCTATGTTGGGGAAGAGGACTTGCTATGTGATGAAAGTTAATCGTTTTTAATGTGTGTCATTTTTTTGGTGGTGAAATGAAAGAAGCGTAGCTGGCGCGTGCATAAAAATATTAAAAGGAGGCATTAGAATATTACGTGATTGACCAGTCTGCTCATGGGTCTTGGGCATTCTCCAGCGCTTCGATCATCCTGCGGGCAGCGTTGGAGAGCGTGCGGTTGTGGTGCACCAGATAACCCAGTGGGCGGTGGATGGGGTCGGTATCCACCGGTAGCTCGACCAGTTCGCTGTCGAGCATGCTTTCCGGCAGCAGGCTCCAGCCTAGCCCGACGCTGCACATCATCTTCAGGGTTTCCAGGTAGTTGGTGGACATGCTGACCGGCAGGGTCAGGCCGGCGGCCTGGAAGCGCTGGCCGATCAGGGTGTGAGTGAAGGTCTTGGCTCCAGGCATAACGCAGTTCACCTCGCACAGTTCGGCCAGGCTCAGCGTGGCCTGGGTGCGGCTGCGCTGGGC
The DNA here is from genome assembly GCF_020616575.1 of Halomonas sp. NyZ770. Taxonomy (NCBI): domain Bacteria; kingdom Pseudomonadati; phylum Pseudomonadota; class Gammaproteobacteria; order Oceanospirillales; family Halomonadaceae; genus Halomonas; species Halomonas sp. NyZ770. The sequence continues at coordinate 2,162,064 of NZ_CP085143.1, read as the reverse complement.
CAGCGGGTGGTCTTTGGCGCAGACGAAGCAGAGCCGGTCGCGCCAGAGTTCGACCACCTGCAGCTGCTCCACCGGGTGGGGCGCCAGGGTGACGATGGCCATTTCCAGGGTGCCATCCACCACGCCCTGATAGGCAAGCTCGGAGTCCAGGAAGTGCAGGTCGAGGGCCACTTCCGGATGGCGCTGGGTGTAGAGCTTGAGCAGCGGCGGCAGCCGGTGCAGGCCGATGTGGTGGCTGGTGGCCAGGGTGAGCTTGCCGCCCACCTGGCCGGAAAGGTTGGCCAGTGCGCGGCGGCTGTCGTCCACGGTGAACAGGATACGCTGGGCGCGGGGCAGCAGCAGGTTGCCCGCCTCGGTGAGGGTGATTTTTCGCCCGATACGGTCGAAAAGCCGCGTGCCCAGCAGCTCTTCCAGCGTGGCAATGCGCTTACTCACCGCTGGCTGCGTGAGGTGAAGCTGCTCGGCGGCCCGGGAAAAGCTTTGGGTTTGCACTACGGCAAGAAAGGCTTGCAGGCTTTGGGTATCCACGGCGGCTCCCTGGTCATCTATTCCTGTTTGGAATCTAAAGTATGAATAACATGAATTGCTTTTATGTGCGAGTCGGGTAACACTCGGGTCATCGTCCATGACGCCCGCGACAAGAGCGGCCCGTAGAAGCCGCCAACACGACTAGCAGGGCACTGCCCAGGAGAGCCACATGTCAGGTCAAACCCTTTACGACAAACTCTGGAACCAGCACTTGGTCAAGCAGCGCGATGACGGCACGGCGCTGATCTACATCGACCGCCAACTGCTCCACGAAGTGACCTCGCCACAGGCGTTTGAAGGCCTGCGTCTGGCCAACCGCAAGCCCTGGCGTCTGGATGCCAACCTGGCCACCCCCGATCACAACGTGCCCACCACGGTGAAAGAGCGTGCCGAGGGCAACAGCGGCATCAAGGACCCGGTCTCGTTGATTCAGGTGCAGACCCTGGACGACAACTGCCAGGCCTTCGGTATCGAAGAGTTCAAGATCAACGACCCCCGCCAAGGCATCGTGCACGTGGTGGGCCCCGAGCAGGGTGCCACACTGCCCGGCATGACCGTGGTGTGCGGCGACTCGCATACCGCCACCCACGGCGCCTTTGCCGCGCTGGCCCACGGTATCGGCACCTCGGAAGTGGAACACGTGCTGGCTACCCAGTGTTTGCTGGCGCAGAAGATGAAGAACATGCAGGTGCGCGTGGAAGGCGAGCTGGGCCTGGGCGTGACCGCCAAGGACGTGGTGCTGGCCATCATCGGCAAGATTGGTACCGCCGGCGGCACCGGCTATGCCATCGAGTTTGCTGGAAGCGCCATCGAATCGCTCTCCATGGAAGGCCGCATGACCGTGTGCAACATGGCCATCGAAGCGGGTGCCCGGGTGGGGCTGATTGCGGTCGATGACACCACCATCGATTACCTCGCCGAGCGCCCCTTTGCGCCCACCGCCGAGCAGTGGGAAGCCGCCGTGGCCGACTGGCGCCAGCTGGTCTCCGATGCCGATGCCCACTTCGATAAAGTGGTCACCCTGAAGGCCGAAGAGATCGAGCCTCAGGTAAGCTGGGGCACCAGCCCCGAAATGGTCACCGGTATTTCCGGTCAGGTGCCCGACCCCCAGGCCGCCGATGACGAAACCGTCCAGCGCAGCCACTCCCGCGCGCTGGAGTACATGGGCCTGCAGGCCAACCAGAAAATTACCGATATCAAGCTGGACAAGGTGTTCATCGGCTCCTGCACCAACTCGCGTATCGAAGACCTGCGTGAAGCCGCCAAGGTGGCCAAGGGCAACAAGGTAGCCGATACCATCAAGCTGGCCATGGTGGTGCCGGGTTCTGGCCTGGTGAAGCGCCAGGCGGAAGCCGAAGGCCTCGACAAGATCTTCATCGAAGCGGGCTTCGAGTGGCGCGAGCCGGGATGCTCCATGTGCTTGGCCATGAATGCCGACAAGCTGGGCGCTGGCGAGCACTGCGCCTCGACCTCCAACCGTAACTTCGAAGGTCGTCAGGGGTATGGCGGGCGTACGCACCTGGTGAGCCCGGCCATGGCCGCTGCGGCCGCCATTGCTGGCCACTTCGTCGATGTCCGTACCTTGCCCGCCAACGATGCCACCCACGCCCAGGAGGCCTGAGCCATGAAAAAGTTCGAACGTTTTGAAGGCATCGTCGCGCCTCTGGACCGTGCCAATGTCGATACCGATCTGATCATTCCGAAGCAGTTCCTGAAGTCCATCAAGCGGACCGGCTTTGGCGTGAACCTGTTCGATGAGCTGCGCTACCTGGACGAAGGCCAACCCGGTCAGGACTGCTCCCAGCGCCCGCTGAATCCGGATTTCGTGCTGAACCAGCCGCGCTTCAAAGGCGCCGAGGTACTGCTGGCACGGCGTAACTTTGGCTGCGGCAGCTCCCGCGAGCACGCGCCCTGGGCGCTGGAAGATTTTGGCTTCAAGGTAGTGATTGCCCCTAGCTTTGCCGATATCTTCTACAACAACGCGTTCAAGAACGGCATCCTGCTGGTGACACTGGCCGAAGAGCAGGTAGATCGTCTGTTTACCGAGGTGGATGCCAACGAAGGCTACCAGCTGGACGTCGACCTGGAGCACCAGCGCGTGATCACGCCCAGCGGCGAGATTCTGGAATTCGAGGTCGATGAATTCCGCAAGCACTGCCTGCTGAACGGCCTGGACGATATCGGCATTACCCTGCAAGACGAAGAGGCCATTCGCAGCTTCGAAGCGCAGCATCGTCAGCAGCGCCCGTGGCTGTTCCGTCAGCCCGCGTAAGTCTTCCATTTTTTGTGCTAAGGATTGAGCATGACTCATAAGGTGTTACTGCTGCCCGGTGATGGTATCGGCCCGGAAATTGCCGCCCAGGCGGCGCGTTTGTTGAAAGCCTGCCAGGACGCTGGTCTGGACATCGACGTGGAAGAGGGCCTGGTGGGCGGCTCGGCCTACGACGTACACGGCGAGCCGCTGCCCGCCGAAACGTTGGAAAAAGCCAAGGCTGCCAGCGCGATTCTGCTGGGTGCCGTGGGCGGCCCCAAATGGGACAAGATCGAAGACCTCTCCAAGCGTCCTGAGAAAGGCTTGCTGGGCCTGCGCAAGAACCTGGGCCTGTTTGGCAACCTGCGTCCGGCCATGCTCTACCCGCAGCTGGCCAGCGCTTCCAGCTTGAAGCCCGAGCTGGTGGCCGGGCTGGATATCATGATCGTGCGTGAACTCACCGGCGGCATCTACTTCGGCCAGCCCCGGGGTATCGAAGTGCGCGACGGCGAGCGGGTCGGCTTCAATACCTATATCTACTCTGAAAGCGAAATCGAGCGCATTGGCCGTGTCGCCTTCGAGATGGCCCAGAAGCGCGGCAAGAAGCTCTGCTCGGTGGACAAGGCCAACGTGCTGGAAGTGACGATTCTGTGGCGTGAGGTCATGGAGCGGCTGGCACCGGAATACCCGGATGTAGAGCTGTCACACATGTACGTGGACAACGCCGCCATGCAGCTGGTGCGTGCACCGAAGCAGTTCGATGTGGTGGTCACCGGCAACATGTTTGGCGACATTCTCTCCGATGCCGCCGCCATGCTGACCGGCTCCATCGGCATGCTGCCTTCTGCATCGCTCAACGAGAGCGGGCAGGGCATGTACGAGCCTTGCCACGGCAGCGCGCCGGACATCGCAGGCCAGAACGTCGCCAACCCGCTGGCCATGATGCTCTCGGTGGCCATGATGCTGCGCTACTCGCTCAATGAGCCCGCCATGGCCGAGCGCATTGAAGCGGCAGTGGGCAGCGTGCTGGACGACGGCCTGCGCACGGCGGATATCGCTTCCGAAGGCACCCGTCGGGTCTCCACGGTGGAGATGGGCGATGCGGTGCTGGCGGCCTTTGCACAACGCTCAGCCTAAGGCTTGCAAAAAGAGCATGGGCAAAAAGGAAGCCTGCTAATGGGTTGATTCGCTTCGACTCGTCGCAAAGCAACCAACGTCGGCTGCCCCAAGGGGTGGCCGACGTCGTGTCGGATATTTGTGTATAATACTTATCTCATTCTTGGTTGGAGGACTTCACATGTTGAAAGTCGGTTTCGTGGGATGGCGTGGCATGGTGGGCTCTGTGCTGATGCAGCGCATGCAGGAAGATGGTGATTTCAACGGTATCGAGCCGATCTTTTTCACCACTTCTCAAGTTGGCCAGCCCGGCCCCGACATCGGCGTGGACGTGCCTCCGCTGAAAGATGCGTTTGCACTGGATGACCTGAAAGCGCTGGACGTGATCATCACCTGCCAGGGCGGTGACTACACCAAGAAGGTCTACGGCGACCTGCGCAGCGGTGGTTGGCAAGGCTACTGGATCGATGCCGCCAGCACCCTGCGGATGGAAGACGAAGCCACCATCATCCTCGACCCGGTGAACCGCAAGGTCATCGATGCGCAACTGGCGAAAGGTGCCAAAACCTTCGTGGGCGGCAACTGCACCGTCAGCCTGATGCTGATGGGTCTGGGCGGCCTGTTCGAGGCCGATATGGTCGAGTGGATGACCTCCATGACCTATCAGGCGGCGTCCGGCTCCGGTGCCAAGCACATGCGCGAGCTGCTCAACCAGATGGGCCACCTGCGTGATAGCGTGGCCAGCGAATTGGCCGACCCGGCCAGCGCCATTCTGGATATCGACCGCAAGGTCACTGCGGCCATGCGTGGCGGCGACTTCCCCACGGAAAACTTCACTGCGCCGCTGGCGGGCAGCCTGCTGCCGTGGATCGACACCAAGCTGGAGAGCGGCCAGAGCCGCGAAGAGTGGAAGGGCAGCGTCGAGACCAACAAGATTCTGGGTCTGCAGAACAACCCGATTCCCATCGATGGGCTTTGCGTGCGCATCGGTGCCATGCGTTCCCACAGTCAGGCGTTCACCATCAAGCTGAAGCAGGATGTACCGCTGGACGAGATCGAAGAGCGCATTGCCAAGCACAACGAGTGGGTTCGCCTGATTCCCAACGACAAGGAAGCCACCGTGGCAGGCCTGACCCCGGCAGCAGCCACGGGCACGCTGCAAGTGCCGGTAGGTCGGCTGCGCAAGCTGAACATGGGCGGTGAATACCTCTCGGCCTTCAGCGTGGGCGACCAGCTGCTGTGGGGGGCCGCCGAGCCGCTCAAGCGCATGCTGAAGATCCTGCGCGAGCAGTAATCCAGCGCCGGTCGTCAGGTAAACCAGTGGGAAGCTGTTCGCAGCTTCCCATTTTTTTGCCTGTCAGGCGTGTCGAGGGTGCATTGGCCCAAGCGGCATGTTAAATACGTTATGATAAAAACGAATTAAGTCATTGTGATGGGTGAACGTCTCGGCACAATGTAACGCAGGGAATCGCAGGCAGTAGGGGCCGTAATGAAAAACAAGCTGGCATGGTTGTCATGGCTGCCGCTAGGTGCGGTAAGCCCGTTGGCGCTGGCCGTGGGGCTGGGGCAGGTGACGGTCAACTCACCGCTGCAGGCACCGCTGAATGCCTCCGCACCCATCGTGGATGTCTCCGAGGCTGCGCTGGGCGAGTTACGGGTGGAGGTCGCTGACGAAGCGGCCTTTACCGCCCAGGGGCTGGAGTGGACCCCGCTGGCGGCCAGCGTGCGCGCCGAGATTGAGCGCCTGCCCGGCGGTGCTCGGGTGGTGCTGCGCACCGAGCAGGCGGTGCTGGAACCCTGGCTGGATCTGCTGTTGACCATCAGCGGCCCCGATGGGCGTAGCGCCGAGGCGTTCACGCTACTGTTCGACCTGCCGGAGAGCGCCGCCAGTGCGCCGGTGGCGGCACCGGCCAGCAATGTCAGCCTGTCCGCGACGGCTGCACAAGCCCCGCCACAGGCAGTCTCTTCTTCGCCATCGCCATCGTCCGCATCCGTGGCCAGTGCGGCCCAGGCGCCTGGCGGAACGGCCTATGTGGCCAGCGGTGATTCACTGTGGGGCGTGGCGGCGCGGGTCAAGCCCGCCGAGGTCAGCGTCCAGCAGATGATGCTGGCCCTGGTCGAAGCCAACCCGTCGGCGTTTCCTTCCGGTAACCCGGATGAACTTCTCGCCGGGCAAACCCTGGTAGTGCCAGGTCGCGAGCAAATCATGGCACGTAGCCCCAGCCAGGCATCCCAGGCGGTGCAGGCCATGCGGCAAACGGCGGCGGCGCCCGCGCCTGCGTCAACCCCTGCGGCGAGCGAACCCGAGGCCACGGCGGCGGCGCCATCGTCAGGCGAGGAGCCGGTGCTGGCCGACGAGGCGCTGGCCGCGAGCGAGCAGTTGCCGCAGGGCGCGCCAGAAGGCCCATTGGCCGAGGGTAATGCCGAGGGCGATACAGAGGGCGAGACAGAGAGCGAGCTGGCAGGGCTGACCCTCAACGACCTGGCAGAACAGCTGCGCGAAAGCCAGGCCATGCTGCAAACCGTCCTCGAAGAGCGTGATCTGATGCGGGCGGAAATGGCCGCGCTGCGTCAGGAGGTGGCCTCGTTGACGGAGGCGCTACAGGCGTCTCAACAGGAAACCCAGCGTGCCCTGGCCGCCGCAGAAGCCATGGCGGCCAGCGCGGGTCAGGCGGCTGGTGCGCGAGCGTCTGGGCCGGGGGGGATCGCACGGCTGGAGGCCTATCAATGGCCGCTGGCCAGTGCCGCCCTGGCGCTGTTGCTGGGGGCACTGGTGTGGTCACGCAAACGCCGCGAGCGCCAGTGGGAGGACGTGCCAGCGCCCGCTGCTGCCGTGGAAACGTCCCCACGGCGCGCCGAGCCAGTCATGGAAAGCACCGGCACCGCTGGCGCGCCTCTGGCGGAGCCGCCCCTTGCCGAACCACCGCCTTTCGATATCCCGAAAGCGCCGCCGCAGGTAGCCGAGCGCTATGAGCAGGTGTCTGCTGCTGACGAGCCGGTGACCGACGAGCTTGCTGTCCAAGAGCCTGTTGCTCAAGAGCCTGGTGAGCATAGCCCCTTGGAGGAGCCATCTTCGCAAGCCAGCTCCCCGGAGTGGAGTTCAAGCGAGGAAGAGGTCGAATCCGCTGTCGATGAAGATGAAGCCGCCCTGGAAGCGGCTTTCCTGGACACCCCCGAGCCCGTCGAAGAGCCAGCGCCGCGGCCGCCGCTGGCGCTGGAAGAGCCAACGCTCGTCGAGCCGACGCCCGCCGGAGTGAATCAGACCGCGCCCGACGCTTTGCCGGAACGGGAGGAGGATGCTGCGGAGCCGTCGACGCCCCAGGCGCCTGCGCAACCGGTGCCGGACGATCATCGGGCGCACTATATCGATTATCATCCGCCCTCGCTGCAGGCCAACGAGCCAGACGAGGCCGAGACTTCCTTGTCAGGAAAAACGGACGCGCCACCGCTGCGCACCCGCTATACCCCCGAAGAGGAGTGGGAAATCGAAGAGGTGGCATTCGAGCCGCGACGTCGGGATAATAGCGACTCTTCCAAATCCTCCAAATGACGTGGCTTGATGACGCTGTTCTACCACTTTGATGAAACACAACCGCTGGCTGGCCGACTGGCCATGGGCGTCGAATATGACGGCACACGTTTTTGTGGCTTTCAGCGCCTGAAGCATGCCGCCTCCGTGCAACAGGCCATCGAAGATGCGCTGGGCAAGGTGGCGGGGGCGCCCGTGCATATCTACGCCAGCGGCCGTACCGATTCCGGTGTGCACGCCACGCGCCAAGTGATTCACTTCGACCCGCCGGTACAGCGCACTGAAAAAGCGTGGATCTTCGGCTCCAATACCAATCTGCCCCGAGACGTGGCGGTGCGTTGGGTGAAGCCGGTATCCGACGATTTTCATTCGCGCCTTGGCGCGCTGGCACGCCGTTACCGCTACATCTTTCTGAATCAGATCAGCCGCCCGGTCATGGAGCGCCACAACGTCACCTGGTGTCGCGACCCGCTGGATGCCGATGCCATGCATCGTGCGGCCCAGGTGCTGGTGGGCGAGCACGATTTCAGCAGCTTCCGCGCGGCGGGCTGCCAGTCGAAATCCCCCTGGCGCCAGATGCACTTCGTCGAAGTGAAGCGTTACGGCCCGCTGGTGGTGATCGATATCCAAGGCAATGCCTTCCTGCATCACATGATCCGTAACATTGCCGGAGCGCTGGCCAGCGTTGGCCGGGGGGCGCAGGACGAAGGGCATATCGCCCGCCTGCTGGCGATGAAGAATCGCCAGAAGGGCGATGTCACGGCGCCTGCCTGCGGCCTGCATTTCGTCGACTCCCTCTACGACGAACGTTTCGAGATTCCCAAGGAGCCGCTGGGGCCCAATCTGCTGGCCTTCACCGGCGAGTGGACCGGCGAGCGGGCGCTGCCGGAGACGCCCAGAGTGGCCGCCCGGCGCCAGCTCACCTTTACCCAGCAAGCCAGCCCTGAACAGCAGGAGAGCGCCTCATGACCGCACCTGGTCGCACGCGTATCAAGTTTTGTGGCTTTACTCGCCACGAGGACGTGGCCCAGGCCGTGGCGCTGGGGGTCGATGCGCTGGGGTTCGTCATGTGGCCCAGGAGCGCGCGGGGTATCGACCCTGATGCGTTGGCGGCGCTGGCAGCACCGGTACCGGCTTTCGTGACGCGGGTGGGGCTGTTCGTCAACCCTGACGTGGCGCTGGTGGAGGCGTGTTTGCCGCACCTGGATTTGATCCAGTTCCACGGTGACGAGCCCGCCGACTTCTGCGCCCAGTTCGATCGCCCCTGGATCAAGGCGCTGCGCATGCGTGACGACCTTGACCTGCATCAGGCAGCGCAGCAGTACGCGGCCGCCCAGGCACTGCTGCTGGACGCCTACCGACCGGGCGTGCCTGGTGGAACCGGAGAAACCTTCGACTGGTCTAGAATCCCCGCAGCCCTGCAAAAACCTGTTATTCTGGCGGGTGGGCTGACGGTCGAGAACATTGCCGCCGCGGTGGCGCAGGTGGCTCCCTATGCGGTTGATGTATCAGGGGGAATCGAAGCCGCCCCAGGCCAAAAGGATGCTCGGCGAATGGCCGACTTCGTGGCTCAGGTCGGGCGGGCCGATCAGCGCTGACGAGGGGCGTGAAACCCTTCTTCCGCCTTTACGTATTCATTCATCTTTGCCTTTCTGGCGATCCTGTGAGGTATGCCTGTGACAGTCTCAGCAACTGAAACCAAGTTCAGCGACCTGACCCGAATGCCGGATGCCCGTGGTCACTTTGGCCCCTATGGCGGCCGGTTCGTGTCGGAAACCCTGAGTTACGCTCTTGAAGAGCTGGAGCAGACCTACTTCAGCCTGCGCGACGACCCGGCCTTTCAGGCGGAGTTCGACCGCGACCTGGCGCACTATGTGGGTCGCCCCTCGCCGCTGTATCACGCCGAGCGCTGGTCCAACTCACTGGGTGGCGCACAAATCTGGTTGAAGCGCGAAGACCTCAACCATACCGGTGCCCACAAGGTGAACAACACCATCGGTCAGGCGCTGCTGGCCAAGAAGACCGGCAAGCCTCGGGTCATCGCTGAAACCGGCGCGGGTCAGCACGGTGTGGCCACGGCCACGGTTGCTGCGCGGCTGGGGCTGGAGTGCGATGTCTACATGGGCGCCGCCGATGTCCAGCGCCAGAAGCTGAACGTGTACCGCATGCGGCTGCTGGGCGCGCGGGTCATTCCGGTGGAGTCCGGCACCCGCACGCTCAAGGACGCCATGAACGAGGCGTTGCGTGACTGGGTCACCAACGTGGACAACACCTTCTACATCATCGGTACCGTGGCCGGGCCGCATCCGTACCCGCTGCTGGTGCGCGATTTCAACGCCGTGGTGGGGCGTGAGGCGCGCCGCCAGTCGCTGGAGCAGATCGGCCGCTTGCCGGATGCGCTGGTAGCATGCGTGGGCGGTGGCTCCAATGCCATTGGCCTGTTCTACCCGTTCGTCGAAGATGACGCCGTGGCCATGTACGGTGTCGAGGCAGGGGGCGACGGGGTGGAAACCGGCCGCCACGCCGCGCCGCTGTCTTCCAATGCACCGCGTGGCGTACTGCACGGCAACCGCACCTACCTGATGTCCGATGAAGCGGGTCAGGTGATGGATACTCACTCCATCTCCGCAGGCCTCGATTATCCTGGCGTTGGCCCCGAGCACGCGCTGTGGAAAGACGCCGGTCGCGTGCAGTATGTGGCCGCCAACGACCAGCAGGTGCTGGAAGCGTTCCGCGAGCTGACCCGCATGGAGGGCATCATGCCTGCGCTGGAGTCTGCCCATGCCTTGGCCCATGCCAAAGTGCTGGCGCCCACCATGCGGCCTGATCAGCATATCGTGGTGAACCTTTCAGGGCGTGGTGACAAGGACATCATGACCGTGGCTAACATCGACGGCATCGAGTTTTAAGGGCTAGCATGAATCGAATCGACCAGCGTTTTTCCGAATTGAAGCAGCAGGGCCGCAAGGCTCTGATCCCTTACATCACCGCCGGGGACCCTGCGCCCCAGTACACGGTAGGCTTCATGCACGCCCTGGTGGATGCCGGGGCCGATGTGATCGAGCTTGGCGTGCCGTTCTCCGACCCGATGGCGGATGGCCCGGTCATCCAGAAGGCCTGCGAGCGGGCTCTGAAGCAGGGCACCCGGCTGGTGGACCTGCTGGACATGGTGGCCGAGTTTCGCCAGACCGATACCCAGACACCCATCGTGCTGATGGGCTACCTGAATCCTATCGAACGCATCGGTTACACGGCCTTTGCCGATAAAGCCGCCAGCGTCGGTGTGGACGGCGTGCTGGTGGTGGACATGCCGCCGGAAGAGGCGGACGAGTTCGGCCCGCTGCTCAAAGCGCGCGGCTTGGCAGCGATTTTCCTGGTTGCGCCTACCACTTCTCATGCCCGTGCCGCTACAATATGCGCCCACGGTGAGGGGTATCTTTACTATGTGTCGCTCAAAGGCGTGACCGGGGCGGCCACATTGAACGCAGCCGATGTCGCTGAACACCTGGCGCCGCTGCGTGACATGACCGATTTGCCGCTGTGCGTTGGGTTCGGCATTCGCGATGGGGTGACGGCCGCCGAGGTGGCGAAAGTCGCCGATGGCGTGATCGTCGGCAGCGCGCTGGTCAACCGCATTGCGGACAGCGTGGAGGCCCCTGAAACCATCGCCGGACAGTTGAAGAGCGTGTTGGCTGAAATGCGGACCGCCATGGATGCCTGAGTGCATCCTCTCATCGTCTACACTGAATCTTGAATTGACGACACTCATCAAGCTTGGCTTTGCCAAGCGTTGACGTATACGGAAGCCTTTTTGATATGAGCTGGTTAGACAAGATCGTGCCCTCCATGGGGCGTATCCAGCGGAAGGACCGTCGTGCCAGCGTGCCCGATGGCCTCTGGCGTAAATGTCCCAAATGCGAGGCGGTGCTGTACCTGCCGGAGCTGGAAAAGCACCACAGCGTCTGTCCCAAGTGTGACCATCACTTGCGTCTGACCGCCCGCAAGCGCCTTGACTGGTTCCTGGACAAGCAGGGGCGCGAAGAGGTGGGGGCCGAGATCGAGCCCAATGACCGCCTCAAGTTCCGCGACTCCAAGAAGTACAAGGACCGCCTGACGGCTGCCCAGAAAGAGACCGGTGAAAAAGACGCGCTGGTTGCCATGCGTGGCGAGCTGGATGGCCTGCCGGTCGTGGCCGTGGCCTTCGAGTTCACCTTCATGGGCGGCTCCATGGGTGCCGTGGTCGGCGAAAAGTTCGTGCGCGCGGCCACCATTGCGCTGGACGAGGGTATTCCGCTGATCTGCTTTGCTGCCTCGGGTGGCGCGCGGATGCAGGAAGCGCTGTTCTCGCTGATGCAGATGGCCAAGACCTCGGCAGCACTGGAGAAGCTCAAGCAGGCGGGCGTCCCCTATATTTCCGTGCTGACCGACCCGGTGTTTGGTGGCGTTTCCGCGTCGCTGGCCATGCTGGGTGACCTGAACATTGCCGAACCCAACGCACTGATCGGTTTTGCAGGCCCTCGTGTCATCGAACAGACCGTGCGCGAAACGCTGCCGGAAGGTTTCCAGCGCAGCGAGTTTCTGCTCGAACACGGCACGGTCGACATGATCGTACATCGTCATGACATGCGTGCGCGTGTCGGTGGTGTGCTGCGCAAGCTGACCCATCAGAACCCACTGCACGTCAGCGGTGAGCCGGAAGTCGATGCCGAGATCGCGGAGCCAGTGGTGGATGAAGCAGCTCTGGCCGATGCCGCAGAAAGCAGCGCTCAGGCAGAGCCTGCCAAGCCTGCGAGCGATGACGCGTCGCGCAATGCCTAGCACGTTAGCCGAATGGCTGAATCATCTTGAGACGCTGCATCCGGTAGGCATCGACATGGGCCTGGAGCGGGTGTCGCAGGTGGCCCGGCGCATGGGGCTGCTGGACCGCCCCCTGGCCCGCCAGGTGATTACCGTGGCAGGCACCAATGGCAAGGGCTCGACCCTTGCCATGATCGATGCGGTGGCGCGGGCGCATGGCCTGCGCACCGGTACCTACACGTCTCCTCATCTGCTGCGCTATAACGAGCGGGTCACACTGGAAGGGCGCGAAGCCAGTGACCAAACCCTGGTCGAAGGCTTCATTCAGGTGGAGGATGCTCGCCTGGAAGCGCCCGCCATCAGTCTGACCTACTTCGAGGCGGGCACTCTGTGTGCGCTCTGGTGTCTGGCCAATGCCGAGCTGGATCTGGCGGTATTGGAGGTAGGGCTGGGCGGGCGGCTGGATGCCGTCAACATCATCGATGCCGATGTGGCCATCGTGACTACCATCGCGCTGGATCATGCCAATTTCCTGGGGACCGATCTGGCTCAGATCGGGCGCGAAAAAGCAGGTATCTTTCGCCCCCTGAAACCCGCCGTGCTGGGAAGCTTGACGCTGCCCACGAGCGTGCTGGACACGGCCATTGCCGTGGCTGCGCCCAGCTACGTGCTGGGCGTGGGTTTCAGCCATAGCGCGGGTGACGAGCCGCCAGGAACTCCTTGGTGCTGGCATGGGCTCAACCGTGAAGGGGATACTCTTTCTCTTGACGCGCTGCCAGACCCAGGCTTGCCCATCGACAATGCGGCGACGGCGCTGCAGGCGCTGGCGCTGGCAGGCGTGCCGTTGAAGGTGCGGCCGGTCAGTGAAGCGCTGGCCACGGTGACGCTGCCGGGGCGCATGCAGTGGAGCGGGCAGTGGTGCCTGGACGTGGGGCATAATCCGCATGCGGCCAGCTATCTGGCGCGCAGGCTTCCCGCGCCGCCTGCCGGTGGTCGCCAGTGGGGGCTGCTTGGCATGCTCAATGACAAGGATGCCGACGGTGTGATCGAGGCATTGTTGCCGCGTATCCGTGACTGGGTCTGCGTCAGCCTGGAAGGCGAACGTGGCCGCTTGGCCAGCGAGCTTGCCGAGCGTATTACGTCGCTGGGCGGGCGCGTGTATCATTGCGCCGATTCTCCGCAGGCCGGGGCAGAGTGGCTGGCTCAACGGCTGACGCCAGAGGATCGGGTATTGGCAACGGGGTCATTCTTTACCGTGGCAGCGCTACTGGCGATGTCACTGCCTCAAGCATCGCCGCAGGCACGTTAAGCTGGAGGGAGAGGGATATGAAATACGGTAAAACGGAACGCATTAGCGGTCTCGTGATTCTGCTGGCCGTGCTGGCGATCATCGTGCCGTGGTTGATGAGTGACCCGGCTCCCCGGGAGGAGCGTCCGCAGCCCACCTTCGTGATCGAACAGCCGGTGAACGTGGTGCGTCAGGACGTTCCTGTGCCCGAGATGCCTGCTTCCATCAACGCGCCGTCTCCCCTCGAGCCGCTGGAGAATGCCGAGGTAGTGGACGAGCCCATCGAGGTCGTGCCGCTGGAACCGCAGACCGAGGCCGTTGCCAGTGCGCCCGCTGAGACGCCTCCGCCAGCGGCACCCGCCGAAGCGCCGCGCAGCGAACCGACGCCCGCTCCCGCCAATGACCCGATTGCCGAGCTGGTGGCTGCTAACCAGAACCGTGGCAGCAGTAGCAGCGGCAGCAGCAATGGTTCTGCTCCCCAGGCTCAGCAGCAGGGCGAATGGGCCGTTCAGGTAGGCAGTTTTGGCGATGCCGCCAATGCCCAGCGAATCAGCGACCAACTTACCAATCAAGGTTTCCGCGTTTTCCAGCGCCCGCGTGACAACAACCTCACCACCGTGCTGGTGGGCCCGTACGGCTCTTCAGAAGATGGCGAGGCGGCGTTGGCGCTGGTGAAAGAGCGCGCCAATGTTCAAGGCCTTCTGGTGCGGGTAAGAGACTGATCATGGCGCTGACCTGGATTGATGCCGTTTTTCTGGCCGTGCTGGCGCTATCGATGCTGGCAGGCTTCGTACGGGGCTTCGTGCGTGAATCGCTGGGGCTGGCTGCCTGGGTCGTCGCGCTGATGGTGGCGCGGGTGCTGGCCGAGCCGGTGGCCGAGCTGATGGCCGGCTTCATCGAGAGTTTCGATGCTCGCCTGGTGCTGGCCTTTGCGCTGGTCATCTTTGCGGTGATTCTACTGTGCGGAATCGTGATACGTATCGTTCACGCCGCCGTGGAGTGGGTGGGCATGGGGCTGTTGAACCGTTTTGCGGGCGCTGCGTTCGGGCTTGCCCGTGGCGCGGTCATCCTGCTGGTGGTGACCGTGCTGATCACCTTGACACCGTTGGCAGACCTTCAGGCATGGCAGGAAGCCTCGCTGCGCCCCACCTTCATCGAGTTGCGGGACTGGGCCGTAAGCCAACTGGACCAGTGGGAGCGTGAGCTGCCGACGCCACCGGCGTCGCTGCGCGATGTCTCGCTCCCCGAATTGCGCGTACCCGTTCAGCAGTAGCCGAGCGGTGGATGTCGTGCCGCTGTCTGGCAGCGGCACGAGTAAGTTTGATGATCATACGGGTTTGCACCAGCAAGCCGTGGTTTTAAAGCGAGGTAACTGGAATGTGCGGTATAGTGGGCCTTCTGGCCAAGCAGGCGGTAAATCAGGGAATCTACGATGCCCTGACCGTACTTCAGCATCGGGGCCAGGACGCTGCCGGCATGATGACCTGGAGCGAGGGACGCTTCCTACTGCGCAAGAGTAACGGCCTGGTCCGTGACGTTTTCCATACTCGCCACATGGCGCGCCTGAAAGGCAACCTGGGCATTGGTCACGTGCGCTATCCCACTGCAGGCTCCTCCAGTGAGGCCGAGTCTCAGCCGTTCTACGTCAACTCCCCCTACGGCATCGCGCTGGCCCACAACGGCAACCTGACCAACTCAGAGCAGTTGAAGCAGGAGCTGTTCTCCACGGACCTGCGCCATATCAATACCAGCTCCGACTCGGAAGTTCTGCTCAACGTCTTCGCCCACGAGCTGGGCAAGCAAGGGCTTCACCTGGAAGCCGAGGACATCTTCGATGCGGTGCGTCGCGTGCATCGTCGCTGCAAGGGTGGCTATGCGGCCGTGGCGATCATCAACGGGTTCGGTATGGTCGCTTTCCGTGACCCCCACGGCATTCGCCCGGTAGTGTTCGGCACGCGCCAGGACCCCAACGGCCAGGAAGTGATGATCGCTTCCGAGTCGGTGGCGCTGGACGTGGGTGGTTTCGAGCTGGCGCGTGACCTGGCGCCGGGCGAGGCCATCTTCGTCGACATGCAGGGTCAGATTCACACCCAGGTATGTGCCGACCGCCCCGAACTGCGTCCGTGTATCTTCGAGCACGTCTATCTAGCGCGCCCCGACTCCATCCTCGATGGCGCTTATGTCTACGGCACGCGCATGCAGATGGGTCGCAAGCTGGGCGACCGCATCATGAACGAGTGGCCCGACCACGATATCGATGTGGTCATCCCGATCCCGGACACCTCACGTACTTCGGCACTGGAGATGGCCCAGCATCTTGGCGTCACCTACCGCGAAGGCTTCATGAAGAACCGCTACATTGGCCGGACCTTCATCATGCCAGGGCAGACCCAGCGCAAGAAATCGGTGCGTCAGAAGCTGAATGCCATCGATGTCGAGTTCAACGGCAAGAACGTACTGCTGGTGGATGACTCCATCGTGCGCGGCACCACCTGCAAGCAGATCATCCAGATGGCCCGGGATGCCGGTGCCCGCAAAGTCTATTTCGCCTCGGCGGCGCCCCCGGTGCGTTACCCCAACGTTTATGGCATCGACATGCCCGCGGCCACCGAGCTGATTGCCCATGGCCGCACGGAAGATGAAGTGGGTCAGCTGATCGGCGCCGACCGCATTTTCTATCAGGACCTCGAAGACCTGAAGAGCGCCTGTCGCGAGGTCAACCCCGAGATGGAAGCCTTCGATTGCTCGGTGTTCGATGGCAACTACGTCACCGGCGATATCGACGAGGCCTACCTGGCGGTACTGGAAGCTAGCCGTAACGATGCGGCCAAGGACAACAGCGCGGGTGACCATGCGCTGGTTGACATGCACAATCAGGACGATGACCTGGACGACTGAACGCGCATGCGCTGGCAACTTTCCCTAGGGGGAGTTGCCGGGGGAATGGACGTTTTGGAAGCTGGACGTTTTGGAAAAGAGGGCGCTGCCATGCATGATGATCATCACCAGGAGGAGTGGTCGCTCGAAACGCTCGCCATTCGCGCGGGGCACCACCGCACGTTTGAGCAGGAGCATGCCGAGCCGATTTTTCCCACCTCGAGCTTTGTTTACGAGAGTGCTGCCGAAGCTGCCCGCAAGTTCGGTGGTCAAGAGCCGGGTAACGTCTACTCGCGCTTCACCAATCCGACGGTACATACCTTCGAACGCCGACTGGCGGCCCTCGAAGGCGGTGAGCGCTGCGTCGCCACCAGCTCTGGCATGGCTGCCATTCTTTCCACTGCCTTGGCACTGCTGTCGGCGGGGGATGAGATCGTGGCCTCGCGTTCGTTGTTTGGCTCTACGGTCAGCCTGTTCGACAAGTATCTGGGCAAATTTGGCATTACCACGCGCTATGTGGAGCTTTCCAATCTGGCAGCCTGGGAAGCCGCGGTGACGCCCGCAACTCGGCTGATGTTCGCCGAAACGCCGTCCAATCCGCTTTCCGAAGTGGCCGATATTCCGGCCCTGGCAGCGTTGGCGAAGCGCAGCGGGGCCTTGCTGGCCATCGATAACTGTTTCCTTACGCCTGCTCTGCAACAGCCGCTGGCACTGGGGGCCGACCTAGTGATTCACTCGGCCACCAAATACCTGGATGGCCAGGGGCGCGCCGTGGGTGGAGCGGTGGTGGGGCGTCATGACCTGCTGGAAGAGGTGTTTGGCGTCGTGAGGACCTGTGGCCCTTGCCTGAGTCCGTTCAACGCGTGGATCTTCACCAAGGGGCTCGAGACCCTGTCGCTGCGCATGAAGGCCCACTGCGAGAACGCCTTGAGCCTGGCCCGCTGGCTCGACCAGCACCCCGCCGTCACTCGGGTGTATTACAGCGGCCTGGAAGCGCACCCTCAGCATGCGTTGGCCAAGCGCCAGCAGCAGGGTTTTGGTGCCGTGCTGGGATTCGAGGTGCTGGGTGGGCAAGAGGGCGCCTGGCAGGTGATCGACGCCACGCGCATGCTGTCGATTACCGGCAATCTGGGCGATGTCAAAACCACCATCACTCACCCGGCCACCACGACCCACGGGCGCCTTTCCGATGAGCAAAAGGCCGCCGCAGGGATTGCGCCGGGGCTGATTCGGGTAGCCGTCGGGCTTGAAAGTCAGGCGGATATCCAGCGTGACCTGGCCCGTGGCCTGGATGCGCTGGCTGCTCGTTGAAGTACGATATTGTGACGACTGACCGGCCGAGAGGCCGGTTTTTTATTGGCGAAATACGCCGACGTTTCATAAAGTGACACGGTACGGGCACGATGAAACGGTTTTTCCGAACGATGCGTTCTGCTTTTTTCAGCAGTGTTTTGTCATGCGAAAGGTTATGATTTTCATAACAAGTGAAGCATGCTGTGGGGCAGCGTGCAGCCGTCAATGGGGAATCAAGGATGTGGCGTAATACACGCAGTGGCTGGGGGGTGATCAGTATCGCGTTTCACTGGCTGAGCGCTTTGACCATCATTGGGTTGTTCGCGTTAGGCTGGTGGATGACCGGGTTGGGTTATTACGACCCTTGGTACAATCAGGCTCCCTGGATTCACCGCTCGGTGGGTGTGCTACTGCTGCTGGTCACCTTTGGCCGATTGGCTTGGCGTTTCATGCAGCCGACCCCCGCGGCCGAGGGAGGGCGATTCGAGCGTCTGGCGGCTCACCTTGGCCACATCGCACTTTACGTTTTGATGCTGACGGTACTGTTCAGTGGCTACCTGATTTCGACCGCCAACGGGCGTTCCATCAGTGTGTTTGGCTGGTTCGATGCCCCTGCCATCCTGCATGGCCTGCCCAATCAGGCCAGCGTGGCGGGCGACATACACTGGTACAGCGCGTTGGCGCTCATGGTATTGGCAGGTGGGCATGCGTTGGCGGCATTGGTGCATCATTGGCGCTGGCGGCACGACACGCTGCGCCGCATGGTCAACCCGCGCCATGCGCAGCCAAAGCCCCATGCCCAGCCAAAGATTTGAACCCCTGTTCTACTCACCGCGGACTCATGATGGATCCGCAGTTTTGACCAAGGAAAGCGAGGAGATAGCAATGTTGAAGAAGACAGCGATTGCCACGGCACTGGCCGCAGCGGCTCTGATTCCCTTGAGCCAGGCTCAGGCGGCTGATTATCAGATCGATATCGAAGGCCAGCACGCATTCGTGCAGTTCAAGATCAACCATCTGGGCTTCTCTTACATTCTGGGCAGCTTCGAGACCTTCGATGGCCAGTTCCACTACGATGCCGACGACCTGGATGCGTCTTCCGTCTCCATGGAAGTGCAGGTCAACAGCCTGACCACCAACCATGCCGAGCGTGACCGTCATATTCTGAGCGCTGACTTCCTCAACGCCAGCGAATTCCCCACGGCGACCTTCACGTCCACTGGTTTCGAAGCCACGGGTGACAACGAAGGCGTGGTGACCGGCGAGCTGACGCTGCACGGCGAAACTCAGGAAATCGAAATGCCGGTGACCCTGATGGGCGAAGGTGAAGATCCCTGGGGTAACTACCGCGCTGGTTTCGAAGGCAGCACCATGCTGACGCTGAGTGATTTCGGCATCGACATGAGCGACTTCCCGGAAGCCATGCACGAGCTGGAGCTGTACGTCACCTTCGAAGGCATCCGCCAGTAAGCGATGACTGATCAGAACGCTGCCACCTTCACGGGTGGTGGCGTTTTTTGCGTTTTAAAGCCCCCGTAAATCGAGCAATACACCAAGGAGGCCGCCGTTGGCAGCCGCTATGCAACAACGTGAGTTGGCTATCACCCTGTGGCGTCAAACCTGGCCCATGGCCATTGGTGTTCTGGCGCTGCTCGGGTTTCAACTGGTCGACAGCGCCTTCATCGCGCGGCTGGGCACGGCCCCGCTGGCCGCGCAGTCGTTCACTTTTCCGCTGTCGTTTTTGATCATTGGTATTCAGGTGGGGATGGGCATCGCCATTGCGGCGCTCATCTCCCGAGCCCTGGGGGCCGGTGAGCAGGCCAGAGCCAGGCGCTTGAGCAACCTGGTGCTGTTGGCGGGTGGTGCGGTCATCGGTGTGCTGGCCGTCGTGCTTTGGGCGTTGCAGGAGCCCTTGTTCAGCCTGCTGGGGGCCGACCAGCGTGCGCTAGGGCACATCCGAGCCTACTGGGCGCCGCAGCTGTTCGCCGCCTGGTTGGGCGCCTTGCTTTACTTCATCTACAGCGTGTTTCGCGCCCACGGCGATACTCGGTTGCCTGGCAAGATGATGGTGGTCAGCAGCCTGGTGAACCTGGTGCTGGACCCGCTGTTCATTTTTGGCCTAGGCCCCTGGGAGGGGTGGGGGTTACCGGGTGCTGCCTGGGCCACGGCCATCGCCTTTGCCGTGGGCTTGTGGTTTACCTGCCGCAAGCTCTATCGGCGTGACTGGGCGACCTCGGTGGCGCTGTGGCCAGAGATCAAACGCTCCTGGCGGCCTTTCACCGGCATTGCCGCGCCAGCCATGGTCAGCCAGCTGATGCCGCCGCTGGCCGCCATGCTGGCGATTGCGGCGGTGGCGGGGCTGGGGGATACCCAGGTCGCGGCCTGGGGGTTGGCCAGCCGATTGGAAACCCTTTCGCTGATGGTGATTCTTGCCATGACCATGTCGCTGCCCCCCTGGTTGGGGCGCTGCTATGGGGCTGGAGACTGGGAGCAGATTCATCGTCTCATGCGCCTGGCGCTGACCGTGGCCGTGGCCTGGCAGTTGGCGTTGGGCGTGTTGTTGGCGCTGGCGTCACCCTGGGTGGCCATGGCGCTGGCCGGTAATCCGGAAGTGCAGAGCGAGCTGGCGCTGCTGATACGTTTTCTACTGCCCAGCTATGCGGCGCTGGGCGTGTGCATGCTGGTGGTGTCGGCGGGCAATGCGCTGGGCTGGCCGCTGCGGGCCATGCTGCTCTCCAGTGCGCGGCTGTTCGTGTGCTACCTGCCGTGCCTTTGGGTGGGTGCGCAGCTGTTTGGCTGGACGGGGCTGGCTGCGGGTGCCGCGGTGGGGAATGTGCTGGCAGGCCTGATGGCCTGGGGAGCGCTGCGGCGTATTCTCTCCCGCCCGCATCGGCGGGCGGGAGTGTCATGACCCGACGACAGGTTCAGTGCTGGCGGCGTGATTCCTGAAACGAGAAGTACAGGAATAGCAGCGCCATGGCGAGGTAGCCCATGACGAAGTCGGGGGCCGCATTGAAGGCCAGCTGGGGTGCATGCATCAGGCCAACGAATGAAAAGCCCGCCGCGATGGCGGCAAAGGCCGCTGCCCTGCGGAACTGATGGTCGATCACCGACACGGTCATGGCGCCCAGCAGGATGGCCATGAACATGGCACCTTGCCCCAGCACGACGATGGCGCTGGAGATGTCGCTGACCACCTCACCTGCTCCCCGGTTGAAGCGCGTCATCACGTAATTGGCGAAGTAGGGCAGCATCGCCAGGGCGATGGCCGGGTAGTAGCGGGTATCGTTGGCCTGGAACGCAGTGGCAATCATGGACATTCCCACGAACACCAGAATAGGCGCCACGACGGAGACCGGGATGATGGCCGCCAGGGCAGCAATCAGCCCGAACATGGTGGCCAGCGCGTAGACGGCGCCGTTCAGCAGGCTATAGCCGCGCCCGGCGCCCATCCATTTGGCACCCACCGTGGCAATGTAAACCGTCGTCGGGAACACGCCCCCAAACAAGGCCCCGATCATGGTGCCTGCACCATCCACGGCCTGGCACTCCCGTACATCGTACTTGTCGCCTGCGGCTTCCATGGCCTCGACGTTGTTCATGGTTTCGATGGCGTTGTACAGGGTAATGGGCAGCACCACGGTCAGGACGGCCAGCATGCCGGTGAACAGCAGGCCCAGCCCTTCGAACCAGGCGAGATTGGGCAGCAAGGGGTAGAACCCCAGGTGGGTGAAGGCATCGCTGAAGCGCTCGGTGCCTGCATCGCCAATCAGGTAGGCCATGGTCGTCCCGATGACGATGGCAAACAGCGAGGTGGGGAGCTTGAAGGGCATGCTCACCCTGGCGACCAGGCCCACGATGATGATCCCCAGCACCAGTAGCCCGATCACCGGCATTTCCAGTGTCTTGAACAGCATTTCACCCGCAATGAAGGTCAGCGCAACGCCTGCCACGGCACCCAGCATCGCGGCTCTGGGCAGGTGATACTGTACCCAGCGGCCCACGACGCTGATCAGGGCTTCGATGGCACCGCTGATGAAGCAGGCGGCCACGGCGACTTTCCAGGCGAGTTCGGCATCGCCGGTCAGCTGTTTGGCGGGCAGCAGCACCCCGAACAGGAAGACGAACATCACCGGCGTGGAAATACCGTAGGAGAGCGCCGTGACGTCGCTGCGGTTCTCCTTGCGCGCCAAGCGAGCGGCGCTCCAGGCGTAGTAGAAATTGCCCACCATGACGGCGACCGCCGCCCCTGGCAGCACCTGCCCATACACGATGGAAGCAGGGAAACCCATGCCCAGCATGGTAATGGCGATAATGACGAAATTGGCGATGTTGTTCTGGAACAGCGCAAAGAAAGCGTCGGTATCTTCTTTTTTGTACCAGGGGTAGGGAGTGCTGGCAGCCGCCATGTTGTGCCTCTCGGTTATGGTGTGTTGTATACAAGGCTACGCTGAGTGTGCCGAATATTTGACTAATCGGTCAAGCGTTGCGTTGTCACGGACGCCGCGCGGGCGCCCCAGGCTCTGGCGGCGAAGGCGCAATTGTACACATCATTGCCCAAGAGGTTGATCTTTCTAAACAAAAACGCCCAGGCCAAAGCCTGGGCGTGATACGTCGGTGCGCGAGATCAGTCGTTGACTGCCGCGATGGCCTTGGCCAGGTAGGGGAGGTTCTCGTGGGAGAAGCCTGCCACGTTGGCCCGGCCCGAGCGCACCATGTAGATGCCGAACTCGTCGCGCAGGCGGTCTACCTGTTCCGGAGTCAGGCCTGTGTAGGAGAACATGCCGCGCTGCTCGGCTACGCAGGCGTACTTTTCCGCCAGACCGTAAGGCTTGAGTGCCTCGACGAAATCGCGACGCAGGGTATTGATACGGTCGCGCATCTCCGTCAGCTCTTCACGCCACAGGGCGGACAGCTCGGCATCGTGGAGGATTTCACTGACGATGGCGCCGCCGTGGGCGGGCGGATTGGAGTAGTTTTCCCGAGCAACGATGGCCGCCTGAGAGCGTACGTTTTCCATCTGCTCGGCGTCCTTGGCCACCAGAATCAGGCAGCCAGTGCGCTCGCAGTAGATACCGAAGTTCTTGGAGCAGGAGCTGGTGATGATCACCTCATCCAGGTTTTCAGCCAGCAGACGAACGCCGTAGGCATCTTCTTCCAGCCCTTCGCCGAAGCCTTGGTAGGCGAAGTCGATCAGCGGCAGCAGCTTGCGCTCTTGCAGAACGGCCATGACTTCCTGCCACTGGGCTTGAGAAAGATCGAAGCCGGTGGGGTTGTGGCAGCAGGCATGCAGCACGACCACGTCGCCTTCGGGGATCTGCTTGAGTGCTGCCAGCATGCCCGCGAAATCCAGACGGTTCTCGGCATCGACGTAGGGGTATTTGTGCAGCGCAATGCCCGCCGCGGTGAAGATGCCGTGGTGGTTGGGCCAAGTGGGGTCGCTGACCCAGATGCCTTTGCCGGGCAACTGGCTGGCAATGAAATCGGCCGCCAGACGCAGAGCGCCCGTGCCGCCCGGTGACTGCGTGGCGCTGGCACGGTTGGCTTTCAATACCGCTGAGTCGGCACCCAGTACCATGGGCAGCACGGCATCGCCATAAGCAGGCGCGCCATGGGAGCCGATGTAGGTCTTGGTGGTTTCATTCTTGAGCAGGCGAGCTTCTGCTTCCTTGACCGCACGCATGACCGGGGTATTGCCCGCTGCGTCACGATATACACCGACACCAAGGTCCACCTTCTGCGGATTGGTGTCTTTCTTGAAAGCTTCGATCAACCCGAGAATGGCGTCTCCAGGGACTCGCTCAATTTGCTCAAACATTTATTCGACTACCTCGTCGGTTCTGGCGGCAAGAATGAAATCATTGAGATGCAGGCCGCGCAGGGTATGCGTCCACCAGGTCACGGTGGTGTGCCCCCACTCGGTCACGATGACCGGGTGATGCCCAGCCTGCTCGGCGACCTCACCGACACGCTGGGTAAATGCCAACGCATCCGCGAAATCACGAAACGCAAAGCGTCTCGTCAACTTCATGATGCCATCGTGTTCGATAATCTGCCACTCTGGAAGTGCGGCCAGATGGGGTTGGCATGCCTCATGAGCGAGCGGCATGGCATCTGACGACACGGGCTGGAAGGCAGTGCGAGCGAGGCTTTGCATGGTGGGTCTCCGAAGGCGACGTTACTAGCGTCAGGGTAGAAGACGCACGCAGTCCCGGCCAACCTCCTTGGCGCGATAGAGCGCCTGATCCGCACGCTCCATCAGGCTGGTCAGGGGTTCGCCACAGCGGTACTCCGCAACCCCGATGCTCAGCGTGACGCTGCTCTGGCCAATGCCGAAATCGTGCTCGGCGATGGTTTTGCGCAGGCGGTCGGCAAGCGCATGGCATTGCTGCAGCGAGGTGAGCGGCAACAGTACCATGAACTCTTCACCTCCCAGGCGGGCAACCACGTCTTCACAGCGCAGCAGCGAGCAGGTCAACGTGGCGAGCTGTTTGAGTACCTTGTCGCCCTGCAGATGTCCCCAGGCGTCATTGAGCTGCTTGAAGTGGTCGATGTCGATCATCATGACCGACAGTGGTGAGCCATGGCGCGTGCTCAGGGAGCTCAAATGCGTCAGTTGCAGCATCAACTTGCGCCGGTTGGCCAGGCCGGTCAGCGGGTCGGTGTCGCAAAGCCGACGCAGGCGCTGCTCTTCCAGCACCTGGTCGGTGATGTCCATCATGATACCGCTCCAGCGCACGCCATTGGTGAAAGGTTCGGGGTTGGCGCTGACCGCGATCCAGCGAGGGTTTTCTTCTGGAAAGGGGAATCGGAAGCGGGTGGTCAGCGGCAGCATCCAGCGTGCTGAGCGTTCGATGGCCGACATGATCTTTGGGTAGTCGCTGCCAGTGAGTTGTTCCAGCAGCGGCTGGGCATCTTCGGCGAGCTGGTGTTTGTCGATATAGGCAAGTGCCATGCCACCCCCTTCCAGATAGGGAAAATGCATATGGCCAGCGTGCGTGCGGTAAAACTGAAAAATGACCCCTGGGATGCTGCTGATCAACTCTTCCGTGCCCGGGGCGGCAGGCTTGGAAGTAACGGATGCCTCATTCACGGACATGCGTGAATCTCCAGACGATAGGCCTATTATAAGTTAGCTGTGAAGATTAGCCCTAAATAGGTAAATGGGATGTAAGCCATTGCTGACAAATTGTCTTTTATTAATAATTTTTTGGAATTAAAAGCAGATTTTAAATTCTATATGGCTCGTTTTTGGCGGAGATGGCCTGTGCAGAGCGCACCATTCGGTTTAAAATTACTTTTCGGCATATGAATTATTATTCTTATTACTTTGGTGGCGGGTTTGGCTGCACAGCAATCACACGAGGTGGATACGTCCATAATGGCAACCATGAGCGCACAGACAGGCGTTGGCCGTGTCAGTTTGGTAGGCGCAGGGCCAGGCGACCCGGAGTTACTGACCCTGAAAGCCTTTCGTCGGCTCAAAAGTGCCGAGGTGGTGCTTTATGACCGTCTGGTGAGTGATGAAATCATCGCGCTGCTGCCACAGGAAGCCGCGCGCTACTATGTGGGCAAGGCGCGTTCGTCCCACAGTGTGCCTCAGGAGGGAATCAATCAGGCATTGGTGGAATGGGCTCGGCAGGGCAAGCAGGTGGTGCGTCTGAAAGGTGGCGACCCGTTCATTTTTGGGCGTGGGGGGGAAGAGCTGGAAACCTTGGTGGCTGCCGGTATCGAGGTAGACGTCGTGCCCGGCATCACCGCCGCCTCGGGGTGTGCGGCTTATGCTGGCATACCGCTGACCCATCGCGATCATGCGCAATCCGTGCGTTTCGTGACCGGGCATTTGCAGCAGGGCGAGTTTACCCTCGATTGGCCTACTCTGGCGCAGCCTGGCCAGACCCTGGTGTTTTACATGGGACTGAGTAATTTGACGGCCATTTGTGAGGGGCTGATGGCCCATGGTTTGCCACCGGAAACGCCCTTGGCGCTGATCGAGCAGGGAACCACGCGTCAGCAGCAGACCCATACGGGCACCCTGCGGCAACTGCCGACGGCTTTTCTGCAAGGTGCCATCCAGCCGCCTACGCTATTGATCGTGGGAAGCGTGGTGACATTGCATGCGCGCCTTTCGTGGTTCGAGGTGGAACAGGGAGCCGCTCAGGGCTTTGGTGAAGAGAGCCATCTTTGCAAAGTGCATCGCCCGTGACGGCATCTGGCCACTCGAGAGAGGCAGGCTTCGAAGCCGTATCTTGCTGAGCGCTGGCGATATGCGGGTGGCTGTGTATGCTGGTAAGGACTACTTTTAGAAACGATCGTTGACGATAGCGAGCGATTTGACACTCACGTTGCTATTACCAGCAGCCAAGCGAAGAGAGGGATGCAGCATGTCAGAAGCAAACCACCCAGAGCCGCACACACCTGCTGGCAAGCCTGATATGAAGACGCTGTTTCAGGATAACCGCGTCAAGGGGATTGCCGGTATCGCGGCCATTGCGGTGATATGGGCCATCATGGCGCAGTCCAATGCAGGCACCCATCGTGATCGCGTCGAGCGGCTGGAAGGCCAGCTCAACAGTGTCGAGCAGGAGAATGCCCAGTTGAGCCAGCGCCTGGCCGAGGTCGAAGAAGCCGAAGCCGACCTGACCGCCATGCGTGAAGAAATTGCCTTGTTGGCGCAGCAGCAGGAAGAAGCTTCTGAAACGCTGGCGTCTGCTCAGGGCGAGGTAGGCACCGTGCAGTCGCGTCTGGAGGAGTTGGAAGCGCAGCGGGATGCCCTTGAGCAGGAAGTGACGTCACTGGAAGAGCGTCTGGCGGGCGCCGAGAGCGAGATGGAAAGCCTGCGCGAAGCGCGCGACCAGATCGTCAGTGAGCGTGATGAGGCCGAGTCTAGCCTGCAACAGATCGAAGATGCCCGTGAAAGCGCGGAGCAGGCGCGTCAGGAGGCTGAAGCGGCTCGTCAGGAAGCCGAAGAGCAGCGCCAGCAGGCGGTAGAAGAGCAGACGGCTGCCGAAGACGAGCTCAGTGAGCTGGAATCCCAGGTCAACGAGGCCAATGAGCGCCTGGCCGAGCTGGAAGAGCAGATTGCCAGCCAGCAGAGCGAGCTGGAGTCGCTGCAGGAAGAGCGCGATAGCGTGACCAGCGAGCGCGATGCGATGCAGTCCGAGATCGAGTCCATGACCCAGCTGCGCGAGGAGGAAGAAGAGAGCCTGAGCCAGGTGCGCGGTGAAATGGATGACCTTATGGTGGCGTTGGACATTGGCCGTGAGGAAGTCGCCAATGTCGAGAGCGATATCGAGACTCGCGAAGAGCAGCTGGAACGCTTGGAGAGCCAACTGCGCGAGTGGCGTGAAGAGCTGGCCGCGCTAGGCGACCGCCTGCACGTGGATGATGCTGCCAACGATGAGGTGCCTGACCTGTCAGGTGATCAAGAGAGCGATGGCGACGACGCTGACGCTGACGATACGCAAGCGCAGTAAACGGAGTTCCGATGGCTGAGGCCATCGTGTTCTTCCAAGAGCGGGCACGGGGCTTCCCATGCCCGCTTTTGTTTTTGTCGGTTTAGAAATGGGCGGTGGAGGAGTATCATTCCCGCCAGACCATGCAGGTATTCAACAACGGGAGAGCCATTGATGGATGGTGTGAAACATATCGTGGCCGTGGCCTCGGGCAAGGGTGGTGTCGGCAAGTCGACCGTGACCGTGAATCTGGCGCTGGCATTGTCGGCTCAGGGCTACCGTGTGGGCGTGCTGGACGCCGATATCTATGGACCCAGCCAGGCCCAGATGCTGGGCGTCAAGGAGGGCATGCGTCCTCAAGCCGGGGAGAACAATACATTTTTGCCCCTGGAAGCACACGGCATCCAAGCCATGTCGATGGCGTTCATGGTCAATACCCGTGATGCCATGGTATGGCGTGGCCCTATGGTGGTGGGGGCGTTCCAGCAGATGCTCACCCAGACCCAGTGGGACAACCTGGACTTCCTGCTGATCGACATGCCGCCCGGTACCGGCGACATTCAGTTGACCCTGGCGCAGAAAGTGGCCGTGTCGGGTGCGGTGATCGTGACGACACCTCAAGACATCGCGCTGCTGGATGCTCGCAAGGGCATCGAAATGTTCCGCAAGGTCAATGTGCCTGTGCTGGGGGTAGTCGAGAACATGAGCCTTTACCACTGTGAGCAGTGCGGCCATGAAGCGGCGATCTTTGGCACCGGTGGCGGTGACCGCATTGCCGAAGAGTATGATACGGCGGTGTTGGGTCGGCTGCCGCTGACCCTGTCGATTCGTGAATTGGCCGACTCCGGGCGCCCCAGCGTGGTTGCCGAGCCGGAGAGTTCCGTGAGCCAAACGTTTGCCGAGATTGCCCGTCAGGTGGCGCAGTCCGTCAACGCCCATCAATCCGGTGGCCCGACGATTTCCTTTAGCGAGTGATGAAGTAACCGATGAGCATTAAATCAGACAAGTGGATCCGCCGTATGGCGCAGAGCGATGCCATGATCGAGCCCTTCGAAGCCGAGCAGGTGCGCTACGTCAACGATCAGCGGGTGATCTCCTACGGCACGTCCAGCTACGGATACGATGTGCGCTGTGCCGATGAGTTCAAGGTGTTTACCAATATCCACTCGGCGATTGTCGATCCCAAGTCGTTCGATGACAAGAGCTTCGTCGATGTGAAAGGGGACGTGTGCATCATTCCCCCCAACTCGTTCGCGCTGGCACGCACGGTGGAGTACTTTCGTATTCCGCGTAACGTGCTGACCATTTGTCTGGGCAAATCGACCTACGCGCGCTGCGGCATCATCGTCAACGTGACGCCACTGGAGCCGGAGTGGGAAGGCCACGTGACGCTGGAGTTTTCCAACACGACCAACCTGCCTGCCAAGATCTATGCCCATGAAGGCGTTGCCCAGATGCTGTTCCTCGAATCCGACGAGGTCTGCGAAACCTCGTACAAGGATCGCGGCGGCAAGTACATGGGACAGCGTGGGGTGACCTTGCCCAGAACGTGATGGGGAAGGACTTAGCGATCAGTCATCGTCAGATGGCAGGATAAAAAACGCCCTGATGCAGTGATGCATCAGGGCGTTTTGGGTTGGGCGCAACGATGGGTCAGGCGTCGTTGGCTTCTTCGTCCAGCTCTTCGGCGGCATCCGCATGGGAAAGACGCATGCCGTGGGGCGGTAACAGGTGGCCATCCATGCGTGCGCCTTCGGCGGTGTATTGCAAGCGTCCTTCAAGGAACCAGTGAACGGCAATCGGGAAGATCAGGTGTTCACGGGCGTGGACCTTCTCCTTGAGGGTCTCGACGCTGTCGTCGGCGGTGACGGCGAGCTCGGCTTGCAAGACCACCGGCCCTCCGTCCAGCTCTTCGGTGACGAAATGCACGCTGCAACCATGCTGGGCAACGCCATCGGCCAAGGCTCTGGCGTGGGTGTTGAGGCCCTGGTAGGCAGGCAGCAGCGACGGGTGAATGTTGAGCATTTTGCCCAGGAAGCGCTGTACGAAGCGTGGCGTCAGAATCCGCATGAAGCCCGCCAGAACAATGAGATCCGGCTCATGGCGTTCGATCACCTTGATCAGCGCGCCGTCGTAGGCGTCGCGGCTATCGTATTCACGGTGGGGCAAAGCCACCGCTTCGATACCCGCTTCGTGGGCGCGCTTCAGACCGTAAGCGTCCGGCTCGTTGGAGATGACCGCGACGATTTCGCCGCCCAGACGGTCGTGCTGCTGGGCATTGATCAAGGCCTGCAGGTTGCTGCCGCTACCGGAGATCAACACCACGACACGACGTGCTCCCACGGGTTCCGGGGTCAGGTCGTTGATGGTATCCGTGCTGTACTCGGTACTGCTCATGCCTGCGGGCCTGCCTTGAGGTTGTTCAGCACCACGGCCTCGTCCTCGCGTGCCACGATGTGACCAATCTGGTACACGGTTTCACCTTGAGCCTGCAAGTGAGCCTTGGCGGCTTCCGCCTGGCTCGCAGGCACTACTACCACCATGCCGATGCCGCAGTTCAGCACGCGGTGCATTTCGGTTTCGTTGACGTTGCCCTTGGCTTGCAGCCAGTTGAATACTTCCGGGCGCTGCCAGGTGGTCAGGTCGATCTTTGCCGCCAGGTGGTCGGGCAGCACGCGGGGAATGTTTTCCAACAGGCCGCCGCCGGTGATGTGCGACAGCGCATGTACCGCCAGCTCCGTTTCACGCATCATCGAGAGCAGCGATTGCACATAGATGCGCGTGGGGGCCATCAGTGCCTCGCTCAGCGGCTTGCCGTCCACCTGCTCTTCCAGCGACGCCTGGCTGACTTCGAGGATCTTGCGAATCAGGGAGTAGCCGTTGGAGTGAGGGCCGGAAGAGGCGAGGCCCAGCAGTACGTCGCCTTCGGCAACCTTGCTGCCGTCCAGGATCTCCTCTTTCTCCACGACGCCAACGCAGAAGCCGGCCAGGTCGTAGTCGTTGCCTTCGTACATGCCGGGCATCTCGGCGGTTTCGCCGCCCACCAGGGCACAGCCGGCCAGTTCGCAGCCTGCACCAATGCCGGTGACCACGTCGGCGGCGATATCCACGTCCAGCTTGCCCGTGGCATAGTAGTCGAGAAACAGCAGCGGCTCGGCACCGGCCACGATCAAGTCGTTGACGCACATGGCTACCAGGTCGATCCCAATAGTGTCATGCTTGCCCAGGTCCATGGCCAGACGCAGCTTGGTGCCTACGCCGTCGGTACCAGAGACCAGTACGGGTTGACGGTAACCCGCAGGCAGCTCGCACAGGGCGCCGAAACCGCCGAGGCCGCCCATGACCTCCGGGCGTGACGTGCGCTTGGCCACATGCTTGATGCGGTCCACCAAGGCATTGCCTGCATCAATATCGACGCCTGCGTCCTTGTAGCTGAGAGAGGGAGTCGACTGGGAAGAGGAGGTCTCGGTCATGACGGGTCCTGTGAAGCCTATGCAAAGCGATTGTGCTGGCAAATTGCCAGTGCCGGAGCGATAACGGCCTGCGATTGTATCACTGCGCGACGTAAGTCGCACCGATGGACACGTTATCAGATGCGTGCTGGCCAGGTTTTGTTACTATTCATTGCTTGACGCTGACCGTTTATCCAGGAAGGAGAGAGTGAAATGCGACATTCGTGGTGGGGCATCCTGTTTTTGGTGGCCCTGGTTGGCGTTGTATATTTGCTGGATGCCGTCTTGATGCCCTTCATTGCCGGACTGATTCTGGCGTACCTGGCAGACCCGTTGACCAACTATTTTCAGCGGCTGGGCCTCAAGCGGGTGTGGGCGGTCAGTAGCGTATTCCTCATTTTACTGCTGGTGCTGGCCATCAGTCTGTTGATTCTGATTCCGCTGGTCATCCAGCAGATCAAGCAGCTTGGGGAGATGGTGCCGGGGGTGTTCGACTGGGTGGAAAACTACCTGGCCCCGCAGGTGCAGGAGTGGACGGGGTATGACCTGCGTTCCGAGCTGGACAATGTTCAGGAGACCCTGGCTGAAAATTGGCGCGATGCCGGTAGCTACCTGGCCCAGGCGCTTGGTCAGATCGGCCGTTCGGGCATGGCGTTTGCCACGTGGGTGACCTATGTGGCGTTGATCCCGGTGGTCACCTTTTACCTCTTGCTCGACTGGAACCGGTTGCTGAACAATCTGATCGACTTGATTCCGCGTCACTGGGTCGATGACGCCACTCGGCTGGCCAAGCGCTGTGACGAGGTGTTGGCGGCTTTCCTGCGCGGGCAGTTGCTGGTCATGCTGTGCCTGGGCATTATCTATGCGGTGGGTCTGACCCTGATGGGGCTGAATTTTGGCCTGTTGATCGGTGTCATTTCTGGCCTAGTGAGCATCGTCCCCTTTCTGGGGTTCATCGTTGGGCTCAGCAGTGCCTTGGTGGTGGCATTGTTCCAGTTCGACAGCTGGTGGGCGCTGTTGGGAGTGCTGGGGGTATTCAGCCTGGGGCAGGTCATCGAAAGTGTCGTGCTGCAGCCCAAATTGCTGGGTGACAAGATTGGCTTGCACCCGGTGGCGGTCATTTTTGCGGTACTCGCGGGGGGCAATCTGTTTGGCCTGACCGGGGTGCTTCTGGCCTTGCCAGCGGCTTCGGTCATCATGGTGCTGCTCAAGGAAGTCAAAGAGCGTTACCAGAACAGTGCCTTGTATGATGAGACGCTGGAGCCGACGTCGCCGCCGCACGAACTGGGTCTCCAGGACAAAAGGGAGTCTTCATGAGCCGATTGCCGGCACAGTTACCGCTCGGGGTGGGGTTGCGTGATGACGCAACGCTGAACAATTACTATCCCTCGAGCGGTAATGCAGCTCTGGTGCAGCATCTGACGCAACAGCTGTCGCCAGATGCCGAGCCGTTCATCTATCTTTGGGGCGCGCCGGGCAGCGGCCGTAGTCATCTGTTGCAGGCGGCCTGCCACGCGGCGTCGGATCAGGACAAGCGTGCCCTTTACCTGCCGTTGGCCGACCTGGGCCATTTCCCACCGCTGATGCTGGAGGATATCGAGCGTCTTGACCTGGTGGCCATCGACGACCTCGAATACGTCATCGGGCGCAAGCGTTGGGAAGAGGCGTTGTTCCATGCGTTCAATCGCTTGCGAGATGCTGGCAAAGCGCTCTTGATCGCCGCCAATGCGCCGCCCAGGCGGCTGGACGTCGTGCTACCGGATCTGGCCTCACGGTTGACCTGGGGGGTGACGTTTCATCTTCACCCGCTGGATGACCAGGAGCGCCTGGCCGCCTTGAAGCTGCGGGCTCGGGTCAGGGGAATGGAGTTACCCGACGATGTGGGGCGGTATATCCTGCATCGCGGCCCCCGGGAGCTTGGCGAGCTGTGTCGGGCGTTGGAGACCCTGGATCAGGCGTCGCTGTCGGCCAAGCGCAAGCTGACCATCCCTTTCGTGAAAGGCGCACTCAACTGGTAGACATCATTGGCAGGCACCATGAAAAAGCCCCGAGCACAGCGTGCTCGGGGCTTTTTACGTTGGGCTGGCCTCACTCACGTGCCACCAGCCTGGCGTTTGATCAGGCGCTCTTGCTCATTTTGCTGGCGGCTGCCTGAGCCTGCTTGACGTTTTCTTCGGTCAGCTTCTGGCTTTTCTGCAGGAAATCCTGCTGCAGCGATACTACCTTGTCAGCGTCGCCCTTGACGCGCTCGGCCAGGTCCTTGGCCACTTTTTGCTGGCTTTCCATGTAGCTGCGCAGGCCATCGGCATCCTTGACGCTCATCAGCTGACGCACCTGAGCGATGCCGGTGTCCACGTACGCTTTGTTCGCGTCCAGCTGGGCATTCAGCAGTTTTTCAGAGTAGTCGATGCTCAGGGTCATGTAAGCACGGGCAGGTGCCATGAACAGGTTGTCGAACTGCTGAGTCATTTCGTTGGTGTTGAAGGTACGCATGGTGATGTCTCCTGGCCTTGTTTTGGGCAAAGTCTTGGGCAAAGTCTTAGGCAAACGGATTGCTGATCGAGTAGGGCAATCCAATATTCAAGGCTCAGCAACCGCGTTCCTGAAATCGCTACTGCAACTGCTGACCTCATCTTGCTTTGCAGCATAACAGCTGTTTTTGTGCAGTGCAACATGGCGCAATCGCCTCTTGCCCTCCATGCTGTGGGGACGCTGTTTACCGATCCACGGAACATCGCTACACTTTAAGTTATGGATAATCATTATCATTTGTTCGTCGGTGCTGGCTATGCCAGCCATTGACGAGCGAACTGAACTCGATGAGCCAATTGGAAAAGGAGAGCACCATGAGCACGCGGATTGAACGAGACAGCATGGGCGAGCTGGAAGTGCCCGCAGAAGCCCTCTACGGTGCCCAGACACAGCGGGCGGTGAACAACTTCCCGGTGTCGGGCACCCCGCTGCCCGCGGCGTTCATTCACGCCGTGGCGCGCATCAAGCTGGCTGCCGCGCGCAGCAATCAGGCGCTGGGGCTGCTGGATGAGCAGCGCGCCGCGGCCATCGAAAAGGCGGCCATGGCGGTGATCGACGGGCAGTACGATGAGCACTTCCCAGTGGATGTGTTCCAGACGGGGTCGGGCACCTCCACCAACATGAACGTCAATGAGGTGCTGGCGACCCTGGCCAGTCGTGAAGGGGTCGAGGTCACGCCCAATGATCACGTCAACATGGGGCAGTCCAGTAACGATGTCATCCCGACCGCCATTCATCTGTCCGCGGCGATTGCGGTACATGAACAGCTCCGACCTGCCTTGGTGCAGCTGAAAGAGACCATCGACCGCCGTGCCGAAGCGCTTTCCCACGTTGTGAAGACCGGGCGCACGCATTTGATGGACGCCATGCCGCTGCGCATGGACCAGGAACTGGGTGGTTGGTCCAGCCAGGTGGGGCAGGCCATCGAACGTTTTGACAGCGCTCAGCAGCGGCTTTGCCGATTGGCGCAAGGCGGTACGGCAGTGGGCACGGGTATCAATACGCCTGAAGGGTTTGCCGAACGGGTGGCCGAGGACCTGAGTCGACAAACAGGGCTTTCTCTGGTGCCCAACGACAGCTTCTTCGCCAGCCTGGGCTCTCAAGATGCTGCCGTGGAGCTGTCCGGGCAGCTGCGCGGCTTTGCCTGTGTGGTGATGAAAATTGCCAATGACCTGCGCTGGATGAACTCTGGACCGCTGGCAGGGCTGGGTGAGATCGAGCTGGAGGCGCTGCAGCCGGGGAGCTCCATCATGCCTGGCAAGGTCAATCCGGTGATTCCCGAGTCCGCGGCCCAGGCGGCGGCTCAGGTGATCGGCCTGGACACGGCGGTGACCGTGGCCGGGCAGAGCGGTAACTTTCAGCTGAACGTGATGCTACCGCTGGTGGCGGCCAATCTGCTGACCTCCATTACGCTGATGAGCAACACTGCCACGCTGCTGGCCGAGCGGGCCATCGCCACTTTCAAGGTGCGCGAGGACAATTTGCAGGGGCCGCTGGCGCGCAACCCGATTCTGGTCACGGCACTGAACAGTGTCATTGGATATAACGCTGCCGCGGCCATTGCCAAGAAGGCGTATCAGGCGGGTCGGCCCATCATCGACGTGGCCGAGGAAGAAACCGACCTGGACCGCGCGACCCTGGAGCGCTTGCTTGACCCGGCGGTGCTCACGCGTGGGGGGATTCCTCAGTAAACAGCCGCGCTCTGGCCTGGTTCAGGCCAGTTTGGCGTCAGGTCTGCTGCTCTTCGCTCTTGCCTTGCGCAATGGTGGCACTGGCTTCCTGACGCTCTTCCGAACTGGCGGAAGGGGTGTCGTGCTCATCCTGGCGCGCCGGCTGGTAGCTGAGCGTCGCCAGGATGGGGAAGTGATCCGACCCGAAGTCTTCCAGGCGCTCCATGTGGGTGAGCGTAAACTCCTCACTGACGAACACATGATCCAGCGGCCAGCGCAGCACAGGGTAGTGGGCGTGAAAGGTGCTGAAGAGCCCGCGGCCGCGCCGGGGGTCGAGCATGCCACTGACCCTGCAGAACAGCCGCGTGGTGCGCGACCAGGCCACATCGTTGAGATCGCCCGCCACGATGGTGGGGAAAGGCTCTTCGTGGACTTCCTGGCCTACCCATAGCAACTCGGCGTCGCGCCACAGCGACTTTTCGCTCTCGCTGGGGGCGGGCGGTCTGGGGTGCAGGGCGTAGAAGCGAATCTGTTCGCCGTTGTCCAGGGTGACGCGCGTGTGGATGGAAGGGATGTCGTCCTGAATGAGCCACTTTACCTGTGGGTTGCTCAGCGGCAGGCGCGAATAGAGATGCATGCCATACAGGTTGTCCAGCGGCACCTTGACGCTGTGGGGCCACCGTTCGTGGAGAACGCTATCGAGCTGCTCTTGCCACCACTGGTCGGATTCGAGAGTGAGCACCACGTCTGGCTGGTGGCGCTCGATCATGGCCAGCAGTTTCGCTGACTGGCGGTTGGGCGTGAGCACGTTGGCGATCAGCAGCGTCAGCGTCGGGGCCTGGCTGTCGGCGTGGGTGGCCTTGACCTGGACTGGCCAGCAGCGGGTCCAAGGGATAATGTAGCGCAGTTGAAGCAGCAGGCTCACCAGGGAAGCCGCCAGAGCAATGTTCTGCCAATTGCTAGCAGGCAGTATCAGCCCGCTCAGCAGCGCACAGAGCGCCGCTGCTGTCGCCAGCTGCAAACGTGGAAATTCGACGCTGCGAATCCACCACCAGCGTAGGCGGACTCTGGCCAGCAGCGTGGCGAACAGGAGTGTCAGAGCGGTACAACCCAGTAATGGACCGAGCAAGCGATACCTCCTGGCATCATGATATGGCGATTTAACGTAGATGCAGCTTAGTGGTTACGTTTATCAAGTGTCGATATAATTCTTCCAGCTCAGGCGGTTGCCAGAGCCTTGCAGAGAAGAAGACGTAAAAATGACTTGCAATTCAGCTATAAAGCCGTAGAATACGCATCCGTTGCACAGCAGGACCATAGCTCAGTTGGTTAGAGCGCCACGTTGACATCGTGGAGGTCGGCGGTTCAAATCCGCCTGGTCCTACCAATCATGTGCAGCCACGTTTCAGGACCATAGCTCAGTTGGTTAGAGCGCCACGTTGACATCGTGGAGGTCGGCGGTTCAAATCCGCCTGGTCCTACCAGATTCTCCAAAAAGCCCCGAGCACTGCTCGGGGCTTTTTGCGTTATGGGCGGGGCAGATCGGTCTGGCGAATGAAGGTATCGACCAGCGCCTCGATGCCGGCCTGGTCCTGGGCGCTGAAGCGGGCCAGCTGGGGGCTGTCGATATCCAGAACGCCCCATAGCCAGCCATCCTGAACGATGGGGACGACCAGTTCGGACTGGGAGGCCGCATCGCAGGCAATATGGTCGGCTACGGCGTGTACGTCGTCGACTCGCTGGGTGGTGCAGCTGCGCGCCGCTGCGCCGCATACTCCCTTGTTGAACGGAATGGGGTTGCAGGCGGGCTTGCCCTGGAAGGGGCCTAGGGTCAATATTTCCGGCTGGCGCTGCAGGTAAAAGCCTACCCAGTTGAGCTGTTCCAGCGATTGCTGGATGAACGCGCTGGTCTGGGCGCTGTTGGTCAGCCAGTCGCGTGTGTCCAGCAGGGCAGCGAGCTGACGATTGAGCAGGTCATAATCGATGGGGGTCATGTTGTTTCCCGGTTCGGATCAATGTCTCGGATAAAAACGCATCAGGCCAGCCTCGCGGCTGGCCTGATGGCAAAGCGTGTGTGCTGCTCGGCGGATTATTCTTCGATCCAGCCAGGTACGGCGGCACCTTTGAACAGCTCGGTGGCTTTCTCGATGACTTCGTCGCGCTGGTAGGCTTCGACCAGTTGGCGAATCTCTTCACGCTCTTCGTCACCGCCACGTACGGCAATCAGGTTGACGTAGGGAGACTCGGGGCCTTCCTTGATCAATGCGTCATCCAGGCTGAGGCCTGCTGGCTGAGCAAAGGTGTTGTTGATGAAGGCCATGTCCACGTCGGGCAGTACGCGAGGCAACTGCGCTGCTTCGATTTCACGGAAGCGGAAGCCGCGCGGGTTTTCAGCGATGTCGATGGGGGTGGCTTCCAGGAGCGTCGGATCGTTCAGCGTGATCAGACCTTCGTTGTGCATCAGGATCAGAGCGCGACCTTCATTGGAAGGGTCGTTCGGCAGGGCGATCTGAGCGCCGTCCGGCAGTTCATCGATGCTGCTGTATTTTTCAGAGTAGGCGCCAATGGGGTACACGAAGGTGTAGCCGGCGATGGCAAAGTCGTAGCCACGGTCGTTGATCATGGCTTGCATGTAGGGCTCGTGCTGGTAGGCGTTGGCATCCAGGCTGCCATCGGCCAGTGCCGCGTTGGGCGTCACGTAATCGGTAAACTCGATGATTTCGACGTTCAGGTCGAACTCTTCCTTGGCAATGCGCGCCGCGACTTCCATGACTTCGGTTTCCGGGCCAGCGACCGTGCCCATCTTGATGGTGCGCGTGTCGGCGTTGGCGACGTTGATGGCCAGTGCCAGGGCGGTCAGGCTGCCAATAACGAGTTTTTGCATGGCGTTGCTCCAGTGTTGAGGTGAATCGTGTTGCAATGATGCGGTAATAAGAAGCGCAAGTCTAATTCGTTTTCGCTATATGTGGCTATGCTGATCAAAGCTAAAAGCTATGTCATTTCGCTGAGCCGTCGGTGGCTTACTTGCGATCGCTTTTGCGTACCAGATAGTCGCCCAGGCTTTGGAAACCTTGCACCATGACCACCAGAATCACCACGGTGATCAGCATGATGGTCGGGTTGAAGCGGTTGTAGCCATAGCGAATGCCCAAATCGCCAAGGCCGCCGCCACCAACGGCGCCTGCCATGGCCGAGTAGCTCACCAGGGTCACCACGGTAATGGTGAGACCGGTGATGATGCCGCCGCGTGCTTCAGGGATCAGCACCTTGGTGATGATTTGCCAGGGCGTGGCGCCCATCGACTGGGCGGACTCGATCAGGCCGGGCGAAATTTCGTTGAGCGCGCCTTCGATCAGACGGGCGACGAAGGGGATGGCCGCGATGGTCAAAGGAACCGAGGCGGCATTGATGCCGATGGAGGTGCCGACCAGCATTCGCGTGAAAGGAATGATGGCGACCATCAGAATGATGAACGGAATCGAACGGCCTACGTTGGTGATGATGCCCAGTGCCTGGTTGAGTACCGGCATGGCCAGAATCTGCCGGGGCCGCGTGACGTACAGCAGCACCCCCAGCGGCAGGCCCAGCAGTGTGGCGATGACGCCGGACACGGCCACCATGTAAAGGGTGTCCAGCGTCGCCTGTAACACGAGATCAAACATTGCGCTGGACATGACCCAGTACCTCCACCTGTAGTTGATGCGATTCCAGATAAGACATGGCTTGCTCGGTCTGTGCCGGAGTGCCCAGCAGCTCGGCGATCATCAAGCCCAGCGTGCGCTCCTGAATCGACTCGACCTTGGCCTGCAGAATGCTGACATCCACGCTGCATTCGCGCGCCAGACGTGAAATCAGCGGCGTGGAGACCGCATCGCCCGAGAAGGTCAGCCGCACCACTGGGTGGGTCTGCTCGCCGGGCTGCGCTTGCAAGCGCTCCAGCAGCTCCTTGGGTGGGCTCAGCTGCAGGAAGTCGTTGAGGAACTCGCGACCTAGCTGGGTGGCTGGTGCGGTAAAGAAATCGCCGACTTCGGCGTCTTCTACCAGTCGCCCGCCGGAAATCAGACTGACGCGATGGCAGATCGATTTGACCACTTCCATCTCATGAGTGATCAGCAGAATGGTAATGCCCAGCTGCTGATTGATGTCGCGCAGCAGTTCCAGAATGGAGCTGGTGGTTTGCGGGTCCAGGGCCGACGTGGCCTCGTCGCAGAGCAGTACGTTGGGCTTGCTGGCCAGCGCCCGGGCAATGGCCACGCGCTGCTTCTGACCACCTGAGAGTTGCGCGGGGTACTGCTTGGCCTTGTCGGCCAGACCGACCATGTCGAGCAGTGGCAAGACGCGGTTCTTGATGGCGCTGCGCTTCTCGCCCATCAGCTCCAGCGGCAGCGCCACGTTATCGAAGACTGTGCGCGTGGTGAGCAGGTTGAAGTGCTGAAAGATCATGCCGATACGATGGCGTGCCTGATTCAGGTCGCGGCGGCTCAACTGAGTCATTTCCTGGCCGTCGACCTGTACCTTGCCACTGGTGGGGCGCTCCAGCAGGTTGACGCAGCGGATCAGGGTCGATTTGCCTGCGCCGGATAGGCCGATGACGCCGTGAATGCTGCCCTTGGGGATCGTTAAATTGACATCCCGAAGGGCGTGAACGGCGCTGGGGCCGCTACCGTAGGTTTTGCTTACGTTGCTAAGTTCAATCATAGCGTCTGCCTTAATGTTAGGCCGAAGACGGAGTGCGGGGGAGGCGAGCGTAGGGAGGGTAACAAAAAAAAGGCCACCCTTGCGGGTGGCCATCAACGCTGGACACACCCTTTTAGCTGCACTTCACGTGGTTACAGGAACCGCGTGGACGCCCGCAATCTGGGTACAAATCGGCGTCATTACATTTGCGGCGAAAGTCTAAAGAGAGGTGGGTGAATTGTCAATTAAATACGGTCTATTTCATGTTTAAGCGTGCTTATACAGAGTTTTTCGCTTTTTTAGGGCTTGTTTTTAGTTTTTGATACTGAATTGGGTCTTTTCAGGCTGCGTTGGACAGCAAAAAACACGCTGTTCAAGCACTTGCCGGGCCTGCACTGCACAAGGTTGGGGCATAGGGTGTAAGCTTGCGGAAATTTTTACAGCTTGAGCCAGTTCGCTGGCGAATCAACAGAGGGAAAGTCCATGTTCACCGGTATTGTGCAAGGTATCGCCGAAGTCGTCGAAGTGCTGGAGCTGGAGGCGTTTCGTACCCACGTGGTGGCGCTGCCCGAAGAGCTGCGTGAGGGGCTGGAAATTGGTGCGTCGGTAGCACACAACGGGGTCTGTTTGACCGTCACGCGCATCGAAGGTGAGAAGGTCAGCTTTGATTTGATGCGTGAAACGCTGCGATTGACTAATCTTGGTGCAATCGAGGTGGGGCAATGCGTCAATATAGAGCGTGCAGCCCGTTTTGGTGATGAAATTGGCGGGCACTCCATGTCCGGGCACATCATCTGTATGGCCAAGGTCGTGACCATCGAGGAAGCCCCCAACAATCGTCGGCTGTGGTTCTTGCTGCCCCCCTCCATGGCCAAGTTCGTGTTCGAGAAAGGCTACATTGGCGTGGATGGTATCAGCTTGACCGTGGGGGACGTACGACCGGCTGGCGCTGGGGAAGGGGTGGAGTTCAGCGTCAACCTGATTCCCGAAACGCTGTCGCGCACCATGCTCAAGGAGCGACTGGTCGGAGACTGGGTCAATATCGAGATCGACCCGCAAACCCAGGTCATCGTGGAGACCGTGGAGCGGGTGCTGGCGAGTCGGCTGTAGAAAATTATCGGCCAGTGTTGACCAATCGGTTAGCTTATGGCCTGAAGTTTGCTAATCATAAGATAGGGGCGCCATCGCCCTTTCATTCGCTGCACACGGGGTACTCGCATCGCGCAGTGCCTTTCGGTAGTATGTGCGGCTTTTCTCGCACCAAGGGACGCATCCAGCGTAAGCGCGAAGGATAAAAACGACATGAAATTTCTGGACGACTACTTCAAGCTCGCCGAGCAGAAGACCAACGTAAAAACCGAGGTGATTGCAGGGGTCACCACGTTCCTTACGATGGCCTATATCATCTTCGTCAACCCGAGCATTCTTTCCGAAGCCGGCATGGATTACGGTGCCGTGTTTGTGGCGACGTGTCTGGCGGCGGCCATTGGCTGTTTCGTGATGGGGCTATGGGCCAACTACCCCATTGCCCAGGCGCCGGGGATGGGTTTGAACGCCTTCTTTACCTATGGTGTCGTGCTGGGAATGGGCTACACCTGGGAGGCCGCGCTGGGGGCGATATTCTTCTCGGGCCTGACCTTCTTTCTGCTGAGTATCTTCAAAATTCGTGAGTGGATCATCAACTCGATTCCGCTGTCGCTGCGATTGGGCATTGCGGCGGGTATCGGCCTGTTCCTGGCGATGATCGCCCTGAAGAATGCGGGCATCGTGGTGTCCAATCCGGCGACCTACGTGGCGCTGGGCGACCTGTCCCAGCCGCCGGCCATTTACGCCTTGTTGGGCTTTTTCGTGATTACCGCGCTGGCCTACCTGCGCGTGACCGGTGCGGTGATGATCGGTATTCTTGGTGTGACCGTCATGGCCATGGTGCTGGGCCACAACCAGTATGGCGGGATCATGTCCATGCCGCCTTCCATCGCGCCGACGTTCATGGCCATGGATCTGATGGGTGCGCTGGACGTGGCCATGCTGAGCGTGATTTTTGCGTTCCTGTTCGTGGACCTGTTCGACACCTCGGGTACGCTGGTGGGCGTGGCACACCGTGGCAAGCTGCTGGACAAGGATGGCAAGCTGCCGCGCATTGGTCGTGCCATGATGGCTGATAGCACGGCGTCCATGGCCGGTGCTGCGCTGGGTACTTCCACCACGACCAGTTACATCGAGTCGACAGCGGGCATTGCCTCGGGCGGCCGTACCGGACTGACGGCGGTGGTCGTTGGCGTACTGTTTTTGATCAGCCTGTTCTTTGCGCCGCTGGCGGGTTCCATTCCGGCCTATGCCACGGCGGGCGCTCTGCTGTACGTGGCGGTGCTGATGGCGGGTAGCCTGGCGCATGCCAACTGGGAAGACCCCACAGACGCCGCGCCGGTGCTGATCGCTGCGCTGGCCATGCCGCTGACCTTCTCGATTGCCGAGGGTATTGCCCTGGGCTTCATCAGCTACGTTGCCATCAAGACCCTGTCAGGTCGATTCAGCGACCTGAATCCGGCAGTGGTCGTGCTGGCGCTGCTGTTTGCAGCAAAATTCCTGTTCCTGGGCTAACTGCCCGCATTTTGACTAATCAATGAGAGACGCGATGAGCATCTACGGCGATTACATTAAGTCCGTTATTCGCACGGTTCCTGACTGGCCAGAGCAAGGAGTGAACTTCCGTGACATCACTCCGCTGCTGCAAAACAGCGCTGCCTTTCGCAAGCTGATCGATAGCTTCGTGCACCGCTACCAGGAGATGAACCTGGATGCCATCGCGGCGATTGACGCTCGTGGCTTCATTATTGGCGCCCCGTTGGCCTATGAGCTGGGCTGCAGCTTCGTGCCGGTGCGCAAGAAGGGCAAGCTGCCGTTCAAGACGATCAGCGAGACCTATACGCTGGAGTATGGTCATTCGGAAGTCGAGCTGCACGCCGATGCTTTCCAGCAGAATGACCGTATTTTGTTGATGGATGATCTGATTGCCACCGGCGGTACCATGCTGGCAGCGGCCAACCTCATTCAGCGCTGCGGCGGCCAGGTCGTCGAGACGGCAACGATCATCGACCTGCCTGAACTGGGTGGCTCTACCAAAATTCGCGATGCGGGCTATAGCGTATTCGCGGTCTGTTCCTTTAATGAAGACGAGTAACGCCCCATGAGCAGCGAACGCTACCACCAACACTTCACCGTCTCCTGGGATCAGATTCATCGTGACGTTCGTCAGCTGTGCCATTTGCTGATCGAGCGTGACTTCAAGGGGATCGTGGCGATTACCCGAGGCGGATTGATTCCTGCGGCGCTGATTGCCCGTGAACTCAACATCCGCCTGATCGACACGATCTGCATCAAGAGCTACGACCACATGAACCAGGGTGGCCTGGACATCATGAAGGGCGTCGACCACGACGGCGAAGGCTGGCTGCTGGTGGATGATCTGGTCGACACCGGCAAGACGGCGCGTGCGGTGCGTGAAATGCTGCCCAAGGCGCATTTCGTGACCATCTACGCCAAGCCCGAAGGTCGGCCGCTGGTGGATCAGTACCTGACCGAAGTGGCACAGCAGTGCTGGATTCAGTTCCCCTGGGACATGGGCATTGCCTATGTCGAGCCTCTCGCCGACCAGATGAAGAAGTAACATGTCGACTCCGCTACCCAATGACTGGCAACAGTGGCTGGGGCAAGAGTTCAAGGCCGACTACATGTCGGCCTTGAAAGCCTTTCTGGCTCAGGAAAAAGCGGCCAAGAAGGTCATTTATCCTCATTCGTCCCACTGGTTTCGTGCGTTCGAGCTGACCCCGCTGGCCTCGGTCAAGGTGGTCATTCTCGGTCAGGACCCCTACCACGGCCCCAACCAGGCACATGGCCTGTGTTTTTCGGTACAGCCAGGGGTGCCGGTGCCGCCGTCGCTGGTCAACATCTATAAAGAGTTGGCGGCGGACGTAGGTTTTACACCGGTGCGCCATGGCTTCCTGGAACCCTGGGCCAAACAGGGCGTATTGTTGCTGAACACTGCGCTGACCGTGGAGCAGGGCAATGCAGCGTCGCATCGCGGCAAGGGCTGGGAGGCGTTCACCGACCGGGCCATCGAAACCGTCAGCCAGCACGGCGAGCCCTGTGTGTTTCTGCTCTGGGGCAGTCATGCCCGCCAGAAGAAAGCGCTGATCGATACCCAGCGCCATTTGGTACTGGAGTCGCCACATCCTTCGCCACTGTCGGCACACCGTGGTTTCTTCGGTAATCACCATTTTTCCAAGGCAAATCAGTTCCTCCAGCAGCAGGGCCGTACGCCTATTACGTGGCAATTGCCGGAAAAGCCTTAACCTGATGGTCAGTTGCGGGTAGAATGGCGCGCAATTTTGATCGCGTGTCGATGCGATCCTGATTGCCATCCCGAATCCCCTGTAGTGAGGAAGTCCCATGAGTGTGTACGCCATTAACCATCCGCTTGTTCAGCATAAACTGGGACTCATGCGTGAAGCTGACCTGAGCACGAAAAGCTTTCGTGAATTGGCGGGTGAGGTGGCCAAGCTGCTGACCTACGAAGCGACCAAGGGTCTGGAACTTGAAAATCACGAGATTCAGGGATGGAACGGTGAGCCTATCGCGACACAGCGTCTCAAGGGTAAAAAAGTCACCATCGTGCCCATTCTGCGAGCGGGTCTGGGCATGCTGGAAGGCGTGACCGACCTCATCCCCAGTGCCAGGGTGAGCGTTGTAGGCCTTTACCGTGATGAGGAAACGCTGCAGCCGGTGCCATACTTCGCCAAGTTTGCCAACGATATCGAAGAGCGCATGGCCATCGTCATCGACCCCATGCTGGCGACCGGTGGTTCCATGGTGGCGACACTGGACATGCTGCGTGAGCGCGGTTGTGAACACATGAAAGTGATCGTGCTGGTGGCTGCCCCTGAAGGGATCAAACGGGTGCAAGATGCTTATCCTGATGTAGAAATCTACACCGCGTCGGTAGACGACCGACTCGATGAGAATGGCTACATCGTCCCCGGCCTGGGAGATGCCGGCGACAAGATTTTCGGAACGCGTTAAGCGCTCCGTAACATACAGCCCCTTACGCACCGCGTTGGGGGCATTTTTTTGCCTCCGTTATCTACGATAAACCTTCCTGGAGTGGTGCAATGACA
Organism: Halomonas sp. NyZ770; assembly: GCF_020616575.1. NCBI lineage: Bacteria > Pseudomonadati > Pseudomonadota > Gammaproteobacteria > Oceanospirillales > Halomonadaceae > Halomonas > Halomonas sp. NyZ770. The sequence continues at coordinate 2,117,425 of NZ_CP085143.1, read as the reverse complement.
ACGAATAGTGCACAAGAGTCGTGGCCTAAACTACTGCTGACCGGCGGACAAATGCTGTTCGTCGCGTTTGGTGCCTTGGTGCTGGTGCCGCTGCTGACGGGCTTGGACCCCAGCGTGGCCTTGTTTACCGCTGGAGTGGGCACGCTCGTTTTCCACGGCATTACGCGCCAGACGGTGCCGGTCTTTTTGGCTTCTTCCTTCGCTTTCATTGCCCCCATTCAGGGGTCGATTGCCAGCTTTGGAGTCTCTGCCACCATGGGCGGGCTGATGGCCGCCGGGTTGGTATACGTGGCCATTTCACAGGCCGTTCGACTGAAAGGCACGGCCTGGTTGCACCGCTTGTTGCCACCGGTGGTGGTGGGGCCGGTCATCATGGTCATTGGTCTTGCTCTGGCGCCAGTGGCGGTCAGCATGGCCACGGGTGAAACCAGTGACAACATTGGTTACGGTGCGGCGATCTTTCTCTCCATGGCCAGCCTGTTGGTGACCCTGGTGCTGGCCGTCTTTGGCCGCGGCTTGCTGCGTCTGGTGCCCATCATGGGCGGTATTGCGGTGGGCTACCTACTGGCCCTGCTGATGGGGGTGGTCGATTTTACCCCGGTCAGGGAAGCGGCCTGGCTATCGGTGCCAAATTTCACTGCCCCTAGTTTTCACTGGGCCGCAATTCTGTTCATGATTCCGGTGGCCATCGCACCCGCTGTGGAGCATATCGGCGACATGGTGGCGATTGGTTCGGTGACTCGCAAGAACTACCTGGAAAAACCCGGCCTGCATCGCACGCTGCTGGGTGACGGCCTGGCCACGACCACGGCGGCGCTGTTCGGTGGTCCGCCCAATACCACTTATTCCGAAGTGACCGGCGCGGTGACGCTGACCAAGGCGTTCAACCCGAAATACATGGTGATTGCCGCCGTGCTGGCCATCGTGCTGGCATTCGTCGGCAAGCTGGGTGCCTTGCTGCAAACCATTCCCGGTCCGGTGATGGGCGGCATCATGACTCTGCTGTTTGGCTCGATTGCCGTGGTGGGCATGAATACCCTGGTGCGCGCAGGGCAGTCGCTGACGGCGGCGCGTAATCTGGTGGTGGTGTCGCTGATTCTGGTCTTCGGCATTGGTGGCATGCAGTTCGGGGGTGGTCAATTCACCTTGCAGGGCGTAAGTTTGGCAGCCTTGGTGGGCATTGCGTTAAACTGGCTGTTGCCTGCAGAGAAAGAAGGCGAATAGTCGCTCAGTTGACGAGGTATGCCATGAAAGAGCCACCAAACTGTGGGTTTCCGGTGCTGGGCGTCGCCGCGTGGAGCGGGACGGGAAAGACCACGCTGCTCGAACAGCTGCTGCCTCGGCTGCGAGCACTTGGCCTGTCGGTGGCGGTGATCAAGCATGCCCATCACCAGTTCGAGGTGGATCAGCCTGGCAAGGATAGTTACCAGTTGCGCAAGGCCGGAGCGGCCCCGATGCTGGTGGCATCGAGTCGCCGTCTGGCACTGATGATGGATCTGCCGACAGAGGAAGAGCCGGATCTGGCGTATCTGCTTTCGCTCATGGCACCGCATGCGCCAGACCTGGTCATCGTCGAAGGTTTCAAAGCCTGGCCCATCACCAAGCTGGTGCTCTACCGAGAGGGCATTGGTGATGCGCACATCCTCGATGACCCGCATGGGGTGGCCGTTGCGCTGAGTGGCGCGGCGCCTGTGCCTCTGCGTGAGGATGTGATGCGGCTGAACCTCGACGACATTGATGGTATTGCCCGCTGGGTGTTCGACTGGGCTGCCGAGCAGCGCCACTCTCTGATTGATAGCAAAAGGTGACACGATGCAGTTAACCCACCTCAATGCCCAAGGCGAAGCCAACATGGTCGATGTTGGCGACAAGGCTGAGACACGCCGAGAGGCCGTTGCCTCTGGACGAATCGTGATGAGCGCTCAGACGCTTCAGCTGCTGACGGACGGTGCCTTGCCCAAGGGTGATGTGCTGGCCACGGCGCGCATCGCCGGTATTCAAGCGGCCAAGCGTACCCACGAGCTGATACCGCTGTGCCACGCCTTGGCGCTTTCCAAGGTATCGGTGGACTTCGAGATCGACCACGACAACGGTTGGGTCAACGTCACGGCGCTGTGTCGCCTGAATGGCCGGACGGGGGTAGAGATGGAGGCCCTGACGGCCGTGTCCGTGGCCTGCCTGACGCTGTATGACATGTGCAAGGCCGTCGATAAAGAGATGCGCATCGAAGCCGTGCAGTTGGAGAGCAAGCAGGGAGGCAGCCGGGGAGACTACCAGCGCCTGATGCCCGCGCCCATCGTGACCGGCGAAGGGGTCTCCGGGGAAGTAAGCCTTGGGGAGCGTTGCTCATCTCCCTGCGTGCGGGTCAAGTTTTTGGCCGAGCTGCGCGAGCGAGTCGGGGAAAGCGATGTGTCGGTGGATCTGGACCGCTTGCCGAGCCGCAACGTCGCGGGCCTGAAGGCGGCGCTCAGCGCTCAGGATGCGCGCTATGCGCTGTTGTCCGATCAGCGTACGTTATGTGCCATCAACCAGGTCATGGCCAGCGACAGTTCGCGCATTACCGACGATGACGAAGTGGCGTTCTTCCCACCGGTCACGGGAGGCTAAGCCATGGCGCTGCTTGAGCATCCGCATAAAGCGCTCGTTGTCGAGGTCACCGAGGACAGCTTCTCCATGGCGCATGGCTACGAGCAGGCGCTTCGGGGTCGCACGGATATCGGCGCGGTGGTCAGCTTTACCGGGCTGGTGCGCGACTTCAACGAGTCGCCCGATGTACTGGGCTTGACGCTGGAGCATTACCCGGGAATGACCGAGCGCAGCCTGATGGAGATCGCCGAGCAGGCCTGGCAACGCTGGTCGCTCCAGGCGGTGCGCATCATTCATCGGGTGGGAGATTTGGCGCCAGGTGACCCCATCGTTCGCGTGCTGGTCGCCAGTGCGCATCGCCGGGATGCCTTCCTGGCCTGCGACTTCGTCATGGATTATCTCAAGACTCAGGCGCCGTTCTGGAAAAAGGAGCGTGCACGGCAGGGGACGTATTGGGTCAAGGAGCGCAAGACCGATCAGCAGGATGCCGAGCGCTGGTCGTGAGCTGCTCTTCAGCCTGCTGACCTGGAAAGGGACTACTGTCGGTCCAGTTCCTCTTCGGTGGGCATGTCGGCTGCCATGATCTGCAGATGCACCTCTGGCATGTGTTGCAAGTGGTTGGTCAGCCAGTGCATCAGGCGCGGCTGCAGGGCGTGTCGCAAGTCTGCCAGCGTTTCCGCTTCGATCTCTTCCAGCTGCTCGTCCAGCCAGTCGCTGAAGCTCTCTTCGTCCAGTGGGCTGGCCCCCGTGGTATCCAGCATCATCCGGCCAATGCGCCACCAGCCAGTCTCGGTGGCGGTGACCGGTAGTGCCAGAAACAGGCTTCCGCGCCGTGCGCCGGGAGTCTGGTGCTCGAGCCCGGGGTGGGGCCTCACGCTGTTTTGATCGACGATGCAAGGTGGCTGGGGGTGGCGTGTTTCCAGGCGCAGGCCCTGGTTGTCCAGCGCGATCATGTCGCCATTGAGCGGCGCAAGGGGCGCGCTGATGCCCAGCTGTTCGGCCAGTGCCTGGTGGGCCTGCTGATGTCGAGCTTCACCGTGCACGGGTAGCAGGGCTTTTGGGCGCACCCATTGGTAAAGCTTCTTGAGCTCTTCTTGGGCTGGATGCCCTGTGGCATGCAGCTCGGGATGATTGTTTTCATCGAAGAGGTCGACACCCAGCTGTAACAAACGTTTTTTAAGCTGTTCGATGGGGCGCTCATTGCCCGGGATGGCCTTGGCGGAAAAAATGACGCTGTCACCGGGCTCCAGGTCGACGAAGGGATGACGGCGTTGCGCCAGTCGTTGAAGCGCAGCGCGTGGCTCACCCTGACTGCCCGTGGCAATGATCACGACTTCTTCGGGAGGCAGGTATCCCAGATCGTGGGACGGGACCAGCGGCGGGAAGTCGTCCAGGTAGCCCAACCCTCTGGCCACGCTCACCATGCGCTCCATGGAGCGGCCCATCAAGCTGACGCGGCGTCCGCAGGCTTGTGCGGCACGCCCGATGGCCAGAACCCTCGCCAGGTTGCTGGCGAAACACGATACCACGACGCGCCCCTTGCACTTCGCAAGGGTGCTGGCCAGTGCCTTGGCGACATCGCCTTCGCTGGCCGACTGCCCTGGCATGGGGGCATTGGTAGAGTCACCCACCACCAGGTCCAGAGGGGCCAGCGCGCGGAAATGGGCGGCATTCACCGGCGCACCGATGAGCGGCTCCGGGTCCAGTTTCCAGTCACCCGTATGCAGAACCCGATAGTCGCCTGCCTGCATCATGATGGCGCAGCTTTCAGGTATGGAGTGGGTGACACTCAAGTAACGCAGGGTAAAGGGCCCGCGCTCAACCGCATCGCCGGGTTCGATGATTTCGATGGCAGCGCTGCTGAGCTGGTGTTCGGCAAACTTGTGGCGCAGCAGGCCCGCCGCCAGCGGGGTGGCAAAAATAGGGCAGCCCCAGCGCGGCCATAGCCAGGCGACGGCGCCGATGTGGTCTTCATGACCATGGGTGATGAACAGCGCGGCAGGCGTGATACCGAGGGTCTGCAGGGTGTCGGTGTTGGGTACCTGCAGCGGCGAGTTGGGCAGATCTTGACGAATCATCATGCCGCAATCGACGGCGATCCACTGATCGTCGTATCCATACAGCGTAAGATTCATTCCAATTTCACCGCATCCACCTAGCGGAAGCAGGTGCAGGGGCGGGCGGCGACGGGGACGAAGTTGAACGCGTGGTGGATGCATCGGTCATGAAAAGCCTGGGAAGTAATCTCTTAACTATACGGGAAGGGAGGGGCCTGTAACAATCATCGCGGCACTGCACCACAGTGCTTGGTCGCAGCGCTTGCGTTACACTAGCGCGCCTGGTGAGGCTTGCCTGTCGGCAGGTAAGTCCCTGGCGAACGTGCCGTTACATACGCAAGAGTGTTCATTGATGTCTCATTATTACCGTTTAGTTGTGTCGTGCCCGGATCAGGTGGGCATCGTGGCGCGTGTTTCCAGCTTCATTGCCCAGCAGGGCGGCTCGATTACCGAGGCCAGCCAGCACTCCGACCTGGAGACGGGTCGCTTTTTCATGCGTTACGAAATTCTCGCCGATTCATTGGGCATGTCGGCCGAGGCGCTGCGCACGGCGTTCGAACCCGTCGCCGCCGAATTCGATATGCAGTGGTCACTGGTGGACACCCAGAAGCGCCGCCGCGTGGTGTTGATGGTGTCGCGGGAATCCCACTGCCTGGTGGATCTGCTGTATCGCTGGCAGGCAGGCGAGTTGGATTGCGATATCGTCAGCGTCATTTCCAATCATGACGACATGCGTTCACTCACCGAGTGGTACGGCATTCCTTATCATCACGTGCCGGTGGACCCGGCCAACAAGCAGGCGGCTTTCGAGCAGGTACAAACCCAAATCGATGCGGCACGGGCCGACTGTGTCGTGTTGGCGCGGTACATGCAGATACTGCCCCCCTCGTTGTGCGAGCGCTATGCCGGGCGCGTCATCAATATTCATCACAGCTTCTTGCCCTCCTTTGCCGGGGCAAAGCCTTACCACCAGGCTTACGAGCGTGGCGTCAAGCTGATCGGTGCCACCTGCCATTACGTGACCGAAGAGCTGGATGCGGGGCCCATCATCGAGCAGGATATCCATCGGGTAAGCCACTGCCACACGCCCACCGACCTGGTGCGCTTTGGCCGTGATGTGGAAAAAGCCGTGCTGGCTCGCGGCCTGCGCTGGCATCTGGAAGACCGCGTATTGATTCACGGTAACAAGACCGTCGTGTTCAGCTAACTCGCCCACCGGGGAGGGGCGCCATGTCCTTTGCACAAAGCGTGCTGGCCACCTGGGCACTGCTGGTTACCTGGCTGGTGTCGGCAGGTGCGCTGGGGTGGGTGCTTTGGCAGCGCCCCTGGCAGCCGCTGCTGGAAGATACCGGTTTGCAGCATCGCTGGATGGCCGCGACGCTTGCCGTGATGCTGATGTGGCAGCTGCGGGCCCAGGCGGTCGATTGGTTGACCCTGCATCTGGTGTTCACGGTGCTGATGACATTGGTGTTCAAGGTGCCCCTGGCCTTGATCAGCAACCTGCTGCTCAACGTGGCGATGGTGGTGATCGGGCGCAATGCCTGGGAGCTGTTGGGGCCCAACGTGTTGGTGACGGGACTGGTGCCCGCCGTGATCACGGGGGTGGTATGGCGTATCGTGGATCGCCGCTTGCCGGACAATCTGATGGTGTTTCTGTTTGCCTGCGGTTTTTTCGGTGCTGCGCTGGCCACGCTAGGAGGCGGGCTGGCGGCCGTGGGGTTGATTCTGGTGGCGGGCACCGACCCTGAAGCGATCTATCTGGCTCAGGAGTATGCCCGCTTTTTACCCTTGCTGATGCCCTCGGAAGCCTTCATCACCGGCATGCTGCTGAGTATCTTGCTGGTCTACCACCCGCACTGGGTCGCCACGTTCAACGACCATCGTTACATCGATATGCAGTAGGCGGTGGCTTGGTCCAGTGCCCTGGCCCAGTATTTTAGCCCAGTGCCTGGCCGTTCCCGCCTCGGATGACGCCTACCCCGACGCCTTCGATATCCAGCTGTTGAGTTCTCAGGTCGATTTCGATGGGGGCGAAGTCTTCGTTCTCGGCGAGCAGCGTGACGTGATGCCCCTGACGTTTAAAACGCTTGACCGTGACTTCGTCTTCCAGGCGCGCGACGACGATCTGACCGTCACGCACGCGGTCGGTACGATGCACCGCCAGCAGATCGCCTTCCAGAATGCCCACGTCCTTCATCGACAGGCCGCGAACTCGCAGCAGATAGTCGGCCTTGGGGGTGAAGTACTCTGCAGGGAGCGGGCAGTAACGGTCGATATGCTCCGCTGCCAGAATGGGACTGCCCGCCGCGACTTCGCCAATGACCGGCAGCCCGCTGGGCGTGGCATCGTTGGCGGCGCTGGCAGGCTCGGCTGCCGGGGGCGTGGCGTCGAGCGGTTCCTGGTTGGGCAGGCGAATGCCGCGGGACGTATTGCGAATGATGCGAATGGCACCTTTGCGCTCCAGAGCGCGCAGATGCTCTTCGGCGGCGTTGGGGGAACGAAAGCCCAGCGCCTTGGCGATTTCGGCGCGGGTAGGGGGGTAGCCAAGCTCGCCCATGGTCTTCACGATAAAATCATATACATGCTGCTGGCGTGCGGTGAGTGGGCGTGACATATCAGACTCCAAACAGTGAAAAGACAGTCGCTACATGTCCGTAAAATCAGTATGTGTTTAAGTATACAGTATGTTGCTCTGTCCAGTACATGATGAGTTGCAATCCGTACCGTGGCACGCAGCCTGAACCTTGAGCGGGATAATCGTTTGAGCCAGCAGGGGTAATGGCATACTATTCGCCAACGCGATCGCCATGTTTTAAACACCTGTTTTGGGAGGGCGCTATGGCCCAGTCGGATACGGTCACACGTATTTTGGATACGGCAGAGGTGCTCTTTGCAGAGCGGGGGTTTGCCGAGACATCACTGCGCAATATCACCAGCAAAGCGCGGGTCAACCTTGCTGCCGTCAATTATCACTTCGGGTCGAAGAAAGCGCTGATACAGGCGGTATTTGCCCGTTACCTGGACCCGTTCTCCGAACGCTTCCATACTGCGCTGGACGAGCTGGAAGCGCGCTACGAAGGCCAGGCCATTCCTCTGGAGGTGCTGCTGGAAACCATGGCCACTACCGTGCTGGCCGTGCCTGCCGAGCGGCATAGCCTGAAAGTGTTCATGCGGCTGCTGGGGCTGGCTTACAGCCAGGCGCAAGGACACCTGCGTCGCTACATTCAGCAGCAGTATGGCGATGTCTTCACGCGCTTCACGGAGTTGGTGCGCCGGGCGACCCCCGAGCTGCCAGATGCCGAGCGTTTCTGGCGGCTGCACTTCATGCTGGGCACGGTGATTTTCACTCTGTCTGGCCTGGATGCACTGCGCGATATCGCCGCCAAGGATTATCAAGAGCAGGTAACGGTACGCGACTTGATCCGACGTCTGCGCCCCGTCGTGGTGGCGGCCATGAGCGCGCCGATGCCGTTGCCCGCAGCAACCGTGGATGAGAAGCCCCATGCACACGCCCAGATTGGCTGACCTGCCGCCCGTTGACGGTGGCTGGATGGAAATCGACACCGAGGCCCAACGCCTGCGCTGGTGGCAGGGGAGCGCGCTAGAGCATGAATGCGCCATTTCGACGGGCAAGGCCGGCGTAGGGCAAGAAGAGGGCAGTGGACGTACTCCGTTGGGTTGGCACTACATTCGAGCAGCGATTGGCGATGGGCTACCCGAGGATGCGGTCTTTCGGGGGCGTCGTTGGACCGGAGAGGTCTACTCTGCCGATTTGGCGGTCGAATTCCCCGAGCGCGACTGGATCTTGACCCGCATACTGTGGCTATGTGGCCTGGAGCGCGGTATCAATCGCGGCGGCTGTGTCGATTCCCAGCGTCGCTACATCTACCTGCACGGTACTCCCCCTGACCAGCCCATGGGCCTTGCTGCTTCTCACGGCTGTGTGCGTCTACGTAATCCCGACCTGCTCTGGCTTTTCAAACGGGCTGTGCCGGGTACGCCAGTATGGCTGCATTGACGTTTTCCCCGCTGGCATACTCCACATTTTGAAAGATCACACGGGTGGTCTAGAATGACGCCCTTTTTCCTGGACCCAGTACGATGACTCAACCTTTAGGCCCGGTCATGCTCGACCTGGAAGGCCAGACCCTGACCAAGGAAGACAAGCGCCTGCTGAAGAATCCCGCGGTAGGTGGCGTGATTCTGTTTGCTCGTAACGTGGAAAGCGCCACCCAAGTGCGGGAGCTGTGTGACAGCATTCGTCGTGTGCGCGGCGACCTGCTATTGGCCGTCGACCAAGAGGGCGGTCGGGTCCAGCGTATCCGGCAAGGCGTGACGCGCCTGCCGCCCATGGCTCGGATTGGCGACGTGTTTGCCCATGATCAGTCGGTAGGGCTGGCGCTGGCCAAAGATACCGGCTGGCTGCTGGGCATGGAAATGGCCGCCTGTGGCCTGGACATCAGCTTTGCCCCCGTGCTGGACGTGGACAGCGGTATTTCCAGCGTGATCGGGGAGCGCAGCTTCAGCCGAGACCCTCAGCACGTCGCCTTGCTGGGGCAAGCCTTCGTGCACGGATTGCATGAGGCGGGAATGGCAGCTGTGGGCAAGCACTTTCCCGGCCACGGCGGCGTGGGGGCCGATTCGCACACCGCCCTCCCTGTCGATGAGCGTCCGCTCTCGGCCATCAAGGAGCACGACCTGGTGCCCTTCAGCCAGCTTGCCACGCTGCTCAACGGCGTCATGCCCGCCCATATCGTCTACTCTGCCTTCGATTCGCGTCCGGCCGGTTTTTCGCCCAGTTGGCTAGGCATGCTGCGTGAGTCGCTGGGCTTCAAAGGCTGCATCTTCTCGGATGACCTGAGCATGGCGGGGGCTCATGAGGCGGGTGGCCCCGCCGAGCGTGCCAAGGCTGCCCTGGCAGCGGGCTGCGACATGCTGCTGATCTGCAACGACCGTGAGGCTGCGCTGGAAGTGGTGCAGGCCTGTCATGACGTATTCAACAAGCGGCCCGCCAAGCTGCGTTATGGTCGCGCGCGACCGCAGCTGGAAGCACTGGCCGCGCTGGGCCGTTGGCGCAAGACCCACGCCAGGCTGGAAGCGCTGGTCGCTGACGCCAGCTAATTGACCCATAAACTGTTTTGGAGAGGCTCGATGTCCAAATTGGATAAAGAGGCGCTGGAGTCGCTGGACTCCATGCGCGAGTTGATGGACAACGCCGACTGCTTGATTTCACAGGAGCAGGTCGAGCGTGCGCTGGACCGTATGGCGGAAGAGATTACCCGTGACCTGGGCGATAAGCTGCCGGTTTTCTACTGCGTCATGAACGGAGGGTTGATCACCACCGGTCATCTGCTGACGCGTCTGGGTTTCCCACTGGAAGTGGACTACCTGCACGCTACCCGCTACCGCAATGAACTGCGCGGCGGCGAGCTGTTCTGGCGGGTCTCTCCGGAAGTCCCCATGGCGGGTCGGCATGTGGTGATCGTCGACGATATTCTCGATGAAGGCGCCACCCTGGCGGCCATCCTGGCGTACTGCAAGGAAGCCCAGGCTGCCAGCGTGACCACTGCCGTCCTGGTGGACAAGCAGCACGACCGCAAAGCGGTGCCTGGCCTGAAGGCCGATTACTGCAGTCTGGAAGTCGCCGACCGCTACGTCTTCGGTTTCGGCATGGACTACAAAGGCTACTGGCGGAATGCCCCGGGGATTTTTGCGCCCAAGGGCATGTAAAGCACTGGCCTAGCGGGGCGAGAAACGTCTTGCCAGGCCGGTTTCGGCAATCATGCGGGTGGAGATCTCCTCCACGGAGAAGCGTGTGGTGTCGATGAAAGGAATGTTCATGCTGCGGTAGAGCGATTCGGCCTGCTCGACTTCCTGCAGGCACTGATCCATGGAGCTGTAGCGGCTGTTGGGGCGACGCTCGTTGCGAATGGCCGCCAGTCGCCGGGCATCGATGGTCAGGCCGAACAGCTTGTGCCGGTGCGGTGCCAGCGCTTTCGGCAATTTCAAGTGGCCATCTTCATCCAGGTCGTCCTCGGTCAGCGGATAGTTGGCCGCGCGAATGCCGAATTGAAGCGCCAGGTACAAGGACGTTGGCGTTTTACCGCAGCGAGATACCCCCACCAGAATGATGTCTGCCTTGTCGTATTGATGGGTGCGGGCACCGTCATCGTTATCCAGTGCAAAATGCACCGAGTGGATACGGTCCATGTAGACATCGTCGCTGCCTATGGAGTGGGTGCGCCCCACGCTATAGGAAGAGTGCGTTCCCAGCTCTTGCTCCAGCGGTTCCAGAAACGTCGAGAAGATATCGACCTTGAAGCCGGAGGCCTGTCGGATGACGTTGCGGATCTGCTGGTCGACGATGGTGTCGATGATGATGGGGCGAACACCGTCGCGCATCGCGGTGGACTCGATGATCTCGGCGACGGCTTGAGCCTTTTCCAAGGTGTCGATGTAGGGCTTGGTGATCATGTTGATGTCCACGTCACTGAACTGCGCCAACAGGCTGCGCCCCAGGCTTTCTGCCGTGATCCCCGTGCCATCGGAAATAAAAAAGGCTGTTCGTTTCATAGTCTGTCCGCCATCCTCACCCAACTGATTTACGAGCGCTCATTGTGTGCCGTGTGCCATGGCAGTACAACGTTTTCGAGTGCAGGGTTTTCGAGTGCAGGGTTTTCGAGTGCAGGGTTTTCGTGAGCAGGGTTTGCGTGTGCAGGGTACTTGCGATTGGCCTCGCAATTGTGCTCGCGCAAACAGGTCTGCGTCCTGTCCGGACTACATAAATGCCATGTTTCCGGCCGATGTTGTAAAAATCCTCCACTCCCTGCGCTGTTAGACCAATGGCGAATAGGGGGCCGCGATGCTAGGGTGACAGCGTGAATGGGTGTCGTCCCAACGGTTGCATCAATGTCTGAGTGAGGGGGTTGCGTGGAAGAGTACATTCTGTGGTTCGATCAGCTGGGTATGGCGGACGTCGAACGCGTGGGTGGTAAGAACGCCTCGCTTGGCGAAATGATCTCCAACCTGGCCGGTGTGGGTGTCACGGTGCCCGGCGGTTTCGCCACTACGGCCCATGCATACCGCGAGTTTCTCTCCCACGAAGGCCTCAACGACCGTATCAACGACACCCTGGCACGTCTCGACGTCGACGACGTCAAGGCGCTGGCCGAGGCTGGCAAGCGTATCCGCCAGTGGATCATCGAGACGCCGTTGCCGCCCACCTTCGAAGCGGCATTGGAGCAGGCGTACCAGCAGTTGCAGGCAAAACACCCCGGCCTGAAGGTTGCGGTGCGCAGCTCGGCAACGGCGGAAGACCTGCCGGATGCATCGTTCGCCGGTCAGCAGGAAACCTTCCTCAATATCGAAGGCCTGGCCAACATCAAGCATGCGGTTCACGAAGTCTTTGCCTCATTGTTCAATGATCGCGCAATTTCCTACCGCGTCCATCGGGGCTATGCCCATGAGAACGTTGCCCTGTCGGCCGGTGTGCAGAAAATGGTGCGCTCCGAGATCGGTGCGTCCGGTGTCATGTTTACCCTGGACACCGAGTCCGGCTACCGGGACGCGGTGTTCGTCACCGCCTCCTGGGGGCTGGGCGAGACCGTAGTGCAAGGGGCGGTCAACCCTGACGAGTTCTATGTGCACAAGCCCACGCTGGCCGCCGGGCGTCCGGCCGTGTTGCGTCGTACCCTGGGGTCGAAACTGATCAAGATGGTGTACGGCAAGGATGCCAGCGCAGGTCGTTCGGTGGAAACCGTTGACGTGCCTTACAAGGATCGCGGGCGTTTCTGTATCGACGACGAGCAGATCATGGACCTCGCCCGTCAGGCGGTCACCATCGAGCAGCATTACCAGCGGCCCATGGATATCGAGTGGGCGCTGGATGGTGATGACGGCAAGCTGTACATCGTGCAGGCACGTCCTGAAACCGTCGTTTCCCAGCAGGAGGGCGGCAAGCTGGAGCGCTTCCAGCTGCGCGAAAAGGGCCGCACGCTGATCACTGGTCGGGCCATTGGGCAACGCATTGGTCGTGGTGCGGTCAAGATTGTGCTCAGTCCTGACGAGATGGACAAGATTCAAGAGGGTGACATTCTGGTCACCGACATGACCGACCCCGACTGGGAGCCGATCATGAAGCGGGCATCAGCCATCGTCACCAACCGAGGTGGGCGTACCTGTCATGCGGCGATCATTGCCCGTGAGCTGGGCATTCCCGCGGTGGTGGGGTGTGGAGATGCCACCACGCAGCTGCAGGAAGGCTGCGACGTGACGGTCTCCTGTGCCGAGGGCGATACCGGCCATGTGTATGAAGGCCTGCTGGCCTTCGATTGCAACGTCTCCAGCGTCGATGCCATGCCGGAGATTCCCTTCAAGATCATGATGAACGTGGGCAATCCGGACCGTGCCTTTGGCTTTGCCAGCCTTCCCCACGCGGGCGTGGGGCTGGCGCGCCTGGAATTCATCATCAACCGCATGATTGGTGTGCATCCCAAGGCGCTGCTGGATTATCAAACGCTGCCGGTTGACCTTCAGCAGGTGATCGACCTGCGTACGGCAGGGTACGCCGACCCGGTCAGTTTCTACGTGGACAAGCTGGTGGAGGGGATTTCCACCTTGGCGGCGGCGTTTCATCCGCAGCGGGTGATCGTTCGCCTCTCGGATTTCAAATCCAACGAATACGAGAACCTGATAGGCGGCAAGCTGTACGAGCCAGGTGAAGAGAACCCCATGCTGGGCTTCCGTGGCGCTTCTCGCTACATTTCCGATGCCTTCCGCCCCTGTTTCGAGCTGGAGTGTCGGGCGCTGAAGCGCGTGCGTGAAGAGATGGGCTTCACCAATGTCGAGATCATGGTGCCTTTCGTACGCACCACGGATGAAGCCCGTGAAGTGGTCGAGCTGCTGGCCGCCAACGGCCTGAAGCGCGGTGGCAGCAGCGACCCTGACGGCCTCAAGGTCATCATGATGTGCGAGCTGCCTGCCAATGCGCTGTTGGCCGACGAGTTCCTCGAATATTTCGACGGCTTCTCGATTGGCTCCAACGACCTGACACAGTTGACCCTTGGGCTGGATCGTGACTCGGGCATCGTGGCCCACCTGTTCGATGAACGTAATCCGGCGGTGAAAAAACTTTTGGCCATGGCCATTCAGGCGTGCAAGGCACGAGGCAAGTACGTGGGGATTTGTGGTCAGGGGCCTTCGGATCACCCGGACCTGGCCAAATGGCTGATGGAGCAAGGAATCGACTCGGTGTCGCTGAACCCGGACGCGGTCCTCGAAACCTGGTTCATGCTGGCCGGAGAGAGTATCGCCTGAGTGGCATGACATTCGTTAGCCTGCTGTTTGATTTTGCGCCCGGCCATTGTGCCGGGCGCACGGGTTTTATAGGCTACGCTTTGTTCTGGATAACACCGCTCTGGATGACGCCGCTCTGGATGACGGCGCCCCCGAGGCGCTGTGCGATGTCTGCCTGTGTCCTGGTTAAAAGGAGAGAAATTATGCTGCCTAAACGGGCAATCCCCCTGACGGGCCTACTACTCGTTCCTATGGTGAGCTGGGGGTTTAGTTACCAAGCCCCCGAGATGTCGCCGGAAGTAGGCTCAGGGTATGAGGAGAAGCCCGGTTGGGCCGTTGAATCCTTTGCCGTTGCTGCGGCGAACCCGCTGGCCACTGACGCGGGTTATCAAGTGCTCAAGGCCGGTGGCAACGCCATCGATGCGGCGGTGGCCGTGCAAATGGTGCTGACCCTGGTAGAGCCGCAGTCCAGTGGGATCGGCGGCGGCGCCTTCTTGATGCACTACGACGGCAGCAATGTGCAGGCCTTCGATGGTCGCGAGACCGCGCCTGCCGCGGCCACCGGTGAGCTGTTCATGGAAGATGGCGAGCCGCTGCCGTTCATGGAGGCGGTGGCCAGCGGTCTCTCTGTGGGGGTGCCGGGGGTACTGCGTATGCTGGAGCAGGCCCACGCCGAACATGGCCAACTCGCCTGGCGAGAGCTTTTCACCCCTGCCATTACGCTGGCGGAAGAGGGCTTTGCCGTCAGCCATCGGCTGCATACCAGCCTGGCCAACGATACGGCGCTGCGCGAGGACCCGTTGGCCCGAGCGTTCTACTACGATGAGCAAGGCGAGCCGCTGGCCGTTGGTGACACATTGACCAATCCCGCGCTGGCCGCCATTTTGCGCCGAGTGGCAGAAGAGGGCAGCAGCGCGTTCCACGAAGGTGCGATTGCCGAGGATCTGGTGGCCCGAGTGCAGTCCCATCCGCAGCGTCCGGGCGAGATGAGCCTGGACGACCTCAGCGGCTATGAGCCGGTGGAGCGTGAGCCGATCTGTACGCCCTGGCAGGAGTGGGAAGTGTGTGGCTTCCCGCCGCCGTCGTCGGGTCATATCACCGTCATGCAAATCCTCGGTATTCTCGATCAGCAGCCGTTGATCGAAGCACCGCTGGATAACGGTGCTCCCAGTAGCGGTTGGCTGCATCAGTTCCTCGAAGCGTCTCGGCTGGCCTTTGCCGACCGAGGTCGCTACATCGGCGATCCTGATTTTGTCGAGGCGCCGGGAGGCGATTGGCGCACGATGCTGGCCCCTGAATACCTCAACCAGCGTAGTCGCCTGATGGGCGAAGCGTCACTGGGCGATAGCGTCGAGCCTGGCAACCCCGGTGAGCTGGAAGTGAGCTTTGCCAGCCAGCCCGAACAGCCTGAGTATGGCACCAGCCACATCAGCATCGTGGACGGCGATGGCAATGCGCTGGCCATGACCACGACCATCGAGCAAGCCTTTGGGTCACGTATCCTGGCAGACGGGGGCACGGGGCTGGCAGGGGGCTATCTGCTCAATAACGAGCTGACCGATTTCGCCTTCGAGCCGGAAAGTGAAGGCCTCCCCGTGGCCAACCGCGTTGAGCCCGGCAAACGTCCCCGTTCCAGCATGAGCCCGACCCTGGTCTTCGATCTGGAAAGCGGTGAGCTGGTGGCCAGCCTGGGCTCGCCAGGTGGCGCAGCGATCATTCATTACACGGCCAGAAGCCTTGTGGCCATGCGTGACTGGGGGCTCGATGCTCAGGAAGCGCTGGATCTGCCTCATGCCATCACCTTGGGAGGCGATGTCTACCTGGAGGAGGGGCGATTCTCGGAGGAGACCGCCGAGGCACTGCGTGGGCGCGGACATCAGGTGAGTGAGCGGGAATTGACCAGTGGCCTGCAAGCCATCATGAAGCTGGAGGACGGCACCTTGTACGGTGGCGCCGACCCGCGTCGTGAGGGCGTGGTCATGGGTGAGTGATGTCCTTGCCCGCCGTCTCGCGCTACTGACGTAGCCAGTTGCGCAGTTTTACCAGCATCAGGCCGCCATCGCTCATGGCATGGCGGTCTTCGATCAGTTCCCTCAAGCGGTCAGGATAGTCGGTGATGATGGCATCCACGCCAAGATCGATCAGCGTCGACATCCTGGCTCGGTCATTCACCGTCCAGGCATGGATTTCATAACCATACAGTGCCGCCAGACGGATTTCCTGTCGGGTAATGCGGTTATGTCGCAAGCCCAGCGCATCGAATTGACGACGGTCGAGCGTGCCGGGGAGTATCAGCTGCGCCAGTAGTGTCACCCTCAGCTCGGGCGCCCGCTGCTTGATGAAGTTGACCAGCGCGGGCGACATGGTGGCCATGCGCATTTCCAGCAGCGTATGCGGGAATCCGCAGGCGGCCATTCCATTCAAGGCATCGTGCTGGGTGGCCCAGCAGCGGTAGCGACGATCGTTTTCCTCATCCAGTTCATCCAGTACCGCTTGAGCCAGCGCTTCCTCCTGGCCCGGGAGCGGTTTCATGTCGATCATCAGCGCGGCGCGGCCCTTCACCAGCGCCAGGGTCTCGTCCAGCCCGGCGATTCGTTCGTTCTGGAAGGCATCGCCAAACCAGCTGCCCACATCGAACTCGCTCAGTTCGTCGCGGGTCAGTTCGCCAAACTCCCTGGGGTCACCGGTGAGCCGAGCCAGCGTGCGGTCGTGGTAGAGCATGACCTGCTGGTCGGCGCTGAGACGCACGTCCAACTCGACGGCATCAGCACCATCGTCCAGTGCCTGGCGCACGGCGGCCAAGGTGTTTTCAGGCGCCACCATGGAGCTGCCTCGGTGGGCGATGATGGCGACGTTGTCGCGTATTTCGAAGCTGTTGAGTATCCACCAGGCTTGCAGTGCGGCAATCAGCAAGACGCACACTTCCAATGCCCAGGCCAAACGGCCTGTCTGTTCGCTCTCGGGAGCGGCAGGCCGAGCCTCCCGATAGGCAAGCTGCAAGTAAAGGCAGGCCGACAGCAGCGCATGGGTGGTAATACCCAGAAACGTGATGGTCAGGGTGATCAGGACATAGCCGGTCAGATAGGCCAGCATCGCCGGTACCAGGACGGCACTGTGCTCGGGCAGCCACCAGAGCAGCGGCGTGACGAGTGTGTCATAGAGCCAGGTGGTGGCAATCGGCAAGGCAATGATGACGAGCAGTAACAGCAGCACCGCCGCGCCAATGGAGCGGTGCCAGCCCCGGGTAAGGTGCACGCTGCGCTTCAAGGCCTGCAGCGGGTGGCACTGTTCCAGCGCCACCAGCGGCAGAGCCAGTAGCCAGCGCAGATACAGCCAGGCAGCCAGGCTCATCCACAGCAGCACGACCGGCAACGCACAGGCAATGAAGTACCACAGCGCCGGAGGGCGTACACGCTGTAGATAGTAGGGGTCAAGACCGCTGAGCCAGAGGTCGTATAGCCAGGCGATGGCGACCATGAAGGGGGCCAGCAGCAGCAGGTGGGCACCCACCTGCAGGATCACCAGCAGCAGCAGTGCTGGTAGGCGCCGAGTGCTGAGCCACAGGGCCTCCAGTGCCAGGCGGTAATGGTTGTCCTTGGGCCTGCTGGCCACTTGAAGCATGCCCGCTTGCTGCCAGTAGATCAGCAAGAAAGTGACCGCAAGGCCTGCCAGAAGGGTGAACAAGCCCAGGGGGCTGAACAGCAGCGCCAGCAAGGCATCGTTGGTGACCACGGTTCGGTTGAGCTGCGCCATGAATCGCTGGGAAGCCCAAGCCACCAGCGGCAACACCACGGCCGATGCCAACAGCGTGAACAGCAGGTGGTAGGCAATCAGTGGGCGCAGGTGGTCACGAAGGGTGCGAAGTAGGGCATAGCCCAGTGGCTTGAGCGGCTGCATGGTGTCCGTGGCATGAAAATGAAATATCAGGGTGGCACTATCTGCCACCACTGACAAGTCTGGCGGGTTAGCTGGGGTTAGGCGCGTTCAAGAGAGTTTGAGCGGCTGTTCGGCGACGATGATGCCGTTATTGTCGGCGTAGAGCCATTGACCCACCTGCAGCGTGACGCCTGCAAAGGTCACTGCCACGTCGCGCTGGCCTTCGCCATGTTTTTCGCTGCGACGAGGGTGGCTGCCCAGCGCTTGCACGCCCAGTGGCAGGGTGGCCAGAATGTCCACGTCTCTCACACAGCCATACATGATGACGCCTGCCCAACCGTTTTTGGCGGCTTGTTCAGCCAGCATGTCGCCCAGCATGGCGCAGCGATGAGAGCCGCCTGCATCCACCACCAGGATGGCGCCTTCACCGGGCTCGGCGACGGCCTGCTTGACCATGGAGTTGTCTTCGAAGCATTTGACGGTACGAATAGGCCCGTAAAAGTGATCGACGCCGCCGAAGTTGCCAAACATCGGCTCGAGCACCTTGACCTCAGGGTACTGGTCGCACAGATCGGGGGTAACGACGTAAGGTGTGGTCGTCATGAGGGTCTCCTGTCAGTGAGTGACGCCGCTGATAATAAAAACGCCCCGACCTGCGAAGGAAGGGGCGTTCGGTCATCGGCTCAGAGTCGCGTGGCGTCTCTGCGATGTTGCGAGCATCGGCGATGGGGCAGTAGCCGTGGCGCTTAGGCCTCTTGGGCTACTGGAATCACGTTCGAGGCGACCTTCTGGTACTCCTCGATTTCGTGGAAGTTCATGTAACGATAGATTTCGCCAGCCAAGGCGTCAAATTCGCCCATGTAACGCTGGTACTCAGCGACTGTCGGCAAACGGCCTTCCACCGCTGCGACCGCTGCCAGCTCCGCCGAGGCGAGGTAGACGTTCGCGCCATCTCCCAGGCGGTTCGGGAAGTTACGTGTAGACGTAGACACGACGGTGCTCTTGGCAGCCACACGCGCCTGGTTACCCATACACAGTGAACATCCCGGCATTTCCATGCGGGCGCCTGCACGGCCGTAAATGCCGTAGTAACCCTCTTCGGTCAGCTGGTGCTGATCCATCTTGGTCGGCGGCGCCAACCACAGGCGGGTCTTCAGGCTACCCGCAGGCTGTTTCTCCAGCAGCTTACCGGCGGCACGGAAGTGACCGATGTTGGTCATGCACGAACCGATAAACACTTCGTCGATCTTCTCGCCAGCCACGTCGGAGAGCAGGCGAGCGTCGTCCGGATCGTTGGGAGCGCAGAGAACAGGCTCCTTGATCTCGCTGAGGTCGATCTCGATGATTTCGGCGTACTCGGCATCTTTGTCCGCACGCATCAGTGACGGGTTGGCCAGCCAGGCTTCCATCCCCTCGATACGGCGGCTGATGGTACGGGCATCGCCATAACCGTTGGCAATCATCCACTTCAGCAGCGTGATGTTGGACTTCAGGTACTCGGTCACGCTCTCTTCGGACAGCGTGATGGTACAGCCAGCCGCACTACGCTCGGCCGAGGCATCGGAAAGCTCGAAAGCCTGCTCGACGGTGAGGTCTTCGAGGCCTTCGATTTCCAGCACGCGGCCGGAGAAGGCGTTTTTCTTGCCGGATTTCTCGACCGTCAGCAGACCCTGCTTGATGGCGTAGAGAGGAATGGCGTGAACCAGGTCGCGCAGCGTGACGCCAGGCTGACGCTCACCCTTGAAACGCACCAGAACGGACTCGGGCATATCCAACGGCATGACGCCAGTGGCAGCAGCAAAGGCAACCAGACCAGAACCTGCCGGGAAGGAGATGCCGAGCGGGAAACGGGTGTGGGAGTCACCGCCGGTGCCGACCGTGTCCGGCAGCAGCATGCGGTTCAACCAGCTGTGGATGATACCGTCGCCGGGGCGTAGTGAAACACCGCCGCGGTTCATGATGAAGTCGGGCAGGGTGTGGTGAGTGTCCACGTCCACCGGCTTGGGATAGGCTGCCGTGTGGCAGAAGGACTGCATGACCAGGTCGGCCTGGAAGCCCAGACAGGCCAGGTCTTTCAGCTCGTCACGGGTCATCGGGCCAGTGGTGTCCTGGGAGCCGACGGTAGACATCTTCGGCTCGCAGTACATGCCGGGGCGAACGCCGTTCAGGCCGCAGGCCTTGCCAACCATCTTCTGTGCCAGCGTGAAGCCTTTGCCGGTATCGGCAGGCTGGTCCGGCAGACGGAAAACGTCTGACGGCGCCAGTCCCAGGGACTCACGCGCCTTGCCGGTCAGGCCACGGCCGATGATCAGCGGAATACGACCGCCTGCACG
The DNA here is from genome assembly GCF_020616575.1 of Halomonas sp. NyZ770. Classification (NCBI taxonomy): domain Bacteria; kingdom Pseudomonadati; phylum Pseudomonadota; class Gammaproteobacteria; order Oceanospirillales; family Halomonadaceae; genus Halomonas; species Halomonas sp. NyZ770. The sequence goes on along the minus strand of NZ_CP085143.1, from coordinate 2,097,279 downwards.
CACTTCATCGAGAATCAGCTGTGTTTTCAGCTCGAAAGTAGAGAGCACTTCATCGGTGCCGTGCTTGCACACTTTGCCTTCATAGGGGTAGATGTCGATGACATCGCCCATTTCCAGTTTGGAAACATCCATCTCTACCGGCAGGGCGCCTGAATCTTCCATGGTGTTGAAGAAGATCGGGGCAATCTTGCCGCCAAAGCAGAAACCGCCGCCGCGCTTGTTGGGCACGTAAGGGATATCGTCACCGAAGAACCACAGCACCGAGTTGGTGGCTGATTTGCGCGAAGAGCCTGTGCCGACTACGTCGCCCACGTAAGCCACTGGATGGCCTTTGGCTTTGACGGCTTCGATTTGCTTGAGCGGGCCAGTGGTGCCGGGCACTTCGGGCTCGATACCGTCACGCTCATTCTTGAGCATGGCGTTGGCGTGCAGCGGGATGTCCGGGCGCGACCAGGCATCCGGCGCGGGCGACAGGTCGTCGGTATTGGTTTCACCCGGGACCTTGAAGACGGTCAGCGTGATTTTTTCTTCCAGCGCAGGCTTGGAAAGGAACCACTCGGCGTCGGCCCAGGACTGCATGACGTCCTTGGCGACGGCGTTGCCATTCTTGGCGCGCTCTTCCACATCGTGGAACGCATCGAACATCAGCAGGGTGTGCTTGAGCTGCTCACCTGCTTCACGGGCCAGCTCCTCGTTATCGAGCAGCTCGACCATGGAAACGATGTTATAGCCGCCCTGCATGGTGCCCAGCAGTTTGACGGCATGGACCTTGTCGATCAGCGGCGAGGACGCCTCGCCTTTGGCCAACGCGGTCAGGAAGCCCGCTTTGACATAGGCGGCTTCGTCGACGCCCGGCGGTACCCGGTTGGTGATCAAGTCCAGAATGAACTCTTCTTCTCCGGCCGGCGGGTTCTTCAGCAGCTCGATCAGGTCGGCGACTTGTTCGGCGGTCAGGGGCTTGGCTGGGACGCCCTCTGCAGCGCGTTCCTCGACATGTTGGCGGTAAGCTTCAAGCACGTTGGGGCCCTCTCATCTTCTTGGTAGTGATCATCAGTGGTAGCAAAAGACGCCTGCACGGTAACAAGGACATCCTTCGATCACATGACATACGCCTGAGAATCAGCGTCTGGTGGATGGCTCGGATTCTACGGGAAACTGTCGACAATGTTAAGAAGTCAGGCAGGATGCCTACTTGTACTTTGTGTTGAGATGTTGAAAGACGCTTTCCTGAGGGCAGCTTTTTTGATTAATGTGCCGTAAACATGAAAGTTTTTTACCAAGAGGCGTGTTTTTGGGTGACGGCTGGTGTGATTATCGTGATGCCGCGTTACCATGGCTGCCAAGCGAGCGCTGGCCTGTAGAGCTGGGTAGCCTCGGCAAGCATGATTCCCGTGTGGAGCGTGATTCAGGCTTGCTATACATTAGTGTCAATGCATTTTTAAGCGAGGCTGGAAGACACGTTTGTTCATCCTCGCACCAATCAGGGAACGGACGCCATTGGCGTTTATATATTGTACAATAGTGTGATAAACGCTTGGTGCTGGTGTTATGTCGATACAATTAATGGCGTTGCAAACAGCGGAACATGCGCTGCAAGCGGATGATCTGTTGCCAGAAAGTTTGCATGACTTTTTAGCTTGCCCGACCCCCGATGCCTGGTTGCAATGGGCATTGGCCAACCCGGAAACACTGCTGATCGATCACGCACAGTGTGAAAAAAAAGCGGCTTCCACGGCCATGAGCCTGCTGTATCGCTACGTGGATCAGCCGCTGCTGTTGAGCAAGATGTCGCAATTGGCCCGCGAGGAGCTGCTTCATTTCGAGCAGGTAGTGGGCTTGATGGAACGCCGTGGTGTTCCTTATCGCCATCTGACGGCGTCACGCTACGCCGAAGGCCTTAGAAAGCATTTACGCAGTCAGGATCCTGAGCGCTTGATCGACCTGTTGATCATCGGCGCTCTGATCGAGGCGCGCAGCTGTGAGCGCTTCGCGCGACTCATTCCTTACCTGGACGAAGAGCTGGCCAAGTTCTATCGCACCCTGGTCAAGTCCGAAGGGCGTCATTTCGAAGACTATCTCTTGCTGGCTCGCCAGCAGACCGATGCGCCTATCGACGAACGCATCGCCTTCTTCGTTGCTCGTGAGGCGGAACTGATCATGTCTCCAGATACGGCTTTTCGTTTTCATAGTGGCGTGCCTGCGTGATGCGCCGCTAGCCAAGGCAGGATGTGTAACATGCGTGATGCTCAACAGACAGATCAGTTGACCCTGTTTGGTCACTTCTCCTTGACTCAAGGGGAGGACGTGCTCACTCATTTCAGCTACGACAAAGTCAAGGCGCTGCTGGTGTACCTGCTACTTCATCGCCAGCCCGTCAATCGTGCCGCCCTTGCGGAGCTGCTGTGGCCAGACCAAGGCCTCTCCTCAGGCAGAACCAACCTGCGTCATGCGCTGCACTGCCTGCGCCAATCCATGGGCGAGCATGCCGATCACGTCCTCAACGTGTCGCGGCAGACCATTGCCTTTCATCTGCCGTCCCACTGGCAGGTGGATTTGCATGAGCTGCAGCAACTGCTGGAAGGGCCCAAGGATCTGGAGACGCTGGAAGCGCTGATGGAGTGCTACCAGGGGGATCTGATCGAGGAACTGCAGCTCAGCAACTGCAGCGAGTTCCAGCGCTGGCTGGTGCAAGTGCGCAATGAGTGGCGCCAACGAGTCATCCGTTTTGCCGAACAGGTGCTGGAAGCACACGCCGAAGTGCCGGATGCCATGCTGGAAGGACTGGTCAGCCGCTTTTCAGGCTACGGCCCGTTCCACGAGCGCTGGGTGCGGCAGCTAGCCGAGCAGAACCAGATGGCTGCGGCTCACGAGCAGTACAACAGCTACCTTCAACTGCTGGCGCTCTCCGGACAACAGCCTGAGCCCAGTTTCGTGCAATTGGCCAGTTTCTGGTCGGATGGTCACCACGACCCCCGCGCGATGTCGCCACAAGGGGCCTTTTCGCGCGCGTTGGCTGCGGACAGCAAGCCGCTGCGCGAAGATGAGATCGAGCTGCGTCAGCTTTCGGTGATGGCCATCCGCTTGCGCTTGAAGGGTGACTGGCCGGATCGCGCGGCTACACGCAACTGCTTGGCCCTGCAGCTGGAACTGTTGAGATGGTTGGAGCAGCAGTGCCACCATCTGGGTGGTTTCTGGCTGCCGGGGGCAACAGGGGGCTTGGGTCTGGCCTGCTTCGGTACCCATGGCCCCGCCCATCAACTGGCGGAGCTGGTGGCGCTTTATGAACACTGCCGTCAGGCGCTACCCCAGGAGAGCCGTCGCCACTGGGCCGGGGACGCCGAACCGCCGGTGTTCGAACTGGCGGCCGGACTGCACAGCGGGCGCGTGGTCTACTTGCCCGAGCGCCAGCTGGCCGACCCGCTGGGCCAGGTGACGCAGGAGTCTTTGGAGCTGATGAGTGCCGCCGAGGGAAGCGAGCTGGTCATCTCTCAGGAGGCCAGCCAGCACATGCCCCCCGCGCTGGATCTGCAGCCCAGGCTGGTATCGCGCTTGGTGGCCAGCGATGGCCGAGTGCGTTTGCGTGCGCTGGTGCTGGGTCAGAACGAAGGCGGGCGTGACGCTTTGCCGCCGAGCCTGGTGGGAAGGGAAACCTCGCTACGCACCTTGCGCGATGCGCTGGCACGTGCCGGCATCGGTTTGCGGCAAAGCGTGCTGGTGCGTGGTGCCTCGGGCATGGGCAAGTCGGCGCTGATGGTGGGATTCCGGCAGCTGGAGTTGAGTCGCGATGCGGCAATCTGCTGGCTTCCGACCACTCGGCTTTCGGTACTGGACCCTTACGGGGTGGCGCGTTCACTGCTGGCTTGGCACCTTGAGCACCCACCAACGCTCGAGTCGGTGCATGCACTGCAGGCAACGTTGGGGCTCGATACTGCTGACGGTGCGCGTCAACAGCTGCTCGAAGAAGCTCTGGGGGTCCGCGAAGTTCAGGAAATCACCCAGCTGACTCAAAATGGCGAAGCCGTGGAGCTGGTGGTGAAGCTCTTGCACCGGTTGATCGACCATCGTGCCGCGACACAAACGCTGGTGCTGATGATCGATGACCTTCAGTGGCTCGATGAGCCGTCTTTCAAGGTGTTGGCAGGGCTGCAGGCCCGCCTGCCGATCAATACGGCCTTCATGATGGTGGCCAGCCACCACGGCCGCGAACCGCTACCGGTCAAGCTGCACTGGGACCAGCAGATCACCCTGGGCAGGCTGGATGCATTGCAGTCCTCACGGCTGCTGTCGCAGCTTTCTCGTCGCTACCGTATTCATCTGAGCCCACGGCTGCGCAACCAGATCATTGAGCGCTGTGATGGCGTACCGCTTTACATGCAGGAAATTTGTCGGCGCCTCGACATGGATCGTCGCGAAGGTCGCAGCGTGCACCTGGACGAGCTGCCCAAGGGGCTGCTGGGGCTCCTGGCCAGCCGAATCGATCAGTTGGAAGGTGATCGTGTCATTGCCCATATCGCAGCGGTCTTGGGCAAACGTTTCCGATTGGATTTTCTGACGGAATGCAGCGGTTGGGAAACGCCGCGATTGTGCCAGGCGCTGGAGCACATGCGCGCGTTGGAGATCATCGAACCCATCGACAAGGAGGGCGGTGATCACGAGTACCAGTTCAGCCACCAGCTGCTTCAGGAGGCTGCCTATCTTTCCTGTCCTCGTGATGTCAGGGTCAAGCTGCATCAGCAGGTCGTGACCTTGATCGAAGAGCGTTTTCCGGTATGGATCAGTCGCCATCCGGGAGACTTTGCCACGCATCTGCGGCGCAGCGGCCACTATGCACGTGGGGCCCGCTACTTCGAGCTCTCGGCGCGCGAAGCGCTCAAAGTGAGCGCCAACCGCACGGCGCTGCGCATGGCCGATTTCGGCCTGGCCAGCCTGCGCCACGTAGCCCATGAGGTGGAGCGTGAAGTCAGCCTGCTGACGGTGCGTGGCCAGGCAGCGTTCGCCCTGGAAGGGCACGGTTCGCCTACAGCCCATGAAAGCTTTGTGAGAGCCCGGGAGCTGCTGCGTCAAAGCGGCGGCGACACCCCTGAAGACCCGGAAGACCTCGAGCAGATTTTCCTGGTCAAGTGGGGGCTATGGGTGGGGCGTAGCCAGCGCTATGCCCATGCCGACGCCTTTGCGTTGGCATCGACCCTGGCGGATATTGCCGCTCGGCTGGAAGACCCGCGCTACCGTCGACTGGCAGATTACGCACGAGCGCACTGTGAATACTGGGCGGGGCGCATTCAGCAGGCCCACGACCATCTGGACGAAATCGATCCGCTGAATGCCCCGATGATGATCGAGTGGCTGCCGTTCTCGGACCATCCCCAGGTAACGGCGGCCTGTTTTCAGGGCTGGGCGCTCTGCTTGCGAGGTGATTACCATCGCGCTGAGCGGCATGTCTCGGCGGCCATTCGGCTAGCGGAGCAGATCGGCCATCCCGGCACCCTGGCCATGGCGCTGATGTTTGCAGCAGCGCTGTATCGTCAGTTGGGCCATGTGCATTTGGCGGCCCGGCATGCCGAGCGAGCCGCGGCCATGACAGGAACGCCAGACCTTCAGCTGTGGCAGATTTCCGCTCAGGGAGTGTTGGGTTGGCAGCGTGCGTTGGCGGGGGATCAGGGGGGCTTGGTGCAAATGCGCGACAGCCTGGATCAGATGGCCGAATTGAACGGCCGAGACCGCTTCCAGCGGCCCGTGTTGTGGTACTCCGATGCCTGTATCGAGCTGGGTGAGCTGCACGCAGCCGAAGAGTATCTCGACCAGTGCCTGGTGATTGCCCGTGAGCGCACGACGCTTTTCCTGCCCGAACTGGCCACCCAGCTGGCCCGCGTGCGTGACCTGCTGGGCCACCCTGCCCACGAGGTCAAGGCGTTGGCGGAAATGGCCATTCAGCAATCCCGCGAGCATGGCAACCGCCATCAGGAGTTGGCGGCGCTGGAGCTATGGCTTACGCGTATAGAGCCCAATGACCAGAAAGCGAAAGAGGTGTTTCGTCGACTGTTGGGCGAGGTAAGCCATAGCGATGCGCCGGTGCTGGTGCGCTGGATCAGCCTGCTGGACCGTCGCTTGCCGCACCCGGTGAGCCTGGGAGGCGAGGTCTAACCGGCTGTGGCGGTTTCCCACCAGTAGAGTGTGGCGAGGGCCTCTTCTCGGTCCTCGCCACATACCTCCTTGTCGAAGTCGAACTGGCTGCATACGGCAGGGCGACGGGCATCACCAAAGAGCATGCAGAGATGTTGCTCATTCAACTGAACACAGCGAACGCCTGAGGGCTTGCCGTCTGGCATGCCGGGAATGGGCGAGCTGATGGACGGCGCTATGCAGCAGGCGCCACAGCCCATGCGACAACTGCCCTTTCGGTCACTGGTGATCAGAGTCGTCATGGCGCTGCCTGTGCCGTAGCCCCCTTGTTGATACCTTCGAAGGCTTCCACGTAGGTTTCCTGCTGAGTTTGCTGGGCGATACTGTCGGCCAGCCAACGGGCGATATTTTCCACGGTCGTGGGCGCTGGCAATACGCTGCAGCGGTGAGCGGGCAGGGTGATCGAGAACTCACCCTGTTCGGCTGTGTAGCGACAGGTCAGTGTGGTGGCTGTCTGTTCCGCCACATCGGCCTGTTCCAGCAGGTAGCGGTTATCCAGCCATTCACTCCATTGTGCCTCAAGGGCAGGTTGGCGCTGTTGCTGTTGATAGACATGCAGCCGGGAGCGGTGGCCATGGGCGATACGCTGGCAGTTGCCCAGGTGACGTTTCAGGCCGTGACTGTAACCATAGGATGCGCCTTCGATACGCTCTTCCTGCAGGTTCAGGGTGACACGGGTGACGTTGCGAGGCCGAGCGCGTGTCAGCTCTTCGCTCAGGAGCTGAGTCACCCTGGCCAGCGAGATGTGTTCCCAGGGGAGCAGTGTGAACGCCTGGGCAGGACCGCGAACTTCCATCGGATAGGGCGTGGCTGTGCGAACGCACAGGCCTTCTGGGCACTCGCTGATGTCTATGCCGGGCGCTTTGGTGGGCACCAGCAGCGTATGATCCAGCCCGTTGTCCAGCGTGCGCTTGATCCAGGGTTTCACTTCACCAAAATCGAACAGCATGCCGTCTTCACCCAGTTCGCCATCCAGATGGGCGTCGACCTGCCAACTGCAGCCGGTCAAGCCGCGCTCAGGGCACCAAAGGGAGACATCGATATGGGTCAGGTGGTGAACGAATAAAGCCATCAATCGAATCCTGCGATCTTGTGGGTTTGCAGCGACAAGCGCCACTGGGGGTGGGTCATGCAATAGGCCGTCGTGGCGGCCACCGTGGCGGCATTGCGCTCAGCGACAGTGGTATGGATCGTGTTGGCATGCTGGGCGACGTGATCCATGGGCTGCAGGTAAAAGTGTCGAAAGTGCAGCGCGGCAAACTGCTCGGGCGGGGCGTCGTGCTGTGGGTACACCAGCTTCAGCTCATCCCCTTGGTGAATGGCCAGCGGGTTGCTGCCCTTGGGGCTGACGCATAGCCAGTCGATTCCGGCGGGCGCGGGCAGCGTGCCGTTGGTTTCCACGGCGACCTCGAACCCTTCGCTGTGCAGCATGGCGATGAGCGGGGTATCGAGCTGCAGTAACGGCTCTCCTCCGGTAAACACCACATAGGGCACCGCGCTGCCTGCGTTGGCTGGCCACAGCTGTTTGATATGCCGTGCCAACTGCTGCGGGCTTTCGAAGCGACCGCCATTGGCGCCATCGGTGCCGATGAAATCGGTATCGCAGAAAGTGCACTTGGCCGTGGCTCGGTCGGCGTCACGCCCCGACCAGAGATTGCAGCCCGCAAAGCGACAGAAAACGCTGGCGCGCCCCGCCTGGGCACCTTCGCCCTGCAGCGTGTAAAACGCTTCTTTGACGTGGTACATCAGCGGCCTCGCTCGCCAGGGGTGGCGTAAGCAAGGGGGTCGGTGACCTGGTTGGCGGCAAAGGCCGCCAGCCGTTCACGGCAGCTGCCACACTGCCCGCAGGCGAGCTGCTGGCCTTCGTAGCAGGTCCAGGTATGGCGGTAATCCAGGCTCATGGCGAGCCCATCACGCAGGATGTCGGCTTTGCTGGAGGCCAGATAAGGGGCATGGACGGTGACGGGTTCGAAGTTGGCAATCTGCGCCACATCGTTCATGGCTTCGACGAAGGCCGGGCGGCAGTCGGGGTAAAGCACGTGATCGCCGCCGTGCGCGCCATAATCCACTCGGCTGGCACCGATATTGACTGCCTTGGCAATGGCCAACGACAGCAGAATCATGTTGCGATTGGGCACCACGGTGCTGTGGAGCGAGTCGGCATCGTACTCCCCTTGAGGCATGGTCAACGCAGCGTTGGTCAATGCCGAGTTGTCGATCAGCCCGTGGATGGCGCGAATATCGACGACCTGATGAGGGATGGCCAAGGACTCACATACCTGACGTGCAACGTCCAGTTCACGACGGTGGCGCTGACCGTAATCGAAGGATAGCGCATGGACAGCGAGGCCCTCGCGTAGCGCACGGTGAAGGACGGTATAGGAGTCCATGCCGCCGGAGTAGATGACGACGGTGGATGGCGCCTGGGCGCCGGATGATGTAGTGGATGACATGCTGGGTACTCATGGTCGGAGAATTTATGTCGTGCCTGCCCAAGCAGCAGGGCGGTGTTCCGGGGTCCGGTCCGGAAGGCGGGCAGTTTACGCAATGCCGCTCTTGCTGACCAGTGTTCTGGGTGGTGGCATCCGGTGTGCCAATGGAATTGGCGTGATAAGCTACTCATCTACAGCCGCTAGAGATGGACGCATGGCCACCATAGAACATAGTGAAATCGTTAGAGCCTCCCCGGAGCGCGTATTTGACTTGTTGCGCCGAGTGGAAGATTTTGCGGATTATTCGGACCTGATACGCTCGATCGATCGTCTTGGCGAAAACCGCTACCGCTGGCACGTGCGGGCAGTGGGCATGGATTGGGCGTTTGATGTGGAGGTAACCGATATCGATCCTCCAACGGTGCTGGCCTGGGAATCCCTGGAAGGTGTTAAAAACCAGGGGCGCTATCAGCTGCGTGCCGTACCCGAAGGGACGGAGGTGTCGCTGACGCTGAGCTATGACATCCGCAATCGTCTGATGGAAAAAGCGGTGAACAAGGCGGCCAAACCGCTGGTCGGAAAGGTCAGTCGACAAATTCTCGAGCGGGTTGAAGCACGCCTCAATGCGTAAATTATCTCTCTATTCCTGGCGTTGGGCGGCCGCGTTTGCGGTGGCTGCCATGCTGGCCTACATATGGCTTTGGTACTCTCCGGACCTGATGGCGGTGAAACGCTGGGCCGCGACCATGTCTCATCATCCCGTGGTCGTGGTGACGGTCATGCTGACCATGGCGGTCACCCTGGCGATTGGCTTGCCTGGCAGTATTGGACTGTGGTTGATTGCCCCCTTTTATCCCCCCTTGGTCGCTACGGTGATGTTGACCATCAGCAGTGTCGCGGGTGCCTGGGGAGCCTATCTGCTTGCTGCACGGGTCGGTGAGCGTTGGCAGCCCAAGGGGCTGACTCTCAAGGTCATGGACACGCTGAAAGCGCGTAGCGATCTGCTGACGCAATGTGCCATGCGTGTGTTGCCGGGCTTTCCACATTCAGTGATCAATTTTGCGGCAGGCTTGGGGCATATTGCCCTGGGGCGTTATCTGCTGGCTGCAGCCTTGGGGCTGGCCGTGAAATGGGCTGTCTACAGCAGTGCCATTTACGGTGCGCTGGAAGCCATCGAAGAAGAAGACCCGCTGCAGATGGACGTACTGCTGCCGCTTCTGGCGTTGACGGCCTTGTTGCTGGCGGGTGCCTGGTACCGGCGCCGCCTGGAGGCAGCGCGGGAGCAGGCTTGATGCGAAGGCCTATTCGGCTTTGTGCATCGAGGCATCCAGATGATCGACGACCTCGGCCCAGTCGGCATCTTCTTCCACTGCTTCGCGTAGAAAATCCGCTTGGCCCTCGTTCCAGCAGGGGGCGTCGGCCAAGGGCATTTCTTTGGGCAGCGGGGAGTTGCGTTCGATAAAGCGTTCGATGGAGGCTGAATCCGAGCGCAGCCCCAGTTGCTCAAACAGTTCGCTAAAGTGATGTACCGGTTGATCCATACGTTTCCACCTGTTTCAGAAGGTTATGTTGCACTCCATGTGTTCTGTTTAACCATAGCCATTCTGTGCCGGGATGCCAGTCTGGCTACCGCTCGCCCACTAAGGGAGTGACAAAGCGCGTTGCCCGGTCTTCGTGAGCAAGCGGCTGCGCCAGCAAATGTACCAGCTTGGTGTAAGCCGCCTCGGGCGTCATGGAGCCCCCGGAAAGCACGCCAGCATCCGTCAGGCCATGGCCCGCCGAGTACGCGCCCAGGTGAAGGGTTCCCTGTGGACACTGGCTGACCGCCGCGATCAGTTTTCCTTCCCCGCTGGCACGCGCCAGTACCGCTAACAGATCCGGGTCGTCAGGCAGGTTGCCTGCTCCCCAGAGTTGCAACAGTGCTCCCTTGACGCTGTCGTGAGCCAACCAGCTGGAGAGCTGCCAGGCGGCCATGCCTGGCCACAGCGCAATGCGCACTACTTGCCCCTGGGCAAGGCACCTGTAGTCTGGGAGTTCGAAACGGGGGGCGCCGCGCTGATGCATTGCCAGCCCTCGGCTGGGATACAGCACGCAGTCATCGTCTACCCGTTCACCCAGCAGGGGGTAGTTGGGGGAGGCAAACGCGGTCATCGCTTCACAGTGCTGCTTTACCGTTCTGACACCCCGCATCAGGCGTCCGGCAAAGTAGATCGCCACTTCCTGCAGGGCGCTCATGGCCGCGAATTGCAGGGCGCCGCATACGTTGTCCAGAGCATCGCTATTGGCTGCCTCCAGCGGTTGCATGGCCCCCGTCAATACGACCGCCTTGTCCAGCCCCTGAAGCTGATAGGCCAGGCTCGAGGCGCTCCAACTGAGCGTGTCGGTGCCGTGCAGGATGACAAAGCCTCGGTAGGTTGCAAAGCGCTCGGCGATGTCGGCGGCCAGCGTTTGCCACGTCGTGGGCGTGGCGGCACTGGAGTCGATCAAGCGGTCATGGCTGATGATGTCGTAGGCAGGCAATGTCTGCTGGCGAGCGATAGGCAGCTGTTGAAGGGCGTTTTGCAACCTCTCGGCAAAGTTGCCCGCGGGCACCAGACCCTCGGAGGTGGGCTGCATGCCGATCGTACCGCCGGTGTAGATGACCAGTACCCGCTCATGTGGGTAGGGGGTGTCTGTCAAACGAGGAGCGTTACTCATGGCCATGTCCTGGTAAAGGCAAAAAAGAGCTATTGAAGGTAGACGCGCAGCTGACCGCCTTGATCATCCAGCTGCCGATTGCGACCTGCCAGACAGGCAAAGCCGCAACAGACCAGAATCAAGCCGATCAGCAGCCAGGCAATGTGCGCGGTCGAGGCGCCCATCTGCAGCATCACACCCACGCCAAAAGGGCCCAGTGCGGCCAGTGTGTAACCGCCTCCCTGAACCAGTCCGGAAAGCTGTCCAGCCAAGGGTGCGTTGGCGGTGCGGAGTACGAGCAGTGCCAGGGCCAGGCTGAAACTGCCACCCTGACCAAGGCCCAGCAGGACGGCGCCCGGCCAGCGCCAAGCCATCGGGGCAATCAACAGCAGCGCCAAGCCGATGGCCGTGGCGGCCAGTACCATGAGGAGGGAAGGTCGTTGGTCCTTGTGCCGGCGGGCAACCCATGGGGCCGCCAGCGCCGAGGCCAGTTGGCTCATGATGGAGACGGCCATGGTCCAGCCAGCGTCTGCTTCGCTATAGCCACGGTCGATGAGCAGGGTGGGCAGCCAACCAAACACGATGTAAGCCATGGAAGACTGAATGCCCATGAAGAGCATCACATGCCACGTCAAGGGTTGGCGTAGCAAGGCGGCAAGCGGCACTCGGAAGGTGGGCTGAAGCGATGGCGCTGCGACGGGGCGTGGCGCAAAGCCCGACCATAGCAGCCAGGCTGCCAAGGCCAGTAGTGACCAGCTCATCAGGCTGAGTTGCCAACTGCCCAGCCAAGTCAGTAGCGGGACGCTCAGTCCTGCTCCCAAGGCGCCACCAAAGCAGAGCGCCATGGTGTACAGTCCTGTCAGCAGGTCGGCGCTGTGCGGCAGTTCGCGTTTGACCAGGGCGGGAAGCAGTGTGCCCGCTATCCCGATAGCACCGCCTGCCATGGCCGACCCCAGGTACAGCAACCCTGGCCAGGGAGCGCCCCGTACCAGCAGGCCGGTCGCCAACAGCAGCAGTGCGGCACTCAACGCCCGCTCACTGCCCAGGCGTTTGCTGAGCCAGGGTGCCAGCGGTGCGGCAAGACCCAGGCACAGCACGGGCAGCGTGGTCAAAATACCGGCAGCGGTAGGCGACAGCCCCGCGCTTTCCTGCAGCCTGTGCAGCAGGGGGGCCACCGAAGACATGGCCGGGCGTAGATTGAGCCCAACCACGAACATCAAGAGGATGAAGCTGACGGCGCGGCGTGTCACCATGACGAGCGCTTATTTCATGTAAGGACGCAGGTCACCGCGTACGGCATCCAGCAGGGTGATGAAGTGGTAGTCCTGGGGCGTATCGATGGCATCCACACGTACCTGGGTGCGCATGCCTTTGTTGATGTCCAGCTTGTCGTAGATTTCCAGGGTCAGCTTGCGTGCCGGTTTGTCGCCTAATGCAATGGCGCCATCCGCCAAATTGAAGGTTTCCAGCAGTGTTGCTCTGATGCGAGTGCTGTTGCCTTCACTCAGCACGCGACGCACGAACAGCCAGCCTTCACAAGGCAGGGAGGCGTTGTCATCGCATTCACGCAGAAACAGCGTTCGATAGCAGGCGCCTTCGTTCGAGGCTTTTTCAGCCATGCTGCGATAGGCCTGAATGACCTGTGCCGAGGAAGCGCGAGCATCTTCCAGACGCTGTGAGATACCCTGATGCTCGCGGCTCAGCTGCTCCTGACGCTGAAAAGTCAGCCACTGGCGATAATCTGCCATCAGTTGTGAAGACGCCATAGTCACTCCATGAATTGGTTCAGCGAAACGCCGGAATATGCGAGGCGATACCTTCGCACATTCCGGTCGTTGGGGCTAGCGGCGAGCGCGACGGCGGCGCTCGCCGCCGTTGTTGGCTTGCGGGCTCTCGGACGCGCGACGGGCGCGAGGTTGACGCTGGCTGCGGCGGCCATTTTCGATGGGTTCGGGCTTGGCATTGGGGTCAGGCTCGAAGCCGGGCTCGACGTGCTTGGGCAGCGTTTGATTGATCAGCCGCTCGATGTTCTTGAGCAGGCCATGCTCATCGACGCATACCAGTGATACCGCTTCACCGTTGCTGCCCGCGCGGCCTGTGCGCCCGATGCGGTGCACGTAATCTTCGGCGACGTTGGGCAGGTCAAAGTTGACCACGTGGGGAAGTTCGCTGATATCCAGGCCACGTGCGGCAATGTCGGTGGCGACCAGTACCTGCAGGTCACCACTCTTGAAGGCCCCGAGCGCTCGAGTACGCGCGCCCTGGCTCTTGTTGCCATGGATCGCCATGGCCGGAATGTCCTGCTTGGTCAGCTGCTCTGCCAGGCGATTGGCGCCGTGCTTGGTACGCGTGAAGACCAGTACTTGAAACCAGCCATGACGCTGAATCAAATGGGCCAGCAGGTCGCGTTTCTTGTCGCGGTCCACGCGGTAGATGGCCTGCTCGATTTTTTCGGCAGTGGTGTTGCGCGGGGCCACTTCGATCATCGCCGGGTTGTTCAGCAATTGCTGGGCCAGGGCCTGAATCTCGTTGGAGAAGGTGGCCGAGAACAGCAGGTTCTGGCGCTGTTTGGGCACCAGGCGCAGCAGGCGCTTGATGTCGTGGATGAAGCCCATGTCGAGCATACGGTCGGCTTCATCGAGCACCAGTATTTCCACGCCAGACAGATCTACGTGCCCCTGCTGGTGAAGGTCCAGCAGGCGGCCCGGGGTAGCCACCAGTACGTCCAGACCGGCTTTCAGGGCGTCTACCTGGGGCTGTTGGCCGACGCCGCCGAAAATGATGTGCGAGCGCAGTGACAAGTGCTGCCCGTAAGCGGTGACGCTTTCACCAACCTGGGCGGCCAGCTCCCGAGTAGGGGTCAGAACCAGTGCACGGACCTGGCGTTTGCCGGGGCGTTTGCCTTGCATCAGGCGTTGCAGCATGGGCAGCGTGAAGCCTGCGGTTTTGCCGGTGCCCGTCTGGGCGCTGGCCAGCAGGTCTCGGCCTTCTAGTACGACGGGAATGGCCTGGCGTTGAATCGGGGTGGGCTGATGATAGCCCTGCGCGCCAATGGCGCTGAGTAGATCAGGGTGCAGACCAAGGTCAGAAAAGCTCATGCATTCTCCGCAGTCGCCAACCCCTCACTCTCTAAGTGAGGGGTTGGCGTCATGTTCAAGATACGAGGATGTAATTGCGCCATGAAGGCGCATCTAAGAATCAGATCGGGCAGCCACGATGGGCGTTCTAAAGCCACGCAGCCATTGCCCGCAGGGCTGCGTGGAAGTGATGGGGTGCGCTTGCGAAAAGCGCTGGCGCCGAGTGTAACACGAAAGTCTCACTCAGCGCTGTCGATGCGGACGTGAATTAGCCGCCAGTGAAATAGCCATTGCGCCGAATCTGCTCGGCGATTTCCACGCTCAGCAGGTTCCAGCTTTCACCCAGCGCGCGTACCAGGGCAGGGTAGCCATCTTCTTCCAGGGGCGTTTGCGTAGTGAAGCTTTGCAGTGTGACCAGGCTATTGTCTGCGCGGCGCAGCTGCCACTGCCCGCTGGCTACCGCCATGCCATCGTGGCGCCCCTGGAACTGATCAACCTCCACTGAAAGCGTCAAGGCGTCTGGCAGGGCGCCCTCTGAACGCACCACCTGCAGCTGGGGAAGCTGCAGGGCCAACTGCGCCCGCAGGCTACGTTCCAGCTGACGGCCAATGCCCTCGGCCCACTGGTGTTCACGAGCCTGGTTCAACGTGATGTCGTCCAACTGCATGACGATGCCATCCACGTCCAGATAGTGCGCCAAGCGTGGAGCGCGGATGGCCAGCGTGCCCGTGGGTTGGCTAGGGGCGCTGCTGGCCGCGGGGCTGGGCAGCATGTAGCGAGCTGGGGGAGTGACGCTGCTTGCGCACGCGGTCAGGGCCATGCAGGCAGCGGCAATGATCAGCAGTCGTGTAAAAGGTTGAATCATGATCTCTCCTGTCAGCGCGGGGCGCGGGGCGTCGGGTCCTGGGTGTCGAGGTTGTCGAACAGCAGGGCGCGAGGATTTTCATTCAGCGTACGCGTAAGCGGCTGCAGGTCTCGCATCAGGCGGTCCAGCCGCTCGATGGCCGTGGTCAGCTCCTGATAGGCGGGCGACGACGGCGATACCCCCTGCAGTGTGCTGCGCAGCTCTTCCAGCGTGCTGTTCAAATTGCCGCCAATCGCGCGAGTATCCGGGTCGCTCAACAGTTCGTTGATCGAACGGCTGACGTCACGCACTTCGTTGAGCACATGCTCTGAGGCTTGCAAATTGCGGTCCAGACCTGCCAGTAGTGGTTCGACCTCGAGTGCGTTGAGCTTTTCCAGCAGATCGGTAATCTGCCCCTGAATCTGGGCAAAGCCACCGGCGACGGTGGGGAATACCGTCCGTTCCGAGAAAGTTTCCGCTATGTATTCATCGGCCAGGTCGCGCTGGAAGTTCAGATCGACGAACAGCGCCCCGGTGAGCAGACTGCCGTTTTTCAGCGATGCGCGCAGTCCCAGGCCAAACATCCTGGTGAAGCGATTGTCCCAATCTTCCAGATCGATATCTGAATTCTCGATGCCCAGCCGTTGTGGCTCGATGCGAATCAGTACCGGTATCGCGAACCGCGCTCTGGAATCTGGCTGAGGCGCGGTAAAATTCCAGGGTACCGCTGCCACGGTACCGATGCGCACGCCGCGAAACTCCACTGGCGCTCCGCGGGAAAGACCACGCACCGTGTCGTCGACCAGCAGCACGTATTCCAGGTAGCGGTTGAAGGTACCTTCGCGGGCGTCGTCTTCATCGGCGTAAAGATTGAAGCGCGCGTTATGCTCAACGGGTCGTCCCATGGGCAGATCTTCGGGCACGCCAAAGGTCACACCGCCGCCCAGCAATGCTTCGAGCGATTCGACATTGACCCGAAAGCCATTGGCATCCAGGCGAAAATCAACGCCGCTGGCCGTCCAGAATCGGGTGCTGTCGGTCACCAATTGGGAATAAGGTTCTTCGATGAAAACCTGGTGATACATGGTGCGCGAATCGGCATCGAAGCGGGTGTCTTCGACGCGACCAACGGTATAGCCCTGATAGGAAACCGGGTCGCCGACGCGCAGGGAGTTGCCCAGTTGGCTGACCAGGCTGATTTGAAGTCCGGCCTGTCCTGCCGTGGCCACCGGCGGCACGTCGCTGACGGAGAACTCCCTTCTCGGTTCGTCCGATTGGCCGGGCTCCAATTGAAGGTAGGCTCCGGATAGCACGGTGCCCAGGCCGCTGATGCCTTCGCGGCCAATGCGCGGCTTGACGACCCAGAATCGGCTGTCCTCTCTGAGCATGGCTTCGGCTTCGGGCTGGATTCGGGCGGTCATCACAGCTTGTGAGAGGTCGTCCGACAGGCGCACGCTTTGTACGCGACCAATCTCGACGTTGCGGCTGCGTATCAAGGTGCTGCCTGCCTCGATGCCTTCGGCGTTGCTCATGGTCAACGTGATCAAGGTGCCACGGCTGGTGTAGTTGTCATACACCAGCCACAGGCCAATGATGACGGCCACGAGCGGTACGATCCAGATGGGCGACAGGCGTGTCTGCCGAGAGGCTTTGGCTCGGTGGAGTTCGTTGTCAGTATCGGTGTTGGGGGTTACATCATTAGCCATCAATAGCGTCCTTGGTGGCCGTCGTGCGGCGGGCAGGGCATGGAGCCGGGGAGTCCCAGATCAAGCGAGAGTCGAACGTCATGGCGGCCAGCATGGTCAGCACGACCACGGCGCCAAAAGCGAGTGCTGCGGGGCCGGGGGTGATCGACATCAGCGAACCGGCACGGATCAGGGCAACGAGAATCGCTACCACGAATACATCCACCATGGACCAGCGGCCAATGAACTCGGTGATGCGATATAGCCGCGTGCGGCTGTTGGCGTTGAGCTCGTCGCTGCGATTGATCATCAGGCATAACCATACCAGCGCGACCAATTTGCCGACAGGCACGATGACACTGGCAATGAAAATCACCGCAGCCACGGGCCATGACCCCATTTGCAGAAGCTGCACGACACCGCCAATGATGGTCGAGGGTGCCGTATGGCCAAGGCTGGTAGTGGTCATGATGGGGTAGACATTGGCAGGAATATACATGATCGTCGCAGCAAAGAGCAGCGCCCAGGTGCGCTGCAAGCTGTACGGAAGCCGTGTGTGCAATTTTTCGTGGCAGCGAACGCACCGTCCATGGCCCTTATCCAGGCGGTTGACCAGCCCGCAGGTGGGGCAGCCCGTCACGTTCTGGCTCGCCGCCGTGGCACCCGTCAGGGTGCCTTCCGGTGCCAGTGGCTCGCCCTCCAATGAAAACCACATCCAGTCCGCGTCGATGGACTGTGTGGTCATCAGTAGCAGGATCGCGAACACACAGAAGGCCCAAAAGGAGATGCCCAGCTCGATCTGTGCCATGCCGGCCACTTTGATCAGGCTGACCAGCGCGCCGATGATGAATACATCGGCCATCATCCAGGGGGTCAGGTGGGCCAGCGAGCGAGCGATATCACGACTCAATGGCAGCGGGCGGGCGCGCAGTAGCCCGAACTGTAGCCAGATGACCCCCGTCAGGTAGACCGCAGGCAGTACCACGATGGTCATGATCACTGCGATGGCCACGACAGGCTGATGAAAATTGATCAGCGCCGTGGCCGTCTGGGTCAGCTCGATGCGGTTGCCGATACCGCCTACGCTGAAGCTGACGAAAGGAAACGAAACGGCCAGGATGAGTGCCACCAGTGAGGCAATGGCCAGTGCCATGCTACGTTGCGCGGGGTAGCGGTGGCGCTTGACCAGCACATGGGAGCATCGTGGGCAGGAGGCCTTCTCACCGGAGCCCAAAGGGGGCAGGGCCGAGACCCAGTCGCACTCATGGCAGGCGCGCAGCCGTCTGCGCTGGACGCGTGCCTCGGGGGGCGTGCAGTCCACGGCGGGGGTATGCATGGAAAGGGTGGGTCGTTTCATGAAAGAGACATCAGGTAATAGCAAACTCTCGATAGTTGGCGCATTTTAAATCAATATAGAGCCGAGACGTGAGTGTCAAATCAGGGACACCTCGCTTCTCTTGAACTCGGTGCTTGACCCCGCCTCCCGGTTCGACAAGGATGCAGCCGCGATAGTGCCTAATACGATGACATTAAGGAACCGAAATGTTGCTTGCCTTTGTAGCAGTGGTGGTAGGGCTCGTCCTGCTGATCTGGAGTGCTGAAAAATTTATCGATGGCGCTGCTGCTACCTCGCGGTGGTTGGGGTTGTCGCCACTGCTGATCGGTATGCTGGTGATCGGATTCGGAACGTCGGCCCCTGAAATGATGGTCTCCGTACTGGCGGCCATGCAGGGTAATCCCGGGCTGGCGGTAGGCAATGCTTACGGATCCAATATTGCCAACATAGGGCTGGTGCTGGGTTTTGTGGCGCTTATAGCGCCGCTGGCGGTGCACTCCAGCGTTATTCGCAAGGAGATGCCGCTATTGGTGGCGGTCATGCTGCTGACCGGTTACATGCTGATGGATGGCTGGATTTCTCGCGGTGAGGCAGTGTTGCTGCTGGCCGCGCTAGGGATATTCATTACGGTCAGTATCATCCAGTCACGGCGTCATCAGGCGGATGCACTGACCGATGAAGTGACGGAGAGCCTGGACAGCAAGCCGCTGTCACGTGGTATGGCATTGATGTGGACGCTGGTGGGGTTAGTGCTGTTGGTAGCCAGCTCGCGTCTGTTGGTGTGGGGCGCGGTAGAAATTGCCGTAGGATTTGGTGTCAGCGATCTCATCATCGGTTTGACGGTGGTGGCCGTCGGTACGTCGCTACCCGAGCTTGCCTCGTCCATCAGTGCCTTGAGGCGCAAAGAGCACGATATGGTGCTGGGCAACGTGGTGGGCTCCAATCTGTTCAATAGTTTGGCCGTGGTAGGGTTGGCGGGGGTCATCACGCCTATCGAAGCGGGTCGTGAGGTGCTGGTGCGTGACTGGAGCGTGATGACCTTCATGACGCTGATGATGGTGCTGTTTGCATTCTCCTGGCGTGGCCGTCCGCGGCGGATCAATCGTCTGGAGGGTGGCGTGCTGTTTTCCCTGTTTGTCGCGTACACCGGCTACATGGTCAGTCTGGTGGTGATGACATGACTTTTTTTAATTGAAAAAGAGCAGTTTGCCTGAATGGCATGCGTCAATGCGACACAGCTTTTTGGGCAAACTTGCGCTGTATAACGGGTGTCGAAGCGTTAAAATGCAACACAGCTAAAGAATAAGCTTAGTGCTTATAACTAAAATGCGGTGCCATTAAGGCTCAACTAAGCTTGTGTAACCCATTGATGGGATATTGATCCAGGTCTTAGGAGCGTGTGATGGAACTCGACCCCCTTGTACTATCGCGAATGCAGTTCGCCTTCGTTGTATCGTTTCATGCGATCTTTCCGGTCTTCACCATCGGACTGGCGTCTTACATAGCGCTGCTTCATGGGCTGTTCTTCAAGACCAACAACCCCGCCTGGGACCGCCTGGCACTGTTCTGGACCAAGGTGTTTGCCGTGGTCTTCGGCATGGGCGTAGTCTCCGGGATCGTCATGTCTTTCCAGTTTGGCACCAACTGGAGCAACTTCTCCCAGGCAGCGTCCAACTTCCTCGGGCCGGTGCTCAGCTACGAGGTCGTTACCGCTTTCTTCCTTGAAGCGGCATTCCTCGGTGTCCTGCTCTTTGGCCGAGGCAAGGTGCCACAAGGGGTGCACCTGTTTGCTGCCATCATGGTGGCGATCGGTACGTTCATTTCGTCGTTCTGGATTCTTTCTGCCAACAGCTGGATGCATACACCGGCAGGGGTAGAACTCATCGACTATCGGTTCCACGTGGTTTCCTGGACCGAAGCGATATTCAATCCCTCCTTTCCTTACCGCTTCGCGCACATGGCCATGGCATCCTTCTTGACCGGTGGCTTCGTGGTGGCCGGTGTGAGTGCCTGGTTCCTGCTTCGTGGTCGCGACCCGGAAGCCAACCGTCGAGCGCTTTCCATGTGCCTTTGGTTGCTGCTGTTTCTGGCGCCAGCCCAGGCGGTCGTGGGTGACTTCCATGGTTTGAATACACTGGAGCACCAGCCGGCCAAAGTGGCGGCCATGGAAGGGCATTGGGAAACCTCTGGCAACGTTCCGTTGCTGCTGTTCGCCATCCCGGACCAGGAAGCGCAAACCAATCGCTTTGAAATCGGCATTCCCAATCTTGCCAGCCTCATCCTGACCCACTCTACGGATGGGGTTATTCAGGGGCTGAATGAATTTGCTCCTGAAGAGCAGCCACCGGTCTGGATCGTCTTCTGGGCGTTCCGCGTGATGGTGGGGATCGGTCTGTTGATGATTGCCACCGCCCTGACAGGACTGTTGCTGCGTCGCAAAGGCAAATTCCATCAGCACACCGGGTTCCTCAAGACGCTGGTGTACATGATCCCCATGCCGTTCGTCGCCGTGCTGGCTGGTTGGATCGTGACCGAGTCAGGACGTGCCCCATGGCTGGTATACGGCATGATGACCCATGCGGAAGGCGTTACGCCTTCGCTGACCGGCCCCATGGCGCTGTTTACGCTGGTGGGCTACGTGCTGGTGTACGCGGTGGTGTTCTATGCCGGTATCTACTATCTGACCCGCGTGGTACGTAACGGCATGCTGCCCAAGGAAGAGCGTGAAACGGCAGGCGACAATTTCAGACGCCCCATGCGTCCACTGTCGGCCACGGAAACTCCCTTTGATGACGATGTCGACCCGGTGAGGAACTGAGACATGGAAATGTTTGATCTGACGATAATCTGGGCAGGCATCATCGGGTTCGGGTTGATGATGTACGTGCTGATGGACGGTTTCGATCTGGGGCTTGGAATTCTGTATCCCTTCGCCCCGGACGAAGACGCCCGGGATGTGATGATGAACTCCGTGGCGCCGGTCTGGGACGGCAACGAGACGTGGCTGGTGTTGGCGGGTGCCGGTTTGCTCGGGGCTTTCCCGCTGGTCTATTCGGTCTTCCTGCCCGCACTCTATATTGGCGTGTTCTTGATGCTGGCGGGGCTTATTTTTCGGGGGGTGGCCTTCGAGTTCCGCTTCAAGTCCCGGCGCAATCGTCGCTGGTGGAACCGCGCCTTCTGCTGGGGCTCCGGCGTAGCCGCTTTCGCTCAAGGGGCGGTGGTCGGTGCTTACATTCAGGGGTTTCATGTCGAAAACTTTGCCTTTGCAGGTGGCGCTTTCGATTGGCTGACGCCATTCTCGGTACTGACCGGCTTCGGCCTGATGGCAGGTTATGCGTTGCTGGGAGCCACCTGGCTGATCTTGAAATCCGAGGGCCATATTCAGGAGTGGGCGTACAAGATCACGCCGCTGCTGTTGGCGCTGGTACTGGGCGTCTTCGGTATCATCAGCATCTGGACTCCGTTCGTGAATCCGGTGGTCTGGGAGCGCTGGTTCGGTCATTTGCAGCTGATCTGGGTGTTCCCGGCATTGGCGCTGCTGTCGGCCTTCATGGTGTATCGCTCCGTGAAACGTCGTGACGAGGGTATTCCCTTCGTGGCCACCATCGGCATCTACGTGTTCACCTACCTGGGGCTGATCGTCAGCAAGTGGCCCATCATCGTGCCCCCCAACTACACGCTGTGGGATGCCGCCTCCGCCCCTGAATCTCAGCTGTTCCTGCTGATCGGTGTGCTGTTCGTCATTCCGATCATCCTGACCTACACCGCCTGGACCTACTGGGTCTTCCGCGGCAAGGTGCGCGTCGGCGAAGGGTACCACTGATTCATGGCCCCTCCTGCGGCCCAGTCGAATTCGTTGACGCCGCGCCGTTGGCTGAGCACGCTGGCTCGTCGTGAGCGTGCTCGGCTGGCGCTGGCGGCGTGCTTCGGCGTGCTGTCCGGCGCTCAGACGATCTTGCTGGTGGTCGGGTTGGCGTGGTCGATCGAGCAACTGGTCGTTCATGGCCGCTCACCTGTCACGCTGGTGCCCGTGCTGCTCGGCCTGGTGGTCGCCGTGGCGTTGCGCTCACTGTTTCTTGCCCTGCAAGAGTCGTTCAGTGCAACTGCCAGCTTGCGCATCCGTCAGTACGCTCGGGAGCAGGTCTTGAACAAGATCGCCGCGCTAGGCCCGGTCTGGATGACGCGGCAGCAGAGCGGGGCCCTGGCGACCCAGTCGGTCGAGCACATCGAAGCCCTCGATGGCTATTTCGCGCGCTTCCTCCCGCAAATGCGCATCGTGCTTTTGCTGCCACTGCTGATTGCCGTCGTGGTGGGCTGGCTCGACTATCTGGTGGCCATCTTCTTGCTGCTCTCTGCGCCATTGATTCCGCTGTTCATGGCGCTGGTCGGCATGGGGGCAGAGCGTCTCAACAAGGAGCAGTTTGCTTCCGTTGCCAGGCTCTCGGCGCATTTCGTCGACCGCGTACGCGGCATGACGACGCTGCAGCTATTTGGTCATACGCGTGCTGCCCAGCAGGACGTCTGGTATGCCACCGACCAGTATCGCCGCCTGAGCATGCGCACTCTCAGGCTGGCATTTCTCTCGTCAGCGGTATTGGAATTTTTTGCCTCGGTGGCCATCGCCGTCGTCGCCATGTACGTGGGGTTTGGTCTGTTGGGCTATATCGATTACGGTCCTTCCCCCTCGCTGACCCTGTTCAGTGGTCTGGCGGTGTTGCTACTGGCTCCGGAGTTCTTCCAGCCTTTGCGTACCCTCTCGCAGCATTATCACGACCGTGCTGCGGCGCTGGGGGCGGCAGAGAGTATCGTGACCATCCTCAATGAGCCTGACGTGGTGCCGACCCGGTTTGACGCCCCCGTCGAACCCGATGCATTGATTGAATTGGTGGATGCCGAGGTGGGCTATGGTCGGCACTCGGCGGTCTTGACGGGTGTCTCGGCCACGATACGTCAGGCAGATGTGGTGGTCATTACCGGAGAGTCAGGCAGTGGCAAGTCTTCCTTGCTGGCGCTGATGGCCGGTTTCATGGCGCCTCTGCGTGGCGCTTGCAGAGTCCGCCAGGGCGAGCAAGTGGCGTGGCTGGATCAATCACCCTGCATCATTCAAGGTTCGTTGGCCGATAACCTGCGCCTGGCGGCGCCTGATGCGACACTGGCTGCCATGCAGGAGGCCCTGGAAAACGCAGGCCTGGGTGAACTGTTGGCTGCCTTGCCCCATGGCCTGGAGACGGTGGTAGGGGAGCGCGGGGTCGGCTTGTCGGGAGGTCAGGCGCAGCGCTTGACCCTGGCTCGAGTATTTCTCAGCCAGGCACCGCTGGTGTTGTTGGATGAGCCCACGGCCAGCCTTGATTCGGCGACGGAAAAGAGCGTGATCGACGCACTGCTGGCCTGGTCGGCGGAAGGGCGAACGTTGGTCATGGCAACACATCACCCTGCGGTGATGTCCGTTGCCACTCGCCACTGGGTGTGTCGAGACGGCCAGCTTCACGAGGTGGCACCATGAAGTTTCTGCACAATGACCTGAGCCCATGGCTGGCGCTCATGTTAAGGCGCAGGCAGCGCTTCCTCGTGGGTGCGCTGCTGGTATGGGTAACGTTGCTGGCGGGCCTAGCGCTGCTGGGTTTGTCCGGCTGGTTCATTGCGGCGTGTGCCCTGGCGGGCATTGCGCTGGCGGCTGGGTTGCCGTCATCACTGGATATTTATGTGCCCGGCGGCGGCATTCGTTTTTTTGCCTTGCTGCGCACCGTCGCTCGATACACCGAGCGGCTCTACAACCACAATACCGTGCTGACGCTGCTGGCGGATTTACGCTATCGCGTCTTCGGTGACTTGACGCGCCTGGATGACGCATCGTTGCGGCGTCGGCGAGTCGGTGAGTGGTTGAGTCGCCTGACGTCGGATATCGATGCCCTGGATAGCCTGTATCTGCGCCTGCTGGTGCCGCCAGTAGTGGCCTTGTTGAGTGTCTGGATCATTGCAGGTTTCATCGCTATCTGGTTGCCGCTGGTGGGAGCCGTCGTGGCCAGTGTATTGACGCTGCTGTGGCTGGTCATCACCCTGGGCTTTGCCAGGCTGGGTTTCACAAACAGCCATCGGCAAGTGGATGATCAGGAGGAGCTTCGGCGGCTGGTGTTGGATCAGGTACAGGCGTCCGCTGAGCTGATGAGCTACCGAACCAGTGACTGGTATCGCAGGAAAATACGATCTCACGAACAGCAAGCGCTGGATAACCAGCGTCAGCTGGCCGTGAAGGCCGCGCTGGGAAATGCGCTACTGATGGCGGTAACGGGGCTGTTGATCATTGGTGTGCTCTGGTTGGGGAGTCTGGCACTGGCCGAGCAGCGCGTGGTGGGCCCCATCATGGTCATGGCCGTGATTGCCGTGTTTGGTATCAATGAGGTGCTGGCCAGCCTGCCTGCCGCTTTTGTGCGGTTTGGCGCCAGCCACGGGGCGGCCCAGCGGCTGAATGCTCTGCAGGCGACACAAGGGCAAACGCGTGTGGGCTCGCTTCCGGATGACGAGGGTGGCCATGCCCTGCAACTGCGTGAGGTCATGTTCCGTTATCCGGATGCGGCGGGCTGGGCGATATGCCAGGTTTCCCTGACCCTGCCCGCCGGTCAACGCGGTGCCATCATGGGTATTTCGGGTTCGGGCAAATCGACGCTGGCCAATTTGATCATGGGCCGCATCTCTCCCACTGAAGGGGACGTGTGGGTGGCGGAGCATGCACCCTCGGCCGTTACCCTCGAAAGTAGCGCAGCACATATGGGGTACCTCCCCCAGCAAATAGACCTGTTCGATGGTTCGCTGGCCGATAACCTGCGGATCGCCAAGCCTGACGCGACAGACGAAGAGCTTTGGCAGGTGCTTGCCCAGGTCGCTCTCTCGGACTGGGCGAAACGCCAGCCTCGTCAGTTGGCGACTCAGGTGGGAGAAAGAGGGCAGCAGCTTTCAGGCGGGCAGGCGCGCAGAGTGGCGTTGGCGAGGCTGTTCTTACGCTCGCCCTCGGTGGTATTGCTGGATGAGCCCTTCGCGGGAGTGGATGCGGCAACCGCCCGGCACGTGGCGGCCTCGCTGGACGCCTGGTTGGTAGGCCGTACGGCGATTTTCTTTGTTCATCAAGTGGATGATGCGGCCCTGGTGCCGGGTTTGGCTCATCAATGGTGGCTTGATGGTGGTAAGTTAATTCACGATACTTCACTTTGATATTCACCGAATCGGCAAGTAGGCGGCGACCATGAACGACTTTTTACGACACCTTCCCAAGGCTGAGCTTCACTTGCATATCGAAGGTTCTCTCGAGCCAGAACTGATGTTCCAACTGGCGGAGCGTAACGGCATCGAACTCCCCTATGCCACGGTCGAAGAGGCCAAGGCAGCTTACGATTTCAAAGACCTGCAAGGGTTTCTGAATCTTTATTACCAGGGCATGAACGTCTTGCGCAGCGAACGGGACTTCTATGACCTGGCCATGGATTATTTCAAGCGTGCCCGCTCGGAAGGCGTGCTGCATATCGATATGCACTTCGATCCCCAGGCTCACCTGCAGCGTGGAGTGCCTCTGGAGGTGGTCATGGCGGGACTGCTCAGGGCCAAGCAGGAGGCCGAGAGTCAGCTGGATCTTTCAGTGGGCATGATCATGGCCTTCCTGAGAGATCGGCCAGCCGACGAGGCACTTCACGTTCTCGAGCAGGCGGCACCCTACTGGAAAATGCTGGATGCCATTGGCTTGGACAGCGCCGAGCGTGACAACCCGCCCGAGAAGTTTCAGGCCCTGTTTGCGCGCGCCAAGGAGCTTGGGCTGGTGCGTGTGGCCCATGCGGGCGAGGAGGGGCCTGCCGCTTACATTACGCAAGCCCTGGACCTGTTGGACGTTCAGCGCATCGACCACGGCGTGCGCTGTCTCGAAAGCGAAGACGTCGTGCAGCGCCTCAAGGAGTCTCAAACGGTACTGACCGTGTGCCCGCTCTCCAATGTCAGCTTGAAAGTGGTCGATCAATTGGATCAGCATCCGCTACCGGCGTTGTTGGAAGCGGGGCTGAAGGTCACTATAAGCTCTGACGATCCTGCTTATTTTGGTGGTGGGCTGCTCGAAAATCATATCGCCTGTGCCGATGCCTTTGGCTGGGGAGAAGATACCTTCAAATGGCTGAACCGCAATGCCATGGAAGAAGCCTTCGTCAGCGACGCGCGACGCGCCGAACTGCTGAAGCGCCTGGAGGCAGCCTGACATAGCCTGCCGCCGCCCCTATGGGCGGCGGCATAGTGCATCAGGGTAGAGCGGGCACCTCGAAATCGGGCATTTCACCTGTCAGGGAGTGCAGAAACGCCGTGATGTTATCGATGGTGGGTTCGTCAAACTCACGTCCCAGCATTTCCTGGCCCATGATGGCCACCGCTTCTTCAAGCGTTTCGGTGGCACCATTGTTCATGTACGGGTAAGTGACGCCGACATTGCGCAAGGTGGGAGTGCGGAAGCGGTACTGGTCTCTTTCCTCGCCAGTCACCACGTAGCGACCCAAATCTTTCGAGCCCGGCACCTGAATGGCGTGGAACTGGCTATCGGTAAAGTTGGCGCCGCGATGGCAGGCGATACAGCCATTATCCACGAAAGCTACCATGCCCTCTTTTGCCTGATCGCTGATGGCGTCCATATCACCCCGCAAATAACGATCGAAAGGTGCATTGGGCGTGTTGAGCGTTCTCTGGAAGGCGGCCAGTGCCTTGGCCAGGTTCTCGGCATTGATGGGGTCATCCTGGTCGGGGTACGCTTCCGTGAAGCGCTCCTGGTAGAGCTCGAACTCTGCCAACCTGTCCAGGGCGTGTTCCAGCTGCATGGCCATCTCGACATCGGCTTCGATGGGGCCCAGCGCTTGACCCTCCAAATCCGGCTCCCGTCCATCCCAGAATTGCGATCCCAGGAAACCACTGTTGAGTACGGTGGGTGTGTTGCGTTCGCCAACCTGACCGTTATGGCCCACGGCTCTAGGAATGCGATCCGACCAGCCGAGCGCCGGGTTATGGCAAGTGGCACAGCTGATGACACCGCTGGCGGAGATCCTGGGCTCGAAAAACAGCATGTTGCCCAGCATCACCTTTTCATCGGTCTGTGAATTGTGGGCAGGTAAAGGTGGTAAGTGGGGCAGCGGTTCGAACCTGTCGCGGTAGCTACCGAGTTCGTCGTCTGCCCACAGTGCAGTCGTGCCTAATAGCGCGACACTCGCAAGTCCGATGGCAATACGTGATGTTGTCATGGTTTCCCCCTCCTGTTTGACCGGTCTGGTGTGCACCGTTCTTTTCAGCGGTGCTTCAACAAGTCTAAAAAAGCGGGGAAGGGCGGGGCTTGCCTCAGGTCAACTTTCCGGCCATTGGTGACCCGCAGGTGCTTGAACGGTGAATGAGAAAAAAGCTTGACGATCAAAAAGAATTGGGTAGAATACGCCCCACATCGAACGGCAACGCCGATAGATGGCTCTTTAACAATTTGATCAGGTAATTCATGTGGGCGCTTGCCGATGAGGGTGAATCATCACCTAATATCAAGGCAAGCGAACATCAAGATACTCTTCGGAGTATCGCAGTGAATTCGTTTGAACCTTGAGCCAAGTTTGATCCGCTTTTGTTGCCTTCGGGCAGCGAGTAAGGATCGCATTGATCTTAAACTGAAGAGTTTGATCATGGCTCAGATTGAACGCTGGCGGCAGGCCTAACACATGCAAGTCGAGCGGTAACAGGGGTAGCTTGCTACCCGCTGACGAGCGGCGGACGGGTGAGTAATGCATAGGAATCTGCCCGATAGTGGGGGATAACCTGGGGAAACCCAGGCTAATACCGCATACGTCCTACGGGAGAAAGGGGGCTTCGGCTCCCGCTATCGGATGAGCCTATGTCGGATTAGCTAGTTGGTGAGGTAAAGGCTCACCAAGGCGACGATCCGTAGCTGGTCTGAGAGGATGATCAGCCACATCGGGACTGAGACACGGCCCGAACTCCTACGGGAGGCAGCAGTGGGGAATATTGGACAATGGGGGGAACCCTGATCCAGCCATGCCGCGTGTGTGAAGAAGGCCCTCGGGTTGTAAAGCACTTTCAGTGAGGAAGAACGCCTGGTGGTTAATACCCATCAGGAAAGACATCACTCACAGAAGAAGCACCGGCTAACTCCGTGCCAGCAGCCGCGGTAATACGGAGGGTGCGAGCGTTAATCGGAATTACTGGGCGTAAAGCGCGCGTAGGTGGCTTGATAAGCCGGTTGTGAAAGCCCCGGGCTCAACCTGGGAACGGCATCCGGAACTGTCAAGCTAGAGTGCAGGAGAGGAAGGTAGAATTCCCGGTGTAGCGGTGAAATGCGTAGAGATCGGGAGGAATACCAGTGGCGAAGGCGGCCTTCTGGACTGACACTGACACTGAGGTGCGAAAGCGTGGGTAGCAAACAGGATTAGATACCCTGGTAGTCCACGCCGTAAACGATGTCGACCAGCCGTTGGGTGCCTAGCGCACTTTGTGGCGAAGTTAACGCGATAAGTCGACCGCCTGGGGAGTACGGCCGCAAGGTTAAAACTCAAATGAATTGACGGGGGCCCGCACAAGCGGTGGAGCATGTGGTTTAATTCGATGCAACGCGAAGAACCTTACCTACTCTTGACATCCTGCGAATTCGGTAGAGATACCTTAGTGCCTTCGGGAACGCAGAGACAGGTGCTGCATGGCTGTCGTCAGCTCGTGTTGTGAAATGTTGGGTTAAGTCCCGTAACGAGCGCAACCCTTGTCCTTATTTGCCAGCGCGTAATGGCGGGAACTCTAAGGAGACTGCCGGTGACAAACCGGAGGAAGGTGGGGACGACGTCAAGTCATCATGGCCCTTACGAGTAGGGCTACACACGTGCTACAATGGTCGGTACAAAGGGTTGCCAACTCGCGAGAGTGAGCCAATCCCGAAAAGCCGATCTCAGTCCGGATCGGAGTCTGCAACTCGACTCCGTGAAGTCGGAATCGCTAGTAATCGTGGATCAGAATGCCACGGTGAATACGTTCCCGGGCCTTGTACACACCGCCCGTCACACCATGGGAGTGGACTGCACCAGAAGTGGTTAGCCTAACGCAAGAGGGCGATCACCACGGTGTGGTTCATGACTGGGGTGAAGTCGTAACAAGGTAGCCGTAGGGGAACCTGCGGCTGGATCACCTCCTTAAACGATGTCTTCCCCTCGCGGCAAGCGCTCACAATGAATTACCTGATCAGATGATAGAGCAAACGGTTTTCGCACGACCCCTCTTGGGTCTGTAGCTCAGTTGGTTAGAGCGCACCCCTGATAAGGGTGAGGTCGGCAGTTCAAATCTGCCCAGACCCACCAAATTCCTGTTACGCCGAAACGACGACATCGCCCCCTGCAGCTTGCTGCAATGTGCGGTTCATTGACGTGTCTGCGAGGAATTTATAACAAGAGGTTGGTCTTGCATAACACGATGGGGCCATAGCTCAGCTGGGAGAGCGCCTGCCTTGCACGCAGGAGGTCAGCGGTTCGATCCCGCTTGGCTCCACCATATCGCGTCGTACCAGGTGACACCTCCTGTGCTTCTCGTACCGTTTGTTGGTTTTGTGACCATTGATAAGCCAGAACGCACTGCGTCGTCTTATCACTGTTCATAGAACAGTCGCTCTTTAACAATGTATATCATGCTGACAGAAACGTGTTTAACACGTTTCTACGTAAATTGTATTGTGATACGTCTCAAGCGTATCCGGCAATCGTTATCATTGCGAACCCCAGACTCCTTCGGGTTATAGGGTCAAGCAATGAAGCGCACACGGTGGATGCCTAGGCAGCCAGAGGCGATGAAAGACGTGGTAGCCTGCGATAAGGTTCGGTGAGGTGGCAAACGACCTGCGACCCGGACATCTCTGAATGGGGAAACCCACTCATCACAAGATGAGTATCTTGCGCTGAATACATAGGCGTAAGAGGCGAACCAGGGGAACTGAAACATCTAAGTACCCTGAGGAAAAGAAATCAACCGAGATTCCCCTAGTAGCGGCGAGCGAACGGGGACCAGCCCTTAAGCGTGTGACGGATTAGACGAACAGATTGGGAAGTCTGGCCATAGCGGGTGATAGCCCCGTAGTCGAAAATCTGATCACGTGAAATCGAGTAGGTCGGGGCACGAGAAACCTTGACTGAAGACGGGGGGACCATCCTCCAAGGCTAAATACTCCTGGCTGACCGATAGTGAACCAGTACCGTGAGGGAAAGGCGAAAAGAACCCCGGAGAGGGGAGTGAAATAGATCCTGAAACCGTGTGCGTACAAGCAGTAGGAGCAGACTTGTTCTGTGACTGCGTACCTTTTGTATAATGGGTCAGCGACTTATATTCAGTGGCGAGGTTAACCGTATAGGGGAGCCGTAGGGAAACCGAGTCTTAACTGGGCGACACAGTCGCTGGATATAGACCCGAAACCGAGCGATCTATCCATGAGCAGGGTGAAGGTTGAGTAACATCAACTGGAGGCCCGAACCAGGATCTGTTGAAAAAGATTTGGATGACTTGTGGATCGGAGTGAAAGGCTAATCAAGCTCGGAGATAGCTGGTTCTCCTCGAAAGCTATTTAGGTAGCGCCTCACGTATCACCGCCGGGGGTAGAGCACTGTTTCGGCTAGGGGGTCATCCCGACTTACCAACCCGAGGCAAACTCCGAATACCGGTGAGTGCAAGCGTGGGAGACACACGGCGGGTGCTAACGTCCGTCGTGAAAAGGGAAACAACCCAGACCGTCAGCTAAGGTCCCCAAATCCTGGTTAAGTGGGAAACGATGTGGGAAGGCTCAGACAGCTAGGAGGTTGGCTTAGAAGCAGCCATCCTTTAAAGAAAGCGTAATAGCTCACTAGTCGAGTCGGCCTGCGCGGAAGATGTAACGGGGCTAAACCAGGTACCGAAGCTACGGGTTCATCCTTACGGATGAGCGGTAGAGGAGCGTCGTGTAAGCCGATGAAGGTGTGTTGAGAAGCATGCTGGAGGTATCACGAGTGCGAATGCTGACATGAGTAACGATAAAGGGAGTGAAAAACTCCCTCGCCGGAAGACCAAGGGTTTCTGTTCGACGCTAATCGGAGCAGAGTGAGTCGGCCCCTAAGGCGAGGCCGAAAGGCGTAGTCGATGGGAAACGGGTCAATATTCCCGTACCGGACATGATTGCGATGGGGGGACGGAGAAGGCTAGGTGAGCCAGGCGTTGGTTGTCCTGGTGAAAGTGAGTAGGCTTGGGTCTCAGGTAAATCCGGGACCCTCCAAGGCCGAGACACGAAACGAAGACACTACGGTGTCGAAGTCATTGATGCCACGCTTCCAGGAAAAGCCTCTAAGCTTCAGATCATGTGCGACCGTACCCCAAACCGACACAGGTGGTCAGGGTGAGAATCCCAAGGCGCTTGAGAGAACTCGGGTGAAGGAACTAGGCAAAATGGTGCCGTAACTTCGGGAGAAGGCACGCCGGCGTAGGGTGACGAGACTTGCTCTCCAAGCCCGAACCGGTCGAAGATACCAGGTGGCTGCAACTGTTTAGTAAAAACACAGCACTCTGCCAACTCGCAAGAGGACGTATAGGGTGTGACGCCTGCCCGGTGCCGGAAGGTTAAGTGATGGTGTTAGGATTCGTCCGAAGCTCTTGATCGAAGCCCCGGTAAACGGCGGCCGTAACTATAACGGTCCTAAGGTAGCGAAATTCCTTGTCGGGTAAGTTCCGACCTGCACGAATGGCGTAATGATGGCCACGCTGTCTCCACCCGAGACTCAGTGAAATTGAAATCGCCGTGAAGATGCGGTGTACCCGCGGCTAGACGGAAAGACCCCGTGAACCTTTACTATAGCTTCACACTGGACGCTGATGTTGCCTGTGTAGGATAGCTGGGAGGCTTTGAACCTCGGACGCCAGTTCGAGGGGAGCCAACCTTGAAATACCAGCCTGGCATCATTGGCGTTCTCACTCAGGTCCGTGATCCGGATCGAGGACAGTGTGTGGTGGGTAGTTTGACTGGGGCGGTCTCCTCCCAAAGCGTAACGGAGGAGCACGAAGGTACCCTCAGCACGGTCGGACATCGTGCAATGAGTGCAAGAGCATAAGGGTGCTTGACTGCGAGACAGACACGTCGAGCAGGTGCGAAAGCAGGTTCTAGTGATCCGGTGGTTCTGTATGGAAGGGCCATCGCTCAACGGATAAAAGGTACTCCGGGGATAACAGGCTGATACCGCCCAAGAGTTCACATCGACGGCGGTGTTTGGCACCTCGATGTCGGCTCATCACATCCTGGGGCTGAAGTCGGTCCCAAGGGTATGGCTGTTCGCCATTTAAAGTGGTACGCGAGCTGGGTTTAGAACGTCGTGAGACAGTTCGGTCCCTATCTGCCGTGGGCGTTGGATGTTTGAGAAGAGCTGCTCCTAGTACGAGAGGACCGGAGTGGACGACCCTCTGGTGTTCCGGTTGTCACGCCAGTGGCATTGCCGGGTAGCTATGGTCGGACGGGATAACCGCTGAAAGCATCTAAGCGGGAAGCCCCCTTCAAGATGAGACATCCCTGAGGCCTAGAGCCTCCTGAAGGGCCCAGCGAGACCAGCTGGTTGATAGGCACGGTGTGGAAGCGCTGCAAGGCGTTGAGCTAACGTGTACTAATGGCCCGTGAGGCTTGACCCTATAACACCCAAGGGGTCTGGTCGTGATGATAACGAGGAGTGTGAACGCACTCGCAACACCGGATACGCCGCAGTGAGCCCAAGTGCTTGCTGACAAGAGACGCACACAATACACGTCAACGAATACGCAGCATGATATGCATTACCTGTTACGCCTGACGACCATAGCACGCGTGAACCACCTGATCCCATGCCGAACTCAGAAGTGAAACCGCTTAGCGCCGATGGTAGTGTGGGGTCTCCCCATGTGAGAGTAGGTCATCGTCAGGCACTTATCCCGTAGAAAGCCCCGAGCACACTGTGTTCGGGGCTTTTTGCTATGCGTTAAATTTGTCGTGGGAAGGGGCGTCGAGAAACGTTGGTTGGGAAAATTCCTGAGCAAAAAAACACCCAGCCTGTGGCTGGGTGAGAGTGACTTTACAAGAGATCGGTTGCTAGGCGTCTCTGCGGTGTTGGCATACGCCTCCGGCCCAGGTTTCATAGACAGCGCGGTCATCGGCGAGCATCATCAATGCAAATAGCCGTTCACCGAGGGTGGTGCAGTGCTGGCTACGTCGCTGTAGCAGTGACGTGGCGTCAGGGTCGATCACGACAAAGTCAGCTTCGTAGGAAGGGGCCAACTGTCCAATGTGGCTATCCAGAGAGAGGGCTTTGGCGTTGCCGTGGGTGAGGCCATAAAATCCTTGCCAGGCGGTCAGAGGCTGACCACGCAGTTGGCCTACCTGGTAGGCACTTTTCAAGGTGCCGAAGCCTGAAAGATCCGTGCCTGCGCCAATGTCGCTGGCATAGGTAAATGCCATGCCCGTCTCTCGGGCAGCGTCTCGGTCGAACAGGCCGCTACCCAGGAACAGGTTGGAGCTGGGGCAAAAGGCGATATTGGCGCCGCGCTCTGCCAACCGTTGGCGCATGCCGTTGTCCAAATGGATACCGTGGGCAAAGGTGCTGCGTGGGCCGACGAGTCCTGCTTCTTCGTAAACGGCCAAATAGTCTCGACTGCCGGGAAACAGTTCCGCCACCCAGTCCAGTTCTCCGCTGTTCTCGGCGAGGTGGGTCTGCAGCCATAGGGTAGGGTCATTGCGCAGCAGGGCACCTGCCGCGTCCATTTGTGCTCTGGTCGAGGTGGGCGCAAAACGCGGGGTAACGCTGTAACCGAGGCGCTGCTTCCCATGCCAGTCCTCGATGAGTCGCTCTGTGTCGGAGATACCCGAGACGCCATCCATCAAGGCATCGGGGGCATTGCGATCCATCAGTACCTTGCCTACCAGCATGCGCAGCTGCCGCTTTTGGCAGGCTGCAAAAAAGGCATCCACGGAGCCTGGGTGGCTCGAGCCAAACACTTGCG
Organism: Halomonas sp. NyZ770; assembly: GCF_020616575.1. NCBI lineage: Bacteria > Pseudomonadati > Pseudomonadota > Gammaproteobacteria > Oceanospirillales > Halomonadaceae > Halomonas > Halomonas sp. NyZ770. Next base: position 2,063,026 of record NZ_CP085143.1, on the reverse strand, counting down.
CGGTGGTGGTACCTGCGCGCAGCATTTCGCTCAAGAACGCTTCCGATAACGCCTTGGCGTGATCATGATTGGCGAACTGGCACTCGGCCGGAAACGTGTAGTCATTCAGCCAATCCAGCAGTTGGCGCCCATAAGAGGCCATGATGTCCAACTGGACATAGTGGACGTGAGTATCGATGAATCCGGGCATGATGAGCTTGCCTCGATGGTCGATCACTTCCGCTGCTTTCGGCAACTGATCAACCAGCTCGGCATAATGCCCCGCTGCATGGATATGCCCACCCTTCAGCCACAAGAGGCCGTCAGCATAGTGTTCCAGACTGCCAGGGTGGGGCAGGTTGCCATCGCCGGGGTCATTGGGAAAGCTGATCAATTCAGCGCGGATAAGTGTATCGGTGGGCAAGGTCATATCAACTCGAGTGCGTTGCAGTAGGGGCAAAAAGCGCGCGTAGCGTAGCGCTATCCAGGCCACGGGTCTCAGTGGCATAGGGTTGGTCGGTCAACCAGAGTAATTCCGTCACCACGCTCAGCGCGATGGCGTAGGGGGTTTTATTGCTGAGCTTGGTATTCCTGACCGAGCCGATGGGGCAGCGCACGCGCTGCAGTATCGGCTGGTCGACACCTGCTCGGGAAAGGCGCCCTTTGAAGCTCGCCCACTTGCTGTCGGAGCCTATCAGCCCAATGGACGCAATATCGGCGCGCTCCAGCAACCCCTTGATCAAGGCATAATCCTCATCATGATCGTGGGTCATGACCAGAGCATGGGTGCCAAGGGGTAAGCCTGCCACCGTATCTCCAACGTCGCCTAGCAAATGACAACTCAAGCGTGCTCGAGGGACATCTGACTGGAAAGCATCGGCGCGGCTGTCATACCAATCGAGCTGCCAAGGCAGAGGAGCGCTGAGTTTGACGATCTCGCGTCCGACATGCCCTGCGCCGAACAGGGCAATGTGAGCGGTGGCGCCCAGAAATACTTCCAGCAGGACGTTGACCAGCCCGCCACAGCACTGCCCGCTACGACCGCCCAGCGAAAAGGATTCCAGTGAGAACCCCGCCTGGCGCTGGCTCAATAGGGAGCGAGCCTGCTGAATGGTCTGCCACTCGAAGGTGCCGCCGCCCAGCGTATCGAAGACAGCGTGTTCGGTAATCACCATGCGTGCGCCAGGCTCACGAGGCGTGGAGCCTGCGCTGGTCATCTGGGTGGCCAAGACATGAGGCGTGCCGTGGCGTTGACAATGGTCGAGGGCGGCGTGCCAAGTCATGGGCATTTCATGGGTCATAAGGCACTTTTCCGAATGGCATGCGACGCCAGCATGACGCGCTCGGGCGTGGCCGGGGTATCCAGACGCGGCGAGCTGCGGTAGTCATCCAGGCTGGCGAGGGCATCGCGCAAGGCTGACCAGACGCATATCCCCAGCATGAAGGGCGGCTCACCCACCGCTTTGGAGCGGTACAGGCTGGCCATGGAGTTAGGGTGTCCTTCCAGCAGTTCGACATTGAAGACGCTGGGCAGATCACCAAAGGTAGGAATCTTGTAGGTCGCTGGACCATCGCTGACCAGCGTCCCTTCACTGTTCCATTTGAGCTCTTCGCTGGTCAGCCAGCCCATGCCCTGGATGAACCCGCCTTCTACCTGACCAATATCGATGGCTGGGTTGAGCGAGTTGCCCACATCATGAAGTATGTCGACACGGTCGACCTGATACTCGCCGGTCAAAGTGTCGACGCTGACCTCCGCCGCGGCCGCGCCAAAGGCGTAATAATAAAATGGGCGGCCTTGGCCAGTTGCGCGATTGTAATGAATCAGTGGCGTCGCGTAGAAGCCTTTCTCGGACAGCGAAACCCGGTGTAGATATGCCGTCTGCACCAGCTCGCCCCAGGGAATGCGGCGTTCACTTTCGCCGATGCCTGCGATGAGCATGCCGTCCCTCAGCTCCATGCCTTCACGATCCAGCCCACCCTCGAAGTGGTTGGCGGCAAAATCGAACAGACGCTCACGCAGTTTGATGGCAGCATCGCGGGCGGCCATGCCGTTCAAATCCGCACCGCTGGAGGCTGCCGTGGGGGAAGTGTTCGGCACCTTGTCCGTTCGTGTGGCGCTGATGCGTACGCTCTCCAGGTCCAGCCCCAGTTCCAGAGCCACCACCTGGCAGATCTTGGTGTGCAGGCCTTGCCCCATTTCAGTGCCGCCGTGGTTGATCAGGATGCTGCCATCGGTATAGACGTGTAGCAGTGCGCCGGCCTGGTTGAGGTGCTGGGCGGTGAAGGAGATGCCGAACTTGACGGGTGTCAGTGCCAGTCCTTTCTTGATGACGGAGCTGGAGACATTGAAATCCCGTATCTGCTGTCGACGCGTCCAGTACTCGCTGCGTTGCTCGAGGCGCTCGACGAGCGTGTGAAGCAACTGCTTCTGGTCGACCTGTTGCCCGTAATGGGTCATGTCGCGTTCTGGGCGGTAAAAGTTGCGCTTGCGGATGGTCAGCGGGTCTTCACCGACATGGCGGGCAATATCGTCCATGGCCGCTTCGATGATCATCATGCCCTGGGGGCCGCCAAATCCGCGAAAAGCGGTGTTCGACGCAGTGTGGGTGCGGGCTCGGTGGCCGGTGACACGGGCATTGCCCAGTGAGTAGGCATTGTCTGCGTGAAACATGGCGCGGTCGACGATGGCATCGGAAAGATCGGGAGAGTAGCCGCAGTCGCCGATCACGGTAATGTCGCTGCCTTGAATCACTCCCTGTGAATCGATGGCCAGCCGATAGCGGTTGTGAAAGGGGTGGCGCTTGCCAGTGGCGCGCATGTCGTCACGTCTGGGTAGGCGAAGACGCGTGGCCTTGCCGGTGCGTCGTGCGATGAGGGCAGCAATGCAGGCCCAGGGGGATGCCTGGGTTTCCTTGCCTCCAAAACCACCCCCCATGCGCCGTACTTCCACCGTGACGGCATGAAACGGGATACCCAGCACTTCGGCAACCAGCTTTTGGGTTTCACTGGGGTGCTGGTTGGAGGTATGTACCATGACGCCTTCGTCTTCGCTCGGAATGACGACGCAGGCCTGGCCCTCCAGGTAGAAGTGCTCTTGTCCACCAATGAACAGCGCGCCTTCCAGCACGTGTTCGGCTTGCTCCAGTGTGGCCTGCCAGTCACCACGCTGCTGGGTGTGGCTGGGACGAACGAACTCCTGTTGAGCAGCGGCTTGAACGGCATCCAGCTGTGCTGGCAGCTTGTCGATCTGCACATTGGCAAGCAGCATCGCGTGACGCGCCGCACTCAGGGAAGTGGCAGCCACGGCGAACAGGCACTGCCCTGAATAGCTGATCTCGCGCTCGACGAAGATAGGGTCGCCAGGGAAGACCGGGCCGATGTCCGTGTGGCCAGGCACGTCGTGGAATGTGATCACGTCGACCACGCCGGGGGCGGTGCGAACGGCCTCCAGGTCGAGGTGCGTCAAGGTTCCGTGGGCCACGGGTGAGAGCCCCAGAGCCACGTGTAAAGCATCAGCAGGTGTCTTGAGGTCGTCGATATAGAGCGCTTTCCCCGTCACATGTTTTTCGGCGCTCTCATGAAAGCTGGAGGACCCCGCCTGGCGCTGTCCGCTGCTGTCCACGGTATGGCGTGCCAAGGGTGCCGCGCCATGTATACGCTGGTCGAGCTCATGCCGGGCCCGGCGACTGTCGTTGTCGAGTTTAGTGAGCGTACGCATGCAACATGACCTCCTGTTCTGGTGATGATAGCGACAAGTAGAGTCGTTCCAGCAGATTGGCGGCCGCCAACTGACGATACTGCTGGCTGCCTCGCACGTCACTCATGGGCTCGAACTCATCTTGCAGCGCTTGCCGAGCCGCTTGAAAGGCCTGTTTGCCTACCCTTTGCCCTTCCAGCGCGGCCTCCGTTGCCGGAGCGCGCCGGGGCGTGGCGGCCATTCCACCGAAGGCGATGCGCACGTCGCTTAACTTGCCGTCGTCCAAGCGGTAGCTAAAGGCACCCAGAACGGCAGAGATATCGTCTTCACGGCGTTTTGAGAGCTTCCACACTCTGAGTGAAGCACTCTTCTCCAGCGCCGGAATGAAGATACGTGTGATGACCTCATCGGCGGCCAGGGCCGTTTTTTTGTAATCGATAAAGAATGCCTGCAGCGGCAAACAGCGGGTACCCGCATGGCTGGCAAGTTCGAGGTGAGCGCCGAGTGCCAGGAGTACGGGTGGGGTATCGCCAATGGGGGATGCATTGGCGATATTGCCGCCCAGAGTTCCCCGGTTACGCACTTGTTCCGAGCCCAGCCGGTGGAGCAGGTGCGCGAAAGCGGGGAAGTGTGTTGCCAGCAGCGGAGCAAGCCGCGAATAGGTCACCGCCGCGCCGACCCACCATCCTTCCTGCCCCTGAAAGGTCGCTGACGAGATCATGCTCAGCTCGGGCACGCGGGTGGTATCGATCAGTTGATCCAGTGCGGACAGGCGCTGGGTCGTTTCCAGCCATAGGTCCGTGGCGCCGGCGACCAACCTGGCATTGGGCAGATCACGCCGCAGCGCTGTCAGTTCGCTCAGGGAGCTCGGCTGAGCAAATAGCGGACCTTCCTGAAAGGCTTGTGTGGAGTTGTCGCCATCCTGAGAGTCAGCAAGCGTCGCATCCCACCATTGAGGCGGCTGCCAGTCGCTGGCGTGCATGGTCAGCGCGGCATCACGAATCGGGCGATAGCCCGTGCAGCGGCAAAGGTTGCCACCCAGCGCGGCTTCCAGACGCTCGGGCGTCAAGGGGGCAGGTTGGCGCTGCTGCTGCGTATGCAAACTGAACAGCGACATGACGATGCCCGGCGTACAGAAACCGCACTGGCTGCCGTGGCAGTCGATCATGGCGCGCTGCGCAGGGTGCAAGGAGTTGCCCTGTGAAAGGCCTTCCACAGTGACGAGATGCTGACCGTGCAGTTGGTGAGCCGGCGTAATGCACGCATTGACCGTCAGGAACGGTGGCTGATCGGGGTCGCTGCTTTTCAAGGCGACTGTGCAAGCACCGCAGTCGCCGGAAGCGCAGCCCTCTTTTGTGCCCGTGGCCCCCAAATGGTCGCGTAACAGCGTTAGAATACTGGTCTCAGGGGGCACTCGACACTGTTGACGGGTGCCATTGAGCAGAAACTCAATCGTTGCCATGCCAAACTCCGTTATGATTGTTCTGACCGATTGGTCAATAATGGTGAGCTTGGGACAAAAAAGCGTGGCTTGCAAGACTTTGTTGTCAGCGCGTTTTGATGCCCTGAAACGATGCATAAAGAGCGAAAATGCCCCTTTTTGCAGCGTTGTCCGACGTTGGGCCTGAGCTGATCGGCACAACCCGAGCCTATATCAAGGAGCTTACTCAATGACGCTTGATACCGCTAACCATGAGAGCGCCAGCAGGGATCGCATCGAGCAGATGATATTGAGTGCCGCCGAACAGGTGTTTGCTCAGCATGGTTATCGCGGAGCCAGCCTGCAGTCGATTGCTGACGTCGCTGGTTTGCCCAAGGCCAATATCCTCTATTACATGGGGAGCAAACAGGCGCTCTATGTGCGACTACTGAATCGCATGATGAAGCGCTGGAACGCGGTGCTGGAGGACATTACGCCAGCGAGTGACCCAGCAGCCGTATTGAGCGATTTTATTCGCACCAAAATGGTGCTTGGTCAGCGCTATCCCGAGGGTTCCAAGCTGTTTGCGGCTGAAATCCTGGGGGGCGCACCTTTTCTGAAGGATTACCTGAACGGTGAGCTGAGAGAGTGGGTCAGCAGCCGTGCCGCCATCATGCGAGAGTGGTCGCGACAGGGGAAGATGGATGATGTGGATCCTCGCTGGCTGATTTTTCTGATCTGGTCATCCACCCAGCACTATACCGAGTACAGTGCCCAGGTGAACGGCATTCTCGGCCAGGAGGCACTGGCCGAGGAGGACATCGACGCTATTTGTCGCTTCCTGGAGCATGTGATCTTGAAAGGCTGTGGCATAGAGCGCCCAGTCGTATCGATTGCATGAGTTCGACCATGCCTGAGCTGCCCATCGAGCAACACCTGGCGTCGATCGAAGACGCTCTGGACACCCACTCTCGCCTCATTCTGGTGGCGCAGCCCGGCGCGGGCAAGACCACCCGCGTGCCGTTGCGGCTCATCGAGCGCCCTTGGGCGCGTGGCCAGCGCCTGCTGATGCTCGAACCTCGGCGGGTGGCGGCCAGGCTGGCGGCAACCTACATGGCCGCTCAGTTGGGTGAGCCGGTGGGTAAGCGTATTGGCTATCGCATGCGCGGTGATCAACGGGTGGGGCCTGACACGCAGCTGGAAGTGATCACTCAGGGGGTGCTGACGCGCATGCTGCAGGATGACCCGCTGCTGGAGGGGGTGGCCGGCATTCTCTTCGATGAGTTTCATGAACGCAGTATCGAGTCCGACCTGGGTCTGGCGCTGGCAATGGACGTGCAGCAAAGCATTCGTGACGATCTCCGCCTGGTGGTGATGTCCGCGACGCTGGATATAGAGGCGCTGCGTACCTTGCTGGGCGAGCATACTCCGGTGATCGAGAGCAGTGGCCGCGCCTTTCCGGTCACCACGCTATATCGGCCACCTGTTGGCGGTGAGACCGCCGCCATGGCGGCGCGCAGCGTCGTGGAGGAAGCCGTGGCGCTGGACGATGCCCAGGACATATTGGTCATCTTGCCCGGCGTGGCGGACATCCGCCGGCTCGCTCAGGCGCTGGCGGCTTCATCGCTGACGCTGGATATTCGCACGCTGCATGGCGGCATGACGCTGGATGCTCAACAAGCGGCACTTAGCCCTGGTACGCAGCGGCGGGTGATCATTTCCACCTCGATCACCGAATCGAGCCTGACGGTCGACGGCGTCAACGTCGTCATTGACGCAGGCCTTGAACGGGTGCCCGAGTTCAGTGCCCAAACGGGGCTTACGCGGTTGACTACCCGTCGCGTCAATCGTGCCAGCGCCGACCAGCGGCGTGGGCGCGCGGGTCGCCAGCAATCAGGCTACTGCTATCGTCTGTGGGCACAGGACCAGCCGCTGGTCGCGCACCGCGAGCCCGAGATGCTGCAGGCCGATCTCTCGCGGCTGGCGCTGGAACTGGCGCTATGGGGGGTCAATGCACCCCACGCGCTTGCCTGGCTATCTCCACCCCCCAAGGGCGCATGGCAGAGCGCGCGCGATCTTCTCCAGCGGCTGGGGCTGCTCGATCAGGCCGGCGGGCTGACCCCGTTGGGGCAGCAGTGCGGTACCTTGCCGGTGGAGCCTCGCCTGGCCGCGATGCTGGTGCGCTCCAAGGCTGGAGAAAATACCGCGCTGGCCTGTGCGTTGGCAGCGCTGCTGGAGGGCCGGGAGCGTCTTGAGGGAACATTGCAGGAAGCCCTGGCCGCTCGGCTGAAAACATCTTCTGCATTCCCAATCTGGCACCAGGAAGTCAAGCGTCTGGCGGCGCTGATGGGATGCACGGTGCCGTCACGCCTTGATCTTGAGCCTCTGGGTGAGCTGCTTGCGGTGGCGTTTCCTGACCGAGTGGCCCAGCTCATGAACCTCGGGCGTTTCAAGCTGGCCAATGGCAAGACGGCAACGCTATCGCCGCAGCACCCGTTGGCCAACGAGCCGTATCTGGTGGCCGTTCACCTCGACAGCGCTAGCCGTGATGCACCGATCCAGAGGGCAGTGCCCCTCTCCGAACAGGCTTTGCGAGCCCTTTATCCGGCGACGGCGAGGTGGCACGAACGAGTTGCCTGGCAAGAGCCGCCAGGCAAGCTGGTGGCCGAAACGGTGCAGTGTCACGGTGAGCTGGTATTGGCGGCACGCCCGCTACAGACGCTGCCCGCCGCCGCTGCCGAACAAGCGCTGATGAGCGCTTTGCAGCGCCGCCCTTCAGCCTTGCTGAATGACGAGGTCAGGCGCTTGCAGGGGCGCATGGCGCTGCTCAAGCGTACTTTCCCTAGGCAATGGCCCGACTGGTCCGATGCTGCGTTGGTGGATGATCTGGACGAGTGGCTGGCGCCTTACGTGGCCGGTATGACTCGGCTGGCACAAGTCGAAAAACTGCCTTTCGCGCGGTGCCTGCTGGATACGCTGACCTGGGAAGCGCAGAGTGCGTTGGCACGTCTGGCGCCTATCGGCCTTACCGCGCCGAGCGGTAACACGATTACGCTGGACTATCTTCCCTGCCTGGAGGGCAGGCCGCCGGTGCTGGCATTGAAGCTGCAGGAGGCCTTTGGCTGGCAAGAAACACCGACCGTGGCCGAAGGGCAAGTGGCCGTGATGATTCACCTGCTGTCACCGGCCCGACGCCCTCTGCAGGTAACCCAGGACTTGCGCAGCTTCTGGCTGACCGGCTACCCGGAGGTGAGAAAAGAGATGCGCGGGCGGTATCCAAAGCACCCGTGGCCAGAAGACCCCTTGACGGCGCAAGCCACGGCACTGACCAAGCGCCGCTTGGGCAACGCTTGAAGGTCAGTCAAAGCGTGCTCTTTACTCTTGTGCAGGTTCCGGTACTTCTCCAGGGCGTTGATAGCGTACGCCGTCCGCGCGAGGTTCTTCGTAACGCTTGTTCTCATCTTCGGAAACCACCCCAAAGACCGTTTCCTGAGAGCCATCCGGCCATGTGTAAGTGGTACAGCCCGCCAGGCTCGACAGACCAAGAATAAAAACGAAACCAGACAGCGTGATACGACGCTTGGGCATGAAAAGCTCCCTGAAAATGGCACATGCTCATGAAAAAGGGTGACGACGAGTGCTGCGTAGTGTGAAGCGCACCGCCACTGCTCGCAAGCTAATTTCAATGGTGTCGATGCAGCAATGGAGATGATGATCGGTGGCGGGCATGTTCACCTTGTGTCTATGCTGGGATATCAGTCAGGTGTCCTTGTAAAAGGGCGTCAGGAAGACGCCCAGGCGGTTGAGTGCAGAAGGTGGGGAGTGGATATGTGGTCAGTCTTGAAGTCGGTACTGGCAGCCCTGATCGGGGTGCAGAATGATCGGCAGCGCAGGCAGGACTTCTCCAGCGAGCGACCTGCGGCGTTCATTGTGACGGGGGTCGTCGTCACGCTCCTGTTCGTACTGGCGATTGCCTGGTTGGCCAAGTGGGTCGCCGGATGAAACGTTGAGGCAAATCACGCAAGGTTTGCGTGACGAATGGCATTTGTTTTCTATACTGAGATTGACGTCTTAATCCTGCTTTAATAAAAGCATGGCGAGAACAACAATAATAAAGGAGGTTTCTATGCCCCCAGTGTGGCGATGGCTACTACTTCCCTCATCGAGTCTTGCCGTCGCGTCAGCGGCGTCGGCCAATAGTTGGAATATGCCGGTGGGTGTCACGGACGTCAGCCGTGATATCTTCAATCTGCATATGACCATTTTTTGGATCTGCGTCGTCATTGGCGTCGTGGTGTTTGGCGTCATGTTCTACTCGCTGTTTCGCTATCGCCACGCCAAGGGAGCCAAAGCAGCCCATTTTCACGAGCACACCACGGTGGAAGTGTTGTGGACGGCCATTCCCGTGCTGATTCTGGTGGGTATGGCGATTCCCGCCACCGCTACGCTCAAGAACATGTATGACGCCTCGGAAGCCGACCTGGATGTGATGATCACCGGCCAGCAGTGGCGCTGGCGCTACGAATACCTGGGCGAAGACGTTGCCTTCAACTCCAACATGAGCACCCCTTGGGAGCAGATCCGCGGGCAGGAGGAGCGAGGAGAGCACTATCTGCTCGACGTGGACGAACCCCTGGTCTTGCCAATCAATCGCAAAGTGCGCTTTCTGATGACCTCGGACGATGTCATCCACTCCTGGTGGGTGCCCGAGCTGGCGGTCAAGCAGGACACGATTCCCGGCTTCATCAATGAAAACTGGGTGCAGATCAATACACCCGGTATTTACCGCGGACAGTGTGCCGAACTCTGTGGTGTCAATCATGGCTTCATGCCTGTCGTGGTACATGCCATGGAAGAAGAGGAATTCGATGCCTGGCTGGTAGAGCGGCGTGAAGCGGCCGAGCAGGAGGCCATGGGCGTCGACCGTGAATGGGAAATGGAGGAGCTGATGGCCAGAGGGGAAGCGGTGTACCGCGCCATCTGTTCTTCTTGCCATCAAGCCGAAGGGCAAGGGGCGATGCCGGCCTTCCCGGCATTGGCCGGTAATGATCAGTTGATCGAAGACCTGGATTGGCATATCGACAGGATCGTCAATGGGGTCTCTGGCGCGGCGATGCCTGCCTTCCGGGCAACTCTGAACCCCGTTGAAATTGCCGCAGTGGTCACCTATACCCGCAATGCCTGGGGAAATGACACGGGTGAAACGGTACAGCCTGCAGCCATTGCTGAGCTGATAGCCCAATAACTCCACGTTTCTACCCATAACAACGAAAAGCAGGCGGAGAAGCTCATGGCGCCCCAACTACCCCCTCAGCATCCGTTGCAGCATAGCTCTACCACTCACGCTGGCACTCATGCCAGCGCCGGTTCTGCCCACCATGAGCATGCGCATCACCCGAAAGGACTCATGCGCTGGCTATTGACCACCAATCACAAGGAGATCGGTACGCTCTATCTGATCTTCTCGCTGACCATGTTCTTCATTGGGGGCATCTTTGCACTGGTGGTCAGGGCAGAGCTTTTTCAACCAGGACTGCAGCTGGTACAGCCCGAGTTCTTCAATCAGATGACCACCATGCATGGCTTGATCATGGTGTTCGCAGCCGTCATGCCTGCCTTCACGGGACTGGCCAACTGGATGATCCCGCTACAGATCGGAGCGCCTGACATGGCGCTTCCTCGGCTCAACAACTTCAGCTTCTGGCTGCTGCCTGTCGCCTTCACGCTCCTGCTTTCAACACTGTTCATGCCGGGCGGCGGGCCCAATTTTGGCTGGACCTTCTATGCGCCCTTGTCCACTACCTACGCGCCACCCTCCACGACCTTCTTCATCCTGGCCCTGCACATCGCCGGTATCAGCTCCATTCTGGGGGCGATCAACATCATCGCCACCATCCTCAACATGCGTGCCCCCGGTATGCGCATGATGGACATGCCGCTGTTCGTCTGGACATGGCTCATTACCGCTTTTCTTCTGATTGCCGTCATGCCCGTGCTGGCGGGGGTGATTACCATGATGCTCATGGATATCAATTTCGGAACCAGCTTCTTCGATGCCTCGGGGGGCGGTGACCCGGTGCTGTTCCAACACCTGTTCTGGTTCTTTGGGCACCCCGAGGTCTACATCATGATTCTGCCAGCCTTCGGTATCGTGTCTGCGATCATTCCAACCTTTGCGCGCAAGCGTCTGTTTGGCTATGCCTCCATGGTGTATGCCACGGGAGCCATTGCGCTGCTCTCGTTTCTGGTATGGGCGCACCACATGTTCGTGGTGGGCTTGCCGTTGGCGGCAGAACTCTTCTTCATGTACACCACCATGCTGATCGCCGTGCCAACCGGCGTGAAGGTATTCAACTGGGTAACCACGCTATTTCGAGGCTCCATCAGCTTCGAGCCACCCATGCTGTTTGCACTGGCATTCGTGGTGCTGTTCACCATCGGTGGTTTTTCCGGGCTGATGCTGGCCATTGCACCGGCCGACTTTCAATACCATGACACGTACTTCGTGGTCGCTCATTTTCACTATGTGCTCGTGCCGGGGGCCATCTTTGCCATCATGGCAGGCGTGTACTACTGGCTGCCCAAATGGACCGGCCACTATCCCAACGAGCGTTTGGCTCAGTGCCATTTCTGGTGCTCGATCATTGGGGTCAACCTGACCTTTTTCCCCATGCATTTTGCCGGGCTGGCGGGCATGCCCAGACGGATTCCCGACTATGCGCTGCAGTTCGCCGACTTCAACCTGCTGTCCAGCATCGGCGCGTTCTTCTTCGGTTTCTCTCAACTGCTGTTCGTGCTGGTCGTCGTACTGTGTGTCAAGGGGGGTAAAAAAGCACCGGCCAAGGCTTGGGAAGGGGCTGAGGATCTGGAATGGAGTGTGCCTAGCCCGGCGCCACTGCATACCTTTGAGACGCCACCTGTCTTTCAACGCCATCAGGCACATGATTAGTCATGCGTAGTCGGGGGAGGGCTCCAAGATGGCCATCAGCAGTGCAGAGCAAACGGTAGCCGTTCGGCGTACGGTCATTCGCACCACGGCAGTGCTGGTGGGGATGTTTGCCTTCGCCTTTGCCTTGGTCCCGCTTTACGACGTTTTCTGCCGTATCACAGGGCTGAATGGCAAGGTGGATACGACCGCCCAGGCCATCGTTCACGAAGAGGTGGACACGTCGCGTTTCATCACGGTCCAGTTCATTACTCGTGGCAGCGCGGGGTTGCCCTGGCAGATGAGTGTTGCCACGCGCCAGATGCGTGTGCATCCCGGGCAAACTGCCGAGGTCGATTTCACGTTCACCAATAATAGCCAAGCCCAGAGCTGGGGGCGTGCCGTGCCTAGCGTATCGCCTTCCAACGCCACGACACACCTTCGCAAGGTCAGCTGTTTCTGCTTTCAAGAGCAGCAGCTGCAAGGCCAGGAACGGCTGACCATACCTCTGGTATTTCAACTCGCCCGGGATCTGCCAGCGGAGATCAATACGATTACGCTGGTGTACACCCTCTATCCCGTTCATCACGTCGCACTGAGTGACCCTTATGACAATGCCTCAGGAGGCAGCATATGAGCAGCGGCAGCTATTACGTACCTGCGACCAGCCGGTGGCCAGTATTGGGCTCGATTGCGCTGGGTGTGATGATGATCGGTGCCGGTATTCAACTGGTCTATGGCACCGGTATGCCAGTCTTGGCGGTTGGATTGGTGGCCGTGGTGGCGGTCATGGGTCTCTGGTTCCGAGATGTCGTGCATGAGTCGATGGGCGGTTTGTACGATGCCCAGATGGATCGCTCGTTTCGCTGGGGGATGGGGTGGTTCATTTTTTCGGAAGTGATGTTCTTTGCAGCTTTCTTCGGGGCGCTTTTCTACGTCCGAACGTTTGCGCTTCCGTGGTTGGGCGGTGAGGGTGCCAAAGGTGTATCGGCGCTGCTATGGCCTGGTTTCATTCCCGAGTGGCCGCTGTTGAACCCTCCTGATGCCGCCGTGTCAGGGCCCCATGGCGTGCTGAGCCCATGGCAGTTGCCGCTGGTGAATACGTTGCTGCTGGTCACATCGAGCATCACCCTGACGGTCGCTCATGAAGCGCTCAAGCTGGGTTATCGAGCAACATGTCGGAATTGGCTGGCGGCAACGGTCGGTCTGGGCATTTGCTTCATCGTCATTCAGGGGGTCGAGTACTACGAAGCCTACCACCATTACGGGATTACCCTGGAAGCCGGTATCTTTGGCGCGACTTTTTTCATTCTCACGGGCTTTCATGGTCTACACGTGATCATTGGCACACTGATTCTGGCCACCATGCTGGTCAGAATCATCAAGGGACATTTCGCCAATGAGCAGCATTTTGGTTTCGAAGCTTCGTGCTGGTATTGGCATTTTGTCGATGTGGTGTGGGTAGGGCTGTTCATCTTTGTCTATGTGCTTTAATGCGTCAGCCCAGTTCGCCGGACCAGAAGCCAAAAATGAGCAATGCCATGAGCAGACAGCCCAGGCCGACACGCCATTTCAGCGAGGTCAGAAGGCGCCGTGAAGCGCCGTGGTCTCGCAATAAAAAACCAGCACCTGCGGCGAGGCTGGCCACCATGCCTATGAATACCAATGCGATCAGTAGCTTGAGTGCCATGCGTCGACGCTCCCGTGTTACCTTGCGGTTATGTGTATGGGGTTGTTTTTGGACCGTGGTGGTCGTTGCTGGTGTGCTGTTAGGACTATGGCAGTGGGAGCGTGCTGCTGACAAGCAGCGATCGCTTGACCAGCGTGCCGCAGCCCCCTCCCTGGTGTCACCGGTCAGTGAGCCAGTCGAGGGCGCCACGTTGCGCCTGCAGGGCGAATATCTGGCGGCGAACACGCTCTATCTCGATAACCGTATCCTCAATGGCCGCCTGGGCGTTGCCGTGCTGACCCCCTTGCGTGACGAGCATGGTCAGCTCTGGCTGATTCAACGTGGGTTCATGGAAACCGGCAGCAGCCGAGAGCCACCGGTTTCGGCGACACCAGCAGGCCTGGTGCAGGTCATCGGCGAGTGGCAGGTGGCGCATTCGGATGGTCTCGTCTATGGCAATAATCTGGAAGGGGTGAGGCTGCAACGGCTCGACCTGGCTCCCTGGACGTCCGCACTTGGCGAGTTCCGTTTTGCCGGATGGGTGCATGCTCAGGAGGGCGATGGTGTCTTGATCCCCTGGTGGGAAGCCAATGTCGTGCCACCAGCTCGCCATCAGGCTTATGCGTTTCAGTGGTGGGGCCTGGCGTTGGCGGCTCTGGCGGTAATGCTGATCGGGGGCCACCGCCTCATGAATGACCCTCGGGTCGCGAGAATCAGGAGTTAACCCGATGTCCTCCAGCGCAAAGCGTTTTCCTCGTCTTATCCTGATGTTACTGTTCGTTGCGTTTGCCGCGCCAGTGGTGATCGCATGGGTCATGGTGACATGGCGCATCGGTATACCTTCCCATTACACCGCTCATGGCGATATTTCCGTGACTGCGCCACCACTGGAGGAGTGGCCACTAACGTCTAGACTTGAGCCTGGTGAGCAGTGGATGCTGGTGTTCGAGTGCGTGGAGCCCTGTGAAGCAAGACAGGATGAACTGTGGCGTTTGCACCGCGCGCTCGGACGGGAGGCAGGGCGCTTGCAACGCATCAGGATAGGCGGCGACTTGCAGATATTGCCTGGGGAGGCTGCTACGACATGGCACACCTTGCCCACTTGGCGTGGTGAGCAACGAGTCTGGGTGCTGGACCCCGCAGGCCGCCCAGCGCTGGCCTATCACACAACGGCCACTGCGTCAGACATGCTCAAAGATATCAGGCACTTGTTCAAAGTGAATGCTCTGTAATTTTTCCCGGCGACTGAACAGCCGTAAGGACACGTGATGATTCATTCCGATAAGCACCGTTTGCGCCTGCTGGTAGCGTTGAGCCTGGCAGGCACGCTATTGACGATGCTGGTCATTCTGGTGGGGGCTTGGACTCGCTTGGTGGATGCTGGGCTAGGGTGCCCCGATTGGCCTGGTTGCTATGGGCGATTGCTGGTGCCTGATAGCGAGCATGCGGCACTGCGTCATCCGGATGTGCCGCTCGACCCGTTCAAGGCCTGGGTCGAGATGGGGCACCGCTATGTCGCCAGTTTTCTCGGGCTGCTGGTGATCGGAACGCTGCTTCTGGGGTGGCCATTGAGGCGCCGAGAAGGCTACCCGTGGAAGGTAAGCGTCGCGCTACTGGTAGTGATCCTCATCCAAGGCGCGTTTGGCGCATTTACCGTGACCTTGAAGCTCTGGCCACAGGTGGTCACGCTGCACTTGTTGGGCGGGCTGAGTGTGTTGATGCTGTTTTTCTGGCTTCATCTGCGTATCCGGCGGTCGGCAAAAGGGGTGTTGGCGTCTCCCCGAAAGCCAAGCCTGCTTTGGCTGCTGGCTGGGGCGGCGCTGGTGCTGCAATTGGCACTGGGGGGCTGGGTAACGAGCAATTATGCCGGCATTGCGTGCCAAGGGTTTCCCACCTGCAACACCCAGTGGTGGCCTGAAATGGATTTGAGCGAAGGGTTTCATCTGACCCAGACCGTGGGCCCCAATTATCTGCATGGTCAACTGCATGCCGATGCGCGCACTGCCATTCACGTGGTACACCGTTTAGGTGCGTTGCTGCTGGGTATCGTGCTGTTGGCGCTCTGGTGGCGCCATCGCCGCCAGAGTGAGGTCGTGGGTGCCTTGTCCATGGTCGTGTTGCTGTATGTATTACAGGCAGGGTTAGGTGTTGCCAATGTGTTGCTCTGGCTGCCGTTGTGGCTGGCGTTGCTGCATACCGCTGGCGCAGTGCTGTTGTGCCTGGGGCTGGGGTGGGCCTGGTGGCGCTACCGTTATATGCCTGAACGGTCACACGCAGTGCAGGCGCTCGACGGGAAAGCGTTATACGTGCAGGCCCGATAGTCCAATGATTGACCTTGAAAACAATAACAATCCATCAGGTGATCACTATGCGATACGCAACACTGGATAGCACCTTGCCTGCCGTGCGCTGGGGAGTATTGAAAGAGCTGGTGTTACTGTGCAAGCTCAACGTGGTAGTCGTCATGTTGGTATGTACGGCCGTAGGCATGGCGCTATCGACACCAGGGGTGCCGCCACTGAAAGCGGTCATCTACGGCCTTCTGGGGGTCGGGTTGGCCTCCAGTGGGGCCGCCGCGTTCAACCATATCATCGACCGCCATCTGGATGCTGTGATGACGCGTACGTCACGGCGGCCGTTGGCGGCACACCGCTTGCCTGTCTGGGTGGCCGTGCTATGGGCCGTGGGGCTCTCGGTGGCGGGCATTGGACTGCTTGCCTGGCAGGTGAATACGCTAGTGGCTGCGCTGACGCTGGTATCCTTGGTGGGTTACGCCGTGCTTTATACCGCGTACCTCAAGCGTGCCACGCCGCAAAATATCGTCATTGGTGGTGTGGCAGGGGCCTCGCCGCCGCTGCTTGGGTGGGTCGCCGTGACGGGCAGCGTATCAGCAGAGCCCTTGCTGCTGATGTTGATCATCTTCGTATGGACACCGCCGCATTTCTGGTCGTTGGCTATCCACAAGCGTGACGATTACGCCCGAGCCGGCATCCCCATGTTGCCCGTGACGCATGGCGTCGTGTTTACGCAACTGCAGATCTGGCTCTACAGCTGGTTGACGGTTGCCGCATCACTTTTGCCGGTTGTCGTCGGGATGAGTGGCTGGGTCTATCTGGTGATTGCCGTAGCGCTCAATGCGCGGTTCATTTATTGGAGCTGGCGCGTATGGAAAGGGGATGACCAAGAAGCGCCGCTGCTTGCCTTCTGGTTTTCCATTCGTTACCTGCTGGGACTGTTTGGCGCGCTCTTGTTGGACCATTATACTTTTCTGCTGCCCTCGGCCCTTGGGTAGCGAGGACGAGCAAATGACAAAATTGGTCTACGCTGTAGAAAACGGTGTACAATTTTCGTTAAACTATTTCACGGCTGAATGAAGAGGTTTCATGAGCTCTACCGTTGCACTACTGTTGCTGGCTGTCGCGATGATGGTGATTGCCGGGCTAGGGGGCTATGCGTATTCCCTGCGGAAGGAGGTAAAGCGTCGGGAAGCTTTTCGTATCGAGGAAGAGCAGCGTGCTCAGCAGAACAGCCTTGAAAATCTGGATTACGTCGTAAGCGCGCTGGTGCAGGAGCAGGTGGATATCACCGAAGGCTCTTGGCGGTGTAAGGTGCTGCTGGAAATCGTTGATCCTAGTCTTGCAGAAAGGCCAGAATTTCAAGCATTTGCCGAAGTCTACAACCGGACGCGGCATCTCAAGACCCACTCTGCTCGCAAGCAATTGACGCCCCGAGAGCGGATGCGTGAAGACAAGGAACGGCTCGAAGTGGAAGCTGAAATGCGACCTGCGGTGCTTGCCGCTGCCGCTGCTGTGATCCAGTGGCGCGCCAAAGGTTCCAAGGCGTTACACTGATTTTTAGTGTCATTGGTGTCAGCTTTGCTATGCTAAACACGTCGGTATTGGCAAGAAGTTGATATCACGGCATTGTTGCCTTCTAACGCTGAAACGTTAATGATAGGCACCTCGTTCGATTTCATGATGCGCTCCGGCGCCCATCCTGAAGAAGAACAGCGAAAAATGGATGCTCTCGCTAAAAGAAGCATTAGATAGATTTGGTCACAGACCATATCAGCATTGGATCAAGAAGGAGTCTTGCATGAAAAAATCAACAACTGGCTTGCTAATCGGTTCTGCCCTCGTAGTAGGCCTCTCTGGCTGCGCCAGCTCTGCCTCTCAGTCTTCTGGTCAGGCGAGTGCAAGCAGTGACCGTAGCTGGTACCAGCATCCCGCCGTATGTGGACTTGCTGGCGGCCTGATCGGTGGCAGCATTGGCTACGCGACTAGCGGCAGCTCTGACGAAGAGAGTGGCGCTGCCACTGGCTTCGCAGCTGGCGCTGCCATCGGTGGCCTGCTGTGTGCCGACCACACCCCTGAGCCGGTTGCACCGCAGTGCCCGAGCTATGGTGAAGTGCCTGCAGGCGTGGCAGTTGACGCTGAAGGCTGCCCGCTGGACTCAGACGGTGACGGCGTGCCGGATTACCGTGACCAGTGCCCGGGTACCCCAGCTGGTGTGGCAGTAGACGCCAATGGCTGTCCGCTGGACTCCGACGGTGACGGCGTGCCGGATTACCGTGACCAGTGCCCTGATACCCCCGCGGGTGTTGCCGTGAACGCGCTGGGTTGCCCGGAAAGCCTGGTACTGCGTGATGTCAACTTCGAGTTCGACTCCGCACAGCTGACTGCCAATGCACAGCAAGTGTTGAACGGTGTTGCCGAGCGTCTGGTCAACAACCCTGACGTACGTGTCAGCATCGAAGGCCACACCGACTCACGTGGTGCTGCCGAGTACAACCAGAACCTGTCTCAGCGTCGTGCCGAGTCCGTGGCTGCCTACCTTGCCCAGCGTGGCGTAGAAGCTAACCGCATGCGTGCTGTAGGTTACGGCGAAGAGCGTCCTGTTGCGACCAACGACACTGACGAAGGTCGTGCGCAGAACCGTCGCGTAGAACTGGATGAGTGGAACTAATCACTTGCCGGTATGATGCTCCTTGACAGGCCACATGTGTGGCGCTGAAAGAGAGTAAAAGAACGGGAGGCCATGGGCCTCCCGTTTTATTTTATGAAGTGCCAAAGTCTGTTAGGCTGTCGGCCGGTTTCGAGCCCGTTTTTCTACCGTTGATAGCGAAATGTGATCCCTGGTATGGATCACCACTGCGCTCAAGGAATATTTGAATGCCCATAGTGACACTGCCTGACGGCAGCCAGAGAACATTTGATAGCCCCCTTTCCATCATGCAGCTGGCAGAGTCCATTGGTCCTGGTTTAGCCAAGGCCTGCGTGGCGGGCAAGATCGATGGGGTGCTGGTGGACGCAGCGGATATCATCGAGCAGGATGCCGATGTTTCCATCATCACGGCGCGGGATGACGAGGGGTTGGAGATCATCCGCCATTCATGTGCCCACCTGATCGGCCATGCCGTGAAGCAGCTCTACCCCAGCGCCAAGATGGCGATTGGCCCGGTTATCGATGATGGTTTCTACTACGATATCGATTTTGGTCAATCCGTGACGCCAGAAGATCTGGAGGCGATCGAGAAGCGCATGCAGGCGCTGATCGACCAGGAGTACGACGTAATACGTGAATACGTCGATAGTGCCAAGGCCATGGCCACCTTCGAAGAGCGTGACGAGCCCTACAAACAGGAAATCGTCCGTGATATTCCGGAAGGTGCTGCGATTCGCCTGTATCATCATGAAGAGTACACGGACATGTGCCGGGGGCCGCACGTGCCGAATACCCGGCACCTGAAAGCCTTCAAGTTGACCAAGCTGGCGGGCGCTTACTGGCGCGGCGACGCTTCCAACCCGATGCTCACGCGTATTTACGGCACGGCTTGGGGCGATAAGAAACAGCTCAAGGCTTACTTGCAGCGCTTGGAGGAAGCCGAGAAGCGTGACCACCGTAAATTGGCGCGCAAGATGGACCTCTTCCACCTGCAGGAAGAAGCTCCCGGTATGGTTTTTTGGCATCCCAATGGCTGGACCATGTACCAGGCCTTGGAAGAGTACATGCGTAACGTACAGCGGGCGCATGGTTATCAGGAGATCAAGACACCCCAGGTGGTCGATCTCTCGCTGTGGAAAAAATCAGGCCACTGGGGTCACTACAGTGAGCTGATGTTCACCACCGAGTCCGAAAAGCGTGAGTACGCGGTCAAACCGATGAACTGCCCTTGCCATGTGCAGGTGTTCAACCAGGGGCTGAAGAGCTACCGCGACCTGCCTTTGCGTCTGGCCGAGTTTGGCAGTTGCCATCGTAATGAACCCTCTGGTTCACTGCATGGTCTGATGCGGGTGCGTGGGTTTACCCAGGACGATGCGCACATCTTCTGTACCGAAAAGCAGATTCAGGCAGAGGCCGAAGCGTTCATTGCGCTGACGCTGCAAGTCTACAAAACGCTTGGATTCGACGAGGTAGAGCTCAAACTGTCCACGCGTCCTGAAGACTTCCTTGGCGAAGCAGAAATGTGGGATCGAGCCGAGCAGGGCTTGGAAGCTGCCTTGAATGCCACGGGACTTGCGTGGGAGTTGCAGCCAGGTGAAGGGGCGTTTTACGGTCCCAAGATCGAGTTTGCACTGCGCGACTGTCTGAATCGAGTATGGCAGTGCGGCACCTTGCAGTTGGACTTCAATCTTCCGGGCCGCTTGGGTGCTCAGTACGTGGATGAAGATGGTGCGCGCAAGACGCCGGTCATGCTTCATCGTGCCATTCTGGGCTCTTTCGAACGTTTCCTGGGTATTTTGATTGAGCACTATGCCGGTGCTATGCCATTATGGTTGGCCCCGCAGCAAGCGGTGTTGATGACGATTACCGATGCACAGCGCGATTTTGCTCTGGAAGTAGAGCGTCGGCTGCAAAAAAATGGCTTGCGGGTCAAGGCGGACTTGAGGAACGAGAAGATCGGCTTTAAAATCCGTGAGCATACATTACAGAAAGTTCCCTATCTCCTGGTGGTAGGAGATAAGGAAGTAGAAGCTGACTCAGTGGCCGTGCGTACTCGCAGCGGCGAAAATCTCGGCACCATGACCATCGACGAATTCATCGAAAGGTTCAGTGAAGAGAGAGCAGCCCTGGCGACATCGTCAATTGCCTAAGGAGACAGAGCAATCAAGCGAAGCAATCAGCGCGGGCGTCCACAAGATAAACGCCCACCAATGAACGAGCGGATCACCGAAGAAGAAGTACGTTTAATCGATGCCGAAGGCGAGCAGTTGGGCGTAGTGCCCACCTCCGAGGCTCTTGAGCGTGCAGAAGCGGCAGGTCTGGATCTCGTACAAATCTCGAATGCCGACCCCATCGTCTGCAAGATCATGGATTACGGCAAATTCGTTTTTGAGACCAAGAAACAGAAAGCGGCTCAAAAGAAAAAGCAGAAGCAAATCCAGGTCAAGGAAGTCAAATTCCGTCCTGGCACCGACGAGGGCGATTATCAGGTCAAGCTTAAAAACCTGATTCGCTTCCTGGAAGGTGGTGACAAGGGTAAGGTCACATTGCGCTTCCGTGGTCGTGAAATGGCGCATCAGGACATCGGTCGCAAGCTGATGGAGCGGATCGCGGCAGACCTGGAAGAGATCGGAGCGGTGGAGTCTTTCCCGAAAATGGAAGGCCGCCAGATGATCATGATCCTTGCCCCGAAAAAGAAGTGATCCAACGGCGTTGTTAACGGGCCAGCGCATTTGCGCTGGTCGGCCCTGGGTTTTCTAAAAAATATCGAGCGGAGTTATCTCATGCCGAAAATCAAAAGCAACAGCGGCGCTGCCAAGCGCTTCAAAAAGACCGCTAACGGCTTCAAGCACAAGCAGTCTTTCCGTAGCCACATCTTGACCAAGAAGTCGACCAAGCGTAAGCGTCAGCTGCGTGGCATGAAGCAAGTGCATGCTTCCGACAAAGCGCTGATTCAGCGCATGCTGCCGAACCTGTAAGGTCGAATTTTCTTATCTGAGCACCGTCTCAGTCATAAAGTCAGGAGTGTGTTATGACCCGTGTTAAGCGTGGCGTAGTTGCCCGTCGTCGCCATAAAAAAGTTCTGAAGCAGGCCAAAGGTTACTACGGTGCCCGTTCGCGTGTTTTCCGCGTAGCCAAGCAGGCTGTCATCAAGGCCGGTCAGTATGCCTACCGTGACCGTCGCAACCGCAAGCGCCAATTCCGCGCTCTGTGGATTCAGCGTATCAACGCTGGTGCACGTATCAACGGCATGTCTTACAGCCGCTTCGTAGGTGGCCTGAAGAAAGCCGGTATTGAAATCGACCGTAAAGTATTGGCCGACCTGGCTGTACACGAGAAAGCCGCATTTGCTGCTATCGTGGAAAAAGCCAAGGCTGCCCAATAAGGCACTTTTCACTGGGCTAGCCCAGCGTGAAATGCCCGTGGTCATTTCAGTGTGACCCATGCAGGGGAAGAGCAGCCGCTCTTCCCCTGTTTTTTTGTCACCTTCAACATGCCTGCCATCCCCGTGGATGGAGCCGCTTAATTCGG
Organism: Halomonas sp. NyZ770; assembly: GCF_020616575.1. NCBI lineage: Bacteria > Pseudomonadati > Pseudomonadota > Gammaproteobacteria > Oceanospirillales > Halomonadaceae > Halomonas > Halomonas sp. NyZ770. The sequence goes on along the minus strand of NZ_CP085143.1, from coordinate 2,040,858 downwards.
AGTGAAATCGGATGGACCACCTTCCTACTCTGGTGTCTGAGGCCCGCGAAGCTATCCAGGCTGCGCAGAGTGTCTCGTCGCTGGATGAGTTGCGCGTACGTTACCTGGGCAAGAAAGGCGAAGTGACTGCCTTGCTGAAAGGGTTGGGTAAACTATCGGCCGAAGAGCGACCTGCCGCAGGTGAGCAGATCAACCAGGCCAAGCAGACCCTGTCGGCGGAAATCGATAGCAAGCGCCAGCAGCTGGAAAATGCCGCCCTGGATGCGCGCCTGGCAGCAGAGCGGATCGATGTCACTCTGCCAGGGCGTGGGCAAGCCAGCGGAGGGCTGCACCCCGTGACGCGAACGCTGGAGCGTATCGAGGGGCTGTTTACCAGAATTGGCTACGATGTTGCGGTAGGGCCTGAAATCGAAGACGACTACCATAATTTCGAAGCACTCAACATTCCTGCCCATCATCCTGCGCGCGGCATGGCGGATACGTTTTACTTCGATGCGACGCGGTTGCTGCGTACCCATACCTCGCCGGTGCAAGTGCGTACCATGAAAAGTAGCGAGCCGCCCATCCGGATCGTTTGTCCGGGGCGCGTTTATCGTAGCGATTCCGACCTGACCCACACGCCCATGTTCCACCAGGTAGAAGGGCTGCTGGTGGATGAGGGCGTCAGTTTTGCCGACTTGAAAGGCACTATCGAAGACTTCCTGCAGGCGTTTTTCGAGCGTGACGACTTGTCAGTTCGCTTTCGTCCTTCCTACTTCCCGTTCACCGAACCCTCGGCGGAAGTCGATATTCAGTGCGTGATGTGCAGCGGTGAAGGGTGTCGTGTCTGTTCTCACAGTGGCTGGCTGGAAGTCATGGGTTGCGGCATGGTGCACCCTGAGGTGTTTCGTCATTCGGGGATCGATACCGAGCGCTATACCGGGTTTGCATTTGGCATGGGTGCCGAGCGTCTGGCCATGTTGCGCTATGGGGTCAATGATCTACGCCTATTCTTCGAGAACGATTTGCGCTTCCTGCGCCAATTCACCTGATACTGCTGCTTACGACGGGAAAAATTATGAAGTTTTCAGAACAGTGGCTGCGTGAATGGGTTGCTCCGCAGTTGGATGCGCAAGCCATTGCCGATCAGATCACCATGGCAGGGCTCGAAGTCGACGCGGTCGAGGCCGTTGCTGCAGCTTTCAGTGGCGTCGTCGTTGCCGAAGTGTTGAGTAAAGAGAAGCACCCGGATGCCGACAAGCTCAATGTGTGCACCGTGGATGACGGTACCGGCGCGCCCGTCCAGGTGGTGTGTGGTGCCGCCAACGTGGCAGTCGGTCAGAAAATTCCTTTTGCCCAGGTGGGCGGAGTGCTGCCGGGCGACTTCAAGATCAAGAAAGCCAAGCTGCGTGGTGTCGAATCCAATGGCATGATCTGCTCGGCATCCGAGCTGGGTTTGGAGGAGGAAACCTCGCCAGGCATTCTGGTACTCTCCGAGGCAGCTCCGGTCGGCGTCAGCTTCCGCGAGTACATGCAGTTGGACGACATGACCATCGAGGTCGATCTGACGCCTAACCGCGGTGATTGTCTGAGCATCAAAGGGTTGGCGCGCGAAGTGGGCGTGCTGAACAGACTGCCTGTCAGCGGCCCGCAGATTACGCCGGTGCCCGCCACGATCGACGATACTTTCCCTGTGCGCGTGGACGCCGCAGAGCAGTGCCCCCGCTATCTGGGGCGTGTCATCAAGGATGTCGACGTACAGGTGGAAACGCCGCTATGGATGGTGGAGCGGCTGCGCCGCAGTGGCGTGCGCTCGATCGACCCGGTCGTCGATGTCACCAACTACGTCATGCTCGAGCTGGGTCAGCCGCTGCATGCCTTTGACCGCGACAACCTTCACGGCAGTATTTGTGTGCGCATGGCGCAGTCGTCAGAGCGACTGACCTTGCTGGACGGCCAGGACGTAGCGCTTCGTCAGGATACGCTGTTGATTACTGATGAGCGTGGGCCCCTGGCCATGGCCGGTGTCATGGGAGGGGAAAACTCTGGCGTCAGCGAGAAAACGCACACCATTTTCCTGGAGTCTGCATTTTTCGCGCCGCTAGCGATTGCGGGCAAGGCTCGCTCTTATGGCCTTCATACGGATGCCTCGCACCGCTACGAGCGTGGGGTGGACCCTGAGTTGGCCAGTAGCGCGATCGAACGGGCGACCCAATTGCTGCTGGAGATCTGTGGTGGCCAGGCTGGCCCGGTTACGGAAGCTGTTCACCAGCAGGCAATACCTGCACCGAAGACCATCATGCTGCGTGAAGCACGACTCGAAGCAGCGCTTTCCAAGCAGCTGCCAGGTGATGAGGTGAGCGATATCCTCGAGCGCCTGGGGCTGCAAGTGGAGCGCTTGGCGGAGGGTTGGAAGGTCAAGGCAGCCAGCTGGCGTTTCGACATTGCCATCGAAGAAGACCTCATCGAAGAGGTCGCTCGTGTGCATGGTTACAACAATCTGCCCGTCCGCCGACCAGCCGCTCGCCTGGCGCTGCGTCCTGCCAACGAGTCGACCCTGACGCTGGCGCGTCTGCGTAACCAGCTGGTGGCTCGTGGTTATCAGGAAGCGGTGACGTATAGCTTCGTGGCGCCAGACCTTCAGGCGGCACTGCTGCCCGACGCCGTATCACCCGTATTGGCCAACCCGATTTCGGCGGATCTGTCCGTCATGCGAGCCAGTCTGTTTCCGGGGCTGGTGAGGGCGCTGGAGCACAACCTCAATCGCCAGCAGTCGCGCGTTCGTCTCTTCGAGACGGGCCTGGTGTTCAATGGCCCGCTGGACGATCTTTCTCAAGTACCCATGATGGGGGCGCTGGTGTGCGGAGGTCGTGAAGCAGAAGGCTGGAGTGGCGGTAAGGCAGCCGTCGATTTCTATGATCTCAAGGGCGACCTTGAGAGTGTGCTGGCACTGGGGGGGGCTGCAGAAGATTGGCGCTTCGAACCTGGCGAGCACTCGGCTTTGCATCCGGGGCAGACGGCCAAGGTGCTGCATAAAGGGAAGCCGGTTGGCTGGATTGGAACGCTGCATCCTCAGGTGCGTGCCAAATTGGGCCTGAAAGTGGATGCCGTGCTGTTCGAAGTGCGACTGGATGCTCTGAGTCAAGGTGCAGTTCCCGCCTTTGAACCACTTTCCCGCTATCCAGAAGTGCGCCGCGATCTGGCGTTCACGGTCAAGGAAGAGACGCCAGTGCAGGCGCTGCTCGACTGTGCGAAGTCTCAGGCGGGAGAAAGCTTGAAAGACATCAAGCTGTTTGATGTCTATGCTGGTAAGGGCGTTGCCGAAGGTCACAAGAGCATTGCGCTGGGCTTGACCTGGCAACACGCATCGCGCACGCTAAATGATGAAGAAATCAACCAGTTGGTTGATGCCATTGTGACTACCGTGCGTACCGAGCTGAACGCTGATCTGCGCGGTTGATGACGCCATGCCATGACATGACGCTTACCACGATCCTGGCAGTGCGTTTGCTACACCGTTTGCTACATGGAGGAGCCTTATGGGTGCGTTGACCAAAGCAGAGCTAGCAGAGCATTTACATAGCGAGCTGGCGCTGTCAAAACGAGAAGCAAAAGCGATGGTCGAAGCTTTTTTCGAAGAGATTCGCGCTTGCTTACGTGAAAACGAGCAAGTGAAGCTGTCAGGATTTGGTAATTTCGACCTGCGCGACAAGCGTGAGCGTCCAGGGCGCAACCCCAAGACCGGAGAGGAAATTCCGATTTCGGCGCGCCGAGTAGTGACCTTCAGGCCTGGTCAGAAGCTCAAGCAGCAGGTAGAGCGGTATGCGAGCGAAAGTGGTCTTGGCAAGCCGGATTAGCCTTGACCACCCATGTCGAAAAGGAGTGCTGGAAAGCACTCCTTTTTTTATGGCTGAAAGATTAGAAAGGCTACAGGCCTCTCCCTTCGATCAACCAGGTGATGATGACTTTGATGATGTAACCCATCATGCCTGCGCCGAGTACGACGAACAGCATGATCGTGCCGAATTTGCCTGCATTCGACTTTTTGGCCAAATCCCAAATGATGAAGCACATGAACACGATCAAGCCGCCGATCATGATAGGGGTGATCCATGTCTCAAAGGCTTGCTGCATAAGCGCTCCTGCAGATAGAAGATGTAAGAGTAGAAGGAAGAAGGGCGTGCGCAACGTGCGCGGCTTTTGCCAGTCGTGTTAATATTTGACCAAATTCATCAGGTATTTGTCGACTGAACATTGTGAACTGGGAGTAAGCAATGCCAAAGATGACGATTGTGGTGGGCACCATGTATGGCGGTGCCCTTGACGTAGCCGAGCAGGTCAAGCCGCTGTTCGAGAAGGCGGGATATGCCGTAGTGGTGTCTGAACAGCCAACGTTGACAGACGTGAGTGGAGATAATGACCTGACGCTGTTTTGCTTGTCGACCACCGGTAGTGGCGACTTTCCTGGCAATATCGTACCGTTCGTGCGCAGCCTGAAAGACCAGTCACCTTCGCTCACCGGTCTTCGTTACGGACTGATCGCGCTCGGCGACAGCTCCTATGGCGATACGTTCTGCGGTGCCGGCCGTGCACTGGACGAGCTGCTGACATCGTTGGGTGCTCAGCGTCTCGGGGAACGGTTGGAAGTCGATGCCATGGAGACCTTCATGGCCGATGATGCTGCAGTGCCGTGGGTGGAAGAGTGGATCGTGGCTCAGCAGTTGAAGGTGGCGTAACCATGCAGTCAGCGGCTCACTCTCCTGAACGGGTAAGCATTGCCATTGGCCTGTGCGTGGTCATGTTGTCTGCTTTGCCGCGCTATCTGGCGGGCGGGCATGAGACTCGTCAAACGCTGATCGTCATGGCCCTGGTGCTGGTGGCAGGGGCGGCTGCGGTGCAGTGGAAGATGCTTCCCGTCGAGGCTCGTCAGCGGTTGCCAGCGCTGCTCAAGCGCCTTAGTGTCATGATGTTGTTGGGCGCCATCATCATGGGTGGTTGGCATGCGCTGTTCACGGCGTGGATCAGTTGGCAGGAATTCATCTCCCACGCGGCCACCTGTGGGCTACTGTTGCATGCCGTCACACTTTGGTGGCGTTCGCGCGCTTGAAGTCGTGCAAGCATTGGAATGCGCCTGTTTTTGATGCCCGAACCCTTGAAATTGGGGGGCTAGCCCCCATCTTGCGAGCATGGCGCTTGCCTCCTTGCGTCAGGGTTCTTAAAATCGCCCTCTTGAATCAATTTTACGTAATCAACCCAACGCCCAGCCGCTAGAGGACAATTCATGCAAGTTTCCGTCGAGACGACCTCCCAGATCGAACGCCGTATCACTATTCAAGTGCCGGCAGCAGAAATCGATGGGGCCGTCAGCGCTCGCTTGAAAGAGACTGCGAAAAACGTTCGCCTGAACGGTTTTCGCCAAGGCCGGGTGCCGATGGCCGTTGTTAACCAGCGTTACGGCGACAGCGTGCGCAATGAAGTGGTTGGCGAAGTCATGCGCGAGCGTTACGTGCGCGCCATCACCGAAGAAGGCCTCAATCCTGCTGGCTTCCCGCAGATCGAGCCCAAGGTAAACCAGGCGGGCAAAGATCTCGAGTTCGTCGCGATCATGGAAATCTACCCGCAGGTCGAGCTGGCCTCCATCGAAGGTACTGAAGTAGAGCGTCCGGTCGTCGCCGTCAATGATGCCGATGTCGACGAGATGATCGATACCCTGCGCAAGCAAAACGCTGCCTGGGAAGAAGTCGACGCCGCTGCTGCCTCTGGCGATCAGGTCACCATCGATTTTCAGGGCTTCCTGGGCGATGAGCCTTTCGAAGGCGGCAGTGCTGAAGGCCACGCGTTGGTCATCGGATCGAACAGCTTCATTCCTGGTTTCGAAGATCAGCTGATCGGTGCCAAGGCGGGTGAAGAGAAAACGATTTCCGTCACCTTCCCGGCAGATTACCAGGCCGAGCATCTGGCAGGTCAGGAAGCGACTTTCAAGGTCACTGTCCACAAGGTCAGCAGCCAGAAGCTGCCGGAAGTGGATGCGGCGTTCATCGAGCGTTTTGGCGTTGAAGGCGGCGACGAAAGCCAGTTCCGCGCTGAAATCAAGAAGAACATGACCCGTGAAGCGGCACAAGCCGTGGATAACCGTGTCAAGCAGCAGGTGCTGGATGCGCTGAAGAAAGCCAACGACATCCCCGTGCCGAGCGCGCTGGTGCAGCAGGAAACCGACGCCATGAAGCGTCAGGCAGCTCAGCAATTCGGTCTGGGTGAAGACTTCGACGTCAGCCAACTGCCCAATGAGCTGTTTGCCGACCAGGCCAAGAGCCGCGTGCAGGTAGGCTTGCTGCTGGCGGAAGTCATCAAATCCAACGAGCTGGATGCCGATGATGCCGCCATCAAGGCGAAGGTGGAAGAGCTGGCTGAGCAGTATCAAGACCCCTCGGAAGTCGTCGAGTACTACATGGGTAACGAGCAGCTCAAAACCCAGGTGAAGTCTGCCATCCTCGAAGAGAAGGCGGTCGAGAAACTGCTGGAGCAAACGAACGTCAAAGACGTTGAAATGTCTTATCAGCAGGCACTGGCAGCCGCCCAGCAGCAGGCTGAGCAAGATGAGACCGCTGAAGAAAGCGAGCAGGCGAGCGCCTGATCTCATCGAGTCGCGCACCTGTTCTCAGGTGCGCTTTTCCCTTACCGGACGCAAGGAATCACCCGAATGAGTGAGTTTGATATTCAAAACGCCGGCGGTTTAGTGCCCATGGTGGTGGAGCAAAGCGCCAAAGGGGAAAGAGCCTACGACATCTACTCGCGCCTGTTGAAAGAGCGCGTCATTTTTCTGGTGGGTCCTGTGGAAGACTACATGGCCAACCTGGTGGTCGCTCAGCTGCTGTTTCTGGAGTCTGAGAACCCCGACAAAGATATTCATCTGTACATCAATTCGCCTGGCGGTTCGGTCACGGCTGGCATGTCGATTTATGACACCATGCAGTTCATCAAGCCGGACGTCTCCACGGTGTGTATTGGTCAAGCGGCCAGCATGGGCGCCTTGCTGCTGACGGCGGGTGCTGCTGGCAAGCGCTACTGTCTGCCCAACTCGCGCGTCATGATCCACCAGCCGTTGGGCGGTTATCAGGGTCAGGCGTCGGATATCGAGATTCATACCCGTGAAATTCTCGGTATTCGTGAGAAGCTGAACCAGATTCTGGCCCATCATACGGGTCAAGATATCGAAACGGTGGCCCGTGATACCGACCGTGATAACTTCATGAGCGCCAATAAAGCAAAAGAGTATGGCTTGATTGACGCAGTGCTGGATAAGCGTCCTACATCCTGATAGCGTAGTAGGATTCTGCTTTTCTAAGAGCTTTTCAGGCGGCTCTGGCCGCCTTAGTGACAGAGGTACGCGAATGGCCGACGGCAAAGGCAAGGACGAAGGTGGCAAGCTGCTGTACTGCTCGTTTTGCGGTAAAAACCAGAACGAAGTACGCAAGCTGATTGCTGGCCCGTCCGTTTATATCTGCGATGAGTGTGTCGACTTGTGTAATGACATCATTCGCGAGGAAGTTCTCGAAGCCGATGCCGAGAGCGATGAGGAGCGTTTACCCACGCCCCGCGAAATACGTCATACATTGGACGATTACGTCATCGGGCAAGACCGCGCCAAGATGGTGCTGTCCGTAGCGGTATACAACCACTACAAGCGTCTCAAATCAGAGGTGCGCGAAGGCGACGTGGAGCTGGGTAAATCCAACATTCTCCTGATTGGTCCTACCGGTAGCGGCAAAACGCTGCTGGCGGAAACCATGGCGCGGCTATTGAATGTACCCTTCACGATTGCAGACGCCACTACGCTGACAGAAGCGGGCTATGTGGGTGAGGATGTCGAAAACATCATCCAGAAACTGCTTCAGAAGTGTGATTACGATGTAGAGAAAGCCGAGCGTGGCATTGTCTATATCGATGAGATCGACAAGATTTCTCGCAAGTCGGATAACCCCTCGATTACTCGTGATGTATCGGGTGAGGGTGTTCAACAGGCGCTGCTCAAGCTCATCGAAGGAACGACGGCGTCCGTGCCTCCCCAAGGTGGGCGCAAGCATCCCCAGCAGGAGTTCGTACAGGTCAATACGGCCAACATCCTGTTCATCGTTGGTGGTGCTTTTGCCGGACTGGACAAAGTCATCCGTGATCGCGCTGAAAAAGGTGGTATCGGTTTCAATGCCAGCGTGAAAAGCAAGGAGTCCAGTCGGGGCGTGGGTGAGCTGTTGGCCGACGTCGAGCCCGAGGATCTGGTGAAATTTGGCCTGATTCCCGAGTTCGTGGGTCGTTTGCCTGTCATCGCCACGTTGACCGAGCTCACCGAAGATGCCTTGGTGCAGATTCTCACGGAGCCCAAGAACTCGCTGGTCAAGCAGTACGCCAAGCTGTTCGAGATGGAAGACGTGGAGCTGGAGTTCAGGGATGAGGCACTGCGTGCCGTGGCTGCCAAAGCCATGGAGCGCAAGACCGGAGCTCGTGGTTTGCGCTCGATTCTGGAGTCCGTGCTGCTGGATACCATGTACGAAATCCCTTCATTGGAAGGCGTCAGCAAAGTGGTCATCGAAGGTTCGGTGATTGCCGGCGAAAGCGAGCCACTGCTGATCTACTCCCAGCAAGAGGCTGCCCGCGTTGACGGCACCGATGGTTAACCGCCCGGGTTTCCGCGCGGTCTGATGACCACCGCATGCGCCAATCCAAGGGGTCGCCTAGGCGGCCCCTTGTTGTTCATACGTCTTGTATCATGAGCTGCTTGGCAAAGTATCCGGCTTGAATGCCGTTCAAGTACTCATCCGAAATTGAGGAACGTCTGCGATGCAGCAGAACGCCGATCAGACACAATGTCTACCCCTGTTGCCGCTGCGGGATGTGGTCGTGTACCCGCAGATGGTCATTCCGCTTTTCGTGGGTCGCGAAAAATCCATTCAAGCGCTTGAAGCCGCGATGGAAGCGGACAAACGTGTATTGCTGGTGGCTCAGCGTGAAGCGTCTCAAGATGAGCCGGACAATACGGATTTGTATGCCATGGGCACCGTGGCAGACATCATGCAGCTACTCAAATTGCCTGATGGCACGGTGAAAGTGCTGATCGAAGGCAGCTTTCGTGCGGATGTCGTCCGTATCGAGGAGAACGAGGCCGGTTACACTCAGGCCCATCTTCTGCCCCGCGACAGTGAGCCTCTGACCAGTCGTGAGCAGGAGGCGCTGGTGCGCGTGCTGCTCAATCAGTTCGAGCAATACGTCAAACTGTCGAAAAAAGTGCCCAATGAAGTGCTCAACTCTCTGTCGGGTATAGAAGATCCCAGCCGTTTGGTAGACACAATCTGCGCACACTTGTCATTGAAGATCGGTGACAAGCAGGACCTGCTCGAAATGGATCGGGTGCGTGATCGTATCGAGCACCTGATGGCGCTGATCGAATCAGAAATCGACTTGCTGCAGGTCGAAAAACGCATCCGCTCCCGGGTCAAGGAGCAGATGGAAAAGACCCAGCGCGAGTACTACCTGAACGAGCAGATGAAGGCCATCCAGAAAGAAATGGGTGAGCTGGACAATGTGCCCAATGAGGCCGAGAAGTATGAGCGTGCCATTCAAGAATCGGGTATGCCGAAAGAAGCCTCCGACAAGGCAACCCAGGAGCTGAACAAGCTCAAGATGATGTCGTCGAATTCTGCCGAGGCTACCGTGGTGCGCTCCTACCTGGACTGGCTGATTGCCGTGCCCTGGAAAAAGCGCACTCGTGTCAAGCATGACCTGGTCAAAGCGCAAGAAGTGCTCGATCAAGACCACTATGGTCTGGAAGAGGTCAAGGCGCGCATTCTCGAATATCTTGCGGTGCAAAAGCGCGTTCGCAAGATGCGTGGCCCGGTACTGTGTCTGGTCGGCCCACCTGGCGTTGGCAAGACCTCTCTGGGGCAGTCCATCGCCAAGGCGACCAACCGCAAGTACGTGCGTCTGGCGCTGGGCGGCGTGAGAGACGAGTCCGAGATTCGCGGCCATCGCAGGACATACATTGGCTCTCTGCCTGGCAAGTTGATGCAGCGGATGAGTCGGGCAGGGGTCAAAAACCCGCTGTTCCTGCTGGACGAAGTCGACAAACTGGGCATGGACCATCGCGGTGATCCGGCCTCAGCACTGCTGGAAGTGCTGGACCCAGAGCAGAACAACAGCTTCAGCGATCACTATCTGGAGCTGGACTACGATCTTTCCGAGACGTTGTTCATCTGTACGGCCAACTCGATGAACATTCCCGGGCCGCTGCTGGATCGCATGGAAATCATTCGTCTGCCGGGCTACACGGAAGACGAGAAGCTGGCCATTGCCAAACGCTACCTGCTGCCCAAACAGTTGGAGGCCAATGGCCTTAAAGACGAAGAGCTGGCGTTGGAAGACGATGCCTTGCTAGAGCTGGTGCGCTACTACACCCGCGAGGCGGGAGTGCGCGAGCTGGAGCGCCAGATCGCCAAGGTGTGCCGTAAAGTGCTGCGCGAAAGGCTGGAAGCGGAGCGTACTTCGGGCACCAAAGCCGGGAACCAGCTGCAGGCGAAACAGGTACTCCTGGCCGACGATATCGAGACCTACGCTGGCGTGCGTCGCTACAGCTACGGTCTGGCCGAACAAGAGGACCAGGTAGGGCGCGTGACGGGGCTTGCCTGGACCTCGGTAGGCGGTGAGCTGCTCAATATCGAGTCCGTCGTGACGCCTGGCAAAGGGCGTCTGCACAAGACCGGTTCACTGGGCGACGTCATGAAAGAGTCGGTCAGTGCGGCACAGACCGTGGTCAAATCACGGGCCGTTGCTTACGGTATCGATCCTCAGCGCTTTGAGAATGAAGATCTGCATATCCATGTGCCCGAAGGCGCGACGCCCAAGGACGGACCTAGTGCGGGTATCGCCATGGTCACTGCCATCGTGTCGGCCTATTCACTGCGTCCGGTTCGCTGTGACGTGGCCATGACCGGAGAGGTCAATCTTCGCGGTGAGGTACTGCCCATCGGGGGATTGAAGGAGAAATTGCTGGCAGCTCGCCGCGGTGGTATAAAGACCGTCCTGATCCCTGAGGAAAATCGCCGAGATCTCAAGGAAGTGCCGGATAATATCAAAGGAGCACTTGATATTCGTCCCGTACGATGGATAGATGACGTATTGGCCGTTGCGTTAGCCGAATCGGTGGACGACAAGGCCGCGTTGAAAGCAGCGGATAAGTCGTTCAGTACCAATGCTGTTGCAAGCACCCATTAAGTGTTAAAGCAGTCCTGCTTTAATTTTGCTTAATAAATTTGCCCAATGCCTTGAGCGACGGGCATTTCACGGCACGGTTGCTTGACAGGTGTTTCAAGGCATTGCTATAAAACGCAGCTATGCTTTGAGGTTGTTGCACTCGGTGACCGTGCCGTTCAGAGCCATTTTTTTGAAACAGTCAAGGGGTGAAGTGTGAATAAGTCCGAGCTGATTGAAGCTATTGCCGCATCTGCTGATATTCCGAAAGCAGCGGCAACCCGCGCATTGGATGCCATGGTGGAGTCTGTCACCGATAGCCTCAAAAAAGGCGAAAGCGTTTCTTTAGTAGGTTTTGGTACTTTCGCCATCAAAGAACGTGCCGCCCGTACGGGTCGCAACCCTCAGACGGGTCAGCCGATCGAAATCAGCGCTGCCAAAGTGCCCAGCTTCAAAGCCGGTAAAGCGCTGAAAGACGCCGTCAACTAATTGGCTCGCGTTTGCTGTAAGCTAATGGGCGCATCGCATCCGCGATGCGCCCATGTTCTTTTCTGGCCCGATGGTTTGGGCGATAAATGGCTTTGATGATCTGAGGCTAGCATGCTGCAAAGTATTCGAGATGGCTCCAGAAGCTGGGGTGCCAAGATAATCATTGGTGTCATGGTCGCGGCCATGGCGCTTTTTGGTGTGGAGTCGCTGTTCAGTGTCTTTGGTAGCGACCCCAATGAAGTGGCGAGCGTCAACGGCGAGCCCATCGTGCGTCAGCAGGTGGAGCTCGAAGTGCAGCGTGCGCTGCGTTCTGGGCAAGTGCCTCCTGAGCAGGAGCGGGCACTGCGCAACGATATGCTCGACCAGCTCATCACTCAGTCTTTACTGCGTCAGTATGCTGAGGACGGCGGTTTTTACGTCTCCGACGCTCAGCTTGACCAGATGATCGTGACACTGCCTGAGTTTCATGATCAGGATGGGCGCTTTTCTGCAGAAATGTTCCGGAATCGTCTGGCAGGAGCGGGTTACACGCCGCTCTCGTTCCGTGAAGAGCTGCGGATGGATATCAAGCGTCAGCAACTGCAGCAGGGCTTGGCTTTCAGTGACTTCAGCTTGGCCAATGAAGAGCAGCGTCTGGCAGACCTGCAAGGCCAGCAGCGAGATTTCCGCTACGTGATGCTGGATGCCAATGATGCTGCTTATGAAGTAGAGGTCACCGAGGAGCAGATGCAGGCCTACTATGACGCCAACCAGGAACGCTTCGAGCGCCCGGAACAGGTGCGCGTCGAGTACGTGGTGATCGACCGCCAGGCCATGGCTGAAGATATTGCTGTGGACGAGAGCGAACTCCGCGCTGCCTGGAGTGAGCAGAATCGCGATGCCGACCGTCGTGTTTCCCATATCATGGTGACCTTTGGTTCCGAGCGTGGCCGTGAAGAGGCCCAGCAGCTGGCCAATGAGGCGCTGGCTGACCTGAACAGTGGTGAGAGTTTCGCCGACACCGCCGTGCGTTTTTCGGACGACACCGCCAGTGCCGAGCAGGGTGGTGATCTGGGCGTGATCAGTCGCGGCTTCTTTGGTGATGCCTTCGATGACGCAGCGTTTGCCCTTGGGGTCGGTGAGACGTCCCAGGTCGTCGAAATGGACGGTGCTTTCCATATCCTGCAGGTTACCGAGCTGGATGCGCCTTCTTTCGAAGAGCAGCGTGACCGTTTGGCCCAGGAAGTGGCGCTGCGTGAGGTCAATGATGACTTCAATCGTCAGGTGCAGCGTCTGATCGATGAGAGCTTCGCGGCAGACGATCTGCAGTCCGTTGCGGATGACCTCGGCCTGACGCTCAACGAGAGCGACTGGTTGGCGCGTGGGGAAGGTGAAGGAGCGCTTTCCGAGCCGGGCGTGCTGGATGAGGCGTTCAGCGCTGACGTGCTGGGTGAAGGTTACAATAGCGAGGTCATCGAGCTGGACAGTGACCGTCGCCTGGTGCTTCGCGTGGCCGAGCATCGTGACGCGACGCTCTTGCCTCTTGACGACGTGCGTGATGAGGTAGAACAGGCCGTAGCGGCCCAGCAGCGCCAGCAGGCCTTGCAGGAAGAGGCCAATGAGATGATTGCGGCTCTGCGCGACGGTCAAGCCTTGGAGCTGGACTGGATGAGTGCGTCCAACATCACCCGTCAATCGGACAGCACTTTGCCACAAACGCTGATCCGTGAAGTGTTCCGCATGCCACACCCTGAAGAGGGCGACAGCGTTTACCGTGCCGTGGCCTTGCCTCAGGGCGTTGCCGTCGTTGCATTGGACAGTGTCAACGAAGGGCAGGCGGACGAGCAGATGAATGCTTTCGTGTCACAAATGGCCGAACAGCTGCGGGCTCAGGCGATCATTCAAGGATTGATCGATGACCTGCGCAGTGATGCCAGGATAGAGCGCTAAAACGAAAAAGCCGATCCATGTGATCGGCTTTTTCATGACGGGGCCTGTGCTTAGTGCGATTCGCCGTCGAACCCGGGCGGGTTGGTCATCGAGAACTGGCGCAGTACGGGCTCCGGGTGGCGCTCGCTCGAGTGCTCCACGACAATGTCCCAGCCGTGCGTCTCGTCCCAGTCGCCCAGCACGAAGCGCTTGGCAGGTACGTCTTCGACGGTGAGGTCATGGACCTTGGGGCGATGGGTGTGGCCATGGATCATGATGTTCACCCCATGGCGCTGCATCGTGGCCACGACTTCTGCGTGGGTCACATCCATGATGGCCTCGGCCTTGTTGGCGTTGGCATCCCCAGACTGCATACGCAGGCTCTTGGCCAACTCTAGCCGCTGCTCCAGCGGCATGGCCAGGATCTGCGCTTGCCACTCAGGGTGGCGAGACTGGGCGCGAAACGCCATGTAGGCCTCATCTTTGGTGCACAGGCTGTCACCGTGCAGAATGACGGCGGCTACGCCCTGCAATTCCACTTGCTCACTGTCGGGCAGCAGGGTGGCCTGACAGGCGTTGATGAAGCGTTCGCCGATCAGAAAGTCCCGGTTGCCGTGGATGAAAAAAATGGACGTGCCCGCATCGCTCAGTGCCCGCAGGCGCTTGATCACCTCATGGGCCACCCCGCTGAGGGGGTGAGGCGTATCCAGCAAGTCGTCTCCGATCCAGGCGTCGAACAGGTCGCCCAGAATGTAAAGATCCTCGGCCCCTTTGGCGGTATGCTCCAGGTAACGATAAAACCCCTGATTGAGCTCAGGGGTGTCGTTACTCAAATGCATGTCAGCGATCAGCAGCGTACGCATAAGACTCCCGACGGTTATTCCGCATCCTTCAGGTAGGCGCGCTCGATGACCACGTCTTCGGCGGGTACGTCTGCGTGCATGCCACGGCGCGTGGTGCTCACGGCCTTGATGGCGTTGACCACGTCCATGCCGTCCACTACTTCACCAAATACCGCGTAACCCCAGCCTTGCAGGCTTTTGCCGCTGTGGTTCAGGAAGCTGTTGTTACCGACGTTGATGAAAAACTGGGCGGTGGCAGAGTGGGGGTCCTGGGTGCGGGCCATGGCCAGCGTGCCGATGGTGTTCTGCAGACCGTTGTCGGCTTCGTTTTCGATGGGGTCGCGTGTCGGCTTCTGGTTGAACTCCTGGTCGAAGCCGCCCCCTTGAATCATGAAACCATCGATGACCCGGTGGAACAGCGTGCCGTCGTAAAAGCCATCGCGCACGTATTGCTCGAAATTGGCTGCGGTGGCAGGCGCTTTTTCGTGATTGAGAGCAATAGTGATGTCACCGTGGTTCGTCTGTAATACGATCATGGATAAATTCCTGTTCAATAAAGGCGTTCGCCTTGGCGCTGTGCATCGGCGTCACGTTATAATAGCGGTTTTGCTCGGCACCGCGAAGCGCTAACCCGTTTAGCATAGGCATCGGTTGCCCGGCACGCCATCCACGATGAGGTTATCAACACCACCATGACCAACGAGACCACCCCAGCGCCGAACTTCATTCGCAACCAAGTACGCGACGAGATAGCGGGCGGCCAGGTCACCAAAATTGTGACGCGCTTCCCTCCGGAGCCCAACGGCTTCCTGCATATCGGCCATGCCAAGTCGATCTGCCTGAATTTCGGGCTCGCCGAGCAGTTGGGTGGTGAGTGTCATCTGCGGTTCGACGACACCAACCCGGCGAAGGAAGAGCAGGCGTATATCGATGCCATCAAGGAAGACGTCAGTTGGCTGGGCTTCGAGTGGGCAGGCCCCGTACGCTTTGCCTCCGACTATTTCGAGCAGCTCTATGCCTGGGCGCAGCACCTGATCCGCGAAGGGAAAGCCTATGTCGACGACCTCTCTCCCGATGAGATCCGGGAGTATCGCGGTACCTTGACCGAACCCGGCAAGCCCAGCCCTTACCGGGAGCGCAGCGTCGAAGAGAATCTCGATCTGCTGGAGCGTATGCGCAAGGGCGAGTTTGCCGAAGGCGAGAAAGTGCTGCGCGCCAAAATCGACATGGCGTCGCCCAACATCAATCTTCGCGACCCCATTCTGTACCGTATTCGTCACGCCCATCATCACCAGACCGGTGACGCCTGGAAGATCTATCCTTCCTACGACTTCACCCACGGCCAGTCGGATGCCATCGAAGGGATCACCCACTCCATCTGTACCCTGGAGTTCGAAGACCATCGTCCGCTGTACGAATGGTTCCTGAACAATCTGCCGGTGCCCGCCAAACCCCGCCAGATCGAGTTTGCGCGGCTGAACCTCGACTACACGCTGACCTCCAAGCGCAAGCTCAAGCTGCTGGTGGATGAGCAGATCGTGGATGGCTGGGACGACCCACGCATGCCGACCATCTCGGGCATGCGCCGCCGCGGCTATACCCCGGCTTCGATCCGCAAATTCTGTGAAATGATCGGCGTGACCCGTTCGGATGGCGGCCTGGTGGACATTGCCATGCTGACCCATGCCATTCGTTCGGACCTGGAAGACAACGCCCCCCGCGCCATGTGTGTGCTGAAGCCGCTGAAAGTGGTGTTGACCAACGTGCCGGAAGACCACGAAGAGGTCTACGAAGTGCCGGGCCACCCCGCCCGTGACGACATGCCGATGCGCAAGGTGCCGTTTGGTCGCGAGCTGTACATCGACCAGGACGACTTCATGGAGGATGCGCCGAAGAAGTTCTTCCGACTGGCCCCTGGCAAGGAAGTGCGTCTGCGCAATAGCTACGTGATCCGCTGCGATGAAGTGGTCAAGAACGACGCTGGCGAGATCCAGGAGCTGCACTGCTCGGTGGATTTCGACACCCTGGGCAAAAATCCGGAAGGCCGCAAGGTCAAGGGCGTCATTCACTGGGTCAGCGCCGCACACGGTGTGCCGATGGAAGTACGCCTCTATGACAACCTGTTCATGGTCGAGCAGCCGGATCGCGACAAGGATGTGGATTTCCTCGAGCACCTGAATCCCGAGTCGTTGGTCACCTGCCAGGCCATCGGTGAGCCCAGCCTGGCCAGCGCCGCGCCGGAAGATCGTTTCCAGTTCGAGCGGATGGGCTATTTCTGCGCCGACCGCCACGCCTCCAGTGCAGAGCATCTGGTGTTCAACCGCACCGTGGGCTTGAAAGATAGCTGGGCGAAAATCAAACAGAAGGGTTAAGGAAACGTCATATGCACATTTACAATACGCTGACACGCCGCAAAGAGCCTTTTAAGCCCCTTGTCGATGGCAAGGTAAGCATGTACGTCTGCGGCATGACGGTGTATGACTACTGTCACCTTGGCCACGCCAGGGTGATGGTGGCCTTTGACGTGATTACCCGCTACCTGCGCCACCGTGGCTACGACGTGACCTACGTGCGCAACATCACGGATATCGACGACAAGATCCTCAAGCGTGCCGAGGAGAACGGTGAGGCCATCAGCGCGCTCACCGAGCGCATGATCGCGGCCATGCATGAAGACGAAGCGCGGCTGAATGTGCTGCCCCCCAGCCAGGAGCCCCGTGCCACGGGGCATATTGGCGACATCATCCGCATGATCGAAACGCTGGTGGAAAAAGGCTTTGCCTACGCTGCGGAAAACGGCGACGTCTACTATCGGGTGCGCAAGTTTGCCGATTACGGCAAGCTCAACAACCGCCAGCTGGATGACATGCGCTCTGGCGCGCGCGTGGAAGTGGACGTGCACAAGGAAGACCCGCTGGACTTCGTGCTCTGGAAAGCGGCCAAGCCGGGAGAAGCCCATTGGCACTCCCCCTGGGGGGACGGCCGCCCAGGCTGGCATATCGAATGTTCGGCCATGTCCACCTGCTGCCTGGGGGACACCTTCGATATTCATGGCGGTGGGCCGGATCTGACCTTCCCCCATCACGAAAACGAGATTGCCCAGTCGGAAGCGGCCACGGGCAAGACCTACGTGAACACCTGGATGCATGCCGGTGCCGTGCGCGTCAATCAGGAAAAGATGTCGAAGTCGCTGGGCAACTTCTTCACCATTCGTGATGTGCTGGCGGAGCATGACCCGGAGGTCGTGCGCTATCTGCTGGTGGCCAGCCACTATCGCAGCCCGATCAACTACTCCGTGGATTCGCTGGTCGAGGCACGCAAGTCGTTGACGCGCCTGTATACCGCCCTTGAAGGTGTCGAGGTGGCGTCTGAGGGTGAGCAGGGGAGTTATGCCGAGCGGTTCACTGCTTCCATGGATGATGATTTCAATACCCCGGAAGCGCTGGCCGTACTGTTCGACCTGGCAAGGGATCTCAACCGCGCCAAGAGCGACCAGCCGGAAGCTGCGCCCCGCCTGGCCGGAGAGCTGCAGCGCCTGGCGGGAGTGCTGGGGCTCTTGCAGCAGACGCCGCAGGCTTTCCTGAAAGGGGCGCAGCATTCGATGGCGCTGAGTGAAGGCGAGATCGAAGCCAGAATTGCCGAGCGTCAGGCGGCCAAAGCCAACAAGGACTTCGCCCGCGCCGATGCCATTCGTGACGAGCTGGCAGCGCTTGGCATCGTGCTGAAAGACTCACGAGAAGGCACGACTTGGGTCATCGAAGCGCCTTGATGACGAAGGAAGTCGGATGCCGTTGAGGCGGCGTCTGACTTCAACGCAGTTGCCTCGTATACTGAAGCGACACTCTCAGGATGCTCACTCAAAGGATGACCCCCATGCGCCGACTGCTGAACCCCCTGCTGACCGCCTGCTTGTCCACGGTGGTCGTTACCTCGACGGTACTCACGACGGCCCATGCCAGCGAGCCGGTGGTGGTCTCTTCCAAAATCGACACGGAAGGCTCGGTGTTGGGAGAACTGATCATCCAGACCCTGGAGCGCAATGGGATTGCCACCCAGGACCGCCTGCAACTGGGAGCGACCAGCGTGGTGAGGAATGCCCTGCTGGCCGCTGAAATCGACGTCTATCCAGAGTATACCGGTAACGGTGCGTTCTTTTTCGATATGACCGACAGTCCGGTGTGGAACAGTGCTGATGATGCCTATCAGACCGTTCGTGAACGGGATGCGGAGCAAGGCTTGATCTGGCTGCAGCCGGCCAGTGCCAACAACACCTGGGCCATGAGCATTCGTCAGGATGTGGCCGAGACCCATGGGCTCGACACCCTGGAAGACCTGGCCAGCTATCTGGCCGACGGGGGCGAGTTCAAGTTTGCAGCCAGTGCGGAATTCGTCGAATCCGAGCAGGCCCTGCCGGCGTTTCAGGACGCCTACGGCTTCGAGTTGAGCGATGACCAGTTGCTGGTGCTCTCCGGGGGCAATACCGCCGCCACCATGCGCGCAGCCGCCCAGCAAACCAGCGGCGTCAACGGTGCCATGACCTACGGTACCGATGGCGGGCTCACCGCGCTGGGACTGCGGGTGCTGGAGGATACGCTGGGCGTGCAGCCGGTCTACCAGCCTGCGCCAGTGATACGAGAAGACGTGCTGGCCCAGTACCCCGACATCGAAGGCCTGCTCAATGACGTGTTTGCGACGCTGGATCTGGTGACCCTGCAAACGCTCAACGCGGACGTGGCCGTCAACGGTCGCTCTGCCGACCAGGTGGCTCGCGAATATCTCGATAGCCTGGATGACTGATGAATGTCGTTGATCGACGCACTGCCATCGCCAGCGGCCATTCGGCGCCGCTGGCAACCTAATGTCGTACTGCTGTGCCTGAGCGCCGCCATGCTGGCGGCAGCCTGGTCTTTCCATCTGGTGACCGTGGCGCCCAATCGGATCGTCACGGGAACGGGGTTTGGAATGGTGGCGGCCATTGGCTGGCCCGGTGGCGTACTGGTATCGCTTCTGTTCATCGCCATGGCCGCCCTGGCCTGGGTGCCCAGCACGCGCCATTATCGGGCGCTGCTGGGGGTGATTACCCTGACGCTGTTGCTGATGCCGTTTGGCCTGATGGTCGCCGGGCACTGGCTAATACCCGTGGATGCGCCCCAGGCCAGGCTAGGCATCGGGACTGCCTACTGGACGGTGCTGTTCGTGCTGTTGCTGTGTCTGGTGGAAGTACGCCTGCGGCTTGGGCTATCCCGATGGTGGACAGCGCTGCTGCTGCTCGGCATCGGCATCTTGTGGTGGCTGTGCGCTGCCTTCGGATTGCAGGCGCTGGCCCTGGTGCAGGAGTTTCAGGCCCGGGAGCGGCAGTTCTACCGTGCGTTGAGTCAACATATCGTGCTGGTCAGCAGTGCCGTGAGCGTCAGCGTCGTGATGGGTATGCTGCTGGCCATGCTGATGCGCCGCTACCGGCGCCTGCAAACCGTCGCCTTTGGGCTACTCAATTTTCTGCAGACGATTCCCAGTCTGGCGCTGTTCGGCTTGCTGCTAGCCCCCTTGGCCTGGCTGGCGGCCAATGTGCCTGCCTTGGCAGCCATGGGCGTCAGTGGAATTGGCAATGCCCCGGCGCTGATCGCCTTGATTGCCTACAGCCTGTTACCCATGGTGCGTAATACTTACGTTGCCCTGGAGGAGGTCAGTGCAGAGACCCTGGAAGCGGCCAAGGCCATGGGAATGCGGAGCCCTCAGCGGTTCTGGCAGGTGCGGCTACCGCTGGCGCTGCCGGTGTTGCTGGAAGGGGTAAGAGTCACCGCCGTACAGGCCATCGGTCTCACGGCGGTGGCGGCGCTGATTGGTGCCGGGGGGCTCGGCACCTTCATTTTTCAAGGGTTGGGGCAGGCGGCCATGGACATGGTGCTGCTGGGTGCGCTGCCAATCCTGGTGCTGGCGCTGATCGTGGATGCAGGATTAGGGGCGCTGGCGGAAGCGCTACGCCCCGGAGGACAGCAATGATCGAGCTTTCCCATGTCTCCAAGCAGTTTGGTGACGAAACGGCGGTGGATGATATTTCACTGCGGGTGGCCAAGGGCAAGTTCTGTGCCCTGGTGGGTACCTCCGGATGCGGTAAGTCCACCACGCTACGCATGATCAATCGGCTGATCGAACATACCCGTGGCGACATCATTCTGGATGGCCAGGCGATAGAGCACTACGACCCGGTCAAACTTCGCCGACGTATCGGCTACGTCATCCAGAGCACCGGCCTGTTCCCGCACTGGACCGTCGCGCGCAATATTGGCCTGGTACCGCGGCTGTTGAAGTGGGCACCTGCCGAGGTCAACCGTCGTGTCGAAGAGCTGATGGGCTTGCTGGGGCTGCCGGTGGGCGAGTTTGCGCACAAATACCCGCATCAGCTTTCCGGCGGGCAGGCACAGCGCGTGGGCGTCGCCCGCGCGCTGGCCGCAGACCCGGATATTTTGCTGATGGACGAGCCGTTTGGTGCCCTGGACCCGATCACCCGGGACAAGCTGCAGGATGAGCTGGCCCGCCTGCAGGCTCGGCTGCACAAGACCGTGGTGCTGGTGACTCATGACATGGATGAAGCCCTGAAACTGGCCGACCACCTGGTCGTCATGCGCGAGGGGCGTATCGTCCAGCAGGGCACGCCTTTGGCCCTGCTGCAGAATCCCGCCGACCCTTTCGTGGATTCGCTGCTGGGCGGCCTGGAGCGGGGGCTCAAACAGGCAGGGCTGACGCGCGTCAAGGATCACATGGCGTCTCTGGGCCCCACGCTGCCAGCCCAGTCGCGTATTCCCGCTGACTTTTCGCTGCGGCAGGGGCTTTCCATGATGCTGCGTGACCACTGCGACCGCTTGACCGTGGTGGACCAAAACGATGTGCCCATAGGCGAGCTGTCGCTGCGTAGAATCGTCAAGGAAGCCCAGTTGGACAGGGGCACCCCAACGTGAGGCCGGATCCATCTCGCTCTGCGTCTTCGACCTCAGCCACTTCCAGCGCTGTTCCCACGAGTTCCACCGCTTCGCGCTATGCCGCGTGGGGCTGGCCACTGGCCTGGGCGGCCTTGCTGCTGGTGCTGGTGTTGGCCATGCCCACTCTGGAACCGCTGTTTCGCTGGGTAGAGCCCAATGCGCGGCAGGTGATCTACGGGCGTGCCGATTTTGTCGATTTGCTGGTGCGGCATCTGCTGGTAGTGAGCGTGGCGGCGCTGGTCACGCTTCTGGTGGGCGTTTCGGCAGGCATTGCCGTCACCCGGGCCAGGGGCCGAGATTTCCTGCCGCTGGTCGCTCAGCTGTCGTCGCTGGGGCAGACGTTCCCGCCAGTGGCGGTGCTGGCGCTGGCCGTGCCGGTACTGGGATTTGGCACACTGCCGATCATCGTGGCGCTGATGCTGTATGGGCTGCTGCCCATCGTGCGTAACACCTTGACGGGGATCAACGAGGTTGATCCTGTGGTCAAGCAGGCGGCCATCGCCATGGGCATGACGCCCTGGCAACTGCTGCGTCATGTCGAGCTGCCGCTGGCCTTGCCAGTCATTCTGGCGGGCGTTCGCACTTCGGTCACCATCAACATTGCCACGGCGGCGCTGGGCGCAACCGTGGGGGCCAGTAATTTGGGTGACCCGATCATCGCGGGGATCATCAATGACAACATGGCGTATATCGTCCAGGGGGCGCTGTCGATTGCCCTGCTGGCGCTCACTGTCGATAGTGCCTTCAATGCCCTCCAACAACGCCTTGCACGCCGATCTGCGTCTTAAGTTGAATCCCTAACGGCGGGAGACTGCGTTACTGTCCAAGTGTTGCGTTGACATGTGTCAGATAAATCCACTGGCACAAACGGTCATCACCAACAACACTGCCCTCAAAAGGGGTAAAAACAAGGACAATAACGATGACTCAGTTCGTACATCAGCCGACCTTCATGACCGGCGACGAATTCTCCATAGACACCTTCAGCGTGCTCAGCCCCGAGGGCGAGCTCCATGAAGGTGCCGACGAGCCCGCCTTGAGCCGCGACCACGCCCGCAGGCTTTATCAGGCCATGCTGGCCACGCGTATTCTCGATGAGCGCATGATGGCCGCGCAGCGCCAGGGCAGGCTCAGCTTCTACATGCAGTGTACCGGTGAGGAGGCCGCGGTGGTGGGAGCCACCGCCGCTCTGGACGATGCCGACATGATCATGGCGCAGTACCGCGAACAGGGCGCACTCATGTATCGCGGGTTCTCCATCGACGAGTTCATGAATCAGCTGTTTGGCAACGAGCTGGACTATGGCAAGGGGCGGCAGATGCCGATTCACTATGGTTCCCGCAAGCTGCATTACATGACCATCTCTTCGCCGCTGGCCACTCAGATTCCCCAGGCGACCGGCTATGCCTATGGCCAGAAGCTCGCAGGTGAAGGCCACTGTACCCTGACGTTCTTCGGTGAAGGGGCTGCCTCGGAAGGCGACTTCCACGCCGCCCTGAACATGGCCTCGGTGCATCAGGTGCCGGTCATTTTCTTCTGTCGCAACAATGGCTATGCCATCTCGACTCCCGCCACCGAACAGTTTGCCGCCGATGGCATTGCCCCGCGTGCGTTCGGCTATCACATGCATGTCATTCGCGTGGATGGCAACGACGCCCTGGCCGTCTTCGAAGCCACCCGCCAGGCGCGCAAGATAGCCGTGGAGCAGCATCAGCCGGTGCTGATCGAAGCCATGTCGTACCGCTTGGCGGCGCACTCCTCCTCGGACGACCCGTCGGGCTATCGTGCCAAGAGCGAAGAGGAGGCGTGGCGAGTCAAGGACCCGCTATTGCGCCTGCAGCGCTGGCTGGTGAGTAAAGGGTGGTGGAGCGACGACGAAGAGGCCCGCCAGCAGGAGAGCCTGCGGCGGGAAGTGCTGGAGACCATGAAGCGCGCCGAAAAGCGTCCGCCGCCGCCGCTGGATTCCTTGATTACCGATGTCTATGCCGACGTGACGCCTGCCTTGCAGCGCCAGCTGGATCAGTTGAAACGGCACATTCGCCGCTATCCCGATGCCTACCCGCGCGGCGCTCAGTCGCTGGACCCCAGCGTATCGACGGCCCACGACGCACAGGGAGATGCCTAGGATGAGCACCATGAACATGCTGCAGGCCATCAATAACGCCCTGGACATCGCCATGGCGGAAGATGACAAGGTCATCTGCTTTGGTGAAGACGTGGGGGTTTTTGGCGGGGTATTCCGAGCGACCAGCCATT
The DNA here is from genome assembly GCF_020616575.1 of Halomonas sp. NyZ770. Lineage (NCBI taxonomy): Bacteria > Pseudomonadati > Pseudomonadota > Gammaproteobacteria > Oceanospirillales > Halomonadaceae > Halomonas > Halomonas sp. NyZ770. The sequence goes on along the minus strand of NZ_CP085143.1, from coordinate 2,017,169 downwards.
TGCAGGAGAAGTATGGCAAGGCGCGCTGTTTCAACACGCCGCTGGTGGAGCAGGGCATCATCGGCTTTGCCAACGGTCTGGCAGCCCAGGGCTCGGTGCCCGTGGCGGAGATTCAGTTCGCCGACTACATCTTTCCCGCCTTCGACCAGATCGTCAACGAAACCGCCAAGTTCCGCTACCGCTCTGGCGATCTGTTCAACGTGGGTGGCCTGACCATCCGCACGCCGTATGGCGGCGGCATCTCGGGTGGCTTGTATCACTCTCAGTCGCCGGAAGCCTACTTTACCCACACGCCGGGCCTGAAGGTAGTGGTGCCGCGCAACCCCTATCAGGCCAAGGGGTTGCTGTTGGGGGCGATCCGTGACCCCGACCCGGTCCTGTTTCTGGAGCCCAAGCGCCTCTACCGGGCCGCCGTGGGCGAAGTGCCCGAAGACGACTATCAGCTGCCCATTGGTGAGGCCGAGGTCGTCAGGGAGGGCAGCGATATCACCCTGGTGGGTTGGGGAGCGCAAATGGAAGTGATCGGCAAGGCCGCCGAGCTGGCCGAAGAGCAGGGCATTGCCTGCGAGGTCATCGATCTGCGTTCACTGCTGCCCTGGGATGTGGATACCGTTGCCGAGTCGGTCTTCAAGACCGGTCGTATGATCGTCAGCCACGAAGCGCCGCTGACCGGAGGTTTTGCCGGTGAGATCGCCGCCACGATACAGGAGCGCTGTTTTCTCTATCTGGAGTCGCCGATTACTCGGGTGACCGGTCTGGATACACCTTTCCCGCTGATCCTGGAGAAAGAGTACCTGCCGGACCATCTGAAAATTTTTGAAGCGATTCGCGAAAGCGTGAATTTTTGACGCGAGGGAGAACGGTCATGAGTGATTTTTTACTACCGGATATCGGTGAAGGCATCGTCGAGTGTGAAGTGGTGGAGTGGCGAGTGGCCGAAGGCGACACCATCGAAGAAGACCAGCCCATCGTCGAGGTCATGACCGACAAGGCGCTGGTGGAGATCACTGCGCCCGAAGCGGGCACGGTGACCAAACTGTATGTGCCCCAAGGGAAAATCGCCAAGGTGCATGCGCCGCTTTACGCGTATCAGAGTGCAGAAGAGGGTGCCAAAGAGAGTGCAGAAGAGGTTGCAGAAGAGAGTTCAGATAACACCCGTTCCCCTGCCAGCGACGCTGCTGAAATCAGTAAGCCGCCACCTTCTACGCCATCGCCCAGCGTCGAACAATCGACGCCACAGTGCCCGACGGAAGGGCCAGCCTGCCCGGTGAAACCCCCGGCCAGCCCGGCCGTCAGGCGGCTGGTGCGCGAGCATCGGCTGGTGCTGGCGGACATCGCCGGTAGCGGCAAGGATGGCCGCGTATTGAAGGAAGACGTGCTGGCGCATGTGAAATCCAGCCACGCTGCGCCCAGCGACACGGCCCATCACACCCAAGGGAAACCGGCGGTGGGCCAGTCAGGCCCCGCCCGGGTCGAGCCCCTGCGCGGCGTGCGCGCCGTCATGGCTCGGCGCATGGTGGAAGCCGCGACGACCATACCGCACTTTCATTATGGGGAAGAGGTGGATGTCACTGAGCTGCTGGCGCTGCGCGAGCGCCTCAAGCCCCGGGTGGAAGCGCTGGGGGAGCGGCTGACGCTGATGCCCTTCTTCATGAAGGCGCTGGCGCTGGCCGTGGCCGAGCACCCCATCCTCAATGCGCAGCTCAATGCCGAGGGGGACGAGCTGCACTATTTTGCCCAGTGCAATATCGGCATGGCGGTGGACAGCAAGGCGGGCTTGCTGGTGCCTAACGTGAAAGCGGTGGAGCAGCTGAGCCTGCTGGACATTGCCAGGGAGGTGAGCCGATTGACTCAGGCGGCGCGGGAAGGTCGTGTGGATCAGGCGGACCTCAAGGGTGGCACCATCAGCATTTCCAATATTGGCGCCCTGGGCGGCACCTACGCCGCTCCTATCATCAACGCCCCGGAAGCGGCCATCGTGGCCATCGGCAAGACCCAGTGGCTGCCGCGTTTCGATGCCGAGGGCGCCGTGCAGCGACGCGCCATCATGACCGTGACCTGGGCAGGAGACCATCGATTCATCGACGGCGGCACCATTGCGCGCTTCTGCAACCACTGGAAAGCGTCTCTGGAAGCGCCAGAGACCATGCTGCTGCATTTGGCCTGACCCAAGGCCATTGCCCCCATGAGTCAGGCAGCGCTACAGCAGTTCTATATTCCAGAGGAGCAGTCGGTCTATCTGCTGAGCCATCACGATGCGCGCAAGCTGAAAGACTGGGTAGCGCTGTGCCAGGCTCAGCTGGTGCAGCTGGGATACCGGGACATCGAGCTGATTGGCAAGGGGGCCTATGGTTTCGTGTTTGCGGGCAGCGCTCAGCAGCAGGGGCAGCCCACCCACTATGTGTTCAAGTTCTCGCGCATCACGCTGCCTACCCACTTGCAAGAGCGCCTCGAAGAAGAGGCGTTCATGCTCGACCAGGTCAGCCACCCTCTGATTCCCGGACTGATCGCCTATCAGCGCGTGCGCGGTCAGTCCATTCTGGTCATGGAGCGCGCGCCCGGCTGGAATCTCGAGCAAGTATCGCTGCGCCAGGGGCGGCTTTCGCCGCGCCTGGTGGTGCATATTGCCGCACAGTTGGCGGAGATTCTGGTCACCCTGCGCCGGGAAACCGGCCCCCATGCCCGCCCGGTGGTGCATGGCGACATCAAGCCTTCCAACCTGGTGTTCGACGCCAGCAGGGAAAGCATCGCCTTGATCGATTGGGGGTCGTCGGTCTTTGCCCAGCTGGATGCGGCGCTGCAGTTCGTCGGTGCCAACGTGATGGAGCTGATGTCGGATAACCTGCAGCAGACCAACGCACGGCTGGGCGATGTCTACTTCATCGGCGATGAGCAGCTCAACGGCGCGCTGTCATCGCCGCGTTTCGACGAACAGGGGGTGGCGGGGACCCTGTATGCCCTGGCATCGGCACAGTCCTGCCGTTTTGGCTGCCGGGCGATTCCGGCCAGTGCGTTGGGCCTGCCCATCGAGTTTGCCCGCACGCTGGATGGGCTGCTGGATGCCGACCCGGCCATTCGCCGCCGCGCGGGGGATCACTTCATTCGTGAAATGCCGCGCATGGCCAGAACCGTGATGATCGACTTGCCTGCCGTGCCGCCGCCGCCCCTGGTGCCGATCTGGGGGCATCGCCAGCGCCGGGAGATCGATACCGTGGTGTACAGCTCTCGCAAGGCCTTTCTGCGCGAGGCCAGCGTCGAAGAAACCCTCAATGACGTCAATGACGTGCAGCTGGACCGCTACTACAAGCAGTTCATGCAGGGCATGGGCGACACCGAGAAAGCCTTTCTGGCGTCGGTGAGCCGGTTGGGCAAATACCCCGTGGTGGGCGGGCTGGCCGTGCGCTGGGAGCGGGAGGGCGTCTATATCGACTCGTCGCTCAATCTGCACGACCCCGACCTGAAGCCCGCCTTTACCGAAGCGGTGAATAACATGGTGCATCTGGCGCGGGCCATCCATCGCCAGGGTATTTTCAAGAGTTGCCTGTTCAATGCGCGGCAGACGCTGCACCTGGAGCGGGAAAGCGCCGATGCTTCGTTCGCTGCGCAGCCGGGCATGACCATCGGGTATGAGGTGAGCGCCGTGCCGGAGATGGAGGATCGCACCCGCCAGCACAGTTACTTCGAAGATGGTCCGGATCCAGAAGAGCTGCTGGTGTTGCCCGAAAGCATCATGGCCCTGCTGGAGCAGCTCAATGACATTCACCATACCGGCATGATCATCTTCGAGGCGCTGCCCAGACACCTGAAGATTCATAGCTACTACCGTCTGCTGGACCCACGCCGAGAGCAGGCATTCTCTGCGCTGCTGGCGCACATGCTGGACAGCGTCAATCAGATCGAAGGGCTGGGGGTGTCGGGCTTCATGAAAATGCCCTACAAGGACACCCGGTTCTTTACCCACCTGGAGTGCCAGCCTGCCCACTACTACCCCAGAGACCCGCGCGACTATCTGCGCAAGCTGAGCGGTGGGGCAATCGATCCGCGTTAGCGAGTTACCTCGCGGGTCAGCCACTCGCCCAACTGCTGATTCAAATCATCGGACGCTGCGCCGAAGGCATCGACCACGTCGGCAATGGCGACGCTGCTGGCACGCTTACGTATGGCGAAGCTGCTGGTCGCCAAGGGCGCGCGGTTACTGTCAACCAGCTGTACATCCAGCTGCACGTTGACGCTGGGCGGCGTATCGTCGTATTCGCTCTGGAAGTGGCGCAGCTCGCTGAGCAGGGTCAGGTCGTGGGGCAGGCGATCACTGCCGACGCTCGCAAACCGCTGCTGGGCCTGCAGGCCTTCGATGAGCCGGGCCTTGAGCATGTCCGGAGCGTCCTCGTGCCAGCGTGCGCCTTCGTAGACGTTCACCACGTTGCCTTCCGGAAATACCACCATGCGGTTGCTGCCCAGCAAGTGCCCCGTTTCTGGCGTGGCGATGCCCAGCGTCATGGCGTGGGTGGCCGCTGCATTCGGCTGCCCTGAGGTGTCTACGGCCGGCAGCCGATAAAGCGTGGCCGGTTCGTTGTCGGGCAGGATCGAACAGGCCGTCAGGGTGGCCAGAATGATCAGCAGGGCGCCTGTACGCAGGGGGCTGATTCGAAGGGCCCCGTTTCGAAGTGGCCTGATGTGCAGGGCTTTGGCTCGCAGGGTCTTGAACATCATGGGCGGAACTCCTCTATCTGGTCACGGCCCAGCAAAAAGTTGGTGGGGTTCTCTTCGAGCTGGCGGGTAATGCGATCCAGGGTGGTCAGGGTGGCGCGCAGCGCCGCCAGGGCCGGGGCAATATCGCGGGTGCTATGCAGCGTGCTTTCCACGGCACCGGCATTGTCATCCACCAGCTGTTCGATGCGCTGGGCGGCGTTGGCCACGTCGCGGCTGGCATTCTCGGCGCTCTGCATGACCTCTCGACCTTCGCGGCTGAGCAGCGAATGCGCTTCCTGGCTTAGGGTCTCGATGCTTTCCAGGGTGGCGGTGGCCTGACGCGAGACCTCACCGAACAGGGCCATGTTCTCGTCCAGAGCAGACTGCTGGGAGGCAATCATGTCGGTGATCTGGGCAACGTTGGTGAGAATGTTGCCTGCCTCCTGGCGATTGTCGTCGTTGAACAGCTCGTTGACGTTTTTCAGAATGGCGTTGATGTTGTCGATCATCTCTTCGCCCTCTTCGAAGAGCGTGGCAATCGGCGACGGGTCGGCGCGAATGAACGGCATGTCGTCATCGCTCTGGTCCAGCAGGCGCGGGGTCTCCGGCGTGCCGCCATGCAGCTGAACGGACATGCTGCCAGTAATGCTGGCAAAGGCCAGACGTGCCCGGGTATCGGTCTTGACCGGGGTGTCTTCGTACACACGGATACTGGCCAGCACCTGGCGGGGGTCATCCGGGTTGAGGCTCAATTCGGTGACATCACCTACCTCGATGCCGTTGTACTGCACCTTGCTGCCCACCGCCAGGCCGCTGACGCTGCGCTCGAACAGGATGCGGTAGGGCTGGTAGTCGCGCTCGCCCGCCGCGTGGCTCATCCATAGGGCAAAGAGCAGGGCAGCGGCTGCCGTGAGCACGGTGAACAAGCCGATCATGATATGGTGCGCGCGGGTTTCCATATGTCTCACTCCTCGCGGGAAGTCGGTTCGGCAGAGCGCTGCGCGGCGCGTCCACGGGGGCCATTGAAATAGTCCTGTATCCACTCGTCGTCGGTCTGGGCGACTTTCTCCAGGGTATCGGCCACCAGCACGCGCTTCTGGGATAACACCGCGACGCGGTCGCAGGCGGCGTAGAGCGTGTCCAGGTCGTGGGTGACCAGAAAGACGCTGAACCCCAGGGCGTCTCTCAAGGTGACCAGCAGCTGATCGAAGGCGGCGGCCCCGATAGGGTCCAGCCCGGCGGTGGGTTCGTCGAGAAACAGAATGTCAGGGTCCAGGGCCAGGGCGCGAGCCAGCGCGGCGCGCTTGACCATGCCCCCCGACAGCGACTCCGGGAACTGTCGCGCCGCCTGCGGGGGCAGGCCGACCAGCGCCAGCTTGATGCGCGCCAGGTACTCGGCTTCTTCTCGGGACAGCTTGGCGTGCTCGATGAGGGGGAGCGCGACGTTTTCCTGTAGCGTCAGCGAGCTGAACAGGGCACCACGCTGGAAAAGCACGCCAAACCGCCGTTCGACCAGGCTGCGCTCGGCATCGCTCAGCTCGTCGAGCCGGTTGCCCAACACGTCGATGCGGCCCCCATCGGGCTTCTTGAGACCGACGATACTGCGTAGCAGTACGGATTTGCCGGTGCCCGACCCGCCGACCACGCCGAGAATTTCACCGCGCTGCAGCGTCAGGTCGAGGTCTTCGTGGACCACGTGGCTTCCAAAGCGGTTGACCAGCCCCTCGACGGTGATGGCCGCGTGGTCGTCGCGGGCATCGGGTGTCTTGTGGAGTTCCTTTACCATCCCATCTCCATGAAAAAGAGTGCCGCCAGAGCGTCCAGTAGAATCACCATGAAAATGGATTGTACGACGCTGGAGGTCGTATGGGTGCCCACGGACTGGGCACTGCCGCTGACCTTGAAGCCTTCCAGACAGCCAATCACGGCAATCACGAAAGCAAACACCGGGGCCTTGCTCATGCCCACCAGAAAATGCGTCACCGAGACGTCGTTCTGGAGCGTGTCCATGAATTGGGTCAGGGAGATATCCAGCGAGAGGGTGGCGACCATGGCGCCACCGACCAGGCCACTGAGCATGCCGACGAAGGCCAGCAGGGGCAGGCTGATCAGCATGGCCATGACCCGGGGCAGCACCAGCAGCTCGATGGGGTCCAGCCCTTGGGTTTTGAGGGCGTCGATCTCCTCGTTGGATTTCATGGCCCCCAACTGCGCCGTGAAGGCGCTGGCAGTACGCCCCGCCAGCAGAATGGCCGCCAGCAGCACGCCGAATTCACGCAGGAAGGAAAACGCCACCAGATCGATGGTGTACACCGTGGCCCCAAAGTCTTCCAGCACCGTGGCCCCGAGAAAGGCCACCACGGCCCCCACCATGAAGGTCAATAGGGCCACGATGGGCACGGCATTCAGGCCACTTTGCTGCACATGGGCCACCGTAGCGGTGATGCGCCAGCGGCTGGGCCGAAACACTAGCGGGGCGAAGGCCGCCAGCACCAGACCGATGAACCCCAGCAGTTGACGCTGCTGAGACCACAAACCGCTCATCTGCTGACCGATGGAAGCCAGCGCTTCGCTGACACGAGAGGCGCGCGGTTGGTCATTTTCCAGCGGGGATGCCATGGCCTCGGCCAGACGCATCAGCAGAGCTTGCTGCGCGTCCGGTAGCTCGCTGGCCCACTCATTTACCTGCTTGGCTTTGTCAACGCCTACCAGCTCGATGACCAGCGCGGCGCCCGCTGTGTCCAGTTTGTCGAAGCCGGGCAGCTGGATAGACGCCTCAGAGACCTCCTGCTGTCGATTCAGCGTGTCTCTCAAGGCCGAATAGTGGCGAAGCGTCCATTCCCCGTGCAGCGCTATGTGATCATCGTGTTGCGTGATCCACTTGTTTGGCATCCTTGCTCCCCATGTGCCGACAAGGCGATTAATGCTCCATGATGCATTCAAACGAGCGTTAGTGAAAGGTCGTCGGCAACGGGATTAACGTGAAGCCCCATATTTGGGGGCGAGTTCCTGCTTGATGCGGGCAGCGACCTCCTTGAGTCGTGGGCCAAGATTGTTGACCAGGCGATCATGATCCAGCCGCAGGCTGGAGCCGCCACAGTTGATGGCCATGACTTCCGCACCATCTTCCAGAATCAGCGGCATCGCCACCGCGCTGATATCCCGCTGCCAATCCTGTTCGGAGAGGCAGAAGCCGTACTCGGCATAGTCGCGCAGGCTCTGTTCGATGCCCGCCTGCAGGCGGGGCCAGTCGCTGCCATGAAACGCGGCCAGCTCTTGCATCACCTGATGGCGACGCTCGCCAGACAGCCCGCAAAGCCACGCGCGCCCGATGGCCGACGTGGCGATGGGCAGCCGGGAGCCCACGTCCAGGCGAATGATCAGCGGGCCGTGGCCATGGCAGGTTTCCAGATACACCATGTCGCTGCGGTCGGCGCTGCCCAGGCTGACGTTACAGTCGGTGGCATCGGCAAACTGCTGCAGATGGGGGCGGGCGACTTCGCGTATCCCCATGTTGGCTAGAAAGCGATAGCCCAGTGCCAGCACCCCTGGCCCCAGGCGGTACTTTTCCAGATGGCGGTTATGCTGCAAGTAGCCAAGCTGGGTCAGCGTGTAGGTCAGCCGTGACACCGTGGGGCGGGGAATGCGGGTGCGATTGGAGAGCTCCGCATTGCCCAGGTACTCCTCGCCCGTTCCAAAGGCGCGGAGCAGTTCCAGCCCACGCGCCAGCGCGGTGACGAAGTTGCGGTCTTTTTCGGAGGGTTGCGGCTCATCAGCAGCGGCGTCGGTGGGTTCCATCAAGCGTCTCGGCTAATCGTTCATTGAGTGGCAAGTATCGCATACCTGCGCTGGGGCGATGCATAGCGTGATGACAAATGCCATCAACGCTTGGCCTGCGTCAGCGCTCCAGGCGCTCGATGATGGTGGCAATGCCCTGACCTACGCCGATGCACATGGTCACCAGCGCATAGCGCCCGCCGGTGGCTTCCAGCTGGCGCAGGGCCGTGAGGGCCAGGCGCGCGCCCGAGGCACCCAGCGGATGGCCGATGGCAATGGCGCCGCCGTTGGCGTTCAGGCGTGGGTCGTCGGCGGAAAGCCCGAGCTGCTGAACGCAGCCCAGCACCTGCACCGCAAAGGCCTCATTGATTTCGATGACGTCCATCTGCGCCAGCTCAAGGCCAGCCCGGGCCAGCGCTTTTTGCGACGCGGGCACTGGCCCCAGGCCCATCACCCGAGGGGCAACGCCCGCCACGGCGCTGGCCACGATACGGGCGCGGGGGGCAATCCCGGCACGCTCGCCCGCGGCCAAGGTGCCGACGATCAGCGCCGCCGCGCCATCGTTCAAACCGGAAGCGTTGCCTGCGGTCACGACGCCGTTGTCGAACAGCGCACCCAGCCTGGCCAGTTTCTCTTCGGTGCTTTCCGGCCTGGGGTGCTCGTCCTTGTCCACTCGCAGTGGCGGCTGTTTGCGCCCCTGAGGCACTTCGACGCCGAACATCTCGCCGTCATAAAAACCGTTGGCCAGTGCCTGGGCGTAGCGGGCCTGGGAGCGGGCGGCAAAGGCGTCGCTGGCGTCGCGGCCAATGTTCAGGTCGTGGGCGATGTTATCTGCGGTTTCCGGCATGCTGTGGCTGCCGTACTCTTTGGCAATCCACGGGTTGGGGAAGCGCGAGCCAATCACGGTATCGAACATGGGCTGATTGCGCGCGTAGGGGGAGTCGGCCTTGCCCAGCACGTAGGGCGCACGCGACATGGACTCGACCCCGCCCGCCAGGAACAGCTCGCCTTCGCCCAGACGCGCCGCCCGGGCGGCGTCCATCATGGCGGCGAGGCCGCTGCCGCACAGCCGGTTGACCGTCTGCCCCGCGACGTCGATGGGCAGGCCCGCCAGCAGCGCCCCGTGGCGTGCCACGTTGCGAGAGTCTTCGCCCGCCTGGTTGGTGCAGCCCGCCAGCACTTCTTCGTAGCTTTCTGGGGCAAATGGGTTGCGCGCCACCAGCGCTTTTAATGTCAATCCCAGTAACTCATCCGGGCGAATGGCCGCCAGGCTGCCGCCATGGCGGCCAAAAGGGGTGCGTAATCCGTCGTAGATATAGGCGTCTTGCATGGTTGTTCTCCTTGTTTGGGTGAGCCGTATCGGCAACTGGGGGTGTCAGCCCGTTGGCCCGTTCGTCAGGGACATGCCCAGCGCAGCGCGGCGGCGCAGCCACGGGCTAGGGCGGTAGCGGGGGTCGCCGGTGGCGTCCAGCAGGTTGTGCAAAATGGTCAGGATGCGCGAGGCGCCGTAGTGGTCGCCCATGCGTAGCGGGCCGAACGGGTAGCCCAGGCCGAGCTCTACCGCCCGGTCGATGGTGGCAGGCGCTGCGACCCCTTGCTGAGCGATATCTGCCCCGACATTGACGATGCAGGCCACCACCCGCTGCAGCACGAAGCCATTGCTGTCCTGGAGTGTGCTGACCGGCGTGCCATCGGCATTGAGCAGGCTGGCTGCGGCCTCGATGAAGCTTTCGCGGGTCAAGGGCGACGCCATCAGGCTGCGGCGCTTTGCAAGCCCTGCCAGCATGTCCACCGCCACGCACTGCTCGGCGTTCAGGCCCTGGCGCAGGGCGCACTGGGTGGTGTCTTCACCCAGCGGCGTCAACAGGCACAGCGCCTCCGGGGAAGGCTGCTGCCCGCTCTCCAGCGGCCAGCCTGCAGCTTCGACCAGCTCGGCAAGCTGAGCGGCGCTGTCCGGGTCCTCTCGGCTGACCCACACCGGGCAACCAGGCGTCGCCTGGCGGGGGCGCTCTTCTGGCATCTGCTGCTGGCCCTCCACGTAGCGGTAGAAGCCTTCGCCGGTCTTGCGCCCCAGCAGCCCCGCCGAAAGCCGCTGGCGGGTCAGGGGTGAGGGCCGAAAGCGCGGCTCTTCATAATATTGGTGGTACACCGACTCCATCACCGCATGGGAAACGTCGAGACCGGTCAGGTCCAGCAGCGTGAACGGCCCCATGCGAAAGCCGCCCTGGTCGACCATGATGCGATCAATGGTGGCAGGGTCGGCCACGCTCTCGCTCAGAATACGCAGCGCTTCGGTGCCAAAGGCGCGCCCGGCGTGATTGACCAGAAAACCGGGGGTGTCGGTGGCCTGGGCGGTGAAGTGGCCCATGGCAGACCCCAGGGCATCGACCCGCTGGGTAACGCTGTGATCCGTTCTCAGCCCCGGAATCACCTCGACGATTTTCATCAGCGGCACTGGATTGAAGAAGTGAAAGCCAATCACCCGTTCCGGGTGCTGGCAGGCGGCCGCAATCGCGGTCACCGACAGCGAAGAAGTGTTGGTGGCCAGCACGGCATCCTGGCGAACGATGCTCTCCAAATCGCCAAACAATTCCTGTTTGGCGTCCAGCTTCTCGATAATGGCTTCGACGACGATGTCGCAAGGGGCCAGGGCGGTGAGGTCGCGGGCCTCGACCAGTCGCTCGCCATACTGCTCGGCTTGAACCTGGGTCATTCGCTGCTTGTCGGCGCTACGCTGCCATAATCCTTGAATAAAGGCTTTCGCTTCCGCCACCGCGCCTTCCTTGACATCAAATAGCATGACCTTCAGACCCGCCTGCGCGGCGAGCTGGGCAATGCCTCTCCCCATGGCCCCCGTGCCGACAATGCCGAGGGTGGTGAACGAATGGGCGATTGGGTCATTGTACATGGGTCAACATCCTCGCTGTGAGCGTTTTTGTTCTGCATTGCAAAATAGCGTTTCGTTTATTGACTGCCATCCTAGGCTATGCAAAAGTGCCTGACAAGAGAGTGAGCGCTGGTTTCGCCATGCAAAACAATTAGGCGAGGCAGTGTGCAGGGCAGAGGTGTCGACCACCTATCAAGCGCATTGGCAGGCATCACTGCCCCGAAAACGCCAACCATAAAAATATCGTTGCCCCAGGAGCCGTCATGATCCGTGATCCCGAACTGCTGAATCAGTTGGTTGATACCATTGCCCGTTTCGTCCGGGAGCGTTTGATTCCCAATGAGGCCCGGCTGGCCGAAGAGGATGCAGTGCCCGCCGAGATCCTAGCCGAGATGAAGGAGATGGGGCTGTTCGGACTGTCGATCCCCGAAGAGTACGGCGGCCTCGGGCTCACCATGGAAGAGGAAGCTCTGGTAGCCATGGAGATCGGCAAGACCTCCCCGGCGTTTCGTTCGGTGTTTGGTACCAACAACGGCATCGGCGCCCAGGGGATCTTGATCGATGGCACCGATGCCCAGAAAGCCAAGTACGTGCCGCGGCTGGCCACCGGCGAGATTCTCAGCTCGTTCTGCCTTACCGAGCCCGACTCTGGGTCGGATGCTGCCAGCCTGCGCACCACCGCCGTGCGCGATGGCGACCACTACCTCTTGAACGGCACCAAGCGCTATATCACCAACGGCCCGGAAGCCGACCTGTTCACCGTGATGGCGCGTACCGACCCGGACAACAAGGGCGCGGGCGGTATTTCAGCGTTTATCGTTGAGGGCGATACGCCAGGCCTGATTCGTGGCCCGGCAGATAACAAGATGGGCCAGAAGGGCGCGCATACCTGCGATATCATTTTCGACAACTGCCGGGTGCCCGCTGAGAACATCATTGGCGGTCAAGAGGGCCAGGGCTTCAAGACTGCCATGAAGGTGCTCGACCGTGGGCGGCTGCATATCTCTGCGGTGTGCGTGGGCGTGGCCGAACGGCTGGTGGAAGAGTCGCTGCGCTACACCATGGAGCGCAAGCAGTTTGGCGCGCCGCTGGCAGAGCACCAGCTGGTGCAGGCGATGCTGGCGGATAGCAAGACCGAGGCCTATGCGGGCAAAACCATGGTGATGGACGCCGCCAGACGCAAGGACGATGGCGAAAACGTCTCCACCCTGGCCTCCTGCTGCAAACTGTTCTGTGCCGAAATGGTCGGCCGCGTGGCCGACCGGGCCGTACAGGTTCATGGCGGAGCAGGTTACATGTCGGAATACGCCGTAGAGCGCTTTTATCGCGATGTGCGTCTGTTCCGCATTTACGAAGGTACGACGCAGATTCAGCAGCTGGTGATCGCGCGCAACATGGTGCGGGAGGCGTCCTGATGGCTCTGTCGGTCCCTTACCAAGCGCCAGACGAGACGATTTTTGGCCGCTTAGCGAGCGAGCTGTTGGCGGAGCTACCCGAGCGTTTGAGCACCCGCGTGCTGGAAAACGCTCAGCGCCTGGCGGATCACCCCGCGCTGGTGGATGGCAGCGTCCGCTGGAGCTACGCCGAGCTGGGCCAGGAGGTTCGGGCCGCCTGCGAGTGGCTGGGTGCCTTGGGCGTGCGCCCCGGCGACCGGATCATGACGGTCAGTGAAAACTGTCGGGCACTGGTGGTGTTGCTGTTGGCCGCCAGTGAACTGGACGTCTGGGTAGCCATCGTCAACTCGCGTTTGTCGGCGCAAGAGGTAGACGCGATTCGCGGGAATTGCCAGCCTCGACGTATCTTCTATACCTGCGAAGCCTCTGCCGAAGCGGTTCAGCACGCCCAGCGCCACGCAGCCGACCGTTACCAGCACCCTCAACTGGGTAGCCTGGCCATTTCGCCACTGTGCGATAGTGAGCCCGAGCCCGTAGAAGCCAGCGGTGCCGAACAGGTGGCGGCGATGATCTACACCTCGGGCACCACCGGCACGCCGAAAGGCGTGATGCTCACCCATCGTGGCATTCTGTATATCGCCTCGATTTCCGGCGGTATGCGCCATCTCAACGAAGGGCAGCGGGTGTATGGCGTGCTGCCCATGTCCCATGTGTTTGGCCTCTCGTCGGTGTGCATGGGCTCGCTGTACAACGGGGCTTGCCTGTATACCGTACCGCGCTTCGAGGCGCCGCACCTGCTGGCCACTTTGAAAGAGGAGCGCATTACCGTACTGCAGGGGGTGCCCGCCATGTACGCTCGGGCTCTGGAGTACCTGAAGCGCGAGCAGCGGGCGTTGGAAGCGCCGGCGCTCATTTATATCTCGGCAGGCGGTTCACCTCTGGACAGCGATACCAAGACCCGGGTCGAGGCCGCGTTTGGCCTGACCCTGCACAATGGTTATGGCCTCACCGAAGCCAGCCCGACCATCAGCCAGACGCGTATCGACGACCGCCACCAGAGCAGCACCGTGGGCCGGGTGCTGCCGCTGCTGGAGTATCGGCTGGAGCCCTTGGGCAGTCACGGCACCACCGAGAACGCAGGAGAAGAAGTGGGCGAGCTCTGGGTGCGTGGCCCCAACGTCATGAAAGGCTATTTCCGCCAGCCGGAGGCGACCCGCGCCACCCTGACGGAAGATGGCTGGCTCAATACCGGTGACATCGCCAGGCTGGATCACGACGATCGGCTCTATATCGTCGGCCGCAGCAAAGAGCTGATCATTCGTTCGGGCTTCAATATCTACCCGCCGGACGTGGAGGCGGTGATCAACGAGCATCCGGCAGTCACCTTGACCGCTGTGGTGGGGCGGCAGGTGGCGGGCAATGAGGAAGTGGTGGCGTTCGTGCAGTGCGAGCCGGGTATCGAGGTCGATATGGCCGAACTCAAAGCTTTCATTGCCGAACGGCTGGCGCCCTACAAGCGGCCGACTCAAATTGTCTTGATGGAGTCACTGCCTTCCACCGCCAGCGGGAAAATTTTGAAAGGGCGGCTGCGGGATCTGGCCCAGCAGGAGAGCGCCTCATGAGCGAAACAGACAGCCCAAGCACCTCGACCACGCCCCAGGCGCTGATGGGCTATCACGAATTGCTGGGGATGCACGTAGTCGAGTGGCAAGAGGGGCGCGCGGTGGTGGAGCTCACCATCGAGCCCAAGCACCTGAACCGCAGCGGCAACGTCCACGGCGGCGTGCTGGCCTCGATGCTGGATAGTGTGCTGAGCCTGGCGGGCCTGCACTGCGATGTGCCGGGCAACATTCGTCGTGGCATGACGCTGTCGCTGACCACCACCTTCGTGGGGCCCGCCCGGCAGGGCGTATTGCGCGCTACGGGCACTCTGCGCGGGGGCGGCCAAAAGATCTACATGACCAGCGGTGACATCGTCGATGACCAGGGCCGCCTCGTGGCCATGGGCGAGGGGTCGTTTCGCCGCCGCAGCGGCAGCGAGTCGGCTCACGGCATGCCGGACCCACAGGCGGAGGAGCCAAACGAGTGAGCCCAGCCCGTGTGCGGGTCTCCTGTCTGCTGCTGGTAACGCTGGCCACCCTGACCCATCTGTCAGGGGGCAGCGTGCTGTGGCAGGCCGTGGGCATTGTCGCGCTGCTGCTCTACCTGGCGACCCTGCGAGGCCAGTTGACGCGCATGGCCAAGGGGCTGCTGTGTGCAGCGGGCCTTCTGACTTTGCTGGCACTGTGGCGCTCGCCAACCCCTGGCCAACTGCTGTTCGAGGCAAGTGGGCGCTTTGCGTTCTTTGCCACTTTCGTGGTGGCGCTCAGTATGCTCAGGTTGCCCGCCTATCGCTCCCGTCTGGTGCGCCGCTGTGGCCAGAGCATGCTGCTGCAGCCCCCGGGCCGCCGCTACCCGATTCTCTCGCTGGGGTCGGCGCTGTTTGGGATCATTCTGAACATTGGCGTGCTCAACCTGTTTGCCGCCATGATCGAAAAGAGCAATACCCTGAGCGCAGCCCAAGGCCGTACCTGGGTGCAGCAGGCGCGCCAGCGTCGCATGATGCTGGCGCTATTGCGCGGCTTTTCGCTGGCCCCGCTGATTTCGCCCATGGGCATCGGGGTGGCCGTGGTGCTTTCCAGTCTTCCCCAGGTCACCTGGCTGCAGCTAGCCCCTTACATTCTGGGGGCGGCTGGGCTGATTTTCATGACGGGCTGGGCGGTGGATTACCTGACGGGTCCGCATCCGCCCGCCAACAAATCCTCCGTTTCCCCCTCGCTGCGCCCTCTGGCCCAGTTCAGTGTGCTGCTGATCGGCATCGTGGCACTGGTGTTTTCGCTGGCCTGGCTGCTCGACGTGCGCCTGCCGATTGCCGCACTGCTGGGAGCCCCCAGCGGGGCGCTGCTATGGCTTGCCTGGCAGCGGCGCCGGCTGGGTTACGCCGGGCTGCCTGCAGCGCTAACGGCGGTTCATCGCCAGCTCCCCTGGCTGCTGTCGCCCAGCGCCAACGAGATCGTGGTACTGGGGGCGGCGGGCTACCTGGGGCATCTGTGCGTGGGCCTGGTGGATACCCAACAGCTTGGGCCGCTGCTGGCGGTGCTCGGCCCGCTGGGCACCTTCAACGCAGTCTTGGCGATGCTGATGGTCGTGGGGCTGGCGCAAATAGGCGTCAATCCTATCGTCACCGTGACGCTGCTGGTGGGCCTGCTGCCCACTCTGGACATCCCTGGGCTGACACCAGCGCTGATCGGGGCGTCGTTGATGGTGGGTTGGGCACTGGCGCTGATGTCATCGCCCATGACGGCGTCGATGCTGATTCTGTCGCGCTTTACCGGCGTGCCCGCGACCCGTATTGGCTACCGCTGGAATGGGCGTTTTTTGGTGGCGTCGATTCCGCTGCTGGCGCTCTGGTTTGGCTGGCCGCCGTTTTAGCAGGCGGTCGTTGTCTGAAACGCTTGACCTTTGGCAGGCGTTTTTTTATTGTTTCTTTTATAAAGTGAAATATTATTTTACTATGCGGAATTAAGGCTAAAAAGCTGAAGAGCTTAAAAGCTGATGATTCAATCGTGGGAGCATGCCTTATGAAAATCCTCGTCGCGGTAAAACGCGTCATCGACTACAACGTCAAGATCCGCGTCAAGGCGGATCACTCCGATGTGGATCTGACCAACGTCAAGATGGCCATGAACCCCTTCTGCGAAATCGCCGTGGAAGAGGCCGTGCGTTTGAAAGAGAAGGGAGCAGCCAGCGAAGTGGTCGCCGTGACGGTAGGCCCCAAGGCTGCTCAGGAGCAGCTGCGCACCGCGCTGGCGCTGGGCGCCGATCGCGCCATCCACATCGAGACCGACGAGCGCGTCGAATCGCTGGCGGTGGCCAAACTGCTGGCCAAGGTGGTGGATGAAGAGCAGCCTGGTCTGGTGATTCTTGGCAAGCAGGCCATCGACACCGACAACAACCAGACCGGTCAGATGCTGGCGGCGCTGACCAATCTGCCCCAGGGCACTTTCGCCTCGGAAGTCGCCATCGATGGCGACAAGGTGAACGTGACCCGTGAAATCGACGGCGGCCTGCAAACCGTCGCCCTCACGCTGCCCGCTATCGTCACCACCGACCTGCGCCTCAACGAGCCGCGCTATGCCAAGCTGCCGGACATCATGAAGGCCAAGAAAAAGCCGCTGGACGTCAAGACCCCCGCCGACTATGGGGTCGAGGTCGCGTCGAACGTCACGCTGCTCAAGGTCGAGTCACCCGCCGAGCGCAAGGGCGGTATCAAGGTCGCCTCGGTGGACGAGCTGATCGACAAACTGAAAAACGAAGCCAAGGTACTTTGATAACGTGCTTTGATAACGCGCTTTGAAAGGAACTGATCTCATGAGCATTCTGGTACTTGCCGACTTGCATGACGGCCAACTGGCCAGCGCCACCGCCCACGTCGTGGCAGCCGCCCAGGCGATCGGTGGCGATATCGACGTACTGGTCGCCGGTGAAGGCGTCCAGGCCGCCGCCGAAGCCGCCGCGACACTCGACGGCGTGAGCAAGGTGCGCGTGGCAGACAACGCCGTCTACGCCCATCAGCTTGCCGAGCCCATGGGCGCGCTGCTGGTTGCCCTGGCCGACGACTACACCCACGTGCTGACCAGCGCCTCCACCACCGGCAAGAACGTGCTGCCCCGGCTGGCCGCGCTGAAAGACGTCAGCCAACTGTCGGAAGTGATTGGCGTCGAGAGCGCCGACACCTTCCTGCGCCCGATCTACGCCGGTAACGCCATCGCCACGGTGAAAAGCGACGACCCGCTGAAAGTCATCACCGTGCGCACCACCGCCTTCGATGCGGTAGGCAGCGGCGGTAGCGCCAGCGTGGACGCCGTGGACGTGGTCGTCGACAACGCCCAGTCCCGCTTCGTGAAGCAGGAGCTGGCCCAGAGCGACCGCCCGGAACTCGGCGGTGCCAAGGTCGTCATCTCCGGCGGCCGCGGCATGGGCAACGGCGAAAACTTCAAACTGCTGGACGGCATTGCCGACAAGCTGGGCGCCGCCATTGGCGCGTCTCGTGCGGCGGTGGATGCAGGCTTCGTGCCCAACGACATGCAGGTAGGCCAGACCGGCAAGATCGTCGCCCCCGAGCTGTACATTGCCGTGGGCATCAGCGGCGCGATTCAGCACCTGGCGGGGATGAAAGACTCCAAGGTGATCGTGGCGATCAACAAAGACGAAGAGGCCCCGATCTTCCAGGTAGCCGACTACGGCCTGGTGGGGGATCTGTTCGAGATCCTGCCGGAGCTGGAGAGCAAGCTGTAAGCGCTTCTGACATCCTGTCATTGGTCGGAACAACCCTACGCGGGGGCGCTGTGAACCCTTCCATGGGCGCTACTTTTGCCATCCATGGCAAAAGACCCCCGCTACGGGTTGTTCCGACCATTTCATTGCAGTGCGTTATCTTCCTGAAAGGCTCTGTGGGGCCTTTTGCAGTATTGGTTCACAATAATAACTGGCGAGTTTTCCATGCTAACCCAACTGACTGCCTCAATGACGCTGCCGGTTATCGGCTCTCCCATGTTCATCGTTTCCGGCCCTGAGCTGGTGATTGCCCAGTGTCAGGCGGGGATTATTGGCGCGTTTCCGGCGCTGAACGCCAGGCCTGCGGAAGTGCTTCGGGAGTGGCTGCAGCAGATTACCTCGACGCTGGACGCCTATGACGCTCAGCACCCGCAAGAGCCCGCCGCACCGTTTGCGGTGAATCAGATCGTACACCCCACCAATGACCGCCTGGACCACGATGTAGCGCTGTGCGCGGAGTTCAAGGTGCCGCTGATCATCACCAGCCTGCATGCGCCCAACCGGGTAGTCGAGCAGGTACACGCCTACGGCGGCCTGGTGTTTCACGATGTGACGACGATCAGGCACGCCCAAAAAGCCATCGATGCCGGAGTGGATGGGCTGATTCTGGTGTGCCATGGCGCAGGCGGCCATGCGGGGCGGCTCAACCCCTTTGCCTTCGTGGCCGAGGTTCGGCAGTTCTACGATGGGCCTCTGGTGCTGGCGGGGACGATTACCAAAGGCGAGCAGATCGCCGCCGCGCAGGCGCTGGGCGTGGACATGGTGTACATGGGCACGCGCTTCATTGCTACCCAGGAAGCCAATGCCCAGCCTGCTTATAAGCAGATGGTGCTGGAGGCTGCTGCCGGGGATATCGTCTACACCAACCTGTTTACCGGCGTGCACGGCAACTATCTTCGCCAGAGCATCGAGCTGGCCGGGCTGGACCCGAATGCGCTGCCCGAGGGCGACAAGAGCGCCATGCGCTATGGGTCAGGTGGCAGCAGCAAAGCCAAGGCATGGCGGGATATTTGGGGCGCAGGGCAGGGGGTGGGCGGTATCACGACGCTCAACAGCGTGGCCGATGAAGTGGCCACCCTGCGTGTGGATTACCAACAAGCACGGGATCAGTTGCGACGGCGCTGACGAAAGGCGGCCACGCGCGCTTGAAAATCCTCCGTGGTTTTACAGGCATCCTGCAGCGAGCCTTCCAGCGTCAAGGTGTCGTCGAGCGACAGGTTGGCTGCCTGTCGCAAGGCGCGTTTCGTGGCTCCCAGTGCCTGGGGAGATTGCGCCACCAGCGCCTGCGCCAGCCCTCGGGCCTCCGCTAGCACCTGATCATCCTCCACCACTCGATTGGCCAGACCAAGCGCCACGCAGCGCTCGGCGTCGATGGGGGTGGCCAGCGCCGCCATTTCAAAGGCCTGGGCATGACCCAGCTTGCGCACCAAATGCCAGCATGCGCCGCCATCAGGAATCAGGCCAATAGTGATAAAAGCCAGCTTCAGGTACGCCGAGCGGCCCATGACCACCATGTCGCTGGCCAGCACATAGGAGACGCCAATCCCTGCAGCGGCACCGCTGACCGCTGCGATCACCGGTTTCTCCATGGTCATCATGGTGCGCAGGGCAGGAAGAAAGAGCGTCGCCAGCCGCTCGCTGGCGGGCTGTGTGGTGGCTTTCTCGAACTCTGCCAGGTCGGCACCGGCGCAGAAGGCGCTGCCTTCGCCGCTGAGAATCACGCAGCGCACCTGTAAGTCCGCCGCCGCCCTGGCAAGGGCTTCGTTGAGTGCCAGGGCCGTGGGCTCGTTGAGGGCATTGCGCACCGCTGGGCGCGCAATGGCGATGTGGGCAATACCGTCTGCCGTTGGGTGGACCCGCACGAGCGGCGTGGCTTGCTGACTCATATTCGGCTCCTCAGGCAGCGTCCAGCTGTTCGCTCAGCGTTTCAAGGTGGAAGTCGCTATCGCCCAGGTAGTGATCGAACATGACCAGGTGCTTGGCGTAGTGGGCCACGTAGCACTCTTCGGTCATGCCCATGCCGCCGTGCAGCTGAATGGCCTGTTCGGCGATGAAACGCGCTGATTCACCGCAGTACGCCTTGGCCGCGGCCAGCTTGGCATCCCGTTCCTGGGCGGGCAGCGAGAGGCTGGTGGCGGCAAGAATCGCCATGGAGCGCGACTGCTCCAGGTGCAGGTGCATGTCCACCATGCGGTGCTGCAGCGCCTGAAACGTGGCCAGCGGCAGGCCAAACTGCTTGCGCTCTTTCAGGTACGCCAGCGTCTGGTCGCAGGCGGTTTCCATGGCACCGATGGCGCCGGCGCACAGCGCTGCCCGGCCCAAGGCCAATACCTCTGCCAGTGCCTCACCGGCGTCTTCGCTCAGGCAGTGCTCCAGCGGCAGGGCCACGTCGTCCAGCATCAGGTCACCGGCGGGCTGGTCATCCATGGTGCGATAGGTGCGCTGCGAAACGCCCTGGGCATCGGCAGGCACGATGAACACGCCTAACTGGCCATTGGGCAGTTGGGCGGTGACCAGCGTGGCGGCGGCATTGGCCAGGTTCATGACCACGTCCTTGTGGCCGTTGAGCAGCCACTGGCCGTTGTGCTGGCGCGCGTGGGTCGATATATCGAACGCGTCATAGCGGGCGGCGTGCTCTTGCCAGGCCAGGGCAAGCTGGTGCTCGCCTTCCAGCAGCGGTGCCAGCCAGCGTGCCTGCTGTGCCGGACTGCCACATAGCGCCAGCAGTTGCCCGGGCATGATCAGCCCAAACAGGTAGGCTTCCGGGACCAGGCCGCGCCCCAGTGCCTGCATGATGATCATCAGGTCGGTGCCGTCGCCGCCCAGCCCTCCCACGTCTTCGCTGAACGGCATATGCAGCAGCCCCAGTTCGGCAAAGGTGCGCCACAGGGGGCTGGCGGCGTGTGACGGCGCTTCCAGCAGGGCGCGGCGTTGTTCAGGGGATACCTGGTCGGCCACCAGGCGTGTCAGTGTCTCTTCGAGCATGCGCTGCTCGTCGGTGAGTGCGAAATCCATGGTGACCCCTTACATGCCTAGAATGGTTTTAGCGACGATGCTCTTTTGAATCTCGTTGGCCCCGCCATAAATCGACAGCTTTCGCCGATTGAAATACTGAGCGCTGGCAGCAGCGCTCTGGGCGGCGGCGTCTTCCAACGTGTCGTCACCGTGGAGAAACTCGGGAAAGAACGGCAGCGCGGCAGGCCCCAGCGCACGGCGGGTCAGTTCGCTGAGCTCCTGACGCAGCTCCGAGCCGCGTACTTTCAGCAGGGAGCTTTCTGCCCCGGGAACACCGCCCTCCCGGGAGGCGGCAATCACCCGCAGGTTGGTGACTTCCAGCGCCATTAGCTCCAGCTCGGCTTTGATCACCCGTTGGCGAAAGCTGGGCAGCGCCAGCAGCGGCTTGCCGCGATGCTGCATACGTGAGGCCAGCGACTTCAAATGGCGCAGCGCCTGCTTGGCGTGGCCCAGCCCGGCAATGCCGGTGCGCTCATGGGTGAGCAGGAACTTGGCGCAGGTCCACCCCTGGCCCTCGTCGCCCACGCGGTTCTCCACCGGTACGCGCACGTTATCGAGGAACACCTCGTTGACTTCATGGGCACCGTCTAGGGTGATGATCGGGCGCACGGTAATGCCGGGGGTCTGCATATCGATCAATAAAAAGCTGATGCCTGCCTGCTTTTTGGCCTGGGGGTCGGTGCGTACCAGGCAGAACATCATGTTGGCGTGCTGACCCAGGGTGGTCCAGGTTTTCTGGCCGTTGACCACATAGTGGTCACCGTCACGCACCGCACGGGTCGACAATCCGGCCAGGTCCGAGCCAGCGCCCGGCTCGGAGTAGCCCTGGCACCACCAATCCTGATTGTCGAGAATGCGCGGCAGGTAGTGTTGCTGCTGCGCGACACTGCCGAACTTCATGATCACCGGCGCCACCATGTTGACGCCAAAGGGGACGACCGTGGGAGCGTGGGCGGCGGCGCACTCTTCATCGAAGATATGCCGCTGCACCGGCCCCCAGCCCGGGCCACCGTGTTCGACTGGCCAGTTGGCGGCGAGCCACCCCCGTTCACTGAGAATGTTCTGCCAGCGCAGGTGGTCGTCGGCGCGCAAATGGCGCCCCAGGCGTACCCGCTCACGGATGTCCTCGGGCAGTGAGTCGCTGAGAAATTGGCGGACTTCCTCGCGGAACGCCTGCTCTTCGGGGCTAAACGTCAGGTTCATGAGTGTGCATTCCTGGCAGTGGTCGATGAGGTGTCGGAGGCGGGCTGGGCCAGCGTGGCCTGGCGGTGAGCCCCGCCTGAATGCCGGGGGTAGCCCAGGGCTTCCACCGAAAGCAGATCGATATCGCTTTCCCGGTAGCAGGCTCCCTGCTGGGACAGGTCCAGGCTGGCATGCTCCAGCGCCGTTTGGATGCCTTGGGCAGGCGCTTGTGCGGCGGCGTCATGCAGGGTACTCAGCACGCCAGGGGAGCGCGTCACGACCACATTGGCCCGCAATGCCTTGAGGGTTAACGCTGCCCGCTGCTGGTCCAGCGCGCTGGCGTGGTGATTGACCAGTTCATGGAAGGCGCCATGCTCAGCCAGCACCAGGCTCAAGGAGGTCGAGGGCAGGTCTGTGTCAATGTGTTCGTCGATGGCTGCGCTGATGGGGGCAGGAAGTGGCCGCAGCGCTAGCGTGACGGCCTGGCCGGGGCAGGTGCTGGTATCCGCGCCGGGCGCCAGCAGGCACAGTTCGGTGTTGGCCTCTGCTGTGGGTGTCAGCGTTATCCCCGCCCGCTGGGCGGCCTGCTGCAGCGTGTCGAACAGCGGGTGTTCACCGATCAGGGCTAGCTGGGTGAAGGGGGCCGCGTTCTCTACGCCGGGTACCAGGTGAGGGCTTCGGGCGGCAAAAAATAGGTGGATCAGCCCTGCCCGTTGATGGGAGTCCATACAGGCCAGAAACAGTGCCCGCTCCTGGCGCAGGCCCTCTTCCAGCGATGCCGCCTGGGTGCAGGCATCGATGGCTTCGACGATGCGAAACGGCGAAAACAGCTCCGGGACGCTGCTTTCAAGCTGCGCCCGCATGGTAGCCATGGCTTGAGGGTCGGCGTCGGGTGCGGGGAGCTGCCCGGTAATACGCGTTGCCTGTTCTCCCGCCAGCACTGCTCGTGCAGCGGCAAGCCCGGCTTCCAGCGGCGTTGCGGCGTCGCTGATGGCATCGAGGATTCCGATGGCATGGGCTTCCGTGGCCTCCACGAAGCGCCCGCTGGTGATGATGTCCAGCGCATTTGCCACGCCAGCCAGCCGAGGTAGGCGTTGGGTGCCGCCTGCGCCGGGCAGCAGGCCGAGCTTCACTTCTGGCAGGCCAACACGAGTGCTTGCCAGCGCCACACGATAGTGACAGCCCAGCGCGACTTCCAGGCCACCCCCCAGCGCCGTGCCGTGCAGCGATGCCACCAACGGTTTGGGACATGCTTCCAGTTGGCTAATCACGTCTGGCAGAAGCGGCGCCTGGGGCGGTTTGCCAAATTCGCGGATATCTGCCCCGGCGATGAACGTGCGGCCCTCGGCCATGACCACCAGCGCCTGGGCCTGCTGGTCGGCGATGCCTTCTTGCAGCGCGTCGAGCAAACCGCGCCGCACAGCCTGGCTCAAAGCGTTGACCGGTGGGTTGGCGATACTGATGACGCCCACCTCGCCATGCCGCTGGTAGTGAACACTCATGATGGCTCCCGTGTTTCGCTATATGAAACTAAGCATTGTTATTTGGAATATACATCGATCATGGCGAAAGACGCCGCTGGAGTCAATAATTCAAAACGTAGTTTTGCATTGCGGAATTTATGGCTTTGAATAAAAGGCCGCACAGTGGCGGCCTGAGGTAAAAGATGCGGCGAAATATGAAGCGCGGCGTGAGTCAGGCTTGTTGAGGTAGGCCTGGCGATGAGGTGCGCATGGGACACCCGCCACGTCAGCGTAAAGTGGCCCACCGCAGCTCGCCGTCTTTTCAGACAGAGCCTAGAACACTGGATTCAACCCAGCCTCTTCCAGCGCGGTGCGACGCACCTGCATCCAGCCGTCGATGAACGCCGTTTCGTCTTCGGGGGCATCGGCTTGATACGCTTCCCAGGTCTCCATCAGCAGCTGTTGCCGCGCTACCAGGGCGTTCTGATGGGCCTCCATGGCATCGTTCCACACGCCGGTCTGTTGGTAGTAAGCCACCACGGCATCGTGGAAGGGCACCACCCAGGTCAGGTTCTGGTTTTCCAGCGCATAGCCGCTGGCGCCGGGGGCGTTGTCCTTGTAGTCGTCAAAGGACTCCACCAGCGTGGTGATCAGCCCGGTAACGGTTTCCGGTGCCAGGTCGGCGTTACTCACCATGATCGGGTAGGGGTAGCTGGCGCTGGCCAGCGGCTGCTCGGCATCGATACCCGCGCCAGAGGTCACGTCGTGGGGCTGAAAGTAAGGGGCTACCTCCAGCATGCGTGCCCAGCCTGCGTCATCGTCCGTGGGTAGCGCTGGCCACTGCAAGCCGCGTGGGCTGGCCGCCAAGCGCTGGGCCGCCGGAGTGACTGTGGTGGTAATCGCCGCATCGGCACGGCCGCTAATGATGCCGTCGAAGGCGGCGTTGTAACCGGGGAAATCGACACGCTGCACGTCATCCCAGGTCAGCCCGGCAAACGCCAGATAGGCTTCGGCGGCCTTGTTCAGGGCATCGTCGCCACGCAGGTAGGCTAGCCGCTTGCCCTTGAGGTCGGCGATGGAGTCGATCTCCACATCGCCAGCTACCGCCATGCCCAGCCCGAAGCTGGCCATGGCGGTGGAAATGACGCGAATGGGCTGGGGCCCCCAGTCCGGTCCGGCAAACATCATGACGCCTTCCGAGCCGTAGTAGCTGGCAATGCCGCAGGCACACAGATCCACGCGGCCGGTTTTGAGCGGCGTCATGCGCATGGTGTCGTTTTCACCGGGAATGACCCGGGACTGAGTGCCATGCTCCTCCTGAAGCAGCTGGCTGATCGCCATGATCTGGGCGTGGCCGCTGGTGCCCGTGCCATACGCCGTCCAGTTCAAGGTGCTGGGCATGGCGCTGGCGCTGCCCGCTGCCAGCAGGCCAGCGGTGACGCTACTGAGGGCGAGGGTAAGCGTTGTTCTTGTGTTCATGATGTCTCCTCGTGGTGGGTATCAAGCGTTGGCCGTCAGCGAACGCTGGTGGTGGCGCTGGCTAAGTCGCGCAAGGGCAACCCCTGGCAATAGTGCTGCCGCGGCCAGGCCAATCAACTCCCACTGGCTCAGCGGAACCATACCGCCCCCGGGGAGCGCCAGCAGCAGGCCCGCTACCAGTACCAGACCACGAATGACCGCCTCTTGCAGCATGCCGTACCCCAGCCGCCCGACGCCCATCAGATAGCCCTGCATGGCCGATGCGAACAGGACGATGCCGATGATGGCCTGAATGAACACGGCGACGATCACCAGTGGCTCGCCCTGCATGATCAGCGCCGGATTGAGGACGAACAGGAAGGGAATGAAGTAGATCACGCTGCCCAGGCGCATGGCCTGCAGGCCGGTCTCCATGGGGCGGGCGCCCGCCACCGTGGCAGCGGCAAAAGCTCCCAGCGCCACGGGAGGCGTGATGAAGCTCAGCATGCCCCAGTAGAGAATGAACATGTGCACTGCCATGGGGTCCAGGCCGCCGCCTTGAATCAGCGCCGGGGCCAGCGCCACGGCCAGGAAGATGTAGGCTGCGGTCACGGTCATGCCAATGCCCAGCACGAAGCTGGTGACCGCCCCCATGATCAGCAGCAGCGGTACGCTGCCCCCGGCGATGTTGATGAAGTCGTTGGCAATGGTGCCTGAAAGGCCGGTCATGGAGAGCGCGCCCACCAGCATGCCGACCCCTGCCAGAATGGCGATGAGTTCGGCAAACAGCTTGGCGGCCGAAGAGAGCGTGTCGGCAACATCTTTCCATCCCCAGCGGTTCTGGCGGGAAAGCTGGTTGAGTACCAGCAGCAGGGCGGTTGCGTAGAACGGTGCCACCGCTTCGCGCTGCATGACCAGCAGCATCCACACCAGCAGGCCAAAGACGAAGATGAAGTACCAGCCCTCCTTGAGGGTTTGCCAGACCGATGGCAGCTCTACCGCAGGCAGCCCCTTGACATCATGGCGGGCAGCGTAAGCGTCGATCTGGATGAACAGCCCCAGAAAATAGAGAATCGAGGGAATGACGGCGGCCAGCGCAATGGTGGAGTAGGGCACGTCCAGGAACATGGCCATGACGAAGGCGGTGGCGCCCATGACCGGTGGCATCAGCACGCCTCCGGTGGATGCACAGGCTTCGACGCCGCCAGCGAACGAACGGCTCATGCCGATGCGGCGCATGGCGGGGATCGACAGCACCCCGGTAGTCAGCACGTTGCTGATCACGCTGCCGCTCATGGAGCCCATCAGGCCGCTGGAGAAAATCGATACCTTGGCAGGGCCGCCGCGCACATGGCCCAGCAGTGCAAAGGCCAGGTTGATGAAAAACTTGCCGCCGCCGCTTTTTTGCAGCACGACGCCAAACACCAGAAAACCGATGACCAGCCCGGCAAAGGCCTGCAGTGGCACCCCCATGATGCTCTCGGTGCTCATGGTATGGTACATGGCCGTTTCAGACAGGCTGGAAGGAAACGCTTGAATCGGGCCCGGTACGATATCCGCCACCAAGGGGTAAAGAGAGAATAGCCCGGCAATGATGGCAATCGGCAGGCCGCCCGCCCGGCGGGCAGCTTCGATGATGAGAACCCAGTAGGCGTAGCTGGCGTAAATGGCAGTGTCCGGGGCTGAAAATGCCCAGCCGCGCTCGAGAATGGACACCGCGTTATAGACGAAGTAGCCGCCAATCACCAAGGTGATGGCGCTGAGCAGGTAGTCGTACCAGGGGATGGTCTGGTCCTGCTGTCGGCTGAGCATGGGCCATAGCAGAAAGACCAGCGGCAGCAGCAGTGCCACTACTGCGTAATAGAACTGGGTTTCGAGCCCGGTCACGAAGGTGAGCCAGCCCCAGTTGAACAGGTAATCCAGCGTCATCATCATCAGCAGCACGGTGACGGCTGCGGGAACCCAGCGAAGCGCAGGTGGCAGCTCGCGGATTTGGCTGATCTTTTCTTTGACCTGCGGGGCATTAACAGGCGCGGTATCGGTGGTCATAGGGCGTTCCATCAATCAGCTGGGGCGGCGAGCGCCGCCCCGAGGCGAGTTACTCGAAAATCGGCTCGAATCCGGCGTCGGTCAATGCCGAGGCGCGGGCCGCCATCCACTCGGTAGTGAACGCGTCCGAGTCGCTGGGTGCGTCTGCCATGAACGCCTCCCAGGCTTGCAGCAGGACATTTTGCCGCTCGACCAGCTGATCCTGGTGAGCCTGCATGTCATCGGTCCATACGTCGATTTCCTTGTAGTACTCCACCACCGCATCGTGGAACGGCACTACCCACTGTAGATCCTGGTACTCCAGCGCGTAGCCCACGGCTCCCGGCGCGTTGTCCTTGTAATCGTCGTAATGGTCATTCATGGCTCGAATCAGACCATAGGCGACCTTGTCATCCAGGTCCTGATTGGCCACGACGATGGGATAAGGGTAGCTGGCGCTGGGGACCGGGTTGTCCGCGCTGATGCCGCCCGCGCCTGCGGTGACTTCATGGGGCTGAAAATAGGGGGCAACTGCCGCCATGCGCTCCCAGCCTGCTTCATCGTTTGGATCGAGCACCGGCCAGCTGATGCCTCTGGGGCTACTGGCCAGCTGCTGCGCAGGGGGCGTCACGGTCGTCGTGAAGGAGGCATCCACATCACCGGCGATGATGCCGTCGAAGGAGCGGGCGTAACCCGGATAGTCGACGCGCTCCACGTCGTCCCAGGTAAGCCCACCGAAGGCCAGATACGCCTCGGTGCCTTTGTTCAGCGCATCGTCACCACGAATGTAGGCAATGCGCTTGCCAGCCAGGTCCGCCGGGGTTTCAACGCCCAGGTCGCCTGCCACGGCCAATGACAGGCCGAATGACGCCGTGGATGTGGTGATCACGCGCAGCGGCTGTGGGCCCCAGTCGCGATCAGCGAACATCATGACCCCTTCGGCGCCGTAGTAGCTGGCGATACCGCAGGCGCACAGGTCGACACGTCCTTGTTTCAGGGGCGTCATGCGGGAAACGTCGTTGTCGCCGGGCAGTATGCGCACCGAAGAGCCGTAATGGTTCTGCAGCATGTTGCCGATGGCAACGGCCTGGGCGTAGCCGCTGGAGTTGGTGCCGTAGGCCGTCCACGCCATGGTGCGCGGCAGTTCTACTTCGCTGGCGTGGCTGACGGCCGCACCCAGTAGAGAAAGCGGCAGGGCGGCGATGAGCAGGCGGTGAGCAAATGGATGCATTTTCATGCTCCTTTATTGTGGTTGTGATGGTCGCTATCGGGTTGTTACGCTTTGCTACAATGTGTTTTGCTATGCGGTATTTGATTCTGCTAAGTGGTCAGGTGATAGTAGGTAAGCCAGCAGAGGCTGTCAACGCCGTTTGATGAAGTACCCAAAAATGCCGATTGCTAAATGCAAAAAGCCGAGCAATGGCTCGGCTTTTCGATTTATTTTCAATGGCTTGAATGACTGGGCTATGGGGAGAACTCACGCCAGGCAGCATAGGTGCTCAAAAACACGCGGCCAGACAGTTCTTCGAGGAAGTCGCTCTTCTTCAGTTGATCCATGACCGGCCCCTTGACCTCGGCAAGGTGCAGCTTCACTTCGGAATCCTTCAGCCGTGCGTTGATGGCATCCAGGCTTTCCAAGGCCGAGGCGTCGATCAAATTGACGGCCGAACAGATCAGTACCACGTGTTCCAGCTCGGGTCGGCTGGCCACCAGGTTGTAGACGGTATCTTCGAGGTAGCGGGCGTTGGCGAAGTAGAGGCTCTCATCGATGCGCAGCAGCGCTGCATGCGGGGCGGTTTCGACATCATGGCGCTCGGTATTGCGAAAATGTTCGGTGTCGGGCACCCGACCTACCAACGCGCTGTGGGGGCGGCTGGTGCGATAGAGAAAAAGTGCGATGGAGAGCGTGACGCCGCCAATGATGCCGGCCTCGATGCCTTCGACCAGAGTCAGCAGAATCGTGACCGCCATGGCGGCAAAGTCACTGCGGGAGTAGCGCCAGGTCTGGCGCAGCATGGGAATGTCCACCAGCGTCAGGATGGAGACCGTGATGGTGGCCGCCAGGGTGGCGATGGGCAGGTAGTAGAGCCAGCCAGTGAACGCCAGCGTCACCAACCCAATGCCCAGGGCGGCAAAGGCCCCTGCGGCCGGGGTCTGTGCCCCGGCATCGTAGTTGATCACGGTGCGCGAGAGCCCGCCGGTGACCGGCATGCCACTGGTGAAACCTGCCGCCAGATTGGCGGCGCCCAGGCCGATCAACTCCTGATTGGGTGAGATACGCTGGCGGCGTTTGGCGGCCAGCATCTGGCCCATGGAGACCGACTCCACAAACCCCACCAGACTGATCAATAGAGCAGGAATCAATAGCGCCCGCCAGAGCGAGGCGTCGCCCCAGGGCAGGCTGAACGCGGGCAAACCGCTGGGAATCGTACCCACCACCGCCACACCCTGATAGGCCAGCTGCCAGTGCCAGGTGACCAGCGTCGTGATCAGCACGGCAAATACCGGGCCTGCCTTGGTCAGCAGGTCTGCCAGGGATACAGGCACGCCTACCCAGATCAACGAGCGTTTGCCGTAGCGGCGCAGCGCCACCAGAAACAGCAGCGTCCCCACGCCAATGGTCGCTGTGTAGGGGTTGATGTCAGGCAGGTTGGGTAGCAGCGTCATGAGCCGTTCGACGAGCGTAAAGCCGCTGCTGGCAATTCCCAGCAGGCCGCCCAGCTGGCTGACCGCAATCAGAATGCCGGAAGCCGTCAGGAAACCAGAGATGACCGGATGGCTCAGGAAGTTGCTGAAAAAACCCATTTTCAGGCTGCCCATGATCAGCAGGATCATGCCCGAGAGCAGCGACAGCACCAGTGCGGCTTGCAGGTATTCGGCGCTACCGGGGGCGGCCACCGACGAAAGTGCCGCTCCCGTCATCAGCGCAATGATGGCCACGGGCCCCACCGCCAGGGTTCGGCTGGTGCCCAGCAGGGTGTAGAGCAGTTGGGGAAGAAGACTGGCGTAAAGTCCTACCACGGCAGGCAGCCCGGCCAGCAGAGCGTATGCCAGCGACTGGGGAATGACCATGACCGTCACGATCAGGCCCGCCATGAGGTCGGCCCCCAGCAGGCGCCGATGATAGTGGGGTAGCCAGGCAAGAATGGGCAAATAGCGCTTCAACATGGTTTCTCGCAGCGTTGGCCATATCAGGAAAAACGGGACCTGCAAAACGGAACATAGTTTAGCCTGTTTAGTTATAAAAATGTCATGCCCACTTGCCTCAAGGCCAAATATTACCTTTTGCTATCCCCCCAAAGTGCTACTTATTTCAAATGCGTAACTGGTTAAGCTGACTGAGTGGTAAACGCGGTCTGTATTGCGCCATGACTCGACGATCTCAACAATAAAAGAGTACTCACTATGCGACTGCTTCGCTGGCTGTTACCGCTGCTATTGATCAGTGCTGCCGTCGGGATGACCTGGCGAGGAGGCTTCTGGGCGTATGCTGGGCTCGCCAGTGCCCTTGTCGCGGGGGGCGCGCTGGTGGCCGCCGCCCTGTACGACGTGTACCGTGCCGATCACCAACGTTTGGTATCGGTGCCCCGCAGTATCAGGCCGATTCAGGACTATGGTGCGCTACGCGGCATGGCGTATCGCCTGATGCATCGCGCCAGCAGTACTGCCATTGCCTCGGCGGAGGTGTCCCACTACGCAGACCTGATGGCCCAACGTCTCGCCAAACAAGAAAACATGGCCAGTGAGGCCTCTTCCAGCATGAGCGCCATCAACGCTGCCATCATGCAAGTCAGCGCTAGCGCGACACAGGTAGCGACCCTGGCCGAAAGCGCCCAGCGGGCGAGTCATGACAATCATGATGCGCTGGCCGATATCATTCAGGACATGACCGATGTGGCCGAGCGCTCCGGCCTGGCGTTGGATATGCTCACCGAACTGAACGACAAGATCGAAAGGGTGCGCAGCGTGACTTCCATGATCGAGGGGGTGGCCGAACAGACCCACTTGTTGTCGCTGAACGCATCCATCGAAGCTGCCAGGGCCGGCGAGCATGGCCGAGGCTTTGCGGTGGTGGCGGGAGAGGTGCGCGACCTGGCGTTGAAAACGTCCACGGCCACCCAAAGTATCGATGGGCTGGTCAAGGATATGCACCAAAGCGGCCAGAGTGTCGTGAGCACCATGGGCGGGTTGATGACCCGGGTGCGAGACCGGGCTGAGGAGATGCAGCAGGTAGGGAGCAGCCTGGCCACCATTACCCAGGAGTTCGACCAGGTGCAGCAGGAAATCACCAGCGTGGCGGGTGCCATGGACAGTACGCGGGCCCACAGCCAGACCGTGGCGGACAGCCTCGACCAGCTGGAGCACGATGTAGATGAAGGGAACCGCCATATGCACGCCCTTGCCCAGCAAGCTCACGCCTTGATGGAGGCTGCCGAAAGCGTGGATGCAGAGCTGGCCCAGCAACATCTTGAAGGGCGCCATCAGCAGGTATTCAAGGTGGCTCGACAAACCGCCGACAAGATTGGCAAGCTGTTCGAAAAGGCCTTGAGCCGAGGCGAGCTATCGGAGGCCGCGCTGTTCCATCCAAATTATGCGGTGATCCCCGGGACCCAGCCGCCGCTTTATCATACCGGCTTCGATGCCTTCACCGACCAGCAACTGCCCGCCCTGCAGGAGCCGCTGTTGGCAGGTCACGGCCTGAGCTACGCCATTGCCTGTGACCGCAATGGCTATGTGCCCACCCATAACGCGGCGGTGAGCCGTGAACCCACTGGCGACCCGCAACACGACCTGAAATATTGCCGCAGCAAGCGCATTTTCGATGACCCCACCGGTCGCCGCTGTGGTGCCCATGAGCAGCCGCTGCTGCTGCAAACCTACAAACGCGACACGGGCGAGATCATGCACGACCTGTCGGTTCCCATTCATGTGCACGGTAAACACTGGGGTGGCTTCCGCGTGGGGTATCAGCCCGAACAAGCCGCACAGGCTCAAGCCCCAGAGCAGGTGCCTACCACGCTGGCCTCAAGCGGCCGCCTGGCGCGGACGTGATTGCCAGGACGACCATGAATAGAGCGCCAGGCCTGTCCAGATCATCAGAAACGTGACGAGCTGAATCAGGCCCAGCGGCTCTCCAAACACGGTCAGTGCAATCAAAAACTGAATGCTGGGGTTGATGTACATCAAGAACCCCAGGGTGGCTAGCCGCAAGCGGCGTGCGGCCCCGGCAAACGCCATCAGCGGCAGGGCCGTGAGGATACCGCTGACTACCAGTAACGCCGACATGGGCGCGTCGTGCAGGAAGTGTGACGTGCCTTGCCAGCTTATCCAGCTCAGCGCCAACAGGGCCAGCGGGAAGAGCAGCAGTGTTTCCACGAACAGGCCAGACAGCCCATCCAATGGCACCTGCTTGCGAAAGAGCCCATAGCTGCCGAAACTCAGCGCCAGCAGCAGGCTGATCCACGGCAACTCCCCCAGCATGACGAATTGCACGGCAATCGCCAGGCTGGCGAGACCAAGCGCCACCAGCTGTAGTCGGGCCATGACTTCTCTGAGCACCAGCATGCCCAACGCAACGTTGACCAGCGGGGTGAGAAAGTAGCCCAGGCTGGCTTGCAGCACCTGCTTGCTCTCTACGGCATAGATGTAGATGCCCCAGTTGAAGGCAATCAGCAGCGCGCAGGCGAGCACCCTGCCCAGGCGTCTGGGCTCGACCAGCGCGGCCACCACCGGAGGCCAGCGGCGCAGGACGCTGATCAGCCCGACCAGGAACAGGCATGACCACAAAATGCGGTGGATCAGAATTTCAAAGGCGGGTATTCCATCGAACAACGCAAAGAACAGCGGAAAACAACCCCACATGGTATAGGCGGTCAAACCGAACATGACGCCCTTGACCGCTTCAGGGTCTCTGGGTGCAGATGGAAGCATAGCAGCCTCATTAACTAAAAATGCTAATCTAGCACACAATCGGCCAAGACATTGATGCAAAGGAGGCATGGCATGAGCCAACTGAAAACCAGCCTGGTGCAGTGCGATTTGCGCTGGGAAGACCCCCACGCCAACCACACGCATTTGGCCAAACTGCTGGGCGACCTGGATAGCCGGGACACGGACTTGATCGTGCTGCCCGAAATGTTCGCCACCGGCTTTACCATGAACTCTCGCGAGATGGCCCAGCCCATGGCCGAGAGCCAGAGCGTGGCCTGGCTGCAAGCGCAAGCGCAGGCTCGAGGTTGCGTGATGACCGGCAGCGTGGCCGTCGTGGAGGATGGCCAGTACTACAACCGCATGGTATGGGCAACGCCCGACGGCGAACTGCGCTACTACGACAAGCGTCACCTGTTCCGCATGGCGGGAGAGCATGAGCGATACGGCATGGGGTCGGCACGGCAGATCGTCGAACTCAAGGGATTCAAGCTGCAGCTCAGCGTTTGCTACGACCTGCGGTTTCCCGTGTGGATGCGCCAGCAGCCAGCAGAAGGCGAGCATTTCGAGTATGATGCCGTGCTGTGCGTGGCTAACTGGCCCGCCCCTCGTCGCCATCCGTGGCGCACGCTGCTGCAAGCACGCGCGGTGGAAAACCTCGCCTATGTGATAGGCGTCAATCGTGTGGGCGAAGACGCCAAGGGGCTGGCCTATAGCGGCGACTCCATGCTGGTCGATTTCAAGGGTGAACCGCTCATCGACCATCCTGCCCATACCGCGTTCATCGATACCGGAACGCTCGACAAGACGGAACTGGATGCCTTTCGTGACAAATTTCCTGCCTGGCAAGATGCCGATCGCTTTTCGCTACTGCCAGGAGTGGGCCAATAATGCGCCTTGATCGTTTTTTGAGTGAAACCTCTGCGCTGACCCGCAGCCTCGCCAAGCGCGCCTTGAAAAATGGCGAAGTGACGCTGAATGGCGAGCCCATCAAGCAAGCCGCCACCCATATCGACACGGCCCAGGATGAGGTGCGTCTGAATGGCGAGCGTCTCGAGCTGGTGGGGCTGCGCTATATCATGCTGCACAAGCCCAAGGACGTGGAGTGCACTGCACGCCGGGGGCTGTATCCGCGGCTCATCGATATCATCGATGAGCCCAAGGTAGAACGCCTTCAGCCGGTAGGGCGCCTGGATGTGGACACCACCGGACTGCTGCTATTGACCGATGACGGGCAGTGGTCCCACCGAGTGACATCGCCGCGCCACCGCTGTGCCAAGGTGTATCTCGCCGAACTGGCCGAGCCCATGGAAGGTGAGGCGGCTCAGCAGGCGGTCGAGCGCGTGGCCGAAGGCCTGCTGCTCGAAGGTGAAGAGACTCCCACCCAGCCAGCCACGCTGCGTTTCATTACCCCGCAGCAGGCAGAGCTGACCATTACCGAAGGCCGCTACCATCAGGTAAAGCGGATGTTTGCTGCCTTGGGCAACCACGTCGAGGCGCTCCATCGGCACTCGATCGGCAGCCTCGCGCTGCCCGATGATTTGGCACCAGGCGAGTGGCGAGCGCTGACCCAGGAAGAGATCGACAGCTTCTAAACGGGCCATATTTATACCGTTATCTTGTCTGGCCTGAAAAAAAAATCCCACCTTTGGATGTTTTCAGGCGCTGGCGGAGAGGCTCGGGTCGAGCCTCTCCGCCAGAAATTTTTTTGCCAGAAATGTCCTTGGTGATCAGATTCTCAGCCAGCTCAAGAAAGGTGGGCCGCACTCAAAAGCGCTTGGGTATACGGGTGGCGAGGGTTGGCCAGCACGTCAAGACAATCCCCCTGTTCGACCACCTCGCCATCTTTCAACACCATGATGCGGTGTGCCATGGCGCGGACGACGGCCAGGTCGTGGCTGATGAACAGATAGCTGAGCTGCCGCCTGGCCTGCAGTTCCCGCAGTAGCGTGACCAGCTGCTTTTGCACGGTGCGGTCCAGGGCAGAGGTGGGCTCGTCGAGGACCAGCAGCTCGGGCTCCAGGATGATGGCCCGGGCCACGGCAATACGCTGGCGTTGGCCGCCTGAAAACTCGTGGGGGTAGCGGTCGGCACAGCTTTCGGGCAGGCCGACTTCCTTCAGGGTCTGGCGGACGCGCTCGCGGACCTCGCTGTCGCTCAGGCGCGGAAAGTGAAAGCGCAACCCTTCGCTGACGATGTCGAACACGGGCATGCGCGGTGAAAGCGCGCCGTAGGGGTCCTGAAACACCATCTGCAGCCGATGGCGCTGGCGACGCAGAGCGTCTCCCGTCAGCTCGCTCAGCCGCGCATCGCCCAGGCTGACATCTCCCTCGCTGGGCACCAGCCGCATGATGGCCGAGGCCAGCGTGGTCTTGCCCGACCCGGACTCGCCCACGATGCCCAGGGTTTCACCGGGCGCTATGTGCAGATCGGTGGTTTTCAGCGCTTCGAAAGCCGGGGGCTGGCGCTGGAACAGCCGCGTCTTGGGTCGTTTGAAGCTGACGCGCAGCTGGCGGGCGCTCAGCAGGGCAGCACTGCTGAGCGGCGCTGCAGGTCGGCCCTCCGGCTCGGCGGCGATGAGTGCTCGGGTGTAGTCGCTTTGCGGGTTGGCGAAGACCTGTGCGACGGGCCCGGTTTCTTCTACCTTGCCGCGATACATCACGCAGACACGATCGGCATGGCGTCGCACCAGGTTGAGGTCGTGGCTGATCAGCAGTAGCCCCATGCCGTGGTGATCGCGTAGCTCCTTGAGCAATGCCAGAATTTCCTGCTGTACCGTGACGTCCAGCGCCGTGGTGGGTTCGTCGGCAATCAACAGTGCGGGGTTGTTGGCGATGGCCATAGCGATCATGACGCGCTGGCGCTGGCCTCCCGAGAGCTGGTGAGGCCAGGCGTCCAGCAGCTCGTCGGGGCGGGGCAGTTTGACCTGCTCCAGCAGCGTACGCGCCCGCTGCCTGGCCGCTTGTCCGCTCAACCCTTGATGCAAGCGCAGGGTTTCCCCTATCTGCTTGCCAATGCGATGCAGCGGGTTGAGCGATGTCATCGGCTCCTGAAAAATGAACCCGACGCGGTTGCCCCGCAGCGTGTTCCAGTCGCGCTCACGCAGCTGGCTCACGTCACGGCCTTCCAGCAGGCGCTGGCCAACGACCTGGGCATTGCTGGGCAGCAAGCCAATGGCGCCCAGCGCGGAGACCGACTTGCCCGAGCCGGACTCTCCGACGATGGCCAGGGTTTCCCCCGCATTCAGCGACAGCGACAGTTTGTCGACCACCACCTGGCCATCGAACGCCACGCTGAAGTCATTCAGGTGCAGCAGAGGGGCAGAGCTAAGTTCAGACATGGGCGGCTTCCCGGGCAGCATTGGCGCCTTGCTTGACGTGGCGAGGGTCGAAGGCATCCCGCAGGCCCTCACCGATGAATACCAGCAGTGACAGCATGATGGCCAGCGTCATGAAGGCCGTGATGCCGAGCCAGGGCGCATGCAGGTTGTTCTTGCCCTGTGCCGCCAGTTCACCCAGCGAGGGGGCGCCTGGGGGCAAGCCGAAGCCCAGAAAGTCGAGTGCCGTCAAGGTGCCGATGGCGCCGGTAAAGATGAACGGAATGAATGTAAGCGTTGCCACCATGGCATTGGGCAGGACATGGCGCCACATGATGAGTCGGGAAGGAAGCCCCATGGCCTTGGCAGCCCGCACGTACTCCAGGTTACGGGCGCGCAGGAATTCGGCGCGCACGATATCCACCAGACCTAGCCAGGAAAACAGCAGCATGATGCCCAGTAGCCACCAGAAACCCGGCTGCACGAAGCTGGCCAGAATGATCAGCAGGAACAGCACCGGCAGCCCGGACCATATTTCCGTGAAACGCTGGCCGATGAGATCCACCTTGCCGCCGAAATAGCCCTGCAGGCCACCGGCAATGACTCCGATGACCAGCGAGCCTGCGGTCAACACCAGCGCGAAAGCAACCGAGAGACGAAAGCCGTAAATCACCCGGGCCATGACATCGCGCCCTTGATCATCGGTGCCCAGCCAGTGGCGCCCATCGGGTGGGGCCGGGGAAGGACGGCTCATCTGCATGTCGAGGGTTTGATACGAAAAGGGGATGATGGGCCAGAGCGCCCAGCCATGGTCGCTGATCTGCTGTTGGATGAACGGATCGAGATAGTCGGTTCGGGTGGGCAAAAAGCCGCCGAACTCGGTTTCCGGATAGTCGACCAGCAAGGGAACGTACCACTGCCCTTCGAACTGCATCACGATGGGTTTGTCGTTGGCGATCAGCTCCGCGAACAGGCTGATGATGAACAGTACGCCAAACAGCCACAGCGAGATGCGTGCCCGCCGGTTGGCCTTGAACGCCGCCCAGCGCCGCCGGGTAATCGGGGAAAGGCGGGAGGAGATGGCGTGCATATCAGGACTCCCTGGAGGCGAAATCGATACGTGGGTCGACCCACACGTAGGTCAGGTCGGAAATCAGCTTGAGCACCAGCCCGATGACGGTATACAGGAACAGGGTGCCGAAGATGACCGGGTAGTCGCGTTGCATGACCGCCTCGAAACCCAGTAGCCCCAGGCCATCCAGCGAGAAAATCACTTCGATGAGTAGCGCACCGGTAAAGAAAATGCCGATCATCGCCGACGGTAGTCCGGCAATGATGATCAGCATGGCATTACGAAACACGTGACCATACAGGATACGCTGCTCGTCGGCGCCCTTGGCGCGCGCCGTCAACACATACTGCTTGTGGATTTCATCCAGGAAGCTGTTCTTGGTCAGCATGGTGAGCGTGGCGAAACTGCCGATGGCAGCGGCCAGTACCGGTAGCGTGATATGCCAGAAATAGTCCTTGATTTTGCCCCAGGTGGAGAGGTCGGCAAAATCGGGGGAAGTGAGGCCTCTCAGCGGGAACCAGTCCAGATACGAGCCCCCCGCAAACAGCACGATCAGCAGGATGGCGAACAGAAAGCCGGGGATGGCGTAGCCGACGATGACGAGCCCTGAGCTCCACACGTCGAATCGAGACCCGTGTCGCAGCGCCTTGCGAATGCCCAGCGGAATCGAAATAAGGTAGACCAGCAGGGTGGTCCACAGGCCCAGCGAGATGGAAACCGGCAAGCGCTCGATCATCAGCTCGATCACCGGGCGGTCGCGAAAGAAGCTGGTGCCAAAATCGAAGGTCAGATAGTCCAGCATCATGCCGATAAAGCGCTCATGGGCGGGTTTGTCGAACCCGAACTGCTGCTCCAGCTGTTCGATGAAGCGTGGGTCGATACCGCGCGCGCCACGGGAGTCATCGCTTACCTGGATATCGGCACCGCCCATGTCCAGGCGCGTGCTGGCCATGGCGTCGGCTCCTTCGAAACGGGCCAGCATCTGGTCGATAGGCCCTCCCGGCGCTGCCTGAACGATCACGAAGTTCAGCAGCATGATGCCGAGCAGTGTCGGAATCATCAGTAGCAATCGACGAAGTGTGTAGCGTGCCAAGGTGCACCCCATGAAATGAGAGTTGAGCGGTTGTCTTGTTCTGCGTTCAGCGGCGGTTGCGACGCTCCAGCGCAGCTTCGCGCTCACTGTCGACCCACCAGGCATCCAGGTCCATGGCGTAGGCGGGTGCCGGGTCGGGATAACCAAACTTGTCCCACACGGCAATCCGGGTTTCCCCCGAGTGGTAGTGCGGAATCACATAGAACCCCCAGCGCAGCACACGATCCAGCGCGTGGGTGATGGTGTCGAGGGTTTCTCGATCCTCGGCGCGAATCAGCTGTTCCACCAGCGAGTCCACGGCCGGATGCGCCAGAGCCATACGGTTACGACTCTGCGGTGACTCGGCGGCCGCGCTGGTCCAGTAGTCGCGCTGCTCGTTGCCGGGGTTGTTGGATTGGGGGAAGTGGCTGATGACCATGTCGTAATCGTAGCTGCGCACGCGGTTCAGGTACTGGTTGATATCGACGATGCGCATGGAGGTCTGGATACCCAGGCGCGCCATGTTACGCAGCATGGGCTGTACCACGCGCTCCATGCCGGAGTCGTACATCAATACTTCCAGACTTAGCGGACGGCCCGTCTGCTCGTTGACCAACACGCCATCCTCCACCACATACCCTGCGTCTTCCAGCAGCGTCAGCGCACGCCTGAGTCGCTCGCGTAGCTCGACAGGCTGCTCGATGGGCAGCGGGTCGGTAAACAGCCGCTCGGATTGATGCGATGCCAGCAGCTCGTCACGGAAGGGCTCCAGCAGCGCCAGCTCTTCTTCGGTAGGCAGGCCGACGGCTTCCATCTCGGAGTTTTGAAAGAAGCTCTCGGTACGATAATACGTGCCATAAAAAATATTGGTGTTCAGCCACGGAAAATCGAAGGTGAGGCTTAACGCTTCACGTACCCGTGGGTCTTGAAACTTCTCGCGACGCAGGTTGAACACGAAGGCCTGCATCATCGAGGGATTGACATCGGGAACGGTAAGACGTTTGACCTGCCCCTGACGATAGGCAGGGAAGTCGTAGCCAATCGCCCAGGTGGCAGCACGGGCATCGATGCGAAAATCGGTCAAGCCTGCCTTGAAAGCTTCCCAGGAAATATCACGATCCCGGTAATACTCATAGGCAATGCGGTCGATGTTGTAGCGCCCGACATTGACGGGAAGGTCCTTGCCCCAGTAATTGTCATCGCGCTGGTAGACGATGCGACGGCCAGGGTCGACCTCGCTGATGCGGTAGGGACCAGACCCCGGATGGGCCGCCAGGGTGGGGGCGGTAAAGTCGCGGGGTTCCCAGTAATGGCGCGGCAAGATCGGCAGCTGCGCGACGATCAAAGGCAGTTCTCGGGACTGGGTGTCATTGAACTCGAAACGCACCTGATGCTCATTGATGGCCGTGACTCGTTCGACCCCCGCGTAGTAGCTGGCGTAGAAAGGGTTGCCTTGTTCGCGCAGCAGGTCAAAGGTGAACACCACATCGTAAGCGGTGACCGGCTCACCATCTTGAAAGCGTGCCTGCTCGTGCAGGTCGAACTCGATCCACTCGCGCTCAGGGTCCAGGCGCACGCCACGGGCCAGCAGGCCATACAGGCTGAACGGCTCGTTGGGGTTGCTGG
Source organism: Halomonas sp. NyZ770 (assembly GCF_020616575.1). NCBI lineage: Bacteria > Pseudomonadati > Pseudomonadota > Gammaproteobacteria > Oceanospirillales > Halomonadaceae > Halomonas > Halomonas sp. NyZ770. The sequence goes on along the minus strand of NZ_CP085143.1, from coordinate 1,976,886 downwards.
CCATCAGCGTGTCGTAAATTTGTGAAATGCCGGTGGCCGGAGTACCGCGAATGATAAAAGGGTTGGTGGAGTCGAAACTGCCACCCACGGCGGTATGGGTGATGGAGCCGCCCTTGGGAGCCTGCGGGTTTACGTGGGGGAAGTAGGCAAAGTCTTCGGGCAGCTCAGGGCTATCGTAAAGCGATAGCCCGTGCACCGTGGGGACGGGAACACCACTCTCACCTAGCGGTGAAGCCCATAGAGTGGCACTCAGCAGTAGGCCACTGACCAGTAGGACTGCTTTTGACAACAACTCACCGCGTGGCATTGGTAACGTCCTGTAGTGGCAAAACCGGAGGTGATCACGGGGGGCTGGTCGCGCTAGCCATCCGATAACGAGAGCAACTGACCGGGCTGCAGGGCTTCTGGGCGATCCAGCCCATTCCACCTGATTAAATCTTGCTGATCAAGATTATAGCGCGCGGCAATTGTGGAAAGATTGTCACCGCGTTCAACGCGGTGTACGGAAGGGGAGTTTGCCGCCGCGTAGCTGCCGCTTGTCTGCGATAGCTGCGCCAGCACCTGGGTGTCCACTTCTTCGGGTACCAACAGTGTTTGAGCGCTGTTGGGGTCGATGCTGCCATTCAGCAGGCCCGGGTTCAGCTCGGCCAGGGCCGACTGGCTGACATCCAGCAAGCGAGAGGCTTGTGCCAGGCTGACGGGCTGCTCCAGCTGTACTTTGGCGAAGGCCGGTTCCGCGTGAATGTCAGGCAAACTGACGCCGTAACGTTCAGGATTGTCGATGATGGTGGCAATGGCTTTCAATTTGGGAACGTACTGCATGGTCTCGTTGGGCAGCGCCAAATCCCAGTAGTGGCCCGCCATGCCCTGATTCTGAGCCTGCTGGCGAGCACGATTGACTGTGCCAGCGCCGGCATTGTAAGCCGCCAAGGAGAGCATGATGTCGCCTTCGTACCACTCGTCGGCCTGCATTTCCAGGTAGTTAAGCGCTGCATCCGTGGAGGTCACCACGTCCAGGCGGCCATCGTACTGACCGTTGCGAACCAGGCCCAGTGCATCACCGGTGCCGGGCATGAACTGCCATAATCCGGCGGCACCCATATGGCTGCGGGCGCTGGGGTCGAAAGAGCTTTCGACAAAGGGGATCAGGGCAATTTCACCGGGCAGGCCTCGCTCGGATACCTGTTGGGCAATCCAGGCAAGCCAGGGCGTGGCACGCTCGGTGATCGAGGCGATATTCTGGGGGCTGGCGCTGTAGAATTGAATCCACTCGTCTACCCGTGCCTGGGCATCGGCGGGCAGGTGCTTCTCCTGCCACTGAAAACTCGAGCGCAGGATGCTCCAGGCGTCCTGGGGTTGCAGTTCGAGAGCTTCCCAGAAGTGGTGCTGAAACGCAGTGGGTCGGGCCGTCAAGGCATCCTCGGCATCACCTAGCGCAGAGGAGTCGGTATTGCTGGTGTGGGAGCCCCATTGGGGATCCGTGGCAGAGGCTTGAGTATTCGCAGCGGCGGCCAAAAAAAGGCCCATAATAACCGTACTGCCGGCGCTCAATAGCAAGCGCTGGCGAAGCGTTCGATAAGTCATAGTGTGTTCGTTTCTATTCGATAGCGTTCTTAAAAACGGTTCTTCCACTCACGCAGAGTGGTGAACGTAGCGAGTTCGTCGTCATTTGCCCCTTGCATGCCTGCGGCTTGGCGCACACTCTCGGTACCGACACGCAGGTAGGGGTTGATCGTCAGCTCGCGTCCTATCGTGCTGGGTAAGGTGGGCCTGCCTAGCGCCCGGGCCTTTTCGCACTCCTGTTGTGCGCGTGTTACAGCATCGTTTTCAGGATCCGCAGCACGTGCAAAGCTCAGATTTGCCTGAGTATATTCATGCGCTGCAAAGACCAGTGTTTCCTGGGGGAGTTCCGCAAAACGACGCAATGAAGTCAGCATCTGCTCTGGTGTGCCTTCGAAAAGGCGGCCACAGCCGGCATGAAACAACGTGTCGCCACAGAAAAGAAGGGCTGGGATACCTGGCGTAAAGTAGCTGATATGATCGAGCGTATGGCCTGGGGTTTCCATCACTTCGAAGGCGCGGCCCAGTACTCTTACCTGGTCGCCCTCGCCGACGCGCTGGTCGATACCCTGAATATCCGGGTTGTGCGGGCCAATCACCATGGGCGAGTAGCGCGCTTTCAGTGCCGCCAGTCCGCCGGTGTGGTCATGATGGTGATGGGTGATCAGGATCGTATCGAGGGTCAGGGATTCCCGCTCGAGGAAATCGATCACGGGGGGCGCTTCACCGGGGTCCACCACGCAGACGCCTTGACTGTTATCCTGTCTTATCAGCCAAATATAGTTGTCGCTTAAGGCGGGTATCGGTGTCACGCTCATCATGGGCGAGATCCCTCGGAGTTTGTCAGACCTGCTTGAAAAATTTGCCGTGCGCTGCGTAGCGTGGCAGCGCGCCCCTCAAAAGCCCAATACTGTGGAGGCAAGTGCCGTTCATGTCAAATTCGCCCAATGCACCGCGCCTTGCCCACTCGCTTGCAGAGGCGCGAGCCTACTGGCAGACAGACGCTGGGCGCGCTTTGTGGGATGCGCAGCGTGCTTGCCTTGGGCCCGTGGTGGAAGGCAGAAAAGGTGGGCATAGCCTGGAGATGGGCATGGCCCCGCCATTGATGACCATGTCCGGCATTGCTCATCAAGTGGTCTGGGCGCCCAGCAGAGAGGCCGCTCAGAGTGAATCCACCCTGATTTGCCCCCCGGAACAGCTGGCACTCCCGGACCGCTGTCTGGACGTCATGGTGATTCATCATTGGCTCGAATATTTGCCGGATGCGCACCACACGCTCCAGGAAGCCGCGCGGGTCACGGCAGACAACGGCGTGCTGGTGCTGTTTGGCTTCAATCCAGTGGGCCTCAACGGGCTCAGTCGCCGATGGCGCAAGGCCGAGTATCCTTGGCAAGGCCAGTGGCGCACGGTGAACCGCTTGCGGGACTGGCTCGCGTTTGTCGATTTCGAGGTGGAGCGCGTAGACTACTGCTGTTTTCGTGGCCCCATGAGCACCACTTGTCGCGAACGCTGGGAGCGGCTTGGCCGACGCCACAACATGCCGCTGGGTGAGAGTTACATGATTCAGGCGCAGCGTCGGCAGCGTCATGCTCCCATTCAACGCGTCAAGTTCGGTTTGCGTACGCCGGTTTCATCATCGATCGGTGCCACACGCACCAGCGCAGCCGCCCGGCTACCCGCTGGAAAACGTTGTATAGAAAAGGATAGTGAGCGTGAATAACCAAGCAGCCAATGGGCTGCCCCGTGTCACGGTGTATACCGATGGGGCGTGTCGTGGCAATCCTGGCCCCGGCGGATGGGGAGTGCTGCTGGTCAGCGGTACCCATGAGAAGACCTTGAAAGGCTTCGAAGCGAACACCACCAATAATCGTATGGAATTGATGGCGGCCATCATGGCGCTGCGCACGCTCAACAAGCCCTGTGATGTGGCGTTGTGGACCGATTCGCAGTACGTTCGCCAAGGCATTACCCAGTGGATTCACAACTGGATGAAACGTGGTTGGAAAACCGCCTCCAAGCAGCCGGTGAAAAATGCCGAGCTCTGGAAATCCCTGCACGAAGAGACCCAGCGCCATCGTGTCGAATGGCATTGGGTCAAAGGGCATAGTGGCCACCCCGGTAACGAGCGCGCCGACGCCTTGGCCAACGAGGCCATCGATGAGCACCAGAGGAGCAAGACCCCATGCGCCAAGTGATTCTGGATACCGAAACGACTGGTATCGACCCCAAGGATGGCCATCGTCTGGTAGAGATTGGCGCCGTCGAAATGATCAATCGGCGGTTTACCGGGCGCACGTATCACCAATACATCAACCCTGAGCGTCATATCGATGCCGAGGTGGTGGCCGTCCACGGCATCGATGATGCCAAAGTAGCCAACGAGCCGGTATTTGCTCAGATTGCCGACGCGTTCTGGGCCTTCATCGATGGGGCCGAGCTGGTCATTCACAACGCGCCGTTCGACGTGGGCTTCATCGACCACGAGCTGAACATGCTCAACAAGCGGCGCAAGTCGCCGATACTGGGGCCGGTCAGGGAGCACTGCCGTATCCTGGATACGCTGGTCATGGCCCGCGAAATGCACCCTGGCCAACGCAACAATCTGGACGCGCTCTGCAAACGGTACGACATCGATAATGGCCACCGAGTGCTTCACGGGGCCTTGCTGGATGCGGAAATTCTGGCCGATGTCTACTTGGCGATGACCGGTGGGCAAACGGCGTTGACCCTGGATGCCGAGAGTGGCAATGACCAGCGCGAAGAGCGCCAGGCCAACGAAGGGCTGTCGGTTCAGCGGCTGTCGTTGGCGCCAGGCCAGCTACGAGTGATTCGCCCCAGCGCAGAAGAGCAGGCCGCTCATCAGGCAAAGTGTCAGGCGCATCAACTGCGTTGGCTGTCGGCAAGCGGCGAGAGTGGTACGGCCGATGCTTAGACGTGAAATCCCGCACCATGCGCGTGAAGGCCGAGTGATTCGCGTCGCGCGCAGTCACATTGCGCCGGCACCGCTGGTGGGTGAGCTATCCCCGCTTCAGCCCCATCAACCCTGGGACGAGCACATGCAGCCCTTGTGCTACTGGCATGATGAGCCCGTGGCCTTGCAGCTGGAGAGTGAGCCTGGGGATGCCTGGATAGAAGGGCGCCAGTGGTTGGCAGAGCTGCCAGCTTCCTGGTTTAGCCTGCTGGCCACGGCATTGCAGGTAGGCGCCTGGCTGGAAAACCACCGTTTTTGTAGCCGCTGCGGTGAGCGGGCGTCCAAGCTGGAAGCCGAGTTCGCCATGCACTGCTATGCGTGCGGGCATCGCAACTACCCGCGAATTTCACCCTGTATCATCACGCTGGTGACCCGGGGTGAAGCCATGCTGCTGGCGCGCAGCCCGCGTTTTCCGCCCGGCCGCTACTCTACCCTGGCGGGGTTCATCGAGCCGGGGGAGTCGGCAGAAGAGGCCGTGCATCGGGAAGTGTTCGAAGAGGTAGGCGTGCACGTGGATCAACTGCGCTATCACCACAGTCAGGCCTGGCCTTTCCCGCATTCGCTGATGCTGGGCTATTTCGCCGAGGCCACGACCCAGCGAATCACCATCGATGGGGTCGAAATCAGCGATGCCGCCTGGTTTTCGCCGCGGCAGCTGCCTGCGCTGCCGCCGCCGTACTCTATTTCAAGGGATTTGATCGAGACGCATCTGGCCCGTTGGCGCTGATGGCTTACTTGGCCGGGAACAGGCTGGTCAGCTTGGTGGCCAGCGTGACGTTGCCGGTCGCCTTGAGTTTGCCGGTCATGAAGGCGGTCATACCGTTGATGTCGCCACTCATGATGCCCTTGAGGGTATCGGTGCTCAGGCTCAAGCTCACAGACGGGTCGTCGTGCTCGCCTTCATGCACCCCCAAGCTACCGTCCTGTACCGAGAGATAGTGGCTGCCAGCATCGGAAAAATGAAACTGGAAGACTTCGTTCATGCCTTTGGCTGCGTCGGGATTAAAACGAGATTGCAGTTTTTCAAGCGTATTGGATGACATAAGGTATGCTCACGTAACGAGTTGGTGCGGATTGACGTTATCTCACGAGAGTATTTCAAACAGTTGTTTTAATCAAGCCTCGTTGACACTTCCTCACAATCTGCGGATAAAGCCCGTACACTAATACTTTCCAGCGTTTAAAAATACCTGAGGAGACGAATCATGGCGGAATGGTTGGTGGAAATGGGCACCTTCCTGCTGCAAACCACGCTGGTATTGGCAGCAGCGGCAGCGTTGCTGATGCTGGTGATGCGTAGCAAGGAGTCCCTGTCATCGGGACTGAAGTTGCAGGTGGAATCACTGAACGATCAGCGTCGAGCCCGTGGCCGACGGCTGCGAGTCAGTACCACCGAGCAGGGCGCCCGCAAGAAACTGATCAAGGCCTTTCGTCAGGAAGAGAAAGCGCGGCAAAAGGCGGCCAAGCAGGGTAAGAATGCCTCTGATTCTGTTCAAAAAGTGTGGGTGCTGGATTTCCATGGCGATATCAAGGCCTCCCAGGCTGAAACCTTTGCCCAGGAAGTGTCGGCGGTGATCGAGGTGGCCACCGCCAGTGATGAGGTCGTGGTGCGCCTGGAGTCGGCGGGCGGATTGGTGCACGCCTATGGCCTGGCGTCGGCCCAATTGGACAGACTGCGAGAAGCAGGGCTGACCACCACGGTGTGTATCGATAAGGTCGCGGCCAGCGGTGGCTACATGATGGCGTGTACCGCTCACCACATCAAAGCGGCCCCGTTTGCGGTCATTGGCTCCATCGGCGTCGTGGCCCAGGTGCCCAATATTCACCGTTTGCTCAAACGCAACGATATCGATGTGGAGTTGCTCACTGCCGGCAAGTACAAGCGTACTTTGACGATATTGGGAGAAAACACCCAGGAAGGGCGTGAGAAGTTCATTGATGACTTGGAGAATACCCATCGCCTGTTCAAATCTTTTGTTGCCAGCCACCGTCCCGAGATGGACATCGAGCAGCTGGCCACGGGAGAAATCTGGTACGGCAGCGAAGCGCTGGAAAACAAACTGGTGGACAGCGTAGGCACCAGCGAAGCCTACCTGGTCGAGCGCATGGCCGATGCGCAGGTATACCGGGTGAAGCTGGAGCCGCCGAAAACCATGGGGCGCAGGTTTGGCCTTGCAGTGTCGGCGGGTATCGAAAATGCGCTGGTGAAAGCGTTGGGGGTGATCGAATCAGCCGGTTGGCTGCGTCGTTGACCTGAAAAAATCAGGCCGCATAGTGTTGGGCCAGGGTGCTGATGATCGCCCTGGCACTGTCACTGTTGAGCGAGTAATAGATGGTTTGTGATTCGCGGCGTGTCTCGACCAGTTTGTCGCGCCGTAGAATGGCCAAATGCTGGGAGAGCGCGGACTGGCTCAACGCCAGCTGTTGATTGATCTGCGTGACAGACAGTTCCGTTTCTGCCAGCAAGCAAAGGATTTGCAAACGTTTTTCATTGGCCAGGGCCTTGAGCAATTGAGTGCCTGCCTCAATGGCGAGTCCATTGTGTTCCAGAAGGCGTGCAGCGGCGCTAGTAGAAGCAGACATGAAACTCTCCTTGCCTACACTGTGGTGACAGCGTTGTTATTGATTATGTAGCCATCGTCGCGTCGCGAGGATTGGGTTGTTGAATGATCATTAATTTAGCGCTTTTTGTCCAAAACCACGTTTAACGTTCTATCAATGATAAGTGTTGATTTTTTGTCGACAATTTGTGTTTTTTGCTTTTGCTTTGGTCGAATTTAAGCCGATAGTATGAGGGTGAAAGCATGCTTTGCTTTGTAGAGTGTCAACAATCAAGCTCACAACAATGACAAGGCCACCATGAATCGTTATCACTCCGTTTACCGCCAGTCGGTCGAACAGCCAGAAGCGTTCTGGGCCGAGCAGGCTCGCAAGCTGCCCTGGTTCACCCCTCCCAGCACTATCCTCAGTTACGACGAGCAGCAGCACGCCCGCTGGTTCAGCGATGGTGTGCTCAATATCTGTCACGCCGCCATCGACGTACACGTAGAGCAGGGCCGCGGCGAACAGGCGGCCATTTTCTGGGACTCGCCGGTCACCCGCTGCAAACAGACGCTCACTTACCGTCAGCTGCGTGACCGAGTCGCCAAGGTAGCCGGTGGCTTGGCACAGCTGGGCGTCACCCAAGGTGACCGGGTGATCATCTACATGCCCATGGTGCCCGAGGCGCTGATTGCCATGTACGCCTGTGCCCGCCTAGGCGCGGTGCACTCCGTGGTCTTTGGCGGCTTTGCCCCCCACGAGCTGGCAGTACGCATCGAAGATGCCGAGCCCAAGGTGGTGATTGCAGCTTCTTGCGGGGTCGAGGTCGATAAGGTACTGCCTTACAAGCCCATCGTGGAGCGTGCCATCGAGCTGAGCAGCTTCAAACCACAGGCGTGCGTGGTGTTCCAACGCGATGCCCACCGGGCCGAGCTGCAGCCGGAGGATCACGATTGGGCGACGCTCGAAGCCAGTGCCCAGGCCGCCGACTGTGTGCCCGTCAAGGCGACCGACCCGCTGTATATCCTGTACACCTCAGGTACCACGGGTAAGCCCAAGGGCGTGGTGCGCGATACGGGTGGTTACGCCGTGGCGCTGCACTACTCCATGGAGGCCATTTACGACCTGGCGCCGGGCGACGTGATGTTCACGGCTTCGGATGTGGGGTGGGTCGTCGGGCACTCCTATATCGTCTATGCGCCGCTGCTGCGTGGCTGCACCACGGTGGTGTACGAAGGCAAGCCCGTGCGCACGCCGGATGCCGGGGCATTCTGGCGGCTGATCGAGGAGTACCGCGTCAAGAGCTTCTTTACGGCGCCTACGGCGTTCCGGGCCATCAAGAAAGAGGACCCGGACGCCAAGCGACTCTCGCAATACGATATCAGCAGCCTGAAACATCTGTATGTGGCGGGGGAGCGGCTCGATCCCCCCACGTTCCATTGGCTGGATGACCTGCTGGATGTGCCGGTGATCGATCACTGGTGGCAAACCGAAACCGGCTGGCCGATTGCCGCCAACTTGCCCGGCATCGAAGCCGTGCCCACCAAGGCCGGTTCGGCCACGTATCCTGTGCCCGGCTTCGACGTACGCATTCTGGATCGCGACGGTGAGCAGGCCGAGTCCATGCAGCAGGGGAGCGTGGTGATCAAGCAGCCGTTGCCACCAGGTTGCCTGATCGGCGTATGGCGGGACCCGCAGCGTTTCCACAGCGCCTATATGGCGGCTTTCCCAGGTTTTTACCTCACCGGGGATGGCGGCTATTTCGATGAGGAGGGCTACCTGTTCATCATGGGGCGCACCGATGACGTGATCAATGTGGCGGGGCATCGCCTCTCCACCGGTGAAATGGAGGAAGTGGTGGGTGCCCACCCGGCGGTGGCCGAATGCGCGGTCATTGGCATTCATGACGAGTTGAAAGGGCAGCTCCCGATAGGACTGGTCATCCCCAAGGATGGCTTCCAGGGCGACGAAGCGACGCTGGAAGCCGAGCTGATCGAGCGAGTGCGTGAACATATCGGCCCGATTGCCTGCTTCAAGCAGGTGCTGGTGGTCAATCGGCTACCGAAAACCCGTTCGGGCAAGATATTGCGCAAGCTGCTGCGCAATATCGCCGATGGCAAGTCCTACGGTATTCCATCGACCATCGATGACCCCACCAGTCTCGATGACGTTCATGAAGCCATGTGCCAGCGTCAGATCGGTGCCGCTGAGCAAGCGAAGCCGCAGCAGGACTGAAACCAGGTTGGCCGCCCGGAGAGCCTGGGCGGCTTTCATTACCAGCGAGAAGGCGTATAATGCGCGCCCCAGTAGCGTCATTACGCTGTTCACGAGGGTTCCCTAACCCCTCTTGCCACCAAAAAAGGTCTCGCTCCATGTTTGCGCTCACCGATCTTCAGCATCGCCGTTGCCTGACGGTAATGGTCCTTTTCCATATTGCCATCATTGCCGCCAGCAACTATCTGGTGCAGCTTCCCTTTACGCTGTTCGGCTTTCACACCACCTGGGGAGCCTTCAGCTTTCCGTTCATCTTTCTGGCTACCGACCTGACCGTGCGCCTGTTTGGTAAAGGGCCTGCACGCACTATCGTATTACGGGTCATGTTTCCCGCGCTGCTGGTATCCTATGTGGTGTCGGTGGTGTTTCCCCGTGGCAGTTTCGCGGGCCTGGAAGCGCTGGGCGAGTGGAACCTGTTCGTGGCGCGGATTGCCCTGGCCAGCTTCCTGGCCTACGTGCTGGGCCAATTGCTGGATGTGCAGGTCTTTGACCGGTTGCGCCAATGGGCCTGGTGGGTAGCGCCGGTCTGCTCCACTATCCTGGGTAACCTGGCGGATACCTTTGCCTTTTTTGCGACCGCCTTTTACAACAGCCCCGATCCGTTCATGGCCGCCCACTGGGTGGAAATTGCCACGGTGGACTACGTCATCAAACTGGCGATCAGCCTGCTGTTCTTCCTGCCGCTGTACGGCCTATTGCTGGCGTGGCTGACGCGCAGGCTGGTGGTATGGACCGGCCAGACAGATGCCGAACCACGCACCGCTTAATCATCAAGGAGCCCCCATGACCGAACAGGCCACTGTCGACCTGCACGTGATCGATCTGCCCGCCGAGGTGGAAGCGCCTCAGCAAGCGCCGCTGATCGTCATTCATGGATTGTTGGGAAGTGCCGACAACTGGCGCTCGCATCTCAAGGTGTGGCAGCGCAAGCGCCGGGTGGTGGCGGTGGATCTGCGCAATCATGGCCGCTCGCCCCATGCCGAAGGCATGCACTACACCGCCATGAGCGATGACGTGCTGGCAGTGATGGACAAGCTCTCCATCGAGGATGCGCATATTCTTGGCCACTCCATGGGCGGAAAAGTGGCCATGACGCTGGCTCGGCAAGCCCCCGAGCGCTGCCTGTCGCTGATGGTGGCCGATATCGCTCCGGTGGCCTACCAGCATGGTCATGACGATGTGTTCGCGGCGCTGAATCGCGTCAGAGACGCCAAGCCTGCCAATCGCCGTGAAGCCGATGCGCTATTGGCGGAGCATGTCAGCGAGCGCCCCACGCGACTGTTCCTGGCCACCAACCTGGTACGAGACGAGCAGGGGGGGATGAGCATTCGCGTGGGTCTGGACGAAATTCAGCGTGGCTATGAGCACATCATCGGTGAGCCGGAAGGAGAGACTGCCTACGAGGGGCCAACGCTGGTGCTGCGTGGGGCCAACTCTCACTACGTGACGGATGAGATGCTGCCCAAACTACGCGAAGTGCTGCCACGGGCCCGCCTGGTGACGTTGAAGAATGCTGGGCATTGGCTGCATGCCGACCAGCCTGAAGCGTTTCAGCAGGGGGTCGACGCTTTTATTGCGGCGCACTCCTGACGCTGGCCCGCTCAATCCAACCACCAATCCAGCCACTCAACCCAGCGGCTCGATCGACAGCCCGTGCTGTTCGGCGTCGCGGATGAAGCGGTTGAGAATGCGGTAGGTATCCATATCGAACTGCCCGGCAGGTGTTTTCAACGCCAGCGCCGCCTGCCGCGATGGGGCGCTGCCCAGATAGCACCAGTGATCGATCAAGTGATAGGCCGCCGGACCCGTGGGGCGGCTCTGTTCGCGCAGAATGATACGGCCAGGCCACGGCCAGGCGCTGATCTGCAGGCCCGCCAGCGCTTGCTGGGCACGCAGCGTGTGTGCCTCTCGTGTTTCCTCGCCGCAACACGCCCCCCGGCATCGCCCCAGCTGGTGGGCAAAGCAGCGTCCCTTGCCCTTGTCCAGCCCCAATACCTGCGGGCAGAGCTGATGCGCTTCGGCCAAGTGGCGCAGTGCCTCCTTGGCTTCCTTGGCGCTGCGGAACAGGCCAAACAGCTTGCCCGGCTGCGGTTGCCCCAGCAGCTTGCCATTGGCCAGCGTGGGCTGCGCCGCATCGTCCGGCCAGTACCAGGTGTGTAGCTTGCCCTGGCGGCGTAGCTGTCGGTTCATGATGGGCATCAACTGCTTTACCAGCTGCGCTTCTCGCAGTTGGGCGCTCAGGTCGCCTGCCGTTTCCTCCCATTCCACGTGCTGGATCTGCTGGGCCAGGCGCATTTCCTTGTCATCCTGATGATCACGCTGGAAGTGGCCGAGCACCCGCAATCGCAGATTGACGCTCTTTCCCACATAGAGTGGCAGGCGGTTGTGCCCATAAAACAGGTAGACGCCCGGTGCTTCCGGCAGCCCCGCCAGCTGCTCGCTGGGAAGGTGTGCGGGCAGGCTGCGGTGACGCTGCTCGTCAGCCAACGCCGCCTGCCAGGTGGGCGTATCGAACCGCTGTTGCCAGGTTTGCCAAAGGCCCCACAGGGCTTGCACATCCTCTTCTGCTCGGTGGGCGTTGGTTCTGGGAACGTCGTAATGGGCCAGCAATGCCGTCAGATTGTGCTTGGGCAGCTGCGGTGCCAGTCGCCTGGCAAGGCGCAGGGTGCAGATCACCTTGGGTCGGTAAGCAATTTCGGCGCGTTTGAACTCGTTGCGCAGGAAGCCTGCATCGAAGCGAGCGTTGTGCGCCACCAGCGTGTCACGCCCCAACCACCCGTTGAGCTCCTCGGCAATGCAAGCAAAGGTGGGCGCCTCCCTGAGCATTGCATCGTCGATTCCTGTCAGTCGGCTGATATGGGCCGGTACTCCCGTTGTGGGCTGAATCAGGCTGATCCAGCGCTCCACGACGTGACCGCCGTTGATTTTCAAGGCGGCAATTTCCGTGATGCGGTCACGGGTAGCGCGTGTGCCGGTGGTTTCTATGTCGATGAAAATCAGTGGCGTATCGTTCATGCGGCTCCCGCCTGGGCGCGCTTATGGCTCGGCCAGGGTATGCGGATTGAGTGCCAGCCGGGAGGCAGGCAGCGTGGCGTCTATCGTGCCGGAGGCCAGCAGGTAACGTTCGAAGGCGCTGTAACGACGCTCATCTAGGGCGGCTGGGCTCAGCGCCAGGCGGCGCACGATATTTGCCCAGGCGCCTTGGTTGACCGGGTTGTCGAGCACTGGCTGAGTGTTGATCACCAGTTGCCAGGCCTCGTCGGGGTGGTCGACGATCCAGTTGCTGGCTTCTTCCAGGGCCGTCACCAGGCGCGACCAGGTGGCTGCCCGCCGCGCGACAGAATCGCTGTTGGCCAGCAGAATCAGGCCGTCATGGCGGGGAATGTCGAGCGCTTGATAACGCACCGTGTGGGTGACGATACCGTCTGAGGCCAGCTCGTCCGGCAGGGTCAGATAAAAGCCGTCGGCAATGGCGTCGACGCGCCCCTCGCGCAGGGCGCCGGCCGCATCGAAGTGGACGTTTTCGGCGGGCGAAAATTCATCGATTTGCCGCAGGGACAGGGGCACCAGCGGTTCCGCCAGCAGGTCGCGCCCTTCGCGGGTCGAGAAGCCATAGTGGACTCTGCCCAATCCCTGGAGGGGGTCGGGCGAAGTGGCGGTGCCTGCCACGACCACGGCATTCAACGGGGTTTCGACCAGCGTGGCAATCCGCACGATGGGGGCACCATCATGCACATTCAGGTGTAGCAGCGGCTGGCGCGACAGCGCCAGATCCACTTCTCCAGCCGCCAACAGTTTGATGGCGATGGTCGGGTCTGCAGGCGTCTGTAGTTCCACCTCCAGGCCTTGCAGCGCAAACAGACCGCGCTCTTTGGCAACGATCAGGGGAGCATGCTGGGGGCTCAGGTACCAATCCAGCATCAGGTTCAGACGCTTCATGGGCGGTGGGTCCAGAGGCGGCGGTGGCACCAGCGCCATACTGGGAGCATCGTCTTCACTGGACGCTTGTTCCGGGGCAGATGTCTCAGGCTCGTCGCTTGCGACGGTAGCCGCTTCTACTTCGGGTGGGGGAGCGCTGTGCCACAACCCTTCAGGCAGCACCAGGTCGCTCTCCAACTGCAAGGGTGTGCCGGGTGTTTCCGTATCATTTGCGTAAGTGGCTGAAATTGAAAATAATAAAAAAAACGCTAAGACTAGGGTAAGGATGGAACGGGCACGCAAGAATGCGTTCAACATAACCTGAACTCCAGAAGGTACGACGGCGGAGTTTAGCTGTCAGGAGAAGTCTCTGGCTAGCCCTGGGGCAATCTGGCCAACTTGCTCAGTAAAATCAGCCTGGGCATGCAATAATAGAACGGCATTGATGTAGAGACGGAGACTCATGGACACAATTTATACCTTCTTTCTGGTAGGCGGTACCCTCATGGCGCTCAGCATCCTGGCGAGCCGCTTGTCTTCCATGATGGGTGTGCCGCTGCTGCTGATCTTCCTGGGGTTGGGTATGCTTGCCGGGGAGGAGGGCTTATTGGGTCTCGAGTTCGATGACTACTCCATGGCCTTCACCATCGGCCACCTAGCGCTGGCCATGATTCTGCTGGATGGTGGGTTGCGTACCCGTCTCAAGACGTTTCGCGTGGGGTTTCGTCCAGCCCTATCGCTGGCAACGCTTGGGGTGTTCATCACCAGCGCCATCGTTGGCGTGATTGCCATGTGGGTCTTCGATCTCACCTTGATCCAGGGGCTGCTGGTGGGGGCCATCGTCGGCTCCACCGATGCGGCGGCCGTGTTCTCGATGCTCAGTGGCCGTGGGGTGAACCTGAACGAGCGGGTTGGGGCAACGCTGGAGATCGAGTCAGGCACCAACGACCCGATGGCGATTTTCCTGACGCTGATGCTGGTCGAGATGCTGGTGGGGGATATTGGTGGCATCAGCGAGACGCTGCTGTTTTTCGTTTCTCAGTTCGGCATCGGCCTGCTGGTGGGCGTGGCGGGCGGCTGGGGCAGCGCCAAGTTGTTGCGCTGGCTGGACCTGGCGCCTGGCCTCTACTCCATGCTGGCGCTTGCCCTGGGGTTCAGTGTCTTTGGCCTTACCAGCGTGCTGGGCGGCAGTGGCTTCCTGGCCATTTACCTGGCTGGGTTGATGATCGGCAATCAGCCGGGCAGGCACCTCAACTTCATTCTGCCGGTGCACGACGGGCTGGCCTGGTTAAGCCAGATCGGCCTGTTCCTGGTGCTGGGCCTGCTGGTCGCGCCCAGCCAGCTCTGGGAAGTAGCGCTTCCGGCCAGCCTGGTGGCATTGGCCTTGATCTTTATTGCCCGCCCGCTGGCGGTGCTGATCACCATCAAGCCGTTTTTCAAGTTCCGCTGGCGCGAGACCTTCTTTATTGCCTGGGTTGGCTTGCGGGGTGCCGTGCCTATCGTGCTGGCCATTTTCCCGGTCATTGGCGGCGTCGAAAATGCTTCTCTCTACTTCAACGTGGCCTTCGCGGTGGTGCTGATGTCGTTGCTGATTCAAGGCGGTTCGCTCAATCTGGTGGCCCGCTGGTTGAAGGTGCAGGTGCCTGTGGGCACCACGCCCAATCGGCGCGGCCCGTTGGGCATCCTGCCGGAAAACGATTTTGAAATGTTCGTCTACACGGTGGAAAACCAGGACCTGGACGATGTGCCTATCCGGCTGCTGCGGTTTCCCTCCGGCGCCTTGATCTCGTCGCTGTTTCGCAACCACGTCATGCTCCACCCCAAAGGCAGCACCCGATTGAAGCTGGGGGATGTGATCTGCGTGATTGGTCGCAGTGAAGACCTGGTGGCTCTGAATCGCTTGTTCAATGGCGATGCCAAGCTCAAGCAGGAGCGGGCGTTCTTCGGTACCTTTACCCTGGACGGCACCGCTCAGATGCAAGACATCGCCCAGGCCTACGGCCTGACCCTGAGCCCCGGCGAGCAGGAGATGACCCTGGCCGAGTTCGTCTCCCTGCGGGTAGGCGGCCACCCGGTGGTGGGGGACGACGTGGACTGGCACGGCATTCACTGGGTGGTCAGCGAGATGGAAGGCGGCGACATTACCCGAGTAGGCTTAAGACTCTACTAATTGATTCAAAAGGCGTTGACTTCCAAGGGAAAGCTGTTATTATACGCACCCATAAGCCGGAGGGATGGCAGAGCGGTTGAATGCACCGGTCTTGAAAACCGGCATAGGTTAATAGCCTATCCAGGGTTCGAATCCCTGTCCCTCCGCCACTTATTTGAAAAAGCTCCTGATTCGTCAGGGGCTTTTTTTATGCGTGTGATTTGGCCGAGAATGTATTTATCTCCATCTGTATTCGTTGCCAGCGCTACTTAAAGGGGACGCTATCGTCAGGGTGCCTGCCTGCCTGCTTGATACCATGGATATGTATCAGGTGGGCCTTGTCGATTAACCAGTACCTGTCGACGCGGGGTTTATCTTGCTGCTGATGAGCAACATGCCTATAATAGACTTCAACAACACCCCCCAAGCCTATCCTGCAGCGCGCTGCGGTGATGCTCAAACCGGGGGGTTACTATTTTGGGGCTTCCAAAATGTACTATGACAAGCCTCCTATCCCTATTGAGCAGCAAGTGTCGCTACTCCGCAAGCGGGGCATGAATGTGCCAGATACCGCTCGTGCCGAGCATTACCTCACGCATATTGGCTATTACCGCTTAAGCGCTTACTGGTTGCCTTTTGAAGAGCCTAATGCGCTCGCTGACGTTGGGCGTACCCACCGTTTCGTTGCAGGTACCTCGTTTGATGATGTGCTCCAGCATTATATATTTGACCGTGAGTTACGTCTGATTTGTCTTGAAGCCTTGGAGCGGGTGGAAGTCTCCCTGCGCTCGTTATGGGTGAATGCATTTGCTCTTCAAAAAGGACCGCATGCGTATTTGGATGCTCAGTACTTTCATTGTCCTTACAAACACGCCAAGCAGGTGGCCAGAGCAGCCAACGATCTACAAGACAATGAAGAGGCGTTTGTAAAGCACTATCGCCAGAAGTATCGTGGGGCTGGATTGCCCCCTATTTGGATCATGGCGGAAACACTGACATTTGGAGCGCTATCGCAGTGGGTTGAACTCACCATGCCTACAGAAATTAAAAAGGTAGTGATTCAGCAGCTTGATCTACCGACCATCGAAATAGCCCAAGGCATTTTTCATAACCTCAGTCAGCTGCGTAATGTGTGTGCCCATCATGCACGCTTATGGAACCGTCGCTTCTCGAAAAAATATCCCCACATCCGTAGGATGCCGCTTCTCTTGCATCCAGAAACACCCGGTGAACAGGCCCGTTACATCTATAACCATTTCGTGATGCTTGGCCACCTGATGGTGGTAATCAATCCTGGAACATCCTGGCCGCGGCGGTTGTATAGCCTTCTGGAAAAGCAGACCGAAGCCACCCACGTAGCGATGCACCTTCCCGATCACTGGCGGACAGCACTGGCTGCCACTGGCCCGAAGGGCAGTTTCAAGTGATCAATCCGCCCTCGAAGGCTATTTCCAAAGCGCCACTAGATAGCTTATGTTGTTAACTCAACCAACAGGATGGTGACTCTATGAAACGGATATTAGCGGTAGCGATGACGATGGCCATGGCGGGCGTTGCTTTTGCAGAACCGATCATCGACGCTTCCAACCCGCGATACTTTGACCGATCCCTCGATGAAATTCGTGCTTCACTGGATGACAGCGAGGCTGAACGCTTCGACGAGGCCGTGAATACGCTGCTGATGCGCCGTTCCCAGCAGGGGCTGACCATCGTTCAGCTCAGTGAACTGCGTGATGACGAGCTGGAAGCCCTCGCGACCGAGGCCCGGCGCAGTTTGCACGGGTTGAGTGGGCCGCAAGTGCTGGCCCTGGCAGGGAACTTGCCCGAGAAAGACAAGGAAGGCCATGAGCTGGAAGAGCCCATTGCTCAAGAAATGCTGAGCCGGTTCGTGGTGGAAAGTGCCGAGTATCGGTTAAACGATGAAGGGGGGGCTGGCAGCACGCCGGTGATCGAACTTCGAGTTACCAACAACACGGGCGAACCGGTGGCACAGGCCCATTTTCGAGGCGTACTGCAAAGCCCGGGGCGGTCGACGCCTTGGGTGGATGAAACCTTCTTCTATACCATTTCCGGGGGCATCGAGCCCGGTGAAACGCTGGAGTGGAGCCTGGCCCCGGATAGCACCGGAGCATGGGGTAATCCGTCGATCAGCGACGATGCGCAGCTGAGTATCGAGGTTCTGCGCCTGGATGGCCCCACCGGTGACATGCTGTGGGAAAGGCCTTGAGAAAGCGCCTGACATGACGCATCAAAACCCGCCAAGGCGGGTGTTGATCGAGGTATCACTTGCGCAGGAGCGCACCATGGATAAAGTGTTTGCCTGGGACCATCGCCGAGAGCGGGTGGTTTATCGAATACCGGGGCATCGTCATGACGATGGGCGAGAGGATAGCGACCTGTCGCCCGTGTGGCTGGCTGCTCAGCCCGACGATTTGCCGGAAGGCGTGGCCGTGGAAGACCTGCGCAAGGTCGACGTGGATGAGTAGCCTTATGGCTGCTCGTCGTGTGTTTGCTCGTTGAGAGTATTTGCCACATCGTCGGCTTCGGGCTTGGTGGCGCCCCGGTGGCGAACCAGCTCGCCATCGCGTTCGTTTTCATTCCTCGTGTCGACCACCCACCACTCGGGCTGGTCGTCGATTTCGGCACTTTCCTTTACTGCACGGTAGACGGCAAAACGTTCCATAATCCTCTCCTTGGTCATGATGGGTACGTTAACCCTAGCGCATATCGGCAGCGGTTGCCGAAAGTTTGTTAAGCTTATCGGCTACTTGAGCGTGTAACAGGAGCCCTGCCTGTGTTTCAGCCGTCCCGCTGGCTGGTCAATGGCCATCTTCAAACTGTGTATAGCCCGCTGTTACGTCGCCGTGCGGCCCTGTCGCGCCACCGTGAACGCCTGACCCTGCAGGATGGGGATTTCATCGACCTGGATTGGTATGGGCCTGAAGGGCCACAGGTGCCTTGTGCTTTGTTGCTGCATGGTCTGACGGGCAGTGCTTCTTCTCACTATATCGTTGGCCAGCAGCTGGCCTTGGCGGCCATGGGCTGGCAAAGCGTTGCGGTGAACTGGCGTGGCTGCTCAGGTGAGCCGAATCACCGAGCCCGAGGGTATCACTCCGGGGCCAGCGAGGATCTGGCCGATATCGTAGCCCAACTGGTGGCACGGGCGCCGCAGAAACCACTGGCCGCCGTCGGTTACTCCTTGGGTGGCAATGTGTTGCTGAAGTACCTGGGAGAAACCGGCGAGCAGTGCCCTTTACAGGCCGCCGTGGCGGTGTCGGTTCCCTTTCGGCTCGACCACTGTGCCGACCGTATCAGCCAGGGGGCGTCCAGGGTGTATCAAGCGCGCTTTCTGCGTGACCTGCGCCGCTACGTGGAGAACAAGCGTCACGCGTTCGAAGCCCAGGGCCGCGAGGAAGAGTTGGCACGTTTGAGCGCTTTGCAAAGTCTGGAGGGAATGCGCACCTTCTGGGACTTCGATGGTCGCGTGACGGCGCCTTTGCATGGGTTTGCCAGTGCGGCCGAGTATTATCGGCGTTGTAGCAGTGCTTACTTCATTGGCAGCATCGCAAGACCCACGCTGGTGATTCATTCGTCGGATGACCCTTTCGTTTATCCTCATAGCGTGCCGCCGAGCGGTGAGTGGGCGTCTTGCGTCACGCTGGAGCTGCATGCACAGGGGGGCCATGTGGGATTTATCGAAGGCACGCCATGGCGGCCACGCTATTATCTCGAACACCGCGTGCCACACTGGCTCGCTGCACAAATAGCCGTACACGGCGCCGTGTCCTGATCACTTGAATAGGCAAGTCGAGGTTATTCATGTCTGCATTTCTGAAGCGGTTGAATGAGGTCGGGTCACCCCGCATTGGCCTGGGCTGCATGAACCTGTCCCATGGGTATGGCCAACGCGTATCGGACGCCGAGGCCATCCGTGCCTTGGAAGAAGCCTTCGAGATGGGATATCGCCATTTCGATACCGCCACGCTGTATGGCGGTACGGCCAACGAGCGGCTGCTGGGGAGCGCCCTGGCCAACAAACGTCACGCGCTGCTGCTGGCCAGTAAAGGCGGAATGGCCATGGACATGGAGCGCGGCCAGCGGGTGATCGACGGTCGCCCCGATACCTTGCGCAGACAGTGTGAAGAGAGCTTGGCGCGCCTGAAAACCGATCATGTCGATATCTACTATTTGCATCGCCTTGACCGTCAGGTTCCCATCGAAGAGAGCGTGGGCGCGCTGGGGCGCCTGGTAGAGGAGGGCAAGCTGGGCGCGGTGGGGCTATCGGAGATTTCAGCAGCGACGTTACGCAGGGCTCATGCCGAGTACCCCATTGCGGCCGTTCAGTCCGAGTATTCGCTGTGGACCCGCAACCCCGAAATTGCCCTCAAGCAGGCCTGTGAAGCGCTTGGAGTGACGTTGGTAGCCTTCAGCCCCCTGGGCAGAGGCTTCCTGACGGGCACGATGGATACGTATACGACGTTCCCTCAGGGCGACATGCGGGCCAACATGCCACGCTTCACGGGCGATAACCTGGTGCAGAATGTACAAGCACTGGCTGATTTCAAGGCGCTGGCCGCACGCCAAGGGTGGACGCCTGCCCAGTTGGCGCTGGCCTGGGTCTGTGCACAGGGGGAGAACGTCGTACCGATACCGGGCAGCTGTTCTACCCAGCACATGCGTGAGAACCTGGCGGCAGAGAACCTTCGCCTCGATGCGGATGTATTGGTCAGCCTCCGCCAGATGATGGGCCCAGAGACGGTAGCAGGCAGCCGTTACAGCGATGCACAGCAGGCGGATATCGATACCGAAGAGTTCTGACGCGCCTGGGGCATTTTATTTTTTTGGTGCCGTTGCATTCTTTCAGCATTTGGCTAACATCCAAATTATGCTAACAGGCTGTTAGCCCCCTAAGGAATACCGCCATGTTGAAAGGTCTGATTATCTGCTTCGCTGTACTGTTTGCCCAGTTGGCGGTACTGAACGTGATCGATGCGCGTCTCTACAACGCTCAGGATGCCCGCCAGTCTGCTTCTACCGTGGTGACACCGCATCGGGACGAAGAGGGCGATAGCGAATCGTCCGTGTAAGGGGCAGCGTTGCTCGTTGACCGTGGCTGGATGAAAAAACGACGGCAGCTTCCAAAGCTGCCGTCGTTTTTTTGGGTGCTGATCAAAGCATCTCTGCCAGCCACTGTTGAAACGTGGCCCAGGACTGCTGGTCGGCGCGTTCGTGATAGCGGTCGCTGCCGAATACACTGAAGGCGTGCGGCGCACCGGAGTAGATGCCAATCTCGTAGGTAACGCCTGCGGCTTCGAGCTCCGTCGCCAGGGTGGCGACATCCTCCAGGCTCACCGCATCATCGGCGCCACCGTGGGCGATATAGATGGGTGCCGTATCGGCTGCGTATGCCTGGCCTTCAGGAGTGTCCAGGCCGCCGTGAAAGCTGGTATAGGCCGCGATGTCATCCGCCTCGCCTGAACGGGCCATTTCCAGCGCGACGGCGCCGCCAAAGCAGTACCCCATGATCACGCTGCGTGAAGCGGCGCCTACCTCACGGGCATGGGCAAGGCCTGCCAGGGTCAATTGACGCATGCGCTCGCGGTCTTCATAGAGTGCTCGCGTGGCAGCCTGATTATCTTCGATGGCCTGGGGGCGATTGCCTTCACCGAACAGGTCGACGGCAAACGCATCGTAACCCTCCTCGGCCAGCATGTCGGCGCGCTGGCGCTCATAGTCATCCAGGCCGTCCCAGTCATGGACGATGATGACACTGCCTTTCGGGTTGTCACCGCCAGAGACGAAGTAACCGCTGAAGGACTCACCATCGACCTCATAGCGTGTGTCTTCGCCCTGCGGGGTAAAGCCATGGGCGGCCGTCGCCAAGGCGAAACAACCTACGGAAGAGATGATGACAGGGATCTTGTAGCGCATTGTCGTGTCCAATGTATGTCGGGAAATATCAGCATAGTCGAATCGCCGCTCGAGGCGACAACGCAAGACACTCGTTGCGTTTAAAGACAAAAACTTGCGTCTGGAACCTGAGGACGGCATTCTTGTCCGTTGTGAGTATGACCATATAGGGAGCACTGATAATGGCTTTTAACGATTCCAACCTGGCGAGAGCACAGACCACCACGGTCAGTGGTGCCAGTGCCAACAAGGTTCTGCGAAACACCTACGCGCTGCTGGCGATGACGCTACTGTTCTCTGCCGTCATGGCAGGGGTGTCCGTGGCCATGGGCATTCAGCAGCTGAACATTTTCGTGTTCTTCATCGGCGCCTACGGCCTGATGTTCCTGGTGCACAAGACTGCCAATTCAGCCGCAGGCCTGTTGGCAACCTTCGCGTTCACCGGTTTCATGGGCTTTACGCTGGGCCCCATCATCTCGGCCTATCTGACACTGCCCAACGGTGGCGCGCTGATCATGAACGCGCTGGCCATGACGGGGCTGACGTTCATCGGTCTGTCGGCCGTTGCGCTGACGACCAAGAAAGATTTCAGCTTCCTGGGCAACTTCCTGCTGGCTGGCGCGATCGTGCTGGTGCTGGCCATGGTAGCCGGGCTGATCTTCAACATTCCGGCGCTTTCTTTGATGGTGTCCGCGGGCTTTGTACTGTTCGCTTCGGCAGCAATCCTTTACCAAACCAGTGAGATCGTTCATCGTGCGGGCGAGACCAACTACATTCTGGCGACCGTCACTCTCTACGTATCGATCTACAACCTGTTCATCAGCCTGCTGTCCATTCTGGGCATCATGAGCAACGATTGATGTAGCAGGGATGCTCACTGAATGAGAGCATCATGCAAGTACCAACAGACCCTACCCAGTAGGGTCTGTTTTTTTGGCTTCGCTAAAACGAGAGGTGAGCCATGCAGTATGGCCTGTTAGTGATGGGCGCTCCGTATTCAAGTGCCGCTCCTCATTCAGCGCTGCGCTTTGCCCATCAGGTCATTGCGAGTGGGCATCGGGTTGCCGGTGTATTCTTCTACCGCGATGGGGTTCACAATGCGTCGTCGTTGATGACGCCGCCTCAGGATGAGCTCAACCTGCGCGAGGCGTGGATAGAACTTCACCAGACCAACGGCGTGATGCTCGATGTATGCGTGGCTGCGGCCTTGCGTCGGGGGTTGCTCGATGAGTCCGAGGCGAAACGCCATGGCAAGAGCGTGGCCAACCTGGAGGCTCCGTTCTCGCTGACCGGGCTTGGCCAGCTTTTAACGTTACAGCAGCAGTGTGATCGCTTGATCACCTTTGCCTAGGAGCCATTGATGAGCACTTCTCAACGTTTGGTGATCATTCGTCATGGGCCCCATGCGTCCAACGCCTTGCGTGAAGGGCTGGATGTGGCCCTGGTGGCGGCGGCATTTGGTGAAGAGGTAAGCCTGCTGTTCATGGGGCAGGGGGTGTTTGCGCTGCTCAAGGAGCAGGGCGCTGGCGCGCCGGGCCAAAAAGCGACGCTGCCTACGATGAACATGCTGGAAATGTACGACATCAACGACCTGTGGGTGCTCCAAGAAGCGCTGGACGAGCTGAGCTTAACGCCCGATCACCTGCGGGAAGGGGTCAAGTGCTTGCCAGCAGTGGAGCTGCCTGCGCTGCTGGCACGTCATGAACAGGTACTCACCTTTTAATGGGCGACATACGATGCTGCATATAGTCAACAAACCACCTGGGCACAGTGCCGCACACCAGATGCTGGCAGTCGTTTCCCCGGGTGACACGGTACTGCTCATCGAAGACGCCGTTCAGGCCGTGCTGCACGATGCCTGGCGGGGCTGGCGCATGGAAGGCGTGGAGATGCTGGCGCTGAATGACGATGTGATAGCCCGCGGTTTGAGTGGATATGTATCTGACAAGTCGTTGGCGGATATGCAGATGTTTGTCCGCTTGACCGAACAGCACCCGCAGATCTTGACGTGGTATTGATATGAGCAATGAACATTTATACCGTTATCTTGATTCGGCTAAAACAATCCAACTCGACCCTGAAGGCTATCTGGTAGAGCAAGGCCAGTGGTCAGAAGAAGTAGCAGAGTGGCTGGCGAACGACGAAGGCATGTCGTTGACGGCGGAACACTGGGAAATCATTCACGTGGTACGAGACTTCTACGCTCGTTACGAGATGGCACCTGCCATGCGACCGTTGGTCAAGGCCACCACGCAGGCGCTGGGGGCAGAAAAAGGGCGCTCGATCTATCTGATGACGCTCTTTCCTGGCAGCCCGCCGAAACGTATTGCGCGGATTGCCGGCTTGCCCAAGCCCACCAACTGCCTATGAGCATGCGCCTGCTGACCATGGCAGGCGCTATACCAGATCTCCACGCGTACAGACCGAGAGCACCACGGCATCGTCCTGGCTGGTCGACACCAGCGCGTGGCCCATGTCGCTGTCGAAATAGATGCTGTCACCCTCTGCCAGTACCAACGGGGCATAAAACTCGGTGTACAGCATGATATCGCCGTGCAATACCATCAAAAACTCTTCGCCGTCGTGACGCACCCACTGATGATATTCGTCAAAGCTGCGGGCGCGCACGATGGTCTTGAACGGGATCATGCGCTTTTGAGCCAACTGATGCCCCAGTAGCTCGTGTTCGTAGGTGGGGGTGGGGTGCAGCTGCCCTTTGCCTTTGCGAGTAAGATCGCGACGCCCCATGGTGTAACGCTCACGCTTGGGCGGCGTAAACAGCTGCGGCAGGTCGATATTCAAACCGCTGATCAGCTTCTGAACCACCCCGAACGTAGGCGAAACCTGATCATTTTCGATCTTGGACAGCGTCGAACGGGCAATGCCGGTACGTTGGCTCACATCTTCCAGGGTCCACTGGTTGGCCAGACGAATCTGCTTCAACCGCTCACCCAGGCGCAGCGGTTCGACAAAAGGTTTTCGCCCTGAGGCAATGCGCAGCGCGGCATGCTCTTCGGAAGTCGCGGTCATAAAGGTCACGTAGTGAGAGCGTCAATGAGAGAGAACGTCAACGAAAGCCGCATGGTACCACAGGCAAAAGGGGCGCGGTGGCGCCCTAGGGCGTATCGGTGAAAGGTAACCCCAACAGGGCCTTGAGATGTGCTTCACTGCTACTGGCCAATGAAGTCAGGTTATAGCCGCCTTCCAGCACTGACACCACTCGGTTGTCGGCATACAGGGCCGCTATCTCCATGGCCAGGTGCGTCACCCAGTAAAAGTCCTCGTCCTCCAGGCATAGGTCGCCCATGGGGTCCTCGCGGTGAGCATCGAACCCCGCCGAGAGCATCACCAGGTCCGGTTTGAACGCATGCAGCACCGGTAGCCACTGACGTTCGATGGCGCTGCGAAACGCCGCGCTGTCGGTACCGGCCTCCAGCGGGGTGTTGACCACGTTCTGCCACTCGCTACGCAGGTAACGCCATGGATAGAAGGGGTACTGGAAGCTGGTACAGACCAGCACATCGGGGTCATTCTTGAAAATATCGATGGTGCCGTTGCACTGATGGACATCGAAATCGAGTATGGCGATACGCCGAGCGCCATATTTTGCGCGGGCATGGGCAGCGCCCACCGCTACGTTGTTGTAGAAGCAGAAGCCCATGGCGTCGGCAGCTTCCGCATGGTGCCCAGGGGGTCGGACCGCACAAAACACGTTGTCTGCCTGCCGTTTGTAAACCTGATCGACACCACGAATCACCGCTCCGGCCGCCACTCTGGCCGCTTTCAGGCTCTCCGGGTTCATCATGGTATCGCTGTCCAGCGTCACGATACCTTCATCGGGCACGCACTTCTCCAGCGCTTTCAGGTGGCGCAGGGGGTGCACCCGCGCAAGCGCTTCATCATCCGCTTCCTTGGCATCCCCCTGCATGGTTTGTTGCAGCAATCCGCTCAGCGACAGGCGTGCACGAATGGCTTCCAATCGCTCAGGGCTTTCAGGATGTTCCGGCCCCATGTGGTGCAATACGCAATGGGGGTGGGTAAGGTAGGCGGTAATCATGCAAGTGCTCCGGTGACGGTAAAGCCACCTTAATCGCCCCGGGGGCTTGCGCGACAGTGTCAATAAGTCGTACACAGTAGGGACCCATGTCAGAGGAGATGCCTTCGTGAGCACACGCTTTCTGCACCATTTTTTCGAGCCTCGCTCCATTGCCGTGTTTGGGGCGTCTGAAAAGCCTGAATCGCTGGGTGGGCTCGTGTTGGGCAACGTGCAGGAGGCGGGCTTCAAAGGTGCGCTATGGGCGGTGAACCTGAGGGGCTACGACAGCGTGTTTGGAGTCAAATGCGTCAGAAATGTCGACGAGCTGCCGGAAGTCCCTGATCTGTGTGTCATCTGCTCGCCTATCGAGGGCGTGCCTCGCTTGATCCGCAAGCTGGGCAAGTTCGGCGCCAAGGCCGCGCTGGTACTGTCAGGCGGCGCCTATCTGGACCGCGAGGAGGGCGACAAGGGGTCGATTCGTCAACGCATGCTGCAGGCCGCTCGGGAATCTGGCATCCGAGTGCTGGGCCCGGAGTGCATGGGCCTGATCGTGCCAGGTAAAAAACTCAATGCCTCTTATGCCAGCCAACCTATCAAGGCCGGGCGAGTCGCGTATCTGGGCCAGTCCGGCATGCTGGCCAATGCGATGATCGACTGGGCGGCGGGGCGGGACGTGGGCTTTTCCCATCTGATTACCGTGGGTGACAGCGTCGATGTGCTGCTGCCCGATTTGATCGACTACGTGAACCAGTACTCACCGGCCCAGGCCATCCTGCTGCACCTCGAACGGGTCACCGACGCCCAGCATTTCATGACCTCCGTGCGGGACGCCTCGCGCAACCGACTGGTGGTGGCGATCAAGAGTGGCCGAACCCCGCAATCGGATATTTCCGGCATGCCGCCGACGCCAGGAATCGCGAACCGTGACGTAGTGTTCGACGCTGCCTTTGCCAGGGCGGGGGTGGTACGGGTGAATGATTCGGACGAGATGCTGGATGCGCTGGAAACGCTGTCACGCATGAAACCACTGCGGGGAGACCGCCTGGCCATCGTGTCCAACGGCCTGGGCCCTGCCATGCTGGCCATCGACAAGCTGATCAGTGCCGGAGGAACGCTGGCCGAGTTCGACGCCGACACCCAGGCGGCTCTGCACAAGAGCCAGGTCGACATGAGCAAGCCGGGGGAAAACCCGGTAGACCTGGGGGGCAACGCCACACCGGAGCGCTTCGTCGAGGCGCTGCAAATCGTCACTGCAGACCCCAATGTCGATGCGGTACTGGTGGTTCACGCCCCCACTCGGCTTGCACCTTCGGTGACCACTGCCCAGGCGCTGATCGATCACCGCAAATCCTTCAAGCGCAACCTGCTGACCAGTTGGATGGGGCTCAAGGAAGCCCTCAACGCCCGCCATGTCTGTAATCTGGCGGGGATTCCTACCTATACGTCACCGGAAAAAGCGGTCAAGGCTTTCATGCACATGGTCGACTATCAGCGGGTGCAGGCGCTGCTGCATGAAATTCCGCCCAGCCTGCCGTTTTCCACCAGTCCGGCGATTCGCGCCGAGTGCCGTGCCCTGATCAAACACGCCAAGGAGCAGGGGCGGCAAACGCTGACCCACTCGGAAACCGCCCGGGTACTGGAAGCCTACGGCATCCCCACGGCAGAGAGTGTCTACCTTCAGTCGCCGGAAGAAGCCTTGCAGGTAGCAGAGCGCTTCCCGGGCCCCAAGGCGTTGAAAGTGATTCACGACGGCAACTGTCGGCCCTATCGTTATCGAAAACATCCCCACAAGATTTCGGCAGGCCTGCTGCAGGACCTCGAAAGCGCTCAGCAGGTGGCCGATGGCGTGCGCCAATTGGGAGACAAGGTCCGTGAGAAATTTCCCGAGCACAGCGTGCGTGAGTACTGCCTTCAGCCCATGCAGCGGGGCAAGCACTCCATGCAGATATGTGCCGGCATCACCCGAGACCCGGTGTTCGGCCCGCTGATCGTGTTTGGTATCGGGGGCTACAAGGTCAACGTGCTGGCGGACCGGCAGGTGGCGCTGCCACCGCTGAACATGAGCCTGGCCTCGGATGTGGTTGGCCGCACCCATGCTGCCTCGCTGATCCGTGAACACTCTGCCGACCCCGAGCGGGACATCCAGCGGCTCTGCCAGCTGCTGGTCAAGCTGTCACAGATGGCCTCCGACCTGACCGATCTGCGCGGCCTGGAGCTCAACCCGCTGTTGCTCAACCGTGACGGTATGCTGGCGGTGGATTTTGCCATGGATTTGGGCACTCCCGCCCGGTTCGCCATCATGCCGTACCCGGAAGAGCTGCGGGAATGGGTCTCCCTGAAAAACGGTTGGCAGGTGGAAGTGCGGCCAATTCGCGCAGAAGATGCGCCGCTGATCACCGCCTTTCACCGGCAGCTGTCGGAGGAGAGCATCCGTTTTCGCTATTTCCACAACAAGTCCAGCCTGACACAGCGTGACCTCTCGATTCTCTCGCATATCAATTATGACCGGCAGATGGCCTTCATTGCCGAGCATCAGCACGACGATGGCAGCAAGGAGATGCTGGGAGTGGTGCGAGTGTGGAACGACCCCGACAACATTCGCACCGAGTTCTCGATCATCATTCGCGATGATTTGCAGGGCTTGGGGATCGGTAGCCTGCTGATGAAGAAAATGATCGATTACTGCACCAGCATCGGCACCCTGGAAATGATCGGCAAGATCATGGTGGACAACCACCCCATGCGGGCGCTGATGAAGCATTTGGGGTTCCGCTGCCGCTATAACATGGAGGAGCAGGTAATCGATGCCGTGCTGAGACTCAACGAGCCGGATAGCGAATGGCAGCGCCACCGCCTGGAGAGCCTGCCGGATTAAGGGCGGGTACTGCCTGAGGAGCGGCCTCCTCAGGCAAGGTTACATGGAAAGCAACGTCAGGGCGCCAGGCGGAAGCGACTCCACTCGCCCCCATCGCGGCGCTCGTAGCGCAGGCGGTCGTGCAGGCGGCTTGGCTGGCCTTGCCAGAACTCGATCATTTCAGGATTGACTCGATAACCTCCCCAGTGAATCGGGCGTGGAATCGTCTGGCCCTCATACGCCTGCTCGAAGCGCTTCTGACGCTCCTCGATCCAGTTGCGGTCAGGAATCACCACGCTCTGGGTAGCGATCCAGGCGCCCAGCTGGCTGCCGCGAGGTCGGCTGGCAAAATACTCGTCTGACTCTGCCGCGGGAACCTGCTGGACAGGCCCTTCGATACGCACCTGCCGTGACAGCGACGGCCACCAGAAAGTGAGTGCCGCGTAAGGCACATTGTTGAGCTCGCTGCCTTTGTGGCTGTGGTAGTTGGTAAAAAACACCATGCCCTGGGCATCGAAGCCCTTGAGCAATACCACGCGAGCATGGGGGCGTCCCTGGCTGTCTACCGTGGCCAGGGTCATGGCGTTGCCATCCTGGCCTTCCTGTTCCAGGGCAAGGCTGAACCACTCATCGAACAGTACAAACGGGTCGCTGGGGGCGGCAGCCTCTTCCAGACGTCCACCTTCATAGTCGCGCCTGACATCGGCAATGTTACGTGTCATGAGCGGATCTCCCTTGCTTTCATCAGTTGTATGCAGGTTATGTTCGCTGGTCTGTGCGTAAAGCTCAAGCATTGATCATGGCTCGCTCCGATGCCGACGCTTGTGACTGTGATACCAACGTGGATAATGAGACACCTTGCCAGCACCATGACAGAGGAACGGGGAATGCAGAAGCAGACAAGACGCATTGCAGTGTGGGATGTGCTGATACGCCTGTGCCACTTGGCCTTGCTGGTCGCCGTCGCCCTGGCCTTTTACACGACCAAAACCGACGGAGCCCCGTTTCTGTTTCCCATCGAGGTGCATGCGCAGGCGGGCTACGTGATTCTGGGGCTGGTCGTCTTCCGCGTACTGTGGGGCCTGGTGGGCAGCCGCTACGCTCGTTTCTCGACCTTTCTCTACTCACCGACGCGCACCACCGACTATGTCCGTGCGCTGATGAAGCGCCAGGAGCCTCGCTATGCCAGCCACAACCCGTTGGGCGGCTGGATGGTCGTGCTGCTGCTGTTGAGTCTGGGATTTCAAGCCCTCAGTGGCCTGTTCCTGAGTGACGACATCTTTTTTCAGGGGCCGCTGAACGGCTGGGTCGAACGTGACCTGAGCCGCGATCTCGCCAGGCTACATGCCTTGAACAGTGATCTGCTGTTGATATTGATCGGCGTGCATGTGGCGGGGGTGGCGCTGCATGGTGCCAAGGGGGAAGGGCTGATGGCGGCCATGGTCACCGGCGTGAAACGCTTTGCCCGGCCGCCTGTGGATGAAGCACCCGCCGTTCACTCGGCGACTACTCAACGGCTGTGTGCCGTCGGTGCGCTGCTGGTGGCGGCGGGTGTCAGTGGTTGGCTGTGGTTTGCGTAAGATCAGCCTTTCAGGTGCTGCTGACGGCTACGGAAACGCGCGTAGCCCATGCAGCCGGTGAATAGCGCCAGTGCCACGATGGCTTCCAGCACGCCGCGCAGACCTTGCCCTGGCAGCGTGGCCAGCATGACCCCTTGGGTGAAATAGAGCAGACTGACGAAGGCCAACCAGGCATGGCCGCGCGCACGCTGGCCAATGATCGAGGGCAGAAACAGTATCAGCGGCAGAATGAATGCCACCACCGGCCGCCAGTTGAAGTCGTCCCCTTGAATGAAAAACCCGCGATAGATGACCAACAGCAGCAGTAGCGCGAAACTCCCCAGTACCAGCTGGCGAGAGTAACGGGTCAACGTATCCAGTCCATGGCGCTGTTCCAGACCATCCAGCCACTGTCTCATGATGCCTCCTTGCGGCGCATTGCTTCGAGTGCCAGGGCCAGACGGGCAATGCGCTTGCCTTGTGCTTGGCACAGCGCACGTTCGTCGGCATCCACCGGACGGTCACTGCGAGCCCCAGCCACGTGGCTCGCCCCGTAGGGGGTTCCGCCGGTTTGGGTGCTCAGCAGCTCGGTTTCGCTGTAGGGTACGCCTGCGTACACCATGCCATGGTGCAGCAGGGGCACCAGCATACTCAGCAGCGTGCTCTCCTGGCCACCGTGAAGGCTAGAGGTCGAGGTGAAGGCACAGGCGGGTTTATCGATCAGTGCACCATTCATCCAGAGGTTGCTGGTGCTGTCCAGGAAGTACTTCAAAGGGGCGGCCATGTTGCCAAAGCGGGTCGGGCTGCCCAATGCCAGCGCGCTGCAGTGGCGTACATCGTCCAGCGTGGCGTAAACCGCGCCTTCTTCCGGAATCTCGGGGTCGACGGCCTCGCAGGTGGTCGATACTGGCGGCACCGTGCGCAGGCGCGCTTCGATACCTGCCACGCTTTCCACGCCTGCGGCCAGCTGTCGTGCCATCTCTGCCGTCGCGCCTGAGCGAGAGTAGTAGAGAATCAATACATAAGGGGTAGCATCGCTGCTCATGGTCGCTCCTGAAGGGGCCTGAAGTAGGCAAGGACGCTGCCTGGGGTTGGCGGCGGCGTCAAAGATGTGGGGTATGTTACCAGAGCGGCCAGGTCGACAGGAGGGGCAAGCCAACGCTGCCCGAGGGTTGGCAAGCGCACATATACCCAGGCCTGCTGCCCGTTGGCCAGCGGCTGTTTGATGCGGTTATAGCGCACTCCCAGCCGTTCGTAGCGGTCCAGCCTTTCCAACTGATCTGCCGTCACGGTCAACAGCAGCCCCTCCACGTGGGCCGCCGGGTTGGGCGACAGGTCGAGGCCCCGGCGTTCGAAGCCCGGTAGCCGTGCTTCGCTTGGATTGCCGGACGCACCCATGACCACCCAGCGCACCGGCCAGTAGAGCAGCGTGCCGTAGACGAACACCTGATGCGTGCGCGGTTCGATCTCGGCCACGGTATCGGGGCGCTCATAAAACCAGGGGCTCAGCATGGTCAGCCACAGCCACCCGGCCATACCGATCAGCAGTAGCGCTATGAGCCACAGCCCGCGTTTGACCCAAACCATGGGCATGACTCCTCAGGTTGCAAATCTCTCAGCTTGAACGGCGTGACGGCACAAGACAAGTCTTAAGCAATATCGCGGGGTTTGCTACGATGGTAGAAGATAGCGTGGCACTCTATAGCTGACGAAAGGAGCCTGATATGAGTCAGTCACTTCGGGATGAGTTGGATTTCCGTTCGCTAGTCGGCGAGGTAACGCCGCTGGCCAAGCGAAACCGTGCCGATACAGGCCCTCGGCGGCAAACGCCCTCCGAGGCGCAGCTGGCCAGACGTGAGAGCGCCGCTCAGCGCTTCGATGAGCGCAATTTTCTGTCCGATGATTTTGTCGATCTGCTGCCTCCTTTCGACCCCATCGAGTTTCGCCGCGAGGGGACCCAGCAAGGCGTGGTCGATAAGTTGAAGCACGGCGGTTACAGCGTTCAAGCTCAGCTTCACCTGCTGCGCAGACCTTTGGCGGAGTGCCGGCGCATGCTGTTTCCGTTCATTCAGGAGGCCTATGCCCACGACTTGCGCTCGGTGCTGATCGTGCATGGTCGTGGCCGCGAGCTGGATAGCCCAGCCAACGTATTACGCTCTTATATCGCCAAGTGGCTGACCCAGTTCGACGAAGTGCAGGCGTATGTCTCCGCCCAGCCGTCGGAGGGCGGGTTGGGCGCCACCTGGGTGATGCTGCGCAAGAGCGATCGCGCCAAGGCCCACAATCGAGAGCGCCAGCAGAAACGGCGAGGCTGAACGCAAAAACGCCGACAGGGGCTGCCCCGGTCGGCGTTTTTTTAACGTATGGCCGCGCCTAGTGGCTGGCGGTCAAACGCTTCTCGAACAGCGCCTGACGCTCTTCGACGTCCGTCTGGTAGCGAACGCTGAAGGCGTTGAGGGCACGTAGGGCGTCTTCGGGGTGCTGATCATCCCGCAGGGCCATGGTCGAAAACCCGCAGCG
This sequence comes from Halomonas sp. NyZ770, assembly GCF_020616575.1. Lineage (NCBI taxonomy): Bacteria > Pseudomonadati > Pseudomonadota > Gammaproteobacteria > Oceanospirillales > Halomonadaceae > Halomonas > Halomonas sp. NyZ770. The sequence goes on along the minus strand of NZ_CP085143.1, from coordinate 1,944,594 downwards.
GCGCATGTAATCGAGCTGGTCGACCAACACGTCACCCACTGCACGAATTTCCCCCGTGAAGCCGTAACGCTCCCGCAGCAGGCGGGCAATGGTGTAACCACGGCCATCGGTAAAGGCAGGAAAATCGACGGCAACGGCAGGTGCTTTATCGAGCGTGCTGGCCAGCTCGGCATTCAGCTCGGTATCACTGGCCAGCAGGGGGGCCAGTTCCGCATCTTCCTTGTTTGCCTGCCAGAGCGCCAGCGGCACGAACGCAGGGCGCTGCTCGGGCAGCGCGTCGGCATCGTAGGAAACGCACCAGGCATTCTCTGCGGCCAACTCACCCTCTTCGATCAGGTGATCCACGTGCACCGGCGTCTGTGGCAGCGCTTCGGCTTGAGTGTCATTGCTGGGCATAAACACGCTCCTTGAAGGGTTTCAGGCCAATGCGACGGTAGGTATCCAGGAAGCGCTCGTCTTCGTGGCGTTCGGCCACGTACACTTCCAGCACTTTCTCGACCACACCCGGCACGTCTTCGCGGAAGAAGGAGGGGCCGAGAATCTTGCCTAACGAAGCATCATCGGTGGCGTTACCGCCAATCGAGATCTGGTAATACTCTTCGCCTTTCTTGTCGACGCCCAGAATGCCGATATGTCCAACGTGGTGGTGACCACAGGCGTTCATGCAGCCGGAGATGTTCAGGTCCAGCGGCCCCAGGTCGTAAAGGAAGTCGAGGTCCTCGAAACGCTCCTGAAGCGCCTGGGCGATGGGGATCGACACCGCATTGGCAAGGCCACAGTAATCACCGCCGGGGCAGCAGATGATGTCGTTGAGCGTGCCTACCGTGGGGTTGGCCATGCCCAGCGCGTCCAGCTCGTTCCAGAGTGCTTCGATCTCGTCGACGGGCACGTCCGAGAGCACCAGGTTCTGCTCATGGGTAACACGTACTTCACCGAAGCTGTAACGGTCTGCCAGGTCGGCAACGGCGTCCATCTGGTCGGCGGTCACGTCGCCAGGCGCGTGCTCACGGCGCTTGAGCGACAGCGTCACGGCCTTGTAGCCCGGCACTTTGTGGTCGGTCACGTTGTTGGTGACGAAACGCGCAAAACTGCGGTTTTCACCGCGCAGCTGTTCGTAGGCGTCGATGGCGCTCTCGCTGACAGGGCGGCGCTCGGGCTCCGGGAAGTGCACCTTGGCGGCATCCACGGCGGCCTGGTTCAGCGTTTGCGGGCCATCCTTCAGGTGGGCCCACTCTTCATCGACGCGGCGACGGAACTCTTCGATACCCAGCGCCTTGACCAGGATCTTGATGCGCGCCTTGAACTTGTTGTCGCGGCGGCCAAACTGGTTGTACACCCGTACACAGGCTTCCAGGTAGGTCAGCAGGTGCTGCCAGGGCAGGTCATGGCGGACCACGTCACCAATCATCGGCGTACGTCCCAGGCCACCGCCTGCCAGTACCGAAATGCGCAGCTCACCTTCATCGTTGCGCCACAGGCGCAGGCCAATATCATGCACCTGAATGGCTGCACGGTCCTGAGCGGCGCCGGTGACGGCGATCTTGAACTTACGCGGCAGGTAAGCGAATTCGGGGTGCAGCGTCGACCATTGGCGAATCAGCTCGCACCACGGGCGCGGGTCTTCCACTTCATCGTTGGCGATACCCGCAAACTGGTCACTGGTGGTATTACGGATACAGTTGCCGCTGGTCTGGATGGCGTGCATCTGCACCTTGGCCAGTTCTGCCAGGATGTCCGGCACGTCTTCCAGGGCGGGCCAGTTCAGCTGGAGATTCTGGCGCGTGGTGAAGTGGCCATAGCCGCGGTCGTAGCGACGGGTGATCTCCGCCAGCGCGCGCAGCTGATAGCCCGCCAGCATGCCGTAGGGAATGGCAATGCGCAGCATCGGGGCATGCTTTTGGATGTAGAGCCCGTTCTGCAACCGCAGGGGGCGGAACTCTTCTTCTCCCAAACGCCCTGCGCGGTAGCGTTCCATCTGGTCGCGGAACTGAGCGACGCGCTCATCGACCAGCGTCTGGTCGTGAATATCATAACGGTACATGTGGCACGATCCTGCTAAAAGCGAAATGGTCACGTCGGGACGGACGGTATTGTGCCGCCACCTTAACGCGGGCGTCATATTCTACAAAAGAATATATAATTATCTTTTTATCGTTAAATGCTATTAATGCGTTAGCGCTCAGGCATTCGCCTTGAGGCCGTGGGCCAGCCAGCGTCGTCGCTGCCAAACCCATAAAAAACTGCTGGAATTGAGCAGCCGATAGCATAGCTGGCTCAGCCATACGCCGACCAGCCCGTAGCCCATGACGATGCCGACCCACCAGGCCAAGGGCAGAAATACCAGCCACTGCATGCCCAGCGTCAACAGCATCACGGTACGTTGTGCGCCCGCTCCCATCAACGCCTGGGCCAGCACCAGGGCAGCCGCATCCAGCACGATCATCACGGCGGTAATGCGTAGCGGGAGTGTCCCCAGTTCGAGCAGCGCCGGATCCGTAAAAAAGATCCCCAGAATCTGCGCGGGAAACAGCAGCATGGGGAGCGCCAGTATACTCAACATCATGGCCGCGACGCGAAGGGCGTCCAGCCCCCAGCGATGTGCCTCGCGCTGATCGTCACGCCCCAGGGCTTCGCCCACCAGGCTCATGGCAGCCACGCCAATACCCACGCCAGGCAGAATCAGCAGCAGAGAGAGGTTCACCAGCACATGGCCTACCGCCACGCTGGAGGTACCCAACCGCCCCAGCAGCCAGAACAGCACCACATAGCCCGCGGCAAACCAGAGCTGTTGAAGTGAGTGGGGGAAGGCCAGCCGGACGGTTTGCCATAAGGCCGCCAACGGCAAGGGCTGCCACGTAATGCGCGCCCGCAGCGTTACCCAGGCCCAGGCCAGCAGGCCCAGCAGCAGTGAAAGGCTGGTGCCCATGGCCGCGCCATTGGTGCCCAGCGCAGGCAAGCCTGCCAACCCGTAGATCAACCCCGCGCTGAGCAGCACGTTGACCAGATGCACCGCCACGACAATACGCAAATACAGGTGGGTGTGCTGAAGCCCGTTCCAGTAGCCCCTCAGGCAGAGGGTCATGGCGATCACCGCAAGCGACAGCACCCGCCAGCGAAAGTAGTCGACGGCCACCTGCGAGACATCATCGGCGGGAGCGATCAGCTGTATCCACCAGGGGGCTTGCCACCATGCCCAGGCGGTCAAGGGAACCCCTACCCCCAGGCTGATGAGCAGCCCGGCCTGCAAGGCAGTGGGCGCGGTGCGGCCTTCTCCGAAAGCGTGAGCGGTCTGGGATTGCACGCTGGACGAGAGGCCGAACACCAGTGCCGTCATCATGAACATGGCGTAGCCACCCAGCCCCACGCCCGCCAGAGCCTCCTCTCCCAAGTGGCCCACCAGCGCGGCATCCACCAGGTTGAGCATGCTCTGTGACAGCATGCCCAGCATGACCGGGAGAGCAAGGCGCATGACCTTGCTCTGACGACGAACCGGCGACATCAGCTCGGATCGTAGGAGAGCACGGGCGCCAACCAGCGCTCCATTTCTTCCAGCGACATCTGTTTGCGCTGCGCCAGCGCATCGACCTGGTCACGGGTGATCTTGCCGGTGGAGAAGTACTTCGACTGCGGATGGGCAAAGTACCAACCGGACACCGCCGCCGCTGGCCACATGGCAAAATTCTCGGTCAGCACGAGCCCGGTATTCTTTTCGGCTTCCAACAGCCGGAACAGCGTGGCTTTTTCGGTGTGATCAGGGCAGGCAGGATAGCCGGGGGCAGGGCGGATGCCCTGGTACTTCTCGGCGATCAAGGCCTCGTTGTCCAGCGTCTCTTCCGGCACGTAGCCCCAGAACTCCTTGCGTACCCGCTCGTGGATACGCTCGGCAAAGGCCTCCGCCAAACGATCGGTCAGTGCCTGTACCAGGATGGCATTGTAGTCATCTCCCGCCGCTTCATAGGCTTTGGAAAGCTCATCCACACCATGGCCCGTGGTGACCGCAAAGCCCCCGATCCAGTCAGCCTTGCCGCTCTCCTTGGGGGCGATGAAATCAGCCAGGCTGTAACAGATGCCGTCACGGCCTTTGGTGGTCTGTTGACGTATATGATGCAGACGCTCGACGACCTGGGTGCGGGATTCGTCGGCATAGACTTCGATGACATCGTCGTCCACGCTGTTGGCAGGCCACAGGCCGATCACACCCCGCGCCTGCACGCGTTTTTCATCGATCAGCTTGCGCAGCATCACCTGCGCATCGGCAAACAGGCTGCGCGCCGCTTCACCCACGATCTCGTCGTCGAGAATTTTCGGGTACTTACCGGCCAGTTGCCAGCTCATGAAGAAGGGCGTCCAGTCGATGCGCTCCACCAGCTCGTTCAGGTCGTAATCGTCGAAGGTCATCAAACCCGGCTGCCGGGGGGCCACAGGGATATGCGTGGCCCAGTCGGTGCGGAAGCGCCGCTTGCGGGCCTGTGTGTAGTCCAGGTCGGCGGCTTTGGGGCGACGCTTGGCGTTGCGCTCGCGGACCTTTTCGTACTCTTCACGAATCTCGGCGACGTAGGCCGCCTTGAGGTTGGGCGCCAGCAGCTTGCCAGCCACGCCCACGGCGCGGGAGGCGTCGGTGACGTAGATGACCGGGTGGTCGTACTGGGGCTCTATCTTGACGGCGGTATGCGCCTTGGAAGTCGTCGCACCGCCGATCAGCAGCGGCAGGTTCATGCCGCGTCGCTGCATCTCCTTGGCCACATGGACCATTTCGTCCAGCGAAGGCGTGATCAGGCCCGACAGGCCGATGATATCGGCATTGTGGTCAATGGCGGCCTGGAGAATTTTCTCGGTGGGCACCATGACGCCCAGGTCGATCACTTCATAGTTGTTACACTGCAGCACCACGCCAACGATGTTCTTGCCGATATCGTGGACATCGCCCTTGACCGTGGCCATCACGATCTTGCCCTTGGCCTGGGTCTCGGCGCTTTTCTCGGCTTCGATGAACGGGATCAGATACGCCACCGCCTGCTTCATGACGCGGGCCGACTTGACCACCTGAGGCAGGAACATCTTGCCCGCGCCAAACAGGTCGCCGACCACGTTCATGCCATCCATCAGCGGTCCTTCGATGACCTCGATGGGGCGTTCAGCCTGGGCGCGGGCCTCTTCGGTATCTTCCTCGATGAACGCCGTCACGCCCTTGACCAGCGCATGCTCGATGCGCTTGTTGACCGGCCAGCTGCGCCACTCCAGATCTTCCTTCTTGGCTGCGCCGCTGCCATCTCCCTTGTATTTGTCGGCAATGTCCAGCAACCGCTCGGTGCCATCATCGCGGCGGTTGAGCACCACGTCTTCGACGGCGTCGCGCAGTTCGGCGGGCAGGTCATCATAAACCGCCAGCTGGCCGGCGTTGACGATGCCCATGGTGAGCCCGGCGCGAATAGCGTGGTAGAGGAACACCGAGTGGATGGCTTCCCGCACCGGGTTGTTGCCACGGAACGAGAACGACACGTTGGAGACGCCGCCGGAAATCATCGCATGGGGCAGGTGCTCACGGATCCACTGGGTGGCCTCGATGAAATCGACGGCGTAGTTGTTGTGCTCCTCGATGCCGGTGGCGATGGCGAAGATATTCGGGTCGAAGATGATGTCTTCCGCCGGGAAGCCTATCTCGTCGACCAGCAGGCGGTAGGCGCGTTCACAGATTTCCACCTTGCGGGCGAAGGTATCGGCCTGGCCCTCTTCGTCGAAGGCCATCACGACGATCGCCGCACCAAAACGGCGACATTTGGTGGCCTGTTCGCGGAACGCCGCTTCACCCTCTTTGAGCGAGATGGAGTTGACCACCGCCTTGCCTTGCACGCACTTCAAGCCCGCCTCGATGATGTCCCACTTGGAGGAGTCGATCATGATGGGCACCCGGGCGATGTCAGGCTCCCCGGCAATCAGGTTGAGGAAGCGCACCATGGCTTCCTGCGACTCCAACATGCCTTCGTCCATGTTGATGTCGATGATTTGCGCGCCGCTCTCGACCTGCTCCAGCGCCACTTCCAGCGCCGTGGTGAAGTCCTCTTCGACGATCAGGCGTTTGAAGCGGGCCGAGCCGGTCACGTTGGTACGCTCACCCACGTTGACGAACAGCGAGTTGGCCTCGATGTTGTAAGGCTCCAGGCCCGCCAGGCGGCAGGCGCGACGGCGCTCGGGCACCTGACGGGGCGCCATGCTGTGAACGGCCTCGGCAATGGCGCGGATATGTTCCGGCGTCGAGCCACAGCAGCCGCCAATGATGTTGACCAGACCGCTCTGGGCAAACTCGCCCACGATGGCCGCCATCTCTTCTGGCGTCTGGTCGTACTCGCCGAACTCGTTCGGCAAGCCCGCATTGGGGTGTGCCGACACGAAGGTATCTGCCTTGGTGGCCAGCTCTTCCAGGTAAGGGCGCAGTTCCTCGGCGCCCAGCGCACAGTTGAGGCCCACCGAGAGGGGCTGGGCATGGCGAATGGAGTTCCAGAAGGCTTCGGTGGTCTGCCCTGACAGGGTGCGCCCGGAGGCATCGGTGATGGTCCCCGAAATCATGATCGGCAAACGACGGCCCAGGTCTTCGTAAAGCTCTTCAAGTGCGTAAATGGCGGCCTTGGCATTGAGCGTGTCGAAAATGGTCTCGATCATGATCAGATCGGCACCACCCTCGATCAGCGCGTTGGCGGCTTCGTAATAATTCTCGCGCAGCTCGTCGAAGGTCACGTTGCGCTTGGCGGGGTCGTTGACGTCCGGCGACAGCGATGCGGTACGCGAGGTAGGCCCCAGCACGCCGGCCACATAGCGGGGGATGTCGGTTTCCGCGGCCACGGCATCACACACCTCTCTGGCCAGCCGGGCAGACTCCCTGTTCAGCTCGGGCACCAGGTCTTCCATGCCATAGTCGGCCTGGGAAAGTCGTGTGCTGTTGAAGGTGTTGGTTTCGAGAATATCGGCGCCTGCCAGCAGGTAGTCGCGATGGATACGGGCCACCACGTCGGGACAGGTCAGGGCCAGCAGGTCGTTGTTGCCCTTGAGATCGGAAGGCCAGTCGTGAAAACGCTCGCCACGAAAATCCTCTTCACTGAGCTGGGCATTCTGCAGCATGGTACCCATGCCGCCATCCAGAATCAGGATGCGTTGGGTCAGGCGTTGGGTAAGGGATGCAGTCAAATCACTAGCGGCCATGGCAGGGGAAGTTCTCCAGCGTCTCGGTCGAAAAGGATATTCTTGTTGTCGTCGTCATGGGTGAGCGGCGCTTATCATACCAAAGGGTGCTCGCAAGGGCAGCAAGTAAGCCATGCCGCTCGCCCAATAGCCGACTAAAACGGTCGGGATTGTGTCGCAACGTGGTTTTGCTTACCATAGGCACAAATGACATGTGAAGTGGCAACGCCACTACCACGGGAGGATAACATCCCTTATGACCACGACTATCGAAGCGCCGGGCATTGACATCACTGATAGCGCACAGGGCTACCTCGCCGAGCTGCTGGAAAAGCAGAACGTCGAAGGCATTGCCGTGCGTATTTTCATTACCCAGCCGGGCACGCCTTATGCAGAAACCTGCCTGGCCTACTGCCGCCCGGGTGAAGAAGAGCCCACCGACGTCAAGCTCGAGCTTGACAAGATCAACGTGTTTCTCGACAAGAACAGCTTGGCGTTTCTTGAAGAAGCCGTGGTGGACTTCAATGCCGACCGTATGGGTGGGCAGCTGACCATCAAGGCACCCAACGCCAAAATGCCCAAGGTCAATGCGGACAGCCCGCTGGAAGACCGCATCAATTATATCCTGTACAGCGAGATCAACCCCGGGCTGGCGGCCCACGGCGGTGAGATCAAGCTGGTCGAGCTGACCGAAGACAAAATGGCCATTCTGGCCTTTGGTGGCGGTTGCCAGGGCTGTGCCGCGGTCGACCTGACCCTCAAGGATGGCGTCGAAAAAACGCTGCTGGAGCGCATCCCCGAGCTGGCGGGTATTCGTGACGTCACCGACCACACCGATACCAGCAACGCCTACTACCGCTGACAAATAGTCGCCCCATGAAAAGGGGCTGAATCCAGGCTGATTTGTTTGTCTGGATGTATGTAGCAAGCGTGTTAGAGCCCGGCAGGCAACTGTCGGGCTCTCTTGTTCATGACCTTGCAACGGCAAGATAGCGGCACGGTTTAAAAAATGTTAGCCAGCAAATAGCGAGAAACAGACCCTAGGTGTATAACTGTTGTAGAGGAGAAACGACAACAGGGAGCATCGATCATCAAAACGTCATCCGCTTTTTCCAACATTCATAAACCCATCTTCTTTGGTTCACTAGGCCTGCTGCTGGCCGTCACGATCCCCCTGGTGCTGTTTCCAGACATGGGACGCGTATGGGTCATGGCGGCGCAAGGCTTCGTCACCACCAACTTCGGTATGCTCTACCTGGCCATGGGGCTGGCTTCTCTGGGCTTCATGTTTTACATCGTGTTCAGCGACATTGGCCAGATCAAGCTGGGGGATGTGGATACCGAACCCGAATTCTCGCTGTTTTCCTGGGGTGCAATGCTCTTTGCCGCAGGTATCGGTGGCTCGGTAGTGTTCTGGGGCATGGTGGAGTGGATGTACTACCTGCAAGCACCGCCATTTCATCTCGAGCCTTTCTCGGAAGAAGCGACGGCCTGGGCAGCCACCTACGGCATGTTTCACTGGGGGCCTATCGCCTGGTCGATCTATCTGGTGCCTGCGCTACCCATGGCGTACTTCCTGCACGTACGCAAGCATAAGGTCTTGAGAATCAGCGAAGCAATTCGCCCAGTGCTGGGTGAAAAGCTGGCCAGAAGCTGGCTGGGCAACATCATCGACGTGCTGTTCATCTTCGGCATGCTGGGTGGCGGTGCCACGTCGCTGGGCATTCTGGTGCCGCTGGTCAATGAAGGGGTGGGCGAGCTGCTGGGCTTCACGCCCAACGCGCTGAGCCAGGTGCTGGTGCTGCTGGGCACGACAGCCCTGTTTGCCGTCAGCGCCTGGCGCGGCTTGAAGGGTGGCATCGAGGTTCTGTCGGACATCAATATGTGGCTGGGGTTGGGGCTGCTGCTCTTCATCCTGATCATGGGGCCCACGGTGTTCATCCTCGATACCGGCCTGAACTCGATCGGCCTGATGCTCAGCAATATCGTTCGCATGGCTACCTGGACCGAACCTTTCGGCAGTTTGAGCGGCTTCGAAGAAACCGGCTTTCATCAGTCGTGGACCATTTTCTATTGGGCCTGGTGGCTGGTATTCGCTCCTACGGTGGGCTTGTTCATCGCGCGGATTTCGAAAGGCCGGCGCATCAAGACCATGGTGGCCGGGTCGATCTTTTTCGGCTCCATGGGCTGTGCACTATTTTTCATGATTCTGGGCAACTACGGCCTCTATCTGCAGCTTTCAGGCACTTTGGATGTCATCCAGGTCATGAATGAACAATCCGCCAACGCTGCCTTCTTTGCTGTATTGGGAGAGCTTCCGTTTGCCTGGCTGGTCAAGCTGCTGGTCGTGGTGCTGCTGTCCATATTCACTGCCACAACCTTCGATTCGATTGCCTATATTCTGTCGTCTGCCGCTGAAAAGAAGCTGGACAAGGAGCCCGCCCGCTGGCACCGACTGTTCTGGGCCTTTACGCTGTCGTTGTTACCCATGTCCTTGCTGTTTCTGGGCGGCCTGCAAACGCTGCAAACTGCCAGTATCGTCAGCGGTCTGCCGCTGCTGGTCATTGCCGTACTGCTCATGGTATCGATGGTTAGGGCAGCGCATTATGACCTGCGCTACCAGCCAGATTACGATGAGCCGGAAATCAATATCGAGGAATTCCCGGAAAACGACCCTTGGACAGAAGAGGGTAGCTGGGAGGTGCCTGAAGAGAGCGGTGCTCCCGACAAGGGATGACCCAACCGCTGGCGAGCGCCACCTCCTTGGAGGTGGCGTTTTGCATTGGATTCATCTTGTAAGGTTTATCTTGTTGCGTCTCTCTTATCGGGACAACCGCAAGGCTTATTTCTGTGGCCTATTCCTGTGACCTAGAGGTCATGGCTTCCGGTAGCGCTGCCAGCTGTGCCTGCATAGCCTCCATTCGCTGCCACAATTGTTGTTGCCACTCTTCACGCCTTGCCGATTGCTGCTGCTCCGCCGCTAACGCCTGCCTTGCCTGATCGAGATTACGCTGAGCGGTTTCCAGTGCCACCTCCAGTGTTTCCTGGTGCCCCTGATGCGTTTGCAGCTGCTGCTCGAGCTTGCCGTTGTCCACCTGCAAACGGCTAACCGTATCGTTTTTATTGCGCAGCTCCTGCTCCAGCGTCTCGCTACGCTTTTCCCACTGCTGCAGACGTTTCTGCAGCGCTTTCTCTTCGTTGGCACGCTCCTGACGCAAGGTGTCCAGCAGCGCCATCAACCGCGCCTCGGCGGCTTCGTTACGCTGCTCCTCCTGTGCGAGGCGCTCCTCCCATGCCTGCTGCTTAGCCTCCAGTTGCATAGTGAAGTCCTCCTCGGCAGCCGTCAGGGCGCGCTGGGCGCCTTGCAGGTCAGCCAGGTGCTGCTCGGCATGCTTTGTGGCCTGCTGAGCCTGCTGCTGCCAATGCCGCTCGCGGGCCTGACACTCTGCCAGTTCACGATGCAGCTGTTCGAGGCGCTGCTCGGTGTGGCGAAGGTGCTCTGCCAGGGCGCTTTCTCGCTGTTCGGCATTGGCGGCCTGCTGGCGTGCTTCGGCGGCTTCCTGCTGAGCGTTTTCTACTTGCTTGTTGGCATCTTCTCGATAGTGCGACAGTGCCTCGTTGGCCAGCTCCTGCGCTTCACTCCATAGTTCACTCGCCACATTGGCCACCACTTCCGGGACGCCCTTGGGTGGGGGAACGTCACGATTCTGCTCACGTGCCGCCCGCCAAGTGCGGAAATGTTCGCTGATGGTGGTGAAGCTGCCGGTTCCCAGTACATCGCGTATGCGCTGCACGCTTGGAGAGTCGCCACGAGACAGCAGCGTATCGATTGCCTGCTGTACATCACTGTACTGAATGCCGTTCCGAGCCATGCCTGTTTGAATCCTTGAAGTGAGTCGCGCCTGAAATGTTCAGGATGGATATTTGCTATGCGCCATTGTCGTGTAAAAACGGACTCAACTCAATTATTACGTATTACATAAAACGTAATATTATTTATCTCAAAACCTATAAATTCAAGATTACCCATATTATCTTGAATTTATGTATCAAAAAGGCGATGCTGAGCGCTCTGATAGCGCGAGTTACCACCATGACCCAGCCACCTGTGCCGCTCTACGACTCAACGCACCTTGTGACCTTCGCCAACGGGCTGGATATGGCCGAGCGGAAGGGCAGTGGCGACGTGTTTTCCGACATAGGGGGCAGGCAGGCAACAACAACCGATTCAGCAACGCCCCATGTGGCGGCCGACACCGACTATCAGGCCGTTGCGCAATGGCTGGCGGAGTACCAGGACAGCCCGCAAACCCTGAAGAGCTATCGCCGTGAAGCGGAGCGGCTGTTGCTCTGGCTGGCCAACCAGGGGCGCGGGCTAAGGGAGGTGAACCGTGAAACGATGCGGGACTACGAGGCATTTCTGGAAAACCCGCAGCCCAGGGAAATGTGGGTAGGACCTTCCAAACCACGCCACCATACGGCTTGGCGACCGTTTCGCGGCGGGCTGTCACCGGCCAGTCGACGTCAAACCCTCGTCATCCTGCAAGGGCTGTTTGGCTGGCTAGTGGAAGCAGGGTGGGTAGGCCACAACCCATTCGTGCTGATGCGCGACAAATCGCGCCGCCTCAATAATCAGACCCAACGTATCGAACGCTACTTGGAGCGACCGCTATGGGACTGGCTATGGGCGTGGCTGAATACACGGCCCATGCCCGCGGATGCACGCGGCCGCTATGAGCATGCGCGGCATCGCTTCATTTTCGGCTTTGCCTACCTATTGGCGCCGCGCATCCATGAGATGGCCAACGCCACCATGGCCGATTTTCGGGTCAGTGAAGGGCGCTGGTGGTGGCATGTGATTGGCAAGGGCGGCAAGCAAGCGCGCATACCGCTGCCCGAGGACATGCAGGCGTGCCTGCAACAGTGGCGCCAGGCGCTGGGCTTAGCGGGCCTGCCCGGTGTTAGCGAACATGGCCCGCTGATCCGCGCGCTGGACAAGCAGCGCGGCATCAGCGACAACCAGCTCTATCGTTTGATCAAGGAGGCCTTCGGTGATGCGGCTCTGGCCCTTGAAGCAGAAGAGGGCAAGAGGGAGTATATCGATGCGCTACGCAAGGCTACGCCCCACTGGCTACGCCACACTTCGATTACCCATCAAGCCCAGGCGGGTGTCAGCCTGCGCTACCTGGCAGAAAACGCCCGCCACTCAAGACTGGATACCACCAGCCGATACCTGCACACCGAAGCCCATGAGTGGCATGAGCAGCAGCAGCGGCATCGCTTGAAAACAGCACCCCCAGAACAGCCTTGAACCGTTATAATGTTGGCCTTCAACGCACTCACCCTGAAAAGGAACCACCATGACCACTTCCGGTGCCGAGCTCGCCCAACAAGAGCTGGTCGAAGAGTTTGAAATGTTCGATAACTGGATGGATCGCTACCAGTACATCATCGATATGGGGAAGCAGCTCCCGGCGTTTCCCGCTGACAAAATCACCGACGAATTCAAGATTCAAGGCTGCCAGTCAAACGTGTGGATGTGCCATGAAGAGCAGGGCGGCCGCTTGATCTTCAAGGCCAAGTCCGACGCTGCCATCGTCTCTGGGCTTATCGCGGTGCTGCTGCGCATTTATAGCGAGCGCACGGCAGAGGAAATCCAGCAGACGGAACCGCATTTTCTGGCAGATCTGGGATTGGACAAGCACCTGTCACCCACCCGGAGCAACGGCCTGCATGCCATGCTGGAGCGCATCTATCAGGTGGCTAAGCAGCATTAGATAAGCAATTTGCTAGGCTTTGTACGAAAAGTCGGCGAGCGATGGCCAGACAAGGCAAAAATCGGCGAAAAGACGGAGTTTACAAGGTGTAAATGAGTACTTTGAGCCGATTTTTAACGCCGTATGGGCGAGCGTAGGCAGTTTTCGTACAAAGCCTAATGCTCTGAAGGTTTGGAGGAGGAGCCTGAGCAGCAGCCATCATCTTCCTTGCAAAGCTGCTCGCTGCGGCCGCCCGGTACCGGGTCCATGCCCCCCGCGCTGCCGGGGTGGCAACGCAGGATGCGCTTGAGCGCCATCCAGCCCCCTTTGAAAGGGCCATGCACCTGGATGGCTTCGATGGCATAGGACGAGCAGCTGGGCCAGTAGCGACAGCGGGGGCCCAAGAGCGGGCTGATCGTATATTGATAAAGCCGAGCCAGGCCGACCATCAATAGTGACACTCCCTTGATCAACGCGTTCTTTACCGCCTTCAACGCTTTCAAGAGGGCGCCTTCAAGGGCTTTTTTTGCCATACAGCGTGGCGGGGTCGATCAAGGGCTGGCTGGTGATGGCGGCCTTGTGGGCATCCACCGCCACGTAAAAACAGCTGCGCCTGCCGGTATGACACGCAGGCCCCGTCTGGTCTACCTGCAGCAGCAGCGTATCGCCATCGCAATCCAGCGCAGCGCTTTTCAGATGCTGCTGCTGGCCGGACGTCTCACCCTTGCGCCAGAGCGCCTGACGAGAGCGAGAGTAGTAGCATACTCGTTGGGTAGTGAGCGTTTCTTCCAGCGCTTCCCGGTTCATCCAGGCCATCATGAGCACTTCGCCGCTGTCGTGCTGCTGTGCTATGGCAGGCAGCAGGCCATCCGAATTGAAGCGCACCGAGGCCAGGATGGTCGCCACATCGGGCAGCGTGTCTGAAGGGGAGGCGGACTCCAGCGACTTGAACAGATCGCCGTCGTACTGGTTGACTATGGACATCACGCGTTACTCGCAGGTCGGCACGCCTGGCACAAGCCCTGAAGCTCGATGGTCTGGCGCTCTACATGAAAGCCCTGGCGCTTGGCCAGCGCAGCCAGCTGGTCGCTGATTTCGTCCAGATGAAGCTCTTCCACATAGCCACACTGACGGCAAATCAACAGCTGAAAGCCGTGGACGTGCTCCGGGCAGGCGCAGGCAACGTAAGCGTTCTGCGACTCGATGCGATGCACCAGCCCCTGGTCGATCAGGAACTCCAGCGCCCGATACACCGTCGGTGGCCGTGCGGCGGCATGCTCCGTGGAGAGCTGATCCAGCAGGTCGTAGGCTTTCAGGCCGCCACCATTTTCGGCGATCAACTCCAGCACCCGGCGGCGGATAGGGGTAAAGCGTACACCGCGAGTGTGGCACTGAGACTCGGCTTGTTGCAGTAACGTGTTGGCTTCAGTCATTGGACAGCTCGTTGAACATCATGGGCCTAGTCTACGCGCTTGCCGAAGAGGTGTCAGGCGTTTCCACCAGCTCGCTTCGTCGCGCAAAGTGATGCTGGGCAAACGCAACCCGCTTGGCAACGGGAACGTTATCTGGCTGCCGTTCGATCAAGTCCAGGCGGCGGCGCAGGCCTTCGCCATTGGTCATCTGGATGGCCAGGCCAGGGCGCGCGTTCAGCTCCAGAAGCATGGGGCCATGCTCCCGATCCAGCACCATATCGGTGCCGAGGTACCCCAGCCCGGTCATTTCATAGCAGCCCGCTGCGAGGTGCAGCAGCGTTTCCCACTGAGGTACCACCAGGCTAGCCAGATCATGCCCGGTGTCCGGGTGGCTGAAGCAGGGGCGGTCGAACTGCACACCGCGCAGCGCGGCTCCCGTGGCGATGTTCAGCCCTACACCCACTGCTCCCTGGTGGAGGTTGGCCTTGCCATCCGAGGCCGCCGTGGACAGGCGCATCATGGCCATGACCGGATACCCCTTGAACACGATGACGCGAATGTCCGGCACGCCTTCGTAGGTATACTCCAGCAGGCTCTCGTCGAAGTTGATCAGCGTTTCGATGACCGCGACGTCAGGGGAGCCCCCCAACGAATAGAGCCCCGAAAGTAGGTTCGAGACATGTCGCTCGATATCTTCCATGGTCAAGGAAGCACCGCTGGGCTTGAAGAACAGGCCATCCTCGACCCGCTCGATCACCAGGATTCCCTTGCCGCCGCTGCCTTTGGCGGGCTTGATGACGAAACCATGGTGACCTACCAGCATCTCGCTCATGTGCTTGACGCCGAATTGCGTGGTCACGGTACCGATCAGTTTGGGCGTGGTAATGCCGTACTGCTCGGCCAGCAGCTTGGTCTTGAGCTTGTCATCCACCAGCGGATAAAGATGGCGCGCGTTATATCGGCCGATATAACGAATATTGCGCCGATTCATGCCAATGATGCCTTTATCCCTCAGCCTGGTCGGCCAGGTCCAGTTTTCGAACCAACTCATGAGGGCTTCTCGTCATCGGTGATGGGTTTGAAGCGACGCAGTTCCAGCAGGCGATAGCCGGTGTAGTTGCCCAGCAGCAGAATGAACGCCATCAGGATCAGCTGTACGCCAAGGAAGTTGAAGGTGATGTGGCGCACCCAGGGGTTGTTCATGGCCAGGTAAGCCAGCACCGCCGTGAGCAGGCTGCCGCCGCCCTGGATCAGTACTTGCTTGGGGCCTTCCTCTTCCCAGAGGATCGACATGCGTTCGATGGTCCAGGCAAGAATGATCATCGGGAAGAAGGTCACCGTCAGACCCGCACTCAGGCCCATGCGGTAGGCGAGTACCGTAAAGATGGAGATGATCGCGATGACCGTGATGATCACCGCCGACACCCTCGCCACCAGCAGCAGGTTGAGGTAGGAAAGGTAGTTGCGGATGATCAGACCAACGCTGACGATCAGCAGGAAACCAATCAGACCGGTCAACAGGGTGGTCTGGATAAAGGCCAGGGCAATCAGCACGGGCATGAAGGTGCCCGACGTTTTCACACCCACCAGCACGCGCAAGAAGACCACCACCAGCGCGCCAATCGGGATCAGCAGAATCGTCTGGAACAGCGCTTGCTCTTCCAGGGGCAGGCTGTGGATCGAGAAGTTGAGCAGCGTATCATCGGAGTAGTGGTTGCGAACCGCCGCTGATGCAGGCTGATTGTGGGTCAGCATGGAGAACGATACTCGCGAGTTGGTACCGCCCTGTACTTCGAGCACGGCACGCCCGCCGGTTTCCCAGAGCAGCAGGTTCTCAGGGCGACCGCGCTCGCCGGTGGCAGGGTTGAACAACGCCCACTCTTCGGCGGTCTGGTCGAATACCTGGATCCAGCTACTCAGGTTCTGGCGACGCCGTCCATCCTCGAGCAGCAGGCCACTCACTTCACGGGCCTGAACGCCCGCCTGGTTGAGCAGACGTACGATCAGCGGCGAAGGCTGCATCTGGGTCAGCAATAGACGGGCATTTTCCCCTTGGCGTTCGCCAGTGATGTCGAGGATGAGCTCGCGGGCAAAGGTCGCGTTGTTGGCGCTACGCGCCCAGGCACGCTCGATGAGCTGGCTGGCGGCCGTGTCATAGGGGCTTTCCCAAGGGGTAATGCTGGGGATCCCTGGTGGCGTTTGAATGGGAGAGCGAGCGTCGGGGGATACCAGCATCTGCACGGAGTAGTAAAGCTGCTGACTACCGGCCGCATCACGAATGGTCCACTGCGCCTGACGACCCATCTCATCGGCCTGGTACGCCAATCCATAGCCGGAAGACGCAGTATTTTCAGTCAATACGCGGTAACCCGCCTGATGAGAAGGCAGCGCGAAGTCTACCTGCACCGGCCCGTTCTGCGCATTGAAATTGATGACGGCTTCGATTTCCCATACCTGCCGCTGTTCACCCGGAAACCAGGGTATTTCGAACTGCAGATGCCTATGCACACTGGTGGCAATACCCGCCAACAGCAGCAACCCAACGATAAAATAAAATGGTAACCGGGACATGATGATTCCTTTCAGCGTAAAGCGGCAGGGGAGTGATATTACTCTTCGGTATCGTCTTGATCGGCCGCTTCATCATCAGCCGCCTGCTCAGAAGGTTCACCGCCTGGAAATTCGGGGCGTTCATGAAGGTAGGTTTCCGCCACGTCGATAGTGGCAATGTCCATCATGAAGCGGCGACCCAGCAGCACCGGAAAATCCAGATGGGTACGGTCGTTCAGGGTGAACTCGACGTTCTCGCGGATCGGCCCCAGAGTCATCAGCAGCGAGATCACCGGACGCGACTCTTCGCCAGAAGCTTGCACGATTCTGACACGACGCTGGATGGGCGCCTCGATCCACTCGTCCCGAACGCGATCTACGACCACATCGTCTTCATTGAGTGCCAGCTTGAAGCGCACCCAGTTTTCACCGTCACGCTCAAAGCGCGTAATGTCCGAGGCGGACAGCGAGGAAGTATTGGCGCCAGAATCCACTCGGGCCTTGAGGTACGTACCGATGCCGGGAAAGCCGACCCATTCGCTGCGCCCAAGCAGCGTCTTGCCGTCTTCGATGGCTTCTGTCGGACACTCTTCACGAATGATCACGGGCTCCTCACCACGTGCTTCGAGATTGGCGACATCGTCACGCAGCAGGCGCAGGAGGCTTCCCACTTCGCGCACGTCGGCGGTCAGCGTGCGCTGCTGGGCAAGCTGCTGTTCATTGAGCGCCGAAGAAGCCTGACACTGTTGCTGCAAGCTGGATTCGAGTTCAAGGATACGCGTGTTGAACGACGCCTCGCTTAGTGGCGGGGGCTCATTCGATTCGGGCTGTGTCACTGCACAGCCTGCAAGCGACATCGACAAACCGGCCATTAGCCATAAAACACCTGAGCGCATAACGAGGGATATCCTTAAACAATAAGAGCACGAATGATAAGGAGAAGGGTATCTGCTTGTCCAACGTCACGGTGGCTTTTAATGGGCTCGCAAGGTGTTTGTGGCATCCTATTTAACATAATATATATTATGCGAACCCGTGTGGCCTGAAAAGACGTGGATGAACGTTCATAGGCAGAACTCGTTCGCCATGCTAAATTCTTTTACAAGAGTCATACCAAAAACCAAGACCATACAGGTAACCCACAATGAAACGTCTTTACCGATGGCCCATGCTCCTTATCATCCTGGTCACCAGCACCCTGCTGATGTCCGGATGCTCCAGTGTAAAGGTCGAAGACTACGCTGGCACGACGCCTGGACTGGACATTGCCGACTACTTCACCGGACAAACACGCGCCTGGGGCATGGTGCAGGATTACAGCGGTGAGGTGCAGCGCCGCTTCACGGTAGATATCGAAGGCACTTACGAAGGTAATACCCTGACGCTAGATGAAGCTTTCGTGTTCGACGACGGCGAAACCGACCGCCGAATCTGGCAGTTCACCCGTATCGATGAGCACCGCTGGATCGGTACCGCCAATGACGTCGAAGGCCAGGTCGAAGCTCGTCAATATGGGCATGTCTTCCACATGCGCTACCCACTGGAGATCGAGGTTAGCGGCCGTTCCATTCGCTTCACCATGGATGACTGGATGTATCTGCAGCCGGACGGTCGCTTGATCAACCGTACCTCCATGCGCAAGTTTGGCCTTACTTTGGGTGAAATTACCCTGGTTTTCGAGCAAGTGGCGCCAACCGACGACTGACGCAAAGCGGCCTGGCACCAGGCCAGGCCGCAAACACCTACGTCCGACGATCAGTCGTCAGCGGGTGCGTAGGATCCATCTTCACGGTGCACTTCGTTGCCGGTAATCGGCGGCGTGAACACACAGGCCAAGTGCATGGTCTTGTGGGCACGCAGCAAGTGCTCATCGTGCTGGTCGAGGATGTAGATGTCACCTGGCTTGATGGGCCAGATCTTGCCATCTGCCAGGGTTTCCACTTCGCCTTCGCCTTCGATGCAGTAGACGGATTCGTAGTGGTGCTTGTAGTGAATATGAGTCTCGGTCCCTTCAAAGATGCGCGTGATATGGAACGAGAAATTGCCGCCGTCATTGGCCAATACCAGGCGCGTGCTATCCCAGTTGCCGTTTTCGGCCGTGACGAGACGGTCGGTCTTGCGAGCTTCTTCGATATTACGAACGATCATGGGCGTACTCCATAACGTGGCAGCCAAGGCGGCTGCCGTTCCATTAAGCGTTGATGACTTTCTTGACCGACGCTTCCAGAATATCCAGCGCTTCGAGCAGGTCGGCATCTGGAATGGTCAGCGGGCACAGACATTTGACCACTTCGCCATCCTGGCCACTGGTTTCGATGATCAGACCCTCCTCGAAAGCCGTGCTGGTGATCTTGTCGGCAATCTCACCCGAGACCACATCGATACCACGCATCAGGCCACGACCGCGCTCTGTAGCAGGCATGCCGTTCTCGCTGAGCAGCGCTGCCAAGGCCTTGAAACGTTCTTCGACGATACGTGCTTTACGCTGAACGTCGCGTTCGAAGGTATCGTTGGACCAGTATTTTTTCAGCGCCGCCGTGGCAGTCACCATGGCGAGATTGAAACCACGGAACGTACCGTTGTATTGGCCTGGCTTCCACTTGTCGAGCTCCGGGCGCATCAATACGTGGGCGAACGGCAAGCCAAAACCTGACAGCGACTTGGAGTTGGTCACGATGTCTGGCGTGATGCCTGCATGCTCGAAGCTGAAGAATTTGCCGGTACGGCCACAGCCTGCCTGAATGTCGTCCACGATGAGAAGAATGTCGTGGGCACGGCAAATCTGTTCCAGGCGCTTGAGCCACTCCAGGCCCGCCACGTTGATACCGCCCTCCCCCTGCACGGTCTCGACGATGACGCCGGCCGGAACATCGAGACCACCCGACTTGTCGTTGAGCAGCTTCTCGAAGTAATCCAGCGTATCGGCGTGCTCGCCCATGTAGCCATCGAACGGCAGGAAGCTGGCACCCTGAGTGGGAATGCCACCGGTGGCTTCGCGGAACTTGCGATTACCGGTGGTGGCCAGTGCGCCCATGGTGACACCGTGGAAGCCGTTGGTGAAGGTCACAATGTTATGGCGACCTTTAGCAACACGGGCCAGGCGAATGGCCGCTTCCACTGCGTTGGTGCCGGTAGGCCCAGGCAGATGCACCTTGTAATCCAGACCCCGTGGTTTGAGGATTACGTTTTCCAGCGTTTCAAGATAGTCACGCTTGGCGCTGGTCCACATGTCCAGGCCATGTACGACACCATCCGTGGCCAGATAGTCGATCATCGCCTGCTTCAGATCGGGGTTGTTGTGGCCGTAGTTAAGCGTGCCGGCACCGGCAAGAAAATCGATGTACTCACGCCCATTCTCATCGGTCAGGCGTGCGTTCTGGGCCTTTTTGAAGACGACAGGAAAAGAACGTGAATAGGTACGAACATTGGATTCCATGCGTTCGAGCGTCTGGGTCTGCATAAGCGACCTCCTTATCAGTCGGGTCTGGTTGGCCTGATCGGCAAAAAGTGGCAGCCGGGGCAACACAAGTGGGAAAACCGTTAACCTTGAAAGCTGTCAGAGACTGCCAGTTTGAAACGGGCCGATTCTTACCAGGTTTTCCGGATCGTGCTCTCCACCGAGCTGTTCGGTCGAAAAGTATTCTCGGCTATTCAGCGGGGCCTGCCAGCGGGCAGCCAGGCGGCGAAACAGCCCCCAGGATGCCTGGTTGTCTGGCGTAATGGTGGTTTCGAGGTGATGCACGTCATCCAGTTCAGGACGCGACATGATCGCCTCTACCAGCCGCCGTGCAAGCCCTGTACCACGGGCTTTCTCACCTACGGCGACTTGCCATAGGAAGTAGGTATCAGGGGCATTGTCTTTCACATAACCTGAGACGAAGCCAACGATTTCGCCCTCTTCGCTAGTGGCCACTGCGCAGGTATCGCGAAACTGGGTTGCCAACAGCAGGTAGGCATACGCGGAGTTGACGTCTAGCGGTGGACACGCCTTGACCAGCTCGTAAATGCCCCAACCGTCGTCGGCGTTGGGCTTGCGAATGAACAGCGGCGCTTCGGCATGGCCCACGACGGCATCGGCCACGGTGGGTCTGGCGAGTTCCGCAGAGGGCGTAAAAGGCTTGATAGGCGTACTCATGGTTATGCTTCGCTGTAGCGAATTTGAGTTTCATTATAACAGCTGATTATGAGCAATTCAAAAATCATATTATTTATCCGTGGCTTTTCCATAATTCAGGATTATCAAAACGCCTGCCCGGCGCGCTGGGATCCACTGCACGACCATGATTCACTGAGTCTAGAACACCCACGCGTATGCGCGAGACAAAAAAAGAGGCAAGCTTCCGCTCGCCTCTCTGTTTGACACTAATGCCTCTGGCCAAGCCGACGCTCAGTAGCGTGAGGGAGTCCTTAGCGTGACGAACTCTTCTGCCGCCGTGGGGTGAATGCCCACGGTACGATCGAAGTCTTCCTTGGTCAGCCCTGCGCGCACGGCAATGGCAATGCCCTGGATCAGTTCCCCCGCCTCTTCGCCTACCATATGGGCCCCCACCACGACATCAGTGGCATCGTCGACGATCAGCTTCATCAATACACGCTCATCGCTCCCCGAGAGCGTGTGCTTCATGGGCTTGAAGTCGGTGCGATAGACCCGAATGCCGTCGAACTGCTCTCTGGCGGCTTCTTCGGAGAGCCCTACCGTGCCGATATTGGGATGACAGAACACGGCGGTCGGGATCGTGTGGTAATCCAGTGGTCGTGGAGCCCGCTGATGAAAGTGGATGTCGACCAGCTGCATGGCTTCTGCCAGCGCGACAGGCGTCAGTTCTGGGCCCGCGGTCAAATCCCCCAGCGCCAGAACGGAGGGCACGCGGGTCTGGAATCGAGCGTCTACCGGCACCTTGCCGTCCGCATCCAGCTCGATCTGCAGCGCCTCGAGCCCTAGTCCTGCCGTATTGGCTTTCCGACCCGTCGCTGCCAACACGGCATCGACTTCCAATACGTCACCGTTGGTCAGCTCCACTCGGAGCGCGCCACACTCCAGCGCATCGATACGAACGATGTTGACACCGAAATGAAGATTGACGCCTTTCTTGGCCATTTCCGCGCGGGTGAACTCCCGAACTTCCTGATCGAACCCTTTCAGGAACATCTCACCGCGATAAATGAGGTGGGTGTCGCTCCCCAGTCCATTGAAGATGCTGGCAAACTCCACCGCGATATAGCCGCCCCCCAGCACCAGGAAACGCTCAGGGAAGCGTTCGAGATCAAATACCTGATTGGAGGTGAGCGCCAGTTCGCTGCCCGGGAACTCGGGCACCCATGGCCAGCCACCCGTCGCCAGCAGGATCTTCTCGGCACTGTAAGTGGTTTCCTGACCCTCTTGGGTCAACACAACCTGATGCGGCCCTACCAACCGTGCACGGCCATTGAGCAGCGTGACGCCCGCACCTTCCAGCATACGCTGGTAAATGCCATTGAGGCGCTTGATCTCGCTGGTCTTGTTGTCGCGCAAGGTAGTCCAGTCAAAGGTCGGCGGCACACTCATTTGCCAGCCAAAACCTGCCGCATCGTCAAAGCTGTCGTGAAAATGCGCAGCGTAGGAGTATAGCTTCTTGGGCACACAGCCTACATTGACGCAGGTGCCACCCAGGTAACGATCCTCAGCCACCGCTACCCGAGCGCCAGTCGCCGCAGCCATACGCGCGGCACGCACGCCTCCCGACCCCGCCCCAATCACCAGTAAATCGTAATCATGCGCCGTGTTGGCTGACCCGGTGTCTGACATCGTTTCTGACATGGTTGCTTCTACTCCTTGCTTGAAGCTGCCGCACTTGATAGGCAGCCCCCGGTTGATCTGGAACTGACGAGACGCATAAAACTCGTTACTCTGTACGCCCTCGGCAGCATTGGCATGCTGCTTCTACGATGGAACTCGTGCTCCTGGGAGACTCAATTGTCCGATAAAATTGCCACGCTGCTGGAAAACAACCGCGCCTGGGCCGAGCGGATGTGTCAGGAAGACCCTGATTATTTCAAGCGCCTCTCGAGCCAACAAAAGCCAGACTACTTGTGGATTGGCTGCTCCGATAGCCGCGTACCGGCCAATCAGATCATCGCGTTGCCGCCTGGCGAAGTGTTCGTTCACCGCAACGTCGCGAATCTGCTGCACCATACCGACATGAACGCCCTGTCGGTGGTGCAGTATGCCGTCGACGTCCTCAAGGTCAGTCATATCATGATCGTTGGCCACTACGGCTGCGGGGGCATCAAGGCCGCCGTCACCGGAGGCGAGTGCGGCGTCGTGGACTACTGGCTGCACTCGGTGCGTGAGCAGTACAACCAGCACCGCCAAACGCTGGAAGCCCTGCCTCTCGACGCGCAAATCGATCGAATGTGTGAACTCAACGTACAGGCGCAAGTGAACAGCCTGTGTCGCACCAAGATCCTCCAGCGCGCCTGGCAGCGTGGCCAGAAGATCTCGGTGCATGGTTGGGTATATGGCCTGGACGATGGCCGAGTGAAGGACCTCGATTGCACCATCAGTGGGCTCGAACAGGTCGAGACCCTCTACCGTATCGACCGCGTTCAGCCGGGCGATTGAGCATAGGCCATCGCGCTAGTTGTAGCGATAAGCGCGGTGGCAGCTCCGGCAGCTGAGACTCACGTCCGAAAAGGCCCGCGTAGCGGCACGGTAATCCTCCTGCTGTGCGGCCTCCACCAGGTCGGCTACTTTTTCTTCCAGGTCAACGAAACCCGCCGAGAAGTCTTCCCACTCCTGCCATATTTCCGGCCGAGCATCGGAACCACGCCCATGGGTGCCTTCGATGAAGGCAGGCAAAAAATGTGCTTGAGTGGCCTTTTGCTGCAGCGCTTCCAGCCGCGGCTCGGCACCACGAGCATCCCGATTATTGACCAGGTCGAAACGCAGCTGGCGCAATAGCCGCTCCAGATCCTTAAGCTCATCCTGACGCCAAATGACGGCGTCTCGTTCGCTGGCAAAAGGCGTGCCCTCTGCCGAGGTCGGCATATCCGACGGGCTGGCTTGAGCCATGGAGCCCATCATCAAAAGTACGCACCCTGCCAGGCTGCTGTGCCATACATCATTGCGTCTACGCTGCCGCATCGTTAGTTTCCTGTTCAAACGGATATCGTGGGCTAGCCAATGGCACAGGTCACACCCGTACCCTTCAACCCGCAGTAGCCGCCGGGATTTTTATCGAGGTACTGCTGGTGATAAGCCTCGGCATAGTAGAACGTATCCAGCGGTTTGATTTCGGTGGTGATACGCCCTTTGCCCGCCGCTTCCAGCGCCTGTTGAAACGCGGCTGCACTCTGCTGGGCACGCGCCAACTGCTGCTCGGTGGTGGTGAAGATCGCTGAACGGTACTGGCTGCCGATATCGTTGCCCTGACGGTCTCCCTGAGTAGGGTCGTGCTCTTCCCAGAAAATCTGCAGCAGCTTTTCCAGACCAATCACACTCGGATCATAAACGACCCGCACGACTTCCGTGTGCCCGGTAAGCCCGGTACAGGTCTCCTGATAAGTAGGGTTGGGAGTGGTACCGCCCGCATAACCGGCAGCTGTGACGACCACACCGGGCTGACGCCAGAAAAGGCGCTCCACGCCCCAGAAGCAGCCCATCCCCAGCACGATTTCCTCGCAGCCAGCCGGAAATGGCGGATGTAGCGACGCCCCCGTCACGGTATGCACCTCACTGGTCTCGATAGACGTGCTGCGGCCTTCGGGTGCCGTCTGGCGAGATGTAAAAAACGACATCGATGTTCTCCTATTGCTGCGGATAGACGTAAGGATCGCCCGAGCGGGTAAAGGTGTAAATCAGGTCAACCGCTTGATTCGCACCAGACACCGCCTGGAGGTACAAGTTCCGCCACAGGGTGTAGCGCAGCGTCAGCTCAGCGATGGGTGAGAAAATGCCTACCCCGTAGCTGATGCGCAGGTCATCGGTCAGCTGGCCACTCACCGCCACTTGGCTTTCATCGCCAGCCCCCGTGGTATCCAGCGTCAGGTCATCGATCCCGAAGGCTTGTCCCAGAGATCCGACAGCCCCACCGGTCCGACCCAATGACATGCCGATCAGTGCCGTGGTCAAAGCACTATCGATACCGCCACCCGAAGCGTCAGGGGCACGACCACGTAACAGATACGAAAGCGCGCGGGTCTCGTCCATGGAGGGTTCGGAAAAGATCATGACGTTCGGCTCTTCGGCGTTGCCCGAGACCCGCAGCCCGGCAATGACTTCGTCTTCGGTAATGTCCGGATTACGAATCGCTTCGAAATCCAGCACGGGCAAGCCGGGCGGACCGCTAAAGAGCAGTTGGCCACGCCGAATCAGCAAGTCCTGCCCAAAGGCCTGGAAGCGGCCATCCACCAGGTTTACGTCGCCAAACAGCTGCAGTACCCCGCTCTCCTGGCGTATTTCCAGGCTACCCCCTAAACCAGACTCGAGGCCGTAGGCGGAAATCTGCATGTCGCGACCCAGGGTCAAGGTAATCAGGACATCGATGGCCATTCCCGTGGCCGCCAGTTCCTCGGCAGCGCTGGGGTCTTCGCCCGCTGCGATGGCGCGCTGGCGCGCCTGTTCGGCTTCTCGATCATCACGCTCGGTAATGATGATCTCATCAGGGCTGGGTGAAGTGGCCGACGAGGGCAAATCGCCTATTTCCAGCCGCGCCCAGGGCAGGTCGACATTGCCCCTGACCTGCAAACGCTCTGGAGTAATGCGTACACGAATGTCTGGTGCGGCTTCCAGGCGGCCGAACTGGGGCAGTACCACCAGCAGGGGCTCCTGAGTGGCATTGAGATCTATCCCGATCCGCCAGGCATCGCTGGCTGGCCAATAAGCTTCGCCGCTGATGTTCATCCGGCCTCTTTCGGCGGCTACGAAGCCGTCGATATCCCCCTGCTCACCATCGAAGATGATGCCGAATTCACCGTCCTGAACATCCACCGGGATGTCCGGGCCATGTACTCGCAGGCCACGCAAGGCGAGCTGCCCCTGCAGGTCGGGCTGCTGTGTGCTACCACCAATTTGGACGCTGCCGTTCAACGCCCCCTCGAGGCGGTCCATGCCCAGCATCATCGGACGATAGGGTTCCAGGGAGACATTGTTGGCACGCAGTTCGCCTGCCAAGGCTCCTTGACCCAAGGGGTCGTTGACGGAGAGATCGAGGGTTATTTCTCCGGCTTCGGACAGCGAGAGCAGCAGGTTGGCATCGGCCTGTGATTGATTGGCCTCGATTTGGGTATCCAGGCTCAACACCGGCAGGGCCACCGGCTGGCCGTAATCGTTGATGGCGGTGATCGCCAGCTCACTGAGTACTTGCACATTGGCTTGCCAGCGCGCGCCTCCCTGACGCCAGTTGGCCGCCAGCTCAGCGGTCGTGGCACCTTCGAAGCTCCACTCTTCGGACAAGAAAGGTTCGAGCATCTCCATGGGGACTTCGCTGACTCGCAGGCTGGCTTGCCCCTGCTCTGCCGATGCCGTGATGGGCTCATCCGAACAGACCAGGCCGCCTTCCAGTCGCCGCAAGCAGAATGGCGACAGTCTCGCCTGGCCATTGGCCAGGTTGTAGCCGATATCCAGCGGCGCTTCGAGGCGAATACTACCCGCCTCGCTGTCCAGCTCCAGCGGCATCAGCCGGGCTTGATACTGCTCCGTAGCCTGATTGAAGCGGCCATCCAAAGCCAACGAGGCAGCGCTGAGCACATTGCCTGGCGCACCGTCGACATCGACGCTCAGAGTGTGTTGAGACAAGCGCCCGCTCAGATTGACGGCCAGGCTGGATAGCGCCTGCCCACCGGCATTGACACTTTGGGCATCGAGTTCGACACGCAGAACCGGATCATCGACCCCCTGAACATTGGCCGCCAGGCCAAGGGTTTCAATACGGTTTTCGGCAAACCTCAGTTGATTGCCGGTCAAGCGTGCGACCAACTCGGGGGCACTAAAGCTCCCGGTAGCGCGGAGGTCGCCGCTGAGGCGACCGGCCAGCTCCGGGTGCAGCGTTTGCAGTTCGGTGAGCGCGATATCCGCCTGCAGCGACATGGCTTGTTCACTCACCTGGCCGGAAGCCGTCAGGCGGTTGTTCCCCTGCGTGAACAGCAGTCGTTCGATAGCGACTTCCAAATCGCTGTTGGCCTCCAGCGCGGCCTCCAGCGTCAGAGGATACTCTTGCAACTCACCGTCGATGGCCAGCTCAGGGAGCGCAATGTCCCAACGCTCTCCCTGCTGCTGAACGTTGGCAGTCAGGCGCCCATTCAGGTTGCCTTCCAACTGGTCGACGAATAGCGAGGGGTCGACACTGCTCAATTGCACACTGGCATCGATGCGCAGCGCCTCGGCCCAGTTCACTTGCCCTTCGCTGGTCAAGCGGCTCTCTTCGATACGCAGGTTGAGGGGCGCCCAGCGGAAGGAGGTCATGTCACCATCGCCGGTCAGGTCTATCGACGTATCCGGTACCTGAGGCGCCTGCGCGTCGACCAACAGCCGCACGGCGTAGGCGTCCAGGCTACCGTTGACGGTCAAATCCACATCTTGTGCCACGTAGGTGGTGTCGGGATCACGCTCCATGCTTTCCAGCGGCCACTCGACGCGTTCGCTCTGCAGCCGCGCGGTGAAGGGCATATCAGGCGCCAGGACATCGACGTCGGCAGCCAGGGTCGCGTTGATCTGCCCCGACACATCCAGCTCCGCCGACAGGTCCGCCAGCGAGCCAGAAAGCCGAAGCATCAGCGTTTCTCCGCTCAAGGCCGGGAAGAGTTCCGGCAGCAGAAGCACGCTGTGCAGCTCGGCTTCCAACGGGTAATCGTCTGCCAGCGTCACATCCGCCATCAACCGCGCCGTGGCATCCTGGGTATCCACCTCAAGCGTAGAAAGCACCACGTTGTCACGCTCAGCATGTCCGGCCAGCAGTACTCGCTCCACGTCATAGGTGAACGCACCTGTCACGCTGACATCGGTGACCAACAGCGACGTGATCGCCACATCGATGGGTAG
Source organism: Halomonas sp. NyZ770 (assembly GCF_020616575.1). Classification (NCBI taxonomy): domain Bacteria; kingdom Pseudomonadati; phylum Pseudomonadota; class Gammaproteobacteria; order Oceanospirillales; family Halomonadaceae; genus Halomonas; species Halomonas sp. NyZ770. Next base: position 1,916,686 of record NZ_CP085143.1, on the reverse strand, counting down.
CTCGATGGCTGGCAGCGACAGTCGTTCACGCGGTGCCGGGGAACCCGCTATTGGCTCCTCATCGTGGGGCTGATTCACTTGGATGGCACTATCGATACCGACGGCGGTGAGCGGCGTGTCGATATCCTCTGTGAGCTGCCCACCCGGTGAAAGCGGCAGATGAACGGCAAGGCGTTCAAGGCGCGTCGGCTCGATGATGAGCTGCTGCTGTGCGCCAGAGAGGGAGGTAGAAAAGCGCTCCCAGGCCACATGGGTGCCATCGGCCAGGTGCAGCTGAACGTCGCTGATATCGATATCACGCAGCTCGATAGGGAATGGCAGGTGAATGCGCGAAAGGGGCGTGGATTCGCTGTCGGGCTCTTCAGGTGCATCGCTGGCAGCCAAGCGGATATCGGCGCCCGAGAGGTGCAATCTTTCCAGGCACAGCCTACCTGACAGCAGACAATCGTCGGCCCAGGCAAGCTCCACCTCATCCAGGGTCACCTGCGTGCCGCCCATGGCCAAGTGAAAGCCCTGAAGCCGAAAGCTCTCCAGCAGCGCCCCTTCCTGCTGTTCATAGCTGAACCAGCCGCGCTGTTCACCTTGTGAGAACAGCTGTGCCGTGCCCCAGGGGGACAGCGCCACGCCCAGCAACAGGGCGGCCAGGCCCAGCACCCAAAGGGGCAACAGAATCATCAAACGCAGCAGACTCCACAGCGTCAGCCATAGGCGACGCCGACTAGAGAGCATCTCGCGGTTTGGGGGTGTCGTTACATCAACCTTGGCCAAAGAGCTCTCCTAGAATTCTGGTCCGATCGAAAAGTGCACGCGGTAGTCATCGTCGTTGTCGAACGGGTGCGCCACGTCGAAGCGTATTGGGCCCACCGGCGATACCCAACGCACACCTACCCCCGCCCCGGTCTTCAGATCTTCGGGGCCCCAGTTATCGAATGCATCACCGCTGTCGACGAAGGCAGCGCCCCACCAGTCGCCCGTCACGCGGCGCTGATACTCCAGCGTGGAGGTCAGCATTTGCTGGCCACCGCGCAAACGACCCTGCTCGTTACGCGGAGAGAGGCTTTCGTAGGAGTACCCGCGTACACTGCGATCCCCACCGGCAAAAAAGCGCAGTGATGGGGGCAGCTTGTCGAAGTCATCGGTTTCGATAGCCCCGATGCTCAGGCGAGCCACGAAGCGGTTGTCGCTGCCCAGCATACGAATCCATTCGGTGTCTCCCGTAAGACGGGCAAAGTCGGCATCGGAGCCCCAGGCACTGTCGGAGTATTCTAGTGACAGCTGCTGGCGATCCCCCCAGAGGGGAAAGCGCTGGGGGCGAGTCCGTGTGCGCGACCATTGAATGCCGGGATAGAAAAGCCATACCTGGTCGGCCTGACCCCCTTGGGTAAAGTCCTCATAGGTGGTTCTGAAGTAAAGCGTTTGCACCCAGCGGTTCTCGAACTCCCAGCGACGCGCTACCTCGACCGTACCCTGCAGTGAGCGGGTATCGCTGTCATCGATATTGCGCACGCCGTACTGGAGGCGATAGTTATCGCGGATCGGGTCTTCTAGCGGAATGTTATACACCCCGGTGAAGCGCTGTTCCGGCGCTGAGAGGTAGAGATTGTGTTCCAGACTGTGGCCCAACGAATTGATCCACGGCTGACGCCAGCCAAAACGCAGCCTGGGGCCTACATCGGTGGCAAACCCTATCCCCACCTCGTACTGATGGCGGTCGGCGGGTTGCACGTTGACATCAACAGGAAGGCGCGTATCGTCGCGGCTATGAAGACTCAGCGCGCTGGCCAGTGCCGCACCGCTGATACGCGGCCGAACAGGCTGTGAGGCCACGGCTTCGCTCCACCAGGGGGAGCCTCCCGTTGGCGGCGCAATGATCAGTTCCCGAGCGGTTTCAAGGCGTGGTCGCACCGACACCGAGCTGAACCAGCCGGTTTCGGCCAGGCGCTGGTTGTAGAGGGCCAGGGACTCCGCCAGGTAAGGGTCGCCTTCGTCGAATGTCTGCATCTGTCGCAGGCGTTCAGGGTCGATGTGACTACCGGTAATCAGCGTATTGCCGAACTGGTAGCGAGGCCCGCTATCGAACCCCATGTAGAGTCTGGCACTTTCCAGGTAGGGACGTACTTCCATACGGCGGTCCGAAAACCCCCAGTCGAAATAGCCGCGCTCGATGGCCAGCCCGGAAAACTGGTTGCGCAGTCGGTCCCAGGGTGCGTGACGCAAAGGGTCTCCCACTTTGAGCGGAAAGTCGTCTAGCGCTTCCTGGAAGGGGGGGTCATCCGCCGCATCGCCAGTGACGTTGATCTCGAGTACGTCTATCGTCACCCGTGGCCCAGGCTCGATACGAACGGCAATCGGAGTCTCTTCGAGAGAGACACGCACCTCGGGCTGGTAATAGCCATATACCCGCATGGCTTCCTGAGTGCGCTGGCGAATTTCACCTTCCAAGCGCACATCGGTGTACTGTTCGGCGTCGATGTTTTCCAGATAGGCATCGATATTGTTACGCACTTGCTGATCGACACCGCTGATGTTGGCTTCCAGCCCCCATACCGACACCGAAGCCGCCAATAACGGTAGTGCACAAGCCATGCGCACCATGCCAGGCCATTGCCGTTGTCTTCCCATACGTCTTTATCCCTAACCCCAAATTATCGGCGTGTGGCGTGCTAGTTACGCAGCATCTCCATTTGTGCGCTAAAGGCCAGTTGGGCTTGCCGCACCTGTCGCACATCGCTTTCGAGGGTCGCCAACCGCTGCGACCACTCGGCTTCCAGTGACGCCAGCTCGGACTGGCTTGCAAACGTGGCGGTGGTGTCATCCTCCAGCGCTTCAGAGAGCTGGGCAAGCTGTTGCTCCATGGTATCACGCCACTGCTGCTGCTCGGCCAAGACAGCCTGCTCGCTGGCCAGTTGCTGCTCCAGCTGCTCGAGTCGTTGGCCGAAGGACTGTTCCAGATAAGACACCTCTTCAAGCAGATTTTGTCTACCGGAAGTCCCTACCTGCTCCAGCGCATTCAGCGAGGCACGAATCGCTGCCAGCTGGTTGTCTCGCATGGCAGCCTGCTCCTCCAGACGCTCGAACTGCTGAGCGACGGAGTTCAGCGCATCACTGGAGGCACTGGCCTCATGGTCAGTGAGCAGGCCATACAACTCTTCACGCGTGGTGGAGAGCGCAATGGCAAGTTGCTCCTGCTCCTGGAACAGTGTGGCCATTTGAGCCTGTACAAAGGTTATCTCATCCTGAGCATCGGTGTCACCCGAGTCCAATCTCGCATGAAGATTGGAGACCTCGCCACTCACCCGGTTGACTTGTCGCAGGAGCTCTTCACGCTCGTACCACAACAGCACCGATGCCCCGGCCAAGGCCACGACGAGCAGCATCAGGAAACACCATAATGGCCAGAGCCTTGGGCCTTTGCGATGCCGCAAGTGCTGCGCAGTGAAGCTCTGGTCGACATCCGGCACGATACGAGGTGATGAGGTGGCGTCAGACATGATTTTTCCTTAGGGCAACATCGGGTCGGCGCGTCGTCCAATTCCCCGGTAGTGTAGGCCACAGCTGGCGACAAAAGCAGGGTCATAAATATTGCGGCCATCCAGTACCAGTTTTTCTCCCAGCAGCGTCGCCAGGCGATGCCAATCCGGGTTCCAGTAAGTCTTCCATTCCGTCACCAGCATCAAGGCATCTGCCCCTTGGCACGCCTGGTAAGGGTCGCCTTGGACGGTAATCAAGTCATCGCGCTGGCCGACGGCTTCATGCAGGGCCGGCAGTGCTGCCGGGTCATGCAACTTGACCGTTACGCCCTGCGCCCAAAGGGCTTCCAGCAGTGTCAGCACAGGGGCGTGGTCGATTCGTGCCGTTCCTGGCTTGAAGGCAGCCCCCCACACGGCAATCGTCTTGCCCGCCAGGTTACCATCGAAAAACGCCCACAATTTTCTGAACAAGGTCTCTTTCTTTTGCTCGTTGATATCCATGACCTGCTCCAGCAAAGCGGAGTAACGGCCATGCGCCGATTGAACATCGGCCAGGCCCATCAGATCACGGGAGAAATTGGGGCCACCAAAACCACAGCCGGGATAGAGATATTCGAAACCGATTCGGCTATCCGCCCCCATCCCCTGGCGCACATGCTCCACGTCCACACCCAAGGTATCCGCCAAGCCAGCAACTTCATTCATGTAGCTGATACGCGTGGCCAACATACCATTGATGGCCAGCTTGGTCAGTTCAGCCGCTCGGCAGGGCATACGCTGAAACACTTCGCTGCGGCGATTGAAGGCCCGCAACAACTCACGCGTGACCTGCTCACCGTGAGCATCATCACAGCCCAGTAGCCAACGCACCGGCCGAGTGAAAGCGGACCATGCCCGGCCTTCTTCCAACGTGTCAGGCAGCGCTACACGGCTATGCTGATGGCCCATCAACGCATGAAGGCGCTCGGTTTCACCCACAGGGAAAGTCGAGTTATTGATCAGCACGCCGCCTTGATAATCAGCAAACGTGGAACTGTTGAGCAGACGGCGCGCTGAATCACGTTGGCTAGGTGACAGAGCCAGCCAGACCACATCGGGCGCGTGAGACGAGTCGAGTGTTTCGATGACGCGCAGTTGCCCCGACGCCAAGGCCTGTTCCAGCTGCGCCATGAGCGAAGGCTCACGGCGCAGCCAGTCGACCTGAGCCAATGATGACCAGGGCATGTCTTCGTGCAACAGCCAGTCCACCTGATGACCTACCCAGGCGAGGGCGGCAGCCGCCGTTGCGGCACTCAGCTCGCTACCGTGCAGTAATACCCGCATTCAAAGGCTCTCCATGGCAAACAACCGTCGATAAAATAGGGGGTTGGGCATCATGCCTCGCTCCTTTTCATGCGTTCCGCTCCGGGAGTGGTTAGAATACTCCCATACTCAACGATAGAAGGGTGATGGGCAAGGCATTGCCCTCTCCGCTTTATTGCCGACTTGCTCAGGGAGCCATACCATGTCATCGACTCTTCAGGATAGCACCACTGACCGCCTACAGGGCAACGTTGATGCGGCAGAAGTTGCCAAATTTGAAGCACTTGCCAGCCGCTGGTGGGACCCTCACAGTGAGTTCAAGCCACTGCACGACATCAACCCTTTACGGCTGGACTTCATTGATGCTCGCGCTGGCCTGGCAGGCAAACAAGTGCTGGATGTAGGTTGCGGGGGCGGCATCTTGAGCGAAGCCATGGCGCACCGTGGTGCACGCGTGACCGGTATCGACATGGGCGAAGCACCGCTGGGAGTGGCCAGACTGCACGCTGAAGAGAGTGGTGTGGCTATCGACTACCAGCACATCAGTGTCGAAGCACTGGCTGCCCAGCAGCCTGGCACGTTCGATGTGGTCACCTGCATGGAGATGCTGGAGCACGTGCCAGACCCGGCTTCTATCATCCGTGCCTGCAGTCAACTGGTACGGCCAGGCGGCCACGTTTTCTTTTCTACGCTGAACCGTACGCCCAAGTCCTACGCCTTCGCTATCGTCGGTGCCGAATACCTGCTCAAGCTACTTCCCCGTGGCACCCACGACTATGCAAAATTCATTCGCCCCTCCGAAATGGCCCACTGGGCGCGTAGCGCCTCGCTGGAAGTGCGTGAGCAGAGCGGTTTGACCTATAACCCGCTGACACGACATTACCGCCTGGTGGCCCATGACGTATCGGTCAACTACATGATGCACTGTCGCAAGGTGAGCGAATAGATGCGCCCTTCTGCCCCCCACGCCGTGATCTTCGACCTGGATGGCACGCTGGTGGACACAGCGCCGGATCTGGCCGCCGCCACCAATGCCTTGAGAGCCCATCATGGCCTCGCGGCCCTGCCCTTCGAACAGATTCGCGGGCAGGTCTCCAATGGTGGCAGTGCTCTGGTCACGCTGGCTCTGGGTCTTGACAGCGGCAGTGACGAGCATGAGCAGGCGCGTGACTTTCTACTCGATGCCTACGAGCAGAAAGTCGCCGTACACAGCCGCCTGTTTTCTCCACTGGACGTGTGGCTGCATGCCTGGCAAGAACGCGCTCGCCCCTGGGGAATCGTCACCAACAAGCCACGGCGCTATACCGTTCCGTTATTGGATGCCTTGGAACTCACACCTGGGGCACTGCTGTGTGCCGATGACCTGAGCGTCAAGAAACCCGCCCCCGAGCCTCTATGGGAAGCTGCCAAGCGGTTGGGCGTAGCGCCCGAGCGTTGTTGGTACATAGGCGATCATGTCAGGGACATGCAGGCAGCGCGAGCGGCTGGCATGCTGGCCGTTGCGGTGGGCTATGGCTACATCAGTGAAGAGGACGACTATCAGCAGTGGCCTGCCGATGTCTGGTTTGCGACGTGCGAGGAGCTGGTGGCCGCGTTAGACGACCACCACTCCCAGTGACATGCTCATCGGCCCATGGGGCCGATGGCGCACTTGCTGCATCCTTCAGGCAAATCAACTACGCGGCGGCTGGGCATCGTACTTCTGGCCGCTGACCCCTTGGCTGTCCGGGCCCATCAGCCATAGGTAGGTGGGCATGATCTCTTCTGGCGTGCGCAGCGTCAGCGGGTCTTCGCCAGGATAGGCCGAACGCCGCATCTGGGTTCGCGTGGCACCAGGATTGAGCGTGTTCACCCGCACATGCGGCTGATTTTCGAGCTCGTCTGCCAGCACTTCCATGAACCCTTCGGTGGCAAACTTGGAGACTGAGTAGGCGCCCCAATAAGCACGACCTTTACGACCGACGCTAGAGGAGGTAAAGATCACCGACGCGTCATCAGACGCCTGCAGCAGCGGCAACAGCGCCTGCGTCATCCAGATGGGGCCGTTGATGTTCACCTGCATGACCTGTTCCCACAGCTCGGGATTGTACTGGTCGAAGGGGGTGATACGGCCCAACAGCCCTGCATTGTGCAACAAACCATCCAGCCGACCGAACTCGTTGTTCAACGTCTCGGCCATGTCGTGGAAGTCTTTTAACGTAGCGCCTTCGAAGTTCAACGGGAAAATGGCTGGCTGAGGACCGCCTTGAGCTTCGATTTCATCGTAAACGCGTTCCAGCTTGGCAATGGTACGACCAAGCAAAATCACGGTTGCCCCATGTTTGGCATACTCAAGCGCTGCAACACGCCCTATGCCATCGCCCGCACCGGTTACCAACACGACGCGGTTTTCAAGCAAGCCAGGCGCTGGTTGATAGTCGATTTTGCAGTTCATGAGGATTCCTTGATCCAAGAAAGCCGATTAACCGGCTGATTGACGGAGAAAATCATTGGCAAGGCCAGCAGCGCTGCTTTGCGGGTAGTCGTCACGCACTTGCTCCAACAGCTCACGACTGCGTGCCGCTTCCCCTTTACGCGCCTTGACCAGTCCCAGCTTGTAAAGCGCATCAGGCACTTTGGAGCTGCCACTGTATTGCTCGATGACACGTGTAAAGGCCTGATCTGCCGCGTCCAACTCACCTTCTGCCGCGTACAGTTCGCCCAGCCAGTAATGGCCATTGGCAGTCAGGCTGCTGTCCGGGTGGTCGGCCACGAACGATTCGAAAGCCGCAATGGCATCGCCGAACTGGCGCGCCTGCACATGAGCAAAGGCAGCCTGGTAATCGGCCTGAGCGTCGTCACTGACGTTGCGGGTCGATGGGGCCTGGGCTACCTGCTCGGCAACTTCCGGTTCGACTTGGGGCGTGGACTGCTCGATCTGACTGGGGCCGCTGCTCATCAGGCGGTCTTCGATATCCAGATACTGCTGCTGAGACTGTCTACGCAGCTGTTCCAACTGGTGACGCAGCTCTTCGATCTGCCCCCGCAACTGCTGGATTTCCTGCTGGTGCTCTTGAACCTGATTGAACAGCACCAGGTTGCCACCCGAGGACTCCTGACGCTGCGTCTGTTGGTAGAAACCCGAAGAACCAGAAGAGAGATCTTGCACCAGCGGCTGCTGAGCAACGGCGGAGGCAGTAAACAGGGATAAGGGCAATACGGACAGCGGGAGCACCAAGGCTCCCGCACCGCACAGCCTCTCAAAATAGCGTTTGAGACTGTGATTCATTGATAGCTCCGAAAGGCCATTGGCGTGCCTGATGGCAGGCACGCCAACGCTATCAGTAGTTGAAGACTACGCGACGGTTCTGAGAGTAAGCGCTTTCGCTCTGACCGCTCACTGCCGGACGCTCTTCACCATAGCTGACAACGCTCATCTGTGAAGGAGAAACGCCCTGAATGTTCAGGAAGCGCTGCACGGCTCCGGCACGACGCTCGCCGAGGGCCATGTTGTATTCACGCGTACCGCGCTCATCGGTGTGGCCATGCAGAACGACGCGCGCGTTCGGGTTGGCACGCAGGTAGCGAGCATGTGCCATGACGACGGACTCATATTCGCTCTTGATGGTATCGCGGTCAAAATCGAAGTAGATGGTACGCACTTCGGGAATACGCGAGTCGGCTTGCTGACCAGCACCCGAGCCAGTGGTGGAACCATACTGACCACCCGCACCTGCGCCCGACGTGCCAGACCCTACGCTGCTGCCAGACTGGCTGCCGTAGGCGTCCCCGTCCTGGGATCCGCCGGTGCTGGAACAGCCAGCGATCACTACGATAGATAACGCTACTGCCAATGAGCGAGCCAACGGCTTAAGTTGCATAATCAGACTCCTTGCCTGAAAACAGAGTTTAGTGCTGTTCATTCGTTAATTTAAAAAAGGTGACCATGCAGGGTCACGCACTTCGCCTTGTGCTGCTGGCAGCCTGAACGATGAACGGCCATCGGCTGAAACGGCACTGAGCACACCCGCACTACCCTGCTGGGTAGCGAAGATTACCATGGTACCGTTCGGTGCAACACTAGGAGATTCATCTCTTGTCGATTCGCTCAAGACCACTAAGCGACCACCGCCAAGATCCTGCTTGGCAACCTGATAACCCCGGCTTGAACGATGGATGAAGAAGATCTCTTCACCGTCGGGAGAGAAGCGGGCACGGGCATTATAGTTACCTGTGAACGTAATGCGATTAGTTTCGCCGCTACCCAGCGAATATTGATAAATCTGCGGCCCACCGCTGCGGTCAGAAGTGAAAATCAGGCTGCGGCCATCGGGTGACCATGCAGGCTCGGTGTCGATGCTGTTGCTTTGGGTGACACGCTCCACGGAGCGGTTGGCCACATCCAGAATATAGATTTCAGGCTGACCATCCTTTGACAGCGACATGGCAATGCGACGGCCATCGGGCGACCAGGTAGGCGCGCCATTGATGCCGTCGAACGACGTCGCCTGCACACGCTGGCCGGTGGCCACGTCCTGAATGTAGATGGCGGCCTGGCCAGACTCGAAAGACACATACGCCAGTTTACGTCCATCCGGTGACCATGCTGGCGACATGATGGGCTGGTCAGAGGTCAGCACTTGCTGGCTTCTGCGGCCATCGGCATCGGCCACGTAGAGGCCGAACTGCATGTTGTCGCCCACGCCTTGCGCAGTCACATAGGCAATGCGCGTGGAGAATGCGCCACGAATATCCGTGATCGCTTCGAAGATCTCATCGCTGATATAGTGCGCCGCACCACGCAGATCATTACTGTTGGCGGTGACGGTTTCACTCAGGATGGGACGCTGACCACTGATATCCATCAGGTCGAACTGCAGCTCATAGCCACTGCCCGATTGGCGCGCTCGGCCTACTACCAGATAGCGGACATCCAATGAACGCCAAGTGCCGAACTGAACGTCGCTGGCCTGGCTGGGGCGCTCGAACATGGCGCCTCTATCCAGCGGTGAAAAGAAGCCGCTGCGCTCGAGGTTGTCCTGGATGATCTGAGCCACGTCTTCCGGGAAGCCTTCGCCTCCCTCGAACGGGACCACGCCAATGGGCAGCGCACGGTCACTGCCACGGGTTATTTCAATGGTCAGGTTTGCGCTTGCCACACTGCTGATCAACAGCAGTACGCAAAAAAGCCACACTTTGCTCAACGTTTGCATCAGCGAACATCCCCCGGGGTAAATCGCAGATTAAATTGACGTAAATTGCGCTGCTGATCCGCTGGCAAGTCGCGTAACTCGCCAAACGGTGCTGCATGTTCGACCGCCTGCATTGCCGACCGGTCAAAGGCACTGTCGCCACTTGAAGTGACCACCGATGTGGCAAGCAGTTCGCCAGATGGTCCAAGCCTTACCTGTATGGTAGCACTCATCGAGTTGCTTGCTCCCGGCGGAATGACCCAGGCCTGCTCAACGGCTCGCCGCACGATGTTGATAAAGCTGTTTGCCGCCTGCTGGGCCTGCTGAGCATTGGCAGCCGCTTCGGCTTCACCCGCCAACTGGCGCTGCATGGCCGCTTCTGCCGCTTCGGCAGCACGTCGCTCCTCAGCCTCACGCTGACGCTGGGCTTCTGCTTCAGCCTCCCGCTGGCGTTGGGCTTCTGCTTCAGCCTCCCGCTGACGTTGGGCTTCTGCTTCGGCTTCCCGCTGGCGTTGGGCTTCTGCTTCGGCTTCCCGCTGGCGTTGGGCTTCTGCTTCGGCCTCCCGCTGGCGCTGGGCTTCTGCTTCGGCCTCCCGCTGGCGCTGGGCTTCTGCTTCCCGCTGGCGCTGGGCTTCTGCTTCCCGCTGGCGCTGGGCTTCTGCTTCGGCTTCCCGCTGGGCTTCCGCCTCGGCTTGGCGTTGGGCTTCTGCTTCTTCCCGGGCGCGCTGCTCAGCGGCCTGCTCTTCTGCTGCCCGCTGAGCTTCCTGCTCGCGCCGCTGGGCCTCTGCTTCGGCCTCGGCCTGGGCTTCGGCCAGCTCACGGGCTTGCTGCTCTGCACGGGCTGCGGCTTCTGCCTCGCGCTGCGCCGCCGCGGCAGCCTCTGCTTCAGCTGCCTGCTCTGCGGGGCTAGGTGCTTCAGGTGCTGGCTCGCTCTCGGCCGGCTCGGTCGCACTGTTCAGCGCGGCCTGCTGCTCGGTGACCTGCTGCGCCTGATCGGTAAAGGTTTCCGTGCTGACAAAAGTGGCCTGCACGATCGATGAGGAGTCGGGCTCTGCAGGCGTGCTGGGTAGCCGAATCAGCGTGAACGCAATCACGACGAGATGCACGCCAATCGCCAGAACCGTCGGCAATGTGTAGCCGACATCCTGGGGGTCGCGTGGTGGTTTCACTGCCATCGGTGACTCGCCCTTAGCCATCTTGCGGCGGCTCTGAGAGCAGCCCAACGTTCGCCACACCAGAGCGTTGCAGGGTGCTCATCAACATGACGACCTGGCCATAAGGCACGCTACGGTCGCCCCTGACCATGACAGGGGTGCCAGGTCGCCGTTGGAGAATGGCAATGACGCGTTCGGAAATCTGCTCCAAAGAGACATTGCTGGTGTCTTCACCCAAGGTGATGAAGTAGCCACCGTCACGATCCACCGAAATGATGATCGGATCACTGTCTTCTTGAGTCTCGATAGGTTCCGAAGTGACCTGCGGCAAATCCACCTGTACGCCTTGCGTCAACATGGGCGCCGTGATCATGAAAATGACCAGCAGCACCAGCATGACATCGATGAAGGGGACGACATTGATCTCCCCCATGGGCTTTTTCTTGCCGCCGCGATTAAACGAACCTTGCATGACGAACTCCTTTAGCGGGCATCGGGCTTGCCGTCGCGACCTTGCAAGTTGCGATGCAGGATCGCATGGAATTCTTCAGCAAAATTTTCGTACTTGCCCAACAGGCGAGAGGCTTCGTTGGAAAGGCGGTTATAGAAGATAACGGCAGGAATCGCTGCCAGAAGACCCATGGCGGTGGCGATCAGGGCTTCGGCAATCCAGGGCGCCACGGTGGCCAAAGTGGCTTGCTGGGTCATGGAAAGCGACTGGAACGAGCCCATGATGCCCCACACCGTACCAAACAGGCCGACATAAGGGCTGACCGATGCCACGGTGGCCAGAAAAATCAGGTGCTGGGTAAGGCGATCCTCTTCCCGCGACCAGGCAACGCGCATGCTGCGCTGAACGCCTTCGAGGATCGTGTCGGCATTACGCGTCTTGGGCATCAGACGGTTGAACTCGCGAAAGCCGGACTGGAAGATATGCTCCGCGCCGTGGCGTGGGTCATCGGCAGGAATTTCGCGGTACAGTTCATTGAGGTCGACACCCGACCAGAATGACTCTTCGAATTGATTGTACTCCTGCTTGGCACGACGCAATGCCATGCTGCGCTGGAAAATCACCACCCAAGAGAGGATCGACCCCACCACCAGCAGTAACATGACGAGCTGCACGACGGTGCTGGCACTCATTATCAAGTGGGGTATGGACATGGTGTTATCGTTCACAGTTGCCCTCTTCAATCTATTGGCGTCGACATGGCGACATGGGTAGCGGTGGTCATTTCACCGGGTTTAGCTAGCACGAGATCACACTGAAGGTCGGCTAGTGAGCCGACACAGAAAGATCGAGCGATGCAGGCCACGCTTTGGGCCGTAAGGTATCAGCGCTCAAACAGGCTATCTCGACTGTGGCGGAGCACAAGAGTTCCTTGTCTCGCCACACCTGCTGCTCGAATGTCATTCGACAACGGCCTTGATTGGCCATGGTGGCCGTTACGGTCAGCGCATCGTCGAGACGTGCTGGCTTGGCATAGCGGCAGGCAATGCGGTATACCACTAGCTGCGTCCCTTCGTCTAGCAGCGTTTGCTGATTCAGCCCCAATTCTCTCAACCATTCACTGCGGGCGCGTTCCATAAACTTCAGATAGTTAACGTAGTAGACAATACCGCCCGCGTCAGTATCTTCTATGTAAACGCGCACTGGCATCGCAAAACCATCGGTCATGGCCGCCGCTCCCCTTCTGCATTCATGGCACTGTCGGGCGCTATACGCTCGAAATGTTGCCACGCCTGGCGCGTCACCACCCGACCACGTGGCGTACGCATCATCAGGCCCTGCTGAATCAGGTAAGGCTCGATCACGTCCTCGATGGTATCGCGCTCCTCGCCAATCGCCGCCGACAGCGAATCGACCCCGACAGGCCCACCGTCGAACTTGTCGATCATGGCCAGCAGCAGGCGGCGATCCATATGGTCCAGGCCATGATGGTCGACGTTGAGCATGTTCAAGGCGGCATCGGCAAGGGTCACATCGACCACCCCGTTGCCCTTGATCTCGGCATAGTCACGTACGCGGCGCAGCAGGCGATTGGCGATGCGAGGCGTCCCCCGCGAGCGCCGTGCAATTTCCACCGCGCCTTCTCGGCTGGTTTCCACCCCTAGCAGGCGTGCCGAACGGGCGACGATTTCCGTCAGCTCTTCGAGATTGTAGAACTCCAGACGCTGGACGATACCGAAGCGATCGCGCAGCGGCGAGGTCAGCAGCCCTGCTCGCGTGGTCGCCCCCACCAGCGTAAAGCGGGGAAGGTCGAGCTTGATGGAGCGCGCCGCAGGCCCTTCACCAATCATGATGTCGAGCTGAAAGTCTTCCATGGCGGGATAGAGGACCTCTTCCACCACGGGCGAAAGGCGATGTATCTCATCGATGAACAGAACGTCACCCGGCTCCAGGTTGGTCAGCATCGCAGCCAGATCCCCGGCCCGCTCGAGCACCGGCCCGGAAGTCGACTTCAGGCCGACCCCCATTTCGGTGGCGATGATATTGGCCAGCGTGGTCTTGCCAAGGCCTGGTGGGCCAAACACCAGCGTGTGGTCGAGGCTCTCTTCCCGCAATCTGGCCGCGCCAATAAAGATTTCCAGCTGCTCACGGACTCGGGGCTGGCCAATGTAGTCCCGAAGGCGCTTGGGCCGAATGGCGTGATCGATGCGAACTTCCCCGTGCTCCGGTTCAGCGGCGATCAATCGGTCATGTTCTAGCATGTCAACTCTTCTACTGGATCTGATCAACGCCGGAGCGACACGAGGTCCGGCACGCGGTGTATCAAGTGGAATTTGCGTTGCGCTCAGCCACTCATGCGCTGAGTCAGCGCCGCCTTGATCAACGCTTCGGTGGATTGATTAGGATCTACATCGGCCAGCATTTTAGCAGCTTCGGTCAGCTTGTAGCCGAGGCTGACCAGCGCTGCCTCTGCATCGGCCAAACTGTCGCGCGGGGCTGGACGGCCACTGGTGGCCTCCAGGGCCAACGGGGCATGGCTCTGCTCCCAGTCGGGAAAGCGATCACGCATGTCGATGATCAGCCGTTCGGCCGTCTTTTTGCCCACCCCAGGCAAACGGGTCAATGCCTTGCTGTCATCGTCACGCACGCAGCGCATGAAGGCGTCCTCATCCATCCCCGAGAGAATCGCCAGCGCCAGTTTGGGGCCTACACCACTGACCTTGATCAAGGCGCGAAACAGCGCACGCTCATGCTCACGGCCGAAGCCATACAGCAAATGGGCATCGTCGCGAATGGTCAAGTGCGTATATAACGAGACGTTTTCACCTGGCGCAGGCAGCGCCACCAGCGTGTTCATGGAGGCTTCCAGTTCGTAGCCAACGCCATGGACATCCACCACGATCCAGGGGGGATGCTTCTCGATCAATAAACCAGTTAACCGACCAATCATAGGGGTGCTCGCGGGTAGTGAAAACGGTAAGCCACTATAAAGCGACTCTGTACAGATGACCAGTAACGGCTATAGCCGCCAACGCCCCGTAGAGCGTCGTTTGCCCTGTTTGGCCGCGGGGGGCACTCGACCACTTCCGGTGAACGCATGGGTCAAGGCAATGGCCAGCGCGTCGGCCGCATCGGCTTGAGGCGTGGCGGTCAACTGCAACAGCGTCGTCACCATGTGCTGCACCTGTGTTTTCTCGGCACCCCCATGTCCCGTGACGGCCTGCTTGATATGCCGGGCAGCATACTCGGAAATACTCAGCCCATGGTTGGCCAGGCATACCAGCGCGGCGCCTCGAGCTTGGCCCAGCTTTAGCGCCGAGTCGGCATTCTTGGCCATGAACACACGCTCTACCGCGACTGCTTCAGGTCGATACAGGCCGATCACTTCCCCGAGCCCGGCATAGATCTGCGCCAAGCGCTGCTCCAGCGCCCCATCAGAGGTACGTATACAGCCGCTGGCCACATAGCGAGGCTTCATGCCGATCAGGTCAATGACGCCGTAGCCGGTAATCCGTGACCCAGGGTCGATACCCATGATTCGAACGACTGCCACGGACTGATGTCCTTCCATGTACTGACTCCTGGTAACGCGATGGCAGATAAGGTGACACATAACAAAACACCGACGCAGAGCGTCGGTGTTGGCTACCTCTGGCAGGCGACAGAGCGTTTACTCGCCTGTGGTCTCCGCCTTGGCCTTTTGGCGCAGTCGAATGCTCAGCTCCTTGAGCTGCTCGGGGCTGACTTCGCCGGGGGCGTCGGTCATCAAGCAGCCAGCGCTTTGCGTTTTCGGGAAGGCGATCACTTCACGGATGGTTTTGGCACCGACCATCAGCATGACCAGGCGATCCAGACCAAAAGCCAAACCACCATGGGGCGGTGCACCGTACTGCAAGGCATCCAGCAGGAAGCCGAATTTCTCCTGCGCTTCCTCCTGGCCAATACCCAGAATGTCGAATACGGTGCTTTGCATGGACTGATCGTGGATACGAATGGAACCACCGCCCAGCTCAGTACCGTTCAATACCATGTCGTAAGCACGCGATAGTGCGGCGGCCGGGTTGGCCTTGAGCTCTTCCGGCGTGCAGGAAGGCGCCGTGAAGGGATGGTGCAGCGGGCTCAGGCGGCCTTGATCATCGGCTTCGAACATCGGGAAATCGACCACCCAGAGCGGCGCCCAGGGCTGGGTATACATGGCCAGATCAGCGCCCAGCTTGACACGCAGTGCGCCGATGGCTTCGTTGACGATGCGCGTTTTGTCGGCACCGAAGAAGATGATGTCACCATCTTCTGCACCCACGCGATCGAGCAGTTCCTCGACGACGTTCTCCATGAACTTGACGATGGGCGACTGCAGGCCTTCCAGCCCTTTGGCGCGCTCGTTGACTTTGATCCAGGCCAGGCCCTTGGCGCCGTAGATACCGACGAATTTGGTGTATTCGTCGATCTCTTTGCGCGACAGCTTCGCTCCACCCGGCACACGCAAGGCAGCTACACGGCCATCTTCCGCGCTGGCAGGACCAGAGAACACCTTGAAATCCACCTGCTGCATCAGGTCATCGACATCCGTCAGCTCCAACGGAATGCGCAGGTCCGGTTTGTCGGAGCCGAAGCGATCCATGGCTTCCTGCCAAGTCATGCGCGGGAACTCCGGCAGCTCGACATCCAGCACTTCCTGGAACAGCTGGCGGATCATGGCTTCGGTGATGCCCATGATATCGTTTTCCTCGACGAACGAGGCCTCGATATCGATCTGGGTAAACTCTGGCTGACGGTCGGCACGCAGGTCTTCGTCACGGAAGCACTTGGCAATCTGGTAGTAGCGGTCAAAGCCCGCCACCATCAGCAGCTGTTTGAACAGCTGCGGCGACTGCGGCAGTGCAAAAAAGCTACCCGCATGGGTGCGGCTCGGCACCAGGTAGTCGCGGGCACCTTCGGGTGTCGCGCGGGTCAGGATGGGCGTTTCGATGTCCAGAAACCCCTGGCCTTCGAGAAACGCACGAACGCTGTGCGAAATACGTGAACGCAGGCGCAGCTTCTCGATCATGTCCGGGCGGCGCAGGTCGATGTAACGATGCTTCAAGCGCACCTCTTCACCCACCTTGCCATGCTCGTCCAGCTGGAAAGGCGGCGTGAGGGCAGTGTTGAGCACCTCGACTTCCTTGGCCAGCACTTCGATCATGCCAGTCGGCATGTTGGGGTTCTGAGTGCCTTCGGGACGCAGGCGAACACGCCCTGTAATACGCAGAACATATTCACTGCGCGCACGGTCGGCATTAGCAAACGCCTCGGCGGTATCGGGGTCGACGACGAATTGCGCAATCCCATCGCGGTCGCGCATGTCGAGAAAGATAACCCCACCGTGATCACGACGGCGATGTACCCAACCGCAGACGGTGACCGTTTGATCCACCAATGTTTCGTTCAGCTGGCCGCAATAATGGCTGCGCATGTCTCTTCCTGTTCTGTTGCGTGACTATGTAAGGGGTCGCCAACTACCTCGGCTGACCGCCGCGGCTAAGCCGCGGCGCCTTTGCTGGGGGATGGCGTGCTGGTGTCGCTGGACGAAGAGCCAGCCGAGCCACCGCCAGCAGCAAGGTTCTTTTTGCTACCGGTTTTGAAATCGGTTTCGTACCAGCCGCCACCGGCCAGACGAAAGCCTGCCGCAGACACCAGCCGTTCGAGGTCATCCTGCTGGCAAGCGGGGCATTGAGTCAGCGGATCAGCGCTGACCTTCTGTAGTTTTTCCATGCGATGGCCGCAGGCCTTGCACTCGTACTCATAGATAGGCATGTTGAGGGCTCCTGAAAAGCACAACGTCAACAGACTGATATTTACAGAAAAGTGGCGAACGACTAGGCCGCCGAGCTGACAATATGTGGCCTGCTGGGATAAATTCCAAGACTGCGGTTGATAGCGCGAACATTATACCCTTTTGTGCCCCCTGCCGGGCAAGGCCAAGCGCCACTTGGCAGCCAATGGAGAAAACAACATGCCTCATGCGGTAATGCTGGATGCAGAAAGCCTGGGCCCCCATATCGACCTGACGCCGATTCGTGAGGCCGTCGATCACCTGGAAACCTATCAACAAAGCACCCCGGAGCAGGCCCACGAGCGCCTGAAAAACGCGGATATTGCCATCGTCAACAAGGTCACACTGGACGCCGACACGTTGTCGCAGTTGCCTTCGCTACGGCTGATCTGCGTCCTGGCCACGGGATTGAACAATATCGATCTTGACGCAGCCAAAGCTCATGGCATCGTCGTCAAGAACGTCTCCGCCTACGGCACGGCCAGTGTCTCTCAGCACACGCTGATGCTGATGCTGTCGCTGGCCAATCGCCTGCCGCGCTATCAGGCAGATATCGCCGCAGGAGCTTGGCAGAAAAGTGATTTCTTCTGCCTCCAGAACCACCCGACGCTGCAGCTGGCTGGCAAGCAACTGGTCATGGTAGGCAGTGGCGAACTGGGCTCGGAAGTCGCTCGTCTGGCCGAGGCCTTCGGCATGCAAGTGACCTTCGCCGCGCGTCCTGGCAACGAAGCCGCCGATAAGCGCCCGGCTCTGGACGACCTGCTGCCCAACGCCGATGTCATCAGCCTGCACTGCCCCCTGAACGACGACACACGACATTTGATCAATCAAGCGCGTTTGGCCAAGGCCAAGCCTTCACTGCTGCTGGTCAACTGCGCGCGCGGCGGCATCATCGACGAAGAGGCCGCTCTGGAGGCGCTGCGCAAAGGAGCGCTGGGCGGGCTGGCCGTTGACGTGCTGCCCGCCGAGCCCCCCCGCCAGGGGCATGCGCTACTGGATGCCTTGGCAGCAGGAGAGCCGCTCAATTTGATCGTCACGCCGCATAACGCCTGGATCACCCCCGAAGCGCGTCAGAACATCGTCTTGCTGTCGGCGAAAAACATCACTGACTGGCAGGCAGAGCAGTCCGCCTGAGGCGGTAATACGTCAAAACGTCGCAAAATGCCCAGAAGCGTGATGTAGGGCCAGGGGTTCCATTGATACGTGGGTCACCCTGGCCCCTTGAACCTTCCCTGGCACCATTCCACGCAGACAGCACTGCGACAATGGCAACCTCCTGTTCATCAAAGCAATTCTTGGCGTACCAATACCGCACTGTTGCGGGGCACCAGAGGGCGCCCTCGGCGCAGCAGCAGCGAACGGGTAAACGATGCACCGAACAACAGTATCAAGGAACTGTAGTAGACCCACAGTAGGATCATCACTACCGAGCCCGCGGCACCATAGGTAGATGCGGTGGCCGTATAGGCCAGATAGATGGCGATCAGGCTGCGGCCTATCGTGAACAGAATCGCCGTCACCAGCGCGCCGATCAGCACGTCCTGCCAACGCAATACCACATCGGGCAGCACTTTGAAGATAGTGGCAAACAACAAGGTCACCATGGCCAGCGAAATGAGCGACTCGACAGTGGTGGTGACGATAGTCGCTATGGGCAGCAGGTCACTGGTGGCGTGCAGCATGCTGCGCAGGAAAACGCCCAGCACCAGAGAAACGAGCAGAATGAAGCCAATCGAAAGCACGACGGTCAGCGACAGCAGGCGCGTCTTGATGAAAATGAAGGCGCTGTTGCTGGTAGGCTTGGCCGTGACGCCCCAGATGGTATTGAGTGAAAACTGCATCTGAGCAAAGACCGTGGTGGCACCCACCAGGAGCGCAACCACCCCTAAAACAGTAGGCAGAAGCCCGGACTCTTCGATACGCGACTGGGCAACCGCCTGTTCCACCGCCTGGGCCGCCTCGGCCCCTAACGTGCCTTGAAGCTGCGCCACGATTTGCCCTTGAGCAGCATCTTCCCCCAGCACCACCCCGATCACAGTGACAGCAATGATGATCGTCGGAGCCAGCGAAAAAAGCGTATAGAACGCCAGCGAACCAGCGTAGCTGAAAGCATTGCGCTCCAGCCATAGAGAGATTGCATCTTGTACCACGTTCCACCAGAAAACGAGCGTGCGCTTCAGCATAGTTATTCCCTTTAAAACCATTCCCAGCGTCCTTTTTTATAACGCCACTATCACTATCAATAGGTAAGCATACCGAATGAAACCGTTGAGCGCAGGGTTTGATGCATTGCACAGAAGTGACTCACTGACCATAATGGCCACGCCTGATGGCCAACTGACCAGCGCGCAAGGACACCCCATGACACCGGATGCTGCCCTCCCCCCTTCGAACCATGAGTTTGACTGCCTAGTCTTCATTGGTCGTTTTCAGCCGCCACATCTGGGGCATTTGGCCATCATCCGCGAAGCGCTCAAACAGGCGCGTCAGGTCATCGTCATGGTCGGCTCTTCGTGGCAAGCGCGTTCGTTACGCAATCCCTGGCACTTCAATGAACGCCAAGCCATGATCCGCTCGGGATTCGACGAAGCCGAGAACCGCCGCCTGGAAATCACCCCACTGCTGGACGCTCTTTACAATGACGATGTCTGGGTGCGGGATGTGCAACGCAAGGTGCGTGACCTGGCTACCCCCGCCAAGGCTCGTCTGCCACGTATCGGACTGATCGGAGCCAGCCGTGGCCAATCGAGCTACTATCTTTCGCTGTTTCCTCAGTGGGAATCGGTCAGCGTTCCGCTGGTGGAAGGCATTTCAGCCAGCCAGATTCGAGAACGGCTGTTTCGCTCCCCGGACGCCACCGGCGACTATCTGAGCACTGGCGCTTATCATGATCTTCCCCCGGGGGTGGTCAGAAGCGTAGGACAGTTCTGCAAGGGTGATGCTTATCATCAGTTGCTGGAGGAGCAGCATTTGCTGGACCAGTATCGCCAGGCCTGGGCAAAAGCCCCTTACCCGCCCATCTTCGTGACGGTAAATGCCGTGGTGGTGCAATCTGGCCATGTATTGCTGGTGAAGCGCACTGCCGCCCCTGGCAAGGGGCTGTTCGCGCTGCCCGGCGGCTTCATCAACCCTCACGAACGCTTGCTGGATGCCTGCCTGCGCGAGCTGCGCGAACGCTTGCGGCTCAAAGTGCCGGAACCGGTGCTGAAGGGCTCGCTACGCGGCCAGCGTCTGTTCGATGAGCCACACCGCAGTTGGCGAGGGCGAACGCTCGCCGAAGCTTTCTATTTTGCGCTGACCCCCGACCAGCAGCTACCTCGCCTGAAGCCGGTCAAAGGCGGCGAGCATGCCCGCTGGGTGGCGTTGGCCGACCTGGAGCCGGAAAGTCTGTTTGAAGACCACTTCTTCATCATTCAAAACTTTCTAGGGCTACCGGCCAACCTGGGCGGCGTTTAGCCCTGCAGAAAATCGCGCGGCAGCTTCATCATTTGCCGCCATAGGCGCTCTACCCCGGGCTTGTGCACCAGCGAGCAACGATACAAACGGATCTCCAGAGGAATATCCCACCCCTCATCTCCTGCCCGAACCAGCCGACCGCTCTTCAGCTCTTCACGGATGCAGAAATCGGGAATCCAGGCCACGCCGACTCCTTGCAACACCATGCCCTTCAGGCCCTCGGCCATGGCCGTTTCGTACACCGTGCGCAGCTTCATGCGTAGCGGATCGTTCTTCAGCAGCATGCGCACGCTACGCCCCAGGAAAGCACCCTGTGTGTAGGCCAGGTAGGGAATCGACTGATCACGCTGCAGCGAGAACAGCGGCTTGCCCTGCTCATCAGGGAGCGACACGGGCAACATCTTGACCTTGCCAATCGAAAAGGACGGGAACACTTCGGCGTCCAGCTGCATGGTGGCAAACGGGTCATAGTAAGCCAGCATGAGGTCACAGTTGCCTTCCCGCAGAACGTGAATCGCCTCGCCCACATTCATGGCCACCAACCGCGTCGGCAGCTCGCCCAAACCCTTCTGCAGCCGCGAGATCCAGGGCGGATAAAAACTCAACGCCAAGGAGTGCGCGGCCACGATATCCAGCGCCTCATTGGCAATCGAGAGGCCACGCAAATGGCTGAGTGATTCATTGAGTTGCTCTACCAGGTTGCGCGCAGTGACCAAAAAAAGCTGGCCTTCCGAGGTGAGCCCTATGGGTGTCGTCGAGCGGTCCACCAAGGTGACTCCCACCGCTTGTTCCAGCGCCCTGATGCGACGACTAAAGGCAGGTTGGGTCACATGGCGCTGCCTGGCAGACGCAGAAAAACTGCGCGTGTTGGCCAGTGCCACAAAATCTTCTAACCATTTTGTTTCAAGATTCACCCAACACTCCCTTTGTTTATTGGTTCTTTGTGATCGCGGCTGGCCCAGCGGCAGCGGCTACTGGACGGGTGACATCAGGTACGCGGCGCGGGATACGACTTTTTTCCACATTGGCCGCTGGCTGACTTCATCGAGGGTAACGCGTCGACACTGGGCGAAATCGGCTTCCAGCATCTCGGCCACCTGTCGGGTAAAATCAGCGCTGGGTATGAAGGCGGTAATCTCGAAATTCAATCTGAACGAGCGATTATCCAGATTGACCGTACCGACGGCAGACGAGCTGTTGTCGATAAGCATGACTTTTTGGTGTAGAAAGCCAGGTTGATAACGGTATATTTTCACACCTGCCTTGAGCATGTCGGGCAAGAACGAAAACGCCGACAGAAAGACCAGCAAGTGATCCGGCCGCTCCGGGATCATCACACGCACATCTACACCGCGCATGGCCGCCAGTCTCAATGAATCCTGAACGCCTTGGTCGGGCACGAAATACGGGCTGGTGACCCAGAAACGTTCGTTGGCACTGTGAATCAGCTGCTGCACCAGCAGCCCTGCCGTGTCCTGCTTGTCCGCAGGCCCCGACGGCACGATGACCACTTGTTGGTCGTGCCCCGCGGCGGGTGCCGCGTGCCAGTTCAGCGTAATCACTTCCCCTGTGGCCCAGTGCCAATCTTCCCAGAACGCTTCCTGGAGGCCGAGAACGCTAGGACCGTGCAGTAACAGATGAGTATCGCGCCAAGGGCCATGCTTCTTGCTCTGCCCCAGATACTCTGTGCCGACATTGAAGCCGCCTACCCACCCCTGCTCCCCATCCACCACGGCAATCTTGCGGTGGTTGCGGAAGTTGAGCTGGAAGCGGTGTTTGATGCCACGCGACGATCGAAACGGGGTCACTTCGACACCTGCCTGTTTCAGCTCTTTGAAATAACCATCTCGCAGCTTGCGGCTGCCAATTTCATCGTAGAGAAAATAGACACGCACACCGCGCTGGGCCGCGCCTACGAGATGCTGCTGCAACTCACGTCCCAGCGCATCATCCCGCACGATGAAGAACTGCAGCAACAGATAGTGCCGAGCCTGCGCGATGCCTTCGAACAAGCTGTCGAACGTTGCTTGCCCATCGATCAGCAGCTGCGGGTGATTGCCTCGGGTCAGCGGCATCATCGCCAGCTGCTCCACGGCCTTGATATCGGTATTGGTGGACTCGACCACGTGGGGCTTGATGTTGTGACGATAGCGCACCAAGACTCTGCGCAGCACCGTATCTCTTGCACCGCGTGCGGTCACATAGCCATAGAAGCGGGGGCGTCCAAAAAACCAGTAGGCGGGTAAAGCGATATAGGGAAAGGTCAGCAGTGAAATGATCCACGCGACGGCACCCTGGGATGTCCGACTGGACATCAACGCCATTACTGCCGAGACCATCCCCAGAACGTGGATCATCATGATCGCCGTGCCTAGCAGCCATGAGGCCATTAACGCTTCCTCGTCATCATCAGGACATCTTGCTGTTTTTCTGTAGCGACCATGCGGAGAAGCCCCGCCTGGGACGGGGCTTCCGATCACTCATCTGGTCACACAGGTTGCCAATCGGCCATCAGGCCTTTTGGGCAATGATTTCTTTCCACTTGGCAGGCCCCGTCTGGTGCACCGACGTGCCCTGGCTATCGACGGCGACCGTGACTGGCATGTCTTCCACCTCGAACTCATAGATGGCTTCCATTCCAAGGTCCTCGAAGCCTACTACACGAGACTTCTTGATGGCCTGGGCCACCAGATAGGCAGAGCCCCCGACCGCCATCAGATAGACGGCCTGGTTGTCGCGAATCGCGTCGATGGCCGCCTGGCCACGCTCGGCCTTGCCCACCATCCCCAGCAGCCCGGTCTCTTCCAGCATGGTACGGGTGAACTTGTCCATACGAGTGGCGGTCGTTGGCCCTGCTGGCCCCACGACTTCATCACCTACCGGGTCTACTGGCCCGACGTAGTAGATGAAGCGACCTTTCATGTCTACCGGCAGCGGCTCACCTTTGGAGATCATGTCGACCATACGCTTGTGCGCCGCATCGCGTCCGGTCAGCAGTTTACCGTTGAGCAGCAGCGTGTCGCCTGGCTGCCAGGTGCTGACCTCTTCGGGAGTGACCGTATCGAGATTCACGCGCTTGACGTTATCACCCGCTTCACGAGTGATTTCCGGCCAATCTTCCAGCCTGGGAGCTGGCAAAGAGACGGCACCGGAACCATCCAGAGTGAAGTGCGCATGACGCGTCGCCGCACAGTTGGGAATGATGGCCACCGGCTTGTTGGCCGCATGGGTGGGATAATCCTTGACCTTGATATCCAGCACCGTGGTCAAGCCGCCCAGCCCCTGGGCACCGATGCCACTCTTGTTGATCTTGTCGAACAGCTCCAGACGCAGCTCTTCTGCCCGATTGCTGGGGCCACGTGCCTGAAGGTCTTGGATGTCGATAGGATCGAGGAGCGCTTCCTTGGCGATTTCCATGGCCTTTTCGGCGGTTCCACCAATCCCGATACCGAGCATACCGGGCGGGCACCAGCCAGCGCCCATCTTGGGCAACTGTTCCATGACCCAATCCACCACGCTGTCGGAAGGGTTGAGCATGGCAAACTTCGATTTTGCCTCGCTACCGCCGCCCTTCGCTGCCACGTGAATATCGATCTTGTCGCCAGGCACGATCTTGTGATGGATGATGGCGGGCGTATTGTCCTTGGTGTTTTGGCGCTTGCCATCCGGGTCGGCCAGAACCGATGCACGCAGAACGTTATCGGGCAATTGATAGGCCCGGCGCACGCCTTCGTTGATCATGTCATCCAGGCTGAGGTCCGCTTCCCAGGTCACGTTCATGCCGACATGCACGAATACCGTCACGATACCGGTGTCCTGGCAGATGGGGCGATGACCCGTGGCGCACATCCGTGAGTTGATCAGGATCTGAGCAATGGCATCCTTGGCCGCCGGATTCTCTTCGCGCTCATAAGCGGCTGCCATGGCATCGATAAAATCCTTGGGGTGATAGTAAGAGATGTACTGCAGAGCATCGGCAACGCTTTGAATCACGTCGTCCTGGCGAATCACGGTCATGGATGAACAGCTCCTCGGTTATCGTGCTGAGTGCGACCTTCTCGGCCGTCTAAGTGTGCTGGAAGTATACCGTATTGAAACAATCCCGGCAGCCACTACAGGTGCTTCCCGCCATGCAGGGGTTAAGGCTTTGGTCTGACAGTGAGCCAGCAGGTTAGATAACGGTATAACTATGATGGCGAAACACCCTGACAGTTCGGGCAGCGATAGAGTCGGCGAGAACCGACCATGGTGCGCTCGATGACATCACCACAGCGATGGCAACTGAGTCCAGCCCGCTCGAACACTGCAAAGCGCCACTGCCTGCGAGGTTCTCCTGAGGCCACCGCCTGGGATATCCACTCGGGCAGGTTGGTGACGCCCGCCTGCAGATAGGCCTGCTGGGTGATCTCGACGATATTTTCGGCCAGTAACGCGAGCTGCGTATCGTTCAGCTCAGCGGGCCGCTGGCGGGGATGCAACTGGGAGAAAAACAGAATTTCCGAGCGCAGGTAGTTACCCAGCCCTGCCACCAGGCTCTGATCCAGCAGCAGTGCCCCCAGGCTACGCCGCCGAAAGGCAGGCAACAGCAAGCGCTGCCTGACCTGCACAGGGGTAACCCGCTCGCTCAACAGATCAGGGCCAAGCCGCGACAAGAACGGGTGTTGAAGCAGGTGCTCTTCATGCCACAAGGAAACATCCGAGGCACTGTAAAGACTGGCAGACCTTCCCTCAGCGCTCAGCCGGACACGCAATGAGCGCTGGGTACTGGGCGGCCTGTCCTCGGCATGCAGTTTCCAGACGCCATAGAGCTGATTGTGTGAATAGAGCACGCGCTGGTCGGCAAAGCGAATCAGCATCGCCTTGCCGCGGGTATCCACCGCCTGCACGTTGACACCAATGAGCGATGCCGCCTGCGGGGCCAGCTCCGGAAACGCAAACCACACGTCTTCCAGCGTTTTCCCCGCGAGCTGCTTTTCGATACGATCCGCGGCACGCCGGATTTCAGGGCCTTCAGGCATCGCCTACCCCAGCGCCAGCTGCTGTTCTTTCATGCGGTGCACCTGGTCACGCAAACGCGCCGCCTCTTCGAACTCCAGGTTCTGGGCGGCCTCGAACATGGCGTCTTCCAACTTGCTGATGGCCGCCAGCAGGTCTTGGCGACTCATGGACGCCACGTCATAGCTACCCTCAGGCTCGGCCACCTTGCGCTCGTTGCCACGTCGGCGGGAGCTCTTCTTGCCGGGCGTTTGGGCGGCTTCGAGAATGTCGGCCACCGAACGCGTCACGGTGGTCGGCGTGATGCCATGCTCTTCGTTATGGGCCATCTGCTTGGCGCGGCGGCGCTCGGTTTCATCGATGGCCTTGCGCATCGAGTCGGTAATCCGGTCACCGTAGAGAATCGCTTTGCCGTTGGCATTACGCGCCGCGCGGCCAATGGTTTGAATCAACGAACGTTCGGCACGCAGGAAACCTTCCTTGTCTGCATCCAGAATGGCGACCAGCGATACTTCCGGAATATCCAGTCCTTCACGCAGCAGGTTGATCCCCACCAGCACATCGAACTTGCCCAGCCGAAGATCGCGGATGATTTCCACCCGCTCGACAGTATCGATATCGGAGTGCAGATAGCGCACCCGAATATCGTGTTCGTCGAGATAGTCGGTCAAATCCTCGGCCATACGCTTGGTCAGCGTGGTCACCAGCACGCGCTCGCCCACCGCGGTGCGCAAGCCGATTTCGGACAGCAGATCGTCGACCTGGGTGCTGGCAGGACGCACTTCGATTTGCGGATCGAGCAGCCCCGTGGGACGCACCACCTGTTCGACCACCTGACCGGCATGCTCTGCTTCATAAGGCCCCGGGGTGGCCGATACGAAAATGGTCTGTGGCGAAATCGACTCCCACTCTTCGAACTTCATCGGCCGGTTGTCCAGCGCGGAAGGCAGGCGGAAGCCGTACTCCACCAGCGTTTCCTTGCGGGAGCGGTCACCTTTGTACATGCCACCCACCTGGGGCACGCTGACGTGGGACTCATCGATGAAGAGCAGCGCATCGTCGGGCAGGTAATCGAAAAATGTCGGCGGCGGCTCGCCAGGAGCACGGCCAGACAAGTAGCGCGAGTAGTTTTCGATGCCGTTGCAGTAACCCAGCTCCAGCATCATTTCGATGTCGTAGAGAGTGCGCTGTTCCAGGCGCTGGGCTTCCACCAGCCGCTCATGCTTTCTCAGCCACTCGAGCCGCTCTTTCAGCTCCCCCTTGATGGCATCGATGGCCTCTAGGATGGTTTCCCTGGGGGTGACATAGTGCGACTTCGGGTAGATCGTCATGCGCGGCACCTGGCCACGTATATCCCCTGTCAGCGGGTCAAACAAGCGAATGGAGTCGATCTCGTCGTCGAAGAGCTCGACCCGTACGGCCTCTTCGTCGGCGTCCGCCGGAAAGATATCGATTACATCGCCTCGTACACGGTAGGTGCCGCGACGAAAATCCATGTCGTTGCGCGTGTACTGCAGCTCCGCCAATCGGCGCAGGAAGGCACGCTGATCGATCAGCTCGCCGCGGGTAAAGTGCAGGCGCATTTTCAGGTACTGGTCCGGGTCACCCAGACCATAGATCGCCGATACCGACACGACGATCAAGGCATCACGCCTTTCCAGCAGCGCCTTGGTGGCGGACAGCCGCATCTGCTCGATGTGATCATTGATCGAGGCATCTTTTTCAATGAACGTGTCCGAGGAAGGCACGTATGCTTCCGGCTGATAGTAGTCGTAGTAGGAGACGAAATATTCGACGGCGTTGTCGGGAAAGAACGACTTGAATTCGCCGTAAAGCTGGGCCGCCAGCGTCTTGTTGGGCGCCATGACGATGGTCGGCCGCTGTAGCTGCTGCACCACGTTGGCCATGGTGAAGGTCTTGCCGGAGCCGGTAACGCCCAGCAGCGTCTGGTGGGCAAGGCCCGACTCCAGGCCGCTTACCAGGCTGCGGATCGCGGTGGGCTGGTCGCCCGCAGGCTTGAATTTTGACTGCAGACGAAATTCCTTGCTCATCATGGCTCCTGGGATGGTCACTCGGTGCGAGTGGTGATCTCGATGGTGGCCTGGGTCATCAACCGCTGAATGGGGCATCGGTGGCTGATCTCTTCCAGCTTGGCTTTCTGCTCAGGGTCGCTGATACCGTGCAGTTCGAGCTGAACGGCCAGCCGGTAAACGCCCTTCTTTTCATCCTGGTCGTCTCGCTGCACCGTGACCGTAATGCCTTCCAACGGCCACTGCTTGCGCTTGGCATACATTTGTACGGTAATGGCCTTGCAGGTTCCCAAAGCGATATCGAAATAGTCGTGAGGGTCCGGCGCACTTTCATCGCCACCCACCACTGCGGGTACGTCTGCGTAGAGGTCTTCCAGGCCCTTGACCTCGATACGCTGGCGAAACGCTCGGTTGCGCTCACTGATCACCACGATAGGCGGATGCATTCACGACACCTTGATGGGTAGCTTGAGCCGTTCGACCGCCTGGATCAGCGCATCGCGCTTGGCACGCCCTTCCACTTCGGCGCCATGACGCCCTACTTCGGCGCTGTCCACCCCATCCAGCATCATCAATGCCGTGGTGATCTTGTTGACCTGATCAGCGTTGGAAACCCCTTGGAAACTGAGTGATTGCACTGCCATGCGTTGCCCTTTTATGTGTTAATGAGTCTTGTTAAGTATATGCTAGCGGGATCGATCGGCGATACGACGCAAAATTCTTGTGCAAGACCGATACGCGGAATTGAAGTTTAGCACGCGCAAGTGCGCTTGCAATTGCAGCCCACTGCCCGCACCTAGCGTAACCTATCGCCGCGCCGCGTCTTTCACTCCATGCCGCGCAGCATTCATCTTCAGGAGAGACCATGGCCACCGCCGAGACTCACCCCTTCACCGGTACTGTTTACCTGACGCACCTGGCAGCGCTGGACGTCACGGGCCCTGATGCCGAAAAATTTCTCCAGGGTCAAACCAGCGCCCAGGTCGGCCTCGCCAATGGACATTTCGCCCCCCTGACCTGCTTTTGCACTCCCAAGGGGCGCATGCTGGCCAACGCCCAACTGCTGCGCCTGGCGCCACAGCACTATCGCCTGATTCTCGACGCCTCGCTGGCCGAGTCTCTGGCCAACCACCTCAAAAAATTTGCTGCTTTCTACAAGACCGAGCTGACGATTGCCACGTCCGTGACATTCGTGGGCAGCAGCGCCCCCGACGCCGCGCTACTGGAGCAGGCAGGCGTGACGTTGCCCGATCAGGCCTATGCCCACCATACCAGCCCTTCGGGCACCGCCCTGCGCATGCCGGGCACTGCCCGCTGGCTGCTGATGCTGGAAACCACACCCCCAGAGCATGTTTCGCAAGAGGCGCAACAGCAAGCCTGGCAGCTGGCAGATATCCGTAGCGGCCTCGCCTGGTTGACGGCGGCACAGCAGGATCACTTCCTGCCACAAATGCTCAACTGGGAAGCGCTGGGCGGCATCAGCTTCAAAAAGGGCTGCTATACCGGGCAAGAAGTCGTCGCTCGGGCGCACTTTCGCGGCCAGGTCAAAAAACGCCTGGTGCATGCGCACGTGAGCGCCAGCGCATTACCCCAGATAGGCGACAGCCTGGTGGATCAGGAAGGGAAAGCCTTGGGTGAAGTCGTCAACAGCGCGTTCAGTGACGAGCAGCAGATAGAGTTGCTGGCGGTCATGAATACCAAAGTGGCGGAGGAGCAGATCTCCGTCTACTGGCAAGCGCAGCCAGTGAGCCTGCACGCGCTGCCTTACCCCGTCGAGCGCCTGGACCCTGAAGCGCTAGCGGCTCAATTGAGCTGACACCAGCGGGGCGGCACTCACAGGCCAAAAATACGTGCAGCGTTGGCACTGCTCAGCGCTGCGACGTGTTCCAGCGATTGCTGACGCAGCTTAGCCACCTGCTCAGCGACGTGCTTCACGCGCGAAGGTTCATTGCGCTGCCCTTGGAAGCCACTCAGCGGCATGTCGGGGCTATCGGTTTCCAGCACAAACCCGTCATCCGGCAATGTGGCCACCACACGATGCAGGCGCTGAGCACGAGCGTAGGTGACGGCGCCTCCCAGCCCCAGTACAAACCCCGCATCCAGAAACCTTGCGGCCTGCTGGTAGGAACCGGCAAAGGCATGGATCATGCCGGGCCTCGCCAGTGCCCATTGATGAAGCCGCTTGGCCACGTCATCGTTGGCCTTCACACAGTGCACGACGGGGGGAAGCTGGCAACGGCTCGCGATACCGAGCTGGGCATCGAAATATTCCCACTGCGGCGAGAGACTCTCGCTGAAGCGGCCATCGATACCACACTCGCCAATCGCCACCAGGGCGGTTTCCGGGCGGGTCA
The DNA here is from genome assembly GCF_020616575.1 of Halomonas sp. NyZ770. Lineage (NCBI taxonomy): Bacteria > Pseudomonadati > Pseudomonadota > Gammaproteobacteria > Oceanospirillales > Halomonadaceae > Halomonas > Halomonas sp. NyZ770. The sequence continues at coordinate 1,886,491 of NZ_CP085143.1, read as the reverse complement.
ACTGCTGCTTGACCAGCGCCTCCAGCGCCACCAGGTCATCGGTGTGATGCTGGGCAATGAAATAGGGGTGAAGCCCGAGGCAGATACTGACCCCTTCGCTCTCGCCTAGCGCCAGCACATGCTGCCAGCGCTGGCGCACCGTGGCAGGCACGATGAAACCCTTGACGCCCACGGCCCTGGCCGCGGCAATGACGGCCTTTCGGTCTTCATCGAACTCCGCGGCATCCAGGTGGCAGTGGGCGTCAATGAGCATGGCAAGCGCTCTCGTTTGGGTAGGCGTCTTGAGGCGAGTCTTGAAGTTAGTGCTCTCGGGTCGGCTGGAAGCGGATATCCGGCCAACGCTCCTGGGTCATTTGCAGATTAACCCGGGTCGGGGCGATATAGGTCAGGTAGCCACCGCCGTCGATCGCCAGGTTGGCACTTGCCTTGCGCTTGAACTCTTCCAGCATTTTCGCATCGTCACAATAGACCCAGCGAGCCGTCTGCACATTGACGCCCTCGTAGAGACAGTCGACCTTGTACTCTTCCTTCAAGCGGTGTGCAACGACGTCGAACTGCAGCGTACCTACTGCGCCAAGAATCAGATCATTGTTATCCACCGGCATGAAGACCTGAGTAGCCCCTTCCTCCGATAGCTGCTGCAGGCCTTTCTGAAGTGCTTTCATCTTCAGCGGGTCTTTCAGGCGCACGCGCTTGAACAGCTCCGGCGCGAAGTGCGGGATGCCCATGAAGCGCATGTCTTCACCCACGGTAAAGGTGTCACCAATCTGAATGGTGCCGTGGTTGTGCAAACCGATAATATCGCCGGGCCAGGCCTCCTCCACGTGGGAGCGGTCCGAGGCCATGAAGGTCAGCGCATCGGCAATCTTGACGTCCTTGCCAATGCGCACATGGCGCATCTTCATGTTCTTTTCGTACTTGCCGGAACACACCCTCAGAAAGGCAATGCGGTCACGGTGGTTCGGGTCCATGTTGGCCTGGATCTTGAAAACGAAACCGGTAAAGCGATCGTCCTTGGCCGTGACTTCTCGAGTATCGGTCTCGCGGGGCTGCGGCGATGGCGCGTACTCGACGAAGCCGTCCAGCATTTCACGCACACCGAAGTTACCCATGGCGGTACCGAAATAGACCGGGGTCAGCTCGCCACGACGATAGGCTTCCAGGTCGAACTCATGGGAAGCGCCGCGCACCAGATCGACTTCCATGCGCAGCTCTTCGGCCTGCTCTTCGCCCAGAATCGCATCCACCTCCGGGTTGTCCAACCCTTCGATACGCTTGTCGTCAGGGATACGGCTGCCCTGCCCCTGGGTATAGAGGTGAATCACGTCGTTGTAGAGATGATAGACACCCTTGAAGTGCCGCCCCATGCCAATGGGCCAGGTCATCGGGGCGCACTGGATGTTGAGCACCGTCTCCACTTCATCCATGACTTCGATGGGGTCACGAATATCGCGGTCCATCTTGTTCACGAAGGTGAGGATGGGCGTGGTACGCAGTCGACACACTTCCATCAATTTGATGGTGCGATCTTCTACACCCTTGGCCCCATCGATGACCATCAGTGCGGAGTCGACGGCGGTCAGGGTGCGGTACGTGTCTTCCGAGAAGTCCTCGTGTCCTGGAGTGTCCAGCAGGTTGACGATGCGTCCGCCGTAGGGGAACTGCATGACCGACGTCGTCACTGAGATGCCCCGCTCCTGCTCCATCTTCATCCAGTCGGACGTCGCGTGGCGATCATTGCGCTTGCTTTTCACCGAACCGGCCATCTGAATGGCGTTTCCGAACAGCAGCATTTTTTCGGTGATGGTCGTTTTACCGGCGTCAGGGTGGGAAATAATGGCAAAGGTGCGGCGTAGCTCTGCTTCGCGCGCTAATTGAGCGTCAGACATGGAGTTCTCTAAATAGGGGGACTGCGTAATAACCAAATAAGCGCCAGACAAGTGACGGGGTGCGCCTATGGTAACGCAACTCCCTGCCTGCGGCATACCAAAGCAAAAAACGCCGACAAGGTCGGCGTTTGGGGATCAAAAAGCGAGAGCTTCAGGCGAAGGTGTTGATCTGCGTACCGACGCTACCTTCCTGAGCAAGCTCAGGCTGCGCTGCCGCATCGGCCGAAGCCAATACTTCCGTGACCTGATCGGCTTGCTGCTCCAGCGCATCTCTGAACATTTGCATCTGCGCCTGCTCGACCGTTTGCGCCTGGTTCATGTAAAGCGCAGTGCTGACCGTATTACTGACCGCGACATCCATTGCGGAACCTCCATCTGGCGGAATTTCATCTACAGCCTAGCAAACATCCCTTCCAGACGCCAAGCAAACCGGAAAGCGACCTGACATCTAGAAGCGGTCCGCGCGGAACGGTGCCATATCGATGGCTGTCGGTTTATTTTCCATCATGTCGGCCAGCAGCTGGCCGGTAGCAGGCCCCAGCGTAAAGCCCTGGTGACCATGCCCGAACGCCAGCCACAGGCCAGGATGGCGTGGTGCAGGGCCAATTACCGGCTTCATGTCCGGCAGGCAAGGACGCGCGCCCTTCCAGGCACGTTCGTCCTTGCGATCGGCCAGCGGAAAAATGGTTCGCGCCACGCTCTCTGCCGCCCCTAGCTGCTCTTCGTCGGCAGGCGATTCCAGACGATCCAGCTCCGCTCCCGTGGTCAGCCGCACGCCTGCATTCATGGGGGCCAGAAGATAACCGACTTCCGCATCCATCAGCCAGTAATGCAGCTTGGTATCGGGCTGTGTGGCGTAGTGCATATGGTAGCCACGCTTGACGAATGTCGGGAAGTGGTAGCCCAGCGGCTTCATCCATTCTCCCGCCCAGGGCCCTAGCGCCATCACCACGTCATCTGCCGTGAAAGTGTCGGTGGCGGTGCTCACCTGCCACTGCGACCCCTGCTGGCTGACGTCAGTGATGTCCGCTTGTACCAGCTGGCCACCCAAAGCCACGAACGACTCGGCGTAGGCTGCCACGAGGCCACCGGGATCAGCGACGGTCCAGGGGTCCAGCCAATGGATGGCTCCGATGATCTGCTCTCCCAGCTGGGGCTCTTTTTCGGCAACCCCCTGGCGGTCGAGCACCGCAAACTGCACACCATAGAGATCGCGGGCTTCTTCTGCTTCCTTGACACGCTTGGCCAGCTTTTCGGGCGTTCGATATATCTCTAACCAGCCCTCGCGACGTACCAACGCATCGGCACCTGCCGCTTCGATCATCGGCGCGTGGGCGTCGAGGCACAGCTGAATCAGCGACGCGTACTCCGGGACGATCTTCTTGTAGAGCCGCGACGACGAATGATGCCAATAACTGAGCAGCGGAGAAGCCGCCTTGACCATGCCGGTGGGCCGATAGCGAATATCGACACGACGGTTGGGCAGCACGCTCAAAATGGTTTTCATATCGCGAGGAAACGGATACGGCCGTACCGCCTCACGCTGGATGATGCCCGCGTTACCGAACGAGGTTTCACGACCAGGCTGGCGGCGATCGATCAAGGTGACCTGAAAACCGCGCTTTTGCAGTTGCCAGGCGATACTGACGCCGACCATCCCTGCCCCTAAAACCACTGTTTGACGCGCCATTTTGATGCACTCCTCATTGAAAGATGATGCCACTACCAGCCCGTCCTGGCAGCGCCGCAACATATTGAAAAATATCACCAATCAAACAGCAATTACACAGTCATAAATACTGTTTTAAATCATCATTTCAGTTTTTATTAACGTAAAAATCAAAAATAAGGATGAGTCCACTAGCCACGGCACGACAATTGCTTCATTCACGTTAGCAGTGCTTGAAGCGCTCGTCACGCTGACGGGGCTGCCTGCCTCGTCACTCGACGGTGATCCCTTCACCTTCCGACAAAGCACCAAATTAGCGCATACGCCGCACCATGCAGCGACAAGGAGAGGCAGATGACAGTGATGCTGGAAACAAGGCTTCTCGACACTTTATGGGTCCTTTGGGCCGCCGCCATGGTGTTCGTCATGCAGGCAGGCTTTCTGTGCCTGGAAGCCGGCACTACCCGTACCAAGAACGCCATCAACGTCGCCATGAAAAACCTGGCCGACTTCGCGGTTTCGGTGACGGTTTTCTGGCTGATCGGCTTTGGCATGATGTTCGGTGTTTCACAGGGGGGTTGGCTAGGACTGTCGTTATTCGGCTGGGAAATGGAGGCCAGCAACGCCTGGCTGATGACCGTGTTCATCTTTCAAGCCATGTTCTGCGCCACCGCAGCCACTATCGTGGCGGGCGCAGTGGCGGAGCGCATGCCTTTCCTGGGCTACCTATGGACAGCCTTCTGGATAGCACTATTGATCTACCCAGTGTTTGGCCACTGGGCGTGGGGAGGCTTACTCGGTGGCACGCCTGGCTGGCTGGCCGCTCGTGGATTCGTCGACTTTGCCGGAGCAACGGTAGTGCATAGCGTGGGCGGCTGGGTGGCCCTGGCCGCCGTCCTGGTGGTCGGCCCCCGCACCGGGCGCTTTCGCGATGGCGTTCATGCCAACCCGTTCCCGGCGGGCAACCTGCCGCTGGCCATGCTGGGCGCACTGTTCATGATTCTGGGCTGGTTTGGCTTCAATGGCGGCAGCACCCTGGCCATGAATAGCGCCATTCCCGGCATCATCGCCAACACGCTGCTGGGGGCGGCTGGCGGCATTCTGTCGTCCATGCTGATGGGCTGGCGCATTCGCCGCTATGCCGATGTGATGTATGCCATCAACGGTGCCATTGCCGGCCTTGTCGCAGTCACGGCAGGCGCTCATGCCCTGTCGCTGCACGCGGCCTTCATGCTGGGCAGCATTAGCGGCGTGCTGATGGTGGCGGCCAGTGAGTGGCTGCTCAAAAAACGCATCGATGATGCCGTAGGCGCCATTCCCGCCCACCTGGTCACCGGCATCTGGGGCACGTTGGCACTGCCCTGGGTGGCTAACCTGGAGGCGCTGGGAACCTCGCTGAGCCGCTGGGAGCAGTTTCATGTTCAGCTCATGGGCGTGATCGTGTGCGGCGCATGGAGCTTTGGCGTCGCCTGGCTACTGCTGCAAGCGAGCAAGCGCATCATGCCTCTGCGGGTTTCACCGGAGGCAGAGAAAATGGGGCTCAACCTGGCAGAACACGGTGCCCGGAACGAACTGCATCAACTTCTGGAACACATGCGCCAGCATGAGCGCCAGGGGGACATGCGCCAGCGCATCGATGCCGACCCGTTTACCGAGGTAGGGGAAATCGCTGCCAGCTACAATCGAGTATCCGCCGCGCTTGAGCGCGCCGTGGGCCATACCCGGGTCATGCTGCGTAATTTGCGTGACGGCGTCTTGACCTGGCAGGCAGATGGCACGCTCACCAGCCTCAACCCCGGCGCTGAAGCACTGTTCGGCGTTCAGGCACAGCAGCTCGTCGGGCAACCCATCACGACGCTGCTTCCTCATCGGCCATTGACCCCCGGCACACGTCTGGAAATCAAGCGACGTACCGAAGACCAGCAAGTGCGCTATCTCGAAATCCAGGTCAGCGAGGGGGCTGCGGGGTCACACTCGGAACGTTCAGGCATGGTGCGGGACATCACCGAGCGAAAACTGCTGCAAGAGCAGCTGAATCGAGAGCGCGACCTTGCTCGCACCACGCTCGCCTCCATTGGCGACGGGGTGATCACCTGCGATGCCAGTGGCAACATTACTTTCATGAACAGCGAAGCGCAGCGCCTGACCGGCTGGGACGCCAGCGAAGCCTTGAACAAACCGATTCACCGTATCTATCAGCTGCGTGACGAACATAGCGACGAACCAATCAACAATCCGGCCCGCCATGTCCTGACCCAGCACCGCCCACTGCAATACACCGACCCCGGCATGCTGCTGAACCGCAATGGAAAGCGCTACCCCATCCAGCACAGCGCCTCGCCTATTCGCTCGCGCAGCGGCATTACTCTGGGTGCCGTCGTGGTCTTTCAGGATGTCAGCCTGACGCGCAAGCTCTCCGAACAACTCAGCTATCAAGCTTCCCACGACAACCTCACCGAGCTTGTCAATCGACGCGCCTTCGAGGCCCTCCTTGCCAAGCTGCTGACACAGACGGAAAGCGACCATGCCCTATGCTACCTGGATCTCGACCAATTCAAGATCGTCAATGATACCTGTGGTCATCAGGCGGGTGACGAACTGCTCCGACAGGTGGCTCGCAAACTGAAAGCGCATGTCCGCAACAGCGATACCGTGGCACGCCTGGGAGGCGACGAGTTTGCGCTGCTGCTGCCCGACTGCCCGCTGGAAAAAGCCAAATTGATTTGCGAAGCGCTGCGCAGCGACATCGAGCAGTTTCGCTTTGCCTGGCAAGAACACACCTTCGGCATCGGTGTCAGTATCGGGCTCGTTGCCATTACTCCGACGCAACCTCGGCGTCTGGCGGAAACACTCCACGCAGCCGATGCCGCCTGCTATAGCGCCAAGGAGGCAGGCCGCAACCGGATTCACTGCTACCAGCCCGACGACCGCCTGCTGCTGGAGAGGCACGGAGAGCTGCAGTGGGTACAGCGCTTGCAAAATGCACTGGATAACGACACTTTCCGTCTGTTCGCGCAACCGGTTCACCCAGTATGCACGCGAAACAAAGGCTATCAGGAGATCTTGATACGCCTGGAAGAGCATGGCCAGTTGATTGCCCCCGGAAGCTTTTTACCCGCGGCACAACGCTATCACTTCATGCCACGTATCGACCGCTGGGTCATTCGCAACACGCTCGCCTGGCTGAGCGACCGCTATCGCAGCGCGGAGCCCGACGCTATTGGCCACTGGGGCATCAACCTGTCGGGCGATTCGTTATCCGATAGCGATTTCTGCAACGACTTGATTCGGCAGGTACGTGCCGCCAAGCTGCCTGAAGGCAGCTTGTGTTTCGAAATTACCGAAAGCGCCGCCATCGCCCAGCTCTCGAAAGTCAGCGAGCTGATTCAGACACTGAAATCGTTGGGCTGCCAATTCGCTCTGGATGATTTCGGTACGGGACTCTCGTCGTTTGGCTACCTCAAACAGCTATCGGTCGACTATCTCAAGATCGATGGCCGCTTCATCCGCAACCTGCACCACGACCCCATCGACTGCGCAATGGTCGAAGCGATTCATGCGGTAGGCAAAGCGCTGCATATCGAAACGGTCGCTGAATTCGTGGAGACGCAAGAGACCCTGGATAAATTGCGCACACTGGGCATCGACTATGCACAAGGGTATCTGCTGGGCAAGCCAACGGAAATAACACGTGCAGAAGGGAATAACATCAAAGTCATGCCAAGATGATCACGTACAGCTTGACCATAGAATATTGGCAAAAGACATAAAAGAGTTGATATGAGGGTAGAACTTCGAGGGAGAGATAATCAGGTTAATGGGGTGGATGATGGGGATCGAACCCACGACCACCGGAGCCACAATCCGGGGCTCTACCACTGAGCTACATCCACCACAACCTGGATACTGCAGAACGTCTTGTCGATGGGGTGGATGATGGGGATCGAACCCACGACCACCGGAGCCACAATCCGGGGCTCTACCACTGAGCTACACCCACCATGACAAAACAGATGCTTGATAATACCGACTGGAAAAAACGAGACCGTCTTCTTGATGGCACGCCCAGCAGGACTCGAACCCGCAACCTACGGCTTAGAAGGCCGTTGCTCTATCCGGTTGAGCTATAGGCGCACATAATGTATCCAGAGATACCGATGAGCACTTGACCACAACCAAAGCTTGGAAAGCAGTGTTACTTTTGACTTCAAGTAATCGGCTTCAAGTAAATGGTCGGGATGGAGGGATTCGAACCCCCGACATCCTGCTCCCAAAGCAGGCGCGCTACCAGACTGCGCTACATCCCGATACTTGCCTTGACCGCTGCTGCGTGTCCCGTCTCAAGCGAGGCATATATTACTATTTCTGATTCTAAAGTCAACACTTAAAGTGTTTGATTCGATAGATGCTTTGCCTGACCGCCCTGCCATGCGAAAATTGCGCAGCCGAATTGCTCGGTTACCGAGCCGTATCCTTTATTAGCTTCTCCATCTTCAATAGGGATCTCACTACATGACCGCCCAACTCATCGATGGCAAAGCCATCGCCGCGCATGTCCGTCAACGCGTTGCCGCCCGAATCCAGGCGCGTCAGCAGGAAGGTGTGCGTGCACCCGGACTAGCCGTGGTCGTGGTCGGCGAGGACCCTGCCTCACATGTCTATGTCAACAACAAGCACCGCGCCTGTGAGCAGGCAGGCATTCTTTCTTTTCAACATGCCCTGCCCGCCGATACGACGCAATCTGCCCTGGAAGCCTTGGTAGACGAACTCAACGCCGACCCCAGCGTCGATGGCATTCTGGTACAGCTACCGCTACCGGCACACCTCGATGCCAGGCCCATCCTGGAGCGCATCCGTCCCGACAAGGACGTGGATGGCTTCCACCCCTACAACCTGGGACGCCTGGCGCAACGACTGCCCTCCCTGCGCCCCTGCACGCCCAAAGGCATCATGACCATGCTGGCACAAAGCGGCATTGCCGTGCGCGGCATGGACGCCACGATCGTTGGCGCATCAAACATCGTGGGCCGCCCCATGGCCCTGGAGCTGATGCTGGCAGGCTGTACGACAACGGTATGCCACCGCTTCACACGCGACCTGGCAAGTCACGTCAGCCGTGCAGACCTGGTGGTGGTCGCCGTGGGCAAACCCGGCATCGTGAAGGGTGAGTGGATCAAACCCGGCGCGGTGGTCATCGATGTGGGCATCAACCGCCAAGAGGATGGCAGCCTGGTCGGCGACGTGGACTTTAGCGCGGCAGCCGAGCGCGCCAGCCACATCACTCCCGTGCCTGGCGGCGTTGGCCCCATGACGGTGGCCACTCTGCTCGAAAACACGCTGGAAGCCGCTGAGCGCCACGACCAGCAGCGCTGAACCCGGACACGCTCTAGACACTGGCAGCTCCCTGCCTCATTGACCTGCGGAGAACATCACGGTGCAACGTATTGGTATCATCGGCGCCATGGCGCAAGAAGTGAACATCCTGGCCAGCCAACTGGCGGATGCTGAGCGTGCCGAGCACGCAGGCTTCGTATTTCACACCGGCACATTACATGGGCTGGAAGTCGTCATTCTCCAATCCGGCATCGGCAAGGTGAACGCCGCTGTCGGTACCGCCATTCTGCTGGAGCGCTACCAGCCAGAGGCCATCATCAACACCGGGTCTGCAGGCGGTTTTGCCACGGACTTGGCCATTGGTGATGTGATCATTTCGGATGAAGTGCGCCACCATGACGTGGATGCCACGGTCTTTGGCTATGCCTTGGGACAGGTGCCCGGCATGCCCGAGGCCTACCAGGCCAGCGAACACCTGCGCAGCGTGGCACGCAGCGCCATTGCCGCCCTGGGCGAAGTAACGGTGAGAGAAGGCATGGTCGCCACCGGCGATTCGTTCATGGCCGACCCGGAGCGGGTAGCCAAGACCCGCGCCCAGTTCCCCACCATGCTGGCGGTCGAGATGGAAGGTGCCGCCATTGCCCAGACCTGTCATCTGTATGGCTGCCCCTTCGTGGTGATTCGCGCCCTGTCGGATATCCCGGGCAGCGGTGACAACCACCTCTCCTTCGAGCAGTTCCTGGAAGTGGCCGCCGACCACTCTTCACGCATGGTCAATCAGATGCTGTCGAAGCTGGCCAGCGAATGACCCTGAAAACCCCATCGCCGCCAGGCGATGGGGGTTCACCTCTTACCCCTCCATTTGCCACGCCAGGGTTTCACCCGCCTGCAAAGGCACGATGGTCTGCCCTGCAGCATAAGGATAGCTTTCCGGCAGCTGCCACTCCCGGCGCACCAGAGTAACCGTATCGGCGTTGGGCGCCAGCCCATAAAAACGCGGCCCGTTCAGGCTGGCGAATGCCTCCAGCTTGTCCAGTGCCCCAACCGACTCGAACGCCATCGCGTAAAGCTCGATAGCGGCAGGTGCCGTATAGGCGCCGGCGCAGCCGCAGCTTGATTCCTTGTCGCCCTTGGCGTGAGGAGCGCTGTCGGTTCCCAGAAAGAATTTCGCACTGCCGCTGGTGGCCGCTTTCAACAGCGCCTGACGGTGCTGCTCACGCTTCAGGATTGGCAGGCAGTAGTAGTGAGGACGAATGCCACCGGCCAGCATCTGGTTACGATTGAACAACAGGTGGTGAGCGGTGATGGTCGCTGCGACATTGTCCGACGCGTCAGCGACGAATTCAGCGGCTTGCTGCGTCGTGATGTGTTCGAACACGACCTTCAACGTCGGGTGACGAGCCAACAGAGGTTTCATGACGCGCTCGATGAACACGGCTTCACGGTCGAAGATGTCGATGTCGTGGTTGGTCACTTCGCCATGCACCAGCAGCGGCATTCCCAGCCGCGCCATGGTGGCAATGGCTGCGTCGCAATGAGCGATATCGGTGACGCCGGAAGCCGAGTTGGTCGTTGCCCCCGCCGGATAGAGCTTGACCGCTTTGACCACACCGCTGGCAACAGCTCGCTCGATCTCTTCTGCGGGCGTCGTGTCGGTGAGGTACAGCACCATCAGCGGCTCGAACGCGCTGCCTTCCGGCAAGGCCGCCAGGATACGTTCACGATAGGCCATGGCCTGCTCGGTCGTCGTCACCGGCGGCTTGAGGTTGGGCATGATGATGGCCCGCCCCATCTGGGCTGCGGTATGGCCTACCACCGCATTCAGCGCCTCGTCGTCGCGAAGGTGAAGGTGCCAATCGTCGGGGCGAGTGATCGTGATAGCGTCCACGGCAAGTCCTGTCTTGAAAGTGAAAGAGGGGTGTCACGGCTGCACAGTATACCCAATCGCCCCGTGGGATAAATCTGCACACGACCCCCACAGGCCCAGCCAAGTGTCGTATCATGACGCCACGTTGTAAGACCAAGGATGCTGTTGTTTATGCAGAACGTACGACGCTATGCGGATGTCATTGCCAGCATAGAGGGGTTGGTGTGGCTAGGCCTTGCCTGGTCGATCTCCATTTCCATGTATCAGCAGAGTACCGAGCCTACGCTGGCCATGTTGTTCGTGGTAGGCGCACTGCTGCTGTTCAGTTGGGCACACCGACCGCTGCGCTATCTGCTGATGCGCTACCACATTCGCAAGCGGCGCACGGACATGTGGATGCACACATTGGCCCTGCCCCTGTTGCTGGCCATGTTTTTCCATATCCTGCTGGAAACGCTGCTGGGCACTGCCTGGCTGCCACCCAAAATACTGCTGTTCAACCTGCTGGCATCGGCGGGTTGGTTAACCTTCGTCATGACGCTATTCATCAAGTTCGTGATTCATAGCGTCAAGACATCGAGCAAGTAATCGTCCATGGCTACCGCTCTGCCCCTGCCGCTCTCCACGCCCAACCGCAACCTGGTCCGGCTGACCATCGTCCGGGGGATCACCTGGACGGGCTTCCTGATGGCGATCATCGTCGGCATCGAACTGCTGGCATTCAATCTGCCGGTCACGGCGGTGGTCAGCGTAGTCATCGCCATGGGCATGCTGAACATTGCCACCTGGTGGCGGCTGGGCCGCCCCAGAGCGGTCACCCATATCGAGTATCTGGCCCACCTGCTGGCGGATATCACCGGGCTGACGCTGCTGTTCTATTTTTCCGGGGGGTCTACCAACCCTTTCATCACCTACTACCTGGTGCCGGTGACCATTGCCGCTGCCACACTGCCGTGGCGACATGCCTGGATCATTGCTGCCTGTGCCATGGGCGGCTACACCTTCCTGATGTTTTTCTACCACCCCATACCGCAGCTGGGGCATATCAGCAGTGACGGCCCTTTAAGCCTGCATGTGCTGGGCATGTGGCTCAACTTTGGCCTGTCGGCGGGGCTCGTGACCTTTTTTATCTACAAGATGGCCCATGCCCTACGCAGCCGAGACAAAGCGCTATCGCGCACCCGGGAAGCCGCACTGCGCAACGAGCAGGTGCTGGCAGTGGCCACCCAGGCCGCCGGCACGGCCCATGAGCTGGGTACTCCGCTGTCGACCATGGCCGTGCTGCTGAAAGAGATGCAGGCTGACGCAGCCCAGGACTCGGCGCTTGCCGATGACATCGCGCTTCTGCGCCAGCAGGTGGACATCTGCAAATCGCGGCTGCAGCATCTGGTCAACAACGCCGACCGGCGGCGCATGGCCGAGCCGGAGATCCTCGACGCCGAAGTATGGCTGGCAGGCGTGGTCCAACGCTGGCTGGTGATCCGTCCTGACGTCAACCACCATTTCGACGTGGCCGAGCGGCGGGGACGACCATGGATTGCGGTAGATGCCACCCTCGATCAGGCCCTCACCAACCTGCTCAACAACGCCGCCGATGCCAACCCCGAGCACATCGCCATTCGCCTGGATTGGCAGGACGAGAGCGTCGTGATCGATATCCGCGACCATGGCCCCGGCATTGCGATGTCGATAGCCGACCAGCTGGGTGATACCTTCGTATCGACCAAGAGCAAGGGGATGGGCATCGGGCTTTTCCTGACTCACGCCACGATCAATCGGTTTGGTGGTGGTGTGAGCCTGTATAATCACCCGGAAGGGGGAACACTGACGGAAGTGACGCTGCCACGCTGCTCCGCACCGGGCTAGCCTGCCATCAGTGCCAAGTCAGACCATCGAGGATGCCATGCAGAACCAAGACCAGCGCCTGTTGATCGTGGATGATGATGAAATGTTCTGTCACGTACTGAGCCGCGCGCTGACGCGCCGTGGCTTCGAAGTGATGGTAGCCCATGACGCCGACCAGGCCATGGCGACCGCCGCGCAGTTCCTGCCCACCATGGCCACGCTGGATTTGAAGCTCGAGCACAGCTCGGGGCTCAAACTGCTGCCCGAGCTGCTCAATACCGTGCCGGGTTGCCGTATCGTCGTACTGACCGGGTACTCCAGCATTGCCACCGCCGTCGAAGCCATCAAGCTGGGAGCCATCAACTACCTGTGCAAACCCGCCGACGCCGATGACGTCATGGCAGCCTTCGAACATCCGGAGGCCGACCCCAACGTGGAGCTGGCCGACAATCCGCCCTCGATCAACCGCATTACCTGGGAACACATCCAGAAAGTGCTACAGGAGCACGATGGCAACATTTCGGCTACGGCAAGAGCCCTTGGCATGCATCGCCGGACGCTTCAGCGCAAGCTGCAGAAGCGCCCGGTACGCCGTTAGCCGTTAGCCGTTAGCCGTTAGTGGGCAGTCCAGCCCAGGTCGATGTTCCAGCTGGCACCGGTCACCGCGCCAGCGGCATCCGACGCCAGATAAGCGACTAGCTGGGCCACTTCGGAAGGCTCGATCAGGCGTTTCACCGCGGCGTTTTTCAACATGATCTTCTCGATCACTTCCTGCTCATCCATGTTATTGAGCTTTGCCTGGTCGGCAATCTGATTGTCGACCAGCGGCGTCTTGACGTAGGCCGGGCAAATGGCATTGGCCGTGATGCCCTGCTCGCCCCCTTCTAGGGCCGCCGTCTTGGTCAGACCGATCATGCCATGTTTGGCACTGATGTAGGCCGCCTTGCCAGGAGACGCCACCTGCGCATGGATAGAAGCGATATTGATGACCCGCCCCCATCCCTTCCGACGCATGTGCGGCCAGGCGGCCTGGGTCAGCAGGAAAGGCGCGGTCAACATCAGGTCGATGATTTGCCGCCACTTCTCTTCGGGGAACGACTCAATGGCCGCGACGTGCTGGATGCCAGCATTGTTCACCAGGATATCCACGCCACCAAAGCGCTTTACGGCGTCGGCAATGGCACCACGGCAGGCGTCCGGGTCGGTCAAATCGGCCTTGTAGAACGCCGCACCGGCCTGGTCGGCCACCTCCTGACCCGCCTCGTTGAAATCCACTGCCAAGACCTGGTGGCCCTGCTCGCAAAAATGCTTGACCACGGCGGCACCAATACCACTGCTGGTACCGGTGACGACTGCAACACGGGGCGTTGACGCTTTATCTGCTGACATGCAGGCTTCCTTTTATCGATGTGTCTGAAATGAAAATATAAACACTTAAAACTATAGGTGCTGTCTCGGGCTTCTGCCTTCTGCCAAGTAAATTCAGAGCGTGGCAGATGACATCAACTTTTCCATCATGCGCTGGGCAAGCCGAGACGCCTCTTGCAGACTCTCAAGCTCACTCAGGTCGTCCAGAATGCAGCGCTGATAGAACTCGATACCGTTCGGCAAGCGCTCGAGCGTCATGCGATAACGGCCCGATGGCAAGGAGACCACGTGAGACTCTTCCAGAGGGGCCGACAGCGTTGCCTGTTCGGGTACCACCAGCATCCATAATGCACACGGGGTGATCAGCGCGCCTACCAGCGTGCTGGCGCCGCTGATCCGCAGGTCGCTGTATTGAAAGCACAGCGCATCCACACTCAATCGCGGGTTGTAATGGGCCTCCTTTTTCAGCGCCGATAACGATGCGTCTCGGTAGCTGGTCGCCAACTCGGCCAGATAGCCGTAGTCGTGGGCCTGCAAGACTTGCATGAGAATGCTCCTGTAAATGCACGGATCGCGTGACGTCCATTGTAGGGCTTTATGGATAGCGTAGTGTGCTGCTATTGGCGAAACACGCCGGGCTACGCCACAATGGGCGCTACTGTACAAGTCATACCTTATTCAACGGAGTCATTACCATGTTCGTGGTTATTTTTGGGCGTATGTCCTGCCCCTTTTGCGTACGCGCCAAACATCTTGCCGAACACCTGGAGAGCAACGGCAAGATCGAAGGCTATCGCTACGTCGACATGCCATCCGAAGGCGTCACCAAGGAAGATATCGCCAAAACGGCTGGCAAACCCATTCATACCGTACCGCAGGTCTTCATCGACCAACAGCACATCGGCGGTTACACCGAGTTCGACCAGTTCGTCCGCGACAAGCAGCTGCTGGCTTCTTAGCCCGGCCTCGCCGATTCGGGCGTTAAAACCTCCGTTAATCCGCGTTGAAGCAGCGTCTACTCGCTTGCCTATACTGAGCGTTCGATGATCGTGTTCGATTCACTCAGGTCAGCAGGCGGCGAGGAATGGCGATGCAGCGCGAGGAGTTTTTACAACAGCTTTGGCTGGACTATATCCATAATCATCCGGATATCGGGGCGCTCCGACTATGGCCCATCAGCGCCAGCGCCGAATACCTGACGCTGGTGACGATCAACCACGGGCCTTTTGCCATCAATGCCCTGAGCATACCCTTGGCACGGATGGGCTATCGTTCCGTTGGCCACTATGCCATGGCAGACAAAGGGCTCCTGATTCATTTGCTGGCACCTAACGATGACAGCAGTTGGCTAGTGCTCGCCGAACTCCAGGTGGGCACGCTCTCCAAAGCTCCTAGAGAAGCACTCACCGCCTTGATACGGCAGAGCCATCCAACCGACTGCAAGGGCCACAATCTGCTGTCTCGCGGCCGCCCATGGCCCATGCCCAGCTGGACGCTCTACCAACAGCTGCATACCGCCCATCCACTGGCCGCCTGGCTGGCGGTGATGGGGCCACGGCTTCACCACGCCGGGTTCGATTGCGCCACGCTGAATGCCTCGCTGGACTCGCTGGGCCTGCAGTTGGAGCATGTCGGACTGTACGCCCTCGATAGCCAGCAAAACGGGGTTTTCTCGGTCTCCAGCCTGCTGAATCATCGTTTCTACCCCGCCATGCCACAAAAAATCGTGTTCAGCGATGGGGACGAACACCGCCTTTGCCTCGGAGGGCTGTCGCTGACACAGCGCCATGTGGAAGACGACCACAAGCGGCTGGCGGAAATCCTGCTGCCCTTCCATGCCCGCTGCGAAATGGCGTGAGTCTCACTGACCCACGCCACTCATGTCATGCGTCGAAGGTCATTTCAGGCACATGATCGGGAACGATCAGCTTGCCAGCCGTCTTTTCGACGATCTCCTCGACGCTGACGCCAGGCGCACGCTCCTTGAGAATGAACGCTCCGTCCTTGATTTCAAGGTAAGCCAGGTCAGTCAGCACTCGATTGATGCAGCCAGCCCCGGTCAACGGCAGCGAGCATTTTTCCAACAGTTTGGACTCACCATGCTTGGAAGCGTGGGTCATGGTACAGATGATGTTATCGGCACCCGCCACCAGGTCCATGGCACCGCCCATGCCCTTGATGAGCTTACCCGGAATCATCCAGGACGCGATATTGCCTTCCTGGTCTACCTCGAAAGCGCCGAGCACGGTCAAATCCACGTGCCCGCCACGGATCATCGCAAAGGATTCGGCTGAAGAAAAAATGGCCGCGCCAGGTCGTGCTGTCACGGTCTGCTTGCCCGCATTGATCATGTCAGGGTCGACTTCTTCCTCGGTAGGAAAGCGCCCCATGCCCAGCAAGCCGTTTTCCGACTGCAGCATGACATCCATGCCGTCGGGGATATAGTTGGCCACCAGCGTGGGAATACCGATTCCCAGATTCACATAGAACCCGTCCTGGAGTTCACGAGCCACTCGCTGTGCCATTTGTTCGCGTGTCAAAGCCATGGTGCCACCTCTTGTCGTTGATTAGCTGCGCACGGTGCGCTGTTCGATACGTTTCTCGAACGTGCCCTGAATGATGCGATCCACATAAATACCCGGCGTATGGATCTGACTGGGCTCCAGTTCGCCTGGCTCAACGATCTCCTCTACTTCTACGACGGTGATCTTGCCGGCAGTAGCGGCCATGGGGTTGAAGTTCTGGGCGGTGTGGCGGTACATGACGTTGCCGTAACGATCGGCTTTCCACCCTTTGACGATGGCGAAGTCACCTTTGATAGCCTCTTCGAGGATATAGTGACGACCGTCGAACTCACGCACTTCCTTGCCTTCACCGATCGGCGTACCGTACCCGGTGGCTGTAAAGAACGCCGGGATGCCCGCTCCGCCTGCGCGCATCTTCTCTGCCAGCGTACCTTGCGGTGTCAGCACCACTTCGATTTCATTGTTCAGCATCTGTTGCTCGAACAATGCGTTTTCGCCTACATAGGACGCGATGATCTTGCTGATCTGACGGTCTTCGAGGAGGATACCCAGCCCAAAGCCATCGACACCACAGTTGTTGGACACCACGGTCAGGTCATTGACCGCACGGCGTTTGATTTCGGCAATCAGGTTCTCGGGAATGCCACACAGGCCAAAGCCACCTGCAATCACGGTCATGCCGCTTTCCAGGCCTTCCATTGCTTCTTCATAGGAAGATACACGCTTGTCGAATCCTGCCATTGTGTTGCCTCACGTGGTTGGTAAAACGTTATCAGATATTGTTGGTTACGTGGTTGCTGACCAGTCTGGCACAAAAGCTGCGCGCTGGATGCAGTTGCTTCGATAGAGTCAGTGTTGTGTCTGGTGATATATTTGTTAAGTTTGTTTTTCTTATCAATTTATTTTAATAACTTATAAAGAGTTCTCATGACCGTCAAGCAGCTCAGGGCCTTTCTGGCCGTGGCCCAAACACTCAGCTTTACTCAGGCATGCGAACGCCTGCATCTTTCCCAACCCGCGCTCAGCCTGGCCATCAAAGGGCTCGAAGACTCACTGGGCGGCAAGCTGCTGATTCGCAGCACGCGTAGCGTTCGTCTCACACCCGAGGGGGAGTCGCTGTTTCCGCTGGCCAAGCACCTGCTGGCCCAGTGGGACAACACCGAAGAACGCTTGCGGCAACGCTTTACCCTGCAGCTGGGACGGCTGAGCGTGGCCGCCATGCCGTCGTTTGCCTGCAACTTGCTGCCCGGCGCGCTGGTCAAGTTCCGTCAGCGCTATCCCAAGATCAACGTCACCGTGCACGATGTCATCAATGAAGAAGTCATGGACATGGTGCGCTCCAGGCAAGTCGAGCTGGGCATTGCGTTCGCCCCCGAAGGCGCTGGCAGCTTGAGCTTTACGCCGCTCTTCGAAGATCAGTTCGTGGCCGTCGTCCCCCTCGACTCCCCGTTGGCCCATCGGCAAAGCCTGGATTGGCAAGAGCTGCTGCGCCACGACGTGATCACCCTGCAACGCCCTTCCATGGTACGGCGCCTGCTGGAACAGGAATTAGCCGCTCAAGGTATCGAACTGCCCGTCGCCTTCGAAAGCCATCAGCTGTCGACCGTGGGGCGTATGGTCGCTGCGGGTCTGGGCGTCAGCGCCGTGCCCTCCATGTGTATTCAACAAATGGACGAGCTAGGTGCCCATTGCCTGCCACTGACCGAGCCCAGCATTGCCTGTCGAGTGGGCATCTTGACCCACCAGGAGCTCTCCGTCGCGGCCCATGCGCTGCGTAACGTCCTCATCGAAAACGTTAAAACTCCCAGGCTGGCGCGGCACTGACAACGCCCTTCATGGCAAAGTTATGCTGGGCAGCTCGCGCTTGTTCCATTAGCATTTGTCCCCACATGCGTAGAGTCGTCTTGGCACGCCTTCCACATCAGGGGCCTTGGCAGTTGCTTTGTGCGTAGTATCGCTTTGTGCGTAGTATCGCTTTGTGCGTAGTATCAGTAGATCGAGGACCGCGGTATGCCAATTATCAAAGGGGGTGTCAGCATCTTGCTGCTGACGCTGAACACACTGGTTTGGGGTGTGCCCCTGATTATTCTGACGCTGCTCAAAGTAATGGCACCTGGCCGAAAGGCCAAGGAGTGGTTGCTGAAAGGGCTGTGCGCGGTGGCCTTGAACTGGATAGGCGTCAACCTATGGTGGATGCGCCTATGGTTGAAGCCGCAGGTGTCCATTCAGGTGCCCGACAACCTCACGCCCGAGCAGTGGTGGCTGGTCATTTCCAATCACCGCAGTTGGACCGATATTTTCATTCTGTTCATGGCGCTCCATCGTCGCATCCCGATGCCGCGTTTTTTTCTCAAGCATCAACTGATCTGGATTCCGATTGTGGGGCTGGCTTTCTGGGCACTGGAATTTCCTTTCATGCGACGTTTTACCCGCGAGCAGATTGCCAGAAACCCAAAGCTGGCCACGATCGACAGAGAATCCACCGAGCGAATTTGCCGCCGTGCACGGCACGCCCCCATTTCGATTTTCAATTTTGTGGAAGGCACTCGCTTCACGCCGCTCAAGCGTGATGCACAGCAGAGCCCTTATCGCCACTTGCTGCGTCCCAAGGCAGGCGGCGTCGGGCAAGTACTTAGCCTGCTGGGTAACCAATTGGATGGTATCCTTGATGTCACCATCAGCTATACCAATCCAACCCCGACGTTCATGGGCTTTCTGTGTGGAAAAGAAGCCCCGATTACCCTCGAAGCCAGGCAGATTGATATCCCGGAGTGGATGCAAAATGCCAACTACCACGAAGATTCGCAGCACAAGGAACGCTTCCACGCATGGATCAATTCACTGTGGCAGGAAAAAGACGCGTTGCTGGACACTCTCAGCGACCACGACTAGGGCACTGGTTGAGCGCTTGCCTGGTCGTCAGCCTGCTGGCGGGCTGTGCCAGCTCGACCCCCGCAACCAGCCAACGTGCCCCGACAAGCAGCAGCGCCAGCACGTTGAGCGGTGGCTGGATCGAAGTGGGCCGCGGAGACACCTTGGGGCAGTTGGCCGCTCGCGCCAATGTCCCCATCGAACGCTTGGAGCGCTTCAATCCGGGTGTCGATGCGCGACGCCTGAACGTCGGTCAACGGCTGTTAATACCCACCCAGCAGGAGCGCGCGCCCTCAGGCGGGCCTTACCGCTATCAGGTACGCGCGGGTGATACCTATTCTGGCATTGCACGCCATTTCGGCACGACCACAGGAAGGATCCAGAGCGCCAACCCCGGCACTCCCGCTACCGCACTGCGGGTTGGCCAGATCATCAGCGTACCGTTGAGCGGCAGCGGCAGAGCCGTTGCAGCCAGCAGTGGCGGGTCGAGCGGCTCATCGGCAGCACCCGCGACGCCTGCGGCAACGCCCAGCGCCAGCCTGCCCGCCTCGGCACGCCGTTGGCCATGGCCACTGGAAGATTACCGGGTCGTGCGGCGCTTTGGTGCCGATAGCCGTGGCACGCTGCAACCGATGTTGCTGGCCACCCAGGCTGGTGCCAAGGCCAAGGCCGTGGCGCCTGGAGAAGTGCGCTTTGCCGATGGCATGCGCCAGTTGGGTGAGGTGGTGATCGTGCATCATGCCGACAACCTGCAAAGCGTATATGCGCTTTGCGAGCGGCTGCTGGTCAACGTCGGCCAGCAGGTCAGCGCTGGCGATGCCTTGTGCGAAGTTGGCCAAAGCGCCTCGACGCAGCGCTATGATCTGCTCTTCGACCTGCGCCAGGGCGGCAAGCCCATCGACCCGCGACAGGTATTGAGGTAAGCATCCATCCATATCAGGGGCGGTGAGGATCGCCGCCCCTTCCTCTATTTTCAAACCGATGTCTACAAACCGCCACTCGACTCCGTTGCAGCCACCCACCCCCGCTTGGTGTGACTCCGCTCGACCACTCTCACATGCAGCGTCCCCCCAAACAGATCCTGCTTCATCAAGCGTGCTCTGGCCGACAAGCCTCGCTCACGATAAAGCTCACTCAGCGTCAACATGGCCGCCTGGATCTCTTCAAGACTCAACGTCTGGCCAAGCAGTGGCGACAGGTAGTCGGATAACTCTGCCGCAGGAATGAGAGAGGCTCCTTGAATGACGACCTGCTCAAAGCGCATTTTAGGCTCGGCCGTGTAGAGGTAGGCCTGGGTAGGCACGCTCAGCCATGGCATGACCAGTGCCTGTCGCTCGCTCATGGCTGCCACCCCCTCAGGAGATGCAGAAGGCGTATCTTCGGCAAATGCCAATGGGGAGCAAACGATAATCGACCACCTGGCCAGCTGCCTGATACGTGACCATGCTGGCGGCTGTCCGATGTCGGCCCGCCCCGCCGAGTTGAATGCTGATTCAGCCATGAGTATCCCCTGTGTCGTTAACGCCCATCGCACTGCACACACTCGAAACAGCCAATGTGTTACAGATTGTGTTGTGTGTTACTGATTGTTTTTCCTTGGAGAAATAACCACAACCCTTGGCCGACACTTTGGGACGCCATGAAGATAGAAAGAGACACTTTGCGATAAACGCAACCCATCAGCGATAATCCGCTCACCCCCTTGTGCGCTTCCTGGAGAACCAGGTGATGACTGATCAACGTATCGTTTACACCTCGTCTGACGCATTGTTGCCAGGCATGACGCGCATGGAAGAGTGGCAGTTTCGCATGCAGGCTACGTTGAATTTTGACACCTCGTTTGCATGCGAGCAGGCCAGCCAGCTGGCCTGGGAAGTCACGACCCATCACTTCGCAGGTTTGATCGGCGTACTCATGCAGCTGTCGCCGCAGAAGATAGAACGCACGCCAGCCAGCCTCTCCCAGGCAGACGTGGACTATCTGATGGTGGACTTGATACTGGCAGGAGAAGTGTGGAGCCGCGCCGGGCACCGTGAGACAGTCGCCAAAGCCGGAGATTTCCTGGTACTGGATCTGATGCAGCAGAGCACCATCACCCTGCATCAGCCTGCCACGCTGATTTCCTGGGTACTTCCCAGAACTGCCCTGCCCCAGGATCCAGCAGCGCTACACGGGATGTTACTCGACCATCGCCAGCCCGCTGCTCGGCTACTGGGAGCACAGTTGCGGGAACTCATGGCGTGCAGCCCGGAACTGAACGCAGAAGACATCGCCTTTTATGGTGCCGAAAGCACACATCTACTGGCCTCAACGCTCTCTCGACAACTGGCTCAACCTGGCCAGGTCGAGTATCAGCACCCCTTGCTGGGGCGCATTTGCCTGTATATCGAACAACATCTCGGTGACAGAACGCTTTCTCCACAGGATTTGTCGCACCGTTTCGGCTTGGCTCGCGCTTCTCTCTACCGCCTCTTCGAACCCATGGGAGGCGTGGCGAGTTACATTCGCAAGCGCCGCCTGCTCACCGCTAGGCGCTGCTTGATGGATCATCGACAGCATCACTTGCGCATAGGGCAAATCGCCCACCGCTGTGGGCTCGAGGCGAGCACGTTCAGCCGTTTGTATACCCAAGCGTTCGAGATGACACCGCGTCAGGCACGCACCCTGAGCCTGATGGCACACCCGCTGGAATCCATCGAAACCCTCGATATCCAGCGAGCGCACCTGGGCTGGTTTCGTCAGCTATAGCCAACGGCCCTCATGGCCGGCACAGGGCTCAACCTCGATAGTAGCCTGGTTCCACGAAAGGCATTGGCGTGACCGTCATGGGCAGCGATTTACCTCGAACCAGCGCAAACACCGTCGTGCCCGGCGCTTCCCATTGCCGTTCCACGTAGCCCATGGCCACGGGCTTATTGACGCTGGGGCCAAACCCGCCGGAGGTTACCTGACCGATCTCCTGGCCTGACTCATCCACCAGTGTGACGCCCTCACGCACAGGGGCACGCCCTTCCCCCACCAGACCGACCCGCTTGCGGGAATGATCCTTGGCATCCACCTGATGCAGAATGATATCCGCCCCCGGGAAACCTGCCGGGCGCTCTCCCCCATGGCGGCGCGGCTTGCCGATGGCCCAGATCAAGCTGGCCTCTACCGGCGTGGTGGTCATGTCCATGTCGTGACCATAAAGGCACAGACCCGCCTCAAGACGCAGAGAATCCCGTGCCCCCAGGCCAATCGCCTCCACTTCCGGTTCGGCGAGTAGCGCTTCGGCCAACGCCTGGCTCGCCTCTGCGGCCACGGAAATCTCGAAGCCATCCTCTCCGGTATAACCGCTGCGGCTGATCCACACCTCGTGACCGGCCAGGCTGAAACGACCATGTTGCATGAACGTCATGTCACAGGCCGCGGGGCACAGGCGCTGCATGACATCACGCGCCTGGGGCCCTTGCAGCGCCAGCAAACCTCGATCCAGCACATCGATCTGGTGAGTAGAACCCAGATTGGTGCGTAGATGAGCAATATCCTGATCCTTGCAGGCCGCATTGACCACCAGATAGAAGTGATCTCCGGCGTTCACCACCATCAGGTCATCGATGATGCCGCCCTCGGTCCCGGTAAACAGGCCATAGCGCTGCTGGCCGACCTTCAGCCCCACCAGATCGGCGGGAATCAACGTCTCCAGGGCTTCTGCCACACCGTCGCCGGACACCAGAATCTGCCCCATGTGCGACACGTCAAACAGGCCGCACTGCTGGCGCGTATGCTCGTGCTCCTTTTTCACCCCCAACGGGTACTGTACGGGCATCTCATAGCCCGCAAAGGGCACCATTTTCGCGCCTAGCTGAGTGTGCAGTGAATGCAGCGGCGTACGTTTAAGTTCGGTCATGGGTTTCCTCAATGGTCAAAAGAGAAACGGGAAGCCTTAAAGGCTTCCCGGCTCTGGTGGATCTTATCTTCCCGCCTGTGAAAGGCGCTTATTTATCGTGATCCAGGGCTTCACCCGGCAGGATGTCCTTACCCGCAAAATAATCCCGAGTGAGTTTAAACACAACCGGCGACAGCAGCGCCAGCGCAATCAGGTTGGGAATGGCCATCATCGCGTTGAAGGTATCGGCCATCAGCCAGATGAAGCCCAGTTGCGCGATGGCACCCAGCGGGATGGCCAAGACGAACAGCACGCGGTACAGCATGATGGAGCGCGTGCCAAACAGGAACTGGCAGCACTTCTCGCCGTAGAACGACCAGCCCAGAATGGTGGTAAAGGCAAAGATGGCCAGCGCCACGGCGACGATCTGATTACCAAAGCCCGGCAAGGCTGCATCGAAGGAGAGCGCGGTCAGAGAGGCCCCTGCTTCGCCATCGATCCATACCGTAGAGGTCAGAATGACCAGCGCGGTGATGGTACATACGATGATCGTGTCGATGAACGTACCCAGCATGGCGATCAAGCCCTGACGAACTGGGTTGCGGGTCTGTGCCGCCGCATGGGCGATCGGCGCACTACCGAGGCCCGCTTCGTTGGAGAAGATGCCCCGCGCCACGCCAAAACGAATAGCCGCCATGACGGCAGCACCGGCAAAGCCACCGGCAGCGGCAATCGGATTGAAGGCATAGTAGAAAATCAGTCCAAAAGCCTCGCCAATTTGTCCGGCATTGACGATCAGTACCAGCAACCCAGCGGCGACATAGGCAATCCCCATGATCGGCACCAGCTTGCCTGCCACCTTGGCAATACGCTTGATACCACCGAGAATCACCGCCCCGGCCAGTACCATGATGATCACACCCGTCAGCCAATGGGGCACGCCAAAGGTGGCATCCATGGCATCCGCCACCGAGTTGGACTGCACGGTATTACCAATGCCAAAGGCAGCCACGGCACCAAAGAATGAAAACAGGCCGCCCAGCCATAGCCACTTCTTGCCCAGGCCGTTCTTGATATAGAACATCGGCCCACCAATGTGGTGACCGGTGCTGTCGGTTTCACGGTAACGCACCGCCAGAACCGCCTCGGCGAATTTCGTCGCCATGCCCACTAACGCAGTAATCCACATCCAGAAAACCGCACCTGGGCCACCCAGCGCGATGGCCGTCGCGACACCGGCAATGTTACCTGTGCCAATGGTGGCAGAGAGCGCCGTCATCAGCGCATTGAAAGGCGAAATCTCGCCTTCATCGCTGGCTTTCGAAGCGCTCTTGTCGGCAGGTTTTACATCGCGGCCTTGCCACATTAGCTTGAAACCCATGCCGAGCTTGCGTATCGGCATCAGTTTCAAGCCAATTTGCAGGTAGATACCCACCCCCAGCAGCAACACCAGCATCAACGGCCCCCACACCACGCCGTTAATTGCGCCCAACAGGCTCGTCAACATTTCCACACGACTCTCCTTAACCGAAGGATTAGTAAATTTATTATAAAGGTCCTGTCGCTCTTCCACCCATGACGCTCACGGAAGAACACCCTCACGCATGCCTACCATAGCGCTTACTGCACGCTGGAAAAACGCAAGATTGGCATGTTTTATACCATTTTACTGGTCTACATCCATGGTCATGTCGCCAAAAGGCAGAGAAAGCCTCTTTTTTTGGAAAACCAGCCTGCCGTGCCATGCCGTGAATGACATGCGTTTTTTTCTCATTTTGACACTCAAGAGAAACTTGTTTCCAATCGGAAACAAGGTACCATACGCTCATGGCACGCCAGACACCCCGTGCCCAACAGTCGCCAAGCTGAACGACAAACGCTAGTATGCTGTCGTTCACTCCACTGTTTAACAAGGGAACCTTCATGAGCAATCTTCCAGCTAATTTGCGCTACGCTGCCAGCCACGAATGGGTACTGGATCATCAGGACGGTACCGTTACCGTCGGCATCACCGACCACGCCCAACAAGCGCTCGGCGATGTGGTCTTCGTCGAGCTGCCGGAGGTAGGTCAGAGCCTCAGCAAGGGCAAAGAGTTTGGCGTGATCGAATCGGTCAAGGCTGCTTCTGATCTCTACTCGCCGGTGGATGGCGAAGTGATCGAGGTCAATGAAGCGCTGGAAGATGCGCCCGAAACGGTCAATGAAGCCCCTTACGAAGGTGGCTGGATCATGAAGGTACGCGTTGACGGTCAGGCCCTGGAAGGCCTGCTGGATGCCGATGCCTACCAGGCGTCGCTCAGCACCGACGATTGATTCTGCTTCACCCGAACGCCTGCCTCCGTGCAGGCGTTCACGTTAACACCCTGATGCATCACGCGGCCGCACACCCCCCCCACGGGTTGTACGAGCGGCACCACAGCCACGCAGAACAGGCTGCCCTGAGACCCCACGGTTTACTCATCACGTTCGGAACCTTCCCATGCCTTTTGAAACACGCCGTTTGGCCGAACTGGCCGACCACGATGCTTTTATCAAACGCCATAACGGGCCTAGCCCCGACGATGTCGCCACCATGCTAAAAGCGCTCGATTTACAGCGCATGGAAGATCTGATCGAGCAGACCGTGCCAAGCGATATTCGCTTGGGCCGCGAACTGGCACTGGACGCCCCCCGCAGTGAAGCAGAAGCCCTGGATTACCTGAGCCAGCTGGCACGCCAGAACCGCGTGGCCAAAAGTTACATTGGCCAGGGTTATTACAACACTCACATGCCCGCTGTGATTCAGCGCAACGTGCTGGAAAACCCAGGCTGGTACACCGCCTACACGCCTTACCAGCCCGAGATTTCTCAGGGGCGCCTGGAAGGTCTGCTGAATTTCCAGCAGGTGGTCATGGATCTCACCGGCATGGAGCTTGCCAACGCTTCCCTGCTGGATGAGGCCACCGCCGCCGCCGAGGCCATGGCGCTGTGCAAACGCGGCAACAAGAAGAGCAAGTCCAACACCTTTTTCGTGGCCGAAGACGTCTTCCCGCAAACCCTGGACGTCATCAAGACCCGCGCGGAATTCTTTGGCTTCGAACTGAAGATTGCACCGGCGGAGCAGCTGGCAGACGAAGACGTGTTTGGCGCGCTGGTTCAGTATCCGTCCGCCAGCGGCACCATCACCGACCTCGCCCCGCTGCTCGCCAAGGCCCAGGAAAAGGGCGTCATGACCTGTGTCGCCACGGATCTGCTGAGCCTGGTACTGCTGAAAGAGCCCGGTATCTTTGGTGCCGACATCGTGGTGGGCAGCTCGCAGCGCTTTGGCGTACCCATGGGCTTCGGTGGCCCCCACGCGGCGTTTTTTGCCACCTCCGACAAGCTCAAGCGCTCCATTCCGGGCCGCATCATCGGCGTTTCAAAAGACAGCCGTGGCAAGACCGCGCTGCGCATGGCCATGCAGACCCGCGAACAGCACATTCGTCGCGAGAAGGCCACTTCCAACATTTGTACCGCCCAAGCGCTGCTGGCCAACATTGCCGGTTTCTATGCCACTTATCACGGTGCCGAGGGGCTGCGCAAAATTGCTGGCCGCGTTCACCGTCTGACCACCCTGCTGGCCACCGGCCTGCAACAGGCGGGCGTGCAGCTGGCCAACGATAGCTGGTTCGATACGCTGCGCCTTGCGCAGGTCGATGCTGGCAAGATCCATGGCCGCGCCATGACCCATGACATCAACCTGCACTACTTCGCCAATGGCGATGTCGGCATCAGCCTCGACGAAACCACGACGGCCCATGACGTCGCGACCCTGTTCGATGTCCTGCTCGGCGATGAGCACGGTCTTTCCGTCGCCGCCCTCGACGAGCAAGTGGTGGAAGGCAAGCTGACAGGCATTCCGGCAGAGTACCAGCGGGAAAGCGACTTCCTGAGCCATCCGACGTTCACGCGCTACCGCAGCGAAACCGAAATGCTGCGCTACCTGAAACGCCTGGAGAACAAGGACCTCTCCCTGGCCCATGCCATGATTCCGCTGGGCTCATGCACCATGAAGCTCAACGCCACCAGCGAGATGATTCCGGTCTCTTGGCCTGCCTTCGCGCACCTGCACCCCTTCGCGCCTCGCGACCAGGTGGCGGGCTATCATCAGATGATCGACGAGCTGGCCGCTTTCCTGGTGGAAGTGACCGGCTATGACCATATCTCCATGCAGCCCAACTCTGGCGCTCAGGGCGAATATGCCGGCCTGCTGGCCATTCGCCGCTACCAGGCCGCCCAAGGCGAAGCCCACCGGGATGTGTGCCTGATTCCCAGCTCTGCCCACGGCACCAACCCGGCATCTGCCGCCATGCTGAGCATGGAGGTGGTGGTGGTCGAGTGCGACGCCAACGGCAACATCGACCTGACCGACCTGACCCAGAAGGCCGAGCAGTACAGCGAGCGGCTCTCGGCGGTGATGATCACCTACCCGTCTACCCACGGCGTGTTCGAGTCCCACGTTCGTCAGGTGTGTGAGGTGATTCACCAGCACGGCGGCCAGGTCTACGTGGACGGTGCCAACATGAACGCCCAGGTGGGACTGACACGCCCAGGCGACTTCGGCGGGGATGTATCGCACCTCAACCTGCACAAGACCTTCTGCATTCCTCACGGGGGTGGCGGTCCGGGCATGGGCCCCATTGGCGTCAAGGCGCATCTGGCTCCTTACGTTTCCAACCACGTGGTCACGCCCATCGATGGCGTACAGCCCGGTGGCGCAGTGTCTGCTGCCGCCTTTGGCAGCGCCTCGATCCTGCCCATCTCCTGGGCGTACATCAAAATGATGGGCGCGCGGGGGCTGCGCGAGGCAACGGAGATCGCCATTCTCAACGCCAACTACATCGCCAAACGGCTGGCGCCGTCCTACCCGATTCTCTATCGCGGCCAGAACGGCTATGTGGCCCACGAGTGCATCATCGACATCCGCCCGCTCAAGAGCGCCTCGGGTATCAGTGAAGAAGATATCGCCAAGCGACTGATGGACTATGGCTTCCATGCGCCGACCATGTCGTTCCCGGTACCCGGCACGCTGATGATCGAGCCTACCGAGTCCGAATCACTCTACGAGATCGACCGCTTCTGCGACGCGATGATTGCCATTCGTGAAGAGATCGCGCGCGTCGAGAATGGAGAGTGGCCGCTGGACAACAACCCGCTGGTCAATGCGCCGCATACCCAGGCCGACGTCATGGACAGCGACTGGCAGCGCCCCTATGACCGCCAGCTAGGGGCTTTCCCCAGCGAAGCCGTCGCCGCCGCCAAGTACTGGCCGTCGGTCAACCGAGTGGATAACGTCTTTGGTGATCGCCAACTGGTGTGCTCGTGCCCCAGCATTGACGAATACCGCCGCTAGGCAAGCCCCCCTCACACGCCTCTGGGGCCCTGTTCAGGGTTTCAGAGGCGTCGTTTCTTGTAGCCGCTGATCATGGAAGCCCTTGAGCAGCTTCTCGTAACGCTTGGGCAACACGGAATCCTTGCGCCGCAGCAGATAGAGCACTTCGTGAATGACCTGCGACAGTGGCAGCGGCTTCACCTGGCGCTGCCAGGGAGACGTTTCCAATACCAGCCGTGACACGACGGTAAAGCCAAGCCCCCGGGCCACGGCGTCCAGCACCATGCTGACTTCGTTGGTAAACCCCTGATGGCGAAAATGCGTCATGGAGCGGAACTCGTCGGGGAAGTTGGCCCGTAGCAGCGCGTTGGCGTGATTGATGCCATCGTAGTAATTGATGAAGCCCAACCCCATCAGTTCGGCCAGGGTACTGCCCGCGAAGTCGGCGGGTACCACCAGGCACAGAGGCTCCTTGTGCCAGACGGTGCAGGCAAGCTCGGTATGGTTGAGCTGCTCGGTGACGATGCCGATATCGTAACGCCCTTCCAACAGGTCGTTGACGATTTCATGATTGAAAGCAAAGCTGTAGTTGACGGTCAGGCTGGGGTGCATCTGCTGCTGCCCCAGGATGTAGGGGTAGAACATCAGTCCGACGCTGCCTGGGGAGGCAATGCGGCACTCGCCGCTGTCCAGCGAATCATCGTCCAGACCATGCCTGAACTGCTCATGCTCGGCGAACAGCTTCAACGCATAGTCGTAAGCGCGACGACCAGACTCGGTCAGCGTAAAACTGCGCCCGTGACGCTCGATCAGCGCTTTATCCAGATAGGTTTCCAGCTTTCTGACGTGCTGGCTGACGCCCGGCTGCGTCATCTCCAGGCGTCGCGCGGTGCGCGTGAAACTGCCCGTTTCCACCAGCGTGATAAAGGTACGAAAGTATTGAGCGTTGAACATGGGTTCCCGGCAACTTCATCATTAACGGTCACTGTCACAGTGAGGATCATCAGGGCGCCTAGAATGGATGCCTACCGGCGCCAAGCCTCTAGCCTAGCATAAAAAACGACCGCCTCGGGCTCGGATGCCCGTAGCAGGGCAAGGCAGCTGAACGTGAGGGAGCAGCATGCTAGTATGCCGTTTGGTCATGATCATACTCAGGGATAGTCCATACAATGACGCAACCTTCAGCACCCCGCGCCACCATTTCCAGCATCATTTCTCCCGAAGGCAGCCTGGAAGTGCTGTCTCAGCACGAGGTCAATCGCCTCAAGAGCACCTCGAAAAGCGGGTTACATGACTTGTTGCGCCGCTGTGCCCTCGCCGTGCTCAACTGCGGCAGCCCTACCGATGACAGCCTGGCCCTTCTCGAAGCCTACAAGGATTTCGACATCGAAGTGCTGCAGCAGGATCGCGGCATACGCCTGAAGCTCACCAACGCCCCAGCGGAAGCCTTCGTGGACGGACGCATGATACGCGGCATTCGTGAGCACCTGTCGTCGATCATCCGTGACATCGTCTACGTCTATAACGAGATCCAGCATCATAATCGCTTCGATCTCAGCACTGGCGAAGGCACCACCAATGCCGTGTTCCACATTCTG
Source organism: Halomonas sp. NyZ770 (assembly GCF_020616575.1). Classification (NCBI taxonomy): domain Bacteria; kingdom Pseudomonadati; phylum Pseudomonadota; class Gammaproteobacteria; order Oceanospirillales; family Halomonadaceae; genus Halomonas; species Halomonas sp. NyZ770. The sequence continues at coordinate 1,856,307 of NZ_CP085143.1, read as the reverse complement.
CGCAAGGCGGGCACGCTGAAGCCGGGCCGCGACCCGAGCCTGGTAGTGTGCTGGGGCGGCCACTCGATCTCCCGTGAAGAGTACGAATATACCAAGGACGTCGGCTATCACCTGGGGCTCCGCGACCTGGACATTTGCACCGGCTGCGGCCCAGGGGCCATGAAAGGTCCCATGAAAGGTGCCAACGTCGCGCATGCCAAGCAGCGCCGCAAGGAAGGCCGCTACCTGGGCATTTCCGAGCCTGGCATCATCGCTGCTGAAGCTCCCAACCCGATCGTCAATGAGCTGGTGGTGATGCCGGACATCGAAAAGCGCCTGGAAGCCTTCGTGCGCCTGGGCCATGGCATCATCGTGTTCCCCGGTGGCGTGGGTACCGCCGAAGAGATCCTTTACCTGCTGGGCATTCTATTGCACCCCGGCAACCAGGACATTCCCTTCCCGCTGATCTTTACCGGCCCCGCCAGTTCCGCCGCGTACTTCGAGAAGATCGACGAGTTTCTGGTCTACACCCTGGGTGAAGATATCCGCCGCTTCTACACCATCATCACCGGGGACCCGGCGGCCGTGGCGCGCAAGATGCGCGATGGCATCCACCAGGTCAGCGAGTTCCGCCGCCAGCACCAGGATGCGTTCTACTACAACTGGCGCCTGACCATTGCCCGCGAGTTCCAGGCACCCTTCGAGCCTACCCACGAAGCCATGCGCAGCCTGGCGCTGCACCGCCAGCAGCCCACCCACGAGCTGGCAGCCAACCTGCGCCGCGCTTTTTCGGGCATCGTGGCAGGTAACGTGAAAGAGCCGGGCATTCGGGCCATCGAGGCTCACGGGCCTTTCGAACTGACCGCAGAGCCCGAGCTGATGCAGCGCCTGGACGACCTGCTCGGCTCTTTCGTGGCCCAGGGCCGCATGAAACTGGACGGACAGCCCTACACGCCCTGCTATGTACTCAAGTAAGCCCATGTACTCAAGTAAGCTCATGTACTCAAGTAATTCTGAGTAACGCCGCATGATCGTCGCCTTTTTGACGCTGATGGCCGCGGGGATCATCAAGGGTGCCATCGGCTCTGGCGTACCGGTCATCGTCATTCCCGTGCTGACCATGCTGTACGACGTCAAGCTGGCCATTGCCGTGCTGGTGGCCCCGAACCTGTTCAGCAATGCCCTGCAGGTCTGGCAGTACCGCCACCATCTGCTGCCGCATCGCTTTCTGCTCTGGTTCGGCCTCTCCGGTGGGCTGGGCATCGTGATCGGCACCTGGGGGCTGGTGGTGCTGTCGCCCACGCTGCTGTCGCTGGGCGTGGCGGCTGCCATCGTGCTCTACCTGGCCATCAAGCTGGCCAACCGCAGCTTTACGCTGCCCTTCCCGCTGGCGCAGCGCATCGTGTTGCCGGTGGGGCTGGTGGCAGGCGTGCTGCAAGGTGCGGCGGGCATGTCCGCCCCGGCGTCGGTGACCTTTCTGAACGCGATGCGTCTGGAGCGCCCGGTGTTCATCGGCTCGATATCGGTGTTCTTCGTGGCGATCACGCTGGTACAGATCCCGGCTCTGCTCAGCGCCGGGATTCTCACCTGGGAGCGCTCGTTGTACAGTCTGGCTGCCCTGCTGGTCATTCTGGCAGCCATGCCCCTGGGCGCCAGGCTGGGCAAACGCCTGCCGCATCGCTGGTTCGACAGGCTCATCATGTGCCTGTTGGCCACGATTGCCATCAAGATCGTCGTGGATGCATTGATGGCCTAGTCTATACTGATGCATGATCGTGCCGAACCGTACTCGGCATTCATGTCATGTATACTTCTTGACTCTTTATCTCTGACTTCAGCACCAAGGAAAGGAGCGACCCATGGAAATGATCAACCAGTTGAGCGATGGCAAGGCCAAAGCCTTTGCCAAACACTGTTTTGAAAGCTATTCCCCGGAAGAACTGAACGCAGCGGCGGCAGGCAGTCCTGACAAGGACCAGGCCGACCACTGGGGCATTACCGAAGGACAGTGGCAAGAAGCCGTGACAGCGGCCCTTGCCGACCATAAAGCCCAGAGTGACTGAACACCTCTTATCGCACTGACGTTGCCGCTGCCTGCCCATGGCAGGCGGTGGCACTCACCTCCTCCGGCGCAAGATGCTTTTTTCCACCTCGACCACGCCATACACGGCCATACTTCCCACCAGAATGGCGAGCCAGTGGTGAGCAGAAAGCCCCTCGCTGACCAGCACGAACTGCAAGAAGGATAAGTAGGTGAACCCCAATTGCAGCAGCAGGACCAACCCGATGGCAAGCCACACCGGCCGACTACCAAAGATGCCTTTCCAGGTCAGCGTGCTGTTGAGCAAATAGCGGCTGTTGATCAGGTAAGCGGCACTGCCCGCCACCAGCATGTTGACCGCGCCCGTGCGGGCCAGCGCTTCGCTACCCCCCTGCCCCAGAATCCAGTTGAACATGCCGAATACGCCCACCAGCAGCAGCAGCGATACGAACACCACCCGCCAAAGCAGAAAGAGATCCAGCAGCGGCGCTTTGGGGTCCCGGGGCGGGCGCTGCATCAGATCCTTCTCGCCAGATTCGAACGCCAATGCCAGGCCCAGCGTAATGGCCACCACCATGTTCACCCAGAGCGCCTGCAGCGGAGTCACCGGCAGGCTCGTGCCCGCCAGCACGGCCAGCATGATGGCAAGCCCCTGGGCACCGTTGGTGGGCAGGATGAAGGTAATCGTCTTGCGAATGTTGTCGTAAACCTTACGCCCCTCTTCGATGGCGTGGACGATGGTGGCGAAGTTGTCGTCGGCCAGCACCATTTGCGAAGCATCCTTGGCCGCTTCCGTTCCTTGAATGCCCATGGCGACACCCACATCTGCCCGTTTGAGCGCCGGGCCATCGTTGACCCCATCACCCGTCATGGCGCATACGCCTCCACGCGCCTGCATGGCCTTGACCAGCCGCAGCTTGTGCTCTGGCGACGCCCGAGCAAACACATCCACCTCCAGAATGATCGCTTCGAGCTGCTCATCCGACATGGCTTCCATGTCGCGCCCGGTCAAGGCCCGCTCGGTGTGCTGAAATCCCAGCTGCCGCGCAATGGCCAAGGCAGTGGCAGCATGGTCTCCGGTGATCATCACCGGGCGAATACCGGCGCGCTGGCAGCGTTTCACCGCCTCGGTGGCCTCTTCACGGGGCGGGTCCAACAGCCCTATCAACCCCAGCAGGCGCAACCCCGACTGCACATGAGGGTGATCGAGCTCAGCGCCTTCTTCCATTGCCTTCTCGGCAATCGCCAGCACCCGCAAGCCTTTCGAGGACAGCGCTTCGATATGCGCCTCCCACTCGCTGGCCACCAGCGGGGCTTCGCCTTCATCGGTGATCACATGGCTGCTCATTTCGATAATGCGATCCGGCGCACCCTTGACCAGCAGCTGCCGCCCACCCTCAAGGTCATGCAGCGTGGCCATGTACTTGTGCTCTGACTCAAAAGGAATCGCATCGAGACGCGGGTACTGCTGGCGCAATGCAAGGTGATCGAGCCCCGCTTTCTCGGCGGCCACCACCAGCGCCCCTTCGGTGGGGTCGCCAAAGATGCGATAGCGTTCATCTTCCTGGTGCAGCTCGGCATCGTTGCACAGCACGCTGGCCAACAGGCAACGTTGCAAGGCAGGCTCATGGGCCAGTCCATTGCACTGCTCCTCGGCGGCCGCTCCTTCTCGGTATAGCTTGCCATGCGGGGCAAAGCCGATACCCTCGAGCGTGAAACGGGCATCCTGCAGCCAGATTGCCTGGGCAGTCATCTCATTACGGGTCAGCGTGCCGGTCTTGTCGGAGAAAATGGTGGAAATCGAACCCAGCGTTTCCACGGCGGGCAGCCGCCGGATGATGGCCCGCCGCTTGGCCATACGCTGAACGCCCAGTGCCAGACCAATGGTCACAATCGCAGGCAGGCCTTCGGGAATGGCCGCTACCGCCAGGCCCACGGCCGCCATGAACATCTCGCCCAAGGGCTGCTGATGCAGCCAGCTACCCAGCAGCGCCGTGATCCCAGCGGCCAGCAGGATAAACACCGCCAGCACTCGGCCAGCTCTATCCAACTGCTGTAACAATGGCGTCTTGATCTGCTCGACACTGCGCAGCAGCTCGGAAATTTTGCCAATTTCCGAGCGTCCTCCGGTCGCCACCACCAGGCCACGGGCATTCCCCTGCACGACCAGCGTGCTGGCAAACGCCATGTTCGAACGCTCGGCCAGCTCGGTATCGTGGGCCAGCGGCGCGGGCTGCTTATCGACGGGCACCGACTCACCGGTCAGGGCAGCCTCATCGGTTTTCAAGCGCCGTACTTCCAGCAACCGAACATCCGCAGGCACGCGATCCCCGCTCTCGAACAGCACGATATCCCCCGGCACCAGCGCCTCGGCAGGCACCGTGGTACGCTGGCCATCGCGCAGCACGTTTGCCTGGGGAGACAGCATGTTGCGAATACTGTCCAGCGCCTGCTCGGCCTTGCCTTCCTGGAAAAAGCCGATCAAGGCAATGATCAACACCACGCCCACGATGGCGGCCGCATCGACCATGTGGCCCAGCAGAAAGCTGGCCACCGCCGCGACCACCAGAATCAGCATCAGGATATTGGCAAACTGCGACAGCAACCGCTTGTACCAGGGGCGCCCCTGGGCCTGCTCCAGGCGGTTTTCTCCATACTGAGCCAAACGCGCCGCTGCTTCTTCGCGGCTCAAGCCTTCACGGGTCGCCGACTGCCGCGCCAACGCTTCGTCTACCGGCAGCCCATGCCATGCTTCGGGCGTTGCAGCCTGCTTGCCTGTGCGACTCATCCCTGCCTCCTGGTCGATGCTCTCGAGAAGGTATCTCACCCTGCACCAGAGCATACCGTACCCAGCTACGCATGATGCCTCCTACCGCTAAAAGCTTGACTTGCATCAAGAGTACCCAGACGCCAGCCTATTTAATCTGCATCATGCAACCTGAAAGAGTGCTGTACTAGACTGTCACGCAGACCAACAGCAAACGCCGACGGCGCTACATCCACAGAGTACGTCAAAAGGATTGCCACACAGAGGAGGTGCTGCATGGAGAAAGCGGTCATCGACATCATTCGAGAGAAGGAAGGCCTACCCGACAGCATGAGCGACAGCGACATTGTGCGTGAGTACAAAGGCACCTATACCGCGGCCCGCGCCGCCATCAGTGTCGACCATAAGCCGCTGGATCAGGTGATGGCCGATACCATGGCCAAAATACTGCCCTTCATGCGCCATGATCGAAAGAAGAAAAAGTGAACCAACGAAAAAAGCCGCTGCAATGAATGCAGCGGCTTTTTCGATATTGGTCGGAGTGACAGGATTCGAACCTGCGACCTTTGCAACCCCATTGCAACGCGCTACCAAGCTGCGCCACACTCCGATGCCCGTTGGCTTTCGCTTCAGGACGGTGCGTATACTAGCGCTTTATCAGCCAAATGAAAAGCCCTTTTTGCGCTTTCTTTTCAAATGCTTGCCGTGCTGGGCTGAAAAGCACCCATCAAGCTAGCGATCCGCGCTTGCCAGCAGCGTCGCCATGGCATCGTACACGCCGGGGGCGGTTACCAACAGCTGCTCAGGGAAAAGGTCGGCAGGAATGCCTTCCGGCACCTCGACCAAATGCCCCACGCGTGCACCGGCTTCCCGGGCGATCACCCAGCCTGCCACAAAATCCCAGGGGGATACGGTTTCGTAATAGGCATCCAGGCGCCCACAGGCGATGTCGCAGATATCCAGCGCCGCCGCCCCGTTGCGTCGGATGTCCTGGCAGTGGGTCAATACGGCTTCGAGCCGTGGCAGCAGGGCCTTGCGGGCCTGCTTGTCGTAGGGAAACCCGGTACCTACCAGCGTGTTGGCCAGGGATTCGGCACCGCTGGGTTGGATAGGCCGCTGGTTGCAGTAGGCACCCAGCCCCTGGGCAGCGCTGAAGGTTTCATTCAGAAACGGTGCGTGAACGACGCCCACCTTGCCCACGCCCTGCTCGATCCAGCCAATCGACACCGCCACATGGCGTTGGCCCTGGGCAAAGTTCACCGTGCCATCGATAGGGTCCACGACCCATAGTTGCTCGGCGGGATGATAGAGCGCCTGTTCGGGGCTCAGCTCTTCGCTTAATTTTGCCTCACCGGGAAAGTGCTCTTCCAGGCGCTGGCTGATTCGCTGGTCGACAGCGACATCGACATCGGTGACCAGCTCCATGCCGTCTTTAAGCCGTTGGGCGAAGTTCTGCTGCTCGCGCGCCTCGCGGATCATCTGCCCCGCCTCTTCGGCGATGGTGATTGCCAGCGCCAGGCGCGCTTCCAGGGTATACGCTGCCATCAGGTTGCCTCTTCTAACGAACAATGGATGAGTCAATAGAGCGATCAGCATAAGCGCTGGCCGATGGCATTACCATGAACGCTCGCTCACGCGGCTACCCACAACACTCGCCAAGAGCTCGTTAACGCAGGGCATCTACCAGTATATCTACCACCACCCGCGTAGCGGCTTCGATGAGCACCACGTCTGCCCCGACGCGCTCCCACTCATAGCCGGGGTAGCGCGGCAGCTGCTGTGCAATGGGGCCATCGAAGCGCTTGGCGATCCCCGGCGGTAGCGGCTTGCCCCGCTCCAGCTGGCGTTGTATGCCGGGCGGCAGCGGCTCGGCGCGGGGGGCTTCGTACTGGCGCAGCAGGCCGAGCAGCTCCCGCTCGTTGATACGCGGCAGATCGATATAGCGCTCCGAGCGCTGCTCACGGCGATATTCATGGCGATGTTCTTGACGATGCTCACGCCCACCCTGGCCCACCTGCTGCTCCTGGTGGCCGCGAGCACCATGGGCGGGGGCATGCGCAGGCTGAGCACTTGCCAGGCCGTGCCAGCACAATGTGGCGATTACAACGCCTAAAGTGATGAGTTTCATAGCAAGCTCCGTTGGTGAATTTGCCTAGTCAGAGCTTTGAGTGTAAAAGACAATTGCGCAGAGAGTATGGAAGCAGCCAAGGCTATTAAAACTCATACAAAAGCCGCCATAAAGGCGGCTGAACAATGAACAAAATAAATATTAATTAGTAACTAAAATCAACACTTTTAGTATTTTTGACAGGTCAATTACTACGACAAGCTTGCGGAAGCTGCGAATCATCTGCGCTTGCCGCAGCAGTCTCAGGCCTTGGAGAGCAATCCCACGAATTATTCACCCGAGTAAAAGTAAAATTGGTAGATTGAAGTAATGCTTGCGTTGCAGTAGCAGCCGCATCTGAGTCGAAGGTTGTTAACTCGATGTTATTATTGGGCAGCCCTAAAGGTGTACTCACTGCAGCTGCGTCTCCTGGGTTGTTAGAAGAGACTTCCACATCTACTAAGGCACGATAGGAGTTGAGTTCTCCAAATTCGGATGCAAACGTAGCTCGCTCTACATAATTCTGATACTGAGGCACACCCACAGCAGCAAGCACGCCAATAATCGCCACCACAATCAGCAGCTCGATGAGGGTGAAGCCCTGCTGCTTGAGGCGGCGGGGTTGGTTGGGTTGGGTCGTTTGCATTAAGAGGTTCCCTTGCGGTGTAGGAGTCATCGTCAGGCCGAAGGTTAATGAACCTCAGCCTTGCGTACCGGTTACATTAGCTTACCCACCCCCCCTTGGCAACCAGCTTTATCCTCCTGGCATGCCCCGATAATCGGCTTATTTCACGGCATGGAACCTGTACGTGGCTGGTACCTCAGGAACAGTAAATATGGTACAACCCTCAGCATTGCATTCCGTTTCATTTGCCCGCTGCCGAGTATGCCATGAGCCAACCTGCCCCTGAGTCTACGCTGAGCCATGCTGCCCTGAACGGGGGGTTGCGGGGCATCGCCAAACGGCTGGTCAAGCACGGCCTGCTTACGGATGCCCAGGCAACCATTGCAGAAAGTACTGCTGCCGAACTCCAGATTTCGCTGCTGCAGCATGTGGTCGATAGTGGCTTGGTCCCCGCCGACGAGGCCGCCGTCGCCGCCGCCTGGGAGTACGGCCTGCCAGTGGTGAACCTGGAAGCCCTGCGCGTCACCGCCCTGCCTGCCGCCAACGACTACCCCGTCAAGATTCTGGAGCGACTGGGCATTCTACCGCTGGCACGTCACGGCCATCGCCTCACCGTGGCGGTTCCTTACCCCGCCACGCTGACCCAGCTGGACGAGCTGCAGTTTGCCACGGGGCTCAGTGTGGACGGCGTACTGGCGCCAGCGGATCAACTGCGCGACACGCTGGTACAGTATCTGGCGCAAAACGAACGCAGCATGCTGGATGAGCTGGAAGACGTGGATGATGCCGTCAGTGAGCTCAACATCATACAGCACGAAGATGGTACCGAGACCACGCTGGACAAGGCGACCCAAAGCGGCGAAGACGCGCCAGTCGTCAAGTTCGTCAATAAAATCCTGTTGGATGCCATCAGCCGGGGCGCTTCGGATATTCACTTCGAACCTTACGAGACGCAGTATCGCGTGCGGTTTCGCATCGACGGCATGCTGGTGGAGATTGCTCGACCACCGTTTGCCCTTCGCCATCGCATTGCTGCGCGCTTGAAGATCATGTCACGGCTCGATATCTCCGAGCGTCGCCTCCCCCAGGATGGCGCGTTGAAGCTGCAGCTGTCACGCACCCGCTCGATCGATTTCCGCGTCAACTCGCTGCCCACCGTCTGGGGCGAGAAGGTCGTACTGCGGATTCTCGACCCCACGTCTGCTCAGCTGGGGATCGACCAGTTGGGGTTCACCCCAGAACAGCAAACCGCCTACGAGAGTGCGCTCAAAAAACCCCAGGGCATGATTCTGGTCACCGGCCCTACCGGTAGCGGTAAAACCGTGACCCTGTATACCGGCATCAATATCCTGAATCAGGTGCAGCGCAATATCTGTACGGCGGAAGACCCGGTGGAAATCAAGGTATCCGGCATCAATCAGGTCAACGTATTGCCCAAGATCGGGCTCAATTTCGCCAGCGCCCTGCGCGCCTTCCTTCGCCAGGACCCGGACGTGGTGATGGTCGGTGAGATCCGCGATCTGGAAACGGCGGAAATCGCCGTCAAGGCTGCACAAACCGGCCACCTGGTGCTCTCCACCGTGCATACCAACTCCGCCGCCGAAACCTTGACGCGCCTCGCCAACATGGGGGTGGCCACGTACAACATTGCCAGCTCGGTAAGCCTGATCATCGCCCAGCGGCTGGCGCGCAAGCTATGCAACCAGTGCAAAGCACCTGCCGACATTCCCGCAGAAGCGCTGCGCAAGGCGGGCTTTAGCCAGCAGGACATTCGCCATGCCACCATTTATCATGCGGTGGGCTGCAAGCAGTGTACCCAAGGCTACAAGGGCCGGATCGGGGTGTACGAAGTCGTACCCATCAGCGACGACATGCGCCAGTTGATCATGCGCGACGGCAACGCCATCGAGATCGATCAGCAGGCCAGGCGCGAAGGTCATCCCAGCCTCTACCAAAGTTGCCTCGGCCGCGTGCTGGATGGCAGTACCAGCCTCGACGAAGTTAACCGTATCAGCAAGGAGTGACCCCTCGCATGGCCAAAGCCAAGGCGCGCCGCGCCAAACCGGCCCCGTTGCATCGCTGGAAGTGGTCTGGCAAAGGCCCACAGGACCGCCCGATGAAGGGGGAGCTGATCGGCAGAACCAAGGCCGATATCGTCGATCAGCTCGCCAAGCAACGGATCGTCGCCGGCAAGATCCAAAAACGCAGCAGCTTCAGCGGCCGAGGCAAGGTCAACAATGTCGATATCATGGTGTTCGCGCGGCAAATGGCCACCATGGTGCGCGCTGGCATTCCCATCCTTCAAGCTCTTCAGGCGGTCTCCGAAAGCCTCAAAAAACCCGCCATGGTGGCGCTGACCCAGCAGATCATGGAAGACGTCTCTTCCGGTGATAGCCTCTCCGCGGCCATGGCCAAGCACCCAAAACAGTTCGATCGCCTGTTCGTCAATCTGGTAGATGCCGGTGAGCAAGCCGGTGCCCTGGACCAGATGCTGGAGCGTATTGCCAGCTACAAGGAAAAGGTCGAATCGCTGAAAAATCGCGTCAAGAAAGCGCTCTGGTATCCCACGGCGGTCATGGCCATCGGGGTCGGGGTCACCATGCTGCTGCTGATCAAGGTGGTCCCGGAGTTCGAAAGCATGTTCCAGGGGTTTGGCGCAGAGCTGCCAGCGCTGACACAATTTACCGTCAACCTTTCCGAGATGGCCCAGCGCTACTGGCTGCATGCCATCGGCGGGCTGGTGGGCAGTGTGATGCTGCTCAAGGCCGCGGCTCGGCGCTCTCCAAAACTCGCCTACCGACTGGATGGCCTGCTGCTCAAGCTGCCGGTGATCGGTGACATCATGCATAAATCGGCGGTATCACGTTTCACGCGGACGCTGGCAACGACCTTTGCTTCCGGGGTGCCGCTGGTAGAGGGGCTGGAAACGGCGGCGGGCGCCGCCGATAATCGTGTTTACATAAAGGCCATCAACGAAGTGCGCCAGGACGTGACCACCGGCCAACAGCTGCACTTTGCCATGCGCATGACCAATCGCTTCCCTGCGCTGGCGGTGCAGATGGTGAGCATTGGTGAAGAGGCGGGCTCGCTGGATGCCATGCTCAACCGAGTGGCCGACTACTATGAAGAAGAAGTCGACAACAAGGTCGATGCGCTGACGTCGCTGATGGAGCCCCTTATCATCGTGGTATTGGGCGCCCTGGTAGGCGGTGTCGTGGTTTCCATGTACCTGCCCATCTTCGAAATCGGCACGGCGCTTTAATCGCTCGGCCATCGACACCCTTATTTTACCTCAGGATCTCCATGGGCTTATCGCCAATCTTACTGCTTGCTATCTCACTGGTGCTGGGGCTTTGCCTCGGCAGCTTCTTGAACGTCGTCATCACGCGACTACCCGTCATGCTGATGCGCCAGTGGCGCAACGAAGCCCTGATAGCGCTGGAACAGCCACCCGAAGCACACCCCCGCTTCAACCTGGCATACCCTGCCTCATTGTGCCCTTCATGCGAGCACGCCATTGCCTGGCACGACAACCTGCCCCTGCTGGGCTGGCTGAAACGCCGTGGGCGCTGTGCCAACTGCCACACCCGCATCAGCCCCCAGTACCCCGTTGTGGAGCTGATGGGTGGGCTGTTGGCGGTGGCCGTGGTGCAACTGCACGGCGCAACGCTGGCCAGCCTGTTTCTGTACGCTGCCTGCTTGACGCTGCTGGTACTGGCAGTCATCGACCTGCGTACCTATCTGCTGCCAGACATTCTCACCCTACCCCTGCTGTGGATGGGGCTACTGTATCAGCTGCTGTTTCAACCGCTGATGCTGCCCAGCGCCGTGATCGGCGCCATGGCGGGTTACTTGATCCTCTGGAGCTTCTACTGGCTGTTCAAACTACTCACCGGCAAGGAAGGCATGGGGTTTGGCGATTTCAAGCTGCTGGCAGGCCTGGGCGCGTGGCTCGGCTGGGAAATGCTGCCACTGCTGCTGATCGTCTCGGCAGGCCTTGGGGCCATCATCGGCCTGGGCGTTCAAGCCATGATGCCCAAGCTTCGCGGCCAACCCATGCCCTTCGGGCCTTTTCTCGCCCTGGCGGGCTGGTTAGGGCTTTTGGCGGGCAATGAGCTGATGGCCCTTTATCTCTCACTCTTCTGATCGGAGGCGATAATGATCATCGGATTGACAGGCGGTATCGGCTCCGGCAAATCGACCGTGGCGCGCGCATTTGGCGAACTAGGGGCAGGCTGGGTAGATGCCGATGATATCGCCCGCGAAGTGGTCATGCCCGGCGAGCCTGCACTGGCAGCGATTGCACAACGTTTTGGCCAACAGATACTCGATGCCGATGGTGGCCTGAACCGCGCTGCGCTGCGTCAGATCGTTTTCAGCGACCCCGAGCAGCGCCGCTGGCTGGAAAGCGAAACCCACCCGCGCATTCGGGAACGCCTGCAGTTGCGGCTAAAGGAGCTTGCTCTGAACTCGCCTTATGTTTTGCTGGTATCGCCACTGCTGTTCGAGTCGGGCCAGGATGCGCTGGCGCAACGCACACTAGTGGTCGATGTACCGGAGGCGCTGCAGCTATCGCGCACTTTAGCGCGCGACGGGGTGAGTGAAGCCCAGGTGCGTGCTATCCTCGCCGCCCAGCTATCGCGCCAGGAACGGCTCAGCCGTGCCCATGACGTGATCGACAACAGCGGCAGCCTGGAGCACCTGCAGCACCAGGTCGTCACGCTGCATCGACGCTACAGCACGATAGCGCACGATTGAGTAATGCACGATTGAGTCATGAGAGGAGAGATGCATGAAGAGCGCTGCCAACGATGCTCCACTGGAAGTCGCCTGCCCACAATGTGCCACGCCCGTGACCTGGAGCGCACAAAGTACCTATCGACCGTTTTGCAGCCAGCGCTGCCAGCTACTCGACCTGGGTGCCTGGGCCGACGAGTCGCACCGTATTTCCGGTGAATCGGACATGGACGAAGCGGATATCGATACCCTGCTGGCTCAGGCCGATCGCGATGCCCCGCTCTCCTGAGGACTAGCCAAGATGCTCCCATCGGCCTCGCCCGCCTACCGCCTGCTGCATGAACTGGATGATCGCTTTGATCGGTTGATGGAAGCCATCGAGCAGGTTGCCTTGCTTTATGAGTCCCAGCCGTTACCCACCTGGCGTTTCGATGGCCTCAGCGACCCCGGCTGGGTAAGGCATGCACTGTTGGATATGTGGCATCAGCAAGCTCAGGATGGACGCGAAACGCGCAATTATATTGGAGTCATCGCAGCGGACGAAGCGCTATTGAAGGCCTTTCAAGACGTCAATCATGCCAAACAGGCCATCAGTGACTGGCTCAGGCACATCAAACAGGCCCACCCAGCTGCATTGAGCGAAGCCAAGCAGCGGCTACCACGCCGCCACCCTGACCTCGACAGCGTACTGCGCCAGAGCGGGCTGGCCAGGCTGCACTTGAAGCAGTGCTGGCGACTACTCCCCATCGCAGAGGCTCCCGTCGCCAGAATACGCTTTGCCTGGTATACCAGCGGCCGTTCCATCAAACGCCTCAGCGTCCAGGAGGCGGAACAGAAATTACTGCAACTGGATACCGAAGCCCCTCATGTGCGTATCCAATTACGCAAGCTGGCCAGCCTGCCCAGCCAAGAAGTGTTGGCCCAAGTTCAGAGCCAAGCCCCGCTGATGCGCGCCAATCTTTTCTACACCGAACCGCTGGCAGATGGGCATACGCGACGGGCGCTCAATGTGGCCATGCCCCTCGTGGTACCTGCCCCAGAGGGGCGCTTACCGGATATCAAGCCACCCCCACCCTCAGCGCCCACCACCCGCACCCGTGCAAAGCGCCGGGATGAAAAGCTGGAGAGTGAGGTGTTTCTGCCCAGCCTGCGGGTCTTCCGCTACCGTTAGCAGACCCCTTCACTCACCGGGTATTTCCTCCAACGCCCATACATTGTACTTGAGCAACGTATCGATCAACTCGCGCAGCGCCCCTGCCGATTGGTCGTACTCGGCCATCAGCACATTCAGGCGCTCGCCGAACAGCTCATCACGCCGCTTCTGTTGGTCCGCCTGATCCTCTGCTTCTAGCTCGGCCAAGGAGCGCACCGGAGGGCCGGTGGGAATATCGAAATCACTGTCAGGGTCTTCCAACTGACGCAGTGCTTGGGCAAAGGCGTCATCCAGCTCACGAAACTTGCGCAGCTTCTCACGCTCATCCAGCTGTTTAGAAACCTTGTGATATTTCATTGATGTTTCATCTACACCTTACGAAAAATGGTCGACAAACCTGAGAACAGGCCATTTTAATCAAAAACTGTGCACAAACGCGTATTCTTGAAGTGCAAACTTGCCTTTGCTACCGCTTGGAAGCATAAAGACAGCAGCGCGAAGACCTCACCATCGGTAACAATGATTAACCGAACAGGTGATTTAAGCTAATACCTTTTACGTCATCGTCGGCAAGGAACAGCCACTCTGTCTATCTCCATGCCCTGGCACATACTGCCACCAGAGATGGCCTACCAGGTCATGAGTACCCATACGCACCGGGAGAGTGCACTGACAGGTCAGTCACAAGCTACCTGTTTGAACCACGCATAGGAGGCCAGATAGTGTTCAATGCAATGTCGCGAGCTGAGATCTGGCTGCAAGACTCGCTTGATCAACCACTGAGTATCGAAGATCTTGCCAGTCACTTGGGATATTCAGCATCACAGGTGCGGCGTCAATTCCGCCAATGCTTCAGCATGTCGCCCCGAGCGTACCGAGAGCAACGGAGACTGGAGCGTGCAGCAGTGCTGCTGTCGTTGACCCAGCAAAATATAGCGCATATCGCCGCGCAGTGCGGCTATGTGAATCATTCTTCCTTTTCACGCGCTTTTCAACGACGCTACCAGCTGTCTCCCAGGCATTATCGCCAAGCTGTCAACGATATGCATCACCTGATACCCCCGGCAAAGTCATTTACCACGGATATAAAGCAAGGCAGCCCTCGTCAAGCCGTCTATATGCGTATCTACAAGGCGGCACACGCCATTAGCGGCTTGGGCAACCGCAAGCGCCATTCCAACCATCTCTCCTGCCTGGAAGCTCAGCTCGGCGGCTCTACGCCCGCTGTGGCTCTCCCCGACCTGCTGGCAGACAAGATCTCTGCGCTCAACAGTACGACAAAGCAGTATAAATTACGCACCGATATCGGGCTGCATCTCGAAAACCAGACGGGCACCGATAGCGTAGCCTTACCCGTAGAATATCGACGTATCGATATTCCCTCACAACACTATGCGGTAACGCTGTTTGATGATTTTAGCGAGCTCGCTGATGCGTTGACGGCGACACTGTGTCAACTGCACTATCACCAGAGCCTTTATCACATTAGCGGGGGCGCACCTCATGTGCTGTGGCGCAAGGAGCACCTGGAACTCAAGGTACCCTTGCAACGCCTTACATAGTCACTGTACGACGATGCACGAAAGAGGCCGGGAAGTTATGGAGAGCATTACCTGGCCTCGATGGCAACACTGCGATACCGCTAAAACAAAACCGGCACTTCTGGGAAGAAATGCCGGTCGAGAAACTTAATCTTCCAGACGAACGAGCCAAGACTCGACGGTATCATCGCCGTGCTCGTCTTTCCAGCTGCGCAGGCCTTTGTGATTACCGCCGCGAGTTTCGATCACTTCACCCGTGTTCGGGTTCTTGTAGATCTTCAGGCGGCGCTTGCGGCGAGTAGCAGCAGCCGGCGCCTTGGGAGCGCCACGCTGGTCAGCAGCGGGGTCCAGCAGAGCGATGACATCACCAGGGCGCTTGCCGAACTCGGTCATTAACGCTTCCAGCTTGGCTTTAAACTCGAGCTCACTTTTCAGACGCTGGTCGTTTTCCAAGCGCTGCAGTTCTTCCTGAAGCTGCTTAAGCTGCTGTTCTTTTTGGATGTAATCATTTAACAGAGACATGGGAGGTCCTTTTAGAGTGAAGATAACTACCTTGGCACTGAGCCGGGAAACTCAACACCGACTATTTCAGGATGCGGACACATTATTGCCTTAAATCCGCTGATTGACAATAGTCTAGTTGATTTTAGCGCCTTTACTAAACAATTTTATACACTCTTGCGCTATTTAAAGGCGCCATGACAATTGCAAACCCCTTTTATAGCAACGCCTGCAATGCTTAATCACAACGTATTTTAAAACCACAGAAACAAAAACGCCGCCCCGAGGGCGGCGTTTTTCGAGACAGGACTAAATTAGTCTTGACCCATTTGCTGCTTGATCAGATCACCAATCGTGGTCGGACCACCGGCAGCTTCCGGCTCTTGCTCACGCAGTTTCTTCATGTTCTGACGCGTGTCATCCTGCTCTTTGGCTTTCACGGACAGAGCAATCTGACGGCTCTTGCGGTCAACGCTGACGATACGCGCTTCGACGCTGTCGCCTTCGCTCAGCACGTTACGCGCGTCTTCAACGCGGTCAGCACTGATTTCAGAGGCTTTCAGAATCGCGATGACGTCGGTAGCCAGCTCGATGTGAGCTTCTTTGGCGTCAACTTCCACGACGCGACCCGTCACGATGCTGCCCTTGTCGTTGACGGACAGGTATTCGGCAACCGGATCGGAATCCATCTGCTTGATACCCAGAGAGATGCGCTCGCGCTCGGGGTCGATAGACAGGATAACGGCTTCTGCCTCGTCGCCTTTCTTGAAGTTGCGAACCGCTTCTTCGCCGGTTTCTGTCCAGGAGATGTCGGACAGGTGAACCAGACCGTCGATACCGCCTTCCAGGCCGATGAAGATACCGAAGTCCGTGATGGACTTGATGGTACCAGAAACGCGATCGCCCTTGTTGTACTCGGCGTTGAAGGTTTCCCACGGGTTAGCAGTGCACTGCTTGATACCCAGAGAGATACGACGACGCTCTTCGTCGATATCGAGCACCATGACGTCAACATCGTCGCCCACTTGAACGACTTTAGACGGATGGATGTTCTTGTTGGTCCAGTCCATTTCAGACACGTGAACCAGACCTTCGACGCCTTCTTCCAGCTCGGCGAAGCAGCCGTAATCGGTCAGGTTAGTGACCACTGCCTGCACTTTCATGCCTTCCGGGTAGCGCTCTTTGATGTTGACCCACGGGTCTTCACCCAGCTGCTTCAGACCCAGAGAAACGCGGTTGCGCTCACGGTCGAACTTCAGCACTTTGACGTTGATCTCGTCGCCAACGGCAACGATTTCAGACGGATGCTTGATACGCTTCCACGCCATGTCGGTGATGTGCAGCAGGCCATCGACACCGCCCAGATCTACGAAAGCACCGTAGTCGGTCAGGTTCTTGACGATACCCTTGATTTGCTGACCTTCTTGCAGCGTCGCCAGCAGTGCTTCACGCTCGGCGCTGTTTTCGGCTTCAAGCACGGCGCGACGCGAAACAACGACGTTGTTACGCTTCGGATCCAGCTTGATGACTTTGAAGTCCAGCTCTTTGTTTTCCAGGTGCGCAGTGTCGCGAACCGGACGAACGTCAACCAGAGAGCCCGGCAGGAAGGCACGGATGGAGTCGACGTCGACAGTGAAGCCGCCTTTGACTTTACCGTTGATCACGCCTTTGATGATTTCGTCTTTCTCGAAGGCCGCTTCCAGAATCTTCCAAGCTTCTGCGCGCTTGGCTTTTTCACGGGACAGGCGAGTTTCGCCGAAGCCATCTTCCACGGCTTCCAGCGCAACGTGCACATCGTCACCGATCGCGATGGTCAGCTCACCATTTTCGTCACGGAATTGTGCCGCAGGGATCTGACCTTCGGATTTCAGACCAGCGTTAACGGTAACCCAGTCACCGTCGATGTCGACAACTTGAGCCGCGACAATGGCGCCCGGCTCCATGTTGATGTCGTTAAGGGACTGTTCAAACAGTTCAGCAAAGCTTTCGCTCATGGTTTTCCTACGTGATCAACGTTGTTGAGGCATAACTGCCTTCTCCGTACCACCAGCGAGTACGGGCCTAATGTCATTCAGCTTCTGGAGGCGTTAGCGCTGGTTGGACCTGACCGGGCTCACTAAGATATTACTGTCGCCCTGCCACGTCGTGACACCTTTCCAAAAACGCCGCAAGGGAGAATCAAGCGCCGTCAAACATGCCCCGTTGGGCAAGCAGCTCGGTCAGTTGATCAACCACTTCCGGTATACTCAGGCGCGTGGTGTCAAGCGTAATGGCATCATCTGCCGGCTTGAGCGGAGCCACACTGCGCTGCGTGTCGCGTGCATCGCGTGCCTGAATCTCCTTCAAAAGACTCGACAGACTAGCATCCACCCCCGATTCCTGCAACTGCAGATGCCGTCTACGCGCCCTTTCCTCCGCACTGGCGGTCAAAAAAATCTTCAGCGGCGCCTCTGGAAACACCACCGTGCCCATATCGCGCCCATCTGCCACCAGGCCGGGGAATTGACAGAAATCCCGTTGCCGCTGAAGTAGCGCCGCGCGCACCTGCGGCAATGCGGCCACTTGGGAAGCACACTCACCCGCTTGCTCGGTACGAATGAGCCGACTGACGTCTTCGCCTTCCAGCAGCGTACGTGGCTGACCCTCTTCCACGGGGAAAGCAACGTCCAGGGTTGCCGCAATATCGGCCAGCGCCGCTTCGTCATCCAGCGCCACGTGATGCTTGACGGCCGCCTGGGCCGTCAACCGATAGAGCGCACCGCTGTCCAGCAGATGCCAGCCCAGTCGCTCAGCCACCAGACTGCTGATCGTGCCTTTACCGGCACCGCCGGGGCCATCGATCGTCAGCACAGGTACGTTAGCGGCCATGGGGGCCCTCCACATCGACACGCATCCCGATACGCTGAGCCAGCGCAACGAAGTCAGGGAAGGATGTCGCCACGTTGGCGCAATCGTCGATGACGATCTCGGCACCCGCGCGCAGGGAGGCAATCGCAAACGCCATGGCAATGCGGTGATCCCCGAGGCTATCGATGCGGCCACCGCCGTAACTCGGCACGCTCTCGTCAGCGTTACCGATGATGTCGATGCCGTCTTCCACGACCGTATGCTCGACCCCCAGAATCGCCAAACCATCTGCCATGGCCTGAATACGATCTGACTCTTTGACGCGCAGCTCTTCAGCACCGCGCAGCCGCGTGGTGCCTTGTGCATTGGCCGCCGCAATGAACAGCGCCGGGAACTCATCGATGGCCAGCGGCACTTGATCGACAGGAATATCGATACCTTTCAGCGGCGCATGGCGAATACGGATGTCGGCCACGGGTTCACCGCCTACCTCGCGCTGGTTTTCAAGCGTCAGGTCAGCGCCCATCAGGGTCAGAATATTGATGACACCGATACGCGTCGGGTTGATACCCACGTGCTCCAGCGTGATGTCGGAACCTGGGGTAATGGCCGCGGCGACCAGGAAGAAGGTAGCCGAAGAGATGTCGGAGGGTACGTCAATCGGCCCCGCCGTCAGTTGACCGCCTCCCTGCAGCCAGCAGGTGTCGCCCTCGCGAGAAACGGCATAGCCAAACCCGTTGAGCATCCGCTCGGTATGATCGCGGGTCGGCGCTGGCTCGCGCACGCGGGTCTCTCCCTCGGCGTAGAGCCCTGCCAGCAGCAGACACGACTTCACCTGAGCACTGGCCATGGGCATATCATAATGAATGCCTTTCAGCGCAGCGCCGCCATGAATTTTCAATGGCGGACGACCACCCTCTGCCGTATCGATGGTCGCTCCCATCAGGCGCAGCGGGTCTGCCACACGCCCCATGGGGCGCTTGGTGAGTGACTCATCACCGGTCAATTCGCTATCGAACGCCTGACCCGCCAGCAGCCCGGCAAACAGGCGCATGGCGGTGCCAGAGTTACCTACATATAGCGGGCCTGCCGGCGCCTTGAGGCCGTGCATGCCAACCCCATGAATGGTCACACGCCCCTGGTGCGGGCCTTCGATGGCCACTCCCATTTCACGAAAGGCCTGCAAGGTGGCCAGACTATCTTCGCCCTCCAGGAAGCCTTTGACCTCGGTCACCCCTTCGGCCAACGCGCCAAGCATGATCGAGCGGTGAGACATGGATTTATCGCCCGGCACCCGCAAACGCCCCTGCGCCTGGCCGCCTGGCTGCACGCGATAAGTCACTTGACCGTGTGGTTGCATATGATATTCCGCCTGGTAACTGGTTTTATTCAATAACGTATCAAAATAGTGGCGAGCATGACTGGCTCGGTCGAAGGTGGCAATCATCGCATCGCTGTCGGCACTTTCCACCGCCTGACGCAGCCGCTTGAGCCCCGCCTCGAAATCATCCAGAGAAGAGAGCACGGCGTCACGATTGGCCACGAAAATGTCGCGCCACATGACCGGGTCACTGCCTGCAATACGGGTAAAATCACGAAACCCACCCGCGGCATAGCGGAAGATATCCAGCCGCTCGTCCTGCCGCGCCAGCGTGTCCACCAGTGAAAACGCCAACAAGTGGGGCAAGTGACTGGTGCGCGCCAGCACCTGATCATGGCGCTCGACGCTCATTTGCAGCACGTCGGCGCCACAGGCTCTCCACAGGGTTTCTACTCGCGCCAGCGCTACCGGGTCGACATCCGGCTCCGGCGTCAGGATCACCTTGTGATTGACGTACAGCGATGGATTGGCGGCTGCCACACCGCTTTTCTCGGAGCCCGCAATAGGATGACCCAGCACGATATTAGGCATGACACGGCCGAATACGCGCTCGGCGCAGTCACGTATGGTGGCCTTGGTACTGCCTACATCGGTGATCACGACATCGGGAGCCGCCTGATCGAGAGAACGCGACAGCATGCTCATCACGCTTTCCATGGCCAGCACCGGTACCGCCAGCACGACCATGGAAACGTCTTTCAAGCAGTTGGCGAGCTCGACACCGCCGGCATCCACCAACCCCAGCTCGATGCCCAATGCCACTTCCTGCTCATTGGGGTCGCAGGCGATGATCTGGCCAGCGTAGCCCGAGGCACGCAATGCGGCGGCCAACGAGCCGCCGATCAGGCCAAGGCCAACAATCAGAATGCGCGGCTCGACACACGCCACCCGAGGTGCAAGAGAAGGTGGAACCGTCACAGCACACCCTGAGGGTAGGAACCCAGCACCCGCAGTTCAGAGGCGCGAAGGCGAACTTCTTCCAGCACCGCAGCCACCTGGGGCTCGTCACGGTGGCCCTTGAAGTCGATGAAGAAGACGTAGTTCCACACACCGGTGCGCGAGGGCCGCGTTTCGATACGCGTCAGATCGATCTTGTGGCGATGGAAGGGCTCCAGCAAATCGTGCAGCGCACCGGGCTGGTTACGCATTGCCACGACGATGGAGGTCTTGTCTTCGCCCGACATGGGCACGTCCTGATTGCCAATGATCAGGAAGCGCGTGGAGTTATCCGGCCGGTCTTCGATTTTGTCGGCAATGCGCTCGAGGCCATACAGCTTGGCGGCCATGTCGCCCGCAATTGCGGCGCTGTGCCACTCGGTTTTCACCAGCTTGGCGGCTTCGGCGTTGGAAGAGACCGGCACCCGCTCGGCATGAGGGTAGTGAGCATCCAGCCACTTGCGGCACTGACCGAACGACTGAGGGTGCGAATAGATGCGTGACACCTTCTCTTGACGCGTGGTTTCACTGATCAAGAGGTGGTGGTGAATGCGCAGCACCACTTCACCACAAATCCTGATGGAGGAGTCCATGAACGTGTCGAGGGTGTGATTGACCACCCCTTCGGTGGAGTTCTCGACGGGAACGACGCCATAGTTGACGGCCCCCGCCTCCACTTCCCGGAACACTTCATCGATGGCTGCCATCGGCAGGCTGACGGCGCTTTCACCGAAATGCTTCAACGCGGCCTGCTGGGTGAAGGTTCCTTCAGGCCCCAGGTAGGCAACCTTGACCGGCTGCTCCAGCGCCAGGCAGGCAGACATGATTTCGCGAAACAGCCGCGCCATTTCTTCGGAGTCCAAAGGCCCCTTGTTCAACGCCATGATACGGCGCAGCACCTGGGCTTCGCGCTCCGGACGGTAGAACACCGCATCCTTGTCCTGAGCCAGCTTGACGTGAGCCACCTGCTGGGCACAGTTGGCCCGCTCACTGATCAAACGCAGAATATCGCCATCCAGCTGGTCGATACGTTGACGCAAGTCGTCGAGATTGATCGGCGTATCGGACATGGGGGTTAGCCTCTTCGTTGTTCGAAATCTGCCATGAAGGCAATTAACGCATCCACCGCATCTTCCGGCACCGCGTTATACAAGCTGGCACGCATGCCACCGACGCTGCGGTGACCCTTGAGATTCAGCAGCCCGGCCTCGTCGGCCTCCTTGAGGAAGGCACCGTCCAGCCGGTCATCCGCCAGCACGAACGGCACGTTCATGCGTGACCGATTGGCTGTGGCGATAGGATTGCTGTAGAAGTCACTTCCATCGATGGCCGCGTAAAGTTTTTGCGCCTTGCGCTGGTTCATGCGGTCCATGGCGTCCAGCCCGCCAATGTCGTTTTTCAACCACTGAAACACCAGGCCCGAGAGGTACCAGGCGTAGGTAGGCGGGGTATTCACCATCGAGCCTGCGTCAGCCAGCATCTGGTAGTCGAACAGCGAAGGGACGCTTGCAGGCGCCTTGCCCAGCAGATCATCGCGGACGATCACGATGGTCAATCCCGCCGGACCGATGTTCTTCTGCGCCCCGGCATAAATCACCCCGAAGTCGCTGACATCGACAGGCCCCGACAGGATATTGGAGGACATGTCGCAGACCAGGGGCACGTCGCTGCCATCGGCACGGGTGACGTCTGGCACGTAGTCGAACTCCAGCCCGCCAATAGTTTCATTGGAGGTGTAATGCAGGTAGGCCGCGTCGCTGCTGAGCGACAGGGAAGCTTCGTCAGGCACCGCCAGATGTCCATTGGACTCGCTGCTGCCCGCCACATGGCAGGCAAAACCGAGCCGCTTGGCTTCGCTCAGCGCCTTCTTGCCCCAAATGCCCGTCTGGATGAAGTTGGCACTACCGCCCCCACCCAGCAGGTTCATGGGGAGCATGGCAAACTGCATGCTGGCACCGCCCTGAAGAAACAGCACCTTGTACTGATCAGGGATGCCCAGCAGAGACCGCAGATCGGCTTCTGCCTGCTCGGCAATGGCAATGAACTCATCGCTGCGATGACTCATTTCCATCACCGACAAACCGCGCCCCTGATAGTCGAGCAGCTCACTGCGAGCGCGCTCCAGTACGGCAACAGGCAGGGCCGCGGGCCCTGCGCAAAAATTATAATGACGTGTCATCGGTTCCCGGTTCCTGTGCGCCATTGTCTTGTTCGTCTGGCTCGACCGCCTCGGGCGCTCCCGTATCTTCGGGCTCATCGACACGCACGGTTTTCACCAGCTGCTCTTCTTTGCCCAGGCGAATCAGCATCACGCCCTGGGTATTACGCGACGTGATCGACACTTCTTCCACCCGCGTACGCACCAGGGTGCCACGGTCGGTGATCAGCATCATTTCATCACTGTCATACACTTGCATGGCCGCCACCAAGGCGCCGTTGCGCTCACTGGTCTGCATGGCAATCACGCCCTGTCCACCACGACCACGCAGCGGGAACTCTTCCAGGCGCGTGCGCTTGCCATAGCCCTTCACACTGGCGGTAAGGATGTAGATCTGACCATCGCTCTGCGCCAGCTCGGCGGCATCTGCCGGGGCTTCCTGCTCGGCATCGGCATCCGCTTCGGCATCGATTTGCTGGCTCTTGGGAATGATCAGGCTGATCACTTCCGCGTCGTCCAGCAGGCGCATGCCGCGCACACCGCGAGCGGTACGGCCCATGGCGCGCACGTTGCCTTCCTCGAAACGGATCGCCTTGCCATTGGAGGAGAGCAGCATGACGTGGTCGCTGCCGGAGGTAATCGCAGCCCCCACCAGGCGGTCGCCCTCTTCCAGATCGATGGCAATCAAGCCCACGCTGCGCGGGCGAGAGAACTGCTCGAGACTGGTGCGCTTGACGGTACCGTTGGCGGTGGCGAAGAAAATGTAGTGCTCGGGGTCGTAATCACGCACAGGCAGGATGGCGTTGACCGACTCGCCCTCTTCTAGCGGCAGCATGTTCACCAACGGCTTGCCGCGTGAACCACGGCTGGCGTTGGGCATCTCGTACACCTTCAGCCAATACACCTTGCCACGGTTGGAGAACAGCAGCACCGTGTCATGGGTCGAGGCAACCAGCAGATGCTCGATGACGTCCTCGTCCTTCATGGCCGTGGCAGACTTGCCGCGACCACCCCGACGCTGGGCCTGATAGTCCGAAAGCGGCTGCGTCTTGGCGTAGCCCGAACGCGACACCGTGACCACCATGTCTTCTTCGGCAATCAGGTCTTCGATGGACAGGTCCAGGTGGCTGGCCTGAATTTCCGTGCGACGGTCGTCGCCAAACTGGTCGCGCACCGCATGCAGCTCTTCCCGAATCACCTCCATGAGGCGGTCGGCAGAGGCAAGAATTTCTGTGAACTCGGCAATCTTTTCGAGAATCGACAGGTACTCATCCAGCAGCTTTTCGGTTTCGAGGCCGGTCAAGCGATGCAGACGCAGTTCCAGAATCGCCTGAGCCTGAGCAGGCGAAAGGCGATACTCGGTGGCCGAGGGGTTCAGTCCAAACCCTTCATCCAGGTCTTCAGGCTTGCAGGAAGTGGCACCGGCACGCTCCAGCATGGCCGTCACCTGGCCCGGCTGCCATACCTTGTCCAGCAGCTTCTCGCGGGCTTCGGCGGCATTGGGCGATGCCTTAATCAGCTCGATGACTTCATCGATGTTCGAGATGGCGACGGCCAGGCCTTCCAGCAGATGGCCGCGCTCACGCGCTTTCTTGAGTTCGAACAGGGTACGCCGCGTGACGACTTCCCGACGATGGCGGATGAACGCCTCGAGCATCTCTTTCAGGTTGAGCGTGCGCGGCTGGCCATTTTCCAGCGCCACCATGTTGATACCGAAGACGTTCTGAAGCTGGGTCTGGGCAAACAGGTTATTGACCACGACCTCGCCAGACTCACCGCGCTTGACTTCGATCACCACACGCAAGCCATCCTTGTCGGACTCGTCGCGCAGTTCGGCAATGCCCTCGATCTTTTTCTCTTTGACCAGCTCGGCGATCTTCTCGATCAGCCGCGCCTTGTTCACCTGATAAGGCAGTTCGGTGACGATGATGTGATCACGCCCGGTCTTGTCATCGTGTTCGATGGTGTGACAAGCACGCACGTAGATGCGTCCACGCCCGGTGCGGTAGGCATCCAGAATGCCGGCACGACCATTGATGATGCCGCCGGTGGGGAAATCAGGCCCGGGGATGTACTGCATGAGGTCATCGACGGTCAAGGTGTAGTCGTCGATCAGCGCCAGACAGCCATCGATCACTTCCCGCATGTTATGGGGAGGAATGTTGGTGGCCATGCCCACGGCAATGCCCGAGGAGCCGTTGATCAGCAGGTTCGGCACTTTGGTGGGCAGCACTTCGGGGATACGTTCGGTGCCGTCGTAGTTATCGACCCAATCGACGGTATCCTTTTCGAGATCCGCCAGCAGCTCGTGGGCCAGGCGCGCCATGCGCACCTCGGTGTAACGCATGGCAGCCGCGTTATCGCCGTCGATGGAACCAAAGTTACCCTGACCATCGACCAGCACGTGACGCATGGAGAAGTGCTGTGCCATGCGAACGATGGTGTCATACACCGCACTGTCACCATGCGGGTGGTACTTACCGATGACATCGCCGACGACACGCGCCGACTTCTTGTACGGTTTGTTCCAGTCATTCCCCAGCTCATGCATGGCAAACAGCACACGGCGATGAACCGGCTTGAGGCCGTCGCGCACATCGGGGAGCGCACGACCAATAATGACACTCATCGCATAGTCGAGGTACGACTGCTTGAGCTCGTCTTCAATATTGACGGGCAAGATTTCTCTGGCGATGTCACCCATGAAAGTCAGATCCTTTGCACTGCATTGGCACTGCGAGAGTTGAAAGCGCTTGAAAATGCCGCCTTTAGCTAACCATCAAGGCGGCGCGCAGAGTCGCTCACATCATACCACTGCATACGCATCAAGGGCAGTCGGTGACACCTCCATTGCTATTTAAGCCAAAAAGGCCTCTTTGCCGACCTGTAGCCCCATGAGCGCTTCACGCACGTCGCCCTCGATGGTCGCCGCCCGATTTTGCTGCATGTCCAGCAGCACGAACGTCAGATCCGCCTGGGCCACCACGCTGCCATCCTGACGCACGATGCGGTGATGACAACGCGCGCTGCGCTCGTTCACGTCGATGATGCCGGTTTGAACCGTCAAGTCATCTCCCTGCAAGGCTGCCGCACGATAATCGATATTCAAATTCACCACGACGAACGCCCGCTTCGCCTGATGCAGCTGCTTCATCAGTTGCGGGTGCTCATCGAAAAATGCCCAGCGTCCCTCCTCCATGAACTCCAGGTAGCGCGCATTGTTGACGTGGCCATAGCCGTCCAGGTGGTAGCCTCGCACCCGCATGGTAACGCTGGAAATGGTAGCGCTTGAAATCGCTTCAGACATGACAACCTCTTTTATTGATGACAGTGATCAGCAGGCGCAGGCACCTGCCAGCGACAGACAGCATGGCCCCACACAAATCAAACACAAGTTTAAAACTAGTGCAACAACATGACGGAACGCCAGAGTGCTGGCAGGAAAGAGCTGCTTTCGACATAATGTGCCACCTTTTAAACAGGATTGGTGACATGTGGTTCAAGCACCTGCATCTATATCGCCTGCACGGCGCGCCCGAGCTCGACAGCCACACCCTGGCCAACGCGCTGGATGAACACGCCGCCAAGCCATTGGGCAATGCGGATGCTCGCCGACTAGGCTGGACCGCGCCCGCAGGCCGTCTGGGCGGCGGGCAGCGCCTGCACGAGATCCAGGGACATCGGCTGCTTTCGGCACTGCGCCAGGAACGTCTGCTGCCTGCCTCGGTGGTCAAGGAAGAAGTCGATGAGAAAGTCGCCGACATCGAAGCCAGCGAAGGACGCAAGGTGACGCGCAAGGAAAAGACCGCTCTCAAGGAGCAGGTCACCGAAGAGCTGATGCCCCGCGCTTTCGTGCGCAGCCAGAAAATCGACCTCTGGTGGGACACCCAGCACCAGCTGATCGGCATCAATGCCAGCTCGCGCACCCGCGCCGAAGACGTGTTGGACCTGCTGCGGGAAACGCTGGGCAGCCTCAAGGCAACGCCGCTCAGCAGCCAGACGTTGCCGATACGCGCCATGACGACCTGGCTGGGTGACTCCGCCAGCCGCCCCGCCGACCTGCAGCTGGGCGACCAGGTCGAGCTGAAGGCGAAAGGCGATGATGGCGTACTGCGCGCCCGACAAGTGGATCTGGATAGCGACGAAATACAGCAGTTGCTCGAAAGCGGCCGTCAGGCGAGCAAGCTGGCCATGCAGATAGAGGGCCGCCTGAGCTTCGTGCTTCACGATGACCTTGCTCTGAAATCTCTGCGTTTCGGCGATGCATTGATCGAAGAGGCCGACCATGCCGATGATGGTGACGACGCTCTGGCACGCCTGGAAACCGATTTCATCTTGATGGCTCAGTCGCTGTCCGAGGACATTCGCCGTCTCATGGAGTGGCTGGGCGGTGAAGCCCAGCGGGAACCGAGTGCGCTATCTGGCACCTAATGATGGGCAACCCCATACCTTCTCGGTGAATCGTTCATTTACTTGCTGACACGTTACGGATCGCATGACTCAACACAATAACGCTCCTCACGCAGACGACACGAGTGACCCCTGGGCCGACATTCGGCCCTATATGGATCATGAGGTTCCTGAAGTTATTGCCCGGCTCTCTCGCGACACTGAGCTTCTGGACGCTTTGACCCGCTTTCGCCTGCCACGCATGGCCAAATGGGCTCCGCCCCTGGCCAGGGCACTGGCCGGTCACGCGGTGCGTCGTGAGGTCAAGGGCGTAACCAGTGTGCATGAATTTCAGATGCGCATTGCCCGTTACATGGAGCGGATGATACGCACCACCACCACTGCCTTTGACGTTTCAGGCCTGGACAAGCTCGACGAGCACAGTGCTTATCTCTTCATCGGCAACCACCGTGACATTTCGCTGGACCCAGCATTCGTCAACTATGCGCTCTACCAGGCGGGTCGTGACACCGTGCGTATCGCGATTGGCGACAACCTGCTGAAGAAGCCCTACGTCACGGACCTGATGCGTCTGAACAAGAGTTTCATCGTGCCGCGCAGCGCCAGAGGAAAACGTGCCATGCTGGCCGCCTACCAGCAGCTGTCCGGCTACATTCGCCACTCGATCACCGACGACAACCACTCCATCTGGATGGCCCAGCGGGAAGGTCGCGCCAAGAACGGCATCGACCGTACCGACCCTGCCATCATCAAGATGTTGATCATGGCCAAACGGCTTGCCGAGCGCGACATCGTCTTTGGTGAAGCAGTAGCGGAACTCAAGCTGGTGCCTGTATCCATCAGCTATGAATACGACCCTTGTGACGTGCAAAAAGCTCAGGAACTGCACGACATCGCAACCCACGGCCGCTATGCCAAAAGCGAATTCGAAGACATTCGCTCCATCGTCTCCGGCATCACCGGCTCCAAAGGTCGCGTTCAGCTGCGCTTTGGCAGCCCGGTAGGCTCGGACATGGAGACCCCTGATGAAGTCGCCGCCGAGATCGACCGTCAGGTCATCGGTGGCTATCGGCTGTTCCCGAGTCACTACCTGGCCCTGGAAGCGCTGGGCGAAGCACCCGAGCTGGTGGCCCGCAAGTCGATCACCCGCCAGGACCGCGAACGCTTCAAGGCGCGGCTTGCAGAGGTTCCGGAAGCACTGCGACCCCATTGGCTGGAGCAGTATGCCAACCCCGTCAAGCACAAGGCTGGCAGGCTGAGCCTGTAATCCGGTTGCTCATCGGTCGTGTTGGGCAGGTCATGTGACTTTGCATGCTCAACATGCAAAAAAGTGCTATGGTCAAGGCATTCATTGGTCTCGCCAGGGCACCTGCCCTGGCGTGGTCTTAAGGAGACTCCCATGTCCGCATCAGAAATCCAAAAAACTCGTATTATCAACGAACTGCGTGGATTCATTCGCAAGCTTCTTCAGGATCCCAAAATCCTCGAGCAGTCGCTGACCATCGCCCGTCAGCAGCTGTCGGAAGGTAGCAGCCCCGCCATCATGGCGCGCATCGCCAATGAAATTTCCGACACCACCAGCGTGCACATCCCTGAAGACCCTGCCGAGCACTCCGATGCCGACAAGCTGTTTCTGGAACTGCTGCGCGAAGTGGTTCAGGAAGAGCAGGCGCTGTACTAGTTTCGCTGGCTGCATGCCAGGTGGCGACACACGTTTATCTCACTCCATTTATTTGTTTTGCCTAGACGGAATCAACCTTCACCATGTCCAACACTGCTCCACGCAACATTCTGGTGACCAGCGCACTGCCCTATGCCAACGGTGCCATCCACCTGGGTCATCTGCTTGAGTACATCCAGACCGACATCTGGGTACGTTTTCAGAAAAGCCGTGGCCAGCAGTGCTACTACGTATGCGCCGACGACGCCCATGGCACGGCCATCATGTTGCGAGCCGAGCAGGAAGGCATCTCCCCGGAAGCGCTGATCGAAAGAGTCTCTCAGGACCATCAGGAAGACTTTGCTCGCTTTGGCGTGGGCTTTGACAACTACCACTCCACCCACTCCGAAGAGAACCGTCACTACAGCGAACTGATCTACAAACGCCTGCGCGACAAGGGCCATATTGCGACCCGCGACATAGAGCAGATGTACGACCCCCAGAAAGGCCTGTTCCTGGCGGATCGGTTCATCAAGGGCACCTGCCCCAAATGCCATGCTGACGATCAGTACGGGGATAACTGCGAGAAGTGCGGCGCTACTTATACCCCTGCCGACTTGATCAATCCGGTGTCCGCCATTTCCGGCGCCACGCCCGAGGTGCGTAGCTCGACCCACTACTTCTTCAAGCTGCCGGACTTCGCCGAGTTCTTGCAACAGTGGATCAACGACGGTCACGTTCAGCCCCAGATTCGCAACAAGCTGATGGAGTGGTTCGAATCCGGCTTCAATGAATGGGACATTTCTCGGGACGCGCCCTATTTCGGCTTTGAGATCCCGGATGCGCCCGGCAAATATTTCTACGTCTGGCTGGATGCCCCCATCGGCTACCTGGCCAGCTTCAAGAACCTGTGTGACCGCCAGGGCATCGACTTCGACAGCTTCTGGCAGCCGAACTCCAACGCGGAGGTCTACCATTTCATCGGCAAGGATATCGTCTACTTCCACGCCCTGTTCTGGCCGGCCATGCTCCATGGGGCAGAGTTCCGTACGCCCACGGCGGTCAACTGTCACGGCTTCCTGACCGTGGATGGTGCCAAGATGTCCAAGTCCCGTGGCACCTTCATCAAGGCTGCCACCTATGCCGAGCACCTCAACCCCGAGTATCTGCGCTACTACTTTGCCGCCAAGCTGACCTCCAAGGTCGACGACCTTGACCTGAACCTCGATGACTTTGCCGCGCGCGTGAACTCGGATCTGGTCGGCAAGGTCGTGAACATCGCCAGCCGCTGTGCAGGCTTCGTCAAAAAGCTCGGCGGCGGAACGCTCTCCGAACATTGCGCTGAACCGGCCATGGTTGCCCGCTTCATCTCGGCCGGTGAGGATATCGCTGCCGATTTCGAAGCGCGGGAATTCAGCCGCGCCATGCGCAAGATCATGGAGCTGGCCGATGAAGCCAATACCTACATCGCTGACAAAGAGCCCTGGGCACTGGCCAAGCAGGACGGACGCGAACAGGAAGTGCTGGAAATCTGCTCGGTGGGCATCAACCTGTTCCGCCAGCTGATGGTCTATCTGGCGCCGGTGGTGCCGAGCATGGCGGAGCAAGCCCGCGAGTTTCTGGCGCTGGATACCCTCGATTGGGAAAGCCGCCAGAGCGTACTGGTAAACCACGCCATCAACAAATTCAAACCGCTGATGACCCGGGTAGAGCGAGACAGGATCGACGCCATGATCGACGCTTCCAAGGAGGATCTGGTGGAAGAGCAGAAACTCAAGAATACGCCCAAAGGCCCGCTGGCCGAGGATCCCATCGCCGCCGAGATCAGCTTCGACGATTTCGCCAAAGTCGACCTGCGCATTGCGCGTATCGCCAAGGCACAGTACGTGGAAGGCGCAGACAAGCTGCTGCAGCTGACCCTCGACCTGGGCGGCGAGACCCGCAACGTCTTTTCCGGCATTCGCTCGGCCTATTCTCCAGAAGCGCTGGAAGGACGACTGACCGTCATGGTCGCCAACCTGGCTCCGAGAAAAATGCGCTTCGGCCTGTCAGAAGGTATGGTGTTGGCTTCCGCCAATAACGATGGCATCTATCTGCTGTCTCCCGACTCTGGCGCGGAGCCCGGTCAGCGAGTCACCTGAGCCTGGCCTGATCAGTCGCGCAGCAGACGCCAGCAAGGGGCATGGCCAACCGCCTGCCCCTTGCTGTTTGAGGAAAATGAAAGTCAAGGAGAGTGAAGGGGCTTCACGACGCTACCTTCATCGCGACAACAGGACTGAGTGCACCCATGGTTCAACGCTGGCCTTTGTCATTGCGTTTTCGCTTTCTTGCCCTGCTGGGCAGCGTATTACTGTGCGCCATGCTGGCACTGGGCGCGCTGAGTCACTGGCTGATCTTTCCTGCTCTGCAGGCAGAAGAAAGGGCCGCCGCTCACCGCGAGCTGGATCGCACCGCCCGCGGCCTGGTCTTGAGCCAACAGCAGCTGCATGCACAAGTACGTGATTGGGCACACTGGGACGATACCTATCGTTTCCTGCAAGGCGATTACCCGGGCTTCACCGAGGTGAATTTTAGCTCACAAATGTTCGAGGACATGCGCTATCAGCTCATGGCGCTCTTCACCCTCGACGGTGAGCTGTATCTGCTATCGGGCATCGACCCGCAAACAGGCCAGTTCAGCACCTGTACCTCAGCCACCGGCGAGTGCGCCTGGATGGCGCCTTGGACTCAGACCATGCAACTGGCCATCGAGGAGGGCCATGCCAACGAGGTCCACATCGCCATCGAAGGGTGGCCAGCCTTGCTGGCGGGTAGCCCTATCCTGCAAACCGACGAGAGTGGCCCCGCTGTAGGGTGGCTGTTCAAGCTACGTGCGCTGAACGACTCATGGCGAGCCCTCATGGCGGATTACACAGGGCTGCCCATCGCGCTGTCGGTGACGGACGCAACACATCCGCCGGAAGCACAGTTGACCTTCTCCGACGACACGGCCTATGCCGAACAATACTTCCCGACGCTAGGCAATGACAGCCAGCTAGCCTTGGGAATCGAGCTCAATCGCCATGGCTATCTGAGCAGTTTGACGACCTTCAACTACGTTCTGATATGGACGGCCGTGCTGATGTCCCTGGTCATCGGACTGGTACTGCTGGTGCTGGAGCGGCTGGTACTGTCGCCCTTGCGCCAGTTGACCCACTTCACCCAACAGTTGGCACCAGCAGAAGCGGCAACGCTCACCCTGGTAGAGCGGGGGGATGAGATCGGCACCTTGTCACGCGCCTTTCACCACCAGCTTGCCTGCCAGCATCGGTTGAACGCCGAGCTACTGACACTCTCCACCCATGATCCGTTGACAGGCTTGCCCAATCGGCGGCTGTTCGACCAGCGCCTGGAGGCTGCCATCTCAGATGCCCAGCAGCACCCGGTGGCCGTCATGATGCTGGATATCGATCATTTCAAACTCTACAACGACCATTACGGGCATGTGCAGGGCGATAGATGCCTTGAACAAGTTGGGCAGGTATTCGAGCGCTGTGCCGCTGGGCGTGGCTATCTGATTGCCCGCACCGGTGGCGAAGAGTTCAGCGCCTTGCTGCTCACCACGGAACCTTCGCAAGCTCTGCAACTTGGCCAGGACATCATCGCGGCCATCGACCAACTTGCGTTACCCCATGCAACATCGCCCGTCTGCCATCATGTCACCATCAGCGTGGGCGTTGGCTCGCTGCAGGATAGCCAGACGGCTCAGCCAAGCGCCGTCATGAGCACCGCCGACCAGGCGCTGTACCTGGCCAAGGCGCAAGGCCGGCACCGCGCCGTTCGATTTGCATCTCCGCTAGCCAGCGACGCCAGTTCCACGCACAATACGCCGCCATGAACGAACTGTTTGTCATCCTGATCAGCACCGCGCTGGTCAATAATTTCGTGTTGGTCCAGTTTCTTGGCTTATGCCCTTTCATGGGTGTCTCCAACAAGCTGGAGTCTGCCATGGGCATGTCTCTGGCCACCACCTTCGTGCTTACCCTGGCCTCCGCGGCCAGCTACGTGGTGTACCACGGCCTACTGGTACCGCTGGACATTACCTACCTGCGAACGATCAGTTTTATCGTGGTCATTGCTGCCGTCGTACAGTTCACCGAGATCATGGTGCGCCAGCTGAGCCCGCTGCTGCATCAAGTGCTGGGTATTTTCCTGCCCCTGATCACCACCAACTGCGCCGTGCTCGGGGTGGCGCTACTGTCGCTCAACCGCGAACTGAGCTTCTTCCACACCACCCTCTATGGCCTGGGCGCGGCAGCTGGTTTCTCGCTGGTGCTGGTGCTGTTCGCCGCCATGCGTGAACGGCTGGCCGGTGCCGACATACCGAAACCGTTCCAGGGCGCCGCCATTGCCATGGTGACCGCCAGCCTGATGTCGCTGGCGTTTCTGGGCTTTTCCGGCCTGGTGCAGGGGGCATCGTGATGGGCGAATCATTGTCATGGTGGGGGGTCGCCAGCGCCGTTGGCGCATTGACAACTCTGGGCCTGCTGTTCGGGGCGCTGCTGGGTTTGGCCAGCGCGCGCTTCAAGGGGGATGAAAATCCCCTGGTGGAGCAGATCGATGCGCTGCTGCCACAAACCCAGTGTGGCCAGTGCGGCTACCCCGGCTGCCGCCCTTACGCCGAAGCGATCAACCAGGGCGATGCCATCAACAAGTGCCCGCCCGGCGGAGACGCCACGGTAGTGGCCCTGGCCGAGCTGCTGGGTCGCGAGCCAGCGCCCCTGGATGGCGAAGCCCCCAGCGAAGATCGTGTGGCCTTCATCCGCGAAGCCGAGTGCATTGGCTGCACCAAATGCATTCAGGCCTGCCCGGTGGATGCCATCATCGGCGCGGCCAAACAGATGCACACGGTCATCGAAGACGAATGTACCGGCTGCGATTTATGTGTTGCCCCTTGCCCGGTGGACTGCATCGACATGCTGCCACGACGCAAGCCGTTGAGTCAGTGGGAGCCCATTATCAGCGACCGCGCAACGCCAGGGAGTGCTCATGTCCCGTCATGATTTTCCCGGCGGCATTTATCCGCCCGAGCGCAAGCAGCGCTCACTCACCGCGCCGCTGAGGGTGGCCCCACTGCCTGCTCGAGTGGTGTTGCCCCTCGATCAACATGTCGGCAAGCCCGCCCTGCCCTGCGTGGCCGCAGGCGAGCGCGTTAAGGTGGGCACTGTGGTGGCCCGTAAAGGTGGGCTGGTATCGGCCAATGTGCATGCCAGCCTGAGCGGCACCGTGCGTGAGGTCAGCCCTCAATCGGTGACGATCGTAGGCGACGGCGACGATGAGTGGCAGCGGCTGGCCCCGCTCGACTGGCTGCGGGCGGAGCCTTCAGCGCTGGTGGCACGCTTGGACGATAGCGGCCTGGCAGGTCTGGGTGGCGCTGGCTTTCCGACTCACGTCAAAGCGCAGGTCAGCCTGCAGCACCCCATCGATACGCTGGTGGTCAATGCTGCCGAGTGCGAGCCCTACATCACCGCCGACGACATGACGCTGCGCCACTATGCCGCCCAGGTGCTGGAAGGCGCAGCAATTTTGGCCACCCTGTGTGACGCGTCGCGTATCGTCGTGGGTATCGAGGATAACAAGCCCGAGGCATGCCAAGCCCTGCAGGCGGCGCTGCCCCAGGTGCCATCACCGATTCCGGTGACGCTCGAGGTGATCGAAACCCGCTACCCCAGCGGGGGCGAGCGACAGCTGATCAAAAAGCTGCTGGGCAGAGACGTACCCAGCGGCGGCCTGCCAGCGGATGTGGGCGTTCTGTGTCACAACCCAGGGACGCTGCTGGCGGCACAGCAGGCCATCTGTGAGGGCACACCGTTGGTCGAGCGCATCGTCACCCTGACAGGCGAGGCCATCGAACGGCCAGGCAACTACTGGGTACGTCTGGGCACCCCGATAGAGGGTCTGCTTCAGCAGGCGGGGCTGGCGCCGGATGCCCTGCATCAAGTGGTGGTGGGTGGGCCCATGATGGGGAGAGCGCTGGCATCGCTGGACGTTCCGGTCCTCAAAACCACCAACTGCCTGATTGCCGCCACGCGCCAGGAACTGCCCCCAGCGCCAGACGCTTCCCCCTGTATTCGCTGCGGTGCCTGCGAAACCGTCTGCCCGGTGCAGCTACTGCCCCAGCAGCTGCATTGGCACGCGCAAAGTGGCCATGACGCGGCTCTGGAAAAACAGCACCTGTTCGACTGCATCGAATGCGGTGCCTGCAGTTTCGTATGCCCCAGCCATATCCCGCTGGTGGCGGAATACCGCACGGCCAAACAACGGATCCGTTTGAAACGCATCGAAACCGCCAAGGCAGAGCACGCGCGCCACCGCTTCGAGTTCCGCCAGGCCAGGCTGGCCCGAGAAGAGGCGGAGAAGCAGGCTCGCCGCCAGGCGCGGCTTGCCCAGCAGCGTCAGCCGTCGTCATCGGGTGCCGAGCCCCGCAACGCAGAGCTGCCAGCCGTTGACCTGCGCAGCTTGCGTATCGCACAGACCGCGGCCAGGGCGGCGGTCAAAAAAGCCGAGAAGGCGCTGGCACGCGCCGTGGCAGAAGACCCTCAACAATCCCAGGAGGATCTGGAGATGCAGCTGGCCACTGCCCAGGAAAACCTGCTCGCCGCGGATGCCCGACTGGCCGATGCCAGAGCCCGCGAACGGGAGCAAACGACACCATGAGCATGCTCCAGGCCTCGACGCTGGGCCTTGCCCCCTCCTCGGCATCGATCATGCGCTGGGTCATTTTGGCGACCCTGCCGGGGCTACTGGCCATGACCTTCTATTTTGGGCTGGGGGTGCTGACCAACGTGGCAGTGGCCGCCGGCGTTGCCATGCTGGCAGAGGCCGCCATACTCGCCCTGCGCCGTCGCCGCGTGGTCGCTACCTTGACCGACGGCAGCGCCCTGCTGACGGGCGTTCTGCTGGGCGCCTCGCTGCCCCCCGGTAGCCCCTGGTGGCTGCTGGCGGTAGGGGCCATCGCCGCGGTGGTGGTCGCCAAGCAGCTGTATGGAGGGCTGGGGCACAACCCCTTCAATCCGGCCATGGTGGGTTACGCCCTGCTGCTGGTATCGTTTCCAACCTACATGACGCTGTGGCCAGTGCCGCACCAGGCAGGTTCGATGGCGACACTCTGGGCCCAGGTCAGCGGCACCCTCTCCGCTGCCGAGCTGGACGCGCTGAGTGGTGCCACGCCATTGGATGCCTTCAAGCATAAAGGACTGACAGGGGCAGATGAGTTCTGGGCGGCGGCTGCGCTGGAAGACACGGTACAGGCCTGGCGCATGATCGCGCTGGCGTGGCTGGCAGGCGGGTTGCTGCTGCTGTTCAAACGAGTGATCAGTTGGCATATTCCGGTTGCCATGCTGGGTAGCATGGCACTGATAGCGGCACTGCTCTACGGCCTGGACAGCGACCACTACGCCTCTCCGCTGTTTCATCTGACCATGGGGGCTGCCCTGTTTGGTGCCTTCTTCATTGCCACGGACCCGGTATCGGCGGCGACCAGTCGGCGCGGCAAGCTGTTGTTCGGCATCGGCATCGGGGTGTTGGTCATGATCATCCGCACCTTCGGCGGCTATCCGGATGCCGTCGCCTTTGCCGTGCTGCTGATGAACCTGTGCGTGCCGCTGCTGGATCTTTACAGCGCTCCTGTTCCTACAGGGCATCGTCCCACAGGGCACCGACCCCAGGCGAGGCGCCCATGACGCTCTATCAAGCCATGTGGCGTGGGGCGCTGGCGCTGGGCACCTTTGCACTGGTAACGGCAGGCAGCGTGGCATTGACTCGGGCGCTGACCGCCGAACGCATCGAGCAGCACCAGCTGGCCTATCAATATCGCCAGCTGCAGGCAGTGCTGCCAGCTTCGCTGGTCACGGACTCACAGGCAACGCTACTGGAAGACACCTTCGAGCTGCCTGAGCCCGGGCGGCTGGGCCACCGCGCGCCCACACACGGCTGGTATGTTCACCACGCAGACGAGGCTGCAGTCGTTCTGCCGGTCATCACCCACCAGGGCTACAGCGGAGCCATTCACCTGCTGGTGGGGATTGACCATAAGGGCCGTATCAGCGGCGTTCGGGTCACTCGGCACCAGGAAACGCCAGGGCTAGGCGATGCCATCGAACGCCAGCGCAGCGACTGGATCACTCGCTTCGATGGCTTGACACGCCACAGTCTGCCCCCAGAAAGCTGGGCGGTGCGACAACAGGACGGCGCGTTCGATGGCTTCACCGGGGCCACCATCACCCCAAGCGCGGTCATCAATGCCGTTCACGATGCCCTGCGCTATGCCCATGAGGTCCGTTTGCCCATCACCATCGAGGAGCCCGAGACATGACCCCATGGCAACAGCTGACCCAGGACGGGCTCTGGCGCAACAACCCGGCCCTGGTGCAACTACTGGGGCTCTGCCCGCTGCTGGCCGTGAGCGCCAGCGTGGTCAACGCACTAGGGCTGGCGCTGGCCACCCTGCTGGTCATGGTCGGGGCGAGTACGACTATCTCGCTGATTCGCTATCAGGTGCCCAGCGCGGTGCGGCTACCCGCCTTCGTGATGATCATTGCCGCCTTCGTGACCTGCGCCGAGCTGTTGATGGCTGCCTTTGCCTATTCGCTCTATCAAATTCTGGGCATTTTCATCCCATTGATCGTGACCAACTGCGCCATCCTGGGACGTGCCGATGCGTTTGCCTCGCGCCAGCCGGTACTTCCTGCGGCGCTGGACGGGTTCATGATGGGGCTCGGGTTCGGCTGGGTGCTGGTCTTGCTGGGAGCGATCAGAGAACTGCTGGGCCAAGGGACGCTGTTCCACAACATGCACCTGCTGCTGGGCCCCAGGGCCGCCGAGTGGCAGATAACGGTGATGGACGACTATCAGTTTCTGTTTTTCATGTTGCCGCCAGGGGCCTTTTTCGTTGCGGGCCTGCTGATCGCGCTCAAGAATGTCCTCGACCAGCGCCAGCGCAAGGCACAGCCCTCCCCCACCCACGAGCGCAGCGAACGCCGCGTCCGTGTCACTGGCATCATCAAATAGTCTGGAGAAACGTTCATGAATGCCCAGAAACGGCAGGAGATTTTTGCCCGCCTGCAGGCGGAAAATCCGCACCCCACCACCGAGCTGAACTGGAGCACCCCCTTCGAGCTGCTGGCTGCGGTACTGCTCTCGGCACAGGCCACCGACGTGGGCGTCAACAAAGCCACCGACCGACTGTTTCCGGTGGCCAACACCCCCGAAGCAATCATCGCGCTGGGCATCGAGGGACTCAAGGAGTACATCAAGACCATCGGCCTGTTCAACACCAAGGCTGAAAACCTGATGAAGACCTGCCATATTCTGGTGAACCAGCATGGTAGCGACGTGCCGCAAACCCGCCAGGCGCTGGAAGCCTTGCCGGGTGTCGGGCGCAAGACCGCCAACGTCATTCTCAATACCGCCTTTGGGCAGCCCACCATCGCCGTGGACACGCATATCTTCCGAGTCTCCAACCGGACGGGCATCGCCAAGGGCAAGGACGTGGTCGAAGTGGAGCAGAAGCTGTTGCGCCATGTGCCCAAGGCTTTCAAGCAGGACGCCCATCACTGGCTGATCCTGCATGGCCGCTATACCTGTATCGCTCGCAAGCCACGCTGCGGTAGCTGTATCATCGAGGATCTCTGCGACTATAAAGACAAAACCGAGCTGGCCTGAACGTTTGGGCCGCCCCAGGGAGCTGCTCATGCCCAGCACTGATCACAGTACCATCTCAAGTACCATCTCAAGTACCATCTCAAGTACCAGCAACAGCTCTGCCACAAGGCTTCACCAGCGCCCTATCCACGAGCGAATCGACGCGCTGCTGGCTCTCTCCCGCCAGCACGCAGAGCACTTCTGCAGTCCTGACGCGTGGCTGGCACGGCAGCGCTATCTGGCGCAGCACCCTACTTCACTTCTGGTGATGAAGTGCATGGATGGCCGTATCCACCTTCCCCATGCCACCCGCACCCCGCTGGGCATCATCACGCCGTTTCGCAACCTGGGGGGTATTTTCGACCTGGGCTGGCCTTACCTGGGTGAGCTGCTCACCGATTCGGTGCTGGCGGCAGCGCAGCAGGGGCGCGGCACCTTGATGTGCATTACTTATCACTACTCCGCCGGACAGCAGCAGCGGGGCTGTGCAGGCTTCGGCTGCGATACGGCGGCAGCCCGGGCTCACGCATACGGCATTGCCGAGCAGGCGGGCAGACTGTTTGGCAAGGACCACCAGCAGGTGTACCCGCTGGTGTGTGGCTTTGAAACGGATAGCGACGCGCTGGTGATTCATGGCAAGGCGGGAACGGTCCTGGACATTCGCGACTGGGTAGGCCAACCGGCAGAGGCCTTGGCCATCCGCCTAGCCACCGTCTGCCCGGATATGCCTGACGACATACGCCGTGACCTGCTACCGCTGCTGGAAGGCAACCTGGCCCATGTCACTAGCCTGTATGGCACCGCCCGGGCACTGGATATCGAACACCGCGAGTGGGTCATTTGCATTGGCCGAGGTTTCGATTTTCTTCACCTGCCCAATACCGCACTGATCATCGGCCCCTACGGGCCCGACCTGGCAGAACCCATTGGCACGGCGGCGGATATCATCGCCGCCAACATGCGCCATGGCCGCATTCCAGACGATGGCTTCATGCTGCTGGCCTCGACCCCTTATCAGTACAGCGGCGTCGATCGCGCGCGGGCAGAGCTGAAATCGCAGTTCCTGTCGCGCTTTGCCGCACAGGTGATCGGCCAGCGTCATCCTGAGCTGGCCAGCAAGATGCGACCTCACACGGCCGTGGTGCACTGGCCTACCAGACGTCTGGACCTCCTTCAGCCCAGCAACTGACGATACGCCTCACGCCACTGGGGCCACTCCCAGGGCGACGTATCCAGCCGCTCAGGG
This sequence comes from Halomonas sp. NyZ770, assembly GCF_020616575.1. Classification (NCBI taxonomy): domain Bacteria; kingdom Pseudomonadati; phylum Pseudomonadota; class Gammaproteobacteria; order Oceanospirillales; family Halomonadaceae; genus Halomonas; species Halomonas sp. NyZ770. The sequence goes on along the minus strand of NZ_CP085143.1, from coordinate 1,816,537 downwards.
GCGGTCATCGTGCCTTGTAGCCACGCGGCAAGGCGTTGATAGAGCCCCTCCCGTGTCCCATCGTAACGGTAGGCGTCAGGATAGAGTTCCGGAAAGCAGAGTCTGTCCGGCACCAGCGGCCACGCGCCACGCTGGGCAGCCTCCATGATGGCCAGCCCCTGAAACTCATGCCAGGTGGTCGACACGACGATACCACCGCCGTTCAACAGCGCCTGATACTGCTCCTCTGACTGAGGCCCCCAACAGACGAGATGCTGCGCCAGCCGCACCTGCGCCTCAGCAAAGATGGCGGGCTCGTCGCGAAACCGTTGGCCCATGACGGCAAGTTCGAAAGGCACGCCCTCCTCACTCAGCCTGAACAACACCGCAAAGAAGTCCTCGGGGTTCTTGTCGTACTCCCAACGGTGGTTCCAGACGATGCGGCGAGGTGGCGGTGCAACGTCGGGCCCCTGCGCCAGCGGCTGCAAGGGCACCGGCAACACTTTTGCCGAACGCCTCAGCAGCTCCAGCGGCGCGGCGGCCGGGAGGTTCTCGGGCATTTTTTTCAGAAATTGCCTGACGCCAGTAAAAAAGGAGTCGCGGTTATAGGCGGTGTTGAATACCAGGGTATCCGCCGCCAAGGCCGCATAGAGATTGACCATTTTGGCTTCGACCTGGGGCACCTGCTCGCTGGACTCCGGGTAGGCAAACTGGTTCTCGTGGAAATAGACGATCTTGCGGGCCTGGCCCAGGTGCGGAAACAGTCCCACCAGCGTGGCCATGTCCACCATGGAGGTGGCCAGCACCACATCGAAGCGCTGGCTGAGGGTAGCGTGTTCCTTCAACCACCAGCTCAGCGGATTACCGCGTATGCGCCAGGCAAAATGGCGCGGTGGCAAGCTCAGCAATGTCCATTCCACATCCGTCAGTTCAGCCATCAAACTGTTTGCCCAGTAACGATGGCTGACCGCCTCGTAGGCGGAGAGCAGTAATACCCGCATCAAAATCCTTGCTGTTCAAGCTGGGCAGCCAACTGCTCCAGCACCTCAATACCTTGTACATCTGTCGGCAGCCAAGGTAGCACGGGGCGCGGCAGGTGGCGAAAATGTTGTTCGATGCGCGCCAGATAAGTGGCCTCCTGCTGCCGCCTGGCTGCCAGGAACTCGCCGTCGGCGTCTGCGGGAATCACCCGATTGATGAGCACCCCCGCCACCGGGATACGCACTTCCTCCAGCGCTTTCACCGCACGATCGGTTTCCAGGATCGGCAGCCGCTCGGGGGTCATGACGAACAAGAAGCTGCAGGCGCTTTTATCCTCGATACGTCGTCGTGCCTGGTGAAACAGGCGGCGGCGCTCGATCAGCGTGCTGGCCACGTCGCGGGTGCGTTCATCCAGGTCTTCCAGCGGATCCTGGGTGGGGTCGTCAAAGGGCGTGGCCACGTCCCTGCCTCGCTTGGGGGTCAGATGCTCCAGCACCTTGCCCAACTCGGCGGATTTGCGGTTATGGGCCAGCAGTCCGTCGGTCCACGCGGCCATGGCCTCGGGCAGGGTCAGCAGCCTTAGGGTATGCCCCGTGGGCGCCGTATCGAAAATGATCACGTCATAGGGGGCCTCATCGTCCACCATCAGACGAGCCAACCGCTCCAGCAAGGCGGCCTCCTGAGTGCCGGGAGACTGACGTGTCAGGCGCATCTGCCGCTCCAGCTCCTGCATCATTTCTGGCGCTGCATAACGTCGCATCTGGGCCACGACGCGGGCAAGGTGTGCTTCCACTTCACGGTCGGGGTCGATCTCCATGGCATCCAGGTTGGGCAACAGGCGGCGAGGCGTATCGCCCAACTGCCTGTCGAACACATCGCCCAGGCTATGGGCCGGGTCGGTGGAGACCACCAGCACCCGTTTGCCTCGGCTGGCGGCCAGCACGGCCAACGAGGCCGCCACGGTGGTCTTGCCAACGCCCCCTTTGCCACCTACCCATAGCAGGCGTCGATTCAATACAGCGTGCATGGTCTGTCCTGATGTGCGGGCTACCGCTGGGCAAATGCCTCAACAGCAGCGGAAGTGATCCAGTGGGGAGTGCTCCATGCCCATGCGTCGATGCCAGTCATGGAAGCGTTCGAGCAGCAATGGCTGCAGCTCAAGCGTGTAATAAGCAGCAGGATTCTGCAGGCCCATCATTTCGGCAAACACCAGCAGCATGAACAGGTCGTCTTCATCGCGTCGCGCTCTGGCGATGGCGCCCCGGTAGCGGGCGCTGTACACCTCTTCGGTAAAGAAGCGGGCCTGGTCGAGCCAGGCCCTGAGCGTTTCTCGACGCGACGACCCGGAATGCAGATCATCGCTCATGGGGTTTCTCCAGGGTTGTGCAGCGGCTAAGGCTGCTGCTCGGCGACTTCGGAACGCGAGCGCTTCAGCGCGGCCGCACACTCCATGGCCACCATGATGGCCGCAATCAGGACGACGATGTCCAGTACCAGCAGGAACATGTTGCCCTGATTCCAGAAAGTGCGCAGCTGCAGCAGCAGCGCCAGGATCGTCATCACCAGCAGGAAGCACAGCGGTGCCAGGGTGTACCACATGGGCCGTTTCAGGCGCACCAGCATCACGGTGATCACCAGCAATGTCAGGCCTGCCAGCAACTGGTTGGTGGTCCCAAACAGCGGCCAGATGATCAGCCCACCCGAGCCGTCGGCCCCACCGGCGCCAAACGCCAGCAACAGGCAGCTACCCACGGCCAGGCCGGTGGCAATGGCGGGTTTCTTCATCCACGGCTGCTGATAGATATCGCCCCACTCCTGGAAAATATAGCGCTGCAACCGCAGCCCGGTATCCATGGTGGTCCCGGCAAACAGCGCCGCCATGACCGTCAGCAGCGTCGCCGCCGTCACTTCAGGCAGCCCCAGGCCGTTATGGATGATGTAGGCTCCGCCCTCCACGAAGGCGTTGACGCCCCCCTGGCCAAAGGCACTGTACATGGCCTGCCAGTCACCCAGCGTTGCAAAGCCTGCCGTGGCTGCCAGAATCGCCGCCAAGGCCAACATGCCTTCGCCTACCGCGCCGAAATAGCCCACGAACCGCGCGTCGGTCTCCTTGTTGAGCTGTTTGGAAGTGGTCCCCGAAGACACCAACCCATGGAAGCCAGAGATTGCCCCACAGGCAATGGTCACGAACAACAAAGGAATGAGCGATGGCGTGCCCGCAGGCACATCGCTGTTGAACGCCGGTGCTACCAGAGTCGGGTTCAGCAACACCAGGGCGCCGTACAGCACCAGCAGACCGATGAACAGCTGCAGACCATTGATATAGTCACGGGGTTGCAGCAGCATCCAGACGGGCAGCAAGGAGGCGATGGCAGCGTAGGCAAACAGGATCAGGATCCACACCGCGTTACCGGACATACCCGCCACTTCCGAGGGCATCTGGATCGGCACCGAAGGGCCAATGAAGATCAGGGCATAGAGCGCAATGACCCCCAGTACCGATACAACGGGCAAGCTCATGACCCGGCGGTAGATCAACTGGCCGATGATCAGTGCCACGAGGATGGCTCCCCACACCGGCACGACCGCGCTGGAGAAATTCATCATGAGACCGGCAATGACCACCGCGAACACCGCGTTGACCATGAGCAGCACCAGAAAGATGACGATCATGAAGATACTGCGGGCACGCTTGCCAACGACATCTCCAGTGAGCGCCCCCACCGATTTTGCCTTGTTGCGCACACTGGCCCAGATGGCGCCGAAATCATGAATCCCGGCAAAGAATATCGTGCCGAACACCACCCACATGAAGGCCGGTGCCCAACCCCAGATCACAGCGATGGCCGGCCCGACGATGGGTGCGGCACCCGCCACCGAGGTAAAGTGGTGCCCCCACAGCACGAACCGATTGGTAGGCACATAATCGACGCCATCTTCGAACTCATGGGCAGGGGTTTTAAAGTCAGGATCTAGTTGGTAGATCTTTTGAGCAACGAACTTGGAGTAAATAAAGTACCCCAATGCCATTGCACCAAGACCCACCACCAGCAAGAAAATAGCACTCATAAGCGCAGCTCCTTTAATGGTGATGCTTTATTGTTGGGCTTACTCGCTTGCTCACTTCGAGCGTTTTCATAGTGGTATGAGACGTCTGGCAAGTCCATGAAAAAGCCCTTTTATGGCTTTAAACCACTGCGAAAGTTGTAGACGTCATGGCCATACTCATCGAAGGTCGTCTTGGCGGGCTCGGCTTGGCTACCTAAACTTCTTCAAGAACCAATAATAACGTTGCGTTATCAGGAGCCCTCCATGGCCAAAGTCTTAGTGGTCGACGATGAACCCAATATTGTCCTGTCTCTGGAGTTCTTGATGTCCCATGCCGGACTCGAAGTCGTGACTGCCGAGGATGGAGAAAGCGCACTTTTACGTCTGGAAGATGCCTCCCCCGACCTGCTGTTATTGGATATCAGCCTGCCCGGCATCAGCGGCTTCGAAGTGCTCGAGCAGCTGCGCCAGCGTGAACAGCAAGCAACGACCCAGCGGCTGCCAGTCATCATGCTGACCGCCCACGGCCGCGAAGTAGAGCGTGAGAAAGGCCTGGCGCTGGGAGCAGACGACTACGTGACCAAACCCTTTTCCACTCAGCAACTGGTGGAAAAGGTCAAATCCCTGTTGGGTGAGCGAACGCCATGACCGGCAAAGGGTTACCCAAACGCCAGCGCCTCATGGGCGTATGGCTGCTGTTGAGTGGCATCAGCCTGCTTGGCGGGGCTATTTTTGCCGCCTGGCTCGATGCTCAGCTGGGCCTGTCGGGAATTGCCCGCGCCGCGCTGTGGTTGGGCAGCTTCTCTGGCGGCATGACGATTTTTCTGGTCGGGCTGCTGCTCGAACGCATGCTGTTCACCCCGCTGCGCCACCTTCAGGCCCAGTTGGCACGCTGGGTAGCCAATCCGGATGCCCAGGACGAAAACACACCCGAAGGCTGGCTGAAGGGGCTCGGCCCCGATTTGCGGCGCCTCAGCCAGAGCTGGCGCGCCGACCGAGGGCGGTTGGCCACCGCTCATGCAGAGGGTGCGCGTAGCGCCACCCGCATACGTCAGGAGCTGGAAACACTGCTGCAGGTGCTGGAAACGCCGCTGCTGCTCTGCGACCGTCATCGCCGAGTCATGCTGTTCAACCAGGCCGCCGAGGATTTTTTTGCCGGGCACACGGGGCTGGGGCTTGGCAAACGCCTCGACACGCTGCTGCCCACCGTTGGCCTTGAACATGCCATGGCCCAGTTGCCGGACGATGGCTCTCCCAGGGAACTGCTGGCCCCCTGCGAACAGCGCTGGCTGAAAGTGGTGATCCGACGCGTGCCCGGCAGCGAAAAAGAAACCCTTGTCACGTGCAGCGATGCCACCACGGCTTGGAACAACGAGATGGGCGTGCGCGCCGACCTGGGCAGTCTGCTGCCATCGCTACGCCAGCACTCTGCCAGCCTGGGCAGTGCGGCGGACGTCATGCGGCAACTGGCCACCCTGCCCCAGGATCCTGCACTCCGAGAACGCCTGGAGCAGGTCATTCAGGAAGAGAGCCATGGCCTGAACCAGCAGGTCGCCAGAATGGCCACGCTTCTCGAGGACATGCAGTACCACGGCGAGCGCTTGCGGCCCATGTGGTCCAATGACTTCTGGCAATCCCTGGATGAGCGACTGGACCCTGCCCATCGGCTAATTACCCCCATTGGCATGCCTGCCTGGTTCAAGGGCGATGCTCCCGCCCTGATCGAGCTGTTCGACTCCCTGGTGCGCTATTTACACAGCCACTTGCCCAGCGGCGGCTTCGAGGGCGAGCTGAGCCATCATCAGAAACGCGTTTACGTCGACCTGATCTGGCAAGGTGCTCCCGTGCCCGAGAGCGAGCTGGTACGCTGGCGTGAAGAGCGGCTGACGGCGCTGCCGCTGGGGCCATCGGTGGCCGACATCTTGCGCCAGCACGCCGCCGATATCTGGAGCGTTGCCGACAGCGACAAGCGCCACGCGCGTTTGCGCATGCCGCTACCTACCCTGGAGCGTACCGACGCTCCCCGTGAACCCGCCCCGCCACGGCCCGAATTCCACGACTTCGGCATTGCCCAGTTGCCCGCCCCGGATGATGCGCTGGCCAGTCGTCGGCTGCGCAATCTGGATATCGTCTCCTTCGACACGGAAACCACCGGCCTGGAGCTGCGTCGAGGCGACACGGTGATCAGCCTGGGGGCGTGCCGTATCGTCAATGGGCGGCTGTTGGCCAGTGACGCTTTCAACCATTACGTCGACCCCCAACGCCCCATACCGGCGGCCAGTACGGTCATCCACGGCATTACCGATGCCGATGTGGCAGGTGCTGCCACACTGGACAGCGTGCTGACCTTGTTCAGCGCCTATGTGGACAATGCCGTCTTGCTGGCCCACAACGCCGCCTTCGACATGCTGGCCATCAGCGGCCATGGCGTTCGCTTTGACATGCCGGTGCTCGATACGCTGTTGATATCCAGAGCACTGGACGAAGCGCTGGATGGTCACGACCTGGATACCCTTGCTAAGCGCTACGATCTGCACTTCCCCCCCGGCACGCGGCATACGGCGCTGGGCGATGCCCGCGTCACGGCGGAGCTGTGGTTGGCGCTGCTGCCCCGACTGGAGGCAAGAGGCATCGATACCCTCGAGGAACTGCTAGCCCTGCAGGCCAATGCCTTCGACCGTGAGGATGCCAGCGCCTCATGAAAACCTCCCGCCCGCTCTCCCGACGTCAGGAAAGATTGATCGCCTTGATCATACTGGCCTTGCTACTGTTTTGTCCGCCCGCCCTGCTGATCATGGACCGTTTGCCCTCCTCATTGGGTTGGCTGCCGCTCTACCTGTTCGTGGTCTGGGGCGCGCTGATCGGCATGACCGCCTGGCTGGTGGAAACGCCCGGACGACGATGAGCATGCGTACCGACCTGGTGGTGATTGGGGCTGCCTTCAGCTACTTGGCGCTGCTGTTCATGGTGGCCGCCTGGGGAGACCGCCGCGCCGAACAGGGGCGCTCGCTGATTGGCTCGCCCACGGTGTATGCGCTCTCCATTGCGGTCTACTGTACCGCCTGGACCTTTTACGGCAGCGTGGGCCGGGCCGCGCAGTTTGGCCCTAGCTTCTTGCTCATCTATCTGGGGCCCACGCTGGCCATGCTGCTGGCGCCTTTCACGCTGCGCAAGATGGTGCGCATTGCGGCTCAGCAGCGGATCACCTCGATTGCCGACTTCATCAGTGCCCGTTACGGAAAGAGCTCTTTGCTGGGTGCCCTGGTGGCCCTTATGGCCTTGATCACCATCACGCCTTATATCGCGCTGCAGCTCAAGGCGATCACGGTCAGCCATGCGGTGCTGATGAATTACCCGTTGAGTGCCGACGCGACCCTGGCCACCGAGCGATTCTGGAGTGATCGTTCGTTCTGGATCGCCATGGTACTGGCCGTGTTCATCATTCTGTTCGGCACTCGCCATCTGGATGCCAGCGAGCGCCACGAGGGCATGGTCGCGGCCATTGCAGTCGAGTCGCTGGTCAAGCTGGTGGCGTTTCTGGCGGTGGGTATCTTCGTCACCTTCGTGCTGTTCGAGGGGCCTGCCGCCCTGTTCGCGCAGGCCGCGGCCATGCCGGAGCTGACCAACGCCATGCGCCTGGAGAGCGTACCCGGCGGGGCCACCGGCTGGGTGGGCATGCTGCTGCTCGCGTTTCTGGCTTTTTTGACCCTGCCACGTCAGTTCCAAGTACTGGTCGTCGAGAACGTCGATGAGCAGCACCTGATTCGCGCCAGCTGGCTTTTTCCGCTCTACATGCTGCTGATCAACCTGTTCGTGATTCCCATTGCCCTGGCGGGGCTGCTGCTGGATGCCGGAGACCCGGACAGCTTCGTGCTGACGCTGCCTCTATCCGCAGGTCTCGAGGGCCTGCCCTTGCTGGTGTTCATCGGTGGGCTGTCCGCGGCCACGGGGATGGTGATCGTGGAAACCATCGCGCTCTCTACCATGGTGAGCAACCAACTGGTCATGCCGCTGTTGCTCAAGGTCAAAGGGCTCTATATCGGCAGCCACGGCAAGCTGGCCGATTGGCTGCTGGGGATACGCCGAATCGCCATCCTCGTGATTCTGCTGATGGGGTATCTCTACCACGCGCTGATTGGCGACACTTACAGCCTGGTCACCATCGGGCTGGTTTCGTTTGCGGGCGTGGCCCAATTTGCCCCCGCGCTGCTGATCGGCCTTTACTGGCGCGGTGCCACCCGCCAAGGGGCAGCCGCGGCTCTGGTTGCAGGCTTTATCGTCTGGTTCTACACCCTGCTGCTGCCGGGCTTTGCCCAATCGGGATGGCTGGATGGCACGCTGATCACCCAAGGGCCCTGGGGGCTATCGTGGCTGTCGCCCTATGCCCTGCTGGGCCTGACTGACTGGGATATTTATACCCACTCACTGTTCTGGAGCATGCTGTGCAATGTGGGACTGCTGGTAGGTGTATCGCTGTTTACCCGGCCCACACCGCTGGAACAGACCCAGGCAGCGCTCTTCACCGGCGCCATGCACCCGGGCCTGCACACGACCTCTCTATGGCGAGGCGAAACCACCGAAGGGGCACTACATGCCCTGCTCATCCGCTACCTGGGCAGTACGGCCACCGAACGCGTGTTTACCCAACATGGGCCGCTGAACAAAACACAGCCTGCTTCCAGCGGGCTGATCACGCGGGCCGAGCAGGCGCTGGCAGGCTCCCTGGGCAGTGCCTCCGCCAGCGTGTTGATCAATTCGGTGCTGCGCGGTGAAGCGCTGGACGTCGCCTCGGTGCTGAGCATTCTGGATACCACGTCACAGACGCTGGAGTACAACCGTCGCCTCGAGCAGAAATCCCAGGAGTTGGCCCGCGTGGGCCAGGAATTGCGCAGTGCCAATGAGCGGCTGCGCGAGCTGGACCGGATGAAAGATGAGTTCGTGGCCATGGTCAGCCATGAGCTGCGAACACCGCTGACGTCGATTCGCTCGTTTGCCGAAATATTGCGCGACACGCCGGATATCAGCGATGACAAGCGCCATCAATTCTTGGCCATCATGGTGCAGGAAAGCGAACGACTTTCCCGGCTGATCGAGGAAATACTCGACTTGGCACGCTTGGAAAGCGGTCGTCTGACCATGTCGCCGAAACCCGTCGACCTGGTGGCATTGGCCAGACAAAGCAGCGACGCACTGGCCCGCTTGCATCAAGAAGCAGCCTTGACCTTCCGGCTGGAGGTGCAACCCGAGACTGCCATGGTGGAAGCCGACCCCGACCGACTGGAACAAGTGATCATCAACCTGCTGGAAAATGCGCGCAAGTTTGCGCATCATACCCATCCCGAGATAGTGCTACGTGTCGAGGCCCACGGAGATCAGTTTCGCTTGAGTGTGGAAGATAACGGGCCTGGTATTCCCGAGGAAGAAAGGGAGCACGTCTTCGAAAAATTCTACCAGCTGCAGCGCAGCGGACAGCCTCATGCCCAACGCCCAAAAGGCAGCGGGCTTGGGCTACCGATCAGTCGCGCCATCGTTCAGCACCTGGGAGGGAAGCTGTGGGCAGACGCTTCCGACCTTGGGGGCACGCGAATGTGGATCGAACTGCCCGCCCTACCGTTTAAATGACTCCTCCTTTTTGTCAACGCACTGTGCTGCGATGTAACTGGTATGTTCCTGTGTTTGTACGGTATTCTTTGGATCCTTGTACACCGTCATATCGCCATGCTGGAGCTGTATCATGTTGAGCGGGTCAGAACTTATCGATGTCGAGAGCGACCAATACACGATCGCCATTCAGCCCATCGTCAACGTGCAGTTGCAGCATGTCGCGGATGAATTGCTGTATCGGGGAAACGCCAGCGCAGGTAACGCCGTGATTCTGGACGCCGTACAGGCGACGGCTCGCGCCTGCGCGGTGGCCATCTACGAAATCGGTCTCGATAAGCTCTGCGGCCAACGGCAGCTGTTCATCAACGCTTCCCATGACTGGCTGCTGAACCCCGATCTGGCTGGCCTGCCTGCGGATCAAATCGTCATCGAAATTCTGGAAGACACGCAGCCCAGCGAACCCTTGACCGACGCTCTCCGGCGGCTGAAGAACCAAGGCTATCGACTGGCGCTGGATGATGTGGAGCCCAACTCAGCCAATCAAGGGCTGATGGCCTTTGCCGATATCGTCAAATTCGATATCTCGGTGGGATTGCCCATCGACATGATTACGTCTCTCCATCGTCAAGGCTACACCTTGCTGGCAGAGCGGGTCGAAACCCATGACGAATTCGAGCAATGCAAAGCGCTGGGCTTCAGCCTGTTCCAGGGCTACTTTTACCAACGCCCACAAATTCAGACCACCAGAACCCAGCGCCACAGCACGTCGCGCGCCAATCAGATGCAGCTACTGGCGCAGCTTTACAGCGACCGAGTTCGCCTGCCTGCGCTGAGCACGCTGATTGCCCGAGACCCCTACCTGCTCAATGCGGTATTCAAGCGCGCCAATTCCGCAGGAAAGGCCGCACAGCGTCCCGCCTACAAACTACTGGATTGTGTTCACATCATCGGGTTGAAGGAGCTGCGCACCCTGGTATCGATCGTCATGCTGGCGGGTAACAATCCGGCCAGCAAGGTCAACCTGATCAATGGGCTGACGCGTGCCTTTGCCTGTGAGGCCTTGGCGGAGCAGCGTGGGCTGGACGCAGAAGAAGCCTTTATCGTCGGGCTGTTTTCGCGCATGCCGGTCATTCTGGGGATTGAACTGGAGGTCATGCTGCAGGAGCTGCCCCTGAGCCAGAGCATACACAAGGCGCTGGCAAGCTATGCCGGCGCACTGGGGCAACTGCTGGTGGATATAGCGGCCTGTGAGCAGGGCGCCGTCCTGACGAGCGTGCCCGCAGAGTTCATGCTGAAAGCGGCCGCTGAAGCGCGTGCCTTGATGGATTCACAGCTTAGCTAGGGGTACCGCTTTCACGACGGGGGTCCGGTTCGAACATCGCGTCCCCCACCTCATCGATGAAGCGCTGCGCCTTGCTGACCATCAGCGCGTCGCAGGCATCACGCCCCGGCAGCATGTCGGAACGCTCGAAGCGGTGCTCTTGAACGCTATCATCCGCAACGGCTTTACGAATCACACCGCTGACACGGTACTGGCCACTCTGGTCATCCGGCTGTGAAATGATCAGATACTCTTTGTAGGCGACAGGCTCTGCCGCCTTGGTGCCCGACACGCTTTTACGCTCATCGCTTGACCCAAACAGGCCCGCAAGTAGTTTTTTAAACATGACCACTCCAGGAAAGAGTGACCAACCCACCGGGGCTGGTCACAAGGGAAGAGACTAGCTTTGCTGGCGACCTTTGCCGGCCGCAATGCGCAGGCGCAGTGCGTTCAGCTTGATGAAGCCTTCGGCATCTTTCTGATTGTAGGCACCGGCATCGTCTTCGAACGTGGCAATGGACTCGTCGAACAGCGACTGCTCGGATTTGCGACCCACCACCGTGGCATTGCCCTTGTAGAGCTTCATGCGCACGACGCCTGAAACGTTTTTCTGCGTTTCGTCAATGGCCGCCTGCAGCATGCGACGCTCGGGGCTCCACCAGTAGCCGTTGTAGATCACTTCGGCGTACTTGGGCATCAGCTGATCTTTCAGGTGTGCTTCTTCACGGTCCAGCGTCAGCGACTCGATGGCACGGTGGGCACGCAGCATGATCGTGCCTCCGGGAGTTTCGTAGCAGCCGCGAGACTTCATGCCCACATAGCGGTTTTCGACGATATCCAGACGGCCGATACCGTTATCGCCGCCCAGCTTGTTGAGCTTTTCAAGGATTTCATGGGGCTTCAACGTCTCGCCGTCGATGGCCACGATATCGCCTTGCTCGAAGGTCAGCTCGACGTAGGTGGGCTGCTCAGGGGCGGCTTCCGGTGAAACGCTCCAGCGCCACATGTCTTCTTCGGCTTCGGCCCACGGATCTTCCAGAATGCCGCCTTCGTAGGAGATGTGCAGCAGGTTGGCATCCATGGAGTACGGAGATTTCTTCTTCTTGTTGGAGAAATCCACCGGGATATTGTGCTCTTCGCAGTAGGCCATCAGCTTCTCGCGGGAAGTGAGGTCCCACTCGCGCCAGGGCGCGATGACCTTGACGCCCGGCTTGAGCGCATAGCCGCCCAGCTCGAAACGCACCTGATCGTTGCCCTTGCCGGTCGCACCGTGGGAAATGGCGTCGGCGCCGGTTTCGTTGGCGATTTCGATCAACCGCTTGGCAATCAGCGGGCGAGCAATGGAGGTACCCAGCAGGTACTCGCCTTCGTAGATGGTGTTGGCACGGAACATGGGGAAGACGTAATCGCGCACGAACTCTTCACGCAGGTCTTCGATGTAGATTTCCTTGACGCCCAGCGCCTGGGCCTTGGCACGCGCGGGCTCGACTTCCTCACCTTGACCGATGTCGGCAGTGAAGGTCACTACCTCGCAGTTGTAGGTCTCTTGCAACCACTTGACGATAACGGATGTGTCCAGGCCGCCTGAATATGCCAGCACAACCTTTTTGACATCGGACATTCTTTGCTCCTCTTGAATAAGAACACAGTTCACCAGAATCGACAGCACGCTCGGGCGCTATCCATTACACCTGGCGTCCAGTATAGCGCTCTCGATGCCCAGCGAATACCGTCAACGACGCCTCGGGCCCAAAGCTGCTAGAATCAGCACATTCGTGGCGACTCCTCATGACCGCCACTGTGTTCGATTACTCGCTTTACTAAGGAGAGCTGCATGAGCGAGGCAATTGCCCGCGATCTGATGGCCCAGCGTTTTCGCAGTTACCTGCCGGTGGTCATTGACCTGGAAACGGGTGGGTTCAATGCCCAGACGGATGCCGTACTGGAAATTGCCGCTGTGACGCTCACCATGGACCCGGAAGGCAATCTACTGCCCGACGCCACCTATGCGTACCACATTCACCCCTTCGAAGGGGCCAATGTGGAGCAATCGGCTCTCGATTTCACAGGTATCAATCTGGATGACCCGCTGCGCCGCCAGGTCGCCTTGAGCGAGTCCGAGGCGCTGGGAGAAATCTTTCGCCCCATCCGCAAGTCCATCAAGGCGCATGGCTGCTCTCGCGCCATCCTGGTCGGCCACAACGCGGCTTTCGATCAAGGGTTTCTGAACGCAGCCGCCAATCGGTGCGGTGTCAAGCGCAACCCGTTTCACCCGTTCTCGAGCTTCGATACGGCGACCCTGGCAGGTTTCGTTTACGGCCAGACCGTGCTGGCACGCGCCTGCCGGGCGGCGGGTATCGAATTCGACAACAAATCGGCTCACTCCGCCCGTTATGATACCGAGCGCACCGCCGAACTGTTCTGCGCCATGGTCAATCGCTACAAGGATCTGGGCGGCTGGCGGCTGGCTTTGAAAGAGCAAGCCATGGACGCAGGCGAGGAGTAGCTCCAGCAGCCTTGCCCTGCGTGTAATGCAGTGGCAGCGGCTTTAGGCTAAACTCCGCAGCATTTATTGATAAACCCGAAAGCTCATTTAGCTAGTCACACGATACTCGTTCAGGAGATGAAACGTTCCATGGCCCTGCACAATGCCTTTTACGCCCAGTCCGGTGGCGTTACCGCCGTCATCAATGCCAGCGCCTGCGGCGTGATCGAAGCGTGTCGGCAAGCCCCCGACCAGATCGGCAAGGTGTATGCCGGCCATAACGGCATCATCGGCGCCCTGACCGAAGACCTGATCGACGTCAGCCAGGAGAGCGACGACGCCATTGCTGCCCTGCGCCATACGCCGGGCGGTGCTTTTGGCTCATGTCGCTACAAGCTCAAGGATATCGATACTCATCGCACCCAGTACGAGCGCTTGATCGAGGTCTTCAAGGCCCACGACATCCGCTACTTCTTCTACAACGGCGGAGGTGATAGCGCCGACACGTGTCTCAAGGTGTCTCAGCTATCCGAAAAAATGGGCTACCCGCTGACCGCGATTCACGTACCGAAAACCGTCGACAACGATTTGCCCATCACCGACAACAGCCCAGGCTTTGGTAGCGTGGCCAAGTACATTGCCACTTCTACCCGCGAAGCGTCTCTGGACATCGCCTCGATGTGCGCCACTTCTACCAAGGTGTTCGTGCTCGAAGTCATGGGGCGTCATGCAGGCTGGATTGCGGCGGCGGGTGGCCTGGCAGGGGAAGGAGAAGGTGAACCGCCTCACCTGATCATCTTCCCCGAGGTGGCATTCAACCGAAAAGCGGTCATGGCCAGGGTCGATGAGAGCGTCAAGAAGTACGGCTACTGCGTCATCGTGGTCTCCGAAGGAGCGCGCTACGAAGACGGCACTTTCCTGGCCGATGCAGGCAATACCGACGCCTTTGGCCATCGCCAACTAGGCGGCGTAGCGCCCACCTTGGCGGGCATGATCAAGCAGGACCTAGGTTACAAGTACCACTGGGCCGTGGCCGACTACCTGCAGCGCGCGGCGCGTCACCTGGCCTCCAAAACCGATGTGGAACAGGCTTATGCAGTGGGCCGCGAGGCCGTGACGCTGGCACTGGCAGGCAAGAACTCCATGATGCCCGCGATTCGTCGTATCTCTCAGACCCCATACCAATGGGACGTGATCTCTGCTCCCCTGGCGCAAATTGCCAACCAGGAAAAGTTCATGCCACGTGACTTCATCAGCGAAAGTGGCTTCGACATCACTCAGCAGTGCCGCGACTACCTGTCCCCGCTGATTCAAGGCGAAGACTTCCCGCCCTTCGAAAATGGCCTGCCCAAAGTCGCCAAGCTGAAGCTGGCGAAAGTGGCGCAGAAACTGCCCAAGTTCACGCTGTAATACGGCCTGAACGGCCCGCAGTAGCGCTAGAAGGGATGGCCCAGGCCATCCCTTCTGCGTTTTGATCTAGCGCAACAGCCAGGAGAGCACCAACAGCAGCAGAAGTATGCCCGCTACCCCCTGCCAAAACCGCCGAGCTTCTGGGCGCGACTCTTCGCGTACCGGCAAACGCCCCAAGGGCACACGCAGTGCGTAGAGAAACTCCGACATGCGACGAAAACGCAGCGCTCGCTGGGGGTCCAGGGCTCGACGTAGCGCCTCATCCAGCTCCGGGGTAATCTCAGGATTGGTGGTACGCGCGCTGCGATAGGCCAGCTCTTCAAGATCGGTATGGCTGCGCAGGCGGTTAGGCGTCAACAGGTATGGCAGCTCGCCGGTCAGTAACCAGTAAACGGTAGAAGCCAGCGAATACTGGTCGCTGCGGCGGCCAATGGTGTCGCCCAGCGCATACTCAGGCGCCGTATGCTCGCAAAGCCCCACCTGCCGCAGCAGATCGCCGGATTGGCGATGGCCATCCACCTCGCGCATGTGGCAGGCGCTGAAGTCGGTCAGCACGACTTTACCGTGCTGGTCGATCAGTACGTTATCCGGGTTGATTTGCTGATGAATGATATCTCGGTGGTGCAGCGCCTGTACCGCCTTGCCCAGCTGGTTGGCAATGTCCAGACGCTGGTTCAAGCTGGCTTGAGGGTGGCGCTGCGCCCACTCACGCAGCGTCTCGCCTTCCACGTTCTGCATGAGATAGTAGAGATAGCGGCGAGGACGCGACAGCTCCATGACCTTGACCACGAAGGGGGAGTTGACCCGCTCCACTACCCACTGCTGCAGCAGGAAGTGTTCCAGATAGGCATTGCGCAGCGAAAGCTCCGGGCTTGGCGCCTTCATGACCATGATACGGTCGCTGTGCACATCGCGTACGCGGTAGACCCTGGACTGCGCGTTTCGCGACAGCACCGCCTGTATTTCGAGACCATCCAGCCGCTCGCCTACCGCCAGTTCCGGGGGAATGGGCAAGTCCCCATACAGCATGCTGGGCGTATCACTGGGTTCTTCCGGCAGCTCATCGACACGCAGAATCTGAAAACAGAACTGCTCTCCCCCATAACCTCGCTCCTGGGCGCGCTGCTTGGCTTCGCTGGCCAGGCGCTCACAGGCCGCATCGAGATCGCTGGCATCTTCACGAATCAAGCGCACATAGTCAGACGGCATGAGCGTGCCGCGCACGGCTTGGGTGGTAAAGACGAAAAAATCACCCTGCTTGAGCGGCAGGTGGGTGTAATCGATATCCAGGCTGCCATCCATGCCCAAGGCCCGAGAGGGATAGCGATAGCCTCCCACGTCGGTCACATGGTCACGGGTCAACTGTTCGAACTCGGCCCCTCGCAGACGGAAGACCAGCGTATCGCCCATATGAAACAGATGCCCCTCGCGGCCCAGAAACACCAGCGCAGACATCGATGATACAAAACCGCCTTCCTTGACGTGCTGGCTCTGGCTGTAACACCAGCTGTTGAGCGCTCTCAAGACCCGCGTGGCAGAGGTCTTGGTATCCCAGTGCTCGGGGGTCGAGTAATAATCGGCCAGGAATCCACGAACGCTCAGATCGCCTGCCTGCTTGGCCATGGTATTGCGCGACAGCGAGTCACTGATGACGGCACAGCCGCCCTTCGCCTTCAATACGGGCTCATCCGGCAGGCGTACCGACATGGAGCTGCGATGCTGACGGCGCTGCGGGGCAACGAAAGCCTGACCATAACTGATTAGCAACTGGGCGTGCGCCAACTCATCCTCCTGGACATAAAGGTCCTTGCCACGATCACTCGGCGACATGATACACGCTGAGACGCCGAAACGATGCCCACCAAACGTCGCGTCGGCCATCAAAGAGCACCCCGCCCGCTGCCTTGGTCAACGTCAAACACCTATGTCGCATTGGTAATCTGGCAGTCATGTTCGTATAATTCTGCCCTATTAATGCAATGCATCAATTGTGTGACATCTGCCTCAATCGCAATAGATAAGCCAAGCCAAGGAACTCAAGATGAACTTCGATAACATCCCCGCTGGAAAGGATCTGCCCAACGATATCTATGTGGCGATCGAAATTCCTGCCAACCACGCGCCTATCAAGTATGAAATCGACAAGGACATGGGCGCACTGTTGGTTGACCGTTTCATGGCCACTCCGATGTTCTACCCGGCCAACTACGGTTTCATTCCGCACACCTTGGCAGATGATGGCGACCCCCTCGACGCACTCGTCGTGACTCCCTACCCGGTCGCCCCCGGCAGCGTCATCCGCGCCCGTCCGGTAGGCATCCTGAACATGACCGACGAGGCAGGTGAAGACGCCAAGCTGGTATGTGTTCCTCACGCCAAGCTCTCCTCGCTCTATGACGACGTTCAGGAAGTCACCGACCTGCCGGAACTGCTGCGCCAGCAGATTGCCCACTTCTTCGAGAACTACAAGGACCTGGAGAAAGGCAAGTGGGTCAAGGTCGAGTCGTGGGAAGGGGTTGAAGCCGCTCGCAAGGCCATCGAAAAATCGGTGGCGGCTTACAAGAAGTCCTGAGTCGACGTTCAAGTGGCAAACGTTCTGCCATGATTCGTCCAAGGCCGCCTTCGGGCGGCCTTTTGCATACTGGGTTAAGCGAACATGAAGTAGCGCGTCACGTCACCGCAGCCGCTACGCCCAGGCGAACGGGTACGCTATCCTGCGTGCTATTGTTGACTAGACACCGCTGCGTAAGGAAACCTCGTGTTACTGCTCAAACGCTTCTCTCTTTTTTGCCTGCTTGCCTGCTTGCCGTTGCTGGCGCAAGGCCAATGGTTTTCGTCCAGCAATCAAAGCGATTTTCTGCCTGTCATGGAGGCGTTTCAACCTACCGCCTGGCATGACGAAGAGACGCTCTATATCGGTATCGACATTGCCGATGAATATTATCTTTATCGACACCAGCTCGCGGTCACCAGCCTGCAGGAAGATCTCAGCCTGGAAGCCCCCATCATCGCCGAAGGAACGTTCACCAACGATGAGTTCATGGGTGACGTGTATATCTTTCGCGACAGCCTGGTGTTCGAAGTACCCTTTTCTGCCCCCCACGCGGGTCCGGCCAACATCGAGCTGACCTTCCAGGGATGCGCCGATGCCGGACTTTGCTACCCGCCCGAACGGGTCACTCTGGAGGCTCCGCAAGCGTCGCCACCTGCCCAGTTCGCACAATGGAGTGAACGCCAAGGGGCGGCTGATCCCGTCAATACCGCGCGTTCAGACGATGCTCAATCTTCCATCGCCCAACCCTCCGGCTTTAATGCCCCGCAAAGCGAGGACAGCCGTTTTCGCAACCTGATGAGCGAGGCCAGCCTGCCCTTGATGCTCGGGCTGTTCTTTGTGGCAGGAATCGGCTTGACCTTTACGCCCTGCGTCCTGCCCATGATTCCTATTCTTTCCTCCATCGTGGTAGGGCAAAACCCGACCAGGCCCCGGGCTTTCGTGCTGTCAGCCAGCTACGTGCTGGGCATGGCCAGCACCTATGCGCTGGTGGGCGTATTGATGGGCCTGTTCGGCGCAGGCTTGAACCTGCAGGCACACCTTCAGTCGGCGCCGGTGCTCATCACGTTTGCACTGCTGTTCACTCTGTTTGCCTTGGCCATGTTCGGCGCTTTCGATCTGCGCGTTTCTCCTCGAGTCGCCAATACCGTCGACGCCTGGCAGGCGCGTGCCCAACGCAGCGGCCCGGCAGGCCTGGCCCTGGCGGGAGCCCTTTCGGTGCTGGTGGTTTCACCGTGCGTCACCGCGCCACTGGCGGGCGCCCTGGTGTTCATATCATCCACCGGTGATGCCATGGTGGGGGGCGCAGCTCTCTTTGCACTAGGCCTGGGCATGGGCGTGCCGCTCCTGCTGGTAGGCACCTTTGGCACGACGCTGCTACCGCGTTCGGGCGCCTGGATGAACGGCGTCAAGGTCGCGTTTGGCCTGCTGATGCTGGGGGTCGCCATCTGGATGATCGAACGTCTCGTTGCCCCCTCTCTTGCCCTGCTGCTCTGGGCAGCCCTGGCCATCGGTACTGCCCTGACGCTGGGCGCCTTGACACTCCAGCACACCTCAGGCTGGGCCAAGGCGCGCCAGACCTTGGGCCTGATGCTGCTGGCCTGGGGGATAGCCCTGGTGCTGGGAGCGGCTCAGGGCGGCACCAATCCGCTACGCCCATTGATGCTAGGCAGCAGCTCGACCTCGTCAGCCGAAACGCCACTGGCCTTTGAAACGGTCAGTACGCTGAGCGAACTACAATCCCAACTGGCACAAGCCGCGCAATCCGACCAGCCGGTATTCGTGCACTTCACTGCCGATTGGTGCATATCCTGCAAGTTGATGGAACGAGACGTCTATCCCAACCCGCAGGTGGCCGCGCAATTGAACGATTTTCAACGCGTCGCGGTCGATGTTACCAACACCAACGCAGACAGCAGGGCGTTACTGAATCACTTCGACCTGTTTGGACCGCCCAGCCTGCTGTTCTTTCACCAAGGCGAAGAAGTGCGCGACGCACGTATACAAGGCGAAGTCACGGCACAAGCATTGGCACAGCACCTCGATTCACTCAAGCGGTGGCAGCAAGGTTAGCCTTGCACTAGTCTGAATGACATGGCCAGCGCAGTACGGTGCGCTGGCCATTTTTTTAAGGCTATGTCGCCAACGTCGTTAAACGGTCGTTTAAGTCGCAAAATTCGTCACGGCTGAGGCGATCACTGGACAGTGCGCTACTTTTTCGGCAAACTCCGCAGCCATATTTGCTAAAAAGCTCATCTTTTAGCGTTTACACAAGGGTAACGTTCGCCATCGTGCAGCGTTCTCCTCGTTTTAAAATCAGGTTTACTGCGCCGCACGCAAGCAGGCAGGTTCGACCTGCTGCGTTGTGTTTTATTGATTAACGTTTGGGGCTATATAGATGGATATTCGTAAGGTCAAAAAGCTGATCGAGCTGCTGGAAGAGTCCAACATCAGCGAAATCGAAATTCAGGAAGGCGAAGAATCGGTTCGTATCAGCCGCCATCCGAATGGAGTCAGCTGGCAGCCACAGCCAATGCCGCAATACGCCCAGCCCGCATACGCGCCACAGGCGGCCGCGCCAAGCGCCCCCAGCGCCGAAGCGGAACCCCAAGGTGCCAGCTATCGCGGTGAAGCCGTCAACTCCCCCATGGTCGGCACTTTCTACCGCAGTCCGGCCCCAGGCGCCAAGGCCTTCGTTGAAGTTGGCGACACCGTGAAGCAAGGCGACACCGTGTGCATCGTCGAAGCCATGAAAATGATGAACCAGATCGAAGCCGACCGTGATGGCGTGGTCGAAGCCATTCTGGTGGAAGATGGCGAGCCGGTGGAATTCGATCAGCCCATGATCGTCCTCGCTTAATCTTTCATTACGATACGGGTGGACTCTCCCATGCTGGACAAGGTACTTATCGCGAACCGCGGCGAGATAGCCCTACGCATCTTGCGAGCGTGTAAAGAGCTAGGCATCAAGACCGTAGCGGTTCACTCCAAAGCCGACCGCGAGCTGATGCACGTTCGCCTGGCAGACGAAGCCGTCTGCATCGGCCCTGCTGCTTCCGCGCAATCCTACTTGAACATCCCAGCCTTGATCAGCGCCGCCGAGGTGACGGATTCGAGCGCGATTCACCCGGGCTATGGCTTCCTTTCCGAGAACGCCAACTTCGCCGAGCAGGTAGAACGCTCAGGCTTCACCTTTATTGGCCCCCGTGCAGAGACCATTCGCCTGATGGGCGACAAGGTCAGCGCCATCGAGGCCATGAAGGCAGCAGGCGTCCCGACCGTCCCTGGTTCGGATGGCCCTCTGGGCGATGACGATGCCACCAACATGGCCACTGCGCGCCGCATTGGCTACCCGGTGATCATCAAGGCCGCGGCGGGCGGCGGCGGGCGTGGCATGCGCGTGGTGCATACCGAAGGGCACCTGCTGTCTGCCATTACCGTGACCCGCACCGAAGCGCATGCTGCTTTTGGTGACGGCACGGTCTATATGGAGAAGTTTCTCGAGAAGCCTCGCCATGTCGAAGTGCAAGTACTTGCCGATGGCCAAGGTAACGCGATTCACCTGTTCGACAGGGACTGCTCCCTGCAGCGCCGCCACCAAAAGGTGCTCGAAGAGGCCCCAGCGCCAGGCCTCGACCCCGAGGCACGCGCCAAGGTTCTGGAAGCCTGCCGTCAGGCCTGTATCGAGATCAACTATCGTGGCGCCGGCACCTTCGAGTTCCTCTACGAAGAGGGTGAGTTCTTCTTCATCGAGATGAACACTCGGGTTCAGGTGGAGCATCCCGTGACCGAGATGGTCACCGGCGTGGATATCGTCAAGGAGCAGCTGCGCATCGCCGCCGGCATGCCCCTGTCGATTCGCCAGGAAGACGTTCAGCTCAATGGGCACGCCTTCGAATGCCGTATCAATGCCGAAGACGCACGTACGTTCATGCCGTCTCCCGGCAAAGTGACGCTGTTCCACGCTCCCGGCGGCCTGGGCGTTCGTATGGACTCGCATCTTTACACGGGCTACACCGTTCCACCGCATTACGATTCGCTGATCGGCAAGCTGATCACATGGGGCGCCGATCGCGACATCGCGCTGACCCGCATGCGCAATGCGCTGGACGAACTGCTGGTGGAAGGCATCAAGACCAATATCGACCTGCAGAAAGACCTGGTTCGAGACAGCTACTTCCGCCAGGGTGGCGTCAACATCCATTACCTGGAAAAGAAGCTGAGCAGCTAGGTAGTGACCTGATGCTTGCAAACCTGACGCCTCCTCATCGGAGTAACGCCAGGTTGTCTACGCGGGGTGGCGATTGCCACCCCGTGAGCGTTTCATGACCATTCACTGACCCCGTGGAGACTTCTCATGCCCTGGCTGCAATTAAAAGCGCACGTTGCTCCTGAGCAGGCCGAGCTTCTTGAAGAGCTGCTGCTGGACGAGGGTGCTACGGCCATCGGCCTCCAGGATGCCCACGACGACCCTGTCTTCGAACCAGAACGAGGCACCACGCCACTCTGGCAAGATACCGTATTGACGGGACTGTATGATGACCTCGATGGCATCAGCGAGATGCTGGAGCGTATCGAGGCCGCCTGGGCAGAACACATGCCCGGCGAATCCTGCCCCACCATTGAGTACGAGCTGCTGGCCGACCGGGACTGGGAGCGGGAATGGATGGATGACTTCACTCCCCTGCGCATGGGCCAGCGGCTGTGGATCGTGCCCAGCTGGCTGGAGCCCCCCGAAGCAGAGGCGGTCAACCTGATCCTGGACCCTGGCCTGGCCTTTGGTACCGGCACGCACCCCACCACCGCACTCTGCCTGGAATGGCTCGACCACCTGGCCGTACAAGGCGTTCTGACCCACCAGCGCGTGCTGGACGTGGGCTGCGGCTCAGGCATTCTGGCCATTGCTGCCCTAAAACTGGGGGCGTCCAGCGCCGACGGAACCGACATCGATCCGCAGGCGCTGCAAGCCAGTCGCGACAATGCGGAGCGCAACGGTATTGCCGAACAGGCCTTGTCACTTTACTACCCCGAGCAACTGGCCGATGACCAGACCTACCCTATCGTGACGGCCAACATTCTGGCCGGCCCGCTGGTCGAACTGTCGGGCATGATTGCCAGCCACGTGGCACCCGGAGGCCACATTGCGCTCTCGGGCATTCTTGCCAAGCAGGCCAACGACGTGCTGGAAGCATATGAAGCCCAAGGACTTATCATGGAAGAGCCGACCCTGCGTGAAGGCTGGGTACGCTTGACCGGCTGGAGACCCGCATAATTTGCTGCGCTTTCCTTCATTACTGCGGCGAGTAGGCGTATCATACGCTCCCTTGAAACGCGCTATTCGTCGTTTTCATGCCTATCAAAGTGCACCGCCATGACCATGATGACTATCCAGCCCCCTGCGATTGGGCCTTATCAACTGCCCAACCCCGTGATACTTGCGCCCATGGCAGGTGTCACCGATCGCCCTTTCCGGCAGCTGTGCCGGCGCCTGGGGGCGGGCTGGGTGGTGGGTGAAATGGTCACGTCTGATCCTTCGCTCTGGCACACGCGCAAATCGCAGCTGCGTATGGATCATCAAGGCGAACCGGCGCCCCGGGTAGTACAAATTGCCGGTGGCGATGCGCAGATGCTGGCCGAAGCAGCTCGCCTGAATGCCGAACTGGGCGCGCAGATCATCGACATCAACATGGGCTGCCCCGCCAAGAAAGTGTGCAACAAGGCCGCTGGCTCAGCGCTGCTGCGCGATGAAGCCCTAGTGGCCGAGATTCTCGATGCGGTGGTCAGTGCCGTCGATATTCCCGTGACGCTCAAGATCCGCACGGGCTGGTGCGCCGACTCCAACAATGGCCTGCGGATTGCCCAACTGGCCGAGTCGGCAGGCATACAAGCGCTGGCCGTCCATGGACGCCACCGCCAGCAGCGCTACACGGGTGAAGCCGAATACGACACCATCGCCGAGATCAAGTCACGACTCTCCATTCCCGTCATTGCCAATGGCGACATCACTTCGCCAGAGAAGGCGGCCCGCGTGCTGCGCCATACCGGTGCCGATGCGGTCATGATTGGTCGTGGTGCCCAGGGCAACCCGTGGATCTTCCAGCAGATCACTCACTACCTGACCCATGGCGAGCACTTGCCCGCCCCTGAGCTGGCAGAGCGCCGCCAAGTGTTGACCGAGCACCTGCACGCCCTGCACGCGTTCTACGGCGACACCATGGGCGTGCGCATTGCACGCAAACATGTGGGCTGGTACCTCGATGAAGACACACGCTTCACCCATACCGAGCAGCGCCGCTTGAAGCAGCAGTTCAATGCGCTCGCATCACCCGATGCGCAGTTTCAATGGATTGATGACGCCATGACCCATAGCGCCTCCCAGCATTTGCTAGCCAAAGGAACCCATGCCGCATGACTGAACGCGACCTGCTCTCAAGCGAAAGTTCATCACCACTGGCGGGCACCCTGGCGGACCCGGCGACCACGGCCCAGCCTCAACCGCTGCGGGAAGCTGTCGAAACGGCCATGCGTCGCTATTTCGAGCACCTTGATGGAGGTCAGGCATCGGACCTGTATGCCATGGTGATGGCCGAAGTGGAGGCGCCGTTACTGGCCTGCGTGCTGGAGCACACCGACGGCAACCAGACCCGTGCCGCCGACGTGCTGGGCCTGAACCGCGGCACGCTGCGCAAAAAGCTCAAGCTGTATGGACTGATCGATCGTGACGCCCCTTAAGGGGCGTTGCCGTTTTTAAACCTGGCTGTTCCAACCCTAGACCTGATACATGAGCACTCCCATGGCTGATAGCACCGCTACCCCCGTCCGCCGCGCCCTGCTGAGCGTCTCCGATAAAACCGGCATTGTCGAGTTCGCACAGGGCCTCGTGAAACATGGCGTCGAACTGCTCTCGACCGGCGGCACCTACCGACTGTTGCAAGAGAACGACGTCCCCGTGACCGAAGTCTCCGAACATACCGGTTTTCCAGAAATCATGGACGGCCGGGTCAAGACCCTGCACCCCAAAATCCATGGTGGCATTCTGGCCCGTCGCGGTCAGGACGACGCCGTGATGGCCGATAACGATATCAGCCCCATCGACATGGTCGTGGTGAACCTCTACCCGTTCGCGGCCACCATCGCCAAACCGGATTGCACGCTGGAAGACGCCATCGAGAACATCGACATTGGTGGCCCTACCATGGTGCGCGCCTGCGCCAAGAACCATGCCTACACCACTATCGTCGTCAACGCGGACGACTACTCCCGCGTGTTGAACGAGCTGTCCAGGCATGGCGGCCAGGTGACTCAGCCGACGCGTTTCGACCTGGCCGTCAAGGCATTCGAACACACGGCGGGTTATGACGGCGCCATTGCCGACTACCTGGGCCGCAAAGTGGCCAGCGAAGAAACCACATTCTCGCGCACGTTCAACCTGCAACTGCACAAGAAGCAGGACATGCGCTACGGTGAAAACCCGCACCAGCAGGCAGCTTTCTACGTCGACCCCGAGGCCAGCGAGCCCAGCGTGTCTACCGCTCGCATGCTTCAAGGCAAGCCGCTCTCTTTCAACAACGTGGCCGATACCGATGCTGCCTTCGAGTGCGTCAAGGCTTTCGATGACACCGCCTGCGTCATCGTCAAGCACGCCAACCCCTGCGGAGTAGCGGTGGGCGCCAACGCCCTGGAAGCGTACGACAAAGCGTTTGCCACCGATCCTACCAGCGCCTTTGGCGGTATTATCGCCTTCAACGTCGCCCTGGATGCCGCCACCGCCCGCGCCATCGTTGATCGTCAGTTCGTGGAAGTCATCATTGCCCCCGGGGTAAGCGATGAAGCGGCCGCTATCGTGGCTGAAAAACAGAACGTGCGCCTGCTGGATGTCAGCGCACATTGGCCAGGCCAACCGCAGGCTGCCTACGACTTCAAGCGCGTCAATGGCGGGCTGTTGGTCCAGGAGCGCGACGAGGGTATGGTCAGTGAAGCGGAGCTGACGGTGGTCAGCGAGCGTGCGCCCACCGAGCAAGAGTTGCGTGATCTGGCGTTTGCCTGGCGCGTGGCCAAGTTCGTCAAGTCCAACGCGATCGTGTATGCCAAGGCTGGTCAGACGATTGGCGTGGGGGCGGGTCAGATGAGCCGCGTCTACTCCGCCAAAATTGCGGGTATCAAGGCTGCCGATGAAGGGCTCACGGTTCCTGGCTCCGTCATGGCGTCGGATGCCTTTTTCCCGTTCCGCGATGGCATCGATGCCGCCGCGGCGGCTGGCATCACTGCGGTGATTCAGCCTGGTGGGTCAATGCGTGACCAGGAAGTCATCGATGCGGCCAACGAAGCGGGCATTGCCATGGTCTTCACCGGCATGCGCCACTTCCGCCACTAAGCCTTTAAAAACCCCCTGCGAAGCACTTCGCAGGGGGTTTTTTTGAGGGTCACCCCAGATCGATGCACAGGTACTTGGTTTCCAGGTACTCCTCCAGCCCCTGATGCCCCCCTTCACGCCCCAGGCCGGATGCCTTGACGCCACCAAAGGGCGCTGCAGCGTTTGAAATCAGCCCGGTATTGATCCCCACCATGCCATACTCGAGCGCTTCGGCCACGCGCCACACCCTGGCCAGATCACGCGAATAAAAATACGCGGCCAGACCATACTGCGTATCGTTGGCCATTTCGACCGCCGTCTCCTCTTCGTCGAAAGGAAACACCGCTGCCAAGGGGCCGAACGTCTCTTCCTGGGCCACTTTCATGCTGTCGTTGGCAAAGCTGACCAACGTGGGCGTGAAGAAATTCCCCCCCAATGGATGTGGGTGGCCCCCCAACAACAGCTCGGCGCCCTTGTCGATGGCGTCCTGAACGTGTTCACTGACTTTTTTGACGCCATTTTCATCGATCAGCGGGCCAATATTGATCCCTTCTCGCGTCCCGTCACCGACTTTCAGCTCGCTGTTCATGGCCACGGCCAGCTTCTCGCAGAACGCATTGATGACACTGGACTGCACCAGAAAGCGGTTGGTACAGACACACGTCTGCCCCGCATTACGGAACTTGGCAGCCATGGCGCCTTCGACGGCAGCGTCCAGGTCGGCGTCTTCAAACACGATAAAGGGCGCGTTGCCACCTAATTCCAGGGAAATCTTCTGAACGTGCTCAGCGGCTTGAGCCATCAACTGGCTGCCCACCTCGGTCGAGCCTGTAAAGGTGATCTTGCGCACCTTGGAAGAGTGAGTGAGCGCCTCGGCAATATCCGCCGCACGCCCAGGCACGACGTTGAACACACCGCGCGGCACGCCCGCCCGTTCTGCCAACAGCGCCAAGGCGGTCGCCGAGAACGGCGTCTGGCTGGCAGGCTTCACGACGATGGTACAGCCCGCCGCCAAGGCGGCGCCTGCTTTACGAGTGATCATGGCCGCCGGAAAATTCCACGGCGTAATGGCACCGACAACGCCCACGGGCTGCTTGGTCACCACGATACGCTGATTGGCTTTGGCTGCAGGAATGGTTTCGCCGTAGACTCGCCGTGCCTCTTCGGCAAACCAGCGTAGAAAACTGGCCGCATAGGCAATCTCGCCGGCGGCTTCCTTGATCGGCTTGCCCTGCTCATAGGTCATCAGCATGGCGAGATCCTGCTGATGCTCCATCATCAGATCGTGCCACTTCATCAACACGTCGGCACGCTCTTGCGCCGTCATGCCGCGCCAGGCAGGCAGTGCAGCGTACGCAGCATCGATGGCACGCTCGGTTTCTGCCTTGCCCAGCTTGGGCATATCCCCTACGAGCTCACCCGTGGCGGGGTTCACCACCTTGATTTGCTCGCCACTGTCGGCGGCTACCCAACTGCCGTCGATATAGGCAAATGGGCAGTAAAGCTGTGTTTCTCTCAGCGCTTCCATGACAAACTCCTGACCAGAGGATGGCCTTTCAGGCTCATTGACCTCTTCATGCTAAGACGAAATGGCAGTCTTGACCAAGTTCTCGTCAGGAATCCTTGTACGTATCGCACCTTAACTGAGTGCGTGTCGGCCTTAACTGATCAGCGTCAGAAACTCTTGGCGCGTTGCCTGGTTGGTACGGAAGCCTCCCAGCATGACCGACGACGTCATGCTGGAGTTCTGCTTCTCCACGCCGCGCATCATCATGCACAGATGGCGCGCCTCGATCACGACGGCCACCCCTTTGGCTTGCGTGACCTGCTGCACTGCCTCGGCAATTTCACGGGTCAGATTCTCCTGAATCTGCATGCGACGTGCATACATGTCGACGATACGCGCAAATTTGGACAAGCCCAGAACCTTGCCGCTGGGCAGGTAGGCAATATGACACTTGCCAATGAAGGGCAGCAGATGGTGCTCACACATGGAGTAGAGCTCGATATTCTTGACCAGCACCATTTCGTCGGTTTGCGATTCGAAGACGGCCCCATTGACAAGCTCTTCCAGCGACTGTTTGTAACCTGCGGTCAAGAACTGCATGGCCTTTGCGGCGCGCTTGGGTGTATCGCGGAGCCCCTCGCGATCAGGGTTCTCTCCCAGGGCGGTGATAATCTGACGGTAATGTTGGGCGATATCGTCGGTCATGGTAGGCCTCATATTCGGTACGTGTTCGCTTTTACTGGATCGCCTTGTGCAACCTGCCATGCAAGAAACTGGCATGACATGAACACTGATGTGTCTTGTGCGGCATGGTGACGTCAATCTCGGCCATACCACTTCATTGTTGGCTCACCCTGTGCTGGGCGGCGCTTTATCGTCTTGCAAGCCGAAAGCCCTAACTTATACAAGAAATATACTCTAAAATAATTTATGTACAACAAGAGCGATACAGTTACGTATTCTAACGCACATGAAGTGGCTGTGGCAGAGTGACACGCTCCCCCCTTCGTGCCTATCGGTGCTGTGCTATGATGAAGGCACAATTTCCTGCCAGGCAGGCGGGTGCACTATATCGAGATCTCATTATGTCATTTAAATCATCAGCCTACTGGCTAACGGCCTTGCTTGGCACAGCATTCATCAGCCCTTTGCAAGCGGCAGAACCCAAACTGACGCTGCCCAGTGGTGCCAACCTGGGTGTAGAAGTGATCGAGACTCTGCGTTTTGACAGCCAGCATGCTCGTCACAATGATATTCTGCTACACCCTGCCCAAGTCGACGGTAGCTCCCACGAGCTGCCAGAGTATTGCCTGATGGTGGCTACTGCCCAACTGAGCGGCGAGCGGATACGTATCACCACGCAAGATGCTACTTGCATCGAGACCGAAGGCAGTGAAAGCGCCATCTATTCGGGAACGTTTGCCGCCAGCGCCTACGCGATGGATGGGCAATACGGGATAGAGTGCCCGTCGGGTAACTGTGAACTCTCCCCAGGCGAGGCCTTTCTACTGACCCTGGATGAAAACGTCAGTATCGATGCACAGGACAACCCCTCCGCCGAAATCAATGCAACGCGCAGGCAGGCCAACGGGGATGGCGTCGCCAACCCTATCCCCAGCGAGCGCCCCGACCCTGACCAGGCGCCCACAGGCAATCAATAAGCTGACACCAGCAACGGCGTGAACAGGCTGGCCTGGCGGTGCCAGGCCAGCTTAACGATTGCCGCCAGCAAGCCATACAGGCGATTTCAGCTGCAGGTTCTGCTGTTCGAGCAGACGAATGTGCTGATCCCAGTACCCCCGTTCTGCCACCCAGGGAAAAGCAGCAGGAAAAGCCGGATCATCCCAGCGAGATACCAGCCAGGCCGCATGACGAATCAAGCGATAGGCGCGCAATGGTTCGATCAACACCAACTCATGCTCGGGGAATGCCCTCACCTCTTCATACCCTTCGATCAACTCATCCAACTGCCCACGCCAAAGCTCAGGGTCGTCTACAGGCAGCAGCATCCAGACATCCTGGATGGCGGGCGCCATCAGGCAATCATCGAAATCCACCAGCGTAAAGTCATCATCCCGCCCCAAAATATTACCCAGATGGCAGTCACCATGAGCCCGCAGATGGGCGTCGGGGCTTAGCGACACGCGCGCCAACTGCCCCATCAACTTTTCCACCACGGTCTGGTATGCCCGGGACTGGTACTTATCCAAATGCGGGCTTGCCAGGACTCGCTGCGCGGCATCGGTAACGCCATCCGTGAGCGACAAACTCTTCCGATGCTGAAACCGCTGGCGAGCGGCAACGTCATGCAAGCGCCCCAAGACATTTCCCAGGGCAAACAGGTGTGCGGGGTTATCGAGCTCTGGCGCCTGGCCTGCACATTGGGGGAAAAGCGAAAAGCGGAAAGTTTGGTAGTGATGCAATGAAACGCCATCAGCTGAGCACCATGGCGCGATCACGGGGACGCCGGCCAGCGCCAGCTCCCTCAGGAAGTCATGCTCTTCCTGAATCGCGGCATCCGCCCAACGTTCGGGGCGATAAAACTTGACCACCCAGCGCTCGCCCTCTTCATCGCGAAACATCAGCACGCGATTTTCATAACTGTTCAAGGCAAAGGGCTCGCCTGCGGGCCAGATACCCACCGACTCGATGGCCGACATCACCAGGTCGGGCGACAGGCTGCTAAACGGGTGCGCCATGGATCACTCCTTTCATTGGGCCAGCCAGTATATCAACTCTTCTCCAGCGGCGTGCGAGACGCCGCCCACACGTCCACGCGCGTGGCACCCGCCGCCAGAGCCGCCAACGCCAGCGCATGCCCCGTGGCTCCCGTCGTGACCACGTCATCGATGATGATGACCCATTCTGGCAGTGGACCCGCCACGCGGTAGGCTCCTGCGAGGTTACGCTGACGCTCGGCTCGATTCAGTGACCGTTGCGAGGGCAGCCGCTTGTGACACTCAGCCTCCAGCACCGGAAGGTGTAGCCGCTTGCCCAATTGCCTGGCCAGCCACTGGGCCTGGTTGAAGCCTCGCTCGCGCGCCTTGGAAGGATGCATGGGCACCGGCAGCAACGCGCCCCCCAGTTGCACTGGAGGCGTCGAGAGCATCAGCTCGACCAGCAGCGTTCCCGCTCGCGCGGAACCATGAAATTTGAAGTCATGCACCAGTTCTGCCACGCCCTCCTGGTAGCGGAGTGCCGCCG
This sequence comes from Halomonas sp. NyZ770, assembly GCF_020616575.1. Lineage (NCBI taxonomy): Bacteria > Pseudomonadati > Pseudomonadota > Gammaproteobacteria > Oceanospirillales > Halomonadaceae > Halomonas > Halomonas sp. NyZ770. The sequence goes on along the minus strand of NZ_CP085143.1, from coordinate 1,786,094 downwards.
TTGTATGCGTAAAGGCAGGGGGCGCTACCAGGCAGTGGCCACAGCGTCCACTCCCACCAACGGGCAAGGGTTCGGCACATTGCGGGCATGCCGACGTGTTCCAGGGCAGCTCCCGGAAGCACTGCGCGCACCACCCCTGCTCACCGCAATCCGCCGATAGGCAAAACGCACAGTAGCCCGGCAATTGGCGCGACAACCACTGGTTCACGTACTGAACCATTCGCATAGCCACCTCCTCTGCCAACTGGTTTAAAACAGGATGATTGCATTGACATTCATACGTTTATTGGTAGTATACGCAGCGTCTTCTGCGGATGTGGTGGAATTGGTAGACACGCTAGATTTAGGTTCTAGTGCCGTAAGGTGTGGGAGTTCGAGTCTCCCCATCCGCACCAATCACAACTTGCCATATGGCGGCTATGGCCACCAGCGCAAGATCTAGAATTCGGTAGCATTATGCTAACCGAATTTTTTTGTTTTTAGCCTCTATGCTGGTGAATGGAACACAGCACGTCTCAGGCTATATTTTCCGTTGTCCCATAATTGCACTTGAGAAGGATCTCGCCCCATGCAATGGCTCAATGATCACGCCCAGGCCATCTCTGCCGTGGCCAGCGTGTGCACTCTGTTCGTCTGGCTTTTCTACGCGCAGCTGCTCTACAACGGCTACGTTCGCCAACGCCGACCCCGCATCATCGTCAATCGTGGCAAGGGAGTAGGCACCGACGCGCTTTGCCTGATCAGCAACATGAGCAGCGAAGCAATTTATATCCAGCACCTCGTGGCAGTGCTTCATACCCCTGAAGGCGCCTACCCTTTGGATATCGTCGAGTATCAGCAGCAAAGTGGCGAGGAAAACGAAGCTTGCTACCGCACCCATCAAGGCCCCTTGCCCTCTGGCGACTACCTGCATATTCAAACGTTTGGTTCGATCGTCCAGCAACTGGCGCGCTACTGGAAATTGGATGACGCATTACTGCGTGAGCAGACGCTGACGCTGGAGATACGCGTCATCGCCATTTATGGCTCGGAGGACATGCCGGTAGGGGCTGCCCGACGCTTCCACCTCTCGCTCCAGGCAGAGCCAACACGCCAACTGGTGCCGGTTCATCTGGATATGCAGCGCATGAACAGTCGCCGTGACCGTCAACGCGTTGTAGAGTGGGCAAAAGAGATTGAGCTGCACAAAGCGCAATGAGGCACTCGATCGATAATGAACAGGGAAGCCAATGATGAGATTCACCGTTGCCACCATGTGCTTGAGCGTCATGCTTACGCCCTATTGTCTGCTTGCTGATGAAACGGACAGCGATTTGCCCGAGTGGGCCGAAGAGCGGGTCGAACCCTTTCGTGCCCGCGTTGGAGACTGGGTAGATAACACCTCTCGCAACATCGATGCCTTTTTTGGTGGCGACGACTCGGCTACGGCGCACAACGACTCTTACTTACGACTGGGGCAAGAGCTGGACTGGATGGAGGGTGACGGCACCAGTGGCGACATCAGCCTGCGCTACCGGATTGACCTGCCGACCACGGAAGATCGCTTGCGACTGATCATCGAGAGTGATCCTGAAGAGTCTCAAGGCACTCTGGCAGACCAGGGATCAGGCCGTCTGTATAACGACCAGCGTGATCGCAGCACCTCCACCTTTGGGTTTGATTGGCTGGAACGGCGTGACAAACGCGAAAACTGGAGCAACCGGGTGGGTGCAGGTATAAGGCTGCGCATGCCACTGGATCCCTACGTCCGATTCACCAGTGAACGGCTGTGGGATATAGGCGACGGGCCTTGGCAGCTTGAGTCCTACAACCGCGTTTCCTGGTTCAATAATGAAGGCTACTCAGCACGTACCTCCTGGGACATTGGCCGCCCCTTGGCAGACGATCTCCACCTGCGTTTCATCAGCACGCTGCAGTGGCGGGAAGAGGAAGATACGCTGGAATTCAGCGAAGTTGCTGAACTGAATCAGCGTCTCAACCGACGCAGCGCACTTCGCTACTCGGCCCTGGCGATAGGCGAAAGCGCCTCCAATCCGCGCATGACCAACTACTATCTGCAGACGCGTTACCGCAGAGACATTCACAAGGGCATCCTGTTTGGCGATGTCATACCGGAACTGCATTTCCAGCGAGAAGACAGTTACGACCCTCGCTGGGCCATGACGCTGCGCCTCGAGATGTATTTTCAGCGTGAAATACATCGCAACTATTTTCACTTCTAGATGTTCCTGGAGCCCTTGGGGCGCTGACCACGCCAGTCAAAGCCCCAAAGTCGCGATTTTTACAGCCTCAACCCCCCATCGCACTCGATGATCCGGGCCGTGAAGTAGTCATTTTCGAAAATGAACGCGACGCTGCGTGCAATATGTTCGGGCTGGCCCAGCTGCTTCAACGGCACGCTGTTGGCAATACGTTCCAGCATGTCGGGTCGCATGGAGGCCGTCATGTCGGTTTCGATAAACCCCGGCGCCACGGTACCGGTGCGAATACCATAGCGGGCCAGCTCCTTGCCCCAGGTCACCGTCAGCGCGTGTACGCCCGCCTTGGCAGCCGCATAGTTGCTCTGCCCCATGTTGCCCGCACGTGAAATACTCGAAATATTGACGATAACACCCGGCTGACCGGCCTCGATCATCTGGGTGACCGCTTCTCGGCCACACAAGAAAACGCCTGTCAGATTGACATCCAGCACTCGCTGCCAGGAAGACAGCGACATGCGCTTTTCCACCACCCCCTCTTTGGCTTTCACCAGCAGGCTGTCATCGGTAATACCGGCGTTGTTGACACAGCCACTCACCGCGCCCATGCGCTTGGCAATGTCGGCAAAAGACTGCTGCACCGAGGCTTCATCTGCCACATTGGTCACGAACGCCTGCGCTTCGATACCGGCCGCCGCCAAGTTCGAGACGGCCTCGTCCAACGCTTCACCGCTCATGTCGAGAAGGGCAAGACGCGCCCCTTGTGCGCCCAGATGTTTTGCCATGGCAAACCCCAACCCGCGGGCGCCTCCGGTAATCGCCACCACTTGCTCATTCAACTGCATGCGTCTCTCCTTTTCGAAACCAGGGGTTGTGCATTGCAGCATAGATAGCCGTCAGCAAAAAATCGACTCGGCCAACGCTTGCGCTCACTGCAGACAATGCAGATTGTTTTTTATAATTCTGACACCATATTGACTCATTACGTCTGTTCTGGAGTCGGTCATGCCCATTCTTCTCTTTATTTCCCTGTTCACACTACTGGACTTTGTGCTTCTTTTTACCGTGGGAAGCCGGATCGGGCTTCTGGCGACGCTGGCACTGGTGCTAGGCACGGGGTTTATCGGGCTGCACTTGATTCGCAAGGAAGGAGTCTCCACCCTGGCGCGTGCTCGCCAGCGTATGCAGATGGGAGAAATCCCCTCCCAGGAAGTGCTCACAGGTGCAGCCCTGATTTTCGGTGGCGCCCTGCTGTTGGCGCCCGGCTTTCTCTCGGATGCACTGGGCATTGCGTGCCTGCTTCCCAGCGCGCGGCAGCTATTGTTGAAGCTGATGGCCTGGCTAGGCGTCAAGGCCTCGCTGGTCACCCGTCAAGGCCCAACCCCAGAGCGTGAGCCACCCCATCAGCACGAGCCTGGCTCGACCTCCTCAGAGGGGCCGCTGGAAGGAGACTTCATCAGCAAGGATGAGTCTTCTCACAGGCAGTGAACAGAAGCAGGCCAGGCGCACTGATAATCCGCAATTTTTTTATGGCGCCCCCCTTGAAAGGCAGTGACCAGCCCCCACTTTTGAGTCAGCACACAACTTCGGTAATGCCTGATGGCGTTACCATTGACATGAAGGCAACAGGCCTTCGCTTTCCGCGGGTGCTGCCCACGGAAATTCCTTCAAGCTAATGGCCCCAAGGGGCTTTGACACTACTCAGGAGAACGTGAGCATGAATATCCGTCCTTTGCACGATCGCGTTGTGATCCGTCGCGTGGAAGAAGAGCAGAAAACCGCTGGCGGCATCGTGCTTCCGGGCAATGCACAGGAAAAGCCCACTCGTGGCGAAATCCTGGCAGTTGGTAATGGTCGCATTCTTGAAAGCGGCGACGTTCGCCCGCTGGATGTCAAAGTGGGTGACACGGTGATTTTCAAGGACGGCTACGGCGTCGAGAAGCAGAAGATCGACGGCGAAGAAGTTCTGATCATGAGTGAAGCCGATATCCTGGCGGTCGTTGAAGGCTAAAACGCCTCGGCTACCCATTTACGTTCATCGTTCAATTTCAATTTAGGAAGTAACGAACATGGCTGCTAAGCAAGTTAAGTTCTCTGATGACGCTCGTAAACGCATGGCGCGTGGTGTAGATATCCTGGCAAACGCCGTCAAGGTCACGCTGGGCCCGAAAGGCCGCAACGTGGTATTGGATAAGTCCTTCGGCGCCCCGACCGTCACCAAAGACGGTGTTTCCGTCGCCAAAGAGATCGAACTGAAAGACAAGTTCGAGAACATGGGCGCTCAGATGGTCAAGGAAGTCGCTTCCAAGACGTCTGATGCCGCAGGTGACGGTACCACTACCGCTACCGTGCTGGCCCAAGCCATCGTTGCAGAAGGCCTGAAAGGCGTGACGGCGGGCATGAACCCGATGGACCTGAAGCGCGGCATCGACCAGGCGGTCACCGCTGCCGTCAAGGAAATTCAGGCCATGTCCGTGCCCTGCACCGACACCAAATCCATCGCTCAGGTAGGCACCATCTCTGCCAACGGCGACAAGCGCATTGGCGAGATCATTGCCGAAGCGATGGAGAAAGTAGGTAAAGAAGGCGTCATCACCGTTGACGAAGGTCGCGGCTTCGAAGACGAGCTGGAAGTCGTCGAAGGCATGCAGTTCGACCGTGGCTACCTCTCTCCCTACTTCGTCACCAATCAGGACACCATGGCGGTCGAGCTGGAAGACCCCTACATCCTGCTGGTCGACAAGAAAATCTCCAACATCCGCGAGCTGCTGCCGGTGCTGGAAGGTGTCGCCAAGCAAGGCAAGCCGCTGGCCATCATCGCCGAAGACATCGAAGGCGAAGCGCTTGCCACGCTGGTAGTCAACAACATGCGCGGCATCGTCAAGGTAGCGGCTGCCAAGGCACCCGGCTTTGGTGATCGTCGCAAGGCCATGCTGCAGGATATCGCCATCCTGACCAACGGCACGGTCATCTCCGAGGAAGTCGGTCTGACCCTCGAGCAGGCAAACCTGGATCACCTGGGTACTGCCAAGCGCATCACCATGACCAAAGAGAACACCACCATCATCGATGGTGCTGGTGCAGAAGGTGACATCGAAGCACGCGTCAATCAGATCCGCGCGCAAATCGAAGACACCTCCTCCGACTACGACAAAGAGAAGCTGCAAGAGCGCGTTGCCAAGCTGGCAGGCGGCGTTGCCGTTATCCGCGTAGGCGCAGCTACCGAAGTCGAAATGAAAGAGAAGAAAGCACGTGTCGAAGACGCGCTGCACTCTACTCGCGCTGCCGTCGAAGAAGGCGTGGTACCTGGTGGCGGCACGGCGCTGGTACGCGTCATGGCCAAGGTACAAGGCCTGACGGGTGACAACGAAGACCAGAACCACGGCATCAACATGGCCCTGCGTGCCATGCAGGCGCCGCTGCGTCAGATCGTCACCAACGCCGGTGAAGAGTCTGCGGTGGTCATCAACCGTGTGAAAGATGGCGAAGGCAACTTCGGCTACAACGCACAGACCGGCGAATACGGCGACCTGTTCGAAATGGGTGTACTCGACCCTGCGAAAGTGACCCGTACTGCGCTGCAGTCTGCCGGTTCCGTTGCGGGCCTGATGATCACCACCGAGTGCATGATCGCCGACGACCCGGAAGAGAAAGAAGCTGCCCCGGACATGGGTGGCATGGGCGGAATGGGTGGCATGGGCGGCATGATGTAAGCCCCACCTCGCTCTGACGTAATACGTCCTTCAGAACCCCGCTTCGGCGGGGTTCTTTGCGTGTTACCATCCCCTTTCTTCTTGGCAGCTTTCAGGTTCGACGTCCCGTGCTTTCCAATATTCGTATCGTGCTGGTACACACCTTTCATCCCGGCAATATTGGCGCCACCGCCCGCGCCATGAAAACCATGGGCCTGACCCAGCTGGTGCTGGTCAACCACCCACGCGCCTTTCCTGACGAAGAGGCCACTCGACTGGCGGCGGGCGCTACCGATGTGCTGGACAACGCGCGCTGCGTCAGCACCCTGGAAGACGCCCTGCAGGACTGCGTTCAGGTGGTCGGGGCCAGTGCCCGATTACGCAGCATGCCGCTCCCCCACTTCGACGAACCGGACGACATGGCACAACAGGTCATTGCCAATGCCCATCAAGCCCCCGTGGCGCTGGTGTTTGGCCGCGAGCGTTCCGGCTTGACCAATGACGAGATCCGCTGCTGCACCCACCAGGTCAGCATACCGGCCAATCCGGATTACGGCATTTTGAATCTCTCGCAAGCCGTGCAGATTCTTGCCTATGAAGTGCATCGCGCCTGGCGACGTCGCGACGACAGTGATTTCGTCTATCAACGGCCCCTGGAAGCGGCGCCGCCCAGTCGCGAACAGTTTGGCTACTTCCAGGAACACCTGGGTCGGCTCATGCACGAGAGCGGTTTTTTGACCCAGCCCCACGCACGCACCGAAGAGCAGTTGCAGGCACTGTTCTCACGTGCCCAGCCAAGCCGCAAGGAATTATCGCTACTCCGCGGGCTACTAAGCGCCTTCGAGGCACACCTGCCCAAACAGTAAGCAGCGCACGCCAACCGCCAGACAAAAAAGGCCGCCATTTGGCGGCCTTTTTCGGATGATGCGCAGATCAAAGCGACATGGCCGCCAGCCAACCAAACGCAATCAGCGGAAGGTTATAGTGAAGGAAGGTCGGCACGACGCTATCCCACATATGGTCATGCTGGCCGTCCACGTTCAGGCCGGCAGTGGGCCCCAAAGTGGAGTCCGATGCCGGTGAGCCAGCATCGCCCAATGCCGCCGCGGTGCCCACCAAGGCCACGGTGGCCATGGGCGAAAACCCGAACTGAATCGCCAATGGGACGAAAATGGCGGCAATGATCGGAATGGTAGAAAACGATGAACCGATGCCCAGCGTGATGAACAGCCCTACCAGCAGCATGACCAGCGCAGCCAGGCCGCGATTGTCACCAAACAGCTCGAAGGCGCCCGCCACCAGGGCCTCGATATCCCCCGTGGCTTTCATCACTTCGGCAAATCCTGCCGCTGAAATCATGATGAAACCGATGAGTGCCATCATGCGCATGCCGCTGGTGAACAGATCGTCGGCCTCACGCCATTTGAAAATCCCCCCCAACGACAGCAGGCCAATGCCCACCAAGCCGCCCACGATCATGGAACCGGTATACAGCTGCAGGCCCAGCGCAGCCACGATGGCGACCCCCGACATGACCAACCCCAGCATATGAGGCTCGGCAGGCGTATGCGCTTGCTCACCCGCAGGTGCGGCCAGCGGCTTGGCGGCGTAGTGGCGCTGACCGCGATAGCTGAACAGCAGGGCGACGACCAGCCCGATGGCCATTCCGCCCACGGGGATGGCCATGGCCATGGGCACCATGCTCCGAGTGATGTCGAGCCCCGCCGCCGCGCCTGCGCTGTTCAGATTGGCCAACAATATGTCGTTCAGGAAGATGGCCCCGAAGCCCACTGGCAAAAGCATATAGGGTGCTGTCAGACCAAAGGTCAGCGCACAGGCAACCGCGCGGCGGTCCAGCTGCAAGCGGTTCATGACCACCAGCAGCGGCGGAATCAGGACGGGAATGAACGCAATATGCACCGGGATGGCGTTTTGAGAAGAAATCGCCACCAGCAGCACAGCGCCCAGCAGCAGCATTTTCACCCGCGCCTGATGCGCCGCCGTGGCCTCTTTACCCAGCAGCTTGATCAACCGCGTGGCCAGCAAATCCGGCAGGCCAGAGCGAGAAATAGCGACCGCAAAGGCCCCCAGCGTGGCGTAGGCCAACGCCACCTGGGCACCGCCGCCTACGCCATCATTGAAAGCGCTGAGCGTGTCATCCAGCGACAGTCCACCCGCTAGCCCTCCTACCAGGGCCCCCACCACCAGGGCAAACACCACCGATACACGAAGAAGTGACAGCGTCACCATCACGAGCACTGCAAGAATGACTGCATTCATGGAAATATCCAGAGCTAATAGAAGGTCTTTGATACGAAGTCTTCACTAGGTTCTTAAAACCAAGTTCTTGAAACCAGGCCCTTAAAACCAGGTTTTTAAACCATGCCTTTAAAACCAGGCGGCGGATTTTAGCAGATAGCGCGCCCTTCATCAGGCTTATCTGATCCCCGAGTACGCTGGCACAGCGGCTAAGACTTTAGTCACAGCGCTCTTGCTGCTATGCAACAATCCTCCTAGTATCGCGACCTTCATCGATGACCGACACTGCTAATTTAACAATGTCTTAGGAGCCTGCATGGGCATTTTCGCCATTCTCATTTCCCTGATACTGCTGATGTTGCTGGCTTACAGAGGCATATCAGTGCTGCTGCTGGCACCGCTCATGGCGTCGCTGGCAGTCCTGCTTTCCGGTGATGGCGGCCTGCTGCTGCCCATTTACACCGACACCTTCATGCGGGCGCTGGGTAACTACGTCATTCAGTTCTTTCCGCTGTTCCTGCTAGGCGCCCTGTTCGGCCAACTGATGGCCGACTCCGGTGCCGCGCAGTCCATTTCCAACGGTATCGTCAAGCGGCTGGGCACGCATCACGTGGTGCTGACCGTGGTCATGGCCTGTGCCGTATTGACCTACGGTGGCGTGTCACTGTTCGTGGTGGCCTTTGCCATCTATCCCATCAGCCGTGAGCTCTTCCGTCAGGCCAATGTACCCAAGCGGCTCATACCTGCGTCCATCGCGCTGGGTTCCTTTACCTTCACCATGACGGCTCTGCCGGGCACCCCAGCCATTCAGAATGCCATTCCCATTCCTTACTTTGGCACCAACAGCTTTGCGGCTCCCGGATTGGGCATCATTGCCGGACTCATCATGCTGGGCCTGGGCACCTACTATCTGCAGTCCAGGGTTCGCAAGGCAGCCGCCAACGGCGAAGGCTACGGCACGCACACCGAGCGTGAAGTCGACCCCCAGCAGGACGACACGCCCGCCCCCACGCTCCCCTTGGCAGTAGCCTTGATTCCTCTGATCATGGTCATCGGCCTGAACGCGCTGTTTACCTATGGCGTTTTCCCCGCCATGGATCTGAGCTATATCAGCGACGCCTTCGAGAACATCACCCCCAGCCGCCAGACTGGCCTGTGGGCGATCCTGATCTCGCTGCTGAGCGCCTCGGCATGGCTGATCATTACCCGCTGGAACCATTGGAAGGATCTGAAAAACACCATCAACCAGGGCTGCTTTGGCTCGCTGCTGCCGATTTTCAATACCGCCTCCGAAGTGGGCTATGGGGCAGTGATTGCCAGCCTGGCAGGCTTCATGATCATCCGTGATGCCGTGCTCAACGTTTCCGGCAACCCGCTGATTTCCGAAGCCTTGGCCATGAGCGTGCTGGCGGGGATTACCGGCTCCTCATCGGGCGGCTTGTCGATTGCCTTGCAAACCCTGGGTGATGAATACCTGGCCATGGCACAGCAGGCGGGCATCAATCCCGAACTGATGCACCGTGTCGCGACCCTGGCCGCGGGCGGCATGGACACGCTACCCCACTCGGGGGCAGTGATTACGCTGCTGGCCATTTGCGGTCTGACGCACCGCCAGTCCTATGCCAATGTGGCCATGGTCACTATCGTGCTGCCGATTTTTGCGTTGATCAGCGTGATTACGCTGGGCACGCTGTTTGGAAGCTTCTAAAGCCGCGTAAGCCATGCGATAGTTGGTTAACGTGTTAACCAGCGAACAACAACGAGACCCGTCATGGCCCTTACACGACACTCCTCCCTGCTGCTGATCCTTCTGGCCAGCCTCATCATCTCTACGGCGATGGGGCTGCGCCACGGTTTCGGGTTGTTCCTCGAACCCATGAGCAGTGAGCTTGGCTGGGGGCGCGGGGTCTTTGCCCTGGCGCTGGCCATTCAGAATTTGATGTGGGGCCTGGCACAGCCTTTCACCGGTGCGCTGGCAGACCGTTTCGGCGCGGCCAGAATTATTGTGGCCGGGGGCGTGCTCTACGTACTGGGGCTGTGTTTCATGAGCCTTTCCACCAGCGCGTTGGGCATGACCTTGAGCGCTGGCCTGCTGATCGGGATCGGTCTCTCTGGCACGACCTTCTCGGTGATCCTGGGCGCTGTTGGCCGAGCGGTACCCGCCGAAAAGCGCAGCATGGCCATGGGGATCGTCAGTGCGGCGGGCTCGTTTGGCCAGTTCGCCATGCTGCCGGGCACGCTGGGGCTGATCGAGTGGCTGGGCTGGTCGGCGGCCCTGCTGGCCATGGGCATGATTGCCGCCGTGATGATTCCGCTGGGCGCCATGCTCAAGGATCGCCCACGACCCCATGCGCTGGGCGACCTGAGCCTGCGCGACGCGCTCAACGAAGCCGCCGGGCAAAAAGGCTTCTGGCTGCTCTGCCTGGGCTTTTTCGTGTGCGGGTTTCAGGTGGTGTTCATTGCCGTGCACTTGCCGGGCTACCTGTTCGATAACGGGCTTGCCGTGCAAGTGGGTACCACCGTTCTGGCCCTGGTGGGGCTGTTCAACATCGTGGGCACCTATACGGCAGGCTGGATGGGAGGAATCTGGTCCAAGCCGCGCTTGCTCAGCTGGCTATACCTGATCCGAGGCGTGGTCATCACCGCGTTTCTGGTCGCGCCACTGAGCGCTTATAGTGCTTACGCGTTTGGTGTCGCCATGGGCTTGCTGTGGCTCTCGACCGTGCCGCTGACCAACGGCATCGTGGCGTCGGTGTTTGGCGTCAAACACCTCTCCATGCTGGGCGGCATCGTGTTTCTGTTCCACCAGCTGGGGTCGTTCATGGGCGTCTGGCTTGGCGGCTACCTTTATGACATGACCGGTCACTACGATACCGTCTGGCAAATCGCCATCGTGCTCTCCGTAGTGGCCGCCGCCTTGCACTGGTTCATCAGCGAAAAACCGCTGGCACGCACCACTCCCACGCAGGTGACACCATGACACCACAGACTCTTTCGCTAGCGCTGCTGGGGGCGCTGGCCATCGCCGGGGGAACTGCCCTTGCCTGGTGGGGGTGGCAGTCGCTGGATGCGGGCCTGCTGTTGATGGGGAGTCGGCTATGCTGATCGAGGCCCCACGAAACCGAATCATCTCATGACCTTCGACATAGGCAAATTGGCCCATTAGTGGCATAAAGAGTGCATCGTTGGCCAAATGATGTTGATTATTCAAGGATGCACCTTGCATGGTAGAACAAGCGCTCGTCCAGACACTCTTGCTGTTGGGTGTCACGGTTTTCGTGGTACTGCTCTTTCAGCGCTTCAGAATCCCGCCCAGCCTGGCTTATCTGTTGGTGGGGGTCATTCTTGGCTCTCATACGGCAGGGCCTGCCATTGATACCACCTATATCCAGGCGATTGCCGAATTCGGGATCGTGTTTCTGCTGTTCACGATTGGCCTCAGCTTTCCGTTGCCCCAAATCTATGCCCTGCGGCACACCATTCTCGGCCTGGGCACGGCGCAAGTCGTCGTGACGACGGCAGCGTTCACGCTGCTGGGATGGGCCATCGGCCTGCCCCCAGTGGCGGCCTTCATCGTTGGTGCCGTATTCACCCAGTCTTCGACCACCATCATCAGCAAACAGCTGATGGAACAAGGGGAAAGCCAGACCCGACACGGTCGCCTGGGCACCACCATGTCGGTCTTTCAGGACATAACGGCGGTTCCCTTCGTGATCTTGATACCCGTGCTGGGCACCGCAGCGGCTTCGGAAATTGCCGGAGCACTGGGCATTGCCATGGCCAAGGCAGTGGCCGCGTTTGTCATCGTGCTGGTGTCTGGCCGCTATCTGCTGAAACCGCTGTTTCACCTGGTAGCCAGCCGCCGCTCGGCGGAACTGTTTACCCTGACCGTGCTGTTCGTGTCGCTGATTGCCGCCTGGACAACGGATTCACTGGGACTTTCCATGGCGTTTGGCGCCTTCCTGGCCGGTATGGTATTGGGCGAAACAGAGTTTCGCCATCAGGTGGAAACGACCATACGCCCATTTCGTGACGTTTTGCTTGGCTTGTTCTTCATCGGCATCGGCATGCTCGTGGAGCCTGCGCTGCTGCCCTCCATTTGGCATCAGGCCCTGCTGGGCGCCGTGGCCCTGCTCGCCATCAAGACGTTGATCGTGGCAGCGCTGGTGCGGTACTCGGGTATCGATGCTCAAACGGCTCTGCGCACCGGCCTGACCCTCGCGGTGGGGGGTGAATTTGGCTTTGCGCTGCTGGCCATTGGCCTGGACCACAGCACTATCGCGGCAGCGCCAGCACAAATCGCGCTGACATCAGTGCTGTTCTCGATGATCGCCGCGCCTTTCCTAATTCGCTACAACCAGCCGCTGGCCGCCTGGCTATTTAGAAAGCGTCCTGGCTCTGCAGAGGAAACCGCCCAGGGCACCCCTCCTGCGGTTGACTATGCACAGCATGTGATCATCTGTGGTTATGGACGCACAGGCCAGGTGATCAGCCGGTTCCTGGAGAGCGAGTCGATCGATTTCGTGGCACTGGACATGGATCCGACCATCGTCAAAGAGGCTCGCTTGGCAGGACATCCGGTCTTCTACGGCGATGCATCGGACCCCACCGTGCTGGAGAGTATCGGCCTGAGCCGCTCGAACCTGTTGATCATCAGTCATGATGACCGCACTGCCACCTTGCAGACACTTCGCTACGTGCACGACACCGTCCCTACCTTGCCCATCGTGGTACGCACCCATGACGACAGTGGCACGGAGGAGTTACGCGCCGCTGGCGCTACCGAAGTCATCCCTGAAACATTGGAAAGCGGCATGATCATGTCGATGCATTCGCTGCTGACCCTGAATGTCCCCATGTGGCGTGTGACTCAGCGCCTTCAGGAACAGCGCATCAATCGCTACCCCATGCTCAAAGAGCTGTTCAGAGGGAGCCTGGAGCGGTTGAGCGAAGAAAATGACGACAGAATCGAGCGCTTGCACTCACTGGTGCTGGATGCTGATAGCCGTTATGTCGGCCAGCCGCTCGGCAATTGCCCACTGCAAGCGCCAAGGGTGGTGGTCACGGCTCTGGTGAGAGGTCAGGAGCGCATCCGTTATCCTGAACCAGCCACCACGCTACAGCCGGGCGATGTGCTGGTGTTGCTGGGCACTCCCGAAGCACTCGAACAAGCAGACGCCGAACTGAATCCGGCGTCCTACTGAGGCGCGCGTCACGCGATACGGCGATGCCGCCAGTGGCGCATCAACACCCCGTGCCGAGGCGAAAACAGCAGCGCAAGGAAGAAGCAGCTGGTGGCGACCAGGACGATGGTGCCTCCCGAAGCCACGTCGAAGGCATAAGAGAGCCATAGCCCCAGTACCGCCGAGCCCACACCGACGCTGGTCGAAATCAACAGCATCGTTGTGAAGCGGTCGGTCAGCAGATGTGCGGTGGCACCGGGGGTGATCAGCATGGCAACGACCAGAATGATGCCTACGGTTTCCAGGCTTGCCACGATGGTCAGGGTCAGCAGCAGAATCAGGCCGTAATGAATGACGCTGGTATTGAACCCCAGCGCCTGGGCCTGCGTGGGGTCGAAGGCGTAGAGCATCAGCGGCCTGAAGGCGAGCCATATCACCAGCAGCGCCACGACGCTGGCGGCCAGCGTGAGCATCAGCGCCGACTGCTGTACGCCCAGCACGTTGCCGAACAGGATATGCATCAGGTGCGTGCTGGAGGCCATCTTGCTGATCAGCACGATGCCCAGCGCAAAAGCGCCGGTGAACATGATACCCATGGCTGCGTCCGACTTGATGCGGGTATGGCGCTCGATGGCACCGATACCCAACGACGTCAGCGCACCCGTCACGAAAGCCCCGATGAAAAACGGCAGCCCCAGCAGGTAGGCAATCGCCACGCCGGGCAAGACCGCGTGGGAAATCGCATCCCCCAGCAGCGACCAGCGCTTGAGCACCACGTAGCAGGAGAGCAGACCGCAAATGGCGCCCACCAGCATCGAGGTCAGCAGCGCACGCTGCATGAAGGCGTACTGAAACGCATCGGAAATGGCGTCGGGTAGCAGATTGATGGGCACCATCAGCGCCGCCAGCAGGCCAGCGATCAGCGCGCTGGCCATGCTATCCAGTGTATCTAACATGTTGAAATTGACCGTTATTGAGGCATCAAAGCAGGAGCACTGGTCTGTTGCAAGGTAAAAGAATCTGGCGCTGGCTGGGCGCTCACCGCCAGTTCGGCCAGCCTGCGGTCGCTGAGCATTTCATCCGGGGACCCCGCCCCGCGGATGAAGCGGTTGATCAGCACCACGTGGTCCACATAGCGGCGCGCTCCCGGCATGTCATGGGTCACCATGACAATGGTCCTGCCCGCTTCTCGCTCCCGCTTGAGCACATCGAGAATCAGCTGCTCGCTGGGCGGGTCGACGCCCGCTAGCGGTTCGTCCAACAACAGGATACTGGCCTGCTGGGCCAGCGCCCTGGCCAACAGCACACGTTTTTTCTGGCCGCCCGACAGCGCCCCAATGGGACGCTCGGCCATGTCCAGCATATTCACGTCCTGCAGCGCCTTGCTCACGACGTCACGGTGGCTCGGAGCCTGCCAACGCCCAGGCAGCAGACGCCGCCATAGAGGGTCATGGCGCATGTGGCCGTAGCGCGCCGTCATTACGGTGTCCCATACCGAGATGGGAAAGTCCCACTCGATCGCTTCACGTTGCGCCATATAGGCGATACCACCAGCTTTGCGGCGCCGCTGAATGGGCTCTCCGAACGCCATCACCTGGCCACGCAGCGGCTTCATGCTACCGGTCAGCACATGAAACAGCGTCGATTTGCCAGCCCCATTCGGACCCACAATGGCCGTCCAACGTCCCGCCGGCAATCTCAGCTGAATGTTTTCGAGCACCGGCTGGCGTTGATAGGCGGCATAGACCCCCGACACCTCAATGGCAGCCGGAGGTAGTGACGAAGCACTGTTCATGATGACCTACTCGACACCCAGATAACGGCGCAGCAGTTCGGCATTGTGGCGCTGCATGGCAAAGTAGTCACCCGCCACACCATCCGGCTCGCTGAGCGAGTCCACGTAAAGTGGCCCTGCCACCGGCAGCCCCGTATCACGGGCGATGCTGGTCACATGACGGTCAGAAATGGTGCTTTCCCAGAACAGTGCGGCGGGCTGGCGCTCGTTGATCAAATCGATGATGCGCATCAGCTGGCGTGGAGAGCCTTCGGTTTCGGCATTGGTGCCCCAGATGCCATCGTGCTTGAAGTGAAAGGCATCGGCAAAGTAGAGAAACGCCGCCTCGCTGGACAGCAGCACACGCCGTTCCTCGGGAATTGCCTCAAGGGTCTCTTGCAGTTCGACATACAGTGCGTGCAGCTCGTCTTCCAGCGCGCTGGCACGCTGGTGAATCTCTTCGGCCTGCTGTGGCAAGCGCTCTTCCAGGGCGTTGGCAATGGCCTGCACGTAGGCGCTGGCGGCACGCGGGTCCATCCACAGATGCGGGTCGATATCGCCTTCCATGTCGCCTATCGCAATCGACTGAGTGGGATAGCCCGAGTCCTCGGCCACGGCCAGCACGGGCACGCCTTGCGATACCGTGGCTTCCACCTGGCGCATCCACTGCTCCAGCTGGTAACCGTTGTAGAAGACGATATCGGCCTTCTCGAGGGCCGCAAAATTATCCGGCGTCAGCTCCCACTCATGCACTTCAGCGTTGATGGGCGTCAGCACGGTCACTTCGGCATCGTCACCCGCTACCCGCTGCACCAGATCGCCCAGCACCGAAAAAGTGACGGCCACGTTGATGGGCGGATGCAACAGCTCATTGGCATACGCCGAGGACGTGCTCGCACCGAAGGCCAGGGAAGCCCCCATCAACATCCATCCGTAAGATTTCGCCATCGCCAACTGCTCCCGTGTAAACTCACATATGATATCACTGTAGCTCAAAGAAAAAGCCAAGTGCAAATAGTTTAGCCTTGGCTAACAATTATCCGTTCAAATGCGCTACCATCACCAATCAACGATGCCACTAACCTTGATAAATATTGCCAATGAGTGATCACGACCCTCGGCGCGCTCCTGCCTCATGTGAGAAAAGCGGTGACGCCCTACCGCCAGTGGAGCAGCACGCTCAGCAGTATGAAACCGTGCGCAACGCTCATGAAACCGAGCTCATCGAAGATTACGTGGAGCTGATCGGTGATCTGTTGCGACACCGCGGTGAGGCCCGAGCAGCAGACATCGCCAATCGCATGGCCGTCAGCCAGGCCACCGTGTCGAAGATGATTCGGCGACTCAACGAGCTGGGGCTCGTCACCAGCCAGCCTTACCGCTCGCTGTTTTTGACCGAAGAAGGCCAGAAAATGGCCGAAACCTCCCGCGCCCGGCACGACATCGTGCTGCATTTCCTGCGCGCTCTGGGCGTCGAAGACAGCACCGCGCGCATCGATGCCGAAGGCATGGAGCACCACGTGAGTGATACGACCCTGGCCATCATGAAGCGCTTCACCGAGCAGCAGTCGCAGTGATGACTGACGCGGCCGTCTTGTCCTGACGCCTGATAACCCGCATCATTCAAGAAATCGTGGTTTCAGGATACTGTCATGTCGCCCGCTTCGAAAGAACGCTCCTTTCTTGCCCGTGTTCGCCATGCACTGCCCTCCCTGCATCCGGCAGAGCGGCGGCTGGGTGAATTCGTCTGCGACTTCCCCGGCGAGTTGGCCAGCTACAATGCCCAGGAGCTGGCACGCTTTGCAAAAGTTTCCAAGGCGACGGTATCGCGTTTCGTCAGGCGTCTGGGTTACGACAATTACGAAGCCGCACGCAGGCATGCCCGCGAAGAGCAGACGACGGGGTCGCGCCTGTTTCTCCCCGCTCAGCGTCTCGGCCAATCCGAATCCTGGCTTGCCCAGGGGCTGACCTTCAGCAAGGACAACCTGGACAGAACCTTTGCCGCCATCACCCAGGCCGATATCGACGCCGTCGCCCATACATGGCTGGCGGCACGTAAAATCTGGGTCGTTGGCTATCGCGCCAGCCGCCCGCTAGCCGACTACCTACGCTGGCAGCTGCTGCAAGTGACCGGAGACATCGCCGCCATTCCCGGCCCTGGTGAAACCCTGGGCGAGCACCTTGCCGACATTGGCCCGGAAGACAGCGTCATCGTGCTGGGGTTGCGGCGCCGAGTTGCGACGACCGAACAGCTGCTGAGCAGCGCCAGGGAGTGCGGGGCCTCGCTGGTGTATATCACCGATGAAGGCACGGAGCCCCACCCTCAAGCTACCTGGCATTTTCGCTGCCATACGCACGCTTCCGGGCCGCTGTTCAATCACACTGCGGTCATGACCCTCTGTCATCTGCTGATCATGCGCACCATCGAGCTGGCCGGAGACGCGTCACGACAGCGTTTGAGCCGCATCGAAACCCTCAATGACCGCTTTGAAGAGCTTTAATCGAGCCATCTCGACGAGCGACTGCTTTTACTGAAGCACTCTTCTAGTTCATCACCCCATCAACATGCACTTTCAAGGTGCATTTTTGTCTCTCACGCCCCATGTCGTGTTACCCCATTTTTCGGGCAACGCGTGGTTTCTGCCTGTTTTATATATGAAATTTAAATTTCATAGCGCTTGTGGCATGAAATATGGATCTACTTAACAAACGCTGCGCAGGATGCGCGGTGAGCAACACGCCCAGCCTGGCGTACCACATCGCACCCACTACAGATAACAGGAAGCCTCCATGTTCAAGCGCACTCTTCTCATGACCGCCCTTTCCGCCGCTGTGATCGGCAGCGCCGCCCACGCCGATACGCTGTCTCTCAAAGTGCTCGGCCAACCTGCCGGTTCGGGGCTGATTGCCCAGAACAAGGAGCGCCCCTTCTTCGAAAATTTCGCCGAGCACAGCGGCCTGGAAGCCACGGTTCAGTACATTCCGGTAGATGTGGCAGGCATTCCCGATACGGACGGGCTACGCATCCTCAACTCCGGTCTTTTCGACATCGTCTCGCTGCGCGGCCCCCAGGTCAGCCGTGACGAGCCCTCGGTGCTCGGGATGGACCTGATCGGCCTGAATACCAGTTTCGAGACTGGCCGGGACAATGTCATGGCCTTTTATGATTATGTGGATTCACGCCTGCAGTCCCGCTTCAACGCCAAGTTATTGGGCGTATGGCCTGCCGGTCCCCAGGTCATCTTCTGCAACAAGGATATTTCCGGCCTGGAAGACTTGAGAGGCCTGCGCGTACGGGTGGGTGACCAGAGCGCAGCCAACTTCATTGGCCAGTTGGGCGCCACCGGCATTTCGATGCCCTTCGGCGACGTGCAACAAGCGCTCTCTCGTGGCGTCGTGGATTGCGGCATCACCGGCCCTGCCTCGGCCAACTCCGGCGGCTGGCCAGAGGCAACGACCACCGTGTTGCCCATCGCTCTGCAGCTGGCCATCAATGGCTACGCCATCAACCTGGACACCTGGAACCGCCTGGATGAGACCCAGCAGTCCCAGCTGGAAACGGCCATTGCCGAGCTCAGCGACGACATCTGGAGCTACTCGGAAGCGCTTTACGAAGATGCCATGCGCTGTAACGCCGGTGAGTCGCCCTGCGAGTTCGGCAACCAGTATGCGCTGACCGAAGTCGACGTTTCCGACGCCGATCTGGCTGCCGTCACCGCCGCCGTAGAGGAAGTGTCCCTGCCACTGTGGGCCACCCAGTGCAATAACGTGGCCGCCGACTGCGAAGCCACCTGGCGCGAAACGGTAGGCGCTCAGCTTGGCCTGTAACGTTACCAGGAGACCCGTATGACTTTTTGTGCTCGCCTGATGGGGATCCTGTTCGGCACGTTCATGCTACTGCTGGCCGTGCTGATCACGATAGAGACCCTGATTCGCAAATTCTTTTCGCTGTCGTTTGGTGGCGTCGATGAGTTGGGAGGCTACGCCATTGCGGTGGCGGCGCCTCTGGCCTTCGGCGTCGCCATGATCGAGCAGTCGCATATTCGCATCAATCTGCTGCACATGCGCCTGCCCACCACCGTCAAAGCGATCCTCAATGCCCTGGCAGCCCTCTCGTTGGGGCTGCTGGCGGCCTTCCTGCTGTACTTTACCGTGCAGACCGTACTCGACACGCATAACTACCGCTCCATCGCCCAGACCCCCTGGGCCACGCCGCTGATCTACCCTCAAGCGGTCTGGCTGGTGGCCATGGGCATCTTTGCGGCGAGCGCGGCCCTGCTGGCCCTGCAAGCCCTGCGCCTGCTGATCCGGCGAGACTGGCCCGCACTGAACCAGCGCTTCGGCCCTGCTTCAGCCAGTGAAGAACTCGAAGCCGAACTGGCCGATCTCGAGCAGCGTGAAAAAGGAGCACAGCCATGAGCATTCCAGTCATTGCAGGGGCGTTCATGGTCATGCTGGCCCTGATGCTGCTCAGCCTGCCGGTGGCGGTGTCGATTTTGCTGGTGGGCGTGGCGGGCGGCTATCTGATGTACGGCGCCCCACTGGTAAACATGATGGGTGGCGTCGTCTGGAGCAGCCTGAACAGCCCGTCGATGCTCGCCATTCCACTCTTCATGCTGCTGGGGGAGCTGCTGTTACGCGGCGGCATCGCGGACCGCATGTATGCCGCGCTGGCGGTGTGGTTCAATCGCCTGCCGGGTGGTTTGCTGCATACCAATATCGCCACCTGCACGCTGTTCTCCGCCACCTCCGGCTCCTCGGTGGCCACCGCGGCCACCGTAGGCACCATCGCCCTCCCGGCGCTCCAGCAGTATCGCTACCCCATTCGTCCTTCGCTGGGCTCGCTGGCAGCGGGCGGCACCCTGGGGATTCTCATTCCCCCCAGCATCAACCTGTTGGTGTATGGCCAACTGGCCAATACCTCCGTCAGCCAGCTTTTTGCTGCCGGGTTGATACCGGGCATTACCCTGGCGCTGCTGTTCTCGCTCTACCTGTGGCTCGCCCACGGCAAGGCGGGCAAGGCATCGCTGGTCGAGGTCAATGTCTCGCTTCAGGACAAGCTGTCGCTGTCGAAGCACCTGATTCCTCCCGTGGTCATCTTTGGCGTGGTCATGGGCAGCATCTACGGCGGCCTGGCCACCCCCACCGAATCCGCCGCCATTGGCGTAGTCATCGCCCTTGGCTTCATCGCCGCTGGCGGCAAGCTGACGCTGGACCTGTTGATTCACTGCTCGCTGCAGGCAGCCAAAACATCGGGCATGGTGATCATCGTCTTGATGTGCGCCCTACTGCTCAACGTCACCATCTCGATGCTGGGAGTTACCCAGGCACTTACCCAGTGGGTCGCCTCCTTCGGCCTGACGGCAGTGACGCTGCTGCTGGTGCTGTTCGTGTTTTACGTGATTCTGGGTACCTTCATGGACGCCATGTCGATGCTGGTACTGACCGTACCCATTACCGTGCCCATGGTCATGGCGGTGGGCATCGACCCTATCTGGTTCGGGATCTTCATCGTGCTGATGTGCGAGATCGCCCTCATCACACCACCGGTGGGCATGAACCTGTTCGTGGTTCAGGGCGTGCGCAAGGATGGTGGCAGCTTCAACGACGTCATCATGGGGTCGCTTCCCTTCGTGGGCATCATGGTGCTGTTCACCTTTGCCATCATGATTTGGCCAGGCATCGTCATGTGGCTACCCGACCTTCTGGCGGGGCGTTGAGGCAATGACGAACAAGACAGGACTCAGCCATACAGCCCCCATCGGCAGCATGTGCCAAGCGTCGCGAACCGACACCTCGCGCATTCTGGTCATCAACCCCAACACCAATCCCCAGGTCACCAGGGAAATACGCCGCCTGGTACGGCAGTGCTCGCCTGAAGGGGTTCAAATGGAGGTCACCAATCCACTGGCGGGGCCTATCGCCATCGAAAATGCAGCGCACAAGGCCACCGCCACTCGGGAGGTCATGGCGCTGATCCAACAGCGCCAGTCCGCCGACGACGTTGGCTACATCATGGCCTGCTTCGATGATCTGGCGGTTCAAGAACTACGCGATGCAACACAGCGCCCAGTGGTGAGCCTGGCCGAGGCAGGCATGCGCGCCGCTGGCCAGCATGACCGCCCCTTCACCGTCATCACCACGTTCGAGGGCGCCGTGGAAACCATCCGCGCGCTGAGCCGTGGCTATGGCCTGGACGCGCGCTGTCGGATCGTGGCCACTGGCATGGGGGTATCGGAAACCGCTGCCCGCACGCCGCAGGCCGAACAGCGCTTGCATGACGCCATCGTGAGTTCGCTCGACCAGGGTGCCAATGCCATCGTGCTGGGCTCCGGCGCCTTCGTGGGTCGAGCGGCTCTGCTGAGTGAGCGGTATGGCATCAATATTACGGACGGGCTAAGCGACGCCATCCGCTACGTGCACACTCCTTTACTAACGTTGAGCTCCGAGGCTCCAGCAGGTTGATCACCCCTGCGGCTCTGCCTGCTCGGCAGCATTCCCCAGCACCCGAGCAGGCAGGCCCACCCGGCCCACGCCAGGCAGCTTCAAGGCCGGCCTGAGAATATCGACGCCCAGGCTCATGCCCAGCACGTTGAGTTCCACGCCCTCTTCCAGCGCCAGCATCAACCCCAACACCCCGCCCAGCGAAAACTGATACCCGGTGCCGCTGGGCACAGGAGCTACTACGCTATCGAACAGGAAATCCTTGCCCACGGCGGTGACCGGCAACGCCACCGCCAGGCCCTCCACTTCGCGGGTAAGCCATGCGATGAAACTGTTGCTGTTGGGGCCGGGCCACACCCGGTATAAATCGGCCTGAGGGTAACGGCCAATCGCCTCTTCTATCTGGGTAATCAACTGCCCCGCTTCATCGCCGCGATAATCGGCCAGCAGTTCGGGCGCATGGCCAAACCACGCCCGATCCGGCGTATCGGTGCTCGACACCACGGTGGGCCGACGCCAACTGAGCACCTGGTGCAGGCGGTAGTCGCTGGCATTGTCAGCTTTGGTAGCCACCCAGATATGCACCCCAAACGCGCCCCGCCAGTGATACGCCCGTGCAGCGTACACTTGCACCACCGCCTCGGGATGGGCGTCCGGGTCTGGGGCCAACCCCGCCGATGAGCGGTCCAGATTCGACCAGTGGCCATCGGTAACCACCTGGTTACTGGCCAACATCCAGGCGGGCCCGGCCAACAGCAGTGCCAACAGCACCACCACGCCCGCTATCCAACGCAGTAGAGTTTTCATGAGCTTTCCGAAGTGACAAAGAGACGTTTCTGGCACGCACGACCACTCAGAAAGCGCAAAAGGCCATCAGAGTGCCAAATGGAGCCGCGTACGGGCAACAGAATCTCGACCCACAGGGAATCAAGCGAAGCAAAACAAAGGGGGAGGATATAATGGAGGCGGCCCCAAAAGCCACATCCCGGCACACGCAGCCACCACTACCGTTGCTCCCTTCCGGGCCTGGCGGGGTTCGCAGTTTAGCGTTGCGGGAGGACCTAAGGGGCCACCATGACAGTACACAAGATAAGCGTACCTGGCTGACCGGTGGCTACGCCCTGATTTGAACAGGGGACCCCATCATTATGAGTGATGTGCTCTAACCAGCTGAGCTACGTAGCCTTTCCGACATCAGCGGGTGCAGATTATGCCAATCTCGTTGGCAAAAGGCAAGTCACTCGCCTCAGGTATTTCATTTCACGATGAACAAGACAGCACGCAAGTACCGTCAATTGCCTTTTATTAATTGAACGTTCAATAAAAAAGTGCCATGATAATTTTCATCATCCCCGAAGAGTGTTCAGGAGATCGCCGTGCCTAAGGTGGGAATGGAACCAATACGTCGTCAGCAGTTGATCAAGGCCACCATGGCCGCCATCGACGAAGTGGGCCTGGCGGAAGCGACGGTCATGCGCATTGCCCGGCATGCCGGAGTCTCGGCAGGCATCATCAGCCACTATTTCGGCGGCAAGGATGGCCTGCTCGAAGCCACCATGCGCCAGATACTGACCGACCTGACCGATGCCGTTGCGGCGCGCCGCCAGGCGCTGGACGACGACTCGGCACGCGCCCACATCGGCGCCATCATCGAAGGAAACTTCGACCGCTCCCAGGTGACCGGCCCTGCCGCCAAGACCTGGCTCGCTTTTTGGGCCAGCAGCATGCACAAGCCCGTGCTGCAACGTCTACAGCACGTCAACGACCGTCGGCTATATGCCAACCTGTGCCACCAGTTCCGGCGCGTCATGCCGCATCGCGATGCGCGCAACGCCGCGCGCGGGCTGGCTGCCATGATCGATGGTCTTTGGCTACGCGGCGCCCTGGCGCCGGAAGGGCTCGATGCGCTGGAAGCACGGCAACTGGCTCACGCCTATCTGGATCAACTGCTGGCCCACCACGGCTGCCTGAAGCACACCACCGCTGACGCATCATATTAAGGAGAACCCCATGGCCCATCAGGACACACTGCCTCTATATATCAATGGCCGCACGGTCGCGGCGACGTCAGGTGACACCTTCACCGTCACCAACCCCTACGATGGCTCGCTGCTCGCCACCGTTGGCCAGGCCAGCCAGGGCGATCTCGACGAGGCCGTGCGCACCGCGCAGCAAGGCCAGCGGGTCTGGGCGGCCATGACCGGCATGGAACGCTCACGCATTCTGCTGCGCGCGGTGGCACTGCTACGCGAACGCAACGACGAGCTCGCCGAGCTGGAAACCCGCAACACCGGCAAGCCCATCAGCGAAACTGCCAGCGTCGATATCGTCACCGGCGCCGATGCGCTGGAGTATTACGCAGGCCTGGCCCCCGCCATCGAGGGCAGCCAGATACCGCTGCGCGAAAGCTCGTTCGTTTATACCCGCCGGGAACCGCTGGGTGTGATCGGTGCCATCGGCGCCTGGAACTACCCCATTCAGATTGCCTGCTGGAAAGCCGCGCCTGCGCTGGCGGCGGGTAACGCCGTGGTCTTCAAGCCCAGCGAGGTCACGCCGCTGACGGTGATGAAACTCGCCGAAATCTTCACCGAGGCAGGCCTGCCAGACGGCGTCTTCAACGTCGTTCAAGGCGACGGAAAAGTCGGTGCCATGCTCACCGAGCACCGCGGCATTGCCAAGGTATCCTTCACTGGCGAAGTGGGCACCGGCAAGAAAGTCATGGCCGCTGCCGGTGGCTCCACGCTCAAGGACGTGACCATGGAGCTGGGCGGCAAATCGCCGCTGATCGTGTTTGCCGATGCCGACCTGGACCGCGCCGCCGATGCCGCCATGATGGCCAACTTCTATTCGAGTGGCCAAATCTGCACCAACGGTACCCGTGTCTTCGTCGAGCGCAGCGTCAAGGAAGCCTTTGAAGCCAAACTGGTCGAGCGCGTGGCGCGCATCAAGGCCGGTGACCCCATGGACCCCAGCATCAATTTTGGCCCGCTGGTCAGCTTCGAGCATCAGGAGAAAGTGCTCTCCTACATCGCCCTGGGCAAAGAGCAAGGAGCCCGCGTACTGGCCGGTGGCGAACAGTGGAATAGCGGCCCATGGGCCAACGGCGCATGGGCGGCCCCCACGGTGTTCACCGACTGCACCGACGACATGCGGATCGTGAAAGAAGAGATTTTCGGCCCGGTCATGTCCGTGCTGGCCTTCGCTGATGAAGACGAGGTGATTGGCCGCGCCAACGACACCCTGTACGGGCTGGCCGCCGGGGTGTTCACCGAGAGCCTCAACCGCGCCCACCGAGTGATTCACCAGCTGGAAGCCGGCATCTGCTGGATCAACACCTGGGGAGAATCGCCGTCGGAGATGCCGGTAGGCGGTTACAAGGAGTCGGGCATTGGTCGCGAGAACGGCGTCGAGACGCTCAATCACTACACCCAGACCAAGTCCGTACAGATCGAGATGGGCCCGTTCGAATCGGTGTTTTAAGGCGCCCACCGCCACCGTTTGATGCTCTTTATGTCGTCTTTGCCAAGGTAAACGAATGTCGCAAGTACGTGAATTTGATTATATCGTCATTGGCGCTGGCTCAGCAGGCAACGTGCTGGCCACGCGCCTGACCGAAGACAGCGATGTCAGCGTGCTGCTGCTGGAAGCAGGCGGCCCGGACTACCGCTTCGATTTTCGCACCCAGATGCCCGCCGCGCTGGCGTTTCCACTACAGGGTAAACGCTACAACTGGGCGTTCGAAACCGACCCCGAACCGCATATGGACAACCGCCGCATGGAGTGCGGCCGAGGCAAGGGGCTGGGCGGATCTTCCTTGATCAACGGCATGTGCTACATTCGCGGCAATGCCCTCGATTACGACCACTGGGCCAAGCAGCCCGGGCTCGAAGGGTGGGATTACCTGAGCTGCCTGCCCTACTTCAAGAAGTGTGAAAACCGTGACATCGGTGCCAATGAGTATCATGGCAGCGGTGGCCCGGTAAGCATCACCACGCCCAAGGCGGATAACAACCCGCTGTACCGGACCTTCATCGAAGCGGCCAAGCAGGCGGGCTACCCGGAAACCGAAGACGTCAACGGCTATCAGCAGGAAGGGTTTGGCCCCATGGACCGCTTCGTCACGCCCAAGGGGCGGCGCGCGTCCACGGCCCGTGGTTACCTGGATACCGCCAAACAGCGCAGCAATCTGACCATCGAAACCCATGCCGTCACGGACGTGATCGAGTTCGAGGGCAAGCGTGCCGTGGGCGTCCGCTACGAACGGAAGGGCCAGCCAAGGCAGGCACGGGCACGTCGTGAAGTGTTGCTGTGTGGCGGCGCCATTGCCTCGCCGCAGATTCTGCAGCGTTCAGGGGTGGGCAACCCGGAGTGGCTGAAAGAGCTGGGCATCCCCGTGGTGCATGAACTGCCCGGCGTCGGCGAAAACCTCCAGGACCATCTGGAGATGTACATTCAGTACGAGTGCAAGGAGCCCATCTCCCTCTACCCGGCGCTGAAATGGTACAACCAGCCGAAAATCGGTGCCGAGTGGCTGTTCAAGGGAACCGGCATTGGGGCCAGCAACCAGTTCGAATCCTGCGGATTCATCCGCTCCAACGACGAGGAGGAGTGGCCCAATCTGCAATACCATTTCCTGCCCATCGCCATCAGCTACAACGGCAAAAGCGCGGTCGAGGCCCACGGCTTCCAGGCCCACGTCGGTTCCATGCGCTCCGAGAGCCGTGGCCGCATCCGGCTGACCTCGAAAGACCCCCACGCCGCGCCCAGCATCCTGTTCAACTACATGGCCAAGGAGAAGGACTGGCAGGAGTTCCGCGATGCCATACGCCTGACCCGCGAGATCATCGCCCAGCCCGCCTTCGACGCCTACCGTGGGCGTGAAATTGCCCCCGGCCCCGAGGTACAAAGCGATGCCGAGCTGGACAGCTTCGTCAAGCAGCACGCCGAAACCGCCTACCACCCCTGCGGTAGCTGCCGGATGGGCGAAGACGCCATGGCCGTCACCGATGCCCAGGGCCGTGTGCACGGCCTGGAAGGGCTGCGAGTAGTGGATGCTTCGCTGTTCCCGGTGATCCCTACCGGCAACCTGAATGCGCCCACACTCATGCTGGCCGAAAAGATCGCCGATCGCATTCGCGGTCGCGAGCCCCTGCCCCGCGCCCAGGTCGATTACTACATTGCCAATGGGGCACCTGCCAAAGGAGCGGTCAACAAAGTAACGCCCGCCACACAGGCCTGACCCGACCTGCACACGCTGATCCAGCAACCCGCGCCATGGCATTCGCCATGGCGTTTTTTTATGCCGCAACTGAGCTACAGTGAAGGGTATAGAGCGAACGTATAAGGCCGAAACGCTTGCACACTGCCAAGCGATTCTGCGAATATTCAAACATACGTTTAAATACCTTCAAGACCATCCACCTATGGAGAACCCCATGCTCACCCTACTACTCATCGTGCTGGCCGTGGCTGGCCTGCTGGTGGTGATGCGCCGCGAGGCAGGCGCACCTCCTGCCCTGGCCCTGCTGGGCGTACTGGGCCTGGTCGGCATCGTGCTGGGCGCCCCCGTAACGGGCACCCTGCTGCTGATCGGCGCATTGGCCGTGGCCGTGGCCGGTTTGCCCGCCCTGCGCCGCCTCTGGTTGACCCCACGCATCTTTGCCACCTTCAAGAAAGTGGCCCCCAAGGTGTCTGCCACCGAGCGCACCGCGCTGGAAGCGGGCAGCGTCTCCTGGGATGGAGAGCTGTTTTCCGGCAAGCCCCAGTGGCAGTCGCTGCTGGATTTCAAGGATGACGGGCTGAGCGAAGAAGAGCAGGCCTTTCTGGATGTGCAGTGCGCCAAGGCGGCAGGCATGTGCAACGCCTGGGACATCGCCAAGGAGCGTGCCGACCTGCCCCAGCAACTGTGGGATTACCTGAAGAAGGAAGGCTTCTTCGGCATGATCATCCCGAAGGAGTACGGTGGTCTGGGTTTCTCTGCCAAGGCGCAATCCATGGTACTGCAGAAGCTTTCCGCCAACGAAACGCTGATGGTGACCGTCGGTGTCCCCAACTCCTTGGGCCCCGGTGAGCTGCTGCTCAAATACGGCACCCAGGCACAGAAGGATCACTACCTGCCGCGCCTGGCCGATGGCCGTGAAATTCCCTGCTTTGGCCTGACCGGCCCCCGCGCAGGCTCCGACGCCACCTCGCTGCCGGATACCGGCGTGGTCTGCAAGCAGGTCATCGATGGCCAGGAAGTGGTCGGGGTGCGCCTCAATTTCGAGAAACGCTGGATCACCCTGGCGCCGATTGCCACTGTGGTGGGTCTGGCATTCCGTCTGTTCGACCCGGAAAAGCTGCTGGGCGACGAAGAAGACCGTGGCATTACGCTGGCCTTGATCCCGCGTGACACGCAGGGCATGGAGATTGGCCGCCGCCACCACCCCATCGGCAGCCCCTTCATGAATGGCCCGATCAAGGGCAAGGACGTGTTCGTACCGCTGGACACCATCATCGGCGGCCCGGACATGATCGGTCAGGGCTGGCGGATGCTGGTGGAGTGCCTGTCGATTGGCCGCTGCATCACGCTGCCTTCGGGCGCCACCGGTACCGCCCGCTATGCGCTGGGCTGGAGCGGCGGCTTTACACGGGTACGTCGTCAGTTCAACGTGCCGGTTGCCGAAATGGAAGGCGTACAGGAGCCGCTGGCTCGCATGGCCTCGCTGGCCTACATCTCTGCCGCCACGGTATACCAGACCGCCAACCTGATCGACCACGGCGAAAAGCCCGCCGTCCCCTCGGCCATTCTGAAAAGCCAGCTGACCGAGTTCCAGCGCGTGCTGCTCAGCGATGCCATGGACGTTCACGGCGGCAAGGCCGTGACCCTCGGCCCACGCAACTACCTGGGCATCGGCTATAGCGCCAACCCCGTCGCGATCACCGTGGAAGGGGCCAACATCATGACCCGCAACCTGATGATCTTTGGTCAGGGCGCCATCCGCTGCCACCCCTACGTGCTGGAGGAGCTGGCCGCCAAGGATGCCAACGACGCGAAAGCATTCGACAAGGCGTTCTTTGGTCATGCGGGCCTGATTTTCGGCAACGCGGCCCGCGCTTTCACGCTGGGCTTCGGCCTCGGCAAGCCCAGCGTGCCGTTCAGCGGCCCGGCCGTTGGCTATGCGCAGGACATCGCGCGCCTGTCGGCCGGCTTTGGCCTCTGCGCCGACGCCGCCATGGCCAGCCTGGGCTCCACGCTGAAGAAGCGCGAAATGCTCTCGGCACGACTGGGCGACATTCTCTCCAACCTCTATCTGGCGTCCATGGTGCTCAAGCAGTGGCACACCGGCAACAAGGTAGAAGGCGAAGAAGCGCTGCTGCACTACAGCCTGCAGTTCCTGCTCAACCGCGCTGAACAGGCGTTTGTCGAGATCTTCGACAACCTGCCCAACCGCGCCCTGGGCAAGGTGCTGAAAGTGGTCGTCATGCCGACGGGCCGCCGCTGGAACAAGCCCCATGACGACTTGGCACGCGACATCGCTCATCGCGTCTCCACCCAGAGTGCCCTGCGCAGCAAGCTGCTGAGCAACACCTGGGACAAGGATGACGGCGCCGAGCGCAATCCGCTGGCCCGCTACAATGCCCTGCTGCAAGAGTACGAGCGCGCCGAAGCCATCTACCGCACGGTGAACAAGGCCTATGCCAAGGGCGAGCTGCCGCAAACGGCGCTCCACCCGGAAGCACGCGTGGAAGCCGCGCTGGAGAAAGGGCTGATCAACGAGGACGACGCCACGTTCATGCGCACGTTCGAGGCCGAAGTGCTCGAAATGCTCACCGTGGATGACTTCGCCTACGATGCCTTTGCCAACGACAAGGCGACGCTGATCGACCACAACGCGGCGCCTGCCAAGGCCACGCCGCAAGCAGAAACCAGCATCAAGTAAACGACGCTTGAGCGTGAATGAAACCGGCCTGACACAGGCCGGTTTTTTCGTTTATTGCCTTCCAGAGTTCAAAAACGAAACGTACAGCGCCATTTTGCTCTCCTTCGGCACCGCCCCGCCTTCTGTTCCCCCTCCTCTCCCTCACCACACCCACAGCGCATGTATTGTGATGGGCTCTCTACGCCTAAAAGCGAATATATGAGCACCCAAAAAAGCGTTGCACGTTCGAAAATGATCAACTAGCCTTTCGTTAATGAAAATATCGCCTTGATCGGTGACCTAGAACAATAGAAAAACGGAGAACAAGCTGCTCGACCGATCTGCCCGCGCGATAGACACACTCGTTTTCGCACTACCTGTTCATGACAACAGCTATAACAACACGCATAGCAATATCCATAGCAATATCCATAGCAATATTCATAACAACGACGCTAACGAGATCGGCATGTCCTTACATCTGCAAAACATCGACCACGTCGTCGGCGGTGACCCTCATATCACGGGGGTCGATCTGGCGCTGGAACCGGGCTCTTTCAACGTGCTGCTGGGCAGGACTCTGGCAGGCAAGACCACGCTGATGCGCTTGATGGCCGGCCTGGAACAACCCACCCGCGGGCGCATTTACATGGATGGCAAGGATGTCACCGGCGTTTCGGTACGCAAACGCAACGTTTCCATGGTGTACCAACAGTTCATCAACTACCCCAGCCTGACGGTGCGCGACAACATCGCCTCACCGCTGAAGCTGGCCAAGACGCCCTCCCAGGAGATCAAACGGCGGGTCGAAAGCATTGCGGAAATGTTACATATCGAGCATTTGCTGGAGCGCTACCCTCAGGAGCTTTCCGGGGGTCAGCAGCAGCGCACCGCCATGGGCCGTGCGCTGGTCAAGGATGCCGACCTGATCCTGTTCGACGAGCCACTCGTCAACCTCGACTACAAGCTGCGTGAAGAGCTGCGCGACGAACTGCGCGAGCTGTTCAAGGCGCGCAACTGCATTGCCGTGTACGCCACCACCGAGCCCAACGAAGCGCTGGCCCTGGGCGGCAACACCGCCGTGATGCATGAAGGGCGCCTGTTGCAGTATGGCCCCACCGAACGGGTCTATCGCCAGCCCAATGGCCGTCACACTGCCGAGATGTTCTCGGAGCCACCCATCAACATCGTGCCCGGGAAGCTGACCAGCGCCGATATCACCTTCGATCAATCCCTGCACTTTCCCTGCGACCCAGACCTGCAACGGCTGCCCGCCGGCGACTACGACTTCGGCGTGCGCGCGTCGCACATTACCCTGGAGCGGCGCTCGGCCAACGATCTGGCGCTGGACGTTCGTGTGGACGTGGCCGAAATCAGCGGTTCGGAAACCTTCCTGCACGTTCACCACGAGCGCTTCCCTCTGGTGCTGCACCTGGCGGGCATTCACGAGTTCAATGTCAACGACGCCATCCAGGTCTTTTTCCCGACCCACCAGCTGTATGCCTTCGACAAGCAAGGCAATACGGTGCACGTTCCCGCATCGGCCCAGGGAGGTGTGACCCATGGCTGAAATCACGCTACAGGGGCTCGCCCATAGCTATACGAAACAACCTTCCGGCCCCGAGGATTACGCCATACGCCAGATGGATCACGTGTGGCACCAGGGGGGCGCCTACGCCCTGCTTGGCCCTTCCGGCTGCGGCAAGTCCACCCTGCTAAACATCATTTCCGGGCTGCTGGAACCTTCCGAAGGTGCCGTGCTGTTCGATGGTCAACGGGTCAATGAGCTGCCTCCTGAAGAGCGCAACATTGCCCAGGTGTTTCAGTTCCCGGTGATCTACGACACCATGACGGTGTACGACAACCTGGCCTTTCCGCTACGCAACATGAACACCCCCGAATATCGGGTAGACCCCAAAGTGCGAGAAGTCGCCGATATTCTCGATCTGACGCCGCTGCTGTCCCGCAAGGCCAAAAACCTCACTGCCGACGAAAAGCAGAAAGTTTCCATGGGCCGCGGGCTGGTACGCGATGACGTCTCTGCGATTCTGTTCGATGAACCGCTCACGGTCATCGACCCGCAGCTGAAGTGGAAACTGCGCCGCAAGCTCAAGGAAATCCACGAGCGCTTCAACATCACCATGATCTACGTCACCCACGATCAGCTGGAGGCGTCCACCTTCGCCGACAAGATCGCCGTGATGTACGACGGCCAGGTGGTTCAATTCGGTACGCCCCGGGAGCTGTTCGAAACGCCCGCCCATACGTTCGTGGGCTACTTCATCGGCAGCCCCGGCATGAACTTCATGTCGGTGACTCACCACAACGATCAGGTGCTGTTTGGCGAGCAGGTCATGCCGGTGAGCCCCGCGCTTCGCGCGCAGATTGCAGCCGCCCCTTCCAGCAACGTCAAACTGGGCATTCGGCCGGAGTTCATCAGTGTCAGCAACACTCCGGTCGCGAACTCGCTGCCCATCGACGTGCTGAACATTCAGGACCTGGGCACCTACTCCCTGCTGAGTTTTGCCCTCAACGGCGAGCACTTCAAGGCGCGGCTGCCCGAAGGTCATGCCGTGACAGGTGACAAGGCACACGCGCTATTACCTCAAGCGCATATGGGCCTGTACGTAGACGAATACCGGGTGGAGATCGGCCATGAACAATAAAGTCTATAACAACCGTGCCTGGCTGCTGGTGTTGCCGATGCTGGTGCTGGTGGCGTTTTCCGCCATCATCCCGCTGATGACCGTGGTCAACTATTCTGTGCAGGACGTGCTGGGCCCCAATGCGCGCTTCTTCACCGGCACCGAATGGTTTGAAAGCATCCTCAACGACTCGGCGCTGCGGGCAGCTTTCGTACGCCAGATTCTGTTTTCTCTGACCATCCTGGCCATTCAGGTGCCCTTGGGCATCGGGATTGCGCTGATCATGCCCAAGCGCGGCTGGCAGGCGTCGGCGGTACTGATACTGATCACGCTACCGCTGCTGATCCCATGGAACGTGGTGGGCAGCATCTGGCAGATCTTCACCCGGGGCGACATCGGCCTGATGGGCTGGGGCCTGCGTGAGCTGGGCTTGAACTACAACATTACCCGCAACGCCAGTGATGCCTGGGCCACCATCATTCTGATGGATGTGTGGCACTGGACACCGCTGGTGGCCATGCTCTGCTACAGCGGCCTGCGCTCGATCCCGGAAGCCTACTATCAGGCGGCCCGTATCGACCGCGCTTCCAAATGGGCCATCTTCCGCTATATCCAGCTGCCCAAATTGACCAACGTGCTGGTGATCGCGGTGCTGCTGCGCTTCATGCATTCGTTCATGATCTATGCCGAACCCTTCGTGCTGACTGGCGGTGGCCCAGGCAGCTCGACCACCTTCCTGAGCCAGTCGCTGGCCACCATGGCCATTGGCCAGCAGGACCTTGGACCATCGGCGGCCTTTTCGATCATCTACTTCCTGGTGATCCTGCTGGTGAGCTGGGTGTTCTACACCACCATCATGCACATGCAAAAAGACAAGAACACCCAAGGGGGGGCATGACATGTACCGTCTGGACAATGCCCAGCAGGGCGAGAAATTCAATACCATTTTCAGCCGCACCACCCCGGCACAGCGCCGTCGTCGCAACGCTCGCAGCCGCTGGCGCTCGCGCCTGCTGCTGGGCCTGTATCTGTTCCTGATGATCCTGCCCATCTACTGGCTGATCAACATGTCGCTGCAGACCAACAGCGAAATCCTCGGCTCGATGACCCTGTGGCCACAGAATCTGACGTTCGATAACTACCTGCGGATTTTCAACAATCCCAGCTGGTACATGGGCTACGTCAATTCGATGGCCTATGTGTCGCTGAACATGCTGATCACCATCTGCGTGGCACTACCGGCCGCCTACGCGTTCAGCCGCTATCGTTTCATCGGTGACAAGCACCTGTTCTTCTGGCTGCTCACCAACCTGATGGCACCACCCGCGGTGTTTTTGCTGCCCTACTTTCAGCTCTACTACTCGGTAGGCCTGTTCGACACCCACATTGCCGTCGCGCTGGCCCACTGTCTGTTCAATATCCCGCTGGCCATCTGGATTCTGGAAGGCTTCATGAGCAGCGTCCCCAAGGAGATCGACGAAACGGCCTACATCGATGGCTACAGTTTTCCGCGCTTCTTCGTGACCATTTTCCTGCCGATGATTCGTTCGGGCATCGGCGTGACGCTGTTTTTCCTGTTCATGTTCTCCTGGGTAGAGCTGCTGCTGGCCCGCACCTTGACCGCCACGGATGCTCAGCCAATCGGCATGATCATGACTCGTACGTCCACCGCATCGGGCATCGATTGGGGCACCCTGGCCGCGGCCGGCGTGCTGACCATCGTGCCGGGCATTCTGGTGGTCTATTTCGTCCGTAAACATATCGCCAAGGGCTTTGCCCTGGGTCGCACCTGAAGGAGCAACGGCCATGTCCTGGATGGTATGGACCACCCCTACTGCCATTTTCTTTTCATCGATCGCTGCCATGCTGGCGGGGATGACCCTGTGGGAGATTCTCTCGCCCACCATCGAACGCAAGGGCTTTCTCCCCATCAGCACCACGCGGGGCGACCGGCTGTTCATCGGCCTGCTGTCGGCAGCGTTCATTCACCTGGGCGTGATTGGCTTCACCACGCTCTCGATCTGGATTGCACTGGCACTATCAGCGGTTTGGCTGCTGGTGTTGATGCGCTGGGGCTGAGCGCCTACTGGGCGGTCTCGGCGTACTACCGCGGTACCAAGGATGCTCACGTTATCAGGGAAGAGCACAACAAAACGAGGTCAACATGCGTAATAACAACTTCAAACTCACTACCCTCGCTGCCAGCCTGCTGCTGGCCTCGGGGGCCCTCATGGCCGACGACCAGGAAGCACGCGCCATCGCCGAACGGCTGGTCGATGAGCACTTCCAGAACTCTACCCTGAGCCGCGAGGAGCAGATAGAGGAGCTGCTGTGGTTCGCCAAGGCTGCCGAGCCGTTCCGAGGCATGAATATTCAGACCGTCGCCGAGGGTCTGACGACCCACGTCTACGAAAGCGAAGTGCTGGCCCCGGCGTTCAGCGAGCTGACCGGTATCAACATCACCCACAACATCATCGGCGAAGGCGATGTGGTGGACACCATGCAGAACCAGATGCAGTCCGGCAACAGCATCTATGACGGTTTCGTCAACGATACCGATTCCATCGGCACGCATATCCGTTACGGCACCACCATCAACCTGACCGAGGCCATGGCCAACGAATGGGCGGACTACACCCTGCCTACGCTGGACCTGGACGACTTCATCGGCCTGCAGTACGGCACCGGCCCCGACGGCAGCGTCTTCCAGCTACCGACCCAACAGTTCGCCAACCTTTACTGGTTCCGCTATGACTGGTTCCAGCGTGAAGACCTGCAGGAACAGTTCCGGGACATCTACGGTTATGACCTGGGCGTTCCCACCAACTGGACGGCCTACGAGGATATCGCCGAGTTCTTTACCGTCCACGTGGGCGAGATCGATGGCACCAAAGTGTATGGCCACATGGATTATGGTCGCCGCGACCCGTCGTTGGGCTGGCGCTTCCACGACTCCTGGCTGTCGATGGCCGGCATGGGCAGTCCAGGGGTGCCGTTTGGTAATCCGGTCGACGACTGGGGCATCCGCGTGAACGAGGAGAGCCAGCCGGTGGGCGCCAGCGTCAGCCGCGGTGGCGCCACCAACTCACCGGCGTCGGTATTTGCCATGCAAAAAGCCGTGGATTGGCTGCGTGACTTTGCGCCCGCCGAAGCCCAGGGCATGACGTTCGGTGAAGCCGGGCCGGTGCCTGCGCAGGGTCACATTGCCCAGCAAATCTTCTGGTATACCGCCTTCACTGCCGACATGACCGACCCCTCCGTGGCCGTGACCGATGACGAAGGCAACCCGCTGTGGCGTATGGCGCCCTCGCCCACGGGCCCGTATTGGGAAGAAGGCATGAAAGTGGGGTATCAGGACGTAGGGGCCTGGACCTTCTTCGACTCCACGCCCGAAGACCGTCGTACGGCGGCCTGGCTGTTCGCCCAGTTCACCGTGGCCAAGACCACCTCGCTGGAAAAACTGATGCACGGCCTCACGCCCATTCGTGAATCCGACATCTTCTCGGACCAGATGACCGAAATGGCCCCCAAACTCGGCGGCCTGGTGGAGTTCTACCGCAGCCCCAACGAATCCAACTGGACACCGACCGGCACCAACGTGCCTGACTATCCGCGCATGGCACCGCTGTGGTGGCAAAACCTGGCACCGGTCATGAGCGGTGAAGTCACGCCCCAGGAAGGTCTGGACAAGCTGGCGGCCGACATGGACAACACCATGAATCGCCTGGCTCGGGCCAATGTGTTCGACAGCTATGCCCCGGTACTCAACGAAGAGCGTGACCCCCAGTACTGGCTGGATCAGGACGGCGCACCCAAACCAAAACTCGACGATGAAATGCCACAGGGTACCACCGTGCCCTACGACGAAATGATGGAAGCCTGGATGGCCGCAGGCACTCGCTGAGCCCTTGGGCGGGCGCAAGCCCGCCCATCGTTTCAGGAGTCAGTGACGACCGCGTGCCAAGCTGGGGCTTTTTCTTGATAAGTGGATCCGCCATGAAACTGCGTAACCGTAATGTAGAGAAATTGCACACCGATGACTTTGACGCACTGATCATTGGTGGTGGCATCAATGGTGCAGCCAGCGCTGCGGCGCTGGCCGGCAAAGGCGCCAAAGTGGCCCTGATTGACCGTGGTGACTTCGCTGGTAGTACCAGCATGCACTCCTCCAACCTGGTTTGGGGGGGAATCAAGTATATGGAAAGCAAGGACTTTGCCCTGGTGCGCAAGCTCTGCAAGAGCCGTAACCACCTGATCAAGAGCTACCCTTCGACGGTGGAAGAAATTCGCTTTTTAACCACCAT
This sequence comes from Halomonas sp. NyZ770, assembly GCF_020616575.1. Taxonomy (NCBI): domain Bacteria; kingdom Pseudomonadati; phylum Pseudomonadota; class Gammaproteobacteria; order Oceanospirillales; family Halomonadaceae; genus Halomonas; species Halomonas sp. NyZ770. The sequence goes on along the minus strand of NZ_CP085143.1, from coordinate 1,749,694 downwards.
CACCCAAGGTTTTCGGCACTCGCCCCGCTATCTGTGGGCGGGTACCTGGCTGTACTGGCTGATGGGCAATGGCTTTACACGCCTGCCCCGCCTGCTGTCTCCCAGGAAACTCAAGCAGGAAGAGCCCATCATCGATATCAAGGATGCCGTGGGCGGGTTCGAATATTCCGATGCCTACCTGCACGACAACGATGCCCGCTTCGTCTTCAACTTCGTGCGCCATGCGTTGAACTACGATGCCGTCGCCGCCAATTACGTCGAGTCGCTGGGCGCCGAACGCGATGGCGAACACTGGGTCACCCGCGCCCGCAACGTCATGGACGGCACGACCTTCAATATTCGTTCCAAAGTGTTGATCAACGCCGCCGGGCCGTGGGTCGACCAGCACAATGCCCTGACGGGCCAGAAGACCACCCATCAGCACTTGTACTCCAAGGGCATTCACCTCATCGTGCCCCAGCTCACGGCGACCAAGCGCGTGCTGGCCTTCTTTGCCGATGATGGCCGTCTGTTCTTCGTGATCCCCATGGGCAATCGTACCTGTATCGGTACCACCGATACGCACATGGAAAGCCCTGAGGTCGATGTCACGGCAGACGACATCGCCTTCGTGCTGGAAAACATCAACAAGCGACTGACACTGGACAAGCCGCTGACCCAGGATGACATCATCTCCACCCGCTGCGGCGTGCGGCCGCTGGCCATCAAGGCCGAACAAGGCAGCGACCGAGACTTTCTGCAGCTGTCACGCAAGCACGTCATCGATACCAACCCGGAAAGCGCGCATATCAGCATCTTTGGCGGCAAGCTGACCGACTGCCTGAACGTGGGCGATGAAATTTCCGGTGAAGTCATGAAACTGGGCGTTACCCTGCCCGACCCCAGTTTTCACTGGTACGGTGAGCCGCCCGAGCCGGTCAAGCAGCAGTTCATGGACCAGGCCAAGCGCATGAATCTGGACGCCATGACGGCCGCCACCTCCTCCGAGCCGCTATCCTCTCGGCTGTGGCGACGCTACGCCGAACAGGCCATCCCGATGCTGGAAAAAATCCGCCAGGACCCTTCGGAGGCCGATATTCTCATCGAAGGCACCGAGTACATCCGCTGTGAAATCGAGCATGCCCGAGACCATGAAATGATCACCCAGCTGGAAGATTTTCTGCGTCGGCGTGCCAAGGTGTCGATGGTGGTTCATCACGAGCAGCTACGCCACTCCAGCGGGTTGCAAGAAGCCTGCCGCGTGCTGTTCGGTGAAGAGGCCGAGGCACGCCTGGCCACTTACTTTGCGGAAAACCGCGATACTTCTCGCCCCCCCAGCTAACCCGCCAGCCTGGCGTAACCCCCCCGCTTGCAGGTGCACGCCCAATAAAAACCCAATAAAAACCCAATAAAAAGCCCCCTGCCATCACTGGCAGGGGGCCAATCAGTTCAGCAAGCGAGTGACGACCTACTCGTCGTGTACCACCGCCAGTTGAGAGTCGCCGGCCAACACTTCATCCCAGGCCTCTTCCAGGGTACACCCCTGTCGGCTGTCGATGGTGTCGATGACCTCGACCGCGTGTTGCAGCGACTCGCGATTGCCTTTTAGCGCCAGGACCAGTTTGGCCAGATCCTGTTTACTGAAAGTGCTAGCGATACGGTCAGCTTGTTGGCTCAATTCGATGCAGTTCATGGTAAGTCCCTCATGGTATGCTCAGCCGCTGCCTGTTACGGTTCACGGAGTGTGGTAATCAAGCAGCCATCTTATTAATGAAGAATGATGACATTGCTACTCATGCTGGGCCGGGTAAGTGCCCAGTTCGGTAACTGCGAAACGGTCACAAGCGTTACAAGACCTTCGCCTTTGGCGCTTTGGTAAAACATCAGCGCCTCGGTGTGTAGCAAGGAACCCTGCGGCGTATCGGGATAACAAGACACCGCCGTGATCCATGACTTCACTATGGTTCACGGGGGCAATACTCACAATGCACCCTTGGCAGCAGGCGCGGTTGTAGTTTGACTACAGAAACGTCAAAACCATGAAAGTGCTGATGGTTACTTTCACAAGCGCAGTTAAACGACTGTTTTAAATGAAACTTGAAAAACAAGTAAGAGTGCTAACAAAAAACTGAATACTGAAAAAACATAATAAAAAAGGGTATACGGATTTAAGGAATCGCTGATCAATTCGCCTCTGAGCAGCTGAAGCGTTCAGGGCGGCATATTCACCGCGTCAACGATCACTTTCTGGCCACTAAAGGTGGCCTTTTTACCCTGGCAGCCGGGTTATCCGGCTGCCAGGCCTGATTCAAGACACACTGGCCCCGTCAGCATGGCCCTGGCATCGTCCAGCCAGCAACAAATTGCCGAGGGCGAACAGGGTGAACAGCTGCGCCTGGTTCCTGGCTAGCCCCTTGTAGCGAACCTTCCGGTAGCCGAAGAGGTTCTTGAGGACATGAAACGGGTGCTCGACCTTGGCGCGGATGCTGGCCTTGGCCTTCTCGTATTTCAGCAGCAGTACTTTCATTGGGCTGTCTTCCATCTTCTTGATAGTGCTGCGCCTGGCGGCGACGCAACAACGGGAATCCGGGGCATCCTTCTCTTCGCCCAGATAGCTCCACATACCGGTGTAGCCCGCGTCGCCGTATACCCGCTTGTCATCGTCCCGGACCAATTCACTGGTCATGGTGACATCGGCGACGTTGGCCGACGTGGCGGCAACACTGTGGGTCAGCCCAGTGACCGCATCGACACCGATATGGGCCTTCATGCCGAAGTAATACTGCTTGCCCTTCCGGGTCTGCTTCATCTCTGGATCGCGCTGCCTGGCCTTGTTCCTGGTGGAAGGCGCAGCAGCCACGATGGTCGCATCGACAATGGTGCCCTCACGCATGAACAGGCCTTGCTCGGTCAGGTGGGCGTTGATCTCATCGAAGATCCGCTGGGTCAGGGCATGCTGCTCCAGCAGGTGACGGAAGCGCAGCAGCGTGGTCGCGTCCGGCACGCTCTCGATGGCCAGATCGATACCGATGAAATCACGCATGGCCTGGCTGTCGTAGAGGGCATCCTCCAGCGCTTCATCGGCCAGGGCATACCACTGCTGCAGGAAGTAGATGCGCAGCATACGCTCCAGGCCAATGGGTGGCCGGCCTCGCTTGCCCGCTGAATTCGGGAAGTAGGACGGCGACAGTGCTTCGATCAGCCGCGGCCACGGCACCAGCGCCTCCATTTGGGCAAGAAACCGCTCGCGGCGGGTGACCTTCTTCTTGTTCTGGTGCTCAGCCTGGGCGAATGAGATCTGTTTCATCGGAGTGGCTCTGTCAGCGGGTGTTGGACAGGTCAGATTTTACCTCGCCGGTGGCTACGAGGCAGCTCCGGCGAGATTTATGCAGCGTTTCCTTAATGGTTGATGGGGCACCTTCACCCCATCAATCTGATACCACCCTCAGATGGTTGATAGATCGACTCCGTAGTTGAGTTCCTCTGCGAAGTCCGGCAGTCCGTAACCGATGGTTTTCTTGTAGAAAGGAGAGACCTTCGCAGTCGGTGCCTTCTTCTTGTGCTTCGTGGTGTAGAGCATTCGTGCCCGCATCACCTCGAAGGAGTAACCGCGCCCTTCACGGTTCTTGTCCTTGGCCAGTCGGTTGATGGACTCAGTGTAAGCGTTGGTGACGGGCATGTCCGTCTCGAAGTAGGTCATGGTCTCTTCGCGCCAGTTTCCCACTGCCCTGACCAGATCGCTCCAGACTTCCTTTTGGCCCTTCGGGATGGTGGCTATCCACTCGTCCAGGGCGGCTTCTGCCTGGAGCCGTGTGGTGGCGTCCCAGATGCCGTAGAAGCGCTCCTTGTGCTCGTAGGCGGCCAGCAGTTGCGGGAACGCGCCTGTCCAGGTCTCCATGATGAGGCGCTCCCGGTCTGAGACTTCGTGAGCGCGTTTCAGCAGGATTTTCCGGTCTCCCTTGAGAGTCCGGCTCTGGGACGGTTTCAGCTCCTTTCTGAGGCCCTTGCGCACTCTCTCTAGCAGTCTGTCGGACTTGAGGTTAATGGATGAGCTGAGGCGTGGGTTCTTCACCCCCCCCTGTGTTGGTGTTGGTGTTGGTGCTGTTGTGTGGCTCTTAACCTGCCCCTCAGCTTCTGCAAGGCGGTTCTGACGCCTTGCCTGCTGGCCGGTTGGGCGCGGCGAGCCCTCAGCCCGCCGTCAACCGGTGCATCCGCTTGATATTCCACGCCATGGTGGCCAATCGCCACTCGCCGCTGACCTTATCCAGTCCGCGTAGCGAGAACTGCCGGAACCCCATCACGTGTTTGATGATCCCGAAGACCGGCTCCACGGTATGTTTGCGCAATGCGTAGAGCGCTCGGCCCGCCTGCGTCTTCAAGCGGTGTGCCATCTGTTCGACGGGGTCCTCGCTCTCCGGGGCAGGCGGATCCGCGGCGAAACGTTCAAAGACCGGAAGGTGATGGACGTCTCGCTTCATCGCCAACAGCGGTTCGATACCATGGTCATGGCAGGCCTGGATATTGCTGGCACTGAAGTAGCCGGTATCACCCAGCAGGTGGTCAGGTTTTCCCAGCGTTTCCGGGTAACCTTGCCAGGCCGTCAGTAGCGGCATGACTTGCTGCTTGTCATTGGTCGCCTGCGTGACGTGGACATGGGTCACCAGCAGACTCTCGGTATCAACCGCGGCTTGGGCGTTGTAGCACTGATCAAACCCCTTGCCGGTGACCGGCATGATGCGCGACTGCGGGTCGGTGAAATTGATCTGATCCTTGTCACGCGGGCCACCAGTGGGCGGTTCGGGGTCACGCCCACGGGGCTTCTTGCCGGCCTTGCGCTGCGCCTCCCGCCGCGCCACCTTTTCCTGATAGGCGGCTTGCTCGGTGGCGTCCCGCTCCTCGGCGCGCGCCTCGATCTTGGCCTTCGCCTCAGCGATGGCCGCCAGGCGGGCTTCACGGCGGGCAATCTCGGCGGGGATATCCATGCCGTCGGCCGCGTCCTCCTTGTCCGCCGACTCGGCCCGCTCGGTCAGCGCTTTCACCTCTGCCCTGAACTGTGCCTCCAGCTTCTTGGCATGGCCATACGACAACGCCTTGTGCTTGCTGGCGTTGGCCTTGAGCTTGGTGCCGTCCAGGGCGATGGTGCCAAGCTTGAGCAGCTTCATCTCGCGGGCCAGCAGCAGCACCTGTACGAACAACTGTTCCAGTTCCGGCAGAAAGCGGCGGCGAAAGGTGGCCAGCGTGTCATGGTCGGGATGGGTATTGGCGGCCAGGTAGCGGAACGCCACCGAGTCATAGGTGGCACGCTCGATCTTGCGGCTGGAGACCACCCCGGTGGCGTAGCCGTAGATCAGCAGGCTCAGTAGCACCGCCGGGTGATGTGCCTTGGAACCCCGCCCCATGTAACGCCGGGTCAACGTCGAGAGGTCCAGTTGTTCGACAACATCGACAACGAACCGCGCCAGGTGACCATCGGGCAACCACTCGTCTACCGAAGGCGGCAGCAGGTAATCGGTCTGGCGATCCACAGGGATGAAGCGGCTCATGGCGATCTTCTCAGCTCGGCGATGACGGTGGTCAGTATCTCACGGTGCAACGGAAAGACCGACAGGCTGCTAGGGCATCGTTGGCCATGCGCACCACATGGAACTTATCGACCACGATACGGGCCTGGGGCAGCACAGCCTTGACCGCTGCCCGGTAGGGGTTCCACATGTCCATGCTGACGATCTCGACCTTCTGCCGGTCTTTCAGCTTCATCAGGTAGTTGGTCACCACGTCCTGGCTGCGGGTGGCCAGCAGGTCGAGCAGGGTTCGCTCCTCAATGTTGGTCAGAATGCAGCGGTAGCGCTTGTTCAGGTATAGCTCGTCAATGCCCAGGATGCGGGGCGTCTCGAAGCGGTGCCAGCGCCCGAGGAACTCGGCGCGGGCGTTGAAGATGTCGCGCACCGTCTTCTCGTCCAGGCCGGTCTGTGCCGCCACAAAGGTGTAGGGGTGGTTGAAGGATTCCTTCTCCACGTACTCATGCAGCCGCAGTGTCATACGGAATCCGTCCACCATCTCCGGTAGCTGGGGCCTGAATGTTGTCTTGCAGGCCCGGCAGGTGTATCGGCGGCGGACCACCCAGAGAGTGACCCGCTTGCCGTGGATGGGCAGATCACGATAGGGAACGTCACGCTTGCCGAACCGTACGAACTCACCCTGCACGCCGCATTCCTCACAGGCGATGGGAGCGGGCACGTCCACCTGGAAGTGCATTTCGTCGTCGGTTGATTTGCAGCCCAGTACTTGGTATTGCGGCAGGTGAAGGATGTTGTCGGGAAGTTCGGTCATGGTGTTGTATAGGCGTAGGTGTCAGTCAGATCCATCCGGCTCGGCATTGGTGTTTGCTTTTTTACCCAACAAGCTGCTGGAAACGAAAAGTAAGGCACCGAGGACAATTGCAATATCAGCCAGGTTGAAGGCCGGCCAATGCCAGTCTCGCCAATAGAAATCAAAGGAATCCACAACATAGCCGCGAAAGACCCGGTCAATCAGGTTGCCCATGGCGCCACCGAGGATAAGACTGTAAGCGATGGCTTCTCCTTTATGACGATTTTCAAGGATCAGCTTGATCAGAAAAATCGAGACCACTACCGCGATTCCGATAAAAAAGTAGCGCTGCCAGCCTCCACCATTCGCAAAAAGACTGAATGCGGCACCGGTGTTCCATAGGTGCACCCAGTTAAAGAACGGGGTCACCGAAACATACTCGCCATAGGCCATTGATTGCTGCACCAGCCACTTTACAGCCTGATCAGACGCTGCCAGCAGGCCCGATATGGACAATAGGGCATACGGCGAGAGCTTTTTGCCAATAATGAGCATTATTTAACCCTTCAACGCCAGAATGCGTCTGGCACCGTTAAGTACAATGCCCCCCGCGATGGTGCCGATAATCAGATCCGGATAATTGGAACCGGTCCACGCGACCAGGGCGCCGGCGGTGATGACCCCCAGGTTGATCACCACGTCGTTAGCCGAGAATATCCAGCTTGCCTTCATGTGCGCCCCGCCCCCTCGATGTTTGGATATGAGCAGCAGACAACTGGTATTGGCAATCAATGCGACGAATGCGATAGCCATCATCACCAGCGATTCAGGCTCACTACCGAATACAAAGCGTCTCACCACCTCTACGAGCACGCCCACAGCCAAGATCAGTTGCAGTACACCAGCAAGATGCGCGGCACGTACCTGCATTTTCACGCTATGTCCAACCGCATAAAGGGCAAGCCCGTACACCGCCGCATCGGCAAAATTGTCCAGGGATTCTCCAATCAGGCCGGTGGACTGGGCGATCAGACCGGCAGTCATTTCCACCACGAACAGAAGTGCATTGATGCCGAGCAACCAGCGCAGGGTCCCGGATTCTTGCTTAGCAGAAGCTGCCGAGAACTCGGCGGCCTTGATGGTCTCCGGATTTGCAGCGACGGTTTCCTGAAGCGAGGCGCCTAGCCCCAAGGTCTTCAGTTTCGAGGTGACGGGCTCGACCTCGCCGTCATGCACGACCTTCAGCCGGCGGTTCGACAAGTCGAAGGACAGCGCCCGAATCTCCTCAAAGCCGTTCAGGGCTAGGCGAATCATTCGTTCTTCTGATGGACAGTCCATCTTCGGCACGGCATAAACACTGACCCATCTCCCTGGCGCCTCGGAGGAGGCCTGTATATCGGTATCCGCTGCGGACGTTGCATCACCGCCACAGGCGCCACCACAGGATTTGCTCATGATACGACACCACTTGAACAATGTTGTGGTACCATTTAAAACTATAAAGCTACTATAAGGTCAATAGAGTAAAGAATCCGTTGGGGAGGAGGCTGATGCGCATTGGTCAGTTGGCGCAGTTGGTAGGGGTCGAAACACAGACGATCCGCTTCTATGAACAGCAGGGCTTGTTGCCGCCGCCTGATCGGCAGGACAACGGTTACCGTGTCTATACCGAGAAGCATGGTGAGGGGCTGGCCTTCATCCGTCGCTGCAGAATCCTGGGCCTGTCACTGGCTGAGATTCACGAACTACAGAGCTATCAGGACGACCCTCATCAGCCTTGTACCGCCGTCAACGCCTTGCTCGATGATCACATCTCTCATGTGCGGTCGCAGATAACCGCTCTGCAAGCGCTTGAGAAACAACTCGTTTCACTGAGAGCGAGTTGCAACGATGACCGGGAAGTTGAGGCGTGTGGGGTTCTTGCTGGAATTAGCGAAGGAAACATGCACCAGCAGTAGGTGAAGCATCAACCAGATAATCCGATGAGATGCCGGTCTGTCTCACTCTCATGCAAAGGTAAGATCAACCATTTAATCCGCTTACCCTTCATTCCCATGGCCAGCAACCCGTCTTATTCATGAGAGCTCTCAAAGTGACTCATTTTCGGCAGCTTGATGACCCTCTAACCGTTTTCGGGCTGGGGGGTACGATTTTCGGTAGTGTATTTACTTTGTCAGCGTAAAAACAGAAAGGTTTTGTGCCTGCTTTCAACTCTTTCACAGCTTTTCTTATCATTTAGGCAAGATAAAACCTCAGCCGTTCAGCCGATAACCTGTTTGTTGCGTGCCTCGGTTTAAGTTTGAGCCTGATGCAGTCGAGGCAAGTTTTTAAGCAGACTGGGCCACCATTTGCCGCCAGACTGTCCGATATGAACTGCTATTTTTCGCGCATGCACGGCCACGGTCGCTGCTGTTTTCAGGATCTGCTCGCGGACTTTGCGTATGCTCCAGCCCTTTTGTGTGACGCGCTCCATCAGCGCTCGCAGACTGTGCAGCATCTGATAAGCGTAGAGACTCAGCAGCAGGCTGACCTGATTGCGGCCCATCACCTGTTGCACGGTAGACGCACCACGGCAGGTAGAAGATAGGTGAACGTTGAGCGTGTCTTTCAGTTCGCCCATGTGCCCCTCAGCTTTCCCGCGTTTGCGGTACAGCTGCAGAATTTTATGCGGTGTCCAGTCTTTCCAGTCCAGGCTGGTGACTAGGAAAAAATGTTTTAAAAACAGATCATCCGGTTGCTCGCAGACCACTAAAATAATGCGGCGCGGCTTCTCCCAAGACTGTGCCTGATAGTAAAACTCATGGCACCACTCGCGTAGTTGATGGGTTGGCCGACCCACTGGGCGCTTGAGGTAGTGTGCCGCTTCGCGCTCAAGTACGGTATTGCTGGACAATCGACCAACATATTCAATATTGGCGTCATCCAGTGCCGAAAGTGTTGGGTTGCCAGTAAAACCCGCATCAAAACGAACTCTGACCTTGGTGCCGGTTGTCTTGCCAATCCGTTCAACCAGCTTGGGAATCCAGTGCTCAGCTTGTACTGCACAACCGCTGTTTCCCTCTCGTAACAGGCCGCCAACCATGTCGCCCGTTTCAGCGATAGAAGCCACCAGCGGTGAGTAGTGTGAATAACCAACATAGCTGTTGTAGCCCGTTCTGACTTGTTGGCCAAAAGTTTCAATGGGCAGGCCATCGACATCCAACGTGATCGATGACAATGGCTTGCCGCTGCGCATCGAAGACAGTCGCCACATGGCCATGTCGAGCAAACCGTCATGAAATGCAGACTGGTTGATATCTGTGGCCAACAGATTCAGAAGACGCGACAGGGTTGGCTGCGAAGGACGGGGCTGCTCTAGTGGCGTGGTGCTGCGCTGATCGCTGCAGGCCAGCTGCAAAACCGGGTCGTTTGCTAGTGTTTGCGTATCACTCAGATCGTCCCAGCCCAGCGCACGCTGAATCAGCAGAGTACGAAGCTGACTGGACAAACTATGTTGCACACGTGCGGGGTCACGATCATCAAGCAACTGCCGATCCAAGCTCTCAATCACACCGCTGCGATCGAGCACCTCGCGCAGCAAGAATGCACCGGCATCACTACTGGTTTTTTGTTCACTGAGCTGCACTGAAACAGATAAGTTGCAGGCTGGTTTCCAGCTTGGTAGTGTTTCACCCATGGCGAGCGGCCCTCTCTAATCAAGTTCTTGCCGAACATATTGATTATAAAGAATAAACCACTCGCCTTCTTTATTTTAGGTCAAGGCTCGTGAATAAGACGGGAGCAACGGGCCCTTCATGATCAGCATGCAGACGCGCAGTGACCAGACCGCCGAGGCGCTCGAGGTGATCAATGACACCCTGGACAGCTTTATCGCCGAAGGCCCGACCGAGGACGAACTGGCCCGCGCCAAGCGTCAATTGCTCGGCCAGTTTGTGCTGGGCACCGCCAGTAACAGCGCCATCGTCGGTCAACTGGCGGCCAACGGCTTCTATGGCCTGCCGCCCGATCAGTTCCAGCAACTGATCAGTGACATCGAAAGCCTGACCCTGGAGGAGATTCGCAGCGTGCTGCAGCAGCGCCTGCCTGCCGACCAGCGGTTGATCATCACCCTGGGCCAGACACCGGAGGATGAGGCATGAGCCGGGCAAAGAAACCCAGGGCCTTTTCCCCCACCGAGCGCGGCGAGCTGCGTATCATTGCCGGGGAGTGGCGCAGCCGGCGCTTTGCCTTCAACGCCCTGCCCGGCCTGCGGCCCACGCCGGACCGCGTGCGTGAAACCCTGTTCAACTGGCTCAGCGGCCAGGTCGAGGATGCCCGTTGCCTGGACCTGTTTGCCGGCAGCGGTGCGCTGACGCTGGAGGCCCTGTCGCGCGGGGCCGCCGAAGTCTTGGCCTGCGATCTCAGCCGTGAGGTGGTCAGCACCCTGCGCGGCCATTTGCAGACATTGCACTGCGAGCGCGGCGAGGTGCGCCAGCAGGACGCCTTGAGCCTGCTCGCCACGCCGCCAGCAGCGCCCTATGAGATTGCCTTTCTTGACCCGCCCTTCCATCAGGATCTGTTGTTGCCCGCCTGCCAGGCGCTGGAAGCCAATGGCTGGCTGACCAGCCGCGCCTGGATCTACCTGGAAAGCGAGCAGCGCCCGGCACAATTGGCACTGCCGGCCAGCTGGCATCTGCACCGCGAGAAGCGCGCCGGTCAGGTGCATTACAGCCTGTGGCAGCGCCAGGCATGAGCCTGTTCCGCCCGGCACGCTGGCTGCCTGGCGGGCATAGCCAGACACTGTTCAGCGTCTTGTTCCGACGTGCACCCAGACTGCAACGTCGGCGCGAGCGCCTGACCCTGAGTGATGGTGATTTTCTTGATCTGGACTGGTACGGCCCGGACGGCCCCGATGTACCGCTGGTGATTCTGCTGCACGGCCTGACCGGCAGCTCCAGCTCCTTGTATATTCTCGGCCAGCAACGGGCGCTGGCAGCGCAGGGCTGGCCCAGCGTAGCGGTCAACTGGCGCGGCTGTTCCGGCGAGCCCAATCAGCGCGCACGCAGCTACCATTCCGGCGCCAGCGAAGACCTCGCCGAAGTAGTGGATCACCTCAGCCAGCAACACCCCGGGCGCACCCTGGCTGCCGCTGGCTATTCATTGGGCGGCAATGTATTGCTCAAATACCTGGGTGAAACCGGCCCTGACTGCCGACTGCGTGCTGCAGCAGCGATTTCCGTGCCTTTTCGTCTCGATCAGTGCGCCGACCGCATCCGCCAGGGCTTTTCACGTGTTTATCAGACGCGCTTTCTGCGCGACTTGCTGGCCTATACGCGCAACAAGCAGCGGCTGTTTGCGCATCAAGGCCTGCACGCCGAGCACGCCCGGCTCAGCGCCATCGGCTCACTGGAAGGCATGGACAGCTTCTGGGATTTCGATCACCGGGTTACTGCTCCGCTGCATGGTTTTGCCAGCGCCGAGGATTACTACCGCCGCTGCAGCAGCCGCTATTTTCTCTCCGCTATACGCGTGCCCACGCTGATCATCCAGGCGCTGGATGATCCTTTTGTGTTTCCCCACACAGTGCCGGAACTGGCTGAACTGGCCCCCGGCACCGAGATGGAGCTGTACGCCAAAGGCGGGCATGTCGGTTTTATCGAAGGGCCACCCTGGCGACCACGCTATTATCTCGAGCGACGTTTGCCAGAGTGGCTGGATACGGTCTTGAGCGGGCGTACCTGAACAAGCGGTGGTCAGCCAGTTTCGGCTTTTCTATACTGCCGAGTAACTTTTGACAGGATCGGCCCATGCAGTCTCCCGGACTCGCCAGCATCAGCTGACGCTGGCTGTGGCCTGGCTATCGCGCTTTACCTCGGTGGCCGGTGATATCTCGCTGATCTGGCCGGTTACCGGGCTGTCCGTTGCGGTGGCGCTGCTCTGGGGCCGCCTGGCAACCCTGAGCGTCGGGCTCGGCATGATCGGCTGGGCCTGGTTGCAAGGGCTGGCACCCGGGACCTGGCCACTGCTGTTTGCTGAAGCCTGCCTGCCCGGGCTGCTGGCCTGGTACTGGCCGGGCCGCTGGACCTTGAGCAACCATCGCGCCCTGAGCAACCTGAGCAACTTGTATCTGCGTGGCCTGCTCCCTGGCGCCACCAGTGCTGCCCTGTTCGGCAGTCTGGCGATTGTAACCAGCGGCGACTTTGCCGACTTCCATTGGCTGGATATCGCGGCCTTTTACTGGATTGCCAGCGCCATCGGGGTGCTCTTGTTCACCCCTCTACTTATAGCGTTGCGGCAACAGGGGTTGCGCATCCAGAGTGATGACTGGCGCTTCCTGCGGCAATGGCTGGCCTGCCTGTTACCCGTACTCCTGATTGCCTTTCTGGCCAGCCCGGAATACCGCTGGATTGCCAATTATCTGCTAGTGCCCATGCTGGTCTGGGCCAGTACGCACGCCTTGGCCGTGGCCTGTATGCGGCAGCACTGGAAGAGCCTATGCCTCAGGTTGAGCCCATTGTGTTCAGCTTTTATCAGCAGCTGGATAGTCGCCCCGTTTGCGCTGAGCACGCCAATCTGCTGCTGCGCCCCAGCATGGTGTTGATGCCGCGGGGCAAGGCCGGAAGCGCTGAACTGCGCCTGGCGGTGGAAGGCCTGGCCATGGCCGCCAATATGACGGGCAGCCGATTCTACCGCCTGCACCACGCTGAACATGCCAATCAGTAGCGCCTGCGGCAGAAAACCCTGCAAGAAGCCATCAAGGCCGGACTGCGCGACCGTGAATTTGTGCTCTATGCGCAACCCATAATGCCGCTGGCAGGTGCCAGTGGTGGTCGACACTGCGAACTCTTGCTGCGCTGGCAGACCGCCAGTGGCGATATTCTGGCCCCCGGCGCCTTCCTGCCCGCGGCCGAGCAGGCCGGGCTCTCACTCAGCAAAGCTGCAACCAGGACGACCTCAGTCGAGCCCCGGTAACGGCTGGTAGAAGTCTGCCATGGCCTGCTCGACCACGACGGCGGCCTCGGGAGTCAGCAGGCCGCGCTCCAGCGCCAGTACCTGGTGCACCCCGCGGCGCAACAGACGCTGGTCCAGCGGCTGGCCCGGCTCACTGCTGACCACCGAACAGACAAAGGACACCCAGTTGGTCAACAGCAGCCAGCTGTTGATCGCCATGGCCTGCGGGTCAGTCCGTTCGGCACACAGAATGCCGCCATCCACCAACCCCTGATAGATGGCCCTTCCCTGGGCAATACAGCGCTGGGCAAAGGGCCGAAAACGCGCTGACAGCGCCGGATCACTGATCAACAGGTGCTCCAGCTCCCGGTACAGGAAACGGTAGTCCCAGATGCCCTCAAACAGGGTTTCCAGGTAATGCACCTTGTCCTCGGCAACCAGGCTGCGCTCGCCCGGCAGTGCCAGGCTGTCAGCAATTTGCGCCTCGTAGCGGCTGAACAGTTCGGCGACTATCTGTTCCTTGTTACGGAAGTGGTAATACAGGTTACCCGGCGAGATCCCCAGGTGGGCCGCAATATGGTTAGTCGTGACCTGGCGTTCGCCCTGCTCATTGAACAACGACAGGCTGGCTTGCAGGATGCGTTCACGGGTTTTCATCTGGGCTTTTGCACCGGTTTGACAGGTTAGAGCATTTACTCTAGATTAATTTTCAGCATAACAATACAGCACCTGTGCCAACGCTGAAACCCGGCGCTGCTCAAGGCTGCTACCCGCCTACCGGAGATATTATGAACGCCGCGCAGCCAACGCCCGAGAGCACTGAAGCAATTGAGGCCATGCACAGGGTTTTCCAACAGCAGCAAAAGGCTTTTCGCGCCGCGCCCATGCCATCGGCAGAGCAGCGCATCAAGGCACTCCAACACTTGAAACAGGCGCTGCTCGAGTATCAACAGCCTCTGATCAGTGCAATCAATAGCGATTTTGGCCGCCGCAGCGCGGATGAAACCCTGCTGGCCGAGCTGCTCCCGTCGGTAGAAGCCATCAAATACACCACTAGACGACTTCGCGGATGGATGAAACCTTCGCGTCGACAGGTGGGTATGGCCTTTCAGCCAGGCAAAGCGCGGGTGGTCTATCAGCCACTGGGGGTGATCGGCATCATGGTGCCGTGGAATTACCCGCTGTATCTGGCCATTGGCCCTCTGGTCGGTGCACTGGCCGCGGGTAACCGGGCGCTGATCAAGATGAGCGAGTCCACGCCGGCAACGGCTACTGTTCTGCGACAGATGCTGGCCAGCTGTTTCGGTGAGGATGAGGTCGCGGTGATTACCGGTGAGGTAGAGGTTGGTCAGGCCTTCTCGAAGTTGCCCTTCGATCATTTGCTGTTTACCGGCGGTACCGAGATTGGACGCCATGTGATGCGGGCGGCGGCGGAGAATCTGACGCCGGTGACACTGGAACTGGGCGGCAAGTCGCCGGCGTTGATTGCTCCTGATATGCCGATCGCCGATGCGGCGGAGCGTATTGCCTTTGGTAAGGGGTTCAATGCCGGCCAGACCTGTGTGGCCCCCGATTATGTGCTTTGCCCGGAAGATAAGCTGGATGCTTTGGTTGATGCGCTGCATCAGCGGCTGAGCAGGATGTATCCGACGCTGCGCGACAATCCGGATTACACCTGGATCATTAACCAGCGGCAGTACCAGCGCTTGAGTAACTGGTTGCAGCAGGCGGAGCGTGAGGGTGCCCGGCTGATTCCCGTCAATCCGGCGAATGAGAATCTGGCCGATACACGGATTATCGCGCCGACGCTGGTGCTGGATACTGCGGATGGGATGACGCTGATGCAGGAGGAGATCTTTGGTCCGATTCTGCCTATCGTGCCCTACCAGAATCTGCAGCAGGCGCTGGATTACATTGCTGAGCGTCCGCGTCCGTTGGCGCTGTATTACTTTGGTTATGACCGCAGTGAGCAGCAGCGCATCATGCAGATTACCCATGCCGGGGGGATGTGCGTCAATGACACCATTTTGCATGTGGCGCAGGATGATATGCCCTTTGGTGGTGTTGGGCCTTCGGGTATGGGCCATTACCACGGGCATGAGGGTTTTCTGACCTTCAGCAAGGCCAAGGGCGTTTACATCAAGCAACGCTTCAATGGTGCGCGGCCGATCTATCCGCCCTATGGTGGGAAATTGCTGCAGTGGGTTTATAAGTTGTTTATTCGCTGAGATGGCGCTGGTAACCGAATTGATGCTGTTCGGCATAAGCGCCATTGCATCAGGGCTTTTGTGGACACGCTACGAGCCATCCCTGGGGCTCGTCGATGTACATCCATGTACATCGACGATCCACAAAAGCCCTGATGCAACAGCGCAGTAACCTATGTGCGCTCTGAGCGAAAAAACCGCAGATCGATAAAAAACAATAACAGTGGCCCAGCCACATTAGCGAGGTAACGATGTCCTCCATCACCCAGGCCCGGCTTAGCCGCCGGGAGTTGCTCAAGTTGGGCGCCGGGGCCAGTCTAGTACTGACCACGGCCGGCATGACGGCCACCCTGACCGGCTGCAGCAGTAGTGAACCTGCCACGGATTACCAGGTGTTGCGCACTAGCGACCTGCCGATTCTGGGCGCGATTCTTCCCGCTCTGGTCGGCCCGCACCCTGCCATGCCGGCACAGATCCCGGCGGCCCTGCGCCAGCTCGACTGGAGCCTGGCGCATATGTCCACGCAGATTCATCAGGACATTCACGAGATGCTCGACCTGCTCAGCATGGGCATTACCCGTGGGCCGATGACGGGTATCTGGGGCCGTTTCGAGCATGCTTCACCGGAGCAGGTTCTTGCGTTTCTGGCACGCTGGCGCGATAGCCGGCTGGCTTTGCTGCGTGAAGGCCATGCTGCTTTGACGCAGCTGCTGTTGATGGCCTGGTATGCCTTGCCGGCAACCTGGGACAGCATTGAATACCCCGGCCCGCCGGCCATCTGATCAGGATACTTCCATGTCGATACCCGATATCTATACCCAGGGCATTGCCCGCGGCTGGCAGGTCACTGACGCGACCAGTCTGGACAACGACAGCCGCTTTGACGCCGATGTGCTGATCATCGGTACCGGTGCCGGCGGCGCGACCAGCGCCGAGATTCTGGCCCAGGCTGGGCTGCGCGTGCTGATGGTGGAGGAAGGTGGGCTGTTTACCTCCAGCAGCTTCAAGGGCAATGAGGCCAAGGCCTATGCCGAGCTGTATCAGGAAGGCGCTGCGCGTGCGACCAGCGACAACGGCATTGTGATTCTGCAGGGCCGGAGTGTGGGTGGCACTACCACAGTGAACTGGACCAGCAGTTTCCGCACCCCTGACGCGACTCTGGAGCACTGGGCCGACGCGCATCAGGTCGCCGGGTTGGACAGCGCCAGCATGGCGCCCTGGTTCCAGCGTGCCGAAGAGCGGCTGGGCATTTCGCCTTGGGCCGTGCCGCCGAATGCCAACAATGATGTGCTGAAAGCCGGTTGCGAGCAGCTTGGCTGGCACTGGGCGGTGATTCCGCGCAATGTGCGCGGCTGCGCCAATCTGGGCTATTGCGGTACCGGCTGCCCGTTGAATGCCAAGCAGTCGATGCTGGTAACCAGTGTGCCGGCGGCGCTGGATGCTGGTGCGCACCTGATTCATCGGCTGCGCGCTGAACGCCTGGTGTTCAGTGGTGACCAGGTTACCGGCGTTGAAGCCCGTGGCATGAACAGCACCCTGACCCGCGCCGATGGTCCGCGGGTTAGCCTGAGCGCCAAGCATGTGGTGCTGGCGGGTGGTGGTATCAATTCGCCCGCGCTGCTGCTGCGCTCGGAAGCGCCCGACCCCCACGGCCGCCTGGGCAAGCGTACCTTCCTGCACCCGGTGAATTTCTCGGTGGCGCAGTTCGACAAGCGCATCGATGGCTTTTACGGAGCGCCACAATCCATCTATTCCGATGAGTTCCAGTGGAGCAATGGCGCCACCGGGCCCATGGGCTTCAAGCTGGAAGTACCGCCCACCCACCCGAGTATCACTGCCGCAACCATTGGCGGGCATGGCCGGGAAAGTTTCGAGCGCATGCAGCGCCTGGCCTACAGCAATGTGATGATCGCACTGATGCGTGATGGCTTTGATGAGCAGAGCCAGGGTGGCAGTGTGCAACTGCGCAAGGACGGCAGCCCGACACTGGACTACCCGCTGAACGATTACCTGTGGGAAAGCGCGCGGCGAGCCTGGTTGGCGATGGGTGAGATCCAGTTTGCTGCCGGGGCCAAGGCGGTATTGCCGGCACACGCCCATGGCCGCCTGAGCCGTAACCTGGCTGACTTCAAGGCCCAGGTCGAGCAATTGAGCTACCGCATCTATGACGTCAACCTGGCCAGCGCCCACGTGATGGGTGGTTGCGCCATGGGGGAGGACCCGCAGCAAGCAGTGGTCAACAGTCAGGGCCGGCATCATCAGTTGAGTAACTTGTCGGTGCTCGATGGCTCGCTGTTCCCGACCAGCATTGGCGCCAACCCGCAGCTCTCTATCTACGGCCTGGTCGGTCGCCTGGCAACCCAGCTGCGCGACGAGTTGACGGCCTGAAACGCCGAGCAACCTGAATCTGTCAGGGCCTGTGCCCGACAGATTCCGTCTTGCCCGCTTGGCCCTGCCCAGACGTTGGGCTACCATCTGCAGTCCACGTCCTCGATTCTGGAATTGCCCGATGAATACCGCACTCTATCCTGGTACCTTCGACCCCATCACCAAAGGCCATACAGATCTGGCCGAGCGGGCGTCCAAACTCTTTGACCGGGTAGTGGTCGCCGTTGCCGCCAGCAACAAGAAGAACCCGGCCTTCGAGCTTGAGCAGCGGGTTGAGCTGGCGCGCGAAGTACTCAGCCACCTGCCGAATGTGGAAGTGGTCGGCTTTTCCTCCTTGCTCGCGCATTTCGTCAAGGAAGTCGATGCCAATATCCTGCTGCGTGGCCTGCGTGCGGTATCGGATTTCGAGTATGAATTCCAGCTGGCCAACATGAATCGCCAACTGGCGCCCCAGGTGGAAAGTCTGTTTCTGACCCCCTCGGAAAAGTACTCTTACATTTCTTCCACCCTGGTGCGTGAAATTGCCTCCCTTGGCGGCGATATTTCCCAGTTTGTGCATCCGGCAGTGCATGATGCCCTGCTCAAACGCTATCACGGCTGATACCACCCCGCTTTCCCCGGAGTATTTGTATGGCCCTGATCATTACCGATGACTGCATCAATTGCGATGTCTGTGAACCCGAGTGCCCGAACAACGCCATCTCCCAAGGTGAAGAGATTTATGTGATCGACCCCAACCTGTGTACCGAGTGCGTCGGCCACTATGACGAGCCCCAGTGCCAGCAGGTGTGCCCGGTGGATTGCATTCCGCTGGATCCTGCCCATGTCGAAAGCAAGGATGAGCTGATGGAAAAATACGGGTATACGGATTTAATGGTTGATGGGGCACCTTCACCCCATCAATCTGATACCACCCTCAGATGGTTGATAGATCGACTCCGTAGTTGAGTTCCTCTGCGAAGTCCGGCAGTCCGTAACCGATGGTTTTCTTGTAGAAAGGAGAGACCTTCGCAGTCGGTGCCTTCTTCTTGTGCTTCGTGGTGTAGAGCATTCGTGCCCGCATCACCTCGAAGGAGTAACCGCGCCCTTCACGGTTCTTGTCCTTGGCCAGTCGGTTGATGGACTCCGTGTAAGCGTTGGTGACGGGCATGTCCGTCTCGAAGTAGGTCATGGTCTCTTCGCGCCAGTTTCCCACTGCCCTGACCAGATCGCTCCAGACTTCCTTTTGGCCCTTCGGGATGGTGGCTATCCACTCGTCCAGGGCGGCTTCTGCCTGGAGCCGTGTGGTGGCGTCCCAGATGCCGTAGAAGCGCTCCTTGTGCTCGTAGGCGGCCAGCAGTTGCGGGAACGCGCCTGTCCAGGTCTCCATGATGAGGCGCTCCCGGTCTGAGACTTCGTGAGCGCGTTTCAGCAGGATTTTCCGGTCTCCCTTGAGAGTCCGGCTCTGGGACGGTTTCAGCTCCTTTCTGAGGCCCTTGCGCACTCTCTCTAGGGCATCGTTGGCCATGCGCACCACCGGCCACATGGAACTTATCGACCACGATACGGGCCTGGGGCAGCACAGCCTTGACCGCTGCCCGGTAGGGGTTCCACATGTCCATGCTGACGATCTCGACCTTCTGCCGGTCTTTCAGCTTCATCAGGTAGTTGGTCACCACGTCCTGGCTGCGGGTGGCCAGCAGGTCGAGCAGGGTTCGCTCCTCAATGTTGGTCAGAATGCAGCGGTAGCGCTTGTTCAGGTATAGCTCGTCAATGCCCAGGATGCGGGGCGTCTCGAAGCGGTGCCAGCGCCCGAGGAACTCGGCGCGGGCGTTGAAGATGTCGCGCACCGTCTTCTCGTCCAGGCCGGTCTGTGCCGCCACAAAGGTGTAGGGGTGGTTGAAGGATTCCTTCTCCACGTACTCATGCAGCCGCAGTGTCATACGGAATCCGTCCACCATCTCCGGTAGCTGGGGCCTGAATGTTGTCTTGCAGGCCCGGCAGGTGTATCGGCGGCGGACCACCCAGAGAGTGACCCGCTTGCCGTGGATGGGCAGATCACGATAGGGAACGTCACGCTTGCCGAACCGTACGAACTCACCCTGCACGCCGCATTCCTCGCAGGCGATGGGATCGGGCACGTCCACCTGGAAGTGCATTTCGTCGTCGGTTGATTTGCAGCCCAGTACTTGGTATTGCGGCAGGTGAAGGATGTTGTCGGGAAGTTCGGTCATGGTGTTGTATAGGCGTAGGTGTCAGTCAGATCCATCCGGCTCGGCATTGGTGTTTGCTTTTTTACCCAACAAGCTGCTGGAAACGAAAAGTAAGGCACCGAGGACAATTGCAATATCAGCCAGGTTGAAGGCCGGCCAATGCCAGTCTCGCCAATAGAAATCAAAGGAATCCACAACATAGCCGCGAAAGACCCGGTCAATCAGGTTGCCCATGGCGCCACCGAGGATAAGACTGTAAGCGATGGCTTCTCCTTTATGACGATTTTCAAGGATCAGCTTGATCAGAAAAATCGAGACCACTACCGCGATTCCGATAAAAAAGTAGCGCTGCCAGCCTCCACCATTCGCAAAAAGACTGAATGCGGCACCGGTATTCCATACGTGTACCCAGTTAAAGAATGAGGTCACTGAAATAGACTCGCCATAGGCCATTGATTGTTGCACCAGCCATTTTACGGCCTGATCAGACGCTGCCAGCAGGCCGGAGATGGACAACAGAGCGTACGGTGACAGATGTTTGCCAAAAATGGACATTGCTTAATCCTTGAGCGCCAGAATGCGTCTAGCACCGTTAAGCACAATTACCCCCGCGATGGTGCCGATAATCAGATCCGGATAATTGGACCCGGTCCACGCGACCAGGGCGCCGGCGGTGATGACCCCCAGGTTGATCACCACGTCGTTGGCCGAGAATATCCAGCTTGCCTTCATGTGCGCCCCGCCCTCCCGATGTTTGGATACCATCAGCAGACAGGCGGTATTGGCAATCAATGCGACGAATGCGATAGCCATCATCACCAGCGATTCAGGCTCACTACCGAATACAAAGCGTCTCACCACCTCTATGAGTACGCCAACAGCCAAAACCAGTTGGACCACACCAGCAACGTGCGCAACACGGACCTGCCTTTTCACGCTATGCCCAACCGCATAAAGAGCGAGTCCGTACACTGCCGCATCAGCAAAATTGTCCAGGGACTCTGCAATGAGGCCAGTTGACTGAGCCATCAGACCGGCAGTCATTTCCACCACGAACAGAAGTGCATTGATGCCGAGCAACCAGCGCAGGGTCCCGGATTCTTGCTTAGCAGAAGCTGCCGAAAACTCGGCGGCCTTGATGGTCTCCGGATTTGCAGCGACGGTTTCCTGAAGCGAGGCGCCTAGCCCCAAGGTCTTCAGTTTCGAGGTGACGGGCTCGACCTCGCCGTCATGCACGACCTTCAGCCGGCGGTTCGACAAGTCGAAGGACAGCGCCCGAATCTCCTCAAAGCCGTTCAGGGCTAGGCGAATCATTCGTTCTTCTGATGGACAGTCCATCTTCGGCACGGCATAAACACTGACCCATCTCCCTGGCGCCTCGGAGGAGGCCTGTATATCGGTATCCGCTGCGGACGTTGCATCACCGCCACAGGCGCCACCACAGGATTTGCTCATGATACGACTCGACTTGAACAATGTTGTGGTACCATTTAAAACTATAAAGCTACTATAAGGTCAATAGAGTAAAGAATCCGTTGGGGAGGAGGCTGATGCGCATTGGTCAGTTGGCGCAGTTGGTAGGGGTCGAAACACAGACGATCCGCTTCTATGAACAGCAGGGCTTGTTGCCGCCGCCTGATCGGCAGGACAACGGTTACCGTGTCTATACCGAGAAGCATGGTGAGGGGCTGGCCTTCATCCGTCGCTGCAGAATCCTGGGCCTGTCACTGGCTGAGATTCACGAACTACAGAGCTATCAGGACGACCCTCATCAGCCTTGTACCGCCGTCAACGCCTTGCTCGATGATCACATCTCTCATGTGCGGTCGCAGATAACCGCTCTGCAAGCGCTTGAGAAACAACTCGTTTCACTGAGAGCGAGTTGCAACGATGACCGGGAAGTTGAGGCGTGTGGGGGTCTTGCTGGAATTAGCGAAGGAAACATGCACCAGCAGTAGGTGAAGCATCAACCAGATAATCCGATGAGATGCCGGTCTGTCTCACTCTCATGCAAAGGTAAGATCAACCATTTAATCCGCTTACCCATAAAAAAACGCCACCCTTGTTTGGGCAGCGTTTATTGTTTGAATCCAGGCAGCAAATAGGCGCGATATAGAGGCTACGTGGAGCGCACGCGGGAAACGGCATCCAACCAGCCCTGATAAAGCTGTTCGCGAGTCGCCTCCTCCATGCTGGGCGTGAAGCTCTTCTCGCAGCGCCACAGCTGTTCTATCTCTTCCAGGGTGGCGTACCACCCCAGCCGCAGCCCAGCCAGATACGCCGCCCCCAGCGCCGTGGTTTCCAGAATCGTCGGTCGATCCACCTGCACGTTGAGCATGTCGGCCAGAAACTGCATCACCCAGCTATTTTTCACCATGCCGCCATCGACACGCAGGTTGCCTGGCGCGGCATCCATGTCATCGTTCATGCAGAGCTGAAGGTCTCGAGTCTGGTAACACACCGCCTGCAGCCCGGCCGCGACGATTTCGGCGATCCCGGTGTCTCGGGTCAGGCCAAAAATGGCGCCGCGGGCCTTGGGGTCCCAATGGGGGGCACCCAGCCCGGTAAAGGCAGGCACCAGGTACACGCTGTGCCCGCTACGGGTTTTCTGGGCCAAGGCTTCGGTTTCCGAGGCGTCGGCAAACAGGTTCAGTCCGTCACGTAGCCACTGCACGGTCGCCCCGGCCACGAAGATACTGCCCTCCATGGCGTAGGTGGGCTGGCCATTGATCCGGTAACCCACGGTGGTCAGCAGGCGGTTGCGAGATACCGACGGCGTATCGCCGGTATTCACGATCATGAAACAGCCCGTGCCGTAAGTGCTTTTGCCCATGCCGGGTTTGAAGCAGGCTTGCCCGACCAGGGCTGCCTGCTGGTCACCCGCAACCCCGGCGATGGGCAAGGCAGCCCCCAGCCAGTGGGCTGCCATCGTGCCAAAGTCGTCGCTGGAGTCTTTCACGTCTGGCAGCATGTTGTCGGGTACGCCGAACAGCGCCAGCAGCTCATCGTCCCAACGCTGCTCATGAATGTTGAACAGCGCCGTACGCGAGGCGTTGGTGGCATCAGTGACGTGCTGTTGGCCTTCGGTCAAGCGCCAGATCAGGAAGCTGTCGATGGTACCGAAGGCCAGCTCCCCCTTGGCCGCCCGTTCGCGAGCGCCCTCGACCCGATCGAGTATCCAGGCCAGCTTGGTGGCAGAGAAGTAGGGGTCGATCAGCAGCCCGGTTTTGGCCTGCACCGCCTCGGTATGGCCCGCGTCCCGCAGCGCCTGACAGCGTTCGGAGGTGCGCCGATCCTGCCAGACAATGGCGTTATAGAGTGGCTTGCCCGTGGCGCGATCCCATACCACCGTGGTTTCTCGCTGGTTGGTGATGCCGACACCGTCTATCTGTTCGGCACTGACCTGGGCCTTGGCCAGCACCTCTCGGCAAGTCGCCACCACGGAGTCCCAGATATCCTCCGGGTCGTGCTCGATCCAACCATCCTGGGGAAAGTGCTGGGGAAACTCCTGCTGGGCAACGGCCGCTACCTGGCCCTGGCGGTCGAAGAGAATGGCACGCGAGCTGGTGGTACCTTGATCGATGGCAAGAATGAAGGAGGACATATCGTGTTCACTT
This sequence comes from Halomonas sp. NyZ770, assembly GCF_020616575.1. NCBI lineage: Bacteria > Pseudomonadati > Pseudomonadota > Gammaproteobacteria > Oceanospirillales > Halomonadaceae > Halomonas > Halomonas sp. NyZ770. Next base: position 1,726,072 of record NZ_CP085143.1, on the reverse strand, counting down.
TGTTGTAGGGTTCTTTCGATTTTGTCGGTTTTGTTTCGTTTTATTATGCTCCAAGGCTACGCCAGCGGCTCGCAATGCTCAAGTATGAAACTTGCCAAGGTGGCGACGCCTTTCCCGCTGGGTCAGGCGATGTGCAGCGCCACATCGTGCTGGGTAAGCAGACGGGTAATCGACTCCGGCGGCCGACGGTCGGTGAACAGCGCATCCAGTTGCGAAAGATTGCCCTGACGCACCACCGGGTTACGGTGAAACTTCGAGTAGTCGGCGGCAAGATACACCCGGCGAGAATTGGCGATAATGGCTTGGGCCACGCGCACTTCCTGATAGTCGAACTCCAGCAGCGAGCCATCTTCATCGATACCACTGATACCGATGATGCCGTAATCCACCTTGAACTGATTGATGAAGTCGATGGTGGCTTCACCGATGATGCCGCCATCCCGCGAACGCACCTGCCCCCCGGCGATAATCACCGTGAAGTCTTCCTTGTGCTGCAGGATGGCAGCCACGTTCAGGTTGTTGGTGATGATTTCCAGCCCCTGGTGCTCCAGCAGCGCCTGGGCAATCATCTCGTTGCTGGTACCGATATTGATGAACAGTGAAGCATGGTGAGGAATATGCTGGGCCATGCAGCGGGCAATCCGCTCTTTCTCTTCCAGGTGCAGCGTCTTGCGCGTGCTGTAGGCGGTATTCACCGTGCTCGACTCGACCCCTACACCGCCATGCACGCGCCGGACGCGCCCATCATTGGCCAGGGTATTCAAATCACGCCGGATGGTCTGGGGCGTTACCGCAAAATGTTCGGTCAGTTGCTCAATGCTCATGTAACCATGCTGGCGCACCAGCTCGACAATGGCATCCTGGCGATACTGCTGGTTCATAAGCCCGGCCTGTTCGTTATTGATTGATCCATGTGCGTAATAGATTAGCAAAATTTTCGATAATCGATCACGCGAACATGGCCAAAAGCCGATGAGGTATTGCTTATAGTGGCCAGACCCACAGAATCATCGGTATCGTCACGCACATCACCACCAGCGAAAGCGGCAATCCCAGCTTCCAGTAATCACCAAAGCGGTAGCCCCCTGGCCCCAGCACCAGGGTGTTGGACTGATGACCGATAGGCGTGAGGAAGGCACAAGAGGCGCTGACGGCCACCACCATCAGGAAGGGGTCCAGGGAAACGTCGAATCCATTGGCCAGGCTGGCGGCAATGGGCGCCATCAGCAGCGCGGCAGCGGCATTATTGACCACGTTCGACAGCAGCATGGAGAGCAGAAAGAGCCCCGCCAGGGAGACGATCACCGGCCACTCCAGGCCAAAGGTCAGCAGCGCGTTGGCAATGATCGCCGCCCCGCCACTGGTTTCCAGCGCTTCACCCACGGGCAGCATGGCCGCCAGCAGCACGATCACCGGCCCGTCGATGGCCTGATACCCCTCTCGCAGCGGCAGCACGCCGATCAACAGCGACACCAGCGCCGCCGTGCTCATGGCCACCGCAGCGGGCAGCAGATCCAGCAGCATGGCGATAATAGCCAGCACGAAAATACCGATCGAGAGCAACAGTTTGCGCGGCTGGCCCAGGTTCAGCTCGCGGTTGGCCAGCGGCAGGCAGCCCAGCGTGGCCAGGCTGTCGGCGATCTCGTTTTCGCTGCCCTGCAGCAGCAGGACGTCGCCGGTTTGAAAGCGAATGTCGCGCAGCCGCTGCTTGAGCCGGGCGCCGTCGCGGGCCACCGCCACCAGATACAGGCCAAACTGATGATGCAGGCGCAGTTGGCGCACGCTGCGATTGACCATCATCGAGTCGTTGCGCACCACCGCTTCGATCAACTGCAGCCCTTCGGTATCGACGGGCTGGCGCTCCTTCGCCGCTTGCTCGTCGCTTTCGTTCTCTTCGGCATCGTCAGGCTCGGCAATGACGCTCAGGCCCACCTTGTCTTCCAGCAGCCTCAACTCATCGGGGCCTGCCTCCAGCAGCAGGATATCGCCCTCGCGCAGTACGCCGTGGAAACGGTAGCCTGCCCGCCGATCATCGTCGCGCACCACCGCCAGCACGGGAATGGTCTCTTCCAGTTCGTCGCGCAGCTGTTGCAGCGTCAGCCCATTGGCTTTGGAGGCCTCGCTGACCTTGAGTTCGACCAGGTAATTGGCGGTATCGAACATGTCATCACCCGCCGACTGGGCATTGCGTTTGGGGGTGAATCGCCAGCCCACCAGCACAATGAAGGCCAGACCCACCAACGCCACCGCAGCACCCACGGGCGTAAAGCTGAACATGCCGAAATTTTCGCCCGTGATATTGCCACGATACGCCGAGATGATGATGTTCGGCGGAGTACCGATCAGGGTGGTCAGGCCGCCCAGCAGCGAGCCGAACGCCAGCGGCATCAACAGCAGCGAGGGCGAAGTATCGTGTTCTCGCGCCAGGCGCATGGCCACCGGCAGCAGCAGTGCCAATGCCCCAACATTGTTCATGACCCCCGACAACAGCACCACCGTGCCCACCAGCACCAGCAGCTGCAGCATCAGCCGCTCGCCGGCCTTGAGCACCTGATGGGCAATGACGTCCACCACCCCTGAGCGTTCGAAACCACGGCTCAGCACCAGCACGGCGGCAACGGTGATCACCGCCGGGTGGCCAAAGCCCATGAACGCATCGTCTGCGGGTACCAGCCCCAGCATGACCGAGCCCAACAAGGCCGCCAGGGCCACCAGATCATAGCGAAAACGCCCCCAGACAAACGCCGCCAGGGTGAGTCCAAGAACTACAAACACCAACGTGCTGGGCGCAAACCCCAAACTTTCCATGGACATAGAGTGCCATCTCCCTGAGCGTTACAGCGGCGCGACTCCCTCCGCCATCTTCTCATTACATTAGACGATCGCAGTCATGCCGTACAGCCTCTGGACAACCGTCATTCACTGCGCAGAGAACCGCAAAACGCTCGGCAAAACCGAGCGTTAGAGGCGTACCAGGGGAGGTGCAGGTTCAGCGTCAGGCGGGGCGATGCAGGCGCGCCAGCAGGCGTTCGACGGCCTCCAGGTGCTCGGGCTCGTTATGGCACAGCCCTTGGAACACGGCGCAAACATCCAGGAAGGCTTTCAGCTCCATGCCCGGTGCCATTTTCATCAGCCGCTTGGTCAGGCGTGTGGCCTTGGGGGGCTGGCTGGCCAGACGCGCTGCATGGGCCATGGTAGCCTCCATGAGCTGTTCAGGCTCGACCACTTCCAGCACGACGCCGTAGGCAAGCGCCTCGTCGGCATCGATCACGCGGCCCGACAGGGTCAGTTCGAAGGCACGCTGATAGCCGATCTGGCGCTGCAGGAACCAGGCACCGCCATCGCCGGGAATGATGCCCAGATTGAGAAACGTCTCGCCGAAGCTCGCCTTGCGGGAAGCAATACGTAAATCCGCCATATTGGCCAGGTCGAACCCGGCACCGATGGCTGCACCATTCACGGCGGCAATGATCGGCACTTCCACCTGGGCAAGTGCCAGCGGCATGCGCTGAATGCCCTGACGATAACGCTCGGCGACTTCTGCCACGTCGCCAGCGAAGTCACCGCTGCGGTTGGCCATGTCCTTGACATTGCCGCCTGCACAGAAGGCGCTGCCTGCCCCTGTGATGACCAGCACCGATACCTCTGGACAAGCATTGACCCACCGAGCCGTGGCCACGATGTCATCCACCAGTGCCGTGCCGGTCAAGGCATTGCGCACGTCATGGCGGTTCAAGGTCAGCGTAGCGACCCGCTCGTGCAGCGTCAGGGTGGCATCGGTCAAGCTGGGCAACGTCATCGTCATTGGTCGCGCTCCACGATAATGCGGGCATCCACGATGGCATACCCGGTAGAGTGCCCCTGCGGATAGGCCAGCACGGGGTTCAAGTCGAGTTCCTGAATCTCGGGGTAGGCCTCCACCAGCCGCGAGACCTGCATCAGCAGAGCCACCAGGGCCGGTTTGTCCACACCGGCAGCGCCGCGCACGCCGTCGAGGACTTTCTGCGCCTTGATCTGTTCCACCATGGCGTAGGCATCCCGCTCGCTCAGCGGCAGAGCCCGGAAGGCAACGTCTTCCAGCACCTCCACGAAAATGCCGCCCAGGCCAAACATCACCACCGGCCCGAATACCGGGTCACGGAACATGCCGATGATCACTTCGACCCCCGGCTGGGCCATGGGGCTCACCAACACGCCTTCGAAGCGGGCCCGAGGGTCGTAGGCATGGGCATTGTGCTGGATGGTCTGAAACGCCTCGCGCAGCGCATCTTCCCCGCTCAGGTGGAGTTTGACGCCGCCCGCATCGGATTTGTGCAGAATGTCCCGCGACACCACCTTCATGGCCAAGGGCTGCTGGCCGGCCTGTTCGATGACCGATGTCAGCTCATCGGACTGGCTTACCCACCACTGTGGGGGCACGGCAATGCCGTGTTCGGCCAACAGTGCCTTGGCTTCGAACTCGAACAGGTCGCGCCCTTCCGCGCGGGCCCCAGCGAGCAGCGCGGCTCCCTTGGCCGTAGGCTGCCAGGCCGTCTCCAGGCGTCGAGCCTGCGTCAGGTACTCGCCTCGCTCGCCCAGCGCCGCCAACACCCTGACCGCGTGTTCGATGGAGGCATACACCGGCAGCCCTGATTCATGCAGGTGGCGTAGCGCAGGCGGCTTGATGGGCGCGTACAGGCTGTACACCACCAACGGCTTTTCGCTGCCCTGGGCCAACGTCAGCAGTTGCTTTGCCCCCTGCAGCTCATCGTCGGCCAGCGACTCGGAAAACCGCAGGCTGTAGCCACCCAACATGCCCACCAGGAAGACGCTGTCGACGCCGGGGTCGGCCATCACGATCTCGACACAGCGAGCCAGCAGCGACGGGCAGGCATCCGAGGAGCCCGCCACATCCACAGGGTTGTCCAGCGCCGCCTGAGGAAGCAGCACCTCTTCCAGAGCGTGACGCGTTGACGGTGCCAGCATCGCCAGGCTCAGCCCGGCTTCGGCGAGCCGGTCGGCGGCGATGGTGGCCTGGCCGCCACCGTCGGAAATCACCGCGACCCGCTTGCCGGGCGCCTGCTGCAATTGCCCCAGGCCTTCGGCAACCGGCAGGATCTCGTCGGAGTACTGCACCACGCTGACACCCACCTGACGCAGCAGGTCTACCGTCATCTGGTAGCTGCCTGCCAAAGCGCCGGTGTGCGAGCTGGCCGCTTTTTGCCCCTGCTCGGTGGCGCCGGATTTGTACACCACCACCGGCTTGTGCGCCGTGACCTGACGGGCCACGTCTAGAAAGCGCCGTCCATCCCGAAACCCTTCCACGTAAAGGGTCGCCACTCGGGTATGCGGGTCCTCACCGAGATAGCGCAGGTAGTCGTTGAAACCAATGTCGCTTTGGTTACCGGGGCCAATATAGCTACTGAACCCTACCTGGCCGTTATGCTGTGCTTCCAGGGCCAGCGCCAGCAGCATATTGCCCGATTGCGAGACGATACCGATGTCGCCTGCCCTGACATTGGCCAGGTCCAGCAGGTTGATACGCTGATGCAGGTTAAACAGACCGGAGGTGTTGGGGCCGATGATGCGCACCCCATGCGCCTCGGCCGCCGCCATCATCGCTTCCTCCAGGGCAGCCCCTGCCGCCCCGGTTTCGCCGAACCCGCTGGCCAGCACTACCGCGCCCTTGATCCCCTGACGGCCACACTCGGCGATCAGCGCCGGTACGCTGGCAGCCGGGGTACACAGCAGAGCCAGCTCCGGCGTACCCGGCATGTCCGCCAGTGAGGGCCAGGCCGGAATGTCGAGGATCTGCTCCGCCTTGGGGTTGATGGGGTAGATCGCCCCCTCATAGCCGCCCTTGATCAACCCCAGCAGGGCTTTATAGCCGCGCTTGGTCGGGTCGGCAGAGGCACCGACGATAGCGATACCCGTTGGGGAAAGCAGTGTGTGCAGCGGGCTGCGGGAGCCGTGCGATTCGTTGAAGCGGTTCATGACGTGACCTGTAGGGCAAAACGGACGATAAAAGGATTGCAAGGTGGCAGCCGGCTCATTTGCCCTGAAAACGCGGGGCACGTCGTGCGGCAAAGGCATCGACCCCTTCTTGCCAATCGTCGGTGATCGAGCAGGTAAACACGGCGTCCAGCTCCTGCTGAAGCTGGCTTTCCATGCTGGTTTCGCTGGCGCGATTGAGCAGCGGCTTGAGCATCGCCATGGAGACCGGCGCCTGCCCGGCCAGCCGAGTAGCCAGCGCCTGGGCCTGGGCCATCAGTTCGGCTCCCGGATGGTTGGCCAGCGCCAAACCGATCCGAGTGGCCTCCACGCCATCGATGCGGTCGCCCAGATACAGCAGGCGGCGCGCTTGGCCCAGGCCCACCCACTGCGGCAGGCGCTTCGAAACACCGCCCCCGACACAGGTGCCAATACTGGTTTCAGGGAAGCCAATCTGGGCGTCCTCGGCCATGACGATGAAATCACAGGCCACGGCCATTTCTGCCCCCGCCCCCAAGGCATAGCCATTCACGGCCGCCACCACCGGCTTGCCCAGCTGGTCGATGGCTTCACAGGCATCATTGCCCAACTGCAGATAAGCCCGCCGCTGAAACAGCGAGCGCTGGGCGCTGCCATGGGCTTTCATGTCCGCGCCGACACAAAAGGCGCGCCCCTCTCCGGTCAGGATCACCGCTCTTACCTGCGCTGCGTGCTGGGCAAAGCGCAGGGCGTCGAGCAGCTCTTCATAAAGGGTTTCAATCACCGCGTTCAGCCGGTGGGGTCGGTTGAACCGCAGGGTCAGCACGTGTTCATCCAGAGAGATCAGGAGCGTTTCATAGGTGGGCAGCGCGGGCGCGTCGGCAGACATGATGCTGTTGGTAACCTCGTTCGGAAAAAACAAATAAGGAAACGATTGTTCCTTTAAATAGGAAAAGAGAAACAAACGTACTGCCGAACGATAGGACACTGCTGGGGGATAATCAATACATTCGTGACAAAAACATTTATCATTGGCACAAACGTTTTACACTTCATCAAAGAGAGCCCCATGCCTGACCACGCCACCCGCCCTGCGCCCGACCTGGAAAGCGTCCACCGGCAGCTGGCCGAGCACTACGCCACGCTCAGCCCACAGCTCAAACGGGCGGCCAGCTATGTGTTGGAACACCCGACGGAAATGGCGTTTCAGTCAGTGCGTAAAACGGCCCAGGCCGCGTCGGTGACGCCTTCCACTCTCGTCCGGCTGGCCAAGCGGCTGGGCTTCGAGAGTTACGAGTCGTTTCGGGAGGTTTTTCAATTGGCGGTGCAGGCCGCACCGGTCGAACTGAGCGGCCGTGCCAGTCGGCTCAAGCAGCAGGTGCGCAACCCGCAAGAGGCGTTGTTCGTGGAGGTGGGTGATGCCGCTTTCGACAACATTGGCAGGCTCTTCACGGCGGATAACCAAGCGCGGGTAAAAGACGCCGCCGAGCGCATACTGGCGGCTCGCCGGGTGGCCGTGATCGGCTTTCGCGATACCTTTGCCTGCGCCTACCACTTTGCCTACGTGGGGCGTATCGCCATGCCCGACGTGACGCTGATTCGCGGACAGGAAGGTGGGCTACTGACGGAGCTGGCGCCCTTCGACGAACAGGACGTGGTGGTGGCTTTCGGCTTCGAGCCTTACTGCGCCGAAACGGTCAAGGCGCTGGAGATTGCCCGCGCCAACGGCGTGCAGGCCATCGTGGTCACCGACACCCTGCGCTCACCGCTGGTGCCTGGCGCCAGCGTGACGTTCACCGTCGCCAACGCCACGCCTCACTTCTTTCCGTCGCTGCTCTCGGCCATCACGCTCAGCGAAGCGATTCTGGCCGAGTGCGTGGCCGTCGGCCCCGACCAGCTGGTGGATAACGTGGCCAGCTTCGAGCGGCGCATGCGCCAGCTGGGGGCCTATGTCGATGTGGACTAGCCCCCGGCTCAGGCGAGCGACTCAGGGCAGCAGAATGGTCGAGCCGGTCGTCTTGCGGCTCTGCAGCGCATCCTGGGCCTTGCCTGCTTCCTGCAAGGGGTAGCGGTTGGCGACATCGATGCGAATCTTGCCGCTTTCGATCATGGCGAAGAACTCTTCGCACATCATTTCCAGCCGCTCGCGAGTATCCGCATAGCCGTTCAGGCTGGGGCGCGTGACGAACAGTGCTCCCTTTTGATTCAGGATACCGATATTGACGCCGTCCACCGGGCCGGACGCGTTACCAAAGCTGACCATCAGCGAGCGCGGCTTGAGACAATCCAGCGACATCTCCCAGGTGTCCTTGCCCACGGAGTCGTACACCACGTCACACATTTCACCGTTGGTCAGCTCGCGCACCCGCTCGACGACGTTCTCTTCGGTGTAGTTGATGGTGGCCCAGGCGCCATTGGCCATGGCCAGGTCAGCCTTCTCCTGAGAGCTGACGGTGCCGATCAGCTTCACGCCCAGCGCCTTGGCCCACTGGCAGGCAATCGAGCCCACGCCCCCGGCCGCCGCGTGGAACAGAATGGTCTCGCCGCCCTTGAGCGGCTGGGTTTGACGCAGCAGGTACTGCACCGTCAAGCCTTTCAGCATACTGGCCGCCGCCGTTTCGAAGTCGATGAAATCCGGCAGCTTGACCACCTTGGCCGCGGGCAGCGTGTGCAGCTCGGCGTAGGCACCCAGCGGGCCCTGGGCATACGCCACGCGGTCACCTACCTTGAGATGCGTGACGCCCTCGCCCACCGCATCGACGATGCCTGCGCCCTCGGTGCCCAGGCCAGAAGGCATGCTGGGGGCCGGGTACAAGCCCGTGCGGAAATAGATATCGATGAAGTTCAGGCCAACAGCCTTGTTGGCGATACGAACTTCACCGGCAGCCGGTGCGACAGGCTCGACCTCGGCCCACTCGAGTACGTCGGAGCCACCGGTAGTGGAAAATTGAATACGCTTGGACATCAAAAAACTCCTGTGATTGGCGATGGGGTATCGCTTGTTATGAATTATCGTTTGCCGTGAATGATCGCGTTGAGTACCGCTGACCGAAAACGGATGACGGGGACGGCACGGGTCCGCTATCCAACCGCGTCGGGGCGCTGAAATCAAGTCGTCCAACCCTCTGGCCGACACACGCCTGTCACGGGTACATGCTAGACTAAGGGCCATTTTATAACACGCCTGGTCACCACAAGACGGATCGTCCATGACCCACCCTGCCATTGAAGTACCCACCCTGATCGCCCACCGCGGCTACTCTGCGGCCGCCCCCGAAAACACCCTCACCGCCGTGCGCGCCGCTCATCAGGCGGGGGCTCGCTGGGTTGAGCTGGATGTTCAACTGCTGGGGGATGGCACGCCCGTGATCTGGCACGACAGCGATGTGAGCCGCTGTTCGGACGGGCGCGGCGAGCTGGCCAACATGACCTGGCGCCAGGCCCAGGCGCTGGATGTGGGCAGCTGGTTCGGCGACCGCTTTGCGGGGGAACGCATGGCCAGCCTGGAGGCCATGCTGGCGCTGCTGAATGAGCTGGAAATGGGCGTCAATCTGGAAATCAAGGTCAACAAGGGGCGCGACCCCATTGCCCTGGTCGATGCGGTGCTGCCCATGCTGCTGGCAGCGCTACCTGCCGAGCGCTGCATCGTCTCCTCTTTTGACGGGGCCGCACTGGCTCACAGCCGTCGGCATGCGCCCCGAGAAGCTCTCGCCCTGGGCGCGCTTTACGGCAGTTTGCCCAAGGAGTGGCGCACTCAATGTGCCGCCATCGAGGCGTTCAGCATTCACCCCCACTGGCCCCGACTGAAACGCACTCAGGCCGCTGCCATGCGTCGGGATGGCTATCAGGTCCTGTGTTATACCGCCAACGACCCCAGTGCGTTTCAAAGCCGCTGGGCCTGGGGCATCAACAGTGCCATTACCGATGAACCAGCCGCTTTCCAGCGCTATCTCGACAACCGAAAAGAAGGATGACAATGAAGTATCTTGGTGCCCATGTAAGCGCGGCCGGTGGCGCTGATCAGGCCGTGCAGCGCGCGGTGGAGATCGGGGCGACGGCGTTTGCCCTGTTTACCAAAAACCAGCGTCAGTGGCAGGGCAAACCGCTCACTGACGAGGCCATCGCAGCCTTCAAGCAGGCGTGCCGCGTCCATGGCTTCGCGCCAGAGCAGATCCTGCCCCACGACAGCTACCTGATCAATCTGGGGCACCCTGAGGCGGAGGGCCTCGACAAGTCGCGGGCCGCCTTCATCGATGAGATGCAGCGCTGCGAGCAGTTGGGCCTGACGCTGCTGAACTTCCACCCCGGCAGCCATTTGAACAAGATCAGCGAAGCCGACTGCCTGTCGCGCATCGCCGAATCCATCAACCTGGCTCTGGAGGCCACTCAGGGCGTGACCGCGGTCATCGAAAACACCGCAGGCCAGGGCACCAACCTGGGCTGGCGCTTCGAACATCTGGCCAGCATCATCGAGCAGGTGGACGACAAGCGCCGGGTCGGCGTTTGCATCGACACCTGCCACGCCTTTGCCGCAGGCTACGACCTGCGCAGCGCCGAGGCGACCCGCGCCACGCTGGACGAACTGGGCAGCGTGGTGGGGTTCGAATATCTGCGCGGCATGCACCTCAACGATGCCAAAAGCGACTTCGCCAGCCGTGTGGATCGGCACCACAGCCTGGGGCAAGGCAACATTGGCCTGGCGGCCTTCACCACGATCATGCAGGATGCGCGCATCGATGGTATTCCCATGATTCTCGAAACCATCGAGCCCGATATCTGGGCCGAAGAGCTGAATTGGCTGCGCGCTCAAGCCCCCGAGGCCGCCCCCGGCAGGTAGTGAATCACATCGTGAAAGCGTAACCGCGACGTACCGTTGTTGCGCATGGCGTGGGGCCGGTCCGCGAAAAAGCGCAGCCCCTCGCCAACGCCCAGGGTTTGCCAGCGCTCGTCGATGCGCAGCTCCATCTCGCCTTCCACCACCACGATGTGCTCCACCACGCCGCTGGCATGGGCGGTGGACTCGCTCATGGCACCCGGGGCCAACTCGATCAGGAACATCTCGAACCCCAGCAGGGGGTCGTAGGGAAACAGCAGGCGTGCCTGCATGCCCGTGCTGTCATCCCCCCACACCGACTCCCACCCATCCCGATGCAGCTCGCCCAGCGCAGGCTTGTCACTGTCGAACAGGGTAGAAAACGACACCCGAAAACCGCTGGCGATCTTCCATAAGGTGGCCACCGTGGGGCTCGACTCCCCACGTTCGATCTGCCCCAGCATCGCCTTGCTGACCCCGGTTTCACTGGCCGCGCGATCGAGGCTCCAGCCCCGCTCCTTGCGCAGCTGCTTCACCGTTCCTGAAATATGCTCGGCAATGGTATGCGGCGTTAAAGCCATGCGACTCTCCTGACGGTCGGGTTCAGATAGCGGGGTTGGTCGAATGGCTATCATGCCAGAAAATGGTTGTGCGTCATAACGCACAATGTTAGCGTGGCCATCCGTGCGCTATAGCGCACGATCAACATAACCACGTGGGAGCCACCCATGGACACGCCAACGACGCTGCCCTCTTCATCATCTGCCTCGCCTCATCTGTGGCGGGACATGAGCCTGTCTACGCTGATTGCCGGTTTCGTCGCCGTCATCATCGGCTATACCAGCTCCGCCGCGATCATTTTTCAGGCCGCCGCCGCTGCGGGCGCCTCCACGGCCCAGATCAGCTCCTGGCTATGGGCGCTGGGCATCGGCATGGGCATCACCTCGCTGGGGCTTTCGCTGCGTTACCGCATGCCGCTGCTGACCGCCTGGTCGACGCCAGGGGCCGCCTTCCTGGCCACCAGCCTGCCGGGAATTCCTATCGAAGAGGCCATCGGCGCGTTTCTGTTTTCGGCGCTGTTGATCACACTGTGCGGTGTCACCGGGCTGTTCGAGCGTTTGATGCGCCATATTCCCGGCGCCATCGCCTCGGCCCTGCTGGCGGGCATTCTGCTGCGTTTCGGGCTGGAGCTGTTCAACGTCATGGAAAGCCAGTGGCTGCTGCCGCTGGCCATGCTGGCCGCCTGGGTCGCGGGGCGGCGCTGCTGGCCCTCACTGGCGGTGCCGGGAGTCCTGCTGGTGGGCGTGGGGCTGGCCCTGTGGCAAGGCCAGATCTCGACCCAGCCGATCCCGCTGGCGCCTACGCTGCCGGTCTTTACCGCCCCGGTATTCAACCCGATGACGCTGATCAGCATCGGCATTCCGCTGTTCGTCATCACCATGGCGACCCAGAACCTGCCCGCCGTCGCCGTCTTGCGGGCCGCAGGCTATCGCCCCAACAGCTCACCGCTGATCACCTGGACCGGTGGAGCCACCCTGCTGCTGGCGCCATTTGGCGGCTATGCGCTCAACATGGCGGCCATCAGTGCGGCGGTATGCCTGGGCCCAGACGCCCATCCCAACCCAAAGCGGCGCTACACCGCCGGGGTGGCTGCCGGGGTCTTCTATATCGCCATGGGCATCTTCGGAGCCACCGTGACCGGGGTGTTCAGCGCCTTGCCCAGCGTTCTGGTGATGGCACTGGCGGGCATTGCCCTGCTGAGCACGCTGGGCACGGGCCTGGCGGGCGCTTTCGAGAAGAGCGAACAGCGCGACGCCGCCATCGTGACCTTCCTGCTCACCGGTTCCGGCGTGACGCTACTGGGATTGGGCGGGGCTTTCTGGGGCCTGGTGGCGGGGCTTGTGGTACTCAAGATCAGCACATTCAGCGCCCGCGCGCACCAGAAGGATCGCTAAAAAAACGCCCCGCCATCGTGGATGGCAGGGCGTCTATCGGCCAGCGGTGTACGGTGGTTACATCACCGCTGGTTCCATGTTGGCCAGGCGCTCTTCATCGAGCACGCCGGACATGCGCACCATGGCCAGCGCTTCATCCAGGCTGCTCATCTCTTCGATGACCAGCAGCTCGTTCTCCAGTGTTACCGGCTGACCGGCCTTGTCGGACAGCAACTTCTCCAGCGAGGCCACGTCCATGGCATCGTCGAGATGATGAATATCCACGGACGCACTGTTCTCGCTGGGCAGGTAGATAGTGCCGTTGGAGAAGTCCACGGCATAGGCGATCACGCCCGGCACGATGAAGAACAGCAGGCCAACGCTATTGGCAATGGCGACCACGGGGTCGACATCACCACTCAGCTGGCCTTTGCGTTCCGGATAGAAAAGCGTACCGCACCCACTCAATGCCACAATGGAGACACCAACGACCGCCCCCGTCAACCAACGGCGCACTGCTTGCTGCATGGAGGTTCCCTCGGAATTTTCAATGTAACGATAGCCATCGTATGAAGTGACACGCTTGTTATAGGCGCAGGCTATCGCGTTACAAAACGGGTCGAGTTTAGCATATTTCGTGCTAAGCACACGCCCTGACGTCTACACAGGATTTTGCCGCCTTCCCCGCTTGGCCGTACAATGCCGCTTTCAACGCTGGATTAAGCGCAACGCGCTTCTCATACTCAGCACCATCGACAACCCAAGGAATGCTCACGCCCATGCGCGCCAGCCAACTATTGATCGCCACCTTGAAAGAAACCCCGGCCGACGCTGAAGTCATCAGCCACCAGTTAATGCTGCGCGCCGGTATGATTCGCCGTCTGACCTCGGGCCTGTATACCTGGCTGCCGCTGGGCCTGCGCACGCTGCGCAAGGTCGAAGCCATCGTGCGTGAAGAGATGAACCGCGCCGGAGCCCAGGAAGTACTGATGCCCGCCGTACAGCCCGCCGACCTGTGGCAGGAGTCGGGCCGCTGGGAGCAGTACGGCCCCGAGCTGCTGCGCCTGACGGACCGCCACGACCGCGACTACTGCGTGGGCCCCACCCATGAAGAGGTCATCACGGACCTGGTGCGCCGGGAAATTTCCAGCTACAAGCAGCTGCCGGTGAACTTCTACCAGATTCAGACCAAGTTCCGCGATGAAATTCGCCCCCGTTTCGGCGTGATGCGCTCGCGTGAGTTCATCATGAAGGATGCCTACTCTTTCCATCTCGATGAAGCGTCGATGAAAGAGACCTACCAGGCCATGTACGATGCCTACACGCGCATCTTCACGCGTCTGGGGCTCGACTTCCGCCCGGTCATTGCCGATAACGGCTCCATCGGTGGCACCGGCTCTCATGAGTTCCATGTGCTGGCCGACTCCGGCGAAGACGACATCGTCTTCTCCAACGCCTCCGACTACGCCGCCAACATCGAAAAAGCCGAAGCCCTGCCCGCCCCGTTGGGCAGTCAGGTAGAGCGCAGCGCGCCCAGCGAAGAGATGCGTCTGGTCGACACCCCCGATGCCAAGACCATTGCCGCTCTGGTCGAACAGTTCAACCTGCCTATCGAAAAGACCCTCAAGACGCTGATGGTCCACGCCGCAGAAGGTGGCCTGATTGCTCTGCTGGTGCGTGGCGATCACGCGCTGAACGAGGTCAAAGCGGAGAACCTGCCGCAGGTCAAGGCACCCCTGACCATGGCCAGCGAAGAAGAGATTCGTGCAGCAGTAGGAGCCGGCCCGGGCTCCCTGGGCCCCGTGGGCCTTGACATGCCGATCATCATCGACCGCAGCGTGGCGCTGATGAGCGACTTCGGCGCGGGCGCCAACGTCGATGGCAAGCACTACTTCGGTATCAACTGGGAGCGCGACGCCCCTCTGCCCCAGGTCGCCGACCTGCGCAGCGTGGTAGAGGGCGACCCCTCGCCGGATGGTCAGGGCACCCTGCTGATCAAACGCGGTATCGAAGTGGGTCATGTGTTCCAGCTGGGCCAGAAGTACTCCCAGGCCATGAATGCCAGCGTACTGGGCGACAGCGGCAAGACCAGCCACCCGTTCATGGGCTGCTACGGCATTGGCGTGACCCGTGTGGTTGCCGCTGCTATCGAGCAGAACCACGACGATGCAGGCATCATCTGGCCCAACGCCATCGCGCCTTTCCAGGTGGCGCTGGTGCCCATGAACGCCCACAAGTCTCAGCGGGTGCGTGAAGAGTCTGAGCGCCTCTACCAGGCACTCACGGCGGCAGGTCTGGACGTGCTGCTGGATGACCGCGATACTCGTCCCGGCGTCAAGTTCGCCGACCTGGAACTGATGGGCGTGCCGCACCGCCTGGTGATCGGCGACCGTGGCCTGGACAACGGCGAGCTGGAGTACAAAGGCCGCCGCGACAGCGACGCCACCATGGTGCCCGCCGACACGATCGTCGAGTTCCTGCGTGACAAAGCGGGCCTGGCACAGGGCTGATCGGCCCCTCATGCTGCACGGCCTGGTGCGAGCCCTGATGCTGGGGCTCGCAGTGATGGGACTCAGCAGCGCCCTCACGGTAAACGCAGCGGAGCCCCCGCTGCGTTCGACCCTCGATGCGGCCGCGCTGCAAACGCCCTATCACCAGTGGCAACTCCAACAGTGGCGCACCCGTCAGGATGCGCCACTGTCGCGTTTCATGAATGACCCAGACATGCGGATGGCCTTGCTGACGCGGGTGTATCAGGAGGCCCATCTGGCCGGCCTGCCCCCCGACCTCGTGCTGGCGCTGATTCAGGTAGAGAGCGCCTTCAAGGCAGATGCCGTTTCTTCGGCGGGGGCCGTTGGGCTGATGCAGATCATGCCCTTCTGGGTCGCCGAGCTGGGCCTGCCCATGGACGACCTGACCGAACCCAACCGAAATCTGCGCTACGGCAGCACCATTCTGGCTCACTATCTTGCCGTTGAGCGGGGTGACTTCACCCGCGCTCTGGCTCGCTACAACGGCAGTCTCGGGCAAACCTGGTACCCCGAGCGGGTATTGAAGGCCTGGCGCGACCATTGGCGTTAGCCGGTCACTCAGTCATCCTGTCAACCTCTGCTTCAACACTGTGCAGCAAGCCCGCCTTAGCCAGATTGGCCAGCAACTGTGCCACGTCACGCGTTACCTGCAGCAGCGACGCCCCTTCGAAGAACGCCACGAGCGTCTCACTCAATTCCTGCAGGTTCATCGGCTCATGCTGCAATAGAGCCCATACTGCGCGGCTGGTCGCGTTCATTCGATGAATATCACCCCCGTTCTGGCCAATCACGAACAGCTCATCGCCCAGCGACCACTCGAAGGCCGCCGGGCTGGTGTGCCAGTAGCGGGCATCGTCCAAGGGCAGCGCAGGCACCTCCGCCCGTTCAGCACTTGCCACCGATTGCCCCTGCTGCCGATCTGCAGAGAACGGCTGACCCTCCCAGCGCTGTGCCAGCCACAGGGCTGCCTCATAAGCGTCCGAGTATCGCAGCAGAAAGCACGGTAGCCGCTGCAGTAGCGGCAGGAAGCGATCCATCAGCGCCTGATCCGACTCGTGCTCGGCAAAGTTCTGTTGCAACAACTGCCATAAGCCATCGCCCGGCTGCAGGCGTGTCAGTTGGGGGGCCGTCAACGTGGGGTCTCGGTCGATCAGCAGCACGGCCCCCAGCGGGGAGCGGTCGCCATGGGCTGCCAGTTGGGAACTCGACAAGTTCAGATAACCGTAACGGTCGTCGAAAGGACCAAGATGGCAGGCCACGAAGTGCTGAAAATCTACCGACAAGGCCTCCGGGACCGGTAACCGCAAACGCGGCGCCACGCCAAGCGCGATGCCTTCACCTTCAGGATTGAGCGCCAGCACATCATCCCCGAACACACGGCAGCCTGCGGCAGCAAATGCCGAGGTCAAGGTGCTTTTTCCAGCACGGTGGGCATCGGGAAAAATCACCAGCTGCCCGTTG
Source organism: Halomonas sp. NyZ770 (assembly GCF_020616575.1). NCBI lineage: Bacteria > Pseudomonadati > Pseudomonadota > Gammaproteobacteria > Oceanospirillales > Halomonadaceae > Halomonas > Halomonas sp. NyZ770. Next base: position 1,709,384 of record NZ_CP085143.1, on the reverse strand, counting down.
AGCTCCACCGAGCCACAGTGCAACCCCACCAGCTCAGGGTGGCGATGCAGGAACGCCCCGGCCAAATCGGCGACGACGCTACAGGCAGTGCCGACATCAGTGTCCAACAAGGCACCTTGGGGCAGCGCGGGAGCTTCCTGCCAGTAGCCGTCGGGGTGCTGCCAAACGCAGATTTCGGGGGCTTCCGGCAACGCCGAGCAGCGTTCGATGGGCCAGCCTGGCATGGCCTGCTGCAACACGGGCAAGAGCCCCTCCGCCTCTACCAGGCGCAGGCAGGGGCCAATACTGGTCAGATGGTAGTCGTGCTCATTAGGGATGGCCATGATCGGTTACCACCTGGGCAGCACGCGACTAAGTCGGATTTCGATGACGCCATCACGCTCCCAGCGGGATCGATGCGGGCGTGAATAGCCAGCCCGGCGACGATCATAGGGACGGTAGTAACGCTCATCACGATGGGCATGATGCTTGTGCCGAGGGCGTGAATAGCTGGGCCGCGAGCGGCTGTGACGTGAGCGGCGACCACGCGCTTCCGCCTGCCCCATCGACAGGAACGTAGGGGCGACATAAAGCGCTGCGGCACCCAGCCCAAGGCTGGCCAGTACTTGGCGGCGCGAGCGGCGCTTCTGCAACACCTCTTCGGTTTCATGGGACATGGTGGTTCTCCTCGTCAAGATGATCTTCAAGTTAACGAACACTGTTTCTCAAATTACTCTAGCCAAGGCGACCCACCGACACCAGATACCCATACCGACTTCCCCATTGTTTACTCTTTTTTACCTTTCAGGGTTTTATCGTTAGAGCAAAAACATGACTTTTCAACATAATAAATAGATCATAAGGCCATTTCCCTGACCCCACTTAGGTAGCCCCCCATGCCTGCATTGCGTCAATTTGCGAGAACCCGCACTTTTGCCTGGCCACTTGGCATTGCCGTGTCGCTGTGCAGCTTTTCAGTCTTCGCAGCCAGTGTCAGCGTCACCGACACTCAAGGCGCGCCGTTGGAAGATGCCGTGGTCGAGATCTATATCGATGGGGCAACGTTACCGGCAGCCACCGAAAAAAATATCGTGCAGCGCAATGCCGCCTTCAACCCTACCGTCACCACGATCCCGGTAGGCAGCCATGTCGCTTTCCCCAACGAGGACACGACTCGACATCACGTATTCTCGTTTTCACCCGCCAAGGTCTTCGACCTGGAGCTGTTTCTGAGCGAAACACCGCCACCCGTTCACTTCGACCAGCCAGGGGTCGTGGTACTCGGCTGCAATATCCATGACCAGATGCAGGCGTTTATTGTGGTCAGCGAAGCACCCTATGTAGGCATGACCGATAGTGCGGGCAAGCTCGATCTGAGCGACCTCCCAGCAGGTGACCATCGTATTCGAGTCTGGCACCGTCGCATGGATGACAGCCAGAATGTATGGTGGGAAGGCAGCATCAGCGACGCCGACGACCTGATGGTCAGTCTGGAGCTTAACGCCCTGACCCCGGAGCCTCCCGAGCTGTCACCGCTACAGCAGCGTTTTCGTAATGCGACTCACACTCACTGAACGCTGCCAAGCAGCGATGAAACGAGGTTGAAATGCGCTTTCGCACGCGCTTGACCCTGGTTCTGCTGACCGTAGTGATCGTCTCCCAGCTCGCTACGGGCGTGGCTTTCTTGCGCGCTACCCAAAACGATGCCCTGGCAAAAGGCAATCAGCGTTTAGAGGTCGGCGCACGCGTCTTCGAGCAGTTCCTTGAAATTCGCGGTGACCAATTGCGGGACAACGTTGCGATTCTGGCCGACGACTTTGGCTTCAAGAGTGCCGTGGCAACCCAGGATACGGCCACCCTCTATTCCGTGTTGGGAAATCATGGCGACCGTGCCCAGGCGGACATGGTGCTGCTGAGCAATTTGAACGGCGAGGTCCTGGCCAGCAGCCATCACGATCAGGACAGCGCCATGCCGTTTCCTGAACTGTTCGATCGCGCCCAGCAAAGCGGCAGCGGCGTGGGCGTCGTGATCGATCAGGGCCAGCCCTATGAGTTTGCACTGCTGCCCGTGCGTGCGCCCAACCTTATCGGCTGGGTAGGCATGGGCTTTCTGATCGATGAAGACGTTACTCAGGAGATCAACACGCTGACCGGCCTGGACGTGAGCGTCGTCACCTACGATGCCGCAGGCGAGCTTAGCTACCTGGCCAGCTCAAGGCCCGGGGGAGCCGAGCAAGCGCTGAACTTGGCAGGCGACCACCGTTACCTGGCCTACTCATCGGCGCTGCTGTCCACCGAACAATATCAATCCCACGTATTGATTCAGCTTTCTCGTGATGAGCTGCTGAGCGCCTATAGTCGGCTGCAGTTGCAATTATTCGGTATCGTCGTATTGATGCTGCTGCTCACATTGGCAGCCGCGCTATGGAGCGCTCGCAGTATCAGCCAGCCGCTGATTGCGCTGGCCCAGGCCGCTCAGCGCATTGGCCGTGGAGAACGGATGGCACTGCCCAAAGAGGGCTCGGTGGCCGAGACCCAACAGCTGGCCAGCACGCTCTACTCGATGCAGGAGGCCATCGCCAAGCGGGAGGCCACCCTGCTGCACCAGTCTCGTCATGACCGTTTGACGAACTTGCCCAACCGACTCAGTGCCGTCGAAGACATCGAGCAGCTCGTTGCCAGAGCGCGTCCCTTCACGTTACTACGTTTTTCGATCAACGATTTTCGTGACATCAACGATACCTTCGGGTATGAGCTGGGGGACCATTTGCTGGTTGCCCTGGCGCACCGTTTACAGCAGTTGCCTGAACCTATTCACAAGGCCTATCGGCTGGATGGGGACGAGTTGATGCTGCTGATTCGTCAGGCAAACTTCATCGAGGCACAGCGGGAAGAGATGATGACGCTGATCAGCGAGCCGATTCGCCTGGATCAGTCCATGATCGTACCTTCCCTCTCTGCCGGTGAGGTCAGCTACCCAGAACACGGCAATAGCGCCCGCTTACTGCTACGCCGTTCAGACATTGCCCTGGATCAGGCGCGCCGACACCGCCACAGCCACAAGCGCTACCAGGATGGACAAGACGAGCAGCATCTGCGCCAGCTCATGCTGATCAGAGACCTGCAGGAAGCCGTGGACAAAAACGAGCTGTGGATGGCCTATCAACCCAAAGTGGATACCTCCACTGGCCATGTCTGCCAATTCGAGGCACTGATGCGCTGGCGCCATCCTACGCTGGGCTTCGTGCCGCCGGATGAGTTCATCGAACTGGCCGAGCGCTCAGGCAACATCGGCCTGCTGTCGGACTGGATGCTGATCCATGTCTGCGAGCAGTTGCAGCGCTGGAAACACGCGGGGCATCACGTCTCGGTGGCTATCAACCTGTCGGCCAGCGATGTCATCGATAGCGATCTCGCCTTGCACATCCAGGACCTGATGGAGAGCTACGGACTGACACCTGACCAGCTGGCCGTAGAGGTCACCGAAAGCGCGGTCATGCAGGATGTCGAAGCTGCCACGCGTACGCTGCTGGCACTCAGCGACATGGGCTTGAAAATTGCGGTGGACGATTACGGCACGGGCTACTCGTCACTGGCTCAGCTCAAACGCTTGCCCGTGAATGAACTCAAGATCGACAAGTCCTTCGTGCTCAAGCTCGATACCCAGGAGGAGGATCAGACCATCGTGCGCTCGACCATCGAGATGGGCCACAACCTGGGGGTACGTATTGTCGCGGAGGGCGTCGAAAACCTCGCCAGCGCAGCGCTGCTCAAGCAATTACACTGTGACTACCTGCAAGGCTACTGGATATCAAGACCCATGCCGGCCCAGGACGTTGCCCCCTGGCTGGAGGCCTTCGAGCCGATCAACTTTGCCGCTCCTCTGACGCAAGCACACTAAAAAAAGGGAACACCATGCGTAAAGCGCACTTACTCAAACGGCCCCTGTGGGTGGCGGCCACCGCCCTCAGTGCGCTGCTGCTGGCCAACTCGGCCACGGCAGGCAGCCGTATCATGGGCACCGGAGCGGTCACCGCCATCGAAGGGGCAGCAGGCGGCGGGCTTTCTCCATGGGCGGTGCTCGCCAGCACGGCCAGTGACGATGAAGTGGGCGTCACTGCCGCCGTGACACGAGCGTGGCTGGATGATTATCGTCTGACCGTGACCGGCGCCAACATCAACATTCATGACCGTGTGGAGGTCTCGATTGCCCGTCAACGCTTCGAACTGACGACCCTGGGCGGCGAACTGGAACAGGCCATCTACGGCGCCAAGGTGCGTTTATGGGGCGACGTGCTGTATCACCCGTGGGGTATCTGGAGCGCTGGCGTCATGCACAAGCGCCTGGACGATGGCACTGTGCCCACCGCACTGGGGGCTTATGACACGAGCGGGACCGAAGCGTACCTGAGCGCCAGCAAGCTGCTGTTCAACGCCGTGCTGGGCCGGAATGTGTTGCTCAATGGCACCCTGCGCAACACTTCCGCCAACCAGGGCGGACTGCTCGGTTTTGGCGGCGACCAGGGCGGACGATCCTGGATGGCAGAAGGGAGCGTCGGCGTGTTCATCACGCCCAACTGGATCATCGGCACCGAATACCGACAAAAACCTGACAACCTGAGCGTGGCCGACGAAGAGGATTGGCAAAGCATCTATAGCGCCTACTTCTTCAACAAGCACGTTTCCTTGACGGGGGCATGGCTGGATCTGGGCGACATCGCCGGTCTGCCTTCTCAGCGCGGTGGCTATCTCTCGTTACAGGCGGCGTTTTAACGCGGCTTCGGCCCATGACCCAGCCCTTCATTTTCAGGAGTCGACATGAGTAACCGCCACTTGGCCATCCGCAACACGCTGATCATTGGAGTCCTGTCAGGTCTCCTGCTCACTGGTTGCGCCCATCAGCAGCCATCCACCACGTTATACGAACGCGTCGGCGGGCAGGCCAGCCTGGAAAACGTCGTGGAAAACCTGCTGTATCGTATCGCCGATGACGCCGATATCGTCGTCTATTTTGCCAATAGCAACATCGATTTGTTCGCGGCGTCCTTGGTCACTCAGCTATGTGACATCAGCGATGGCCCTTGCCAGTACGAAGGCCCGCCCATGGACCGTGCTCACCAGACCATGGGCATCACCGATGCTCACTTCAACCGAGTAGTAGAGTACTTGAACGAGGCCATGATAGAGGAAGGGATACCGCTAGCCGCACGTAACGACATGCTGGGCCGCCTGGCGCCCATGTATGCCGACGTCATGCGCCTGCAGTAATCTGCCAGCCATCACGTCCGGCGGTCTTGACCTGGTACAGGGCTTTATCTGCCGCTTCGTAGGCACCGGCAAAGGCCGTTGCCATGGCAATGAAACGCGTGGCGCCCACGCTAAGCGTCACGCGCTTTTTATCCGGGTGAGCGGGATGCGGGTACTCGGCCGCATCGAGCGCCGCCTGAAGCGCTTCGCACTGCTGTGCCAGTACGCTATTGGAAGGGCACGGTAGCAACGCCGCAAACTCATCGCCTCCCAATCGATAAAGCTGGGCCGTCGGCCCCAGCGCCTGCTCGATCATGCTTGCCAGTTGGCGCAACAGTCGGTCGCCCTGAGGATGCCCCAGCGCATCGTTGTACTGCTTGAAAAAATCGATGTCGATCAAGATCAGTCCCAGCGACTCACCCTCGCGACTCACCACGTCCTGATGCAGTGCACTGCGATTACCGATCCCCGTGAGCGGGTCGCGCATGGCGCGGGCCATCCAAGCCAGCTTTTCGGCAGTGGCGTGTTCCGTCTGACGCAGCTGCCGCTCATGCATCGCCCAAAACCCTAGACCCAGCACGAAGATCAGCAGACTGGAGTAGGTCAACACCTGGTTGTGGCGTCGGGTGCTTTCGGAAAAATCATTGATCGCCATACCGCGCCGATCCAATTGGTGCATTTCGATACGCGTCAGGCAATCGACGGCGATGAATAGCGCGTGGGCCGCGTCGATGGGTTCGATCTGCTGTTGTTCCAGGCGTTCGGTCATCTCGTCGACCAGTGCCAAGCTGGGCAGGGTACAGGAGTAGTTCTGACGGTATACACTGACATCGAAAAGCCCATAGGCAAGATCCAGCGCATGGTTGGCCTCGCTGATCTCCAGCGGCGACGTCGCCACCAGCAGCGACTCTTGGGCGCTCTGCACGTAGCCTCTCGCCCGAGTCGCCAGCTGCTGCCCGGTCAGGCTGCCGGTCTGGCTGAAGTAGGCCTGGATTTCCGGGTAGACCCAACGAGACTCATAGACGATCAATACCATCAGGCCCATGAAGCTCATCAAGCTCAAGGAGAGCCACGTCATGTAGCGGGGGCGACGCTTTGGCTCTCCTGGTGGCGCTGCACTCACCACTGCGCCTCGATGCTGCGAATCATCCAGATCCAATCGTTGAATTCACGCAGGTTTTCGGTATCACGGCCAGAGTATTCACGCTCCACCAGACGCACCGGGCCCCGCGAGCGCAACGTCAGTGGCTCACCATCTTCCACGGTGACCAGATACCAGACCGGGTTGTCCCAGCCCCCCAGGGTCACTTCGTAATCATCCCAGGCAGTGAAGTGCAGTTGCGGGGGTACCGACCCGAAGTGTTCCACCAGGAACTCACGAAACGGAATTCCCTGCATTTCCACGTCGCGCCCTTGATAAGGGTCGTAAACGGTAAACGTGGTATTGGGCTGCTCACGCAGATCACTGATGGCGATTTTCTCGGTGGTTTCCCCATCGATCAGGTTCAACGCCTGCGCCTGGGCCAAGGTCGGGAGACATAGCGCAAGGAGCAGTCCCAGCACTATGTTGCAGAGAGGTTTCAAAGAAGTGCGGGGCGTTACAGCAGTACGTGGCAGCACAGCGTTCATGGCCGTTCGGTTCCTGGTAAGGGTAGGCGTTCAAGTGGTCACACTTTACCAGAGCATCAGGCCAAAACACTTCAACGGCTGTCAACTGATTTACCACAGGCATAAAAAAGCCGGCCCAGTGGGCCGGCAAAAGGAAGTTTACACTTGCATGTAAACCCCCTCCCCTGACGACTGCTACAGCCAGCTGGATCAAGGCTTCTTGCGTTCATCCTTGCGTAGATGATCACGCACCACGAAACCAACCCAGCCCACCATAAACGCGATCACCAATGCGACAGTTACCAAGCCGAAAATGACTGCATCGTCCCAGTACATGATGTTCCCCTCCCGCCGTGATGTATGAAGCCATCGTACGGGTTTCGAGCAGGGGAACACTGACCTGGGTCAACCTTTGAAAACCACTCCACCCTGGGGCGTGGCGAACTTGATATAGGTCAGTTTTAGAGCACTTTGCGGTCTTCGACCTTGCTGTGTTCGGTACCCGGCGGCAGCGGATGGCCCTTGGCCAATTCGGCGCGGGTCGCCTCGCGCACGTCCAGCAGCGTCACGTGGTAGCGCAGCGTGTGCCCGGCCAGCGGGTGATTGGTATCCACGGTCACGCTATCGCCCTCGACACTCAGTACGGTGACGATCTGCGGACCGGCCTCGCCTTCGGTTTGAAAACGGCTGCCCGGTGCAAGCTCCGCGCTGCCAAACGATGCTCGGCTTACCTCTTGCACCAACGCTTCATTGCGAACGCCATAAGCGTCTGCCGGGGTCAAGGTGACCCGCAGCTCATCGCCAGCAGAGCGCCCTTCCAGGTCACGCTCCAGGCCAGGCAGAATATTATCGTGGCCATGCAGGTACTCCAGGGGCTGTTCGCGCGCGCGGGAGTCGTCCAGCACACGGGTACTGCCATCGCTGAGCACGTCGCTGAGGACATAATGCAAGGTGACGACCTGATGGGCGGTAATCGACATGGAAAACTCCTCTCCGGTAAGCTGTCGGCTTGATAGGATGTCGGGCCCAGTTTACCACCGACCGGTTTTTAGCGGGCCTTGCGCCCTGGTTTTCTTTTGGAGCGAAACACCCCATGCCCACCCCTAACCCCCAGCGTAGCTGGCTGGCGGCACTTGCCATCTATCTCAAGGCACCGGTCATCACCATGCTGTTTCTTGGTTTTTCCGCTGGCCTGCCCTTTCTGCTGGTATTTTCGACCCTCTCGGCGTGGCTACGCAGCGATGGCGTGGAAGTGGCCGCCATTGGCTTCTTCGCCTGGATCGGCATGCTCTACTCCATCAAGTTCTTCTTGGCGCCGGTGGTCGACCGGCTGGCCCTGCCGCTATTGACCCGCACCTTCGGGCAGCGTAGAGGCTGGATGCTGCTGGCACAGGGGATGATTGCCGCAGGGCTGGTGGGGCTGGCCGGGCTCGACCCAGTAAACAACCTGGGCTGGGTAGCGGCCTTTGCGCTGCTGGTGGCGTTTGGCTCGGCCACTCAGGACATCGCTATCGATGCTTACCGGATCGAATCGGCCAACGACGACCTTCAGGCGGCCATGGCCTCGACCTATATCATTGGCTATCGCGGGGGACTCATCGCGGCGGGGGCCGGCGCGCTTTACGTGGCGTCGGCCTTTTCCTGGAGCGCCGCCTACCTGAGCATGGCGGCGCTGGTGGGTATCGGGGTGCTGACGGTATTGATTCGCCCAGAGCCCCAGCGCGCATCACTGAGCGTGCAGTTGATCCATGAGCCCAGGGTGCGTGCCTTCCTGCGCGCCAGCCGCGGCCAACCCAGAACGTTTCGGCGCATCACCGCCTGGGCGATTGGGGCCATTGTCTGCCCATTCACCGATTTCTTTCGCCGCTACGGGGTGAAGGCACTGGGTATTCTGGTGTTCATTGGCATGTTTCGGATCAGTGATTTGGCCATGGGCTCCATGGCCAACCCGCTGTACATCGACCTCGGGTTCTCACTGGGCACCATCGCCAGCGTCACCAACATTTTCGGCATCGCCATGAGCATTACCGGTGGTTTGCTGGGAGGGTTACTGGTGGCCCGCTACGGCATTGGCCCAGTGCTGATTCTCGGCGCGGCGGCCGCCACGCTGACCAACCTGCTGTTTGCCGTACTGGCGTTGATCGGTAACCAGGTGCCGATGCTGGTCATCACCATTATTGGTGACAACTTGGCCAATGGCCTGGCCAGCGCAGTGTTCATTGCGTTTCTTTCCAGCCTCACCTCACGGGCCTATACCGCCACCCAGTATGCGCTGTTCTCATCCTTGATGACGCTGCCAGGCAAATTCCTGAGCGGCTTTGGCGGCCTGGTGGTCACGGCGCAGGGCTACGCCACTTTCTTCGTGGTCGCCACCCTGCTGGGCCTGCCCGCCATCCTGCTGGCCATCTGGATCAGCCGCGACAAGCAGCTGGTGCCCACGCCCAATATCGCTTCCCGCTAGCGGTGGCGCTCCAGCCAGGCCAGTGCGCCTGGCGTGGTGCGCCACTGGTCACGCATCAGGGTGCGGTACTGCCAGGCTTCCGCCCGGGAGCCTGGGTCGACCTGGCCATCCGGATGGGGCATGGAGGGGCGCGGGTTTTCCGCGCAGATCAATTCCAGCGCATAGCGGCTGTGGGCCATCACATCGGCCAGCGCCGCTTCTGCGGCTTCCTGTTGGCCCAGGCGATAAAGCGCCAGCGTGCGTCCCATCAATAGTCCCAGCACCAGCGAGCCGTCGTCCTTTTGCGGCTCGTTGGTCAACGCCAGAGCCTCCTCGTTGCGGTCATCGCGCAGCAACTGGTCCAGCACCAGTTCACGTAGCCCAAGGCTATCTTCCTGATCGATGGCCAGCAGCTCTTCGGCCAGCTCCCGAGAGTGCTGGCGCGCGCCCCGCTCCATGCCCACTACCAGCGCCAAGCCGGTGCGCAGCAGCATGGCATTGTCGGCATCGTCCCAGCACAGGCTGCCTTCACCAGCGGCCCGAGCCTGCTCCAGCCAGCGCGAGAGGCGCAGCGCCAGAGGCTCCAGCAGGCTGGGTGCCATCCACGGCAGGCTGCCAAAGCGGCTGGTCAGCGCCAGCGTCAAATCCTGCACGACCTGGGGGGCATCCAGCCATTCGGGGTGGGCGCACAGCTCGGACATCCAGTCGATGGCGTTGACCCAGGGGTCGTCCCGAAAACCCAGCGCCACGTCTTCGTCCACCAGCACCTGGAACTGCTCATGCCAGGCGGCAAACAGCGTCTCTTCACGGGCGGTGGTGGTATACAGCAAACGACCCCGCTCATCGTCACGGGTAAGGGTCAACAGCGGCGCGGTGGGCAGCGCAGCCAGCAGCGCCTGCAGGGCCACCAGCGGCGTGGCCATGTCCTCTTCGGCGCTCAATAGCTGGTCGGCCAGGGTGGCCCCAGGGTTATCGGCCAGGGCGGCGAGAAAATCGAGCTGCTCGTCATCCAGCCCGCCCTGGCGTGCCAGGCGACGATACCAGAAATCGGCTCGTTCCTTGGCTTCCTGCTCATGGCCTTCGTGGAGCAGCAGCATGGCTTCGATATAGGCCAGCGTCGGCGAGTCGGGCAGCGCCTGCTGGGCTTTAACAAAAGCCCCGCGAGCGCTGTCGAGATCGTCGTTATCCAGGTGCATCAGGCACAGCCGCTCGAGGGCCACGCCGCGCAAGAACAGCGGCCCTCGCTCCATCACCTCGTCCAGCAGGTCGGCGCGTTTACGGGTGAACCCACGCTCCTGGTAGATATCGAGCAAAATTTCGAAGGCGGGTTCGGCCTGCTCAGGCAGCCGCGACCAGTCGCTGCCATCGAACAACGACTCCAGTATCTGCATGGCGCGGCCGGTCTGGCCACTTTCTGCCGCGATCAGCCCGGCTTCCAGCAGCGCCTGGGGCGGTGCCTGCTGGCTCTCCAGGGCAGCCTTGAGAGTGGCGCCTTTCCACTCGCGCAGCGAGAGCATCCACATCATCTGCTCGGGAATCTCGGTGGGGAAGTTGACGCGGTCGCAGCACTGCTTGTACTTGCGGCCCGAATCGCACCAGCAGGGCTCGTTGCGGCCAGGCGTGGCCAGCGGTTCACTGGCGAAGTTCAGCCGCTCCAGCGGTGTCTGCGACCATAAAATGGGCGCCAGCGCCTGCGCGGTGGCTAGGTTATCGTTAAAGGATGCAGCGCCTTCGGCACGCACCCAGGTCATGAAATCCGGGTAGTGCTCCTGCCGCCTGATTGCCGAGAGTGCCCCAGAGGCAAACCCCAGCAGTTGATCGACCCATACCGCCAGCATTGCCGTCTCCACTGTCTTCAATACGCGTTTTCAAAGCGCCGTAGTCTAGCATGGCTAACCACGCTGCCGCAGCGACAATCGCTCAGGGAGAAGGCCCCGTCAGGGGGTGCGCGCCCAGGTCAACAGCGGCTGCGTGCGCTCTTGCATGTCGAGGCGCGCCTTCAGCCTTACCAGATTCCAGTAATGGCCGTTCAGGGCTCGGGAAAGCAGCAGCGTATCTGCCGGCGGTTGCAGCCGGTCCATGGCTGCCCATACCTTGGGCGTCAGCTCACGCAGTCGGCGGTGTACACGCACATCGCTGAAGTCCTGCTCGCCGGGCGCAAACAGCGGCGTGATGCACTCTGCCGACTCCTTGTAGAGCGCCAGCGGAGCGCCCTGACCCTGGCGTCCGCCCATCTTCATCAGCGCATCGTCCATGGCCATGGGGTCCTGTGCCAGGGTGGCATCCAGAAGCTGCATCATGGCTTTCAGGCGCGCTTCCGGCACCGGAATCACGGCGCCCAGATCATAAATCACCAGCCTCCCCTGCTCGTCACAGGCAAAGTTGCCTGCGTGGGGGTCGGCATGCAGCTCGCGGTAGGTGAACAGCTCTTCGGTGATCCAGTCGGCCAGCGCCACAGCCACCTGCTGGCGAGTGGCATCGTCGGCGCTCTCCAGTTCACGCAGCGGCGTTCCGCCCACATAGCGCATGGCCAGCACATGCTGCCCGGAAAGCTCGAACAGCGGCTCGGGGATCACCAGCGCCGGGTTGCTCAGGTAGCGCTCGCGATAGCGCGCCAGTGCTTGGGCCTCGGCATGGTAATCCAGTTCATCGCGCAGCCCCGCCGCCAACTCCTCGAACAGCGCATCCAGCCGTGCCTGGGGCACCTTGAACCAGCGGCCCAGCCCCATGATCCGCTTGACCTGCTTCAGGTCGCTTTCCAGCACCTCTGCAAGCCCGGGGTACTGCACTTTGAGGACCACGGTTTCACCGTCATGGGTCACGGCCTTGTGCACCTGGCCCATGGAGGCGCTGGCGAACGGGCGCTCTTCGATGCTGTGAAAGTGCTTGTCGATATCGCCGTACTGCAACACCAACGCCTCGCGAATTTTGGGCCACGGCATCGGCTCTGCCTGACGCTGCAGGCGCGCCAGCTCGTTGGCCAGCTCTGGCGGCAACAAATCGTCCCACTGCGACATGATCTGCGCCAGCTTCATGGCCGGGCCTTTCAACTCGGAAAGCCCCTCGAACAGCGCTTCGCCCAGTGCCTGCCAATCTGCCTGGCCGCCCAGCCGAGTCTTCAGCAGTGCACCGCCGGTGCGGGCACCCAGCCCCAGTAAACGTCGTGTTCTGCCGCGTTCGCGCATGGAGATCGCCTTTTCGGATGCTTTACCGCATGTCCACGACACCTGTATACATTTTCATGTATCAGAACTCTAACCCGTTGGCCACTTCTGCTACCATGCCCTTTCGTTCTTCACTACCTCCAGGATCACACCCCATGCGCTTGATTATCGCCGAGAAACCCAGCCTGGCGCGGGCCATTGCCGATGCCCTGCCCGGCGGCCAACGCCAGGATGGCGCGATTGTATGCGGCGATACCATCGTGACCTGGTGCCTGGGCCACCTGCTGGAGCAAGCCCCACCGGAAGCCTACGACCCGGCCGACAAACAGTGGCGGTTGGACAGGCTGCCCATCGTGCCCCGGCAGTGGCAGCTGGTCCCGCGCCCCAAGGCACGTGGCCAGCTGGCGGTGATTCGCAAACTGATCAAGCAAGCCACCAGCGTGGTGCACGCGGGCGACCCGGATCGCGAAGGCCAACTGCTGGTACAGGAAGTGATCGAGCACCTGAAATACCGTGGCCCGGTACAGCGACTGCTGGTCAGTGACCTCAACCGACCCGCCGTCAGCCGCGCCCTGGCCAGCCTGCGGCCGAACAGCGAGTTCCAGCCGCTGTTCGAAGCGGCCCAGGCACGCGCTCGCGCCGACTGGCTGTACGGCATCAACCTGACCCGTGCCTGGACCCTTACCGGCCGCCAGGCAGGCCACGACGGCGTGCTTTCCGTGGGCCGTGTGCAAACCCCGGTACTCGGGCTCATCGTGCGGCGCGACAACGCCATTCGTGATTTTGTGCCCCACCCCTTTTACCCGCTGTGGGTGGACCTTCAGGTGGCCCAGGGCCAGCTGCGCGCCTGGTGGGCACCCAAAGAGCACCAGCCGCTGGATGAACAAGGGCGCTTGATTGACCGCACCCCCGCCGATGCCCTGGCCGTTCAACTGCCCGGCGCCCGCGGCACGCTCACCACATTAGACCAGCAGGAGAAGCGCCAGGCCCCGCCGCTGCCCTACTCGCTCTCTGCACTGCAGGTAGATGCCGCCCGTCGTCATGGCCTCTCTGCACAGATGGTGCTGGATATTTGCCAGCGGTTGTATGAGCAGCACAAGCTGATTACCTACCCCCGCTCCGACTGCCGCTACCTGCCCGAGGAGCATTTGCCACTGGCCCGACAAACCCTGGCCAGCGCCTGCCAACACGACGACACCCTGCGCGGGTGGCTCCAAGGAGCCGACTTTACCCTGCGTTCAAAAGCCTGGAACGACAAACAGGTAGGCGCGCACCACGCCCTGGCCCCCACCGGCAAACCCGCCGATTTCAGCCAGCTTTCCGCCACCGAAGGGCATGTGTTTCGACTGATCGTGCGCAACGTCATGGCACAGTTCTATCGCCCGCTGCGCACTTTCGAAGTCAAAGCCGAGTTCACCCTGTTGGATGAAGCCTTCCGCACGCGGGGCCAGAGCATTCTCGACCCCGGCTGGAAGCCGCTGTTCACCACCCGAGAAGAGGCCCCGCCGCTGCCGCCACTGACCCAGGGCGAAGCCTGCCAGGCTCTCGGTGCAGGCGTGGAAGAGAAAGAGACCCGACCGCCAGAACCCTTCACCGACGCCAGCCTGATCAAGGCGATGATGAACATTGGCCGCTACGTGGACGACCCGGAAGTGCGCCGCACCCTGCGCGACACCGACGGCCTGGGCACCGAAGCCACCCGAGCCGGCATCATCGAAACCCTGGTGCAGCGCGGCTACCTGGTACGCCAGCAAAAAGCCCTGCGCGCCACACAGCTTGGCGTCGCCCTCATCGCCGCGCTGCCCAGCGCCGTCAGCACTCCCGAACGCACCGCTCTCTGGGAGCAGCGCCTGCGCGCGATCTCCGAACGCCAGGACGACCCCAACGCCTTCCAACACGCCCTGCTGGAAGACTTGCACACCCTGCTGCGCCAAAGCGATGCCAGCAAACTGCGCCACAGCCTGCAAACCGCTCAGGGCGAAGCCGCAGGCCCCGCCAAACGCAGCGGAACCAGCAAAAAGAGCTACGCACGGCGCAAGAGTACCGGCAGCAAGACGGGCAGCAAGAAAAGTACGGGAAGCCGCAGTAGCACGGCGGGGAAGCGAGTGCGCTCAAGGCGAACTGACTAAATCGGCCACATTCGATTGATGAGCCCGCAAAAAGCCATGATCACCACGTCTCATCCGTACCTGGTGGCCCCACATCCATCGGCGTATCCGGGGCGATGTCTAGCACTCCTTGCACGCGTTTGAGCCGCTGGACGGTAGCGTCATCGGCGGCGCCGGTAATGCAGCCGATCTCCTCCAGCACCTCGCGGACGGTGAACCCTTCGGCGCTGAGACGCGTGGCGATGTCATGGATGGGCTGATCGCTGGAGATCGTGATCAGCCAGAGCGTTACCGTTGCCATTGAAGGTATCTCCCGAAAATCAATGCCACACGTGTTGATGGGCATGCGCTGGACGGCCGGAGAAGACCGCCAGCGCACCACGCAGCCTAAGGGGCTTGTACCAGCCCCGCGCCTACCTGCTCTTGCGATAGCGGCAAAGGGCGAGCAGAGGCTATTAACTGATCCCACAGTTTTCGGCCTCGCAATGAAGCATCCGACTGGGCCCAAAGGGCCGCACAGCCCGCCACGTGCGGAGTCGCCATGCTGGTACCGCTGATGGCCTTGTGACAGGTCGGCCGAGGCCAGGCAGACAACACGTCGCGCCCTGGAGCGGCCAGCTCGATCTTGCCATGATTGGAGAAGCTGGACACCGACAGGTTGGGGTCCAGGGAAGCCACCGACATCACCGTGGGCGAGTTCGCCGGGGCGCCGGTTGGCAGGGTTGAATTGCCCGCCGCTGCTATCACCAGGCAGTCGTTGCGTAGCGCTGCCGCACCGGCATGGGTGTAGGCGGCCTGTACCGGGCTCTGGCTGCCCAGTGACATGGAGATCACTTCACAGCGATTGGCAATCGCCCAGTTCAAACCTGCCAACACGCCTGCGCCCGTACTGCTGCCCGAGTTGGTCAACACTTTCCCCACCAGCACCTGGGCATCGAAGGCAACCCCGTAACGGGGGGTATTACCGCGGGGAGACTTCGGGCCGCAGGCGGTTCCAATACAGTGTGTACCATGCCCATTGAGGTCCTGCACCGGCTCGCCGACGAAGCTGCGCGCGACAAATTCACGGCCCGCAAACTCCGGGTGGCCCAGGTCCATCCCGGTATCCAGCACGGCGACCTTGATACCTGCCCCACCCCCAGGTGGTGGTGCGGCCCTCTTGTTCTGGCTTTTCGACGGCGTTTTCCATCTCCAGCTCCACCCCCATGTCACGGGCAATGGTGGTCGCGGCACGCAGAAAACCGCGCAAGTACTCCGAGTTTTCCGAAAAGGCAAAATATTCGGGCTCGATGATCTCGATGGGGCTATTCAACGCGAGTTTGTCCAGTACGTCCATGCCGTGGTGTTGCAAGGCATCGCCGCCCACCAGGGCCACGCCCAGCGCTGGAAATACCAGCGCCTCTGCGTCACCGGTTTCGTCCAGGCTGACCGCTTGCTCGCTGAAATCGCGCGCGTCGGCAATACGGAAGTTAAGGGCTTGCAGTGCCTTGATGCCCTCTTCCACCTGGCCGTCTCGATAGCTGATCAAGTAACGCCCTGTTTCCAGGCAGCTGCCACCCCGCTCCAACGCTGCCAGCAGCAGCTGCTCGGTCTTGCACGAAACGGTCGCTATCGAAGCGTCACCCTGTCCATTTGGTCGTTTGGTCATCCTGCACCTCTTTACGCTTGGCACTCTGCATGATCGCCCTTTCTCCAGCATATGCCTGCCCTGGCAGGCCCTTTGGCGAAACGGCGTACGTACCCCTCAGCCTAACGCACCTCGCGTTCCCTGCCAGCACGATTGCAACGCATTACGGGCTACGGCAGGCCCCTGCAAACCTCAGTCCCGCTGGCGGGCAACGGGTCGCACCACCCACCAGCTGGCCAGCACCAGGCTACCGAACAGGGTATATACCGCCACGAACACCCACTCCGGTGCCGTGTAGTAGAGCAGCCGCTGGAGCCAATGTTGAATGAAGGAACCAGCGTAAGTGGCTGAACCGGCTTCGGCACGCAGCGCCATTTCCAGGGTGGTGAGCGGGCAGACGGCTCCTAGCCACGCTTGCACGACCACATAACCAATGGCGCCTAGATGAACAAGCCGAAACCGGCGGTGGCGCACCCAGTGCCAGCCCAGCAGGCCGCCCAAATAGATAGCCAGTAGCCCCAGCACCACGAAGGCTACGAACAGCACATGCAACAGCAACACGGCATCGGCCAGTAACAGTAGGAGCGATGAAGGCATGGGCGTTCACCCCATGGAGTGAGTATCGCTGTCGTGCTCTTCCAACAGCGGCGGCACTGGGCAGCCGAGCATATCGGCCACCGCGCGGAACAGCTCTGCCTCGGCAGCGCGAATCACGCCACTGTGCTCTACACAGCGGGTCATGGCGTTCAGCAAGCGGGCTTTATGGAGCGGTTTCAAGCGGCGCAAGCGCTCTACGGCCAGGCTGAGCGCCTGCATGTCATCGGCGTCTTGCAGGGAAGACAACGTGAAGGGCAGCGAGGCCTGGGCAGCCCGCAGCGCGGCAGCCACGGCCTCGTCACCCGCCTGCCCTGGCGCCACTCCCGCCTCAGCCAACACGCCCAACAACCGCTGACATTCGGCCTGGGTCTGTTCCAACGTCAGGGTTTCGGCACCGCCGTGACGCTCGCTCAGATGGCTCAGCAGCAGCTGGTAGAGCGTCCACTCGAACAGGCTGACCTTGCCGTCGCTATGGATCAAACGCTCCATACAGAGCCTGAAGTGCTGGGCCTGCTGTGTGGAAAGCGAGGTGAGCGCAGGCAGGGCAAGTTCGATCAGCGGCAGGCGCAGCTGTACGTCGAGCCGGGCCACCTGCTCCTTGAGGGTATGCAATGCTGCGAACACATCCGGCAGCGCCACGGCCTCCAGCGCCGCCAACTGCTGTGTGCGTTCGGCATCATCGTTGCTCAGCAGCATGGCGTAGATCAGCGCCCTGGCACTGTAGGGTTCATGGGCGGCCTCTACCAGGGTGGCGGGCAAGGCATCGATCACGTCGCGGGCCTTTTGCAAATGGCGTGGATCGGGCTGCCCCATGGCCCCCAGCGCCACCTGCATGGCCGCCATACTGAACAGCGCCTCGGGAGACGTGGACACACCTCCCATCCGGCGGCCATGGGAGCGTTGGTCTGCCTCGGCACCAGGGGTGTCGGGCTCTTGCTGCGAAGGCGCTGGCTGCAAGGCTTCGAAACGACCGTGCCAGTCGGGCAGAACGCGCTGAATGCGCGACTTGAGCGGCGGATGCGTCGCCATGAGCTGGCTTAGCCCCGACGACACTCCTTGACTGAAAAACAGGTGGCTGAATTCGGCCGCCTGAGGTGCCGAGAGGTGCGAGCCCTTGGCATGGGCACCCACTTTCACCAGCGCACCGCCTATCCCCTGTGGGTTGCGGGTGTACTGCACGGCTGCCGCGTCGGCCAGATACTCCCGTTGACGGCTCACCGCCGATTTGATCAGCCCGCCAAAGAAAGTGCCCGCGTAGCCGATCAAGGTGAGCGCCAGCCCAAGGCCCAGCACTACCGCCGCCGAGTTGTCGCGCTTGTTGTTGCTGACTCTTCGAAAGCGCAAGCTGCGCAACATCATGCCGCCTGCCAGACCAATCAGCAGCACGCCATGCAGCAGGCTCACCAGCCGGATGTTCAGGCGCATGTCGCCGTGCAGAATATGACTGAACTCATGGGCGACCACCCCCTGCAGCTCATCGCGGGTGAGCTGCCGAATGGCGCCTCGGGTAATGCCCACCACTGCATCGGCAGGCTGATAACCGGCCGCAAAGGCATTGATCCCCTCCTCTTCCAGCACGTATACCGCAGGCACCGGCGTTCCGGAGGCAATGGCCATCTCCTCGACTACATTCAGGATCCGCCGCTCGTCGTGATCGCGCGTGTCGAGGTTGATCAGACGGCCACCCAGCGCTTCCGCCACCACACGGCCACCTCGACGCAGCTGGCGCTGCTTGTACAGCCCCCCGAACCCCACCAGCGCCAGCACGCCGACGGCCACCGCCGCCAGCAGCTCCCAGGAGAGCATGGTCAACACCCCCTGCTCGACCGGCTGAGCCTGACTGCCGCTGGCGCCCATCATGTACAGCGCAATGGCCACCACCAGCGTGGTCACGCCGATCAACGAGACGATGGCGAGGAGCAACAGCACCACCCAGCGGCCCGTGCTGCGCCTGGCGTTGTCTTGTGCGGTAAAGAAATCCATGGCATTGGCCTCCCTGTGGTCACCCGGGCCTGGGCATCACGTCTAGAACGAGACGCTCGGCGCCGTTTGCAGTTGGGCGCTGTCTTCGAAGGTCAGCAGCGTGGCATCCTGCCCATGTCCCAGCATGCCCGCCACGGCAATCGGTGGGAAACTCTGGCGATAGGTGTTGTAGTGCATCACTGCGTCGTTGAACGCCTGACGGGCAAACGCTACCTTGTTTTCGGTGCTGGTCAGCTCTTCCGACAGCTGCTGCATGTTCTGCGAAGCTTTCAGGTCCGGGTAGGCTTCCATGACCACGTTCAGCCGCCCCATGGCCTGAGTCAGCGCGCCCTCTGCACCACCCAATTGCGCCATGGCCTGGGCGCTGCCAGGGTTGGCCGCGGCGGCTTTCAGGCCGGCGGCGGCGGTGTTACGCGCTTCGATCACCGCCTGCAGCGTTTCCCGCTCATGATTGAGGTAGCCCTTGGCGGTTTCCACCAGGTTGGGAATCAAGTCGTGACGCCGCTTCAGCTGCACCTCGATTTGCGCAAAGCTGTTTTGAAAGCGGTTGCGCAGCGACACCAGTCGGTTGTACACCGACACCATATAGACGGCGATCAGAGCCACCACCACCAGCACGATAACCATAGTGAGCATCATGATATTTCCTTCCGTAGACCCAGATTCATGGAGAGCGGGTGTGCCCCATTACATGATCGGCTGACCATTGATCATCAGGCTTCCTTCTTGCCAAAGCACTTCCTGCTCTTCCGCCTCGCTATCCAGCATGGCGGCAAATGGCATCGGAATAAAGCCCAATACCAGATCGGGAGGTGTGGTTACGGTCAACGCCAGGCTCAGGCGACGGCTGAGATACTCCTGAGCCTCGAAGGGGCTCATCATCTGCTCTTCACTCATCAGGCCCTCGGGTAACGGCTGCCCAACCGGCCAGAAGGCACCGTAGAGCGCTCCTTTGGCAAGGTCCTGACCGTCGAAGGCCATGTGCGTAGTGAGACGAGGCTTGAAGTCGATTCCCAGGTCGGGCAGTACGATATGGGCCTGCAGGGGGTCGATGGCCATGGTGGGGCTGGCAACCAGCATGGCGTAGCTGCTTTCCAGAGCCTCGGCCATCAGCACACGCTCTTGCTCGGCATCCACCGGCACACCGCGCTCTTCGGCATCCAGGTGCATGGCCATGAGCGGCGCATAGGCTTCCTGAAAGGCTTGCAGCGCCTCCAGGTCCCAGTTGTCGGCACTCACCTCGAAGGCCAGGCTACCAAAGGACGTATCATCCACGCCCATCTCGGCAATCCGGAAATGGCCGCTTTGGTGGACGATGGTCTCCCCCCGTGACTCGCTCTCCGACTCCATACCCTCCAGGTAGACCCGCACGCCTTCCACGAATATTTCCGTGCGCGGTATGTCGAGACTCTGCAACAGCACGGGTTCGCCTTCGTGATGACGAGTGTTCAGGATCAGCCGTGGCGTTGCCATGCGCACGGTTTCATTGTCGCCATGGTAGGTGATCTCCTGAGCCCGGGTATCCAGGTGCCAATGCCCGTCGGCACCGCGATCGAGCCCCACCACCAGTTGGTCGATCAGCACGTCGAGCGCCACGCCATCCAGCTCGGCGGCGCTCAGTTGCCCTTCGATGGCGGAACGTGTTGCCTTGAGGTCGATATCGATGATGCCCTGCACCAGCGCCTGATTGGGCACGAGTTCACCGGTAATATCGGCGCTCAGCGCCCCGTGCTTGACGAACAGATTGACATCCGCCGTGGCGTCTTCGAACCCGCGCATGGCGATCGTGGCCGTGGCTCGGGTATCGAAGAGGCCCTTGTCGATCTGCACATCATGCACCTCGTAGGAGACCGACCGATCCAGCTCGGCGAAGCTATCGACCAGCGCCTGCTCCACCTGATTGCCCACCATCGCCTGAGCTGCGACATACCCACCAGCGCTAACCACCACGCCTGCTGCCGTCGCGACCCATCCCTTTGTACTCAACGCCATGCCTAGCCCTCTCGATAGAATATGTTGCCAACATCAACATAAGAATAATTATCAATGATGCCAGATTCGTTTCAAAAAGAAACGCCTGCCCCAAACGATGCAACAGCAAACCAAAATGGAACAGGCAGGCTTGATTGTCTGTAAAAGGCAGAGATTGGCATTTAGCAAACTACCCGATCACGCCCTGCTCGCTTGCCCACATATAACAGTTCATCGGCGCGCTGGATCAGGTCGTCAAGTTCACTATGGCCATCCTGGGCAGTGGCTACACCAATAGTCACGCTCGGGCGCAGCGATGCCATGTCGCCCGTACTGGCCAGTTCCGCTACCCGCTGCTTCAATCGTTCGGCTACCTGCTGCGCATCGCTGGCAGTCGTATTGGGCAAGGCGACGATGAACTCTTCCCCACCAAAGCGGCCGATGACATCACCCGGCCGCAGCGACTGCTCACATACCTCGGCAATACGCGTCAGCACCCAGTCACCATAGAGATGTCCCCAGGTATCGTTGATGCGCTTGAAATGGTCCACATCGATCATGAACAAGCTAAAAGGCGCTTTCTCGACGCCACAGCGCTGCAACGATTTGTTGGCCAGCATCATGAAGTGCGCACGATTATTGAGCCGCGTCAGCGCATCGTGCTCGGCCACGTGGCGCAACTGTTCTTCCAATGCTTTTCGGCGAGCTATTTCCTGATGCAGTAGCTGGTTCTGACCACGCTCTTCACAAAGCAGGGCATACTGCTTGCGCTGTAGGCTCTCCAGGCGCAACAGGGCGCAGAACCCCACCACGACGCCCATGATCAATAGCAGCGCAATACGCAATGCAACAATGGCATCGATACCCGTAAATTGCAGTGCCGCCAAAAGAAATCCAATATTCAAGAACAGGCTAGCGGGCAGCGCCACGGTGAGCAGATTAGGGATCAACAGAAAAAACGCCATGGTAGCGACCACCACCGCCGTGATTTGAGTAGGCAGGCTTTCAGGGCGCAGTGGAACGATCAGGATGACGCCAGTGGCCAGCACCCATAATGGCAGCGCATGCAGCCAGTGGCGGTAGACATTCCCACCCCAATGCCTCACAAAAAATGCCACCCACAAACAGCTCCCGACCACCACCGCACGCATGGCCATTATTCTTTGGAACCGCTCACCGGGTCCCAACAAAAAGTAATCAGAAATAGCGAACATGGCGAATACCAGCGCCGCCACACTGACAGCGAGGCTAAACGTATGCCGTGCCCCCTCCATCATGGTGCGACGATAATCCTGCTCCAGCATGGCGTCGCAGAA
The DNA here is from genome assembly GCF_020616575.1 of Halomonas sp. NyZ770. NCBI lineage: Bacteria > Pseudomonadati > Pseudomonadota > Gammaproteobacteria > Oceanospirillales > Halomonadaceae > Halomonas > Halomonas sp. NyZ770. The sequence continues at coordinate 1,687,344 of NZ_CP085143.1, read as the reverse complement.
TTGTCCCGTCCATTCATGTACGCGATATTGTTGTTTTAATGCCAACTCCGCCACTCCCTTCAGTATCGCTGCCATATTATTGTGGGCCGATACGTGCATGTATCGGCCAAAATGGCTCACGAAATCACGATGCAGGCTCCCCTACTGCGCCTGCGGTTTGGGCTTACGATACACTGCTTGCCGCGCATAAGATTAGACGAGGTTTCCACGTTTCCAGCGTTCGTCCATCCACCATGCGAGCTACCTGACTCTCAACACGATAAGCTTGACGCACACCCTCGATAACGGCTTGTACCATGAACACCCACTGGATTCTTGGCCCCGGGGCCATTGGCCGCTTGTTGGCACATTCACTGGCACCGCTTGCTGAGGTGGCCGTCATTGGCCGTCGCCCACTGCCTGGGCAGCAAATACTGACCACGCCGGAAGGCGAAACACGTGCGCAACACTTACCTTCGTTCACCGCTGAACGATTGGCGGCTGGTGCGGCGGCACCGCCAGCTTTCGTGCACATCACTACCAAAGCGATGGTTGCCGAGGCGGCGCTGGCGAGTGTCGCCTGCGTACTGCCCCCCTCGACTCCCCTGGTGCTATGGCAAAACGGTTTTTATGCCCAGCCGCGCATCAGCCAAACGTGGCACGGCCCGGTGCTGTGTGCGACGACCACGCAAGGCGCTTATGTAACCGGCGATGATCGTGTCGTCCACGCTGGTCGCGGGCCTACGTTTGTGGGGGATTTGGACAATCAGCACACAGCATTAGCGACCACCCTGGCAGCACTGCTGAGTAACGCCGCATTTACCGCCACGGCGGTAGGTGATATTCGCAGCCGCCTATGGCAGAAATTAGCGGTGAACGCGGCAATCAACCCGTTGGTAGCCCTGCATGGTGTGCGTAATGGAGCGCTGCGCGACGATACCTACTCAGGCCGTGTGATAGCTGTGGTAGAGGAAGTGGCGACGATTCTAGAAAAAGAAGGTATTGCACCGCCAAACGGTGGTGAAGGGAAAGCCGCTTGGCTGGCGCTGGTGTGGCAGGTGGTAGAAAACACCGCAAATAACAAGGCTTCGATGTTGCAGGATGTGGAGGCGAAGCGGCTTACCGAGCGCAGCGCTATTTTGGGGCCGTTGATTCAGAGCGCGGAACGGCATGGGCTGGGATGTGAGGTGTTGAAGGGGTTGGATCAGGAGCTGGCGTTGCTGGAGGCGGAGTTTTAATTGGGTTTGGGTGGTTTGATCGTCGCGCGCTAAAGCGCCCTCCCACAAACGCACCCAAAGTGAGTGCTGTACTAACGGCCAACAGATTGATTGAGCATGACGACAGCCGCCCCGGCAGTTGCGCCCCCTTTCCTTCACGTTACAGGAATCATCACGACCTTACGGTACGCGGGGCGTTCAGCGAGCTGCTCTGTCCAGCGCTTTAGATGGGGGTAGGATGTAGTGGTTCAATAAAACCGGACACCAACGTAGGTGGTAATATTGCCACCAGAAGCGAGGTGTCTGATGACCAACAAACGACGTACTTTTTCTCCTGAATTCAAGCAGGAAGCAGCTTGCCTGGTGTTGGACCAAGGCTACACCACTCTCGAAGCATGCCGGTCGCTCGGTGTGGGTGAGACAGCTCTACGACGCTGGGTACAACAGCTGAAAGATGAACGTGAAGGCATCACCCCAAAGGGCAAAGCCTTAACCCCCGAGCAGCGCCGGATTCAGGAACTGGAAGCCCGTTGCAAACGGCTTGAGATGGAGAAAGAGATACTAAAAAAGGCTACCGCTCTCTTGATGTCGGACGACATGAATCGTACGCGCTGATAGACCAGTTGAGTGAGCAAATGCCTGTTGAAATGGTCTGTAACGCGTTTGATATTAGCCGCTCCAGTTACTACGAGTACCGCCAGCGGCGGCACCGTGTGGATGTTGAGCGTCTGGCCTTAAAAGCTCAGGTAAGCCGCCTTTTCAAGAAGAGTCGCTGCTCAGCGGGCAGCCGCTCAGTCAAGGGGCTGCTCAGCGAAGAAGGCGTCACCATCGGCCGTTTCAAGGTTCGGCGTTTGATGAGCGAAATGGGGTTGATCTGCAAGCAGCCAGGCCCTCCTGCCTACAAGCAGGCGACTGTTGAGCGACCGGATATTGCGAATCATCTTGGTCGCAAATTTACACCAGACCAGCCCAATCAGATCTGGTGTGGTGACATCACTTATATCTGGAGTGGCCAGCATTGGAGCTATCTGGCCGTTGTGTTGGATCTTTATGCTCGTCGTGTTGTTGGCTGGGCCATGTCGTCCAGCCCGGATGCAGATCTTGTTGTGAAAGCACTGGATCACGCTTGGGAACAACGTGGCCAGCCCAAGCGCGTCATGTTCCATTCCGATCAGGGTAGTCAGTATGCAAGCCGCAAGTTCCGCCAAAGACTTTGGCGCTATCGAATGAAACAAAGCATGAGCCGACGTGGCAACTGCTGGGACAACTCGCCGATGGAAAGGCTGTTCCGGAGCCTGAAATCAGAGTGGATACCGGCATGGGGATATCGAAATCTACCTGAGGCCAGGAAAGACGTTAGTAGCTATCTGATGGGTTACTACAACCAGCAGCGCCCTCACTCGTTTAACGATGGCCTGCCTCCCGTGGTGGCTGAGGAAAACCTTAAATTACTGTCCGGAATTAGTTGACCACTACAGGATGACCAGGTGAGACCGCTGTTGAAGAGGTTATAGGTGAACGGGGCGATGGCGATATCGGCCAGGCCGAAGTCTTCGCCGGAGAACCAGAGCTGCTGGCTCAACGTGGTGTCCAGTTGAACGAAGAGTTTTTCACAAGTGGCGATGGCGGGATCGAGTACCTGACTGTCGCGCTGCTCGGGTGGAGTGCGTACATAGCCCATCAGAATGGTTCTATGGGCAGGCGTGAGCAGGCTGGTCGACCAGTCCATCCACTTTTCCATGCGTGCCCGCTGGGCGGGTGCCTCGATCCATAAAGGGTTGGGGCCGTACTGCGCCGCCAGGTAGCGAAGAATGGTGTTGGACTCCCACAGCAGGCTTTGAGTGGCGTCATCCTTGAGCAGGGGTACCAGGCCACTGGGGTTCATGGCGAGGTATTCCGGCGTGTCGTTTACCCCGTATTGCAGGCCTGCCATGATCTGCTCGTACGGCAGTTGCAGCTCTTCCAGTGCCCAGAGCACTTTCTTGACGTTGGTGGAGTTGTTGCGGCCCCAAAGTGTAATCATGGCAGTCCTTGTGTTTGGCTCAATCGGTTGTTGAGTGTGCCTTGGGTGGGTGTGAGTGGTGAATGGCACACTTACGGGGCAAGGGCTTAGTCAAGGGGCTTATTAGACAACAGGTCGCGAGCTAAAGCTGCCTCCCACCCCACAATCCCACATATGCCCCACTCACTCCACACTCCAACTCCTCACTATTCACCCCTCACTCCTCACTCCTCACCCTTATCCTTATCCTGATACAGCTTGAGCAGGCTGGAGAAATCGAGTTTGCCGTTGCCACCCGCCTTGTGCAAGGTGAACAGCGCTCGGGCGGCGGAGCCCATGGGAATGGCAGCGGCGCTTTGCTGGCTGACATCCATGGCCAGACCCAGGTCCTTGATCATCAGATCCACCTGGAAGCCGCCCTGATAACCTTTGGAGGCGGGAGCGTTTTCCATGACTCCCGGATAGGGGTTGTAGACGTTGAGCGCCCAGTTGCCGCCGGAACTCTGCTTCATGATTTCCGACAGCACGGCGGGGTCCAGGCCATTCTTGACGCCCATGTTGATGGCTTCACAGGTGCCTGCCATGAGGATCGAGAGCAGCATGTTGTTGCATACCTTGGCCACCTGCCCTGCCCCGTGATCTCCGGCGTGGAAGATGTTCTTGCCCATGGCCTGCAGCACGGGCTGCGCCTGAGTGAACTGGGCATCCGAACCGCCCACGATGAAGGTCAGCGTGCCCGCCTGGGCACCGCCCACGCCACCGGAGACTGGCGCATCCACGAAGCCGATACCCTTTTCAGCGCCAGCAGCGGCGACGCGACGCGCGGTGTCGGCGTCGATGGTCGAGCAATCGATCACCAGGGCGCCCGCCTTGATGACGTCGAACAATGGCGCGTCGCCCTCCATGTACAGCCCCCGCACATGCTTGCCCGCCGGCAGCATGGAAATCACGAAATCGGCATCGGTCGCCGCGGCCTGGGCGGTGGCGGCGGTCTCACAGCCTTGGGCACGGGCGGTTTCCAAGGCCTCGGCGGCCAGGTCGAAGGCCCGCACTTGAAAACCGGCTTTCACGAGATTGGCTGCCATGGGGCCGCCCATATTACCCAGGCCGATGAAGGCTACGCTGGTCATGTTGTTATCCTTGTTGAGATTGGTCAGCAGTCGATTGAATAGCGCTCTCGAAAGAGACAGCGCGCGTTATTGAAGATCCGCCAGAGGGCTGGTCTCCCAGGGGGATGTCAGCAACTCCTCCATGAAGCTGGGCGGCACCGAGGCCACATCCGGGAAACGCCAGCGCGGCTGGCCATCCTTGTCGACCAGTAGTGCACGCACGCCTTCGGGGAACTCCTCATGGCGGCAGCACTGCACGGAAAGCGCCAGCTCGAACTGGAACACTTCAGCCAGCGACATGTGCCGGGCGCGCTTGAGCTGCTCATCGATCAGCCGCAAAGAGACCGGGCTGCCATGGGCCAGAGTGCGCTGGGCTTTACTGAACCACTGGTCGTCGCTGTCGACTCCCAGCACCGCCGCCACCTGCTGCTCGACGGTATCGTGGTCCATCAGCTCGCGTATCAGTGAAGACGCCTTGTAGACAGGCGCTTCCAGCTCGGCAAACGCCGCCTGGGAAGCCTGCTCCAACTCACGCAACACGCGGTTGACCACGCCATGAGCGTCGGTTTTCTCCCCCTCTCCCCATCGGGCGTCCAGCAGCGCCTGGGCCAACGCCTCACGGTGGTGGCTGGCAACTGCTCGATCTGCCAGCCCCAGATGCAGCGCATCGGGGGCATTGATCTGACCACCGGTCATGGCCAGAAAACGCCCGGTGCCATTGGGCAGGCGATTGAGAAACCAGCTGGCTCCCACATCGGGGTACAGGCCAATGGTCACTTCCGGCATGGCCAGCCGCGACGTTTCAGTGACGATACGGTGGCTGCTGGCACTGAGCAGCCCCATGCCACCGCCCATCACGATGCCATGCCCCCAGCAGATGATCGGCTTGGCGAAGGTGTGCATCAGATAATCGAGCCGATATTCGCGCTCGAAGAAACGCTCCGGAAAGTCCGGCTCACCATCGCCGGTGATGGCCTTGTAGAGATTGACCACGTCGCCCCCTGCACAGAAGGCTTTTTCGCCTGCGCTGTCCAGCAGAATGGCCACCACACGCTCATCCTCCTGCCACTGGGTCAAGCGGGGCAGCAGCGCGTCGATCATCTCCAGGGTCAGCGCATTCAGCGAACGCTCGGCGTTGAGCGTGATCTCGCCGATCACATGGCCGTCCTGGGTCGTGTGCTCTTCAAACAGTACGCAACTCATTGCCTCTTCCTTATCTGCTCGGGTGCCAAGGCTACAGTTCGGCGGCGCCATCGGCCAGCACACGGCGGGATATGATCAGCCGCATGATCTCGTTGGTGCCTTCCAGAATGCGGTGTACACGGGTATCACGCACGTAGCGCTCCATGGGGTACTCCTTGATGTAGCCATTGCCACCGTAAAGCTGCAAGGCTTCATCGCACACCTTGAACCCTACATCCGTGGCAAACCGCTTGGCCATGGCGCAGTAGGCCGTGGCATCCGGGTGGCCCGCATCCAGTTTGGCCGCGGCCATGCGCACCAGTTGGCGGGCAGCCACCAGCTCGGTCACCATGTCGGCCAAACGGAACTGCAGAGCCTGGAAATCGGCCAGTCGCTTGCCGAACTGCTTGCGCTCCAGCAGGTATTCACGGGCTTTGTTGAGCGCTTGCTGGGCGGTGCCGATCGAGCAGGTGGCAATATTGATGCGTCCACCGTCCAGCCCCTTCATGGCGATCTTGAAGCCGTCGCCTTCCTTACCCAACAGGTGGCTGGCAGGCACACGCACGTCTTCGAAGGTAATCATCCGGGTGGGCTGGCTATTCCAACCCATCTTGTCTTCCTTGCGGCCGTAGCTGATCCCGTCACTCTGGGCATCCACGGCAAAAGCAGACACACCGCCCGCCCCTTCGCCGCCAGTACGGGCCATTACCACTAGGAAATCGGTGCTGCCTGCCCCGGAAATGAACATCTTGCTGCCATTCAGCACGTAGTGCTCACCGTCGCGCCGGGCGGTGGTCTTGAGCGATGCGGCGTCGGAGCCCGCGTTGGGCTCGGTCAGACAGTAGGAGCCCAGCAGCTCACCGGTCGCCAATCGCTCGCCCCACTGCTCCACGGCTTCTGGCGTGCCGAAATCTGCCAGCATCCAGGTCACCATGTTGTGGATGGTGAGGTATGCCGTAGTGGAGGTACAGCCCATGGAGAGCTGCTCGAAAATGATGCTGGCATCCAGCCGCGAAAGCCCCAGCCCGCCCACACGCTCCGGGGCATACAGGGAGCAGAACCCCAGCTCGCCTGCCTTGCGAATCACGTCCACCGGGAAAAAAGCCTCCGCATCCCATTTAGCGGCGTGGGGCTCCAGCTCGTTCTGGGCAAACCCACGCGCCATATCGGCAAAGGCAACCTGGTCTTCACTCAGCTCAAAATTCATGGCGGTCTCCACTGCGGCGAGCCCCTGAACTCAGTCAGAAGCCTCGCCGAATATTATCGTTATCGGTCACGTTGACGTTTACGTTAACTTATATTTTTAGGCGGATTTGCGCAACCGAATCCCCCACGACCTTTGGCGTAGAAACGCCACCCTACCCTACCCAAGCCAAGCCAATCCCCCTCAAGCCAGCTGCCGTCTCACCCATAAAAAAGGGTGCCGCAAGGGCACCCAAATCCACAGACAGACGCAGTTTCTCGGCCCTTCCCGGGCGCTACTTGAAGTTCTTGCGGTATATCTTGGCCAGCTCGCCCACGATACCGCTGCGAAAGCTCAGCACACACACCACGAAAATGATGCCCAGGATGACGCTTACCCAGTTGCCCAGCGGCGATTGGGCCAGAATATGCTGCAGGCTGACCACCAGACCCGCCCCCATTACCGGCCCGAGCAGCGTACCCACACCGCCCAGCAGGGTCATCAGAATCACCTCGCCGGACATGTGCCAGTGAGCATCGGTAAGCGACGCCAGCTGGAACACCACGGTCTTGGTCGCCCCGGCCAGCCCGGCCAGCGCCGCCGACAGGACGAACGCCAGCAGCTTGTAGGCATCGACGTTGTAGCCCAACGAGATGGCACGGGGCTCGTTCTCACGGATGGCTTTGAGCACCTGCCCATAAGGGGAGTGCACGGTGCGCTGAATCAGAGCAAAGCCCAGCAGGAACACGGCAAACACGAAGTAGTACATGCTCAGGTTGTTGCGCAGGCTGATGAACCCGAACAGGTGCCCTCGCGGCACCCCATGCAGGCCATCCTCTCCCCCTGTAAAGGGAGCCTGCACGAACACGAAGAACACCAGCTGAGCCAGCGCCAACGTGACCATGGCGAAGTAGATCCCCTGGCGGCGAATGGCCAGCAGCCCGAAACCTGCCCCCAACAGGGTAGCGGTCAGCGTGCCTGCCAGTATGCCCAGCTCCGGAGTCAGCCCCGGGTAACTGGCCAGCAGATACCCGGTCACGTAACCGCCCGTTGCCAGAAAGGCCGCATGGCCAAAAGACAGCAGCCCGGCATACCCCAGCAACAGGTTGAAAGCGCAGGCAAACAGGGCAAAGCAGAGAATTTTCATCAAGAACACGGGGTAAGCGACGAAAGGCGCCACCAGCCCGACGACGATGAGTGCAAGGTAGAACATGTTGCGACGCAGCCTGGCCCGACGCTGACGCTCCTGCACGGCGGATGGCAGCGCGACGGCTGATGAAGTATGCGACGTTGCCATGATTAAGCCTCCTTACCGAACAGCCCAGCGGGGCGTAACATGAGCACCAGGATCATGACCAGGAAAATGACCGTGTTGGAGGCTTCGGGGTAATACACCTTGGTCAATCCTTCGATGACTCCCATGCCCAATCCCGTCACGATAGCGCCCAGAATCGAGCCCATGCCGCCGATGACCACCACCGCAAACACCACGATCAGCAGGCTGGAACCCATGGTGGGTGAAACGGGGTAAAGCGGTGCCGCCAGCACTCCGGCAAAGGCCGCCAGGCCCACGCCGAACCCGTAGGTCAAGGTGATCAACAACGGAACGTTGACGCCAAACGCCTGCATCAATTGAGAGTTTTCGGTACCGGCCCGCAGATAGGCGCCCAGCCGCGTACGCTCGATCATGAACCAGGTGAACAAGCACATGGTCAATGCCGCCACCAGCACCCAGGCCCGATAGGTGGGCAAGAACATGAAACCCAGGTTGAGACCACCCTGCAGAATCTCCGGGGTGGCGTAACGCGCTCCGGAAACCCCGAAGAAGTTCACCAGAGTGCCTTCAAAAATCAGCGCCAACCCGAACGTCAGCAGCAATCCGTACAGGTGGTCCAGGTGGGCAATGCGACGCAGCAGAAAACGCTCCATCAGCATGCCGAAACCACCCACCACTACGGGCACCAGCACCAGGGCCAGCCAGTAGTTGATACCCAGATAGCGAAAGCCCAGCAGCGCCGCGAAGGCGCCCAGCATGTACTGCGCCCCATGGGCAAAGTTGACGATCTTCAGTAGCCCGAAGATAACCGCCAGGCCCAAGCTAAGCAGCGCATAAAAGGCTCCATTCACAAGCCCAAGCGTTAGCTGGCCCATGAAGACGGCCAGTGGCACGCCGAATATCATCGTCATGGTGTGATTCTCCTTGTCACCAGGCGGGGGCTGCCCGCCTGGTGCTGTTCAGCGTGATGTGCCGATCAGTTGTTCACCAGCGAGCACTGGCTTTCAGAGAGCGGGCGGTAGGCTTCTTCGGCGGGAATGGTGCTGAGGATATTGTACAAGTCCCACTCACCGGTAGACTCTTCCGGCGTTTTCACCTGAGCCAGATACATGTCGTGAACCATGCGGCCATCTTCACGAATACGGCCATTGCGGGCAAAGAAGTCCTCTACCGGCATCTCGGCCATTTGCGCACGAACGGTCTCCGGGTCATCGGTACCAGCGGCTTCTACGGCCTTGAGGTAATGCATGGTGCTGGAGTAGATACCGGCCTGAACCATGGTCGGCATGCGACCCACTTGATCGTAGTAACGCTCGGACCACGCGCGCGCCTCGTCATCCATATCCCAGTACCAACCGGTGGTCAGCAGCAGACCTTGGGTGGCCTCCAGGCCCAGCGCGTGCACGTCGTTCAAGAAGATCAGCAGGCCCGCCAGTTGCTGGCCGCTTTGGGTCAGGCCGAACTGGCTTGCCGTGGCGATGGCATTCACGGTGTCTGCCCCGGCGTTCGCCAGGCCCACGATCTTGGCACCGGAGCCCTGGGCCTGAAGAATGTAGGAGGAGAAGTCGCTGGTGGGGAACGGATGGCGGACACCGCCCACCACTTCACCGCCATTGACGGCCACCACTCGGGTCACGTCGCCTTCCAGAGCATGACCAAAAGCGTAGTCAGCGGTCAGCATGAACCAGGTATCGCCGCCCTGCTCGACGACCGCCTTGGCGGTACCGTTGGCCAGGGGATAAGTGTCGTAGACCCAATGAATATGGTTGGGGGTACAGTGCTCGTTGGTGATACTGGAGGCTGCCGACCCGGACACGATGCCCAGGCCGCTGTTCTCTTCCAGCACCTTGGTGACCGCAATGGTCACCGACGAAGCCACCAGACCGCCCACCATGTCCACGTTGCGCTGGTCGATCCACTCGCGCACGGTGTTGGCGCCAACGTCCGCACTATTGCGGTCGTCGGCGCTGAAAATCACGATGGGGGCACCGTTGACGCTACCGCCGAAGTCGGCCACGGCCATTTCCATGGCCGTTTGACCGCCCGGGCCCGCCAGATCTCGGTAGGTGCCCGACATATCGGCCAGATAGCCAATGCGCACTTCGCCGTCGCTGATCTCGGCTTGGGCGGCAGACGCCATCATGCTGGCAGTGGCAGCCACGGCAATGCTGGCGGCCAGCGTTTTCTTGGTAAAGATCATGTTCGTCTCCTGGCCCTTGGGGCCTTTGTTGTTGTGATGCGGACGCTGTGGTGATGCGGACGTTCAATGGTTGTGATTGTGGTTGAGTGAAGCGTGAGCAGTGCAATCAAAGGATGCGTTGTGTGCGGTGTCTATACCCCCAGCATGCTGTTCAAGTGCTCGCGGCGCGAAGGCAGCTGCGCCGCCGTGATCTCTTCGACGATCTGGCCGTGATCCATGACGAAATGGCGGTCGGCCAGCGGCGCGGCAAAACGGAAGTTCTGCTCGACCAGTACGATGGTCATGCCCCGCTCTTTCAGCTGCACCAGCACTTCGCCCAGCTTCTGCACGATGACCGGGGCCAAGCCTTCGGTAATCTCGTCGAGCAGCAGCAACCGCGCACCGGTGCGCAGAATGCGCGCCATGGCCAGCATCTGCTGTTCACCGCCAGAGAGCCGAGTTCCTTGACTCTTGCGCCGCTCGTACAGATTGGGGAACATGGCATAGATCTCATCCAGACTCATTCCACCGGAGCGCACCGTGGGCGGCAGCAGCAGGTTTTCGTGCACGTCCAGGCTGGCAAAGATACCGCGCTCTTCAGGGCAATAGCCAATACCCAGACGAGGAATATGGTGAGGCTTCATGCGCAGGGTTTCGCTGCCATTGATGACGATGGAGCCGGTGCGGCGCCCCACCATGTTCATGATGGCCTTTAGCGTGGTACTACGCCCTGCACCGTTGCGACCCAGCAGCGTCACCAGCTCGCCCCGCTTGACGTTGAAATTGACCCCATGAAGGATATGCGACTCGCCATAGAAGGCGTGCAGGTCCTGCACACGGAGCATTTCCAGGCTTTGAGTCTCTGCGACCGGATGTTCGAGGGCTTCTGCAGTCTTCATACGGCGGCCTCCTCACTGGCAGCTTCGCTGCCCATATAGGCTTCACGTACCAGCGGGTTGCGGGAAACGCTGTCGTAGTCGCCTTCCGCCAATACCGCGCCTCGGGCCAATACCGTAATGCGGTCACACAAGCGGCTGACCACGCTCAGGTTATGCTCCACCATCAGCACGGTACGCCCCTGGGAAACGCGCTTGATCAACGCCACGATGCGGTCCACGTCTTCGGCACCCATGCCCTGGGTAGGCTCGTCCAGCAGCATCATGCTGGGGTTCAGCGCCAGAGTGGTCGCCACCTCCAGGGCGCGCTTGCGGCCATAGGGCATTTCGACCGTCAATGTATCGGCATACTCACGCAGCCCCACTTCATCCAACAAGGCCAGGGCACGATCATTGAGGTGATCCAGCGTTTTTTCGGACTTCCAGAAATGAAACGACGTGCCCAACTGGCGCTGCAGCGCAACACGCACGTTTTCCAGCGCCGTCATGTGCGCAAACACTGCCGAAATCTGAAACGAACGCACCAGGCCCAGCTGGGCAATTTCATTGGATTTCTTGCTGGTAATCGGCTGGCCACGGTAGAGAATTTCACCGCGCGTTGGAGGCAGGAACTTGGTGAGCAGGTTGAACACCGTGGTTTTGCCGGCACCATTGGGGCCGATCAGGGCGTGGATATGCCCTTCCTGCACCTGTAGGTTGACGTTATCCACGGCCGTAAAGCCGCGAAACTCTTTGGTCAGCCCTCGCGTTTCGAGCACTGGCCTCTGGGTCACTTCATCTGCACGCATGAGGTAGGACGCCTCTTGTTGTTCTTGTAGGGTGGGAAGCGCGACGGAGTAACCGACAACGCATCCTTACCTGAACGTAAGCTGTAGGTGCAAACTAGCAACCCAGCACCGGGTATTACAATTACAACTTTGGTCTACGCACCACGATAGCGCAGCGCTTTAAAACGCTGAAATCGCTAAATTTCAACAGCTTGCAAATTTTAAACGCTTGCCAACGATAGCCACTCCCTACTTTACGTTAACGTAAACTTGTTTTAGCCTCATGGTCAGTGTTCCATAGGGACATCCCCCTATCGACGAGAATAACGACCATGAGCAAAACCTACACGATCAGCGAGTTGGCCAGCGAGTTCGATGTCACCACTCGCAGCATCCGTTTTTATGAAGACCAGGAGCTGCTGCACCCTTCTCGCCGTGGGCAAACACGCATTTACAGCAGCAAGGACCGCGTACGCCTTAAGCTGACCCTACGCGGCAAACGGCTGGGCTTTTCACTGGCCGAGATTCGCGAACTGTTCGAGCTGTGGGACGAAACGCGCAGCGGCAGTGAAAAGCAGTTGCACCTGATGCTCAGCAAGATCGGCGAACGCAAGGCCGCGCTGGAGCAGCAGATGAAAGACATCACCATGGTGCAACTGGAGCTGGAGAGTGCCGAAATCCGCTGCCGCCAGGCGCTGGAAGAGTTGAACGAGAAGCACCCGGCCACTTCCAAATAAGCCGCTCGAATACCGCCAGCAGACACGGTCCATTAACAATCAACAAGCAACGATGACAAGGTGATTGAGCATGTTTTCCCACTACACAGAACTGAATTTTGGCCTCGACGACGAGCTGAACATGCTGCGCGAACAGGTCAATGCGTTTGCCGCCAGTGAAATCGCCCCACGCGCCGCCGAGATCGACCACAACAACGAGTTTCCCAACGACCTGTGGAAGAAATTTGGCGACATGGGCCTGCTCGGCATCACCGTACCGGAAGAGGATGGCGGCACCGGCATGGGCTACCTGGCCCACTGCATCGCCATGGAGGAGATCTCCCGTGCCAGCGCCTCCGTGGGCCTCTCCTACGGCGCCCACTCCAACCTCTGCGTCAACCAGCTCAAGATCAACGCCAACGCCGAGCAGAAGGCCAAGTACCTGCCCAAGCTGATCAGCGGCGAGCACGTCGGGGCACTGGCCATGTCCGAGCCGGGTGCCGGTTCCGATGTGGTGTCGATGCAGCTGCGCGCCAAGGAAGATGGCGACCACTACGTGCTCAACGGCAACAAGATGTGGATCACCAATGGCCCCGATGCCGACGTGCTGGTGGTGTACGCCAAAACCGACCCGGATGCCGGTTCCAAGGGCATCACCGCGTTTATTATCGAAAAAGGCATGCCGGGCTTCTCCACCGCCCAGAAGCTCGACAAGCTGGGCATGCGTGGCTCTAACACCTGCGAGCTGGTCTTCCAGGATTGTCGTGTGCCCGCCGAGAACGTGCTGGGCGAGGTAGGCAAGGGCGTGCGGGTATTGATGAGCGGACTGGATTACGAGCGCACCGTGCTGGCCGCCGGCCCCATCGGCATCATGCAGGCCGCCATGGACGTGGTCATTCCCTATATCCACGAGCGCAAGCAGTTCAACCAATCCATCGGCGAGTTCCAGCTGGTACAGGGCAAAGTGGCCGACATGTACACCACGCTGAACGCTTGCCGCGCTTACCTGTATGCCGTGGCCAGCGCCTGCGACCGGGGCCAGACCTCGCGCAAGGATGCCGCCGGGGTGATCCTGTATTGTGCTGAAAAGGCCACCCAGGTCGCGCTGGACGCCATTCAACTGCTGGGCGGCAATGGCTACATCAACGAATACCCCACCGGCCGCCTGCTGCGCGATGCGAAGCTCTATGAAATTGGCGCCGGTACCAGCGAAATTCGCCGCATGCTGATTGGTCGCGAACTCTTCACCGAAAGCCATTAATCGACTCAGGAAGGTTTGCGCCATGAGCACACTCTCGACACAGATCAACCCGCGCAGCGATGTTTTTCAGGCCAACGAGGCCGCCATGCTGGGGGAAGTGAACAAGCTGCGTGAGCTGACCGCGGCCATCGCCCAGGGCGGCGGCGCCAACGCCCGCACCCGCCACGAAAGCCGTGGCAAGCTGTTCGTACGTGACCGTATCGACCACTTGATCGATGAAGGCTCGCCGTTTCTGGAATTTTCTGCGCTGGCAGCCCATCACGTTTACGACAGCGACGTGCCCGCCGCCGGGGTGGTCACCGGGATTGGCCGGGTATCGGGGGTGGAGTGCGTGATCGTGGCCAACGATGCCACGGTCAAGGGCGGCACCTATTTCCCGCTGACGGTGAAAAAGCACCTGCGCGCCCAGGAAGTGGCTCGCAAGCACCGCCTGCCATGCATCTACCTGGTCGATTCCGGCGGGGCTTTCCTGCCCCGCCAGGACGAGGTCTTCCCCGACCGCGACCACTTCGGCCGGATTTTCTACAACCAGGCCACGCTCTCTGCCGAGGGTATCCCGCAAATCGCGGTGGTCATGGGCTCCTGCACCGCAGGCGGTGCTTATGTGCCCGCCATGGCGGACGAGTCCATCATCGTCAAGGAGCAGGGAACGATCTTTTTGGGCGGCCCACCGCTGGTCAAGGCAGCGACCGGGGAAAACATCAGCGCCGAAGACTTGGGCGGCGCCGATGTGCACACCCGCATCAGCGGCGTGGCCGACCACTATGCCGAAAACGACGCCCATGCGCTGCAGCTGGCACGGGCCTGCGTGTCCCGGCTCAACTGGCAAAAGCGTGGCCAGCTCGCCATGCAACCCCCCAGGCCGCCAAGACTCGACCCCGCAGAGCTGTACGGCATCGTCGGCACCGATCTGAAAAAACCTTACGACGTGCGCGAAGTGATCGGCCGTATCGTCGATGGCTCTGATTTCGATGAGTTCAAGCGCTACTACGGCGACACCCTGGTGACCGGCTTTGCGCATATCCACGGCTACCCGGTGGGTATCGTCGCCAACAACGGCGTGCTGTTTTCGGAAAGCGCCGTGAAAGGCGCGCACTTCATCGAACTGTGTGCCCAGCGCAAGATTCCGCTGGTCTTCCTGCAGAACATCACCGGCTTCATGGTGGGCTCCAAATACGAGCACGAAGGCATCGCCAAGCACGGCGCCAAGCTGGTCACCGCCGTAGCCTGCGCCAACGTACCGAAGTACACCGTGCTGATTGGCGGCAGCTTCGGTGCTGGCAACTACGGCATGTGTGGCCGAGCCTACGACCCCAATCTGCTGTTCATGTGGCCCAATGCGCGTATTTCCGTGATGGGCGGCGAGCAGGCAGCAGGCGTACTTTCCCAGGTGAAGCGCGAGCAGTACGAACGAGAAGGCCAGGAATGGAGCAAGGCAGACGAAGAGGCCTTCAAACAGCCCACCCGCGACCAGTACGAGCACCAGGGCCACCCCTACTACGCCAGCGCGCGCCTGTGGGATGACGGAGTCATCGACCCGCTGCAAACCCGCGACGTGCTGGGTCTCTCGTTGGCCGCCGCCATGAACGCAGAAATCAAAGAGACGCGCTTCGGCGTGTTCCGGATGTAAGGGGCATCACATGGCTTACTCAACCCTGGTTATCGAATCGGGTGTCGCCCGGCTGACCTTGAACCGTCCAGAGGTGCACAACGCCTTTGACGATCGCTTGATCGCCGAACTGAACGGTCATCTGGAAACCCTGCACGATCTGGCCAGCGCAGGCGACGTGCGCGTGGTGATCCTCGGCTCCGAGGGCAAGAGCTTTTCGGCCGGTGCGGACCTGAACTGGATGAAGCGCATGGTCGATTACGACCTGGCCGACAACCTGGCCGATTCACGCAAGCTGGCGGCGCTGATGCACGGCCTGGACACGCTGCCCTGCCCCACCCTGTGCCGCGTTCAGGGCGCCGCGTTCGGTGGCGCGGTCGGGCTTGCCGCCTGCTGCGACATCGTCATCGCTTCCGAGAAGGCTCGGTTTTGCCTGTCGGAGGTCAATATCGGCCTGTCGCCGGCCGTGATCAGCCCTTACGTCCAGCGCGCCCTCGGCCAACGGCAGATGCGCCGCTACGCGCTGAGCGCCGAAGTCATGGATGCCCCCACCGCGCTGCAGCTGGGGCTCGCCCACCAGGTGGTCGAACACGATGCGCTGGATCACGCCATCGATACCATGATCGACACCCTGGCCAAGGGCTCTCCTCAGGCGCAGCGGGCAACCAAAGCCCTGCTGGCCAGCGTGGCCCAGGCCCCGGACTCGGATGCCACCCGCGAGCACACCTGCCAGGTCATCGCCCAGCTGCGGGTCAGTGAAGAAGGCCAGGAGGGCCTGGCCAGCTTTTTCGACAAGCGCCGCCCCGCCTGGACATCCCCCGAAGAACACCAACACGCCGCGGAGCCACGCTCATGACGCCTACCCCGACCCCCTTCGATACCCTACTGGTAGCCAACCGGGGTGAAATTGCCTGCCGCGTGATGCGCACCGCCCGCCGTCTGGGGCTGAAAACCGTGGCGGTCTACTCGGATGCCGATGCCACCGCCCGCCATGTGCGGGAAGCCGACGAGGCCGTGCGTCTTGGCCCGGCGGCCGCCCGGGAAAGCTACCTGAACATCGAGGCAGTGATCGACGCCGCCCAACGCACCGGCACCGGCGCCATTCACCCCGGTTACGGCTTTCTGTCCGAAAACGGCACCTTCGTCAAAGCGCTGGAACAGGCCGGTATTACCTTCGTTGGCCCGCCCGCTTCCGCCATTGCCGCCATGGGCGACAAATCGGCGGCCAAGGCACGCATGGCCAACGCGGGGGTGCCGCTGGTACCGGGCTATCATGGCGACGACCAGAATGACGCCCTGCTGCGCGCCGAAGCCGACAAGATTGGCTACCCGGTGATGCTGAAAGCCAGCGCAGGCGGTGGCGGCAAGGGCATGCGCGTGGTCGAAAGCGGCGAAGGCTTCAAGGCAGCGCTGGACGGCTGCCGCCGAGAATCGAAAGCCGCCTTTGGCGACGACCGCATGCTGATCGAAAAGTATCTGGTGCAGCCCCGCCATGTGGAGGTACAGGTCTTTTGCGACCGCTACGGCCAAGGCGTGTACCTCTTCGAGCGCGACTGCAGCGTGCAGCGTCGCCACCAGAAAGTCATCGAAGAAGCCCCCGCCCCCGGCATGACGCCCGAGCTGCGCGCCGCCATGGGCGACGCCGCCGTACGCGCTGCCAAGGAGATCGGCTACGTGGGCGCGGGCACGGTGGAGTTCCTTCTGGACGCCGACGGCTCGTTCTACTTCATGGAGATGAACACCCGCCTGCAGGTGGAGCACCCCGTCACCGAGATGATCACCGGCCAGGATCTGGTGGAGTGGCAATTGCGAGTCGCCATGGGCGAGCCGCTGCCCTGTCGTCAGGACGAGCTGACCATCACCGGCCACAGCTTCGAGGCGAGGCTCTACGCCGAGGACCCGGAGCAGGACTTCTTGCCTGCCACCGGCCTGCTGGCCCGCTTCGAACTGGACACCGAAGGCGCGGGCCTGGCCGCCGACCAGGTGCGCCTGGACAGCGGCGTGGAGAGCGGCGATCGCGTGTCGATGCACTACGACCCCATGCTGGCCAAGCTGATCGTGCACGGTGTCGACCGCGACGCAGCGCTGGCTACCTTGAACCGGGCGCTGGCCGCGCTGGATGTGCAGGGGGTGGTGACCAACCGCGCCTTCCTGCAGCGGCTGGCCAATCACCCCGGCTTCAAGAACGTCGAGCTGGACACGCGCTTCATCGAACGCAACGAAGCGACGCTATTCGCGCCACGCCGCTACACCACGCAGGACTATGCCAGCGCTGCGCTGATCGGGCTGCACCAGCTGGCTCAGGAGTGCGAAAGCGACTCGCCCTGGGACCGCCACGACGGCTTCCGGCTCAATGCCCCGTACACCATCCGCATCACGCTGTGCGACCCCAGCGCGGCGCAAGGCTCGGAGAGGGACAGCCTGGTCGTGGTGGAGGGCAAACGCACGAACCTGGACGCCCAGTGGCAGCTGACCATCGGCGAGCACACGCTCAGCGCCAGCCTGCAACCGCTGGCAGGCGATGCGGTGGCGGTGACCCTCGACGGCCATCGCCGTCGCCTGCAGGCCTACCGGGATGGCAATGTCGTCGTGATGGCCGAACCCAGCGGCGAAACCCGCCTGCTCTGGCAGCGTATCGACGCCATCGACCACGGCCATCAGGAAACCGAAGCGACCCTCACCGCCCCCATGCACGGCACCGTCGTGGCGCTGCTGGTCGAGCCCGGCGCCACAGTGGAAAAAGGCATGCCCTTGATGGTCATGGAGGCCATGAAAATGGAGCACACCATGACGGCACCGACCCACGGCAGCGTGGCCACGTTCCACTTCCAGGCAGGCGACACGGTCAGCCAGGGTGACGTGCTGCTCGACTTTGCCCCCAGCGAATAGGAGCTTTTCATGGCACTGCCTACGGCTATCAAGCTGTTTGAAATGGCCCCTCGCGACGGGCTGCAGAACGAACCGGGCACCCTGGTGCCCACTGCCACCAAAATCGCGCTGATCGAGCGCCTGGCAGCGGCCGGCCTGCGGCATATCGAAGCCGCCAGCTTCGTTTCTCCCAAGTGGGTACCGCAGATGGGCGATGCCGCCGAGGTGATGCGCGGCCTCAAACGCCAGCCCGGCGTGGTGTATTCTGCCCTCACGCCGAACCTGAAGGGGCTGGAAGGCGCTCTGGACGTGGGCGTCGAAGAGGTCGCCGTGTTTGGCGCCGCCTCGGAAGCGTTCTCGCAGAAGAACATCAACTGCTCGATCACCGAGTCGCTGGCACGCTTTGAGCCAGTGCTCGCACGGGCCAACGAGGCAGGCGTGCGAGTGCGTGGCTACGTCTCCTGCGTGCTGGGGTGCCCCTACGAAGGGGACATCGCCCCGCAGAAAGTCGCCGAGGTGGCGAAAGCGCTCTACGACATGGGCTGTTACGAGATTTCCCTCGGGGACACCATCGGTACCGGCACGCCGCTGGCCGCCAAACGCATGATCGAGGCCACCGCCCAACACGTGCCCATCGAACGGCTGGCCGCGCACTTCCATGACACTTACGGCATGGCCATCGCCAACCTGTACGCCGTGCTGGAAGAGGGCGTCGGCGTCATCGACGCCGCCACGGCAGGCCTCGGTGGCTGCCCCTATGCCAAGGGCGCTTCCGGCAACGTGGCCATGGAAGACGTGCTGTACCTGCTGCAAGGACTCGGCATCGAGACCGGCATCGACCTGCAAGCGGTGATCGACACCGGCGACTGGATCACGCGGCAGTTGGGCCGCCAGCCCAGCGCCAAAGTGGCGCTGGCCAGAGGGTGTGCACAGCGCACTCCCGGCTAGTACGGCCCGGCCCTAATAATTAAAAACGCTTCACTTCCCGTTCAGACAACAAAAAGATTTCGGAGAGACTCACCATGGCATCATCTGCACCGCTTTCCAGCGCCCTGCCCAGCTACACCAGCAGCACCGCCGACAAACCCTTGCTGGGCATGACCATTGGCGACAAATTCGACCAGATTGCCGCCCAATACCCGGACAACGACGCGTTGATCGCACTGCACCAGAACATTCACTGGAGCTACCGAGAACTGCAGCGGGAGGTGAATCGCTGCGCTCGGGCCCTGCTTGCCATGGGGGTCAAGAAAGGCGATCGGGTCGGCATCTGGGCTCCCAACTGCAGCGAGTGGACGCTGAGCCAGTTTGCCACCGCCAAGATCGGTGCCATTCTGGTCAACATCAACCCCTCTTACCGGACCCACGAGCTGGAGTACGCGCTCAACCAATCCGGTGCACGCTTTTTGATCACCGCCCACCAGTTCAAGAGCTCCAACTACACCGCCATGCTGTACGAGCTGGCCCCCGAGCTGAACCACTGCGCCGAAGGGGCGCTGAACGCCCATAAGCTGCCGCAGCTGCAATGCATCATCAACCTCAGCGACGAAAAGCACAGCGGCATGTGGCGCTGGGCCGACTTCATTGGCCAGGCCGACACCGTCAGCCAGACCGAAGTGGACGACCTGCAGGCCACCCTGCAGTTCGACGACCCGATCAACATTCAATACACCTCCGGCACCACGGGGTTTCCCAAGGGGGCCACGCTCTCCCACCACAACATTCTCAACAACGGCTTTTTCGTGGCAGAGAGCATGGGCTTTACTAGCGCCGACCGGCTGGTGATCCCCGTGCCGCTCTACCACTGCTTCGGCATGGTCATGGGCAATCTGGGCTGCATGACCCATGGGGCCGCCATGATCTACCCGGACGAAGGCTTCGACCCCGGTAAAGTCCTGAAAGCCGTCCATGAGCAGAAAGCCACCGCCCTCTACGGTGTACCCACCATGTTCATTGCCGAGCTCGAACACCCCGACTTTGCGTCGACCGACTTTTCCTCGCTGCGTACCGGGATCATGGCTGGCTCCATCTGCCCTGCCGAAATCATGAAGCAGGTCATCGACAAGATGAACATGAAGGGCGTGCAGATTGCCTACGGCATGACCGAGACCAGCCCGGTGTCGACACAGACCGGCGCCAACGACACCATCGACAAGCGCGTTTCCACCGTGGGCCGCACACAACCCCACCTGGAAAGCAAGATCGTCGACCCCGGCAATGGCGGCATTCTGCCCCGTGGTGAAATCGGCGAGCTGTGCACCCGTGGATATAGCGTGATGCTCAAGTACTGGAACAACGACAAAGCCACCGCCGAAGCCATCGACGAGGCAGGCTGGATGCACACCGGCGACCTGGCCACCATGGATGACCAGGGCTACATCCAGATCGTGGGGCGTATCAAGGACATGGTGATTCGCGGCGGTGAAAACGTCTACCCGAAAGAGATCGAAGAGTTTCTGTACGCCCACCCGGCCATTTCCGAAGTCCAGGTCACCGGCGTGCCCGACAAGAAGTATGGCGAAGAGCTGATCGCCTGGGTGAAGCTCAACGCCACCGCGGGCGAGATCACCGGTGAAGACCTGCGCGAATACTGCAAGGGCAAGATCACCCACTTCAAGATCCCACGCTACTTCAAGTTCGTGGATGCGTTCCCCATGACCGTCACCGGCAAGATCCAGAAATTCAAGATGCGCGAAATCTCGATAGAAGAGCTGGGCCTGGACGAGCAGAAGTAGCCGCCATGGCAAAGCCCCTGGCGCATCATTACGATCAGGGGCTGCGCGACCAGGAGATCCTCCAGCAGTTGCGCAGCCATTATCCTGAGGGTCCGACGCTGCACCAGCTCGCGCCACTGGACCAACTGCATATCGGTGGGCTGGCCGCCTCGGCCAGGCTGTTGGCCCTGATCGAGCCGCAAAGCGAGGTGCTGGACATCGGTGCCGGGCTGGGCGGGCTGATGCGCCAGGGCGCGGCGATGGGTCTGCACATGACCGGGCTGGATATCACCCACCGCTTCAGCGCGCTCAACCGGGCCATCAGCCAACTCACCCCCACTCCCATGGGCGGCAAATTGCGCTGGGTGACGGGAAATGCCAGCGCTCTGCCGTTTACCGACGCGAGCTTCGATGCGGTGGTGTTTCAGCACAGCCTGATGAACATGCCTGACCCGGAAAGCGTACTGGCCCAGTGCCGCCGAGTGCTGCGCCCCGGCGGGCAGCTGGTGATGCACGAAGTGGTGGGCGGCCCGAACCAGGCGGCGCTGCGCTACCCCGTGCCCTGGGCGGAAGGGCCCGAACATTCGCACCTGCTCAGCCTGGAAGCACTGACTACCCTGCTGCAACGGCAAGGCTTCACCTTGCAACACCACGAGGATTGGAGCCAGACCGCCCTGGCCTGGCGCCAGCGTCAACGCCAAAAGGAGCAGACCGCCCAGCCTGCGGTCGTCTCGCCCCAGTGGGTATTTGGCGAGCGCTTCCTGACCATGGGCAAGCACCTGCTGGAAAATCTCGCTCAACAGGCAATTAACGTGGTGGAAATCAGCGCCCGTTGCTAACCTGTAACGGTTGGCTCGATAAATGGCGACAATCACGCATAACGACAAGGTCACGATCAAGGACAAGAGGAACGCCAATGAACCGCCTGGCAAGCACCCTGTTCCTGACGCTGGTGAGCGCCGCGCCCTTCGCCACTGCCCTGGCAAATGACGATACGGCACTGCTTGCCTATGCGGCCCCCGACGGTGAGTGGATTCGGCTGGATAACGGCGTGGTGCTGGAAGGCAGCGACCTGAGCAGCCTGGACACCAACACCACCGGCTTTCGGCTGACCGCGGGCTTCAGCCCCGAACGGCTGCCCCGGCTGGATATCGGTGCCGAGATCGCCTATCGCGAAAGTGAAGAAGTCCCCATTACTTCCCAGGTGAACCCGCTACTCATGGACACCCTGAGCCTGGGTGGCGCCCTAGTGGCAGGCGTGCGCATGGGCGCCGTCAGCATTTATGCCAAGTCCGGCTTCACCGAGTGGCGTGGTGAAGCGTACCAGCCCCAGGCCGATGATGGCGGCACGGCGCTACTGCAAGGCTTCGGCGCCACCATGACCATCAACCGGTTGATCAGCCGTTTCGAGTACGAGCGTATCGATGCACCCACGCTCAGCCACCTCAATATGCTCAGCGCTTCGCTACACCTGCCGTTTTAATCCCAGTTTTCGATGCTGCCAGCCGAGATGTCTCTTGACCCGGCGTTTATCCGTGTTAATGTACTAGCGTACTAGTACATTAACACGGATTACATCGACCGCTGGTGACTCACTCATGACCCTCTCTCCGTCACATTATCAGACTGAGCTGGTACGCCATCTGGTGGCCATCGAGACCCCCGAGGCCATGGACGCTGCGCTGGCCAGCCTGCTGACACCAGCGGAGTACCAGGAAATCAGCAAGCGCCTGCAGATTTTCAAGCTGCTCAACGAAGGGGTGCCCCACCGCAAGATTGCCGACACCCTCGGGGTCGGTATTGCCACGGTATCCAGGGGCTCTCGCGCACTGAACCAGTCATCTTCATCACGGAACGACCCTTTATGAGCACTCACACTCAGGCCAACACCACTGGCCCAACGCCGTTTACACTGCCCCGTAAACCGCACTACGTGACGTTGGCGGCAGACTGCGACTTCTTCGCCCTGTTTCAAAAAATCGAGCGCCGCTTCGACACCTGCTACATGCTGGAGTCGCTGGGCGAAGATAGCCATATGGCGCGCCACTCGATCATTGGCTTCGACCCCGAATATACGCTGTACGCCAATGGCGACACGCTGACCATTGAAAACCGCGACGGTCAGGCCGAGCAGTACACCAGCGAGAACCCCTACGAGCTGCTGCGCAGCCTGATTCCGCAGA
This sequence comes from Halomonas sp. NyZ770, assembly GCF_020616575.1. NCBI lineage: Bacteria > Pseudomonadati > Pseudomonadota > Gammaproteobacteria > Oceanospirillales > Halomonadaceae > Halomonas > Halomonas sp. NyZ770. The sequence goes on along the minus strand of NZ_CP085143.1, from coordinate 1,664,203 downwards.
ACATCATTTCCCGCAAGTACGCCGGCGGCCTCAGCGGCTATCTGGGCTACGACGCCATGCAGTACTTCGAGCCTTCGCTGACGCTGAAAGCCAGCGACGACTTCGATACCTTCCGCTTCGGGCTTTACAAGGATGGCTTGATCCTCGACAAGATGACCGGGGAAGTCACCTACTTTTACTACGACAACAGCCGCTATGATTTTCTGCAGACACTGATCGAAGCAGCAGACGAGCCTGCCGGGGCACTCAGCATTACCGCGCTGGGCGACACCATGAGCAAGGCCCAGCATGCCGAAGCCGTGGCCAAAGTGAAGCAGGACATCATCGACGGCAAGGTGTTCCAGTGTGAAGTGGGATTCAAGAAGCGCTTTCGCATCCAGGGCGATACCCTGGCGCTCTATGACCAGCTGCGCACCATCAACCCGTCACCACAGATGTATTACGTCAAATTCGGTGATCAGAAGCTGATCGGCGCCAGCCCCGAGCTGCTGTTTCGCCTGCGCCAGGGCGAAATGGAAACCTTCCCGCTGGCGGGCACCACGCTCCGTGGCCAGACCCCCCAGGAAGACACGCAGCTGGCCCGCGCACTGCTCAACGACCCGAAAGAGATCGCCGAGCACAACATGATCGTGGACCTGCACCGCAACGACATCGGCCGCGTGGCCCAGTTTGGAACGGTGAAGGTACGCAGCCTGATGGACATCAAGCGGTTCAGCCACGTACAGCACATCTCCAGCGAGATCGTCGGCATCATCGCCGAAGGCGAAGACATGTTCTCCGCCCTGGCCAGCAACTTCCCTGCCGGAACGCTGACCGGCGCTCCCAAGATCGAGGCCATGAAGATCATCGACGATCTGGAAACCGACGGTCGTGGCCCCTATGGCGGCGCAGTGGGTCAGTTTTCCTTCAATGGCGACTGCACCTTCGCCATTCCGATTCGTACGGTGTTCGTCAACGGTGAACGCGCCTACGTGCAAACCTGCGGCGGCAACGTCTACGACAGCAATGCCGAGGATGAGTACGAGGAGATTCGTCGCAAGTTTGCCGGTACCCGCAAGGCGCTAGCCCCCTTTATGAGCACGGAAACGGAGAGCCCCGCATGAAGGTGCTGATCATCGACAACTACGACTCGTTCACCTACAACCTCTACCAGTTCATCGGTGAAATTCTCACCACCGAAAAGAACCGCGGGGAGCTGCCGCATTTCGAGATCGTGGTGAAGCGGAACAACCAGATCGACTTCAGGGCCATCGAGGCCATGGCCCCGGACCGCATCATCATTTCGCCGGGGCCGGGCTCGCCGGACGACCCGCGCTACTTCGGGGTGTGTGCCGAGGTCATCGAAAAACTCGGCAAGACGACGCCACTGCTGGGAGTGTGCCTGGGCATGCAGGGAATCGTGCATGTCTTTGGTGGCAAGGTGGTCAAGGCACCGCTGCCCATGCATGGCAAGATCAGTCCCATTCACCACGATGACCGCTCGGTGTTCCAGGGCGTCCCCGACCAATTGGAAGTGATGCGCTACCACTCCTTGATTGCCGACGCCACCACCCTGCCCGAGTGCCTGGAAGTGACCGCCACGGTCGGCGCGCTGACCGCCGAGCATTTTGCCGAGCGCAGCGCCTGGCAGGCCGCAGGCGAGTTCGAGCTGATGGGCGTGAAGCACCGCGACTACCCCATCCACGGCATTCAGTTTCACCCGGAGTCGTTTGCCACCGAAGGCGGCAAGGAACTGATCGCCAACTTCCTGTTCAACTCGGCCAAGGTTGCGTAAGCGCCAGAACAGCCGCCAGACAGGCCAGGTTGAGCGCCACCGTGACCCAGAATACTCGCCGAAAAGCGGTTTTCTGGGTCTTGTGGCGCAGCTGCTGCTGAGCGCACCACGCGCCTGGCCAACCCCCCAGCAGCGCCAGCCAGTGCAGCGTTTTTTCGCTCACCCGCTGGCGCTTCTTGATCGCCGCCCGCTTGTCCCATGCATAGGTGGCATAGGTCACGACGCTGGCCGCTGCATAGAGCACCAGCCCGAAAAGCATCCATGAATTCATGATGGGTCCTGGCTGACTATTTGCGCCGGGAAGACGGCTTACCGGCGGCTGTTCTGCCCCCACCAGGACGACCACCCTTGATGGCACTCTTGCCCGCGCCCGGCTTGCCACCGGGTTTACTGCCGGGCCTGCCCTTGCCTTTGGCAGCCGGTTTTCCCGTTGGCTTTGCTTTGGCGCCTGGCTTACCCGGCGCGACTACTCTCCCCTTGGAGTCCTGACGGCTCTTGCCACCCGAACGGGCACCTGGTGAGGCCTTTTTCGCTGCCGGTGGTTTACCTTTCGCGCCATGTCTGTTGCCGCTGTAGTCAGGCCTGTCGCTTTTTTTCTTCTCCGGTGCGGCTTGCGAGGTTTCGGTCAGGGCAATGATGGTCTCGATCTCACGGGGCGTCAGATCGCGCCAGTCGCCCAGCGCCAGGCCTTTCAGGGAGACGTTCATGATGCGTGTACGCACCAGTTGCGTCACTTCGTAACCGAAGTATTCGCACATACGGCGAATTTGACGATTCAGCCCCTGCACCAGCGTAATATTGAAGACGAAAGTAGACTCCTTGACCACGCGACACTTTTTGGTCACCTGGCCAAGAATGGGCACCCCGCCCTGCATACCGGCAATGAACTCATCGGTGATCGGTTTATCCACCGTCACCACGTACTCTTTCTCGTGATGATTGTTGGCGCGCAGAATCTTGTTGACCAGATCGCCATTGTTGGTGAGAAAGATCAGGCCCTGGGAGTCCTTGTCCAGCCGTCCGATGGGAAAGATACGCGTGCCGTGCTTGACGAACTCGACGATGTTGTCCTTCTCGGCAGACTCCGTGGTGCTGACGATGCCCACCGGCTTGTTCAGCGCGATCAGTACCAGGTCTTCTTCTTCCTGCGGTTCGATCTCCTGGCCGTTCACCTTGACCCGATCACCCGCCACCACCTGATCCCCCGTGGTGGCCCGGCGACCGTTGATATAGACATTGCCCTGCTCCACGAAGCGGTCGGCTTCGCGGCGGGAGCACAGGCCGCTTTCACTGATGTACTTGTTGATACGGGTAGAGGTTCTTAACGGCATAAAGCGCTACGTCATCCCATTGGGTTAAAAAGAGGAGCCCGGCTGCTGGAGGAAGGCGACTTCTTCCGGCGCGGCGAGGGCAGGCGCTAAGGTTTGAAACCAGAAGACCATCACGGCCTGAGCATCTGCGTGCATGGTGCACCTCCCCTGGAGTGCGTCGATAAAAGCTCAACGAAAACAGCAGCCCAACATAAACAAAAGCGCCGCCACCCGAGGAGTGACGGCGCTGGCCCACGGTGCGACTAGCCGGTATTGCGCAGCCCGGCAGCGATGCCTGCCATGGTGACCATCAGCGCCCGTGAGAGATCGGCGCTGATGGCGCCGTCAGCATCCCGGTTACGCTGCAGCAGCTCGGCTTGCAGGCCGTGGAGCGGGTCGATGTAAGGGTTGCGAACATCGATGGCCTGACGGATCAGCGGCGTATTCTCCAGCAGCCGCTCCTGCTGAAGAATGTCCAGCACCACCAGCTCCAGCCGCGCAAAGCGTTCTCGCAGCTGCTTGCCCAACGCCTTCAGCGCAGGCTCGTCGACCAGGCGATGCTCGTAATAAGCCGCAATGGCCACATCGGCCTTGGCCAGCAACATCTCCAGCATGTCCAGATAGGTGCCAAAGAATGGCCACTGCGTACGCATCTCCTGCAGCACTTCCAGGCCGCCCGGCTCCTCAAGGCGTCGGGCAAAGGCCTCACCACTGCCCAGCCAGGCGGGCAGCATCAGGCGAATCTGCGTCCAGGCAAAGATCCAGGGAATCGCCCGCAGCGTTTCCACGCCGCCATCCTGGCGACGCTTGGCGGGACGCGAACCCAAGGGCAGCCTGCCCAGCGCGCCCTCGGGCGTCACCGCGCGGAAATAGGGGACGAAATCCGGGTCTTCACGCACCACGCCCACGTAAGCCGCGTGGGCAACCTTGGCCAGCTGGTCCATCTCTTCGCGCCAGTGCGGTTGTGGTGCAGGCGGCGGGAGCAGCGTGGCTTCCAGCACCGCGCAGGCGTAGATCTCCATGGAGCGCAGCGCAATGTCCGGCTGGCCGAACTTGAAGCGAATCATCTCTCCCTGCTCGGTCACCCGCAGGCTGCCGTTCACCGACCCCGGCGGCTGAGAGAGAATCGCCGCATGGGCCGGACCGCCACCACGGCCTACCGTACCGCCTCGGCCATGGAACAGCGTCAAATCCACGCCGTGCTTCTCGCACACGTTGACCAGCGCTTCCTGGGCGCGGTACTGCGCCCAGGCCGCCGCCAGTTGCCCGGCATCCTTGGCAGAGTCGGAGTAACCGATCATGACTTCCTGACGGTCCTGAGTGAGCGCTCGGTAACCCGGCAGCGACAGCAGCTGATCGATGACAGCACCGGCGTGGTCCAGGTCGTTGAGCGTCTCGAACAGCGGCGCGATGGGCAGCGTCACTTGGCCGCCCACCTCTTTCATGAGCAGCGCCACGGTCAGTACATCGGAAGGCTCGCCTGCCATGGAGATGATATAGGTGCCCAGCGCTTCGGCATGCTCCTGGGCAATCACCTTGAACGTATCCAGCACTTCCCGTGATTCGGCGGAACACTCCCAGCGGCGCGGGATCAATGGACGGCGCGAGGCCAGCTCGGAAAGCAGGAACTCCTGACGCTGGGGCTCGCTCCACTCCTGATAATGACCAAGGCCCAGGGCACTGGTGAGTTCTTCCATGACCTGGGCATGGCGGCCCGCTTCCTGGCGCAGATCCAGCTTGGTCAGGGTAACGCCGAACACGGCGACCCGTCGCAGCGTATCCAGCAGCGCGCCGTTGGCGATGGTGTCCAGACCCACATCGCACAGCGAGCGATAGCAGGCCAGCAGCGGCGCATACAGCTGGTCGCGGGTTTCGATGATGGGCCCGCCATCGTAGTTGCGCCCCTCCAGCTGTGCCTTGGCCCAGTCACGGGTAGCTTCCATCTTCGTCAACAGACGCTTGAGCAGCTCCCGGTAAGGCTCGGCGACATCGCCCACTTCGGCCTTCAAGGCGCTGTTGGCCTTCCACATGGAAAGCTCGGTCTTCAACTGCTCCAGATCGCGCAGATAGAGGTCTGCCGCCATCCAGCGCCCCAGCAGCAGGACTTCCTGGGTCACCTTCGCCGTGACATTGGGGTTGCCGTCGCGATCGCCACCCATCCACGAGGCGTAGCGAATGGGCGCCGCATCCAGCGGCAGGCGCTCGCCTGCCGTTTCCAGCAACAGGCTATCCAGGTCGCGGTGAAAATCGGGCACCGCCTGCCACAGGGAGTTCTCGATGACCGCAAAGCCCCACTTGGCCTCATCCACCGGGGTGGGACGTTCGTGACGAATCTCGTCGGTGTGCCAGGCCTGGCTGATCAGCTCTTCCAGCCGCCCCTGAGCGCGGGCGCCACGCTCAGGGTAATCCTCGGAGCTTTCAATGGCGGTCAGGCACTCGTCGATGGCGTCATACTTCTGAATCAGGGTGCGGCGAATGACCTCGGTGGGGTGGGCAGTGAGCACAAGCTCCACGCGCATGTTGGCCAGGGTTTCGACCAGCTTGCGGGGGGAGTTGCCCGCCTGCTGGGCGCGACTGAGCAGTTCGCCCAGCACCGGCTGGGTGCCTGGCTTGTAATCCTCCACGCGACGAAACCGAGCGCGGTAATGCTGCTCGGCGATGTTGGCGAGGTTCAGGAACTGGTTGAAGGCACGGGTGACCGGCAGCAGGTCGCGCTCGGGAAGCTGGCGCAGATACTCGATCAACTGCCGCTGTTGAAGGGTGTCGCCCTGGCGACCCCGCTTGGCATGGGCACGAATGGTTTCAATCTTGTCGACGAACGACTGGCCCAGATCATCGGCGATGGTACGCCCAAGACTGTCACCCAGAATACGGACATTATCGCGCAGCGACTCGTGTAGATCATGGCTCATTGGCGGGGCCTCCTTGCGGGGTCGCGTTGATATGGTGAGATATTAGCGTTGTTCTTGGGCTTTCGCGGCTTGCCAGTGGTGTTCCATTTCTTCCAGGGTCGCCTGACCCAACGGTCGCTCGGCCCTGGCAAGTGCGCCTTCGACATGGCGAAAGCGGCGCTCGAATTTGCTGTTGGTCTGGCGCAGGCACTGCTCAGGGTCGGCCCCCAGGGTACGCGCCAGGTTGGTGACCGCAAACAGCAGGTCACCCACTTCTTCCTGCGCATGCTGGCGGTCGCCAGCGGCCAGCGCCTCTTCGACCTCGGCCAGCTCTTCACGAATCTTGTCCAGCACGCCGCGGGCATCGGGCCAGTCGAAACCCACTCGGGCGGCACGCTTGGAGAGTTTGGTCGCCCTGCTCAGCGCAGGCAGGTTACGCGGTACATCGTCGAGCACCGATACCTCTTCTACGCTGCGCTGCGCGCGCTCTTCGGCCTTGAGCGCTTCCCAGCGGCTGTTGACCTGCTGGGTTTTGACGGCGTCTGCGCTCATGCCAGGCGGGCGGCGAGACGCCAGCGTCCCCTCTGGAAACACATGCGGATGGCGACGCAACATCTTTTCCGTCAACGTATGGACGATATCGTGGAAATCGAAGCGCTGCTCCTCGACGGCGAACTGGGCGTAATAGACCACTTGAAACAGCAGGTCCCCCAGCTCTCCGGGCAGCTCATCGAAAGCACGCCGCTCGATGGCATCGGCAACTTCGTAGGCTTCTTCCAGGGTATGCGGCACGATGGTGTCCCAGTGCTGCTTGACGTCCCACGGGCAGCCCTGCTGCGGGTCACGCAGCACGGCCATCAGCGTCAACAGGTCTTCCAGGCGGTAGCGCATCAGGCCCCTCCTTTGCGGGCACTTTTTTCGGGGTCGGCGTTACGCAGGCGGCGAACCTCGGTCACGTTGGGCAACTGCTGAATACGCGAGAACAGCCGTCCCAGGGACTCCAGGCCATCCACCTCCAGGGTGATGCGCAGGCGGGCAATGCCCTCGTCGGTATCGGTCAGCGTGTTGACCGCCAGTACATTGACCTTTTCATTGCCCAGCAGGCCCGTGACATCGCGCAGCAAACCCGAACGGTCCCAGGCCTGAATCTCGATGGTCACCGGGTAGCGGGTATGGGCGCGCTCGCCCCACTCCACTTCGATAATGCGCTGAGGCTCCTCCATGCGCAATTGGAGAATATTGGTGCAATCCTGACGGTGCACGGTGACCCCACGCCCTTGCGTGATGAAGCCGACAATCGGCTCGCCGGGCACCGGTCGGCAGCAGTTGGCCATGCTGGTCTTCAAGTTGCCCACGCCCAGCACGGTAATGTCGCTTTTGGTGGCCTTGCTGGGCTGGCGGCGAGGCTTGGCCAGCAGTCGGTCCAACTGCTCCTGGTCATCAGTCTCGCCAAACAGCTGCTGCGCCTGATGCAGTACCTGGCCTATCCGCAGGTCACCGGCGCCCAACGCGGCGTACATGTCGTCAGCGTTCTGGTAATTGACCGCCTTGGCCAGTTTTGGCAGGTCGAGCCCTTCCACATCCAGACGACGCATTTCACGCTCGAAGAGCGTGCGCCCTTCGTCCAGGTTCTGGTCCCGGGCCTGATGCTTGAACCATGCCTGGATCTTGGCCCGCGCCCGTGAGGTGCGTACGTAGCCCAGGCTGGGGTTGAGCCAGTCGCGGCTGGGGCCACCCTTGGTCGCGGTGAGAATCTCGATCTGCTGGCCAGTCTTGAGCTTGTAGGTCAGGGGCACGATACGCCCATTGACCTTGGCACCTCGGCAGCGATGGCCTATTTCGGTGTGTACCCGGTAGGCAAAGTCGATGGGAGTAGCGATACGCGGCAGGTCGATCACGTGGCCGTCAGGGGTGAAAACATAGATTCGGTCCGGCGCCACGTCGCTGGAGAGCCCCTCGCGCAGGTCTCCAAAGCCGCCCACTTCGTCCTGCCACTCCAGCACCTGCCGCAGCCAGGCGATCTTTTCTTCGTAGCTGCGACTCTTGGCATTGGTATCGTGGCCCTTGTAGCGCCAGTGGGCACACACCCCAAGCTCGGCCTCGTCGTGCATACCGAAGGTGCGGATCTGAATTTCCAGCACCTTGTTTTCCGGCCCCATGACCGCCGTGTGCAGCGACTGATAACCGTTTTTCTTGGGGTTGGCGATGTAGTCGTCGAACTCGTTGGGCACGTGGTGCCAGCGGGAGTGGACGATACCCAGCACGGTGTAGCAGTCGGTGACTTCGGGTACCAGAATGCGCACGGCGCGCACGTCGTGGACCTGGGAAAAATCGATCCGCTTGCGCTTCATCTTGCGCCAGATGGAGTAGATATGCTTTGCCCGGCCACTGACATCGTAACGATGGATATGCTGGGCTTCCATGAGGGTCTTGAGGGTTTCGACCACATCGTGAATATAGCGGTCGCGGTCCAGGCGCTTCTCTGCCAGCAACTTGGCAATCGCCTTGTACTCGTCCTCATGCAGGTAGCGGAACGAGAGGTCTTCCAGCTCCCACTTGATCTGGCCAATGCCCAGGCGGTGGGCCAGCGGCGCGTAGATATCGGCCACTTCCCTGGCCACCTGAAGGCATTTTTCCCGGGGGGCGTCCTTGACCTGACGCAGCGCGCAGGTGCGTTCGGCAATCTTGATCAACGCGACTCGTACATCTCCCACCATATTGACCAGCATTTTGCGCAGGTTTTCCTGCTGGTTATGCTGGCTCATGCCATGGTTGGGCGCCAAGGGGTAGCTGATGGCGGCCATCTGCAGTACGCCATCGATCAGCTTCGCCACTTCATCGCCAAAGCGCTTGGTCACCGCGTCGAGGCTCAGCAACCCTTCGCGCACGGCGCGATACAACACGGCAGCTTCCAGCGTGGCTTGATCGAGCTTGAGATCCGCCAGAATATCGGCCATTTCCAGCCCCATGCGAAAACTGGAACCTGGCGACAGCCACACACGATGGGTGCGGGGAGCTTCTCGCTCCAACTGGTCGGCCAGCTCGCAGGCCTGAAGCAGGCGCTCGGGCTCACGCAGGCGCACATCTTCCTGAAGGCGCGTTAACCATTGTTGTATGTCCACCTTTCCGCTTTCTGTCAGCGGCTGGTCTTCACGCACTTTCACCATGACAATGACTCATCCTTTTGGGTGGCGGCTTGCTGCAAATGGCACGCTAGCCCGTATATTCAAACAGCATCAGCGTTTCCATGTGCGCCGTATGTACGAACATGTCGGCCACGACAACGTGCTTGATAGCATACCCTGCATGCACAAGATGTGCCGCATCGCGAGCCAGGGTTGCCGGGTCGCAGGAAACATACGCGATCTTGGCAATGCGATGGCGGCCCAGCGCCTGACACACCGCCTCGGCACCGCTACGCGGCGGATCCAGCACCAGCGCATCCACGGGGTGCTGCCGCAGCACCTTGGCCACGGCCTCGGCATTGCTGAGATCCGCTTGTTCCGCGCTGACCGCCAGGACTGCATCGGCATCGCGGGCGTTATGGGCATTGTCGCGCAGCCGTTCGACCATGCCTTGGCTCCCTTCGACCGCATGAACGCGGGCGCCTGCAGCGGCCAACGGCAGGCTGAAATTGCCGATACCGGCAAACAGATCCAGCAGCACCATGCCGGGCTTGGGCGCCAACCAGCCTACCACTTGTGCCACCATCTGCTGGTTCACCTCGGCATTGACCTGCAAAAAATCTCCCGGCGCAAAGTCAAGCGACAGGGTGGATGGCAGTGTGCTGGCGTCGATGCCCAGCGCCTGCATGTCAACGCGCTCTCTCAGCAAAGGTGGCGCACCATACCAGTGCAGCTGGGGCGTTTCGCGCCCCAGCCAGGCACCGACATGTACCTGGTGCTGCTCAGCGAAACGCTGCCAGCGCAGCTCATCGTCAGGCTGTACCTTCAACTGACGCACCAGCACGACCGTCGCATCCGGGGTCGCCAGCAGTTCGAGGTGGCCGACCAAGCGCGGGGCTTCCAGGCTCTCCAACAGCGCTCGCAGAGGGGCAATGAGCGCCTGCAAGGCAGGCACCAGCACTGGACAGGTGTCGATATCTACCAGCCGATGCGTGCTGGCGGCGCGAAACCCCAGGTGCACCTTGCCCTGGCTATCCACCTTGACACCCAGCCTCGCCCGACGGCGATACGCCGTGGTCTGCCCGTGGAGCAAGCCGATGGCATCATGGGCCAGGCCCTGCCGTGCCAGCAGCTCAGCGACCACCTCCCGTTTGTGGTGGCGCTGGGTGTCGAGCGCCATGTGCTGCAAATCGCACCCTCCGCACTGGCCAAAGTGGGCACAGGGCGGCGTCACGCGCAGGGGCGAGGGAGTCAGCAGAGTTTTGACATGCGCCTCATCGAAGCGTTTGCGGGTCACATGGACCGCGACCTCCACTTTCTCGCCGGGCAGCACCCGGTCGATGAACACGGTCTTCCCGGCAGCGTTGTGGGCCACCCCTCGGCCATCATGGGCCAGCCGCTCGACGACCAGCGGCGCACCGGAGAGCTCGCCAGTCTGCTCTTTTGCGGCTCGCCCACTTGGCGTGCGTGTCAGGCCCGAATGGCCCGAGGCGGGGCGTGGAGGCCGCCGCTTACCCAACATGGCCATTCATACCTCCGGGGCGAACAAGCCCGTGGAGAGATAGCGATCACCACGGTCACAGACGATGAACACGATGACCGCGTTTTCGGTTTGTTCGGCGATGCGCAGCGCACCTGCCAGGCTGCCGCCGGATGAAACCCCTGCCAAAATACCCTCTTCCCGGGCCAGGCGACGCATGTGCTCTTCGGCTTCCTGCTGGGCGATGTCCAGCGTGACATCGACTCTCGGCGCTTCGAAGATGGCGGGCAGGTACTCCTGGGGCCAGCGGCGAATGCCGGGAATACTGGCGCCATCGGCCGGCTGCAGCCCGACGATCTGCACGGCCGGGTTCTGCTCCTTGAGATACCGTGACACGCCCATGATGGTGCCCGTAGTACCCATGGAGCTGACGAAGTGTGTGATCTCACCGTCGGTTTGCCGCCATACCTCCGGGCCGGTGGTGCGATAATGCGCCAGCGGGTTGTCCGGGTTGGCAAACTGGTTGAGCGGCTTGCCCTCGCCTCGGGCAATCATGGCGTCGGCGATATCGCGTGCCTCTTCCATGCCTCCCTCCTTGCTCGCCGAGATGAGCCTGGCGCCGTAGGCCGCCATGGCTTGCTTGCGCTCGGCGGAAGCATTTTCAGGCATGACCAGCACCATCTTGTAACCCTTGATGGCGGCCGCCATGGCCAGCGCAATGCCGGTATTGCCCGAGGTCGCCTCGATCAGCGTATCACCGGGACGAATGTCACCACGGGCTTCTGCTTCGCTGAGCATCGACAGCGCTGGGCGGTCCTTGACCGAGCCTGCCGGGTTGTTGCCCTCCAGCTTGGCCAGCAGCGTATTGTTGCGGCCTGCCGTGATTCTTTTCAGACGTACCAGCGGTGTGTTGCCGACCACATCTTCAAGCGTGGGATAATTCATCACACATTCCTTATCGTAACCGTTATGCTGCATTATATCGGTGCTGCCCATGCCTGGACAGGCAACCTTCTGGATTCGATGAGCTTCTTTCATGTCTTTAAACACGCGCCTGCTGTTTGCCCTGCTGGGTTTTCCACTGTTGGTGTATGCCATGATGGCGTTTCTGTTCGTCTTTCACGCCGACGCCACAGGCCGTGCGGTACTCGAGGAAAGGCTGGTCGGTACTGGCGAGCTGTTGGCTCCCAGCCTGGGCGAGGCCATGGCCGATGGCGACTCGCAACGCCTGGAGAGCCTCGCGGGAAAACTGCTCGAACAGCGCCACCTACGAGCCGTCACCCTCTTCGATGAACAAGGCAATCGCCTGCTGGTGATGGGTACCTCGCTGCCACCCCCGGCTCGACTGCACGCCCCGGAAACGACGACCATCGCCATGGAAGACGATCTGTGGCGCGTTCAGGTACCGCTGACCAGCGAGTCACTGAGCGGTCGTGGGCGCACGAACAATGGCTGGCTGGAAGCCGAGATGGATATCCGCACGCTGGTGCTGGAGCGCTACAAGCTGATTGCCAGCCTCAGCCTGGGCGGCATGCTGCTGGGCCTGTTGCTGTTTCTGATCGCCTTTGCCATCAGCCGCTATGTTACCCGCCCCATCGAAGAAGCCAGCCAGGCACTTTACCGACTGTCGAGAGGCGATGACCGCCTGCAGATTACTCCTACCAACCCCATCGAGCTGCACCAACTGGCCCAGCATATCAATCGGCTGGCGGAGTATTTCCAGCACGCCCGGCGCAACATGCAGAGCCAGATCGAGCAAGCCACCAGTGAACTCCAGGAATCCATGGAGACCATCGAAGAGCAGAACATCAAGCTTGATCTAGCACACCGCAGCGCGCTGAGAGCCAACGCCGTGAAGTCTGAATTTCTGGCCAACATGAGCCATGAGATACGTACACCGCTCAATGGCATTATCGGTTTCTGTCGGCTGCTGGGCCGCTCGTCGCTCGACAGCCGCCAAAAGGAGTGGCTGGACCATGTGCGCCGGGCCTGTGACAACCTGCTGATGCTGGTCAACGACGTGCTGGATTTCTCAAAACTGGAAGCAGACCGCCTGACACTGGAAGAAGTGGACGTGGATATCGTGGCGCTGGTCGATGAAGTGATTGGCCTGCATGCCCCAGAAGCGCAGCGCAAGCAGCTCAACCTGGTCGCCATGGTGTATGACGACGTGCCGACCCCGCTATGCGGTGACCCGCTACGCATCCATCAGGTGCTGAACAACCTGCTTGGCAATGCCCTCAAATTCACCAATGAGGGCGATGTGATCGTGCGCGTCATGCTGGACAACCAGGAGGGTCAGCACGTCGTCCTGCACATCAGCGTCAGTGATACCGGTATTGGATTGAGCGACGAACACCAGCAGCAGCTGTTCAGCGCCTTCTCTCAGGCAGAGCCCAGCCACTCCCGACAGTTTGGAGGTAGCGGTCTGGGCCTGTCGATCTGCCGCCAACTGATTCAACGCATGGGCGGCGAGATTGGTGTCGAAAGCGAGTTGGGCAGAGGGTCGACTTTTTCGTTTACGCTCCCCCTGCTCGCCCATCAGGCAGACGAACGCCCTCCAGAACTGGTGCTGGACAATCCGATCGTGCGCTTGCACGAACCTCACTTGCCCACTCGAAACGTGCTGGAACACTTGCTGGAACGCTGGGGCGCACGCCCAGTATCGTTCATCGATGCCGGCAATGAGGCACTGCTGATGGTCAGCCTCGAACACGATGATTTTGACGGCGAACGTAAGGGCTATTGGCAGAACATCATTGCCCAGACCCCCTGCCCAGTCATCATCCTGGCCAACACCACCAGCTTTGAACTGCCCCACTGGGACCTTCCCCATGGCGGTGACATGCTCTGCAAGCCCTTCACCCGCGCCCAACTGGTCACGATGGTACGACGCTTGCTGCAGCCCACGGTACTGCCAGCGGGTCAGGAGCCGAAACCCCTGGAGCTTGCCAACAAGCCTGCCTCAGGCGCCCCTTTGACGCTGCTGATCGTTGACGACAACACTGCCAACCGTGAGCTGCTCAAGGCCATGCTGGAGAGCAGCACGCTGCGCATCGTCTTGGCTGCCAGCGGCAGAGAGGCATTGGAGTTCGCGCGCCAGCATACCGCCGACATGGTACTGATGGATATTCGCATGCCCGACATGAACGGCATCGAAACCACCAAAGCGCTGCGTCGCGTCAACGGCAGCTGGGCACGCTGCCCCATCATCGCGGTCACCGCCCACGTACTGAATAACGAACGCCAGCAGTGGCTGAGTGAAGGGCTGGACGATGTGTTGATCAAGCCCATCAATGACGTACAGTTGCAGCAGCTCATGCAGCGGTTTCTGGGTATTACGCCTGACCCGGGGTATCAAGACATCACGCCAACTTCTACTGAAGCAGATACCCCACCGGCCACACCAGAGCCCTTGGCAGAACCCTTGGCAAAACCCTTGGCATTGCCCAGCGCCCTGCCTGCCGTGGATCTCACCCTGGGGACGCGCTTGGCAGGCGGCAAGACATCATTGGCCAAGCAGCAGTTGGTCAGGCTGATCGACAGCCTGGAAGAGCACGAACAACAAATGCGCGAGGCTTTCCAGGCAGACGACCTGAACGAACTGCTGGACTGGGTGCACGGGCTGAACGGGGCCAGCCGCTACTGCGGTGCACCAGAGCTGGCCCTGCTGGTGGAAACCCTGGAAACTCGGCTACGCACCAGCGGGCTACGCCATGTCGATACGCTGCTGGAGGAGCTTTACGCCGCCATGACGCGACTTGCCCAATACCGCGATGGCTTACTGGAGTAAACAAGGAGAACGGCATGTGATGGGGGCGATCAGCGCTCCAGCACCACGAACGCCACGGCATACTCGGCTTCGTCACTGAGGGTAATATGCGCTGTGGCGGCGCCGCTGGCTGCGAAGAGCCGCTGAGCCTCACCATGCAGGTGTAATCCGGGCTTGCCCAGCGCGTCGTTAAGCACCTGGATGTCTCCCCACTGCATGCCCTGGCGCAAGCCAAGGCCCAAGGCTTTCACGAAGGCTTCCTTGGCCGCGAAGCGCTTGGCCAGATAAGCCACCGGGCAACCTTTGGCCCGCCATACCTGCTGCTCCTGCTGGCCCAGAATGCGTTCGGCAAAACGCTCACCGTGGCGCTCCAGGGCCTGACGAAACCGAGCAACGCGAGCAATATCAGAACCGATGCCAACGATCATTCAATGCCCGCAGCAGCCGTGATGACCATCATGCTCGTCATGCGCGTGCTCGTGCTCATGGGCATCCAACGCGGCCATCAAGCCCGCCTCCTGGCCAGCAATTATCAGCCGCTTCATTTCCTGAATGGCTTCTTTCAGCCCTACGAACAGCGCGCGCGCAATGATCGCGTGACCGATGTTCAGCTCGTTGACACCCGGCAAGGCAGCAATGGCTTCCACATTGTGGTAATGCAGACCATGCCCGGCATTGACCACCAGTCCAAGCGAGACGGCATGGACCGCTGCTGCGCTAAGGCGGTCATACTCGGCGTTGGCCGTTTCGCTGCCCGGCCGAGCTTCGGCATAGGCACCGGTGTGCAGTTCGATGGTGGGCGCTCCAGCGCGCTTGGCCGCGTCGATCTGGGACTCATCGGGGTCGATGAACAGCGATACGTCACAGCCCGCGGCTGCCAGACGCTGGCAGGCAGCGGCAATCTGTTCGAACCCACCCACCACGTCCAAGCCACCTTCCGTGGTCAGCTCTTCGCGCTTTTCCGGCACCAGGCAAACGTGGGCAGGCCGCACTTCTTCGGCCAGGGCCAGCATCTCTTCGGTCACGGCCATTTCGAGGTTCATGCGCGTATTGAGCATCTCGGCCAGCAGGCGTACGTCGCGGGGCTGGATATGACGGCAGTCTTCACGCAGGTGAACCGTGATGCCATCGGCACCGGCCTCTTCGGCCAACAGCGCTGCCTGAACGGGGTCCGGGTAGCGGGTGCCCCGTGCTTGGCGCAGGGTGGCGACGTGATCGATGTTGACACCCAGTAGAATACGAGGAGGATGCATCGTGACTCTCCATTGGATGGCACACAGAGGCCATCATTGCTTGTCTGAGTATTGCTTGTCTGAGAATTGCTTGTCTGAGAATTGCTTGTATGAGAGAGGCCCGCCTAGCGCTGACGGCGGCGGGCCAAATCCATCATCAGCTCTCGCGAGCGTAGTGCCACTGCCCCCAAGTGGGGCGCCAGCGCTGCTCGCATGAGCGCTTTCAAGGCGCTGGCCAGGCTCTCTGATTCCCAGTCACCCTGCTCGATATAGCGCAAGGCACGGCCGTCGATCCCTCGCTCGGCGGGCAAGAATGCACGACTGGCCGCCTCGAATCGATAGCGCCCGTGAGGGTCCAGAGGGGTACCTTGAGGCGTGCAGAAGCGCGGCGTGGCTTCCAGGGCTTCCAGTAGCGCCCACTCATAGCGTCTCAGCGCCAACCCGCGCGCGGCGGGCACCGGAAGTGCCTCCAGCAGCGCACTGTAAAAGGCAAACACATTCGCGGATGCCAGTTCCAGCGGCAGCAAGCGGGTGGCAATTTCATTGGCATAAAGGCCACACAACAGCCCTTCACCCGCCAACAGCGCGGTCTGCCCCCGGGACTCCATCAAGGTCAGCCGCTTCAGCTCACGCTCTCCGCGCCAAGCGATGAACAGCGGCGTAAAGGGTTGCAAACGCTGGCGCGATTTCGAACCGGGGCGCTGCCCGCCCTGAGCCACCGCACGGATGCGCCCGTGGTTGAGCGTCAGCAGGTCGACCAGCGCGCTGGTTTCCCGATACGCCTTGCGGTGCAACAGAAAGGCAGGCTCGGGGGTCATGGCCGCGCTCAATCCAGGTCGTAACCCAGGCTCTTCAAGGCACGCTCATCGTCCGACCAGCCTCGCTTGACCTTGACCCACAGGTTGAGCATGACCTTGGTGCCCAAGGCACGCTCCATGTCCAGCCGCGCCTCTCGGCCGATACTCTTGATCCGATCGCCGTTTTCACCGATCAGAATCACTTTCTGGCCCTGGCGCTCCACCAAAATCAACGCGCTGATATGGGTCACCCGCTCGGTCTCGCGAAACTCCTCGATCTCGACGGTCATCTGATAGGGCAGCTCGTCGCCCAGCTGACGCATGACCTTTTCGCGCACCAGCTCGGCGGCCATGAAGCGCAGACTCTTGTCGGTAATCTGGTCTTCAGGGAAGAAGTGAATACTTTCTGGCAGGTGTTTGGCCACCTCATCTTCCAGCGCTTCGACCTGCGTGCCGTGCTTCGCTGAAATGGGGATGACGGCAGCAAATTCACGCCGTGCCCCCACCTCCGCCAACCAGGGCAGCAGGTCGGCCTTGTCCTGCAGGCGGTCGACCTTGTTCACTGCCAGAATCACCGGCGCCGTGACATGCTCCAGACGCTTGAGCACCGCCTGGTCTTCCTCGGTCCAGCGCGTACGATCGATGATGAAGACGACACAATCCACGTCACGCAGCGCCTGGGTGGCTGCCTGGTTCATGAATCGGTTGATCGCCTTGTTGCGATCCTTGGACATGATGTGCATGCCCGGGGTGTCCACGTAGATGAACTGCGTCTCATCGACGGTCTTGATACCCATCACCTGATGGCGGGTAGTTTGCGGCCGCCGAGAGGTAATCGAGATCTTTTGCCCCAGAATCCGGTTCATGAGGGTTGATTTGCCTACGTTGGGACGGCCAACGATGGCCACGAATCCGCAGGTTTGGCTCATGATTTGTCTCCAGGGGGTTGTTCAAGATAGGACAGAGCTTCTTCCGCCGCCTGTTGCTCTGCATGTCGGCGGCTAGGACCTTTACCAGTGGTATGCTCGCTCAACAGATCGATATAGCACTCCACGGTAAACGTCTGGGCATGCGCCTCGCCCTTGACCGAGACCACTTCGTAGCGAGGCAACGCGGCCTGGCGTGACTGGAGAAACTCTTGCAAGCGCGTTTTGGGGTCCTTCTGAGTATCCTGAAGAGAGATGTTTTCCAGCCTCTCCGCATACCAGGCCAGTACTCGGTCACGCACGGCGTCCATACCTGCATCCAGGTAGATGGCCCCGATCACGGCCTCGACGGCATCGGCCAGGATGGATTCACGGCGGTGACCGCCGCTTTTCATCTCTCCCGAGCCAAGTCGCAGGCACTCGCCAAACGACATTTCACGGGCCAGCTCGGCCAAGGTCTGCCCCTTGACCAGACGCGCGCGCAGGCGAGAAAGCTGACCTTCTCGCGCCTGGGGGAAGCGCTGAAACAGCGCTTCGGCAATGACAAAGTTGACGATAGAGTCACCCAGAAATTCCAGGCGCTCATTGTTGCGACCACCATAGCTGCGATGGGTCATGGCCAGTTCCAGTAGCGTTGGGTCGCCAAAGGTATGGCCGATTCGTCGGCAAAAAGCGGTTAAGGAATTGCTCACGGTGCTCCTACGTCATTGACGTTATACAAAATAACCACGCTGACCTTGTTGTTTAACAGGTGCTTCATTCGATGCGACGCACGCTGCTGAAGCTGGGCAAACCACCATCCCAGTGCATCCAGACTGCAAAGGCGCGCCCGACGATGTTCTCTTCCGGAACAAAGCCCCAGTAGCGGCTATCATTGGAGTGATCACGGTTATCGCCCATGGTGAAATAGTGCCCTTCCGGCACCACGACCTCACGCATTTGCGGGCCAGGATCACGCGGATTGTTATAAATGAAATGGCTCACTTCACCCAGCTGCTCTTCGAGCAACAGCTGCTGAGGAGACAAGGCCGGGCCTTCTTCGACCAGCACCTTGCTGACTGCTTCGCCGTTCACATAGAGCTGCTTGCCTTCATACCGAACACGGTCGCCGGGCAGGCCCACTACGCGCTTGATGAAATTGACCGAGGGCTCGTCAGGGAAGCGAAACACCATGACATCACCGCGCTCCGGGTCGTCCACTTCCAGAAAGCGGTGGTGTACCACGGGCAGGCGCAGGCCATAGGCAAACTTGTTCACCAGGATGAAGTCGCCTACTTCCAGCGTCGGCTTCATGGAACCCGAGGGAATCTGGAACGGTTCGACGATGAAGCTACGCACCACCAGTACGACCAGCAACACGGGAAAGAAAGAGCGAGAGTAGTCGACCGGCCAGGGCTCCTTGAGAAGCTTTTCCCGGCTGGCATCGTCCAGCCCGTCTACCGTGGCGGCTTCGGCAGTGGCCACCCGCTCACGGCGCTTGGGCCGCAGCACCAGCACATCCAGCAGAAAGATGGCCCCGGAGAGTACGACGGCAAGTACCAGTAATAATGAAAAATCCATGTGAGGTCGAGTCCCTAGTCGTTGACCTTGAGCACAGCAAGGAAGGCATCCTGGGGAATTTCGACACGCCCCACCTGTTTCATCCGTTTTTTACCGGCTTTCTGTTTTTCCAGCAGTTTTTTCTTGCGGCTGACGTCGCCGCCATAACACTTCGCGGTCACGTTCTTACGAAGCGCCTTGACCGTCGAGCGCGCGACCACCTGCCCGCCAATGGCAGCCTGGATGGCCACGTCGAACATCTGCCGCGGAATCAGCTCTTTCATCTTCTCCACCAGCAGACGGCCGCGGGTGTGGGCATGATCCCGATGGATGATGACCGCCAGCGCGTCTACCTTGTCGCCATTGATCAAGACGTCCAGACGCACCAGCTTGGCGGCTTCAAAACGCTCGAAGTTATACTCTAGCGACGCGTAACCGCGAGAAATCGACTTCAGACGATCGAAGAAGTCCATGACCACTTCCGACATCGGCAGCTCATAAGTGAGCTGAATCTGGTTGCCCAGAAACTGCATGTCCAGCTGGGTGCCACGGCGCTGCTCGCACTCGGCAATCACGTTGCCCACGTACTCCTGGGGCACCAGAATACTGGCCCGCACGATAGGCTCGCGCATCTCGTCGACGTCGGCCATGTCCGGCAGCTTGGAGGGGTTGGAGACGTATTTGATGTCGCCATTTTTCATGCCCAGCTCATACACCACCGTGGGTGCAGTCGTGAGCAGATCCAGGTCGTATTCGCGCTCCAGGCGCTCCTGGATGATTTCCATGTGCAGGGTGCCGAGGAAGCCCACGCGGAAACCGAAGCCCAGGGCATCCGAGTTTTCCGGCTCGTACTCCAGCGACGCATCGTTCAGCGCCAGTTTCTCCAGCGCATCGCGGAAGTCTTCATAGTCATCGGCGCTGACCGGGAACATACCGGCGTATACCTGCGGCTTGACCTTCTGGAAGCCCGGCAGGCGTTCGACATCGGGGGTTTTGGTGTGGGTGATGGTATCACCGACCGGGGCACCATGAATTTCCTTGATCCCGGCAACCACGAAACCGACCTCACCCGCGCGCAAAATATTGGTCTCTTTACGCAGCGGTGTGAAGATGCCTACTTCGGTGGCGTTCCAATCCCGCCCGGTCGATTTGATGCGAATCTTGTCGCCCTTGCGCAGCGTACCGTCGAACAGCCGCACCAGCGAAACGACGCCGAGATAGTTGTCGAACCAGGAATCGATGATCAGCGCCTGCAAGGGCGCGTCCGGGTCCCCTTTAGGGGGCGGAATGTCACGCACCAGGCGCTCCAGCAGTGCGTCGATACCAATACCGCTCTTGGCCGACACCTGGCAGGCATCGGTGGCATCCAAGCCGATGATTTCTTCCACTTCCTGAGAAACGCGGTCCGGGTCGGCCTGGGGCAGGTCGATCTTGTTGAGCACCGGCAGGACTTCCAGGCCCTGCTCGATGGCGGTGTAGCAGTTGGCCACCGACTGAGCTTCGACGCCCTGAGCGGCGTCCACTACCAGCAGCGCCCCTTCACAGGCGTACAGCGAGCGGGATACTTCGTAGGAGAAGTCCACATGCCCTGGTGTATCGATGAAGTTGAGCTGATAGACCTGACCATCGGCCGCGGTGTAGTCCAGCGTGACCGACTGCGCCTTGATGGTAATGCCGCGCTCGCGCTCGATATCCATGGAGTCGAGCACCTGCTCCTTCAGTTCACGCTCGGACAAGCCACCACAAGTCTGAATCAAACGATCGGAAAGCGTCGATTTACCGTGGTCGATGTGGGCGATGATGGAGAAATTGCGAATATGCTTGAGCTTTCCGCCGGAAACGTCATGAGACATCGAGTGTGTTCTGCCTTATTGGTACGCAAGCGATGGTGTTGGGGACAGCGCCAACAAGGCGTAACGTGAACACCGCACCACTGCATTGCCAAAGTTCGTCAAAAGATAAGCGCTATTGTAGCGATATGCGGGGGATAGGAACAGCAGTCCGGCGAGAACCGCCGGACTGGAGGGAGCGAAAAGCGTACTTATTCCAGACGCAGCGCTACAAAAAGTGAGCGTCCATCACGATACAGGCGCAGCGGGATGGCACGATCGGTGGGCAAGGCTTCGACGATTCGCATCAGCTCATCGGCAGAAGCAACGCTACGGTGGTCGAGGCTGACCAGAATGTCTCCCGGGCGGAGCCCCGCCTGGGCGGCAACGCTGTCCGGCTCCACCTGACGAACCTCTACGCCACCGGTGATGTTGAGCCGCTCGCGCGTGGCTTCATCCACTTCGGCCACAGCGACACCTAGTCGCATCTGATTGTTGCTGCTGGAAGCTTGCTCGACGCCTTGGGCATCCGGCCAGCTTCCCAGTTCGATGGTTTCAGTCACCTGCTCACCATCGCGCATCAGGGTAAGCTCCACATCGCTGCCAGGGGCAACACGCCCGATGAGGCGCGGCAACGTGCTGGAGCGATCGACCTCTTCGCCATTGACTTCCAGAATCACATCCCCAGCCTGCAGGCCACCCTGCGCGGCGGGACCTTCGGGGTCCAGGTCGGCAATCAGCGCACCGATGGCTTCGTTCATGCCAAACGACTCGGCCAAATCACGAGACACCGGCTGAATCATCACGCCCAGCCAACCACGGTTCACCTGGCCATCTTCACGAAGTTGGCTGGCAACGTCCATGGCGACGTTGATCGGAATGGCGAACGACAGACCCATGAAACCACCGCTACGGGTGAAGATCTGCGAATTGATACCGACGACTTCACCTTCCAGATTGAACAGTGGACCACCGGAGTTGCCCGGATTGATGGCCACGTCGGTCTGGATGAAGGGGACGTAAGCGTCCTGTGGCAGCGTACGGTTGATGGCACTGACGATACCCGCAGTGACCGAATGGTCGAAGCCGAAAGGCGAGCCAATGGCCGCCACCCACTCCCCTACCTTGAGCTCATCGGAATTCCCCAACGTGAGCACGGGCAGGTCGCTGGCATCGATCTTGAGCAAGGCAACGTCGGTCTGCACATCGCTGCCGATCAGCTCGGCGGGCAGTTCGCGACGGTCGTTGAGGCGTACCAGAATTTCATCGGCATCCTGCACGACGTGGGCGTTGGTCATCACGTAGCCATCTTCACTGATGATGAAGCCAGAGCCCAATGACTGTCGCTCCTGGCTACGCCCCTGACCACCACTGGGCGGCGCTGGAAAACTGTCACCAAAAAAGTGGCGGAAGATTTCGGGAATTTCCTGACCACCAAACCCTTGTGCCGACGGCGAGCTGCTGCGCTGCACCGTGCGCGTGGTAGAAATGTTGACGACGCCCGGCGCCGCTTCTTCTACCAGCACCGTGAAATCGGGCAAGGTTTGCGCCTGGGCACTGTGACCCACCATGAACAGCGCAATCAGGCATAACCATAACGTTGAGGGGAGAACCAAGCGCTTCATGAAACAGCTCCTAGTCAAGCAGGGACGACACCATGGAAGTGCAACTCTTAGCGAGCTACAGGACAACTAACTGACCAAACGCGGACGGAAGCGTTCCATCCCCCCGCGCATGAGAAATCTAAGCGCCACCAAGGCGCACGCCAAGGTACCAAAAAAGGCACCCGCGCTGATCCATTGGCTCTCTGCCACCCTGGCAATCACCCCCGACACCACCAGCGCCAGCAGCATGGGCGCGGCATAGACCAAGAGCGCCAGATAGCCAACGGCTTGCCGCTCCACCGTCAGCGTCACCGCACTGCCCAAAGGGTAACGCTCTGCCAATTGGCTTTCCAGACACTCAGGCCGCACCTCGACACGCTGGTGCTGGCGGCGCGCCAGCAGGCCCATGCCGCAACCCCGCCCCTTGGCGCAGGCATCACATTCACTGGCCACCGATACATCCACCACCAATCGCCCTTCGACATGCCCTGTTACTCGGCCAGTGCGATAGAGCGCAGAACAGGGTGCGGGCTCGGCCAATGACATCAGGGCTGAATCACGATGGACTGAACGATACGGCGCATGACAGCAGCTGGCAGCTCACCAACGCCTACCAGCTGCCAACGCTGATCATCGACCTCCACGACCGATACCGTGGCCGTAGAAACGCCTAACTGATGGCTACCTTCCGAGAGCGCCTGCTGCTCCACGGGCGCTGCAAACAAGCTGACCGAAGCCAAGCCGTCGCTGTAGACACGCTGACTCGATAACGAACTCGTTTCGACCGGCTGAGAAACGAAACCATCCGGCAGCCACTCCGCCTGCCAATTCACTGCTGGCTCCTCAGGCGAAGCAGGATTTGCAATCACGCCCTCATAAAGCACCGGCGACTGTAGCTGTGTGATCTGAAACGTTTCCAGCGCCCGCGATTGACTATCGCGCATGACATGCTTGAGCAGCAGCCCCGTCTCTTTGTCCAGCCACCACTCATGCTGATAGCGCTCACCATCCTGAGGCACGAACTTGAGCTGCACGGCTTCGCGGCCCGCCACGCGATCATCGTTGAGCAGCTCGATCTCATAATAATGGGCCACGTGAGCCGCCCAGGCTTCCGCTGCGCTGCCGGTCTCTTGATCTTCAGGAATGAAGCGGGCGCGATAGCCCACGGCCGACTGACGCTCGACACTGACAGAAGGGCCATCCAGATGCTGAACGACCTGTTGTCGAATGCCATCTCGGATACGATGCGAAAGCGCCAGAGTGCGCACTCCCAAGGCATCGATGGAGACGGCTCTGGCCTGGAAATCGTAGCAATGACCGGCCTGTTTGCTGAGCACCAGCCACTCTTGAGCACTGGCAGGCTCGGTCAATGAAGTGAGGTCATCGCAGCTGAAAGCGGACTGCTCTGCGATGACCGGCATGGAGAAGGAGAATAGGCTTACCAGCCCAGCAGACGCGACGGCCTGAATTCCCCACTGTCGGCACTTGTCCATCGCCATAATGCTCAGGCTACCCTGTCCGCCATCAACGTTGGCCCAACGGCTCAGTGACCGAGGAGCGCATCAGCGGCATCCAGCTGTCACCACCGCCACTGGCGGCGCCTTGAGCGTGCTGCTCCAGATAGGACTGCAACAGGCGCAGTTGATCAATATCGATGGACGTTGGCTGCTGAGCCATGACGCTTTGCGGCGCAGACGGAGCCGCGAAACCGGCTTCGCTGACGTTCATCAAGCCGCTATTGCCTGCCTGCCCATTGATCCGGAACGGCGTGGGCTCGAACATCGGCATATCGGAGGCTGCCAGGGCTCCCGTCTGGGCACCAGACAAACTGACCGGCTGTACCTGCGCACCCACTCCAGCGCCAGGCTGAACGGCAATGTTGCCATCAGGCTGGCCGCTCGACCCTGTACCGCTATTGAAGAACTGTACGCCCGTGATCACCATCAGTGATACGGCCGCTGCCACGCCAGCACCGCGGGCAAACGAGATGCCGCCCGTACGATGATTCGCCGCCGTGACCGGTTCGGCGATCGGTACCGGCTCGTCACGCAGTCGAGCCATGATGCCCGCCGAAAGGTCGACGCTGACATCCACTTCGCGCTCACGCTGCATCATGCTGCGCGCCAGATGATAGCGGCGCCAAGTCTCTGCCGCGTCGGCGTCGTCAGGTAGTGATTTCAACACTCGGCGAAGTTCCAGCTCATCACTTTCACCGTCCATCAATGCGGAAAGTGACTCCCGTGTGTTTTGACTCATACTTCACACCCTCACACTGTGTTGGAAGAAGCTTCACGACAACACGGCTAGTGCGTGTTTTAGCCGCAAAACCTCACAGGCCAAGACTCAGATTATCTATCACCGTCTGCACAACGCCATTGCCAAGTTGGCAGGCAACATGATTGGGCTGCTCGGCGGCTCAACTCAATAACGCTGGCAGCCCTTATGACGCCTGACTCGCCAGACAGTTCACAAAAAAAGTAAAAACGTAAATGTTTGTGTCCATGCGCAGGCAGCGGCCCAACGCTCAGGGCTCTTCACGGCTGTTGCGCGCCGTGGTAACCAGCGGGCGGATATGCTCGTCTACCGCCTCCCTGGCACGAAAAATACGCGAACGCACCGTACCCACCGGGCACTGCATGATTTGCGCGATGTCCTCGTAGGCCAACCCATCCAGCTCACGCAGGGTAATGGCCGTGCGCAGGTCATCCGGCAAGCGTTCGATGGCTTCGAACACAGCGGCTTCCAACTGGTCCCGCGCAATGGAAGCTTCGGGAGACTCGGAGTCGGCCAAGCGGCCGCTTTGATCGACGATTTCGGCATCGACGATATCCAGGTCGCTGCCGGGTGGACGACGCCCTCTGGATACCAGGTGGTTCTTCGCCGTATTGATGGCGATCCGGTACATCCAGGTATAGAAAGCACTTTCTGCACGAAACTTGCCCAACGCACGGTACGCCTTGATAAAGGCTTCCTGCGCCACATCCTGCACTTCGGCGTGGTCGTGCACGTAGCGTCCTATCAGGCCAATGATCTTGTGCTGATACTTCTTAACCAAAAGATCGAAAGCGCGTGTATCGCCTTTCTGGGCACGCTCAACCAACTGCTGGTCCGTTTCACGAGTGCCCATTCACACGCTCCTTCCGCGCCGGTATCACACCGGCCGCTTCATATTCTTGTCGCCCTGTTGATCGGGCCTTCACAGCAAGCAGCATAGTGTCCCTTGGGCATTGGTTAATCGTCATGGAGAGCTCGAGGCCCATGAGGCCTGGTGGCTCACCTGTTCTGGAGGGCGTTTGGTGGCATAACGCCAATGTCATCTAGTGTTACGCGTTCTTAGCAGCGCATCAAGCGCTTACCCCCTTTCTTGAAACCCTGTGGCTGACATTTTTCCTTAATGCAAAGTTCCGTAACAATTGATTTTTACCACCGTGACGCGCCATAGTAGTGACCACTTTTCGCCCATCGCGCATGTACAGGTAGCAAGATGTCTGATCAACAGGTTAGCAATCTCAACGTCCTCGCTCAGGATGTTCTCACCACCCCCGACGCTCTGAAGTCGGCTATTCCCCTCACCGAAGCCGCCGAGCGCTCCGTCGTGGAAGGCCGTCGCGTCATTCAGAACATCCTGGATGGCAACGACCCGCGCCTGCTGGTGGTCGTGGGCCCCTGCTCCATCCACGACGTGGATGCCGCGCTGGATTACGCCCGCCGCCTGCGCGCGCTGGCCGACAAGGTGAGCGATAGCCTGTACATCGTCATGCGCGTATATTTCGAAAAACCGCGCACCACCGTGGGCTGGAAAGGGCTGATCAACGACCCCCACCTGAACGACTCGTTCGAAATCGACGAAGGCCTGCACATCGCCCGCAAACTGCTGGTCGACCTGGCCGAGATGGGCTTGCCCCTGGCCACGGAAGCGCTGGACCCGATCTCGCCACAGTACCTGCAGGACTGCATCAGCTGGTCAGCCATTGGCGCCCGCACCACCGAGTCACAAACCCATCGCGAGATGGCCTCAGGCCTCTCCTGCCCGGTCGGCTTCAAGAACGGCACCGACGGCAGCCTGGATGTCGCCATCAATGCCCTGCAGTCGGTCGCCAACCCACATAACTTCCTGGGCATCAACCAGACCGGCCAGGTCGCCATCATCCGTACCCGGGGCAACGCTTATGGCCACGTGGTACTGCGCGGCGGCAACGGCAAGCCCAACTACGACAGCGTCAGCGTCGCGCTGGCCGAAAAAGAGCTGAGCAAGGCCAAGCTGTCGGCCAACATCATGATCGACTGCTCCCACGCCAACTCCAACAAGGACCCGGCCCTGCAGCCGCTGGTACTGGAAAACGTGACCAACCAGATTCTGGAAGGCAACCGCTCCATCATCGGCCTGATGGTCGAGTCCAATATTGGCTGGGGCGCCCAGAAAGTGCCTGCCGACCTGAGTCAACTGCAGTACGGTGTCTCGATCACCGATGCCTGTATCGACTGGGACACGACCGTCGAAACCTTCACACGCATGAACGAAAAGCTTGCTCCGGTGCTGGCCAAACGTATTGCCTGAAGCCAACCTGTCGACGCCCCGCCAGATCCCTCTGGCGGGGCGTTTTTCATTAGCATCACCCGCTGCCGCCCTTCAGGCCTGAATGTCACGCCTGAAGGGCGGCAAGGCATCCAGCAGCGCCTGACCGTAGCGCCGCGTGATCACGCGGCGGTCCAGCAACGTGATCACGCCCCGGTCGTTCTCCTTGCGGATCAACCGACCACAGGCCTGCACCAGCTTGATGGAAGCATCGGGCACGCTGATACGCATGAAAGAGTTGCCGCCCTGGCTTTCGATCCACTCGGCCAACGTGGCACCCACCGGGTCATCGGGCACCGCAAAGGGTAACCGAGTGATGACTACATGAGTCAGGTAATCCCCAGGCAGGTCGATGCCTTCTGCAAAGCTGGCCAAGCCGAAGATGATGCTCCCCTTGCCGCTATCGACCGCAGCACGATGCCGTTCGATCAACTCCCGCTTGGGCAGCGCATCCTGCGCCAACAGGCGCTCTTTCAAGGCCGCTGGCAGCACTTTTTCCACCGCCCTGAGCTGGGCCCGGGACGAAAACAGCACCAGAACCGCTTCATCCTCCCCCAACTGGGAGACACAGCGCACGATGGCACGCTCATGGGCCTCTCGGTCGCTGGGGTCCGTGGCTTCCGCGGGCACGCGCAGCACCGCGTTGGCATAATCGAAGGGGCTGGGCAGCGCCTGGTACCGATAGCGACTGGCCAGGCCAGCGCGCTCCTGAATACGTTCGAAGCGCCCCAGTGCCGTCAAGGTGGCGGAGGTGACCACCGCCCCATGGCAGCGCCCCCACAAATGCTTGGCCAGCGTGTGCGCCGCCGAGACAGGGCTGGCGGAGAACTCGATTTCGGGCTCCCCGGCCACACGACTCAACGTGATCCAGCGCGCACAGGGCGGCGCATTGGGCGGGTCCTGCTCGCTGAACGCCTGCCAGAGCGCGTGGGCTTCCAGGGCGCGACCATGCAGCAGCGCCACCAGCGGTAGCCAGGCTTCGGCCTGATCGCGGTCCAGCCCCGTCTGCTTGTCCGGGTCCAGGCTCTCACGCAGGATATCGGCAATGCTTTCCAGGCTGCGTGATAGCGTGGCAAACATCACCAGCAGCTGCCGCGCCTGCTCGCGCAGCGCTTCCGGCACCTCGCCCTTCTCGAAACGCTGCTGGTGGCTGGCCTCTTCATCCGCCAGCCCCTGCTCGCGCCCGGCCAGCTGGTGCCCCAGGCTGAACACGTCCCCCAGGGCAGGCTCCAGGCCATGCAGCACTTCAGGCAGGCTGGCCAACAGCCGGGCCACGGTGGGCTGAACCGCCAGCCCCTGGTGGAGATCGGTCAAGCTGCTGCGCAGCGTCTTGAGCCAGCGCAGACAGCCATGCACCGCGAAGCGGTGGGCAAAGTGCGACAGCGCCTTGTCCGGCAGGTGATGGCCTTCGTCGAAGATGAAGATACAGTCGGCAGGGTCCGGCAGAATGGCGCCGCCCCCCAGGGCAAGGTCCGCCAGTACCAGATCGTGGTTGGCCACGATGACATCGGCATCTTCCAGCTCACGGCGTGAGCGGAAGAACGCGCAAGCACCGAAATGGCCGCAGCGGCGCCCGGTACACTGGCGGTGATCGACGGTGAGCTGACGCCAGTGGGCATCATCGATGGTGTCAGGCCAGGTATCACGGTCACCCTGCCACTCGCCTTTGCCATAGGCATCGGCAAGGTCGCTGGCAAGCACCTGATAGTCGCTGCTATCGCTTTGCAAGGAGTGCTCGAACAGCGACATGGTCGGGTTCGGCTCACTGCCCTCCAGGGCCTGGTCCAGCCGCGCCACGCACACATAGCGCCCGCGTCCTTTGGCCAGCGCGTAGCGAAAGGCGATGCCACTGTGCTCGGCCAGGGAGGGCAGGTCCTGATGCAACACCTGCTCCTGCAGAGCCACCGTGGCCGTGGACACGATCAGCCGCTTGCCCTTCGCCTTGGCAATGGGCAAGCCTGCAATCAGATACGCCAGCGTCTTGCCCGTGCCGGTACCGGCTTCCAGCACACAGACGTGGCTGTCGCTGGTGCGCTTGCCATCGCTGTCGCACTGAATATCGCCCAGGGTGCGGGCAATCTCGGCAATCATCAGCCGCTGGCCGTAGCGTGGGGTCAGCGCTAACTGCTCCACCACGTTACGGTACGCTTGCTGAATATCGGCCTTGAGCGCGTTATCCAGCATGTGCGTTACAGCATGCCTTCCGGCGGATGCTCGCAGGGCAGCTTGCCGTTGATGTAGCGCTCGATTTCCGGCAGCGAGAAGGCGTCTTCTTCACCCACGAAGCTGATCGATACCCCTTTGGCACCGGCACGACCGGTGCGGCCAATACGGTGCACGTAGTCTTCCGGGTCTTCCGGCAGGGTGTAGTTGATCACGTGGCTGACGTCTTCGATATGGATGCCACGACCGGCCACATCGGTGGCTACCAGCACCTGGATCTCGCCTTCGCGGAAGCTTTCCAGCGTCTTGATCCGCTGATTCTGGGGCACATCACCCGACAGCATGGCGGCACTCACGCCTGCCTTTTTCAGCAGGTCATCGAGTTTGCGCACCAGATCCCGACGGTTGCCGAACACCATGACCCGCTCGAAGCTCTCCTGCTCCAGCAGCTTGACCAACAGGCGCTGCTTGTCGTCATCCGACACCAGGTATACGCGCTGGTCGATATCGGCCTGATTCTCTACCGTGACTTCGATCTCGACATGGGCCGGTTCCTGCGTCCACTGGCTGGCCAGGTTGAGAATGTCGTCGGTGAAGGTGGCCGAAAACAGGAACGTCTGACGCTCCTCTTTCTTGGGGGTGTAGCGGATGATGCGCTTCACATCCGGGATGAACCCCATAGAAAGCATGCGATCCGCTTCATCGAGCACCAGCACTTCGGTTTCGGACAGGTCGATATCGCGCTTCTGATGGAAGTCGAGCAGACGGCCAGGCGTGGCCACCAAAATATCGAGTTTCTTGCCGAGGCTCTCACGCTGTTTCTGGTAATCCATGCCACCGACCACGCTGGCCACGTTCAACGACGTGAAGCGGGCGAGCGCCTTGGCGTCTTTCTCGATCTGCAGCGCCAGTTCGCGGGTGGGGGCGATGATCAGCGCACGGGGAGCCCCCGGCTTCTGACCGTCCGGCGCGGGCTCTTCCAGGAAGTAGGCCAGCACTGAAATCAGGAAGGCAGCGGTCTTGCCAGTGCCCGTCTGGGCCTTGCCCACAATGTCGCCACCCAGCAGCGTGTGGCGCAGCGCCTCTGCCTGAATGGGAGTGCAATATTCATAGCCTTGGGCATGAATAGCGCGCATCAAGGGCAGCGGCAGATCAAAGTCATGGAAGCGCCACTTGCCGGCAACGGCGGGCACCTGAAACTGACGAAGATCCCAGTTCGACTGACGACGACGCGGCTTGCGACGACGGCGTTTAGGCTTGCGGTTCTGGTCCGATGCTGTGATCTGTTCCGACTCGCTCATAGGCTGTGTATCTGTCCATTGCTGTGGAGGTTAGGCATCACGAATCGCGCATTGTAGCAGGGCTTGGCGATAAGAGCGCGCTCTGCTGTCGAAGGAGCGCCCTTGCCTGTTAGAATGAGGCATAAATTAACCCAAGGAGCGCGACGATGACGCGTAAGAAAAAGACTCGTTCACTGGCAGACAAGGTGACGATCCGCACCGGTCGCCGCAAGGATTACAAAAAGTGGCGCCATGAAAACCCGGATCAGGTGACCTCATCACGCCGTTTCGTGGCCAAGAAACAGCAACAGCGCAAACTGCAGGCAGTGCGCAAGCTGGCACGCCAGCAAAGTGGCCAGAACATTGCCATCCACCCCGACAAGGGGAGCGACTCCTCTTCGGGAGAGCCCTCCTGATGCGTCTGGTGTCTTTCAATATCAACGGTATCCGGGCAAGGCTGCATCAGCTGCAAGCGCTCATCGACACCCATCGCCCTGATGTGATCGGCCTGCAGGAAATCAAGGTGCAAGATAGCGAGTTTCCCTTGGCCGACGTGGAAGCCATGGGGTACCACACCTTTCATTATGGCCAAAAGGGCCACTACGGTGTGGCCTTGCTCTGCCGACAGAAACCTCAGCAGGTCTTCTACGGCTTTCCTGATGATGAGGAAGATGCCCAGCGACGCATGATCGGCGTGCGCCTGCTGACCACCGACGGCCAGCCGGTCACCGTGTGGAACGGCTACTTCCCTCAGGGCGAAAACGTCGACCACCCCACCAAATTTCCGCACAAGGAGCGCTTTTACCAGCAGTTGGCCAATCTGCTGGCCACGCAGCACTCCTCGGAAGAGCATCTGGCCGTCATGGGTGACTTCAACATTTCACCCGAAGACCAGGACATCGGCATTGGGGAAGCCAACCGAAAGCGCTGGCTACGTGATGGCAAGGCCAGCTTTCAACCCATCGAGCGGGAGTGGCTGGCAGGCATCAAGGCATGGGGGCTCAGCGACAGCTATCGGCTCTGCCACCCCGACAACAGCGAATGGTTCAGCTGGTTCGACTACCGCTCGAAGGGCTTTGACCAGGAACCCAAGCGCGGGCTGCGCATCGACTACATCCTTGTCTCGCCTCCCTTGGCACAGCGAGTCACCGATGCAGGTATCGACTATCCCCTGCGTGCCATGGAGCGACCTTCGGACCACGCGCCCACCTGGAGCGACTTTTCCCTGACCCTGGCAGACTGACCGCCCCTTGGCTGCCGCCCACTCGGGCGGCACGGCTCACCCCCTGAGCCCCCTCAATCGAAATAGCCAAGCCACTGCTCGGCCTGTTCGTCGCCCAGCTCCGCCGCTCGCAAGAGCGCCTCTTTCGCCAGCGACTCATTGCCCCACGCGTAGGCCAACTGACCATACTGGCGCCAATCGTCAGCCGCCCGAGTGGTTTCAGCCAGCGCCTGCCAAGCGTTCAGGGCATGCTCGACATGCCGGGCCTGCTGCCAGGCCGTGGCTCGCAGGCGCAGCGTCTCTTCATCATCAGGCAGCTCCCCTGCTTCCAGCGCTGCCTCCAGATGCTCACCGGCACGCGCTGGCGTGCCCCCTGCCAGGTGCAGCCGAATCAGGGTCAAACGATCCTCGAGCGCAGTGAACTTGCCCATCTGCCAAGCCGCTTCCCAGACGCCGGCGGCAGCGCCCAGCAGCCCCGCCTGCTGCGCCAATCCAGCCGCCTGACGCCACTCCTCGGCGCTGCTGCGCTCGCTCAGGTTTTCCAGCAGCCAGGCCAGCGCCTGCTCGCCTTCGCCTGCATGGCGCAACACGACGTTGACCAGCGCCTGCTGGGCATCACTCAGTTCTCTGCCCGGCTCCAGCTGGGGGGTGAGCCATTCGAGGGCCTCTTCCCAGCGCTCCTCTTCTGCCAATAGGCGCACCAACGCCCAAACCGACTCAAGGTAGCGCTCATGGCCCGCCGACTCGCCGAGCCACTGCGCGTAGAGCTCGATGGCCCGAGAGCGCTGTCCTGCCGCACGGCGCAGGGACGCTTCGTCACGCAACCAGCGCAGCCGTTGGCTGTTCGGCACGCTGGTACGCTGGCGGGCACTGGCCAGCTCATCCGCTGCCGCCTCGGGCGCCTCTTGACGCACCAGCGCACTGGCCGCCAACTGATGATATAGCGCGCTGGCCCACTGATCGGCTCGATTGCCCGAGGCCAGCCTGGCGGCCTGGGAGCGCGCACGGCTCAGAATGGTGTCCAACGACTCATTCTCTGCACCAGAACCGGAAAGTTCCGCCAACTGGCTCTGCAACCCATTCAGGTCGAGAATGATATCTTCACTCAGTGGCACATCCGCCACCGCCATCGTGCTCCACACACCGAGCACTGCAATTGCCAATAAACGCTGCATAACGCTCCCTCGACGGGCTTACCGCAACTGAAATTCGATGCGCTGAGTGGCACGACGCAGCTGCTGACTCGGCTCGAATTGCCAGCGCGCAATGGCCTCCTCCGCCGCCTGCTCGAACACCCGGCGCGGCTGGGCGTTGACGACGCGAATCGTCCCGCCATCGACGCTGCCATCACGCCGAATGACGAACTCCACCTCGACAAAGCCCTCCATCCCACGCCGCTGGGCACGGGTGGGGTACGTGGGATTGACGCGACTCGTGGGCGCCACCTGCCCGACACTCACCGGCTCATTGGAAGGTGCTGGTTCTGCCGCAGGCGCCGCTTCACGCTCGGCCGTCGCGGGTGCCGCGGATGGCTCGGAGCGCGACGCGGGCTCTGCGGCAGGCTCCGGCGTGGGCTCTGGCGCAGGCTGCGGCTCCGGTCGTGGTTGCGGTGTCGGCTCTGGCCTTGCCTCGGTAAGCTCCGGCAGCTCACTCTCCAACTCCAGCGGCTCTACCGGTGCATCCGGCAAAGCCAGATCGGGCAGCGCAATCTGACTCGTCGCGACCGGCGCAGGAGCAGGCGCTGGTGCAGGAGGGGGAGCCGCAGGAGCCGCCTGGGCAGGCTCTGGCGGCGGCGTTTCCGGCTCGGCAGCCTGCTCAGGCGCTTCCACCATGGTCATGGCCATGGACATGACCGGCTCGTCGACGCTGCGCTCCGGCGGTGCCACCAGCAGCGCCAGCATCCAGAACAGCCCCATCGCCAGCGCAGCACCAGCCAGCAGCGAGAACCCGTGGCGTATCATGGCGCACTCCGACTAGCCGCCACCGCCACTTGCTCGACGCCTGCCTGCTGCAGGCGATCCATCACTTCGATCAGCAGTCCAGTGGTGGACGCTCTATCGGCCTGGATGACCACCGAGCCATCGCCACTGAGCATGCCGGCCACTTCCTGACCGATGCGATGGGCATCGACCGGACGACCATCCACCCAGACGGCTCCTTCCGGCGTAATCGCGATCAGCACCTGGGCGTCCGGACGCTGTGTGGCGGCGGCCGCTTCCGGGCGCTCGATCTCTACGCCACTCTCCTTGATAAAGCTGGTCGTCACGATAAAGAAGATCAGCATGATGAAGACCACATCCAGCATCGGGGTCAAGTTGACTTCATTGCTCTCTTCGACGGCCTCTATGGAACGGCGTCTACGCATCATTTTCCTCCAGGGCACGTGCCAGGCGATCATGCAGACGCTGGTCTTCTCGCCGAATCACGTGCTCCAAACGGCTGATAAACAGCATACCCACCACGGCAATGGCCATGCCTGTCAATGTAGGTAGCGTGGCTCGGGCCACGCCATCGGCCATGGCCCTGGCCTGATGGGTGTCACTCATGGAAAGGCTGTCGAACACGGTGATCATGCCAGTGACCGTGCCCAGCAGACCCAACAGCGGGCACAACGCCACCAGCAATTTGATCCACGGCAGCGGCCGACGCAGCTTGGCCACCAGGGCCGCACTCCACACATCGCGCAACGTTCGTGCGCTCCAGCTGCGATGGTCGCTACGCGCTGCCCAGCGGTGCACCAGCTGACGACGCGCACGTCGCCAGCTGATGCGGTAGTACCACCAGCGTTCGATGGCCATGGCGAACACCAGCACAGCCACAAGCGCCAGCACCACCAGCACCGCGCCACCGGCGTCCAACAGCCGCTCTACCGGCTCCAGC
Organism: Halomonas sp. NyZ770; assembly: GCF_020616575.1. Lineage (NCBI taxonomy): Bacteria > Pseudomonadati > Pseudomonadota > Gammaproteobacteria > Oceanospirillales > Halomonadaceae > Halomonas > Halomonas sp. NyZ770. The sequence goes on along the minus strand of NZ_CP085143.1, from coordinate 1,629,803 downwards.
CAAAGGGGCAACGTCGGCATATCAGTTCACCGCTTGCCCGGGACGGGCAGACTGCGCTTCCAGGTGATCGGCCAGGGTGGCGCTGGCCTCCCCTTCGATCACTTGCGTAATGAACCGGCTTCGGCTGGACAGTGCCGTTTGTGCGAACAGCAGCGGCACCGCCGTCACCAGCCCCAGCACCGTCGTCACCAGCGCCTGACTGATCCCACCGGCCATGAGCTGCGGATCGCCGGTACCGAACACGGTAATGGCCTGAAAGGTGACGATCATGCCCGTCACTGTACCCAACAGGCCCAGCAGCGGCGCAATGGCTGCCAACAGTTTGACGATGGGCTGGCCTCGCTCGATGCGCGGCAGCTCTGCCAGCACCGCTTCATCCAGGCGGGCCTCGAGGGCTTCGGGCGTTTGATGCTTGTCCATGTCCTTGAATCGCTGCAGCACTCGGCCCAGCGGATTGTCGGCTCGCGGCTGCTCCAACTGACGGCGTTGACGACGCACCCGTGCGCTCACCAGCAGCAGATAGAGGTATTGCGCCAGCGCCACCAGCAGGCCGACACCCCCCAGCACCACGACCACATAGCCGACATACCCCCCCTGCTGGAAACGCTCCCAGAGACTGGGCTGCTGCGCCAACGCCTGCAGTACGCTGCCTTGGGTAGGGTCGATGGCAAATTCACGACTGTCGCCTTGATGGTAGGCGGCGAGCAGACGGCGGATTTCCGACGGCGTACGCGGCAGCTCGGCCAGGCTCTGGTCATCCTGCCCCTTGCGGAGCAGTGCCGACTCCGTGAAAGCGGCAAAATCCCCCAAACGAACCACCTGACGAGGCGCAATCTCGCCCGCATCGTCTGCCACGGGCAGCTCGAGACGCTCGGCCTGCCCGGTGTTCATGGTCAAGGCTGCCAGCCGGTCTACCACGCTCTCCAGGTGCTCACGCTCCAGCACCTCGACGTCGTTGAGGCGCGGAGGCAAAGCGTCAGGCGTCAACGTCAGCCAGCTCTCCCCTCCCAATTCGTTGCGCAACTCCTCGCTGTGCCGTGTCAGATCGGCCAACAGTGCCGCAAGGGCCTCCCCCTGCTCATCCTGACGCTGAGCCAGAACCTCGGCCTGTTCGGCCTGCTCTTGCTGTTGCGCCTGCAGGGCAGCTTGCTCCTGCTCGGCTGCTGCGTGCGCAGTGCGCGCTTCCTCCAGGGCCGCGGCCAGGGCGTCCTGATCTTCCAGAAACGACTGCAGCCGCGCCTGGTCTCGCGCTTCTGCTGCTTCGCGGGCATCACGTAGCGTCGTGACATCACTGCTTTGGGCAATGGTCGGGGCGCTCGCCCAAACGCTCATGGCCAGCAGCAGGCAGGCCATCTTGTGCACGCCGCGCCGATAGCTGGATAGTTTCATTACGGCGCTCCTGTGGCGGTGATCGATAGCGGCAATTGCAGCAGTTCAGGCGTACGCTGATCATCGGCAATACGCAGGCCATTACGCACTTCTCGGCGTGCACGCTCTTCCAGCGCCAGCCATTCGCCGCGCTGCTGGTCCCATACGCCGCCCTCACGGCCATCCGGCGTCAGGTAATAGAGGCCAATACGCCCAATACGCAGATAATCGACTTCCCGAGGAGCCCCGCCGTCGCGTTGCAAACGCCCCCGCCAGCTATCCACCTGGCGGCCGTATGCCAGCTCTGCACGCCAGGCTTCGAGCAGCTCGGCAATCCGTTCGGCGCTCTCCTGGGAGGATACCTCTACCCCTTCTGCCCGTGCCAAGCGCTCACCACGAAGGAAAGGCAGATCCGACTCGATCCATCGGGTGAGCTGTTCGGCCATATCCTGCTCGATGGCCGGCAGCGCAGCACGCGTATCGCTCAGCGTATCCAGCGCCTGGGCCAACCGCTGCTGGCGCTCCGCCTCACTGGCCAGGCGACTGCTCAGGGCAGCATTGGAAGCGCTCATCTGCCGCGTCTCCTGCTCCAGTTGGCGCAGTTCTTCCAACTGTTCTCGGGTTGCTTCGTCGGCCCTGTCGATTTGCTGCTGCAGCTCAGATTGCACTTGCTGGGCCTCGACACTCTGGGCCGCCTGATCCATCGTTTCATCGCTCGCCATCAGCGATGTACTGGCCAGCATTCCAGCAAGCCAATATCCGCTCAAGGCAAAGAAAGGCCTTTTCAGCACGTCGTCTCTCCATCACTGCTCAGCGCGCCATCTGCATCAGCTCGCCAAGGCTCACCAAATATAAGAACGATTTGCGTTTAAATCGTTAGCGTGCATAGCCTACCATCAATAGAAGAAATGACAATATTTATCATTAACATTCAATAACGAAATCTTTTCATCGTCCATAAAAAAACGGGAGCCCTGAGGCTCCCGCTGAGTGGCACACTAATGGACCGATCAGAACGACCAGTCGTCGTCTTCGGTAGCGACCGCCTTGCCGATGACGTAGGACGAGCCGGACCCCGAGAAGAAGTCGTGGTTCTCGTCTGCGCTGGGGGACAGCGCCGCCATGATCGTCGGGTCGACGTCCGTGACGCTGCTGGGGAACAGCGGCTCGAAACCGAGGTTCATCAACGCCTTGTTGGCGTTGTAGTGCAGGAACTTCTTCACGTCTTCGGTCAAGCCCACCGCATCATAGAGCGACTCGGTGTAGCGCACTTCGTTGTCGTACAGCTCCAGCAGCAGCTCGTAGGCATAATCCTTCACTTCCTGCTGACGTTCCGGGGTGGCTTCCGCCAGCGCCTGCTGGAACTTGTAGCCCACGTAGTAACCGTGCACCGCTTCGTCACGAATGATCAGACGAATCAGGTCAGCGGTATTGGTCAGCTTGGCATGGCTGGACCAGTACATGGGCAGATAGAAGCCGGAGTAGAACAAGAACGACTCCAGGAAAACGCTGGCCACTTTGCGCATCAATGGGTCATCGGAGCGATAGCGCTTGAGAATCAGCTCGGACTTCAGCTGGAGCGACGGATTCTCCTCACTCCAACGGAACGCATCGTCCACGTCCCGGGTGGCGCACAGCGTCGAGAAAATCGAGCTGTAGGAGCGCGCATGCACCGATTCCATGAAGGCAATGTTGGTATACACCGCTTCTTCATGGGGCGTACGCGCATCTTCCATCAGCACCGGCGCACCCACGCTGCTCTGGATGGTATCGAGCAGAGTCAGGCCGGTGAAGACCCGGATGGTCAGCTGCTTTTCCTGCTGAGTCAGTGTGTTCCACGACTGAATGTCGTTGGACAGCGGCACTTTTTCCGGCAGCCAAAAGTTGCTGGTCAGGCGGTTCCACACCTCCAGATCTTTATCGTCCTGCAGACGGTTCCAGTTGATCGCATTAACCCGCGACAGGCGTTGCATCGTTGTCATCAGCGCTCTCTTCTAAACGTCATCACATGCCAGTGGGGATATCGTTACAGCGTGCAGGAGACACAGCCTTCTACCTCGGTGCCTTCCAGCGCGCTTTGGCGCAAGCGAATGTAGTAAAGGGTCTTGATGCCCTTCCGCCATGCATAGATCTGCGCCTTGTTGATATCCCGAGTGGTAGCGGTATCAGGGAAGAACAGTGTCAGTGACAGCCCCTGATCCACATGCTTCGACGCTTCTGCATAAGTATCGATGATTTTCTCAGGGCCAATTTCATAGGCATCCTGGAAGTAATCGAAGTTGTCTTCATTCAAGAACGGCGCCGGATAATAGACCCGCCCCAGCTTGCCTTCTTTACGAATCTCGATTCTCGCCGCCACCGGATGAATGCTGGAGGTGGAGTTGTTGATATAGGAAATCGAGCCCGTGGGCGGCACTGCCTGCAGGTTGCGGTTGTACAGGCCGTGCGCCATGACCGAGGCCTTCAGGGCCTGCCAATCGTCCTGGGTCGGCAGCGCGATACCACTGCGTTCGAACAGCTGGCGCACTTTTTCGGTACGCGGCAGCCAGGCCTGGTCGGTGTACTTGTCGAAGAACGTGCCCGACGCATAGGTGGAGTCTTCGAAACCGGCGAAGGTGGCGCCATGCTCGATGGCCAGCTGGTTCGAGGCACGAATGGCATGGAACGCGACGCAGTAGAAGTACAGGTTGGTGAAATCCAACCCCTCTTCCGAGCCGTAATAGATGTGCTCACGCGCCAGGAAACCATGCAGGTTCATCTGCCCCAGACCAATCGCACGCGACTTGGCATTCCCTTCGGCAATCGAGGGCACGCTGCTCAGGTTGCTCATTTCGGACACGGCAGTCAGGCCGCGAATGGCGATCTCGACGCTGGTGCCGATATCGCCCGAATCCATGACCTTGGCAATGTTCATCGAGCCCAGGTTGCAGGAGATGTCCTGACCGATGTCGCGGTATCCCAGGTCGTCGTCATACTCGGTCGGCGTGTTGACCTGCAGAATCTCGGAGCAGAGGTTGCTCATGTTGATGCGACCGGCAATCGGGTTGGCGCGATTGACCGTATCTTCGAACATGATGTACGGGTAACCGGACTCGAACTGCAGCTCAGCCAGCGTCTGGAAGAAGGCGCGAGCATTGATCTTCTGCTTGCGAATGCGCGCATCCGCCACCATTTCATGGTACTTCTCGGTGACGCTGATATCGCCAAACGGCACCCCGTAGACCCGCTCTACATCGTAGGGGGAGAACAGGTACATGTCGTCGTTGCGTTTGGCCAGTTCGAACGTGATGTCCGGAATGGTCACGCCCAGCGAAAGCGTCTTGATGCGGATCTTTTCGTCGGCATTTTCACGCTTGGTGTCGAGGAAACGCAGAATGTCAGGGTGGTGAGCATTCAGGTACACAGCCCCGGCACCCTGACGAGCCCCCAGCTGGTTGGCGTAAGAGAACGCATCTTCCAGCAGCTTCATGATGGGGATGATGCCCGACGACTGGTTTTCGATACGCTTGATCGGCGCGCCAGACTCACGAATGTTGGTCAGCAGGAACGCCACCCCACCGCCACGCTTGGAGAGCTGCAGCGCCGAGTTGATCGACCGACCGATCGACTCCATGTTGTCTTCGATACGCAGCAGGAAGCATGACACCAGCTCACCGCGCTGCTGTTTGCCGCAGTTCAGGAAAGTCGGCGTGGCTGGCTGGAAGCGACCACTGATCACTTCATCCACCAGCGACTTGGCCAGCGCTTCATCCCCACGAGCCAGCGTCAGCGCAACCATGCACACGCGATCTTCGTAGCGCTCCAGGTAACGCTTGCCATCGAAGGTCTTCAGCGTATAGCTGGTGTAGTACTTGAAGGCACCCAGGAAGCTGGGGAAGCGAAACTTGTAGGCATACGCCTGCTCGAACAGCGACTTGATGAATTCGAAGCTGTACTGATCGAGTACGTTGGCCTCGTAATAGCCCTCTTCCACCAGGTAGTCCAGCTTCTCTTCCAGCGAGTGGAAGAAAACCGTGTTCTGGTTGACGTGCTGAAGGAAGTACTGACGCGCCGCTTCGCGGTCCTTGTCCAACTGCAGTTCGCCGTTGGCACCGTACAGATTGAGCATCGCGTTGAGCGCATGATAATCCAGCGTACGCGCTTCGGTGGTACCCGCAGCAGGACGTTTCGCTTCTGCCGACTTCTTGGTAGCGGCGCTGGTGGACGCTACGTTGTTAGAGACTGAGCTTGACGTTTCCAAAACTCTTCTACTCCTTTGCGGACCTTGGCGACATCGTCATCGGTGCCAAACAGTTCAAAGCGATAAAGCAACGGTACCTGGCACTTTTGCGCGATGATGCGCCCTGCCAACCCGTAAGCTTCACCAAAATTCGTATTACCCGAGGCAATGACACCTCGAATGAGGTGCCGATTGTGCTCATCGTTCAAGAAGCGAATCACCTGCCCCGGTACGGCGCCTTGTGCATGGCCACCGCCGTAGGTAGGCGTCACCAATATGTAAGGCTGCGTGACGCGTGGAGTGGGCTCTTCACGATTCAATGGCAGCCGCTGGGCACTCAAGCCAAGCCTTTCGATAAACCGGTGGGTATTGCCTGACTTGGTGGAAAAATAGACCAGCGTACCCGCCTGCCTGGTTTCCACCGTGGCCGTGTGCATGGCGGCGGAGCTACGCCAGCGCCTGGATACGGTCAGGGCGGAAGCCGGACCAGTGATCCTCACCTACCACGACGACCGGCAACTGACGATAGCCCAGAGCTTCGACCTGCTGCTGCGCGCCTGACTCTTCCGTAATGTCGATCACGGTGTACTCCAAACCCTGCTTGTCCAGCGCACGATAGGTAGCGGTGCACTGTACGCAGGCAGGCTTGCTATAAATTTGGATTTCCATGGCTATTTTCCTTTTCATAGCGACACTTTTCGGGTAGCGCATGGCAATGGCGCCACCCCTCTGAAATTCTCCACGCATACTATATATAGACCACCAGAAAATCAATTCAAGCATATATGGTATTTTTTCATCCACAGGTTATTGACAAGCCATACCCAGCGCTATACCCAGAAACAAAAAAAGCCGCCCCCTGAAAGGGGGCGGCTTTGGCTGCAAAATCACGCGCTCAGGCGCAATTTTCGACCATTATCAGGCCTTGGCAGCTTGGTAGCGACGCTCGACGTCTTCCCAGTTCACGACGCTGAAGAATGCGTCAACATAGTCGGGGCGCTTGTTCTGGAACTTGAGGTAGTACGCGTGCTCCCATACATCCAGACCCAGCAGCGGCGTGTTGCCATGCATCAGAGGGCTATCCTGGTTGAGGGTGTTCTCGACGACCAGCTTCTTCTCGGGTGTGACAGATAGCCACGCCCAGCCGCTGCCAAAACGGCCCAGCGCTGCTTTCTTGAAAGCGTCCTTGAACGCATCGAGGCCACCCAGCTCGGCGTCGATGGCCTTGGCAACATCACCCTGGGGCTGACCGCCACCATTGGGAGACATCATCTGCCAGAACATGGAGTGGTTGGCGTGACCACCACCGTTGTTGATCACGGCCTGACGCTTCTCTTCCGGCACGCGATCCAGATTGGCAACCAGCTCTTCTACCGGCATATCTTCCAGACCAGTGCCTTCCAGGGCACCGTTCAGGTTGGTCACGTAGGTGTTGTGGTGACGAGAGTGGTGGATCTCCATCGTCATCGCATCGATGTGCGGCTCGAGTGCATCGTAAGCGTACGGTAATTCAGGAAGGGTATGGGCCATGCTATCTTCTCCTTGAGTGGCTTCTATAACGTTCACTATCTAAGGTGCGGTCTTGCTTCACCCTTTTCAACTGCCGCCCCGGCAATTTTTCTACCAGCGCGACGACTTCTTTATCCCAGTACTTTAGTCAACTATTTTCAGTTTATCGAATTCATCGCCATTAAAAAAGCCGACCTCTTGCGACGTCGGCTTTTGGTAAAACGGCGTTCCTGCTTACAGCTTGCTCTCCAGCTCCGGCAGGATCTCGAACAGATCCCCCACCAGGCCGTAGTCGGCTACCTGGAAGATCGGGGCCTCTTCGTCCTTGTTGATCGCCACGATCACCTTGGAGTCTTTCATCCCCGCCAGGTGCTGAATCGCGCCGCTGATGCCCACGGCAATGTACAGCTCGGGGGCGACGATCTTGCCGGTCTGGCCTACCTGCATGTCGTTGGGCACGAAGCCTGCATCCACCGCCGCACGAGACGCGCCAATGGCGGCGCCCAGCTTGTCGGCAATGCCGTCCAGCAGTTTGAAGTTTTCGCCGTTGCCCATGCCACGGCCGCCGGAGATGACGACCTTGGCACCGCCGAGTTCCGGGCGGTCGCTCTGGGCCAGCTCCTGCTTCACGAAACGGGACTGGGCGTTGTCGACGACCACGTCCACGGCGTCCACGCTGGCGCTACCGCCGCTGCCTACCGCATCGAAGGCGGTGGTGCGCACGGTGATGACTTTCAGCGGGTCGTCGCTTTTCACCGTGGCGATGGCGTTACCGGCGTAGATCGGGCGCAGGAAGGTGTCGGCGCTCTCGACACCAATCACTTCCGACAGTTGGCTGACGTCTTTCAGCGCAGCCAGCCGCGGCAGCACGTTCTTGCCAGTGGTGGAGGCGCTGGTCAGCACGTGGGTGTAGTCGTCGGCCAGGGCGACCAGCAGCGCGCCCATGGGCTCGGCAAGCTGATGGGCGTAGACGGCGTTGTCTGCCACGCGCACCTTGCTCACGCCGTCGAGTGTCGCGGCGGCTTCGGCGGCGGCCTGGACGCCTTCACCGGCGACCAGTACATCGATATCGCCACCGATAGCCTGGGCGGCTGCCACGACGTGGGCGGTGGCGCTGGCCAACTGACCTTCATGCAGGTCGGCAAGTACCAGAATGCTCATGAGATCAGCTCCTTTTAAAGCACTTTGGCTTCGTTTTTCAGTTTATCGATCAGCTCGTCCACCGAGGCGACCTTGATACCGCCCTTGCGCTCGGCGGGTGACTCGACCTTGAGCAGCGTGACGTTCGACGCGACCTCGACCCCATAGTCGGCGGGGGTCTTGACGTCCAGCGGCTTTTTCTTGGCCTTCATGATGTCCGGCAGCTTGGCATAGCGCGGCTCGTTGAGGCGCAGGTCGGTGGTGACGATGGCGGGCAGCGTGAGGGCGACGGTTTGCAGGCCGCCGTCGATTTCACGGGTCACGTTCACCTTGTCGCCATCGATGGCGACTTCCGAGGCAAACGTGCCCTGGGGCAGATTGGTCAGCGCCGCCAGCATCTGGCCGGTCTGATTGTTGTCGGTGTCGATGGCCTGCTTGCCAAGAATCACCAGACCAGGCTGCTCTTCATCCACCACCTTGGCCAGCAGTTTGGCCACCGCCAGCGATTCGACGCGCTCGTCGGTCTCGATGTGGATGGCGCGATCGGCGCCCAGCGCCAGCGCGGTGCGCAGCTGCTCCTGGGCAGCCTTGGGGCCTACCGTCACGGCGACCACTTCACTGGCCGCTCCCTTCTCTTTCAAACGCACGGCCTCTTCCACGGCGATTTCGCAGAAGGGGTTCATGGCCATCTTGACGTTGGTCAGATCCACATCGGAGTGATCCGCCTTGACGCGGATCTTGACGTTGTAGTCGATGACGCGTTTTACCGCGACCAATACTTTCATAGGTTCCTCGCTTGGCCTGGATGACAGCCGTTGACCTGAACAGACGCTGCTCGGATGGCAGCGTAAAAAAATTCATGCAAGCGTTTGATAGGCTAGTAAATGAAAAACCCTATCAATTTGCCACAGCCTACCTTTATGCAACAACACCTAATCACTGCGGCCTTGGTCGTAGTCGCTGGCGGCTTTTACCGTAAAGTGCGCTTTTGCCATCGTAGGGGTTACCTGACACAGGTATTATGCCTATCATGGGAGACAACCAGAAGCAAACGACCGTTTTAAATTAAGGCCATCTTTTCATAAGCTAGTGCTCAATCGCTAGCATCGGCGGGTGGCGCTTATGAGAATAAGGAGAAACCAGGTGGAAACCGTTGAACGCGATGTAATGGATTTTGACGTGGTCATCGTGGGCGCAGGCCCCTCTGGCTTGGCCGCCGCCTGCCGTTTGATGCAGCAGGCCAACGAAGCGGAGCAAGAGCTGACCGTTTGCGTGGTCGAGAAAGGGTCTGAAGTGGGAGCGCATATTCTGTCTGGCGCGGTATTCGAACCCCGTGCCCTGGCGGAGCTGTTTCCCGACTGGGAAGAGCGCGGCGCTCCCCTGAATACGCCCGCCACGCGCGACGATGTCTATTTGCTGAAGGATGCCGAAAAGGCGCAGAAAATCCCCAATGCGCTGGTACCCAAGAGCATGCACAACACCGGCGGTGAACTGACTCGCTACGTGATCAGCGCAGGCAACCTGTGCCGCTGGCTGGGTGAGCAGGCAGAATCCTTGGGCGTCGAGATATTTCCGGGCTTCGCCGCCCAGGAAGTGATCATCGAGGATGACGTGGTGCGCGGCATCCTGATTGGTGACATGGGCATCGGTGCCGATGGCACACCCAAGGATGGCCATATGCCCGGTATGGAGCTGCGCGCCAAGTATACGCTCTTTGCCGAGGGTGCCAGAGGCCATCTAGGCAAACGTCTGATCAAGCAGTTCTCGCTGGATGCTGGCCGAGACCCCCAACACTACGGTATCGGGCTAAAAGAGCTGTGGGATGTACCCGCCGACAAGCACGAGCCCGGCCTGGTGGTTCACGGCTCTGGCTGGCCACTGGACAGCAAGACCCACGGCGGCTGGTTTCTCTACCACGCAGAAAACCAGCAGGTCGTGGTAGGGCTGATCATGGACCTTGGCTACCAGAACCCGTGGCTCTCGCCCTTCGACGAGTTCCAGCGCATGAAGCATCACCCAGTGCTCAGCCAATATCTGGAAGGCGGCAAGCGGGTGGCTTATGGCGCGCGCGCGATTGCCAAGGGAGGCTTCAACTGCCTGCCCAAGATGACCTTCCCTGGTGGCCTGCTGATTGGTTGTGACGCGGGCACGCTGAACTTTGCCAAGATCAAGGGGCTGCACACTGCCATGAAATCAGGCATGGTGGCGGCAGAAAGCGTCTTCGAAGCCATCAAGGGCGGCGACGAGGGTGGCCAGACGCTGGCCAGCTTCGAACGCTTGTGGGAGGCCAGCTGGGCTTACCAGGAGTTGAAAGAGAGCGCCAGCTTTGGTCCGGCGATCCATAAATATGGTACGGTCGGCGGCGGGGCTTATAACTTCGCGAACCAGCTGCTGGGCAACAAGCTGCCCAACGTGCACGACACCACCACCGACCACGGCGCCCTGAAACCGGCGGCTGAATTCGAGAAGATTCAGTATCCGAAGCCGGACGGCAAGCTGTCCTTCGACAAGTCCACCTCGGTATTTCTCTCGAACACCAACCATGAGGAAGACCAGCCCTGCCACCTGCGCCTGGCTGACCCGGCGTTGCCGATTCGCGACAACCTGCCGACATACGCCGAGCCCGCACAGCGCTACTGCCCAGCGGGTGTCTATGAAGTGGTGGAGGATGACCAGGGCCAGCCACGCTTCCAGATCAACTTCCAGAACTGCGTACACTGCAAGACCTGCGATATCAAGGACCCGGCCCAGAACATCACCTGGGTAGCCCCCGAAGGCGGTGGCGGCCCGAACTATCCGAACATGTAACGCTTGCCTGTCTCGTGCTGCCCCTTCAGGGGGCAGCACCGACTGCGAATCTTCGCTAAACCGATTCAGCGTAAAAAAATGCTGCGTTCTTGCCCGCCTGCTTGGCTCGATACATTGCTATATCGGCACACTTCATCAACGTTTGCTCATCGAGCCCATCGTCGGGAAAGAAGGCGACGCCAATACTGACCGAAATCGAGCACGTCTCTTGGTGAAGTATGAAAGGCTCCTGGATCGTTGCCACCAACTGATCGGCTATGCGAGCCACCGGCTCACGCTGGGTGACGCTTCTTACCAGAATGACAAACTCATCGCCGCCCAGGCGAGCGACGACATCCTGTTCACGCACTGCCGCCACCAAGCGCTTCGCCACGAGCTCCAGCAGCCTGTCCCCCGCCTCATGACCCAGTGAATCGTTGACGTTCTTGAAGCGATCCAGATCGAGGAACAGCAGGGCAAAGCCCCCCTCATCACGCTTTTGCTCCAGCGCTTTGCGCATCACAAAACTCAAATAGACTCTGTTGGGCAAATTGGTCAGCGTATCGTGAAACGCGAGGTGCTCGATATGATGGGCATGTCGCAAGCGTTCGTCTGTCGCCCGCTGTCGCTCGCGCTGCAGTTGCAGGCTCTGCCAGGTCAGCACCCCAAGGATCAACAGCGCCACCACACTCGCGATCACGGCGCGTAGCCAGTAACGACGTATCATCGGACTGGCACTGGCCAGCTTCTCATCAACGGAGATACCCACCACGACAGACAAGGGGAAGTTATACAGCGGCTTCACCAACGTCATTCGTTCGCTACCAAGCCAATGGGCAATAAAGGGCGCATCGCCGCTGCCCAAAGCGTCCTCATCGTTACTCAGTTCCATGGCAACGCCCGAATACAGGCGATCCCCACTTCGTGCAACACGAGTGACATGTGAGGCATCGACTAACGCCAAAACACCCCGCTCACCCAACGCGGCAGCGTCATAGCCACTGACAAAATAGTCTGCACTCACCGCCAAAATGCCCCATACGGGAGCATTGCCATATCCAACGTCGCTCAACAATCTTGCAAAGAGAAACAGCTCGCGCCCCTCGTCCGAAAAGGCCTCGATGAACAATCCAGGAGCCAACGACAAGGGAGGCAATACGATGCTCGCAGCTCCATCCCAGACACCGGAGCTCTCCATCACCTGCCCTTGCGCATCGACGATACCCACGGAAAAGATCAGCTCGGGCGGGAGCAAGGCATACTCTTGAAGCGCATCCAGGATGCCTGTTTGCTGCTGGCTGGCGACCAGGTCGACGAGCTTCAAGGTGGAATCAATTTCTCTCAGCGAGCGCAACACTCGCGCTTCATAAGTATCCGCAACGTCCAAAATGGACAGCTCGACCTGCCGCTTGATGGCAGCTTGCTCACGCGTGACCAGATAATGAGTACTGCTCCAGATGATGGCCAGCATGAGCATGACAACCGTTCCGAACAGCACACGAGGGTCGGCCAACCATTGGTGCCAAACACCCTCGCTCTGCTGAGTCGCCCTGCCGGGTTCCGGGCCTTTGAGGCTACTCAACCGTCACCACCTTGAGCCGCTCATCCAGAAAGCGGGCATCTATGTACCCCAAGGCTCTTGGATCACCAATCAGCCTATCCACGACGGCTTGGCTATCGGGCAATGTGAGCGGCGGCTGGCCGCGTCCGGTAAAAATCAACCTGGCCCAATGAGCCCGCAGCTGCGCGGGCGTTTTTTCAATATAACGACGATAAAACTCGCTATGCTCGGGTGTCCGCTCGGACTGATCTATAGGAACCATATGCGCCTGCCCTCGGAGCGGGGAGCGACTTTCCAAATAGAGATCTTTTAGCTCTTGGCGCTGTATGCGATCCAGCGTCGCCTCTGCGGCCACTACCACAAGAAGGTCAGCCATCACCGTGCAGGGAAGCACACAGAGCATGACAAGGTAACAGACCCGAGTTAACCGCTTAGTCATGTTCACGCCCCCTAAAATACAAAGTCGAGCGCAAGGCTGAACACGTTGACAGCGCCACCTGGCTGAAAGCCGGGCTGCTGGTTGATGAGCCCTCCTGGGGAGCCCGAGCGAAAATCCAGATGATCATATTGTGCGGTCAAGGCCATGCCGGGGCGAAAGTCCCAGCGTACCCCCAAGGTCTGGCTATCCTGCTGAAGCCCGGAGGCCAGCAACGCATTGAGCGTGCCGTTCAGCAATAGGGCCCCCTCTGCGAAAGGAGAGGGATAAAGCGCAGGATCCAGCCCCGGCTCGAAGGTGTCGCTCAATACGCGCGCGCTGCCAAACGCGGCAAAAGGCGTCCAGCTACCAAAACGATAACCTGCAGTGACATGAACACTTTCTCCACGCCCCACCAACGATGCTGAAGAGAGCCGGGCCCACTCTGCCTGAGCAAACCAGGGGCCAGGGTCATAGCCAACACCAATGCCAAGTACTCGCAACGCCTTGCCATCCACCTCGTAGCGATTGGCAAGCGATTCACCCGGTGGGCCAAAGAGCCGGTAGATGTCAAAAAACCGGGTCAACTCTTCGGCGCTGACGCTGAGCTCACCATAGCTGGCGAAGAGCGTGACATCGCCCCATTGGGTGCGTTGCGATATACCCCACGAGTCGGAGGCCTCGATATCGCCAGACGAATACTCCACGTTGCCGCCACCGTAGCTGAGCCGCAGATCATGCACGACCGTGCCTGTAGAGTAGCGGTAGCGCAGATCGACACCGTCAAAGTTGGCAACGGGCACGAGGCGATAAACCTCAGAGGGAGGCCTGACCCACGGCGTGGCGTAGTTGACCTTGCGGTATTCGGAGTTTAGAAAATTGCCCTGCACCATACGACCAGCGCGAAGGCTCAGCTGTGGCGTGGCATCGAACTGGAGATAAGCCCACTCGAACTCAGGCGCATAAGAGCCATCGAAGCGCTTTTCACTGACCACCTGTACGGTGGCGGAGAGCGTTGACGTCGCCGACACCATTGCCTGCAGGCCAAGGCGACTATCGACTTCGGCACTCCAGTGTCCACTGAAACCTGCCCCCGAAGAAGCGAGTGGGTCAGCAACAAAATCGGCATTGGAGATATCGGCATGCACTACTCCAAGAGTGCCAAAGCCGTTCAAGGTGGCGCTGGGTAGCGAGCCGTCAGCCGTCGTAGAGCTGCTGTATATCACGAGGAAGATGGCGAACGACCTGACGAAATGCCTTGGCATGCCGATTACCCGCAAGGTAAATAGTTAACTTCAAAGCATTTAATCGGCAGTATCAGGGTAAGTCAAACACCGGATGGAGACCTTGCGTCGTATACAGTTAAAGGTGGACTATTGACAAGGTCGGCAGGCACTCAAGAGCGTCAGCCAATGGCGCTGCCAGCAGGTTCCACGACTTCGATGGGCGCACGCCGTGCGATCAGCCGTCGACGCCCCGCTTGCACGAATCTCACGTCGATGACGGGGTCCGACGGGTTGCCCTCCACGGCCGCCACCTCCCCTTCCCCAAATACGGCATGTCGCAGACGCTGGCCCGGGTAGAACGACATGGTCACTTGATAGTCCGCAGGCGCTTCCTTGAGCTGCGCGGCGGCCAGAACGATATCACTGCGCCCCAACCGGTCGAGGTAGCGTCTCACCAGGCTAGGTGACGATACCTCCAGCGGCTCGGCGCTACCGCCCTCATCATGCAGGCATTCAGCAATACGCACGGCATCCTGCCAGGCGCTTTCACCAATGAACCGGCTGGGGCGATGAGCGCCACCGTCGTGCAGCACCAATAGCTGCTCTTTGGCGCGGGTGATGGCCACGTAAAACAGTCGCCGCTCCTCTTCCAGACGATCATCGCTGAGCGGGTTGTCACGGCTGTAGTGGGGAAAGTCCTCTTCATTGACGCCGGCCACTGCCACCAGCGGCCACTCCAGACCTTTGGCACCATGCACCGTGGTAATCAACACGCCCTGGGCCTGATTTTCCACTGGGCGCTCCAGCAGCTCGATGAAGGCATCAGGATCCTGGACGCTCTCCGCCTGTTCGATCAACACGTCCAGCAGACGCACGTCTTCCTCGCCTTTATCGCGCCGAGCAGCCGCGCGCTTGAGGGTTTTCTCGGCATCGATGGTATCCACTACGTGATGCAGCAGCCGAGCTGGCGGCCAGCCAGCCAAACGCGGCAGCTCGCACAGCAGTTCCCAGCGTTTTTTCAGCGTACGCCGCTGCAAGGGTTTGAGCGTTGACAGCACGGCATCATCTCGCTCTGGCCAGCGCTGGGTGGCCGCCAGCTGAGACGCCAGGCGCTGCAGGCGCTCACGGGCCACGAAGGGCGTGGGCTGGGACAGCAACAGCAGCAGATGCTCGGGATCGTGCAGCAGTTCGGCCCGCCGCGACAGCTTCAAATAGCCTGCCAGTGCCTGTACCAGCGGCAGGCGAAACACGAAGCGATCCTCACGCAGCAGCCGAAAAGGCACCCCGGCCTGAAGCAGCGCCAGCTGAAAAGGCACCGAAAGCGCCCAGCTGCGCACCAGCAGGCTGGCATCACTCAATGCCCGCCCCTGGGCCTGCCAGTCCATCAGGGCATCCAGCAACAGGCGGCTGCCCAGCCCCACGCGGACCTGAGTCTTCGGATTCTGGGCAGCCGCCAAGCATAGCTGGTCGGGGCGGCGCTGGTTCGCCATGATGGCGTGGTTGGCCGTCAGCGCCAGCGCGTGCCCATGGCGAAAGGTCGTGGAGAGCGGATAATCCGTGGCGGTGCCGAACGTGGCGGTAAAGTTTTCCAGCATGGTGTCCGGCCTGGCACCCCGCCATTCATAGATGCACTGATTGGCATCTCCCACTGCCATGACGCTGGCATCAGGGCCTGCCAGCACGGCCAGAAGCCGCTGTTGAACGGTATTGATATCCTGGTATTCATCTACGATGACGTGGTCGAGGAACCCTTCGACCCGCTGACGCAAAACAGGTTCGGCCTCCAGCGCTTGCAGCGGGCGGTAGAGCAAGTCCGCGTAAGTCATGACGCCTTCGGCTTCCAGCAGGCGCTCGGCCTCGCCGAAGGCCGCCGGAAAGTAATCAGTGTCAGGCTCGTAGCTCAGTTGCTCATACAGCGTGGCAGCAGGCAACATTTCTGCTTTGACCAGAGCACAAAAATGGGCCAGCGCTTCCAGGCGGTCCCCTTCCAGGGCGGCATCGCGTTGCTCGGCATCGTCCAGCACATTGAGGCTTGCCTGGCGCAGCAGACGCTCCATCTGCCACTCGGCAGAGAGCAGACGCCGCGGCGCCAGCGCCCCCCAACGACACAAACTTTGCGTGAGCCGATGCCCGAGCGAATGGAAGGTACGCACATCCGGCAGGGCTTGCCCCTGCGGTGCCATTTTGGCAAGGCGGCGTTGAAAATCATCCTTGGCCGAGCGGTTGAACATCAGCACCAGCATCCGACGTGGGGAGACTCCCTGCGCCAACAGGTGCAGCACGCGTGCGGCCATGGTGGTCGTCTTACCGGCTCCTGCTACCGCCGCCACCCGCGCATGCCCGGCACCATGACGAACGACGGCCTGCTGTTCGGCGGTCAGTTTCACGATACCTCACCCGCCACGCCGTTATCCCACATGCCCAACCGATGCCATTCACCCGCACTGTAGAGGCGGCATTCGCTGCGGCCACCGGCCAGCTCGTGTATCTGGGCCTGCTCGACCAGCCGATAGAACACGTTGCGATGCAGGCGCGCGGCCAGGCCAAAGCGCACCGCACACTCGGGGGCCAGCTCTCCGTCGGGGGTGGCGGTCAGCGTCAGCGGGTGCTGGTGGTCCAGCCGCACCACATCGTCGAACTGAGTCTTGAACCACCAGGCATCATCGTAGAAATCCGCTTCCACGATCAGCAGCGGACGATCCACTACTTGAACGCGCCAGCGCTCTGCAGGTGTCACCAGGCAGTACCCCTCATCGTCCAGGCGTAGCAGGCTTGCCAGCAGCTTCGCCACCGCCGGACGCGCAAACGGCTGCCCCTCGTGCTGCCAGGTGCCGTCTGGATGAATCACGATATCCATGTCGCCAGACAGCGCAGGGTGCCAGGTATCCAGCGGGGGAATATCTGCCGCGTCACCCCGTTGCTGCAGTAGCCGATCCAGCGTCATCGCCCTTCTCCTGAACTGCGCCGAGCGCTATACCAACAGACCCGACTGGGCCAGCGCTTCTTTGACATGAGGCGGTGCATCGGGAACGGCACCACGAAACAGATGGTAGAAATTGGCGGTGGTCTGCATGGCGACCTCGTCGGTGGTGATACCGCGCTGCTGAGCAATGCACTCGGCGACTTCGACGACCCAGGCAGGCTCATTGGGCTTACCGCGATGAGGCACGGGGGCCAGATAGGGACTATCGGTTTCAATCAGCAGCCTGTCGAGGGGCAGTTGTCGAGCCAACTCTCGCAATGGCGCGGCATTACGAAACGTGATGATTCCCGACAGCGAAATGTAAAAGCCGAGCCGAACCGCCTCTCGGGCCATGTCCAGATCTTCGGTGAAGCAGTGCAGTACCCCACCGACGTGAGGATCGGCATATTCACGCAGCAGGGCCAAGGTGTCCTCCTTGGCCTCTCGCGTATGCACGATGACCGGCAGCTCCAGCTCGGCAGCAGCCATCAGGTGACGCTTGAAGCGTTCGTGCTGAACGGCCTGAGGTACGCTCTCCTGATAGTGGTAATCCAGCCCGGTTTCCCCGATGGCCACCACGTCGTACTGCTGGGCGGCCTCCACGATCTGCTCCACGCTGGGCTCTACCGGAGCCTGATGCAGTGGATGCAGCCCTGCCGATATCACCACGTCCTCATGTTCTCTGGCGATGGCGGCCAGACCAGGCAACTCTTCCAGCGAGGTCGAGATGGCCAGAAACTGATGCACGTGAGCAGCACGCGCTGCTGCCAGCGTGGCAGCAACGTCGCCGCCGTGAGTAAGCTCGGATAGGCGGTCCAGATGACAGTGTGAATCAACGAACATGAAAATCTCGCAGGGGATGAGTGGCGTGACGACGATGTTACAACGTGAACGAAGGCGGCGCCTTGTCCAACTGACCGGCCAGCAAAGTCTCGATCCGGTCGCGAACGGGATAATCCTGTTGGCTGAAGTGCACCCCGATGCCCGGCATCCGCCGACCGCTGACACCTTCGGGCGAAATCCAGATGACCTGACCGCTGACAGAAAGGCGTTCGGTCTCTCCCGGCAGCGTCAACAGCAATACCACCGGCTGCCCGAGACGATAGAGCGAAGACGTGGGAACAAAGATCCCGCCGCGATCCAGAAAAGGCATATAGGCAGCGAGCAGCGTAGGCACATCCGGTATGGTCAAGGAGAGCGCTTTTTGAGCAGCCATCACCACCTCGTCAGAAACACGTTGTCATGAGCGCAGCAGGGCCGACCAACGTACCAGCCAGGCCTCCAGCACCAGTTGCGGATTGGGGTTGGCTCCCACGGCCAGTAGCCGACGTTGCTCGCGGGCGTAATCGAGCAGTCGAAACCAGTCCTGAACCCGGCCATTCTTGACGGCTTGTCGATACAATGGCGCAAGATCGGGATTGTGCAACGCGCTTTGCTCGCCCGACAGCCCCAGCCGGATCAAGTCTTCAAGCCAGGCGATACCGTACCACAAGATCGAATCGATCGCCTGACGATCCAACCTCGCCGCCTCCGCCACCGGTTCGGCACCCCTGACCAGCTGCTCGAAGCAGTCATGAATCTGATGGCGTAGCGCCCGCTCCTCCGGCGCCGCCAGCTCCACCGCCAGCAAGGGCAGTCCGCCTGAAACTTGCCACCAGAAGTGTGCCTCGTCACCGCCCAACTGCTGGGTCAGCCAGCCACGGCACTCGTCGAATGCCACGCTGGGTAGCGCCCACTGCTGGCAGCGCGAACGGATGGTGGGCAGCGTGCGAGAGGGTACATCGGAGAGCAGAATGAACAGCGTCTTTTCACCTGGCTCCTCGAGGCTCTTGAGCAGCGCATTGGCCGCCGCGATGTTCATGGCCTCCGCCGGTGACACGACGATGACTCGGTAGCCGCCCTGCTGCGCCGTTTGTGACACGAAACGGTTGACCTCGCGAATGGGGTCTATGCGAATTTGACGCTTGCCCTCCTCCGGCGACACCCTCAGCAGGTCGGGGTGATAGCCTGACGCCAGCATATGGCAGGCATGGCAATGACCACACGCCTGGTCACCGGGCTGCGCGCACAGCGTGCGTGCGATCAGCGCTTCGGCAAGCTGCTGCTTGCCCACCCCATGGGCGCCGCTGAGCAGCAGCGCATGGGGCATGCGACCGCTGTCGGACAGGCGCACCAGCTGCCGCCACGTCGCCTGGTGCCACGGCAAGACATCATTCACGACCATTGCGCCACCCGTGCTTCCAGTGCGCGCGCAATGGCCGCCTGCACGCCTTCGAGAGGCTGTGCCGCATCGACCACGGCAAAGCGCTGCGGTGCCGCCTGGGCCCGCGCCAGGTAAGCATCACGCACGGCGCTGAAAAACGCGGCATGCTCCTGCTCGAAACGGTCGCGCTGGGTGTTGAGATCACGCAACCGCCCTTCCAGGCGTTGGCGGGCAGCCTCGACGGGCATGTCCAGCAGCAGCGTCAAATCCGGAGAAAGCCCTTGCTGAACGAAGCACTCCAACTGAGCAATGCGCGCCGGATCGATGCCACGCCCGCCACCCTGATACGCAAAGGTGGCATCGGTGAAGCGGTCACACACCACCCAGGCCCCGCGCTCCAGAGCCGGCACGATTTTTTCGGCCAGATGCTGTGCTCGGGCCGCGAAAACCAGCAGTAGCTCAGCGTCCACGCTCAGCGGCTCCTGAGGTGCAGGATCCAGCAGCAGCTCGCGAATGGCTTCGGCACGCGGCGTGCCACCGGGCTCACGGGTTCGCACTACGTCGAGCCCCTGCTCTTTCAGCCAGGCCTCCACGAACGCCACGTTGGTAGATTTTCCGACGCCCTCACCACCCTCCAGGGTGATGAAGCGACCACGCTTGCTCATTGCTGCCCCTTACGGAATAGATACGCCATGATAATGCTCGCCATGATCTGTGTGTCAGCGGTTGCGAATATAGCGATTCACCGCATTGTTGTGCTCGCGCAGGGTGCGCGAAAAGTGGTGCGTACCATCGCCACGGGAAACGAAATAGAGCGTTTCACCCGGCAACGGATTCACCGCCGCCTCCAGCGAGGCGCGCCCCGGCATGGCGATGGGCGTGGGCGGAAGGCCATCGATCACGTAAGTATTGTAGGGGGTTGCCTCGCGGATGTCGGCGCGAGTAATGCGCCCCTGATAACGCTCGCCCATGCCATAGATGATGGTCGGGTCGGTCTGCAGCCGCATGCCCTGCTCCATACGACGCTTGAATACTCCGGCGATTTCACGACGCTCTTCCGGCGCACCGGTTTCGCGTTCGATCAACGACGCCATGATCAACGCCTCGTAGGGGGTATCGATGGTCAGGTCGTCATCACGCTGCTCCCAGACCTCTTCCAGGATTCGCTCCATGCGGCTCAGCGACTGGCGCAGAATATCCACATCGCTCATGCCCAGGTGGTAGCGGTAGGTATCCGGAAAGAACCAACCCTCAGGAAACGTGCCTTCACGCCCCAATAAGGCCATGACCTCGTCATCGCTCATCTCGGCGGTACGATTTTCCAGCTTCGGGGCACTGTCCAGCAAAGCGCGCATCTGGCGGAAGGTCCACCCTTCCGGGATGGTCAACGGGTACGTCACCACGTTGTTGCTGCCCAGCAGTGCCACCAACTCCATACCGCTCATGCCCGGCACCAGCTGATATTCGCCTACCCGCAGACGCGGCACTTGCTCGGGCTCCAGCCGCGCCAGCAGTTGGAAGGGCCAGCGCGCCTGGATAATGCCTTCCGCTTCCAACTGACGAAGCACCTGATTGAAGCCTGCACCGGCAGGCACCTGGTAAAGCGCTGGCTCATCCAGCGCAATAGGCGCCGCCAGACGATGCTGCCAATAGGCGTAGCCACCGGCCACTGCGGCAACGCCTAGCGCAATGATCAGCCCCACGGCGATAAGAAACCGTTTCACGATGTCACCTCAGTGATTTCAAAGTCGTTGTTGGCTATTCAGGCTGGATAGCCCAATGGCGGATGGGCCACCCGCTGTAACGGGTCGGGGCCTTGCACCTCCGGCCAGGTACGCAAGATGCTGCCCTGCGGGTCATCCAACCGATGTACGGGCCACACGCCTTGCACAGAGTTGCCCACCCAAAGGCGCTCGACGCTGGAGAGCGCACTCACAGGCAGCTTGCTCTCCCTGACATGCCCCAGCTCCAGTAGCGCAGCCCGCAGCGTTCCTGCGACGCCACAGCCATCGACGAAGGGCGTGAACAACGCCTGACCCGATTGCCAGAAGAGGTTCATGCTGGTCGCTTCGATGACGTTATCGCTGTGATCGAGCAGCAGCCCTTCAGCAATGGCACTTGCCCGCCATTCTCGGCGGGCAAGCACGTTTTCGAGGCGGTTCAAGTGCTTGATGCCCGCCAACTGCGGCTGGTGACCCAGCCGCAGTTGGCATAAGCGCACGCGCACCCCCTGCTGCCAGCGCTCGGGGCTGGCAGCAAAGGGCGTTCTACGGCTCAGCAGCCTTGGCGCTACTTGATCGGGGAGCGCGTAACCACGCCCCCCGCTGCCCCGGGTCACGATGACCTTGAGCACCTCCAGAGGTGCCTCTGCGGGGGTTTTCCACGTATCGGCAAGTGCTGAATCAGCAGGCATCGGGATACCAAGCCGCTGGCACCCCAAGGCCAATCTTGCCTGATGGTATGACCACAGCACGGGCTGCCCTTCACGAAGCAGCACCGTTTCGAACAGGCCATCCCCATACGCCAGCCCTCGGTCATCGAACGGCACCCAAGGCATGGTCATGACGCGCTATACCCGCTTGAACAGCAGCGAACCGTTGGTGCCACCAAACCCGAAGGAGTTGGAGAGCGTGATATCGATGCGCATGTCGCGGGCAGTGTGGGGCACGTAGTCGAGGCGACAGCCCTCCTGGGGGTTATCCAGGTTGATGGTGGGCGGTGCCACCTGGTCACGAATTGCCAGGATACTGAACACCGCCTCGACCGCACCGGCCGCGCCCAGCAGGTGGCCAATCATGGACTTGGTCGAACTGACCGCCACGTCTTGAGCAGCGCTCCCCAGCACCTTCTCGACGGCACGACTTTCGGCCAGATCGCCTGCGGCGGTCGAGGTACCATGGGCATTGATATAATCCACGTCGGAGGGGTCGATACCCGCGTCCTTGATGGCGTTGCTCATGGAAAGCGCAGCGCCTCGGCCATCTTCCGGCGGGGCAGTCATATGATAAGCATCATCACTCATGCCAAAGCCCGCCAGCTCCGCATAGATATGCGCCCCGCGTGCCTTGGCGTGCTCATACTCTTCCAGCACCAGAATGCCTGCCCCATCGGACAGCACGAAACCGTCCCGATCCCGATCCCAGGGGCGGCTGGCCGCTTGCGGATCGTCATTACGAGTGGACAGGGCACGCGCCGCCGAAAAGCCCCCCAGGCCCAAAGGCGTGGTGGCCATTTCCGCGCCACCACACACCATCACGTCGGCATCGCCATAGGCGATGGTACGCGCACTGTAGCCGATATTGTGAGTACCCGACGTACAGGCCGTGGTAATCGCGATATTGGGGCCCTTGAAGCCATGCTGAATGGCCATGTTGCCGGAAATCATGTTGATGATGGATCCCGGAACGAAGAACGGCGACACGCGACGAGCGCCCCCCTTGAGCAGCGCACTGTGGTTCTGCTCGATCATCGGCAGGCCGCCAATGCCCGAACCTACCGCCACACCAATCCGCTCGGCATTCTCTTCGGTGCACTCGATGCCAGAATCCTTAATGGCCTGGGCTCCGGCTGCCATGCCGTACTGAATGAATAGATCCATCTTGCGGGCATCTTTCGGATTCAGATAAGGGCTGATATCAAAGTCCTTGACCGAACCACCAAACCGCGTGTTGAAACCGCTGGTATCGAAATGCTCGATGGCTGCGATTCCACTTTTACCGGCGACGATATTCGCCCACGATTCAGCCACGTTGTTGCCCACTGGGGTCACCAGGCCTAACCCAGTTACCACTACCCTTCTTCGCGCCATCAGCTTTCCTCCAGGCATCCTTGGTGACACGACCCGTCCGGGTCATCTTGCAGCACAAAATTGGTGACTAGTATAACGGAGATTGCACGTTATATTCATTGTGACCGCAAAGCAAAAAAGCCGCCCCATATCAGGACGGCTTTTTTAACATGGGTGGACAGCTTGCCACCCTGGTTCACAGCGTCGACCGAGCCCTTACTGGTGGGCGTTCACGTAGTCGATGGCTTCCTGAACCGTGGTGATCTTCTCGGCTTCTTCGTCAGGAATTTCGGTGTCGAATTCCTCTTCCAACGCCATCACCAGTTCAACGGTGTCCAGAGAGTCAGCACCCAGGTCTTCTGTGAAAGAAGAGCTATTCTGGATATCTTCTTCTTTTACGTTCAGGCGCTCTGCCACAACTTTTTTAACGCGCTCTTCAATAGTACTCATCAACGTACTCCAGTCGTTCACATTAGCCGTTATAGATAACCAGCTATTTGGAAACCGCAAGCCAAAAGCTGCGGGGTAGTTTATAGACGCCCTCAAGCTGACGCAACCGCCAGTCTCAAGGCCATCAACGCATATTCATACCGCCGTTGACATGCAGGGTTTCACCCGTGATGTAACCTGCAGCATCACTGGTCAAGAACCCTACTGCGGCGGCGATCTCTTCCGGCCCACCCAGGCGAGCGAGCGGAATCTGCTTGAGCAGCATCTCGTGCTGCGCCTCCGGCAGCGCTTCGGTCATGTCGGTCGCGATGAAACCCGGCGCCACGGCATTGACCGTGATCGCACGCGAGGCAACTTCACGGGCCAGTGCACGACTGAACCCTTCCATGCCCGCCTTGGCAGCCGCGTAGTTGGCTTGCCCCAGGTTGCCCATGGTCGCCACCACCGAGCTGATCGACACGATACGACCAAAGCGTGCCTTGGTCATGCCGCGCAAACAAGCCTTGCTGACACGATAGACCGACTTGAGGTTGGTATCCATGACGGAATCCCACTCCTCTTCTTTCATGCGCATGAGCAGGTTATCACGAGTGATACCGGCATTGTTGACCAGAATGGTCGGCGCACCGAAACGCTCGGTAATGCTCTTCAACACCTCATCGATGCTGGACTGATCGGTCACGTTCAGACACAGTCCAGCACCTTCGATACCATTGGCTTTGAGATCGGCATCGATTTTCTCGGCACCCGACTCACTAGTGGCGGTTCCCACCACGATGCGCCCCTGGCGACCCAGCTCGTGAGCAATGGCTCGCCCGATACCTCGGCTGGCGCCAGTGACCAGCGCCACTCGTTTTTCTTGCGTCATTACGTTTATCCTTTCACCAAACTAGCAAAGGTAGCAGAAAACAACCGCTGGTCACGCACCATCAGCCAACGCTTCGCGAGCCAACTCCAGCGCGGCATCCAGGCTATCCGGGTCATTGACCGCCAACCCCTTGGCACTGCGCACGATCCGCTTGTTCAAGCCGGTCAGCACCTTACCAGGACCACACTCGATAAACACGCTCGCCCCTTGCTCGGTCATCGCTTCGACGCAGGCG
Organism: Halomonas sp. NyZ770; assembly: GCF_020616575.1. Classification (NCBI taxonomy): domain Bacteria; kingdom Pseudomonadati; phylum Pseudomonadota; class Gammaproteobacteria; order Oceanospirillales; family Halomonadaceae; genus Halomonas; species Halomonas sp. NyZ770. The sequence goes on along the minus strand of NZ_CP085143.1, from coordinate 1,605,073 downwards.
GACCAGCGCACCGGCTGATAAAGCTGTTCGATCAGCCGCGTGCGCAGCGTATCGATATCGGCATGCGCCTGGGCATCTACATTCTGAACCACCGTATAGCGAGGTGCACGCAGTTCAATCTTCTGCATGGCCTCGGCCAACTGCTCGGCCGCAGGCTTCATCAGCGCACAGTGCGAAGGCACAGAGACCGGCAGGGCCAGAGCACGCTTGGCACCCGCCTCCTGGCAGGCAACGATAGCACGCTCTACGGCTGCCTTGCTGCCCGCGATGACCACCTGGCCAGGCGAATTGTAGTTGACCGCAGCGACCACGTCGCCCTGGGCTGCTTGCGCACAGGCGTCTTCTACCGCCTGATCATCCAGCCCGAGGATGGCCGCCATCCCCCCCTGACCAGCGGGCACCGCCTGCTGCATGGCTTCACCGCGCAGGCGTACCAGTTGCACACCCTCGGCAAACCCCATGACACCGGCACACACCATGGCACTGTACTCGCCCAGGCTGTGGCCTGCCATCATGTTGGGGCGCGGTCCTTCCAACTCCTGCCATACACGCCAGATGGCCACGCTGGAGGTCAGCAGCGCCGGCTGGGTGCACGCGGTCGCGTTCAATGCATCTTCAGGTCCTTCCTGGACTACTTTCCACAAATCGTAGCCCAACGCATCTGACGCTTCCTCAAAGGTCGTTCCCACTACGCTGTAGCGCTCGGCCAGCTCTCGCAGCATTCCAAGCTGCTGAGAGCCCTGCCCGGGAAAAATGAGGGCAAGGGGTTGAGACATGTCGTTCACCTTTGCTCTTGTAGGCATTTGCTCAATTGAGCGATAGGCGTAGCTATTGTCCCCGTTTGACAACGGGTGTCGGCATCTCCTGCTGCCTCCAATAACCCGCAAAGTCGTATATCGTTTATTGTCATACAATCACGGCGGCATCAGCAAAAACGCTTTGCCAATTGGGCAGGCAGGGCCTGCTCCACCTCATGCAGTGCCCGCAAAATGGCATAATAAAAGCCGTCTGCCTGGGCTCCGCCATGACTTTTCACCACGATATGCTTCAACCCAAGCAGGCTGGCTCCGTTATAGCGCACCGGATCCAGCTCTTGCTTGAGGCGCTTGAGTACAGGCTTGGCCAGTAGACTTGCCAGCCGCCCAGTGAGGCGCGATTCAAACGCCATCTGAACACGCTCGACCAGCATACGAGTCAAACCTTCACTTGCCTTGAGCATCACATTGCCGACAAAGCCATCACACACAACCACGTCCAGCTGGCCCTGAAAGACATCACCCCCCTCAGCATAGCCACAATAGTCGAAACCAGGGTCTGCATGACGACGAATCAAGGCATCTGCCTCGCGCACCGTGGCACTGCCCTTGGTGGCTTCCGAGCCAACGTTCAATAACGCCACGCGCGGACGTTCGATACCGTCCATGCATTGCGCCATGGCCGCCCCCATGACGGCAAAATCTAGCAACCGTTCTGCGGGGGAATCGACGTTGGCACCCAGATCAAGCAGATAGCAACGCCCCCCTGATCGTGCAGGAATGGCGGTGCTGATCGCTGGCCTGGAAAACCCCGCCAGCATGCCCAGCTCACGCCTTGCAAGCGCCACCAGCGCTCCGGTATTGCCTGCGCTGACCCCCGCAACGGCGTGCCCAGCCGACACATGGCGCAGCATGGAGGCCATGCTGGTGTGCTGGCCGCGGCGCAACGCCCAGGCGGCGGTAGCGTCGGGCGCCACGCTATCAGGCGCGTCGATGACCGCCAAACGTGACACTGCCGCAGCCAAGGGCTGCGGCAAGCGCGAAAGCTCAGCGACAATGCGCTGATGCGGGCCAAACAGAGCAAGTTCGAGAACAGGATTTTCCACCACTGCCCTCGCAGAGCCTTCGACAATGGCACGGGGGCCTTGGTCACCCCCCATGACATCAATCGCCAGGCGCACTGCACTCACGCTGACTGGCCGCGCGAAAGGTCGAGAGAGGCTTAAACCTCAACCACCTTGCGACCACGGTAGAAACCGTCCGGAGAAACGTGGTGACGCAGGTGAGTCGTGCCGGTTTCCTTGTCCTGAGACAGGGTCGGGGCGCTCAGCGCATCGTGGCTACGACGCATACCGCGCTTGGAACGAGTTTTACGGTTCTGTTGAACTGCCATGGGTGTTTACTCCAAGGTATGTAGGGTAAGTGATGCTTACTTTTTGCCTTTCAAAGCGCCACTGCTTTTCAAAGCATTGAGCACCGCGAAAGGGTTTTTGGCAGGAGCGGACTCGTCCGCTGCGCCTTCGGTCTTGCTGACCAGCTGCTCCGCCGAGACATGGCATTCGGTCTCATCGTGATAGACCACCTGCGGCAAGCTGAGGATCAACTCATCCTCGATTACCGTCAGCAAGTCCAGCTGTTCGTTTTCCACCAGCACAGGCTCATGACTGGCAGGCAGCTCGGCAGCCAACGCTTCGTCTGAAATCATTCCCAGAAGGAATTCACTCGACACGTCTTGGCTCAGCGGCACCAGACAACGACGACAAGGCAGCGCCAAGGTCGCTTTCAGGGAACCACGAATTTCGCGACGACCTTGGGCATCGACACCAAACTCAAGAGTGACGTGGCAGTCACCCGTTTGGTCACCGGCTTCTTCAGCCAGACGAGGCAGCTTGTTCAACGCTACCAGGCCTTCGAGTCGTTCGCGGCGGGCTGCAAGCTTATAAGGCTCAACCCGGCTGGGGAGTTGTGAGGTCAACATAGGCGCGCAATGATAGGCACTCGCCCCGCCGGTGTCAAAGCCAGCGGCATATTTCTTGACAGTTTCTGTTCGCAGACAGCCTCTGCAGGCATGCGCCAAGGCTTTTCGCTACACTGTCCGCGATGCGTTTTTTCTTTTCGATCACCCAAATCTTGCCCTTCACAGGAGAGTATCGTGCCCCTCGCCCCCAATGCCACGCTGGTACTGGCCTCCAGCTCACGCTCGCGACAAGCCCTGCTCGACCGATTACAGCTACCCTATCAGTGCCAATCGCCGGATATCGATGAGACACCGCTGCCCCATGAAACACCAGAAGCCCTGGTGCATCGACTATCGCTGAGCAAGGCACACGCCGTCGCCGAATCGTTTCCGGCACACTGCATCATCGGGTCGGATCAAATTGCGCTGTTCGAAGGCGACGTGCTGGGCAAGCCTCATACCGCCGAGCGCGCCTGCGCCAACCTGAAACGCTTTTCAGGCCAGCGCGTCAGCTTCCTGACAGGCCTGGCACTACTGGATACCCGCCAGCAGCGCCACCTGGTGCATATCGAGACGTTCGATGTCGTGTTTCGCCACCTGCGCGATGCCGAAATCGAACGCTATGTGGCCCTGGAGCAACCGCTGGACAGTGCGGGCAGCTTTCGCATGGAAGGACTCGGCATCACGCTGTTCGAGCGCCTGGAAGGACGCGACCCCAATGCGCTCATCGGCCTGCCGTTGATCGCTCTTTGCGACATGCTGCGCCAGGCAGGCCTGGACCCGCTCGGTGCAGCATAGTCACGATCTGGAGGCTTACCACTAGGGGGCCTGGAAGCGCAGCGGCGAGCGGGCGCTTTCCACCCCCAGCACTTCCGCTGCCGCCTGGGTGAAACGACGCGTCAGGCGCTCGAAGGGGTCCAGCCGAGGCGTGTAATTCTCCCACTCGGCTTCTCCGATACGCGCTCGCGCCACTTGCTCGAGACTGGCCAGCTCATCCACCAGCCCCAGCGCCAGCGCCTGCTCACCGCTCCATACCAGCCCGGAAAAAATCTCAGGATCGCCACTCAATCGCTCGCCTCTCCCGGCCCGGACGTCTGCTATGAACTGCTCATGGGTCTGCGCCAGCACCGTTTGCCAGAACTGAACCACCTCCTCATCGAGCGGCTGGAACGGATCAAGAAACGCCTTGTTCTCACCAGCGGTCATGACACGCCGCTCCACGCCCAGCCGACCGATCGCCTCCTGGAAACCAAAGCCTGCGTAGATGACGCCTATGGAACCCACCAGGCTGGCGGGAGAGGCAATGATCTCATCCGCCGCCGACGCGATATAGTAGGCACCGCTGGCCCCCACGTCTTCGATGACCGCCAGGATGGGTTTGTCTCCCAGGTCACGCAGCCGCATGATTTCCGCATGGATGCGCTGGGATTGCACCGGGCTCCCGCCGGGGCTGTCGATATGCAGCACGACTGCCGCCGCGCTCTCGCTCTCCCAGGCACGATTCAAGCCGCGAATGATGCGTTCGGCATTGGCGGGCGCATCACTGGCAATGACGCCCTGCACCTCGACCAAAGCCAGATGCTGCTGCTCCGGCACGCTTGAGGCCGGCTCTGCGACGAACACGCGGTAAAGCGTCGTGGTGATCGACACCAGCACCAGCGTCAATACGACGAAACGGAAAAACAGCTTCCACCGCCGCGCCCGGCGCTGCTCGGTCAAGACGCCACCAATCCAGCGGTCCATCATTTCCAGCTGGGCCAGACGCTGACGTTCGCGCAGCGTTTCGGCATCGTCGCTCGGCTCACCTGCGGCCGATGCTTTCGATTCGGTCGCAGCGACTTGCGGGCCCTGTGTCCATGGATCCTTCGCGCTTCCCGACGACGCTTCGTGGGAGGGAGCGCTTCGCTCTCTATCGCGTGACTGGTCGTCGCTCATGCTATCTCCCTCATATCGATTCCCCTCATACGACGTCTCTCATACTGTCTGTCTTCCTGACCCAAGCTTGAAAGTGGCCATGTACAAGTGGCTATACAGAGTAGCCATGCAGAACTCAGCCCCTTTGTCACCCAGCGTCAGCCATGCAACCATTCGAACAGCGCGGGAATGTCATCCGCCATCCACACAGGCTGGCACGCCGCCAGCCGCTCGGCAGAGTGCACCCCATAGGTCACACCGACACGATCCATGCCGATGGCACGTGCCATCTCCAGGTCGTATTCGGTATCACCCACCATCACCGCACGCTCTACCGGCGTATTCAGCTCGGCGAGCAGCTCCAGCAGCATCTGCGGATGGGGTTTGGAGCGGGTTTCGTCTGCGGTACGACTGGCATCGAACCACTGGCCGCTATCGGTTTCTCGAAAGACACGATCCAGGCCGCGACGACTCTTGCCCGTGGCCACGGCCAGCCGCTGCCGGGGACGCTGGCGCAGCTTGGCCAACTGCTCCTCGACACCGTTGAAAAAAGGCATGGGCGTCGTGTCGCCACTCACAAAGTGATGCGAGTAGCGCTGGCGCAAGCGCTCTGCCTGCTCCGGAGAGATGCCTGGGCACAGCGTTGCAATGGCTTCAGGCAGGCCAAGACCAATGATGTTTTCGATGGCGCTGTCTTCCAGGGGCGGCCAGCGTACATCCGCCGCAGCGGCATGCATGCACGACACGATCTTGGGCACCGAATTCATCAGCGTCCCATCCCAGTCGAAGATGATCAGTTCGTAACGCATCAGGCTCCCCCTACTTGCTCGGCTGACGCGCACGCGCCAGCGTCTCTTCCAGCGCTTCAGGCAGCGGCGCCTTGACCGTCACCGGACGACCGTTACCAGGCTCGGGAAAGGTCAATGAGCGCGCATGCAGGAACAAGCGCCCCAAACCCAGCTGCCTGGAGAGCAGTTCGCTTTCACGCGTCGCGTATTTGTCATCGCCCAGCAAAGCGTGCCCCGCGTGAGCAGCGTGCACACGAATCTGATGGGTACGCCCGGTCACCGGCTCGGCCTCGATGAGCGTCACTTTCTCGAAGGTTTCCACAACGGAAAAGTGAGTACGCGACACCTTGCCGTTGGGATCCACCCGTACACGGCGCTCGCCATTTCCAGCATCGAAACGATCCAGCCGAGCACTTTCATAGGTCTTTCTGGCAGGCCAGCGCCCTGCCACCAACGCCAGGTAGCGCTTGTCCATACCGTGTTTCTTGAGCGCCTCGTTGAGGGTCACCAGCGCCTCACGCGACTTGGCCAACAGCAGGCATCCAGAGGTGTCACGATCCAGACGATGGACCAGCTCGAGAAAGCTCAAGTCGTCACGCACCTGACGCAATGCCTCGATCAGACCGATCTTGACGCCACTCCCACCATGCACCGCCAAGCCAGAAGGCTTGTTCAACACCATCCAGTCCGGCCCTTCCATGATGACACTCCCCACCAACACGTCGCGCAGGTTATCGCTGACCTCCTTGACCGCCTCCTTGGGCGCCAGGCGCAACGGCGGCACGCGAACGAGGTCTCCCCCCTGCAGGCGATAGTCCACTTTCACGCGTTTCTTGTTCACTCGAACTTCACCCTTGCGCACGATACGGTAGATCAGCGCCCGTGGAGCGCCCTTCAATCGAGTCATGAGAAAATTGTCGATTCGTTGACCCGCCTGCTCCTGGGCGATTTCCACCCACTGTACTTCACGCCCTTCGGACATTACCGTGCACTCCTAGTGTCATCCACGCCACATGATGGCCAGTGACCTTGATTGAAAAGCGGCATTCTAGCGTAGACCTTACCCCATTGCGTCAATTGCTGGCGCTTCTCTTTACTGTTATATTCCAAGACGCTCATCGGCCAACGTGACTTGCTGATCTGAAACGCAATAAGCCGCCTTGCATGGCAAATTGTCGTCTAGCGAATTGTCCGTCACGTCAGCCTAGGCACCTGCCCGACCAACATGCAGGTCAGAGCAACGAAGCCTTCGGCAGTGTACGCATTGCCTGCTTCCTACGTAATGAAATGCAGCAACTCTGTCGCTTGACCGCGGCAGAGCGAAAAGAATATCGCCAGCCACGACTGGCAAAAAAACGTTACGCCCCTGCCAAGCAGTTACCTTATTCGTCACAAGGCGCTGTCATGCCGGGGCGCAAAGATCAACGCTGTGCCGACAGCCGGCGTTGACGAATCGATGAATGCCAGGTGTAGGCGGTGTCAGCAGAGCCGGATGGACGTGACAGCCACCGAAACACGTTCTGCCTCCGCCACGTACTCAACGCCCTATTTGGCCGGGTCGGCTACGATGCCTTCCCGGCTTGATGCGTCAGCATAGCCATGCGCCGAGCACAAGCACGCAGCACACAGCGGTTCGTCGACGACTCCTCGTTTGACGGCACGACATGCTACGTGAGACCACATGAAACGGATGCTTATTAATGCGACCCAGCCCGAAGAGCTGCGGGTCGCCCTGGTAGACGGACAGCGCCTTTACGATCTGGATATCGAGTCCGGCGCACGCGAACAGAAGAAAGCCAACATCTACCGGGGCAAAATCACCCGGGTAGAACCCTCCCTCGAAGCCGCCTTCGTCGACTTTGGCGCCGAGCGCCACGGCTTTCTGCCGCTGAAAGAGATCTCTCGCGAATACTTCATCAAGGATGTTTCGGGCCGCCCCAACATCAAGGAAGTATTGAAAGAGGGCCAGGAAGTCATCGTCCAGGTAGACAAGGAAGAGCGTGGCAACAAGGGCGCTGCCCTGACCACCTTCATCAGCCTGGCCGGACGCTTTTTGGTACTGATGCCCAACAACCCTCGTGCCGGTGGCATATCGCGGCGTATCGAAGGCGATGACCGCAGCCAGCTCAAGGATGCCATGGGCCAGCTGACGGTACCCGACAAGATGGGCCTGATCGTGCGTACCGCCGGCATTGGCCGCAGCTCCGAGGAGCTGCAGTGGGACCTGGACTACCTGGTACAGGTGTGGGAATCGATCACCACCGAGTCCGCCAAGCGCCCTGCGCCTTTTTTGATCTACCGCGAATCCAACGTCATCATCCGCGCCATGCGCGACTACCTGCGCCAGGACATCGGCGAGGTGCTGATCGACAGTCCCGACATCCACGCCGAGGCGCTGGCGTTCATCCGCCAGGTGATGCCTTCCTACCAGCAAAAGATCAAGCTGTATGCCGATGAAGTGCCGCTGTTCTCGCGCTTCCAGATCGAATCTCAGATCGAAACGGCCTACCAGCGGGAAGTGAAGCTGCCCTCCGGCGGCTCCATCGTCATCGATCACACCGAAGCGCTGGTCTCCATCGACATCAACTCGGCCCGCGCCACCCGCGGCAGCGATATCGAAGAGACCGCACTGCAGACCAACACCGAAGCCGCCGACGAGATTGCTCGCCAGCTCCGCCTGCGCGACATCGGTGGGCTAGTGGTCATCGATTTCATCGACATGGGCCCTGCCCGCAACCAGCGTGAAGTCGAAAACCGCATGCGTGATGCGCTCAAGCTGGATCGCGCCCGCGTACAGATCGGCCGCATTTCGCGCTTCGGCCTGATGGAAATGTCGCGCCAACGTCTGCGCCCCTCGCTGGGTGAAACCAGCGGCGTGGTCTGCCCGCGCTGCAACGGCCAGGGCACCATCCGCGATGTGCGCTCGCTGTCGCTCTCCATCATGCGCCTGATCGAAGAAGAGGCCATGAAAGAGCGCAGCGCCCAGATCCGCGCTATCCTGCCCGTGCCGGTCGCCACTTATCTGCTCAACGAAAAGCGCAGCGTGCTGGCGGATATCGAGTCACGCCAGGGCGTACGCGTGGTCATTCTGCCCAGCCCGGACATGGACACCCCGCACTACGACGTTCAGCGCCTGCGCGATGACCACCTGGACGAAGACGACAGCCACACCCTGTCGAGCTTCGAGCTTTCCACGGACACCGAGATTGGCAAAGAGCCGCCTCCCAGCTTCGCGGCTCCGGCTCAGCGGGCAGAAGCCGCGGTCAAGAGCATCGCTCACAACGCTCCGGCCCCCGAGTCGCTGCAAACCGAAGAAGCGCCCGCCAAACCAGCCGCAGCCGTGGCGCCCGCAGAACAGCCCAGCGTACTGGGCCGCTTCATTCGCGGTTTTGCCAAACTGCTGGGTGGCGATGAGACCAGCACGACGGCCTCTCAGGAAGCCAGCTCGACGAACCGCAAGCCCGAGCAGCCGGCAGCCCCAAGCCGCCCGCCGCGCAATGAGCGTCGCCAGAAGCCTGCGCAAGAGCGCCAGTCTCAGGAGCGCCAGCCCCAGGAGCGTTCAGCACCCGAGCGTCAGGAAAACAGCGCCTCACGCGACCAGCGCAACGAGACCGTCAAGGCACCTGCTGCCCGCAACGACGATGCAAACGACAAGCGCAGCGGCCCTAGCCGCACACGCAACCGTCGCCGTCATCCGCAGCAGGAAGATGGCCGGGCTCAGGAAAGCACGCCCCGCAACCCGCGTCAGAAAGAGACTGCCAAGGAGTCGTCGCAGAACGATGCTGCCAGCAGCGCACCGCAGCCGGAACAGCGTCGCGAGAAACCCCGCGACAACAAACCCAAGCACGACGATAGCCGCTCGGAGGCCGTTCAGCAGGACGAGCCGCAAAAGGATGACGGCAAACCGAAGCGCACGCGCAACAACCCGCGCCAGCGTTCACGCAAGCAGGCACTGAGCCCACAGGCCGAAGCCGAGCAGTTGAAGCTCCAGGCAGAAGCCCAGCAGGCACCCGAGGAAGCCCCTGCCCCAGCGGAGGCAGATGCTGAAACGCCTGCAAAGAAAGCCGCGTCAGCGCCAGAAACGGCGACTCAAGCAACCGCTGCCCAAGAGACAGCCACGCAAGAGCCCGCGGCTCAATCGCCAAACGAAGCGGCAGAAGCGCACACTGACACACGTCAGGAGGCCACCGAAGAGGCCGCGGCAGAAGACACCACGGCCACCGCTCGCGCCAGCAGTGCGGACAAAGCACGCAAGTCAACGCGCCAGCGCCGTCAACCTGCCATTCGCGACGAAGCGGCCAAGGAAGCCAACGCGTCTGGAGACGACAACGATACCCCCGCCGCAGCCACAGAAGAGCCGACAGCGCCACGTGAGGAACAGCCAACCTCGTCGACGGCTCAAGAGCCTTCAGCGGCGGTAGAGAAAAAACCCTCAGCCGTGGTCGAAGAAGAGCCTTCAGCGGCGGTAGAGAAAGAGCCCTCAGCGGTGTTCGCAGAAAAGTCCTCAGCGGTTACTGAAGAAAAGCCTTCAACGACCGTGGCAGAAGCACCTTCTGCCGATGAGAGCCAATCTTCCGCCACTACTGAAGAGCCTTCAGCGGTAGTAGAGAAAGAGCCTTCGGCGGTGGTTGAAGAGAAATCTTCTGCGGTGGTTGAAGAAAAATCTTCTGCAGTAGTTGAAGAAAAAGTCTCAGCAGCCGTTGAGGAGGAGCCTTCAAAAGCGTCTTCCGCAGTAGCAGCAGAAGACACCTCAGCAGCCACTGAAGCGCAATCTTCCGTCACCACTGAGGAAAAGCCCGCCACGGCCGAGGAGCAAGCGCCCACGGAAGCGGCTCAGGAGCGCTCGACGCCTGCTGCACAAAACGCAGCAGCAGAGAAAGCCCCCGAAGCCCCTCAGGCAGCGGCCGACGCCAATGCCAGTGGCGAGCCTGCCGCTGACGAGGAGGCCTCCAAGCCACGTCGTCGCCGCCGCCGGGCTCATAACGACCCGCGTGAACAGCGCAAGCAGCAGGCCCAGCAAAACTCACCCGAGTAATGCTGACAGCCATAAAAAAACCCCGCCTCGGCGGGGTTTTTTTATGCGCTAGCGTCAAGAGATCAGTCGTGGCTCCGCTTCCAGCCTGACGCCAAAACGTTCGGCGACCGCATCTGCAACGACATCCGCAAACGCCAGCAGCTCTGCACGGTTACCGCCACCAAAGTGCACCAGCACCAGCGCCTGATGCTGATGCACGCCAAACGCCCCCTGGCGGTGCCCTTTCAGGCCACACTGATCGATCAGCCATCCGGCCGCAAGCTTCACCCCATCGGGCTGGGGAAAATGCGGCATACCAGGATAGTCGTTCAACAGCCGCTGGGCATGGTCACCGCTCACGAGCGGGTTCTTGAAGAAGCTGCCGGCATTGGCCAGCTCGGCGGGGTCCGGCAGTTTCTCCTGGCGAATGGTGCAGACGGCACGCGCCACCTCCAGCGGGTCAGGCGCGGCAGACACCCGTGCGGCCAGGTCGCCATACCTCAATTGAGGATTGGGTGTTTCCGAGAGCCGCAAGACGAGCTGCGTAATGACCACCTTGCCTGCCAACTCACGTTTGAAGAGACTGTCTCGATAACCAAACTGACACGCCTCGGCATCCAGCCAGCGCACTTCCCCAGTGGCCAGTTCGACCACCTGCACCGCCGCCAGCACGTCGGCCAGCTCGACACCATAGGCACCTATGTTCTGCACCGGAGCGGCCCCACAGTCACCGGGGATCAGCGCCAGATTCTCACAGCCCCACAGACCACGCGCTGCCAGCGCCATCACCAGGGCGTGCCAATTCACCCCCGCCCCTACGTAGGCCAGCACCTCCCGGCCACGCCGCTCCAACCACCACTGCCGGAGCGAAGGACGAATGACCACTCCTGACAACTGGCTCGGCAACAGGACGTTACTGCCCCCCCCGAGCAGCGTCATCGGCCTCCGCTGCTGCCATGCCTGATGCAACACGTCCTGCAACGCCGCCAGCGTGGTCGGCGCCGCATACTGTTCGGCCACACAGGGCAAGCGCAGCGTATTGGCCTGGGTCAGATCCCAGGATGCCATCAGAACCTTAGGGCGGGAGACAGCGCTAGCGTTCACGCTGCAACTCATCGAGCAGACCCTGCGATGCACGCTCGATCAAGTCCAGCACTTGCTCGAACCCCTCGTCGCCACCGTAATAGGGGTCAGGCACATCGCTCTGCGGCAGCCCGGCGTAATCGAGCAGCAGCCCTACTTGGGCCTGGCTACTGGCCGGTTGCAGAGCACGCATGGCGGCGAGGTTTTCGCGATCCATGCCCAGCACGTAGTCGAACTCGTGGAAGTCACTGACTTTCAATTGGCGAGCGCGAAGATGGCCAATCTCGATACCTCGTTGTCGCGCCGCCGCCTGGGAGCGGGGGTCTGGGGCTTTCCCCACGTGCCAGTCACCTACTCCGCAGGAGTCGATGGTGATGCGGTCATCCAGCCCTGCTCGCACCACGGCCTGCTGAAAAACGCCTTCCGCCGTGGGCGAGCGGCAAATATTGCCTAAACAGACGAACAGCACGCGCTTCATGAACGATCCTCCGATGACGTCAACAAGGCGCGTACCCGTGTCAGGTCCTCAGGGGTATCGACCCCCGCCGGGTTCGCAGCCGCGGCCAGCGCCACCTGAATGACATGACCGTGCTGCAATACACGCAGCTGCTCGAGCTGTTCCAACTGCTCCAGGCTGGACGCCGTCAGATCACGGTAGGTGGCCAGAAAGCTGGCACGATAAGCGTAGATGCCAATATGGCGCAGCCAGGCATCGGTGGTGAGCAAATCGGGCTGAGTCTTGAACTGCTCTCTGTCCCAAGGGATCGGCGCTCGGGAAAAATAGAGCGCGCGCCCTTGCAGTGAACGCACCACCTTGACCACATTGGGGTTGAATAGCGTATCCACATCGCCGATGGGCTCGGCCAAAGTGGCCATGGCCGCCTCAGGATCGTCTGCCAGCCGCTGGGCTACCTGGTCGATCAACACGGGAGGAATCAATGGCTCATCACCCTGCACGTTGACGACCAGCGTGTCACCCGCCAGTGAGAGCTGTTCGGCCACTTCGGCCAGCCGGTCCGTGCCGGAGGGATGGTCGGTCCGGGTCATGACCACTTCCGCGCCGTAGGCCTGCATGGCCTCACGGATACGCTCGTCGTCAGTGGCCACGATGACTCGCTGCGCCTGGCTCTCGCAGGCACGACGCCATACGTGGGCCACCATGGGCTCACCGGCGATATCCAGAAGCGGCTTGCCAGGCAGCCGTGAAGAGCCGAACCGCGCCGGGACGACCGCGATGAATTGCGCCGCAGAGCCCATCACACCTCCCCAGTACGGCCAGGTGAAGTGGCCAGCTTCTCATCGGCGTCCATCTGTCGCGCTTCTTCAGGCAGCATCACCGGAATCCCGTCTCGGATGGGATAGGCCAGACCATCATAGTGGCAGCACAACTCCTGTGCGTCGCGCTGATACTTCAGCTTGCCGTTGCAGAGCGGGCAAACCAGCATTGCCAACAGTTCCTTATCCATCGGTGCTTCCCCTTTGTGTCAGTTCTGCCAGCCTGGAAGCCAGCCAATCTTCAAACTCTTCTGGAAGCCGTGCTTCCACATCCAGCACCCAGCTGTCCGCCGGGGCCAGCTCACGGCATTTGACCGCATCCTTGGCCGTCATGACCACCGGCCCGAAGGCCATGGGCTTGAAGGTTCGCTCATCGAAAGCGTGATGATCCGCCAAGGGGTGCTGTTCCCCATGGACCCCCAGCGTTTCGAGGGTCTTGAAAAAGCGCTGCGGATTGCCGATCCCCGCCAGCGCATGTGCTGGCAGCGTAAAGGGCAAGGGAGCCAGCGGGTAGTGCTGGCCACTGGCCAGCTTGCGCCAGCCCTGGGGTACCAGTTGCATGGCCACCGAAGGCACCGGCAAGGGAGCCGTCAGCGTGCCATTGACGATCACCGCATCCACTTGTTGCAAGCGAGCAACGCCTTCGCGCAGCGGTCCTGCAGGCAGGCAGCGCTGGTTGCCCAGCCCACGGCTGCCATCGACCACCACCAGTTCAATATCGCGCCCCAGTGCCAGGTGTTGCAAGCCGTCATCGCTGATCACGATATCGCAGCCCATCTCGACCAGCGCTCGGGCGCCCCGAGCCCGCTGCGGGTCTGCGATGACGGGCAGCCCGGTCTGCTGAACCAGCATGAGCGGTTCGTCACCGCTATGCGCGGGGTCCGTGGTGGGCGTGACATGAAGCGGATAATGGGGTGCGGTGCCACCATACCCCCGGGTCACGATGCCTGGCGAGTAGCCCTGCGCGACCAGCCAGCGCCCCAACCAGGCCACCAGCGGTGACTTGCCGGTGCCGCCCAGGGTGATATTGCCCACCACGATCACCGGCACCTCCGCCCGCCAGACGGGCTTGTGCCCCCGTCGGTAATCGCGCGCTCGACGACACATGAGATAACGGTATAAATTACCTAGCGGAAACAGCGGCGCCAGCCACGGGCTTCCCCCGTAGGCGGCGTCGAGCCAGCGCTTCGCAAGGCTCACTCGTGCTCCTGAAACTGAAGCTGGTGCAGGGCCGCATAAGCACCTGACTTTTCCAGCAGCGCCTGATGGGTGCCCTGTTCCACGATCCGCCCCTGGTCCATGACCAGAATGCGGTCGGCACGCTCGATGGTCGACAGGCGGTGGGCGATCACCAGCGTGGTGCGCCCCTCACAGACCCGCTCCAGAGCTTTCTGGATATAGCGTTCGGATTCGGTATCCAGCGCCGACGTGGCCTCGTCCAGAATCAGAATCGGCGCATCCTTGAAGATGGCTCGGGCAATCGCCAACCGCTGGCGCTGCCCGCCCGAGAGCATGACCCCATTTTCGCCTACCACGGTGAGATAGCCTTCCGGCAGTTTCTCGATGAACTCACTGGCGTAGGCGGCTTCTGCGGCAGCCTTCACGGCGGCCATGTCCGGATTTTCCACGCCATACGCGATATTGTCGGCGATGGTGGCATTGAACAGGGTGACCTGCTGGGAAACCAGCGCTATCTGCTGCCGCAGCGGCCCCAGCGCGTAGCGGTCGGCATCGATGCCATCGATCAGGATCTGGCCTTCGGTGGGTCGATAGAAGCGTGGCAGCAGGCTCACCAGGGTAGACTTGCCGCTTCCCGAGCGCCCTACGATAGCGACCAATTCGCCGGGAGCGACACGCAGCTGAATATCGTGCAGCACGTTGGGCTGGTCGTCGGCGTAGCGGAAGCTGACATGGTCGATGACCACCTCGCCAGTCAAACGGCTCGGCACCACGTCGCCCTCATCGCGCTCTGGGGTCAGATCCATGAGACCGAACAGCTCGGCAGCAGCAGCAATGCCCTTCTGAATCTCACTGTTCACTTCAGTGAGCTGACGTACCGGCTTGATCATCAGCGCAGCGGCAGTAATGAAGGCAACGAATTCACCGGGCGTCATGTTGGCCATCAGACGAGGGGCCATGGCCAGCCATACCAGCAGGGCCATGGAAATGGCCACCAGCATCAGAATCACCGGCGAGCTGACCGCTCGGGTCATGGCTTCTTTCATGCTTTGCCGACGATTCTCTTCGCTGACACGTTCGAAGCGCTGCTTTTCATAGGCTTCGGCACCATGGGTGCGCACCACGCGATACCCCGAGAGGGCTTCCGAAGCCACGTGCGTCACATCGCCCATGGAGTGCTGGATGCGCTTGGAGATGCGCCGAAAGCGCTTGCTGACGTAACTCACCACACCGGCAATCAACGGCGTCACGCCCATGAACAGCAGAGTGAGCATCCAGTTGGTCCAGAACAGGTAGCCAATCAGGCCCACCACGAAGAGTCCTTCACGGAGAATGATGGTCACCGCGTTGGTCGCTGCCCCGGCAACCTGCTCGACATGGTAGGTCACCCGGGACACCAGATGCCCGCTGGAGTGGTGATCGAAGAAGCGCCCCGGCAAATGCAGCATGTGATCGAATACGTTACAGCGCAGCGTATGAATCACATAGCGCCCTACGTAGGCCATGAAGTAAGTACTGAGGAAAGTGCCCAACCCTCGGGCTGCGAACATCAGCACGACGAACAAGGGCAGGAAAAGCCGAAACGCGGCATCGGGATTCTGAATGCCATCGATGAGGCGCTTCATCATCTCGGCCAGCGCAGTGCTGGACGCGGCGTAAATCAGAAACCCGACCACGGCCAGCGAAAAAGCGCGCCAGTGTGGCTTCACATAACTCAACAAGCGTTTATAGAGTACCCAACCTGAATCAGTCACACGCGCTCCCGGCAGTAGTGTGCAGTGGGGGCGATTCTACCCTATGGTGGCCCGCTTCAACACCGCTTCTGGCCACCGGGGACACGCCGCTGGGTATCTATCTGCACGGGCACCCCCGGTTCCAGGCGGATACGCACCGCGCCATCATGGGCGGTACTCCACAGGCAGCTGTGCTGGCGGCGGAAGCGCCGTACCACCTCATCGGCCGGGTGCTGGAAGGCATTATCGCGTCCGGCACTGAAGATGGCATGCCGAGGCATCGCTTCACGGACGAACTGCACACCGGAACTGGTGTGACTGCCGTGATGGCCCGCCACCAGCACCGTGACGTCACCGGCCAACAAGGGCAGCAAGTGGCGTTCCACCTGACGCCCCACATCACCGGTGATCAGCAGCCGATGCTCTCCCACCTGGACTTCCAGCACGCAGGAGCGGTCATTGGAAGAGAGCTGCTGATGTCCTGCCGGGGGCCAGAGGAAACGATAAGTGACGCCGTCCTGCTGCCATTGCTGGCCCTGCTCACAGGGCATGCTGTCGACGATCAGCGGCTCGTCCAGCGGAGCACGCCAGTCCGCCACCTGATGTTCGTCCCGCAACGCTTCGACGCCGCCTGCGTGGTCGGTATCGGCATGGCTGACCACCACCAGGTCGAAGGCCTGACCAGGCGGCCAGAGCGTTTGCAAGGGCATGAAACCGCTGCGAAAACGCGGCCCCGTGTCGTAAAGCATCCGATAATCGGCGCTGCGCAGCTCGACCAGCTGGCCCTGCCCCACATCGTGCACGGTGACGACCAGCCGACGCTCTTCGACGCGTTCACTTGGCCACCAGGGAGCGCTCAGCGCCAATAGCGTGACCAGTATGCGCACCCCGCTGGGCGTGGCGGGCAATCCCCAGCCAAGCGCCAGCAGCAGCCAGGCCAGTGCCAACGGGTAAACGTGCTCGGGCGGTGGCTGCCACAGCGGTGCCAGGGCCAACGAGGCCTCCAGTAGATAATGGAACAGCGCCAGCGCCTGTGTGAACACCCACCAGGCTGCCAGCCCAATGCCCGGCAGCGGCGCGAGCAGCCACCCCAGCAGCGCCGAAGGCACCATGATCGAGCTGACCCAAGGTACGGCCAACAGGTTGACCAGCGGAGCCGCGGGCGCCACTCGGCCAAATGCCAACAGCACCGCCGCCGCCATCAGCGGGGCCAGCAACAGCTGGGAACGCAGCAGCGCCCAGCACCAGCCTTTGATACCCCGAGGGCGAGGGCGCCCCTGCCAGATCACGATCAGCCAGCCCACCGCCACGAACGACAGCCACAAGCCTGGCCGCCATAGAGAGAGCGGGTCGGCCACCACGATAACGGCGAGGGCCAGCCACCAGGCCTGCCAGGGGCCTGGCGCATGGCGCCCGCTCAACACCCATAGCCCCAGCAGGGTCATGATCATGGCGCGCATGGCAGGAGGTGCCAGCCCTGCCAGCAGTGCATAGCCCACGGCAGCCGCCCCCGCCACCCACCAGGGCCAGACGCGCAGGCGCCAGTCACCGGGAGTCATCAGCCGTGCTGCCAAGCGGGCCAACAGCAGCGCAAAGGACGCCACCAGGCCAACGTGCAAACCGGAAATCACCACCAGGTGCGTGGTGCCGGTAGCATTCAACAGCGCCCAGTCCTGCTGCGTCAGCTGGTCGCTATCGCCCAGCGTCAACGCGGCCAGCCAGCGCTGGGTACGCGCCTCTGGCGCAGTACTCTCCAGGTAGGCCACCGCCTGCTGACGTAGTTGAAAAGGCGCCTCCGACAAACGTTCGGGCGCAGGGTCGTTGCGTACATAGCCAGTGGCATGAATACCTTCACGCCATAGCCACTGGGCATAGTCAAAGCTGTTGGGGTTGGCAAAGCCTCTGGGTGGGCGCAGCCGAACGGTCAGCTGCCAGCGCTCGCCAACAGCGTAAACCGCACTGGACTGGGAGGCAGACGAGGGAAAAGCCGAGTAGGCGTTGACCCGCACTTGCTTCAGTCGATCACAGGGCAGCAGGGACTCCGGCGAGCGGCACGCTTCTACCGCCAGCCTCAAACGCTGGCTGCCGCCGTCCTCTCTTTGCACGTGGAGCACGCGGGCCTCCAGGGTCAGGTCCTGGCCGCTCAAGCCGTCGGGCAGTCGCTTGCCCCACTCCTGCTGAAGGGTCAGCACCATCAGTGCCACCAGCGCCAGCCATATCCACCAGCGTGGGCGCATCGTCGCCACGATCACGGCAGCCACCATCAGCAGTGCCAGCGCCAGGGTGGCGTCCCGCTCGGCCCCCAGCCAACCCGCCAGCGCACCCCCCAACAGCGCAGCCAAGGCCGCTGGCACCGCACTCCCTCGCCCCATTCCACCTCCCTGGCCGAGACTCTTCGCCTCAGTAACGTAGCCTAAGCCCTGCGCTATGTGGATAATAGCCTGCACCAATAGCAAGAGTACCTGACATGCCGCGCCGTTTCCTGCAGCGCTACATGCCTAAACCGGACACCATCCGACGCCAACGATCGCTACGTTTCATGGCGCCGTTGATTGCCGATCCAGGTTTGTGGCTACTCACTCGACGCAGCGTTGCCAACGCATTCAGTGTCGGGCTTTTTTGTGCCATGCTGCCCATTCCTTTTCAAATGGTCGTGGCCGCGCTGGGGGCACGGCTGGCTCGCTGCAATCTGGCGCTCTCGGTAGGCCTGGTGTGGGTCACCAATCCGCTGACCATGCCGCTGATCTTCTACATCAATTACCGGATCGGTACTTTTTTGCTGGGCGCTCCGGTACGCGAGGCGCCATCACGCATTTCGACCCGCTGGATAGCCGAGCAGATGCACGACATCCTGCCGCCCCTCCTGCTGGGCTCACTGATTACTGCCATCGCACTGGCCCTCATCGCCAACGTCGCAATTCGGCTCATCTGGCGCTGGCACGTCTCCCATAACTGGAAACGCCGCCGCCTGAAAAGGCGACGGCGCAGAGCCTGCATCGAATCGCAGTTCGACGATTAACCCCTGAGCGATTAACTCTGGAGCTGCTCGACGAGCCGCCCACCATCCAGCTTCATGACCCGATCCTGATGAGCTGCCAGGCTCACATCGTGAGTCACGATCACGAAGGCACAGGCGCTCTCCTTGGCCAGCTCATCCATCAAGTCCAGAATGGTGCTGGCGGTGGTCTGATCGAGATTGCCAGTGGGTTCATCCATCAACACCAGGCTCGGGTCGGTCACCAGCGCCCTGGCAATGGCCACACGCTGACGCTCGCCGCCCGAAAGCTCACCAGGCTTGTGGTCGGCACGCGCCTTCATGCCCACCCGGTCGAGCAGCTGCAAGGCGCGCTGTTCGGCGACCTTTTTCGCCTGGCCGCGAATGATCAGCGGCAGCGCGGCATTTTCCAGCGCAGTGAACTCGGCCAGCAGGTGGTGGAACTGGTAAACGAAGCCAATGTAGCGGTTGCGAAATTTGCCAAGTGCGGCTTCGTTCAGCTCCGACAGCGGTTCGCCAGCGATCACCACGCTGCCTTCGCTGGGGCGATCCAACCCTCCCAGCAGGTTCAACAGCGTGGTCTTGCCGGAACCGGAGCTGCCCACGATGGCCACGCGCTCCCCGGCATGTACCTGAAGGTCCAGCTGGTCCAGCACCGTCAAATCCTGCGGCCCTTCGCTATACACCCGTGTCAGGCCACGGCATTCCAGCATGACGGCGGGTGGTTGAGTAATCGTCGAAATCATCGGAGCATCCTTATTCATAGCGTAGTACGTCAGCCGGTTGAACCCGAGCTGCTCGCCAGGCAGGGTAAAGTGTCGAGAGGAACGTCAGGCCGAAGGCGGCCAGCACGATGTCCCGCACATCGCTCCACTGCAAGCGCGAGGGCAAGTCGCTGATGAAGTAGACCCCGGCATCGAGGAACTGGATGCCGAAAGCACTCTCGAACCAGGCGATGATGTCGGAAATGGTCAGCGCCAGCGCAATGCCGACCGCTACGCCGACGGCAATGCCGATCAAGCCGATGGCCAACCCCTGGACGATGAAAATACCCATGATCGAGCGCGGCGTGGCACCGATGGTGCGCAAGATGGCAATGTCGGCACGCTTGTCGGTCACTACCATGACCAGGGTGGACACGATGTTGAACGCCGCCACCGCAATGATCACCGTCAGCAGCAGCGCAATCATGCGCTTCTCCATCTGGATGGCCTGGAACAGGTTGCCGTGGGAGAACGTCCAGTCGGTGCCACGATAACCCGAGCCCAACTCCCTGACGATGGCCTGGGTTTCGCTCCCGGCCACGAACAGGTCATCCAGCTCGAGTCGCAGCCCACCTACGGCGTCGCCCATGCGCGCCAGGGTCTGCATGTCTTCGATGTTGGCATAGGCCAGATTGGCATCCAGATCCGCGCCCACGCTGAAGATTCCACTGACCGTGAAACGCTTCAGCCGGGGAAAGACCCCAGCGGGCGTAATCGACGCTTCGGGCACCAGCAGCGTGACGCGGTCACCCACCCCGACGCCAAGACGCCTGGCCAGCATGGAGCCCAGCACCACATTCCACTCGCCGGGCACCAGATCGGCCAGCTCACCTTCCCGCATGTGCTGGCCAATGATCGATACCTGGCCTTCCCAGTCGGGGTGGATGCCGTTCACCATGGCCCCCTGATTACGCCCACCCGACGAAAACATGCCCTGCTGTTCGACATAAGGCGCCGCGCCAATCACTCGCTCGCGCTGCGTCAGCCGGTTGGCCAAGGCCTCCCATTCGACCAGACCCTCCTGCGCTTCGATCTTGGTGTGTGGCACCATGCCGAGGATGCGCGTACGCAGCTCATGATCGAAGCCGTTCATGACCGACAACACCAGAATCAACACCGCCACGCCGAGCATCAATCCGAGCATCGAGGTCAGTGAAATGAACGAAATAAAATGGTTCCGGCGTTTAGCGCGCACATAGCGCAGCCCCACCAGGAAAGGCAAACGATCAAGCATGGCTTCATTCCTTAATAATGAGCGTCCATGGTACGGTTTTTTCAGCATGGCTGCATGTACAAACGCAGCCTTAGAGTAGCGAAAGCAGCGGCTGTTCCCTGGCACACGGTAACGCTTGCAAGTTGCGAGGCAACCCCCTAAATTGCGGCCGTTCCTCTTGCCCGCTGGGCGAGCCCTCTTACCTCGACACGAGTACCCGTGACATTGGCTATCAAGACGTATCGCTTGCTCCCCGAATGGCATCCACAGGATGGCCTACAGTTGACCTGGCCCCGCCCAGACGGCGACTGGGCGCCCATGCTATCGCGGATCGAAGCGACCCTTGAGCGCATTGTGTTGGCCACCGCACGCTATCAACGCGTCATCATCAGCGTGCCGGATGAGGCGACTCGGCAACGCCTGCTCGCCACGTTCAGCGCTTATGGCATCCCCGACGCGCAGCTGCAGCTGATTGTCGCACCCACCGACGATACCTGGGCGCGCGATCACGGCCCCATCACGGTGCTGGACGAAGAGGATCAGCCCCTGCTGCTGGACTATACCTTTACCGGCTGGGGCGGCAAATTTCCTGCCGAGCACGACAACCAGCTCACCCAATGGCTGGCCGACGCCGGAATATGGGCCTGCCCCGTCGCCTCCCGGGCCATGGTGCTGGAAGGGGGTGGCATCGAGACCGACGGCGAAGGCACGCTGTTGACGACCGAAGCCTGCCTGCTGAACCCCAACCGCAACCCGACCCTCAGCCGCGCCGACATGGAAGCCCGGCTGGCTGACGATTTCGGCGTGGACCGCTTTCTGTGGCTGGCTCATGGCCACCTGGAAGGCGACGACACCGACAGCCATGTGGACACGCTGGCACGCTTTTGCGACCCCACCACCATTGCCTACGTGCGCTGCGACGATCCAACAGATCCGCATTATCCGGCATTGCAGGCCATGGAACAGGAGCTCAAGGCGTTCCGCCAGCGCAATGGCGAGCCCTACCGCCTGATCGCCCTGCCCTGGCCACAGGCATGTTTCGACCCGGAAGATGGCCACCGGCTGCCGGCTACCTACGCCAACTTCCTGATCATCAACGAGGCGGTGCTGGTGCCCACCTATGGTGACCCCGCCGACGTGGTTGCCCTGCAAGCCCTGGCCACGGCGTTTCCGGAGCACACGCTGATCCCGATCGAGTGCGTCAGCGTGATTCGCCAGCACGGCAGCCTGCACTGCCTGACCATGCAGCTACCCAAAGGCACACTCGCCCCGATTGTTTCCATGTCTTGAAGTGAACGTCTTGAGGAGAACGGCATGTCACACACGCTGAACGTTGCGGTCATTCAACAGGCTGCCTGGCCTGACAAGGCACGCAGCCTGGCAGAGAGCGAAGCCGGTATTCGCGAAGCAGCCCGTCAAGGTGCCCAGCTAGTGCTGCTGCAGGAGCTGCATGCTACCCACTACTTCTGCCAATACGAAGACCCGGCGCTGTTCGATCTGGCCGAGCCGCTGGATGGCCCCACCGGGCAGCGCCTGGCCGACCTGGCAAAAGAGCTGGATATCGTGCTGGTGGGCTCGCTGTTCGAGAAGCGCGCCGCAGGCCTCTACCACAATACCGCCGTGGTGTATGACCGCGCCCAGGGTCGCGTGGGCCAGTATCGCAAGATGCACATTCCCGACGATCCCGGCTTCTACGAGAAATTCTACTTCACCCCCGGCGATGCCGATGCCGCCCGTGGCGATGGTTTCACCCCCATCGACACCTCGGTGGGACGCCTGGGCATCCTGGTGTGTTGGGATCAGTGGTATCCGGAAGCCGCACGACTCATGGCGCTGGCGGGCGCGGAGCTGCTGCTCTACCCTACGGCGATTGGCTGGGACCCCAGCGACGACCCTGCCGAAAAAGCTCGCCAGAAGGAAGCCTGGACGCTGATTCAGCGTGCCCACGGCGTCGCCAATGGCCTGCCGGTACTGGTCGCCAACCGGGTGGGCTTCGAAACCGACCACTCGGGCGTCGGCGAGGGTATCGAATTCTGGGGAGGCAGCTTCATCTGCGGCCCCCAAGGGGAGCTGCTGGCCCATGCTGGCGAGCAGCGCGAGCAGCTGGTGGTGACCCTGGACATGGCGCGCAGTGAAAACACGCGACGCATCTGGCCTTATCTGCGCGACCGCCGTATCGATGCCTACGGTGACCTGACGCGCCGCTACCGGGATTGAGCCAAGCGTCCTTTCAACCACCGCCATCGTAAAAAAACGCCTACTCGGGTAACCCGAGCAGGCGTTTTCATTTGCACCACGAGGCGTCCCTTCCTCACGCCATGTCGCCCGTCGCCTGCCGACAAGCAGGGCTGGACGTCACGGGCTCACTTCCAGAAATCGCGGATCGACGCGATCCCCTGAGCCCCCACGGCGCGGGCGTGGTTGGCATCGAAGCGCGTCATGCCACCCAGCGCAAACACCGGCATGCCCGCCCGCTCGACCAACTGCTGGAAGTCGTGCCACCCCATGGGGGCCACTTCCGGGTGGGAGGGCGTGGTACGCAGGGGTGACAGCGTCACGAAATCGCAGCCCAGCACGGCGGCTTGAGACAGCTGTGTCTGGTCATGGGTCGAGGCAGAGAGCCACTTGTTTTCGGCAATGGGGCGGCGGTCCAGCGACATCAAACGCGCACTGGTGAGATGAATACCGTCGGCATCCACCTGCTCCAGCACTTCCGGCTCGGCATTGAGCAGCAGCTTGGCGCCGTACTGGCGGCACAGCGCCAACGCACGCTCTGCCCGCGTCAGGTAGGCCGCTTTATCCAGCGACTTGGCCCGCAGCTGCACCAGGCGAACATTATCCTCACGCAGGGCACGTTCCAGCAGCGCTGCAAACCGCTCATCATCGGCCTCTTCACCGGTAATGAGGTATTCGGTAGGCAGCATCACTGCGCGCAGGATGGGCAGATTGGCGGCGGGGAACGGGTAGTTCACCAGCTCGTCCATGGGTACCCAGCGCACGGCCTGACCTTCACGCCCGAAAGGTTCACCGGCAAACTCATGCACTTGCCACACGTCCAGCAGAATGTGCTTGTCCGGGTACTCGTGGTGCACACGAATCAGAGGCTGGGCGCGCACGATCTCTACCCCCAGCTCTTCATGCAGCTCACGCTTCAGACCTTCCAGGCCCGTTTCATAGGGCGCCAGCTTGCCGCCAGGAAACTCCCACAGGCCGCCATGATCGACATTGGACGGCCGACGCGCGATCAACACGTGCTTCTGATCAGCGCTGATGATGGCCGCTGCCGCGACATGAACCCGTCGTTTTACCATTACACTCATTACGTCTAATCCACTCTGTGCGCGCCGCACGGGACAGGTACGGCGCTATCTGGCTTTGTTGAGCACGATGCCACAGCCTAGCTGCGGTAATCCGCATTGATGGACACATAGTCATGGGAAAGATCGGAGGTCCATACGGTAGCCCCCTCCTCACCACGACCCAGCGTGATCCGAATGGTGATCTCCTCCTGCGCCATGACCGCACTGCCAGCGGCCTCGGTATAGCTGCTGGCGCGACCGCCCTGCTCCACCAGCCGCACGTCCCCAAGGTCGATGACCACTCGGCTGACGTCGAAGGCCTCAACTGGCGCACGGCCCACTGCGGCCAGAATACGCCCCCAGTTGGCATCCGAGGCATACAGCGCGGTTTTCACCAGCGGCGAGTGGGCAACGGTGAAGGCGACATCCAGTGCTTCCTGGCGGGTACGCGCCTCATCGACCTGCAAAGTGACGAACTTGGTCGCCCCTTCGCCATCACGAATGATGGCCTGTGCAAGCTCGGTCATCACGCGCTGCAGGCCATTGCGGAAAATCGCCACCTGCTCATCGCTTTCGATGCGAGCGCCGGTTCCCGTGGCCGCCAGCATGCAGGCGTCGTTGGTGGAGGTGTCGCTATCCACCGTGATGCAGTTGAACGAACGATCAACGGTCTCGCGCAGCAGGGTTGCCAACAGCGTTTGCTCGATGGCCGCATCGGTGACCACGAACCCCAGCATGGTGGCCATGTTGGGCTTGATCATGCCCGACCCTTTGGTAATGCCGTTGATGGTGACCTGCTGATCCCCCAGCGCTACCGTCACCGTTGCCCCTTTGGCGCGGGTGTCCGTGGTCAGAATACCTTCGCCGGCGTATTGCCAAGCCTGACTACTGGCCGCCAGGGTGTCCAGCGCTGGCGGCATACCCGCCAATAGCCGCGCCATGGGCAGCGGCTCTCCGATCACACCGGTCGAAAACGGCAGTACCTGCTCCGCCGAAACGCCTGCCTGCGCGGCCAGTGCCGCGCAGCTCTCACGAGCATCCTGCAGCCCCGAGTCGCCGGTACCCGCATTGGCATTACCGGTATTGATCAGCCAATAGCGAGGTGTCTTCCCCGCCGCCTGACACTGTGCCATGTGCTCCTTGGCCACGGTCACCGGCGCTGCGCAGAACGCATTGCGGGTAAACACGCCCGCCACGCTGGCGCTTTCGGGCAGTTCGATCACCACCATATCGCGGCGGCCCGGCTTCTTGATGCCCGCCATTGCAGTGCCCAGACGCACCCCTTCAAGGGGTGGCAACTCCGGAAAGGGAAGGTTACCCACCGCCATGTTTTTCTCCTTAACGTGCGCTAACGATAATCAGCTTAGTTTGCCGCAGCACTGCTTGTATTTCTTGCCGGAACCACAGATACACGGATCGTTACGGCCGACTTTCGGCCCCTCACGGCGCAGCGGGCGACCATCGGCACCAGGCGCGACTGCCTCACCGTCTTCGCTGGGCGCATCATGGCGGCTGGCCGCTGTGGCCTTCTCACGCGCCAGCTCTTCGCGGCGCTTCTGCTCCAGCGCATCCACTTCTTCTGGTTGGCGCACCTGGACATGACTCAGGATGCGGGTGACATCGGCCTTGATGTTGGTCAGCAGATGCTGGAACAGTTCGAAGGACTCGCGCTTGTACTCCTGCTTGGGGTTCTTCTGGGCGTAGCCACGCAGATGGATACCGCGACGCAGGTGGTCCATGGATTGCAAGTGTTCTTTCCAACGCGTATCCAGCACCTGCAGCATGACCTGCTTCTCGAAACGACGAATCAGTGCCGCGCCCGCCGAGGCAATCTTGGCTTCGTAAGCTTCACGATGCATGGTCTGCAGGCGCTCACGCAGCTTCTCTTCACTGAAGCGCTCATCCTCTTCCGCCCACTGAACCACCGGTGCGTCCAGATTGAACTCGGTTTTCAGATGCGACTCCAGGCCATGCAGATCCCACTGCTCGGCCAGGCTCTGCGGCGGCACGTAGGTGCTGATGGCCTCTTCCATCACCTCCTCACGAATACCCAGCACGGCGCTCGATACGTCGTCAGAGGCGAGAATTTCGTTACGCTGCTCGTAAATGACGCGGCGCTGGTCGTTGGCGACGTCATCGTACTCGAGCAGCTGCTTACGAATATCGAAGTTGCGCCCCTCGACTTTCTTCTGGGCACGCTCGACGGCGTTGGACACCATCTTGTGCTCGATGGCTTCGCCACGCTCCAGACCCAGCGCCTGCATCAAGCGCTTCACTCGGTCCGAGCCGAACAGTCGCATCAGGCTGTCTTCCAGCGAGAGGAAGAAGCGCGTGGAGCCAGGGTCGCCCTGACGGCCCGCACGGCCACGCAGCTGATTGTCGATACGACGCGATTCGTGGCGTTCGGAACCGATCACGTGCAGCCCGCCAGCTGCCAGTACCGCATCATGACGCTCCTGCCACTCGGCTTTCAGGGCATCGAGCTGGGCCTGGGTCGGGTTCTGCAGCTTGGCGGCATCAGCCTCCCAGTTGCCGCCCAGCATGATATCGGTACCACGACCGGCCATGTTGGTGGCAATGGTGATGGCGCCGGGACGCCCGGCCTGGGCAATGATTTCGGCTTCGCTCTGGTGCTGCTTGGCATTGAGCACGCTGAATTTGAGGCCCGCGTCACGCATCAGGCGTGCCAGATATTCGGAGGTCTCGATGGAAGCCGTACCGACCAGCACCGGGCGGCCCGCCTCGGTCTCGGCAGAGACGTCCTTGATGATCGCTTCGTACTTCTCTTCGGCACTCAGGTAGACGAGGTCGTTGAGATCCTTGCGTGCCAGAGGCCGGTTGGTGGGAATGACGATGACGTCGAGGCCGTAGATCTGACGAAACTCGAAGGCCTCGGTATCTGCAGTACCGGTCATGCCCGCCAGTTTTTCATAAAGGCGGAAGTAATTCTGGAAGGTGGTCGATGCCAGGGTCTGGCTTTCACGCTGAACGGTAACGCCCTCTTTGGCCTCGACCGCCTGGTGCAGGCCTTCCGACCAGCGGCGGCCAGGCATGGTGCGCCCAGTGTGCTCATCGACGATGACCACTTGCCCGTCGGCGACGATGTAGTCGACGTCAAGATGATAGAGGTGCCGCGCCCGCAGCGCCGAGTGCATGTGCTGCAACAGGTTGAGGTTTTGCGCCGCATAGAGCGAATCGCCTTCGCCCAGCAAGCCTTCGGCGCGCATCAGCTCCTCGACCTTGTTATGGCCTTGCTCGGTGAGCTCGACCTGCTTCTGCTTCTCGTCCAGCACGAAGTCGCCTTCGACAGGAGCGTCTTCGTCTTCGGATACTTCCGCCTGCTCCAGCTGCTGGGCCAGACGGTTGACGATGGTGTACAGCTCGGTGTTCTCGTCCACCGCACCGGAAATGATCAGCGGCGTACGTGCTTCGTCGATCAGGATGGAGTCCACTTCGTCGACAATGGCATAGTGCAAACCGCGCTGCACCTTGTCCTCCAGCGAGAACGCCATGTTGTCGCGCAGGTAGTCGAAGCCAAACTCGTTGTTGGTGCCGTAGGTGATGTCACATTGGTAGGCGTGGCGCTTCTCTTCACCGGTCTGGCCAGCAAAAATCACCCCTATCGACAGCCCCAGGAACTCATACAGCGGGCGCATCCACTCGGCATCACGGCGGGCCAGATAGTCGTTCACCGTGACCACGTGTACCCCTTTGCCCGTCAAGGCATTCAGGTATACCGCCAGCGTGCCCACCAGGGTCTTGCCCTCGCCGGTTTTCATTTCGGCGATACGGCCGCGGTGCAGCGTCATGCCACCGACCATCTGCACATCGAAGTGACGCATGCCCATGACTCGCTTGCCGGCTTCGCGCACTACCGCAAAGGCCTCAGGCAGCAGTTTATCCAGGCTTTCCCCAGCCTCCAGACGCTGGCGCAGCTCGGCCGTCTTGGCCTGCAGCTCGCCATCGCTCAAGCCGACCAGAGTCTCTTCCAGCACGTTGACACTCTGCACGCTCTTGAGCATGCGTTTGACTTCACGGTCGTTCTTGGAGCCAACGACTTTGCGTAACAAGGAATTAATCATGAAATATCCACATCAACAGGAGCGACCTCTTCAGGCGCACTCTTTCATAGGGTCAATTAACGTCGGGTAAATGAACGTACCGCTAGCGGCAGGTCAACGGGCTGGCGGCCCCCGAGGAGAGCATACATCCAGAGCGACCGTCTGGCGGGGCATGACGGGAAAGAAAGAGATAAAGCTTTTCAGAACAGGAAGTTGACGCTGCTGACGTGCTACCCAGCGCCTTAGCGCGCGGCGCTTTTTGGCGATCCACTGCGACTGGGCACGCAGCATGGCGGGCACCCAAAAGCAGATACACACGCTCCGGTCGCTGCTGCGCAGATCGGAAGGGTGTAAACTGGCGGGCAGCAGACAGCTCACCAGCAGGCCCGCAAGCCACCAACGCGCCAGCCCATGGCGACGATGTCGCCGAGGCAGAGCAGATAATGTATCGAGCGTTGATGGCATGCTGTGGCGTGGCTCCTGAGCGTGTTAGGCTCTGTCGATAGACGAAAAACATGGGTGCTGCGCGCACTCGTCAGCACGATACTATCCGCAACACCCCAGGAATCAGGTAAATGAGTATAAAGGTTAAGCGTTCCCGCGCACAGCCCATTACCCAATTGCTGAACACGTCCGCTGGCGCAGGCCATCTGATGCGTCAGTCGCGCCTGATCGATCAAGCCCAGACTCATCTTCGGGCCCACTTGCCCGAAGAGATGCGTGCGCATGTGTTCGTCGGCGGCTTCAGCAATGGACGACTGACCCTGATCAGCAGCCAGGCCAGCTGGTTGACCTGGTTGCGCTACGAGCAACCGCGCCTTTTGAGCCTCCTGCAGCAACTCCCCGGCTTTGCAGGGGTCACTGGCTTTACGCTGAAAGTACGCCCCGTACGCACCGTGACACCACCGGCACGCTATGCGCGCACTCTCTCTACCAGCGCTGGCACGACCCTCATGGAGTGCGCCGAAGACACCGAACACCCCAAGCTGAAGCAGGCTCTGGAGCGCCTTGCTTCGCATGCCCAGCGCTCTTCATGAGCCACCTGCGCAGCACGTCATACACCTGACTGTCAGGCCAAACGCAATAAAGCACCGCATGGCGGTGCTTTATTATTAGTGGGGGGCATTCCCCCGATTTCAACCTGCGCGCTTCAAAAACCACGTCACGCCATGGCGGGTGCCGCATAGGAGATAGGCGCAACAGCCTTCTCTTCTTCGAAGGTCACGATTTCGTAGGCATCGGGCTGCGCCATCAGCTCACGGCACAGACGATTGTTGAGGGCATGGCCGGATTTCACGCCACGGAACTCGCCAATCAGGCTGTAGCCAAGCTGATACAGATCGCCGATGGCGTCGAGCACCTTGTGCTTCACGAATTCGTCCTCGTAGCGCAGACCACCTTCATTCACGATACGGTAATCATCCACCACGATGGCGTTGTCGAGACTGCCACCCAGCGCCAGATTGTTCGAGCGCAGGTATTCCAGGTCACGCATGAAGCCAAAGGTTCTGGCCCGAGAGACTTCCTTGACAAACGAGGTCGTGGAAAAGTCGATCAATGCCGTCTGCTTCTGCTGCTCGAAGACAGGATGGTCGAAGTCGATGGCAAATGACACCTTGAAGCCTTGATGGGGCAGGAATACGGCTTCCTTGTCACCATCACTGACCGCCACACGACGCTTGATGCGAATGAATTTCTTGGCCGCGTCCTGTTCGAGAATACCTGCAGACTGGATGAGGAAAACGAACGGGCTGGCGCTACCATCCATGATCGGCACTTCCGCGGCACTGATATCCACGTAGGCATTGTCGATACCCAAGCCCGCAAAGGCAGACATGAGGTGCTCGACGGTGGCTACCTTGACGCCTTCATAGGAAAGTGCCGTGCACAAGGTAGTGTCTTCCACCAGCTCGGCGCGGGCAGGAACGTGAACCACTGGGTCCAGATCGGTTCTGACAAACACAATACCCGTGTTGGCCGGTGCCGGGCGCAAAGCCAGATGGACTTTCTTGCCAGAGTGCAGACCCACTCCAGTGGCGCGGATGACGTTTTGTAGTGTGCGTTGTCTGATCATGGGCAGTGGTCAAGCTCTAATATCGGCGGCGTGTAACGAGTCGCTACCCAGCCGCAGGGGGAGAAAAGTTATCAAACAGTGTTCACTTTAACAGCAAACGAGCGTTTTACCAATAAAACTCTCGTTTGCTGCCTCAATAAACCTGATAGCGCAGATCAATCTGCCTGGCGGCGCAGGAACGCGGGGATATCCAGATAGTCATCGGCATCGGCCGAACGACGTTTTTCAGGGCGTGGCTTGGCTGCTGCTTCCGGCGCTTCGGCACGCGCGGTAGCCTGTTGCCGCATGACGGTGGGCTGCTGCAATTTACGGTAGTCGGAGCCACCGGCATCTGCAGCGGAGCGGCGTGCCGGTTCGCGAGACACGGCCTTGGCCTTGCTGCCATCCAGGCCAGCCGCCACAACGGTCACGCGCAGCTCGTCGGACATTTCCATATCGATGGAAGTACCCACGACGATGGTGGCTTCCTGAGAGGCGAACTCCTGCACCGTGGCACCGACGTCATTGAACTCGCCAATGGATAGGTCGGGGCCAGCCGTGATGTTGACCAGAATGCCGCGGGCACCGTGCAGGTCGATATCTTCCAGCAGCGGGCTGCGGATGGCTTTCTCTGCAGCTTCACGGGCACGGTTCTCACCAGTGGCGCCGCCAGTACCCATCATCGCCATGCCCATTTCGGACATGACAGTACGCACGTCGGCAAAGTCGACGTTGATGATGCCCGGGCTGGTGATCAGCTCGGCAATGCCTTGCACTGCGCCCAGCAGGACGTCGTTGGCAGCGCTGAATGCCGTCAGCAGGGTCGCGTTCTTGCCCAGCACCGACAGCAGCTTTTCGTTGGGGATGGTGATCAACGAGTCGACATGCTCGGAAAGCTCTTTCATGCCCTCCTCGGCCGCTCGCATGCGCTTTGGCCCTTCGAACGGGAAGGGACGGGTGACCACGGCAACCGTCAGAATGCCCAGCTCTTTGGCGACCTGGGCAACCACCGGAGCGCCTCCTGTCCCCGTGCCACCGCCCATACCGGCAGTGATGAAGACCATGTCGGCGCCACTGAGCAGCTCGGCAATACGATCACGATCTTCCATCGCGGCCTGACGGCCCACCTCAGGGTTGGCGCCTGCGCCCAGCCCTTTGGTGATTTCCCCCCCCAACTGAAGCACCGTTTTTGCCGACACCCGCTTGAGCGCCTGTGCATCGGTGTTTGCGCAAATGAATTCGACGCCTTCGATGTTGCTCTCGACCATGTGGTTGACAGCATTGCCGCCGCCACCGCCAACACCGACTACTTTAATGACCGCACTGCTCGAGGGTGCGTTATCTACCAATTCGAACATAAGCCCCGTCTCCTGAACCGCGTCGCGGCCCTATCAGAAATTTCCTTTGAACCAGCCTTTGATTCTTGCCAGCGCCGAATGGCCATCCTTGATATCACGTCGGGCAAATTCACTGCGTCCTTTGTGTCCCGCAGCGCTTCCCCCGTGGCTTTCTAGGCCTTGCCCATGACGCGTTTCCTGCAGTGCATAGTGCAGCAAACCAACGCCCGTCGCATAGATAGGATTGCGAACCACATCTGCCAAGCCTCTGACATTTTGTGGGCAGGCAATACGAACCGGCATGTGAAAAATTTCTTCGGCCAATTCGCTGACACCTTCCATGCGTGAAGTGCCGCCGGTAAGCACCACTCCCGCCGCCACCATATCTTCATAGCCACTGCGGCGTAATTCGTCTCTGACCAGCGTGAAGAGCTCTTCATAGCGAGGCTCCACGACTTCTGCCAACGCTTGGCGCGACAGATCTCGTGCCGCGCGATCGCCCACGCTGGGTACTTTGATCATTTCATCGCTGGCGGCCAGCTGCGTCAGCGCGCAAGCGTATTTTACCTTGATTTCTTCTGCGTGCTGAGTGGGCGTGCGCAACGCCATGGCGATATCGTTGGTGACCTGATCACCCGCGATCGGTATGACCGCCGTATGGCGTATAGCACCTTCGCTGAAGATGGCCATGTCAGTGGTTCCCCCACCGATATCGACCATACAGACACCGAGCTCGCGCTCGTCTTCGGTCAGTACCGCCATGCTGGATGCCAGCTGTTCCAGAATAATAGCATCCACATCCAGACCGCACCGCCGCACGCACTTTTCGATGTTCTGCACGGCATTCAAGGCAGCCGTGACCAGATGCACCTGAGCTTCCAAACGAACCCCGGACATGCCCAACGGTTCGCGGATGCCCCCTTGGGCGTCGATGGAAAACTCCTGGGGTAATACATGCAGCACTCGCTGCCCTTCGGAAATGGCCCGTGCCCGCGCGGAATCGATGACCCGTTCGATATCGTAAGGAGTGACTTCGCGCTCCTTGATGGCCACCACGCCGTCGGAATTCATGGAGCTGATATGGCTGCCTGCCACACCGACATAGACGGAATGGATGTCGCAACCCGCCATCAGCTCTGCTTCTTCTACTGCACGCTGAATCGACTGAACCGTGGATTCGATATTGATGACCACTCCCCGCTTCATGCCACGAGAAGGGTGAGAACCGATACCGGCGATTTCAATCCCACCATCATCGGTGGGTTGACCGACTATCGCGACGACCTTGGACGTTCCAATGTCCAGCCCGACAACCATATTGGATGCGTTGGGTGAGCCTGCCATGAGTCGGTAAATCTCCTTGTCGTCGTTTTATAAGAACGGGGATCGCTTTTAATGCTTAAGCAAAAGCAGGCGAAACCCAAAGATAAAATAAATAACCTGACTAAAACTGTGTGACGCCGCTAACCGCTGACCGAATAATAAAAACTGACCCACAGCATCGCCTGGGACATAGTATAGAAACAATAGCCACAATACGACTAGCCCAAACCAACGATAATTGGCTTGGAAAGCATTTTAAACCCCATAAAAGGGTTTTTTAGCGGGCCGACCTGCCCATTTACCCGATTTTTTGCACATTGCGCCTTATAGTGACTCGCCCTCCTCCTCCGGAACCTCGGTTTCACCGTGCCACGCCACCGCCACACCATTGGGATAGCGCAAGTCGATATAGCGAATATGCTCGCCCACGCTACCCAGCTCACGCTGCCAGGAGGCCGACAGCCGGGCAAGTCGTTCGCCATGGTGACGACGCCCCAACATTACCCAGGTGCCTTGATCAAGTTGAAGTCGCCAGGCACCACGAGGCTCCAGGCGGAGCTGAGCCAGCGTCAACGACAGCCCGGCAAAGTGCGGCGTCAAGCGCTGATAATAGGCCAGCACTTCCGCACTGCTTTCCTGAGGGCCCGCCAGATCGGGCAACCCAGGGGGCACGGCAAGAGGCGCATAGGAGAAAGGTTCGCCTCGCGGGTTAAGCAGGAAGTCGTCATTCCAGCGGGCTACCGGCGTCTGTTCTATCAATTCGAAGACCAGCGCATTGGGCCACTCTCTGGAGATTCGCACTTCATCCAGCCAACCAATCTCCAGCGCATTGCGGCGCAGCTCGCCCAAGTCCGCCGATAACCAGGTAATGTCCTGAACCAGCGGGGCCAGCTGTGAACGCAAATAGTCGGCGCTCACGTATTCCCACTCGCCTCGAATGGAGACGCGCTCGATAGGGCGATCCAACCAAAGCCATAGCGCTCGGCTCCCCGCCCCCAGCAGCAATGCCAGTAGAACGATACCGAGCCACGCATTGCGCTTCTTCATAAGGAACTCATGCCATGCCCCGTCACGAATCGCGCGCCAGTGCAGTGGTCAAAATACGCATCACCAGCTGGTCGAAATCGATACCGGCGTGGGCCGCCGCCTGAGGCACGAGGCTATGGTCGGTCATGCCGGGCACGGTATTCACTTCGATCAGCCAGAAATCGCCCGCGGCATCACGCATCACATCGATACGCCCCCAGCCCTCTCCGCCGACGGCCAGGAAGGCCTCTTTGCACAGCGCGGCCAACGCCTGCTCGTCTTGCGACGACAAGCCACAGGGCAAATGGTACTGGGTGGTGTTGGTCAGATACTTGGCTTCATAATCATAAAACCCACCCGGCACCTCGACACGAATGGCAGGCAGCACGTCATCGCCCAGCAGGCCGACGGTGTACTCGTCCCCCGTGATGAAGCGCTCTGCCATGACCCTGGCATCGAAAGTGGCAGCCTGGGCATAGGCCGCTTTCAGCTCATCGAGGCTGCGGACGATACTGATACCCAGAGTCGAGCCTTCGTGTACCGGCTTGACCATCATGGGAAGCCCTAGCTGAGCTACCACTGCCTCCCAGTCCGAAGCGGCATTCAGCATGATGCACTCCGGCGTGGGCAGGCCGACGGCTTGCCACACCTGCTTGGTACGCTGCTTGTCCATTCCCAGCGCCGAAGCCAGTACGCCACTGCCGGTGTAAGGCAAACCGAGCAGCTCCAATGCGCCCTGCAGCGCACCATCTTCACCGCCACGCCCATGCAGTGCGATGAACACCGCGGTGGGATCGAGGCGCTCGAGGCCCGCCAGCCCACCCTCTTTGAGATCGTAACCCTGCGCATTCACGCCTTGACGCTGCAAGGCGCTCAACACGGCGGCACCACTCTTGAGCGACACCTCCCGCTCGGCCGACATGCCGCCGTAGACCACGACGACACGCTCCAGGCCAGCCTGCTGCGTTTGCCCTGATGTCATAGCACCACCTCTTTCATGACCAGCTTGGCTTGGGCAAGGCGCAGTGAAATGCCGCCCACATCGCCCGCGCCCTGGGTAATCAGAATATCGCCTGGACGCAGCACGTTGTTGAGCAGGGCAGGCAGCTCGTGCTTGTGCTCCACGAACAGCGGATCGACATCGCCACGTTGACGGATGGAGCCTGCCAGGGTCTTGCCTTCAGCACCCGGCACCACCGCCTCGCCAGCGCTGTACACGTCGAGCAGCACCAGCGTATCCACCTGAGACAGTACGCGTACGAAGTCTTCGTAGAGATCGCGGGTACGGCTGTAACGGTGGGGCTGGTAGAGCATCACCAGGCGGCGCTCGGGCCAGCCGGCACGCACCGCCTGAATGACCATGTCCACTTCACGCGGATGGTGACCGTAATCGTCGACCAGCATGATCTCGCCTTCGCCGACCGGTGCCGGATAGTGGCCATGGACCTGAAAGCGCCGCCCTACGCCCGCAAACCCCATGAGACCGCGCTGAATGGCGTCATCACTGACTCCGGCGTCGGTCGCCACCACGATGGCCGCCATGGCGTTCAAGGCATTATGACGGCCAGGCATGGCCAGTCGAATGGCCAACGGAGGCGCGCCACCGGGCCGCAGTGCCGTGAAGGAAACTTCCCCGGCCTGCTGACTAAAATCCACGATGCGGTAATCGGCATCTTCATCGAAGCCGTAGGTCACGAACTGGCGCTTGATACGCTCGCACAGCCCGCGCACGTGGGGATCATCGATACACAGCACCGCCAGGCCGTAGAAAGGCAGATTGTGCAAGAACTCGATGAAGGTGTTTTTCAAACGCTCGAAGTCACCCCCATAAGTGGCCATGTGGTCAGCATCGATATTGGTGACGATGGACACCATGGGCTGAAGGTGAAGAAACGACGCATCGGATTCGTCGGCCTCGGCCACCAGATAATCGCCCTCCCCCAGGCGAGCATTGGCGCCTGCGCTGGTGAGTTTGCCACCGATCACGAAAGTTGGGTCCAGGCCGCCCTCTGCCAACAGGGTAGCCGTCAGGCTGGTCGTGGTGGTCTTGCCGTGAGTACCGGCCACGGCAATGCCGTGACGAAAGCGCATCAGCTCGGCGAGCATTTCCGCACGCCGCACCACCGGCACGCGGTGGTCATGAGCCCAGCGAATTTCAGGGTTGGCTTCATCGATGGCACTGGAGACGACGACCACATCCGCGCCTTCCACGTTTTCCTTGGCATGCCCAATGAATACATCGACGCCGCACTGACGCAAGCGCTCCACGACAGTGGAGGCTTTCATGTCACTACCGCTGACCTGGTACCCCTGATTGGCGAGCACCTCGGCAATGCCGCACATTCCGGCACCGCCAATACCGACGAAATGAAGCCGCTGGATACGGCGCATACCCGGGCCGCTCGGGCCACTCAGCTGCGGCGACGTATGATTGACTGACTCGGTCACGCAGTTTCTCCTTGCTTCACCAGCGAGAGACAGCCTTCGGCCAGGCGCTCGGTCGCGTTCAAAGACGCGGCTTGACGTGCCTTGACGGCCATCTCTGCCAGAGTCTCTGGGTGGAGTAATTGTTCCAAAAGGTTACTTAAATAATCAGGCGTCAGCTCGGCCTGAACGATACATAGGGCCGCGCCCGCCTGGACCAGCACGTCGGCATTTACCCGTTGATGGTCGTCCACGGCAAAAGGAAACGGCACCAGCAACGCGGGCTTGGCCGCCGCCGCCAGTTCGGCAATCGTCAGCGCACCGGCTCGGCAAACGACCAGATCTGCCCAGGCATAGGCAGCGGCCATATCATCGATGAACGGCGAAACCTCGGCGACTACCGCCTGTTGAGCATAGGCCTCTGCCGTGGCGAGATCGCGCTCCTTGCCAGCCTGGTGACGCACCTCGGGACGTCGCTCCGGCGGCAGCGCAGCCAAGGCCACAGGCAGGCGCTCGTTCAACGCTACCGCGCCCAGGGAGCCGCCTACCACCAACAGGCGCAGCGGCCTGCCCTGCATGTCGGCCACCTGGCGGGGCTGCTCGCCCAGCGCGGCGATATCATCACGTACCGGGTTGCCGATCACCTCGGCACGCGTGCCAAACGCATTTTCGAACGCGGCATACGTCCGCGTCGCCAGTCGCGACAACACCTTGTTGGTCAGCCCTGCCACGGCATTCTGTTCATGAATGACCAGCGGAATACCCGATAACCGGGCCGCCAGACCGCCAGGGCCGCTGGCGAATCCGCCCAGCCCCACCACGACATCCGGCTTGAAACGCTTGATGACACCACGTGCCTGGAGCACCGCGCGCGACAGGTTGAGCGGTGCCTTGAGCCAGCCAGCGGCGCCATTGCCGCGCAACCCACTGATCGCAATGGTATGCAGCAGAATGCCCGCCTCGGGCACCAGGCGGTTTTCAATTCCCCGTGGGCTACCCAACCACTCTACGGTTACTCCCTGGGCCTGGAGGGCACGCGCCAGCGAGAGCGCCGGAATGACGTGCCCTCCCGTTCCTCCCGCCATGACCAATACCCGTCGACCCGCATGTATCGCCACAAACAGCTCCTTGAATAATTACGTCAACCGCGGCTCTCGGCGAGCACGGTAAGGCGTCGACAATCGGCGCGGGCGATGCCGAGTT
The DNA here is from genome assembly GCF_020616575.1 of Halomonas sp. NyZ770. NCBI lineage: Bacteria > Pseudomonadati > Pseudomonadota > Gammaproteobacteria > Oceanospirillales > Halomonadaceae > Halomonas > Halomonas sp. NyZ770. The sequence continues at coordinate 1,567,677 of NZ_CP085143.1, read as the reverse complement.
TCTGCATCCACCCGGAGCAACAGCCCCACCATCATCCCAGTGACCAGCAGACTGGACCCCCCGTAGCTGATCAGCGGCAGGGTCAGCCCTTTGGTCGGCAGCAAGCCAGCACTCACCGCCATATTGATAAACGCCTGAGCCGCCACGATAAAGCCGATTCCGTAACTCACGTAGGCACCGAACAGATGCCCGGCCAACTCTGCTCGCCGGCCCACCCACATGGCCCGCACGATGAACAGGGTGAACAGCAGCACCACGGCAATCGCTCCGATCATGCCCAGCTCTTCGGCCACCACCGCAAAAATGAAGTCCGTATGGGCTTCAGGGAGATAGTGCAGCTTCTGCACGCTGTTGCCCAATCCGGTGCCGGTCACATGACCACGCCCAAACGCGATCAATGCCTGCGTCAGCTGATACCCGGTGGCGAACTGGTCGGCCCACGGGTCCAGGAAGCTGGTCCAGCGCGCCAGTCGATACGGCTCCATGACGACCATCATCACGGCACCAAACCCCAGTACCCCCCCACTGCCCAGCAACAGCGTCAGCGAAGCGCCACTCATCATCAGCATGCCGATTACACAGACGGCATACACCACCATGCCGCCGAAATCCGGGGCAAGAAACAGCAGGAAGGCAGGAATAGCCAGTACTGCCAAGGGGCGCCACATGGTAAAAGCACGCTGGCGCAATTCGTAAGTGAAGCGCGACATGAACGCTGCCATGTAAAAGATCAGCCCCAGCTTGCCGAATTCCGAGACTTGCAGGCTGGGAAGCGGCCCCGGCAGGGCAATCCAGCGCTTGCTGCCGTTGACCTCTTGACCCACGGCCAGTACCACGACCAGCATGAAGATGCTGAACAGCAGCAGCAATGCCGCGTTCTGACGCCACAGCTCCAGCGGCACACACACCATGAACAGGCATGCCATGATGGCCAGCACCAGAAAGATGCCGTGCTGGCGGGCATAGTGATAGCTATTTTCCAGTAGCCCTATCGACGCGGAGCTGACCATGACCCAGCCCAGCCCCGCCAGCGCGACCGCCGCGACAATCAGCCAGACATCGCAAGGCAGGTGGCGGGTTGCCAGCGCTTCACGCAGTCGTTGCACCCTACTCATTGATTCGTCGCTCATGGGGCACTCTCACGCTGTTTCTGCTCGATCCAGTCGCGAAACAGGTCGCCCCGCGCCTGGTAGTTGGCGAATTGGTCCAGGCTGGCACACGCTGGCGAGAGCAACACACAATCCCCTGGCTCGGCCAGGTGCCATGCTGCTTCCATCGCCTGTGTCAGCGTTTCGACACGCTGAGTGTGAAGGCAAGGGCCAAGCACGCTGTCGAGACGCTCGGCGTCTGCGCCATAGAGTAGCGCGGCCTTTGCGTAGCTCGCCAGCGGCGCGGCCAGCGGCGTAAAGTCGGCACCTTTGCCCACGCCACCGGCCAGCAGGATGATCTTGCCTGTGAGCGCGACGCCAATACCATTGATGGCTGCCAGGGTCGCGCCGACGTTGGTCCCTTTGGAGTCGTTGACCCAGCGAACCCCGTTCACCTCAGCAACGGCTTCACTACGGTGCGGCAGCCCCTTGAACGTGGTCAACACCTCGCACATGGCCTGACGATCGAAGCCCAGCGCCTGGCCCATGGCCAGCGCTGCCAGCGCGTTCAACTGATTGTGCTGTCCGGTGATGGCCAGCTCATCCACCGCCAGCCACGGCGTCTCGCCGTGCATCAAATAGCGGCGTCCATCGATATCGGCCAATCCCCAGTCACTGCCGGACGGGACACCTACCCCGAAACGCTCGACACGCTCCAGGGCATCTAGAGGCCAGGTCATGGGGTCATCGGCGTTGACCACCGCGTGCTCCGCGCCGATGAAAATGCGCTGCTTCGCCTCACGGTAACCCGCAAGATCGCCATGACGGTCCAGATGGTCATCGCATAGATTGAGAAACGCAGCCGACGCCGCCCCCAGGCAAGGCGTCGTTTCCAGTTGAAAGCTGGATAGTTCGAGGATGAAAAGCTCGGCATCGGGGTGGTCGGCCAACAGATCCAGAGCCGCCGTGCCCAGGTTACCCCCCACGGCAGCGTACACTCCCGAGGCCTTGGCCATTTCGCCTAATAACGTAGTCACCGTGGACTTGGCATTGGAACCCGTAATCGCCGCCACCGGGGCACGCACCAGACGCCTGAACAGCGCCGTTTCGCCCACCAGTATCGGCTCGCCGGTGGCAGGATTGACGCGCTCCAACAGCCCGTCGAGGCCTGCCGAATGCGGGTCGACGCCCGGACTGACCACCACCTCGTACGCATCGCTGAAATCCAGCTCGCTCAGCGGCCCACAGTGGCAATCAATCGCTGGATAACGCTGCTGGAACGCGGCGAGGCCAGGCGGCATCTCGCGGGTATCGGCCACCATGAAAGGCACTCCATGGCGGTCCAGGTGGCGACAGATCGCCTGACCGGAAATGCCCAGCCCGACAACAACGGTAACACCCTGAGGTACCTTCACCATGAACGACTCCTTGTGCCTGAGCCAGAGCGGCCTTGTCCAACCTGACACGGCCACCCTGACACGACTACCCAATGACTAACGCACTTTCAGGGTGGCCAGTCCCAGCAGAACGAGGACAACGGTGATGATCCAGAAACGCACGATCACGCGCGGCTCAGGCCATCCCTTGAGTTCGTAATGGTGATGCAGCGGAGCCATGCGGAAGATACGTCGCCCCGTCAGCTTGTAGGAGCCGACCTGCAGAATGACCGACACGGTTTCCAGCACGAAAATACCGCCCATGATGAACAGCACGATCTCCTGGCGCACGATGACCGCCACCACACCCAGGGCGGCCCCTAGCGCCAGCGCACCCACATCGCCCATGAACACCTGGGCGGGATAGGTGTTGAACCACAGAAAGCCGAGGCCAGCACCGGCAATCGTGGCACAGAAAATGGCCAGCTCGCCGGTTCCCTGAATGAAGGGAATATGCAGGTAGTTGGCAAATACGGCATTGCCGCTGGCATAGGCAAACACCGCCAGCCCCATGGCCACCAGCACGGTGGGCATGATGGCCAGACCGTCCAGGCCATCGGTCAGGTTGACGGCATTGGAGCTACCGACGATGACGAAGTAGCTCAATACGATGTAGAACAAGCCCAACGGCAGCGCAACGTCCTTGAACAGCGGAATGAGCAGGCTGGTTTCGGCGGGCGTGGTGGCCGTGGCGTACAGAATGATGGCGGCTCCCAGGCCGACCACCGACTGCCAGAAATACTTCCAACGTGCTGGCAGGCCTCGCGGGTTCTTTTCGACCACTTTACGATAATCGTCGACCCACCCGATGGCGCCAAAGCCCAGCGTCACCAGCAGCACGATCCAGACGTAATAGTTGGTCAGGTCACCCCACAGCAAGGTGCTGATCGCAATCGCCAGCAGGATCATGGCGCCGCCCATGGTCGGCGTACCTGCCTTGGAAAGATGCGACTGGGGGCCGTCGTCGCGAACGGCCTGGCCAATCTGCCCTTCGACCAGGCGACGTATCACCCAAGGCCCCAGCCAAAGGCACAGCATCAGCGCGGTGAGCGCGGCGAGAATGACGCGCAGCGTCAAATAATTGAACACCTGAAACGCAGTTTGGAATTGAGCTAGAAAATTCGCCAAATGAAGTAACATGAACGGCGCTTACCTTGTGTCATCCGCACGCAGCGCAGCAATGACTCTTTCCATGCCGGCACTGCGCGATCCTTTCGCCAGCAGCGTGGCGTCAGGTGGCAGAGAATTAATAACATGACGCACTAGCGTCTCGTGGTCGTCGAAGTGCAGCCCGCGACCAAAGGCATCCGAGGCAGCCTTGGCTGCCTCGCCAACCGTCAACAGCATGTCCAGCCCCAGCGACGCAGCATACGCTCCTACGTCGGCATGCAGCCGTTCAGATTCATCTCCCAGCTCTCCCATCGCGCCCAGGGCGCACCAGCGAGGGGCAGGAAAGCTCGCCAAGGCATCCAGAGCCGCCTTGACCGCGCCAGGGTTGGCATTGTAGGTGTCGTCCAGCAGCGTCGTGCCGCGAATGCCGGTCACCACGCTCAAGCGGCCCTGCAATGCCGACAACCGATTCAGCCCAGCCACGACCTGCGGGGCAGGGACACTCAGCGCCAGGGCGGCGGCAGCGGCGGCCAAGGCGTTACTGACGTTATGCTTGCCGATCAGGGGTAGCGTTACGCCCCCCAACGGCTCACCTCCGACAACGAGCGTGAAAGCATAACGCCCCTGTGAGTCGCAGGAAAGAGCCGAAGCGTTTACGTCCGCATTGCCCTGCACCCCGTAGCTGACCACGCGGCGGGGGGCCGCACAGGCCGCCCAGAAAGGGAAGTAGCGATCATCGGCATTGATGATGGCCACGCCATCCTGATCGAGCCCTGACAGAATTTCGCTCTTGGCCTGGGCAATCTGACCCATGCCACCAAACTCACCTACATGAGCGCCCGTCACGTTGGTGATGATGGCCACCCTGGGGGCCGCCAAACCAACGGTCCAGGCGATTTCACCCAAATGATTGGCCCCCAGTTCGATGACACCCGCCTGGTGCTGTGACCCAAGACGTAACAGTGTCAGCGGCGCCCCGATATCGTTATTGAGGTTGCCGATGGTCGCCAGCACCTCACCGAGTGGCGCCAACAGGGCTGCCACCATCTCCTTGACCGTGGTTTTTCCGCTATTCCCCGTGACCGCCACCAGCGGCAGCGTAAAGCGTCGCCGCCATGCGCCCGCCAACAGCCCCAGCCCCAAGCGCGTATCCGGGTAGCGCAATTGCGGCAGCGGACTCTCCACGGGATGCTCCACCAGTGCCGCCACGGCGCCCAGCTCTCGAGCCTGTTCGACGAAATCGTGACCATCGAAACGCGGGCCTTTCAGGGCAATGAACAGGCAACCCGGCACGATCTGGCGGGTATCCGTCACTACCTGGCTGATCGCAACGTCAGTCGCTTCGCTTGCCAACGGAATACTCAGCGCCGCAGCCACTCCGCCAAGGGTCCACATCAGCGGCCACCTCGCGCCCGAATGGCTTGCTGCACCTGCTCGTCATCCTGGTAGGCGTGTCGAACACCCTCGACTTCCTGATAAGCTTCATGACCCTTGCCAGCCACCAGCACCACATCCTGAGAACCTGCCTGAGCCACGGCATGCAGGATGGCCTGACGCCGATCGCCAATCTCTTCCACCCGCTGCGGCTCGTGAAAACCCGCCAGAATTTGCTGACGAATCTCGGCGGCAGATTCACGGCGAGGATTGTCGTCGGTCACCACCACACGGTCGGCCAGCCGCTCGGCTACCTTGGCCATTTCCGCGCGCTTGCCGGTATCGCGCTCACCACCACAGCCAAACAGGCACCAGAGCTTTCCTTGGCTGCCCAAGTGATCACGCAGTGCTTCCAGCGCATTTTGCAGCGCGTCAGGCGTGTGGGCATAATCCACCACGACACAAGGGGCTTCGCCCCCGCCAAAGCGCGTCATGCGACCCGGCACCGGGCTCAACTTGGTCGTCGCCTCGAACAGCGCGTCCAGCGACTCGCCCAGCCCGTACAACACGCTGATGGCCAGCAGCACGTTATCCAGGTTGAAGCGCCCCAGCAGCGGCAATTCGAGCGCTTTCTCGCCCTCGGGCGTGGCAATCAGAGCCTGCTGACCGGTTTCCAACGGATGCCAATCGAGGATACGCAGCGTTACCGCCTCATCACTGCCCGTCGCCAGCACACGCACATGGGATTCGCACCCTGCCAGCATCAGCCGAGCCAGGGAGTCGTCACCGTTGACCACCGCCAGGGTCAGCTCAGGACGACGGAACAGCTTGGCCTTGGCCGCAGCATAGGCCGCCATGCTGCCGTGATAGTCCAGATGATCCCGGGTCAGATTGGTGAACACGCCGACCGTCACGTTCACTGCTTCCAGACGGTGCTGGTCCAGCGCATGGGAAGAGGCCTCCAGCGCTACACGCTGGACCCCTTGGCGCCCTAGCTGACCCAGGGTGGCCTGCAACGCCAGCGGCCCGGGCGTCGTCAGCCCGGTATCCATTAGCTGCCCCGGGCGCCCAACGCCCAGGGTGCCTATCACTCCAGCCCGAGTGCCCAAGCGCTCACTCAATGCCGCGATATAATGCGTGACCGAGCTTTTGCCGTTGGTTCCCGTGACTGCGATCACCTCCAGGCCATCAGGCACTTGATAAAGCGAGCGCCCCAGCTCACCCAGCCGCAGTGCCAGATGAGGCAGCGAAAGCACCTTGCCCTGCAGCGTCAACTCGGCCTGCCGCGTATGCGCCAGCACCAACGAGGCGCCTCTCTCCAGGGCTTGCTCGATATACTCGCGGCCATCCCCTTGACTACCGGGCACCGCCACGAAGACATCTCCTTGTGCCACCTTGCGCGAATCGGTCACCAGATCGAGCGACACGGGCAGCGGCGGCAGCTCCGGCAAGCCAGCGCCTGGCCACACCGCCTTGAGGGCGGCCCGAAACTGGTCGAGGCTCACAGTCATGCCTACTCCTTGAAAGCTATTCAACGTCATGATCAGGCGGCACATCCAGCAGCCGCAGCGCGTTGCCGGTGACGCTGGAAAATACGGGGGCCGCCACCGCCCCGCCATAAAACTGTCCCGCCCGAGGATTATCGATCATCACCACCGTGACGATGCGCGGATCAGAGATAGGTGCTATGCCAGCAAAGACGCTGCGATAGGCATCCGTGGCGTAACCCTGCTGGCTGGTCTTGCGCACCGTACCGGTCTTGCCGCCCACTCGGTAGCCCTCTACCCGAGCACGCCGCCCACCAGAGTAGGCCCCCACGGACGTTTCCAGCACGTCCAGAAGGTCATCGGCCACGCTAGGCGAGATGGCAGGAATGCCCTGTGGAGGCTCGGACAACCTCAACAGCGAGGGCGGCAGGCGCTCACCGCCGTTGGCCAATGCCGTGTAGGCACTGGCAATCTGCAGCGCAGAGGTCGACAGACCATAGCCATAGGAGAGCGCCGCACGCTCACTGCGCGACCACCGCACCGGTGCCGGGAGGCTACCCGTGGACTCGCCAGGAAAACCGGTACCCGGCCCCTGCCCAAAGCCCAACTGATTGTACTTTTCCCAGATCGCCGTATCGCTGAGCTGAAGCGCCAACCGCGACATACCGATGTTGGAAGATTTTTCCAGAATACCCGCCAGATCCAACTGCCCGTAATTACGGATATCACGAATGGTGAACTGGTCGATGCGCATCCAGCCCGGCGACGTATCGACGACCACATCGCGGTCAAATACGCCGCTTTCGAGAATCGCCGCCATGGCCAGCGGCTTCATGACCGACCCGGGTTCGAAGACATCCACCAGGGCCTGATTGCGCAGCCCTCGAGGATCGAGCCCTGCACGGTTGTTGGGGTTGTAGGAGGGCAGGTTGGCCATGGCCAGCACTTCGCCAGTGCGTGCATCCATCATGACCAGCACGCCGCCGTCCGCCTCGTGCTCGGCAACGGCGGCGCGCAGTTCACGATAGGCCATGTACTGAATGCGCTGATCGATGGAAAGCGTCAGCTCGCCCCCCGGCTGGGCATCACGGATCACCCCCAGCTCACGCACCAGACGCCCCCGCCGATCCTTGATGACGCGCCGCTGGCCGGGGTGACCTGCCAGATAAGGTTGATAAGCAAGCTCCAACCCCTCCTGCCCCACGTCATCGACGTTGGTGACGCCCAGCAGTTGGGCCACCACTTCCCCTGCCGGGTAATAGCGCTTGTACTCCCGCTGCGGATACACCCCGGGGGTGCGCAGATCCAGCACTCGCTGCGCAGCTTCCGGGGTCATATGGCGACGCAGATACATGAACTCTCGACTGGCAAAGCGCGCGACCCGGGCATCGAAATCATCCAGCGACATCCCCAGGGCCTGGGCCAGCATGACTCGCTGAATGGCATCGCCAGGCAACTCTTGCGGGTTGGCCCACAGGGTCACCACAGGCGTCGAGATGGCCAATGGCTCACCATTGCGGTCGGTGATCATGCCGCGATGTGCCGGAATGGCCTCATGACGCAGGGTGCGCGCGTCCCCTTGGCTTTGCAAAAAGGGGCGGTCGATGACCTGGAGCAGCGTGATACGACCGATCAGAATGGCAGAGGCCAGCCCTACCACCAGCAAGATGAAAAAGAAACGACCGCCAGCCAAGGGCGGTGCAATGGGATATTGACGGGACTTCCCTCCCCGACCTTCGCGTCTCATGGACGAATAACCTCAACATCGTTGACGTCTGGAATACGCATTTCTAGCCGTTCCGTGGCGATTTGCTCGATGCGTGCCGGTGTCGACCAGGCACCCTCTTCCAATAACAGCTGCCCCCATTCGGTTTGCAGCTGATTCTTCTCCTGCTCCAGACGCTGCAGCTCGGCAAACTGTACCCGAGTCATGTGGGTGGTCATCACCACCGACAACGCCGTCAGCAGACATAAGGCAAACAGGGCGACCAACAGCAGCGGCCAGAGGCGCAGACGCACTTGAAATGGCCACTCGGCCTGCAACGTAGACAGCCATCGTTCGAAGCGATCAAGGCTCATGGTCACGCTCGCTTACGGGCGGCACGCATGACGGCACTGCGGGCCCGGGGATTGGCATCCACCTCTTCGTCGCTGGGACGGTTCCCCTTGCCCAAGGCCTCGAGGCGGCGATTCAACTGATCATCACGGATGGGAACGCCACGCGGCAGATGGGTATCTCCGCGTACATGGTGGCGAATGAAGCGCTTGACGCGGCGGTCTTCCAGCGAATGAAAGCTGATGACCACCAGATGCCCACCCGGCGCCAAGGCTTCCAGGGCCGCTTCCAAAGCGCCATCCAGCTGTTCCAGCTCGCCGTTGAGGTAAATACGCAGTCCCTGAAACGCCTTGGTCGCCGGGTGCTTGCCCTTTTCCCAGGCGGGATGGGCTGCCTTGAGGACGTCGGCCAGATCCACGGTGTGCGTGAAAGGTTGCTCGACGCGCCGCTTGACCACGGCATTGGCCAGCCGCTTGGCGTAGCGCTCTTCGCCATAGGTCTTGAAGACGCTGGCTATCTCGGATTCGCTGGCACGGGCCAGAAAGCTTGCTGCACTCTCGCCTTGCGTGGGGTCCATGCGCATGTCCAACGGGCCATTGCGCATGAAGCTGAAACCACGCTCGGGATCGTCCAACTGCGGCGACGACACGCCGATATCCAGCAGGATGCCCGACAACCGACCATGTACGCCCTGCTCTTGGGCGAATTCCGCCAGCCGCGCAAATTCACGACGAGTGATCTCAAAACGCGAGTCGGTGATTTCCGCAGCGGCGGCAATGGCCTGTGGGTCGCGGTCCATGGCCAACAAGCGGCCCTGTTCACTCAACCGCGACAGGATGAGACGCGAGTGCCCCCCGCGACCGAACGTGCCGTCCAGATAGACACCGTCGGGATCATGGATCAACGCATCGACGGCCCCGTCCAATAACACGCTGGTGTGACGAAAACGGGAAGCGACCTGATCGGCGTCGGCAGAAGGCATGTTACTCTCACACAAAATTTGGGAAGGCGTGCCCTGCACGCCTTTCATGGAAATGGGGAGTCGGCCGATAAGCCGGGTTCTGTCGTGGACAGTCATTCCTCTAGGCGCTGCGTCACCACAGCGCTCAAGCAACCTACCCGGACCCAGCGCGGGCCACGCCATTGGGTCCCTATTTGGTCTTGCTCCGAGTGGGGTTTACCATGCCACGCACTGTTGCCAGGCGCGCGGTGCGCTCTTACCGCACCCTTTCACCCTTACCGGTTCCTGAGGTTGATGTCAGAAACTTAGGCGGTCTACTCTCTGCTGCACTTTCCGTCGGCTCTCGCCGCCCAGGCGTTACCTGGCACTCTGCCCTGTGGAGCCCGGACTTTCCTCCCCCAACGGCTCTTGCGAGCATATTAGCGGCGACTGTCTGGCCAACTCCGGCGGCAAGCATACCAGCGCCCCGCCCTGGCCTCAATGCTCGCCTTTGATTGCCTGCAATCTGGCATACCACTGCTGCTTGCGCCCTCCCATCAATCGCGCCGCCACCGCCGCTCCCTGCTTGACCCCGACACCTTCGGCCAATAGCGCCGCCAGCAGGGCATCTGCCTCCACGGACTGCTCATCACCCTGCTCGACGGGCGCCGCTCCGGCAATGACGATCACGAACTCACCACGCGCCTGATTGGCATCCTGCTCCATCTGCTCCAGCAGCTGCGCAGACGTTCCCTGCAAAAACGTCTCGAAAGTCTTGGTCAGTTCCCTGGCCAGCACCACGCTGCGCTCGGGCATCTGCTCTGCCAGCGCCTCCAACGTCGCCAGGATACGATGAGGCGACTCGTAAAACACCAGCGTCTCCTCCCGGGCCACCCACCGCTCCAGCGCCTGGCGCCTGCCACTGGACTTGGCAGGCAAAAAACCGCCAAAAGTGAAGCGATCCGTGGGCAGGCCAGCCGCCGACAGCGCCGTGATCAAGGCACAAGGACCGGGCAAGGGCACCACATGACGCCCACGCGCACGCAGCTCGCGCACCAGCACGAATCCCGGATCACAGATCAGCGGCGTGCCGGCATCACTGATCAGAGCGATGTCTTCCCCTGCCACAAGATAACGATCCAGGCTATCCACGCGCTGCGCTTCGTTATGCTCATGCAGTGATATCATGGGGGTATTGACCCCCAGATGGGCCAACAAACGTCCGCTATGGCGCGTATCCTCGGCGGCGATGCGCGCCACACTGGCAAGTATCCGAGCGGCGCGAGGCGACAGATCGTCCAAATTCCCAATTGGCGTAGCAACCACGTACAATGTGCCCGGAGGTTGGTGTGTCATCGTGACTCCCGATTTATTAATAGCTTGCCCTGACGGTGCGCTATGCTTACTCAACGTGAGATCAACCTGCTCATAGGCCGCGACAGCGCAAATGGAAACTAAGGAAGGATACATGAAACAGTCACTTCGTGGCCTGTTGGCCACTGCCTTCATGGCACTTCTCATCACCGGGTGTGCCATGCAGCCGCCCAGCGTCGTTGACCGAGCCCCCGATCAGGACGCAGGACGACTGCTCAGCCAGGCAGAGCAGCAGGCTCCCGAACAGGCTGCCCAAACGCGCCTGGAAGCGGCCAACATCCTGGCCCGCCAGGGTCAGCGAGAGAGCGCTTTCGAGGCCGCCAGCAGCATCGATGAAGCCCAACTGGGCGATACCGATCGCTTGCGCTGGGCCATGCTGTTCTCGGAACTGGCCCGCGGCATGAACGACCCGCAAGCGGTCCTGCGCGCCACGCAAGTACTGGATGACGAACTGCCCATGCAGGCCAATCAGCAGCAAACGCTGGCAGAGCGTCGCCAATGGGCCCAGGAAGCGCTGGACCAACGCCCTGACGACGTGCAAGTCGCGCTGCCGGAGCTGGAAGGCACCGACGTGCGACGCATCGCCGTAGCCCTGCCGGAATCCGGCCCTCTGAGCAGCGTGGCCGGCACGCTGACCACGGCCATGCGCCGCCACAACGAAATCAGCAATGATGGCGTACAGCTGACCTTCATCGACGCCTCCCAGTACTCTCTGGATGAAATCTACAGCCGTGCCGAACAAATGAACGCACAGCTGTTGATCGGCCCGCTCGACAAGGATCAGGTGACCCAGCTGGAACAGCGCGACAGCGTTCCGCTGCCCACACTGGCGCTCAACTACGGCAACAATGCCAGCAATCAGGCCCAGCGCCTGCTGCAGTATGGCCTGTCAGCCGAAGACGAAGCACGCCAGGCAGCCCGCCGTGCTTATCAGGACGGGCACCGCCAGGTAGCCGTCATGGTGCCGGATAACGACTGGGGGCGCCGAGTGGGAGAAGCCTTCTGGAACGAGTACCAGCGCCTGGGCGGCGAAGTCACCAATGCCGTGCGCTACAACCCGAGCAGCCCTGTGTCCAATGCCGTCCAAACTGCACTGAACGTCAGCGGCGAACGGGCTCGCCTGGGCAACATCGACGCCCTGTTCCTGCTCGCCTTGCCCGACTACGCGCGCCAGGTGCCGCCCACCATGGATTACTATTACGCACCTGACCTGCCGATCTACGCCACCTCGCACCTGCATGAAGGCCGCCGACAGACTCGTCTGGACCAGGACCTCAACGACGTCATGTTCATGGACATCCCCTGGCAGATTCCTGACGCAGCCGTCGGTGGAGAGGAAGTTTTGCCCTTCTACGCCACCTACCAACAGCTGCGCGAAGAGTCCGACGCCTCCATGTTCCGCCTCATGGCCATGGGCGTCGATGCCTACGAGCTGGCCAAACGCATGTCGGACCTCTCGGACATCAATGGCCTGAACGGCAGCACCGGTCGCATGTCATTGGCCAGCGACGGCCGCATTCATCGCGAACTCCCGTGGGCAAAGTTCCAGAACGGTACGCCCGCGCCCATCCTGATCCCTGGCCTCTTGGGCAATGAGCCGTAGCCCGCAAAGCGCACGCTACCGAGGAGCAGCCATTGAGCGAATCGCCGCTCAATGGCTGCAGGAGAAAGGCCTTCGGCTGGTGGCCAGCAACCACCACGTGAAGGGAGGCGAACTGGACCTGATCATGTATGATCGGGATATTCTGGTGTTCATCGAGGTCAAACACCGCGCCACCACGGAGCACGGGCATCCACTGGAGACCGTGACGGCACAGAAACGTCGCCGTCTGGTAAAGGCTGCCACGCTTTATATTGCAAGGCATGGCCTCGACTGCCCCTGCCGCTTTGATATTCTAGCGATCACAGGCATGCCACCCGAGCTGACGTTCGAATGGGAACAAGCGGCTTTTGACGCTTATTAATACTCTATAACCGGGAAGCCCTGATGGACTTTCAATCTCGCATTCTCAATCACTTCAATGCCAGCATTGATACCAAGACCTATGCCAGCGAGGTGCTGCCACCGTTTATCGAAGTGGCCAGCCAAATGATGGTTCAGTGCCTGGTCAACGAAGGCAAGATCCTGGCCTGCGGCAATGGCGGCAGCGCAGGCGACAGCCAGCACTTCTCTTCGGAACTGCTCAACCGCTTCGAGCGCGAGCGCCCCAGCCTGCCTGCGCTGGCATTGACCACCGACACGTCGACGCTCACCTCCATCGCCAACGACTACAGCTACAACGAAGTATTTTCCAAACAGATTCGTGCGCTGGGTCAACCGGGCGATGTCCTGCTGGCCATCTCGACCAGCGGCAACTCCGCCAATATCGTTCAAGCCATCCAGGCAGCCCATGATCGCGACATGACGGTGGTGGCTCTCACAGGGCGTGACGGTGGCAACATGGCGTCGCTGCTTGGCCAGGATGACTGTGAAATACGCGTGCCCGCCACCTCGACGGCGCGCATACAGGAAGTCCATCTGCTGGTCATTCACTGTCTGTGTGATTTAATTGACGAACAGCTGTTTGGCGGCGCTGCCTGACAGCGCGCTCAGGTCAACGAATTATATCGATAAAGGAGTCATCTCAATGGCCCTACGTTTTTCTTCTCGCTCCCTCTTGGTCGCTACGCTGTGCGGCGCGGTTCTGCTCAGTGGCTGTGCCAACAACAGCGGCTCCAACCCCTCCAACTACGGCCAGCGCAGCAGCGATGTCCAAGCCGTCGATGCCACCATCGAACGCGAAGTGGAGCGCTCTCTGTCACGTTCCGATGCTCGGCTAGGCGACGCGCGGATTCGCGCCCATAGCTACAACGGCACCTTGCTGCTGGTCGGCCAAGTCCCTAGCGATGAACTGAAAACCATGGCAGGCAACGTGGCTTCCAACCTGCGCGGCGTCAATCAGCTGCACAACGAACTGACCATTGCAGCCAACCTGCCCGCCAGCCAACGTCTGGCCGACACCTGGTTGACCACCAATGTCATCAGCCACCTTGCCACCAATGATCAGATCGACTCTTCCAAGCTGAAAGTCACCACCGAGAATGCCACCGTGTACCTGATGGGCATGGTCACTCGTGAGGAAGCCGACCGAATCGTCAATGCGGCGTCCGGCGTGGCCGGCATTCAGCGCATCGTCAAGGTCTTCGATTACCTGAACTGAGCTTCGTCCTGGCAACAAAAAGCCTCGCCAGCGTGACTGGCGAGGCTTTTTTTAGTCATGACCATTTAGCCATGACCAGGCTAAAAGCCCGGCTACTTGACCACTCTGAGAGCCGGTTTCTTCTTGGGCTTTTCAGACGCAGTCGATGCATCCGACGCCTCTTTGGAAGGTGCTTCCGTCAAGGTCAGCTCGGGTCGTGCAGCTTCATCAGCTGAGGACTCCTCACCCCCCTCTAGCTCGTCGGCATCCAGTTCCGGCTCATGGCCAAAGACCATGCCTGCCCCGTTTTCACGAGCGTAGATAGCGATCAACGCAGGGATGGGGATCATCACCTGCATGGGCTGACCCCCAAAGCGAGCGCTGAAACCAATTGCCTGGTTCTCCATGAACAGGTCACGCACTGCCGTTGGCGCGGCATTGAGTACGATCTGACCGTTCTGAACGAACTGGCGCGGCACTTCTACGCCCGGCTGCGTAGCATCCACCACCAGGTAAGGCGTTAGGTCGTTATCCAGAAGCCATTCGTACAAGGCTCGGGCGAGATAGGGACGGCTCGACTTCATAAGTCTCCCTCCTCCTGACAAGTGAGGCCCCTGCCCATCAGGCTAGGGGCCATATGAATTCAGGCGCGCATCTCTTTTTCACGCTCGTTCAAGGAGGCCTTGAACGCTTCACGCTCGAATACGCGCGACATGTAGTTCAGCAGCGGCTTCACCTGCTTCTCCGGCAGCTCGATATTGAGCTCGGGCAGACGCCAAAGGATGGGCGCCAGACAGCAATCCACCAGCGTAAACTCTTCGCTCATGAAATACGGCATATCTTCGAAGATGGGCGAAATGCCGATCAGGCTTTCGCGCAGCTCTTTACGCGCCTTGTCTGCCTCTTTCTTGCCACCCGTGCGGATCAGCTCGAGCATCGGGCACCATTCGCGTTCGATACGGTGCATCCACAGCCGACTTTGAGCACGTGCCACTGGGTAGACGGGCAACAGCGGCGGATGAGGAAAGCGCTCATCCAGATACTCCATCATGACCTTGGACTCATAGAGCACCAGATCACGATCCAGCAGCGTGGGAACACTGTTGTACGGGTTGAGGTCCGCTAACTCTTCAGGTGGCTGTTCCTCAGCAACATCGACGATATCGACCGCCACTCCCTTTTCAGCCAGAACAATGCGCACACGATGACTGAAATGATCATCATTACCTGAGTAAAAGATCATTGACGACCGCTTGGCCACAACACCCATGAAAGCATCCTCGCATCAAAACAATAGACGATAGTAACACGCCCGCCGCCTTTTATGGTAAAGCGACGCAAAGCCCCTGGGGGCACATAAACAAACAAAGGGCGCACGGCTTTCGCCGTGCGCCCCGCCCACCAAGCATAGGCTAATGCTTAGTGAACATCCCGCCAGTACTCACGCTTGAGCAGGTAGGCGATCACACCAAAGATAAAGATGAAGATCAGCACCTTGGGCGCCAGTGCCTGAGCCTGCAGCTTGGAAGGCTCACCGACGTAGGCCAGGAAGTTGGTCAGGTCATAGACGGCTTCCTCGAACTCGGCAGGCTCCATGGAACCTGGCTGAGTGACTTGCAGCACTTCACAAGACTGGTACTTGCCAGACAGCGGGTCGGGCGACTGCCCTGCTACCGGCTGGTCGGTTTCCGAGCAGACCATCTCCTGAACACCCTGCAGCGGCTCCAGCACGTTGGGCATGGCCACCAGATCAAATACCGCGTTATTGACGCCCAGTGGACGGCTCGGGTCACGGTAGAAGCTCAGCAGGTAGGAGTAGATCCAGTCGGGACCGCGCAGACGACCATGCAGCGTCAGATCAGGCGGCGCAGCGCCGAACCAGCTTTCACCATCTTCCGGCAGCATGGCGATGTGCATCAGGTCGTTGTAACCCAGCGATGAAGAGAAAATCAGGTTCTCTTCGACCAGGTCCTGCGGCATACCCAGATCATTTGCTGCACGGGAGAAGCGCTGATGCTCCAGCGAGTGACATCCCATGCAGTAGTTGACGTAGAGCTGCATACCACGCTGCAGAGACTCCTGATCACGCAGATCCGGCGTCATGGAGTAAGGCACATCGGGCCCTGGCGCTGCGACCGCCATAAAAGGCAGCAGCGCGAACAGCAGTGCGAACAGTTGCTTTTTCATTAGCCAGTCACCCTTTCAGGAACGGGTTTAGTCTTCTCGATACTGGTATACACCGGCATCAGAATGAAGAAGGCGAAGTAGAGCACCGTACAGATCTGGGCAACCAGCGTACGCAGCGGAGTCGCCGGAATGGCACCCAGAACACCCAGGATCACAAAGCTGATCGCAAAGATGATGAGCGCAATACGCGACAACCAGCCTTTGTAACGCATGGACTTGACCGGACTACGATCCAACCAGGGCAGTACGAACAGAATGGCGATAGCGCCACCCATGGCCAGCACGCCCAGGAACTCGGCACGCAATCCCAGGAAGTCGAAGGTAATGGCCCGCAAGATGGCATAGAACGGCGTGAAGTACCACACCGGCGCAATGTGATCAGGCGTTACCATCGGGTTGGCAGGCTCGAAGTTGGGACGCTCGATGAAGTAACCACCCCCTTCCGGGAAGTAGAACAGCACCACCGCAAAAACGAACAGGAAGACCGCCACACCCACCAGATCCTTCACGGTGTAGTACGGATGGAAAGGAATGCCGTCCAGCGGTTTGCCGGTTTCGTCTTTCTTTTCCTTGATCTCGATGCCATCTGGATTATTGGAGCCGACTTCGTGCAGTGCAATGATATGCAGCACCACCAGTGCCAGGATCACGATAGGCAGCGCCACCACGTGCAGGGCAAAGAAGCGGTTCAGCGTGATTCCAGAAATCAGGAAGTCACCACGAATCCACTGCGCCAGATCCGGGCCGATACCAGGGATGGTCGCGAACAGCGAGATGATGACCTGAGCACCCCAGTAGGACATCTGACCCCAGGGCAACAGATAGCCCATGAAAGCCTCTGCCATCAGCAGCAGATAGATGGCCATGCCGAAGATCCAGACCAGCTCGCGCGGGGCCTTGTATGATCCGTACATCAATGCACGGAACATATGCATGTAAATGACGACAAAGAAGGCAGAGGCGCCGGTCGAGTGCATATAGCGGATGATCCAGCCGTACTCGACGTCACGCATGATGTATTCCACAGAGCGGAAAGCGCCTTCCGACGTGGGGTTGTAGCTCATGGTCAGCCAGACACCGGTCAGAATCTGGTTGACCAGCACCAGCAACGCCAATACACCAAAGATGTAGAGGAAGTTGAAGTTCTTCGGTGCGTAGTACTTGGTGAGGTGGTCTTGCATCATTTGCGTTGCGGGGAAGCGGTCGTCCACCCAGCGCATGATGCCGCGTTCAGCCTTGACTCGATTAGGATTACCCATTACGCGGCCTCCTCGTCTTCACCAACGATGATGTCCTCACCCTCGAAACGATAGGGCGGCACTTCAAGGTTGGAGGGTGCAGGTACGTTATTGAAGACGCGTCCGGCGAGATCGAAGTACGAGCCATGGCAAGGACAGAAGAAACCGCCCGGCCAGTTGTCTGTGACTGCGGCCTCAGGCTCGGGACGGTACAACGGAGAGCAACCCAGGTGGGTGCACACGCCAACCATGACACCGACCTCGGGGCGCACAGAGCGCAACGGGCCAGTGATGTAGGCAGGCTGCTGCTGCTCCGTGGATTCCGGATCCCGCAAGCGAGACGGATCCAGGCTCTCTGTACGCTCGACCATCTCAGGCGTACGGTTGATGATCCATACCGGCCGCCCACGCCACTCGATGGTGACACGCTGCCCCGGTTCGAGCTTGGAAAAGTTAGCTCGAACCGGCGCACCGGCCGCCAACGCACTGGCACTAGGCTGCCAGGATGCCACAAAGGGGACCGCAACCCCGACAGCGCCCACCGCCCCCACAACGGAGGTGGCGCCCACGAGGAAACGGCGCCGGCCTTTGTTTACGCCGTTATCTGCCATTTCTGGTTTCTCCCATCAGCTTACCCGTTTCGCCGCAAAGGCGTCTTGCGGCGACGAATATCAAATACGCCCTATGTTAAAAAAACAAAGCGCTCTGCACAAGAACAACCGCCCCGGACCATGGTGGTACAGGTACTATAATTTTTTGATATTCCAATAAAAAACGCCCAGGTCTTGGACCTGGGCGTTTTTGCCGCATAGCGTAAAATTAACGCTTGGAGAACTGCGGACGACGACGCGCCTTGCGCAGGCCGACTTTCTTACGCTCTACCTGACGTGCGTCACGAGTGACGTAGCCAGCAGCGCGCAGAGTCGGGCGCAGGTCTTCGTTATAGTTCATCAGGGCACGCGTGATGCCGTGACGGATGGCGCCAGCCTGTGAAGAGCCACCACCACCTTCGACGGTCACATACACGTCGAACTGGTTCAGGGTCTCGGTCAGCTCGAGGGGCTGACGAACAACCATGCGGCCGGTAACGCGACCGAAGTACTCGTCGAGTTCACGGTTGTTGACAGTGATTTTGCCGGAGCCCGGCTTCAGGAACACACGAGCGGTGGAAGTCTTGCGGCGCCCGGTACCGTAATACTGCTGTGTCATGGCGAAGATTTCCTCAGATGTTCAGTTCAAGCGGCTGCTGGGCAGCATGCGGATGCTCGGCACCTGCGTACACTTTCAACTTGGAATACATGGCGCGACCCAGCGGGCCTTTCGGCAGCATGCCCTTGACAGCAGACTCGATGATGCGCTCGGGAGCGTGGTCCAGCATCTTGTCGAAGGTCATGGAGCGCAGACCGCCCGGGTAACCAGTATGGCGGTAGTAGGTCTTGGCCTTCGCCTTGTTACCGGTCACCTGGACTTTCTCGGCATTGATGACAACGATGTAGTCGCCGGTATCAACGTGAGGGGTAAATTCGGGCTTATGCTTGCCACGCAGGCGGCGAGCAATCTCGGTTGCCAGACGACCGAGCGTTTTGTCCGTAGCGTCGACAACATACCAGTCGCGCTGGACGGACTGCGGCTTAGCACTGAACGTCTTCATGGATGAAATCACCAGATTAAGTGTGTTGGGTAACTTGCGCCACTTGATAGCGAAGCACCATCCCTATTCTTTTTGGTTGCAGCCAGAAAAAGACTGCAACGTACAGCGAGGCGTCATTCTACAGCAAGTGAGTGGACAAGTTAAGTGCCATCTTCACTTTTCTCGAACGCCCTGGCATCGCACTCAGGCAACAGAGGCGCTCAGGGTTTGTGCGGCAGCGCCAGATACTCCCGGGACTGCATCTCCTGCAGGCGAGACAGCGTCCGCTGAAATTCGAAGGTCAGCTTGCCGTCACTGTAAAGCGACTCGACGGGCACTTCTGCCGACATCAAGAGCTTGACGCCCCGATCATAAAACTCGTCCACCATATTGATGAAGCGGCGCGCCTGGTCGTCGCGCTTGGCATCCATGCGCGGCACATTGGCCACCAGCACGGTATGAAACTCTCGGGCAAGCTCGATATAGTCGTTCTGGCTACGCGGCCCGTCACACAGTTCGGCAAATTCGAACCAGACGACATCCTCATGAAGTCGACGCGTTTTCAGCACACGGCGGTTGATTTCCAGCGGCGCGCCCTCTTCTCCCGCATGACCGGCAATCTCCTTGAAGCTGCGTGCCAGCTCCTTGTCGGCAGCCTCATCCAGCGGCGCATGGAAAATTTCCGCACGCTCCAGCGCCCGCAACCGATAATCGATCCCCGAGTCCACATTCACGACGTCACAGTGGCGATTGACCAGCTCGATGGCAGGCAGGAACCGAGCGCGCTGCAGGCCATCCTTGTAGAGCTCATCAGGGATGATATTGGAGGTCGCCACCAGCACGACACCACGCTCGAACAGCGCCTCCATGAGATTGGCCAGAATCATGGCATCCGTGATGTCCTTGACGAAAAACTCGTCGAAACAGATCACCCGAGCCTCGGTTGCAAACTTGCCGGCAATCAGCGTCAGCGGGTTTTTCTCACCCTTGTAGTGCGTCAACTCGTTATGCACCCGCTGCATGAACCGATGAAAGTGCGTGCGCATTTTTTCAGGAAAGGGCAAGGCGTCATAAAACGTATCCACCAGGTAGGTCTTGCCGCGCCCGACCCCACCCCAGAAGTAGAGCCCCTTCACCCGGGGCACCGGGGGCTTGCCCGGCTCACTGCGCTTGCCCAGCAGACCTGCCATCTTCGCCTTCAACCCTTTGCTTGCGACCACAGCCTTGGGTACGGTCGTGGAAGCCGACAACAGATCATCGTAAAGGCGCTGGAGATGCTTGACCGCCTGCTCCTGAGCCGGGTCGTATTGAAAGTCACTGCGCGTCAAATCCTGTTGGTAACGCTCCAGTGGCGTCAGGCGACGGGGGTGTTCAGACGCCTGGCGTGCAGATACTGATGACATGAAGATGCTCCCGCAGCGCGTAGTCAAGCGCTTGCTTCGGCGCACAATGGCACGCACGCCGAGCACTGGCCTGACCGATAAAAAGAGCCTAATTATACGCGGGTTGAACGCTAAGCGCATGAGCGGATTGACCCGACCAGCCGTGACGCGCCTATAATGGGTCCGTCCATGCAGCTGTGCGATCGGCGACGCCATGCCATCGATGACATGGCGCGCATCATTATTAGGGAGAATACCGTGGAAGCAAGCTCGCCAATCACTTTTGCCGTTGTAGGTCTCATCGCTGGCTTTCTCATTGGCCTTGCCTGCTATCGCCTGTTCAGCAAGAGCGAGAGAGACACGGCTGCGCTGAAGCAAACGCTGCTGGAGCGCGAGCACAAGATTGCGGAACTGAAAAAAGCCATGGGCAGCAGCCTGACCGGCATTCAGCAACGCCTTGACAGCATCCGCCAAGAGACAAATCAGATCGAAGCGCAGATTGCCGACGAGGCGGCTCAATGGCAGCTCACCAGCGTCAAGACCTCCCATCACAAAGCAGCGGCCACGGCAGAAAACGATGCCGACCTTGCCATGCCCCGCGATTACGCGGCTGGCAAGAACGGCACGCTCTCCGAAGGGTTCGGATTGAAAGAGCATCAGAAATCGGACAGCGATACGCTTGCGCAACCCCCACGCTACTGATCTACGCTCGCCAGGGCGCCCCTGAGCGCCCTGGCAGCGCGCACTTTTCTCCGAGTCAGGCCGGGTTGTCGATATCCACGAAACGATGCTCGACATCGAACTGGCTGGCCAGCCAATCACCCAGCGCCTGCACCCCATAACGCTCGGTGGCATGGTGCCCAGCCGCGATGTAGTGAATACCCAGCTCGCGCGCCAGGTGCGTGGTACGCTCGGAAATCTCTCCTGACACGAATACTTGAGCACCTGCTTCGTGGGCAGCCGTGATCATGTCCTGCGCCCCACCGGTACACCAGGCAATTCGCTCCACTGGCCCCGCCAGCGGCGCCTCGACGACCAGCGCCTGACGCTGAAGTGTCTGGCTCAACTGCTCCGCCAACGCGGCCAGAGGTTGAGGTGTCACCAATCGCCCCGACCACAGCAATCCTTCGCCCAGCTCGCCGTCCAGACATCCCTCTACCTTCCATCCCAGGCGCCGCGCCAATTCGGCGTTATTGCCCAACTCCGCATGGGCATCCAGAGGCAAGTGATACGCCAGCAAACTCATATCGTGGGCCATCAGCGTCTTGATGCGCTTCTGCTTCATCCCGGTAATCGCCACTGGCTCGTTCTTCCAGAAATAGCCGTGATGAACCAGCACCATATCTGCCTGCCAGGCCACCGCCTCATCGAGCAGCGCCTGGCACGCCGTCACGCCGGTCATGACCCGCCGCACTTCCTCTCGCCCTTCAACTTGCAGGCCATTGATGGTGTAATCCTTGAATTGGCCAGCGCGGAGCTGGTGGTCACAAGCAGCGACGAGTTGATCACGATGGTTCACGCGGACTCCTTAATAGTTGCCGCTGCCCCGTGGGGAAGCGCAGCGTAAAGTGTTACCATATCGTCTATTGTAAACTCGCTGCACGTTATCGCGAACCTCGCGACCTGCTGAAGACCGCCATCCGCTGAGGAATGCTTGCATGCACCGCTTTGTGCTGCCCTATCTCTGGCCCATTACCACGGGCCTTCTGCTGGCCGCAGTCATTCTGCTGGCCTTCCCCCAGCAGATTCCCAACCCGTTTCGTCAGGCGACGCCCACCACCGTCGAGCCACAGCCTGCACTGGTCGCGACTGGCAACCAACCAACGGCCAACCGCCCTGCCCCAGATATCCGTCAGGCAGCACCACTCTCTCGCAGCCAGGGTCCGGCCAGCTACGCCAACGCTGTCAATCAGGCCGCGCCAGCGGTGGTCAACATCTACTCGTCGCGCATCGTGTCACGGGACCAGCACCCGCTGATGTCCGATCCATTCTTCCAGCAGTTCTTCAGCGGCGACGATGCGACGACCCATCAACGCATGCTCTCCAGCCTGGGCTCTGGCGTCATCGTCAGCGACGATGGTTACGTGCTCACCAACCACCATGTGATCAGCGGGGCCGATCAGATACAAGTGGCGCTGCGCGATGGCCGAGAAACCCTGGCCCAAGTGATTGGCACCGACCCGGAAAGCGATCTGGCAGTGTTGCGCATTCAACTGGACAACCTGCCCGTGATCGAGCTGGCCGATTCGAAGGAAGTGGCCGTGGGCGATGTGGCCCTGGCGATCGGCAACCCCTTCGGTGTGGGGCAGACGGTGACCATGGGGATCATCAGCGCCACGGGACGCAGCCACCTGGGGCTGAATGCCTACGAAGATTTCATTCAAACCGACGCGGCCATCAACCCGGGCAACTCGGGCGGAGCGCTGGTCAATCCTGACGGCGCACTGGTGGGTATCAATACGGCGATCTTTTCACGCTCGGGAGGCTCACAGGGAATCGGTTTCGCCATTCCGGCCAACCTTGCCCACAGCATCCTCGACGAACTGGTCACCCGCGGCCGGGTGATTCGCGGCTGGCTGGGCATCGAGGCTCAGGCGTTATCGCGGGAACTGGCCGCCTCGTTTGGGTTACGCACTCCCCAAGGCGTCATCGTGGCTGGCGTGGTCAGCGGTGGGCCAGCAGCAGAGGCAGGGCTGCAGCCCGGCGATGTGCTGCTTTCCATCGACGACCAGGTCATCATGGATGCTCGTGCCACCATGAGCGAGATTGCCTCTATCCCACCGGGTACCAAGCTTCCCCTGACCATCGTGCGCAGCGGTGAGCGCATGGAAGTCACCTTGGAAGTGGGCGAGCGCCCCGTGCCCACCAATGCGACGTCCGAAGATCGGCAGAGCGGCTCCTGAAGCCGCTCCACCCATACCTCACTTGCTGCGAATACGATACTCGGCCGAGCGTGCATGCGCCGTCAGGTATTCGCCTCGGGCGAGGACCGACGCCACTTTGCCCAGTTCGGACGCCCCTTCAGGAGAGCAGTGAATGATCGAAGAGCGCTTCTGGAAGTCATAAACCCCCAGCGGTGACGAGAAACGCGCCGTGCCGGACGTCGGCAGCACGTGATTGGGACCCGCGCAGTAGTCGCCCAAGGCCTCCGACGTATGACGCCCCATGAAGATGGCGCCTGCATGGCGGATCTCCTCTAGCCACGCCTCGGGCTCGGCCACGGAGAGCTCCAGGTGCTCCGGCGCTATGCGATTGATCATCCCGACGGCGTCGGCCGGGTGCTGACAGAGAATCAGCGCCCCCCGACGCTTGAGCGAAGCACGCGCAATCTCCTCACGCTCCAGCGTAGGCAGCAGCCGTTCGATGGAAGCCGCGACGGCATCCAGATGCTCGGCGTCCCAACTGACCAGAATCGCCTGGGCATCTTCATCATGCTCGGCCTGGGAGAACAGATCCATGGCCAACCAATCAGGGTCGGTCTGTCCATCGGAGACCACCATGATTTCTGACGGCCCGGCAATCATGTCGATGCCTACCTGCCCGAATACCGCACGCTTGGCGGTGGCCACGTAAATGTTGCCGGGGCCCACGATCTTGTCGACACGAGGTACGCTCTGGGTGCCATAAGCCAATGCCGCAACGGCCTGAGCCCCACCGATGGTGAAAACATGATCGACACCGGCCAGATGTGCCGCCGCAAGCACCAGATCGTTCAGTACACCGTCAGGGGTCGGCACCACCATGACGATCTCACGAACACCAGCCACGTGGGCGGGTATCGCATTCATCAGCACCGAAGAAGGATAGGCCGCCTTGCCGCCCGGCACATAGATACCAGCGCGGTCCAGTGGCGTCACCTTTTGCCCCAGCACCGTGCCATCGGCCTCTTGATACTGCCAGGACTCCGGCTTCTGCCGCTCGTGGTAGCGACGAATGCGCTCCGCTGCCACGGCCAGCGCTTCACGCTGTTCCGACGGCAGCCCCTCATACGCCGTTTTCAACTGCTCGGGCGACAGGCGCAATTGCTCCATGGAGTCGACGGCCAGCCGATCGAAGCGGTTGGTGGCATCGATGACGGCCTGATCACCGCGCTGTTTGACGTCCGCCAGTATTTCATCGACACGGGCCTGCACGGCGCTATCGGACACGCCCTCCCAGTCCAGCAGCGTATCCAGCTGACGATGGAAGCCCGGCTCAGTGGTAGAGAGCCGAGCAATGGTGGCAGTGGTTGTCTCACTCATGGCAAACCTCGTGTCATTCGGCAGGCTGCAATTGACGTTGCTTTACGGCACTTTCCAAACGCGCCAACAGCGGCTTGATACGATCATGCTTCATGGTCATGGCCGCCTTGTTGACCACCAGACGGGTACTGATATGGGCAATCAATTCCCTTGGCTCCATGCCATTGGCACGCAGCGTATTGCCGGTATCGACGATATCGACGATTTCATCGGCGAGGTTCATCAGCGGCGCCAGCTCCATGGCACCGTACAGCTTGATCACCTCTGCCTGAATGCCCTGCTCGGCGTAGTAGCGGCGCGCCACGTTGACGAACTTGGTCGCCACCCGGCGACGAGCTCGTGCCGGTGGTTGCCCGGTCACGCCTGCCGTCATCAGCTTGCAGCGAGCAATGTCCAGATCCAGCGGCTCGTACAGCCCCTCGGCACCGTGCTCCAGCAGCACATCCTTGCCCGCCACACCCACATCGGCGGCCCCTAACTGCACATAGGTAGGCACATCGGTGGCGCGAATGATGACCAGCTTCACATCCGGCAGGTTGGTATCGAACAGCAGCTTGCGACTCTTGCTCAAATCTTCTGCGGGCGTAATGCCCGCATCTGCCAACAGCGGCAGCGTTTCGTCCAGAATACGCCCTTTCGAAAGGGCCAGGATCAATTGCTTACTCATGATGTAAGGCCAATGGTTGGTCACATGGCTTAGCCGGGAATGCGACGAATCTTCGCCCCCAGCAGCTGAAGTTTTTCCTCGATACACTCATAACCGCGATCGATATGATAAATACGATCCACCAGCGTCTCGCCTTCGGCCATCATGGCCGCAATCACCAGAGACGCCGAGGCACGCAGGTCCGTCGCCATGACCGGTGCACCGGACAGCTTGTCGACGCCCTGGATGAGCGCAGCGTTACCTTCCAGCACGATATTGGCGCCCATGCGATTGAGCTCCTGCACATGCATGAAGCGGTTTTCGAAGATCGTTTCCACGACACGCGAGTGCCCTTCTGCCACCGCATTCATGGCCACGAACTGCGCCTGCATGTCGGTGGGAAATGCCGGATACGGCGCCGTGCGAATGTTGACGGCCTTGGGGCGCTTGCCGTGCATGTCCAGCGCGATCCAGTCATCACCACTGGTGATCTCGGCACCGGCCTCTTCCAGCTTGGCCAACACCGCTTCGAGGATATCGGCGCGAGTGCGCTTGACCTTGACACGCCCACCGGTCATGGCAGCCGCCACCAGAAACGTTCCGGTTTCGATACGGTCCGGCATCACATCGTGTTCACAGCCGTGCAGGGAAGGCACCCCATCGATGATGATGGTATCGGTGCCATGCCCCTTGATCTTCGCGCCCATCTTGATCAGGCACTCGGCAAGGTCCACGACCTCGGGCTCACGAGCAGCATTTTCAAGAATGGTACGGCCATCGGCCAGGGTCGCGGCCATCAGCAGGTTCTCGGTGCCTGTCACGGTCACCGTATCGAAGAAGATCGTGGCACCCTTGAGGCGTCCATCTACGCGCGCACGAATATAGCCCGCTTCCACGTGGATTTCGGCACCCATGGCCTCTAGACCACGCAGATGCAGATCCACCGGGCGCGAACCAATGGCACACCCGCCAGGCAGCGAGACGTCGGCCTTGCCGAAGTGCGCCAACAACGGGCCCAGCACCAGAATCGAGGCGCGCATTTTCTTGACCAGCTCGTAAGGCGCATGGCACTGAGTCACTTGAGAGCCGTCCAACTGAATGCTCAGCTTCTCACCCATGACGGGCTCGACGCCCATCCGGCCCAACAGCTCCAGCGTCGTGGTGATATCCTGCAAGTGCGGCAAATTGCCGATCACGACGGGGCCATCGGCCAACAGGCTGGCACACAGAATGGGCAGCGCCGCGTTCTTGGCGCCACTGGCCCACACTTCTCCGTCAACGCAACCGTTGCCGGTAATAATCAGCTTATCCATGGGCAGGCCGTTACTCAGCGCTTTGCGATGCAGTTTGCCACTGCGTCGGGGTAAACGTTTTGATGCTGATAGCGTGGAGGGCACCGGACGCGATTTCATCACTCAGCGCGGCGTAGACCAGTTGCTGGCGCTTTACAGGTGAAAGACCTTCAAAGGCTTCGCCAACCGCAATAACCTGAAAATTGCAGCCTTCTCCCTGGATGTGAAACTCACACCCATCGATGCGGGATTCAAGCAGTGCTTTGACCTCGTTGGGTTGCATAAGCCAGGAAACTCCTTTGGGGTCATGAAAAGAATGTGCGGAAAAGCCACATGATAAAGAAAAGCATCACGCTTGGCGATGTTGGCAGCATGACGGATAGAAGAAAGCAGCCCGCAGGCTGCTTTATGGAGAAGGATTACTGCACGGGGCTGTGCTGAGCTATCAAGGGCTCCAGCTCTGCCAGCGTCGCCAGACGCTGGAGCGGCGGCGATAGCACGATCGCGCTCACCGGCAACTGCCTGACCTGGCTCGCTCTCAGCCACTCGAACATCACGCTCAAGGCAGCACTACTGGCACCATCGACACCGCTGAAATCGAACTGAACCGACGTGGCGCGGGTGGTTCGCAGCCAGCTTACTCCTGCCGCCGCCACATCGGCGGCGGCGTTCATGCTCAAGTCACCGGACACCACCAGCCCATCCGGTTGCTCGGCCAGTGAGACATTCGGGCGGTCGAGCAGCGTGCTCACGCATCGCCCCCTTGCTCCAGCTCTTCGACGCCGATATCCGGCGACCAGCCGCGAATGACCGCATCGTAATCGCGATTGTTTTCACGCATGGCCTGATCGAACTGATTGCGGAACGTGAGGCCCAGGTTGATACCATTGACGATCACGTTGACCACGCGCCATTCACCATTGGCCAGGCGCAGGCTGTAGCTGACCGGGTAGACCTGACCATTGTTGGCCACCACTTCCATATCGACACTGGCCTGATCTTCGTGACGCTGGGCACGCTGTTGGCTCAACACACGCAGCTCGTCGTAGTCGAAGGTCACCAGACCACGCGTGTAGGTATCGATCAGCGTCTGGCGGAAGACATCCGCAAAACGGCTGCGCTGCTCTGGCGTGGCATTGCGGAAATAGCTGCCCATGACGCTGGCACCGATATAACGGAAATCGGCAATGTCATCCAGGCTATCGTTGACCAGCGCCTTCAGCTCATCGAGATTGTTGGCATAGTAGTCTTCACGCCCTTCGATTTGCGCCATGAACCCTTCGATGTTGTCGCGAATCATCTGTTCGGGCGACTGAGACTGCGCCTTGGCCAAGGCAGGCAAAGCCATCAGCAGCAGGGCCAGGGCAAACCAGCGGGAAAAAGTTGCTGTCATCTTTTGCATCGTTACACCTCTGTAATCACGCACCATCACCATGGATGCTTAGTTGCTGACCATATTGGACACGAACTGCTGAATAAGTTCTTCCAGCACCAGGGCCGATTGCGTGTCGCGAATCGTGTCACCGTCTTGTAGCACCTCAGGGGCACCGCCCACACTCAAACCAATGTACTGCTCACCCAGCAGCCCAGCCGTCAGAATGGCCGCCGTGGTATCCTGCGAAAGCTGGCCTTCCAAGTCACTGTTCAGGCTCAGCACCACGCGTGCGTCGTACCACTCCCGGTCCAGCTCGATGGCCTCGACACGTCCAACGGTCACGCCCGCCATGGTGACACGGGCACGCGGCTTGAGGCCGCCGATATTGGAGAAGTTGGCCTCCAGGCGGAACGTGTCAGACGCGCCCGAAAGCGTCAAACCGCTGACTCTCAGCCCCAGAAAGACCAGGCCGATGATCCCCGCCAACATGAATAGACCAACGCCAAACTCCATGGTTTTACTGCGCTTCATGACACCACCCCAGCTATTGAAGGCCGCCGAACATGACGGCGGTTAAAACGAAATCCAGCCCCAGCACCGCCAGCGATGAGTACACCACCGTACGGGTGGTCGCCCGAGAAATGCCTTCGGACGTGGGAATCAGATCATACCCTTGGAAAACGGCGATCCAGGTCACCACCAGGGCAAACACCAGACTCTTGATCATGCCGTTACCGACATCATTGATGAACGAGACGCTGGACTGCATGTTGCTCCAGTAAGAGCCTTCGAAAACGCCCAGCCACTCGACGCCGACCAGATAGCCGCCCCAGATACCGACCACACTGAACCCCACCGTGAGGATCGGCAGCGCCACGAATCCGGCCCAAAGCCTCGGGGCCACTACGCGACGCAGCGGGTCGACGCCAATCATTTCCATGCTGGTCAACTGTTCGGTGGCCTTCATCAAACCAATCTCGGCGGTCAACGCCGAGCCGGCCCGCCCTGCAAAAAGCAGCGCTGCCACCACCGGGGCCAGCTCTCGCAGCAACGACAGCGCCACCATCTGCCCCAATGCCTGCTCGGCACCAAAATCCACCAGAATGGTGTAGCCCTGAAGCGCCAGCACCATGCCGATGAACAGTCCGGACACCAGCACGATGGCCAGAGAAAGCACGCCGACAAAATGCATTTGACGAAGCCACAGAGCCCACCCTTCACGGGAAGGCACCCCGACCGCCGACTGCGCGAGAAACACTGCCGCGCGCCCCAGCGCTTCCACCATCTCGCATCCCTTGCGCCCCAATCGCGTGATGGGCGCTACCCACTGTAAGAGTCTTGACTGCATTTACCCTGCCCCGCTTGCTGGATCGTGACCGAGAATGTCTCGGTAAAGGGTGTTGCCAGGATAGTGAAACGGCACAGGGCCGTCCGGCTCACCATGCATGAACTGACTGACTCTGGGGTCCTCGTTGACATCCAGCGACGCCGGCGTGCCATGCGCCACCACCTGGCCATCGGCGATCAGGTAGAGATAGTCGGCAATGCTCAGGGTTTCCTTGATGTCATGGGAAACCACCACGGAGGTCAGCGACATGGCCTGGTTCAAGCGCTTGATGAGCTGCACCAGTACGCCCATGGAAATGGGGTCCTGGCCCACGAACGGCTCATCGTAAAGAATCAGCTCCGGGTCCAGTGCCACGGCCCGCGCCAGCGCCACGCGGCGGGCCATGCCGCCCGAAAGCTCGGCAGGCGACAGGTGGCGCGCTCCGCGCAGGCCCACGGCCTGCAGCTTCATCAACACCAGGTCACGAATCATGGTATCGGGCAGGTCGGTATGCACGCGTAGTGGAAAAGCGACGTTCTCGAAGACATCCAGATCGGAAAACAGCGCGCCACTCTGAAACAGCATGCCCATTCGCTTGCGCAGCGCAAACAGCGCCTTGCGAGACAGCCGATGCACGTCCTGCCCATCGATCAGCACGCGCCCCCGATCAGGCACCAGTTGCCCGCCGATCAATTTCAACAGGGTGGTCTTGCCGGTTCCGCTGGGCCCCATGATGGCAGTGACTTTCCCACGCGGAATGCTCATGCTCACGCCACGAAAGATATCGTGGTCGCCGCGGGAAAAGTACACATCCTCCACCTGGATAAAGGGCATATCCGTCATGGGCATCACACCCCTCGTTCGCTCGCCGACGCGGGCATGTCGAGCCCGGATCGGCGGTTTAAAAAACAGTGTTTTCGAAATATTATCGAACATCGTATCCTAACGCCACCCACAGGAACAGCCACGCGCACCTTGCCTGCTGGCCACGGCCTGCCAGTGGTTTGGCTAAAAGCCGCCGCAAGATGTTATTCTTGAAGGCTATCAACCGTGATGACGAGAACGAGACCGACCATGCCCCAGCCTCCCACCCCACCCAGCTCACTGCGTGAAAGCGCACTGCGGACACTGCAGATAGAGCAAGCCGCGATTGGCGGCCTGCAAGCCAAGCTGGACGAGAGCTTCGACCGCGCCTGCCAGCTGATCCTGGCTTGCAAGGGTCGTGTGGTGGTGACCGGCATGGGCAAATCCGGCCATATCGCCGGAAAACTGGCGGCCACCCTGGCCAGTACCGGCACGCCCGCCTTCTTTGTTCATCCCGGAGAAGCCAGCCACGGCGACCTCGGCATGATTACCCGGGGCGATGTGGTGCTGGCCCTGTCGAACTCGGGTGAAACCGGCGAAGTCACGGCTCTGCTGCCGCTGCTCAAGCGCTTGGGAACTCCCTTGATCAGCATGACGGGGCGCCCTGATTCGACCCTGGCACGTCACGCCGAGGCCCACCTGGACAGCGGCGTCGAACGTGAAGCCTGCCCACTGGATCTGGCCCCCACCAGCTCGACGACGGCAGCGCTTGCGCTAGGTGACGCGCTGGCCGTCGCACTGCTGGAAGCACGCGGTTTCACGGCCGAAGATTTCGCGCTCTCGCATCCTGGCGGCAGCCTGGGCAAGCGACTGCTGCTGCGCGTGCGTGATCTGATGCACGATGGCTCTCGGCTTCCTCGGGTTGCACTGGGCAGCCCACTGCGCGATGCCCTGCTGGAAATCACCCGCCAGGGGCTCGGCTTTACCTGCGTCATCGATAGCCAGGGCAGGTTGGCCGGTGTCTATACCGATGGCGACCTGCGGCGCACGCTGGACCAGTTTCACGACCTGCGCGACGTCAAGGTGGACGACGTCATGACACGGCCAGGCAAACGCATCGGCCCCGACGTTCTGGCGGCCGAAGCCGTGCGTATAATGGAAGATAGTCGTATCACGGCGCTGGCCGTGGTCGATGAACAGCAGCGCCCGATTGGCGCTCTGCATATGCATGACCTGCTGGCAAGCGGCGTTATCTGACCCATGATCCAATGATGGATGATACGGAGGCTCTATGGCCCTACCTGACGCACTTTTAGATCGTATACGCCGTGTAAAACTGCTGGCCCTGGACGTGGACGGCGTGCTGACCGACGGCCGCCTGTACTTCCAGGCCGATGGCATCGAAATCAAGGCCTTTCACACCCAGGATGGCCACGGGCTGAAGCTGCTCAAACGGGTCGGCATTCACGTCGCGCTGATTACCGGCCGTGACTCTCCCATGGTCAGCCAGCGTGCCGCAGCGCTGGGCATCAGCCATGTCTACCAAGGCTGTGAAGACAAGCTCGCCACCCTGCGCGGGCTATGCCAACGGTTAGACATTACCCTGGAACAGGTTGCGTTCTGTGGCGACGACCTCCCGGACCTCGCGCCGATCAAGCGCTCCGGCGTCGGCATCACTGTGCCCAACGCCCCCGACTACATGCACACCCACGCCGACTGGATTACCGATCGCCTGGGCGGGCATGGCGCCGTGCGCGAAATCTGTGACACGCTGCTCACCAGCCAGGGGCACTGGGACGCCGTACTCGACACTTATCTGCACGGTTCCGTCTGAATGGGCATCAGGGTGAGAAAACGCGTCTGGCTGTCGGGCCTGGTCATCACCCTGGGTGGGCTGTTGGTGTGGCTGGATCCACGCGCCCCTCAACAGCGTGAAGTAGACCCCGAGGCCCAGGCCCAAGAGCCCGGGCACGTGCTGGAAAATGCCGAAATCACCCTGTTCGGTGAAGACGGCACGCTTCAGCAATCCTTGGTGGCACCGCGTCTGGTACATACCCCGCAGGCGGCCATGACCCACGTCACGTCACCACGCGCCACCCTGTTCGACAGCGAGCAGCGTGAATGGCTGGCCATTGCCGACACCGGCACCTTGAACATGGACTCCCAGGCGCTGACCCTGGCCGGATCCGCACGCCTGCTGGCGCCGGACGAAGGCTGGCAGCTGGATACCGACCTGCTGCACTATGATGGACTGGAGCGTCATGCCTGGAGCGACACCCCTGTGATACTGCAGCAGCCACCTCAACGCATCGAAGCCTCACGCATGGATGTCTGGCTGGACGACAGCCGTGTCAGTTTGATCGATAACGTGCGCGGCGTGCATCCGCCCGCCCCCCAATCTTCTCAGGAGTCGCCATGAACGCCCTGCTTCGTACGGCACTGTTCGCCCTTGCCGTTCCCATGGTGGTAGGCGTACTGCCTGCCGCCGCTCAACAACAGGCCCCCGTTGAAGTGGAAGCCGACCGCCTGGACCTGGACCAACGTGCGGGCACGGCGGTCTATACCGGCAACGTCGACATTCGCCAAGGTGAAATGCAGCTGCGCGGAGAGCGTGTCGAAATTCATCGCAACGAGGCGGGCGAGCTCTCCCGGGCCGTCGCCACGGGCGAGCGTGCCTACCTGCGCAACCAGCTGGAAGACCAGACGACGCCCATGGAAGGCTGGGCGCGGCGCATCGTCTACCATGTGTCCGAGCGGCGTGTAGAGCTGATCGACCAGGCCGAACTGACCCAGCAAGGGGATCGCTTCCAGGGTGGACGGCTCGAATACTTCATCGACCGCGGGGTGGTCCAAGCACGCTCCGATGTCAGCGGCAGCGCACCGCAACGCATCCGCATGACCTTACAGCCCGAGCAATAGAGAGAGCCCCTCGTGACAGCCATCAGCCCCGACACTGCAGCGGTCAAGACGCTCCATGCACAGCATCTGGCCAAGAGTTACAAGCGCCGCCGCGTGGTCAAGGATATCAACCTGGAAATTGCCCAAGGCAGTGTCGTTGGCCTGCTAGGCCCCAACGGCGCAGGCAAGACCACCTCGTTCTACATGATCGTCGGCCTGGTGAAGGCCGATGCTGGCAAAGTGGGCATCGACGATCTCGACCTGACCCGGGCGCCGATGCATGAACGTGCCCTGGCAGGCATCGGCTACCTGCCTCAGGAAGCATCGATCTTTCGCAAACTGTCGGTGGCCGACAATATCATGGCCATTCTGGAAACGCGTCGTGAGCTCGACCGCAGCAGCCGAGAAGCCAAGCTCGAATCTCTGCTGGAAGATTTTCACATCACCCACATTCGCGACAACCTGGGCATGAGCCTCTCGGGCGGCGAGCGGCGGCGGGTGGAGATCGCCCGCTCGCTGGCCACCGAACCTGCCTTCATTCTGCTGGATGAACCATTTGCCGGCGTCGACCCCATTTCCGTGGGCGATATCAAATCGATCATACGCGCCCTCAAGAAGCGTCATATTGGCGTCCTCATCACCGACCACAACGTGCGTGAAACTCTGGATATCTGCGATATTGCCTACATTGTTGGCGACGGACACATCATCGCCAGTGGAAACCCCCAGGAAATCCTCAATAACCAGAAGGTACGCGACGTCTATCTGGGCGCCGACTTCCGGCTTTAAACAATGGCCCACGAAGACATTTTATTTAGTGGCATGCTTATTGCACTTGCACCAAACGGAGACTCGCTCTAGGGTGGAGCTTTCTGATTAACGAGTGGTTCTCAGATGGTCATGAAAGCTTCTCTTCAACTGCGCATCGGCACACAGCTGACCATGACACCTCAGCTGCAGCAGGCCATTGCGCTGCTTCAGCTATCGACGCTGGACCTTCGTCAAGAAATTCAGCAGGCGCTGGATGCCAACCCCATGCTCGAGCAGGAAGATGAGTTTGGCGAACAGGCCGTCAGCGAGCCTCAGGAAGCCGAGTGGGCAGACAGCATCCCCAGCGAGCTTTCCGTAGACAGCGACTGGTCCGACACGTACCAGGACATGGGGAGCATGGGCGGCAGCAGCGAAGGCCCGGACTTCGAGCGTCAGGCGGCGGGGCAGAGCCTGCACGGTCACCTGCTTTGGCAATTGGCCATGACCGACTTCTCCTCCCGTGAACATGCCATCGCCGAAAGCCTCATCGATGCGCTGGATGCCAACGGCTACCTGACCCAGCCTCTCAACGACATTCGCGAGGGGCTCAAGGCACAAGGCCACGACGGCCTGAGC
Source organism: Halomonas sp. NyZ770 (assembly GCF_020616575.1). Taxonomy (NCBI): domain Bacteria; kingdom Pseudomonadati; phylum Pseudomonadota; class Gammaproteobacteria; order Oceanospirillales; family Halomonadaceae; genus Halomonas; species Halomonas sp. NyZ770. Next base: position 1,533,227 of record NZ_CP085143.1, on the reverse strand, counting down.
CAGCGCGAGGTCGAAAACACCCTGCTGCGCCTTCAGCAGTTCGAACCCACCGGAGTATTTGCCCGTGACCTGCGGGAGTGCTTGATGCTGCAGCTGGCCTCGCTGCCCGAAGACACCCCGCTGCTGATGCCTGCCAAACGCCTGGTACGCCAGTTTCTCGAAGCCCTTGGCAAGGACGACATGCGCTTGCTGAAGCGACGCCTGAGCCTCGACGACGAGCAGTTGGACGATGTCATCCGTTTAATCCGCAGCCTTGACCCCAGGCCTGGAAGCGCCTACGGCATCACCGACGACAGCTATGTCACGCCAGATCTGGTGGTACGCCACGATCACGAGGGCTGGCACCTGGAACTCAACCCGGAAGCGCTGCCTCGACTGCGTATTCAGCCCGACTACGCCAGCCTGATCAAACGCGCCGACAAGAGCCAGGACAACCAGTTTCTGAAAGAGCATCTCCAGGAGGCTCGCTGGCTGATCAAAAGCCTTTCGAGCCGCAACGACACCCTGCTGCGCGTGGGGCGCGAGATCATTGCTCGGCAGATCGGCTTTCTGGAGCATGGCGAAGAAGCCATGAAACCGCTGATTCTGGCCGATATCGCCGAAGCGGTGGAGATGCATGAATCGACCATCTCGCGGGTCACTACCCAGAAATACATTCATACCCCGCGCGGGGTGTTCGAGCTCAAGTACTTCTTCTCCAGCCAAGTCAGCGGCCAGGAAGGTGGCGACAGCCATTCCAGCACGGCCATTCGAGCACGCATCAAGAAACTGATTCAGGACGAGCCTCCGGGCAAGCCACTCTCCGACAGCCGTCTGGTCACCCTGCTGGAAGCGGGCGGCATTACCGTGGCCCGCCGCACCGTGGCCAAGTACCGTGAGTCGATGGGTATACCTTCGTCGAGTGAGCGCCGTCGTTTACGCTAGTTAAACGCTCTCGCCCAACAAACTCTCGACGAGGGCTTTGCAATGGCCCAAAAAGGGTTACAATCGAAGTACAGTCCGATGGATAAGGAGCACGTCAATGCAAGTAAACATCACTGGTCATCACGTTGAACTGACTGACGCCTTGCGTGACTACGTAAACGAAAAGCTGGAACGCGTTGAACGTCACTACGACAACATCACGACCGTCCAGGTCACCTTATCTGTTGAAAAGGAGCGCCAGCAAGCCGCCTGCACCCTGCACGCAGCAGGAGCCGACCTTCATGCCGAAGCGCTGGACAACGACATGTACGCAGCCATTGACGCCCTGGCGGACAAAATCGACCGTCAGCTCGTAAAACACAAGGAAAAAGCACAAGCCCGCGCCCAAGGCGCTGGCGTGCGTTAACCCGATGACGTTGGAAACCATTCTCCCCCCGGAGCGCGTGCTGTACGACGTGCCCGGGGGCAGCAAAAAAAGGGTGCTGGAGTTTTTCAGCACCTTTATCGCTCAAAACACGCCCAGCCTGGATAGCCAGGAAGTCTTCAGTCGATTGATTGGCCGTGAACGGCTGGGCAGTACCGGCATCGGCAATGGCGTGGCCATTCCCCACGCACGCAGTCCTCACTGCAGCACGCCCATTGCCGGTTTTCTCAAGCTGGCCGAACCCGTCGACTTCGATGCCATCGATGGTGACCCCGTCGATCTGGTGTTCGTGCTGCTGGTACCCGAAGAAGCCGATGATACGCATTTGGCGCTATTGGGTCAGGTCGCCACGATCATGAACGACGCAGCCACACGCCAGCAATTGCGCAATGTCAGCAGCCAGCGTGAACTGCTGACGCTGTTGACCGATAAGATTCGCGAGCAGGCTGCCTAGCGCAGCCTTTGCCGGGCAGCAAGGCCGTCGGTAACCCCCTATTCCTTCTCAAGCCAAGAGAGATGCGCTATGCAGCTGGTGATCATTAGCGGCCGTTCAGGGTCCGGTAAGTCCATCGCCCTACAGGCGCTGGAAGATCTTGGCTATTACGCCATCGACAACCTGCCTGCCATGCTGCTGGGCTCGCTGGTCGATGAACTGCGTCAACAGGGGGGGCGTACTCATTTGGCCGTCAGCATCGATGCGCGCAACTTGCCTACTGCACTGGAACAGTTGCCTGCTCTGCTGGAAGAACTACGCCAGCGTCAGATCCGTTTTCAGGTCATCTACCTGACCACGGACGCTCGCATTCTGCTGGAGCGCTACTCGGCCACCCGTCGGCGCCACCCGCTGACGCGCGATAGCGACATGACCCTGGAAGAGGCCATCAACAAGGAAGAAGAAACCCTGCTCGAGATTCGGGACCTGGCTGACCTGCTGATCGACACGTCGCGTCTTTCGGTACACGACCTACGCCGCCGCATCACCGATCAGGTTGCTCATCAGCGGCGTGACCAGTTGACCCTGACGTTCGAATCTTTCGGCTACAAACGGGGCGTACCCATGGATGCCGATATCGTGTTCGACGTGCGCTGCCTGCCCAACCCCTACTGGGACCCCAGCTTGCGGCAGTTCACCGGACGCGACGCCAACATCAAGGCCTTCTTGAGCGGCTACACCATCGTCGATGACATGCGTGACGATATTCATGCCTGGCTGGAGAAATGGCTACCTGCTTACCAAAGCAGTCAACGCAGCTATATGACCGTGGCCATTGGCTGTACCGGCGGACAGCATCGCTCTGTCTACATGGTCGAGCAACTGGCGCAATCGCTGGTCAAGCGCACTGGCGCTATTCAGCTCAGACACCGGGAATTGGGCTTGCAGTACACGCTGAGCGAATTACCCGCTACCGTCGATGCCGCTTCTTCCACCCCTCCCAGCGACACGACGTCGCCCTGATATCACTCGGCAAAAAGGAACCAGAGTGCCTGAAAGAACCTTAACGCTGACCAACCAACGCGGCCTTCATGCCCGCGCCGCCACCAAACTGGTCAAGTGCGGCCAGCAGTTTTCAGCCCGCATTCACGTGTACAAACAGCAGCAAAAGGCCGATGCGGCCAACATCATGTCGCTGCTGATGCTGGCGGCCCCCTGCGGTACGTCACTCACCATTACCGCAGAAGGTGAAGACGCCGACCAGGCCCTCGATGCCATCCAGGCCCTGTTCGACGCCCGCTTCGACGAGGATCAGTAACCCTCGTCAGCTGCCCGCCACCGTCATGGCGTCCACCAGCCAGCTGCCGGTATGAATGCTGCCACGCGTATCGGTATCATCGCCAATCCCCATCAGGCCAGCGAACATGGTGTTGAGATTGCTGGCAATGGTGAACTCTTCGATGGGGTACTGTACCTCGCCATTCTCCACCCAGAAACCGGCCGCACCGCGAGAGTAGTCACCCGTCACAGCATTGACCCCCTGCCCCATCAGCTCGGTGACCCAAATACCCCGCCCCATCTGCTGCAACAGCTCGTGACGCGGTGTCAGCGGGGCCAACAGACGCAGGTTACGCGCTCCGCCAGCGTTCCCCGTCGACTGCATACCCAGGCGACGCGCGCTGTAGGCAGACAGCATGTAGCTGGCGATCCTGCCCTGCTCGATGAAACGGTTATCTCGGGTCTGCACACCCTCGGCGTCGAAGGGCGAGCTGGCCGTGGCGCCGACTTCCATGGGGCGCTCCTCCAGCCCCATCCACTCCGGGAAAAGCGGGCTGCCCAGGCGATCACACAAGAACGATGCTTCACGATATAACGCCCCGCCCGCCAACGCGCCCATCAGGTGGCCTACCAGGCCTGCGGCCAGGGTTGGGTCGAACAGCACGGGAAACGTACCGGTGGGCGGCTTGCGCGCACCCAGCCGCCGCAGGGTGCGTGCGGCCGCTTCGCGCCCGACGTCCTCCGGGTCACGCAGCTGTACGGGATTGCGTGCCGACGTGTAGTCATAGTCGCGCTGCATACCCTTGTCATCCTGGGCGATCAGCATGCAGGACAGCGAATGGCTGCTGCCCTTTTGGGTACCTAGAAAGCCATGGCTATTGGCGTAGACCCGCACGCCCTCGCCACTGGACAACGAGGCACCTTCGGACTGGTGAATACCGTCCACGCTGCGCCCGGCCTGTTCACAGCGCAGCGCCAGCTCGATGGCCTGCTCGGTCGAGAGCGCCCACGGGTGGTGCACCTTGAGATCCGGCATCCGGGTCGCCATCAGCGCAGCGTCTGCCAACCCGGCAGCAGGGTCTTCGCCGGTATAGCGCGCAATTGCCAGGGCCTTTTCCACCGTGGCGCGCAGCGAGGCGCTGCTGGCATCCGTGGAGGAGGCGCTCCCCTTGCGCTGGCCAACGTAGACCGTAATGGCGATTCCCTGGTCACGGGAAAGCTCGACGGTCTCGACCTCGCCGAGCCGTACGCTGACGCCCACCCCCTGGTCGACACTGGCGCCTACTTCAGCGGCATCGGCGCCCAGCGTTTTCGCCAGGCCAAGGGCTTCTTCCGCCCGCTGGGCCAGTAGCGCCTGTTGCGCTGCTGCATCAAATGCCTGTGCCATGTGGTCTCCTTTTCGCCTCAATTGCATTGGCGAATCAATGTTATGGTCGCAGCCTGATATAATGCTGCCGACGAATCCAAATCAGTGAGTGTCTGTATGCCTAAGCAACGCCCCGAGCCCCTCGATATTGACGAGCAGGAAGAGCGTCCCAGTAAATCCCAGCTCAAGCGTGAAATGCATGCTCTTCAGGCGCTTGGCGAAACCTTGATTGCCATGAAACCCGCCGAACGAGCGCGTTTTCCGCTGTCTGACGACATGTTGCGGGCCATCGAGGAAACCTCGCGCATCCGCTCCCATGAAGGCCGCCGCCGCCACATGCAGTACGTGGGCAAGCTGATCCGCAAGGAGGATCTAGCCGCCATCCAGGGGGTATTCGATGCCATCGAGCAAGAGAAAGAGCAGCGCGACCATGCCTTTCACCGCCTGGAAAAGTGGCGTGATCGGCTGGTCGACGAGGGTGACGACGCCGTCGACCTGTTCCTTGCCGACTACCCCGATGCCGACCGCCAGACCCTGCGTCAGCTGGTGCGTAACGCCCGCAAGGAGCGTGAGCAAGGTAAACCGCCGACCAGCGCGCGCAAGCTGTTCAAGCACTTGCGCGATACGCTGGCGCTCTGACCCCCACACCAACGATGACGAGCTGCGCTGTCTGACTAGCCGGATTGCGTGCCACCGACGGTCAGCTCGTCCAGCTTGAGGGTGGGCTGCCCAACGCCTACCGGCACGCCCTGGCCCTCCTTGCCGCATACGCCAATCCCGGTATCCATGGCCAGGTCATGGCCAATCATGGACACTCGTCCCATCGCCTCAGGGCCATTGCCGATCAGCGTGGCGCCCTTGACTGGCGAGGTGATGCGGCCATCTTCGATCAGGTAGGCTTCGCTGGCTGAAAACACGAACTTGCCCGACGTGATATCTACCTGCCCGCCACCGAAGCTGACCGCGTAAAGGCCGCGCTTGACGCTCTTGATGATGTCTTCCGGCGCATCTTGCCCGGCCAGCATCACCGTGTTGGTCATACGCGGCATCGGCAGGTGGGCAAAGGACTCACGCCGCGCGTTCCCGGTTGGCGCCATGTTCATCAACCGCGCGTTCAGCTTGTCCTGCATGTAGCCGGTGAGGATGCCATCCTCGATCAGGGGGGTGTACTGGCCCGGCGTGCCCTCGTCATCGACGCTGAGCGCCCCGCGGCTATCCATGACCGTGGCATCGTCTACCACAGTGACGCCCTTGGCCGCCACGCGCTGGCCCATTCGCCCGGCGAAAGCCGAGCTTCCCTTGCGATTGAAGTCACCCTCCAGGCCGTGCCCGACCGCCTCGTGCAAGAGGATGCCGGGCCATCCAGCGCCAAGCACCACGGGCATCTGTCCAGCGGGTGCATCCACCGCTTCCAGGTTGACCAGCGCCTGACGCACGGCCTCCTGGGCATAGCGCTCGGCCACCCCCTCATCGCGCAGGCGAGCCATGGAGTAGCGCCCACCGCCACCGGCGCTACCGCGCTCCCGACGGCCATTCTTGGCCGCGATCACGCTGACATTGAAACGTACCAGCGGTCGCACGTCCGCCGCCAGGGTACCGTCGCTAGCGCGCACCAGCACGACTTCGTAGGTGCCGGACAGCGAGGCACTGACCTGGCTGATGCTGGGGTCGGCAGCGCGCGCGACGCGGTCGGCCTGCTTCAGCATGGCCACCTTCTCCTCGGCGCTCAGCCCTGCCAGCGGGTCGATACCTGCATAGCGCGCCGCTGCGCTTACCGGCACGACACGCTGGCCAGGCAACTGCTTGCCACTGCGCACGATGCCCGACGCGGTGCGTCCGGTATCCATCAGAGCATCGGCAGTAATCTGGTTGGAGTAGGCAAAGCCGGTTTTTTCACCGGCCAGCGCCCGCACACCGACCCCGCCATCGATGTTGTAACTCGCTTCCTTGACCTCACCGTCTTCCAGCACCCACCCCTCCTGCCAGGTGCGCTGAAAGTAAAGGTCAGCATAATCGATGCCTGCCCCCATGGCGTAGCCAAGGCCCGTATCCAGGGCTTCCAGATCGAGACCACCCGGCGTTAGCAAAATGGAAATTGCAGACTCTATATCGCTTGTGTGTGCGGTCATTGAGGGCCTTCTAAAGTAACCTGCGGCGAGGTCCAGGGACCTCGCACGCGATAATGAATGGTGGTGGCCTGGGCCAGTGCGTCACCAAAAAGCCGGTCGGCAATAAAGAGCGCCCCACCGACGATGGGAGCACCCACCGCGATTGCAGCGATAGGCAGACTTTGGCTCACTGGCAGTGTGACGCCAAGACGCTGATCGAGTTCGCGCTGCAAGAGATTAACATTTCCTGTCAGCGTAAAGGTCGTGGCAGGGGCATCAATTTGTAGGGGGCCACGCAGCAACAGCTGCCCTTGGGCCACGTCTGCCGTGCCATGCACCCGATCGAACGCCGTCCCTTGCCCGGTCACATCCGAAAAATCAAAGCGCAGTCTGCGCAGAATGTTATCGAAGTTGAGCAGCCCCACCAGCCGAGCAGGTGCCGAGTCGAGCATCACGAAGCGCCCGTCACGAATATCCGTGCTCAGCTCCCCACCTGCGCGGGCCAGCGCAAACTGCCAGGGCGCCCCCGCCCAGGCAAGCTCGGCGGCCACGTTGGTGGTGCGGCTGCGCATGGCAACGGGCTGCCCCAGACGCTCCAGGGCAGTGCCCAGATCTCCCCCCTGGATCGTCAGGTCAGCGCGCGTGCGGCTGGTCACCGGATTACCTTCCCAGTGCAGCTCGCCACGCGCCGAGAGCTGCCCCAACGTCAGCCCCACCGGCGCAATCGAGAGACGCTGATCGTTCGTTTGCCAATACGCCGTCAGAGGACCGTAAAGGCCATTGCCAACACTCAGTTCGGCCAGTCGCAATCGCCCATCGGGCACGGAGGCCAGCCATTCGGGGATAGGGGCTGGAGCCGCGTATTCGGTGGTGATCTCATCCAGCCAGGAGTCTGGTGCAGAGACGGCGTTGGCCTGCTCCTCACCGGGCAAGTCAAGCAGACGGTCAGCGGCCAGATAGCTCACCACCACATCCAGCGGACGAGCCTCGCGAGGCTGATAGCTCACTCGCCCCGACAGCAGCTCACCATTGATTTGCAGCTGCGCTCGGTCCGCCTCGGCACTGCCGGACGCCGTCATGGCGCCCAGACACTCGTCTCGATAACGTAAACAGGACGTCCTCAGCACGGCTTCGAGGGTCGGCAACTCCCCTGGCGTCGTCAGCCCATCCGCACCACTGTCGAAAAGCGGCGACACGGCCTGCTGCCAAGCCAGAGGGTCGATATGCTCCAGCGATGCATCTATTTTCCAGCCAGACTGCTGGGGCCAGTCTACCAGGGGTGCCACGCTACCCAGCGCGACCGCTCCCGCCAACCCCTCTGGCTCTCTGAGCGCCAGACGCATGGCCAGCAGATCGGCAATCCGTACTTCTCCTCTGGACCTGGAAACGTCGGCACGCACCCGCAACGGCCAAGGCTGCTCGGCACGTTTGTCGAACGGCTCGGGCAACTGGCTAGTCAGCCCGACCAGCTGGCTTTGCAGGGTCAAGGTGGGGCTGTTCCCCCAATCCACCACGCCTTCCCAGGTCGTTCGCCCACGCAGTACTTCGCGCGCCGTGTCCGGCATGTCCGCCAATGCCCAGAGCGCTACGCTGTCTACATCGCCGCTGAGCTGCACCCGCTGCTGATCTTCATCAAAGTCGGCCCGGATTCCCCCACCTTGCCAACGCCCCTGCAGGTTACCCAGCAGCGCACGCTGCTCGCCCGACTGCTGCCAGTTCACCTCGCCTTCGACCTGACGCAGTGACAAGGGTAGCGGTTGATAGCGCACGACCTCCAGAGAAGGCACCACGTTGATATCCAGCGACAGTCCTTCTGGATGCGCCAAAGGCACGACCGCCGCCAAGGAGCCTTCTACCACGCCTTCGGCACTGAGCTCGTCGAGCGGTAACCCGCCCGCCTCTGGCGTGGCCTTGAGAAAGCGCAGCAGCGAGGCGCCATCACTGTGCAAGTGTCCCGACAGACGCAGCACGTTGTCTTCATCCAACTGGACGGCCCCCTCGGATAGCTGGACACCCTGGCTATGTGCACTCGTCACTTGTGCCTTCAGCTCTCCACCTTGCCATATCAGGCGACCATCGACCTCTTCCAGCAGCGGCCAACCATCGGCAATCGGCAAGTACCCCTCGCGCACCAGCAGCGCCAGCGTGGCGGAAAATGGCGGTGCGCTACCGCGCTCTCCAAACGGCAGACTCATCTTGAGCGCCCCCTGCGGCACTCGGCCACCGATGTCTTTTTGCAACCATTCACGCAACTCCGGCCCCAACACACCCAGCGGCAACCATTGCCCTAACGGGCGCTCCACGGCATCGACATTCTCGAAGGCGAGGTCGAGACCAAACTGACCACGCTGCTGCCCCGTGATCAGGCCAAAGCCACCCTCGATGCGGGCGCCATCCCAATCGACTTTAAGCTCACGCCCGCTGATCATGGTACGTGGGCCATCGTAGACCCACTCCACCACGCCCTCGGCATGCCCCAGCTGCATGGGCGCTTCGAAGAGCTGCGGGAAGTAGAGTTCGCTGTTGCCCGCACTGCTGAAGGTCACCCGGCCACGCAGGTCACGCGCCTGCACCCAGGCATCCAGAGGGCCACCACCGGGTGCCTGCTGCCACGGGTCGACCGCAACGTTGGTCAGCGCGGCATCGACCCCCCAGCGCCCTTCACGCTGTCCTAGCCGCAGCCCCTGCACCTGCCCTCGGGGGGCCAGGGTTTGCAGCACCCGCGTCAGCGACTCGGGCAACAGGGCGTACTCGCGCCAGGCGGCCAGCGAGGCCAGTTCGAAGGCGCTGGTGCGCAGTTCCCAACGGCCGGGCTCGTGGGCCAGATACCAGTGGTAAGGTAGGGCAGGACCATCGCTGATGCCCTCTGGCTGTGCCCACTCGACGTTTTCTGCGTTGCCGCTCAGCCAGGCTTCACCGCCCTCCCCGTTGCGCTGCCACTGCCCGGAGGCCTGGATGTTGCGCAGCACGGCATACTCCACATCCCGGCGCAGGGTCAGCTCGGGCATATCGACCGCAAGTCGGGCATCCTCAAGGCGCCCTTCTCGCCAGCGTCCCCATAGCTGCACCTGACCGCCCGCCTGCTCCAGATACGGCATCTGCTCGGGTCGAAACAGCGCTGCCAGCACCACCAGATGATCCAGCTGCATATTCATCTGCAGCGCGGCCGAAAAATCACTCAAGCCACGCGCACCTGGCTGCATCTCGGCACCCATGGTGATGGCAGGCAGCGCCGCGGCTTCCTGGTCGGGGTCTTCCACGACATTCAGCTCGCCAGAGAGCCGCGTCCGACGCTCATCGCCATCCAGCACCAGCGACGGTGCATGCAACAGCACCGTCTGCTCACGCCCATGCAGCAGCACGCGGCTGTTGTCTACCCACAGACGCTGCCGGAGCAACAACCCTGCCCAGGCGTCGATCAACGCCAGATCGATATCCGGCTGCGGGGCCATGCCCAAGGGAAGCCTGGCGGGCGCCGGCCATCCCCAGGTGGTTCCAGGGGTTTGATAGAGGTGGAACTCGAGGCCCGCCATGCGGGCATCGCTGAAAATGGGTGCCCAATGGCGCAGGCTCGCCAAACCATCCAGGCGTAAATGCACGCGCTCGACGGCAGCCAGCGGGTCGCCTTGAGGGGTATCGATACGCAGGTCTTCGAGCAGGAAACGCAGATCATTGCGCGCCAACGAGAGCGATACTTGCCCGATACTCACCGGCGCACCGATTCTGGCTTCCAGCACGGCTTCGATACGTGGCGCGAGTGCATCGCTCTGGCTGAGGGCCACGCGCAGCGTCACCAGCAGTAACGCCAGCAGGCCCAGCAGTACTGCCAGCGTCACCAGTACGACGCGAAGCAAGAGGCGGAGTAAGGAGCTTGACGCAGCCATCACATGAGTACGATATCGTACTGCTCTTGGGAGTAGTGCTGCTCGACCTGAAAGCGAATGGTCTTGTTGATGAAGGTTTCCAGGTCAGCCACGGCCGCCGACTCTTCATCCAACAAACGATCCACCACCGGCTGAGAGGCCAGCACCATGTAGGTTTCTGCGCTGTAGGCACGCTCTTCACGCAGGATTTCGCGGAAGATTTCGTAGCAGATGGTTTCGGGGGTCTTCAAGGTACCGCGGCCGGCGCAGGTGGGACAGGCCTCGCACAGGGTTTGTTCGAGACTTTCCCGCGTACGCTTGCGGGTCAGCTGCACCAGCCCCAGCTCGGTTACCCCGGTACATTTGGTTTTTGCATGGTCACGCTCCAGCGCCTTTTCCAATACGCGAAGCACCTGACGCTGATGCTCGACATCCACCATGTCGATGAAGTCGATAATGATGATACCGCCCAGGTTGCGCAGCCGTAACTGACGGGCAATGGCCGTCGCGGCTTCCAGGTTGGTCTTGAAAATGGTCTCTTCTAGATTGCGATGACCGACGTACCCACCGGTGTTGACGTCGATGGTCGTCATGGCTTCGGTAGGATCGATGACCAGATACCCACCGGATTTGAGCTGCACCTTGCGCCCCAGGGCTTTCTGAATCTCGTCTTCGACGCTGTAGAGGTCAAAAATCGGTCGCTCGCCCGGGTAGTACTCGATACGGTCCACCGCGTCGGGCATGAACTCTTCGGCAAACTCGACCAGCTTGACGAAGTTTTCCCGGGAGTCGATGCGTACTTTTTCGATGTCATCGCGCATGACGTCACGCAGGGTGCGCATGAACAGTGGCAAGTCGTCGTAGATCACGCTAGGCGGGGAAGCGGTGATCTTGCGCTCGCTGACCTTGCGCCAGATACGCAGCAGAAAATACATGTCGCTGGCCAGCTCTTCATCGCCCACGCCTTCTGCCGCCGTGCGCACGATGAAGCCACCCGTCACGTCGATGGTCTGTTCTGCGATGCTCTTGTCCAGCAGCGCTTTCAGCCGCTCACGCTCGCGTTCGTCTTCGATGCGCTGGGAAACGCCATGGTGAGGCGAGTCCGGCATGTAGACCAGGTAACGCGAAGGAATCGAGAGATGGGTAGTCAGCCGCGCCCCTTTCGTGCCGATAGGGTCCTTGGTGACCTGCACGACCAGGGCCTGGCCTTCGTGCAGCAACTGCCCGATGGTCTGCTGCTCATCGCTGGGGGTGCCGGGCGGCATCACTTCATGGGCATGAATGAAAGCGGCGCGTTCAAGGCCAATATCGACAAAGGCAGCCTGCATGCCAGGCAGTACGCGAACCACTTTGCCTTTGTAGATATTACCCACGATCCCACGGCGACGAGAACGCTCGATGAGCGCCTCCTGCAACACGCCATTTTCCACCAGCGCGACGCGGGTCTCCATGGGCGTCAAATTGATAAGGACTTCACCGCTCATGCACAATTCCTTATTGAATATCCGGTTCCTTGCCAGCGCAGCGGTCGTCGCCAGGTGCCAGTGCGGGCCCAATCGCTACGTTGGATATCGGCCCGCCCAAACGGGCACTCCCTGCTGGACAAGCAAGCGCGTGGTTTCAAATAGCGGCAGCCCCACGACGGCAGAGTGACTGCCCTGAATTTCTTCGACGAACACCGAAGCAAGCCCTTGTATGGCATAGCCACCGGCTTTGTCCACGGGCTCACCGGTCTGCCAGTAGCAGGCGATTTCCTCGCGGCTCAATGAGCGCATGGTGACATGAGTCGTGACACAACATGAGAGTATACCCAGCGGCCCACTCACTGCCACCGCGGTCAGTACTTGATGCGTGCCCCCCGAGAGCCGTTTCAACATCTCGGCGGCATGTTGCTGGTCTCGGGGCTTGCCAAGAATATCCCCCGCCACCACGACTGCCGTATCCGACCCGAGCACCGGCAAGTGCGTTCGGCCCATGGCCGCGCTGGCCTTGGCGATGGCCAGCCGCTCCACATACGCCAAAGCCGACTCATCGGCCAGCGGCGTTTCATCGATGTCGCTGGGCAGCACGCTGACAGGCACACCAATCGACGCCAGCAGCGCCTTGCGACGCGGCGAAGCAGACGCCAGGCAGAGCACCGGCGGGGAGGATGCGCCGGAAATCACCTCGCTCATGTTCCACTGCTCATCATGCGCCGCTCCAGAGCCACCAGCATGGTGGCCAGCCAAGGCCACAACAGCGCACTCATCAGCGAGGGAATCAGGAAGGAGAGGTGGATCGAAAACTCGCCGGTCAAGGTACGCAACCACTGCTCGACCAGCTGCACCAGCCCCAGCAGCACCAGCACCAGCACGGCCTGCTGCACCAGCGAATAAGCGCGAAAACGTGGATAGACCATGGCAGCCAGAAACGCCAACAGCGACAAGATGAGCGCGTGTTGGCCCAAGGCGGTCCCTTCGATCAGGTCCAGCAGCAGGCCCACCACGAAGCCGTGAAAGACCCCGACTCGGTCCGGTGAGCGCATGCTCCAGTAGATGAGCATGAGGCCCACCCATTCGGGGCGAAACACCTGCCAGCCATCCGCCACCGGCATGACCTGCAAGCACAGCGCCAGCAGCAGGCTCAGCCAAACGGCGAACAGCGGCACAACGGGAGCCCTAGCCATCAAGGCGCCTCCTGTGAATGAGACTCGGCCAGACGCTGAGCGGCATGCACGGCCTGCGCCGAGATATCCATGGACTCATCCCAGTCAGACGCGTCGAACTCTTCGCGGGGCGGTGGAAAGAGCATCAGGAAATGCCGTGAGCGTTGCAGCTGGGCGGCAGGCTCGGCCATGACACGTGCAAACGGTTGGCCGGGGTCATGGTACACCTCGGTGACACGGGCCACGGGATACCCAGGAGGAAAGCGACCCGCCAACCCGGAGGTGGTCAACAAGTCTCCTTCGCGAATGTCGGCAGTATCCGGTACGTGCAGCACGCTGACGCTGCCATAACGGCCGGTGCCCTGCACGATGAAACGCAGGCCGTTTCGATTGACCTGAACCGGCAAGGCATGACTTGCATCCGCCAGCAGCAGCACGCGGCTGGAGTAGGCAGACACAGCGGTCACCTGACCGACCAACCCAGACGCATCGATCACTGGCTGTCCGACATAGGCGCCGTTACGATGCCCTCGGTCGACGACCATTTGATGAGTAAAGGGGTCGTTGTCCAGCGACAGCAATTCGGCCGTGATGTAGGGAATCTCACGACGCTCGCCCGCCTTGAGCAGCGTGCGCAGCTCGGCATTTTCGGCGGTCAGGTTGGCGAGCCGCTGCCCACGATGGGACAGCGTCAGGATCTGCTCACGCAGGCGGCGATTCTCATCCACCAGCGCTTGCTGGTCAGAGAGCGCCAGCGCCCCCCAGTTCAAGACGTCGCTGGGCACGCTCACCACCCACTGAATGGGGGCAACGACCATGGTCATCTGGGCGCGAATATCTTCCATGCGCGTGAAACGCTGGTCGACAAACATCAGCACGCTTGCCGCCAGCACACAGAAGAAAAGCCGGTAACCGGGTAACGGCCCGTGTGAAAACAGCGGTTTAATAGGCAATCCCCCGCGTCAAACCGCTGCGATCAATCGCTCGACAGTAACTCAAAGGTATGCTGGTCAATCATCTCCAGCGCCTTGCCACCGCCACGCGCCACGCAGGTCAGCGGATCTTCGGCCACAATGACCGGCAGTCCCGTCTCTTCGGCGATCAGCTTGTCGAGGTCACGCAGCAGCGCGCCACCACCGGTCAGCACCAGGCCGCGTTCGGCGATGTCCGAGGCAAGCTCGGGGGGCGACTGCTCCAGCGCGCTCTTGACGGCAGACACGATAGAGCCCAGCGTTTCCTGGAGCGCCTCGAGAATCTCGTGGGAGTTGAGCGTGAAGCTTCTCGGGATGCCCTCTGCCAGGTTACGGCCGCGCACGTCGATCTCGCGCAGCTCGCCACCCGGGTAGGCACACCCGATCTCTTCCTTGATGCGCTCGGCCGTGGCTTCGCCGATCAGGCTACCGTAATGGCGGCGCACGTACGCGGTGATCGCCTCGTCAAAACGGTCACCGCCTACGCGGATCGATTCGGAATAGACTACCCCGTTGAGTGAGATGATGGCGATCTCGGTGGTACCGCCACCAATGTCCACCACCATCGACCCCTGCGCTTCTTCTACCGGCAAGCCTGCACCGATGGCCGCAGCCATGGGCTCTTCGATCAGGAAGACTTCGCGGGCACCCGCCCCTTCGGCGGACTCGCGGATGGCACGGCGCTCTACCTGAGTCGACATGCAGGGCACGCAGACCAGGACACGCGGGCTGGGCGTCAGAAACGTACTCTGATGCACCTTGCGAATGAAGTGCTGGAGCATCTGCTCGGTAACGGTAAAGTCGGCAATGACGCCGTCCTTCATGGGTCGAATGGCCGTGATATTGCCAGGCGTGCGACCGAGCATACGCTTCGCGTCGGCGCCGACCGAAGCCACGCTGCGCATGCTACCGGATTGGCGGATGGCGACTACGGACGGTTCATCGAGCACGATGCCACGACCGCGTACATAAATCAGTGTGTTGGCCGTACCCAAGTCGATCGACAGATCGCTGGAAAACAGCCCCCTCAAACGTTTGAACATGGATGTTGTTACCTAGTGCAGACCGGGAACCCTGTGCGGATGCAAACGGTATCACCGCAACCCCTTGGCAGCAAGCACGAGTCGTGCCCAATAGTGCCCGAGGGGGGCAATATGTGGTACCTTTTGCGGCTATTTTCCACGTCTGCTCCACAAGACGAATTTAAGATGACCGTATGTATACCGCTCAAAGCGGAATATGTTCCATCACGTTTGCGAGGAAACCTCGATCATGGCGCTTGAAGAATCTCATGTGCGCCGGGCCGCACATCTGGCCCGACTCGCCGTCAGCGATGACCAAGCCAGTGGCTTCGTCGACGATCTCAGCCGCATTCTGGACATGGTCGACCAGCTCCAGAGCGTGGATACCGAAGGCGTGGCGCCACTGGCCCACCCGCTGGATGCCACGCAGCGCCTGCGCGCTGACGAAGTCACCGAAACCAATCAGCGCGACGCTTTCCAGCGCTGTGCTCCGGCAGTGGAAAACGGCCTGTATCTGGTGCCTCGCGTGGTTGAATAACCACCGCACCCCGCTCGTTTCTGCTTATTTCATTCGCCCCCGAACGGAGCTTCCGGGTCATGCACGATAAAACCGTAACGCAGCTCGCCGCCGCCCTGGATAGCGGTGAACTCTCCAGCCGAGAGCTGACCTCCCACTTTTTGCAGCGCATCGAAAAAGCCGATGGCAAGCTCAACAGCTTCATCACGGTGACCGCCGAGCAGGCGCTGAACAAGGCCGAAGCCGCCGACCAGGCACGGGCGGCAGGCAAGGCGAGCAAGCTGGCTGGCATCCCCTTGGCGCTGAAAGACATTTTCTGCACCCAGAGCGTCAAGACCACCTGCGGCTCCAAAATGCTCGATAATTTCATCGCGCCTTACGATGCCACCGTGGTGGAAAAGCTGGCGGCCGCTGGCACCATCAGCCTCGGCAAGACCAATATGGACGAGTTCGCCATGGGCTCGTCCAACGAAAACAGCCACTATGGTGCGGTCAAGAACCCCTGGGACCTGACGGCAGTCCCCGGCGGCAGCTCCGGCGGTAGCGCGGCGGCGGTAGCGGCAGGGCTCGTCCCCGCGGCCATGGGCACCGACACCGGCGGCTCCATTCGTCAGCCGGCCGCGTTCTGCGGCATCACCGGATTGAAGCCCACCTATGGGCGCGTCTCCCGTTACGGCATGATTGCCTACGCCTCCAGCCTCGACCAGGCAGGCCCGATGGCACGCACGGCTGAAGATTGTGCCCTGCTGCTCAACGTGATTGCCGGGCACGACCTGCGCGACTCCACCAGCGTCGCCCGTGGCGTGCCTGACTACACCGAAACACTCAACGCGCCGCTGTCAGGCCTGAAAATCGGCCTGCCCAAGGAGTATTTTGGCGACGGCCTCGACCCGGAAGTCGAGCAAGCCGTGCGTGACGCCGTCAAGGTTTACGAGTCGCTGGGTGCCACGGTGCGGGAGGTCAGCCTGCCCCACACGCACTACGCCATCCCGGCCTACTACGTGATTGCCCCCGCTGAAGCTTCCTCCAACCTGTCGCGCTTCGACGGCGTGCGCTTCGGTCACCGCTGCAAGGCGCCTGCCGACCTGATCGACCTTTACACCCGCTCGCGGGCCGAAGGGTTTGGTGAAGAGGTCAAGCGGCGTATCCTGATTGGCACACACACCCTGTCGGAAGGCTTCTTCGACGCTTATTACACCAAGGCCCAGAAGGTGCGTCGCCTGATTCGTCAGGACTTCCTCGACGCCTTCGATGATGTCGATGTACTGATGGGCCCCGCATCGCCCACGCCCGCTTTCGACCTGGGCGCGAAGAAAGACCCGGTGTCGATGTACCTGCAGGATATCTACACCATTGCCGTGAACCTGGCGGGCATTCCCGGCATCAGCGTTCCGGCCGGATTTGCGGGCGGCCGCCCGGTGGGCCTGCAAATTCTCGGCACGCACTTTGCCGAAGCGCAGCTGCTCAACGTCGCTCACCAGTTCCAGCAAGCCACCGACTGGCATCTCAAACTGCCTGCCTTTGCCGAGGAGAACGCCTGATGCAATGGGAAACCGTGATTGGGCTCGAGGTCCACGTTCAGCTCGCAACGCGTTCCAAGATATTTTCCGGCGCCTCGACGGCGTTTGGCGCCGAGCCGAACACCCAGGCCTGCGCCGTTGATCTGGGCCTACCTGGCGTACTGCCCGTCTTGAACGAACAGGCGGTCGCCATGGCCGTTCAGTTCGGCCTGGCCGTCCATGCCGAGATCCCGGAAGTATCGGTCTTCGACCGCAAGAACTACTTCTACCCCGACTTGCCCAAGGGCTACCAGACCAGCCAGATGTATCACCCCATCGTGGGCGCTGGCGAGGTGGAAATCACCCTGGACGACGACACCACCAAGCGCATCCGCATCCACCATGCCCACCTGGAAGAAGATGCAGGCAAGTCGCTGCATGAAGACTTCCACGGCATGACCGGCATCGACCTGAACCGCGCAGGCACTCCGCTGCTGGAGATCGTCTCCGAACCGGACATGCGCAACGCCAAGGAAGCGGCGGCCTATCTGAAGGCCATCCACTCCATCGTGACCTACCTGGGCATTTCCGACGGCAACATGGCCGAAGGCTCGATGCGCTGTGATGTCAACGTCTCGGTGCGCCCCAAAGGCCAGGAAGCGTTCGGCACGCGCGCAGAAATCAAGAACGTCAACTCGTTCCGCTTCGTGGAGCGCGCCATCGCCTTCGAAGTCGAGCGTCAGATCGAGCTGATCGAAGATGGCGGCAGCGTGGTGCAGGAAACCCGCCTGTACGACCCTGAGCGCGATGAGACCCGCAGCATGCGCACCAAGGAAGAAGCCAACGATTACCGCTACTTCCCCTGCCCCGACCTGCTGCCCGTGGTCCTCGATGAAGCGTACCTGGAGCATCTGCGCAGCCAGTTGCCGGAACTGCCAGCCGACAAGCGCGCTCGTTTCCAGGACGCGCTGGGGCTATCGGCTTACGATGCCAGCGTACTCTCGGCCAGCCGCGAAATGGCGGAGTTCTTCGAGGAAGTCCACCGAGTGTGCGGCGATGCCAAACAGGCGGCCAACTGGGTTCAGGGCGAGCTGTCCGGTGCATTGAACCGGGAAAACCTGAGCATTCAGAACAGCCCCGTCTCGGCCCAGCAGCTGGGCGAAGTGGTACGCCGCGTGCTCGATGGCACCATCAACGGCAAGGCCGCCAAGCAGGTCTTCCAGGCGCTGTGGAATGGCCAGGGGGGGAGCGCCGACGCCATCATCGATGCCAAAGGGCTGAAGCAGGTGACCGATACTGGCGCCATCGAAGGCATGATCGATCAGGTCATCGCCGAGAGCCCGGCCCAGGTCGCTCAGTACCGCGATTCGGAGCCCGAGAAGCGCGGCAAGATGATCGGCTACTTCGTGGGCCAGGTCATGAAGGCCTCTCGCGGCACCGCCAACCCCCAGCAGGTGAACGACCTGCTCAAGACCAAGCTGGACGCTTTGCTGTAACGCGCCCCCAGTGCCAGTGCATCACCATGAGCGGCTGCTTCGGCAGCCGCTTTGCGTGGTGGGGGACTCGCTCAGCTATTTTCAACAGCTATTCTCTACAGCTACTCTCTAAAACCAGCCTCTACAACCAGCCGCTACAGCTGGCTGGGCTGGGTGAAGCGCTGCAGCTGAGCGCACCCCGCCGCCCAGACGTCGGCCTCCAGCTCGGCAATGGCCGCCGTGGGGAAACCCAGCCCTTGGCTCGGCGAGCCTTCGATCAACAACCCTGCCAACTCGCCCACCAGCGGCATATGGCTGACCAGCATGATGGGCCCTTGGGGCTGTTGTGCCATCAGCCACTCGGCCACGTCGCTGGCGGGATCGTCTGGCGTGATGAACGGCAAGGTATTCAAGGGAATGCCCAAGGCATCACGGATATGCTCAGCGGTTTGCTGCGCACGCACATACGGGCTGGCATACAGCACGGGGGTGGCAAGCTCTCCTTCACTGACCCGCGCTGCCAGCCAGCGCGCCATGGCGCCCGCCTCCTGTTCGCCGCGGCGAGTCAGCGCACGCACCGGGTCTGGAAAGCCGGGAGCGGCTTCACCATGCCGCATGATCAGCAGTGGGCTCGCGCCGCCATGGCGCAGCGCCTGATTTCCCTGGTCACTCATGAACATCTCCTTTGCTGACCGCCACTCGAGGGGGCGATGTCTGTTCCCGATGCGCCTGCTGTACGGCCTCACGGGGCAGAATGAATTCGACGTCGCTGCTTTGCTCACCCAGCATCAGCGTGCGCGCCATTTCCTGGGCGGGCACGCCATCGAACAGCACCCGCTTCAGCCCTTCCGCCAGCGGCATGTAAACGCCCAACTCCTCAGCCTTGGCGCACACCAGCTTGACGGTATTGACCCCTTCCGCGACCTGCCCCAACGCTTCTACCGCAGCCTCCAGGTCACGCCCCTCGCCCAGCGCATACCCCACCCGATAGTTACGCGACAGGTTCGAGGAGCAGGTCACGATCAAGTCACCTACTCCCGCCAACCCCAGAAACGTCATCGGATTGGCCCCCTGGGCCACGGCAAACCGGCTCATCTCCGCCAGAGCACGGGTCATCAGCATGCTGCGGGTGTTTTCACCCATGCCCAGTGCCGCTGCCATGCCTGCGGCGATGGCATAGATATTCTTGAGTGCCCCGCCCAGTTCGACGCCGTGCCGGTCATTACTGGCGTAAACGCGGAAATAGCGACACCCCAGCACCTGCTGCACCCGGGTACGCGTCAGGGCATCGGCGCTGGCAATCACGGTCGCGGTCAGCTGTTTATCGGCAATCTCGGAGGCCAGGTTAGGGCCCGCAATCACGCCAATATGGCTAAAGCCGGTCTCCTGCTCCAGCACTTGGCTCATCAGCAGAAAACTCTCCTGCTCGATCCCCTTGGTGGTGCTGACGAGAATCTGCTGGGCGGTCAGCCACGGTTTGGCCGCCTGCACCACGCTGCGAAACGCCTTGGAGGGAATGGCGATCAGCACCAGCTCCGCCCCGACCAGGACGGCTTCCAGGTCAGTGGACGCCTCGACGGCAGGGTTGATCGGATAATCGGGCAGGTAGCGGCCATTACGGTGCTCCTGATTGATCTGCGCCACCAGCGCTTCGTCACGCATCCACTGGCGCACCTGGGCACCGTTGTCTGCCGCAATGCTGGCCAAGGCGGTACCAAAACTCCCCCCGCCCAGCACGGCGACCTTAATCTGTTGCTCATCCGCCATGATGACATCCTGATCGTTTAGCATTCATAGTGATCACCTACTTTATCACCAACGGCCGCCTTCGCCGTTCAAAACAGGCCGAAAAACAAACGGCCCGCCTGGCAGGCCAGGCGGGCCGCATCCCTCAACGGATGGGCATCACGCGGTCAGCACGCTGTTCAGCCGCTTCACGTAAGCCGCCGGGTCGTCCAGGTGGCCACCTTCGGCAATGATCGCCTGATCGAGCAGAATATGCGCCAGCTGGGCAAACAGCTCGCCTTCGCTGCCTTCGAGCCTCGCCACCAGCGCATGATCGGGGTTGAGCTCGAGAATGGGCTTCACTTCGGGCAGTTTCTGCCCCGCGGCCTCCATGATGCGTCGCATCTGATAGCCCATCTCATGCTCCGGCAGCACCACACAGGCAGGCGAGTCGGTCAGGCGGTGAGTGACCTTCACCGACTGCACGTGCTCGCCCAGCGCTTCCTGAACGCGCTTGACCAACGCCTCTTTTGCCTTGGCGGTCTCTTCTTGAGCCTGCTTTTCGGCTTCGTCTTCGACATCGCCCAGGTCCAGCTCGCCTTTGGCCACGTCGGCGAAAGACTTGCCATCGAACTCGGTCAGGTGGCTCATCAGCCACTCATCGATACGATCGGAGAGTAGCAGCACCTCGATACCTTTCTTGCGGAAGATCTCCAGGTGAGGGCTGTTCTTCGCGGCATTGAAGCTGTCGGCCACCACGTAGTAGATCTTCTTCTGACCTTCCTTCATGCGCTCGACGTATTCGGCCAGAGAATGATCCTGGGCGGACGTATCGGTATGCGTGGAAGCAAAGCGCAGCAGACCGGCGATTTTCTCGCGGTTGGCGAAGTCTTCACCCGGCCCTTCTTTCAGCACGCTGCCAAAGGTGTTCCAGAACGTCTGGTACTGTTCGCTATCCTTGGAAAGCTTCTTGAGCATGTCCAGGGCACGCTTGGTCAAGGCACCCTTGATCTTGTCGACCTTGGGGTCCTGCTGCAGCAGCTCACGAGAGACGTTCAGCGACAGGTCGCGGGTGTCCAGCACGCCCTTGATGAAACGCAGGTAGAGCGGCAGGAACTGTTCGGCGTCATCCATGATGAATACCCGCTGAACGTACAGCTTGACGCCTCGGGAACCGTCACGGTCGAACATGTCGAACGGTGCGCGGCCCGGCACGTAGAGCAGGCTGGTGTACTCCAGCTTGCCCTCGACCTTGTTGTGGCTCCAGGTCAGCGGGTCGCTGAAGTCATGGGCCACGTGCTTGTAGAATGCCTTGTATTCGTCGTCCGACACATCGCTCTTGGGACGTGCCCACAGCGCCGTGGCTTCGTTGACGGTTTCCCAGGTGGTGACTTCACTGCCTTCGATCTCGTTGCCCTCGTCGTCACGGGCGGTCTCGACCTTGGGCATGCGCACCGGCACTTCGATGTGATCGGAGTACTTGCGCACCAGGCTTTGCAGGCGATAGTCGTCGGCAAACTCCTTGGCATCTTCTTTCAGGTGCAGGGTGATCTCGGTGCCGTGCACCTCGCGCTCGACATCGGCCACGGTGAACTCACCTTCGCCCCGCGAGCGCCACTCGACGCCTTCCGACGCGGCGGTGCCCGCCTTGCGAGTGCGCACGGCGACTTCGTCTGCCACAATGAAGCCAGAATAGAAACCGACACCGAACTGACCGATCAGCTTGGCATCCTTCTGCTGTTCACCGGAAAGCTGCTTGAGAAACTCGGCGGTGCCTGAACGCGCGATGGTCCCCAGGTTGGCGATGACATCTTCGCGATTCATGCCGATACCGTTGTCACGCAAGGTAATGGTATTGGCATCACGGTCGTGCTCGATTTCGATGCGCAGCTCGCTGTCACCTTCGTACAGGGCGTCGTTGTCCAGGGCTGCATAGCGCAGCTTGTCGCAGGCATCCGCTGCGTTGGAAATCAGCTCACGCAGGAATATCTCCCGGTTGGAGTACAGGGAGTGGATCATCAGGTTCAGAAGCTGCTTGACTTCGGTTTGAAAGCCAAGGGTTTCTTCGTGGTTCGCCGTGGTCATGCGCTTAGCCCTCATCTATTTCGTGTGGCGTGTCGCCTCTGCCAGCCAGGCAGAGGCGTCAAACAGGATGAAGGCAATATGGGGATAAGTGATGGGATTTCAAGCGCTAGCCAACCAGCCGCGCCGATCAGGCAGCCGTCGACGCTGCCTCGTTCTCGGCCTTCCAGGCGCGATATTCGGCCAGGTGGCGATCCACACGGTTCAACAGCCAACCGACGATCAGCACATCGTCGACCAGGCCAATGATGACCAGGAAATCAGGGATGAGATCAAAGGGCATGACCAGATAGGCCAGTGCCAGAGCCATGGTACCGAAGGCGGCCCAAGGCACCGGCCTGAAACTGCCACGCAGTACGTCGCGGGTCATGGGCAGGAAAAGCGTGAGCGCACGGGCTACTCGTTTGATGGCCCAGGCCCGACCTTTCAAGCGACGAAACAACCACCAGCTAGATAATCGTGCCATCGTCAGGGAATCCTCTCAGGGTACAATGGTCAGAACGTCATTTGGCCAAATAGTTCATGATCGCGACGGCCACGCGACGGTGGCCATCACCTACTCGACCGTCATATCAGCCAGTTCCAGTTAAAGAGGGAGTGCCATGCAGGCAACGCCATTTCGTTCTACCCTTCGCACGCTGTGTGCCGCGGCACTGATCGGCCTGCCATCTGCGTCCTGGGCCGCCTCGGACGAGGCCATGCGCGATGCATTGAACGCCGCCCGCCAGCAGCAGTGGCAACAAATCGACCAGAGCGCCATCGACGGGCATATCCTCAGCGGCTATGTGGAGTATCACCGGCTACGCCAGCAGTTGCCCAACGTCTCTGTCAGCCAGGTACTGCAGTTCATCGAGCAGCACGGTGACTCCCCCCTAGGTGAGTGGCTGCGCGGCCAGGCCATTGCCAACTACGGCTATGCGGGCCGTTTCAGCGACCTGCTGGCCGTCGCCGATGGCGAACCCGCCGGTACGGCACGGCAGTGCTACTACTACACGGCACTCCTCGACCGCGCCCCCGAACAGGCACGCACGGCGGGCCTGGCGCTGTGGCGCGTGGGCAGCTCACAGCCCGACGCCTGCAACGCCCTGTTCAGCCGCCTGCGCGCGGATGGCACCATCGATGCCACCGCCATCTGGGAGCGCAAGATGCTGGCTTGGCAAGCAGGCGAGCAGCGCCTGAGCACTTACCTGGGAGGATTGCTCAGCGGCCAGTGGCAAACGGCCATCGATACGGCGGAGCGGGCCAACACAAGCCTCAACAGCCTGACCACGGCCCCCACTTGCCTGGGGCCTGAATGCGCCGCCACGGCTGCGTTCTATCAGGCGGCCATGCAGCGCTATACCCGCGAAGACACGCCCCGTGCCTTTGCCGCCTGGCAACAGATCGCCCCGCGCCTGACGCTGGCGCCCAGCGACCAGCAGGTCATCGAGGAGGAGCTGGCCTTCTACGCCCTGGTGCGCGACGTGCCCGGCACGCTGAGCTGGGTAGACAGCGTGCTGCCTTCCTTGCAGAGCGAACGGGTGCTGGAGCTTCGGGTGCGCCGCGCCCTGGCGGAGCGCCAATGGACCGATGTCATCCACTGGATTGCAGAGATGCCCGCCAGCCAGCAGGAGAGCAGCCGCTGGCAGTACTGGCTGGGACGCGCCAACGAACAGCTGGGTAATCAGGAAGCTGCTCAGGCGCGCTACCAGCAGGCCGCTCTGGACCGTAGTTTCTATGGCTTTGCCGCCGCTGAAAAAATCGGCCAGCCGTACCGACTCAACCACGAGCGCCACCACTTCGACGAAGCCACCCGCGAGGATATCGCGCGACTGCCCTCCGTACAGCGCACGCAAGCGCTGCTGCGCATTGGTGAAGAGGGCCTGGCCAACAGCGAGTGGCTGCATGCCGTGCGCGAAGCGTCGCCTTACCAGGCTCGCGCCCTCGCCGACTACGCTGCCCAGCAGCAGTGGCATGCCCGGCTGGTACAAACCACGATTGCCGGTGAGATGTGGGATGCCCTGGAGTGGCGCTTCCCACCCGCCTACCGGGACAGTTTTCTGCATTGGGGCCGCATGACCGGGGTAGACCCCTTCCTGCTGATGGCGATCACCCGTCGGGAGAGCGCCTACAACCCCGTGGCGCTGTCACCGGCTGGCGCACGCGGCCTGATGCAGCTGATGCCCGGCACCGCCACGCAGGTCAGTCGCCAACTGGGACTCAGCGACCCCGGGCCTTACGGCGTACTCGACCCCGAACTGAACATTCGCCTGGGCAGCACCTACCTGCGTGACAAGCTCGACCGTTACCGTGGCAACCGCCTTGCCGCGACGGCAGCCTACAATGCCGGCCCTGGTCGCGTAGACCAGTGGCTGGGAAGTAACAGCATGGAGTCGTTCGACCTGTTCGTGGAGAGCATCCCCTTCCGCGAAACCCGCGATTACGTGCAGGCCGTACTGAGCTATCGGGTCATCTTCGAGAGCCTGGCCAACGGCGGTAGCAGCGAAGGCGTCTCGCTATTGAACGACAGCGAGCAGAGCGTTCGCTACGACCGCGCGCTGGTTCAACGCTAAGCCTGTCTCCGCTCTCCTCCCGCGCCCGGTCACACCGGGCGCTGCTCCAGCGCCAGCCGCAGCCCGAACATGACCAGCACCGCCCCCGTGGCCGCATTCAGGGTTTGTGCAAAGCGCGCGCTGGCCAGCCATTTGCTGGCACCCCCGACCATCAATACCACGCTGATCTGCCAGACGTTGGCAATCACGAAGTGAATGCTTGCCAGCCACAGCGACTTCAGCAGGGCGGGGTCGGTGGGCGCGATGAACTGCGGCAGGAAGGCCATGTAAAACACCACGGTCTTGGGGTTCAGCACGTTCGACAGCAACCCTTCCTTGATGGGCTGCCAGAGCGGGACAGGCGCAGCGTTCTGCATGACGCCTTTGACGGGCAGCGGCGTTCCTCTACGGGCGGCCATCAAACTGGAAACCCCCAGCCAGATCAGATAGGCTGCACCGGCCAGCTTGAGCGCATTGAATGCCCAAGCCGATTGCAGAAGAATCAGCGAAATGCCCAGTGCCGACACCGTTGCGTGCACGAAGAGACCGCAGCAGATGGCCACGCTGGTGGCAATACCGTCGCGCAGGCCACCGCGTGCCGTATTGCGGATCACCAGCAGGGTATCCACCCCGGGGCTGACAGAGAGTAGCGTGATAGCCACCAGAAACGGGATGAACTGCGCGTCGATCAAGGTAAAAGGCATGCGTATCAGGCTCGCAAAAGGCGTTGACGGGAAGGTTTTCGGGGTCACTGGACGACCCGGCTATTTGCTTCTAAATTGAATTTCGCGGGCAAACACCGTGAATGCCCGTCTAATCATCAAGCACGTTAAGGATATGAATGATGGCAACTGGTACTGTCAAGTGGTTCAACGATACGAAAGGTTACGGCTTCATCTCTCCCGATGACGGCGGTGACGATCTCTTTGCCCACTTCTCCGAAATTCAGGCGGAAGGCTTCAAGACCCTGCAGGATGGTCAAAAAGTCAGCTTCGAAGTGACTCAGGGTAAAAAAGGCCTTCAGGCATCCAACATTCGCCCGGTATGACCCAGGCCAATGTAGAAGGCCCGCTCTGGCGGGCCTTCTTTTTTCGCTCTCGCATGACGCTAGCGTTTCAAGAGGTCATGCGATCAGGGGGACGTCGTCCCGTTGCGCGCCCCTGAGTTTTCCAGCCGTTCCCGCTCCAGCTCTTCGAACTGCTCTTCCAGGCGTCGCTGGGCTTCCTCGAAACGGCGCTCGGTGTCCTCGATCAGGGCGTCCACGTCAGTGGCTTCCAGGCCATCGTCCAGACGGGCGCCATTCGTGATGGCGCTATCAGTTTCCCAGTCGCCCGACAAGCGATCGCTCTCCATGGGCTCCAGCTCGGGGCGCTGCTGCTCCACTTCCTGAAACTGCTCTTCGAGCTGGCGCTGGGCCTCTTCGAAGCGGCGCTCGGTTTCGGCAATCACGTCATCCACATCAGAGCGCGTGGTTTCACCTGGCATGGCACTGGCCTCGTCCAGAGCTTCTTCAGGGTCTGCCCCCAGCGTCTCTTCCCCGGCCTGCAGCTCGCTGGCTTCCGGCGCGCCGGGTTCGCTCGCATCACCTTCGCGCATCGCCTCGGCAGCTTCCAACTGCTCGGCGGCCTGGCGCGCTTCAATATCGTCTTCCACTTCCTCCGGGTCCGGCACCTCGTTTTGCACGTCGTCCTGCGCCGCTGCCGAGGTCGCCGTTCCCTCTTCGTCAGTCACCGTGGCAGGGGGCTCTTCCGGGGCAACGTTGGCTTCTTCCTGGCTGTCGCCACAGGCACTGAGTAACAGCGCCAAGCTGGCCAGCACAGGGATCCAGAGTCGATTCACCATCGCGTGTAGCTCCTTAAAAATCGTATTCAATGACTCAATAATGACCGGCTAGTGGCGTTCATTGGCCGACAACAGTGCACACCCTTCGGGCAGCAGTACCTGGAGCGCCAACGGCACCACCTCGGCCGTGAAGCGCTCGTAGCGCTTCGCTTCGCCATCCAGGGTCAGCGGCCAGGGGTCATCGTCCGGCCTGGTGGTCACGGTCAATTGGCTGGCCGTGAAGTAGCGCACGTAGCGCCCATCCGGTGGAAAATGCTGCAGCTCGCCTAACAAGGCAGGCAGTTCCAGCACCGAACGGAAATCCTTGACCAGCAGGACATCCAGGCGCCCATCGTCCAACCGGGCCCTGGGTGCCAGTACCTGACCGCCCCCCGATTGACGCCCATTGCCCAGCGCCAGCAGCAGCAGCGAAGCGGCCTGTTCGCTGTCGGCCCAATGCAGCGTGCCGCGATAACTGCGGTGTCGCCACGCCTTGAGCGCGCCCATCAGCGAGTAGGCACCCCCGCCCAACATGCGTTTGAGGGTTTTCGGGGTCGAAGAGGTAATTTCGGCCCCAAAGCCCCCCGTCGTCATGTTGACGTAGTAGCTGATCGACTGCTCACCGTTGGCTTCCGCCGTCATGCGAATCACATCGATGGGCGCCGCCGCGAGCGAGACAGCCGCTTGCAGCGCAGGCCCGGGCTCCAGGGGCAGCCCTACCGACGTGGCGAAATCATTGGCACTGCCCAGAGGCACGATACCCAGCGGGGGGCGGTGGTCATGGGGCAGGCGCATCAATCCATTGACCACCTCGTTGACCGTGCCATCACCGCCACAGGCCACCACGTGGGTCGCCCCCAAAGCCTCTGCGTCGGCCGCAAAGTCGGCGGCATCGCCCCCTTCCCAGGTCGCGCGTACGGTGATGGCAACCCCTGCCTTGCGCTGGGCGGCTACCGCCTCGCGCAGCTCAGGGTTGCCCGCTGATTTTCCGTTGATGATCAGTAGATAGTGCTTGTTCGGATCTGTCACTGGCGCGTTTCCTTTCCCTGGTTAAACCGCAAGAACGATCTTAAGCCAACGCTTTTTCGACCACTTCGTAGACGTTCGCCGAGAGCGGCTCCTGGCGAATGCGCATCAGTTCCTGGCGCATCAGCTGCTGGCGAGCCTCGTCAAAGCGCTGCCAGCGGGTCAACGGCGTGACCAGCCGCGCAGCAATTTCCGGGTTGAGTCGATTCAACTCGATCACCACATCGGCCAGCAATGCATAGCCCTGCCCGTCCAAGCGATGGAAGTTCACCCGGTTCTGAGCAAATGCCCCCACCAGCGCACGCACCTTGTTGGGGTTCTTGATCGAGAAGGCCGGGTGTTGCATCAAGTAGCGTACCCTCTCCAGCACATCCGCCTGAGGCCGGGTAACCTGGATGGTAAACCACTGGTCCATGACCAGCGGGTCGTGGGCCCACTTTTCGCCAAACGTTTTCAGCGCAGGCGCCGCCAGGTCGTCACGGTCGCTGTGCGCCAGCAGCGTCAAGGCGTGCCGCACATCGGTCATGTTGTGTCCCGCGGCAAACTGCGCTTCGCACAGCGCCACGGCCTCGTCATCCTCGATCGACATCAGATAGGAGAGCGCCACGTTTTTGAGGCTGCGCTGGGCAATTTGTTCAGCCGAAGGTGCATAGGCCGCATCACTGAGATTATCCTGATAGACCGCCAGGAACTCCTCACGAAGGGCCAGTGCCAACGACTGGCGAACGAATTCTCGCGCCGCATGGATGGCATCCACATCGACGATCGGCTGCAGCTCGGCAATGTAGGCCTCGGAGGGCAGCGTCAGCATCTCGGCCAGCACGGCCTTGTCCTGCATGGGGCCAGTCAACAGAGTTCTGAAAGCCTCCACCACGCGGCCGTCCATGACCTTTTCGACCCCGTTGCGATGAGCAGCGATCAGATCGTCCAGCGCCAGCATGGCCAGCCGCTGACCGGCATCCCAACGATTGAAGCCATCGCTGTCGTGGGTCAGCAAGAACGCCAGCTCTTCCCGTGAATAGGGGAAGTGCAGCTTCACCGGTGCAGAGAAATCGCGCAACAGCGAAGGTACTGGCGCTTCAGGAACGTCGGTGAACACAAACGTCTGCTCATCGTCGGTCAAGTGCACCACGGCATCCTTGCCCAACGACTCGCCATTCAGCGTCAGGGTCAGGTCGTGGCCCGACTTGGTACCTACCAACCCCATACGCACGGGGATGTGCAGCGGCTGCTTCACCGGCTGGCCGGGCGTCGCCGGGGTACGCTGGCGCAGCGTCAGGCGGTACACCGCATTGGCATAGTCGTATTCGCCGTTGGCGTCTATCTCGGGGGTGCCCGCCTGGGCGTACCAGCGCATGAACTGCTCCAGATCCAGCCCCGATACCTCGGCCATGCAGCCGACGAAGTCTTCGATAGTCACGGCCTGACCGTCGAAGCGCTCGAAATAGCGGTCGGCACCGCGACGGAACGCCTCCCAGCCCAGCAGGTTGCGCAGCATCCGTACGATCTCAGCACCCTTTTCGTAAATGGTCAGGGTGTAGAAATTGGTGATTTCGATATAGTGGTCTGGGCGTACCGGATGAGCCGTGGGGCCTGCATCTTCGGCAAACTGCGCCGTGCGGAAAAACGATACGTCCTGAATACGCTTGACCGGCGCCGAGTTGACGTCTGCCGAGAAACACTGGTCCCGGAAGACCGTGAAGCCCTCTTTCAGCGACAGCTGAAACCAGTCCCGACAGGTAACCCGGTTACCCGACCAGTTGTGGAAGTATTCGTGGGCCACGATGCCTTCCACGTTCTGGAAAGCCGCATCGGTGGCGGTATCCGGGTGGGTCAACACGGCTGCCGAATTGAAGATGTTCAGACCCTTGTTCTCCATGGCCCCCATGTTGAAATCGTTCACCGCCACGATCATGAACAGGTCCAGGTCATACTCACGCCCGTAGGTCTGCTCATCCCAGGCCATGGAGCGCTTCAGCGATGCCATGGCGTGATCGGTCTTGTTCAGGTTTTCCTGCTCTACCCACAGCTGAAGGGTCACGCGACGACCGCTCAGGGTCGTGAAGTGATCCTCGACCTTGTGCAGATTGCCTGCCACCAGGGCAAACAGGTAGCAGGGTTTGGGATGCGGGTCTTCCCAGGTGACGAAGTGACGCCCGCCAGGCAGCTCGCCACGCTCGACGGGGTTGCCGTTGGCCAGCAGCACCGGCTCGCTTTCGGCATCGCCCACCACGGTGACTCTGTAAGTGGCCATGACGTCGGGGCGGTCAGGATAAAAGGTGATACGCCGAAACCCCTCGGCCTCGCACTGGGTGCAGTACATGCCGTTGGATTGATAGAGCCCTTCCAGGGCGGTGTTGGTGCTGGGTGAAATCTCGACCTCACTCTCCAGCACGAACGCCTCGGGCACCTCACCAATGGTGAGCTGGGTATCGCTCAACTGGTACTCGCTCTCCGCCAGCGAGCGACCGTCGAGCTCGAGCGAGCGCAGGGTCAAATGCTCGCCATTGAGCACTAGCGGCGCCTGCGGCGCGGCCTGGGCATGGCGCTCAATGGTCAAACGTGCCTTGACACGGGTCGCGGTAGGGTCAAGATCAAACGTCAGCTCGGTATGGGTAACCTGATAGTCGGGCGGCTGGTAGTCGCTTAAATAGACCGGCTGCGGATCAGACATGATTCGTGACTCCTGTGGGCAATAAAGTGAACGCGCCGTGGCAGCCTTCGGCTGCACGACGCGGCTATGCGGTTGTGATCAGTCGCGGAAATTATCGAACTGAAGCGGCAGGTCGGGCCCCTCTTCGCCTCGCAGCAGGGCCATCACGCTTTGCAGGTCGTCGCGCTTCTTGCCCGTCACGCGCACCTTTTCACCCTGAATCTGGGCCTGCACCTTGAGTTTGCTGGCCTTGATACGCTTGACGACGTCCTTGGCTTCGGCCTGGTCGAGCCCCTGCTTGAGCACTACTTCCTGGCGAGCTTTCACTCCGGAAAGCACCGGGTCCTTGACGTCCATGCAGCGCGCATCGATACCCCGTGCGATCAGCCGACTGCGCATCACATCGAGCATCTGCTTGAGCTGAAAGTCGACTTCGGCTTCCAGCTGTACCTTGTCGCCTTCCAGTGCAAAACTGGCATCCACGCCTTTAAAATCAAAGCGCGACTGCACTTCGCGGTTCGCCTGATCCACCGCATTGGCGGCTTCGTGTTGATCGAACTCTGACACAATATCAAAAGATGGCATGACCTGTTTCCTATCGAGACATAGCCTCCTATTCTAGAGCAGCAAGGCACTCAGCGGCCAATTCTGTTACCCGAAGTTTTTACCCAGCGTAAATTCGACAGGGCACGACACCCCATCACGAGGAGATTCGATGAGCGATCGCGAGACGCGTCACAAGGCAGCCATGGAAAAACTCAAGGCCCACGTGGACGAGAAAGTCGCCAAGGCCACCGAGCAGCGTGGCCTGCTGCTGGTCAATACGGGCAACGGCAAAGGCAAGACCACGGCTGCCTGGGGCACCGTGACCCGGGCGCTGGGCTACGGCTATAAAGTCGGCGTCGTGCAGTTCATCAAGGGGCTATGGGAGTGTGGCGAGCGCAATCGCCTGGAAGAAGACCCGCACTTGAGCGTTGCCATCATGGCCACCGGCTTCACCTGGGATACCCAAAACCGCGAGGCCGACACCGCTGCCTGCCAGGCCGTATGGCAGCAGGCCGAGGCCATGCTGAGCGACCCCGACACCTACCTGGTGGTGCTCGATGAAATCACCTACATGCTCAAGTTCGGCTATCTCGACATCGCCACGGTCAAACAGGCCTTGGCCAATAGACCGAGGGAGCAA
Organism: Halomonas sp. NyZ770; assembly: GCF_020616575.1. Classification (NCBI taxonomy): domain Bacteria; kingdom Pseudomonadati; phylum Pseudomonadota; class Gammaproteobacteria; order Oceanospirillales; family Halomonadaceae; genus Halomonas; species Halomonas sp. NyZ770. The sequence continues at coordinate 1,501,679 of NZ_CP085143.1, read as the reverse complement.
ACCGTCATCATCACGGGGCGCAATGCCCATCGCGAGCTGGTGGCCATGGCCGACACGGTGACGGAAATGCAGGAGGTGCGTCACGCCTTCAATAACGGCCTGCAGGCGCGGCGCGGCATCGACTTTTGAGTGCGCGCCAGGGCTGCAAACAAAACGGGGCGACGTCACCGTCGCCCCGTTTGGCTGGCATCGGCAGGTATTAGCTGTCGAAGGGATTGCGCAGCACGATGGTTTCCACGCGGTCAGGGCCGGTAGAGATGATGTCGATGCTGGTGCCTACCTGCTCTTCCAGGTAGCTGATGTAGGCACGGGCGTTGGCGGGAAGATCTTCGACCTTCTTCGCTCCCAGAGTCGACTCTTTCCAGCCCGGCAGGTCGTGATAGACCGGCTCGACGGCTTCGTAGCCCTCTGAGTCCACCGGATTGTCGAGCACTTCACCGTCCTTGCTGCGATAGCCGACACAGACGCGAATGTTCTCCAGGCCATCGAGCACGTCCAGCTTGGTCAAGCAGATACCCGAGACCGAGTTGATCTGCACGGCGTGGCGCAGGGCCACGGCGTCGAACCAGCCACAGCGACGCGGACGCCCGGTGGTAGCGCCGAACTCATGGCCGCGCTCGGCCAGGTGGCGGCCGTGGTCGTCGAACAGCTCGGTGGGGAACGGGCCAGAGCCTACACGCGTGGTGTACGCCTTGGTGATACCCAGCACGTAATCCAGGTACAGCGGACCCACGCCAGAGCCGGTGGCGGTACCACCGGCCGTGGTGTTGGAGCTGGTCACGTAGGGGTAGGTACCGTGGTCGATATCCAGCAGCGAGCCTTGAGCACCTTCGAACAGAATGTTCTCACCGGCCTTGCGCAGGTCGTGGACCATGCTGACGGTATCGCTGACCATGGGGCGCAGCTCTTCGGCCATCTGCATGGCGCTGTCGAGCACTTCCTGGAAATCCACCGCCGGTTCGCCGTGGTAATTCACCAGTACGAAGTTGTGGTAATCGAGGACTTCGCCCAGCTTGGAGGCAAAACGCTCGCGATGCAGCATATCGCCCAGGCGCAGGCCACGACGGGCAACCTTGTCTTCATAAGCCGGGCCGATGCCACGACCGGTAGTGCCGATCTTGGCCACGCCACGGGCCTTTTCACGCGCCTGATCCAGGCGCACGTGGTACGGCAGGATCAGCGGACAGGCTGGCGACAGGCGCAGACGCTCACGCACCGGCACGCCCTTGGCTTCCAGCTCGCGAATCTCCTTGATCAAGGCTTCCGGAGAGAGCACGACGCCATTGCCGATGACGCAGGTCTTGCCCGGACGCAGCACGCCGGACGGAATCAGGTGAAGAACGGTCTTCTCACCATCGATGACCAGCGTGTGGCCAGCATTGTGGCCACCTTGAAAGCGAACCACGGCAGAAGCGGATTCGGTCAACAGATCGACGATCTTGCCTTTGCCTTCATCGCCCCACTGAGTCCCCAGGACTACGACATTCTTACCCATTATGCACTCGTCTCTTGTGTCAGGGCCGCTGTCTGCCAACGGCCGTCGATAAACTCAAGACGGCGGTCACAGTTGTGCTCCGCCGGCCCAGTACGCTGCCCAGGCAGCGCTTGAATAACGCGTTCACCCTGCTCGCGCAGTGCCACGATGGCAGCATTGAGCGACTCATCCTCCTGGGCTGGCGCCCACACCGCTTTGCGGTCAGGAGACGCTGGCGCCAGGGAGGCCAGCTGTTTCAGATCCATCGAGAAGCCCGTCGCCGGGCGAGCACGCCCAAAGGCACGCCCAGTATCATCATAGCGCCCCCCTTTGGCCAATGCGTAGCCATAACCGGGAACATAAGCCGCAAACATCATGCCGGTGTGGTACTGATAGCCACGCAGCTCGGCAAGGTCGAAGTACAGGGCCACGTCGAAACGCGCCAACACCCCTTTGTACAGCGCTTCCAGCTGATCCAGCGCGGCATTGACCGGCGCCGGGGCACCCGCAAACCGCTCACGCGCTTCGCTCAGCACCTCGGCATTGCCGTGCAGTTCGCCAAGCGCCATCAGCATCTCCGCCAATACCGGGTCCTTGACGCTGGCCGCCACTTGCTCGGCCAACTGCCCAGGCGATTTGAGCGCCAGCGCCTCGAACAGCGCACGCTCCTGCTCTTCGCTGAGCGCAGCGGCTTCGACCAGGCTGCGATAGATGCCGATATGCCCCAGCGCCAGGTGGATCTCACTGGCACCGGCGGCATGCAGGCTGGCAAGCGCCAGGTGAATGATTTCGCTGTCGGCTTCGAGCCCCGCATGACCAAACAGCTCGACACCCACCTGCACGGGGCTGCGCCCCCCCTGATGCTGGTCGGCCTTGGCACGCAGCACGTTGGTGCAGTAGCACAGGCGTACCGGCCCCTGACGTTTCAGCGAGTGCGCATCCATTCGCGCCACCTGGGGCGTGACGTCTGCCGAGGCGCCCATCATGCGCCCCGTCAACTGGTCGGTCAGCTTGAAGGTTTGGAGGTCGAGGTCGGTGCCGGTACCGGTCAGCAGCGAGTCGAGAAACTCTACCGGTGGCGGCATTACCTGGTCATAGCCCCAGGCGTGATAAAGATCGAGTAGCGCACGGCGCAGCTCTTCCATGCGGCTTGCCTGAGGCGGCAGCACCTCATCCATGCCGTCAGGCAGTAGCCAGCGGTCAGCGATGGTCATGTGAACAATCCTGCGAGACGATGAAGGCCCGGCCGACGACACCAGGAGGGCATCTTGACCTGCCCGGCCTGATAACGCACGTGAAATGGGGCCACAAAAAAACCGGGCGACGCCCGGTTGATAAAGTCTACCACGTTTGGAGCCCAGTTGAACCCCGCCGGGCGTATCGCCCAGCGGGAAACGAGCCCGCTTCGCTTACTCGTCGCTGTCCGGCATGGCGCTGCGCAGGTAGCGGAAGAAGTCGCTGTCTGGCTCCAATACCAGCAGGTTGCCGTCGCCAGAGAAGCTCTGACGGTAGGCATTCAGGCTACGCCAGAAGGCGAAGAATTCCTGATCCTGGCTGTAAGCCTGGGAGAAGATCGCGGCGGCTTCGGCATCCCCTTCACCACGCAGGGTCTCGGAACGCTCGTTGGCTTGCGCCAGCAAGACCTGACGACGACGGTCGGCGTTGGCGCGAATACGCTCGGCCTCTTCCTGACCCTGAGCACGCCACTCGCGCGCTTCACGCTCACGCTCGGAGCGCATCCGCTCGAAAACGGCAGCCGACACGTCTTCCGGCAGGTCGATCCGCTTGATACGAATATCACGAATCGCCACGCCCAGCTCTTCACGCATCAGCTCGTCGAGTTCGCCGGTGGGTCCGGTCATCAGGTCATCACGGCGCTCGGCGATGATTTCCTGAAGATTGAGGCGACCAAACTCGTTACGCAGGCTTTCGTCGACTCGGGGCTGAATCAGGCGTACCGCCATCATCTCGTCACCCGCAGTGGCCTCGTAGTAACGGGTGGGGTTGACCACCTGCCACTTGACGTAGGAGTCGACGATGACCGCTTTCTGCTCGAGGGTCAGATAACGACTGGTATCGGTATCGAGGGTCAGCAGACGCACATCGAACTTGCGCACGGTCTGGGCAATCGGAATCTTGACGTGAAGCCCAGGCTGAATGTTCTCTTCGATGACTTCACCAAAGCGCAGCTTGACGGCACGCTCGGTCTCATCCACCACGTACAGGCTGTTGCTGGCCAGCCAGGCAACTGCGGCCAGGCCACCCACGATCAGCAGGGAACGGTTATTAATCATTTAGCGACCCTCCCTGCGAATGGGCGAATTACTGGACGATGACGAAGCGCCACCCTGACTGGTACGCAGCGAATCGAGCACGCGCGGGTCGATGGCGTCACTGCTGTTACCGCTGCTATCGCTGCTGCTGGAGCTGCTCGAACCGCCGCTGCTTCCACTGCGCATCTGATCCAACGGCAGGTACATCAAGGGCGCATTGTCGCTGATATCCAGCAGCACCTTGGGCGTGCTCCCAAAGACTTCTTCGATGGCATCCAGGTACATACGCTCGCGCATCACTTCCGGTGAGTTCTGGTATTCGGTCAACAGCGCATTGAAGCGGTTGGCCTGACCCTGTGCTTCGGCAACGACCGATTCACGGTAACCCTGCCCCTGCTCTACCACACGCTGAGCCTGACCTTGTGCAGCCGGGATGATCGCGTTGGCATAGGCCATACCTTCGTTGATGGTCCGCTGGCGATCTTCGCGGGCACGGATAACGTCATCGAAAGCATCGATCACCGGCGCGGGCGCCGAGGTGGACTCGATGTTGATCGTCTGCAGACGAATACCGGCACCATAGGCATCCAGATAGGTCTGCAGGCGGCTGGCCACCGAGCTACCGAGAATTTCACGACCAGAGGTCAGAATATCGATCATGTCGGTGCCACCCACCACGTGGCGCAGAGCCGAGTCCAGCGCATTCTCGATGGAGAGTGCTGGGTCGCGCACGTTCAGTACGAAATCACGTGGATTGGCCACCTGATACTGGGCCGAGATTTCGACTTCGACGATATTTTCGTCTCGGGTCAACATCGACTGGGTCTGTGCAACGGAACGAACGCGCGTGACGTTCACCATACGCACATCGTCGATCAGCGGCGGATTCCACTGCAGACCGGGACTGACGATGCCCTGGAACTCACCAAAGCGCAGCACGACACCACGCTCGGACTGGTCGACCAGATAGAAGCCGGACGCACCCCAGATGGCCAGCGCCACGATCAGCAGCAGCCCGGGCAGTGCAAACGAATTGCGCGGCTTGCCGCCGCCCTTGTTGCCACCGCTACCGCCACCGCTCTTCTTGCCGCCGCCCAGCATGCCGTTCAGCTTGTCTTGAAACTTCTTGAGCGCTTCATCAAGATCGGGAGGCCCCTGATTGTTTCCGCCGTTCCCACCATTGCCTCCGCCGTTGTTGCCGCCGTTATTACCACCGCGGTCACCGCCGTTATTGCTACCACGACGCCCCCCACTGCTCCAAGGGTCGTGCTGGTTGCCACCACCGGGCTCATTCCAGGCCATACTTCGTCTCCACTAAGGTGTTCACCTGCACCGTACCTTACGCTCAGGCAAGGCCGAGTGCTTTTGATATTATTGCTATATCAATCTTGTACCATACTCCCACAACACTGCACCATGGGGCAGCTGGGGAGTCGGCACTTGAAGGGCTACCATTCGTCAGATTCGCGTAATGCTTCTGGTAAATAGGTATTGGCGCGCTCGCCCAGCTGCGCCATCAGCTGGTTGAAATCACGCCGCGGCAGGCGCACGTCCAGCACGGAGCGCCCCTGCTCGTCGAAACTCTCTTCGCGGACGGCATTCAGCTCATGCAGGCCAGCGCGCAGCCTGCCCTGCTCTGGCGCCAGGGTCAGCGAGAAACCGATCACGTCATTGGCCAGACGCTCTGACAGCGCTTCGTGCAACAGTTCCAGACCCAGCCCCTGCTGAGCAGATAGCCATACCACGCTCGGCACGCCATGACCGTCGTACTCGATGCGCGGTGCGCTATCCAGCTTGTCGATCTTGTTCATGACCTTGAGCACCGGCACGCTGTCGGCACCAATTTCCTTGAGCACCTCGTCCACCTGCGCCACGTTCAATTCGCGGTCCGGGTCGGCGGCGTCGATGACGTGGACCAGCAACGTGGCTTCGGAAGCCTCTTGCAGGGTCGCCTGGAACGCCTCCACCAGCTTGTGCGGCAGGTGACGGATGAAGCCTACGGTATCGGCCAGCACGACGGGGCCGACATCTTCTATTTCCAACCGTCTGAGCGTCGGATCCAGCGTCGCGAACAGCTGATCGGCGGCATAGACTTCAGCGCTGGTCAGCGCGTTGAATAGCGTCGACTTGCCAGCGTTGGTGTACCCCACCAGCGACACGCTGTGGATCTCGGCTCTGGCCCGAGCGCGGCGATTCTGCTCGCGCTGGCTGCGCACCTTGTCCAGACGCTTGTGGATGGACTTGATGCGGGCACGCAGCAATCGCCGATCGGTCTCCAGCTGTGTTTCGCCGGGACCGCGCAGGCCAATGCCGCCTTTTTGCCGCTCAAGGTGGGTCCATCCACGAATCAGACGGGTAGACATGTATTCGAGCTGGGCAAGCTCGACTTGCAGCTTGCCCTCATGAGTTCGTGCCCGCTGCGCAAAAATATCGAGAATCAGACCGGTGCGATCCAAGACACGACACTTGAGTTCCTTCTCAAGATTACGCTGCTGGGAAGGGCTTAAACTGTGGTTGAAGATCACCAGTTCCGCTTCATGGGCTGCGAGCATCGCCCGCAGCTCCTCCAGCTTCCCGCTCCCGATGAACGTTCGGGAATCGGGACGCTGGCGGCTAGCTGTGAGCAACGTCGCGGGCTCTGCACCGGCAGAGCGCACAAGCTCCAAGAACTCACCCGGGTCTTCTCGTGCCTGCTCATCATAGAAATCTACGTGAACAAGGACTGCCGTTTCACCGGCTTCAGGGCGTTCAAAAAACAATCAATACCTCGTGGACTCTCTTGCCATCCAGCCGTCTCAGATGTCAGCGTCAGCCGCTGAGGGATCCTGTGCTGGCAGGCGCACATTGCGCGAGGGCACGACGGTGGAAATGGCGTGTTTATAAACCATCTGACTGACGGTATTGCGCAACAAGATGACAAACTGGTCAAACGATTCAATCTGGCCCTGCAGCTTAATGCCGTTTACCAGGAAAATAGAGACCGGAATGCGCTCCTTGCGCAAAATATTCAGGTACGGGTCTTGAAGGGACTGCCCTTTGGACATGTTGCTCTCCCTAAACTGTCGTTGGGGTTGGTTATCAAATGGCGCGCCCTACTGGTGCTGCGCCGCAATCTTGTTGCCCGAAAGGCCTAGTGTCGATTCGAGCGCCAAAGGCCACTCTAAAACACTTGTTACGAAATCACTATCTTACGCTAAGCACCGCTTTCACGCACGAATTTCAGCAGCTTATCCAGCGTATCCGGCTGCTGCGTATCTATCCAGCGCAGCGCTGACCAGCTACGCAGCCACGTCAGCTGCCGCTTGGCCAGTTGACGTGTAGCGATCACTCCCCGGGACACCAGCTCGTCCCGGTCATACTCACCATCCAGATATTCCCATACTTGACGGTAGCCAACACTTTTCATCGAGGGCAAGCCCGCATGAATATCTTTACGCTTTTTGAGGGCGGCGACCTCATCAATCAAGCCCTCATCCAGCATGGCGTCAAATCGCTGGGCAATACGCCGGTGCAATACCGAGCGATCGAGCGGTGACAAGGCTATCGACAGCACCCGCCAGGGAAAGGTTTCCGCTTCCTGCTCAGCCCACAGTTCACTCATCGGCCTGCCACTGGCATGGAACACTTCCAGAGCACGCATCAGCCGCTGCGGGTCGTTGGGGTGAATGCGCGCCGCCGAGACCGGATCTACGCTGGCCAGTTCGCGATGCAGCGCTGCCAGCCCTTGCTCTGCCTGCATGGCCGCCAGCCGCTCACGAATGAGTGGGTCTGCGGCGGGCAGATTGGCCACCCCTTCCACCAGGCGCTTGAAGTAGAGCATGGTACCGCCCACCAACAGGGGGACTTTGCCTGCCGCGCTGATTTGCCGCATCTCGCGCAGCGCATCTTCACGAAAATCAGCGGCGGAATAGGGGTCTGCCGGGTCACGCAGGTCGATCAGCCGATGGGGGGCGCGGGCCAGCTCCGCAGCACTCGGTTTGGCGCTGCCGACATCCATGCCACGGTACACCATGGCCGAATCGACGCTGATCAGTTCGTGCCCCAGGGTTTCGTGCAGTGCAATGGCCGCATCGGTCTTGCCTGCCGCGGTAGGCCCCATCAAGAAAATCGCCAAAGGGCGCTGATCAACCATCGGTCTGGCCTGCTTCACGGAATAGGTTCATAGGGGGTGTCTCAAGGCTACTGGCCACGCAAGAACAGACGATCGAGCGCCTTCATGTTCATTTGCGTCCAGGTGGGGCGACCATGGTTACACTGGTCGCTACGCTCGGTGCGCTCCATGTCGCGCAGCAGCGCATTCATTTCATCCAGGGTCAGGCGGCGATTGGCGCGCACGCTGCCATGGCAAGCCATGGTGGAGAGCAGCTCGTGAATGCGCGCCTCTACCTGATGGGTGCGGCCAAAGCGCGACAGCTCCTCCAGCATTTCACGCACCAGTGCCTCGGGGTCTGCCTGGGCCAGCAGGGCTGGCAACTGGCGAACCAGCAGCGTTTCCGGCCCTGCCACGTCCAGCTCGATACCTAGCTGCGCAATGGCCTCGCGCTCGCTTTCGGCCGTCGCCACTTCGCTGCGGCTGGCGGCCAGCGACACCGGCACCAGCAGCGGCTGAGCATCGATCCCCTGCGCGGCAGACCACTGCTGCTTCATGCGCTCATAGACGATGCGCTCATGGGCTGCATGCATATCCACCAGCACCAGCCCCTGGGCGTTCTGAGCCAGAATATAAACACCATGCAGCTGACCCAGCGCGAACCCGAGCGGCGGCGCGGCCGTGGCATCCTCCTGGGGCATGACGGGCGGCGCCTCGCGCACCTGATGGACTTCAGGCATCGTGGCCGTTGGCGGGCTGGGCTGAGGCGACAGCAGCGTCTCTTCATGGTCGGGGTGAAGCGCCTGATAGCCCTGCATGAACCGCCGCACCCGCTCGGCTCCTGGGTGGCGACGCTCACTCTCCGCCAACGCCATGCCCTGCTGCTGCCAGCGTGGCGCCGGGGCCGCAGGCGGCTCGGCATCAGACGTAATCGACTCGGCTTGCGGGGCTTGGTCAGCCTCGGGCTCGGCACCTTCACTGGGCCGAGACACCGCCAGGCAGTGATGCAGGCTGGAGTAGAGAAAATCGTGCACCATGCGCCCATCGCGAAAGCGCACTTCATGCTTGGTGGGGTGAACGTTGACGTCCACCACGTCCGGGTCCAGCTCCAGGTAGAGCACGAAGACCGGATGCCGACCGTTGTAGAGCACGTCTCGGTAGGCCTGACGCACCGCGTGGGCCACCAGCCGGTCGCGCACGACGCGCCCATTGACGAAGAAGTACTGCTGGTCCGCCTGGGAGCGCGAGTGCGTCGGCAGGCCTACCCAGCCACTGAGCCTTAGCCCGCCGGCTTCCCGCTCGATGTAGCGGGCATGCTCGATGAAGTTCTTGCCCAGCAGCGAAGCGATGCGCCGCTCTCGCGCGGCGGCGGTATCGCCGGGCGGCAGTTGATGCACCACTTTCTGATTATGGCGCAGCACCCAGCCAATATCGTAACGCGACAAGGCCTGCCGGCGGAACGCCTCTTCCACATGGGCGAACTCGGTCTTCTCGGTGCGCAGGAACTTGCGTCTGGCTGGCGTATTGAAGAACAAATCACGCACCGCCACGCTGGTGCCACGCGGGTGCGGCGCAGGCGTCACTTTGGCCTCCATGCCACGCCCTTCCGCCACTACCCGCCACCCTTGGCGGGGATCGTCTTCAGCATTGGATACCAGCTCCAACCGGGAGACCGAGCTGATGGAGGCCAGCGCCTCCCCACGAAACCCCAGCGAACTGACGCCTTCGAGATCTTCCAGGCTGGTGATCTTGCTGGTGGCATGACGCGCCAGGGCCAGCGGCAGGTCCTGCTCGCCGATACCGATGCCGTCGTCGCGAATCTTGATCAAGCGGGCGCCGCCCTGCTCGATATCCACCTCGATACGCTGGCTACCCGCATCGATGGCGTTTTCAATCAACTCCTTGGCCACCGACGAAGGCCGCTCGACTACTTCTCCGGCCGCAATCTGGTTCGCCAGACGGGGGTCCAGTACCTGTATCCGCCCAGCGGCAGAAGTCAATTCAGCCAACCTTCACCTCACCTGTTTCCGTTGCTTCGTTTCCATAGCGCCGTTGTCTCGGCCTGCTCGTCATCCGTTTCAAGAGCTGGGAATGCGCAGCACCTGACCCACACGAATCACGTCGCCGTTCAGGTCATTGGCCTGCTTGAGCTGGTTCACCGGCACGCCGTGGCGAATCGCGATGGCCGACAAGGTATCGCCAGACTGGATACGGTATTCGTTGCCCGTGGGGCGGCGCTGATTGTCGCGCTGCCAGGCCAGCAGACTGGCCGGTGGCGGGTTGCTCTGAAAATGCTCGCGCAGGCCGCTGAAAATCGCCGTCGACAGGCCTTGCTGATGCACCGGGTCGCGTAGCCGTCGCTCTTCGTCGGGATTGGAAATGAAGCCCACCTCGATCAGCAGCGACGGAATGTCCGGCGACTTGAGTACCATGAAACCGGCCTGCTCCACGCGACTCTTGTGGAGTCGATTCACCCGACCCAACTGCTCCAGCACCTGCCCACCGATGGAGAGCGAGTCGTTGAGCGTGGCGGTCATGGTCAGGTCGAGCAGTACGCCACGCAGCACCTGGTCCTTGTCGCGCAGCGACAGACTGCCGTCGACGCCGCCTATCAGGTCGGCGCGGTTTTCGCTGTCGGCCAGCCACTGAGCGGTTTCCGAGGTGGCACCCCGCTGGGAAAGCGCATACACCGAGCTGCCTTGCGGCCGGGGGCTGGTGAAGGCATCCGCATGGATGGAGACGAAGAAATCGGCTTTCTGCTCTCGGGCCAGCTGGGTACGCTGGCGCAGGCCAAGATAGTAGTCACCGTCACGAATCAGCACGGCCTTGAAGCCTTCGGTTCGATTGACATCGGCGGCCAGGCGACGGGCTATCTCCAGTACCACGTCCTTCTCCCGAGTACCGGCAGGCCCGATGGCACCAGGGTCTTCCCCTCCGTGCCCGGCATCGATGGCGATGATGATGTCGCGGCGCGGGTGGGGCTGCGCAGGCTGAACCTCGACCGGCTGGGTGGGTGCTTCTGGCACCTCGGCCACCGCACTGGGCACATCTGCCTGCTGGGCCTGGGCACTACGCTGCGCCATGATCTCCTGGTCGCGGATCATCGCCTCGATGGGGTCGATGGGGTTTTCGACGGCACTTTCACCGGGGTACTCCAGATCCACCACCAGCCGATGACCGTACTGGTCGTTGGGCGGCAGGGTAAAATGACGCGGGGAAATATCGCGATTGAGCTCCAGCACCACGCGCAGGCCGCCACCATCTCGGGAGCCCGTGCGCACGGCGGAAATCGCGCTGCCCTCCAGGGGCAGCGTCGAGACATCGGTATCGAGCTGGCTGTCGTCGAGGTCGATGACCAGCCGCGCCGGATTGTCCAGGGTAAACACATTAGCCTGCGCAGCGGCGGTCAAATCGAACACCAGCCGCGCATGATCGGGGGCCGCCCACAGGCGCATGCTCTCGATGGTCGCCGCCTGCAACGATGCACCGCTCATCAAGAGCAGCGCGCACCCGGTAGCCAGCCTGCCGGCCCAGGCAGCCAATGACTGTCTCATGTCCATTGAACCACACCACACTCCTGTTGCTGTTCAGCCGACAGCGTTTCGAGCTGAGCCAACACCGCAACTCCATGCGGCGTCTCGGCACTTAATGACAGCAGGCGGCCGGGTGACGCCACCTGCAAGCGTATCCACAGATCGGGCGCGGGCAGCCAGCCAGCGCCCTGACTGGGCCACTCCACCAGGCACAAGGCCTGGTCGGACAGCACCTCTCGGCCGCCGATGAACTCCAGCTCTTCCGGGTCGGCAAGGCGGTAAAGATCCAGGTGATAAATCCGCTGCTCGCCTAGCTCGTAAGGCTCTACCAGGGTATACGTGGGACTTTTGACCGCCCCCTGATAACCATAGGCACGCAAGATGCCTCGCGTCAGCGTCGTCTTGCCTGCCCCCAGGTCGCCTTCGAGATACACTCGCCCGCGACCTTCCAGCGCCTTGCCCAGCGCTTCTCCAAAGGCAACGTGGGCCATTTCGTCACTTGATTGCACCTGCATGTGGGCTGCCTTCACGGGTTGATAAACGCTCGTGCATAGGATGCCAGATCACTTGCCAACAGGCCACGCTCTCCGCTGGCTTTCGCGGCGGCATCGCCCGCCAGGCCGTGTACCATCACGCCCAGCCAGGCGCTCCACTCCAGGCGATCATGCTGGCCTGCCAAGGCTCCCAGCATGCCGCTCAGCACGTCACCCATGCCGCCGCTGGCCATGCCGGGATTCCCGTATGGGCATACCACCAGCCCACTGGGGCCGACGATCAGGCTGCCTGCCCCTTTCAAGATCACCACGCCGCCACGGGCACGCTGCAAGGCCCGCGCCGCCTCAGGGCGATCCGCCTGTACCTCGGCCACCGTGCACCCCAGCAGTCGCGCGGCTTCCCCCGGATGCGGGGTCAGTATCCAGTCATCGCGGCGCACGTCAGGCCAGCGGCTGGCCAGCAGGTTCAGGGCATCGGCATCCACCACCAACGGCGTCGCCCCCTGCAGTGCACTTTGCAACAGCGCCTGCCCCCAGGCGCCCTGCCCCAGGCCTGGGCCAATCACCACCACATCGGCGGTGTCCGGCAGTCCGACGGCCTCCGCCCCGCCACGCACGGCTCGGGCCATGACTTCCGGGCAGCGCACCAAACTGGCGGTAATGTGCTCCTCGGCCGTCGCCAGGGTGACCTTGCCCGCGCCTAGCCGCGCCGCGGCCTGGGCGGCCAGCAAGGCGGCTCCACCAAAGCCGGGCGCGCCGCCCATGACCAGCACATGCCCCAGATTGCCCTTGTGGCTGATCCGCGAACGCGGTGCAAAGGCGTCGGCCAGCAGCGCTTCATCCAGTCGCCAGGCCGTGGGCGGAATATCGAAAAAGGCCTGAGCCTTCACGCCCAGCGGGCGAAAATCGATCTCGCCGGTATAGGCAGGCGCGTCGCCGGTATGCAGCCCGACCTTGTCGCCAATGAAGGTAACGGTGCCATCCGCCACCACCGCACTGCCCAGCACGGCCCCGCTATCCGCCGACAGACCCGAGGGGATGTCCAGCGCCAGCACTGGCTGGTGCGCACCATTGATGGCCTCGATGGCCTGGCGGATGTTGCCCTGGGGCTCACCGGCAAGCCCGGTACCCAGCAGGGCATCGACGATCACTTCCCCCACCAGCGTCGTGGCGGGCTGCCACTCGTCGAATCCCACCCCGGCGGCCGATGCCAGCCCTGCCGCCTTGGCAACGTCCCCCGTGAGCGCTTCCAGGGGTTTGGTCGAAAGCCGCTGAACCTTGAGCCCTGCCTGCATGGCCAGGGCCGCCAGCACGTGGCCATCGCCCCCGTTGTTGCCGCTTCCACACAGCACCGTGACGCTGCGGGCCTGAGGCCAGCGCGAGCGAAAACTGTGCCAGGCACTGGAAGCCGCGCGCTGCATCAGCGCGAAGCTGTCGATGCCACTGGCAATGGTGCGTCGATCCAGCTCACGCACCTGGGCCGCCTTGTACAAAGGGCGTAGCGATGAGGTACTCAGTGTGGACACGGTCTCTCCTTAGCGGTTGCCATGTGCCGGGGCGCTGCCGTCGTGGTGACACGGCAGCACCGTGCATGTCGTATGAAAGCGTAATGGGTTAGCATAGCGCGCCTGTCGCGCCAACGTTGATCAACCATGCCACCTTCCTCTGATTTTTCACTCTCTGCCGAGCAACTCCAGCAACTCGCCGAGCGGATCAAGCGCTGGGGGCGCGAGCTGGGCTTTCAGCAGGTCGGCATCACCGATACCGATCTTGCCGTCCACGAGCGCCATCTCGAGCGCTGGCTGGAACAGGGCTACCACGGCGACATGGGCTTCATGGCCAAGCACGGCACCAAGCGCACCCGCCCGGCCGAGCTGGAACCCGGCACACAGCGGGTGATCAGCGTGCGCATGGACTACCTGCCCGCCGACGTTGCCACCACCAAAGTACTGGGGCAGCCCCAGCGTGCCTATGTATCGCGCTATGCCCTGGGGCGCGACTACCACAAACTGATGCGCAAACGGCTGGCCCAGCTGGCACGGCAGATCGAGCAAGAGGTAGGCGCCTTTGGCTTTCGCGCTTTCGTCGACTCGGCCCCGGTCATGGAGCGTGCCCTGGCCCAGAAGGCAGGGCTTGGCTGGTTTGGCAAGAACGCCATGCTGCTCAACCCCCAGGCTGGCTCGCTGTTCTTTCTCGGCGAGCTGTATACCGACCTGCCCCTGCCCGTGGACCCGCCCTTCGAGCGAGAGCACTGCGGCAGCTGCAGCGCCTGCCGCACGGCCTGCCCCACCGGCGCCATCGTCGATGACAAGGTCGTCGATTCGCGCAAATGCGTCTCCTACCTGACCATCGAACTGCACGGCGCGATCCCCGTGGAGTACCGCCGGGCCATGGGCAACCGTGTCTATGGGTGCGATGACTGCCAGCTGGTCTGCCCGTTTACCCGCTTCACACGCCCGACCCAGGAGCAGGATTTTGCTCCGCGTCACGATCTCGACCGCGCCTCGCTCGTCACTCTGTTCGGCTGGAGCGAGGCGGAGTTTCTCGACAAGACCGCCGGGAGCCCGATACGCCGCATCGGCTACGAGCGCTGGCTACGCAACCTGGCGGTGGGCCTGGGCAATGCGCCCTGGAGCCGTGACGTCGAAGCCGCCCTGTGGGCACGCCGCGCCTACCCCAGCGCGCTGGTCCGCGAGCACGTGGTCTGGGCACTGGCAGAGCAGCACCAGAAGCGTGGAGCGCGCATCGCGACGCAAGGCTGAAAAACGTCAGCGCGGATCAACGCTGCTCGTCGCTGCCGGGCGCCACGCGCAGGAAGGTGCTGCGATAGTGGGCAAGCTCGGCAATCGACTCCTTGATGTCGTCCATCGCCAAATGCACGTTGCGCTTCTTGAACCCTTCCAGCGCGCTCGGGTTCCAGCGCTTGGCCAGTTCCTTGACGCTGGACACATCCAGGTTGCGGTAGTGGAAGAAGCTCCACAGGGCGGGCATCTCGCGCTCCAGAAAGCGGCGATCCTGATGGATGCTGTTGCCGCACATGGGCGATGTGCCGGGCACCACGTAGCGGCTCAAAAACGCCAGCGTCTGCTGCTCGGCCTCTTCGGTACTCACCTGGCTGGCCTTGACCCGCGCCACGAGCCCCGACTCACCGTGGGTTTTCTGGTTCCACTCATCCATGGCGGCCAGCAGGCTGTCCGGCTGCTTGACGGCAATCACCGGCCCTTCGGCCACCACGTTGAGATGCGCATCGGTGATCAGCGTGGCCACTTCGATGATGCGCTCCTTGTCCGGCTCCAGGCCGGTCATCTCCAGATCGATCCATACCAGCAGGTCGCTGCGCGGGGTGACGGCTTGCTCACTCATTCGTCTCATTCCTTGGCCAAAGTCGCTCCAACACGAGCGATGTGCATAAAAGTGTCGCTTATATTGCCTTGCACCGCACCCCGTAGGGGACAGTGGGTGGCTCAGGTGGTTACAATGCCTGCCATTGTAACGATCTTCGGGTGGTCATGAGCAAACGTAAATTAAGCCGTCAGCAGCAGTGGCGCGTCGAAAAAATCCAGGCCGAGCGCGCTCAGCGGGCGGAAAAACGCGACGCGCGGGATGCCGAAAAACTCTCCGCCGGGGAGTATGGTCCCGAACAGCCAGGCCGTGTGATGGCCCACTTCGGCCGCACCCTGGAAGTCCGCGATGCCGACGGCACCCCGGTACGCTGCCATCTGCGCGCCAACCTGGAAGGGCTGGTGACCGGCGACCGGGTGATCTGGCGAGCGGGTCAGGATGGCTCTGGCGTCGTGGTGGCCCGGGAGGAGCGCGACACTATCCTCAAACGCCCGGATGCCAGAGGGCAGCTCAAGCCGGTTGCCGCCAACATCGACCAGCTGCTGATCGTCTTTGCGGTGGAGCCTGCGCCGCACCCCAACCTGATCGACCGCTACCTGGTCGCCGCCGAGGCCACCGGCATCACGCCCGTACTGGTGCTCAACAAGACCGACCTGCTGCCGGAAGGCGGTGGCGAACTCGGCCAACTGCTGGAGCGTTACCGCCAACTGGGCTATCGGGTGGTGCGTACCACCACGGCCAACCCTGACGGCCTGAACGCCCTGCGTCAGCAGCTGGAGGGCCGTACCTCGGTGTTCGTCGGCCAGAGCGGGGTAGGCAAATCCTCGCTGATCGATCTGCTGCTGCCGGACGAGACCCTGCGCATCGGCGCCCTCTCGGAAGATTCGCGCAAGGGCACTCATACCACCACCACCGCCAGGCTCTACGCCATGCGCAGCGACGAAGTGCACGACGGCGAGCTGATCGACTCCCCCGGCATCCGCGAATTCGGGCTGGTGCACCTCGATGAACAGGAAGTGACCAACGGCTTCATCGAGTTTCACCCCTACCTGGGCCAATGCCGCTTCAGGGATTGCCGCCATCGCAATGAGCCCGGCTGTGCTTTACTGAATGCCGTCGAGGCGGGCAAGATTCACCCAGAGCGCTTTACCAGCTACCGACGCATACTGGATAGCCTGAACACCCAGGCCTGACGGCTGACGCCGATGGCTCAGATTACTTTCATTGCAGGGACAGGGAGCCGACCATGACCAACAG
Organism: Halomonas sp. NyZ770; assembly: GCF_020616575.1. Lineage (NCBI taxonomy): Bacteria > Pseudomonadati > Pseudomonadota > Gammaproteobacteria > Oceanospirillales > Halomonadaceae > Halomonas > Halomonas sp. NyZ770. The sequence goes on along the minus strand of NZ_CP085143.1, from coordinate 1,485,216 downwards.
CCACTCTTCCGAAACCAACGTGCTGCCACTGATCGTCGAACCAGAACAGCTCGTCGAGCATCTGGGCGACCCTCAGCTCTTGATCGTCGATGTGCCACTGAATGGCGACAGCTACCGGCAGGGGCACGTGCCCGGCGCCATTTACCTCGACTACCGCTATCTGATGCGCGGCGAGGGCCCGGTCCCCAACGACGTGCCTTCCGTGGCATTTCTCTCGCAGCTGTTCAGCGCCATGGGCCTGACCCGTGATACCCACGTGGTGGCCTACGATGACGAGGGTGGCGGCTGGGCCGCTCGCCTGCTGTGGACGCTGGAGCTGATTGGCCATACCCGCTACTCCTACCTGAATGGCGGCATTCATGCGTGGCGCGACGCGGGCCTCGAAGAGAGCACCGAGCCCACGGCCCCCACGCCCAGTGACTATCAGGCCGACATTCTCAATCCTCAGGCCGCCATCAGCCGCGACGAGATTCTCGACAAGCTGAACGACAAGCAGTTCGCCATCTGGGATGCCCGTTCGAAGGCCGAGTACGACGGTGAGCGTGGCAACAACAAGCACCTGGGCCACATTCCCGGCGCGGTGAACATGGATTGGGTAGACGCCATGGATCGTCAACGCGCGCTGCGCATTCGCGACTACGCCGAACTGATCACCGAACTGGGCGCGCTGGGCCTGACACCGGACATGGAGATCGCCACCCACTGCCAAAGCCACCACCGCAGCAGCTTTACCTGGCTGGTGGGCAAGGCCCTGGGCTTCAACATTCGTGGCTACGCGGGCTCCTGGGGCGAATGGGGCAATCGCAACGATACCCCCATCGAACGCTGATGCCTGCCATGCGCCAACGACACTCAACCGACATCGAGACAAAGACACCACTGTGACCGTTTCTCAAAAAGCCTTTTCGCTACTGCAGTACCCACTGCCCCATCACGCGCTTTCCCGGCTGACGGGCAAGGTCGCCGCGTGCGATCAACCACGGGTCAAGAACGCCGTCATCAAGGCGTTCATCAAACGCTTCGACGTGGACATGAGCCAGGCACTGGAACCGGACCCTACCGCCTACGCCACGTTCAACGACTTCTTCACCCGGGCGCTGAAGCCCGATGCCCGCCCCCTGGGCGACGGCATTCTCAGCCCGGCCGACGGCACCCTTTCGCAGTTTGGCCGCCTGTGCGCAGGCGACATCGTGCAAGCCAAGGGGCATCGCTATTCGGTGTATACATTGCTGGGGGGGGACGATGCGCTGGCCCAGGAGTTCATGGCAGGCAGCTTTGCCACCGTGTACCTCTCCCCACGGGATTACCATCGCGTGCACATGCCGGTGACCGGCACATTGCGCGAAATGATCTACGTGCCGGGGCGGCTGTTCTCCGTCAATCAGGCCACCGCCAACTACGTGCCTGGCCTGTTTGCGCGCAATGAGCGTCTGGTCTGTATCTTCGATACCGAGCACGGCCCGATGGCCATGGTGCTGGTGGGTGCCATGATCGTGGCCGCCATCGAGACCGTCTGGGCAGGCCAGGTGACCCCGCTGGCGGGCACGCCCCAGCGGATGGTCTTCGGCCAGCCCATCGTGATCGAAAAAGGCGCCGAGATGGGCCGCTTCAAGCTGGGCTCCACGGTGGTCACCTGCTTCGCCAAGCCGATCACCTTTGCCGAGCATGAGCTGGGCGCCAAGGTGGCCATGGGCCAATCCCTGGCAACACCGCAGGCGTCATAGCCAGCGCCCGGCACGGCCAACCTCAACAGGCAGGGGTAGCAAACGCCAGTACTTCCTCCAGCTTCCCCTTGCCCAAGGCCTGCTGTATCAACCGGTCGATGCCCAGCGCGACACCGGAGGCAGCAGGCATTCCATGGGCCAGCGCGGCCAGCAGCCGCTCGTCCACGTCCACTTCGCTCAGCCCCAACCGACGACGCTCCTCGTTATCGCGGGCAAACCGCTGACGCTGTTCGTCGGCATCGGTCAGCTCATGGTAGCCGTTCGCCAGCTCGACCCCGTTCAGATAGAGCTCGAACCGCGACGCCACCCACTCCCCATCGCTATCCTGATGGCGCTGCGCGAGTGCCGCCTGGCTGGCCGGATAATCCACCACCACGCTCAGCTCCTGCTGGCCCAGGCGCGGCTCGATGACCATGCCCATGAGCAGATCGAGGCACGTATCACGCCCCTCCTCGGCCAGCGCCTTGGCGGGCATGCTGCCCCGCTCGGCCGCCACCAGACGCAAGGTGTCCAGCGACGTGGTGAAAGGGTCCACTTCCAGATGCGTATGAAACAGCTCACGGTAGCGGTAGTGCACCACCGGCCCAGGAGCATTGGGCATCACATGGGCGACCAGCGCCGTGGTCTCTTCGATCAGCTGGGCGAGCGAATAGCCCGGCTGATACCACTCCAGCATGGTGAATTCGATATTGTGCCGCGACCCCACCTCTCCATCACGAAAGCTCCGAGCCAGCTGAAAGATCGGCCCGCTTCCCGCCGCCAAAAGCCGCTTCATGTGAAATTCCGGCGAGGTTTGTAGCCACAGCTTGCGCTGGCCCTTGTCCGTGCGTGCCCGCGTCGCCAGCGACACGAGGTTGACATCGGTACTGCCCCCTTGCCCGAGGACGGGGGTCTCTACTTCCATGACATCGCGTGATACGAAAAAATGGCGCACTGCCGCAAGCAGGCGCGCACGCTCACGTAGCGTCTCCATGGAGGCTGTTGGCTGCCAACTGGCCGTCATTCCCTTCTCCCTGACAACATAAAGCCACGCAGAGTGCGTGGCTTTGCTTACCGCTTGCAAGTGACGCCGATCAAGCGCGTGATACGTACTCACCGGAGCGGGTGTCGATCTTCAACACTTCGCCCTGGTTGATGAACAGCGGTACGCGTACCACGGCACCCGAGGAAAGCGTAGCAGGCTTTGAGCCGCCCTGAGCAGTATCGCCTTTCAGGCCGGGGTCGGTTTCGACGACTTCCAGCTCGATGAAGTTGGGCGGCGTGACCGAGATCGCCTTGTCGTTCCACAGCGTCAGGGTGTAGGGCACCTGCTCCTTGAGCCACTTTTCGGTCTCGCCCAGTGCTTTTTTCTCTACCGCGTACTGCTCGAAAGAGCCGTCGGTCTTCATGAAGTGCCACATGTCACCGTCGGTGTAGAGGTACTCCATCTCCAGATCCATGACGTCAGCGCCTTCCAGCGAGTCACCAGACTTGAACGTGCGCTCACCGACACGGCCAGTCATCAGGTTTCGCAGCTTGACGCGGTTGAACGCTTGACCCTTGCCAGGCTTGACCAGCTCGTTCTCGACGATCGAACAAGGATCGCCATCGAGCATTACTTTCAAACCCGCTTTGAATTCATTGGTAGAATAGTTCGCCATACTGCCTCTCAATGGTTCTATGGTGTGTTTCAGTCGGTGACGCGCGCAGCCCTGCTTCGCCGTCGTTAACCTTGTAGCCAAGTGCGCGCATGATAACCCGAAGGAGGGCTTTTTGCAGGAGAACATCATCATTGCCGGTCACTCGATATCCGACGAGGCGCCCGCCTCCTGGCAACGGCAACTATCCCGCGCCATTCGCGACCCGCAAACCCTCTGCCAACGCCTTGGCCTGGACGCCCAGTGGCAGCAAGAAGCCCAGGCGGGGCATCGCCTGTTCGATATCTGCGTGCCCGAGGCGTACCTGTCACGCATCGCGCCCAACGACCCCAGCGACCCGCTGCTGCGCCAGGTCCTGCCGCTGGCCGAAGAAGCCCTGTCGCCGCCTGGCTATGTCACTGACCCACTGGAAGAAGCCGAGCACCGCCCGGCCAAAGGCCTGATCCATAAATACACCAACCGCGTGCTGTTGATCGCCAGCCCGGCCTGCGCCATCAACTGCCGCTACTGCTTTCGCCGCCACTTTCCCTACCAGGAGCACGCGCCTTCGCGAGCCCAGTGGCAGGAGGCCCTTGGCTATATCCGCCAGGACAGCGCCATTCGGGAAGTGATTCTCTCCGGCGGCGACCCGCTGGCCGCCAACGACAGGCAATTGAGCTGGCTGGTCGCGCAGCTGGAAGAGATTCCCCACCTGCAGCGACTGCGGCTGCATACGCGCCTGCCGGTGGTCATCCCGGACCGGGTGGATGACCATCTGCTGGGCTGGCTTGGCAACACCCGGCTGCAAAAGGTAATGGTGCTGCACATCAACCACGCCAACGAGATCGACCAGGCCGTGGTCGCAGCCTGCGCGCGCCTCAAACAGGCGGGCGTCACGCTGCTCAATCAGAGCGTCCTGCTGCGCGACATCAACGATGACGTCACGACCCTGACCACGCTCTCCGAACGACTGTTCGAGGCGGGGATACTGCCCTATTACCTGCACGCCTTCGACCCCGTACAAGGCGCAGCCCACTACGACGTCACCGACGAACGCGCCAAAGCGCTGGTCCAGCAGTTGCTCGAACACCTGCCCGGCTTCCTGATGCCCAGGCTGGTGCGAGAAGTACCGGGCAGGATGAGCAAGACGCCGCTGTGAATGAGGAATGTATAAGACTACTTAGAGGGAACTGCCCGCGCAAACGGTTAACGTTTGCCCCGTGATAGAACGAGCAGAGTCGCCGAGTAAAAATGCAGTAATCGCTGCTATTTCTTCTGGCTCGATAAAACGCCCCATTGGAGGTAGTCTTGGCGCCACCCCCTCTCGCTTTGGATCAGCCAGCATCGGGGTACGTGTGGCACCTGGAGCAACCAAGTTAACCGTTGTTTGATGCTCTACAAGCTCCATTGCCCATGAGCGTATCAAGCCCTGCTGAGCCGCTTTAGATGCCGCATAGGCGCTTTTACCTAATGCCCCCTGCTGTGTCCGGCTTCCAACCAAAATGATGCGTTTTAAAGGCGCCTGCTCAATCATCAACTGCCGAACGAGTAGGGCTGGCACCTCGACGTGGAGTTTCCACATCTGCTGGGCCAAATCATGGTCAAAGGCTTGGAGCTCACCTGTATGCATGACTCCTGCAGCATGCACAAAGGCGTCAAAACATCTCGACTCAAGCTCCATTCGAGTCGAGTGAAGCGCATTCAAGTCGGCAGCAACCCAATGAAACAATTCACTATCGATGGGAGGTAAACGTCTAGAAATACCAGTAACTTTGAACCGTTGGTCAAGCAGATGCCGACAAATGGCCAAACCTATACCTGAGCTACACCCAGTAACTAACACATGCATGGATTGACTCCCTACTTCAGCCATAACTAAAGTTTGATCACCTCAAGCGTCACCGCTCGGCGACGCTTGAACGCCTCAAGTCTGTCTTCTCCTGCCTGGTCATCCGTAATCAACGTCCATTGGCTCAACATCGGTGTCCAGTGTTGCTGTCGCGCGCTACCCAGCTTGCTCGAATCGGCTAGCACATAAACGCTAAGGGCTCGTCGAATCATTATCTCTTTGAGATAAGCTTGCTCAGCGCTCGCCTCACACAGACCAAGATCTGCCACGACTCCATCAGCGCTCATAAACAGCTTATTGACTGATAATCGCTCAAGCGCCGCTTGAGCAGTCACACCATAGGTCGTCATACTAGACACACGAAGGTCTCCACCCAGAAAGCTAACCTTGCAATCCCTGATAGCAGCCAAAGCGGGCAATGCGGCAAGGTTGTTGGTGAATACGTGGAGCCCACGGCGCTGACCAAGCAGCTTGGCCAGCGCTGTGGTGGTGGAACCGCCTTCTAGCAGTAGCGTATCGCCATCCTCAATATGTTCGAGCGCTGCAAGCGCTAAGCGTGCTTTGACATCTCCCCTCTCGTGCTGCCGTTGCATAAGTGACAGCTCCGGCTCGCGCTTGCCCACCACAGCCGCTGCGCCACCATAAGTCCGAACGATGTGGCCCTCGTCGGCCAGTGACGATAGATCTCTTCGGACAGTAGCTTCAGAAATGTTGAACCGTTCGCATAGGGTCTCGACATCAGTAATGCCGCTATGAACCGCTTCCAGCATGGCACTGCGACGTTTAGCAACTTTCATTGAGACTCCTTAGTGCGAAATCAGATGCTCATACGATCAGGGAGAGAAGGAAACGCCATGACGCCTAGCGACGATGTCGGAAAGTTCCGGCACAAAACATTCGCCAGCCCCCTCATCGAGCGCACTGGCGTAAAGCTCCTGGATAGCGTTAGCAACACCAGCTTTAACGTTCAGGTCGTTGGCCAGATTAGCAACGTAACTAATATCCTTCCCAGCATTGGCCAGTGAAAAACGGTGCGCGTTACGGTCTCGCTCGAGTACATATTGGAAAAACGTCTGATAAAAGCCGCTATCCATTCGGCTGCCGCGAATAACGCTGTCAAACACCGCTGGCGTCACACCCGCTTTGGCTCCAATAGTAAGTGCCTCTGAGTAAATCGCTCCATACCCCATAGCCAAAAACTGATTGAGCAGCTTCATGGTATGACCTGCCCCGGCTGGACCGACATGAAGAATCTTGCTTGCCCAGCACTCCAACACCGGACGTATAACCTCTAGCGTGTCCTTTTCAGCACCCACGATCGCCTGAAGCTCACCAGACTCTGCCTGCGTAGGTGTACCGCCAAGGGCTGCATCCATGAAAGCCACCCCCTTGTCAGCGAGCGTTTCGCTTAAGCGCCGCGTAAGGGTTGGATCCGAAGTCGAGCAGTCAACAATGACCAGTCCATCGTGAGCTCCTAGCACCAACCCCTGCCTTCCTTCAACAATTGCTTCGACCTGCGGCGCACCGGGTACACAAATAAACACAATATCCGAACACTCAGCCAGTGCCTGGGGAGATTCAACTGATTTGGCACCGTGTGCGACAAGAGGAGCGAGATTTTCCTGGCACGGATCAAATAAAGCCATGGGGTAACCACCCTGCATGATATTACGAGCGATATTGGCTCCCATCAGACCCAAGCCGATAAAACCGATACGTTTCATTATACTTTCTCCTTTGTAATTCTAGTTGCCACAACTGGTTTTTCTTGGCGATTAGCAAGGTCGACGGCTTGCTTGAGTGCTTCCAAAAGGCTTCGCTCGTCTGCAATCCCTGTACCAGCTATGTCAAAAGCCGTTCCGTGATCAACCGAGGTCCGAATGACCGGCATACCTACGGTCACATTGACTCCGGCCTCCAAGCCCATCACCTTGACCGGGCCATGTCCCTGATCGTGATACATCGCTACGACTACGTCGAAGTCACCCCGTCCAGCGCGAAAGAAGAGCGTGTCCGCAGGCAGTGGCCCCTGAACATCCCAGCCACGTGCAGTGAGTTCCTCAATAGCAGGCACGATCTTCTCACCCTCCTCACCGTGGCCGAACAGGCCGTTCTCACCAGCGTGCGGGTTGATACCACACACTCCAATACGCGGATGGGCTATGCCTGCCCGGCTTAGAGTTTCATGCGCGCGCTCAATAGTGCGTTTGACGAGCCCCGGCTCGATACGCCTAATAGCATCAAGAAGCCCGATGTGGGTTGTGACATGAATCACCCGTAGATTCGGCGCCACCAGCATCATTGAGACCTCTTCGATACCGGTTAAGTGAGCCAACATCTCGGTATGCCCTGGAAAGAGATGCCCCCCGGCGTGCAGCGCCTCCTTGTTCAACGGCGCCGTGCAGATAGCGTCGAGCTCGCCCTTATGAGTCAGCTCGACGGTACGGGCTACGAACTGGTAGGCAGCATCACCAGCTACCGGTGACACTTGACCGAAAGGTAGATCTTTAGGAATCAGGCCGAGATCAATGCAGTCGACCGTTCCCGACACAAACGCCGCCGCTCTGACATCATCGATGATATTTAAATCAAGCTTGCTTTCCACGATCTGCCCAGCTTTCTTCAACCGGTTCGCATCACCGATAACAAGCGGGCGACAGGTACGGTAAACGCTATCATGGGCCAAAGCCTTCATGATAATTTCAGGCCCGACTCCAGCGGCATCACCCATAGTAATGCCTACAACAGGAAGGTAGCTCATTAGTATTTTTACTCCGAAATAAATAGGTTGAAGATATTAGCTGAGCTCTCCAACACATAAACGAGATGCTCGATGAACAACCAAGGCGCTCCAGACCGCATAAAGGGTTTGTTCACAGCCGAAGGCACCTGCCTTGGTCACCACTGGCATACCCTGATCGCTGACCGAAAGCGCCACTCCTGGTTCGAGTTCATTCATTAAATGAAGACGCTCAATTCCAGCTGCAACTAGTAACGCCCGAGCCGTTTCACCACCTGTCGCCACTAGCGCGCCGAGCAGCTTGAAGTAACCGCTAAAATGGTGAGCCAAGCGCTGTGGCAGGAGATGGCTATCAATAGCAGCATCTGGTTCCTGCTGGGCCAGAGAAACAAGTACGTCTTTACCTTTTTCAAGAGCTTGCTGCGCTCTCGCGAGTGCCGCGGGAGGCTTAGTTGATAAAAGAAGCTCATGGATATTGATTGAATAGTGTTCAATACGCCCCTCACTTTGCGCCAACAGATAGTCGACCTGACGATGAGAGATGGATGACATGCTGCACACCACAGTTAGAACAGGTCCTTCGACAGTTAAAACCGGTGATGAGCCTTTATGGAGGTCATTCTGGAAGTAAGGGCAAATCGCGTTAGAAAGCCCTGCCGATCCTACCCAAAAGATATCCTCCAACTGGTGGCTCGCCAACGCCAGCCGTTCCAAGTCTGACTCGCTCTCGGCGTCACAAATTACGGCACCGATAGATTGTTGTCGGTACGTTACCAATTCCTGACCAAGCGCTTCGATGGTAGACTGGCGCAGCGTGCTCAACGACAAGTGAGCGACGCTAGCACCAGCATTGATAAGCATGATATCGATTGCCGCCGTACCTTGACGCCCCTCATTTTGCCATACAGGTGTCTGCTCTACCGGAGTGTCACCGATATACTGATGGGCACCTTGGGTAAAGCGCTTCATAGCTGGCATCGCCGGAGCAACGAGTGCCATCCCAACTTCGGGAATTAACGCAGCAACCTCTTGAGCCCAATTGCCGCGCAGCGTCGAATCAATCTTCTTGTATAAACGAATATCGCCACTCCTGACCGCACGCCAAACGCATTGGTTTATGTCAGCAGCCTCAGTCGGCGACAAGTGGCGAGAATCGGTATCGAACACCGCAACGTCGGGTTGGATCGTGCCTGAGCCTTGTTTCGTCAGTTCTACAGTCGTGGTCAAGCCTTTTTGCGCGTAACCCGCGGCACAGTCCGCAGCCCCCGACAGGTCATCGGCCAGAATGACCAAGCGCGTTACGCCCGGACTCGGTCTTGACGTTGCCCCGCCCATCAGCGGTAAACCTGCATTAATTCAGCGAGCCGTGTTCGCTGCTGTTCATCAAGCGGTAGTGCAGGGGCACGCGTCGGCCCTGCAGGCATCCCCATCAATTCGGACGCCGCTTTCAGAACGACAGGCATAGTGGCCATACTGAAAGCTGTTCGCAGCACGCGTAGTTTCTCTTGAGCTTGACGAGCCGTCTCCATATCGCCCGACTGATAAGCGTTATAGATGCTCATCACCACATCAGGCACTGCGTTTGTAGTCGCTGCCACGGCGCCATCGGCCCCAGCCAGTAATCCCCAAAAAATCAACGAATCAGTGCCGGTAAACACCGCGAAATCATCGCGTTTCAAACCAATCAGTTGCGTGAGCCGATCAAAATCGCCGCCACTGTCTTTGATGCCCTGAATCATTGGCAGATGCGATAGCTCAGCGACGGTGTCGATAGTGATCGTGCCACCAGTTTTGGCAGGGATGTTGTACAACATGAAAGGTAACGTCGCCTGTTCGGCAATCGCCGTATAGTGCACCACGAGTTCGCGCTGCGATACCGCATTGAAGTAGGGAGTAATGATAGAGCAAGCATCGACACCAATTTGCGCCATTCGCGCATTCATGTCGATGACCCCTTGAGTGGTGAAAGCCCCGGTTCCTGCAATAACAGGCACTCGTCCCTTTGCCTGGTCGACGACGATACGTGCCACGTCGAGCTTTTCGTCATCACTCAGAGCGAAGAACTCACCATTAGTCCCTAGAGCGAAGAGTCCATGCACGCCCTTCTCAATCAAGATATCCACTAGCGTGCGCAGAGCGATCTCATCCACCTTCTGCTGCTCGTTCATAGGCGTAATTAACGCGGGAATAATCCCTTTGAATGGCGTTGTCATAAGCTTGGCTTCCTTCATAATTTTCGACCACATCGATCACAAACTGATTGATCCGAACGATTACCGCAAGCCAAGCAAACGAAAAAACCTTACAAAAAAACGCCAAAAAAACAATAACCAATTGTTTTAAAAACAAAAATATCTGCAAAACCTTTAGTCTATAAAACCAAAGTTTAAATGCACAGAATGACTATTTCGATCATTTTAAATTTGCTGTACACAGAGAAACATATTTATCCGTTTGCATTTTCTTTCGTTGAGCCTGAAGAAATAAAGACAACGCACCATGCCACAAGGCTTTGCACAACAAAAACAGGAGATTAAGATGACGGTACGTAAATCACTATGTGTAATTCTTGCTACGTCCTTGCTCGCTCCCATAACGGCAATGGCCAGCTATCCAGAAAGACCGATCGAACTGATCATTCCCTTCGGGCAAGGAGGTGGCAACGATCTAGTAGGTCGCGCCTTTTCACAATCACTTGCTGAATATTCCGAAGTCGACGTTCTACCTGTCAACCGCACAGGAGGAAGTGGCGCTGTAGGTTTTCATGCGGCATCGTCAGCAAGACCGAATGGCTATACTCTCGCCATGATCAATAGCTCGCTGGTGGGTAATCCGCATATGATTGATGGATTTCCTGCAAGCGTCGATGATTTCACGCCGATCTGCTTGCTCTCAGCCGAGCCCGTAGGTATCGCGGTCAGCGCTAGCAGCAATATTGAAACGCTTGAGGACTGGGTATCAATTGCCCAAGAAAATCCTGACCAGCTTGCACTAGGTTATACCTCAATCGGTGAACTGATCGCGCTGTCGGCTGGCAATGTCACCGACACCGACCCAACGCTAATTCCTTATTCTGGCTCGGGTGACGCTATAACAGCTGTTATTGGCGGCCATATCGATGGTGCTATCGTTTCCGATGCCGAAGCCTATGCGCAGGTTCAAGCCGAACAATTGCGCATGTTGACATTTTTCAGCGAAGAGCGCTCTCTAAGTTTGCCGAATATCCCAACCTCGGCCGAAGCAGGCTACCCGTTGGATATTGGCTTATTCCGTGCCATCGGTGCCCCGGCAAATCTGCCCGATGATATCGAGAACTACCTGATCGATGCCTGTACACATATCGCTCAGCAAGACTCGTTCATCGAACGCATGAACCGAATCGGCTTCAATGTCCAGTTGCGCACTGGCGACGATTTCAAGCAGTGGCTTAACCGCCAGAATGAAGCATTCTCTGCCGCAGCTGATCTGCTGGAGCAGTAAACCACGACCCAAGCGCTGGCGCATTAACGCTTTATCAATTTTCGCCAGCGCTGTTGAAGGGATAGCGTTTTGATGAGTTATCAAGTTCTCAAATATCGGTTGAAAACCATAGAATTCTGGACATTAGTCTTGCTACTTATAGCAGGAGGCTACTTTCTTATCCAAGCTATGGGAATGCCCTTCGAAATGCGACGCACGATTGGCCCTGGTTTCATCCCTACCATCGTGTTAACAGTCTTAATCGGCTGCACCCTAGTAGCGATCATTCGTTTTTTGACCAACTCACAGCATAAGATCTTCACCAACTTTCCAGAAGGGTCCGAAGATGACACTACCTTTAAAGCGCTAGCCGAAGCCCTCAACCACCAAGACGGCCCGCGCCTTGCACTGTCTAGCCATGCTGGACTTGGCAACTTCTCTGCTCTAAATGTTATTAACCGAAGTCACCCCAACACTTCGATACTCGCTGCTTCTTCTAAAGCAACTCAGGTCAATGCAGAACTGGCTGCACAGCAGCACCTAAACGGTTTCAAGCCATTAAGCCTGCTCTATTTTGATGCTTTCATTCTGGCTGCTCGAACTGACACGACTATCTCGAACGATACACTTGACGAGCTGACAATTGGCTTTGACCCTCAACTTGAGGATACCGTTTTTCTAGAAAAGCTTCGCCTGAGCTTGAATGCTCAATTCTTGCCGATGGATATTACGACACAGCATGATGCATTGTCAGACAACCGAATTGATGCCGTACTCGCCGCCCGCTCTGAGTTCACCGAAGCACTACAGAACAACGACCTAAAAACTCTTCACGTCTTCGATGGAGTTGCCATTGAACAAGACGCTCTGATCTACGGTGATTGGGCAGCGCTGTTCGTGTCTGAACAACAAACTAGCGATCTTCGACAGCAAAATGCCACACGCTTGGTGGAGGCCGTTGAGGCGCCAATTTTCACCACACAACTGCAGCATGTTCAGGTTCCATGGCAGCCTACAAGTGCTGATGACGCACAAGCGCTCTTGAGCGCACTAGCGGCCCAGGGTACTCAAGGCGTCAAGGTAAAAGCCCGACCAGCACGTGGGCGTGCATACGCAATCCCCGCAACTCTACTGGCCATTGCACTTTTCCCATTTTTAATGAGCAGTGTGGGCTTCATTATCACCTCCACTTTGGTCACATCACTAATCATGGCACTTTTGCGCGCGGAGCTGAGTCTGTTCGGCCTAATCAAAATCGGTGCCATCAATATCGCAATTTCCGTCAGCACTTACATGGCTTTTTATCATGTATTCAGTATCCCACTTCCATTAGGATTGGTCTGGTAAGGAGTCCAGCATGATCGAACTATTGATACAAGGGTTTGCATCCCTTCTGGATCCACTCCTAATACTATTATTGGTGGGCTCGGTAGCCATCGGTATTGTGGTAGGTGCCATGCCTGGCATTTCCCCCTCACTTGGCGTTGCGATTGCAAGTCCATTGACGTTCGTGTTCGACCCGTTCACGGGTATCAGCTGCCTGCTAGGTATTTATATCGGCGCCGTCTTCGGCGGATCGATTCCCGCCACGGTGATTGGTATTCCGGGCTCAGCCATGGCAGTTACCACAGTGTTTGACGGCTACCCAATGGGGCGCAAGGGAAAGGCAGGACTTGCTCTTGGACTGAGCACGATCTCCTCGTTTGTTGGTGGTGTGCTCGCCTCCCTTATCCTAATTCTACTTGCCTATCCAATCTCTCAGTTTGCTCTTTCACTTGGCCCCAGAGAGTACTGCGCAATCGCTGTTTTGGCATTAATGGCCGTTGCCTCGCTATCAGGCGGCTCTTTTCTAAAAGGCGCTATTGCCTGTCTTATCGGCCTTTTCCTGGCCACCGTAGGTCTTGATGAAATCAACGGGCAGCCACGCTTCACGATGGACATTCCTTACCTGATGGGAGGTATCCCTTTTATTGCTGTCATCATCGGGCTGTTCGCGATTCCAGAGATCATGCAGCGATTCGAGCGAATTTCACATCGCAGCCAACCCATCGTTCAGGTGTCTGAGGTCATACCCTCCTGGTCGCTGCTGAGGCGACTTGTTCCGGCACAGCTTCGCTCGACCGGGATTGGCACCATTGTTGGTGCAGTGCCTGGCGCGGGCGCTGATGTGGCATCACTCATTTCCTACAGTCAAGGTCGCAATCTTTCAAAATACCGTGACCGTTTCGGCTCGGGCGAACCCGAGGGCATTGCCTGCTCCGAAACTGCCAACAGTGCCTCGGGTGTGGGCGCACTCATTCCCCTTTTGACCCTTGGCCTTCCTGGTGGCGCGGTCACCGCCGTCATCATCGGCAGTTTTATGATTCATGGCCTACAGCCGGGGCCACTTTTGATGCGTGACCATGCACCGCTGGTATATCAATTCTTTGCCACTACAGTCGTTGTTAATTTCATCGTGTTATTGATTGGCCTACCTGGTGCGAAGCTATTTTCGCGAGCTCTTCAGGTCAAAGAAAGCATACTACTGCCGATCATTCTTCTGATCTGCATTGTCGGGGCTTATGCGCTGCGCAATAACCCTTGGGACATTTTGGTTATGCTTGGCGTCGGAGTGTTCGGCTATTACTTGGCCAAAGCGGGCATTCCTAGAGCGCCTATTGTAATCGGAATGACCTTAGGGCCGATTATCGAAAGCGAGATCGCTCGCGGACTGTTGATCACTCGTGGTAACTACCTCGATTTCATTACACCGATCAGTGCCATCATCTGGGCAGTTGCCTTGCTGCCACTCTATCTTCCGTTGTTGCGCTTTGGTTTTCGTCTCCTTAGGCGTCGCCCAGACTATCGCAACCAGGCTTCCTGAAAAATATTTCCAAGGACATACTATGAGCGCATTCACTGTTCCAATCCAAACAGGCCAGTTGCATACTGCAGCAATCGATGGTGGCCGACTGGAAGCGTACCTGCCTACTCCCTGCCTACAAAATCATGCATCGTTTCTACACGAGCTCGAAAATGGAGATTTACTGTGCGCCTGGTTCGGAGGCACTCAAGAGGGCGTACCTGATATATCGATCTATGTCGCGCGACTGAAAAAAGGAGAAACACAGTGGTCGGAAGCGGAAAAACTTTCCGATGACGACACACGTTCAGAGCAAAATCCCGTGATATTTACTACACCCGATGGTGCTCTTTGGCTAGCCTATACCGCCCAGCTCTCTGGGCACCAGAACACCGCGATCGTACGTCGTCGCATCTCTCACGATGGTGGCCAAACTTGGGGCGATACAGCCGACTGGTTTGAAACTCCCGGAATTTTTATCCGCCAGCCGCCGGTTTTCACCGAAGAAGGAAACTGGGTGATGCCCATTTTTCTTTGCCGTGTAGCCGAAGGAGAGCGCTGGACCGGCAACGACGACATCAGCGCTGTGATGGTATCCAAGGACGCTGGCCAAACTTGGCAACAGCATGAGGTGCCTAACAGCGTGGGCTGTGTGCACATGAACATCCAGCCACTCAAGGATGGTTCTTTCATCGCACTCTATCGGAGCCGCTGGGCCGACTATATCTACTTAAGCCGCTCGCAAGATGCCATTCACTGGAGCGACCCAGTGCCAACGGAACTTCCCAATAACAATTCTTCAATCCAGTTCATTTGTCTAAATAATGGCCATTTGGCATTGATCTATAATCACCGCAGAGCCGACTCGAATGCTGAGCGACGTACATCGCTTTACGACGACATTGAGGATTCGGAAGACCATGGAGAGTTGGTCGAGCAGGCAAGCAACGCTGGCCAATCAGCTTTCTGGGGCGCACCTCGCGCGCCCATGACATTGGCGTTGTCCACTGATGGTGGTCACACCTGGCCATCGCGCCGTGACCTTGAAATAGGCGATGGCTACTGCATGACCAACAACTCCATCGAAAAAAAGAATCGCGAATATTCCTATCCGACCATCATTCAAGGGCAGGATGCCAATCTGCACATTGCCTTTACTTACTTTCGACAGCGCATCAAGTATGTGCGCGTGAACGAAAGCTGGGTCATAAAATAGATCTTTTACGCTAAAACATCTAAATAAAAGGATTTTTTTATGGTCCTTCACGAGAACTCGGACTGATCAGCATTTTTGCTTCAGAAATGAGGAGAGCTGGTAATACTACAGGAACACGATCCCATGTTAGATCATACTGCTCAGTTATCGTTTGCCAAGGCGCAGCCCACTACGACGTCACCGACGAACGCGCCAAAGCGCTGGTCCAGCAGTTGCTCGAACACCTGCCCGGCTTCCTGATGCCCAGGCTGGTGCGAGAAGTACCGGGCAGGATGAGCAAGACGCCGCTGTAAGCGCTGACAACCGATACAGCGTGGTGCAAGCCCAATGATAACGCACCAAAAAAATGCGCAGACAAAAGCGACGCTGCATGCCTTGTTCGTCAGAAACGTCGCCAAACGCATGATTCACCGTCATTTTTAAGCAAGCGGCCAATATCTTGCTGTGTTCATGGTGTTACACACGGGGTATTGGCCGCTATCGCAGCCGCACAATCGAGTTTCCAATAGATCGCTAGGGTTCCGACACCATCAACGAAATGCCCCTGATGGCTGTGGCTGGTCCGAGAGCGATCGACCTTGCAAGCGCAAGGTTACACGGCGGGATAAAAGCCCGGGAGGATAAGGCACAGTGATGCGCCGATGCCCCCTGAGTTTTTACTTAGCCGCTGGAGGCTCTCATGACCCGTTCCATCCGCACCCCTGGCAACTATCTGCTGGCCCCGCTCTCGGCCGCCCTGCTTGCCACCTCACTGGCCCCCTCTTTCGTGCATGCCCAGGAGCGTGACCAATTCAGCGTCTGCTGGTCCATTTATGCAGGCTGGATGCCTTGGGCCTATGCCGATGTCGAAGGCATCGTCGACAAATGGGCCGAGCAGCACGGCATCGCTATCGACGTGATACAGGTCAACGACTACGTCGAGTCCATCAACCAGTTCACCTCGGGCAACGTCGATGGCTGCGCCATGACCAACATGGACGCTCTGACCATTCCTGCCGCCAGCGGCGTCGACTCCACCGCACTGATCATCAACGACTACTCCAACGGCAATGACGGCATCGTGCTCAAAGGGGGCGGTGAGCTGGCGGATATCGAAGGCCGCCGGGTCAATCTGGTGCAGTTCAGCGTGTCTCACTACTTTCTGGCACGCGCCCTGGAGAGCGTTGGGCTGACCGAGCGCGACATCGAAACGGTCAATACCTCCGACGCCGATATCGTCGGCCTGTTTTCCAGCAGCAGTACCGAAGCCGTAGCCGCCTGGAATCCGCAGCTCAGCACCATCGCCGAGATGCCGGACAGCCAAGTGGTATACACCTCGGCGGAAATCCCCGGTGAAATTCTCGACATGATGGTAGTGAACACCCAAACCCTGGCCGACTACCCCGCGCTGGGGCACGCCCTGGTGGGCGCCTGGTACGAGGTCATGGCGCTTGTCGAGGCCAATGACGAGCACGCGCTGACGATCATGGCCGATGCCGCCGGCACCGATCTGGAGGGTTACCGTGCCCAGCTAGAGGCAACCTACCTGTATACCGACCCCGCCGAAGCCGTGGCGCTGATGGAAAGCCCCGAGCTGTTGGACACCATGGAGCGAGTGGCCGACTTCAGCTTTACCCACGGGCTGTTGGGCGACATGGCACCCAGCGCGGGCGTGGTGGGCATCGAAACGCCCAGCGGTATCTTCGGTGACGAGAGCAACGTGCAGCTGCGCTTCGATCCTTCCTTTACTCAGGCGTACCTCGACGCGCAGTAACGAGGCCACGGTATTCGCCCCATGAAGCGGCGGCTCGCCGCTTCTGCCCCTTACTTACCTGGTGGACCCTGCCATGAAGCGCTTGATTAACCTGTCGCCCTCGCGCGGCGGCCGCTGGCTGCTGGGACTGGTGCCGTTTCTGGTACTGGGCATGCTCTACCTGAGCGCCTCCAGTGCTCGCCTGGCTGACAACCCCAACGACCGCCTGCTGCCTTCCCCTGGCAGCATGGCGCAGACCTTTCACCACCTGGCCACGGCCGAAAACGTGCGCACCGGCCAGATTGTATTGTGGACCGATACTTTCGCCAGCCTCGAAAGGCTGCTGATCGGTGTCGGCATCAGCGCACTGATCGGCCTGGTGGTGGGCATCTTGAGTGGCGGCATTCCGCTGCTGCGCGCCAAGCTCTCGCCGCTGATCACGGTAACGTCGCTGATACCGCCCATGGCCATTCTGCCGATCCTGTTCATCGCCTTTGGCACCGGGGAAGCGGCCAAGATCGCGTTGATCGTGATGGGCGTGACGCCCTTTCTGATTCGTGACTTGCAGGGCCACGCCCTGCGCCTGCCAGACGAACAGTTGATCAAGGCCCAGACCCTGGGTGCCAGCTCCTGGCAAGTGCTGCTGCGCGTGCTGCTGCCTCAATTGACGCCTCGGCTGCTCAATGCCACACGGCTGGCGCTGGGCAGCGCCTGGCTGTTCCTGATTGCAGCAGAAGCGATTGCCGCCCAGGAGGGCCTTGGCTATCGCATCTTTCTGGTGCGCCGCTACCTCTCCATGGACGTGATTCTGCCCTACGTGGCCTGGATCACCCTGCTGGCCTTCGTGCTGGATCAACTGCTGGCCTGGGTATCACGGCTGGCCTTCCCCTGGTATCACGCCGATGAAGGAGACAAATCATGAGCCTGCTCTCCGCCCACCGGTTGGAAAAGCATTATGGCCAGCACGTGGTGCTGGAAAACCTCAACTTCTCCGTCGAGGAAGGCGAGTTCGTGACGCTGGTGGGCGCGTCAGGTTGTGGCAAGACCACCTTCCTGAAAATGCTGCTGGGCACCGAAAAGCGCTCCAAAGGCAGCCTGCTGCTGGATGGCCAGCCCATTCCTGACGAACCCGGCCCCGACCGAGGCGTGGTGTTTCAAAAGTACTCGGTCTTCCCCCACCTGACCGTCCTGGGCAACGTCATGATCGCCGAAGAGCTGCGGACTGCCCCGCTGCTGGGCAAGCGCTTTGGTGCATCCCGGCGGCGCGCCATCGAGGTGGCCACAGCGCGCATCGAGGAGGTGGGCCTGGGCCATGCGCTGCACAAGTACCCTCACGAGCTCTCCGGCGGCATGCAGCAACGCCTCGCCATTGCCCAGGCGCTGATGATGAAACCTCGGCTACTGCTGCTGGACGAGCCGTTCGGCGCGCTCGACCCCGGCATTCGCCAGGACATGCACGCGCTGATCACGCGGCTTTGGCAAGAACAGTCGCTGACCATTTTCATGATCACCCACGACCTCACGGAAGCCTTCGCCCTCGGCACGCGGCTGTGGGTCTTCGACAAGACTCGCCACGACCCCCAGGCCCCCGAGGCCTATGGCGCCACCATCACCTACGACCTGCCCATCGGCAAACAGGCCAACCGCGCACACTCCGCCCAGGCACTGAGTGAAACGCTGGCGGAACGCGGTCTGACCACCCACGTACAGGAGACGCTGTCATGACAACCCACGCGGATTACGCCACGCACCTGCCCGGCGGCCATCACTGGTCCCTGCGCCTGCGCCGCGGCACCACGCTGACCCTGTCAGCCCAGCAGGCCAACAGCAACGTAGGGCTGCTCTGCTACAACCCGGAAAACCTGCTGGAGCGCCTCAACCTGCCGGACACCCTGAAGTGCCAGCACACTTTCAAACTCACCCAGGGCCACTGCCTCTATTCCGACATGGGCCGCATCTTTGCGTCGATCACCCACGACACCCTGGGCTGGCACGATAGCGTGGGCGGCAACCTGATGCCCCACCACCTTCTGGCCAAGGGCTGGCAGCCGGTGAGCTACCAACAGGCTCACAATGACTGGACCCGCACCGGCCACGATGCCTTTCTCGTCGAGCTGGCGAAATACGGCCTGGGCCGACGCGATCTGGCGGCCAACCTCAACCTGTTTTCACGGGTCGAGAGCGATAACGCAGGCAAGCTGCGCTATGTCGACAACCACTGCCAGCCGGGCAGCCGCGTCACGCTGCGTTTCGAGATGGATACGCTGGTGCTGCTGCACACCTGCCCGCACCCCCTCGACCCCAGCCCGCACTACCCCCGTCGCGGCGTCGATATCGCGCTAGGCACGGCGGAGCCTCCCACCGAGGAAGACCCCTGCTACCGCTCACGGCCCGAAAACGCACGTGGCTTTGCCAACAATCGCCTCTACCACCTCGGCCTCTAAGGGGGACACCATGATCATCGAAAGCACCTTACGCCCTGAAAACGCCGTCCGCCGCACCACCGTCGAGGCCGGTGACCACTACATCGGCACCGTGAAGCGCGGCCAGACCCTGCGCATTCTGGACCTGGAGGGTAACCAGGCCGCCGACACCCTGTTCTTCAATGCCGACGATACCGCCGAACGCTACAGCGCCATGGATACCGTGCGCGAACAGGGCGCGGTTTACCTGACGGCGGGCACCCGGCTGATGTCCAGTGAAGGCCGCACCATGCTGACCATCACCGCCGATACCTGTGGCCGCCACGACACCCTGGGCGGAGCCTGCGCCAGCGAAAGCAATACCGTGCGTTACGATCTCGAAAAGCGCCACATGCACTCCTGCCGCGACAACTGGATGCAGGCCATTGCCCGCCACCCCGAGTTCGGGCTGACCAAACGCGACATCACCCACAACATCAACTTTTTCATGAACGTGCCGGTGACGGCCGACGGCGGGCTGACCTTTGCCGACGGTATTTCGGCCCCCGGCAAGTACGTCGAGATGGAAGCCAACATGGATGTCATCGTGCTGGTCTCCAACTGCCCTCAGCTCAACAACCCCTGTAACGGCTACAACCCGACGCCCATCGAGCTGCTGGTCTGGGAGTGAGGCCACTTTTCCTCCTGGGGACGACCCCAAGGGGCTGATTCATCTGCGGGACGGCCCGCCCTTCTTTGCAGGCACCACCATGTCCATGACACCGTTATTGTCCAAGGTATTGATTGCCAATCGCGGGGCCATTGCCGCGCGTATCCTGCGAACGCTGAACGCCCTCGGCATCCAGAGCGTCGTGGTATACGCCGACGCCGACCGCGATGCGCCCTACGTGCACCAGGCCGACGAAGCCTATTCGCTGGGTGAAGGCGGCGCCAGCGAGACCTATCTGAACATCGACAAGCTCATCGCCATTGCGCAGCAAAGCGGCGCCCAGGCGGTTCACCCCGGCTACGGCTTCCTGTCGGAAAACACCCGCTTCATCAGCGCCTGCGATACGGCCGGGCTGGTATTCCTGGGCCCGACCGCCGAGCAGATCCGCCAGTTCGGCTTGAAGCACGAAGCCCGCGCGCTGGCCGAACAGGCCGGGGTGCCGCTGGTCCCCGGCTCACCGCTGTTGGCCTCGCTGGAAGACGCCAAGGCTCACGCCGAGCGTATCGGCTACCCGGTAATGCTCAAGTCCACCGCTGGCGGTGGCGGCATCGGCATGCAGGTCTGCCACTCCCAGGCAGAGCTGGCCCGCGCTTTTGATTCGGTGAAAGGTCTGGGCGAGCGCAACTTCGGCGATGGCGGCGTCTTTCTCGAAGCCTACATCACCCGTGCTCGCCATCTGGAAGTGCAGCTGTTCGGCGATGGCCAAGGGCAGGTGATTGCCCTTGGCGAGCGGGATTGCTCCACCCAGCGTCGCCATCAGAAAGTTCTCGAAGAGTGCCCTGCTCCCAACCTGCCTGATGCCGTGCGGCGCTCCCTGCACGCCACGGCGGTGCAGCTGGGCCAGGCGGTCAACTACCGCAGTGCGGGCACCGTCGAATTCATCTACGATGCCGAACGCGAGGCGTTCTACTTTCTGGAGGTCAATACCCGCCTGCAGGTCGAGCACGGGGTGACCGAACTGGTCTACGGGGTCGATATCGTCGAGTGGATGGTACGCCTCGGTAGCCAGGCACTCCCCCCGCTGGCCAGCCTGGCAGAGGGCCTGCAGCCCCGTGGCCATGCCGTGCAGGCCAGGCTATATGCCGAAGACCCAGCGCACGATTTCCGCCCCAGCGCGGGGCTGCTGACCGAAGTCACCTTCCCCGAGGATCAGGGCCTGCGTATCGACCACGCCCTCGAAGCAGGCCTGGAAGTCACCCCCTTGTTCGACCCCATGCTGGCCAAGGTGATGGTCCATGCCGACACTCGCCAACAGGCCATTGCCCGGCTGGCCACGGCCCTGGAAGATGCCTCGGTATATGGCATTGCCACCAATCGCCGCTGGCTGGCCCATGTGCTGAGGGACGCCCGCTTCGACGCCGCCCAGATCGATACGCACTGGCTCACCCAGCTGGCATGGGCCCCTCCCGCCATGGAAGTTCTCAGCCCGGGCACGCTGACCACCGTGCAGGATTACCCGGGGCGTCAAGGCCACTGGGACGTGGGTGTTCCCCCATCTGGTCCCTTCGACGACTGGTCGTTTCGCTTGGGCAATCGGCTGCTGGGCAACCCCGACGAGGCCGCCGGGCTCGAAATCACCCTGAATGGCCCCACGCTGCGCTTTCATCGCGCCACCCAGATCGTGCTGGCGGGCGCCGAGCTGCCTGCCACCCTCGATGGCACCGCCATCTCCGGCTGGCAGGTCATCGACGTGCCAGCCGGCGCCACCCTGACCCTGGGCAAGGCCGCCGTGGGCGCCCGCGCGTACCTGCTGGCGCGGGGCGGCATCGACTGCCCCCGCTACCTGGGCTCACGCAGCACCTTCACGCTGGGCCAGTTTGGTGGCCACGGTGGTCGTGCCCTGCGCAGTGGCGACATGCTGGACCTGCCCGCGTTTTCAGCTGCGCCCGTCAAGACGCTGGACCCAGCGCTGATCCCCACCTTTGGCGGCCCGGAGGTGACCCGCATTGCGGTTCTCTACGGCCCCCACGGCGCCCCGGACTTCTTTACCGACGAGGATATCGAGCGCTTTTTCGACCATGAGTGGGAGGTTCACTACAACTCCAGCCGCACCGGCGTCAGGCTCATCGGCCCTCGGCCCACCTGGGCACGCGCCGATGGCGGCGAGGCGGGGCTTCACCCCTCCAATATTCATGACAACGCCTACGCCTTCGGCACCATCGACTTCACCGGCGACATGCCGGTCATCCTGGGCCCCGACGGCCCCTCACTGGGCGGCTTCGTCTGCCCGGCCACGGTCGTGCGCGCCGAACGCTGGAAGCTGGGCCAACTGACGGCAGGCGACAAGGTGCGCTTCGTGCCGATCCGCCTGGAAGATGCCCGCGCCCTGGAAGCGCATCAGTTGACGCAGTTGCAGCAGCTGTCCGCCCAGCCCACGCCCGTTTGTGAGGCCGAGCGCGGCTCGCCGCTGCTCCGTGAGGTCGATGCAGCTCAGGCAGGCGAGCGCATCGTCTACCGCCGCGCAGGTGACGACTTCCTGCTGATCGAATTCGGCCCCATGGAGCTGGATATCGCGCTGCGCTTTCGGGTCCACGCCTGGATGCTGTGGCTACGCGAGCACCCGGTGGCGGGGCTGCGCGAGCTGACGCCGGGCATTCGCTCCCTGCAGCTCCACTACGAGCCCCGCGAGCTAAGCCTCGACCAGCTGCTCGACCACCTGCGCCAAGCCGAACAGGCGCTGGTGGATGTCGAGTCGCTGGAAGTGGAGTCCCGCGTGGTGCACCTGCCGCTCTCCTGGGACGACCCTGCCTGTCAGGAAGCGGTGGACAAGTACCAGCGCAGCGTGCGACCCGATGCCCCCTGGTGCCCCAGCAACCTAGACTTCATACGCCGCATCAATGCGCTGGAAAGCGAGCAGCAGGTGCGCGATATCGTCTTCAACGCCCGCTATCTCGTCATGGGGCTAGGGGACGTCTACCTCGGCGCACCGGTCGCCACGCCCCTCGACCCGCGCCAGCGGCTGGTTACCACCAAATACAACCCGGCCCGCACCTGGACCGCCGAAAACTCGGTGGGTATCGGCGGCGCCTACCTGTGCGTCTATGGCATGGAAGGCCCTGGCGGCTACCAGTTCGTGGGGCGCACCCTGCAGATGTGGAACCGCTATCGCACCACGGCCCACTTCGAGAACCCCTGGCTGCTGCGCTTTTTTGATCAACTGCGTTTTCATGAGGTCAGCCACGAGGAGCTGGCGCAAATTCGCCGCGACTTCCCCCATGGTCGTTACGAGTTGTCCATTGAAACGACTCGCTTTCGCTTGGCGGACTACCAAGCCGACATCGACAAACATGCCTCGGCAATTGAGACCTTCCGCTCAAAACGTGAAGCTGCCTTCCAGGCCGAAATGGCCGCCTGGCGTGCCAATGGCCAGTTCACCTTTGAAGACCAGGCCCCGGAAGCCACCGAAGTCACCGCGTTGGATGATCACGAAATAGGCATCGAAAGCCCCGTCACCGGCAGTCTGTGGAAATTGCTGGTGAAAGAAGGTGATCTGGTAACGGCTGGCCAGCCAGTGGCACTGGTGGAGTCGATGAAAATGGAAGTTGAGATCACCGTCCACTGCGCTGGCCGTGTTGCTCGCTTACCCCTTTCTGAGGGCGCTTCCATTGCCCCGGGGCAACCACTTGTGGTGCTCACCAGCGAACAGGAGGTAAACGCATGAGCCAGATCACCGCCGACCAGCGCTTAGCTGACTTTCAAGCAATCCCCGTTATCGACATTAGCGGTTTACTCCATGGTGATGCCGCTGCACGCCAAGCGGTTGCGGATAACCTTGGTCGCGCCGCACGAGACGTGGGGTTCTTTCAAATGGTGGGCCACGGAATCGACCTCCCACTTCGCGAGGGATTGATTACTCAAGCCAAACGCTTCTTTGCCCAACCTGAAGCCATCAAAATGGAGCGCTACATCGGCCTCTATCACCACCACCGAGGCTATGTTCCTCCTGGTGAAGAGTCGCCAGACCCTAAAAAGCCGGACATGAAAGAGGCGTTTGATCTTGCCTTTGAACTGCCCAGTGACGACCCAGAGGTGTTGGCAGGTACGCCACTCCTCGGCCCCAACCCCTGGCCCGACCTTGACGGTTTCCGCGAGCCTATCGCCGCCTACTACGAGGCTGCCTACCAAGTGGGCCGGGCACTCATGGGCGGCTTTGCCCGAGCATTGGGTCTTGATGAGCAGCAGCTACTGCGCCACGTCACCAAGCCGCCCAGCCAACTGCGATTGATCCACTATCCGTATAACCCTGATGCCGAAGATGCCCAAGGCATCGGTGCCCATACCGACTACGAGTGCTTCACGCTGCTGCTACCCACTGCACCGGGGCTCGAGGTAATGAATGGTGCAGGCAAATGGATCGATGTCCCCTATCAAGAGGATGCATTAGTCGTCAATATTGGCGACATGCTGGAAATTTGGAGCAACGGCGAATTTGTGGCGACCTCCCACCGAGTGCGCAAAGTTAAACAGGAGCGCTACTCTTTCCCGCTGTTTTTCGCCTGCGATTACCATACTGAAGTGGCACCGCTGCCTGAATTGGTCGAGCGCCACGGCAAAGCTCATTACGCACCGCTCAAAGCGGGCGATCACCTCTACGCCCAAACGATCCAGACCTTCCGCTACCTGCGCGAGCGTTTGGCAAAGGGTGAGATTACGCTTCCCGAAGGTGCCCGAGAAGTGGGAAGCCTGGGCCAGCACGGCAAGCACTCGGCTGCCCAAGACGGGAAGCCCGCCTCATGACCCTACCACTCCCCGCCACACCAACCGAGTTTCGGGGCGTCTGGAAGCGCACGCGCTATGCCGAGCCCGCTCAGCCGCCCTACCAGTACACGGATACCGGCACCCAGGTGGTCTGGCTACAGGGCGCTCAGTGGCATGCCGACCTGCGCCTTCCCGCCCGTCACGATGCGCTGGCAGGCATCGAGCACCTGGGTGCGTGCAGTCGAGCGCAGCTCGAATGGCTCGCCCACCTGACCGGTTTCGTCGGCATCACCCAGATCGACGGGCCGGTATGCACCTGGCACCGCCTGCAGGACCTGAACCCCAGCCTGGAAAAAGACGTCGGCCACCTGGCCTGGCTCGATGACCACCTGCTCGAAGAACAGCACCCCCACGGGCGCTACGTCGAACACTGGCAACGCCAATGCACCCCCGACCAACGCGAGCTAGTGCGCACCGACGCCCAAGGGCAGCTACGCTGGTTACAGATCGGTGACCATGCCATGGCCATCACTCCGCGCCCAGCACCAGGCCACCAGAACTCGCTATACACGCCACTGGAAAAGGCCAGCGACGACGCCCTGCGCTGGCGAGCCAGCCTGTGCATGGACTATCTGGAGCGCGATGGGCAAGGGTGGCAGATTCGTCTTTCGACCCACCCCTGGCGCATAGGTCACCCAGCCACGCCAATGAACGACACGCCACTCAAGCTCGACACGACCCAGAACGGCTAGGTAAGACCACTAGCTCAGAACTAGATTAGGAGACCACCATGGCACTCACCCAAGCGCTGGATATCGCCAGCCTGCACAGCGCCTATCGGCAGGGCAACCTGACACCTGCACGACTGGTAGAACACCTGCTCGATACACACGGCCATGACCCTGCCTGGATCACCCGGCTAACACGTGAGCAATTAGCGCCCTACCTCCAACGCCTGGAAGGCGAATCGCCGGAGACCCTGCCCCTGTACGGCATTCCGTTTGCGATCAAGGACAATATCGACCTGGCGGGCGTTCCGACCACCGCTGGCAGCCCGGCGTATGCCTATACACCTACGGAAAATGCTTTTGTGGTGCAGCAGTTGATCGATGCGGGAGCGATCCCCATGGGCAAAACCAACCTGGATCAGTTTGCCACGGGGCTGGTCGGTGAACGGGCGCTGGAGGTTTACGGCACGCCCGCCAATGCCTTCGACCCGACGCGGGTGCCGGGTGGCTCCAGCAGTGGCTCGGCGGTGGTCACGGCGGCAGGCATGGTCAGCTTTGCTCTCGGTACCGATACGGCGGGCTCAGGCCGTGTGCCGGCCTGTTTTCACAACTTGTACGGGGTCAAGCCAAGCCTTGGCCTGCTCAGCACCCGCGGCGTAGTACCCGCCTGCGCAACGCTGGACACCATCAGCCTGTTTACCTTCACCGCCGACGATGCCGCGAAAGTGCTCAGCATTACCGCTGCCTATGATGATCAGTGCGCCTGGTCGCGAAAGCACGATTTTGCCGTGCACGCCAGACGCTATGGAAAGGCCCCTTCTGCGTTCCGCTTTGGCGTACCGCCGCAAGCCCAATGGCAAACGGATGCGGCCTACACCCAGGGCATGCACCAGGCCATTGCCCACCTTGAAGCGTTGGGCGGTGAAAGGGTCGAGCTGGACTGCGCGCCACTGCTGGCGGCGGCGCGCCTGCTTTACGAAGGCCCCTGGGTGGCCGAGCGCTACCACGTGATTCGTGAGCTGATGGCCAGCCACCCCGAAGCCATTCACCCAGTGACGTTTCAGATCACGCAAGGCGGGGCCACCCCGCTGGCGGTCGATGCCTTCGATGCCCGCTATCAGCTCGCCGAATTCAAGCGTCAGGCCGATGCGCTCATCGCCCAGGTGGATGTGATGCTCAGCCCCACCACGGTGACCCACCCCACCAAGGCAGATGTCGCCGCTGACCCAATTGGCGTGAACTCACGGCTGGGGACCTGGACCAACTTCATGAACCTGCTCGACTACAGCGCCCTGGCGGTACCTGTGGCATTGTCCGAGAGCGGCCTGCCTGCCGGAGTCACCTTGTTCGGCCCGGCGTTTGCCGACCTGATGCTGCTGTCGTTGGCGCGGGCGCTGGAAGCACGCGTGATGCTGCCACTGGGGGCAACCGGCATTGCACATCCGCCACTCGCTGATTTGGCAACCACCGCCCAGGACGGCCACATGGAGATCGTGGTGTGCGGCGCTCACCTGAGCGGCTTACCCCTCAACCACCAACTGACGGAGCGCGGCGGCGTACTGCTCGAAGCGAGCCAGACGGCTCCTTGCTACAAGCTGTTCGCGCTGGCAGGCGGGCCGCCTTCGCGTCCGGCGCTGCTGCGCGATGCGGGGGGCCAGGCCATTGACGTCGAGGTATGGCGGTTGCCCGTCGAGACCGTGGGCAGCTTTCTGGCCGGGATTCCCGCGCCGCTGGGGCTGGGGCAGGTGGAGCTGGCCAGCGGCCGCTGGGCGTGTGGATTCATCTGCACTGCCGGGGCGTTGAACGAAAGCGGTACCGCCAGGGACATTACCGAATTCGGCAGTTGGCGAAAGTGGCTGGCCAGCCACGCCTGACACCGCCCGCCGCTCTGAGCAATGACCTCAGAGCGGCGCTACCCACGCTGCCTCGGCGCGTGTGCAAGCGTCCTGGCGCACAGGCGCGCCACCGGCAGTAGCAGCCAGAGCAAGGGGGAAATCAACCAGCGATATAGCCAGCGAGCCATGATCAGCACCGGCAGCAAGACCAAGAACCACAGCAGCCACTGCCCCAACCAGGTGGGCCAGCCAAGCCAGTTGGCCAGATTGGCGCCGAGCGCGCTCACCAGGCTGGGGTGGCGTACCACCACGTAGGCCGTGCCCGCCACTGCCGCCACGCGCGCCATGCGAGGCAGCGCTGTGAAACGTCCCGTGCTGGCCGCGACGCCCACACGGGCACCCTGCGCCTCCAGCGCGCCGACTCGGCCTGCCCGGGCGGCTCTTCCCGCTCGCAGCACCTTGACCGTGCTGGCCATCACCAGCAGGTCCACCCCTGCCCACCCGAAATCGCTGGCACGCACGCCGTCACCGCTGCGCCACTGGCTCTCCAGTTGACGAATCCCACTGGTGAAAAAGTCGCCCACCCCGGTCACGACACGCTCGCCTTGCAGCCAATTCACCTGGCCTTCACGGTCGATGACGAACTGGTTCAACAGTGCGTGCCCCTCGGCATCGAGGAATGCAATGCCCATCAGCCCGCGCTGCTGGGCCGACCATTGCGCCGGGGCAGGCATCTCTTCATCGCTCCACCATCGGCTCAGCTGCTGATAGCGCTCACCCAGCCAGTGCTGCGCACGCAGCGTGGCGCTGTCGTGATGATGAAAATAGCTGACTGGCAGCACCGCATCGGCACCATAACGCACCAATACGTCTTGCCACTGGGGTGAGAGCCCGTACGCGAGCAGTACCTCCCGGGCGAGGTCGCCATGCTGCATGACAGCCAGCCAGGCGCTCATCCACAGCGCCTGATCGGAAGCGTAGTGCAGCATCAGCGCATTGATCTCAGGAGACTCTTGCTCAAGGGGCAATGCAGGCAGTGCCTTGTGGGCTTCCAGCCGCACCAGCCGTGGCTCGAAGGGCTCGTGGGAGGCAGCCGAGGTCAATATTGCAGCTGCCAAGGCAATCAGCACGAAGACCCACCCAACCCGTGTTACCCATCCTCTGCACATTGACGGCTATCCTGCTGTTCTATGCTGGAATAATCGCTTTGACACTAGGTGGTCTCCCGCCATAGAGGTCACTGCCCCGGGCCTACCCAATCTTCTACACGCAAGCCCGGCACTGCTTTGAACTCGCGCATATTGTTGGTGACCAGTATCAGCCCTCGTGAGCGCGCGTGACCGGCGATCATTTGATCGTAAGGGCCTATGGGCTTGCCCACCTTGGCTTGTTCAGCGCGCAGCTGCCCTGTATGCGATGCCGCTGCCTCGTCGTACATCAACACGTCCAGCCTGGCTGCAAACCCTTCGATGGTGGCTAAATTACGTTCAGGGAAAGCAGATTTTTCTGCACCATACACCAACTCCATCAGTGTGACAGTACTGATGCACAGCTGCCCATGATGCTGTTTGAATGCCTCACGAACCTCTTGCGGACGATTTTTAATCGTGAAAATGCAGATATTGGTATCGAGCATGAACTTGAGCATCAAAACAGGTCTCGTTCCTGTTCGGGGGGCTGCTCACGAGACGACATGAAGTCAGCGCTCACGCCTTCTCCCTCAAACCAGCTATCCCAGGCCTCCCCGGCTGGCGATATAACCCGGGTACGACCAATGGCCACGATGTCGACTCGCTTTACACCTTCTGGCAGAGCCAACGCTTTGGGCAGTCGAACCGCCTGGCTTCGATTACTCTGAAAGACTGCGCCTTGTTCCATGATCAGACTCCTGTGCCAAGACCATCGGGAGATACCGTACATGGAACTCATGTTAGCCAACGCAATGGATATGTCAAAGGGATATACACCCTAATGAGCCTACCCAATCCTGTAGCTGGCGATGCACTTCCTCCATGGGCAGATACGCCTGCTCCATGCTGATCTCTGAGTCAGTGCATCTTGTAAACCGTGTTTACTCCAACGTTGCCGCCTAAACGTTTACTGTTGGGAACGAGCCGCATGATAACGATTGATGGCACTCAGCACGCCTTTCATGGAGGCGCTGGTGATGCTCTCGTCGCTGCCGACGCCAAACACGGCCTGGCCGTCGATACGGACTTCGACATAGGCAATGGCTTCCGCATCGGCGCCCTGGCCTCGGGAGTGCTCGTGGTAGTCGATGATCTCCACGTCGTGACCATGGGCGTGTAGCGCTTTGACGAAGGCCGCCAGCGGGCCGTTGCCCTGACCGCTCAGCAGATGGCGTTCGCCCTGCTGCTCCACGACGGCTTCCAGGGTGACCCGAGGGCTATCCGGCTCGGAGGCCAGGCGGTGGTTGACCAGCGCCAGCGGTGTCTGCTGCTCCAGGTACTCTTCCAGGAAGGCCTGATAGATCATCTGGGAAGTGATCTCGCGACCCGTACGGTCCGCCACTTCCTGCACCACCTGGCTGAATTCGATGGAGAGCCTGCGCGGTAGCTCGATGCCGTGCTCCTGCTCCAGCAGGTAGGAGATGCCGCCCTTGCCCGACTGGCTGTTGACGCGAATCACGGCTTCGTAGCTGCGCCCGACATCCATGGGGTCGATGGGCAGGTACGGCACGTCCCAGGGGGCTTCGGGGTTGGCGCGACGCTCGGCCATGCCCTTCTTGATGGCATCCTGGTGCGAACCGGAAAACGCCGTGAACACCAGGTCGCCCACGTACGGATGGCGCGGATGAACCGGCAGCTGGTTGCAGTACTCCACTTCGCGCATGATCGGCGTGATATTGGAGAAATCGAGCTGGGGGTGTACGCCCTGGGTGTACATGTTCATGGCCAGCGTCACGATATCGACATTGCCGGTACGCTCGCCATTACCGAACAGGGTGCCCTCGATTCGGTCGGCACCCGCCATCAGCGTCAACTCCGCCGCCGCCACGCCGGTGCCGCGGTCGTTGTGCGGGTGCACGCTGACGATCAATGTATCGCGCTTTTTCACATGGCGGCAGAACCACTCGATCTGGTCGGCGTAATTGTTGGGCGTGGCCACTTCGACCGTGGCCGGCAGGTTGACGATCATCCGGTTGTCCACGCTGGGGCCGAAGGTGTCCATCACGGCTTCGACGATCTCCACGGCAAAAGGCATTTCCGTGGTCGTGAACAGTTCCGGCGAATACTGGAAGGTCCACTGGGTCTCCGGGTTGGCGGCCATCAGGTCACGTATCTGCGCCGTGGCGTCCACGGCAATTTGCACGCACTCTGCCTTGTCGACGTTGAACACCACCCGTCGAAACATCGGGTCGGTGGCATTGTAGACGTGCACGATGGCGCGCTTGGCGCCCTTCAGCGCCTCGAAGGTGCGCTCGATCAGATGCGGCCGTGCCTGGGTCAGCACCTGGATGGTGACGTCGTCGGGAATCTTGTCCTGCTCGATCAACGAGCGCACGAAATCGAAATCGGTTTGCGACGCAGAAGGAAAGCCCACTTCGATCTCTTTGAAACCGATCTTCAGCAGCATGTCGAACAACCGCTGCTTGCGCTCCTGATCCATGGGGTCGATCAGCGACTGGTTGCCATCGCGCAGGTCGACGCTGCACCAGATGGGCGGCGTGTCGATACGCTGGCCGGGCCACTGACGGTCGGGCAGGTCCACCGCCACGAAAGGGCGATACTTTTTCGAAGGGTCCTTCATCATCATCGTGGCTCTCCTGTTATTCGTCGCGGTCAGGCTTTGCTTGCCCAGGCTGTGCTAGACCAGGCTTTGCTTGCCCAGGACTGGCTTGCGCGGCCGCCTGCAGGGCGGACTCCATGCGATCCAACTGGCTGCGCAGTGCGCGCACGTCGTCACGCAGGCCCTGTATCTCTGCAGCTTCGCCTTCTCCGCTTTCTAAATCAATCTGCGCGCTCTCTTTCTGCATCACGTCCAGCACGATACCGATCATCATATTCAGGAAAATGAACGCATTCAAAAAGATGAAGGTCAGAAAGTAGATCCAGGCGTAGGGGTACTGCTCCATAGTGGGATACAGCACCGCCGTGGCCCAGCTCTCGAAGGTGGCCACCTGGAACAGCGTCAGCATGGCCAGCGCAATGTTGCCCCACAGCTGCTCATCCACGGTATGGAAGATGAAGCTGCCCACCGCCGCGTAGATATAGAAGATGATGAACATCAGCAGCGCCACGTAGCCCATCCGTGGAATGGACTTGATCAACGCCACCAGCAGCAGGCGCAGCTCGGGAATCATCGACACCAGACGCAGCACCCGGAAGATGCGCAGCAGGCGTGCCAGCAGCACCATCTCAGAGTCGTCCATGGGAATGAGGCTGGCCGTGACGATCAGGAAGTCGAAGATGTTCCAACCCTTCTTGAAGAAGTTGGTCAGATTGCGTTCGGCGGCCATGCGAATCAGCAGTTCCACCAGAAAGAAGATGGTGACGGCGACGTCCAGATAGATCAGCCACTGCTCGAACTGACTGACCTCATCGTAGGTGCGGGCACCGATGGTCAGGGCAGACAGCACGATGATGGCGATCACCACGGTCTCGAACAGCTTGTTGCTGCGCAGCTTTTCAAAGCGCGCCTGCCAGGTAGTAAAGGATGCACTCATGGAACGGGGCTTCTCGGAAACGTTGAATCGGCACACTTTATACCAAAAAGAGCCGCCTTCCACCTGCTGGATACAGGGGAGTTTTACTGCTCCTGCTAGTGGTCGATACCACTTTCGGGTAAGCTCCCTGTCGGTTTTTTGGCCTGTAACGAGGTACAACTATGCGGCGCCTGACAAGGCTATCGATACTGTCGTTGACGGCCCTGCTGATAGCGGGCTGTGCTGACCCCAAAATTGATACGAGTTCGATGCCCGCAGCCGTGGTGTCCATCGAGAAAGTCCGCGATTCGCTGCCCACCTACAAACGCGACGAGTTCGACCAGGCGCTGAAGATCATCGCCATGTCGTCTTTCAGCGGTATCAGCGTGCTGCAGCCCGGGCGCATGAACGCGGCTGAAATCGCCGAGTCGGCCAACGCCTACATGCATGGGCTCACCGGCGACCAGGTCATCGAGCGAGCCGACGAGATGCTGCGCCAGCGCCGTGCCCGAGAGCGTGACCAGGCCCTGCGCACCTTGAGCCGCCTGGAAGAAAAAGAGGCCAACGCCGAAGCCGCCCAGCAGCAGCTGGCGCGGGTAAGTATCGACAGGGCGCGCTACTATCTTGCTTCCAGCCCATTCGGAGCGCTGGAGCCGGTCATTGAACTAGAGGTCAGCAACGATTCTGATGCAGCCATTGCCGAGCTGCAGCTGCGCGGCGTACTGCGCAGCGCCAACCGCGACGTTGCCTGGGTAGACGAGACGTTCTACTACGTGATTTCCGGCGGCCTGGCGCCGGGTGAGCGCGCCACCTGGAGCCTGGCACCCAACCGTTTTGGCCCTTGGGGCAACGATCAGATACCCCGAGATGTCCAGCTCACCCTCACGCTGAAGGGCGTGAAGGATGCCCAGGGCCAACGGCTGTGGCACGCGCCTACGCTGACGGAGGCCGAAACCGAACGGCTGGAAGCCCTGCGGGCCGAGTACGGTAGCCTGACGCCCAGCACCGAGGGTCCTTCGAGCTGAACAGGGCGGCCAAACGCCGCCCCGTCAATCACTGGATAAGGTCGAAGATAGGGTCGAACTGGATAGAGTCGAACTGAATGGGGTCGAACTAGACAGGATCGATCAGCTCGGCCTGGGAATAGCCCAGCAGATAGAGCACGCCATCCAGCCCCGCCACGCCCAGCGCCTGACGCGCCTCGGCACGCACCAGCGGCTTGGCGCGAAACGCTACGCCCACTCCCGCCTTGGCCAACATCTTCAGGTCGTTGGCCCCGTCACCTACCGCCACCGTCTGCGCCAGGTCGATACCTTCACGCTGGGCAATCTGCTCCAGCAGCAGCGCCTTGCGCTCGGCATCGACGATGGGCTCCTGGACTTCGCCTGTGACCTTGCCCTGCTGAATCACCAGCTCATTGGCGTGGATCTCATCGAAGCCAAGCCGTGCCTGCAGGCCACGGGCAAAATAGGTAAAGCCACCAGAAAGGATGGCAGTGCGGATCCCCTGATGGCGAAGATTGGCCATCAGCCGCTCGACACCGTCCATCAGCGGCAGCTCGGCCGCAATGCTGGCCAACACCGACTCATCCAGCCCCGCCAGCTTGCTCATCCGCTCCCGGAAGCTGGCCTGAAAGTCCAGCTCGCCGCGCATCGCCCGCTCGGTGACTTCAGCCACTTCGTCGCCTACCCCGTGGCGGCGCGCCAGCTCATCGATCACCTCGGCCTTGATCAGGGTGGAGTCCATATCGAAACAGACTAGCCTGGGAGCCCCCAGGTGGCGCCGGTCGGGTTGCACCACCACGTCGGCCCCCAGCGTTTCCCCCAGCGCCAGCGCCGCCTGACGCAGCTCCCGCCACTCGGCGGGAGCGCCAGCCAGATGCAGCTCCAGGCAATCCAGCGGCGCGCCTTCTGCCACCTGGGCCAACGGCGTGCGCTGCTGCTCCTGCAGGCCGAACTGCGCCAGCAGTGCCGCCAGGGGCGGCTCCATGTCGGGTGTCCAG
Source organism: Halomonas sp. NyZ770 (assembly GCF_020616575.1). NCBI lineage: Bacteria > Pseudomonadati > Pseudomonadota > Gammaproteobacteria > Oceanospirillales > Halomonadaceae > Halomonas > Halomonas sp. NyZ770. Next base: position 1,450,977 of record NZ_CP085143.1, on the reverse strand, counting down.
CGTGGTGCCAGTACACTCATCACCACATCGGCTACTGCTTCATCACCGCGTGCCATCGGTCACTCCCCTGCTTCTAGTCGTTCAACTTTTTGGAAACCGCGCGGCAACTTGCTGCCCCGACGCCCACGTTCACCCCGGTAATAAGCAAGGTCATCGGCCTTGAGCGTCAGCTTGCGCTTGCCCACATGAATGATCAGCTCTCCGCCTTCCGGCACAATGGCGATATCACGCAGGAACTCTTCGCGCCGCGCCGCCCGGGGGCCGGGGATATCGAGCATCTTGTTGCCCTTGCCCTTGGCCATCTCGGGCAACTGGTCCAGCGGGAAGAGCAGCAGCCGCCCTTCATTGGAAACCGACGCCACCCACAGCGATTCGCCTTCCGGCACCTCCACGGGCGCCATGACGCTGCAGCCCTTTGGCACGCTGAGTACCGCCTTGCCCGCCTTGTTCTTGCCGGTCAGCGCCTCCAAGGGCGCGACGAAGCCATAGCCACCATCGCTGGCCAGCAAAAAGCGTCGCGTGGGCGGCGCCAGCATCAAGCCCGCCATCTGGGCGCCCGCCGAGACATTGGCGCGGCCGGTGACCGGCTCGCCCTGCCCTCGGGCGCTGGGCAGGTTGTGCGCTGGCAGCGTGTAGGCACGGCCAGTATCGTCCAGCAGCACCAGCGGCTGATTGGTCTTGCCCCGGGCAGCCAGGCGGAAGCTGTCGCCCGCCTTGTACGATAGCCCTTCAGGGTCGATGTCATGGCCCTTGGCCGCACGGATCCAGCCCTTGTCGGACAGCACCACGGTAATCGGGTCGGCTCCCAGCAGCTCCACTTCCGAGAGCGCTTTCGCTTCGCTGCGCTCGACCAGCGGCGAACGGCGCGCATCGCCGTGCTCCTTGCCCGCCGCGCGAATCTCTTTTTCGATCAGCGTAGTGAGCTTGGCGTCGCTGCCTAGCAGGCCTTGCAGGGTCTTGCGCTCTTTCTCCAGCTCGTCCTGCTCGCCGCGAATCTTCATCTCCTCCAGCTTGGCCAGGTGGCGCAGGCGCAGCTCCAGAATCGCCTCGGCCTGCCGCTCGGAGAGGCCAAAAGCGCTCATCAGGGCAGGTTTGGGCTCGTCCTCCTCGCGGATGATACGAATCACTTCATCGATGTTCAGGTAAGCCGTCAGCAGGCCTTCCAGAATGTGCAGGCGATCTTCCACCTTGCCCAGCCGATGCTCCAGGCGACGGCGCACCGTGGCACGACGAAAGCGCAGCCACTCGCCCAGCATGTCATTCAGCGGCATGACCCGTGGCCGACCGTCCAGGCCAATCACGTTCATGTTCACCCGCACGTTCTTTTCGAGGTCCGTGGTGGCGAACAGGTGGGCCATCAGCGACTCCACGTCCACTCGGCTGGAGCGCGGCTCGATCACCAGGCGGGTGGGCTCTTCATGGGTCGACTCGTCACGCAGGTCGGCCACCATGGGCAGCTTCTTCGCCTGCATCTGCGCGGCGATCTGCTCCAGCACCTTGGCACCGCTGACCTGGTAAGGCAGCGCGGTGATCACCACGTTGGCCTCTTCTCGCACGTAGCGAGCGCGCAGCTTCACCGAGCCACGGCCGCTTTCATAGAGCTTTTGCAGGTCCGCTTTGGGGGTGATGATCTCGGCATCGGTGGGGAAGTCCGGTGCGGGCACGAACGCCATCAGCTCGGCCGTGGTGGCCTTGGGGTTGCGCAGCAGATGGCAGGTGGCATCGACCACTTCCGATACGTTGTGCGGCGGAATGTCCGTGGCCATGCCCACGGCAATGCCGGTGCCGCCATTGAGCAGCACATGGGGCAGACGAGCCGGCAGTACCACCGGCTCCTGCATGGTGCCATCGAAATTGGGCGCCCACTCCACGGTGCCCTGGCCCAGTTCGCTGAGCAGCACGTCGGCGAATTTGGAGAGCTTGGCCTCGGTGTAGCGCATTGCCGCGAAGGATTTGGGGTCGTCCGGGCTACCCCAGTTGCCCTGGCCATCCACCAGCGGGTAGCGGTAGCTGAACGGCTGGGCCATCAGCACCATGGCTTCGTAGCAGGCGCTGTCGCCGTGGGGGTGGAACTTGCCCAGCACGTCGCCCACGGTACGCGCCGACTTCTTGTACTTGGCGTTGGCGTGCAGCGCCAGTTCACGCATGGCATAAATGATGCGCCGCTGCACGGGCTTCATGCCGTCACCGATGTTGGGCAACGCGCGGTCGAGAATGACGTACATCGAGTAGTCGAGGTACGCTTTTTCGGTGTAGTCGCGCAGGGACAGACGCTCGACGTCGCCCTCCGCTACCTGAATATCCATGGTCATCGGAGGTTATACCTCAATGTCTGCGAGGTTGCCGTAATCTTCCAGCCACTTCTTGCGGTCGCTGGCACGTTTTTTCGCCAGCAGCATGTCCATCATCTCCAGCGTGCCGTCCCCCTCGCTCAGCGTGAGCTGCACCAGCCGGCGGGTCTCCACGGCCATGGTGGTTTCACGCAGCTGTAGCGGGCTCATTTCGCCCAGCCCCTTGAAGCGCTGCACGTTGGGGGTGCCGCGCTTGCTGGCCAATTGCTTGAGGATGGCGGCCTTTTCGCTCTCGTCCAGGGCGTAGTGTACTTCCTTGCCCAGGTCGATCCGGTAGAGCGGCGGCATGGCCACGAACACATGGCCTGCATCCACCAGGGCGGGGAAGTGCCTCACGAACAAGGCACACAGCAGCGTGGCGATGTGCAGGCCATCCGAATCGGCATCGGCCAGGATGCAGATCTTGTGGTAGCGCAGCTTTTCCAGGTCGGCACTGCCGGGGTCGGCGCCAATGGCCACCGCGATGTCGTGGACTTCCTGGGAGCCGTAGATATCGTGGGTCTCGACCTCCCAGGTGTTCAGAATCTTGCCGCGCAGCGGCAGGATGGCCTGGGTTTCGCGGTTGCGCGCCTGCTTGGCGCTGCCCCCGGCCGAGTCCCCTTCCACCAGAAACAGCTCGCTCTGGGCCGGGTCCTGGCCCGAACAGTCGGCCAGCTTGCCCGGCAGCGCGGGGCCCGAGGTGACCTTCTTGCGCGCCACTTTCTTCGATTTCCGCTGACGCTGCTGGGCAGCGCTGATCACCAGCTCGGCCAACTGCTCGGCCTGCTCCACGTGGTGGTTCAGCCACAGCGAGAACGCGTCTTTCACCACGCCGGACACGAATCCGGCGATGGTACGCGACGACAGCCGCTCCTTGGTCTGCCCGGCAAACTGAGGGTCGAGCATCTTGACCGACAGCACGAAGGACGCGCGCTCCCACAGGTCTTCGGCGGTGAGCTTGATACCCCTGGGCAGCAGATTGCGGAATTCGCAGAACTCCCTCAGGGCATCCAGCAACCCCGCCCGGAAACCGTTCACATGGGTGCCGCCCTGGGGCGTGGGGATCAGGTTGACGTAGCTCTCCAGCAGCGCTTCGCCACCTTCCGGCAGCCACTGAATCGCCCAGTCCACGCCATGCTCGTCATCATTGAAGTGGCCAACGAAAGGCTCCTTGGGGAGCACCTCGTAGCCATCGGTGGCTTCGGCCAGGTAGTCGCGCAGGCCATCGGCGTACGCCCACTCGGTTTTGGTGCCGTCCGGCTCCACCAGCGTGACCGCCAGCCCCGGACACAGCACCGCCTTGGCCCGCAGCAGGTGCTTCAATCGTGAGAGCGCAAGTTTGGGGCTGTCGAAGTAGCTTTCGTCCGGCCAGAAGCGCACCAATGTTCCGGTGGCACGCTTGGCGGCCTTGCCGATCTCCTTGAGCTCTTCGACCTTTTCGCCGTGTTCGAAGGCAATGGCATGGCGCGCGCCGTCACGGGTGACCTCGACCTCCAGCCGCCGCGACAGCGCATTGACCACCGATACGCCCACGCCGTGCAAGCCGCCGGAGAAGCGGTAGCTCGACGAGGAGAATTTACCCCCCGCGTGGAGCTTGGTCAGAATCAGCTCGACCCCCGAGACGCCGTGCTCGGGATGCAGGTCGATGGGCATGCCGCGCCCGTTGTCCTGCACTTCGATGGCGCCATCGCCGTGCAGCACGACGCTGATGGCCGTGGCATGCCCAGCCAGCGCTTCATCGACACTGTTGTCGATGACCTCCTGCGCCAGGTGATTGGGCCGCGAGGTATCGGTATACATTCCAGGGCGCTTGCGCACCGGCTCAAGCCCGGAGAGAACCTCGATGGAACTCGCGCCGTACTGAGAAGCATCAAACTGGGTCATGTAACGTCAGTTCCTAAAAATACGTACTGTCGACGGCGTGCGCCGCCGACAAAAGGGCACAGGATAGCGGAAAAGCAAAAAGCTGTATATCCAGCCATGAAAAACGGGCGCCACGCATCTCTTAGCCGCGCGGCGTCTGCTCCGCCGCCCAGAACGCTTCGATCAGCCCACGGCTGGACGCGTCCAAACGCGCCAGCTCGCCGTCGCCTTCGATGATGGCCTGGGTGTCGGTAGCAATCTGCTTGCCCAGCTCGACGCCCCACTGGTCGAAAGGATTGATGTCCCAGATCACCGCCTGCACGAACACCTTGTGCTCGTAGAGCGCAATCAACGCCCCCAGGGTGGCGGGCGTGAGCTTGTCCAGCAGCACCGTGGTCGAGGGCTGATTACCGCGATAGCGCTTGTGTTCGGGGCGCGGGCCGTCCTCCTCCAGCGCATCATCCCCCAGCATCAGCACCCGCGACTGGGCGAAGCAGTTGGCCAGCGCCAGCCGATGCTGGGCCTTCAGGTGGCGGCGAGTGTCCGGGTCTTCGACCTCGTCGTAGCGCTTGAGCGGGGCAATGAAGTCGCAGACCACCGGCTGGGTGCCCTGGTGCAGCAGCTGATAGAACGCATGCTGAGCATTGGGACCCAACTGCCCCCAAAGCACCGGGCAGGTAGAGTAACTCACCGCCTGGCCCTGGCGGGTCACGGATTTACCGTTGGACTCCATTTCCAGCTGTTCCAGATAGGCGGCAAAATATTCCAGACGCCCGTCATAGGGCAGAATCGAATGGGCACGAATGTCCAGGAAGTTCACGTTCCAGATACCCGCCAGGCCCAGCAGCACGGGCAGGTTGTCGGCCATGGGCGCCGTCTTGAAGTGGGTATCCATGGCGTGCGCGCCCGACAGCAGCGCACGAAAGTTCTCCATGCCGATCACCAGGGCAATCGGCAGGCCGATGGTGCCCCAGAGCGAATAGCGCCCCCCCACCCACTCCCAGAACATCAGCTGGTGGTCCGGGGTGATGCCCCACTCGCTCATTTTTTCCGGGCTTGCCGAGACGCCAATGAAGTGCTGACGCACGACCAGTTCGGCACTGATGGTGTGCGCCTGAGGGGCTTCGCCAGCTTCTGCATGTCGGGACAGCCGCCCCAGCAGCCAGTCACGGGCGGTATTGGCGTTGGACAGCGTATCGATGGTGGTGAACGACTTCGAAGAGAGCACGAACAGCGTCGTCTCCGGGTTGAAACGCGTCAGGTAGTCGGCCAGCTGCGAGCCATCCATGGTCGAGGCAAAGTGCACCTCGACGGGGTGAATGTCGCTGGGGCGATAATCGGCCAGCGCATGGGTCACCATCAGCGGGCCCAAATCCGAACCGCCTACCCCCAGGTTCACCACGTGACGAATCGGCTTGCCGGTGGCACCGCGCCACTGGCCCGCGTGCAGGCGCTGCACCAGGCACTCCATCTGCGCCAGGCTGTCGTGCACGGCCCCGACGATGTCTTCACCCTCCACCTCCAGCTGGGCATCGGCGGGCAAGCGCAAGGCGGTGTGCAGCGCCGGGCGGTTTTCGCTGACGTTGACCCGCTTACCGCTCAACAGCGCTTCGATGGCCCCCGGCACGCCCGCCTCTTCCGCCAGGCCCAGCAAATGCTCCAGGGTGTCGTCATCCCAGCGCTGTTTGGAGAGGTCCAGCGTCAGCCCCGCCACGTGACGGGTGAAGTGTGACCAGCGCTCGGGGTCGTCACCAAACAGGTTCTTCAGATGGATGTGACGAATCGCCTGGGCATGCTGGGTAAGCGTTTGCCAAGCGGGTAGCGTATCGGGAGTTGCCTTTGCTGAAGCCATGTGCCCTCTCCTGTGGCGTCGTTCCGTGAGGCAGGAATCTGTGATCGACGGGCCTGTTCTGGATTAACAAGGGCGCGTAAACTAGCGAGCCTCATTAACCAGCCTGGCTTGCCCATGAGTGATGCATCTTACCGCGACGCTATCTTTTCAACACCCCTGGATAAGGTGGCAAGGTTCTCTTTCGATGAACAGGTCGTCGCCTGCTTTCCCGACATGATCCGCCGCTCGGTGCCCGGCTATGGCCAGATCCTGGGCATGCTGAGCCTGATCGCCCAGCGCCATTTGCGCCACGGCGCCCATGTCTACGACCTGGGCTGCTCGCTGGGGGCCTCGGGCCTGGCGCTGGCCGGGGCCATGCCCGCCGACGCTTTCCGCTATACCGGCATCGACCTCTCGCCTGCCATGGTCGAGCGTGCTCGCCAGACCTTTTTCGACGAGAGCCCCGACCACGCCATGCAGGTGGAAGAAGCCGACATCCGCACCTACGCGTACGCGCCCTCGGGGATGATCATTCTCAACTTCACGCTGCAGTTTCTGCCTCCCGCCGACCGAGATGCCCTGCTCAAGCGGCTGTACGCTGCCCTGGAGCCCGGCGGCGTGCTGATTCTCTCGGAAAAGACCATCGACGCCGACGAGCGCGACAATGCCTGGCGAGTAGAGCGCTACCACGACTTCAAGCGTGCCAACGGCTACAGCGATATGGAAATCAGCCAGAAACGCACGGCGCTAGAGAACGTGCTGATTCCCGACACTCTGGATGCCTTGCACGAGCGGTTGTCGCAGGCGGGCTTTCCGCGCTCGATGACCTGGTTTCAGTACCTGAACTTCACCTCGCTGATCGCGTTCAAGGAGGGCTGACGTGGCGCTGCTTCCCGACGATCATCGCGTGCTGTATCAAGCGTTTCTGGATCAGGCCACGCAGGACGCTTCACTGACGCCGTGGCTGGCCAAACTTCCCGAGCAGCTGGCCAGCGGGCTGGACCGCCAGCGCCACGGCGACCTTTCCGCCTGGGAAAAGGCCGTGGCCAAGCTGCCCCCGCTGCCCGAAGAGCGCCACGTCGACCTCAACAGCGACACGCTGACGGTAGAGCTGGCACTTACCGAGAGCCAGCAGCGCCAGTGTTTCAACCTGCTGCGCAAGCTGGCCCCCTGGCGCAAGGGGCCGTTTTGCCTGGGAGATATTCATATCGACACCGAGTGGCGCTCCGACTGGAAATGGCAGCGCGTCGCGCCGCATCTTGCCCCGCTCAAGTATCGCAAAGTGCTGGATGTCGGCGGCGGCAGCGGCTACCACGCCTGGCGCATGGCAGGCGCAGGCGCCGCCTTCGTGCTGGTGATCGACCCTTCCCCGCGCTTCTACTGGCAGTTTCAGGCCGTGCGCCACTTCGTGGGTGACGCCGATGAAGGCCGCACGCACTTCCTGCCCGTGGGTATCGAGGATGTACCGGAAAACCTGGGCTTCTTCGATACGGTGTTCTCCATGGGGGTGCTCTACCATCGCCCTTCGCCCCTGGAGCACCTGCAACAGCTCAAGGGCGCGCTGGCCCCCGGCGGCGAGCTGGTGCTGGAAACCCTGGTAGTGGAAGGCGACGAGCAGACCGTGTTCGTGCCCGGCGAGCGCTACGCCGCCATGCCCAACGTCTACTTCCTGCCCTCATCCCGCGCCCTGTGCCACTGGCTGGAGCGCTGCGGCTTCACCAACGTGCGCGTAGTGGATGAAGCCGCCACCACGCTGGACGAGCAGCGCTCCACCGAGTGGATGACCTATCAGTCACTGGCCGACTTTTTGGATCCCTACGACCGCACCCGCACCATAGAGGGCTACCCCGCCCCCCGCCGCGCAGTGATTCTGGCGAACAAGCCGGCGTAAGCCAGGCTCAGCGCCGCAAAATCACCAGCCAGCGCCCCAGGTTCATGACGCTGGCCAAGGAGGCGGCCACGTAGGTGAAGGCGCAAGCGGTCAGTACGTGGCGGGCACCGGGCATGTCGTAGGGGGGCACGTAGTCTTTCAGCAGCGGCAGGGCCCGATTGAAGCTGGCATCGAACTCGACCGGTAGCGTGACCAGATGCACCAGTGCCGCAGTGCCAAAACTGATCACGGCCATCGCCACCACCGCTGCCAGGCCGCCGGGCAAGCGGGTCAGCAGGAACAGGAAAGGCGCGAGCATCATCAGCACCGCCCCCAGCTTTTCCGCTCTTTGCGCCAGCTGCACCAGGCGGCTGCGGGCCAGCAGCGGCGCATAGCCTTCATGGTGCTGCAGAGCATGGCCCACTTCGTGAGCCGCCACGGTGACGGCAGTGAGCGAGCGACCGTCGTAGTGGTCTGGCGTCAAGCGCACACAGCGGGCTTCCGGGTCGTAGTGGTCGCCATGCTCGGTACGCTCTACCTTGACCCCTTCTACGCCCAGGCGGCGCAACAGGTGCTCGGCCAGTTCGGCCCCGGTGCCCGGGTAGTCGTCACGGCCACGGGTGTGACGCTTCAGCACCCATTTCGCCCAGACGTTGGGCAGTACGAAGATTGCCAGCATGACGGCAATGACCAGAATCCACATAACTCCACCGCTGCGTTCACAGGTAATTCAGAGAGGCTTCGACAAGCCGTGGGGCACTGACGGCGGCAAAGCAAGCTGCTCGCGACGGCCAGTGCCTACGTAAAATGACCCGCAAGCGGGCCATTAGTTTTACCATGATACGCGCGGGGGCGCAGCGTCAGTCGGGGTCGTTGTGATGTGCGGCGACATCACGCTTGACGGCCTGCAGCCCGCGGGCAGATATATCGCCCTGTCCGTGGGCATGTTCGGCCATCAGCACGCTATCAGCGGCCAACACCAGTTCGCACTGGGTGTGCGCCAACTGCTCACGCAGGCGTTGAATGGCTTCTTCGCGTTTGGGGTCACTGTCCACCCGTCGGATGTAGATCGCCTTGATGCGCTCCGGGTAGGCTTTGACGACCTCGGTATACACTTCCGGGTCGTGCTGGCCGCTGTCGCCGATCAGGATGCAGGGCATGTCCTGATAGAGCGCCAGCATGCGGTCGATCAGGTCGCGCTTGTGGGCTTCTGCCCGGCGCGGCCAGGGCTTGCGCCAGGAGATACCCCATTCGCGCAGAAACAGGATCGGCCCCACCGGAATACGGTTGAGCTGAAAGAAGGCTTCGAGCATTTCATAGATGGCCCAGGGGCCACGGGACACGTACAGAATGGGACGCTCTGCCTTTTCGGTCTGGCCACGGTAGAGCGCCTGGTACAGCGATGCCACGCCGGGAAACGCGGTGCGTCGATGGGGTTTGCGCACGAACAGTCGATAGAGCATCTTCAGCTTTTCGGCCACACCGGTGAACATCACGGTGTCGTCGATATCACTGATCACCAGCAGGTCGGCCTCGGGGGGCGGCACGTAGACTTCCACGCTGGTGCGCACCGTGGGCTGACCGCTGGCACGTACGACGATATCGGCACGGTGCCAGGAAACGTCCACTGGCAGCGTCGAGGTGATGGGCAAATGGGCGTCGAAATAACCGTCGCGGTCGGTGGTCAGCGTCAGCTGATTTTCGCCCACACGGATCTCTACCTGGGCATCGGCCAGGCCACGGCGAAAGATGCGCCGGGCCACGTCGGCCGTGTCACGCAATATGCCGCGCCGCGGGATGGCACGCCCAAGCGCCGCCTGTCGAAACACGCGGCCCATGACGAAAATTTCCTGTTGAGAGCCGTAGCCACGATAAGGGTGCACCATCATGCCACCCCGGCCACGATCCTTTTTCATGGGTTTGGCAACGACATGGGCAAGCCTTTTGGCAAAGCTTGCCCACTGGTGATACCACGCCATTAAGCGTGCTGACCCGAGTGACGCCCTTCCTGCAGCTCTTCCAGCAGCTTGGCGTTGAAGGCATCCAGGTCCTTGGGGGTGCGGCTGGTCACGAGCCCACTGTCGACCACCACCGGCTCGTCTACCCAGTTCACGCCCGCATTGCGCAAATCCTGAGCGACGCTGGCGACCGAGGTCATCTTGCGCCCTTCCACCACGTCTGCATTGATCAGAATCCACGGGGCGTGACAGATGGCCGCCACCGGCTTGCCTGCCTGAAAGAAGGCTTTGACGAAGCTCAGCGCCTCATCGTTCATGCGCAGCTCGTCCGGGTTGAACAGGCCACCGGGAAGCACCAGGGCGTGATAGTCCGCCTCGCTGGCTTGTGCAAGCGACTTGTCGGCGCGGTAGGTATCGCCCCACTCGGTCTCTGCCCAAGCGCGGATCTCCTTGCCTTCCGGGGAGATCACATGCACATCGACGCCTTCTTTTTGCAGCGCGGCGCGAGGTACGCTCAGCTCGGACTCTTCGAAACCATCCGTTGCCAGAATAGCGACGCGTTTACCGTTCAGTGCTTGATTCATCATGCTCTCCATTTCGTGATGAGTAGTCGTGTACAGCACCTAACCAGTGTGGCGCATCTTATACCATCGTCAAGCATTGTATAAAACGCGACCCAGCTGGCTGATGTCGTAACCTTTCAGCGCCTCGGCCCGCTGATGAAAGCGCGGCTGCCGGGCAAAGGCCATCAGCGCTTGCATGGTGGGCTCGAAAGCGCTGCGTCGATGCAGGACCAGATCGAACGACTCCTCCACCAAGGGAATGAAATGAAGCTGCTGGCGATGCGCCGCCGCCTCCATGCCCACCCCGACATCCGCCTCTCCCTGAGCAATGGCCAGGCCGAGATCCTCCTCGCTGAGCGCCATGTGGTCGGCCCAGCGCAGCGCGTCAGACGCGATGGACGCTTGCTTCAACAAGCCTCGCAGCAAATGCGCAGCCCCGGCATCGGGCTGGCGATGAGCACACACCACGTCTGGGCGGGCAAGATCCTTGATCGTCTTCAGGCCCAGCGGGTTGCCCGGCGCTACTATCAGACCCTGACGGCGCTTGGCCCAGTGCAGCACCACCAGATCCTTGACCCCACCCAACCCCAGCAAGGTCGGTTCGTTGTAGCGGCCGCTGTCAGGGTCCCGCAAGTGGATACCCGCCACCATGGCCTTGCCTTCGAGCAAGCGCCGAATGCCGTCGCCACTCCCATGGCACAGCGATGCCAGGTCGCAGCCACTCTCACGAATCGCCCACTCCAGCAGCGGATCGAGGCTTCCGGCCAGCACCTGAGGGGGCGGCAACCGTTGGGCCTGGTCGCCTTCCAGGTGGCTCAACACCCACATGTCGATGTGCTGACGAGGAAACAGCAGTTTCCCGGTCGCACGGCTACAAGGGATCTGCCCCTGGCGCACCAGGTCATACACCTTGCGCTCCTTGAGCCGCAGATACTCCGCCACTTCCGCCGTCGTAAGGTACTCTTTTGAATACTCTTTCAGAGACTCTCTCACCCGCCCACCTTCAATTCCTGCATGAGACTGCATAGTAGCGCATATTTTTCAGCGCACCGTGCATCCCGGGAAATTTACGTACACTATGTTCCTGCCTGATGCTCCTACCAGCATCGTGACTTTTCAAATACATCATGACCTTACAACGACATCCTACAAGCACAATGAACCTGCCCCTATCAGCAACCCTGGCCACGGAACGTCATGTCGGATAACCCATTCAGCACCGCGATAGCGCTCATTCTGGGCATGGACCCTGCGCTCGTGGCCATCGTGACGCTATCGCTTCAGGTGTCGCTGATCGCCGTCACCCTGGCCAGCCTGTTGGCACTGCCCCTGGGGGCGGCGCTGGCACTGTGGCAGTTCCCCGGGCGGAACGCTCTGATCGTGGTGCTCAATGCCCTCATGGGACTACCTCCCGTGGTCGCGGGCCTGTGCGTCTACCTTCTGCTTTCCCGTGCGGGGCCATTGGGTCAGTTCGGGCTGCTGTTCTCGCCCACCGCCATGGTCATTGCCCAGGTGATTCTCGTCTTTCCGATCATTGCTGCCCTGACACGCCAGCAGGTGGAAGCCCTGCACAGCGAGTACGCCGAACAGCTGCGTTCGCTCGGGCTCGGCCAACTGCGCATGATGCCCACGCTGCTATGGGATGCGCGCTTTGGCCTGCTGACCGTGATCCTGGCGGGCTTTGGCCGCGCCAGTGCGGAGGTGGGCGCAGTGATGATCGTGGGGGGCAATATCGACGGCGTGACCAGGGTCATGACCACCAGCATCGTGCTGGAAACCAGCAAGGGTAACCTGGCGATGGCCTTGGGGCTGGGCATCATTCTGCTCAGTCTGGTCACCTTGATCAATGCACTGGCCCACTGGGTCAGTGAAACGGCAAAACGGCGGTTAGGATGAACGTACCTCTCAGCCCCGCGGCTTCCACCGTCCCCAGCCTGCATTTTCAGCAGGTCAGCTTCTGCCACCGTGGCGACACGCTGCTGGCACCGACCACGCTGGCGCTGCACGGCTGCCGCCGGACGCTGGTAATGGGCCCCAACGGGGCTGGCAAAAGCCTGCTCATGCGCTTGGCGCATGGGCTGCTGCGCCCCAGCGGTGGCCAGGTGACCTGGGAAGGCAAGCCGCCGGTGCAGGCCATGGTCTTTCAGCGCCCGGTGCTGCTGCGCCGTTCGGCGCTGGACAACCTCACCTACGCCCTGGCCGTGCATCGGGTGCCTCGCCGCCAGCGCAAAGCGCTGGCCTTGCAGGCATTGGAAAAGTTCGGCCTGACCAGCCTGGCCAAACGCCCCGCCCGGGTGCTTTCCGGAGGCGAGCAGCAACGTCTCACGCTGGCACGGGCCTGGCTGCTCAAGCCTGCCGTCCTGTTTCTGGATGAACCCACCTCCGCCCTGGACCCGGCGGCCATCAAGGCCGTGGAAGACGCGGTCAATGAGTTCCATCAGGCAGGCACGCGTATCGTCATGACCACCCACGATTTGCACCAGGCCCGGCGTCTGGCCGACGACGTGCTGTTCATGTACAGCGGTCAGTTGATCGAACACACCTCGGCAGAAGACTTTTTTGACACCCCGGCAACAGCGCAAACCAGGGCGTTCATACGGGGCGAGCTGGTCTGGTAAGCCCTACTCTGGCAAGCCCTACTCTAGCAAGCCCCACCACGACGCTTGAACAATACCCAAAGGAGCAGGACCGTGAACAAGACCACTACCCTCGTTACCGCCAGCCTATGCACCACGGCACTGGCCTGGAGCGCCTCGCTGCTGGCCAATGATGACTACATTACCCTGGCTTCCACCACCTCTACCGAGAACTCGGGCCTGTTTGGGGCCATTCTGCCGGTCTTTACGGAAGCGACAGGGATCGATGTGCGCGTGGTGGCCGTCGGCACCGGTCAAGCCTTCGAAATCGCTCGTCGTGGCGATGCCGATAGCCTGCTGGTTCACGATACCGCAGGCGAAGAGCAGTTCGTTGCCGATGGCTACGCCACCGAGCGGCTGGATGTGATGTACAACGACTTCGTGATCGTGGGACCCAGCGATGACCCCGCCAACATCGCCGACAGTGACAGCGTCAGTGATGCTTTGGCGCGGATCGCCGACAGCGAGTCGCCCTTCGCCTCACGGGGTGACGACAGCGGCACTCACCGCGCCGAGCTGCGCCTTTGGGAAGATGCGGGCGTCACACCGCAAGGAGATTGGTACCGTGAACTGGGCAGCGGCATGGGGCCGACCCTGAATACCGCCGCAGGCATGAACGCCTACAGCTTCACCGACCGCGCCACCTGGGTGGCCTTTGAAAACCCGCAGGACCTGACCCTGCTGTTCGAGGGCGACGAAGCGCTGTTCAACCAATACGGTTCGCTGCTGCTGTCACAGGAGCAGCACCCTCACCTGAAACATGAGCTGGCGGGCCAATGGCACGAGTGGCTGGTGTCCGACGAAGGCCAGCAAGCGATTGCCGACTTCAAGGTCAACGACCAGCAGCTGTTCTTCCCCAACGCGGAATAACCCAAACAGGCGCGCCCCCACTGACGTGGGGGCGCACTGGCGACACGGCGAGATTTGACGGGCGCTAGCCCACCAGCCACATCTTCTCGACGGAGCGGGTCGCTACTTCTCCCGGCACGTCCACATACCCACGCACATTCGCACTCGTCGCGGAAATGGAATCCATGTACAGCGGCGCGACGGTGCTGCCTTCCTGTTGATACAGCACCTGAATATCGTGGTACATCTGGCGACGGGTGGCTTCGTCCTGTTCGCCACGGGCGGCGATGATCAGTTGATCCAGCTGCTCGTTGGCCCAACGCGACTCGTTCCAGGGCGCATTGGAGAGGTTGACCATCGACAGGTAGGCATCGGCCGTGGGACGGCTGGACCAGCCCGAGGCACAGAACTCATGCTGACGCCACACTTCCGACCAGTAACCATCCGCCGGTACACGGTTGATCTCCAGCGGAATGCCCGCCCGCTGGGCCGACTGCTGATACAGCTCTGCCGCCGACACCGCCCCTTCGAAAGTCGCCCCATCGGCCACGCTCAAGCGAATGGGCCGCTCTACCCCTGCCTTGCGCCAGTGGTGCAGTGCCTTGTCCGGGTCGAAGGCATGACTGGGCAGGTCGGTGGTGAAGTAAGCGTTGCTGGGGAACAGCGGCGAATCGTTGCCCACCTGCCCATACCCCTGCACCAGCATCTTGAGCAGCTGTTCACGGTCCAGCGCGTGCTTCATGGCCAGCCGCACGTCCAGGTTATCGAAGGGCGCGCGATCGGCCAATCCCGGGAAGGTGACCTGGAAACTGCCCGAGTTACGGTTGATCTGCACCGACGAGGCGCTCTCCAGGCGACTGACGATACTGGGCGTGACGCGGTTGATGAAGTGGACCGAGCCGCTCATCAGGGCCGCCACACGGGCCGATGCGTCGTTGAAGGCGCGGGTTTCCACGCTATCCACGAAGGCACGATCGCTTTTCCAGTAGTTGTCGTTGCGCCTGACCAGCGTGCGCACGCCCGGCTCGAAGCGTTCCAGCACGAACGGTCCGGTGCCGATACCGTCATCGAAATTGGCGCCTTCGGGCGTGATCGCAAAGTTCACCTCGCCCAGCAGCGAAGGCAGGTCCATGTTGGGTCCCGTCAGCGTGATATGCACCTCACGCTCACCGTGGGCTGCCACTTCCGCGACCTGCTCCATGTACCCCTTGACCGCCGAGGGAGAGTCCTCGGCCCGGTGATGGTTCAGCGAGTAGACCACATCCGCCGCCGTCAGGGTCTTGCCGTTGTGGAACGTCACCCCTTGGCGCAACTGAAAGACCCACTGCACCGCATCCTGGGTATCCCAGGATTCAGCCAAACCCGGCGCCAGCGAGCCGTCGTCGTTCAGCTCGGTCAAGGTATTAAACAGCTGACGACCAATGTGGTACATGTACTGCTCGAAATAGTAGGCCGGGTCTAGACGATCACTGCTGGACGCGTTGTCGATGGCCAGAATCAAGTGCCCACCGCGCTGAGGCACGGCGGCGTCCTGTGCGCTTGCCCAGCGGGGCAGCACCAGCCCCCCGACCGCACTGGCGCTTACCGAAAGCGCCGCCGTATGCTGCAAGAACTGACGTCGTGTAAGCCCTGCCGATGCAGGCCGACCCGCCTGCCATTGGTCATTCGCCATGTCGATTGCTCATCTGCAATGCACTTGCGTGCAAGTTTAAACGCTCTGGCGCAGGGCCTGCGCCAGCTGTTGAATATGCTCTGGGCCAATGCCGCAACAGCCGCCAATCAGGCTGGCGCCCGCCGCCTGCCAGCGCTGGGCAAACGCGGCATACGCCTCTGGCCCCAGGTCATCACGCATGTCGCTGACCCCGGAGTTGGCCGCCATGCGATTGCTCTGAGGAACGAAGCTATTGGCGTAAACGCCCAACCGCAGCGAAGCGCCCTGCTCTGCGACGGCAGCCGTCGCCTGGCGTAGCGCTTCCTCCATCACCTCGGCCTGACTGCAGTTGAACAGTAGCGCCTCGCCCTGGGCGGCCAGAACGGCGTTCACGGCGGTGGCAATGGACTCGCCCGAGCGCAGCTCGCAGGGCAAAGCGCCGTGTTCATCGGCATCTTTCAAGGTGAAAGAGAACCACCTTGGCCGCGTGTCGTCGTCCAGCGCCTGGGCCACCGCAGCGGCTTCTTCGGTAGCGCCCAAGGTCTCGGCCAGCCAGACATCCACATAAGGCGCCTGCCCTTCGATCAGCGTCTTCAGCAGCGCCGGGGCGCGCTGTGCATCGAACAACTCCGGCTGATAAGAGCCAAACAGCGGCGGCAAGGAACCCGCCACCACCACCGGCTGTGGCTGATTGGCAGTGCTCTCACGGGCCAGCTTGCCTGCCAGAGTGGCCAGCTCCAGGCCACGCTCTTCGAAGCACTCTTCGCCAATGTGAAAGGGCACCACGGCATAGGCATTGGTGGTAATCACTTCTGCCCCGGCCTGGATGAACGCCTGGTGCGCCTGGGTCACGCACTCGGGGGCTTCCATCAGCGCCAGCGCCGACCACTCCGGTTGACGAAATGGCGCGCCCAAACGTTTCAACTCACGCCCCAGGCCACCGTCCAGTAGGGTTAACATCGACCTTCACTCCTTGGTGTCTCGATTCAGCCATCATTAAGACTTCATCTATCATTAAAAACAGCGGCAACCCACCCGCTGTCTCCATATAGAAAACCTGCTGCAGCGTCTCGCGCCAACAGCAGGTCCAGTGTGCGTTGCCAACGGCTAAGCGTCTACTCGGTTATCTCGATAACGTCATCAAGCCGTTAGCGCAGAAGGTCACGGATGTCCTTCGCGCCCCAGTGCGGAAAATGCTTGCGCACCAGGGCGTTCAGGTCACGTTCGAAGGCGGCCCAGTCGGTGGTGCCGGCCTGCTCACGGGCATCCGCGACCCGCCGAATCATACCGGCGCCCACGGTCACGTTGCTCAGCCGGTCGATGATGATGAAACTGCCCGTGCCGGGGCTGGTACGGTAGTCGTCCACCGGAATCGATGCCGTCAGTTCCACTTCACAGCGAGCAATGGCGTTCAGCCCCAGGCGCTGGGTCGGGTGTTTCTCCAGCGTGTTGACGTCCACCTGATACTCGATGGCGCTGATCTGGCCCGCCAGATCACGAGTGGCCAGCTTGATATCGTAGAGCTTGCCCGGCTCCAGGGGCTCTTCGTGCATCCAGACCACATCGGCGTTGAACACGTTGGAAAGCGGCACCTGGGCTTCGGCGCTGACCAGCCAATCGCCACGGGAGATATCGATCTCGTCTTCCAGAGTCACGGTGATGGCCTGACCGGGGTAAGCAGCGTCGAGATCCCCGTCGAAAGTGACGATGCGCGCCACGCGAGAGGTCTTGCCCGACGGCAGCGCCTTCACCTCTTGGCCTGGGCGCAGCACACCGGCCGCCAGGGTGCCGCAATAGCCTCGGAAGTCCAGGTTGGGGCGATTGACGTACTGCACCGGCAGGCGCAGGTCGCTCAGGTTCTGGTCACGGGTGACTTCGACGTTTTCCAGCAGCTCGATCAGGGTCTTGCCTTCGTAGCCTTCACTGCCCGCCGCAAAGTACCAGGGCGTGTGCTCGCTGGCGTTGACCACGTTGTCGCCATTGAGCGCCGACATCGGCACGAAGCGAATATCCGGGGCCTGCAAGTTGGCCGCAAAAGCGCGGTACTCCGCCACGATCTCGTTGAAGCGTGCCTCCGAGAAGCCCACCAGGTCCATCTTGTTGACCGCGATGACCAGATGCTGAATGCCCAGCAGGTCGGCAATGAAGCTGTGCCGACGGGTTTGGGTCTGCACACCGTAGCGCGCGTCGATCAGGATGATCGCCAGGCTGGCAGTGGAAGCGCCCGTGGCCATGTTGCGCGTGTACTGCTCGTGCCCCGGCGTATCGGCAATGATGAACTTGCGCTTGTCGGTGGAGAAAAAGCGGTACGCCACGTCGATGGTAATGCCCTGCTCGCGCTCCGATTGCAGGCCGTCTACCAACAGGGCGAGGTCCACCGTATCACCGGTGGTGCCACTGGTCTTGGAAGCCTTGGTGATCGCGGCGAGCTGATCTTCGAAGATCATCTTGGAGTCGTGGAGCAGCCGTCCGATGAGCGTGGACTTGCCGTCGTCGACGCTGCCGCAGGTGATGAAACGCAGCAGATCCTTGTTTTCGTGCTCGTGCAGGTATTGCTCGATGTTATCGGCAATCAACGTTGATTGGTGCGCCATTAGAAATACCCCTCACGCTTTTTCTTCTCCATGGAACCGGCCTGATCGTGATCGATGGCGCGGCCACTGCGCTCGCTGGTCTTGGTCAGCAGCATCTCCTGAATGATCTCCGGTAGCGTGGCGGCGGTGGACTCCACCGCCCCCGTCAGCGGGTAGCAGCCCAGGGTTCTGAAACGCACCCACTTCTCTTCCGGCACTTCGCCCTCGGCCAGCGGCAGGCGCTCGTCGTCCACCATGATCTGCATGCCGTCGCGCTGCACTACCGGACGCTTGGCGGAGTAGTACAACGGCACGATGGGAATCGACTCCAGATAGATGTACTGCCAGATATCCAGCTCGGTCCAGTTGGAAAGCGGGAACACGCGAATCGATTCGCCCTTGTTGATCTTGGCGTTATAGACGCTCCACAGCTCCGGACGCTGATTTTTCGGGTCCCAGCGGTGGTACTTGTCGCGGAAGGAGTAGACGCGCTCCTTGGCACGGGAGGCTTCCTCGTCGCGCCGCGCGCCGCCAAAGGCAGCATCGAAACCGTGCTTGCTCAGGGCCTGCTTGAGGGCCTGGGTCTTCATGATATCGGTGTACTTGGCACTGCCGTGGTCGAAGGGGTTGATGTTGGCAGCGCGACCCTCTTCGTTGGTGTGCACGATCAGCTCCATGCCCGCCTCTTCCGCCATGCGATTGCGGAAAGCGATCATTTCGCGGAACTTCCAGGTGGTATCGATATGCATCAGCGGGAACGGCGGCGTGCCGGGGTAGAAGGCCTTCCGCGCCAGATGCAGCATCACCGAGGAGTCCTTGCCGATGGAGTACATCATCACCGGGTTGCTGAACTCGGCTGCCACTTCCCGGATGATATGGATCGACTCGGCTTCGAGCTGCTTCAGGTGGGTCAATCGAGCGGCATCCGGTGCGATGGGCACCTGTTGCGTCGCCGACGGCGCAGAAAACTGGTTCATTACCTACTCCCTCACAAAACGGTGCTTGCTTTTATCGAGACGGCTTTTCAAGGAAGCCTGTGCAAACATGGTGTGCCGCCCGGCGCGTATGAATCGCAAGGCGGGCATTTGTGGGTAGGGTAACGCCAGGTCAATAATAACCCAAAAGAATTAATAACTATCTTTTTATATCTTTATCAACTAAACAGAAAAGCATCAGAGGTCGATACGCTCGACCCAGGTCTGCCACTCCTCCCCGTGCAACTCCACCACGCGATAACCCGGCCGCGACGCTTCATCCACCGCAAAGGTTTCCGCTCCGGGCAGAAACTGATCTGACGTGGCGGGGCAACCATAAGTGCCTATCGCCGAGCCCGCCAGCGGCTGATGCTGGGCAAAGGCCTGATGGGCATGCCCAAACAGAATGATCTTGACCTGGGGGTAAGCGCTCAACAGCTGCCAGAACGCATCGCGGTCCTGCAAGCCAATCGCATCCATCCAGGCCGCCCCGACATCCACCGGCGGGTGGTGCATGACGATAGCCACCGGCCGCTCGTCCTGCTCCAGCCGTTCGGCCAGGGCGGTGAGTTTGGTCGCTCCCAGCTCGCCATGGGGCTTGCCCGGCACATGGGTATCCAGCAGCAACAGGCGCCACTGTTCCAGGTCGACTTCATCCAGCATCGGGCGTTCTGCGGCCATCAGCTCGGGCTGGTCGTGGTTGCCCGGTATCCAGAACCAGGGGCACGGCAGGCGGTTCAAGGCCTCGCAGGCGTGAACGTAAGACGCGCTGGTTTCATCCTGGCTGACGTCACCACTCACCACCACCACGTCCGGGCGTTCGGCCACCACGGCGTCCAGCACGGCTTCGAACTGCTGCCAGGGAATGGCCGCCCGAGAGCGTGCCTGCTTGTCGGCGTGCAGATGCGCATCGGTAATCTGTATCAACCGCATCAGGGTAGCTCCGGCAAATCGACGACATGACCATGGGCCAGCCCATGGGCCAACCACTCTCCTAAAAAGCAGTTCAACTGCAGCTTTTCATCCGGTTGATGCATGCGCGCATTGGGGTAGCGATAGCGTCCGCTGAAATGACGCTCGCGCTGAAAGTCGATGACTTCCGCCATGCGCACATCATGGTAAAGGTGCACGCGCATGCGCGGCCCTTCAATGACCGCATCCAGCGGGCCACGCTGGGAGATCTCCACCAGCGTGGTGTAAGGGGCCTGCTGAAGAATGGCCAGCTTGAGGTCGCCAAAGTGCTGGTTATCACCGCGCAAGGCGATATCGCGCCGCTGGCCGCTCTGCAGGTCACCCACCAGGCGCACCAGGCGCAGATAGTTGGCGCTGCACTCCCCTTGCAGGGTTTTCAAATCGGTTACGTAGGCGGCTCTTGCCATGATGGCTCCTTACCGGGTGTTGGCCTCGGCGGCTGACACGGCAGCGCGCTGGGAAGCCGCCCGCAGCGATGCCCGCTGCCCGGCCAACCAGTGCATGCCGATCAAACACATGGCGTTGTCGAGTCGGCCCTGCTCCAGGAGTTCCCAGGCGGCGGGAAAAGAGACGACATGAACACGGATGTCTTCATTCTCGTCCTCGACACCATGCACGCCTCCCACGCCCTGGCTATCGACCAGCCCGCAAAATAGCGTGACCCGCTCGTTGCAGGCGCCAGGGCTTGGG
Source organism: Halomonas sp. NyZ770 (assembly GCF_020616575.1). NCBI lineage: Bacteria > Pseudomonadati > Pseudomonadota > Gammaproteobacteria > Oceanospirillales > Halomonadaceae > Halomonas > Halomonas sp. NyZ770. The sequence goes on along the minus strand of NZ_CP085143.1, from coordinate 1,430,217 downwards.
TAGTAGGTATGCAATCGGGTCAGTTGGCCCACCTGGCAACCGGCTTCCTCCTGGGCCTCACGGCGCGCCACGTTTTCCAGGGTCTCGTCCTTGTCGACGAGGCCAGCCACCAGTTCCAACTTCCAGGGGGAGTGAGGGTCGTCGATGGCGCCGGCGCGAAACTGCTCAATGAGGATCAGCGCATCGCGCTCGGGGTCATACAACAGCACACCCACCGCATCGTGGCGGTTGTGCACTTCTCGGCGCATGGTGGCGCTCCAGCCGCCCTCGAAAAGTCGATGACGCAGCTCTAGCGCTTCCAGGCGAAAAAACCCCTTGTAAAGGGTGTCACGCGTGATGAGTTCCACATCGTCGCGATTGAGTGTGGGGCCCATGCGGCACTCCCGGTGAACATGATCGTACCATTATCAATGCTGGCCACCGGGAATGCCAATCGGATCATCAACCGCGTGATTTGACGGCCATTACAGCTCGCGCAGCAGCGCCTCGGCATCACGGCGAAGGGCTTCGTCGGAACGCTGGCGACTCTCCCGCGCCGTGCCGTTCACGGCTCGCTGAGCATGCTCCCGCGCCGCCTGGGTGTTGCCCTCTTCTTTCAGGAAAGCGGCATAGTAGTAGTTCACATCGATACCGTCCGGGCGAATTTCCAGCGCCCGCTGGAACATCCGCTCAGCGGTGGCGCTATTGCCAAACCCCAGCGGGCGCCCCGGGGCGCGATCATACAGCGCCCCCAGGGTCACATACGCAGAGCCATTGCCCCCCATGGGGTCGATCTCTACGGCGCGTTCCAGCACCGTGCGCGCATCACCGGCGGTACCCAGCGCCCCCAACCCACCCCGCTCTCGAGCATAGGAAGCCAGCACGATGCCTTGCCATACCAGCACCTCGGCCTCGTTGGGGTTCTGCTGGGCCAGTCGCTCCGCCTCGCCCGCCAATGCCCTCAGGGTCGACTCGCGCTGGTTGGCGGGCATCTCGGTCACCGTATGCTCCCAGCGGTTCTTCAAGGAGAACAGCTCGCTTTCGAAGGCCGACGCGCTCAGCGGCGACAGTACCAGGGCACCGCCCAACGCCGCCGCCATGAAGAGTCTAGAAAATGGAATTGCACGCATGAAAAACTCCTGCTTGTTGTTATGAAGTATGAGGAATGAGCCATGAAGAATGAGTCATGACTGTTGAGTTATCACTATCGAATTAGACCTGCCCAAAGCATGGCGATATCTCGTCCACACTGACAATGTAACGAACGTTTGAATGATTCGCCAGGGAATCACCGCTTTGTTGCCCCGTACCTTGGTAGCGTAAGCTAGGCACTTTTCCGGGAAGGTAACGACACCATGAAAGGCCGCAACATGACGCGCTGGCGCGATCCGGCAAAAGACCCGCGCCAGGCACCCAAGAGCAACCTGATTACCGCCGAGGGCGCGGCCCGCCTGCGGGGCATTCTGGACCACCTTTCCCGCGTCAAGCGCCCTGAGCTGTCGGCCAAGGTAGGGGAAGCCGCCGCGCTGGGGGACCGCAGTGAGAACGCCGACTACACCTACAACAAGAAAGAGTTGAACCGGGTCATCGCCCGCATCCGCTATCTGACCCAGCGGCTGGACGAACTACAGGTAGTGGACAGGCTGCCCGCCAACACCGACAAGGTGTTTTTCGGCGCGTTCGTGAGCCTGGAAGACGACGCGGGGGAAGCCCTGCATATCCGCCTGGTGGGCCATGACGAAATCGACACCCGGAAGCACTGGATCAGTGTCGATGCCCCCATGGCCAAGGCGCTGCTGGGCAAGGAAGTGGACGACGAGATCACGGTGATCACGCCCAACGGCGAGGCGTTCTACACCATTACCGACATTCGCTATGCCGGTGCCTCACCCAGCGCCTGAGCCAGCCACGGCTGTCATTCCAAGGCATAATCCACGGTGGTGACCACGCGGATGCGTTTGATGTGCGGCGTGTAGCTATCCAGGTCGTCGATGGAAAAATAGCCCTGCGTGGCTTGGCGTATGCCCCCCACGGCACTGCCGGAATCTTCGGCAAACTGTTGTGCTGCATTGCGCGCATCGGCGGTGGCTTCGGCAATCATCTCGGGCTTGATGGCGTCCAGCGCCGTAAACAGAAACTCGGTGCGGTACTCATAGGTGGGCGACAGTAGCACGCCCTGACGAACCAACGCCGTTGCCTGGGGCACCGCCTCTCGGACCCCCTCCACGTCATTGGTGCGCAGCAGCAGTGTCGCTTCGGCACGATAACGATCGTCCGGGCGGTCACTGCCATAGGCAAAGCTGAACTGGTCAGTGATACGTGGCGGCGTCACGCTTACCTCTGCCATATCGAAACCACGCTCGCTCAGAAAGCGCCGAATCAACTGCTCATGACGGGAAAGCTGCTGCTCCAGCTCGGCCAGGGTATTGGCACTGACGCTATAGTTGAGCGGCCACAGTACACGGTCGGCAGTCACCTCCCGCTCCGCTAGACCGCGCACCGTCACGCTGCGTGACGACTGCTGCCAGACCTCGGCGGCGCCTTTCAAATAGCTGCCTCCCCACACCAGCCCAAGCGCCAGCAAACCGCCCAGCACGAAAGCACCCCCAATGATCGAGACACTCGCCACGTTTGACGTACTGCGTTCGCTGCCTGCCATCCTGGTCACCTCCGCTATCGATCCACACGAGTGAGACTGCTACAGGTTTATCATAGCTGCCCGCGATACACCCGGAAACGCCGATTGTCGGCCAGCGTCTCGAAGCTTCCAAACGCACGCTCCAGCCGCTCGGGATAAGGCAGGAAGGCGTTGGCCACCAGCACCAGTTGGCCTTTGGGGGTCAGGTGCTGACGCGCTTCGTCGATGAGTCGCGCACTCGGTCCGTAGCTGATCTCGCGCTCCTGGTGAAACGGTGGATTGCTGACGATCAGGTCGAAGCGCGCATCGCCCAGCGCACGGTAGACATCGCTTTCGCACACGCTGCCCGTCAGCTGGTTGGCCGCCAGGGTCTGGCGACACGCCTCGACGGCAAAAGCGTTGACGTCCACCGCTGTCACCGTATGGCCACGGCTGGCCAGCCAGGCGCTGATGATGCCGTCACCACAGCCCATGTCCAGCACGCTCATCGGGCGCCTGGGCAGGTGCGCTTCCAGGGTGTCGAGGAGTAGCAAGGTTCCTTCGTCGACCTTGCCATGGCCAAACACACTAGGGTGGCTCACCAGCGTCATGCCCAGCGCTTCGAAGCGCTGCCACTCATCTGGCTGCTCGGGCAGCGCCACAGTGCGGCTGGCAAACAGTGAACAGCGGCGTGCGTTGTCCAGCTTGTCACACCCCATGCCCAGCGCTGCCAGCAGCTTCGGCACACGCTTGATCCCGCCCTGGTGCTCCCCCACGATCTCGAAAGGCGTGTTCTCGGGGAGCCATTGGCACAGCCAGCGCAGCCACCACGTGCCCAAGGCATGCGCCTTGGGCCAGAACAGCACCACGCGGCCAGCGGGCTCTGCATTCATGGGCGCCAGCGGGCTACTGGCCAGCTTTCCAGCATCCTGCCACTGCTGGCGCAGCGCCACATCGCCACTGATCATGGCGGTAGAGCGTTCCACCAGCCAGCCGTCGGCAGGCGGGGCGATTGGCAGCAGTTGAGCCGCAGGGCCATGGTAACGTTCGAGAAGTTGGCTGGCGGGCAGTTGAGCGCTCATGCATCGGCCTCGGGTTTGGTGAAGGTGTAAAGTAGATAGCGGCCCAGCCGCCAATGGGGCTCCTGGCGGCAGTACTGGCGTTCCAGCGCCATGAGCGCGGCCTGGTCGTCAGCGCTGGCAGGGGCCTGGCGCAGGTAGTCCTGAAAGATACGAATGCCCGCCACGTCGACCATCTCCAGGCCGCAGGTGTCGGCCCAGCCCAGAACTTGCGCGTGGGTCATGGGTGAAATGGGGGTCAAGCGCTGGCGACGCCCCTTGCCTGCCAACTGGTCGCCCAGCGCCTTGTTCAAGTTGCCCTTCACCACGTTGGAGAAGCGCAGCGCATCGCGGTTGAACACCATCAGGCTCAGCTGGCCACCGGGAGCCAGCAGGCTGGCCAGGGTAGCCAGCGCCTGGGCAGGGTCGCCCAGCCACTCCAGCACCGCATGACAAGTGATCAGCGGCCAGGGCCCGGGGGCTTGAACGGGCAACGCTTGCAGCGGTGCTGCAACGTAGTGCAGCGCGTCGGCATTGAAAGCACCTTCGCTGACCCGCTGGCCATGCCATGCCTGGGCGTGTGCCAACATATCCTGGGAAGGCTCTGCCATGGTCACCGCATGCCCCCGCTCGGCCAGCCAGGCCGATAGCTGTCCCAGGCCGCCGCCTACATCCAGTATCGGCTGGGCGTTCAGGTTCAGCATCTGAGGCAGCAGGTAATCCAGCATGGCCAAGCGCAGCTCTCCACGCGGGGCCTGATACAGCGAGCGGGAAAATTTCTCCGCCAGACCATCGAAATAACGGTCGCCCGCCTCGGTCAGTTCGTAGGATGGGTGCATGCAGCAAGCTCTAGATAGAATCACGGTCGTCGATTGACGGGGGCGTAGTTTACCCTGCCTGAGCTGCAAACGCTTGCCGAGGCAGCCTCGCCTGCCAGTTTTCCTGCTGCTCCAGGGCGGCGGCCAACTGCAGCAACTGGCGGTCTTCCCCCAGCCGCCCAACCACTTGCACCCCCACGGGCAAGCCGCTTTGCGCCACGTGCATCGGCAGCGACATGGCAGGCTGGCCGGTCAGGTTGGCCAACTGGGTAAAGGGCGTACGGCTCAGGGCATCGACGGCCAGTCGCTTCAACAGCCCCGCCTTCAGGGCCAGCGCGGGCAGGCCCGGCACCGCCAGCAGCGCCATCAGCCGTTCGCGCAGGGCCGACGGGTACAGCTCCCCTAACCGAGGCGCGGTGTCTGCGGCCACGGGCAGCACCAGCACATCATTACGCTGATGAAACTGGCTCATCTGCTCGGCGGCCACGTGCCAGTAGCGCTTGGCCGTCTCGTACTCCCAGGCAGAGAGTTTGGCGCCCAGGCGGCCAATGGCTCGGGTAGAAGGCTCCAGAGGCAGGCGGCCGAGCGGCACGCCGGTTTGCTGACTGATCCAGCGCAGGTCTGCCGCCAGGTGGCCCAGATAGAGCGTCAGGTAACTGTCGGCAAGCGCCTCACCGTCGACCGGCGGGTCGCACCACGCTACCGTGTGCCCCATCTCCTCCAGCCGCTGGGCGGTTTTCTCGATGGCCATTTTCACCTCTGGATTCAACCGTGTACCCAAACTGCGCCCAAAAGGCTCCCCCAGAGAGATCGCCACCCGCAAGGGTGGGCAGGGTTTCGACAGCGCCTCCACATAGCCGCGTTCCGCAAGCACCGGGTAAGGGCCCGAAGGCGCCATGCCGTTGACCTCTTCCAGCAGGGCCGCACTGTCACGCACGCTCCGCGTGATCGCATGCTCCACGACCGCCCCCTGCCACACCTCACCATGGGCTGGCGCCAGCGGCACGCGGCCCCTGGAAGGCTTGAACCCGAACAGCCCGCAATAGCTGGCAGGGATACGAATGGAACCGCCGCCATCGCCTGCCAGCGCCAAGGGCACCATGCCCCCGGCCACCGCGGCCGCCGCCCCACCGCTGGAACCACCGGGCGAATAGCCTGCGCACCACGGGTTTTCAGGGTGGGCAAATGCCTTGGGCTCGGTGATGCCCATCAAGCCAAGCTCCGGCGTGGCCGTTTGGCCCACCACCACCAGCCCCGCCCTGCGCGAGCGCTGGATGAACAGCGAGTCCTCGGCAGGCCGCCAGTCGCGTAACGCAGCACTGCCGAATGCCAAGGGCTCCCCTTTGAGCGCCATCAACAAGTCCTTGCTCAAGGTGGGCACACCGGCAAAACAGGCCGAACTTTCTACCTGCTGGCTTTCACGACGCGCCTGCTCGACCCGCATGCGCACCACGGCCTGCAGCGCCGGGTTAGCCTGCTCGATGGCCACCAGCGCGGCCTCCAGCACCTCTTCCCGGCTCACCTGCCCGCCACGAATCAGCGCTGCCAGCCCCGTTGCGTCGTACTGTTGATACTCGTGCACGTGCATCGCCACCCTCCCGGTTTTCTTTCAGCGTAGCAAAGGCTGCTCGGGCATTGGCCACACAGGCATTGCCCACATGTGCCTTGACCATATGGGCATATTGTCTTGGCGATATAAAGGTATTAAGGTGAAACCTTATCATGGGAACGTTCCCATTCACTCATTTGCATCAGGTCGTCGTGCTCATGCTCTCCTCACGCGCAACGCTCATCGAAGTCGCTCGGCTGGCAGGTACGTCCAAAACCAGCGTTTCACGTTTCTTCGGCCCAGAGCGAGACAGGCTGTCTGCCGCCTTGCAGGCGCGTATCGATCAAGCGGCCAAGAGCCTTGGCTACTCCCCCAACCAAATGGCACGGGGCTTGAAAGGCAGCGGATCCAGACTGCTGGGCATGCTGGTCGCCGACATACGCAACCCGTTTTCCGTGGCCATCGTTCATGGAGTAGAGCAAGCGGCACGGGCACAGGGTTACTCGCTGATCGTGTGCAATACCGATAACGACCCCGAGCTGGAAACGCGGCATCTGGCCTCGCTATCGTCCTACCGAGTGGAGGGATTGATCGTCAATGCGGCCGGGCAGCCAGAGCGCGCATTGAAAGCCTGGGCGCACAACGGCATCCCCCTGGCCCTCATCGACCGCGACGTCGCCAACCTGGACGCCGAGACCATCGGCCTCGATAACGCACTGGCCATCGACCTGGCGCTGGAACACCTCATGCAGCGGGGGTATCGCGCGGTACTGTATGTCAGCGAGCCTCCCCAGTTGGCCAGCGCTCGCCAGGAGCGGCTGCAGCGCTTTCGACAACGCGTGACGTCACTGGGCATACAGGGCGAAACCCTGACATCCCTCGACGACCCACAGGCAGCCTCACGGCTGCGCGCCTTCGTTCAACGCCATCGCCAGGCCCCTTGCGCCGTACTATGCGCCAACGGCAACGCCACCCTGGCCATGGTTCGCCATTTCCAGCACCAGGCCATTTCTCTGGGGCCCGTCGGCCTGATCGGTATAGACGAGCTGGAGTGGTGCGCCCTGGTGCCTCCGGGCATCACCACGCTGGCCCAGCCCACCAACGCCATTGGCCAAGCCGCCGTGACCAGCCTGCTGAACCAGATCACACGGTTGACTGGCCCTCGGGCGATAGAGCAACCGGTGCAGTACCGCCATGCGCCCACTCTCATTGCCCGAGGCAGCACTCACCGCCAGGGCCTGCAAACCAACACGACAACCCAAGACAACACGTGAGGCCCCGATGACACGCCCCAAACCCTCCCCCAGCGTTCTTACCTTTGGCGAAGCCATGGCCATGTTCGTGGCAGAGACTCCCGGCGAACTGGCCACCGTGGAGCATTTTCAGCGGCGCCTGGCGGGGGCGGACAACAACGTCGCCATCGGCCTGGCCCGGCTGGGCTTTGACGTGGCCTGGATGAGCCGCGTAGGTAGCGACAGCTTCGGGCAGTTCATTCGCCAGGCACTTGAGGCGGAAGGGGTAGACAGCCGCCATATTCATACCGACCCCAGCCACCCCACCGGCTTGCTGTTCAAGGAGCGTGCCGAGCGCGGGGCAGACCCCAAGGTCACTTACTTCAGGCGAGGCAGTGCTGCCAGCCATCTGTGCATCGAAGACGCCGAAAGCGTCGATATGGCCGCCCTCACCCACCTGCATGCCACCGGCATCACGCCTGCGCTTTCCGAAAGCGCCGCGCAGTTGAGCCGCCATATGATGCAGCAAGCGCGCGCGGCGGGCTCCAGCGTCTCTTTCGACCCCAACCTTCGCCCAACGCTTTGGCCCAGTGATGCCCTGATGCGCGATACCCTCAACGCCTTGGCCGTCCTGGCCGACTGGGTGCTGCCGGGCTTGTCCGAGGGCCGCCTGCTCACCGGGCAAACGTCGCCCGAGGCCATCGCCGACTTCTACCTGGAACGAGGCGTCAAGGCGGTCGTCATCAAGCTGGGCCCAGAAGGCAGTTATTATCGAGGAGTGCTGGGCGGCCAGCTGGAAAGCTTTAGCGTGCCCGGCCAGCCGGTTGCCAACGTGGTCGATACGGTCGGCGCCGGTGACGGCTTTGCCGTCGGTGTGATCAGTGCGCTGCTGGATAGGCTGCCCCCCTTACAGGCACTTCAGCGCGGCAACCTGATCGGTGCTCAGGCGGTGCAAGTGGTTGGCGACATGGAGGGCCTGCCGACCCGCCAGCAGCTCATGCAGCTGGAGCAGCTCTGACACCCCCACCCCATCATGATCACTGGAGAGCACATGAAACCGCGTATCATCGTTTCAGGGCGTCTCAGCCCTGCCCAACTGGCCGAACTGGACGAGCACTTCCAGCTCATTGAGCTGGAAAGCCCATTGGATCTGACTCAGCCCAACGTGCGCGAAGCGCTGCGGGAGGCACAAGGGATCATCGGCTCCAGCCTGCTCATCACCGATGAGCTGCTGGAAGCCTCCCCTGCCCTCAAAGTCATCGCCACCATTTCCGTGGGCTATGACCATCTGCCCGTCGATGAACTGACCCAGCGCGGCATCCTGGTATGCAACACCCCGGATGTGCTGACAGAAACGACGGCAGATACCGGCTTTGCGCTCATCATGGCCACCGCACGCCGAGTGGTGGAACTGGCCAATTGGGTCAAGGCGAATCAGTGGCAACAGAGCCTTGGCCCAGCGCTGTTCGGCAGCGACGTGCACGGCAAAACCTTAGGCATGGTGGGGTTTGGTCGCATCGGCCAGGCAGTGGCCAAGCGCGGCGCCTTAGGCTTTGGAATGCGCATCCTCTACTCCAATGCGTCCCCCAAGCCAGACCTCGAACAGGCGCTGGGCGCCCAGCGGCGTGAGCTGAACGCACTGCTGGCCGAGTCCGATTTCGTGTGTCTGACGGTCCCCTTGACCGCCGACACGGAACACCTCATCGGTGCTGCCGAACTTGCCCGCATGAAGCCCTCGGCCATTCTGGTCAACATTGCCCGCGGCAAGGTGGTCGACGAACCCGCCCTGATCGAAGCGCTGCAACAGGGCGTGATCAAGGCAGCCGGGCTGGACGTGTTTGCGCAAGAGCCTTTGGCCCATGACTCTCCCTTGCTGCAGATGACCAACGTGGTCGCGCTGCCGCATATAGGCTCAGCCACCCATGAAACCCGAGACGCCATGGCGCAACGCGCGGTGGACAATATCCGCATGGCCCTGCAAGGCCAGCGCCCTATCAGCCTGGTCAACGAGGAAGTCTGGAAATGAACACGACTGGCCAATCGGCGGAACATGCCGCCTACTGCTTGTTGTTCGATTGTGACGGCACGCTGGTCGACAGCGAGACGCTGCTCGCTGACGTGATGGGCGACGTTCTGCCGGAATACGGGCTGCCCTTTACGGCCCGGCAATACATGGCGGAGTTTCGCGGAGTACGTTTTCACACCATCGTGCATACCCTGGAGGAGCGCTTTCAAGCGCTGGAAGAAACCCGATTGATACAGCTCGAAGCCGCCATGCGCGCGCGTATGGAAGCACGCATGCAGGCCGAGCTACTGGCCATAGAAGGCATGCCGGATGCGTTGGCCCAACTGGCCCACCACCCCAAGGCGGTGGTATCCAACGGCCCCGAGCGCAAAATCCGCTGCGCCCTGGAGTGCACGCAGCTGACGCACCATTTTGCGGGCAACCTGTTCAGCGCCTATACCCTGAACGTCTGGAAACCCGATCCGCAGCTGTACTTGAAGGCCGCTGCCGCCATGGGCTACGCCCCACAACAGTGTGTGGTCATCGACGATGCCGCCGTAGGCGTGCAGGCCGGCCTGGCGGCAGGCATGCACGTCATCCACCTGAACCACTTCCCGAAAGAAGAGGCCACCCCCGCAGGCGCGATCGGCATTCATCATGCCAGCGAGCTGCCGGAGGTACTGCATAAGCTCGCTTGAAGTGAGCAGTCAGAAACAGGTGTTCATCGTTTCACGGACCGTCAATTGCTCATCCACGAGCAGAAGCTGGCGCCACTTGTCGAACGTCAGGCACGGATGAGAGGCGCCAAAGGAAACGATATCCCCCACCGCAACATCCTGGGCCTCTTCAGGCAAGCGCACGAAGGTGTGCTGATCCATGATCTTGGTGACTTCCCAGCCCGCTACGGAAAGCTGTTGGCCTTGTGTTCCCGATTCCCGGTAACGGCGCAAGGCCAGCGGTAGTTGGTCATGACCAATATCGCGTTTTCCAAGGGCAATGATGGCCAGCCCCGGCTCAGGTAGAGACTGCACTTGAGCGAACACCTCCAACGCTGGCTCAAGCCCTTGCTTTAAATCGGGACGTCGCGCCATGACCGCTGCCTGCGCCTCGTGGTACAAGCCATGATCGTGCACGACATAGCATCCAGGGCGCAAAACCGGGGTAAACCGACCTTGCTGCAGTGGGGCGGAGTGGAACGCCTCTGCAATGAGGTCGTACCAGGCAGACCCCGAGGCCGTCACGATAGGATTGGCGACCGAAAAGAGACCCGCGCGCTCCAGTTCCACAGCGACCTGCACCAGATACTCGGCATAGCGGCGAATACCGCTCTCAGGGTCATCCCCGTGCACGACGCCTTCGTACCCTTCCAACCCCGCCAGCGCAAGGGCCGGTTCATCGGCAATGGCGTTGGCCAACGCAATAATTTGCGCTTGGTGACGGCAACCACAGCGACCACCTTCCACTCCCAACTCGATCAGCACCGAGAGTGTCAGGCCGCGCGATGCAAAGAACTGCCCCAGTTGGCGCACGTTTTCAGGGTGGTCGACCACACAGAAAAACTCGGCCCCCTCCTCCAGCAACGTTGCCACGATCGCCATGTTGGCCTGCCCCACCAGTTGGTTTGCCATCAGCAGACGCTTGATGCCATGCGCAAAGGCCGCTCGGCACTGAGGAGCCGTTGCCAGCGTGATACCCCAGGCACCCGCGGCTATCTGCCGATGGAAAAGAGCAGGTGTCATGGTGGTCTTGCCATGGGGAGCCAGGTGCGCCCCATGGGCTTCGGCAAAGCGCTGCATCCATGCCAGGTTATGAGTCAGTGGACTTTCATGAACGACGGCAGCGGGCAAGCTGACACCTGATAAAAGATTAGGACTCAGTTCGATACCGCCTTTATCGACTGCTAATGCCATCGTGCTCATCGCTTCATCTCCTGCTGAAGAGGTGTCATTCATCGTCAATGTTAGAAATTTTCACACATATTGACTTTAAGTTAAAAACTAACATACTTTTCAAACAAGGCAACCATCAGGAGCCCAAGGTGAGCCAGGAAATAGATATTTTGTCGCGTATGACGACTGACTTCGCCACATTGCGTGACGCTGAAAAAAAAGTCGCTGAGCTGATCTTTGCGGATATCGAATTCGTTACAGAAGCCAGTATCAGCGATATTGCACAGCGCGCAGGGGTCAGTGATGCCAGCGTCACCCGTTTTGCACGGGCAATCGGTTGCTCGAACGTGCGGGATTTAAAAACCCGCCTGACTCGGGCTCTCGCCGCAGGTCGTCGCTTCATTCAGGAAGCGACGCCAGAAGACGGCTCCAGCGTCGTCTATGACATTGCCACCCAGACCCTGGCCCTCAACCGAGACCTGCTTGCCCAGGCAGATGTCACAGGGGCCGTGGAGCGTCTGGATGCAGCCCGCCAGATACTGGTGTTTGGTGCCGGAGGTGGGTCCAGCATTCTGTCGCAAGAGCTGCAGTTTCGCCTGGTACGTCTAGGCTATGCGATTTGCGCCTACCCACAGGCCCTGTTGCCGCGCATGGTGGCTGCCACCCTTGAACCAGACGACGTCGTGGTAGTGCTGTCTGCGACCGGCTATACCCCCGAAATGGTGGAGTCGGCGCAAATTGCCCGCCAGTACGGTGCCACGGTGATTGCCATCACGGCCATGAATTCTCCGCTCGCCGAGATTTCTGACATCGTGCTGCCGGTTACCTCTCGGGAGACCGATTTCATCTATCACCCCTCAGCCTCACGTTACGCCATGCTCGCCGTCATCGACGTGCTGGCATTAGAGCTGGCCATGCGTCATCGCGAACGCTCACGCAGCAAACTGCGCCGCCTGAAGCTAAGCCTGGATGACCACCGTGGCGGCGACAACCGTCAGCCATTGGGAGATTAAAATGGTGTACGACCTGTTGATTCGTGACGCCGACATCCTGGATGGCTCTGGCGCACCGCCCTTCCGTGCCGATATCGCCATTCAAGGCGATCGTATCTGCGCCATCGGCAAGATGCCTGAGGCCAAGGCCCACGCGCTCATCGACGCCCATGGGTGCTATCTGGCGCCGGGGTTCATCGATGTGCATACCCACGACGATACCAACGTGATCCGTACGCCGGAGATGCTGCCCAAGCTCTCCTAGGGAGTGACGACCGTCGTCGTCGGCAATTGCGGCATCAGCGCGAGCCCCGTCGTGCTATCGGGAGAGGTACCCGACCCGATGAACCTGCTTGGGCAGACCGGGGACTTCCGCTATCCCACGTTCGCTGCGTATGCCCAGGCCGTCGACGATGCACGACCCAGCATCAATGTCGCCGCGCTGGTAGGTCACACCAGCCTACGCAGCCAAGTGATGGACAGCTTCGACCGCCCTGCCAGCTCGGCTGAAGTCGCCCAGATGACGTCCCGCTTGCAACAAGCACTCGATGAAGGAGCACTTGGGCTGAGTTCCGGGCTTGCTTACCGAAATGCCATTCATGCACCTACCGCCGAGATGCTGCCTCTGGTAGCTGCGGTAGGCGAAGCGGGCGGCGTTTATACCACGCATCTACGCGATGAATTTGCCGGCCTGCTGGCAGCAATGGACGAAGCCTTCGATACGGCGCGGGAAGGCAAGGTTCCGCTGGTCATTTCGCATCTGAAATGCGCAGGCGCAGGCAACTGGGGGGGCGCTGCGAAAGCCCTGGGCAAACTAGAAACCGCTGCCCGGCATCAGCATGCCCACTGCGATTGCTACCCATATACCGCAGGCTCCTCCACCCTCGACCTGGGCCAGGTGACCGATGAGATCGACATCACCATTACCTGGTCCCAGCCGCATCCAGACCAGGCACGTCGGCCATTGAGAGACATTGCCGCCGAGTGGAGCGTATCACTCATGGACGCCGCAAGACGGCTTCAGCCTGCCGGTGCGGTGTACCACAACATGAACGAGGCGGACATGCAGCAGGTGCTGGCGCACCCGCTCTCCATGGTAGGGTCCGATGGACTCCCCAATGACCCCCACCCGCACCCCCGGCTATGGGGAGCCTTTCCGCGGGTGCTGGCCCATTACAGCCGCGACCTGAACTTGATGTCGCTGGCAGAAGCCGTACGCAAAATGACGAGCCTGTCCGCAGCCAACTTTGGCTTGACGGACCGAGGTGTAGTGCGCGTTGGCGCCTACGCCGATCTGACCCTTTTTGACTTGAACACCCTTGAAGATACGGCAAGTTACGACCACCCCATTGCCGCTGCCAAAGGCATCGAGCTGGTGGTGGTCAATGGCAGGATCGCCTATCGCCAGGGCAACGCCAGTCGGCAGCGCGAAGGGCGGATGCTGCGACGAACCGAGCGTATTTCTCCCTCCACACCGTTAACCACCCAACAGGAGCAAACCCCATGAGCATTACTCGATACGGCACCGAAGGCGGCGTCGGCACGGGCGGCCAAAAGTTGCCCTTCGCCCGCGCGGTCGAAGCAGGCGGCTGGCTATACGTGTCTGGTCAGACGCCCATGACCGATGGCGAAGTGGTCGAAGGCGGCATCATCGAACAGACCCGTCTCGCCTTCGACAACTGCCTGAGCATCATGAAAGAAGCAGGATACGGCGTCGAAGACGTGGTGCATGTCACTACCGTGCTGACCGACGCGCGCTATTTCAGCTCGTTCAACAAGGTCTTCAAGGAAGTGTTTGGCGACAACCCGCCAGCGCGTATCTGCAGCGTTCAGGACCTGGTGGTGGACTGCAAGGTAGAAGTCGACGTGAAGTGTTTCAGAGCGGATCGCGTATGACCCCGGAAGACTAGATGGCACCGCGCCCCGGCAAGGGCGCGGTGCCGAATTACCGCGTGATTAGCATAAAAAAGCCCGCGGCAATTTCCTGCATTGCCTATGTTCGGCCGCGGCAACGGCCGGATAAACAACGATAAGAGGTTACCATGAACAGCCAAATATTCCTTGTCACCTTCGTTCTCTACATCATCGCCATGATCGCGTTCGGATGGTGGGTATCACGCCATAAACGCGGCAGTGGTGATGACTTCCTGCTGGGTGGCCGTAGCGTTCCCCTCTTCCTCACCGTCGGCACCACCGTGGCCACCATGGTCGGTACCGGCTCCAGCATGGGCGCAGTCGGCTTTGGCTATGCCAATGGCTGGGCTGGCGCGCTGTACGGCATTGGCGGTGCTGTCGGGGTACTGTTACTTGCCGTCTGCTTTGCCTCGGTACGCAAGCTGCGCTTCATGACCATGAGTGAGGAGCTGGCTTATTACGTGGGCGCCAACCGCCTCGTGCGTAATATCGTGGCGCTGCTTATCTACATTGCTTGTATCGGCTGGCTGGGCGCGCACATTCTGGGTGGCGGGCTTTATCTCTCCTGGATGGCAGGTATCGACCTCACCACCGCCCGCATCCTGGTTGCGTTAGGCTTCGGTATTTACTGCGTGGTTGGTGGGTACTTTGCGGTCATCTGGACCGACACCATCCAGGCCGTCGTGCTGTTCACCGGGTTTATCGTGATGGCCGTTCTGGCACTCATGGAAGTGGGGGGCTTTTCAGGCCTGACCGCAAGCATGGACGCAGGTGCCGCCAGCTTTTTGGGCATCGGCCAGATTGGCGGGCTTCCAGCGCTGTCGCTGGCGGCGGTCATTGCCATTGGTGTGCTGGCAACGCCCTCTTTTCGACAGCGTATCTACTCCGGCGAGTCGGTTGGCTCGGTACGCCGCTCGTTTCTGATTACGGGCGTCCTCTATCTGGGGTTCTCCATCATCCCCGCCATTATCGGGATGGCCACCCACGCGCTGAACCCTGGGCTGGAAAACAGCAACTACGCCTTTCCCTTTCTGGCAACAGAAATCATGCCCCTAGGGCTAGGCTTGCTGTTGCTGGTGGCGGGGCTATCGGCCACCATGTCGAGCGCAAGCTCGGATGCCATCGCCGGCGTTTCAACCCTGATTCGTGATCTCTACGTACTGGCGACAGGACGTACACCGTCGGCACGCAACGTGGTGCGCTTTTCGCGCATTGCCTTGGTAGCCACCATTGGCTTGGCACTTCTATTTGCCCTCACCTCCGACAATGTCATCACGTATATCACACGGATGATTTCGACCATTCTGTCCGGCCTGTTTGTATGTGCCATGCTGGGGCGCTTCTGGCCGCGCTACAACTGGCAGGGGGCCATAGCGACGCTGGTCAGCGCCTCTCTCACCTCCATGGCCATCATTGCCAACGGCCAGTGGACCGCCTTCTGGGGGAACCCCAGTATTCCCGCCGTACTGGCGGCACTGGCCGTCGGCACCGTGGTCACTCTGCTGACACCGGCGTCCCGGGTTTCATCCGCCGAAGCACTCCGGATTCTCGACCAGGAACGCAAACGCATGGAGCAAATGCCCGAGCCGACATTGACCGGCGCTGAAGTGGCTTCAGCTTCCCGTTGAGGGTTTGCTAGCAGCCATACCTAAAAAAGCCCTACGGCACTTGCTGAACTTCCCCCGCCGTAGGGCTTATGCGTAATGCCCCGATGACAGCTAGCGGCCCGTCAACTGCCGCACGGCCAGCTCCACTCCGCGCAATTCGGCCAAGCCACGCATGCGCCCGTACAAGGGATAACCCGGCGCCGTCTTGCGCTGCTGATCGTCCAGAATATGGTGGCCGTGGTCGGGCCTTAGCGGTAAACGCGCCCCGCCCTCCCTCTCCCTGCGCCGCTCTTCCTCTATCAAGGCATGAATCACGCCCACCATATCGACACTTCCGCTGAGGTGAGACGCTTCGTGAAAGGAGCGCTCGTCACCCGCTTCCGATTGCGTCGCTCGCAGGTGGGCAAAATGGATATGTCTCGCAAACCGCCGCGCCATGGCCACCAGATCATTTCGTTTGCTGACACCTAAAGAGCCCGTACAGAAGGTGATGCCATTGGCCTGACTGGGAATGATATCGAGGATCCATTCGATGTCGTCGGCACAGGAAACCACTCGGGGCAGGCCCAGTAACGGCCGCGGAGGATCATCCGGGTGAATGGCCATGCGAATGCCGAGCGACTCCGCCACGGGAATCACCGCTTTCAGGAAGTACCCCAGGTGCTTGCGCAGCTGGGCGGCATCGATCTCCGCATAATCTGCCAATACCGAGCGAAACTGCGCCAACGTATAGTGCTCTTCCGCGCCAGGCAGGCCCGCGATCAAGGTATTGATCAACCGCTCACGAGCCGCCGTATCCAGCGCTTCCAGATAGCGGGTTGCCTGGGCTTTCTCGTCGTCACCATACTCCTGTTCGGCACCTGGGCGCCGCAGCAGGTAAAGATCGAACGCGGCAAACGCGACTTGATCGAAGCGCAGCGCCAAGGCGCCATCCGGCAACTCGTAGGCCAGGTCGGTGCGCGTCCAGTCCAGAACCGGCATGAAGTTGTAGCAGACGGTGTCGATACCGCAGTCCGACAGATTACGAAGGGTCTGGCAGTAACTGGCAATCAAGGCATCCCGCTCTGGCAGGCCCTTTTTGATCGACTCATGCACCGGAACGCTCTCGACCACCGACCAGGACAATCCGGACGTCTCGATCAACTGCTTGCGCTCACGTATGGCCGCGATTGGCCAGACCTGCCCGTTGGGTAGGTCGTGCAGCGCCGTGACGACCCCCGTCGCCCCCGCTTGACGAATTTCCCGCAGTGACACCGCATCCTGCGGCCCAAACCAGCGCCACGTATGCTCCATTCTCGATCTCCTTGTTAGCGGTCTGCCAGCATGGCCGACAGCGCACCGACCATCCCACCTTGAGTCAGCGCTCGATAGGCGGCTGAGACGCACGCCACGAACGCCGAATCCGCCGCCAGTGCACCGGGCACGATGTCCTGCATGTTCAGAAATGCCGTGACGAGGCCAGCACAATCACCCTCATGAACCTGATGCAGCGACGCAAAACGCTGGGCCAGCGGGTCATCGACCGGGTACGACTGCCCATGCAGATCGTGGCCTGCGGTATAACGAATCCAGGCAGCCATACCCAGTGCCACGCAGGGCGTCTCACCTCCGTGGCGACGCCGTGCCAGCGTACCCGACAGCCAGCGCTGCGGCAGTTTCTGACTGCCATCCATGGCGATTTGCTGCAGGCGATGCCGCAAGCTGTCATTGGCAAAGCGTGCCAGCAGGGAATCGGCATAGGCGTCTAAATCGATCCCGTCGGGCATGTCGAGGGTTGGCGCGGCCTCCTCCAGCATGTAGCGGCGAAGCAGCGTGCGTAGGCCCGTATGGTTCACGCCATCGAAGACGGTTTCGATGCCTGCCACCGCACCCAGATACGCCAGCAAGGAGTGGCTACCGTTGAGCATGCGTAACTTCATGGTTTCGAAGGGGGCCACATCGGCAACCATATCGACGCCTTCGGCCTCCCATTCAGGGCGACCCATGGGAAAGTGATCTTCCACGACCCATTGGCTGAACGCTTCACACACCACGGCATTAGGATCGTTCACACCCAACACCGAGAGGCGCTCGAAATCCTGTTCGGTCATGGCGGGGACGATGCGATCCACCATGCTGCAGGGAAATGCCACCTCACTGGCAATCCATTGGGCCAACGAGGCATCGCGCAACTGGGCGAGCTGCAGCACCGCCTGGCGCGTGCGCTTGCCGTTATCGGGCATGTTGTCGCAAGAGAGCACCGTGAAGGGAGCGACCCCTGCCTTGTACCGGCGGGCCAAAGCTTCGAGCAACAGCCCTGGGGCGGTTCGGGGTCGTTCCGGGGTTGCCATGTCACTGGCGACCATGGGGTCTTCGGTACGCAGCTCCCCACTGGCAGGATGCAAAAAATAGCCTTTCTCGGACACCGTCAAAGTGACGATCCGTGTCTCGGCAGCGGCCATTCTTGCCAACAACACCTCCCGGTCACGCCCCCACTGCCCTGCCGCATCGCACCCGGTGAACAGCGCCTCTTCCAGCACGCCGATGTCGCGCAGCGTCAACGTCTCGCGACTGGAATACTCCGCCACATGGTAGCGATACCCGGCAGCGTGCAAGCCATCCACCAGCCCGACACTGGCACGCAGGTTGGCACTGCAGACGCCCCAACGGGTGTCGCCACTACGCTGGCGGTAGCGCTCCAGATACACGGCCTGATGAGCACGGTGGAAGGCCCCCAGGCCAAGGTGAACGATGCCGATATGGCCTGACGCGCCAGCACTGGCAATGCAATGTGGATGAGTCATGGAAGGACACTCCTGTGATGACAAACCGCCCGAAGGGATGACTCAAGCGGAACGCTTCCTGGTGGTCATACGTCGATACCGAAATAATCGCGGGCATTATCGAAGCTGATACGGCGCACCATGTCGCCCAGCAGGACTTCATCATCGGGTAATTGCCCATCCACGACCCACTGGCCGAGCATGCGACATAGCAGGCGACGGAAGTATTCATGGCGTGTATAGGAAAGGAAGCTGCGGGAGTCGGTCAGCATGCCAATGAAGCGGCTCAGCAGCCCCAACTGCGCTAACTGGGTCATCTGGCGCTCCATGCCATCCAACTGGTCGTTGAACCACCAGCCAGAGCCAAACTGCACTTTCCCTGGCACACCGCCACGCTGAAAATTACCTGCGGCCGTCGCCAGCACTTCGTTGAACGTCGGGTTCACGCAGTAGAGCACCGTGCGGGGCAAGCGGTCATCACGATCCAGAGCATCGAGCAGCCGCGAAAGAGGAGCCGCAACCGGCCGGTCATCCATGGAGTCAAACCCCATGTCCGGCCCTAACTGCCGCACACCCCGCGTGCTGTTATTGCGCAATGCACCGATGTGGTACTGCTGCGCCCAGTCACGGCGATGGTATTCTCGCCCCAGGAACAGCAACAGCGCCGTGGTAAACTGCGCGTGCTCCTCTTCATTCGGCAAACGCCCCGACAGGCGTCGGGAGAAGATGCCCTCCAACTCGCTATCACCCGCTTCGGCAAATACGACGCGGTCCAACCCATGGTCCGAAATCCGGCAACCCAGGTCGGCAAACGAGTCCATTCGCCGAGACAGCGCGCGGCATAGCGAGGCGACATCGACAATCTCCACATCAGCGGCTTCGCCCAGGCGCTGCAGGTACTGAACATAGTCATCGGCCTGAAGCTTGAACGCCCTGTCGGGTCGAAAGCTGGGCAGCACCTTGACGTTGAAATCCGCAGCCTTGGCAATCTGCGCATGGTATTTCAGATCATCCGCCGGATCGTCGGTAGTGCCCACCATGCGTACGTTCATCTGGCGAAGTATGCCACGGGCCGAGAACTCAGGTCGTTTCAGCAGGTCATTACCACGCGCCCAGATAGCGTCCGCCGTTTTTTCCGAGAGCAGCGTATCGGTGATCCCGAACGGGCGACGTAATTCGAGATGCGTCCAGTGATAGAGCGGATTACCCAAGGTATAGGGAACGGTGCTGGCCCAGGCCCGAAATTTCTCCAGGTCGCTGGCATCGCCAGTACAAAAACGCTCATCGATCCCATTCCAGCGCATCGCCCTCCATTTATAGTGGTCCCCCCGCAGCCAGATATCCGTCATATTCTCGAAACGGTAATCCTCCGCAATGTCACGGGTTGGCAAGTGGCAGTGGTAATCGAAAATGGGCTGCTCACTGGCATGGCCGTGATACAGGCGGCGTGCCATGTCCGAATTGAGCAGAAAGTCATCATTTAAAAACAGGTTCATCGGTCATCTCCACAAATAAGGCAGTCGTACTCTTCTTGAACCCCCTACTGGCGCGCATCGCGGTTACCCCAGCAACAAGTTGGGCAAGAACAGAACGACACTTGGGAAAAAGATGATCCCCAAGACCACCACGAGCACTGCCAGCGCAAAAGGCAGCAACTCACGGCTATAGTCGTAGAAAGAGCAGCGCAAAATGCCGCACACGGTATACATGGAAATACCCACCGGTGGCGTCATGCCGCCAAACGTCACCAGTGTCATCATCAACAAACCGAAATGCACAGGATCGACACCCGCCGCTTTTATGACGGGCACGAGAATGGGGGTCAGCAGCATGACGACAACGGTGGCTTCCAACAGCATGCCCAACACGACCAGCAAGACGGCCAAGGTAAGCAATAAGGCGATCTGGCTGGAGAACACCCCCAGCATCAGCTCTGCAATCGTCTGCGGCACCCTTTCGAAAGAGACGACATAGCCAATAATCCCGGAGAACATGATGATCAGCATGATCATCCCGATATCTCTGACGCTGGCTTTCATGGCATTGACTATTTCCTTGATGCCCATCTCTTTATGAATGACACACCCCACCAGCAAGGCATACGCAACGGCAAAGGCACCGGCTTCGGAAGGCGTGAAAAGCCCGTAACGAATGCCCACCAATAGCCACACGGGAAAGAGCACCGCCCAAATACTGCTGCGCAGCGCCTGCCAAACCTCACGCCCGGTAGGTAACTGCTGCCTCACGGCGTGATACCCCCGACGCTTGGACATCACATAAGTGGCCACCATCAGCGCCACCATCAACAGGAACCCCGGCACCAGCCCGGCAATGAACAAACGGCCAATGGAAACCTCTCCCAGGTAGCCGTACAGAATCAGCCCGATACTGGGCGGAATCGTTGCCGTAATCAGCCCGCCGATGGATAACACCGCCCCCGTGAACCCTGGGGAGTAACCACCGTTCACCATGCTTTTACCCAACACACGGGACTGCATGGCAGCGTCGGCCACGGCCGACCCGGATACCCCTCCCATCAGCGTGCTCAGCACGATGCTGGTCTGCGCCAAACCGCCACTCATCCAACCCGCCAATAGCGAGGAGAGATGCAGCAGTCGTGGCGTAATGCCACTGGCATTCATCAAATGACCAATGAAGATAAAGAGGGGAACGGCAAGCAGCGGAAACGATTGCGTTGAAGAAACGATGCGCTGCACGGCAATACTGGTAGGTAAAAACGTATCCGGCAGTAGAAAGTAGCTAAACCCCGCAATGCCAATCGCAAAAGCGACGGGCATGCCGATGGCCATCAATAACAAACCCAGCCCCAATAACAACGCCGCTGTCATAATGCCTCCTCTACCACGTCGTCATCGTCTGCGATCAAGCAGCCCACCACGCCATGGGAAACGACGCGCCTGACCAGCGAGATCAACATCAACGCAGCGCCGACCGGCAAGGCCAACGTGATGTACCCATAACTCAGCCCTGCCACGCCCATGGGGCGCTGCCAGTTGGATATCGCCAGCGGAAATCCGTACCAAATCAGCAGCACCAGAAACAGCGCCATCAGGCTCACGCACAGTCCTGTCACCAGATATTGATACTTCAACGGCATACGGATGACGAACGCATCGATACGCACCTGGCCGCCACGACGCAGAGTGATATCGGCCCCCAACACGGCCGTCCAGATGAATAGAAACTGGGCAAGCTCCGCGCCTCCCGCAAACGGCTGGCCTATCGCCCTGGCCGTGGAGCTCATGAGCATGATCAAAGAGGTGCCACCGAGCAGCATGATGGCCAGCCACTCTTCGGCTTTTTCGTACCAATGCCACATACACACATCCTCTCCCCATGGGGCAGTTGGACTATCAGGTATCAGCGATCCAAACGCAGCCCCCGCCTGCCTCATGGCAGGGGCTAACGCTCACTCCTGGCCGAGCAATTGGCGACGATACTGTTCGTAGCCCAATGTTTCGTAGACGGTGCCCACGCGCTCACGGAACACCTCCAGGTCGACCTCGGTAAAGACGATGCCCGCTGCCTCCATCCGCTCACGCACGGCGGCTTCGGCCTCTACGGTGGCCTCGCTGGCCTCGTCCCCCGCTACCTGCAGTTCTTCGTCCAGAATGGTGCGTAACGCTTCAGGCAAGGATTGATACCACTGCTCGGACGTCACAATACCGGTCATCAGCTGAATGTGGCCGGTCAACGCCACGTGGGTGATCACCTCATGCAGATTTTGCCCTTCGGCACCGGTCAGCTGCGCCTCGGCGCCATCGATAGAGCCAAGCTGCAACGCTGAATAGACCTCTGACCAAGGTAGCGGAGTTGGCGTAGCGCCCATGGCACCGATGGTGTTGATCCACACGGGCGAGTTGATCGTGCGCACTCTGACACCACGCAAGTCATCAGGCGCATGAACCTCGTTTTGTGTCAGCATCTGACGCGCGCCCTGATACCAGTTGTAGTTGAGCAGCCGCAAACCGCTGGTGTCTGCCAAGCCCTCGATCCACTCCAGATACAGGGGCGATTGGGTAATCTGTCGATAGTCGCGGTGGTCTTCCACCAGATAGGGAGCGCTGAGGATGCCCAGCTCCCGCTGATACTCGGAAAGCCGTCCGGCATCGATCAGAATGGCAATGTTCGCTCCGCTGCGAATCTGCTCTACCACATCCTCGTCCGAACCTAGCTGGCTGTTGGGAAAAATCTGAACTCTCAGTTCGCCTTCGGAGCGCTCCTCGATGGTTTGCCGAGCACTCTCCAACGCTTGTGCTATCGGGTCCTGAGGGCTCAAGGCGATAGAAATATTCAGTTGATAAGCCGCTTGAGCCGTACTGCTCATCATGGCCAATACAAGTGCAGACATTATTGTTCTGGTTTTCATCTTTGCCTCCAGTGAGGTTGTTTTGTTATTGATGCTTCCCATAAGCCAAGGCTAAAAGCACCGTCGTCTTTCAGCCCACGCTGCCGTTACCAATGCCAAAGCGTTCCGTCTTCGAGCCGATTGACCGGCAAGCTGGCCCGTTTGTAGGGGTATTGCCTGGCTAAGGTTTCGTCGATATCCACCCCGTGCCCCGGCGCTTCGCCTACGATGAAATGCCCCTCTTCAAAACGGTAATCGTGAGGAAAGACGGCATTGGTTTGGTCGGTGTGGGGCATGTACTCCTGAATACCGAAATTGGGCACCCAGGTGTCGAAATGGATGGCTGCCCCCAGGCACACCGGTGACAGGTCGGTCGGCCCATGGAACCCGGTACGCACGTGATAAATAGCCGCCAGGTCTGCCAATCTCCTGACATGGGTAATGCCACCTGCGTGGGTCAACGTGGCGCGGATATAGTCGATCCACTGATTTTCGATCAATGCCTTGGCATCAAACAGGCTATTGAACACCTCACCCACGGCCAGAGGCGTGGTGGTGTGCTGACGAATCAACCCAAACGCCTCCTGGTTTTCTGCCGGGACGCAGTCTTCCAACCAGAACAGATGGTAGGGTTCGACCTCCTTGCCTAGCCGAGCCGCCTCGATAGGCGTCAGGCGGTGATGAACGTCATGCAAGACATGCAGGTCGTCACCGAACCGTTCACGTACCGCCGCAAACAGCTTGGGCACGTGATTCAGGTATTTGTGGGTACTCCAGACGTGTTCCGCCGGCAGGTCCGCATCGGCAGGCTCGTAGGGCTCACCGTCTCGCTTGGCGACGCCATAGATACTGGCGATCCCAGGCACACCGGCCTGCACACGGACGGCCTTGTAGCCTTCATCCACATGCCTAGCGACTTCTTCCAGGCACGCCTCGATGTCTCGTCCAGTGGCATGCCCATAGACCATGACGCGGTCGCGGCTTTTCCCTCCCAGTAGCTGGTACAACGGCATATTCGCCAGCTTGGCCTTGATGTCCCATAGCGCCATGTCCACGGCGGCGATGGCGCTCATCGTGACCGGGCCTCGGCGCCAATACGCGCCTCGGTAGAGGTATTGCCAAATATCTTCGATACGCTGCGGGTCTCGGCCAATCAATGCAGGAATGACGTGCTCTTCCAGATAGCTGACCACCGCCATCTCTCGCCCATTGAGAGTAGCGTCCCCAATGCCATACACCCCCTGGTCGGTAAGAATCTTGAGCGTGACGAAATTGCGCCCCGGCGACGTCACAATGGTATAGGCATGCTCTATTTTCACTGGCTGGCCTCCTCGATAAGGGATGCGGTTTCCTGAGAATCGAACAGATCGGGGAAGCGCTTGACCAGATCCGGCAGCGAGATGAAGATTTCTCTCAAATGATGCCGCATGGCGTGTTCTGCTCGCGCCGAATCGCGCTCTTCGATGGCGGCCACGATGTCCGCGTGCTGATCGATCAACCGGGCAATCGGGGTGCTGTCCGGCACGCTCAGGTAGCGCACGCGATCCAACTGCGCACGAACGTCCTCGATCACTTTCCACGCAGCATGTTGCTCGACCCCCAGCGAAAGCATGCGGTGGAACTCTTCATCCAACCGATAGAAACGACCGTAGTCGTGGGGCGCTATACAGCGCCGCTGCCTGTCCAGCAAATCATGCAGTTCAGCCATGATGCCGCTCTTGAGGCCTTTGCTAGCGGCCTGCCTGACGATGGCAACCTCCACGGCCTCGCGCACGAAGCGCGCTTCGAGTACCGCCCGTTGAGAGATCTTGACCACATAGGTGCCCCGCTGTGGCCGCACCTCCACCAGTCCGGCCTCGGAAAGGCGTATGAAAGCTTCACGGACAGGCTGTCGACTGACAGAAAAGTGATCGGCAATCTCTTTCTCGGAAAGCGCCTGCCCCGGCGCCAACAACCCTTGGATGATGGATTGACGCAGCACTTTATACAGGCGCTCACGTACTGGATCGCTGTCTCGCGTTTCTGCCCATAGCGTTTGCAGTGGCATATGCATAGTAGGTATCCAAATGCGGCCGAACGGGTTCGGCACTTAACTGATATGACTAGTATGGTAGTATGGCAAAAAAAGAGATAGCCTTTAATGGCTATACTTTAGTGGCAACGATTACGACTCTGACGCGGTTGATATGACAACTCAGCTGCGAGGCCATGGAAGTGGCACAAAAAAACCAGCCGCCTAAGCGACTGGTTTCAGGACCAAGGGAGGGGAAGAACTCAGAACTGTTCCCAACCGCCTACTGTCGAGGGTTGGGCTGGCAGGTTGGGCTTGCCTTTCACGCTGTCGAGGCGAAGCGAATCGGGGCGGCGCGGCGCCGGTAGGCGGTGGGGCTGAGAGTTGGTATGGCGGCTGGAAGTTCTGAACGCGTTCACGCTGTTATTCAGGGAAGCGGCTTCTCCGCTGAGCGCATCGGCCACTCGGCGGTAGCTCTCCATGTCTGAAGCACTGGCTTGCGTCGTGCTGTCGATCTCGGCGATGGCTAGCCCGATCTGTGCAACCCCGTCGCTTTGCTCACTGGCGGCGCGGCTAATCTCTTCCATCAGGTCGTTGACGCGCTGGCTGGCCTGCTTGATGCGCAGCGTGGCCGCCTGGGTTTCACGGGTGTGGGCCACGCTTTCCAGAACGCTCTGGTTGGTGTCCACGATCATGCGCTGCACTTCCTTGGCCGCTTCGGCGGTCTGGTTGGACAGCTTGCGCACCTCTTGCGCCACCACCGCAAAACCACGCCCATGCTCCCCTGCCCGAGCAGCCTCCACGGAAGCGTTCAAAGCGAGAATGTTGGTCTGGAAGGCAATCGCATCGATGGTCTGCACCATGTGCTTCATGCGCTCCGACTGCTTGGTCAGCACCTCCATGGCCTGCGCCAGCTCATCGGTCAGGCGGGATGCCGTACTGACCTCTGCCAGGTTGGTATCTGCCGCCTTGCTCGCCAGCTCCGCGTTGGACGCGCTTTGACGCACGGTACTGGAGATCTCTTCCATACTGGCAGCGGTTTGCTGCACGGCGGAAGCCTGTTGCTCCAAACGATCAGCCATATTGCTGTTGTTATTGAGAATCTGGTCGACCACCGGTCTGATGACTTCCATATTGCGCTGGATGTCGCTAGCCGTGGAAAGCAACGAGCGGCGCATCAACTGGAGGGCTTCCAGCGTCTGACGTAGCGATTGGCGCTGGTGAGAAGGAATGGCCGCATTCAGATTGCCTGCCGCCAGTTGCAGTGCAATATCTTTCAACGAACCGACCGAGCGGTTCAACGACCCCAACAGCAAGACATTGACGCCACAGATCAGCCCTGCCAGCACCAAGGCCAACACTCCCAGCTGCCACCCCCCCAGGGCATAGTGCTGAGTCACCGCCAGGCCTGCATCCAGCAGCACCACGCTGGCCAGCGTGGCGAACAGCAGGCGCGTTTTGACGCTTTCCCAATGAATGGATGGTAGCTTGCCCAATAACCCACGGCGCTTTAACTGCCCGCGCTTCAGATAGTAGGGGCACGTCTTTTCGCGCATTTGTCGGTAAATGTTATCGAAGTAGCGCGTCTTTTCCTCTTCCGCATAAGAGCGCAGCGATGCGTACCCCTGGAGTTCTCCTTTATCCATGACCGGCACGACATTGGCATGTACCCAGTAGTGGTCCCCATTCTTACGGCGGTTTTTTACATAGCCCTGCCAAGAGATGCCTTCACGCAGGGTGGCCCACATATCGCGGTATACTTCCGGCGGCATATCCGGATGACGAACGACGTTATGGGGTTCGTTCATCAACTCTTCGATATCAAAACCGCTGACCTCGATAAACCGAGGATTCGCATAAGTGATATAACCGTTAGCATCAGTACGCGAAATCAAAAAATCATCAGGATCAATAGGATAGTTCACCTGGGAGACATAGCCATTGTTTCTCATCACACACCCCCTCGTTATCGACTGCCTGGGCAGCACCCATCATTGGGCTTATGTAACTACTATGGAGGGAGATATTAAAAAAGTAACTAGGCCAGCTGGAGATGTGACATTTGTTGACATTCACTAAAAATAACGAGATCAACAACTATAAAGACGATGCTTATCATTAGCCAGAAAACAAACTTAAAACAACTCTTCTACACAACTTGCATAACATTTAAAAAGCATCAATAAACGATTGATCCGCTTCAGTCTGCTGCCAGATCACACAGCGATCTCGCCCACGGTGCTTCGCCTGATAAAGCGCCTGGTCTGCCATCTTGATCAGCGAATGTCGGCTGTCGGCATGCTCGGGGTACGCCGCAATACCGCACGAAAGCGTGATGTAGCCCAACGGTTGCTGGAGGTGAAACAAGGCATGGGTACGCAGCGTCTGCAACAGCTCGTTGGCCCGTCGTTCGGCCTCATCGAGGTCGGTCATTGGCAACAGCGCCACGAACTCCTCCCCGCCCAGGCGGCACACCACATCGCTCCCGCGAAAGCAGCGTGTCAGCAGGTTGGCGACTTCGATCAGCACCGCATCGCCCACATCATGGCCAAAGCTGTCGTTGACGTTCTTGAAGTGATCGATGTCGATCATCAACAGGCAAAGCGGCTGCCCACTCTGGGCGGCGCGCTCCATCTCTTCATCCAGCAGCGTATCGAAGTGGCGCCGATTGGGCAGCCCGGTCAAGGCGTCCTGGAGCGACAATCCCTTCAACTGGTCCACCAGTTGATCCAGCTCCGCCGTACGCGACTTCACCTGCGCCTCCAGCGTCAGGTTCGCCAGAGCCAGCTGCCGCTGCGTGAAACGGTAATGCCACAGCGAGACCCCCACGATGGCCATCGAAAAGCCCAGCGCCCCAACGCTCAAAGGCACTTGCCGCAGCGCCACCAGCCCGTGGGCCACCAGCATATCGAGCACCAGCAAAGGCGCGAACATTACAAAGCTGAACACCAGCAAACGTTGCTCCAACGCCAAGCGGCGCCATGCCACCAGGGTGATCAGCAGCATGCAGGGCAACGTCAGCAACAGCAGCACGTCAAACACGGGAAAGGTCAGGGCCAAGTTCAAGAAGCCGAACTGCACCAGCCCCATCGTCACCACCAGATACCCCAGATGAAGCTGCCAGAAACGCGCCATCCAGCGCTTGGCCGACCCCACCAACCAGTGGCTCAACAGCAGCCCCATGGCAATGGGCAAGGTAAAATAACTGGCGGCGCGCAGCATGTCCCAGGCCAAGGGGGCATCGGCGATCAGCTGCCTGGCAGGCGTTTCGGCCAACAGCATCAATCCGGAAGCACAGGCGAACAGCGCCGTGGCACCAAAGCCTCGCCGGTCAGGGCCCATCAGCGCAAAAATACCCGCAAGCGTTGCCAACAACAGGCTGAATGCACTGACCGCCAGGTCTTTTGCTGACGCCTTCAGCATCGCCTTGAGGGCGCCCAGGCGGTCCATGACCCGAACATCGCCCCATAAACCAATGCTGGTGTAGTCCGAATAGATGCGTATTGACAGGGTCTGGCCCGCAAAATCGTCGGGCAGCGGAATCAAATGCCACGGCCAACCAATGAAGCGCGGCTGCTGCATATCGCCGTGCTCATAAATCAGCTCATCCCCCAAAAACACCTGCCCGACCAGATTGATGCTGGTGATGTGGATCACCGGATCACGCCAGTTTCCCTCAGGCAGTACGGTCCTGAACCAGACATATTGCCGCCCCTCGCGCTCGGGCGGGTTCGATGGAAAGGCAATGGCCTGCCAATCGCGGCTCGGCTCCGATAACCAGAGTGGCTCCCCTTCGCTGTCCAATGGCGAGTCCCCCCAGCGGTACTCCCACTCCCCCAATGGAGAAGGGCCCTGGTAGCCGTGAGCCAGCCCAGAAAGTGCCAGCAGGGCACACAGAGCAGGCCACCCCGCCAGGGTACGCCATCGAGAAAGAAGCATCGCCATGACCACGTGCACTATCAGCCACCCAATAGGATTAGAAGTTATCCAGCCGTTCCGTACGGTAAAGATGCCATTCATTCTCTACTCGGCCATCTGGCAAGCGGCAATAACGCCCCGTCCCCAAACGGCTTTCACGGGTGATACGCTCGCCTCCCCGTGCCTCACAATGTTCAGCCGCCGCCGCTTGCATGCTCGGCGCCTGCTCACCCCCCGCCGTGGCACATCCCGCCAGCAATTCGGTCATCCCTACCGCTACCCACAGCGGCCAATAACGTAATCTCATGTCATTTTCCTCAACGCAATATCCAGTCTTGCGACCTGCCATATCGCGCCCTGCCAGACCTATGTGTCACCCGACTATAGCGCCTCTTTGACGCACGAGTCGCGTCCTCTTTTACACGCTCCCAGATTCCACAATTTTTCACATCTGCGCTAGATACCGCGATACCGCCTGTATTTACACTATGGGGAGGTCAGGCGTGCCCCTTGATGGCGTGCCAATGCATTTCAGAGAGTGGTGGGTCACGCCATGAAAGAGCCAACGATTCAACGCAATCCCGCAACGCCACCCCTCGTGCGAGCCATCAGCGAGCTGCTGGATGACCGTGCCGATGCACGCTTCGACCGCGTGACTCAGCTGGCCCAGCAAACCTTCGGCGTTTCGATGGCGGTGATCTCTTTCATTCACCAGGCCAAGCTCCTGTTCAAGTCCTGCCAAGGAATCGACCTGCCCTCCCTGCCCCTCGACCAGACGTTTTGTGGCCATGCCGAGCTGGACGATGCGCCGCTGATCGTCGAAGACGCTCGGCAAGACGCCCGCTTCGCTCGACTTCCCGTTGTCACCGCCGCCCCGTTTCTACGCTTTTATGCAGGCGTACCGCTGCGTATTCATGGCCAGCGCATTGGCACGCTCTGCCTGCTAGACCCCGAACCCAAGCAGTTGAGTAGCGAGCAGCTCAGCCTGCTATGCGATATGGCCGCCATGGTAGAGGAGCTGGTGCAGAGAGACATCGACTACGGCACCTCGCGCTCCGGGCTGGTTCAGGAACTGCAAGCCAGCCGAGACGAATTCGCCTCGCTGCTCAGCAACATGCCCGGCGTCACGTTCCGCTGCCTGCCCGACGACAACTGGACCATGCTCTACATCAGCGGCCAAATCGACCAGATCAGCGGCTACCCCGCCGAAGAGTTGCTGAACAACAAATCCACCAGCTACGCCGAGCTGGTACACCCCGACGACGGCCCCATGCTGACCGAACAGGTCAACCTGGCGCTGGAACGCAAGGAAGGCTGGCATTTCGAGTACCGCGTTCGCCACCGAGACGGCAGCTGGCGCTGGGTCGAAGAGCGCGGCAACTGGGTACCCGGCAATGCGCAATACCCGCTCATCATGGAAGGCTTCATTGTCGATATCACCCGCGAGCACGAAGCCCGCAGCCAACTGCGCAAGCACCACGACGCCCTCAATCTGCTCAACGATATCGCCTTTCAGCCCGCCGACACACTCGATGCCAAAATCCAATACGCCTTGGCCCGTGCCAAGGCCTATCTCGGGCTGGACCTAGCCGTGATCAGCCAGATCGAAAGCGACGTGTACACCGTGCGCTGGGTCGATGCGCCCGACACCCTGCCCATACCGGCCGGCTACAGCCTCCCCGTCGACCAGACCTGGTGCCAACTGCTGCTTTCCGACCAGCAGCACGAGCTGTTCATTGCCAACGTCTCCGACAGCCGCTACCACCATCATCCATGTAACCAGAGCTTTCCCATCGGCACCTACGCAGGTATTACCCTGAACGTAGAGGGCCAAATATTCGGCACCCTGAACTTCACCTCCAGCCACTCCCGGCTGGGAGAGTTCGATGAAAGCGAGACCCTGTTCATGCGCCTGCTCGCCCGCTGGCTCTCGGACACGCTCACCAACAGCCTGAGCAACGAACGGGTCACCAAACTGATGGCCCAATTGCCCGGCACGATCTACCAATACCGGCTATTTCCCGATGGTCGCGCCACCTTCCCGTTCAGCTCTCCGCAGATCGAGGCGCTCTACGGTATTACGCCAGAAGAAGCCGCCCAGGATGCCGGGCCCGCGTTGGCCACCATCCACCCCGACGACCTCGAGAGCGTCGCGGCCAGTATCGTGCACTCCGCCAACACCCTCGATTACTGGGAAGCCACCTACCGCGTCAAGCAACCCGACGGCCACTACCGCTGGACCACCGGCCAAGCCCGCCCAGAACGCCTGGCCGATGGCAGCGTGCTGTGGCACGGCTACCTGTACGATATTCATGAACAAGAGCTGGCCCGCCTGGCCATGGAGCGCAACGAAAGCCGCCTGCGCGGCCTGTTCGAATTTGCCCCCATCGGCATTGCCCTGAACGATTACGAAACCGGACGCTTTATCGACCTCAACGACGCCCTCATCCAGCCCTCCGGCTTCACGCGGGAAGAGTTCGTCAACCTCAGCTACTGGGACCTGACCCCCAAAGAGTACCAACCCGAAGAAGAGCTGGTGCTGACCAGCCTGGCCACCCATGGCCGGTACGGCCCGTTCGAAAAAGAGTATTACCGCAAGGACGGCAGCCGCTACCCGGTGCGCTTGCAAGGCATGCTCAGCCAAGACCCGGATGGCAAATGGGTCATCTGGTCGCTCATCGAAGACATCACCGAACGGCGTCGGCTGGATAAAATGAAGAACCAGTTCATCGCCACGGTGAGCCATGAACTGCGCACCCCGCTCACCTCCATCAACGGTGCGCTGGGGCTGCTGGCCGGGGGCGCACTGGGGGTCTTTCCACCCCAGGCCGCCGCCCTGCTCGACACCGCCCTGCGCAACGGCCAGCGCCTGACCACGCTCATCAACGACCTGTTGGACATGGAAAAACTGGTGGCCGGAAAAATGCCCATGCAGCTCGCCGAACAGCCCCTGGCCCCCTTGGTCACGGAAGCCATCGAATCCATGGGCAGCTATGGCGACCAGCACCAGGTCAGCCTGCATCTGCTGGCCAACGACACCACCCTGAACGTCAACGTGGATGGCCAGCGGCTCATCCAGGCACTGACCAACCTGATCTCCAACGCCATCAAGTTCACCCCCGCAGGAGCAGCCGTCAGCATCACCGCCCACGCCCAGCAAGGCCGCGCAGAAATCCGCGTGCGCGACCACGGCCCCGGCGTCCCCGAAGCCTTCCAGGCACAGCTCTTTCAACGTTTCTCGCAAGCCGACAGCAGCGACACCCGCAAACTCCCCGGCACCGGCCTGGGCCTGGCCATCACCCGAGAAATCTGCCGCCAGCTAGGCGGCGACGTACACTACCAAGACGCCCCCGGCGGCGGCAGCGAGTTTGTGATTGAGTTGCCGGTGGTGTGAGGGGAACGCGAGTAAGTCTCGGAGCGAGAGGTATACCACACGGTATTCCTCTGATTGTAAGGGTGGAATGTATAGAGGAACATGCAATAGAGCTGAAAGATTAGAAATTTCAGCGCACTAGCTCTGTTTCTAGGCTTTTGAGGACTTCCCGAGAAGCCCCCCAATGGCGTCCCTGGCAGGAGTCGAACCTGCGACCTGCCGCTTAGGAGGCGGCTGCTCTATCCTACTGAGCTACAGGGACTTAGGGGGCGCGTAGTATAGCGCGTTGGCTTGCCTCGGCCAACCGTCGCGCTTTAAATCCACCCCGCCAGGCGCAGGGCGAAAATGCCCAGGGTCACGGTGATGCTGGCCATCAGAGTGGTGATGGCGATGATATTGGCGGCCAGGGCCACGTTGCCGTTGATGGCCTTCACCATCACGAAGCTGGCGGCGGCGGTGGGGCTGGCGAAGAACAGGAACAGCAGGCCCAGTTGCGCGCCGGAAAAGCCCAACAGCCACGCCGCGACCGTCGACAAAGCGGGCAAGGCGACCATCTTCATCAGGCTGGCACTCATGGCCACTTGGCTGCCTTCACGCAAGCTGGACACCGAGAGCGTGGCGCCAATGCAGATCAGCGCCAGGGGCAGCGTCAGCGAGGCAAAGTAGTTGCCCGAGGTCATCACCCAACTCGGCAGCCCTACCGAGAACGCCGTGAACGGCAACGCCGCGAACACGGAAAGAATCAGCGGGTTCTTGACGATATGCCCCAGCAGGCTGCGCCAATCGGTGGATTGGCCGGGCTGGTACGCCGCCAGGGCCACCACGGAAAGCGCGTTGTACATCACGATCACCACGCCCAGCAGCAGGCTTCCCGCCGAAAGCCCGTAGTTGCCGTACATGCCCGCCGCCAAGGCCAGCCCCACCACGCCGCAGTTGCCGCGAAAGGCCCCCTGCACGTATATCCCTCTGTCTGCCTGGGGCACACGTAGATGCGCCCAGCCCCAGCTCAGGGCGAACTGCGCCAGGGTGGCCACGGCGAAGAACAGCAGCAGCGGAATGTCCAACGCGACACTCAGGTCGGCCTTGACTAGACTCAGAAAAATAAGCGTCGGCAGCGTCGCCTTGAACACCAGCGTCGAGGCCGTGCTGATAAAGGCACTGTCGATCCAGCCAAGGCGTTTCAAGCCAATGCCGATGAACACCATGGCAAACACGGGTAGCGTCACGTCTAGCGTGCGGGTAAACAGTTCCAGTAGATCCACAGCAGCTCTCTCAGTTGGATAAGCGACGTCTTATACTCTACCGTTGACCAAGATTTGTCGACTGGCTAGACAGGCACCTCGGCATAAGGGAAAGTAGCCCTAAACGCGCATCACGGATACGTTACGTATGGTACAGCCCGCCGTCCCTGAACACGAAGCACACCGGCTTCTCACCCTGAAGCGGTACACACTGGGGGATCTTTCGGCTGACCAGGAGTTTGACCGCATCACCCGTCTAGCGGCTGCTTACTGCGAAACCCCCATGGCCTTGATCACGCTGGTGGATGCCAGTCACGTCTGGGTCAAAAGTGGCGTGGGCGAATACAGCCCCACGGTATTGCGTCAGCTTTCATTATGCGGGGAAGCCATCCTCGAACCCAAGCTGTTCGAAGTATCGGATGCACGCCTGGATGCGCGGCTCCATAAATTGCCCATGGTCAGTGAAGCGCCCCATGTCGTGTTCTATGCAGGCATGCCGCTGGTTGCCGAGGATGGCAACATCATCGGCACACTGTGCGTCATGGATCAAAAGCCCCGCCAACTGAGCCCTACCCAGCGGGAACTGCTGCAGCAACTGGCCAGCAGCACCGTGCTGCAGTTCGAGCACTACCTGAGCCAACGCGCCTATCAAGCCATTGGCAATGCCGCCATCGGCCTCTGGGAGATGGATGTCGCCACCCGAACCACCCACTGGAACGACGTGGTCGATGCGCTCTATCAAACCGATGCTCGGCAAGCCAACACCTTCGAAGCGCGCATGCAGGCGTACACCTCGGCTGACCGCGCCCGCCTCGTCGAAGCCATCGACACCGCCATTGCCCACGGAACGCCCTTCAACGACATCTTCGAGATGCAGACCCCTTCGGGCGAGCCGCTCTGGGTCAGAATCACCGGCAACCCCTTGGCCGTGGATGGCCAAGTGGTGCAGATCATCGGCACCATGCTCGATGTCACCCCCCGCAAGAAGGTCGAAACACAGCTACTGCGCCAGCAGGCACTGGAGCAGGCCATCATGCGGGCGCAGGCCAGCTTCATCGACGAACAGGGCAATGCCAAGGCGCTGAACCCGCTGCTCGACGACCTGCTCACCCTCACCGGCAGCGAATACGGCTTCATCGGCGAAGTGCTTTACCACACCGACAAGACACCCTACCTGGTGGCCCATGCTATCACCGACATCAGTTGGGACGAGCCCTCGCGGCAATTCTACGCTCAGCACGCCCCCAACGGCATGGTGTTCAGCAACCTGGACACCCTGTTCGGTCATGTCATGCGCCACGAAGAAGTGGTCATTGCCAATGAGCCCGCCCACGACGCCAGGCGCGGCGGCCTGCCACCGGGGCATCCACCGCTCGATGCGTTTCTGGGGGCACCGATTCACTTCCACGGTCGTTGCATCGCCATGATTGGCCTGGCCAATCGCCCCGGGGGCTATCATCCCGACCTGGTGGAGTACCTGGCCCCGCTGCTGGGCAGTATCGGGCAGTTCATCAACACTCTGCGCCACCACCGCCAGCAGCAGCAAGACCAACAGGCCATCGCACGGCTCTCCCTGGTGGCCAAGAACACCAGCAACGGCGTGGTGATCACCGATGCACGTGGCAACATCGAATGGATCAACGATGGCTTTACCCGGCTCAGTGGCTACACCTTCGCAGAAGCGGTCGGCAAGAAGCCGGGGCAACTGGTGCAGGGCAAAGCCACCGACCGCGCCACGGTACTGCGCATCGCCCATGCTCTGCGCCACCGCCAGCACTTCGAGGAAGAGCTGCTCAACTACCGCAAGGATGGCACCCCGTACTGGGTACATATCAGCTGTAACCCGCTGCCTGCCAATGAGCAAACCGGCGGCGGCTTCATTGCCATCCAGTCGGACATCACCGACACCAAGCTGCACGAAGAAGCGCTGTACAAAGCCGCCAATATCGACGAGCTGACGCGGCTACCCAACCAGCGGCTGGCCCGCACGCAGTTGGAAGCGCTGGTGCGCCAGGACACCCCGCTGGCCGTTGCGATCCTCAACATCGACGATTTCAAACGCCTCAACGACCTGTTTGGCTACGCCACCGGCAACAGCATACTCAAGCGCATTGCCAAACGGCTGGAAGCCTTGGTCAGCCCCTTCAAGGCCCAGGGCATCACGGCGCGGCTCAGCGGCGATGAGTTCGTGTTGGCCGGACCAGTCCAGCGCCTCACCCCGTCCACCATCCAGCACGCCATCCAGCAGCCGCTGCATGTGAACGGGCAAAAGCTGAAGCTCACCGCCTGTCTCGGCATGACCAGCTACCCCAAAGACAACGTCGACCCAGACGCCCTGTTTCGCCATGCCTACCAGGCGCTGTACCAGGCCAAGACCCAAGGGATCGCCCAGTGCGTCCGCTACAGCACCGATGAAGAACACCTGGTCAAACTGCGCCAGCAAGAGCGCAGCGCCATTCAGCACGGCCTGGCCAATAACGAATTTCGTCTCTACTACCAGCCCCAGGTCGATCTCGAATCGCACACCTTGGTCGGGGCAGAAGCGTTGATTCGCTGGATTCACCCGCAACACGGGCTGCGCAACCCCGCGGAATTTCTGCCCCTGCTGGAAGGCAGCGAGCTGGAGTTTCATCTGGGCGAGTGGGTCATCGAAGCCGCCTTGAAGCAGCTGCAAAGCTGGCTGGCCATGGGCATCGAACTGCAGGTGAGTGTCAACATCAGCCCGCAACACCTGCTGCACCCCGGCTTTCTGCCGCAGTTGGAACAGCTGCTGCTGTACTACCCGCAAGTCCCCTCACGGCTGCTCGCCATCGAGATACTCGAATCGGCCACGCTGGATGACATGCAGGCCGCCCTGCACGTGCTGGAAGAGTGCCAGCGACTCGGCATCGAAATTGCCCTGGACGACTTCGGCACCGGCTACTCCTCGCTGGCCTACTTCCGTCGCCTGCCCGTGCAGTTGATCAAGGTAGACCGCGACTTCGTGCGCGACATGCTGGAAAGTGAGGATGACAAAGCCATCGTGGAAAGCATCATCTTCATGGCCAGAAAATTCTCACGGCCGGTGCTGGCCGAAGGGGTCGAGACCATGGAGCATGCCAAAGCCCTGCTGGCCATGGGCTGCCATCTGGCACAAGGTTACGGCATTGCCCGTCCGATGCCCGCCGACGAACTGCCAAGCTGGCTGGAAACCTGGCAGGCAGAAGGGTTTGCGCTGCGTTAATCGAACAACGCCATCGGGTCGCTTTCCCCCGTCAGCTTGACCATGACGCCATCGCGCCCCTGGCCCTTGACGTCGTAGCTAGCGGCATCGGCACGGGCCAGGGCGACTTCCACGGCGTCATCGCTTTCATCGAAGACGGTCACGCCAATACTCAAGGTAACGGTATATTCCTTGCCCTCATGGGTCACCGACACCTCGCTCACCGCCTTGCGCAGTGAATCGGCAATCACCTTGGCTTGCCCCAGCGTGCAGCTAGGCAACAGCACGCCAAACTCATCGCCCCCCTGGCGGGCCACGTGGTCGCTGCGGCGCACCTCCCAGGCCACCACCTGAGCAATACGGCGCAGCATCTCGTCACCCAAGGCATGGCCGCCTTCGTCATTGATCGGCTTGAAGTGATCCAGGTCGAACAGCAGCAGCGCCGAAGGCGTACTGGTTTTCTGAAAATCGGCGAAGGCCTCTTCCAGGCGGCGCTCGAAGCCACGTCGGTTCAACAGCCCGGTCAAGGGGTCATGTTCGGCTTCCCAACGCTGCAGCGCCTCTTGCTGGCGCCGCTCGGTAATGTCCTTCACCACACCGACCAACCCCAAGGAGTGGCCGCCTTGGGTCAACATCACCACCCGGGCATGAATATCCAGCCACAGCGTTTCGCCGTCGCTGCGCAGAAAACGCAGCTGGCGCACGAAGTCGCTGCCGGTCTTGAGACTATGCGTCCACATATCACGCGCACCCTCACGCTCATCCGCGTGAATCTGTGTCAGCCACTGCTCCATCGGGGTATCGGCTGAAATGCTCAGCATCTGCAAAAGCGCAGGGTTCATGTAGGTGATCTTGCCACCGAAGTTGGCCACGAACATGCCCTGGGGGGTGGCGCTCAGCACCGAATCGAGAAACGCCTCACGCTCCTGCAAATGCCCCACCAGCTGCTGGCGCTCGTCTTCCACACGATTGAAGGTATTGGCGACCTGCTGTAGCTCCTGCATCCCCGTGGCCAGGGCCAACTGCGAACGCCGCCCAGCCCCTACTTCGCCAATCTGGCGTTCGAGATGCTCCAGGGGCTTGAGAATACGCGCCAGCAACCACCACAGTAGCGGCATCATCAACAGCGAAATCACCAGCCAGATACCAAACAGCTTGGAGATGAAGCCCGAAAGCGGAAGCTGCGCCTGCTCGGTGGGCAAATAGAGCCCAACGACCCAGTTGGCTGGCCACACTTGCGCATATGCTTGCAGGCTGGAGCGCCCGTCGGCCAGCTCGCTGACCCCCTCCCCTTGCCAGCCGTCCAGGGCCAGGTCCAGCAGGGCATTGCGCTGGGCGCGGCTGATTTCTGCATTCACCAGCTCGTAATCAGGGTGGTAAAGAATCTTGCCTGACGCCGTGGAAACCGCCGCAAAGCCGTGGTCACCCAAACGAATCGTGGCCAATCGCTGGAACAGGCCGCTACGGTCCAGGCTCACTATCCCCGCCACTAACCCAGCAAAACGGCGGTCTTCATCCAGGCGGGGCACGGTCATCAGCACCATGGGCGCGCCGCTTGCACGGCCAATGAAAGGCTCGCTTACATAAGGGCGGCGAATGCCCTGCACCATCTTGAAATATTCGAGCTCCGAGGCATCGAGCCCCACTCGCCCCACCACACTGGGCCAGTCCGCCACGATCTCACCATACTCGTCACTCACAATCAGTCCATCGAACCAGGAGAGCAAGGCATCGTTTTTCTGCAGCTCGTATGCAAGCCAACCCACGTCATTGGAAGGCCCCATGGAGCTGCTCAACCGCTTGAGCGCATTGATACGCTGATTCACCTGCTGGGTGATCTCGTCAGCCAGCAAACTGGCCTCGTAGCGCAAATGAGACATGTTGGTCTCGTGCACCATGGTCTTGCCGACCTGCCAGGCCATGCTCAACACCGCGCCCGCCAAAATCGCCAAGGCGAAAGAGAGGCCCAGCAGCAGCCGCCCTTTCAAGGAGCGTAACGTCAACAGCCTGTTGATGAGGGGGGCTAGTCGCACCAGAAATTCCTATTTCGTCAACGTTCCTTGAATACTGCCCTAAAATTCAATCGTTATTGCATCACAGGCAATCAACTTACCAAAAACAATCACAAACTGCGCGTTGATATAATTCAACTTAATCTCCTTGTATCACCCTAGGCCAAGGCATGCCAGCACGCTAGCCTGGTCAGCCAAGCGCTCACTGCGCGCCACGAATTGATAACCCTGCCCAATTCACGTATGTTCGCCGCCTGTTTGGTATCTTTATCAGGACGACTTGCGGCCTTTTCCATGGCAAAACGTACGGCGGGTTATACATCCTCAGGCATCGGTAAAATTGCGACTCTTTCAGTGCTGCTGTCCGAGTTTGACGACGTCATACCGATCAGGCCTTTCTGCTCTCCGCCGTCAACGGTCATTGGCTGGGGCCTCAAGCCCACGACGCGACGATCGAAACGTTATGCCGAGCGCAAGAACCTGCCCCACATCGCCCTGGAGGACGGTTTCCTGCGCTCCCTTGGCCTCGGTGTCGAGGGCTATCAACCGCATAGCATGGTGGTGGATGTCACCGGCATCTATTACGACGCCTCGCGCCCCAGCGACCTGGAAACGAGCATCAACGAAGCCACCTTCAGCAGCGAAGAGCTGGCCCGTGCCGAGCGCTGCATGGCCCTGCTGCGGCACCATCGTCTCTCCAAGTACAATCACGCCCCCGATACACCGTTGAATCACTCCAACGCCACGGTCCTGGTCGTCGACCAAACCGCAGGCGATGCATCGATCACCTATGGTGGTGCCAGCAGCGAGAGCTTTCAACGCATGCTGCAGGAAGCCCTGGCCAATCACCCCGATGAGGAGATCCTGGTCAAGATCCACCCCGACGTGATTGCGGGCAAGAAACAGGGCCATCTTACCCAGGCACTCGACCACCCCCGCTGCCGCATCATCAGTGAAGACATCAACCCCTGGGCACTGTTCGATCAGGTCAGCAGCGTTTACGTCGTCACCAGCCAGCTCGGCTTCGAAGCCCTCATGGCAGGCAAACAGGTGCATTGCTTTGGGCTGCCCTTCTACGCAGGTTGGGGGCTGACCCAGGACAAGCTGGCCTGCCCGCGCCGTACGCGCACCCGCTCCTTGCCGGAAGTCTTTGCGGCGGCGTATTTGCGCTACGCACGCTACGCCAACCCCTACACCTGCCAGCCCGCCACGCTGGAAGAAACCATTACCCTGCTGGCCGACCAGCGTCGCCAGCAGGAACGCCTGCGTGGTCCATGGGTAGCCTGCGGTTTCTCCGCCTGGAAACGTGGTTTCATCGGCTGTTTTCTCGGCCCCTGCGCCAACATTCACTACCAGGAAACGCTGCCCAGCACTCTCGAAGGCACGCCGTCGGCACCCCGCATCCTGGCCTGGTCCAGCGCCCTCACGCCAGAGTTCAAGGCACGTAATGCCCACGCTCTGCATAAAGTATGGCGCATCGAAGATGGCTTCATTCGCTCGGTAGGGCTTGGGGCAGACCTGACCACGCCGCTGTCCCTGGCCATCGACCGCCAAGGCATCTATTACGACCCCACCCAGCCCAGCGAGCTGGAAACGCTTCTGGAAACCCACGCCTTCGATGCGCCGCTGGTTGAACGCGCCGCAGCGCTGCGTGAACGCCTGGTGGCCCTCAAGCTCTCCAAATACAACGTCTATGGTCAGGCCAAAATAGACCTGCCCAGTGGCAAGCACGTCATCCTGGTGCCCGGCCAGGTGGAAAGCGACGCCTCGATCGCCACCGGTTCTCCCCAGGTCAGTACCAATAGCGCCCTGCTGCGTGCCGTGCGCCAAGGCCACCCGGACGCCTTCATCATCTACAAGGCTCACCCAGACGTTACCAGTGGCGCGCGGGTCGGCAAACTCGATAGCGACGCCAAACAGTTGTATGATCTCGACGGCAGCCACATGGAGATCACCGCCCTGCTGGAGCGGGTCGATGCCGTGCACACCATGAGTTCACTGACCGGCTTCGAGGCGCTGTTGAGACATCGTCAGGTACACACCTATGGCCTGCCCTTTTATGCCGGTTGGGGGCTGACCCGCGATGCCATGCACTGCCCAAGACGCACACGCAAGCTGACCCTGGATGAGCTGGTGGCAGGCACCCTGCTGGTATACCCCGGCTATGTCGACCCAAACACGGGTCAGCTATGCAACGCTGAAACCGTCGTCGCGCTACTGGAACAGGCCAAGACGCGTCAGCATCACTCACAAAAACATTTGCTTACATGGAAGCAGCGGCTCTATCGCAGCTATCGTAACGTATTCATTGGAAGACATTGAGTTGAAGCAGAAGCGCGCATTTTTATTCCTGCAGGGCGTATGCTCGCCCTTTTATCAGCGTCTGGCTCGGCGTTTGACCGATGACGGCCACCGTGTTGTCAAAGTCAACTTCAATGCAGGTGACATTCTTTATTGGCAGCGCACCCATAGCAAACATCATTTATTTCGTGGTCCGTTAACGGTACTACCTGAATACATCACATCGCTTTGGAAGCGCTACGACATTACCGACCAAGTCATGTTCGGTGATCGGCGTCCCGTCCATCGCTCGGCTATCGAACAAGCCGACAAGGCCGGGGTGCGTACCCATGTTTTTGAGGAAGGTTACTTTCGCCCTTTCTGGGTCACGCTTGAGCGCGATGGCGTCAATGGGCACTCTCTTTTGCCGCGAGACCCTGCTTGGTTCTATGAAACAGGGAAAACATTACCTCTGCTACCAAAGCCAGTGCGCTTTCGTTCGGCTTTCAAGATCCGTGCTTTGCACGATGTTGCTTACCACACAGCCGGATTGCTCAACCCGTTGATCGCCCCACGCTACCGCAACCATTCCCCCATCACGGCACCAGTGGAATACGCGGGTTACATCAAGCGCTTTACACAACTGAAACAGTGGAAAAAACGCGACGTCCAGCGCATCAAGGCGTTGATCGAAAGCGGACGCTCGTATTTCATGCTGCCGCTACAGCTCAACACCGATGCGCAGATCCGTGACCACTCCCCCTATCAAAACATGGAAGAGGTCATGGACCATGTGATGGGCTCCTTTGCGGCCAACGCCCCGCAAGATGCCCAGCTATGCATCAAGAATCACCCCTTGGACATGGGCCTGGTCAACTACCCGGGCATCATTCAGCGGCTGGCCGATTTTTATGGCCTGCAAGGGCGTATCGTCTACCTGGAGTCTGGTGACCTGAATGCACTGCTCAAAAACGCCACCGGAACGGTCACGGTCAACAGCACCGTCGGCATCGTCTCCCTCGAGCACCAGTGCCCCACCTTTGCGCTGAGCGACCCCATCTACCACATGGCAGGCCTGACCTACGAAGGCAGCCTGGACGAGTTCTGGCACCAGCCGCCACCGCCCAGCGCCCAGCTGTTCGACTATTTCCGTAACACCGTCATGTATGCCACCCAGCTCAACGGGGGGTTTTACTGCCAGCCCGGCATCGACCTGGCGGTCAATAACGCGGCCCAGGTACTCGAAGCCTGCCCCTCCCCGCTGGAGAGACTGCTGTGAGCACCCCACCCCAAACAGGCCACCGCTGCGTGCTGATCACCGGCGCCACCGGAGCCATCGGCAGCGCCCTGGCCAACGAATATGCCACCCACGACACCCACCTGATCCTCCACGGCCGAAACCTTGCCGTGCTGGAACAGGTAGCCGAAAACTGCCGCGCCCAAGGGGCCAAGGTCACGCTATCGAACATCGACCTCGGTGATGAGACCGCACTGGCCAACTGGCTGGGCGAGCTATGCGCCCACCACCTGCCCGATATCGTGATCGCCAATGCGGGCAAGAACACCCACCCGCCCCAAGCGGGCGAGCTGGAACCCTGGCCAGACGTTCAGGCGCTGCTGGACATCAACCTGACCACTCCCATCGCCATGGCTCACCACCTGGTGCCCGCCATGCGCGCAAGGGGCAGTGGCCAACTAGTGTTCATCAGTTCCCTGGCCGC
Source organism: Halomonas sp. NyZ770 (assembly GCF_020616575.1). Lineage (NCBI taxonomy): Bacteria > Pseudomonadati > Pseudomonadota > Gammaproteobacteria > Oceanospirillales > Halomonadaceae > Halomonas > Halomonas sp. NyZ770. Next base: position 1,387,668 of record NZ_CP085143.1, on the reverse strand, counting down.
CTGGCACGGGCTGCCCAGCACGCCCACCTACAGCGCCAGCAAAGCGGCCATCAAAGCCTACGGGGAAGGCCTGCGTGGGCTGCTCGCCCCGGCCGGTATCGGCGTCACCGTGGTCATGCCCGGCTATGTCACCTCGCCCATGTGCAACGCCATGCCCGGCCCCAAACCCTGGGAGTGGCCACCTGAGCGTGCCGCCCGCGTCATTGCCCGGGGCATTGCAGCCAACCGGCCACGTGTCAGCTTCCCGTTTCCGCTCAACTTCGGCACCTGGTGGCTGGCCGTACTGCCCGCGTCGGTGTCCCAGTGGCTGATCAAACGGCTGGGGTTCGACCACCTGGAGGGCGGCTCATGATGCTGCTCTCAGGTGCCGCGATGGCCGCCATGGCCCCCGCGCTGGTCACCGGGCTACTCGGCAGCCTGCTGGCTGAAGCGCTGCTGCGCCCCCAGCCACGCCCTTTCTGGCAGCGCCGTCTGGCCGCCAATGCCGTGCACCTGGGCAGCTGGCTGCTGCTGTTTGGCGTGTTCACCTTGCTGCTGCAGCGCCCCTGGTTTGCCGTGGTGTTCATTCTCTCGCTGCAGTTGGTAGTGGTGCAGTCCAGCAACACCAAATCGGCCACGCTCAACGAGCCTTTCATCTGCCACGATTTCGAATACTTCTGGGATGCCATCTTGCACCCCAGGCTGTACGTGCCCTTCTTCGGCATCGGGCTCGCCATCGCCGCCAGCAGCGCTGGGGCCGTGGCCATCGGCAGCTTCTTCTATTTCGAGCCGTCGTTGGTGGGCCAGTGGGGCTTGATGCCTTGGCTCTTCAGTTGCCTGCTGCTGATACTGGCGGGTGCGCTGCTGCTGGCGGCCAGCCTGAAGCGCTTGCCCCCGCCCACGCTAGCCCCCACACACGACCTGCATGAAACAGGGCTATACACCAGCCTGTGGAGCTACGGCGTCGCGCTGTTGCGCTCCCGTGCGCCTGGCCCGGAAAGCTCACCGTTCCAACCGCTCAGCCAGCTGCTCGGCGAACCGCAGTGCCCGCCTGACGCCACCACCGTCGCGCCCACGAGCAAGGGCAACACATTGCCAAACGTGATATTGGTGCAGAGCGAGTCCTTCTTCGACCCCCGCCCGTGGTGCCAGCACGTGGCGCCAGGGCTGCTCAGCCAGTTCGATGCCACCGCCGCCGAAGCCCTCGAACAGGGCGAACTGCACGTACCCGCCTGGGGAGCCAACACCGTGCGCACCGAATGCGCAGTACTGACAGGCCTGGCGCCCAGCGACTGGGGGCCGCGTCAATTCAACCCCTACCGCACGCTGTCACGCCACCCTCTCGCCAGCGTGGCCAGCGCATTCAAGGCCCAAGGGTATCGCACCGTGTGCGTGCACCCGTACCCGGCCACCTTCTACCTGCGCGACAAGGTCATTCCCCTACTGGGCTTCGACACCTTTCTGGATCTCAGCGCCTTCGAAACCCAGGAAAAGCACGGCCAATACATCGGCGACCAGGCCGTCGCACGAAAGGTTGGACGCCTGCTGAAAGATGACGATAATAGGCCGCTATTCGTGTTTGTGATCACCATGGAAAATCACGGCCCGCTGCACTTGGAAGCACCCCAGCAGCAGCGCCTCGCCGAGACGCTGCCCAACGCCCCATGGCCGCTGCCGAACCATTTGCGAGACTTGGCAGTCTATCTTCACCATCTGGGCGAAGCAGACCGCATGCTGGGGGGGCTCAAAACGGCCTTGACGGAGGCGCAAAGGCCGGGGCTACTGGGATGGTACGGCGATCATGTGCCCATCCTGCCCGCCGCGTATGGATATTTTGGCGCCCCTACGGGCCGCACGCCATACATGATATGGTCAACGCAACGGCAACCGTCTGACCCACCGCCTGCCGAGCACATGCCGCAGGGAATAGCAGCAAACGAACTTGGCGTCCGACTATTTAAACAAGTGTTTGGACGCGATATAAGTAGTGATGTGATCAAGGCAGAACCAGAACCTCAGGAGCAAGAATGACTAAACGCGTGGCCATTATTGGTGCCGCCCATCGTTTCCCAGGCACCACCCCTGAAACGTTCTGGCAAGACCTGCAAGCTGAAAAAGACCTCGTCACCCAAGTAGCGCCCGACCGCTGGAGCCACGATGCGTTCTGGCACCCCGACAAGCGCCACCCCGGCACCAGCGTGACGTTCGCCGCCGGTAGCCTGGGCGATATCAGCGGGTTCGACGCAGAGTTTTTCGGCATCTCCCCCAGGGAAGCAGCCAACATGGACCCCCAGCAGCGCATGCTGCTGGAGCTGGCTTGGGAAGCCATGGAAAGCGCGGGCATCGTGCCCAGCACCCTGCGTGGCAGTCAGTGCGGTGTGTTCCTTGGTGTGGCCAGCCTGGATTACTCCTATCGGCTTGCCGACGACATGGCGGCCATCGACGCCTCCACGGCCACGGGCAACACGTCCAGCATCGCCTCCAACCGGCTGTCGTACATTTTCGACCTGCACGGCCCCAGCATGTCGCTGGACACCGCCTGCTCGTCTTCCATGGTTGCGTTCCACCAGGCCTGCCAATCCATTCGCAGCGGTGAAACTCCCATGGCGCTGGCAGGGGGCATCAGCCTGCACCTGCACCCCTACGGCTTCATCATTTTCTCCAAAGCCAGCATGCTGTCGCCCACCGGGCGCTGCCAGGTCTTCGATGAAGCAGGCAATGGCTACGTGCGCTCGGAAGGCGCGGGCCTGTTTCTGCTCAAGGACTACGACTTGGCCGTCGCCGACGGCGACAACATCCTGGCGGTGGTAGCAGGGTCGGCGGTCAACACCGACGGCCACAAATCCGGCCTGACCGTGCCCAACCCCAGCGCTCAGGTTGCCCTGATGCGCAGCGCCTACGAGCAAGCGGGCATCTCCCCCGATGAGATCGACTACCTGGAAGCCCATGGCACCGGTACCGCCGTCGGCGACCCCATCGAAACCCGTGCCATCGGCGAAGCCCTCGGCCAGCATCGCAAAACGCCGCTGCTCATCGGTTCGGTGAAGAGTAACGTGGGCCACCTGGAAACCGCCTCCGGCGTGGCCGGGCTGGCCAAGGCGCTGTACAGCCTTCAGCACCGCGAAGTGCCCGCCACCATCGGCATTCGCAAGCTGAACCCGCGCATCAAGTTCGACGAATGGAACCTGCACGTGGTCACCAAGGCCCAGCCGCTCAAGCCCGAGGGCAAGCTGGTCATTGGCGTCAACTCCTTCGGTTTTGGCGGCGCCAACGCCCACGTCATTCTGGAAAGTGCCCCGGAAACGCCCGCCGCTGAGCGTCAGGTGCCGGACACCCGTCTGCCCATACGTATCAGCGCACGCAGTGAAGCCGCCCTGGCCGCCAGTGCCCAGGCACTGGCCAACCACCTGCAGGCCACCGAGCAGCCGTTTTACGACATTGCCCACACCCTGTTTCACCACCGTGAGCAGCACAGCCACGGGGCGCTCTGCTTTGCCAGCAGCGCAGCAGAAGCCGCTGCCGCGCTTGGCCAGTTTGCTGAGGGCGATACTCGCCAGCTCACCACCCTGGAGCGCCTCACTGACGCCAAGGGCCCGGTGTTCGTCTACGACGGCAACGGCTGCCAGTGGGCCACCATGGGCCACGACCTGCTCGACACCGCACCGGCCTTCAGCGACGCCATCGACCGCGTCGATGCACTGTTCCAGCGCCACGGCAACTTCTCACTGCGCGCCGAGCTGGCAGGCCTGAACCAGCAAGCCGGCGAAGAAGAACGCTTCGTCAGCACCGAAATTGCCCAGCCAGCGCTATTTGCCCTACAAGTGGCACTCACCGAGTGGCTCAAGGAGCAAGGCATTACCCCTGCCGCCGTGTTCGGCCACAGCGTGGGTGAAGTCGCTGCCGCCTGGGCATCGGGTGCCCTGAGCCTGGAAGACGCGGTGAAAGTGATCTACTACCGCAGCGACTTCCAAGGCAAGACCCGTGGCCAGGGCGAAATGACCGCCGTGGCCATGAGTGCCGACGACATCGTCCCCTGGCTGGCCAAGCCCGAGTTCGGCCAAGTCAGCCTGGCCGGTATCAATAGCCCCAAAGGCATTACCCTGGCAGGCGATAAAGACCAGTTAAGCGAACTGGAAGCGGCGCTCAGCGCCCAAGAGGTGTTTGCCAAACGCCTGCCGCTGGATTACGCCTTCCACAGCCCCGCCATGGACAGCATCCAGGAAGGCGTGGTGGAAGCGCTGGCCGGTATTCAGCCGCAGCTCACTCGAATTCCGTATTTCTCCACCGTCACCGGCGCCTTGGCCGAAGGCACGACGCTGGATGCCCACTACTGGTGGCTGAACATCCGTGAACCAGTACTGTTCGACGATGCCGCCACGCAGCTGATTCAACAGGGCTATAACGTCTTCGTCGAGGTCGGTGCGCACCCCATCTTGCGCCGCTACCTCAACGAGTCGCTGCGCCAGCAAGAGCACAGTGGCCTGGTGCTGGGCACCGTTGAACGGCACAAACCCGGCCTCGAAGGGCTGCAGCGCACGCTGGGCCAACTGCTGCTCAGCGGGCTTTCCCTGCCCAGCGGGCACTACTTCCCCGTGGAAGGCCAGCGCGTGCTGCTGCCTCGCTACCCATGGCAGCGCACCCACCTCTGGGTGCAAGGCACTCAGGATGGCCAAGGCCTGCTGTCGCGCTACTACCAGCACCCGCTGCTGGGCTACCCGCTGGCCCAACAGGAGCACACCTGGGAAAGCCAGCTGGACACCAAGCGCCAGCCCTGGCTGGCCGACCACGTGGTGGGCGAAGGCGCCGTCTTCCCCGGCGCGGGCTTCATCGAGCTGGCCCTGGCCGCCGCCATGCAGCAAAAAGACACCCAGCTGCTGGATATCGAAGAGCTGGAAATTCGCGCGCCGCTGCTGCTGGACGGCCCCAACGGGCGCACCATGCGCCTGACGCTGGACCCCGATGACGGTCGCCTGGAAATTCACTCTCGGGAGCCCGCCACCGGCAGCGAATGGCAGCTCAACACCGTGGCTCGCCGCATGCGTGAAAGCCGTGGTTTCCTGCTCAATCGCCAGGCCCCGGCACTGCCCAGTCGCGCTGCCGACTACACCCTGGAGCAGCACCTGGCCATGGCCGAGCGCATCGGCCTGCACTACGGCCCCGCCTTCCAGGCCATTACCCGTGGCTGGATCGAGGGCGACAGCGTCATCGGCGAGATTCACCTCTCGGAAGCCGTCACCGCCCAGCTCGACACGCTGCACGTGCATCCCGGCATTCTCGATAGCGCTTTCCAGCTGTTCATTCCGCTGCTGGCACGCCAGGCCGAGTTTGCCTCGCAGCTCGCCTTCGTGCCCGTGCGCGTAGGCCGTATTCAGGTCAATGCCGAAGCCGGAACCCCCGTGCTGGCCCGCGCCGTCATGGGCAAACGGGCACCGCACTCCTTCACCGCCGACTTCGAGCTCTACGATGCCGAAGGCCGCGCCGTGGCCGTGCTCAGCCAGACCCGCTTCAAGGCCATTCGCCTGAACCGCGCACACCACCAGCACTTCAGCTACCTGGATATCGAACTCACGCCCGCGCCGCTCAGCGCCGTCACGCTGCCCATGCCAAGCGAAGCCCTGCCACGCCTGATGGGGCTAAGCGATGCCTTCAGCGCCAGCACCGGCCAGCGTTACGCCCAGGAAGTCGCTCCGCTGCTGGACAGCCTCAGCGAAGCCTTCGCCCAGCAGGGCCAGCCTGCCGAGGCCACCGCACCCGGCGACGATGCCGCCAGCGACGAGGCAGCGCCCCTGCCCCCGGAAACCATCTGGCAACTGCTGGTCCAAGACTACCCGGACTACTTCGCCCCCATTCATCTGGTGGGCAGGCTCGGTCTGCACAAGGAAGCCCTGGCGCGTGGCACCGACACCCTGGAAAGCCTGGGCGTCACTCACGAACACCTGGCAGGCATCAACCGCGTCCTGATTGGCGAAAGCGGCTGGCAAGTACTGGCCAGCGAGCTGGGCAGCCTGATGGAAGCAGCCCTGGCCGCCCTGCCCGAAGGCCAGCGGCTGGCTCTGCTGGAAGCAGGCCCCTGCGCCCCCGCGCTGGGCCAACGCCTGCTGGAACGGCTTGCCCATCACTCCCCCAAAGTCACCGACAGCTACCGCTACCGTGCGCTGACCACCAGCGACACCGCGCGCCATCAAGCGGAACAGCTCCAGGAACGCTACCCGCTGATCGACGTTCAGCCGCTGGAAGAGACCCTGCCCACGCTGGCAGAGGCACAAAAAGCCCAGCTGGCCTTCATCAGCGCCGATGTCACCCAGCCCGAGCGCACCCGCCAGCTCATCGAGGCCTTGCCTTCGCAGTTGGCGCCGAGCGCACAGCTCATCGTGGTCGGCATTCATCCCAGCCGCTGGCTGGACGACCTGCTGGCCACCCCCGGCATCGGCCAGGCCGCGCTGGAACAAGCCACCCTCATCGAGTGGCTCTCCGCCCAAGGGCTCAGCGTGACCGCGCCCATCGAGCTGGAAGAGAACGGCGCCTACCTGCTGCACGCGCAAGCCCCCAGCGAACAGCCGGGCAGCGCAGCGCAAGCGCCCCAGGCACATACCCTGGTCATTGCCGACGACACCCAGCAAGCCCTGGCCAACGCGCTGGCGGCAGCGCTGGACAACGTCACCCTGCTCAGCGATGGCGAGCCTGCGGCCCTGCTGGCCGAGCAGCTGCGCCAGCACGAAACGCCTCCCGCCGCGCTGAACGTACTGGACCTGCGCGGCCTGGGCCAAGACACTACCGCCGCACAGACCCAGCGCTGCCACCTGGCTCAACAGTGGTCGCTGGCCCTCGAACACAGCGGCCTGGAAGCCCAGGGCAGCCGTGTCACGCTGTGGCTCCTCACCCAGGGTTACCAGCACGGCGACGACGCCGCGCTCTGGGGCTTTGGCCGCTCGCTGGCCAACGAAGCCGTAGGTCACAGCGTTACTCTGCTGGAACTGCCCGAGCAACCCAGCAGCGAGGCCCTGGCCTGTATGGCCGATTCCGTGACCCACCCGGATGCGGAAAACGAGCTGGTCATTACCCAGGCAGGCACCCGTTACGCCACCCGCCTGCGTACCCTGCCCGCCCCGCACCCGCACAAGGCCAGCCAGGCAGCGCCGCGCCAGGCCATGACGCTGGGCTTTGCCCTGCCCGGCCAGCTGCGCCAGCTACAGTGGCGGCCACGCCAGCTCCCCGAACTGGGTGCCGACGAAGTGGAAGTGCGCGTCAAGGCCACCGGCCTGAACTTCCGCGATGTCATGTACACCCTCGGGCTGCTCTCCGATGAAGCCATCGAAAACGGCTTTGCCGGCCCCACGTTGGGCCTGGAGTTCTCCGGGGAAATCGTGGCCGTCGGCAGCAACGTCACCCACTTGGCCCCCGGCCAAGGCGTGGTCGGTTTCGGCCCTGCCAGCTTCAGCGACCGCCTGGTCGCCAGCCAGCACGCCGTGGCCCCGCTGCCCGAAGGCGTCAGCTACGCCGCAGCCGCCACCATTCCGACCACCTTCTTCACGGTCTACTACGCGCTGAAGCACCTGGCACGCCTGCAGCCCGGTGAAAAGGTGCTGATCCATGGTGCCGCCGGGGGCGTGGGCATTGCCGCGCTGCAAATTGCCCAGTGGATGGGCGCCGACATCTACGCCACCGTGGGCTCGGAAGAGAAACGCGACTTCCTGCGCCTGATGGGCGAAGCGCGTCTCTATGACTCCCGCTCGCTCACCTTCGCCGAAGAAATCCTCGAAGACACCCAGGGCGAAGGCGTCGATATCGTGCTCAACTCCCTGGCAGGTGAAGCGATCAACCAGAACCTGCGCGCACTGCGCCCGTTCGGCCGCTTCCTGGAGCTGGGCAAGCGCGACTTCTACGAGAACACCCACATTGGCCTGCGCCCGTTCCGCAACAACCTCAGCTACTTCGGCATCGACTCCGACCAGCTGATGAAAGTGCAGCCCGCGCTCACCCAAACCCTGTTCAGTGAAATGATGGCGCTGTTCAACGACGGCACCCTCAGCCCGCTGCCGTTCACCGCCTTCAGCCACAGCCAGGTCATTGATGCCTTCCGCTACATGCAGCAGGCTCGCCAGATCGGCAAAGTAGTCGTCACCTACGAACAGCCCATTGCGCCACCGCGCCAGGAACAGCTGGGCAGCGGCAGCCTCACCCTGCCCGCCAATGCCAGCTACCTGGTCACGGGTGGCCTGGGCGGCTTTGGCCTCAAGACGGCTCAGTGGCTGGTCAGCAAAGGCGCACGGGAACTGATCCTGCTCAGCCGCAGCGGCCCTGCCAGTGAAGAAGCCCAGGCCGCTATCCGTGACTTTGACGCCCAGGGCATCAAGGTCATGGCCGCCGCCTGCGACATCACCGACCGCAATGCCCTGGCCAACGTGCTGGAACGCGCCAAGGCCGAGCTGAGCCCGCTGCACGGCATCGTCCACGCCGCCACGGTGATCGACGACGGCCTGATCCGCAACCTGGACGCCGAACGCATCCATAAAGTGCTGGCCCCGAAAATCGATGGCGCACGCCACCTGGAAGCGCTGACCCAGGAAGCCCCGCTGGACTTCTTCGTGGTCTACTCATCGGCCACCACGCTGTTCGGCAACCCTGGCCAGGGCAACTACGTGGCCGCCAACCACTGGCTCGAAGCCTTCGCGGCCCGCCGCCGCGCTCAGGGCCTTCCGGCCACCTGCGTACGCTGGGGTGCCATCGAAGACGTCGGCTTCCTGGCCCGCAACACCCGCACCCGCGATGCCCTGCAAGAGCGTTTGGGAGGCTCGGCGCTGCGTTCCGACGACGCCCTGAAGGTGCTGGAACAGATGCTGCTGACCCCCGGGCCAAGCCTGGGCGTGCTGGAGCTGGAATGGGGCGCACTGGCGCGCTTTTTGCCCACCTCCGACACCCCGCGTTTCGACGAAATTGCCCGCGCCAGCGATGACGACGGCAGCCTCGACCACGACGACGACATCAGCGCCCTGCTGGCCGACCTCTCGCCGGAAGAGCTGCACAGCACCATCACCGAACTGCTGCGCGCAGAGCTGGCCAGCATCCTGCTCATCGACGAAGAGAAGATCGACGTCAACCGCTCGGTGTACGACATGGGCTTCGACTCGCTGATGGGCGTGGAACTGATGACCGCCATCGAGAACCGCCTGGGCGTTCAAGTGCCGGTCATGGTCCTCAGCGAAGCCTCCACCCTCGACAAGCTGGCAGGCGTGCTGATCCAGAAGCTCCACCAGCACGATGAAGACGTTGAAGAGTCGCCGCAAGATGCGTTAGCCTCTCTGGCCGCCCGCCACGGCGCGGACGGCATTACCAGTGAGCCCGCATCCTCCCCAGCGACAGAGACACCATGACCGCCAAGCGTTCAGAACTAAAACGCCAGCTACTGGAACAGGCGCGCAAGCGCCCTACCGCAAGAGCCAGCCAGCCCACTGCCCCTGCCACCAGCGCAGGGGCAACCCGTTCCGTGCCCGAACGCTTCACCCGCTTCGATGCCCACCCAGGCTATCAACAGCTCTCGATGATGCGTCAGGGCGCGCAACAGCTGGGCTTGCAGGTGCCGTTCTTCAAGGTGCACGACGGCCTGGCCGGGGCCACCAGCGTCATGCAAGGTCGCACCTGCATCAACTTCGCCAGCTACAACTACCTGGGCTACTCCGGCGACCCGCGGGTCATCCAGGCCGCCTGCGAGGCCGCCCAGCACTACGGCACCTCGGTATCTGCCAGCCGTGTGGTCTCGGGCGAGCGCCCCATTCACGGCGAGCTGGAACAGGCCATCGCCAAGGCGTATGCCGTGGAAGATGCCGTGGCCTTCGTCAGCGGCCATGCCACCAACGTCTCCACGCTAGGTTACCTGCTGGGCCCCAAGGATCTGATCCTCCACGACGAGTACATCCACAACAGCTCGTTGGTCGGTGCCCAGCTCTCCGGGGCCAAGCGCATGTCGTTCAGCCACAACGACCCCGACGCCCTCGACGCGCTGCTCACCCAGCACCGCCACCAGTTCGAACGCGTGCTGGTGGTGATCGAAGGGCTCTACAGCATGGACGGCGACATCCCCGACCTGCCTCGCTTCATCGCCATCAAACAGCTCCATCAAGCCTGGCTGATGGTCGACGAAGCCCACTCCTTCGGCGTCATGGGCGAAACAGGCCTGGGCCTGCGGGAACACTTTGCCATCGACCCCACACAGGTAGACATCTGGATGGGCACCATGAGCAAAACGCTCTCCGGCTGTGGCGGCTACATCGCGGGCAACCAAGCCCTGGTCGAAACCCTGCGCTACTTCGCGCCCGGCTTCCTCTACAGCGTCGGCATGCCCGCCCAGGTCGCCGCCCCCTCGCTCAAGGTACTGGAACTCATGGCCCAGGAACCCGAGCGGGTCGCCAAGCTACAGGCCATCTCCCGTTACTTCCTCGAACAGGCGCAAGCACGCGGCATGGACACCGGCCACAGCATCGGCTCCGCCGTCGTCCCCGTCATCGTCGGCAGCTCACCCCTGGCCGCCAAGCTCTCCAACGCCCTGCTCGAAAAAGACATCAACGTCCAACCCATCCTCTACCCCGCCGTCCCCGAAAAAAGCGCCCGCCTACGCTTCTTCCTCTCCTGCGAGCACACCCAAGCCCACATCGACGAAACGCTGGATGTACTGGAGAAGCTATTGGCCGAGGGAAAGTGAGGAGTGAGGAGTGAGGAGTGAGGAGTGAGGAGTGAGGAGTGAACCGTAGCGCGGCGTAACGACTGAGCGAGAGCAACGAGCGAAAGAGGCACCCGCAGCGGCGGCCCGGCGCGAAGGGCGGCGCCAGCCGCCCCGATCACACGCCACCGTTCAATAAAGCGCCACCACCACCGCCTATCACGCCACCCAGGGCAAAAAAAGGTAACCGCATGGTAATCGCAACACCCCAAACCAGCACCGCCCACTGGTACGTCATCCAATGCAAAGGCAGTGAATCCTTCCGCGCCGCCGAACACCTCGCCAACCAAGGCTACGAGGTGTTCCACCCCGTGCTGGACGTCAAACGCAAACGGCAAGGCAAGCTCACCACCGTCGCCGAACCCCTCTTCCCCTACTACCTGTTCATCCAGCTAGACCAGGTCAGCAGTAACTGGCGCCCCATCCGCTCCACCCGAGGCGTCCTGCGCCTGCTCACCTTCGGCAACACCCCCATCGCCGTGCCCGACGCCCTCGTCGCCACCCTCCGCGCCCAACCCCACCGCCAGGAAGGCAACCACAGCATCTTCACCGCCGGCGACAAAGTCACCATCACCGAAGGCCCCTTCAAAGACCTCGAAGCCATCTTCACCCGCTGCAAAGGCGAAGAACGCGCCATCGTCCTCCTCAACGTCCTCCAACGCCCCCACCCCGTCGAACTCCCCGTAGAAAGCCTGGAAAAGCGGTGAAGCGCGAATGGTGAATGAAAAACAATGCATGACGAAAGACAAACCGTAGCGCGGCGTAACGATTGAGCGAGAGCAACGAGCGAAAGAGGCACCCGCGAAGGCGGCGCCAGCCGCCCTGATTGAGCCACCACCACCCACCGCGCCACCGCCGCCCATGTGCCCTAATCGGCAACGCTAACGCATTGCTTCGCGGGTGCGCTCCGCTTACGCCGCGCTACGGGGTCATCGCCAACATCGGGCATGGGGAATGGGCATGGGCACGGACACCCCCGTAGCGCGGCGTAACGACTGAGCGAGAGAAACGAGCGAAGGAGGCACCCGCGAAGGCGGCGCCAGCCGCCCTGATCACGCCACCGCACGCCCCCGCGCCCTCATCGGCAACGCTCTCGCGTTGCTTCGCGGGTGCGCTCCGCTTACACCGCGCTACGGGGTCATCGCCAACATCGGGCATGAGGAATGGCCGTGAACGCGCCAATGTTGGGTATGGAAATGGATTAATCACGCCACCATCACCAACCGCTCCACCGCCCCACCACGCCCTCATCGGCAACGCTCTCGCGTTGCTTCGCGGGTGCGCTCCGCTTACGCCGCGCTACGGGTCATCGCCAACATCGGGCATGGGGAATGGTCATGGGCATATGCACGGGCACGGATACCCCCGTAGCGCGGCGTAACGACTGAGCGAGAGCAACGAGCGAAGGAGGCACCCGCAGCGGCGGCCCGGCGCGAAGGCGGCGCCAGCCGCCCTGATTACGCCATCATAAACAACCACGCCACCGCCGCCCATGTGCCCTCATCGGCATCCCTAACGGGATGCTTCGCGGGTGCGCTCCGCTTACGCCGCGCTACGGGGTCATCGCCAACGTCTGGCACAGGTAACCACCCCCGCACGAAAGATGCACTCCCTTTCCAATCAAGGTACGCTTACCCTAAATTCACTGCAGGGAAGCAGCCCTTGGCCACCTACCGACGCGCGCACATCCCCGGCGGCACCTACTTCTTCACCGTGGTAACCTACGGCCGCCAACCGCTCCTGGCGGACCACCTCAACATCAACGCCCTGGGCCGGGCCTTCCGTCGTGTGAAAGAAGAACGCCCCTTCACCATGGACGCCTTCGTCCTGATGCCCGACCACCTGCACTGCCTCTGGACCTTGCCCGAAGGCGACGCCGACTACTCCTCACGGTGGCGAGACGTCAAAAAATACGCCTCCCAAGATTTCATCCTCCCACCCGGCTCCCAGAACGCATGGCAACGCGGCTTCTGGGAACACGCCATCCGCGATGAGCAAGACTGGCAAAACCACATGGACTACATCCATTACAACCCCGTCAAACACGGCTGGGCCACCGCCCCCAGCGAATGGAAATGGTCCAGCTTCCACCAATGCGTCACCAAAGGCTGGTACGACCCCCAATGGGGCGCCCAAACCCCACCCGACATCGCCCAAATGAACTGGGAATGAACACTCCCGCGCCCTCATCGGCATCCCTAACGGGATGCTTCGCGGGTGCGCTCCGCTTACACCGCGCTACGGGAACATCGCCCATATTGGGCGTGGGGAATGGTCACGGGTATGGACGTGGGCACGGGCACCATCGTAGCGCGGCGTAACGATTGAGCGAGAGCAACGAGCGAAAGAGGCACCCGCGAAGGGCGGCGCCAGCCGCCCCGATCACGCCACCACAACCCACCGCGCCACCGCTCACCCATGTGCCCTCATCGGCAACGCTCACCGCGTTGCCTCGCGGGTGCGCTCCGCTTACACCGCGCTACGGGGTCATCGCCAACGTCGGGCATGGATAACCATTCCGAATGGTGGCCCCGTAGCGCGGCGTAACGATGGAGCGAGAGCAACGAGCGAAAGAGGCACCCGCGAAGGGCGGCGCCAGCCGCCCCGATCACGCCACCACAACCCACCGCGCCACCGCTCACCCATGTGCCCTCATCGGCAACGCTCACCGCGTTGCCTCGCGGGTGCGCTCCGCTTACACCGCGCTACGGGGTCATCGCCCATATTAACCGTGGGGAATCGGCACGGGCACGGATACCCCCGTAGCGCGGCGTAACGATTGAGCGAGAGCAACGAGCGAATGAGGCACCCGCAGCGGCGGCCCGGCGCGAAGGCGGCGCCAGCCGCCCCGATTACGCCACCACAACCAGCCGCGCCACCGCCCACCATCACGCCCCCCTCACCACCACCCGCACCCCAACATCACCCCCGATCCCCCCACACCACAAAAGGCGGGTTCAGAGTTTGAGAGGGGGTGGCGTAGTGCAGCGGTTGGCCGTCCAGGGTGACGATGCGACCTCCGGCCTGGTGGACGATGGCGTGGGCGGCGGCGGTGTCCCAGAGGCTGGTGGGGCCGAGGCGGGGGTAAACGTCGGCTTGGCCTTCGGCGATCAAACAGCTTTTCAGCGAACTGCCCATGGGGTGCATCTGATAAGGCCCCAACGCTGCCAGCCAATCGGTGAGCGCGGGGTCGTGATGAGAGCGGCTGCCCAGCACGCGCCACATGGCACCCTCGGCGGGCCTGCCCGCCACCTGCAAACGGGTACGCTGGCCATCCGGCGCTACCTTGTAGGCCCCCAGCCCCTCTGCCGCCAGGTAAGCAACGCCTGTTACCGGAGCGGTCACCACGCCCAAGATCGGCGCACCGTGTTCGATCAGCGCGATGTTCACGGTGAACTCCCCGTTGCGCTTGATGAACTCCTTGGTGCCATCCAGCGGGTCCACCAGCCAGTAGCGGCCATCGTCACCCACTCCTGAAAAGCCTTCCACATCCTCTTCGGAAAGAATGGGATGCCCCTGCGGCAGCGCCTGCAAACCTTGCCGAATGACGTCATGCGCCGCTCGATCTGCCTCGGTCAGCGGGCTGTGGTCCTGCTTGATCGTCACATCGAAGGCGCGGCCATACACCGCCATGATGGCACTGTCCGCCGCCTTGGCAATGGCCAACACCTGTTCCAGTAATTCGCGCATGGCACCTCCCAAACATGAAAAACCGCCCACGGGGGACGGTTTTCGAACACGCAGCCTGCAACTGGCCGTTAAACGTCGTAACCCGCTTCACGGGCCAGCGTGGTATTGGCCTGCAGCCAGCCTTCGATATGCCCGCAGTCGAACGTACGGCCATGCATACGGTACGCCTGCACCGACTTGCCTTCCTGCATCAAGCGGTCGATAGCATCGGTGAGCTGGATTTCGTTGCCCGCGCCGGGCGGCTGGTCGCGCAGCAGCTCCATGATGCGGTAAGGCAGCACGTAGCGGCCAATCACGGAAAGGCGCGAAGGCGCTTCTTCCGGCTTGGGCTTTTCCACCACGCCGCGCATGTTGGCGCTTTCGCCTGCCGCAGGCTCATCGCAATCCACGATGCCATAGCGGTACACCTCTTCCTGGGGCACGGCTTCCACCATGATTTGCGATGCGTCGTTGGCTTCCCAGCGCGCCACCATGCTGCCCAGGTCACAGGCACTGCTGCCCAGCTGCGGCTTGACCAGCACGTCGGGCAGAATCACCGCGAACGGCTCATCCTGGTCCAGCAGGTGGGCCGCGCAAAAGATCGCATGCCCCAGGCCCTTGGCATTGGGCTGGCGAACACTGGTCACCTTCAACTGCTTGGGAGAAATAGCCGACAGCGTCTCCAGCAGCGCATCCTTACCCTTGCTGGCCAGCGAATGCTCAAGCTCGAAGTGGGCATCGAAATGGTCTTCGATGGCCGATTTACCCGCCCGCGTCACCAAAATGATCTCGTTGATGCCTGCGGCCAGCGCCTCTTCCACCACGTGCTGAATCAAGGGGCGGTCGACCACCGGCACCATCTCCTTGGGGATCGCCTTGCTGATGGGCAGCAGGCGGGTACCAAACCCCGCCACCGGAATAATCGCCTTGCGTACTTGAGTCATTCAACACTTCCTTTTTCGTTACGTTGCTTGCGCCACTCACTCACTTTACGCAGCAGCTGAGCAGTACTGGGATCTTCTACATTCTGGTGCTCGATCGGCAAACCCGCCAACGTCTGATACAGGCTGGTGGCCAGCTGCTTGCCCAGCTCCACGCCCGGTTGGTCGAAGGGGTTCAGGTTCCACAACACCGATTGAACGAACACTTTATGCTCGTAAAGTGCCAGCAGCGCGCCAATCGACCACGCATCCAGCTCACGCACCAGTATAACCGAATTGGGCTGGTTACCCCGATACCCCTGGGCCATATACCCCCGCAACGCAGGCGGAATGGCATCGTCTCCCAGCGCAAACAGCTGGGCCTGGGCCAGGCAGTTCGCCAGGGTCAGGGAGTTTTGCGCCTCCAGCGCCTCCGCCACCGGCGAAGCCACCTCGGCGCGGCGCTGGGCCACGGCCACGAAATCGGCGCTCACCGTATGGCTACCCTGATGCAACAATTGATAGAACGCATGCTGGGCATTGGGGCCCACATCGCCCCACAGAATCGGGCAGGTAGCATGATTGACCGAACGGCCATCCAGCCCCACGCTTTTACCGTTGGACTCCATCTCCAACTGCTGAAGATAGGCCGCGAGGCTCTTCAAACGGCCATCGTAGGGCAGCACTGCGTGGGTGGGGATATTCAAGAACTGGCTGTTCCAGGCCCCCACCAGCGCCTGCAACACGGGCAGGTTCTGCGCCAGCGGCGTCTCCAGAAAGTGGCGGTCCATGGCGTGTGCACCTTCCAGCAAGGCATCGAACTGCGCCACCCCCAGCTGCATGGCCACGCTCACGCCAATCGGCGACCACAGCGAAAAGCGCCCGCCAATCCACTCCTTGAACGCCAACTGATGCGCCTCGGGAATGCCGAACTCGGTCATTTTTTCCGGCTTGGAAGAGACCCCCAACAGCTGGTAACGGCGCACCGTGGCCTCATCCACTTCCAGGGCGTCGCTCAACCAGGCCAGCGCCGTGCGCAGATTGAACTGCGTATCGGCCGTGGTGAACGACTTCGAGGCCAACACCAGCAGCGTAGTAGCCGGGTTCAGCGTTTCCATCAACGGCAGCAGCTGCGAGCCATCCATGGTAGACACATAGTGCACGCCCACCTGCGCCTGGCTCGGGCAATCGGCCAGCGCCTCGCTCACCAATTTGGGGCCTAAATCCGAGCCCCCCACCCCAATATGCACAATATCGGTGATCGCCTGGCCCGTGGCACCAAACCACGCCTGCTGATGAACACGAGTCACCAGCTCGGCCATTTTCACCCGCTGCTGCTGGCAAAACGCAGCGGCGGCCTCCATGCCCTCAGGGGCAGGCGTCGCTTGTGGCCAGCGCGCCGCCATGTGCAACGCCGCCCGGCGCTCGGAGTGATTCACCTTGGCGCCTGCAAACAGCGCACTACGCCGCGCTTCCAGCCCACAGCTCTGCGCCCACGCCACCAATAACTGCAACGTTTGCTGGGTCAACCGCTGTTTGCTGAAATCCAGATGCAGCGTGCCAAATGAAAACGCCAGAGAATTCGCCCGCTGTTGAGCAGACTCAGAGTTCCCCAACAGGTCGCTCAATGACTGAGCCTGCAGCTGGTCAGCATGCTGATGCAATGCATTGAAAGGCGTGTAGGTACGCTCGTTAACAATGGATAGTGAACTGTTCATGTGTCGTCCTTGATAAAAGGTGGCATGACAAAGAGAAATAAGCATTTGCCACGCCAACCTGCATCACTTCAGTGTTAACCATAAAGTTTACAGTAAGATGATGGGGGAAGGTACACAGCCAAAAATGGATAATACGTGGAAATTGAGACACCAGGGAGCAGCGCAGCGAACAATAGCCATAATACTGTGCCACTATTAACCACCTTCCCCACTCCAACGAAGCGACGATCGAAAGGAGTGGGGATATGCCTTACAAGAGTTCTACGCGGCCAACACGCCCGAAAGTAACTGCTTGGCGCTGTCGATCAGTTCGTCCAGGTGTTGGGGGCCTTTGAAGCTTTCAGCGTAGATTTTGTAGAGCGATTCCGTACCGCTGGGGCGAGCGGCGAACCAGCCGTTGTCGGTGGTGACTTTCAAGCCGCCAATGGCAGCCTGGTTACCGGGGGCCTTGACCAGTACGGCAGTGATGGGGTCGCCCGCCAAGGTGGTGTCGGTGACGCTGGCGGCGGTGAGCTGCTTGAAGGCGTCCTTCTCTTCCACGCTGCACGGCGTGTCAACACGCTTGTAGCAAGGCTCGCCAAAGCGCTGGGTCAGCGTCTTGTAATACTCGCTGGGCGTTTTGCCGGTCACGGCCAGAATCTCGGCGGCCAGCAGGCACAGCGCAATGCCATCCTTGTCGGTAGACCACGCCTTACCGTCGCGGGTCAGCAGGCTGGCCCCGGCGCTCTCTTCGCCGCCAAAGGCCAACCAGCCATCGGAGAGGCCATCCACGAACCATTTGAAGCCCACCGGCACCTCGTGCAGCTCCCGCTCATGGGAAGCCACCACCCGGTCGATCATGGAAGACGACACCAGCGTCTTGCCAATGCGCAGCTCCTGGCTCCACTCGGGGCGGTGGCTCATCAGGTAATCCACACACACCGCCAGAAAGTGATTGGGATTCATCAACCCATTGGCATCCACGATACCGTGGCGGTCGGCATCCGGGTCGTTGCCGAAGGCGAGATCGAAGCGGTCCTTGATATCGAGCAGGTTGGCCATGGCCGCCGCACTGGAACAGTCCATGCGAATCTTGCCGTCGTGATCCGGCGGCATGAACGCAAACCGGCTATCGAGGGTGGTATTCACCACCTCCAGATTCAGCCCGTAGTGTTCGGCCACCGCCTGCCACACCGGCAGTGCCGTACCACCCATGGGGTCTGCCCCGAGGGTCAGGTTGGCCTTCTGGATGGCATCCATATCCACCACGCGGCCCAACTGGGCCACGTAATGAGCCGTGAAATCGTACTCCTGCACCTGGGCCAGCGCCTCTTCCAACGACACCAGCGTAATATCGCTCAACTGGCGCATCAGGTAGGCATTGGCACGCAGTTCGATCCAGCGGGTCGCTTCGGTATCGGCGGGGCCACCGTGGTACAGGTTGTACTTGATGCCGCCATCTTCCGGCGGATTGTGCGAAGGCGTGATGATCAACCCATCGGCCTTGGCAGCAGGGTCACCCAGCGGGTGCTGAGTGTTGTAATGAATGATGGCCTGGCTGACCAGCGGCGTCGCCGTGTAGCCATGGCCCTTCTCGACCAGCACCGGCACGCGGTTGGCCACCAGCACCCGCAGCGCGCACTCCCAGGCGGGGCGCGAAAGCGCGTGGGTATCCACCCCCAGAAACAGCGGCCCCTGGTAGTTCTCTTCCTTGCGGTAGTCCACTACCGCCTGGGTAATCGCGATGATATGCGCCGCGTTGAACGTACGCTCGGTGGCGCGGCCACGGTGGCCAGACGTACCAAAGGCGATGCGTTCCTTCACGACATTGGCATTCGGCGTTTGATCATGAAATGCCTGGATAATGGCGTCCATTCTACTTACTCCCTGATTGATATACGGAAAAACGAGCCTGCCGTGCCTGCCAGAACTGTATCGCATCGTCAGGTTGGCCAATGCGCTGCGCATCTATAGCTGCCTGACGGGCCATGGCCGCGGCCTCTTGGGGATGATGAATCAAGAAGTGCAGTGCAGCCTGCCACTCCTCAGGCGTGTCACCTACCAGCAAGCCGTTGCTACCGTGGGAAACGACATCAGTGTAAGGGCCCCGACGCGAGTAAACACCCACGCCACCCATGGCAGCAATATCTAAAAACTTGATATACGACTTACCCCGGTTAAACGGTGTAGGCCATAGCGGAGCCAAGCCAATATGCACCCGATGCTGAGATTGGTAGTGACGAAACGCCTGCCAAGGCAGTGGTTCTGGCGTAGTCACACCTGGTAACTCAGCCAATTCGGAAGGCGTATGTCGCCCCAGCATAATTTCCAGCTGTGTACCCACTTGAGCGTTCTGAATTGCCTTAAGCGCGGGAGCGATATGCTGCAGGTCGCTCAAATGGGCGCGCGTCCCATGGAAGCCTATTCGCCAAGGTAAGCCTGGCGAAGGCGGTTGTCTGAAGTGGTTCAAGTCTTCAGGAAGGGCGGCGATCAATGGAGGGGGCAACACCGACACATTGGCATGGTCTGAACGGAATTGATCGGCTAACGCTTCACTGCACGCGACCACCTCATCACACAAGGCCAGCAATCCTGTCTGGCTATCGGCAATACCTGCCATGCGTTTACGGTAAGCATCGGGGAGTGATACATCGGCGGCAGCGGCAGAGATATCATCATCGATCAAATACACGACGTAGCCAAAGACACGACGATGACGTCTTAGCCAGCGTATCCATGCGGCAGGCAGGGAGCGGCACACGACCAGATTGGCCCCCGCATAATGATCCAGAAAATCTCGCCCCAGCAGCCACGGCGCGGCAAACCACCTCGAAGCCATCACGCGCTCAATGCGCAAACCCTGTTGGCGAAGCGCCGGTACAGCAGATTCAAGAAAGTAGATATCTTCCGTCGGCCTGCTGCCGTCGCTAAAAACAACCCAGTCTGCTTTCGGGGTCATAAGGCATCTTGCAGGCACACAAAACACATGAGCACACCATGCCGTGAAGCTGGCCACACAGACATGGCGTTACTCACAGGTATCACCAGCATGTTAACGGAGTGAGAAATCTTCATGCACCAGCGTCAAGTTAGGGTTGTAAGCAGGGTCATTATCCAACTGTTTGGCCCAACGGCGGCGCATATAAGCAACTTCGCTCAGCCACCGTGCGCGTTTGGTAGGCGTGTCATCTGCACCACGGGAAATAGACTCGTGATGATACAGCTCTGCATAAGGTGTCCATAAATTGCGGTAACCTGCCTCTCGAACACGTAAACACAAATCGACATCGTTGTAAGCAACTGCCAACTCGCGCTCGTTCAGGCCCTTCACTTTATTAAAGACACTTTTTCGCAATAACAAACATGCGGCAGTAACAGCAGAAAGATTCTGCACAACTTTCAAACGCCCGTTATAACCATCGCTTTCCCGCGGGAAGAAGCGATGCGCATGACCCGCCACATCGCCTAACCCAAGGATGACCCCACCATGTTGCAACATTCCATTAGGATAGTAAAGCTTAGCGCCAACGCAGCCGATTTCAGAGCGACACACTTGGCCGACCATTTCGGTTAGCCAGTGCTCGTTGATGGGTTCAATGTCGTTATTTATCAGCCCAATAATCGAGCCATGCGCGTGCGTTGCACCAAAATTATTGATGGCTGAATAATTGAACGGGTGATCCCACCGCAAAACTCGCACGCGAGCATCACGCTGCTCCACTTCGTTCATATAGGCCAGCGCCTCCGGGCAATCACTTTGATTATCCAGAATCAGCACTTCAAAATGGGTATATGCCGTACGAGCAAGAATGGCATCTACACAAGGCCGCAGGATATCCACCCCATTACGGGTAGGAATCAACAGACTTACCAATGGCGCAGGGCGCGGAATCGGCCACTCGATACGCACGCTATGCTCCAGCAAACCAGGGTGAACAACTGCATGATTACTGGCCACATGCTGTTTCAATACGTGCGTTACCAGCTGTATGGCATCCGCTTGAGAAAGTGAATAGCGAAATAGCGTACTACGGTGATACAGCATTGCAGGTAAATGATGAACCGAACGCTCACTCCCATGGACACTCTTCCACATCAAAAACGTCAACGCCAAGGCGTAGTCGACAGCCGCTCGGTTAGTCAGATGTGACAACAGGTCTGCTTGCTCGGTTTCCAGCTGCCATAGCAGTTTACGCTTGTAGAGTGCCAGGCGACCAATGTAATTGGTAGACAGCAATAAATCAGGGTTCCAATCTGGCTTGAAAACCGGCTTGCTACGCTCGCCATTTTCATTAATGGCATCTTCATCGCCATAGAACAGCTGCGCATCCGGATACTCGTTCCATGCCCTGGCCAGTTGGCTCAGCGCCTCTGGTGATAGCTGGTCGCCAACGCTAATCCGCAACACGCCATCCCCTTGGGTTTGAATAAACCCCTGGTGATCCAACTTCGCATAGGTGCGGTGATAGCTCCTGATCAGATTGATACGGCTGGTAGAAGGAATATAACGCTCAAGACTTCGCCTTTGTGCATCGGTAATCTCAGCCGACAACACGATGAATATTTCCCAAAAGAAATAGCTTTGCGCCTTGAGCGAATTGATCGTGGCAACAAAATGTTTCTCGCCTTTTTCAAAATCTTCCAGAGTCACGGGCATGATCAGCGAGAACAAAGGCGCGTGCGCCAGCCTGGAAATAAAGGCCTGAGCATCAAGGTGAGCAGAAGGCTCTTTGACATCGATCCAGCGCACATAATCATCGTTGATGTGCTGCTTCGCATGTGTCTGGTCATAGGCAGTAAGGGCCACTTTACGCCAGGAGCACCCTTCCGCCACAGACGCGACATGCAATTGCCGGATCACCTTGCGAGTACGCAGCCCCTTGAAGTCTTCATGGTTATTGATAAGCCGGCGCGCCAAGCGGTTATGTGCAAACCAAGGCGTCAACCACACCCATCGCAACGTAGCCGACTGCAGCGCCGCCTCGGAAGTACTGAAAGAAAGCGTAATACCAACAACGCCCAGCGGCACCCAAACAATCCGTTTAGTCGTTTTACCAGGACGTAAAGAAACAGAGGATTCAAGCTCCCCCTGCCGCGTATGAAGCACCAAAGTAGCAGCACCGTGAGCATCACCCGCCAGCCCATCCAGCTCGATCATATTCCAGCCTGGCCAAGGCTTGTCGCCGACTACCTCGCAGTCGACAGTACCGTTTTCGCGTTCATATTCGACTGCTTCATCAAGCGCCGAAGGCGTACTTCTGATATTCAAGACAGGCTGACGCCGCCAGATAGGCGGCATGTCAATCAAACGACCCAGCGCGGCCATCCATTCTTTAAAGCGAACTGTATGCTGCCCCATTCACACCTCAACCCAATTCTTTGACAAGGCAACCTTCATGAAATAAGTGCCCGAGCCGCCTGCGCCCAAGGCAGAATGCCCACCGTTTGCAGGTACTCATCCTCGGCGATGATACGCCGTTCCAGCACACCCTCAAGTGCTTTCTCGTCGAGCTGGGACGACTTGCTCTGCACCATCTCCTGTAAGCTATAGGCCACTGTAGGTACTTGAATCACAAAGCGCGCATTGGTCTGAGCGGCCAGATAAGCAGGGCTGACAGCCTGCACCAGAGCAGGGTCAACATTACCTGCGCTATGCACGAACACCACGCGCTGAAAAAGGCGGCACAGATAATTGAACATGGAATAGCTGG
This sequence comes from Halomonas sp. NyZ770, assembly GCF_020616575.1. NCBI lineage: Bacteria > Pseudomonadati > Pseudomonadota > Gammaproteobacteria > Oceanospirillales > Halomonadaceae > Halomonas > Halomonas sp. NyZ770. The sequence goes on along the minus strand of NZ_CP085143.1, from coordinate 1,364,978 downwards.
ACGAGGAACCAAACAGCAAGCACGTGCCAGGCATCAGCGCTTTCGGGTACTCCATCACCATCAGACGGCCAAAATTAGGCAGGCCATTGTCATAAGTCTTGTAACGGGTATGCGTAAAAGAAGTCAGGACCTCCACCACGGACGTCTGTTTGGGCGCCAACTTATTGCCCAAGTCCCCCCCCATGGTTCTTTTCTTGTAGCGATCTTTGGCAAACACTGACGCACACGACGACGCATCCAGCCCCAAGCGCTCGGCAAAAGCCAACGTTGCGGTCATCGCCCCCTGATGCGTCCAGTGCGTATCGGTCGGGATAAAAGCACCGTCTCCCAATGATTTCAGCGCCGCCACGGGGTACACCAACTCAGCAGCTTCTGGCAATGCCAATACCTGCTGCATGGGACCTGTCTCCCCGCCCTGTTGAGGGTGATACTGCTCGCCCATGACACTCTCTTTGGAAGGCGCCACCAACAACGCGCAGGGCACCTGGCCCGCCACCTCTGACAATTGGCGCAGATACGCCTGCCACCCCTCCACGCCAGCCTGGGTCAGCTGCATCCGTCCCGTAAATTGGTCTACGCTGCCATTGGTATCATTATCCAGAAACAGCCACCCTTTTTTACCTTCGAGGACTTTCAATGGCTGTGAAGGAGCAACATCCTGAGTATCCACGTGAACGTCTTGCAACAGCCAGCGCTCATCACCCAACGCAAGCCACAGTGAAAACTCTCTCAACAAGGGCGGCACCGTAAAGCGAAAACCGCACCGCTGCTGAGCGTGCCCTTCGGCGGCTACGCTCAGCACATTCTCGATGACATCAGGACGCTCGATATCCAACGGATAACACAGTTCGTAGACGGGCAACCAGCGAGCAACGATGCGAACCTGAGCTCGCATGTCCTGTAGATGCTCAGGCAGCAGCAGCCACCCTTGTACCACTCGCCCAGAAGGCAGAAAACGCGACCCGCGCTGCGGTGAAGGATAATCCAACGACCAGCGTTCAATCGGGGTTCGTTCATGCTCTGGGGTAGCATGAGTCCACTCCTTCACACGGCGCGTTAGCCAGCGCTTCAAGTCCTGCCCTGCCGAGCGCTCGTCGGCATTTTCTGTTACGTCATGTTGCTTATCTGCAAGCTGCTGCAACCATTTCATTTTCTGTTTAACCTTAGGCGCGAATTGAGCGGCCACATGACACTCAACATCGTTACGGTCATGGCGCATAAAGTAGTCACGCTGCTTTTGATAATGGGGGGTGGCAGCACTGCCACGCTGAGCCTTGCCCAGCACAAACTCTTCTACCGACTTGACCAAATAGTGGTTTATCCGCGCGCCGTCCCAGCAAACAGTGTCGCTCAACCCCTGGCTAACCGAGCCATTCGGCCCCTGACGTGCAATCAGCGGCGCCCCATGGCTATTGAGATAGTGGCCATGGCGCAAGCGAGCAATATGCGGGTTGATAAAACACTCGACATCACGCGGCCTGACCACACTTTTTATGTGATGGTTAGGCCCGAAGTCCTGCCGGGCACGCCGAGTGAAGCGTTCGATGACCAGCCCATCCTCACGAAACCTGGCACCAGCAGAGCCAAAGCAGGCCCAGTTCAGCCCCAACGCACTTACCTCAGGGTCAGAAAAGCGCGTTTTCAACCACGACAACAAAGGATACTCGTCATCTTCCAGGGTTTCAGTGGTGGGTAGCAAGAACTCATCGACATCAATAAACGCCAACAGATCAATAAGTTGAGGGCAATGATGCAACAATTGCCGATACGCCTGCAACTGAGGCGGCTGCCCCTCGGTGGGCACAGACAGCAAGGTCACCAGCCCTGCCTTTTGCATAGGAGCCAGCCACTCATACGTGCCATCATCGCTTTCATTATCGGCAATCAAAAAGTGGCTAACGCCTACCGACAAACGAAACGCCATCCACTCGGGAAGGCTCTCTCGTTCATTCTTGACGATAGCAGCAATGGCAAGCTTCAAGCATGTCCCTCCGCTGGATCTGTATGGTTTTGCCACGTAGTCGATGTCACGTAATCAATGCCACGTAGTCGATCACGGTGTATCTGCAAAGGCAGGCACACCGGTTAACCGATACGCCTTGCACAATGCACTGCCCAGCTCAGCCGAACTAAACCAAGTCACCGCTCGCTGCTGTGCAGCCTGACCGAAGCGTCGGCATTGAGCGGGCGCAGCGGCCAACTTTGCCACCTGCTGGGCTGCCGCCGCCGGGTCGCCATACGGCACGAGATACCCCGTTTCACCATCAACGACCAGCTCGCCCAATGCGCCCCACTGATAAGCCACTACCGGCCGTCCTGCCGCCATGGCTTCGAGTACAGTACGCCCAAAAGACTCTTGAAAGCGGGATAGGTTCACCACGATATCAAGCTGAGCCAACGCCTCTTCAGGGCGTTCTACGTAACCCGCAAAGCGCACATTGGAAGGCGCACGGCCCTGCGCCTGACGCGCCAATAGCGCTTTTATTTCAGGAGTGCAGGCCCCAAACACCACCACCTCAGCAAAGGGAGACAAAGCTTGCAGGTGACGAGCCATGGTGGCCAGGTCATCGATGCCCTTTTTGGCAACATTGCTACTCAACATGCCCACCCTTACCCCACCCTGACGCTCGCCGGGTGAAAAACGCACGGGCGGCAGCGCCAATAATGGCGGCATATGGATCGTATTAGGCACCACGCACACGGGCGTTGAAGACGGCAGTGCAAATGCCTCGGCAGCGCAGCGTGAGTTGGCGATCACCACATCGGCTTGTGCATGAACATGGGCCACCACCGCCTCAGGCTCAGCGCCCAACAAGGCACACAAGCCTGGATCATGACGCGGCAATTCACGAACATGCACCAGCGTTGGTAACCCCGCTCGACGTGCCGCCACATAAGGTTCCAAAAGCACTGCTGTATTACCGTGTATCGCATTGACCTTGTGGCGCTCGATCAATGTTTCGAAATGAGCAACCGTTCTCTCGACCGGCAACCGCCCTGCCTGCCACCAGCCATAGGGGAGTACGGCCAACACCCGGCAACGCTTCAAAATGGCCTGCTCATACTCGGCATTCATGGCCTCAGGCAAGGTAACCACTACATTCCAACGCAGCTTGACCATGGCATCCAGCACATCCAACAGGCTACGCTCAGCGCCAAACAGCGTCTTGCCCGCCTGATGCGCGCACAACATGACGGTTGGCCGGTTAGAAAACGCCTGCTCCCCCTCCCACTCTGGCAAGGCTGAAAAGTCGTGTGCGTACCCCGTCTTTAAAAAATGAGCCAGCGGCTGACAAGGAAGTTGAGCCACCTCCGGGTAATAACGTAAATATCCAGACGTAGAAAAATCGGGCCCTGGATCTCGGCCTTCGGCGGCGCCCGCCTCCCAGAAATGCAGCAGCGGCTCGGTTGGCGTATTCAGCAAATCCGGGTAACGGGCAAGGTACCACCCAGCATCAAACAGCGTGGATTCGCAGACTCGCTCGAAATCGGTCAACGACCCATTGGCAGGCGACTGCTCGCGCAGCATCGAAAGCGGTGCTGCAAATGGCCTTGACTCAGGCATAAAAGGCATCAACAGCGCCGTTCTGCTTTCTGCTGCCTGATGCCACTGGCGAGCCATCTGCATATAACGGAACCGTGCTCCACTGAACTGACTTACCAAATGCGTGCTGGTATGCTGGCTTAATGACCCTTCATCACTCAAGCCAAATGACAGGGGCACACCTGGCAGCACCTCAGCCACACTTTCCGGCCCAAAAGCCGCTTCCACACGATACCGGAACTCGGTATCGGCATTGACGTTCACGCGATCCCAATAGCCCAACGCCTCGAACGTCGAGCGCCGAAACATCAACGAAGACATATTCGGATAGACCCACCCAAACTCATCCAAGCGCCAGCGGTGGAAGTGCAAAGACGGCGTAACACGTACCCAATGCGAAAGGCAGGCCTGCACCTGCGGCTGCGCCACCAGCGCCTGACATTGGTGCCACAATTTCTGAGGGTGAGACCAGTCATCACTATCGTGGGTAGTAATGAACTCACCACGCGCCACTTTCAGCCCAGTATTACGTGCCGCATAGGCCCCCTGGTTACGCTCGTGGCGCAGCAACACCAGCTGCACATGGGAGGGAGCCTCATGCTGAAGCGCCTTGACTACCGCAGCACCGTCATCCGCACTGGCATCATCTACCACGATGATTTCAAGGCGCACGCCAGATTGCGCAAACAGCCCGCGCAACGCCGTGGCAATGGTGCGTTCAGCGTTATAAAGCGGAATAATGACACTCACCAATTTCAACGGAATGACATTATTGACCTCTTTATTGCCCGTGCCCCCAGCAAGCTGCAAAGCAGACAGCGCAAACGAAGACGCATCATCACCCAGACCAACGGGAGCGAGATCATGCGCCTCGAACATGGCATTCAAAACACCCAATGATGATGCGGAAGGCTCATCCAACCATTGCTGCATGTTACAGCGTGCCAGAGCGGTGTCGGCTAAATGTGGGTAATGGCTCTCTAAAAACGTCAGCGCCTGCTGAACTGCCCCCCTAGTGTGACGAGCCACCTTACCCCGACAACACGCATCAATGACCAACAGCGCCGGCCCAGGGGACGAAAAAGCCTCCCACCGCCCTTCCGGCATCAGGCTATCCAGCACCGCATCCCAACGTTGCTGCCAGGCATACCAGCGTGCTAACGCCCAACGCGCCGCCAGCCGCTCAGTAGCATTGGCAGAAGACGAGGAAAGCAGCTGCGCTAAACGAGGCAGCATGACACGATCGGCTCCTCGCCATAACGCATGCTCCCAGCCCACCACTCGGTTGCGAAAAGGCTGCCGGCCCTCTGCCCGGCCATGGCGCTGATAATGCTGCCACGGGTCCAACCCCGCCTCAGCCACATCGGGATAAGCGTCGAGATACCACTGAGCATCGAAATCAGCCGCGTCATCCTGCCGTAGCGGAGTGGCGTGAACAGCATCTCGGGCCGATGAAGGCCGACCCCACCATTTAGCCAGAAAAGAAAACATGGCAACCCATTAGCGAAAAGTGAAATCCCAAAACCCTACATACAAAAAAGCCGTCAAACCCTGGGTTGACGGCCCTTACATGCATTTATGGGCAACACGTTTTTATAAATAAAACCGAGGCCTAGCGGCAATATAGCATACCCGAAGCGTTAAATTTCCATGGGCTCGCTCAATCGCTGCCAAACAGGTCACGGGTATAGACCTTGTCCACCACATCCTCCAGCTCAGGCACCATGCGGTTTGCCAAGATCACATCTGCCTTCTGTTTGAAGGCGTCGAAGTCGCGCATCACCACAGAACCAAAGAACTTCTCTTTATCCAAGGCAGGTTCGAACACCACCACTTCGATGCCCTTGGCCTTAAGACGCTTCATGACGCCCTGCATGGCACTGGCACGGAAGTTATCGGAACCGGTTTTCATGATCAAACGGTACACGCCCACCACTTCCGGCTCACGGCGCAACACCGACTCCGCGATGAAATCTTTGCGAGTGCGGTTCGCTTCCACGATGGCCTGAATCATGTTGTTGGGCACATCCTGATAATTCGCCAACAGCTGCTTAGTATCTTTAGGCAGGCAGTAGCCGCCATAACCGAAGCTGGGGTTGTTGTAATGCTTGCCAATGCGCGGGTCCAGCCCTACCCCTTCGATAATCTGTTTGGCATCCAACCCATGAGTTTCGGCGTAGGTATCCAGCTCATTGAAATACGCTACGCGCATGGCCAGATACGTATTGGCGAACAGCTTGATTGCCTCTGCTTCCGTGCTGTTGGTCAACAGCACATCGACTTCCTGCTTGATGGCACCCTGCTTCAACAGCTCGGCAAAAGTCGCCGCCCGCTCCGAACGCTCGCCCACAATGATGCGCGAAGGGTACAAGTTATCGTGCAGAGCCTTGCCTTCACGCAGGAACTCAGGCGAAAACAGCAGATTCTGCGTGTTCAAACGCTCAGCAGTTTCCTGTGTATAGCCCACCGGCACGGTGGACTTGATGACCATGACCGCATCCGGGTTGATCTCCATGACCTGCTGAATCACGGCCTCAACGCTTTTGGTGTTGAAATAGTTGGTGTCCGGGTCGTAGTCGGTGGGCGTGGCAATAATGACAAACGCCGCCCCCGCGTAAGCCGCTTTGGCATCCAGGGTTGCCGTGAAGTGCAGGTCTTCCCGGGCCAAAAACGCTGAAATTTCCGCATCCTCAATCGGTGATACGCGGTTATTCAGCATCTCGACCTTTTCAGGCACGATATCGACCGCGACCACCTCATGGTGCTGGGCCAACAGCATCGCGTTAGAAAGGCCAACATAGCCCGTACCGGCAACTGCAATCTTCATCCTTAAGGTTCTCCAACAAGCATCGTTGCATCAGTCATCGCCAAAGCGACAGAGTCGGCGCGATTGTAACAAACTACGCGCCCATCGATTCATCATAACCATCACATTCACCAGAAAGTTCCCTACAAAGGGGGATGCCTTCCTAAGGCAGGATGCATGTTATCGCAAAAGACGGCCTGGAAAGCTCAGCGCCCACTCCCACAGGCCATCGCCAACTCAGTCCGCATCAGTTCAAGTAAAACACTTCCCATGCTTTGCAGTTTTTCTTGAAGCTCACTTCGCCTGAACGCTCTGCAGACAAATAACGCTCTGCCCCTTTCACTACGATCGCGAGCCCGCGGCCATTACGCTTGAAAGCCAACGGTTTACAGCCATAGGAATCATTGGTGGAAAAGACATTTCGGTTATCGAGAAACAGCTGCTTGCCTGTTTCACTGAGGGTCAGTGCGTGCTTTTCACGATCAAAGCAGACCAGCTCATCGTCATGGTCCAGCACCACATCGCGGGGGTGGCAGTGATGGATTTCTTCACTACTGTGTGAGTACACCAAGACACTTTTATGATGGGTCACCAAGCAAGCAGCAGAAAATCCCTCGCCCAGAAAATCAAGCTGCGGCAACGTTTCAAGCGCCACTGCATTGCCTTCACGCAAGAAGCAGAAGCGCTCAGCTACTGTACTTTGGCCAGCCGTCTTGGCTGCACGTGATTTTTTCAACTTCTGCTTGAACTGCTTGGCAAAAATGTCACTGCCCGGATGTACCGTGCGCACGTACATAGGAAAGCGTGGATTAACCACCAGCGGATGCTTTTCATCCACCTTGGTGTGATTACCCAAGCTATATACTGAGAGTAACCGTGGAGGAGAGGAAGGCCGATACACTTGCACCAAAGACAGGCCCATCGCAATTTTGGGGCTATGCCGTGGCAAAAAAGAAGAATATCCGCCCTCTTCATAGATACCTTCATAACCATTTGCAAACGTAATGGCATGGCCTTCGAATTCAGGCGAAATATAATGGTATAGCTGCTCTTCAAAATCATCCGCCAGCGCATCATCGTCATCCAGGCGAACGGTGGCGTAACATACCTCACCGCCAAATGCTTCCAAGCGACTCAGCAGGTGCTGCTGCATTTTCGAGATAACCCCCCCTTTGCTGGAAAGAGGCACGATTTCAAGATGGGGGCAGGCTTGCTGTGCTCGCTGTAATTGCTGCATGTTCTTCTCAGGCAATGCTTCTGACGTAAACACCAATACCGTTGTCTTGTCAGGCGACATTTTCTGCAAGGAAGGCAGCGTTACGTTGAAGAAAAGCTCTTCATGTAACGACATGCGCTCATCAGAGAACAGCTCTTTTTTATAGGCTTCAAATTCGTTATCACGACCAATGACCCAAGCAGTGTTGTTTTCAGACAAAACGCTATAGCGGATCATGACAAACATGTGCTTTTTCATTGATTTTCTCCTGATCACCGGCTTGTCCAACAACCCGTCTTATTCACGAGCCTTGACCTAAAATAAAGAAGGCGAGTGGTTTATTCTTTATAATCAATATGTTCGGCAAGAACTTGATTAGAGAGGGCCGCTCGCCATGGGTGAAACACTACCAAGCTGGAAACCAGCCTGCAACTTATCTGTTTCAGTGCAGCTCAGTGAACAAAAAACCAGTAGTGATGCCGGTGCATTCTTGCTGCGCGAGGTGCTCGATCGCAGCGGTGTGATTGAGAGCTTGGATCGGCAGTTGCTTGATGATCGTGACCCCGCACGTGTGCAACATAGTTTGTCCAGTCAGCTTCGTACTCTGCTGATTCAGCGTGCGCTGGGCTGGGACGATCTGAGTGATACGCAAACACTAGCAAACGACCCGGTTTTGCAGCTGGCCTGCAGCGATCAGCGCAGCACCACGCCACTAGAGCAGCCCCGTCCTTCGCAGCCAACCCTGTCGCGTCTTCTGAATCTGTTGGCCACAGATATCAACCAGTCTGCATTTCATGACGGTTTGCTCGACATGGCCATGTGGCGACTGTCTTCGATGCGCAGCGGCAAGCCATTGTCATCGATCACGTTGGATGTCGATGGCCTGCCCATTGAAACTTTTGGCCAACAAGTCAGAACGGGCTACAACAGCTATGTTGGTTATTCACACTACTCACCGCTGGTGGCTTCTATCGCTGAAACGGGCGACATGGTTGGCGGCCTGTTACGAGAGGGAAACAGCGGTTGTGCAGTACAAGCTGAGCACTGGATTCCCAAGCTGGTTGAACGGATTGGCAAGACAACCGGCACCAAGGTCAGAGTTCGTTTTGATGCGGGTTTTACTGGCAACCCAACACTTTCGGCACTGGATGACGCCAATATTGAATATGTTGGTCGATTGTCCAGCAATACCGTACTTGAGCGCGAAGCGGCACACTACCTCAAGCGCCCAGTGGGTCGGCCAACCCATCAACTACGCGAGTGGTGCCATGAGTTTTACTATCAGGCACAGTCTTGGGAGAAGCCGCGCCGCATTATTTTAGTGGTCTGCGAGCAACCGGATGATCTGTTTTTAAAACATTTTTTCCTAGTCACCAGCCTGGACTGGAAAGACTGGACACCGCATAAAATTCTGCAGCTGTACCGCAAACGCGGGAAAGCTGAGGGGCACATGGGCGAACTGAAAGACACGCTCAACGTTCACCTATCTTCTACCTGCCGTGGTGCGTCTACCGTGCAACAGGTGATGGGCCGCAATCAGGTCAGCCTGCTGCTGAGTCTCTACGCTTATCAGATGCTGCACAGTCTGCGAGCGCTGATGGAGCGCGTCACACAAAAGGGCTGGAGCATACGCAAAGTCCGCGAGCAGATCCTGAAAACAGCAGCGACCGTGGCCGTGCATGCGCGAAAAATAGCAGTTCATATCGGACAGTCTGGCGGCAAATGGTGGCCCAGTCTGCTTAAAAACTTGCCTCGACTGCATCAGGCTCAAACTTAAACCGAGGCACGCAACAAACAGGTTATCGGCTGAACGGCTGAGGTTTTATCTTGCCTAAATGATAAGAAAAGCTGTGAAAGAGTTGAAAGCAGGCACAAAACCTTTCTGTTTTTACGCTGACAAAGTAAATACACTACCGAAAATCGTACCCCCCAGCCCGAAAACGGTTAGAGGGTCATCAAGCTGCCGAAAATGAGTCACTTTGAGAGCTCTCATGAATAAGACGGGAACAATGGAAAAGCACGCCACCCCAAGAAAACCACTCAAAGCAATACGACATGACAATATAACAACACCACGCCAACTGCCTTTAAACAGCTTCATGGGAGTGGCGTGATATCGTTATTATTGGACTTACATTTTAAAACATCTATGAATTCTTATGATACAAAGGTATAGCACATCGTCACTGTGCAGGACAAGACCTTGCAATCAACCCACTGTCTATTTAATTAGCAGGCTAAAATCATCGAAGAAGGCACAGTCTGTCTTGAAGGCCCCCGTGCTGTCTCTTGGAGCCCACTCAGGGCTGCTGCCCCCATGAAACGTACTGAACATCAGCCGCTGAATCAGACTCTGATCGTTTTCGACATCTCGAAAGCGCAAACCGGTATGCTCGATGACCAATGCATCATCCACCCACACCAGCACCTGCCCATTATTCGCAGAGGAAGGGGCGTTCAAGTCTACATGCATACGCACATGGTGGTACTGCCCTGGCGTAAACTGGAACGCCTCTGCACGGCGTGTATCACCATAACGCCCTGCCATATCCTGGTGGTAAACATAGGTTTGCAAGCCGCCATCGCCGCGGAACATCAAACGGGCGCTCCACTGGTCGGCACTGGGTTCATTGCCACCCGCCACCGGGCTGGCAGGCCCTAGCCCATGTAACTTGCCACCTCGAGCGAAATCAAACCCTTCACAGAACTGAACCCAGAAAGAGAGCTCATACTGGAGTGCAGGATCAATACGAGGCGACACCACTACCCGACGGCTGCCGCGCTCGTATCCTTCATAGTCAACACGCAACGCAGTACTGCCATTGACCCCATGGCCGGGTGCTAACTGGGTACGGGAGTGCTCGACAAGACTTTGCCCCTGAGAGGAAAAAGTAGGGTTATCGAATGTTTCGATGGCCTGCTCAGAGGTGGGCGGCGCTTGAATGCCAGACCACCAAAGAGCGAACAGGACCACCAGGGTCAGCCCAAGCGTCCAAAACCTAATCAATGCTGCTGGCTCCTCGAGTCATGGAATGCACCCATCGTTTGTGACATCAAGTGATGGAGAAATTATCCAGGACGCTGACACTCCCTCCATCCGTTACGTTAACGTAACTGACCAGTGCTTTGGCAGGCCCTTGATTCGCCGCACGTACCAGGTCAGAGATCGCAGAGTCGCTGCCCTGAACCATAGCGACTACTGAGCCATCTTTCTGATTGGATACTGTTCCACTGATTGAGCGCAGTTTTGCTTGGCGGGTAAACCACTTGCGATAGCCTACGCCCTGAACCTTTCCGCATATCGTTAATTGACGCCTTATAACAGGCGCAGGTGATGACTCTGGGAAAAGGTCGTCAAGAATAGCTCCCGCCGCATTACGTGGCTCTCCCCGCGTAGGGAAGTGATGCATTGCTAAATCACAGTTAGCATTTACTTCAATAACGGCATAACGTTGTGCGTCTGATGGGCAACTGATATCTTCTGTAATAAGGTCCAGCCCACAGAATGCAAGTTTTTCAAATGCGCCATAAACACGCTCAGCGATTTCAATAAAGTCAGGGTGCACAAGCTCCGTCACATCCTCACTATCTCCCCCTGCACCGATATTTGCAATAGTTTGCAAATACAACACTTTTCCAGCGTCAAGGATAGAATCAGGAGCATAGCCTTTACTCGAAATACGTTCGATGACAGCTTGATCTAATGCTAGCAAATATTTGCCAGTATATGGATTGTGCCTCCGAACTTTGTTCTTTGCATTTACGAGCATCTCTACCGTAGAGACACCATCACCTACAACGTGTGCAGGATGCCGTTTAATGGCATACTTGAACTTACCGCCTACTACAAACAAGCGATAATCAAAACCATTGATATGCTCTTCTAATACAGCATCGTCATCGTCCAAGCCAGCAAGAGCATCAAGCATCACTTTCTTAGATGCGATACCCGAAGTAACACCCTTTCCACCCGAACCATTATAAGGCTTAACAACCACTAAAGGACTGGAACCAAGAGAATCAAACCATTTTTCAGCAGTATTGAAATCCGATTGCTTAACCCTAATACCGGAAGGCACATGGATACCATATTTAGACAGACGCTGCTTGGTTTTCTCTTTATCATTTGTGAGGGCCCTTGTAGCATAAGACGTTTGGGCAGGCATATTCTCACGAAAAACAATAGACCGTTGAGCACTGGTAATAGACCAACGCTTGCTTCCCTTCTCAGTGCTCCAAGTGTCAAAAAACAAGCCTCGGGAATGGATCTCTCGGCGTAACACCAGCCTATTACTATTTGAAAATGAGCTCAACTCCTTAAACTTGAGATCATTAACTGAATCAGAGGTTAATGGAAAGCGATTAACCCCAGGATCCAATAATATTCCTGTATCATTCTTTCTAGACAAATTTACGGATTTTTTTATGTCGCCAATTCTGCCACCAACCACATATTTTATCTGAGTGGCCGGAAAAAGGGCACTGACCAGTGCGTCTGCAATATTTCTGCCTTTCCCATCATCAGGCATAAGCAAAGAACTCAACTGTGGCCGGTTATTCGCCTCAATCAGATAACAGCTCTCTTCATTGACAATAACATCCAAGCCTGTACATAAACTATCGTTAAAATAACTCCCTAGCTTATCTATTTTTTTCAACACCCAGCCAGGCATTTGATGAGAAACATCGTACACATCTCCACCTGAGGAGCGCCCCAGCACATTAGTTAAAGCAACAAACTCACCATCAGCTGGCACTACATCAACGCTTTTCCCTTGAGCAGATAGGAAAGCCAACGCGCTTTCCTTTTTGATCAGAGGATGATGTTTTTTCTTTTTTAACGCATTTTTTTGCTTAATCAGTTGCTCAACTGTCATCACGCCGTTACCAACAACATTGGCAGGCACTCTTTTGACAGCACCAAAGTACTTACCTTTTACAAGGTAAATACGATATTCATCACCAGACACTTGTTCTTCTACTACCAGATCATCAGACACACTATTCTCTATTGCTACTTTTAGTGTACTAATGCTTTTCAAATCGAGAACAACGCCCTTTCCCATGCTTCCGCCAACCGGCTTCAACACAACGGGAAACTTGATACCGTTTTTTTCAAGCAGTTTAGATGAGAACTGATTCTTTTTAAAAAAAACACCCTTGGGTGAATCGACACCTAGATGCTCACTATCTTTCAATGCTTTCTTTGAAAAAGCAGGCGGCAGTTTAGAAAGTAGAAACTTGGTCTTATTAACAAGATAGGTTTTATCGCCATAGGTCAATGAAAAAACTTGCCCTACACCGTAATAACTTTGGCGAAACTTCAGACCGTACGTAGCGCATATTTTTTTAATTTCTTCAGCAGAATAGATATAAACCTTAACATCACGAGCTAACGCACTTGCCATTATCGCATGGCAGCATAGCGAGCTACTATGGACATTGCAGCTCTTAACAGATTCAAACAAAGAAACATCGTGTTCATTCATCATTGCCTGAGCCACCAAAATCACTTAAAAAGATCCGCCGCCCGCTTATGAGCAAACATATCTTCAATATCATTGACATTCTCAACGACATTATTTAGAACGTTTGCCCAAAAAGCCCTTGGAGCTGTTTTATGCCCATCGCCCCAATCACCATTACACGTCACTAAGTGATCGTTATGTTGATGCGCCCCTGCATTCAGCATGGGTTCAACACCAAGCGACTCCAAGAATGGAATATAATGACGATTTACATGATGCAAATCTTTTTGGTTTTGCATGTAAAGCGTTTTGTTCTTAAGAGAACCATCGTAATATTTCAACAAATTGGTAACGGTGCCACGCGTCAACTTTGAATTAGCTCTAACAGCATCCACACTCTCCACATCAAAACCATACTTCAAATAACGATTAACATGTGATTTGTAATATCTAAAAATTGATGTTTGAGGATTTGATGTTATACAAATAGAATCCGGGAACTTTGAAGCATAAAACAGGCTGGCAAAACCTCCCGCAGAACCACCCACAAAGACAATCTTGCTGGCTGAAAGAAGAGATGCAACTTTACTTACAATTCTCGGTATAATATCTTTTTGCAGAGCAATCGTTTTAGTGCCTGCGTACCAACCCATAGATATATCATCTGCGAGATACAAGGCTGGATCATTAATGGAAAGCCGACTGGCTTTACCTGAAGGCGTTACCTTAGCACCGGAAAAAATAGGAAGCTTCGTACTATCCTCTCTATTTTTAGCCCCATTGAAAAAAACCAACAGAGGCCCAGCACCTGCAGCTTCTACATTAATATCAATCAATGCGCCACTTTCATAAATCGTGTAGCAGCCATCAACTAAACTATCCACGGATTCAAACTGGTCTAACGAAAAGTAAATATCTTTCACTCCACCCCAACGAGCAAATGACCTTTCATCACCAACATAACGAATTGACCAAGACATTTTTTATTGAAACCTCAGAACGAAGATAAATGAGAAAGAAAAAGACACTTACTTTCAGGACCAGAAGGCTCCATGCCATATGTCCGCTGCATGATGGCGTCATCCCATTTATCTGAATTTTTATCCAAAGCAGTCAGCGTTACTTTTGTTTTTTGATCGGATTTTACATCTTTGCCTATCAAGCCATACAAAGGTATTTGCTTCAGTATAAAACTAAACTTACCCAGCGTTGCTTTTTTCCTTTTGGTATTAATTATTTTATTACCAAACTCGCTTTCCAACAACAAAGAACAGGAATCATTGGCTGAGATGAAAGAGATGGCGACCGGAGCACCCTTGACATATAACGCTACAGATTCATTTTTCTCAAGCACGGTGGTTTGCTTATGAAACCTTGAATTTTCATAGCACTCTACGGCACCAGGCAAACCATAAACATTTAGCTTTTTGTCTTTCGAAGATGCTGATGTTTTTTTGTCAAAAAAACCAACCAATTGACTCAGCAAATATTCACTGACAACCACTTCAGATATATATCGAGTTACGCCAGGCGAGCTATAATGACTCTCATCCAAATAAAATTTTTCAAAACCACCCGCTACAGCAGCTTTTTCTTTAAGCAACGTATCAATATCGACAACCAGCGCACCAGAACGATCAGACAACGTCTTCATTTTATTATGCATACGTTGTTGATTATTCCAAAAACGCTCTTTCTGACGCCCCAGCAAAATCGTGACTATGTGAGCTGATGGATATTTTGATTTTAAAGAAGTCAGGAGGCTAGTAAAGGCCTGCTCCCATAGCACTCGGTCATTTGCAAAAAGCGGTAGATCGTTAATCCCATATTCAATAAAAACAAGGTCTATTTGCTTTTTTTTGAAAAGGGTCAAATTTTCCAAGCCGAAAAGACAGGGAGTTGCACCAACGGCAATATTGTATACATTATCAACTGATATGCCTGAATTGCGTAAGCACTCAGGAATTAGTGTCGAGATACCCTGTTTGATAACAAGATTACTTCCACCAACGAAAAGAATGTTCATTTATTCCTTAGTCCTTACCCAACCAGCTTTTTAACAAGCGCCCTTCAGCACTCAAATAACACTCGCCCAAGTAGCGGTCAAAGGCTTTGTTGAACGACGAGAATTGGCCTGGGCGAGGGGTGAATTCGCCGAAGGAGAAAGCCTGGCGGCTTTTGATAAAGTCAATGCGCATAAAGGGAGTGGTGATGGCTTTGCTGATGCGCTTGGCGGTTTCTAGCTGCTCACTTGTAAAGCCGTTGCCAATGAAGCTTTTGTCAGCATAGCGGCCGGTTTCTGCAAGGCGGCCATCCGGCAGCCATTCGCAGTAGCGGGTTTCATTGGCACGCTCGACCTCCAGCACAAAACCAACTTCGCCGTAGAAGCAATAAAATTTGAGGTCGACGGGCGGCAAGGGCTTACCCGCCTCGAAATCTCCAATAAATTCTTCCAACAGCCAAGAATCTTTTTTGATGGTGCCCTGCTCTACCATTCCACGGGCCTTGGCCAGCGCCTCCTCTGCTGTGGCCAAGGTTTCCCCGGTGCGTACTTCGAAGGCACCTCCCTGCTCATCAAAAATGAACACGCCCTGGCTGGAAGAACCATTTTCAGGCTTCAGCACGCTGCCCTGCTTGGGCTGGATACTGGCTAACGGCTGGTTGAAGGCATAGGTGTCTGGCCGCTTGATGCCCAGCTCATCAATAAATTTATAGGCATAGCGCTTGCTGTTCAGTTTCCATTCTGGCTGAAAATTGAATAGCTGCCGACGCCGGGTCGCCTGTACCAACAGCTGCTGAAAAGAAGCCACGTTCGTGAGCGGCACTTTGTGCTGGCTCAACAGGCGTGTCAGCTTTTCTGTCAACTCATCGGACGTTAACAGGTTTGCTACCTGCTCCAGCACAGCCGGACGCTGCTCCATGGGCAGTTTGGGTAACGCGGCCACGAGCTGATTGGCAATGGTGCGTTTCTGCGCTTTTTCGCGCTGTACTTTTTCTTCTGCTTGGGTAAGCGCTTCTAACAAAGCGCTTACGTCCTGCTGGCGTTTACTCACAGAGCTCCCCAATTCTTCAAGCCGATAAACTCGGGGTATCCATCCAGGGGATACTCGGTCAAGGTGTTATCGGCTGTTTTATAGTGGCTGGCGTTGACCACCTGGCCCATCACAACGGGCTCTACTTTACCTTGTTTAAGCAGCTCGAAGTAGAGGTTGCACAGGGCTTCCGGGGCTTTGTGGAAACTGGGCCAGTGGAACAGGGCGACCTTCTGCTTGGAGTGCTTGCCGATGAATTCGGCGGCTTTCCGGCAGTCTTCGAGGCGAGAAAAATCGCCCGCAATCACGGTGTTGAACACCAGCGGTTCATCCGTGCGCTCGAACATACTGCGAGGCGCGGGGAAAGCGCGCTGGGCTTTAGCATCGCGCACGTTCAAGTGTTTTTGCGATGCGTGCCACCAGGCACAAATTTCGCGGTAGATATGGCGCAGCCCGTAGTACACGGTGCGCACATGGGTGGCTTTGGTACGGGTAAGCGAGGATTCTTCATCCAGTGCGAAGGCCAGCGGGGTATCTGGATAGATCTTGGCGAACGATTTTTTCCCGAACTGTGCCTGCATGCGCCAGATGTACTCGGTATCGCCACCAATGCGTACGTGGTCCCACTCGCCAATGGTGTCCAGCACTTCCTTGCGGAACATGAAGGATGACTGGCTCCAGTGCGTCAGGCAGCTGTTCGGGCGCCAGTTCTGAGTAAAGGCCAGATTGCCCTGGGCGCGGATCCAGTGCGCCGAGCAGCCCTTCACAGAAGGATGTTTTTCCAGGTAGGCCACTTGGGTAGCGATTTTCTGCGGGTGCGACCAGTCATCACTGTCGTGGGTTGTAAACAGATCGCCAGTGGCAAAGGTGAGCCCGTAGTTACGCGCCGCGTAGGCCCCCCCATTGTGTGGCGGCTGCACGGCTTTCACGCGCGGGTCTTCTTTCTCTAGCGCCTTGAGCACCTCGAAAGTGTCATCGGGCGAGCAGTCGTCTACCGCGATAATTTCTATGTTTTCATAGGTTTGTGCCAGCAGCGACTCAATGGCAATGCGTACCTGCTCGCCTGCACTGTAGATGGGCATGATGATGGAGACTTTTTTCGTGCCCTTCACTTTCGGCGCAGGTAGCCCTACCACGTTGCCAATCGAAAGCGGCTGCGTTTTATCCTTGCGACGAATACCACTGAACCCATGAATCGCGAAGGCCTGGTTGATCAGCTCGATGCGCTTGGCATCATCGGAGAGTGCGTTGGTAAGCGCAAAGTGGGCATCGGCATCATTGGGGTGGCGCTCGACGAAAGGCTTGAGGGCGTCATAGGCTTCCGCAGAGCGGCCTAGCGTCAGCAGGCAGAAATAGGTGAGATACACCGTTTCTTTACGCGACTTGTTGGCATTGGTCAGTTCGCGCATTTTTCCGGCGAACGCCAGGGCAGCTTCGATCTCACCACAAAAATAGAGCCAACGCGCCGTGTGCCACATGGCCCACCAGCGAGACGCTTCCGTTGCATTGGGGTCGTTGTACACGTCCTCCAGCGCTTTCAAAGCCGATACCGAATGACCGTTCCAGAGCTGCACGGCCAGGTTGGCGGTGCCGTTGGCTTCCTTGTCCTTGATCTCGTTCCCTTTTGCCTGGCCCTTGTACAGGTAATGCAGCAACGGCACTTCATTGGGCTGCATCTGCGCCTTGTGCGTTTCCAGATAAAAATCGTTATCGAAGCGTTTACAAGGGTTCAGCCCCAACCGCCAGCCTACCGCCAGGTAATGCAACACGGGGTCCACCTTGTGAGGCATCCACACCTCATGCTCGACCAGATACCATTTGCCATTCACCAGCCGAGACTTCTTCACCAGCTCGATATCGTTATCAACCTGCCCTGGCCGCACCACTTCCAAGGCATTGCGCAGCAGTTGGTCGCACACCTTCTTGTTGTCGATCTTGCGCAAGGCCAGCGCCAAATTGACATAAATCGGCTTGAACCCCTTATACCGAGACAGCGCGTTGACATAATGGGCAGCTGCCTGCTCGTAGGCTTCCTGCCGATATAGGTCATTTCCTTTTTCAAAACTCATGGGGTCGCTCAGGCTCTGTGTATTCATCATGTTCATTCGGCAATATTCTGTATAAGAGGGAGCAGGCAACCGCTGCCCACCACGTTGGCAATCACTACTCGAATTCGACTAACGTCTATAGGCTAACACAAACCATTAAAGCGCCTCAGCGTTTGCTCAGGCGCTCTATAGATACGTTCTGGCGTGGTTAGTTGCTTAATTCTGGGGCAACGACGCCGCAATATGGCGAGCACACCAGTCGGCCAAGGCAGCATCGCTGGCTTCTACCATGACGCGAATCAACGGCTCGGTGCCCGATTTACGCAGCAGCACTCGGCCTTTATCACCCAGCCGGGTTTCTGCTTCCTGCACAGCGTGCTGTACACGAGGGCTCTGCACCGGGTCTTCCTGGGTCGCGTTGAAGCGCACGTTCAGCAGCACTTGAGGAAATTTGTGCATGCCTTGTTTGGCCATGAACAGCGTATTGCTCTGATTCATCAAGGCCGTGAGAACACGCAAAGACGCTATGATGGCGTCGCCGGTGGAAGCGTGGTCCAGGCTCAACAAGTGGCCTGACCCTTCGCCTCCCAACCGCCAGCCGGTCGCTTTCAGCTGTTCCATGACGTAGCGGTCGCCCACTTTGGCACGTACAAACGGCATCCCCAGCATGGCCAGCGCCTGTTCTAGCCCCAAATTGCTCATTTGCGTACCCACCACGCCACCGGTATACCCATGGTGCTTGGCATCTTTGGCCAACAGGAAAAGCAGCTCATCGCCATCCACCACCGTGCCGGTATGGTCTACCATCATCAAGCGGTCGGCGTCGCCATCCAGCGCAATGCCCAGGTCGGCCTCGTGAACCAGCACGGCGCCACAGAGGGCACGCATCGACGTAGCACCGCACTCGGCATTGATGTTCGTGCCGTTGGGGCGGTCATTGATACTGATGACCTCTGCCCCCAACTCCCGGTATACCGCAGGGGCAACCTTGTAGCCTGCGCCATTCGCGCTATCGACCACGATCTTCAACCCCTGCAGGCTCAGCGTGCTGGGCAACACCGCCTTGCAGTACTCAATATAGCGCCCTGCGGCATCATCAATTCGGCGTGCCTTGCCTAGCGCATCCGACTCCACACACTCCATCCCCCCTTCCAGAGCGATATGAAGCATCTGCTCGATTTCCTGCTCCTGGGCATCGGTCAGTTTGAAGCCCCCCTGGCCAAAAATCTTGATGCCGTTATCGTAAAACGGGTTGTGCGATGCGCTGATCACCACGCCCGCATCGGCCCGAAAAGTAGACGTAAGGTAAGCCACCGCCGGCGTAGGCAGTGGGCCCACCAACGCGATATTGACACCCGCCGCCGAAAAGCCCGCTTCCAGGGCAGACTCCAGCATATAGCCACTGGCCCGAGTGTCCTTGCCGATAAGCACTTCTTTAACGCCTTCAGCGCCCAAGACCTTACCAGCAGCCCAACCCAGTTTCATGGCAAACGCCGGTGTCATCGGAAACTCACCTACGCGGCCGCGAACGCCGTCGGTGCCAAAATAGTGTCGCATGATGTAAAAACCTGATTAAAAGATGGTGAGGGGAAAAGAGTGAGGGGTGAAGCGCTGGACTGCCACAGGTCTAGTAGCGCGTGGTAACGAGCAAAGCGAGGCACCCGCGGATGGGCGGCGATGAGCCGCCCCTAACGCAGCCCCACTAACGCCATCCCACCAACGCTGGCACCCACGCTATGCCAAGCCTTACTCCACCGTAACGCTCTTGGCCAAATTGCGCGGTTTATCCACATCGGTGCCTTTTACCAGCGCCACGTGGTAAGCCAGCAACTGCAAGGCCACGACGTGCAGCACAGGGGAAAGCAAACCGTAATGCTCCGGCATGGCCAGTACATTCACCCCTTCACTGGGTTTCACCGCACTATCACCATCGGCAAATACGTAAAGCTGGCCGCCGCGAGCGCTCACTTCCTGCATGTTGGCTTTGAGCTTTTCCAACAGCTCATCGTGAGGGGCCACCACCACCACCGGCATATCGGCATCTACCAGGGCGAGCGGCCCGTGTTTCAACTCACCCGCGGGGTAGGCTTCAGCATGAATGTAGGAGATCTCTTTGAGCTTCAGCGCGCCTTCCAAGGCAACCGGGAAGTGGCGGCCACGCCCCAGGAACAGCGCATGGTGCTTATTAGCAAACTGCTGTGACCACGCTTGAATGCTGGGTTCCAGCGCCAGTACCTTTTCGACCGCAATGGGCAGGTGGCGGAGCTCATCCAGGTAGGCTTTCTCATCGGTGGCGGGCAAGCGCTGATGAGCTTTGGCCAACAGCAGGGTAAGCAGAAACAGCGCGGCCAGCTGGGTGGTGAACGCCTTGGTGGATGCCACGCCAATTTCTGGCCCGGCACGGGTGATAAAACGCAGCGCGGTTTCACGCACAATGGCGGATTCCGGCACGTTACAAATCGCCAACGTATGGGGGTGGCCCAACGCTTTGGCATGCTGCAAAGCGGCTAGCGTATCCGCAGTTTCACCAGATTGAGAGATGACCACCACCAGCTGGTTCGGGTTGGGCACACTCACGCGGTAGCGGTATTCGCTGGCAATTTCTACATTGCAGGGTATACCCGCCACCTGTTCTATCCAGTACTTGGCTGTCATGCCTGCATAGCTGGAAGTGCCACAGGCCAGGATCAGTACCGAATCCACCTGTTCAAACACGGCTTGCGCATCGGCCCCAAACATACCGGGGTGCAGTTGCCCTGCCCCACTAAGCATTTCCAGCGTATTGCCTAGCGCCTGGGGCTGCTCGAACATCTCTTTTTGCATGTAGTGGTTGAACTCACCCAGCTCTACCGCGTTCGCCGTGAGATGAGACGTCACCACGGCACGCTGTACTGGCTGCCCCAACGCATCCACCACCGCCACCGCATCACGCGTCAGCTGTGCCACATCGCCATTTTCCAAATACATCATCTGCTGCGTGACGGACAGCAGCGCCGACGCATCCGAGGCGGCGTAGTGGCCTTCATCCGTTATGCCCAGCATCAGCGGCGAGCCTTCACGGGCCACCACCAGGCCCTCCGGCTCTTCTTCACTGACCACAGCCAGCGCAAACGCGCCCGTCAAATGCTTGACCGCACACTGAACCGCAGAGAACAGGTTTTCTGCGGGTTCGCCTATTTCACCCTTAAAGCACGCTTGAATCAGGTGAGCGATAGTTTCGGTGTCGGTATCTGACGTAAACACATAGCCCAACACCTGCAACTGTTCACGCAGGGCTTCGTAGTTTTCGATAATACCGTTGTGCACCAAGGCCAAACCTGCCGAGATATGCGGGTGAGCATTGCGTTCAGCAGGCACCCCGTGAGTGGCCCAGCGGGTGTGGGCAATGCCAATGGTGCCACGGAGCGCCTGCTGATCCACGCGAGCCGCCAGCTCCGCCACGCGCCCTTTAGCCCGCGCCCGCTGTAAGCCATGATTGAGCACCGCCAAGCCAGCGGAATCGTAACCGCGATACTCCAGCGTCGAGAGCCCTTCCAATAGAAAAGCAATGCTATCCTTTGCGCTTACCGCGCCTACTATCCCGCACATTTAAACAGTTCCTACACAAGCAAAAGAAAACAGCATGCCTTTGCACAAGCCATGCCACTACCCAGTTCATGATTATAAAGCATTAAGCTGGCTTAATTCAGCCTTTGTTGCGAGTTTCGGGGAGGGAGAAGTCTAGGCCGATAGAACGCTCGGGGTGGGGTTTAGAGCTATCGATAAAAAAATCTTCTCGCCTGATAGTGCTTGAAACAGAACACTCCGAACCATTGGCTAACTTGTCATAATCATCTTTTCTAACAGATAAAGAATCACTATTTTCTACACCTCTTCTAGTCTCAGAAATCATTACATTAAGAGTATTATATTTTTCACGCAACTGAAGATATGAGGATCTGATTTTTTGTCTTTCTTCCCAAAGCTTATAAAAACTTTTACCTTGCAACAAGCTATTGCACTGGAGCTCTTCATAAGAAACCGAATCCAAATGAACAAACCAATTAGTTGGCGTAGCGTTAAAGGTTCGCCAATAAACATAACCCAAGTTATCAAGAATTGCATGTACCTTTAAAAACTGCTCCTCATTGTGCGATTCAACAAATAAATTCGGCCTATCATTCAATAGAATATTCACAGCACCTTTTAAAACATCAACCTCCATGCCTTCAACGTCCACTTTAATAGCTTTAACCTTACGATTAAACTCAAAACTATCAAGCGACACAACTTCAACCTCTTCACCATCAAGCAAGGCTTTATCATCTACTAAAGTTAGTGCCTGAGCACCTAAGTTATGGGGAATTGACTCTTTAAAAACCCCTTTCCCATAGCATGCTCCAACTCCTTTACTTATAACAGTAACACGATCTTGAAGTTTGTTCGTAGCAACTGACTGCTTCATGGAATCAGATAATTTTTTATTTGGCTCGAAAGCAAACACATAACTATTGGCAACCACTGCCAGGCAAAGCGAGTGATTTCCAATATTAGCACCAACGTCTAAAACCAAGTCATCCTTTTTTAAAACATCAAACATAGCCTCTAACATTTCCAGCTCATACGGACGACCTTTATCTGCCAAATACTTCTGTATATAATCAGTTTCATGATCTGGAAGAAACATGAAATATTGTTTATCTCTCGCTTGAATAGCGAACTTTTTGCTTTTCAATTTTTAGTCCTTATTAGCTGAATAACTTAGGCTCATCATTTATACGGCAATAATTCAAAATCAGTAGAAAACCAATTACACTTCAATAGCAAAATGCAATTTAAAAAAATCACAAACAAACTCGTAACAAGAACCCATCAATCTTTTCAGACATTTTTTTTAATTCTGAGCTTTCAGGATAATAAGCCAAACCAAGGTCAACAATAGATTTAGCCGCATCAAAATCAAACACTTCAATGAAAACACTTGCTAAATTTAGATAGAAACCAATTTCACCAACTACCAACGTTGACAACTGACCATCTGCCTTTAAACTTCTGAAATACAAATTTTTTCTGTACTTAGTTAATGCAATCTCTTCTTTTCTAAAGCCATATCCATAATCAAAAAACAGTTTTTTTATAGCCGTCTCAACATAACTAGAAACACCGTATACTCTATATTTTTTTATCAACTCATAAGCTTTTTCTATTTCACCTGATTGTATATGCCTTAGGGCTTTCTTTCCATAACAAACAGGGTTTTTCAAAGGATCAATTTCTACATTCGAAGGAAAACAATCATCCTCCACTATGCTAAAGAAAAATTTTTTTAAACACCCGTTATTAAGAAGCGTCTTTGCTACAGAATGTTGCCCATCTGGCACATCATAAATTCTTGCAGATCCAAAACCTGGCCTAACTCTTTCGTTAAAAAAAAGATTATCTGTTTTAACCAATGAATCATATATTACAAACTGAGCAAGAGATGCATCATTATCCTTTTCACTTAACGGAATATGCAGAAACTCTTGTTGACTCCCACTTTTAAACAAGCCTTTTAAAACAGGATCAGGCGGGCAAAGTGGGGAGAATGCAATAGCAGTACCATTTAAATAACTTGAAAAATATAAAGCTGCGTAGCCACCGACACTAGAGCCGTAAAGATATACTTTTTTATTAGCAACATATATGCTAACTGCATCTAAAATATCTTCCGGGCTTACTAACTGATAGCTAGTATTTTTTGAACAAGTGATATGGAGGCTAGTGTAATTATTTTTAGCTAGAAATTCAGTACCAAATCCAAAAGAGCGTAAACCTCCAGGCAAACCGTCAAAAGTAAGGAATATAACATCATTTACTGCATTTTTTTTAGGTGTATTTAATGCAACGCTGAGCACATTGTCTTTAAAAACAATTTTGGTATCAAATAAAACATTCACTTACATTACCTCCCCAAAAACTTAAACAACCATTACTGTCATAACATAAAGGAAACGAAAATAAAAATTTAACGCTAAAACACAAGCACGCATAAATAATCAAAGAACGATCACTTACACTGTAGAGACAAAGCACAAAAATTAAAGAAGTCAAAGATTAATCATTTATAAATCTTATATGCAGAAACATTTGGAAAAAAAGCATCATAAACGCTTCTAACTTTCATATAACATGAAAGAGTGGCGTTATTATTAGACCCTGCCTTCTTCAAGATAGAGTCGCGCATCTTATCATCAAACAGCACCTTTCCAAGGTTATTATGATCACAAATGAAATCCATCATGCTTTTAATACTACTTGTAGCATATTCAATCATGCCCTGATTACAACTTGATATCCATGGCGCATGTTTATGAACCTTACCTTGCTCGCTTTTAAAGGCGGCATATTCCATTAAATCATGTTCGTAATCTAATAACTCACCATCAGGATCACCTGAAAAAGGATATGCAGCGACACTTGGTTCTAGCTCTTCATAAATCACCTTAAGAAATTTTTTACTCTCTCTCTCTTGAATAGTTAATTTGTTCGCTGCAATATTCCAGTATGGATTGGCCAGAGGAAAAAATGTACGTTTTCCCATAGCTAACATTTCTCTATGGTGACCAAAATGTCGATTGTTTCTTTCTAAAAAAAATCTATAGTTTAATTTTTCCTCAATATTATCACCATGATATTTCAAAAGATGACTGACAAAAAAGTCTTTTGATTCTTTATGATTTCTCAAAGAAATACTAGGTTCACATACAATATCAAACAGCACAGATAAATCATCCTCCGTACTCTTTTCAGTATTTTTGAAGCCACCCTGCTTCTTAGCCCGTTTTGCAATACCCTTATAAAGAGCACTGACCCTTAAGACCTCACCTGCACCACCTCTTACCTGAACCTCACGATCATAACTTGTTGAGGAACATGCAACTCTAGAACCTGTTGCTAAGCGCGCAAAATAATTATTAGATCTATATTTTGAAATATAATTTAAATAATTGTCAGGGGAGAACTCCAAAGACCCCCTACAGTCATCACGAAACCAACTCATACTTAAATCTTTTTTTATAAAATTTGCAACTTTAAAATCATTTTTTAAAACTTTATACGAATTAGGGGATTCTTTGCCTGTAGGTATCGCAGTCGATAATCCAATCTGCTCTTTATCTTTAGTTTTAAGCAAGGCTGACAGACATACCCGGGAATCGTTGCCACCTGAAAAGAATAAATTAATTTTATAAGGCGAAAGGTTTGCTATATTATTGACAAGATATTCTTTACCGCTCTGCACTAAACCATTGAAGTCTTGGTTTTCGTTTACCAAGTCTCTGCCAACATTTAGAACCTGACCAGACAAAGGAAAATAATTAATCTTGCAATCAGGACTTAATGATTGAATTTTATCACTTGCAGTATGCGTAGAATAATTATTAGCAAAAAAAACATCCGATGAAGCTAATATGGGATAAAACGCTGCATTATCTACAGATACTTTGATGCCTCTTTGTAGAAGATGATCACTTAGTGAGGAAAAGCAATTAGAAATCAATAACGCCCTCTCACCACCTGAAGTTACATTCGAATAGTAAAGCCTATAAAAACCAAAATAATCAGTTCTAACCTCTAAAAAGCCATTGATTTTAAACACAGCCACCCATTCACCATAGGGTTCGCTTTCTCTATCAACAACATCTTTAAAATCATTGCTTGGCGTCTTACCCATTTCAGTTTTATAAAAATATCTTTTATGGGAGTGGTTGATATATCCATCAAAAAAAATCAAACCATCCCTACAATCTAAAAGATTTTCACTTAAGGTAACAACAAATCTATCTTCATCACTCAAGAAATAATTCACACCCACCTCACACAATTATTTAAACTATAAAAAATTCAAAATACAACCGGCAACCTTATAACGATCAAAACATAAAACTTTCTCTTTTATTGAAGGTAGCAAATCAGATCTAGCAATGAACTCAGCAGCCATGTCTAGAGACATAAATATTGTATTGCTCGGGTAGATTGTTTCCGCTCCTGGCCACGACAAAATTATCGGTCGTGAACCACTTGCTAAACCTTCAGCCACAGCCAGGTGAAAACTCTCATGATCGCTGACGGAGAGTATCCAGCCGATTTTTTGCAGCCATACATCTATTGGGCCAAAACCCTCAAAAATAACGTTTTCACTCCAGCCGTTATCTTTGATGCGCTGATATTGGCTTTTGTAATAAGCCATTTCATCGGCTTTCGCCTTTGAGTGCATCCACGGGTAATCTTCCGGCCTCTTACCTTTTATAAAAAGCTTATAACGCTTATCTTTAACATACAATTTTTCAAAAATGTCTAATGCCCGATCTAGGCGTTTAGACTGAGGCACATCTCCAATCATCCCAAGATGAAACTCGGAACCTGGATACTTAGGCTTATCTAGCAGATCTGTATCTACCATGTTGAAAATCATCCTACACTTCTCTCTTTCAAGAGAAAATTCAGATATCATCAGCTCATAATAATAAGGTGAAACAAAAATGTAATTATCAATATTTTTATGGTTGCATTGCTCAAGATGCCTAGTCTTTAGCTCTTGCGCATGTATACGGGTGATTAATTTCTGCCCCTCTTTTTTATGATTTGAGTACCAAACTAGATTCCCCAGGCCCCATTCACAAAGTATTGTATCCGCTTGGTTTAATAACCGTAGGCTTTGCTCTTCATCATGTTTACTGTGACCTTGCCATTGATCAACCAGCAATTCCATATCATCTCGCTGCTCAATAGCTTCGATGATAAATTTAGCAAATTTCAGATCATGACCTGCAACGAGCACTTTCTTTTTATCTTGCGCAAAGGTCAACGCTTTCCTTGCTCGCTCCGCAGTCTGGGTATGAGAAAAGCGTTCTGCTTCTTCTACATTTACTCCTAAACGACCTTGGATAGCTTCCCACATGGCGTGGGCAATTCCATCTATATCTTTTTCTGTTAATGAAGCCCCCCCAAGGCTATCCAACATATCCGGTACACAGCCATGGGCCATGGTCACTGCTAATACCGGTTTTTTAGCCCCTAAGTAGTCAGCGAGCTTTCCTGGATAAAATGGTGTGTCACGAAGCCCTTGATCGCTAAAATCAGCATCACGTAACAGCAGACAATCAGCTTGGGTCATTACTGCTAGGCTTTCCAGGTAACTGACCGTTCCCTCGAAGCTGACAACCCCCTCCAAACCATAATCGGCAGCAGCCTGAATATAACGGTCATTGGCACCATAGAACTCTAAGGTAAAACGCCCTAGTAGTTCAGGATGTTTTTCTAGCAATCGCTGGGCGCCCAGCATGAAGGGTTCCGAGGTACGCTTGAACTTATAAAGCATACCGACGTGCATGAAGCGAAAGACCTGTTCACCCCCAGCCTTCTCCTGCACGATGTCGGTTTGCTCAGCCCGCGCCGGATACATGCGCTCATCGAAGCAGTGGGGCAGCACGAAGAACTTGTTGCTATCCACCGGCTGGGCCTGGCTGTCGCAGACAATGGCCTGCTGGTAGGGGTTGGTGACGATAATCCTGTCAGCCCGCTGAAGCACCTCTGTTTCCGTCTGGCTATCCTCTTCCAACATGGGAAACTTGTAAGATTCGTTAAAAGGGTTCGCGGCTATAGGATCACCAAAAGAAGCCACCCATCGCAGTTCTGGATTGGCCTTCTTGATCGCCATAGCGGCCAAATGCGAAGCAATCTCATGAGAGTGTGAAATCATCACCCGGTAGTGGCTGTGTTCTTTCAGGCGTTGATAAAAATCTAGTACCTTCTCCACATAGTGTTCGCGGGCCTGGGGATCTCGAGCATCTTCCGTGGGCACTTCGATCTCATAGCGATTGAAGCGGCTGGCCGCGTAGCGGAACATCCCTTCGTTGTCAGGCTTGTCGGCGCGCTTGATCTGCAACACATCGTACTCGTAGCCGGTGTCCTTCAATCGTTTGAAGAGATTGAAGGCCGAAGAGCTCTTGTAAGGCGGAAAATGCCAGGAGACCACCAGCACCTTCTTTGGGGTAGAGCGGCTCATGCGCTTACCTCCTGCCGACGGGAGACAAGCGTTAGGTCGGAACTCGGTTCATGTTCGCCCCAGTAGATGAAATCCTCCAGTGCCTCAATGTGCAGGGGTTGGGACACGTCGTGCTTGAGGACGCGATTATGCCCGTAGTAGTGGCGCTCATCGGTATAGAACTCGTGGGCGAGCTTCATAGCGTAAGTCACAGTGCCGTTGGATTGGTTGAGGAACTGGTATGCGGTTTCGAAGTTTTCCAGCTCGATGAAAAGCTGTTTATTATGGGCGGTCTGGGCCTCAAATAGCTGCTTAGCTCGCTGGATATCAGCTTCGCTGCTGGCAGTGATCGCCAGGGCAACTTTGGGCAAAGCAACCTCAACCTCCATACCCAGTAGGCGGCACAGCGACTGGATGCGGTGGCCATAGGTATGGTCGCGCATCACGGCACGTACGCCGCGGCGAGCCAGTGCCTGATAGGCCTGTGGCGAGGCTTCCA
Source organism: Halomonas sp. NyZ770 (assembly GCF_020616575.1). Taxonomy (NCBI): domain Bacteria; kingdom Pseudomonadati; phylum Pseudomonadota; class Gammaproteobacteria; order Oceanospirillales; family Halomonadaceae; genus Halomonas; species Halomonas sp. NyZ770. The sequence goes on along the minus strand of NZ_CP085143.1, from coordinate 1,336,359 downwards.
GTGCCCTCAGCTGCTCGGCAATGCTCTGCTCGCCGGGCATGATGACAATATCCCCAAACAGCTGGCGTACCCCAACTGAATCGTTGCTTATCACCGGCGTACCGGAAGCTAGCGACTCATAGACCCGACGGGCAAACATGGTGGCAGAGTCCTGAACTGAGTTCATATTGACCTGATACTTGTAGCCCTTATGGGCCTTCCAGACCTCTTCCGGCGGCAGATTGCCAACGATGCTGTCTTGATAGTGATCGGGGAAAAAGAACTTCTCGATGCCCTGCTGGTAGTTGCGGTCGAAGATATCGCACTGGACGCCGGCCCGCTTCACCTCACCCATCACCTGGTTGAAATCGTCACAGCGCTTGGGCTTATCACCGTAGTAGGAGCCAGCGAACACGGCCTTGGATAGTCGGGGAATCACCGGCTCGGGATTATGGATTCTGGGCTGGGCGCCGAAGGAGAGTGGGTGGGCATCAATGCCGAAGTCTGCTTTGTAGCGCGGCACCATGTTGACGTCGGTGGTGATCGCTAGGTCGAAGAGCTTGGCAATGGGGCCAAATTTGTCATAGTGAGGAGGGTCTTCCTTATTCCAGAACGCCGTAGGGATGCCCTGCTGCTTACAGTAGCGCAGCAGACCGCTGAGTTTCTTGCCACCACCGCTACCCTTGGTGATCGTACCCCAGTTGCCATCATTACCTTTCCAGCAACTCTCCACCAGTAGGAAGTCCGGTGGGTTCTGCTCGATTTGCGACTGCCAGTCCTCTTGGGTCACCTTGATCAGCTTGACCTCGTGAGAGAGACACTCGGCGGTAAATTCGTCCAGTACACAGGCTACAGTCAGGTCCGAAGTGAGTCGCTTGTGCTGGGGATCATGGACGATAGCAGTCGGAAGGGGCTGTCGCTGAAGCAGTTGACGCTTACGCTCTTTCTCGGCGGCTTCGCTGTAGCAACGCCCTTGGATGCAAAGCTCGACCTGCTCATCATCCTTGATGCCCAGACTTCCCACTGAGAGAGACACACTGACAACATCTTCTGGTAGCGTCAGTTTGAAGACTTCTTTTGTGGTCTCATCTAGCGTTTTGCTATTAGCGTTGAGATATCGAAAATGCTGCTTGAACGCCGCCGCTATTCCAATACCGGGAACGGTCGCTTTTTTGTTGCCTTCCTTGTCCAAAAAGTCGAACAATAGCACCGCTTTGCGGGACGTAGCGGCACTTTTCAGCCGGTAGATGACAGCCGCTGAGAGCTCTAATGTAGCACCAGGTACCGGCACCTTTATGAAATCAGCTACGCTTTTCTTGCTGTTGCCGCTGAGCGTCAATTGCTTCTTTGTGATATGAACTGTTTCATCTTTCGGCGCTAAAGCAGGCTTGGGAGTAGCTGCCGGAGTGGGCAACTTTACAGCCGCTGGCTCAGTCGCAGGCGCTACCACTGGCTCTACAGTGGTCTCACTCTCTATGCCCTGCTGCCATTTCTCTATCGTCAACACCTTCACTATTGGCTCAGCATGCGCAGAGAACAGCAGCTCAGAATTCGGCTTCGGTGCTGGCAGCTTCAGTGACCTCTTAAGAGATTCAGCCAAGCTGGTGGCATTGTCAGCGTTAAAACTCACGACCTCTTTGTGTTTCTTTGCATACTCTGCCAAAGGCGCTATATCAGAAACGACCAGGCGCTTACCGTAAGAAAGGGCTTCTGCCGCTTTAATCGGCGGCACAATGTTGCAAACGGCCAGTGGCTTGCGGGGAATCACTACTGCATTCAGTAATGCGTAGTAATCGCCTACCTGCTCATGGGCAACGCGCCCTACCTGTATCAACCAGGGGGTGCTGTCTGCTTCTTTGGCCAAAGCATGGTCGCCTACTGCTTTGGTGATCGGCTGCTCGTCACCTACCAACAGCAGCTTGATTTTTTCACCTTGGGCCACCAGCTGGGCACAGGCTTCCAGCAGCACTTCGAGCCCTTCATAGGCACTAAAACTGCCAATGTAGCCTACTACTTTATCGCCCTCTTCAATGCCTAGGCGTTTTTTCAAAGCTGAGTTGGCCGGCTTGATGTTGGGAAGCGCGGTCACGCCATTAGGCACAATGGCAATGTTTTCCGGCTTTACGCCGCGCTTTACCAGCTCCTCTTTCATAGGCTGGTTGAGGGTGAATACCTTTTGCGCCTGTTTTGCTACAAACGCATCACGCTCGGCTTCTTTACGGAAGGCGGCGCTGTTTTCATACTCGGGTTCGCGGGCGGCACGTGAAAGCTCCCAAAATCCGCGTACCTCGTTATAGAACGGTAGGCCCAAGCGCTTGGCAGCCACCCAGGCGGGCAGGCCCACTGCATGGTTGGAAGCAGCCAATACCGCGCTGGGGCGGTACACCCTGAATAACTCTATGTACTTATTTATGCTCTCTTCTAACAGCGGCTTGCCGTTTTTTGGGGCGGCATCACCTTTCCAGCGTGTATGAATGTAGCGCACGCCTTCAATGGTGGTTTCCGGTGCGACGTTGCTTTCTGCGTTTAGCTCCCACGGCCTGCCTGGGCGCACAAAGCAGAGTGTTTCAAAGCCGTGCTGGTTCAGTGCGTGGGCAATGCCTTGGGTTCTAATCGCATAGCCGTTGCTAGCGTAACTTTGCCCATGGCTAACCATATAGGCAATTCTTCCTTGAATGGGCGCATTGAGTGGCTGCGCGGGTGTGTCCGCAAGCTTGGAGGCGTGTGAAAGCAACTCGTCCATGGAGATCCAGAAATAGGTAAATAGTGAGAGAACAATCGTAAAGAGTGAGGAGTGAATGGTGAGGGGGAAGTGATGAGCCTATGGACTAATGCTGTGGCCCTGCGGAACTCCCCCTCACTTTTAAGTGGGCTATTAGCCCAGTAAGCCTACGGCGTCGATGACGCTCTCTTTCTCGCGTACTTTCTCTACATTTTTGATAAACGATTTGTGCTTCACGAGTACGCACACTACGTCTGCTTGTGTCAGTGCTTCTTCGAGTGTTTTTAGTTCTACATTGGTTTGTTGCAGTGTTTTAGGCAGCGCTTCGATGTTGGGCTCGACTACCTGCAAACGGCAGCCCAGGGCGGCTACTTGTTCGGCAATGCCCAAGGCGGGGCTTTCACGCAGGTCGTCGATATCGGGTTTGAAGGCAACGCCCAGGCATGCCACGGTCAGCTCGCTGCGCTTGGCTTCGGGGTTTTGCTGGTGGTAGCTGTCCAGGGCCTCTTTAACCCGCGCCAGCACCCACTGGGGTTTGGCATCGTTGACTTCACGCGCAGCACGTACAATTTTGGCCTGTTCTGGGCAGGCATCCACAATGAACCAGGGGTCTACGGCAATGCAGTGGCCGCCTACGCCTGCGCCGGGGGTCAGAATATTCACCCGTGGGTGGCGGTTGGCCAGCGCAATCAGCTCCCACACGTTGATGTCCAGCTCGTGGCAAATGGTGGAAAGCTCGTTGGCAAACGCAATATTCACATCGCGGAAGCTGTTTTCGGTCAGTTTGGCCATTTCCGCCGTGCGGGCGGTGGTCGGCACGCACTCGCCTTCGACCACGATGCCGTACAAGGCGCAGGCGGCTTCGGCGCACTTGGGGGTCATACCGCCAATCACTCGGTCGTTTTCCACGAGCTCACGAATCACATGGCCGGGCAACACACGCTCGGGGCAGTGGGCAATGCGGATATCCGAGGCTTCGCCGTGGGTTTGCGGGAAGGTGAGGTCTGGCCGGGCTTCTGCTAGCCATGCGGCCATTTGCTCGGTGGCACCAATGGGGCTGGTGGATTCCAGCACCACGAGGTTGCCCGGCTCTAACACGGCGGCGATGGCTTTGGCAGCAGCTTCGATGTAGCTCAGGTCGGCTTTGTGATTCTGGCCGTGCTCATCGGTGTGGAACGGGGTGGGAACTGCCACCATGAACGCATCGGCGGGTTCGGGTTTTGTGGTGGCACGCAGGTAACCTTCGGTGACGGCAGCGTGCACCACCATATCCAGCTCGGGCTCGACAATGTGAATTTGGCCGCTGTTGATGGTGTCTACGGCATGTTGGTTGACATCCACACCAATGACTTTTTTCTTGCGTGACGCAAATACTGCCGCGGTAGGTAGACCAATGTAGCCCAAACCGATCATGGAGATAGTATCGAATTTCATTTTCATGCTCTTATAAAGAGTAAAAGTAGTGAGCCACGGAAAACACTGACAACACGGATAAGTACTTATACGGATAGGTACTTATACAAATAGTACTTTTTCATTTATCCGTGTCATCCGTGTTATTCCGTGGCATGACAAAGCTAGCGCGCGTATTACTTCGCCAAGATGTCGCGAATACGTTGGCAGGCGTTGCCGTCGCCGTAGGGGTTGTGGGCGTAGCTCATGGCGTTATAGGCCTGCTCATCGGTGAGCAGCGTGTTCAGCGCGCGGGTGATGGCGGCGACATCAGTACCTACCAGTTTCACGGTTCCGGCTTCTACCGCTTCAGGGCGCTCGGTGGTATCGCGCATGACCAGCACGGGCTTGCCTAATGAGGGCGCTTCTTCTTGAATACCGCCAGAGTCCGTCAGGATAATGTGCGCCTGGTTCATCAAGTACACAAACGGCAGGTAGTCTTGCGGCTCTACCAGGTGTACGTTGCTCACATCGGCTAACAGCCGGTTTACCGGTTCGCGCACGTTGGGGTTCAGGTGTACGGGGTAGAGAATTTGCGTTTCGGGATGCGCTTTGGCGGTTTCCGCCAGGGCTTGGCAAATGCGTTCGAACCCGCCGCCAAAGCTTTCACGGCGGTGGCCGGTCACTAGAATCAGTTTCTTGCTGGCATCCAGCATGGGAAAGCGCTTCGCTTGCTCTGCGGCAAGCTCCGGCTGGCTCTTCAGCTTTTCTACGACTTCCAGCAGCGCGTCGATCACCGTGTTGCCCGTTACGTGAATGGTGGCAGGGTCAATGCCTTCTTCCAGCAGGTTCTGCCTGGAGGTACTGGTAGGCGCAAAGTGCACGGCGGCCAATGCGCCGGTTAACTTGCGGTTGCCCTCTTCCGGCCAGGGCGAATACAGGTTGCCCGTGCGCAGGCCTGCTTCTACATGGCCTACGGGAATTTGCTGGTAGTAGCACGCCAATGTGGTGGCAAAGGTGGTGGCCGTATCGCCATGCACTAACACGATATCCGGCTTGAACTCTTCAAGAACACTCTTTAACCCTTGCAGAATGCCGCAGGTCACATCATTCAGGTCTTGCCCTGGCTTCATGATGTTGAGGTCGTAGTCGGGCGTCAGCTCGAATAGTTCCAGTACCTGATCCAGCATTTCGCGGTGCTGTGCCGTAACACACACTTTCGCTTCAAAACGCGTGTCTTCCGCTAACTGCAGTGCCAGCGGGGCCATTTTGATGGCTTCAGGGCGTGTACCAAACACGGTTAAAACTTTCATCGGTGTTCCCTATTCCTTGCCTATGGTGTGGCGGTTTCCAACAGTTGATATTCCAGCTCTTGGCAGCGGCGGTAGTAGTGTTCAAGCAGGCTTTGGGTTTCTGCCAGCTGTCTAGATTCCGCAGGCGAGCCCGCAAGCACTTGTTTATGTTCAGGTTCGCCTTTTATACGCTGCTCACACAAAGCAATATTAGCGCTGAAAAAGGCGCTATCATAAAGCGTTGCTGCTTTCTGGTACAGGTTTAAGGCTTCCTGATAGTTGCCCTCGCGGAAGCTTTTAGAGGCGCTGGCCACAATTCGCTGTGTCACATCCATTCCCTTATGTTCTCTGTTGCTTATGTCCATTCGTATCGTCGTGAGAGACTTTGCCGCCCCGCGTTAAAGGTCCGTGGTACGCCGTGTAATATGCTGGCCCAAGGCATTGGCAACCTCTTTGATAAACGTGTGCTGCTCGTCAAATTTTTTATTTATATCTTTATGCAATTCCATGAGTGCAGCATGCAGCGCTTTTTGTTGTGCCAATTCGGCCTGCAAAGCGTCGAGCTTTTGCTGTTGTTCGGCACACTGTGCTTTCAGCGCTTCACGCTCTTGCTGCCACTGCGTTTGCTGAGCTAACCACTCCTGCTGTTCGTTATGCCCTGCCTCGATGGCCACTTGGGCAGCCTTGAGCTGCTTGGCCAGCTTGGCCGCGCGCTGTGCCTGCTCTTGCCAGCGGTCGTAGAACGGGTGGCGGGTTAGCTGAAGCAGGGGCAGGTCCGGGTCGTCTTCGCGGGTTACTTGAAGCTCGAAGCCTTCTTCCAGGCACCAATTGAGGATTTCCTCGGCTTCCGGCATGCCTTGGTACAGCGGTACGCCCCCTACTCTTAACCACAGCTCGCTGAGTTGCTTGTAGCCGGCGTGCGCTTTCAGCGCTTGCAGTAGCGGCCATACCAGTTCTGGCTGTTCGACCACTATGGTGCTGGGCTGGTTTTCCAGTTCATTCAGTAGATCGGCGACCCCCATGAGCGGCTGGGGGGTGCTATCTACCAGCTCTAGCCCTGGGTAAAGGGTGTAAAGCCCAGAGGCGGGTTGGCTGGCGTTGAACTCCGGCAGGTTGAAGACGTAGTACGGCTGTTCACCGCTGGCTTCCGCCAGTTTTTTTACTTGCTGCACGGCTTGTGGGAACAAACCCTGTACTTCCAGCCACTGCTCGCTATTCGCGGTGGGCGTAATGAACTGGGCACTTTCTGCCGGGCCAAGCGCTTCCAGCAGCGTTAGCGTGTCGGGCCGTAGAGGCCCCAGGTACAGTAATTGAATGCTCATGAGGGGTCACTTCTATGCGTGGGCATTGGGCAGCGTGGTATTCAAGGCTGGGCGGGGGCTGGCAACTGCTGCTGGGGCCTGGCGGGCAAGCGCTCTTCATGCTGCCCATAGCGCAGGTAGTGAAGCAGCGGGTTTTGCCCGGAAATCGCTACGTCTGCGTATTCACACAGGTAGAAGTAAGTATCGAACTTGTCGCTGGGGTTGCGCCCTTCGGTGGCACCAAACTTGAGGTAATGTTCGGCGGGTTCCATGCCGGAAGTTTTGACATCCGGGTACTGTTCACAATACCACTGGGCATCGAAGAAGCTGCTTTGCTGGATGGTGGCTACCTGTTGCGGTAGCGCACGCTTGAAGGGGCGGCTATAGCGGTAGGCGGCAGCGGCATTGCGGTGCCCACTGGCGCGCAGCCACTGGGTAATGCTTTCGTACTGGTGCTGCATGAGCTGCTGTTCTTGCTTGAGCACATTGATGGTTTTCTGACGGCTGTCGGCCTGCTTTTTGTAGTGCTGGGCATTTTCGGTGGTCTTTACTAGCTGCTCTTGCACTTCATGAAGCTGAGCCACGATGAGCTGCTGCTCTTGCTGCAGCTGCTGGTACTTCACACTGGCCTGCGCGTCTTTTTTCTCTGCTTGCTTCACCGCTTTTTGATGCGCTTGAGTGAGCTTGTCCAGGCTTTGCTGGGCGGTTTGATGCTGTTTTTGCAAGGTTTGCAGGGTGTCTTGCAGCTGCTGCTTGTCCTGGGCTTCCAGGCGGAACTGCTCTTGGGTTTGATGCAGCTGTTCGATCAACAACGCCTGCTCTTGCAGTAACTGCTCTTTGCGATGCTGCGCTTGTTGCTGCGCCTTGGCGGCATTTTCTTCCGCTTGTTCCAGTTCGGCTTGGTGTGCAGCCGCCAACGCGTTGGCTTCTTGCTGCGCTTGTGCCAATTGCTGTTCGACCTGTTGCAGTGCCTCTTGGCTGGCCTGGCTCAGCGCTTTGTAGGCATCTTGCTGTGCTTGGGCGGCCTTGGTTTGCTCTGCCAGCTGCTTTTCCAACGCTTGCTGGGCTTTTTTATGGTCGCCTTTTAGCTGGCTCAGTTCGGCTTTGCGCTCATCCAGCCGAGCTTGTTGCGATTTGGTTTTCTTTCTTAACCAGTTGAGCTTGGTTTCTTTTTCTTCCAGGTCGGCCTGTTGTGCCTGGTTGGCCAGAATGTTCTCTTCCAGCGCTTCTTGCACTTTCATGAGCTGTTCTAGCAGCGCCGCATTTTCTTGCTCTACGCCGTAAGTGTGATCTTGCAGCTTGGCCAGTTCGTTGGCTTTGCGCGTGGCGGCTTGCTGCTGTTCGTCCAGCTGCTGGCGCAGCTGGGTGTTGGTGGCCTGCTGCTCTGTCAGTTGGCTGGCCAGGGTGTCTTTGGCGTGTTCGGTTTCCAGCAGCTGGGCGCTTTTTTCTGATAGGCGCTGGGTGGTTTCTTCCAGGCGCTTTTGGGTTGCGTCGTGCTTGGCTTGGGTATCGTTGCATTGCTGCTGCAGCGTGGCCAGCTGTTCGCCAAGCTGGCTGTTTTCCTGCTGCACGTGGCTTAGCTCTGCCTGGGCACTCTCTGTCGTGGCTTTGAGCGTGTCGCGTTGCTGGTGCTCGTGCGCCAACTGTTGCAGGCTTTGCTCGACTACGTCGACGGCGGGCTGCTGCCAGTTCGCTACGTGGCCGCTGCTGGCTTTCAGATAGCTGTAGGCTTGTTGCAGCAGGCTGTCTTCCTGGGTGAGCTGATGCGCCATTAGCCGGTAGAGAGGTGCTGTTTGCGCCAGCGTGAGCTGGGCCACCCATGGCAGCAGGGCCACAGTGGCGACGTTGGGCAGGTACCCTTCCAGCGTCACCTGTTTACGCTTGCGCTTATAGAGTTTTACCAATAGGTCGGCCTGATAGCTCCATTGCCACAGTGCTTCTTTAGGCCGATTGGCGTGCTGCAAGCTGGCGGCTAACCAGGCGCTGGGGTGCGGCCATGCAATGGTGCAGGTGCGCTCTGCATCGCTTTTTAGCCAGTGTTCCAGAGCTGAGAGGGCTTCTTCCGTGAAGACGCTAAGAAGTAAAGCGGGCTGCCCTTCCGTCGTGTCGTGGGAGAAGCCAGTGGCGATATCGCCTAGCGTAACGGCATGGGCGGGCTCTGCGCTGGCGTCTCCCTCTCGCGTATCGCGAAATTTTTCGGTTCCGATATATACGGCTAAGGACATTGTCTGGGCAGCTCCATTCACTTCTTTGATAGTCATTTGATTTACTTGAACTGGGGGGCTTCGTGCAGGCTGAGCCCTTGAGCATCTTTGTTGGATAGGGTGGGTCGTTGGTGTTCGCTCAGCGGCCATGTAATCGCTAGGCTTGGGTCGTCCCAACGGATCGACACTTCATCGCCGGGGGCGTAATAGTCGGTGCATTTGTATTGAAATTCGGCTTCGTCACTCGTGACGTAAAAGCCGTGTGCAAACCCTGGTGGTACCCACAGCATTTGCTTGTTGTCCGCACTTAAATGGACGCCTACCCACTGGCCAAAGGTGGCCGAGCTTGCGCGCATGTCCACCGCTACATCGAACACTTCACCTTGCGTGACGCGTACCAGCTTGCCTTGGGGCTGCTGATGTTGGTAGTGCAACCCGCGTAAAATGCCGTGTTTGGATTTGCTGTGGTTGTCTTGCACGAACTGGTAAGGGCCGCAGTGGGCTTCAAATTCGCTTTGACGAAAGGTTTCCATGAAGAAACCGCGCTCATCCCCAAACACTTGCGGGGTGAGCAGCACCACCTCAGGAATGGCGAGTTTTTCGTACTTCATAAATAGCTCGTAAGGCGTGAATCGTTAGGTGTGAGGTGCCATTCAAGTACCACAAGGTTCCTTACCTCTTACCCTTTACCTTTTACTTTTAAAAGGCGCTGGAGGTATTGGCCGTATTGGGTTTTGGCTAGGGGCTTGGCGAGCTCGGCTAGCTGTTCGCTGGTGATCCAGCCTTGCTGCCAGGCAATTTCCTCCAGGCAGGCGATTTTCAGGCCTTGGCGGTGCTCAATGGTTTGTACGTATTGGCTGGCTTCCAAGAGGCTATCGTGGGTGCCGGTGTCTAACCAGGCGAAGCCTCGGCCCAGGCGCTCTACGCGTAAATCGCCGCGTTGCAGGTAGGCGTTATTCACGCTGGTAATTTCTAGCTCGCCACGTTCTGAGGGCTTGACCTGCTTGGCAATCTCGACCACATCTTTGTCGTAGAAGTAGAGCCCGGTGACCGCATAAGCGGATTTGGGCTTCTTGGGCTTCTCTTCGATGGAGATGGCTTTGCCTGTTTCATCAAACTCCACCACGCCAAAGCGTTCAGGGTCTTTGACCAGATAGCCAAATACGGTGGCACCGCTGGTGTGTGCGCTGGCTCGCTTTAGCTGATCAGAGAAGTGTTGGCCGTGGAAGATGTTGTCGCCTAGTACCAGGCATACCGGGCTTTCGCCGATGAAGCGCTCCCCGATGATGAAGGCTTGTGCCAGGCCATCGGGGCTTGGCTGTTCGGCATATTCGAAGCGCAAGCCGAAATCATCGCCACTGCCCAGCAGGTTTTGGTATTGAGGCAGGTCTTCAGGGGTAGAGATGATGAGAATATCGCGGATGCCCGCCAGCATCAGTACCGAGATCGGGTAGTAGATCATCGGCTTGTCGTAGATGGGCAGCAGTTGTTTGGAAACGCCCCGAGTAATGGGGTGCAGGCGCGTGCCTGAACCACCGGCAAGAATGATGCCTTTTCTGGGTGTGGTTTGACTCATTGGGGTCTCTTTGTTCATTTTTTAGCCACGAATGTTCACTGATAGCACGGATGACATCAAAAGAAACAATAAATAAAAAGTTTCCGCTTTTTCAGTGCGTTCCGTGGCTTAGTAATGTTCCAGATGCTCTTGAAGCGTGAGCGCCAGCTGGCTTTGCCACGTAGGCAGGGTGATGCCTAGTGCCCGCTCTATTTTGCTCAGCGACAGGCGTGAGTTTAACGGGCGCTGGGCGGGTGTTGGGTACTGAGCCGTGGTGATGCCGTGGGTATTGTCAGGTGTAATGGCCAGGGCTAACTGCCGCTGGGAGGCCTGTTTGAAAATTTCGCTGGCGAGGCCATGCCAGCTGGTTTCGCCCTGCGTGGCCAGATGGTAAACCCCTGATGGGATGTGAGGGGTCAAACGTGAGGCGTGAGGGGTGAAGGCCAACGCGGTGATTTGGGCGATCAAGCGTGCTGGCGTGGGCGCGCCTATTTGGTCGTTGACGATGTTGAGCGTTTCGCGCTTGTGGCCCAGGCGCAGCATGGTTTTCATGAAGTTGTTGCCCCGGGCGGCGTATACCCAACTGGTGCGGAAAATCAGGTGGTGTGCACCGCTTTGAGTCACCGCTTCATCCCCTTCTAGCTTGGTTTGCCCGTAAATGCTTAGAGGGCCGGTGGGGCTATCCTCTTGCCACGGGGTCTCGCCGTTGCCAAGGTAAACGTAATCGGTTGAATAGTGCACTAGCGCGATGCCCTGCTGGGCGGCATAGGCGGCTAGCTGTGCGGGTAACTCGGCATTCAGGCGTTTGGCTTGTTCCGGCTCGCTTTCGGCTTTGTCTACCGCGGTGTAGGCGGCGGCATTCAGAATCAAGGCAGGTTGGTGCTTTGCAAGATACTCATCCACAGCGTGAGCATTGATTAAATCAAGCGCCTGCCGTGAGGGGGCCAAGATGTTGCCGAACGGGGCAAACTGGCGCTGCAGCTCAAAGCCCACTTGGCCGTTGCCGCCGGTGATGAAAATGTTCATGGTGAATCCTTTTTTGCCACGGACACTCACGGAAAACACGGATAAAAACATTAAACAACGATACGTTTGATCAGTGTTTTTGGAAATGTGAAATTAATGAGCAGTCCTACAGGTAAGTTAGTGGCACGAAGATAATTTATGAGTTGCGGTTCAGCGGCTGGAGGCAAGTTTTTCTGCGCTTTCAACTCTAGAATAATTTTACCTTCTACCAACAGATCGAGCCGGTGCTCCCCTACCAGGCACTGTTTGTAGTAGATATTGACAGGCTTTTCAGCCTCCACATATAGACCGGCAGATTGCAGCTCAATGAACAATGCTTTTTGATAGATGCTTTCCAGAAAACCGGGGCCAAGCTGCCTGCTGACTTCAAAAACAGCTCCCCTGATTCGATATGTTAGCGCTTCTTCCTTGAGCATGTGCATCTCTTGTTAGTAACCACGGAAGCTCACTACAAACACAGATAAGATCAAAAGCAATTAATAAAAAAACCATATCTTGGTTTTATCCGTGCTTTCCGTGTTTTCCGTGGCAAAAAGCAGTGGCTCTACAGGCTGCCGAGGCGTTGGCCTTGGTAGCTGCCGTTTTGTACGCGTTTCCACCAGGTTTCGTTGGCAAGGTACCACTCCACGGTTTTGCGCAGGCCGGTCTCGAAGGTTTCCTGCGGCTTCCAGCCGAGTTCGCGTTCGATCTTGCTGGCGTCGATGGCGTAGCGTACGTCGTGGCCTGGGCGGTCGGTCACGAAGGTGATCAAGTCTCGATAGGATTTTTCACTGGGCACCAGCTCTTGCAGCAGGTCGCAGAGGGTTTCGACTACCGTGAGGTTGGCTTTTTCGTTGTGCCCACCAATGTTGTAGGTTTCGCCTACCTGGCCTTCGGTGGCTACCTTGATAAGCGCGCGGGCGTGGTCTTCGACGTAGAGCCAGTCGCGGATCTGTTGGCCGTCACCGTAGACAGGCAGCGCTTTACCGGCGAGGGCGTTCAGGATCATCAGCGGAATGAGCTTTTCCGGAAAGTGGTACGGGCCGTAGTTGTTCGAGCAGTTGGTGACCAACGTGGGCAGGCCATAGGTGCGCTGCCAGGCACGTACCAGATGGTCGGAACTTGCCTTGCTGGCGGAATAGGGTGAGCTGGGAGCGTAGGGCGTTGTCTCGGTGAAGAGGTCGTCGGTGCCTTCCAGGTCACCATATACTTCATCGGTGGAGACGTGGTGAAAGCGAAAGGCTTCCGCCTTGGCGGCGTTGGTGGCTTGTAGCGCTTTCCAGTAGCCACGGGCGGCTTCCAGCAGCACTGCCGTGCCCACGATATTGGTTTGGATAAATTCGGCGGGGCCATCGATAGAGCGGTCTACGTGGCTTTCGGCGGCCAGGTGCAAGACGATATCGGGCTGGTGGTGCGCGAACAGCTGCTGCATGGCCACGGCGTCACCAATGTCGGCTTGCACAAAGGTGTAGCGCTCGCTGGCTTCCACGCTGGCCAAGGATTCCAGATTACCTGCGTAGGTGAGCTTATCGATATTGACGACTTGATGCTGGGTGCTGTTGATCAATTCACGCACCACGGCGGAGCCGATAAACCCTGCTCCACCGGTAATAAACAATGTTTTTTGCATGACGTTCTAATTTTCCAGTGCTTAGCGACCAGGCCCGTTCACTCAAGGGACTCCAGGTGTAATCGCGCTTCTTTGGCACGGCTACCGGCTTCTTGAACGGCTTTTTTAGCAGCGGCGATCTCTTTTGTGTCGCCCTGCTCTTTGGCATCGTTCAAGCGCTCTTGCGCGGATTTCAGGTCGGCATGGCAGGCTTGCAGGTATTGGCGCGCGCCCTTGGCATCTTTGGGCAATTCGGCACTGCGCTTTTTATGATCGATATCGGCATGGTAAGCGGCAATGGCGTCATGAATATCGTCGTACCAATGCGCTTGACCCTGTTTGATGTACAAACCGGCTTGGCAGAGGTCTTTCAGAATCCCTTCCGAGTGCGAGACCATGATCAGCGATGACACGCCAATCTTGGATTGAAAAAGATTTTTGGCTTTTGCCTTGAACGCGCGGTCACCTACGGCGGTAGCTTCGTCTGAAATGTACACATCGAAGTCGAAGGCGAGTGAAAGGCCAAACGAAATGCGTGACTTCATACCGGAGGAGTAGGTACGAATGGGTTCGTCGAATGCGGGGCCTATTTCCGCGAATTCTTCTACGAACTTGATGACGCGTTTGACTTCTTCTGGGCCACTGCCCTGAACTCGGGCGACGAACTTGGCATTCTGGCGCCCGGTCATGTTGCCTTGCATGCCGCCGGAAAGGCCCACAGGCCAGGAAACACGGCTGTGGCGAATTACTTCACCACGCTCGGGGGAATCCATGCCCGCGATAAGACGCAATAAGGTGGATTTACCCGCTCCGTTGGCACCAATCAACCCTACGCTCACCCCTTGGGGGATCGTGACATTGATATCTTTCAGCACCCAGTCGCTACCGTGATGGTTGTGGTAACGCTTGTAGAGGTTCTTTATTTCAATCATTTTGGGTTTGTGAATGGTGAGGGGTAAATGGTGAATGGGGCGTTCGTGGGGTGCATTGATTTCACCGATTCTGTCAACGTTTGATTCAACTGCTGGGCTGGGCAAGTATGCGGTGGCTTCGTTAGGGGTGCTGAATATGCCAATGAGGTTATTCCACCACCGTGGCCCAATCAGGGCGGCTGGCGCCGCCCACGCGGGCGCCTCTTTCGCTCGTGACCTCGCTCTTTCGTTACGCCGCGCTACGGGGGCACGTGGCCAATGATGGCGGTGTTTCGTAGCGCGGTGTAAGCGGAGCGCACCCGCGAAGCACCCCGCCAGGGGTGCCGAATAAGCCAGCGAGGGTTGCTACACCACCGTGGCCCAATCAGGGCGGCTGGCGCCGCCAACGCGGGTGCCTCTTTCGCTCGTTGCTCTCGCTTTTTCGTTACGCCGCGCTACGGGGGCACGTGGCCAATGATGGCGGTGTTTCGTAGCGCGGTGTAAGCGGAGCGCACCCGCGAAGCACCCCGCCAGGGGTGCCGAATAAGCCAGCGAGGGTTGCTACACCACCGTGGCCCAATCAGGGCGGCTGGCGCCGCCAACGCGGGTGCCTCTTTCGCTCGTTGCTCTCGCTTTTTCGTTACGCCGCGCTACGGGGGCACGTGGCCAATGATGGCGGTGTTTCGTAGCGCGGTGTAAGCGAAGCGCACCCGCGAAGCACCCCGTGAGGGGTGCCGATGAGGCCAATGAGGGTTGCTCCACCACCGTGGCCCAATCAGGGCGGCTGGCGCCGCCCACGCGGGTGCCTCTTTCGCTCGTGACCTCGCTCTTTCGTTACGCCGCGCTACGGGGGCACGCGGCCAATGATGGCGGTATTTCGTAGCGCGGTGTAAGCGGAGCGCACCCGCGAAGCACCCCGTGAGGGGTGCCGATGAGGCCAATGAGCTTTGCTCGATCACTGTGGCTTGATCGGGGCGGCTGGCGCCGCCCTTCGCGGGTGCCTCTTTCGCTCGTGACCTCGCTCTTTCGTTACGCCGCGCTACGGGGTGGTTGCCGCCATTCGAGGTGTTGCCGCGCTTGATCGTTAAGCAATGAAATGAGGTTGGTTCTATTCACCATTCATCACTGTCACGCCCTTTCCTTTACGGGTGTACATCGCTTCCAGCTCACGTTTGAGTGCGCTGCGGGCGGTTTGTTCGCCGTGCACCAGGTGGATGGTGTGGGGCCAGCGGCGCATGCGTTTGACGAAGTTGAGCAGGTCTTTCTGGTCGGCATGGGCGGAGTAGCCGCTGATGGAGGTGACGCCTGTTTTGATATCGTATCGCTGGTTGTCGATCTCGACCCAGCCGCCACGCGGGCCATATTGCTGAATGGCGCGGCCTGGGGTGCCTGCGCCCTGGTAGCCGACGAACAGTACCTGGTGGCGTTCATCGCCCAGCATGGCTTTGAGGTAGTTCATGATGCGCCCGCCTGCGCACATGCCGCTGGCGGCGATGACCACCGCTGGGCGGCCTGTGCTGGCCAGGTAGCTGACCGTTCGCTCGTGGGCTTCGTGGCTGTCTACGGTGTAGAGGTTGGCGAAGTTGAGCGGGTGGCGGCCACTGCGCAGGCGGCGTTGGGCTTCGTCGTCCCAGTAGGGCTTCAGCTCGCGGTATACCTGGGTGAAGCGGGCGGCCAGCGGCGAATCGACGATGATCTCCAGCGTTTGCCATAGGCTTTTGGGCAGCCCGCGTTTGGCGTTGCGCTCGGCTTCATGAATGATGCCTTCCAGCTCGTAGAGCAGCTCTTGGGTTCGGCCAATACTGAAGGCGGGCACCATGACCGTGCCGCCGTTAGTGAGCGCTTGCTCGATGGCCTGTTTCAGCGTGGCGCGGCGCTGGCGGCGGTCAGGGTGCTGGCGGTCGCCGTAGGTGCTTTCGAGTACCAATTGTTCGCAGCCGTAGGGCGATTGCGGCGCGGGCAGTAGCGGTGCGTAGGGAGCGCCTAGATCGCCGCTGAAGATGACCCGTTCCTTTTCGCCGCTGGGGTGCTGGTGGGCTACTTCCACGTAGCTGGAGCCCAGTATGTGCCCTGCCCGCTTGAGCTTCACTCGGGTGGTGATGCCGCCTTCTTCGGTTTTTTCAAGCACGGTGTGCCATTTACCGTAGGGCACGCTGATGATCTGGCTTTCCAACTGCTGCTGGAAACGTTCGATGAGCTGGACATTGCGGGTGAAGCCGATTTTCAGGGCATCTTCGATCACCAGGGGCAGCAGTTTGGCCGAGGGGATGGAGCAGATGATGGGCCCTTTGAATCCCGCCGCCAGCAGGTAGGGCAAGCGTCCTACGTGATCGATATGTACGTGGGTGATGAACAGCGCTTTGACGGTGCTGATATCGAATTCGATCTGGAGCTGCTGGAAAGTGTCTTCGGTGGTGTCTTCGCCCTGAAAAAGCCCGCAGTCGATCAGCAGTGAGTGTTCGCTATCGAGAATGAGCTGGTGACAGCTCCCCGTCACGCCCGTTGCCCCGCCGTGGTGTGTGATATCGAGCATGGAATTCCTTTTCGTGCTTTTTTAGCGTGCTTTCTTTGAGCGTTTGGCGTGTGGTGGCGTTATCAGGCGGCTGGCGCCGCCCACGCGGGTGCCTCTTTCGCTCGTTGCTCTCGCTCTTTCGTTACGCCGCGCTACGGGGTGGCACGCCTTCCCCCTCACCACTCACCACTCACCCACTCTAATCCCGGTGATCCTTGACGATCATGATGATCATGCTGAGGATGAATGACAGGAAGATAGTGATGATGGCAAACACGCTGCTGTTATAGAGTCGGTTTGGTTCTGTGGGGTATTCGGGCATCAGCGGGCTTTGTAGCACGCTGACTTGTTTGAGCTGGCGGGCGGCTTCCAGGCGTGTGTTTTCGAGTGCAGCCAGGGCACTTGAGTAGGTTTCCTGAGCAAACTGTGCCTGCAGCTCCAGGGTTTCATACTCTGCTGATACCCGGTTGAGCGAATTGCCGGTGGCCTGTGCCAGCCGATCGCGCTGTTGGGTTATCTGGTCTCGCAGGGCTTCTATGTTGCGCTCGACCTGACGAAGCTCGGCCGATTGGGCGCTTTGGAAGCTTGCCAGGGCATTACGTTGCGCCTGGAAACGCGCGAGGTCTGCTTCCAACGTGGCCACTACTTGATTGATACTTTCTACCGTACTGGTGGGAGACACCAAGCCAAATTCGTTCTGGAACTCCAGCAGGCGTGCGCGAGTATCATTGAAGCGCTCTTCTAGACGCACCATTTGTTGCTCAAGAAAACGTACTTGCTCATCGGCGAGCCGATGGCCCATTTCGTTCATGTGGTTTTCGCCTGCTTCAAGCAGAAGCGTGGCCAGATTTTGCGCAAACTCTGGCGTGTAACCTTGTACTTGGATATTCAGTACGCCGGCGTATTCGTCCAGCTCTACTTCTACCCGACGCAAATAATATTGATGCAGATCTTCAATGGGTGCAGCCGGATCACGCAGCCGAGCAAAAAAATCGCCATTTTCGCTGTAGTGCTGGCGAATGCCGAGCTGTTGGTCCAGCAAACGCAGCATGTCTACTGAGAGTAGGTGCTCGCGTAGCAATAACAGGTCGTGCGTGTTTCCTCCGCCGCCCCCCATGAGTGAAGAAAGACTGAACTCTGGAGGAGCTACCTGGGGGCTCTCCAGCACGACAGTGGCACGCGATACATAGCGTTCTTCTGCCCACACGAACCAGTAAAAGGTAACCACCAGAATGGCTAAAAAGGCAACGGCCCAGTGGGGTGAGGTTTTGATAAAACGACCAAAAGAAGCGTGCATGAATTAATTTGCCTTTAAACGATCAACAAAGCGCAGGTGCATCAGAAGCCCCACTGAGATGAGCGTGAGCGTAAACAACCAGAAATACAGCATGCTGGTCCCGTGCACGACCTGATATTTTTCAAAGAAACCTAAGCGTAGCGTTTCAAGCCCATGGGGGATGGGGTTCAACATCAGGTATTCCAGCAGCCAATGGGGCAGGCTGTTGAGCGGGATAATGACACCCGACAAAATCATCAGCGGTAGCGATAACATTCGAATAACCTTGCCTATTTCAGGCACCAGCGTTGCCGCAACCGATGTTACCAGCCCCAGCCCCAGCCCCAGGCTCCAGAGCGATAGCCAGGCCGCCATGACACGCACGGCATTGTCGGGGTACATGTCCAGGCCAAGCATCAGGCCGCCGCCGATAAAGATCAGAAATACCAGTGAGCGTAGCGCTCCTTCCAGGAAGTTGCGCACCAGCACCGGGTCGACTGGCTGCACTTGCCGATAGGCGAACAGGGCTTTATTCCCGTCAATCGCCCCCATGCCACGCATCATGCCTTCTCTTACCAGCATGAAGCCCATCAACCCCGCAATGAGCCAGGGGATAAACTCTGCGTTGACGATCAGACGGCCACCGCGAATGAAGCTACGCATGGCCACCATAATTCCCACAAAGGCGACGGGTTCAAAGATCATCCAGAACCAGCCCATGCGGTCGCCCATGGTACGCGAGAGCGCCTCGCGTACGAACATGGCGTACCACACGCTGCGAGTCACCTGCCAAGGTGTTCGCGCCCCTTTCGGAGCGCTGCTTGTGTTATCCATGTTTCCGTTTCTTTTGATGTCGGGAACGTAAATGGAGAAGTGGCGTGACCGGGGCGGCTAAGGCCGCCCTTTGCGCCGGGCCGCCGCTATGGTCTCATCACAGGTCCAGGGCGACACGGGTGGTGACGGCGATCTGGAACAGGATCTGAGTGAGGGTCGAGGCGAGCTGCAGGTTGTGCGTAGGTGCCTTGGGCATGACGAGGATTTCGTCGCCAGGGCGCAGCGGCGTGTTACGGGCGTGTTCGACGGCGCCGTTCTGGCGTACCAGCAGAATCTGGTCGCGGTCGGCACGTTCGGTGAAGCCACCGGCGCTTTCCACGTAGTCGATGACGCTCATGCCGGGGCGGTAGACGGCGGCCTGGGGCACGAGGATTTCACCGCTGATGAGCACCGAGTCGCTGATTTCAGGAATGGTGATGATGTCACCATCTTGAAGACGTATATCCGCAATACCTTCGCTGGAGGCAACCACCAAGCGGCCGCTGGGCTCTAGCTCACGGGCACGCTCGATGAAACGTTCGATCAGCTCCGCTTCTCGCAGGCGGATCTGGGCTTCCTGATCGGTGCGCGAGGAGGCGCCCAGGTAGGTGGTTTCCAGGCGGCGCAGACTGTCCTGCAGGGACTGCGCCTGCTGCTGACGTACGCTTTCACGCTGCAGCGAGATGCTTTCCACGGCGGTCATGTTTTCGGGTACGGCAATGGCGTCAAGCAGTTCGCTGAGGCGCGCATTGCGGGGTAGCGCAAACCGCGAGGGGCCGTAGTAGCTGCCTTCGATTTCCACCACGATGGTTTCGTTACGCTGGTCGGCACTGAACACCACTTCGTCACCGCTGCGTACCGTTTGGCCTGCAAACAGGTTGATGGGGAAGTATTGGGCAATCGGGCCGTCGTCTCGGTCGCCGCGTAGCAGTACGTGTGAAACTCCGCTTCTCAACCGGGCCAGGTTGATGATTTCGGCACCGCTGAGCTGGTTGCCGATCAGTTCGTAGCGGTGTTCGCGGTGTACGTCACCGACCACGGCAATGGCAGGGCCGCGCTCTTCCACCACGATGGTGTCGCCATCCTGGAACTGCGGGCGGGCGATGGTGCCGTTGATGAGGAAGTCGTAGAGGTCGACGGTGGCCACGGTGCGGTCGTCACGGACGACGCGAATCTGGCGGTAGCTACCCAGGTCCTGGTCGATGCCGCCTGCCTGGTCGAGGAAGTAGAGCAGCGAATCGTTGGGGGTGCCTGCATAGCGGCCCGGATTTTCCACGTAGCCGGTGACGAACACGGCCACGGGCTGAACGCCTTGCACGTTGGTGTAGACCTCGACGTTATCGGGGTACACCGAGGTAATGGCGCTGCGTACGCTGCCATCGACCTGTTGGCTGTTCTGCCCTTCCACGTTGAGCGGGCCGGAGCCGGGAATGAAGATGTTGCCCTGGGCATCCACGGGCAGCACGCGGTCGAACTCGAACGCGCCCCAGGCGCGCACGGTGATCTGGTCGCCGGGCTTGATGCGGTAATCGGCGTTCAGGCCGTCTCCCATGGCACCACGAAAGCCCCCGGTGAACAGGTTGGCGCCAAAGGGCGGCAAGGCATCGGGGTTTTGGGGCGGCGTGGCAATGGGGCCGTAGGTGCCGCTGCGCCAGTCTGCGCGCGGGGTGTCCTCCACCTGCTCTTGCTGCCCCTGCTGGCCGCCTTGCTGGCTACCCTGTTGGGGAAGAATGTCGTTGGAGAGGCTGAGGGACTGGGCTATGGCAGGCGCCGCAGTCAATGTTGCAAATACCAATCCTGCTGTCGCCAACATGCGTTTAAGAGGAACCAACGCAACGGTGGGTGAGGAGATAGATGACTGCATGTTAGCGCCCTCCTGCTTGAGTGACCAGGCGCTGATGTACCCAGCCGCTTTCGGTTTCGCAGGCGAGTGCTGCGCGTACGCTGCCACCGGGCTCCATCACTTGCAGCTGGCGGCATTTGCGCCCGCTGGCGGCCAGATACGGGGCATCGGCGATAATTTCTACGTTGTCACCCCAAGGGGTGCGGGCAGCTGTGTGCACACCACTGGCAGGCGATTGGGTGAGGAAGCGATTGAGTGCTTCATCTTCCAGAAGTTTGGCCGCATCGTCGGTTAGTACGTATTGCGGTGATTGTTGACCGCTGCCAGAAGGGTATTGCGTGGCACACCCACTGAGCAGGGTCAAACTGACCGCCGCCAACAGCATGCGAGCTGGCCGCGAAAAAGAAGTGGGGGTATTCGACATAGTAGATTCCATCAAAAAGGCACGCTACCGCCCAGGGATTCATACGGGCGCATTCCCTTGCCCTACGCTGTGCGGATGAATAGAAGGTTAACCTGAGATATAAAAATGCTCGGCTATTGTAAGGGATTAACAGTGCCAGCTCTACGTCAACAAGCCTTGTACAATCAATTAAATCTATTTAGCGCAATAACTATCTTCTATTTTTATAAAAAAAACGGCCTGTTCAAGGCCGTTTGGAATATACGTTTAAAAACATAACGTTATTTAGATATAAGCGCCTACGGTTTAGAAATCGCAGCGCCTTGCCCCCGATGGCAGCCCCACAGCACCACCAGCAGGAAGGCGTACATCATGACGCCGCTGTTATGCTCCAGAAAAACCTGGGAGAGCCCGAAATCCAGAAACGTGACGGGTAGCAGCACGCCCGCCGTGGCCACGGCGCGAGCGGCCAGATCGGGGGATTGCAAATCGCGGGCGAACATTCGCATGGGCACCAGATAAAGTGCCAACAAAATCACCAGCCCTAGAATGCCGCGCTTGGCGAAAGCATCGACGAATTCATTGTGAGCGTGACCATATTGAGCCGCTTCACGACTGATGACGCCTTCTTCACCAAAGTCGTACATAGCTTCGGCGTAACCGGTACTGCCCCACCCCGTCAGCGGTTTTTCCTGAATCAGCATGGCGGCTCCGCGCCACATTTCGAACCGCGACCCCACGGAAGAAGAGCGGTTTTCACCCGTGATATATAGCGACACATCGGTTACGGCCTGATGCACTCGGTGCTGCACGCCGGTTTGCGGCACGGAATACACCGCCAGCCCACCCACTACTACGGCCGCCACGACGGCTACTTTGAGGCGGTTGGAAAGCTGGGTGCCATAAGCTCGGTACAGCACCAGCAGCACGATGGGGAAACCTACCCAGCCGCCACGGCTGCCGGAAAACAGCGAGCCCAGTATGCCGCCCAACGCCCCCGCCAGCAGCAGGGCCACCCAAAGTTGGCGCTGGCGCTGCACCACGGCCCACCCCAGGCCTGCCATGCACAGTACGCCCAGCAGCATGCTGAGGTTACCGAACTGAATCACATGGGTATGGCCCTGGGCGCGGTCTACGCCTTCGAACAGCTTTTGCCACCCGGCCCAGGTACCTGCACTGAGTGCGCCCACGGCGGCACCGCTCCACAGAAAGGCCAGATTGGGCGGGTAGCGCAGTACCCAGAACAGCGCCGGAATGGCCAGAATGAAGCGGCTGGGCTTGTCGAAACCCTTGCTGCCCTGGCCATCCAGCCACGCTTCCAGCATGGTGATGGCCGCATAGGCCAGCAGCACGGCAATAATCGCAGCGTCCTGGCGTGTCAGCTTAGGAACACGGCGCAGGGCGATGAGCCCCAGGCCCGCCAGTAGTAGCAGTAACGCACCCAGCGAGTAGCCGCTGGGCACGACCAGCGCGATGGCGGCCAAAAGAAAGACGGCCACGCCGGTAAATAACTGAGGAGGCTGAGTGCCGGGATGTGACGAGGGGGGGTGCGTTACCAACATTGAAACAGACTTCCTTTCATGGCCCTGGGGCGGCAAATCATTGAGGAAGCCGATAGTAGCACAGGCAGCCTGTTCTCAGGGATAGCATAGGCTCACAGGCAACAGGGGCTTACCGATAACGTGGCTGCTTGCCAGGCGCTCACCTGGCAAGCATACGTTCAGGCGCTGGCGTGCTGCTGCCAGCGCCAGGTGTCGATCATCATGTCGTCGAGGGTTTGGGTGGCTTGCCAGCCCAGCTCTTGCTGCGCCTTTTCGGCACTGGCCCAGAAGGCGGCCAGGTCGCCATCGCGCCGGGGGGCGTAGCGGAAGGCCACGGGCACTTGGGTGGCCTGGGTAAAGGCATCGATCATCTGCTTGACCGACACCCCCTGCCCCGTGCCCAGGTTGTAGTGGCTGGCGCCGGGCGTTTCCAGCGCCTTGAGCGCGACGCGGTGCCCTGCCGCCAGATCGACCACGTGCAGGTAGTCACGCACGCAGGTGCCGTCCTGGGTCGGGTAGTCGTTGCCGTAGACCTGCAGCTCGGGCAGCACGCCTGCCGCCACCTGGCTGATGTAGGGCATCAGGTTATTGGGGACCCCTTGGGGTGATTCACCAATCAGGCCCGAGGGGTGCGCACCAATGGGGTTGAAGTAGCGCAAAATGGCCACGGACCACTCTGGGTCGCTGGCGCACAGGTCTTCCAGCACCTGCTCGACCATGGCCTTGGAGGTGCCATAGGGGCTGGTACAGCTGCCCCGGCCCATGGTTTCCACGTAGGGCGGGATGGCATCCACGCCATACACCGTGGCCGATGAGCTGAAAATCAGCCGTTTGATGCCGGCCCTGGCCATGGCCTGACACAGCACGATGGAGCCGTACACGTTGGTATCGTAATAGGCCAATGGCTGGGTGACACTTTCACCCACGGCCTTCAGGCCTGCGCAGTGAATCACCGCCTGGATGGGATGGCGTTCAAAAATGGTTGCCAGCAGCGCGGCGTCGCGCACGTCGCCCTGATAGAACGCCGCCGAGTGTCCGGTAATCTTTTCAATACGCGGCACCACGGAAGCCACACTATTGGCAAGGTTATCCAGCAATACCACTGAGTGCCCTGCTGCGAGCAGCTCGACGGCGATATGCGAGCCAATATAGCCCGTGCCACCTGTCACCAGGATCATCAGAGGCTCCGGTTAGTAAGCATTGGTGTGTTTAAAGCCCTTGAATACGGTCATGAAGATGATCTTGAGATCGAGCCACACCGACCAGTTGTCGATGTACCACAGGTCGTATTCGACCCGCCGCTGCATTTTTTCCAGCGTATCGGTCTCACCGCGCAGCCCATTGACCTGAGCCCAGCCGGTAATACCGGGCTTCACCTTGTGCCTGCGCATGTAGGACTCCACCAGTTCCTTGTAGTACTCATTGTGGGCCAGCGCATGGGGCCGTGGCCCCACGATGGACATGCGCCCCTGCAGCACGTTGTAGAACTGCGGCAGCTCATCCAGGGAGGTGCGGCGCAGGAAGGCTCCTATCGGCGTCAGACGGTTGTCGTTTTTGGTGGCCTGAGTGACGACGCCCTCTTTTTCCTGGTGCACTTTCATCGAGCGGAATTTGTAAACTTTGAACACCTTGCCGTTGGAGCCCGTACGGTGCTGCTTGAACAGTACGGGGCCAGGCGAGGTGAACTTGATGGCCAGCGCAATGGCAATGCATACCGGCAGAATCATCAGCGAGATCAGGCTGCCGACGATGATGTCTTCGGCACGCTTGACCACTCGGGACATGCCGTTGATGGGCGATACGCTGAGGTCGATGGCCAGGTGGCCCGCCACTTCGCTGGTGCGATGGTTGAGCAGGCGCATGTCCTTGAATTCCGGAATCAGGCGGATCTCTTCGGTATGGTTGCGCAGCGCGTAAAACAGGCCATGCACGGTGTCGCCCATTTCCAGCGGCACACAGATCCACACTTCGGCGGCGCCCGCATCACTGATCCGAGCGGCAATGCGCTCCAGGTGCTCTTGATCAGGCGCTTCATCACCCAAGCGCTCGACCCCCGCAATGGAGTGACCTTCCCAGGAGGCTGCCCGCATGCCCCGCGCCACGTGCAGCACGTTCTTGGCAGGCCCCACCAGAAACACGGGGCGCCGTGCTCCGCCACGAATGCGAATGCGCCGCAAGCCATATTGCACCAGCGCCCTGGCACTGGCCGCCAGCACGAACGAGAACAGCAGGGTCAGCCCCACCCATAGCCGTGAGTAGCGCTCTGCCGCGTGGGCAAAGTAGATGATGGAGGTGACGATGATGCCGATCACCATCCACACCAGCATCAACTTGGTGATGATGTAAAACGTGGACGAGATGCGCCAGCGTTTATAGCTACCTGTGGAACTGTTGGCCACCACCACCAGCAAGGCCATGCAGGCCAGCGCCAGAACGTAGCGCTCATGCAAATGAAAGGTCTCGAAACGCAACAGGTACGCCATTACCCCCGAGAACACGACAACGACGAAGTCGAATACCGGGAAGATGATCTTGGGCGGATAGCGCTCGGAAAAGATCACGCCTCTTTTCTGAGCCACCCCCGGTTTACTGTCTGAGTGCATAGTACGGTCTCTACTCTACGATCCAATTATTGGGCGCTATATAGGGCATGTCGGGCCGCTTTCAAACCGTGTTGGCACCGGGTGCCTCCACCGAGGCCGCTGGTGCCGGCTCCTCTCGCCCATAGGAGAGATAGAACATCATGGAAAGCATGGCAAACACGCTGTTGAACGCCGAAACGGAAAGCGATGAGGCCATCAACACGCCCAGCACACACAGGGTATCGGCCCAGCTATAGCCGCTCTTGCGCAGCGCGTAGACGGTAAACGCGACGAGGAAGACAAGCCCCAGCACGCCATGGTCGTAAAGCACACGAATGATATAGGAGTGCAGAATGACCGAGTAGCAGGTGCCATCCCCGGAGAAGCTGTACATGTCGCTCCAGTAAGAGAGTGCTTCGCACGTTTCCGTAGACATCGGCGTCAGGGGCTGTGTACCCAGCATCACGTTCCACCACTGCCACCCCTCTACGTCATCGAGGAAATAGAGCAGGAATCGAACGCGGTCGATGGACGCGCCCCGTTCCAGCAGGGAGCGAAAGGTAAGCGGCTGCTCGATGACTTCGCCATCTGCCCCTAAGGTGGCAATCGGCGAGCGATCTTCTTCCAGGGCTGGCATGCTGGGATGCTCGCCAGGAGCCGCGCTGCTGCTCAAAGAGATGTCCATGCGATCATTGACGATGCCGTAGGCCAGCAGCACCAGAAACGGGAAGAGCAGCAGCCATGGTTTGATAAAGCCTTTGCCTGCCCGAAACACACTGAAGAAATACACCGCGAGAAAACACAGAAATGCGCTGCGCGATCCCGACAGAAAAATGATCAGCATCACGGCCACGAACGAGACGAACCGCCAGCGCATCACGGGCAGCACCAGATACAGAAGCAGAATCAGCAGCACCAGCTCGAAATTGTTTTCCGTGAAGATACCGGGGCGCTGGCTGACCCAGGCGTCCAGACCAATCAGCCGCGAGTAGGTGTACTTGAGGAAGAACAGCCCTAACAGCACATAGAAGAATTTGACGACGTGGGCCTGCTTGAATAGCGGCTGACCGATGAACGAGCACAGCAGCAGCACATAGAAAAATGCCTTGTACGCTTGCACGTAATCGAGAATATGGCTGCCGCTCATCAGCAGCGCAATGGCCAGCGTGACCACCAGATAGCCGCCTGCCGCCAGTAGGAACAGCCAGGCTGAACGACTTTTAGGTGGAAACACCAGTACGGATACCCCCAGCACCGCCAGCTCCAGGAGCGGCGCGGCGGGCAGTATGTTGTAGTGCCAGGGCGACATCACCCCCACCACACCCAGCACCAGGATCACGGCCATCAGCAACATCGCTGCCAGCGGTTGTGCCTTGCTGCGGTAAGACAATAACGCATTGCCCACTGGGTAATGTCCTTGCATTCCTTGCTCCCAAACGCATCTCGCTAAATTGAATCCCTTTACCGCGATGGCCTACTTGAACAACTTTCTGAATACTCTTTCCACCAGCCCCATTTTCCACCCTTTTCCCCAGTGGTGGATCAGGTAGGTATCGCTTTCGATATAGCAGTACATCAGCTGCTTGCGATCATGCGCCTTGGCATAGGGGTTATAGGGGTAGAAAAAGTGCCAGGGCTTGAGATCGATATCACTGGCATCCTGTTCGACACAGGCATTGGCCACTTCCGGGGCAATCAGAAACGGCTTTTTCTGTTGATGACGGGCTTCGATCAGCGTCATGGCATTCTTGAAGAAGTGATGCCCTGCCACCCCGCCCACCACGGCGGTGTTCAGCCGTCCTTCATCTTCATAGCCCAGGAAACAGGGGCTTTCCAGCAGCGGCTCCAGCGAGCGTACGACTTCCATGTCCACATCGAGGTAGATGCCACCGTGCTCATGAAGTGCCGCCATACGGACGTAATCGGACAGAAAGGC
The DNA here is from genome assembly GCF_020616575.1 of Halomonas sp. NyZ770. NCBI lineage: Bacteria > Pseudomonadati > Pseudomonadota > Gammaproteobacteria > Oceanospirillales > Halomonadaceae > Halomonas > Halomonas sp. NyZ770. Next base: position 1,309,483 of record NZ_CP085143.1, on the reverse strand, counting down.
CCACTTCTTGTTTTCCAGGCAGTATTTGATGAACGGATTGTCGTGATCGATGGTGGACTCGTTCCACTCGATGATCTCGAAGTCGGGCATCTTTTCTTTCCACGTGGCGAGGCACTCTTTATAAAGCGTGCCCATGGCGTTACCGCCAAACCAGCAGAAATGGATCTTTTTAGGAATCATGATTTACTCGATCTTGTTGCCGTATTTGATCAAAAACCGGGGGTAGTCTTTCAGGTAGCGCTTCAACAGCCGGTTCGGCTCTTTCATCATTCGGTACAGCCAGCGCAGGTTGAGACGGTCTACCCAGGCTGGGTAGTAGTCTTGCCCCTTGGCCTCCACGAACTGATCCAGATAGCCGCCACAGGTAAAGCCGGTGCCTTGCCAGCCCGCAGCCCTCAGGTCCAGCAGCAGGCGCTCCTGCTTGCCTGCGCCCATGCCCACGATGACGATGTCGGCATTGGCTGCCTGCACTAAGCTCTGCTGGCGCTCTTCGTCACTGCTGAAAAAGCCGGAGCGTGCGTAGCTGATCTCGAGCCCAGGGTATTTCTGTGCCAGCAGCTGCGACGCCTGACGGACGTTTTCTTCGGTGCCGCCCACCAGCGCAACGCGCTTCTGTGTGGCCTGGGCATGGCCTAGTACCACCGGGGCAATCGAGGTGTCGTCGAAGCTGGTCCGCTGAATCTTTTTGCCTTTGAACAACCGGGCATAGAGCACGACGGCAATGCCATCGGCGTAGAAGCGAATCTGTCGGCACTCCTGCTCGCTTAGGCTTTGCGCCACGACCCCTAGAGAAAACGGATTGATGAAGCTGTAATCGATCCCTTCTTCCAGGTGGAACTCCCTTTCGAGTCTAATCATCTTGGTTCACCATCATTGTTGGCTCGGCTTCGTGGCGTCATGACGAAACGCCAGTCGGTCATCATGAAACCGAACTTTCTCTTCACCACGTAGACCGCCACGCCATTCTGAATCAGCAGGCACAGCAGCAGCGCATAGGCCGCCCCCTCTGCGCTGTAACGCGGAATCAGTAGCAGCGAGGCAATGCCCCCCACCACCACAGACCAGATTAGTATATTCCGCGCTGCACGCTGCTGGTCGGCCATCAAAAGCAGCAAAATGACCGAGCCGGTCATCACATTCACCAGCTGCCCGATCACGAGAATTCTCACGACGCTGGCAGCACCGGTGTAATCACTGCCAAACAACGCCAGCACGGCGTTGGGCCAGATGATGAACACCAAGGCAGGCAGCAGCGCGAAGCAGGTCATTTGAAAAGCACTTTTCTGGGCAAGCAGCCTGAGCCCTTCGCCATTGCCTTCATGCTGGAGCCGTGAGAAACGCGGCCCCAGAATGCTGTCGTATACGGTCAGGATGAAGCCGATGATCATGGCCAGCCGTAGCCCCAGGCTGAACAAGGCAACATCGCTTTCGCTATGGAAGGCGCCCAACACCAGGCCAACTCCCCACTGGGTGTAGTAGAAGATGATGCCTACCAGCAAAAAATCGGGCAGGTGGCGATAGAAGCCTTTGGTAAAGCTGACGCTGTCACTTTCGACCAGCGCGCTGCGGCGGTACAGCCACCAGACGGCCCACAGCGCCACCAGCAGGTAGAGCCCCAGAATCACACCCAGCGCAGTCATCAGCGCCAGTGCCCCCAGCGAGATCCCCAGCCAGGCACACACCAGCACGACCCCGCTGAGCACGATGGAAATACAGCCTATTTCGAACAGGCAGGAAACGTTGGCCCTGCCCCACCCTTTCATCAGAAAATTGCACAGGTAAATGACGCTGTACACCGGCGACAACAGCGCGGTCATTCGCAGGGCCTCGACCGCATTGTCTGTCGAGGAGAGCAGCATTTGTGCCACGCTGGGCGCCGCCACCCACAGCACTACGCCCAGCAGCACGCCGACCAGTACGTTGACCGTCATGGCGTGCCGGTAAATCCAGGCGACTTCACGGCGGTTATTATTGGAGGTCGCGACCCCCATGTACTTGAGCGTGGCCCGGTCGGTGCCCAGGCTGGCAAAGACCTGCATGCCGATCATGATCGACAGACACAGCATGAAGGCACCAAAGGCCTGAATACTGACGAACGTGGCCAACACATAGGAAAGCAGGAAGGTGCCACCTGCGGCAATCCCACGCGCAGCCAGCGTGGTGAGCAGTTGGTTCTGCAGAATTCGTTTTATCATCCGTGACTCTTGGAGAAGTCAACTCTTTGACTTTGCGCGTAAATTCAGAAAGGCATGGCCATAGAACGCCACTACCTGATAAGCGTTATCACTAATGTAAGTGTGCTTAGCCTAAGGTATGAATCATACCCTTTTCGGCGCCTGCATGTAACAAGGTGGAAGCAGGATTCATAAATCTTGCCTATTTCCTCCATTGTCAATAGCAATGAGATGTGTTTAGTAAATACTGATAAGGCTACTGTACCTTGCTTCAGACGGCCAAGCGATTGGCCAACCTGTTCACTCACTGACCATAGGCCATCAAATAAAAAACCGGCCCCTGAGGGCCGGTTCTATCTGCTGTTAGGCAGTTATCCATTCAAGCGTTGGCAAAAGCCAGGCTTAGAAGTGGTAACGAGCGCCAGTCAGCCAGTATACGTTGTCGGTCAGGTCGCCCAGAGTGGTGTCACGATCGACGCTCGGCGCATCGCCGTCAGCGACCTCAGCGAATACGTCGAAGTTGCTGGATACTTTGTAGTATGCGCCAGCAGCCCAGGCGTTGCTGGTAGAATCGTTGTCACGCTCGATGTTGTAGTAGTCAACGTTGAACGCCCAAGGACCAGTGGTGAAAGTACCACCCAGACCTACGGTGTCGAAGCCACCGCCGAATTCAGTGCTGTCGTCACGGCCTTCGTAGCCCAGACGTGCAGTGAACTGGTCAGTGATGTCGTAAGAACCCATTACGCCGTACAGCATTTCGCCGTTGCCGCCGCCACGAACTACGTCGTCAACGAAGCCCACAGCAACAGTCACAGGACCTTCAGCGTAGCGAACACCACCCTGAGAGGCTACAACTTCACCTTGCTCAGTAGTTTCGATACCTTCCAGCAGGCCACGCTCGCTGTAGTGTTTCAGCTGCAGGAAGGCAGTGAAACCGCTCAGGTCAGGCGTGTAGTAACCGATAGAGTCGCCGCGAGACTGTGTCGGGTGACCAGCAAACTCAAGACCTTGGTCGATGTAGACGTCGAACGGCTTGGAAACGAACTGGCTGTAGAAGCTGTCGAAGTTACCGCCGACAACTGTACCGTACTGCTCGCTCTTCAGACCGATGTAGCTCTGACGAGTTTCACGGAAAGCTTCGTCGCTGCGACGCTCGTCAGCACGGAAACGCCATTCCAGGTGACCGAAAGCGCTCAGGTCAGAAGTAACCTGCTGGCTCATGCGCAGACCCAGACGAGAGAACACGTCTACGAACTCAGCGCCGTTGTCGATTTCACGGTCTTGAGAATCGAACTCGGGGCCGCCACCGGCGATACCCATGGCGATACGGCCGTATACGTCCAGACGAGTGCCGTCTTGGTCATATACAGTAGCTGCTTGAGCGGCAGCGGAGGCACCCAGGGCGCCAACGATGGCAGTCGCTAAAAGTGTCTTTTTCATGATGTAGGTTCCTTTAACTAGCTTACTGTTTCGATCGTTATTACTGGCCTTCGTAGAAGCCAGTAAGTGGCTTGCGGGCCATGCTCTTTTTCTCATCCGCCGGTTTTTCCCGGTGGTATGCGACATGTCCTCAACAAAGCCTTGTTATAGTCCAATGCTCGCAGGTCAAACTCTATACTGGGATTCCAAGGAACGCAATAGAAAAAAACAGTGTTTTTTTATGATTTGTGTTTTTTTATGGAACCCAGCCAAACAAAACCGGTCTCAGCGGCCTTCGAATTTCTGCTGCAAGCCTTTGAGCTTATCTTCAAGGCTAAGCGGTTTTGCCTGCTCGGTTTTTTCCTGCCGGGGCACTTCCTGACGTTTTTCCTTCCTCGGCGGCGGCGTTCGTTGAGCAGGTTTGGCACGCGGGGTCGGCGCTGTTTCTGTTGCTGTGGTCGCCTGGCTTTCGTGGCGCCGCGCACTGGCGTGCTGTGCCGCTTCCTTGTCGACTTTGCCTGCCGGATTGCCTTCCAGATCGACCCGTTCTACGCCTTCCCGCATGGATTTGATGTAGCGCGGCAGATTGACGTAGTTGGCCAGCGCACGACGCACCAGCTTGCCCGACCAGGGCTCACGCTCGGCCAGGTCGTGATGAATCCCTACTTTCAGCGGCTTGGTATGCCCTTTGAAGAAAGCATTGGGATAGCGCTGATACCACTGTTTCAACAATGCGTGGGGCGAGGGGGGCTGAGGCGCTTCAGCAGCAGGTTCAACGGCAGGCGCTGGCGTTTCGTTTGCTTCTGCCTGCGGTGGCACTTGCTCGGCTACCACCGGGGGCTTTTCCTGGTGCTGACGCGCTGCCTGGGGCTGGCACTCTTCCATGGGCAGCGGCGCTGGCGCTATCTGGGGTGACGCTACCTGGGGTGGCGCTGCTTCCCCACGTGCCAGCTGCTGCTTCAGGCGGCTGTTTTCGGCACGCAATGCTTCCAGCTCGGCGTTTTTCTGGTCGAGCCGTGTTTCGAGTAGTTCTAATAGTTGCAGTACGTTGGCAGCCATCACCTCCTCCTTTCCTTGCTCAGTCGTTGACACGCTCATATACCACGAAATCATAACGTGGCTGCCCTTCCGCTGGCTGGCCGGGTACGCGCTGCACTTCACGCCACTCGTCTGCCGAGAATTCAGGAAACGTTGCGTCGCCCGCAACGTCGATATCGACTTCAGTAATATACAGCCGCTGGGCAAAGGGCAAGGCTTGCTGGTAGATCTCGCCGCCTCCCATCACCATGATCTCCTCCGCCGCCTCGATAGTGGCGTGCTGGTCGGCCAGCGCCAAGGCAGACGGCAGGTCGTGGCAGATACGCGTGCCCTCGGCGGTGAAGGCCGTGTCTCGGGTCACCACGATATTCAGCCGATTGGGCAACGGCTTGCCGATGGATGCATAGGTCTTGCGCCCCATGACCAGCGGCTTGGCCTGGGTCATGCGTTTGAAGAATTTCAGGTCTTCCGGCAGGTACCAGGGCAGCTTGCCATCGACGCCAATGACACGATTCTTCGCCATGGCGACGATCATCGCCACCGGCACCAGCAGTTCGTCAGTCGGGAGAGATTGGCTCATACGGCAACCTTTGCCTTGATGTGGGGGTGCGATTGGTAACCTTCTATATGAATATCATCGAAGGTGAAGTCGAACAGATCCGTGACCGCCGGATTGAGCACCAGCGCTGGCGGCGCCATGGGCGTACGCGCCAGCTGCTCCTGCGCCTGCTCCAGGTGATTGCTGTAGAGATGGGCATCGCCCAGCGTGTGGATGAACTCACCCGGCTTCAGCCCGGTCACCTGCGCCACCATGCTGAGCAGCAGCGCGTAGCTGGCGATATTGAACGGCACACCGAGGAAAATATCCGCACTGCGCTGGTACAGCTGGCAGGAAAGGCGACCGTTCGCCACGTAGAACTGGAACAGGCAGTGGCACGGCGGCAGCTTCATTTCCTCCACCTGCCCCGGGTTCCAGGCCGAGACGATCAAACGGCGCGACTGCGGGTTATGGCGAATCTGCTCCAGCACATTGGCAATCTGATCCACGCTGCCACCTTTGGGGTGCGGCCAGCTACGCCACTGGTAGCCGTATACGGGCCCCAGGTTGCCCGCTTCATCGGCCCATTCGTCCCAGATACGCACGCCGTGCTCTTTCAGGTAACCGATGTTGGTATCGCCCTTCAGAAACCACAGCAGCTCATGAATGATCGAGCGCAAGTGCAGCTTCTTGGTGGTCAGCAGCGGAAACCCACGAGAAAGATCGAAACGCATCTGGTGGCCAAACACCGAGCGCGTACCCGTACCGGTACGGTCACCGCGATCAACGCCCTGTTCGAGCACAGTGCGCATCAAGTCCAGGTAAGGCTGCTCAAGCGCAGGCAATTCGTTCGACGTGGTAAGCGAAGGCGTTGTAGCAGTCACAAGGTTTCCAGATTAACAGCGAATATGAGGCTGTATTCTAGGCTCCCCTAAAGGCAACGTCTACGTTAAGCCCACCGCCGCCCACCGAGCCCTCATCGGCAACGCTCCTCGCGTTGCTTCGCGGGTGCGCTCCGCTTACGCCGCGCTACGTTTTCCACCGAAAGCTATGCCCCCCGTAGCGCGGTGTAACGACAGAGCGAGAGCAACGAGCGATGGAGGCACCCGCGAAGGCGGCGCCAGCCGCCCCGATTACGCCTCCAAACGGGAAAACGCCACCGCCACCCACCGTGCCCTCATCGGCAACGCTTTCGCGCTGCTTCGCGGGTGCGCTCTGCTTACGCCGCGCTACGTTTTCCTCCGCAAGCTATGCCCCCGTAGCGCGGCGTAACGACAGAGCGAGAGCAACGAGCGATGGAGGCACCCGCGAAGGCGGCGCTAGCCGCCCCGATCACGCCTCCAAACGGGAAAACGCCACCGCCGCCCACCGTGCCCTCATCGGCAACGCTCTCGCGTTGCTTCGCGGGTGCGCTCTGCTTACGCCGCGCTACGGGGTGTACTGCTTTCTATACCTTGGCGTCGATGGGCTTGCCTTTTGACCAGAGCATCAGGAGGAGTCCGAGAATAATCATGGGCAGGGTGAGGAGCATGCCCATGGTGAACCAGCCAAAGGCGAGGTAGCCGATGTGGGCGTCGGGCATGCGGACGAATTCGACCATGAAGCGGAAGACGCCGTAGCCCAGCAGGAACAGGCCGGAGACGAACCCGCGCGCGCGAGGCTTGGCCGAGACCCACCAGAGGATGACGAACAGCACGGCGCCTTCCAATACGGCTTCGTAGAGTGCCGAGGGGTGACGCGGCTCTGGGCCCATGCCGGGAAAGGGCATGCCCCAGGGAAGCGAGGTCACGCGGCCGGGCAGCTCGTGGTTGATGAAGTTGCCGATGCGCCCTGCCCCGAGGCCGATGGGCACGAGCGGGGCGATGAAGTCGGTGAGGGTGAAGAAGGCCAGCTGCTTGCGCCGGGCGAATAGCAAGGCCGCCAGCAGTACGCCGATCAGCCCGCCGTGGAAGCTCATGCCGCCATCCCAGACGCGGAAGATCCACAGCGGGTCGGCAGACCACTGCCCCAGGCCGTAAAACAGCGCATAGCCCAAGCGCCCACCGGCCACGACACCGATGGCGCAGTAGAACAGCAGGTCGCTGATATCATCCTTGGTGAGCCCGATCCGCGCAGCACGGCGGCAGCCCAGCCACCAGGCAGCAACGAAACCGACCACGTACATCAAACCGTACCAGTGCACTTGCAGGGGGCCGAGCGAAATCGCGACGGGGTCTATCGTGGGGTAATTAATCATTCCGTTTCTCTACGTGAACAAAAGAAGTGACAGCGTGCCGGGTGGCGATTACGCCAGGATGAAGCGCAGCCCCACCACCGTGAGCAGCAGGGCAAAACCATAGCGCAGCACGTGGGCAGACAACACGTGCGCCAGCCGCACCCCTAGCCGTGCAAAGGGAACGCTGGTGACGACGATGCCGATAAACGCGGGCCACATGACGAAGCCAGTGGCCCACGGCGGCAATAGAGGGTTGCCCCAGCCGACGATGATGAAGGTGATGGCACCCACGACGGCAATGGGCAGGCCACAGGCGGCGGAGGTGCCCACGGCCTGGGTCATGGTGGCACCGGAGCGAGACAGCCAGGGCACCGTCATGGCCCCGCCGCCAATACCGAACAGCGCCGAAATGGCGCCCACGACACCTCCGGCCACCGACATCGCCACTTTACCGGGCGCAACGCTGCCCGGCTTGGGATTCAAGCCAATGACCATCTTGGCGGCCAGCAGCAGCACGAACACGCCGAACAGTGTGCCCAGCACGGTGCCTGAGAGATTCCCTGCAATGAAGACCCCGGCAATCGCACCGAGCATGAGCCCCGGCAACAGCGCCATGAACCAGGGGCGGTGTACGCTGCCGCGACGCACGTGGCCAAGGGCCGAAGAGGCTCCGGTGACCACGATGGTGGCCAGCGACGTGCCCACTGCCAGATGCATGGTGATTTCTGGCGCGATGCCTTGCAGGCCAAAAGCGAACACCAGCACCGGTACGATGATGATGCCGCCCCCTACGCCAAACAGTCCTGCCATGGTGCCTGCGGCGGCACCGAGTACGAGATAACTGGCCAAAATGGCGGCAAATGTCATTGTGCGGGCTTCTCCAAAGCGTCAGGCAGCCATTTTTTGAGCATGCGTTGCAGCGTTTCGGGTTGATAGGGCTTGGCTAGGATATCATCCATGCCTGCCGTTTCGCAGGTGCCTCGCCCGGCGTTGTCCACGTTCGCGGTGAGGGCAATGATGATACTGCGATGGGCGGGGTTATGCCGCTCGAACTGTCGCCAGCGGCGGGTAGTTTCCAGGCCATCCAGCGTGGGCATGAAGATGTCCATGAACACGAGATCGTAAAAAGTGGACTGTTGCCGCTCCAGCGCCTGTTCGCCACTGCTGACACCTTCTACCTGAAGCCCTTGAGATTCCAGCATTTGCCGTGCCAGCATCAGGTTGACGGGGCCGTCATCCACGACCAGCACACGGGGCTGATACCCTTCGGTTTCCAGCACATTGTAGGTGGTGGCTTCGTTGACGCTCTGCTGCACGAAATTGGCCAGCAGCGAGCGTATGTCGGCCAGCCGCTCGCGCACATGGGTGACGTTCTGGCGACACGCCTCGGTAGGGTCGTCCTTGATCATGCTGCCCAGGTGTTCGAACAGGCTGTCGGCTTCACGCTGCATCAAGGTCAGGTAGCCTGACTTCAGCCGCGACTCTTCCCGTGCCCGCTCCCTGCCTGCCATCAGGTGCTTCAGCTGCTTCTGCTGGTGATGCAGGTCTTCGAGCAGCGCCTGGTCGGCCCGGCCCGCGCTCTCTTGCGTCGCCGTGGGTATTTTTTCCAGCTGTTCCAGCATGGTGGCCAGCCGATCGTTGACATGGGTAAGGCGCTTGAGGGGACGCTGATGGGTGTCTTCTTCCGCCGCCCATGGCTGGCTGGGAGCGACCTTCTGCCCCAAGGAGGCGACACGGCACTCCAGCTCGACCAGGCACTGCATGAAACGGGCATCCTTATATCTGGCCCGGGCTTTGATTAACATCAAGAAAGCGCCTACATTCATGCAACTGCCCAGCAGCAGGGCCAGGGTAAGCCATAATGTGGTCGACCAGGAGGCCTGGCCTGGCGACATCACCCAGATCACCACTCCCATCAACAGGCAGAGCAGTACGAGTGCGGCTTGCACTAACAGCAGCGGCCACAGAACGGGCCAGATGATGGCGTTCCAGAAGTGCTCTCGCTGATCACGTTGCATAGTGTGCGTCTTCCTCGTTGATATGAGGCTCTGTCGCGGCAGGTGAACCGCCTTATTGCTTTAGCTTTTAAGCTAAGTGTACGTCCACTCTTGGATGCTGTCATGCAGCACACCGCAAGGAGTCGGATTTCGTGACCAACAGGGGTCGTTTATGTGTTTGATCACCTTTTCATGGCGCCCAGGGAGTCGTTTCCCGCTGCGTCTGGCCGGTAATCGGGATGAATTTCATGCCCGCCCCACGGCACCACTGGCCCACTGGGACGGCAAGCCGCTGCTGGGCGGCCGCGACCTGGAGGCCGGGGGCACCTGGCTGGCGGCCAATCGGCAAGGGGTGGTAGCCGCGCTGACCAACGTGCGGGATACACGGCTGTCGCCCCCTGCTCACCCGCCCAGCCGGGGCGAGCTGGTCGCCAACGTGCTGGCCAGTGAGAACCCGGCCAAGTGGCTTAGGCAGATGGCCGAGCACGGCGCAGCCCGTTATGCCGGATTCAATCTGCTGGTGGCGACGCCCACCCACTGCTGGCACCTGCACCGTGGGCGCCATGACGTGACGCTGACGGACGTGGCCGAGGGGGTTCACGGGCTATCCAACGCCAGCCTGAACACTGCGTGGCCCAAGCTCCAGGCGGTGCGCCACGCGCTGAGCCAGCATGAGACGACGCTCTGGCGCCGAGCAACTCGCCAGGCGCTTCACGATGCCAGCCTTGCGGAGGACGCCGCACTACCCGATACCGGCGTTGGGCTGACGCTGGAACGTCAGCTCTCTGCTGCGTTCATTCTGGGGGAGGCCTACGGCACGCGGGCCACGACATGGCTGTCACTGAGCGCGCAAGGAGACGTCACCTTGACCGAGCAGCGTTTTGGGCCCCTCGGTCGGTTTCTGGGTGAGACCACGTTGGCAACGCCCGCCTACAGGGAGTATTAATCCCTGGGGGGAAGCAGGTGGGAAAGCTGCCACTCGTCGAAGCGCTGGTTGAGATGGGCATGTACCTGGGAAGGTGTATCCAGCTGCATGATCTCCTTGAGCAGCGTTTGCGCATCAGCCAGGGTGACACGCCGAATGGCTGCTCGCACCTTGGGCAGGCTGGGAGCGTTCATGGAGAGGCTATTGAAGCCCATGGCCATCAGCAGCAGCGCCCCTGCCGGGTCCCCGGCCAGCTCGCCACACAGCGAAATGGGTTTGTTCAGCCGCCGGGCATCCTGAGACAGCTCGACCAGCGCGCCCAGCAGCGCTGGGTGCAGCGCATCGTAGAGGCTGGATACCCGTGCGTTGTTGCGGTCCACCGCCAGCAGGTACTGGGTGAGATCGTTACTGCCCACCGAGAAGAAGTCCACCCGCTTGGCCAGCGCATCCATCTGATAGATGGTGGCGGGCACTTCGATCATGACCCCCACGCTGGGCCGCTCCACTTGGATGCCCTCTTCGCCCAGCTCGATGATGGCACGGTCGAGCAAGCGAATGGCTTCATCCACCTCTTCGACGTTGGTAATCATCGGGAACAGAACGTGGAGATTGTTCAGATCCTGAGAGGCCTTGAGCATGGCGCGCAGCTGCACCATCAGCACTTCAGGATGGTCGAGGGTGACGCGCATGCCGCGCCAGCCCAGGAACGGGTTGGCCTCTTCGATGGGGAAATAGGGCAAATCCTTGTCGCCGCCGATATCCAGCGTGCGCATGACCACCGGCAGCGGCGCAAAGCCTGCCAACTGCTCCCGGTACATGCGCATCTGCTCTTTCTCGCCGGGGAAGCGCTCGGTGATCATGAACGGCACTTCGGTGCGATAGAGCCCTACCCCGCCAATCCGGCTTTTCAGCATGGCAGACGCATCCACCGCCAGGCCGGTGTTCACCATCAGCGGGATGCTGTGGCCATCCGGGGTTTCGCTGGGCAGGTCCTGCTCGTGGGCCAACACCTCACTGAGCACTTTCTCTTCGGCAATCAGGCTGGCATAGCGGGCTTTGAGCTCGGCCATGGGCCGTACGAACAGCCGCCCACGGTGGCCGTCCAGCACCACGGGGGCGCCGTTGAGGCGGGGCAGCGGCAAGTCCATCATGCCCAGCACGGTCGGGATACCCATGGCGCGGGCGACGATGGCCACATGCGAGGTGCTGGAACCACGCACCGAGACCAGCCCCTTGAGCTTGTCACGGGGCACTTCGCCCAGCATGGCCACGCTGATTTCATCACCCACCAGAATGGCGTCGTCCGGGTAGGTTTCCGGGGTAGCGGGCGTGTCTTCCTGAAGATGCGCCAGCACGCGGCGGCCCAGGTCGCGGATGTCCGCTGCCCGCTCGCGCAGGTAGTCGTCATCGACCCGCTCCAGGTATTGCACGTGACGGCGCACCACATCGGCCAACGCCCCTGGCGCCCACTGCCCTTCGCGGATGCGTTTTTCGACCTCTTCCGAAAGCGCCGCCTCGCCCAGCATCTGCTGGTAGACATCGAACAGCGCCAGCTCCTGGGAAGAGATACGGTTGACCAGCCGCTCGGCCGCCGCGCGGATTTCGTCGCGGGTCTTGCCGATGGCTTCTTTCAGGCGGGCGATTTCATACTCCTGATCGCTGGGGATCAGGTCTGGCACGCTGTTGAGGTCGGCGGGCGGGGTGATGACCACCGCTTCGCCCATGGCCATGCCAGGCGACGCGGCCACGCCCTTGAACATGGCCTGGCCACCGGGCAGCGCGGGGCGGTTGAGGTGGCCAGTGGCCAGCGCATGGGCCAGCACGCCTGCCAACTGGGCCGCCATGGTGACCAGAAACGCTTCGTCTTCGTCATCGTAACGGCGTTTTTCCGCCTGCTGCACCACCAGCACCCCGAGCATGTGGCGCTGGTGGATGATCGGCACCCCGAGAAAGCTGCAGTAGCGCTCTTCCCCGGTGGCCTCGAAATAGCGGAAGTGCGAGTGTGACTGCGCATCTTCCAGGTTGAGGGGTTCGCTGCGCTTGGCCACCAGCCCCACCAGACCCTCGCCCAGTGGCAGAATGACTCGCCCCACGGCCTGAGTGCGCAGGCCGATGGTTTCCATCAGCACCAGCGACTCCAGCTCTTTGTCATACAGGTAGAACGAGCAGACGTCCGTCTGCATGGCCTTGCGGATACGACGTACCATGGTGGACAGCGCGGCATCGAGATTGCGCGCGCCATTCACTTCCTGAATCACGCGTCGCAGCACCTCAAGCATCGACGTTTTACTATTCACTGTTGTTTGCCTCGCTGAGGAAGTGTCCGGCTATAGCCCACTGCCGGCTTCCAGCAGTGACGCGCACGTCATCCTTCATTATCTTGTGCCAACCGTTGAACGCGGGGAGACAGCTCTCGTAACGCGCGTCGATAAACCTCTCGTTTAAAGGGCACCACCTGACCCAGCGGGTACCAGTAGCTGACCCATCGCCAACCATCGAATTCCGGCTTGGGTGTCGCCGTCATACAAATCCGGTTTTCCTGGCAGCGAATTTGCAATAAAAACCACTTCTGTTTCTGGCCAATGCAGACTGGCCTGGAGTGGGTACGAATCATGCGTCGTGGCAGACGGTAGCGCAGCCAGCCCCGGGTGCAGGCGACAATATCAACATCGTCGGCGGTCAGGCCGATTTCTTCGTGAAGCTCACGAAAAAGTGCTTGTTGTGGTGTCTCGCTTGCCTTGATGCCTCCCTGGGGGAATTGCCACGCATTTTGTCCTACACGACGCGCCCAAAGCAGTTGCCCCTGGCTATTGGCAATAATGATGCCAACATTGGGGCGAAAGCCGTCAGCGTCGATCACGGACATCACCTTCATAAATTTTCAGTTGTCCCCATTTTTCCACAAGGGAGTCAACCGTATCAATACAATATAACGCCAAGTGGTGAAAGCCAGGCGACTCTGCGATAATCCGGCGCTTTGTGTCGCGCACATCTCACCAACATCAACCATCAAGGGGAGCGCCGTGAGTCTGGCCATTTTCGACCTGGATAATACGCTGCTATCCATCGATAGCGATCATGCCTGGGGGGAGTTCCTGGTAGAGCAAGGAGCCGTGGACCCGGTGGCCTACCGCGAGGCCAATGAGCGCTTCCTGGCCGATTACAACGCCGGTACGCTGGACATGATGGCGTTTCTGGCGCTGGCGCTGAAACCGTTGGCTGACAACAGCCCGGAACAGCTTGCTGCCTGGCACCAACAGTTTATGATTAGCAAGATCGAGCCGCATATTCTGCCCAAGGCCGAAGAGCTGCTGGCCCGCCACCGCACCAAGGGCGACACGCTGTTGATCGTCACGGCCACCAACCGCTTCATCACCGGCCCGATTGCCGAGCGGCTGGGCGTGGATGACCTGATTGCCGTCGACCCCGAGATGGTCGATGGCCGCTACACCGGACGTGTGGCCGGGGTGCCCAGCTTCCGGGAAGGCAAGGTCGCCCGTTTGGAAGCGTGGCTGGAAGACCAGGATTGCACCCTCGATGACGCGTGGTTCTACAGCGACTCCCATAACGACCTGCCGCTGCTGGAAGTGGTCGACAACCCCGTTGCCGTAGACCCTGACGATACTCTTCGCCAAGTGGCCGAGGCGCGCCATTGGCGCATCATGAGCTTACGGGATTAATGGCGTTCGACCCACCTACCCTGCTGACGCTGACCATTGCCATCGCCGCCGCTGCGGCGCTGTACCTGTTGATGGAGTGGCGCGGTGCCCGCGAACAAGCCCTGCTGCTATGGGCAGCGGGGTTCGCCACGGTGACGGTGGGTTCCAGCCTTTCTCTGCTACGCGCCAACGGTTTCTTTCTGGTAGGCGTTTGGTTCGCCAATGGCCTGCTGATCCTGGCTCACTGGCTGTTCTTGCTGGGCGTGCTGCGTTTCGTGGGTCAACGCCCCAGCCGCGCCTGGTGGCTGCTGGTCGTCATCTGGTGCGGGCTGCTGCTCCCCGAGCCCTTGACCAGCTCCAAGCTCTACCTATCGCTCAACTCCCTGCTGGTAGGACTGCTGGCCTTGCGCGCCAGCTGGGCGCTCAAGCTGGAATCCGACGCCGCCACGCTCGGCACGCGCCAACTGCACTATGTACTGATGATCCATGGCCTGTTCTATGTGGCCAAAGGGCTGCTACCGCTGGCCCCCAACACGCTGGTTAATCTGATGGCTTTTCAAGGTGCCATCATTCGTATTTCGCTGGTGGAAGGCTCCATGGCCATCCTGTTGATTGCGCTCTCGATGACGGGCACCGTTCGCTATCAGCGGGAGCGGCACATTACCCACCTCGCCGAACGCGACGCCCTGACCTCGCTGCTCAACCGTCGTGGTTTCGAAGCCCAGGCGCCGCGCGTACTCAAGCGTATCTCCCCCAGCCAACCAGGGGCGCTACTGCTGCTGGACCTGGACAACTTCAAGCAGATCAACGATCTCTATGGGCACGCAGCGGGAGACCACCTGCTGCTCGCCCTGGCCGACATTGCTCGGCAAACGCTCCCCACGGACGCGCTGCTGGCCCGCCTGGGTGGCGATGAGTTCGTCTTTCTATTGAAAGACGTGAACGACGATGAATTGCTGCACATCGGCCAGCAATTACGCCAACGCTTCCACACCGTCGCCTCGCACACCTACCTCACCCCCGCCCCCGTCTCCTTGAGCCTGGGCGTCACACGCCTCACCCAGCCCACCCAAGACCTGTCCAGCCTCCTCGCCCAAAGCGACCAAGCCCTCTACGAAGCCAAGCGCCGCGGCCGCAACCGCATGGAAATCTGCTGACGCCACCACCACTATGCTTGGGTGGCTGCCCGGCTCATCAAGCCGCTGTAGTGGTGTGTGGGAGGGGGCTTCAGCCCGCGATGATTCAGGCTCCCAGCCTATTCAGGCAGTCGCCCAATGAAATTGGCCTCCCACAGATATGAAGCCCCCGAACGACAATATGCCACCGCCACCCTCGTCGCCCTCATCGGCAACGCTCTGCGTTGCTTCGCGGGTGCGCTCCGCTTACACCGCGCTGCGGTACGCGCCCACATCACACCAACGCATAAACCACCCCGATCACACCGCCAACACCAACCCGAATACGTCACCACGGCAAATCGAGGCAAACCCGTAGCGCGGCGTAACGATTGAGCGAGAGCAACGAGCGAATGAGGCACCCGCGAAGGGCGGCACCAGCCGCCCCGATGAAGCCACCAAACCCAACACGCCCTCGAACCGCAAAACGCCACCGCCACCCTCGGCGCCCCCATCGGCAACGCTCTCCGCGTTGCTTCGCGGGTGCGCTCCGCTTACGCCGCGCTACGGTATGCGCCCACATCACCCCAACGTATAAACCACCCCTATCACATCGCCAACACCAACCCGAATACATCACCACGGCAATCGAGCCCCCCGTAGCGCGGCGTAACGATTGAGCGAGAGCAACGAGCGAATGAGGCACCCGCGAAGGGCGGCGCCAGCCGCCCCGATGAAGCCACCGCCACCCCCAGCGCCCCCATCGGCAACGCTTTCGCGTTGCTGTAATGGTACGTGTGGGAGGGGGCTTCAGCCCGCGATGATTCAAGCTCCCAGCCTATTCAGGCAGTCGCCCAATGAAATTGGCCTCCCACAGAGATGAAGCCACCGAACGACAATATGCCACTACCACCCTCGTCGCCCTCATCGGCAACGCTCTCGCGTTGCTTCGCGGGTGCGTTCCGCTTACGCCGCGCTACGGGGTCACCCACTCAAGCTATCCCGCAAGCGACATAACGTTCCATCCAAACCCATTACGCTGAGCATAAAAAACCCCGCAAGCATGGCTTGCGGGGTGGGTGCGGTTGGCGAGTGCCAAACGGCGTGCTTAGCCGAGCAGGTGCTCGACGGCAGCGCGCTCTTCGCGCAGTTCTTTTTCCGTGGCCTGCATCTTCTCTTTGCTGAACGCATCGAGTTCGAAACCTTGTACGATTTCGTACTTGCCACCCTGGCAGCGCACCGGGTAGGAGTAGATGATGCCTTCGGCGATGCCGTAGCTGCCGTCGGAGGGGATGGCCATGCTGACGATACCGTCGCAGCCCAGCGCCCAATCACGCATGTGGTCGATGGCGGAAGACGCAGCAGAGGCGGCAGACGAGGCGCCGCGCGCCTTGATGATGGCGGCACCGCGCTGCTGTACGGTCGGGATGAAGTCGTTTTCGTACCAGTCGCGCTCGACCAGATCGAAAGCGGCTTTGCCGTCTACCTTGCACTGGGCCAGGTCCGGGTACTGGGTGGCACTGTGGTTGCCCCAGATGATCATGTTTTCGACGTCGGTGACGTGCTTGCCGGTCTTCTGTGCCAGCTGCGTCAGGGCGCGGTTGTGGTCCAGACGGGTCATGGCGGTGAACTGGCCAGCGTCCAGGTCCGGCGCGTTGCAGGAGGCGATCAGCGCGTTGGTGTTGGCCGGGTTGCCGACGACCAGCACTTTCACGTCGCGGCTGGCGTGGTCGTTCAGCGCTTTACCTTGTACGGAGAAGATGGCGGCGTTGGCTTCCAGCAGGTCTTTACGCTCCATGCCGGGGCCACGCGGACGAGCACCTACCAGCAGAGCGAAGTCGGCATCCTTGAACGCCACGTTGGGATCGTCGGTGGCGACGATATCTTGCACCAGCGGGAACGCACAGTCGTTCACTTCCATGACCACGCCGTTCAGCGCGCCCATGGCTTGGGGAATTTCGAGAAGCTGGAGAATGACGGGCTGATCCGGCCCCAGCATGTCGCCAGCGGCAATGCGGAAAATAAGAGAGTAGCTGATCTGGCCGGCACCGCCGGTAATCGCAATACGTACTGGATCTTTCATCATTGCTCCTTGATGGTTCGCCTAGTGAAGGTTCGCCTGGTAAAGATTCGCGCACCGATGTTATGCCCACACGCCCAAAAACTCAATCAGACTTGAGACTACTACCCATTCGCGCGGCGGCTTGGTACTCGCTGAGCGGCAGCACTTGCGCTATGGTGTGACGGGTTGCGAGCCCCTCTTTATTTGGAACAGTGACTCCTCATGCGAAGAATCCCCCCCTCTTATGCACTGGCTAGCCTGCTGGTGCTGGCCCTGGTGGTATGGCTTGCCCTGGGCGACTTTCAGCGTTTTCAGTCCACCCCTGTAGAAAACCGCGAGAGCAACAGCGAGACCTTGGCTCGGGTGGAGGTCTCGACCCAGCCCAGCACGCTCTACATTCCTCAGGTGGTCGTTCAAGGCCAGTTGGCGGCCGCTCGCGAGGCGGTGTTGCGCGCCAACGTGGCGGGCCTGGTGGCGGAAGCCCCCATCACCCAAGGCGAGCGCGTTCAACCGGGCGAGACGCTTCTGGTACTGGAGAGCGATGCCCTGCCGGAGCGCCTGCAGCAGGCACGCGATGAGCTGGCCCTGGCGCAGGCCGAGTACGCGGGGGCCCAGAACCTTCGCCGTCGCGAGCTGATTTCCCAGCCCGAGCTGTTGCGCTTGCAAAGCGCACTCAGCGCCAGCGCGGCCCAGGTGGCTCAATTGGAGAAGCAGCTACGCGATACCCGCCCCAGCGCTCCGTTCGAAGGCGTGCTGGACCGGGTACAGGTGGAAATCGGCGACCTGCTGCAGCCCGGAGAAGAGTGGGCTCGCCTGGTCGATGACCGTCGCCTGAAAGGGGAAGCCTGGGTGTCCCAGCAGCAGGTAGGCGCTTTGAGCGAAGGGCTGCCGGTGACGGCCCGCCTGTTGAATGGTGGCGAGCTGTCTGGCGAAGTGAGCTATATCAGCCGCCGTGCCGATGAAGCGACCCGGACGTTCTATGTGGAAGTCATCCTCGACAACCCCGAGCGCCAGCGGCTGGCAGGCGGTAGCGCCGAGCTGACCATCACCCTCCCCCCTCGCGCCGTGCATACGCTTTCGCCTGCGCTGTTCAGCCTGGATGCGCGGGGCCAGTTGGCCATTCGGCATCTGGATGCCGAAAACCGCGTGGTGCAGTCTGCCGTGGAGCTGGTCAGTGCCGACACCCAGCGCGCCTATGTCAGCGGCCTGCCCGACCCGGTCACGCTGATCACGTTGGGAGCTGGCCTGGTCAGCCCAGGCGAGGAAGTCACCCCCGTGCCTGCCCAGGAAGGTGGTCATGCGCTCACTCATTAATGCCGCGCTGACCCATACGCGCACCACCCTGCTGCTACTGGTCGGGCTACTACTCGCTGGGCTCACGGCCTGGCAAGTGATCCCCAAGGAAGCCAACCCGGACGTCACCATTCCGATCATTTATGTCTCGCTCTCGCTGGAGGGGGTCAGCCCGGAAGATGGCGAACGGCTGCTGATTCGCCCGATGGAGCAGGAGCTGCGGGGCATTGCCGGGCTGCGCAAGTTCACAGCGCAGTCCAGCGAGGGGCATGGTTCCGTCACGCTGGAGTTCGACCCGGGCTTCGATCCGGACACCGCGCTTTCCGACGTGCGGGAACGGGTGGACATTGCGCGTAGCAGCCTGCCCACCGAAGCCGATGAACCGAGGGTCATGGAGGTCAACGTCTCGGAGTTCCCGGTCTTGAGCATCGGCCTTTCAGGGGAACTGGACACCCGCGAGCGCATTGCCATCGCCCGTCGCCTGAAGGAGGAGATCGAAGGCATTGCCGACGTGCTGGAGGTGGACATTGCCGGTGACCGTGAAGACCTGCTGGAAATCGTCGTGGACCCGCTGGTGCTGGAGAGCTATGGGGTCGATTTCGATGCCTTGTTCAACCAGGTCTCGCGCAACAATCGGCTGGTGGCAGCCGGCAGCCTGGACACCGGCGCAGGCAGGCTGGCGCTGAAGGTGCCCGGCATCATCGCCGCCCTGGAAGACGTGATGAACATGCCCGTGAAAGTAGAGGGCGAGCAAGTGGTCACGTTCGGTGACGTGGCCTGGATTCATCCCACCTACAAAGAGCCCGAAGGCTTTGCCCGTATCGACGGTCAGCCTGCCGTGGTGCTGGAAATCTCCAAACGCGCCGGGGCCAACATCATCGCCACCATCGACGCCGTGCGGGACCGCTTTGCGGAGGCGCAAACGCTGTTACCCGAGCAGCTACGGGTGACGACCATCCTGGACGAGTCGATCACCGTGCAGAACATGCTCTCCGAGCTGCTCAACAACGTGCTAACCGCAGTGGTGCTGGTACTGGTCGTGGTGGTCGCCGTGATGGGCTGGCGTATGGCACTCCTGGTCGGACTGACCATTCCAGGGGCTTTCCTGACCGGTATTCTGCTGGTGTGGGCCTTTGGCTTCACCCTCAACATCGTGGTGCTGTTCGCACTGATTCTGGTGGCGGGCATGCTGGTGGACGGTGCCATCGTGGTCAGCGAGCTCGCTGACCGCCATCTGCACGAGGGGCAGACGGCTCATCAGGCGTGGCTGAACGCCGCGTCGCGGATGAGCTGGCCGGTGATTGCCTCCACGGCAACCACATTGGCGGTGTTTCTACCGCTACTGTTCTGGCCCGGCGTCGTCGGCCAGTTCATGAAGTACCTGCCCGCGACGGTGATTCTGTGCCTGCTGGCCTCGCTGGTCATGGCACTCATCTTCCTGCCCACGCTTGGGCGGCTGTTTACCCGTACCGCCAAGGCCAGCGGTGCAGGCACTGGCCCCCTGGATGAAAGCACTGCGATGGGCCGAGGCTACCGCCATTTGCTGAGCCGATTGCTGCGCTACCCCGGCTGGGTGCTGGCCTTCGCCCTGCTGCTGATCGCGCTGCTGTATACCGGCTATGCGCGGTTCAACCACGGCGTGGATTTCTTCCCCAATGTCGAACCCGATAGCGCCCAGGTGCTTGTGCGCGCCCGGGGCGATTTTTCCGCTCAGGAAACCGATGCCATTTTGCGCCGCGTGGAGCAGCGCCTGGGCGGCCTGGGTGAAGTGGAGGCTCTCTACGCACGCTCTTTTGCAGTGCCCGACCAGCAGATGGGCAGCGACGTGGTCGGCATGCTGCAGTTTCAGTTCATTGATTGGTATCAGCGCCGTCCGGCACGCACCATTCTGGCGGACATGGCCGAGCGCACGTCAGATATTCCGGGGATCACCCTAGAATTCCGCGAGCAGGAAATGGGCCCCGGCGGCGGCAAACCCATCGTGCTGGAAGTCAGCGCCACGGACCCGGACGTTGCCGATGCGGGGGTCGATCAACTCACCCGGTTGATGCGCGAGCTGGGCGGCTTCGTGGATATTCAGGACAACCGCAGCCTGCCAGGGGTGGAGTGGCAGATCACCGTGGACCGTGAGGCCGCCGCCCGCATGGGGACCGACATCACCACCATTGGCAGCGCGGTTCAACTGCTCACCACCGGCCTGCAGGTGGCCAGCTACCGCCCTCCCACGGTGAGTGACGAGGTCGATATTCGCGTACGCCTCCCAGAACACTGGCGCACGCTGGACCAGTTGGAGCGGCTCACCATCAACACCTCCCGTGGGCAGGTGCCGATTTCTCATTTCGTGGAAATCACCCCGGCGCCCAAGGTGGGGACATTGAACCGCATCGATGGCCGCCGCGCGATTACGCTGGAAGCGGATCTGGCGCCCGGCTACCTGGCCGATGAGCGCCTGAGAGCCCTGCTGACCGCTGGCCAAGGCCAACTGCCGGATGGCCTGATGGTCAATGTGGCTGGCGAGCAGGAGGATCAGCAGGAGTCGATGCAGTTTCTGATCAGTGCCTTCCTGATTGCCGTAGGATTGATGGCGCTGATTCTGGTGACCCAGTTCAACAGCTATTACCAGGCCGCGCTGGTGCTGTCCGCCATCGTGTTCTCCACGGCGGGCGTACTCATGGGCCTGCTGATCACCGGCCAGGCCTTTGGCATCGTCATGGTAGGCATGGGCGTGATCGCGCTGGCGGGCATCGTGGTCAACAACAATATCGTCTTGATCGATACCTACAACGAGCTGCGCCGCGACGGCATGCCACCTCCTCAGGCAGCCCTGGAAGCAGGCTGCCTGCGCCTGCGCCCCGTCCTGCTGACCGCCATCACCACCGTGCTGGGGCTGATGCCCATGGTACTGGGAGTCAACGTCAACCTCTTCACCCCCGCGCTCGGGTTCAACGCCCCCTCCGCCCAGTGGTGGACACAAATGTCCAGCGCCATCGCCGGTGGATTGACGTTCGCCACCTTCCTCACCCTACTGCTCACCCCCTGCATGCTGGTGATCGGCGGCCGCTTACGGCGGGAGAAAGATCTCGGATAAAACGCGCCCCACCCCGCTACGGGCAACCCCATTTGCATCGTTGGCGCCGCACCCGTAGCGCGGCGTAAGCGGAGCGCACCCGCGAAGCAACGCGAGAGCGTTGCCGATGGGGGCGACGGGGGTGGCGGTGGCGTTTTGTGATTCGAGGGCGCGGTGGGTTCGGTGGCTCCATCAGGGCGGCTGGCGCCGCCTTCGCGCCGGGCCGCCGCTGCGGGTGCCTCTTTCGCTCGTTGCTCTCGCTCTTTCGTTACGCCGCGCTACGGGGGTATCCGTGCCCGTGCCCCATACCCAATGTTGGCGATGTACCCGTAGCGCGGCGTAAGCGGAGCGCACCCGCGAAGCAACGCAGAGAGCGTTGCCGATGAGGGCGACGGGGGTGGTGGTGGCATTTTGTGTTTCGAGGGCGCGGTGGGTTCGGTGGCGTCATCAGGGCGGCTGGCGCCGCCTCCGCGGGTGCCTCTTTCGCTCGTTGCTCTCGCTCTTTCGTTACGCCGCGCTACGGGGGTATCCGTGCCCGTGCCCCCATACCCAATGTTGGCGATGTACCCGTAGCGCGGCGTAAGCGGAGCGCACCCGCGAAGCAACGCGGAGAGCGTTGCCGATGAGGGCGCCGGGGGTGGCGGTGGCGTTTTGTGATTCGAGGGCGCGGTGGGTTCGGTGGCGTCATCAGGGCGGCTGGCGCCGCCTCCGCGGGTGCCTCTTTCGCTCGTTTCTCTCGCTCAGTCGTTACGCCGCGCTACGGGGGTATCCGTGCCCGTGCCCCCATACCCAATGTTGGCGACATACCGTAGCGCGGCGTAAGCGGAGCGCACCCGCGAAGCAACGCGGAGAGCGTTGCCGATGAGGGCGACGGGGGTGGCGGTGGCGTTTTGTGGTTCGAGGGCTCGGTGGGTTCGGTGACGTCATCAGGGCGGCTGGCGCCGCCTCCGCGGGTGCCTCTTTCGCTCGTTTCTCTCGCTCAGTCGTTACGCCGCGCTACGGGGGTATCCGTGCCCGTGCCCCCATACCCAATGTTGGCGACATACCGTAGCGCGGCGTAAGCGGAGCGCACCCGCGAAGCAACGCGGAGAGCGTTGCCGATGAGGGCGCCGGGGGTGGCGGTGGCGTTTTGTGGTTCGAGGGCGCGGTGGGTTCGGTGACGCCATCGGGGCGGCTGGCGCCGCCTCCGCGGGTGCCTCTTTCGCTCGTTGCTCTCGCTCTTTCGTTACGCCGCGCTACGGAGGTATCCGTGCCCGTGCCCCCATACCCAATGTTGGCGACATACCGTAGCGCGGCGTAAGCGGAGCGCACCCGCGAAGCAACGCGAGAGCGTTGCCGATGAGGGCACCGGGGGTGGCGGTGGCGTTTTGTGGTTCGAGGGCGCGGTGGGTTCGGTGACGCTATCGGGGCGGCTGGCGCCGCCTCCGCGGGTGCCTCTTTCGCTGGTTGCTCTCGCTCTTTCGTTACGCCGCGCTACAGGGGCGCGGCATTAAGCGGGAGATTTGATCTGCTGGGGGCTGTGGGCTGCGTGGAGGCGTGCGATGAGCTGATCCTCCAGGGCGAAGCGTTCGGTGAGCCCTTTGGCGAGCCGGTCGATCCAGGCGGGCAGCCGGGCCAGGTTTTGCTGGCAGCGTACCGGGGTGGCGAAGTCTTCGTCGAACTCCAGCACCATGGCGGTAGACATTTCGAGCCTTTCCAGCAACAGGGCCGCGATTTGCAGGGCTCCTTCATCTTCGAAGGCCTTGGCTTCTTCGGCCAACTGGGGGTAGATCTCGAAGTGGCCCGCGCTGATGTAATCCATCAGCAGTTCGCTGAAGGTGTCGATGCGCGCCTTGCTGACGGCTTCGAGTTCCGCATCGCAGGCTTCCTTGAGCTCAATGAAGCTGACCAGTAGTGCGCGCCGTTGATCCAGCCAGCGGTCGATCAGGCTGTGTACGCCCCCCCAGCGCTCCAGGGCATTTTTGCAATCTTCGAGCATGGGGCTTCTCCTTGCTGATAGCCGCCTTCATCAAGGCTAGACTCGCTGTTCCTTCTAGCCCTGTCAATGCAGGCGGGCACGATTTCCTTGATACTGCCGAGTGTGCCTTGAATAATCAACGCTTGGCTAACGTACCCTGCCCTGTCACGGCCAGCCATAACATATGTAACGGTACCAGGGCGAGAATGAGGAACCCGACCAGCGTCCAGCCAGGCAGCGACAGCCCCAACAGCATGAAGTCGATTTCCGCGCACTCGCCGGAGCCGGTGAGCACCATGGCCACGACTTCCTGCATGGGCAGAATATCCATCATGTATTCCAGGCCGGGGCCACAGCTGGGCACTTCATCGGCGGGCAGCCCCTGTAGCCAGACATGGCGGCCTGCGATGAACGCCCCGGTACCCACCGCCGCCAAGCTGAGCACGCCATATAACCCCTTGCCGAAACGGCCGCGGGGGTTATGAATGGCAGCCACGGCCAGTACCAGCCCGGCGGCGATGACCGCGACGCGCTGGAAGATGCACAGCGGGCAAGGCTCCAGCCCGCCAATGTGTTCCAGTCCTAGCGCCACGGCCATCATCAGGATACAGAAGGCAACGCCGAGTAGCGCGACCGGACGAATAGTTGATGAGGTCATTGCCCATCCTCAGGTGTAATGGCCGATAGCGCTCGCGATTCCCGCGCCTTGGCGAAGTAGTTTTCCAGGAAGGTACTGAAGCTTTCTTGATCCGCGGCTTCGATATCACGCTGCTGCTGGTGCGAGGTGTCGATGAGCTGTGCCAGCAGCGCTTCCCGTGAACGCAGCATGGGGGTGCTCTTCAAGGCCTCTGCCTGTTCTTGGGCCATGCCCAGCAGAGTCTCGCTGAGCGAGCCGTTGCCGGATTGCAGCTTCGCCAGCAGTTGCGCAGAGGGCGTCAGCTCGGGCTGGCGCAAACGGGGCTGTAGCGCCGCCA
This sequence comes from Halomonas sp. NyZ770, assembly GCF_020616575.1. Taxonomy (NCBI): domain Bacteria; kingdom Pseudomonadati; phylum Pseudomonadota; class Gammaproteobacteria; order Oceanospirillales; family Halomonadaceae; genus Halomonas; species Halomonas sp. NyZ770. The sequence goes on along the minus strand of NZ_CP085143.1, from coordinate 1,285,050 downwards.
GGGCGGCCGCATGGGGAGCGTCGTCTTCCACGGCGTCCAGCAGCCGAGCGACCTCGGCCATTTCCGCGAAGATCTGCTCGCCCCACTCGGGGAGCGTCACCGATTCCCCCTGACGCACGAGACGCAGCTCAGGGTCACGCCCCCGCTCCACCACCAGGCGACGGTTGTCATCCAGGCGGTCACACTCTTCATCGGAAATCCAGGGGCTGTCGCTGAGCAGACACCACATCAGGAAGGTGTCGACGAAGCGCATCTGCACTTCCGTGACGCCCAGCGGATCGAAGGGATTGAGGTCCAGACAGCGCACTTCGATGTACTCGACGCCACGAGCTTCGAGTGCCTGGCTCGGGGTTTCGTTGTGCCGCGCCACGCGTTTGGGGCGAATATCGCTGTAGTATTCGTTCTCGATCTGCAGAATATTGGCATTGAGCTGCTGCCACTCATCGCCTTGCCGAACGCCCAGCGCTTCATAATCGGGCCACGGTGTGGAAATCGCATGGCGCAGGGTGTTGACGTAGTTGGAGAGCGAGTTGAAGCAGATTTTCAGCTGCGACTGGACCTTGTTCTGATACCCCAGGTCGGACATGCGCAGCGTGGTAGCGTAGGGGGCGATATAAGTATCGTCACCGAGCGGCTGCAGCTTGTCCGGCACCTGCCCGCTGGGCAGGAAGCTCTTGTCCACGGCGGGAGACGCACCGAATAGATAGAGCAGCAGCCAGCTATGGCGACGGAAGTGACGAATCAAGCCAAAGTAGCGCGTCGAACGGTAGTCGTTGAACGGTACGTGGGTGGCTTTTTCCATCTCGCGCAGGGCGTACCACATGTCTTCAGGCAGCGAGACGTTGTAGTGCACCCCGGCAATGGCTTGCATGATCCGCCCGTAGCGCACGTCGAGCCCTTTGCGGTAAACGTGCTTCATGGTGCCCACGTTGGAGCTGCCGTAGTCGGCAATCGGCACGCTGTCGTTACCGGAGAGCCGGGAAGGCATGCTGCCAGGCCAGATCCACTCGTTATCGAGATGGTGATAGGTAAAGGTATGCAGATCGGACAGGAAGGCCAGCGCCTCCTTGGGTTCCGAATACACCGGGGTGATGTACTCCAGCAGCGCTTCGGAGTAGTCGGTGGTGATGTGCGGGTGGGTCAGCTTGGAGCCCAGCGCCTGGGGGTGTGGGGTCTGTGCGATATGGCCCTGCGCATCGACCCTCAGCCCCTCTTTTTCTAGCCCGCGACGCAGCCGCCCCAAACGACCCAGACGGGCGCTGGGGAGCAGGCGCTCGACCTGAGCGGTCAGCGACGTAGGCACCGTGAGTGGTTCAGACAAGGTGAACACTCCTTGTTGATAAGGCCTGCATGACGCAGGCCTTGTGGAAACCGGCGGGCGTGACCATGAGCTGTATCCTACCTGATAGGGAATAGTGGGCAGGATATGGCGGCAACCCTGTGTTTTTCAAGACACGCGACTATTTGCCCCGCTTGGCCTTCAACAACGCGGCACCCAAGGCACCCATGGCCGCCGGTGCATTGCCCTGCTGCTGCCCCTGGCGCTGGCCCGATTGACGGCTGCTGCGCGCAGGCTTGCGGGGCTCCTGAGCGGCGCGGCTGCCGTTTTGCTCAGGCTGCTCTGGTTCATCGCTGAGACGCATGGAAAGCCCGACTCGCTTGCGGGGAATATCGACGCTCATCACTTTGACGGTAACGATGTCGCCCGCCTTGACCACGCTGCGCGGGTCGTCGATGAACCGCTCCGACAAGGCCGAGATATGCACCAGGCCATCCTGATGAACCCCGATATCCACGAACGCGCCGAAGTGCGTCACGTTGGTCACCGTGCCTTCCAGCACCATGCCCAGGGTGAGGTCCTTGAGCGTTTCCACGCCTTCGCGGAACTCCGCCGCCTTGAACTCCGGGCGCGGGTCTCGGCCTGGCTTGTCCAGCTCCTTGAGAATGTCGCTGACGGTGGGCACCCCGAAGCGCTCATCGGCGAAATCGGCGGGCTTCAGCGCCTTGAGGGTGGCGCTGTCGCCAATCAGGCCCTTGAGGTCACGCCCGCTTTGCTTGGCGATGCGCTCGACCAGAGTATAGGCCTCTGGGTGGACGGCGCTGGCATCCAGCGGGTTGTCGCCATTGCTGATACGCAGGAAACCGGCGCACTGTTCAAACGTCTTGGGCCCCAGACGGCTGACGCCGAGCAGCTCCTTGCGGCTTTTGAAGGCACCCTGCAGGTTGCGCTGCGCGACGATGTTTTCGGCCATCGCGGCGCTCAAGCCAGCCACTCGGGAGAGCAATGCGCTGGAGGCCGTGTTGAGGTCCACGCCCACCGCGTTCACACAATCTTCGATGACGGCTTCCAGGCTGCGCGAGAGCTGCACCTGAGAGACGTCGTGCTGATACTGACCTACCCCGATGGATTTGGGCTCGATCTTCACCAGCTCGGCCAGCGGGTCCTGCAGGCGGCGGGCAATCGAAACCGCCCCCCGGATGGTGACGTCCAGATCGGGCAGCTCACGGGCCGCGTATTCCGACGCCGAGTACACCGATGCCCCGGCCTCCGACACCATGACCTTGCTCAGCGGCTGCGCGGGCGCCAGCGCCTTCACCAGTTCCCCGGCCAGCTTGTCGGTTTCACGGCTGGCGGTTCCGTTGCCCACGGCAATCAGCTGCACGCGATGCTGCTTGACCAGCCGCGCCAGCACCTCCAGCGATTCGTTCCAGCGGTTCTGGGGAGCGTGGGGGTAAATGGTGGCCTGGTCGATGAACTGACCGGTGGCATCGATGACCGCTACCTTGCAGCCGGTACGCAGGCCGGGGTCCAGCGCCAAGGTGACTTTCTGCCCCGCCGGGGCCGCCAGCAGCAGGTCTTTCAGGTTGGCAGCAAAGACATCGATGGCGGTCTGCTCGGCCTGTTCGCGCAGGCGGCCCAGCAGCTCGGTTTCCAGTGCGGTGTAGAGTTTGACACGCCAGGTCCAGCGCACCACTTCGCCCAGCCACTTGTCGGCCGGGCGCCCTTCATCGCGAATACCGACCTGACGGGCAATGGCCACCTGGGCAGGATGCACCGGGGCGTCTTCTTCACCGGGCAAGCGAATGGCCAGCCCCAGAATCCCTTCGTTGCGGCCACGGAACATGGCCAGCGCACGGTGCGAGGGCACCTTGGCGAGTTTTTCGTCGTGCTCGAAGTAATCCGAAAACTTGGCGCCTTCCTGCTGCTTGCCTTCCAGCACCCGGGCGCTCAGCTCGCCTTCCTGCCAGAGCCGCTCACGCAGCTGGCCGATCAGCTCGGGGTCTTCGGCAAAGCGCTCCATCAGAATCTGCTTGGCACCGTCGAGGGCGGCCTTGGCATCTTCGATGGCCGGCACTTCCCCTTCTGCCGGGCGCAGGTAGCGTGCCGCTTCGTTTTCCGGGTCGAGGGTGGGGTCGGCCAGCAGCGCATCCGCCAGAGGTTCGAGACCGGCTTCCCGGGCAATCTGGGCTTTGGTGCGGCGCTTTTTCTTGAACGGGAGATAGAGGTCTTCCAGGCGCTGCTTGGTGTCGGCGGCCTCGATAGTGGCCTTGAGCGCGGGGTCCAGCTTGCCTTGTTCATCGATGGCCGCCAGCACGGCTTCGCGCCGCTCTTCCAGTTCGCGCAGGTAACGCAGGCGCTCATCCAACTGGCGCAGTTGAGTATCGTCCAGCGCGCCGGTCACTTCCTTGCGGTAGCGGGCGATGAAGGGCACGGTGGCACCGCCATCCAGCAATTCCACCGTGGCCAGGACTTGTTCAGGTCGTACGCCCAGCTCTGACGCCAGGCGCGCAATAATCCGTTGTTTGACATCCATAACGTGCAACCAGCTCATGCAGCATTCGAGGTGCCGACACGGTACCACAAAGCACCTGTGCTGGCATGGCTTGCGCGCCCGAGACCGCCCTAGCGGTGGAATTGCTTCTCCCGCTCGGGCTGCCAGAAGATGGCATCCACCCGCAGCTTCACGTCGGTGGCATTGGGTAGCGGCCATTCGATGACATCGCCCACCTTCAGGCCAATCAGCGCGGCTCCGATCGGCGCCATGACGGAAATACCGTCTTCCACGCTGGCCAGCGCATGGGGATAGACCAGCGTGCGGATCATTTGCCGCCCACGGGTCAGGTCGGTGAAGCGGATCTGGCTATTCATGCTCACGACGTTATCGGGAATGTCCTGCGGGTCGAGCACCTCACCGCGCAGCAGCTCTTCTTCGAGCAATTCCGCCACCATCTGATCCTTTTCCGGTGCTTGATCGATCAGTCGCTGCAGACGCTCTGCATCGAGACGGTTGATGATGATTGGAGGACGCTGCCCCATGGTCTCTCTCCTTGATGATACCGACCATAAAAAACAGCCCTTCCCCAAAGGGAAAGGACTGTGGATATCCGCTACATGCAGGATAGCTTATTTAAAGTGACCCGGTAACTCAATCGACCAGGCCACCGACATGATCAGGTAACGCCCTGCTCGATCATGGCATCGGCCACCTTGCGGAAGCCTGCGATGTTGGCACCGAGCACCAAGTTACCGGGTTCGCCGAACTCTTCTGCCGTGTCAGCACACTGCTGATAGATATCGGCCATGATGCGCTTGAGCTTGTCATCGACCTTCGCTAGCGACCACTGCTCCATGCTGCTGTTCTGGGCCATTTCCAGCTGGCTCGTGGCCACGCCACCGGCGTTGGCGGCCTTGCCAGGGCCGTAGGCGAGCCTGGCGGCAATAAAGCGCTCCACTGCCGCCTTGGTAGAGGGCATGTTGGCCCCTTCACTGATACAGCTCACCCCGTTGGCGATCAGCGCCTGGGCATCCTGTTCGGTCAATTCGTTCTGGGTGGCACAAGGAAACGCTACCTGCGCCGGTAGACGCCATACGGCATGGCCATCGGCAGGGTAATCCCGTGCCGCCACATAGTGTGCCTCAGGGTGCTCGTGCAGATAAGCTTCCAGAGAAACACGCTCGACCTCCTTCAGACGCTTGAGCAGCCCCAGGTCGATGCCTCGCGGGTCGTGAATCATGCCCTTGGAATCACTGCAGGTCACCGGTAGCGCACCGAGTTCCAGCAGCTTTTCGATGGTATAGATGGCGACGTTGCCCGCGCCGGACACCAGGCAAGTCTTGCCTGCCAGACTCTCCCCTCGGGCGGCCAGCATGTTCTGGGCAAAGTAGACCGCGCCGTAGCCGGTGGCCTCCTTGCGCCCGAGCGAGCCGCCCCAATTCAGCCCTTTGCCGGTTAGCACCCCTTCGTAACGCCCGGTCAGCCGCTTGTACTGGCCAAACAGATAGCCAATCTCGCGGGCGCCCACGCCGATATCGCCGGCGGGCACATCGCTATGGGGCCCCACGTGGCGGTACAGCTCGGTCATGAACGACTGGCAGAAGCGCATGATCTCGTTGTCCGACTTGCCCTTGGGGTCGAAGTCCGCGCCGCCCTTGCCGCCGCCAATCGCCAGGCCGGTCAGCGCGTTCTTGAAGATTTGCTCGAACCCCAGAAACTTGATGGTGCCTGCGGTCACGCTGGGATGAAACCGCAGCCCCCCTTTATAAGGCCCCAGGGCCGAGTTGAATTGCACTCGATACCCTTTGTTGACCTGCACCCGACCCTTGTCATCCAGCCAACTGACGCGGAACATGATCTGCCGTTCAGGCTCGATCATACGCTCGATGATACTGTGCTGGTGATAGTGCGGCGAACGCTCGAACAGGGGGCGCAAGCATTCCAGCACTTCCTCGGTGGCTTGATAGAACTCGGTTTGGGCAGGGCTACTCTTGGCTAGCCGCGCAAGGGTGTCATGAACGTAGGGCATGGCGTCGTACCGTTACCGTAATGAGACTGTCGTTATGCTGGCCAGCGCATGACGGTATTTAACTGTGACGGCGTTTTTCTGCATACCCTATGCCGGTTCGGTATGGGCAAAAAACCGGCTGCAACTCGACTAAAGTCGCAATTTTTTTGCCCACTATTGGTGCATTAACCAAATTTGATAAACGATGATTTAACGAAGCGCCGCGGAAAATAAAAAAGGGAGGGTGCCAAGCACCCTCCCTTGAAGCGATGAAACAGCGAGTATCAGGTCAGTTGCGGGCCAGCTTTGATGATCGCTTCGTTGACGCCTTCGAACTTCTTGAAGTTGTCAACGAACTTGGTGGCCAGGTCTTGCAGGTGACGGTCGTAGGCGTCGCGGTCGGCCCAGGTGTCGCGGGGGTCCAGCAGGCTGGAGTCCACGCCCGGCACGGCCAGCGGCACTTGCAGGTTCAGGCCGTCGATGTGCCTGGTCTCGACATCACGCAGGATGCCTGACTGAATCGCGCTGATGATGGCGCGCGTGGTGGGGATCGAGAAGCGCGAGCCGCCTTCACCATAGGCACCACCGGTCCAGCCAGTATTCACCAGGTACACTTGGGCGTCTTTCTTTTCGACACGCTTGATCAGCAGGTCGGCGTATTCACGGGCCGGACGCGGGAAGAACGGCGCGCCGAAGCAGGTAGAGAACGTTGCTGCCAGACCTTCGGAAGAGCCCATTTCCGTGGAGCCGACCTTGGCGGTGTAGCCCGACAGGAAGTGGTAGGCTGCGGCTTCCTTGGACAGGATGGACACCGGCGGCAGCACGCCCGACATGTCACAGGTCAGGAATACGATGGCGTTGGGCTCACCCGCCAGGTTTTCGGCCACGCGCTTCTCGACGTGCTCCAGCGGGTACGCGGCACGGGAGTTCTGGGTCAGACTGTCGTCGGCGTAGTCCGGCTCGCGGCGGTCATCCAGCACGACGTTTTCCAGCACGGTGCCAAACTTGATGGCGTTCCAGATGACCGGCTCGTTCTTCTCGGAAAGGTCGATGCACTTGGCGTAGCAGCCGCCTTCCATGTTGAAGACGATGCCGTCGCCCCAGGCGTGCTCGTCGTCACCAATCAAGAAACGCGCCTGATCCGCTGAGAGCGTGGTCTTGCCGGTGCCTGAGAGGCCGAAGAACAGGCAAGTTTCGCCATCTTCACCCACGTTGGCAGAACAGTGCATCGGCAGCACGTCGGCGGCGGGCAGCAGGTAGTTCTGCACCGAGAACATGGCTTTCTTCATTTCACCGGCGTAACGCATGCCGGCGATCAGCACCTTGCGCTCGGCAAAGTTGATGATCACGCAGCCGTCGGAGTTGGTGCCATCACGGTTCGGGTCGCACTCGAAGCCTGCAGCGTTGAGGATGGTCCACTCTTCCTTGGCGGCCTGGTTGTAGGCCAGCGGGCGCACGAACATGGTGCGGCCAAAGAGGTTTTGCCAGGCCGTTTCCGTGGTGACACGTACCGGCAGGTAGTGGGTGTTGTCGCTGCCCACGTGCAGCTCGGCCACGAAGCGCTCACGGCTTTCCAGGTAGTCTTCGACACGCGCCCACAGCGCCGAGAACTTCTCGGCGTCGAACGGGCGGTTGACGCTGCCCCAATCGATGCTGTCACGGGTGGAGGGCTCATCGACGATAAAACGGTCTTTCGGTGAACGCCCGGTGCGTGCGCCGGTGTTGACTACCAGGGCTCCGTTCGCCGAGAGGCGACCTTCACCACGGGCCACGGCGCGCTCGATCAGTTCGGCGCTGCTGAGATTGACGTGGGCTTGAGGAGCGGCTTGAGTCGTGGTCATGTCGATTCCTGGGCCTTGCGGCCGTTTATCTCGTTTACCGGGCGTCGTACGACGCCTTTAAAAGTCATCCCAACCACTCGCGAACGGGCTGGGCGCGCTGAAGTCCGGCGCATTATGGCAAAAAGAAAGCCCCCGGGAAACGGGGGCTTCTCGCAAACATCTTGTAGTTAAACTACTACAATGACACTACATTTTGTGTTGCAGCGCAGTATATTTTCAAACAACCGTTTGCTGGGTGCGCCGAGCGCATTGTCTCCTCTGGGGTGGCGCCAGGCCGCCTGAAAGCCCACCCCATCAGGAGCCGACTACACAATCAGTGAATGACTGGCGGTGGTGCGCCCGGGTCTTCCAACAAAATTTCAATATCTGCGGCGGTGTAGTGATATTTCGTGTGGCAAAAGTGGCATTGGGTGTCGATGGCACCCTGCTCCTGAAGAATATCCATCAACTCTTCCTTGCCCAGGGTGTACAGCGCATGGCTCATACGCTCCCGTGAACAGGTGCAGCCAAAGCGCAGCGCCTTGGGTTCGAAGACCCTGACGATCTCTTCGTGATAGAGCCGATACAGTACCTCACGCTGCTCCAGCCCCAGCAGCTCTTCATTCTTGATCGTTTCGGCAAGGTGCACGCTGCGCTCCCAGGCATCCACGTCCTGGTTTTGCGAGGCATCCGGCAAGCGCTGCAGCAGCAGCCCACCCGCTCGCTGACCATCGGCGGCCAGCCACAGCCGGGTAGGTAGCTGTTCGGACTGGCCGAAATAGGCTTCCAGGCAGCCACTCAGCGTATCGTGATCCAGTGCCACGATGCCCTGGTAGCGGTGCCCCTCCTTGGGGTCCAGGGTGATCATGATCTGGCCGTCACCGACCAGCTCACGGAAGCTGGCCTGCTCGCTGGGCAGCGCGGCCTCTTCGGCGATACGTGCAATGGCGCGCAGCTCACCGCCCGGATTGGACTCTGCCATCAGCAGCGCCAGCGCGCCCTGGCCGCGCACTTCGATGCTGAGCGTACCGTCCAGCTTGACCGTATCGGTCAGCAGGGCCACCGCTGCCAGCAGCTCGCCCAGCAGGGCATTGACCGCCGGTGGGTAGGCATGACGGTCAAGCACTTCCTGATAGGCGGTGCTCAGCGTGACGATTTCGCCACGCACGTTGGTTTGGTCAAACAGGAAACGCTGGATCTGATCAGACATAGTGAAACCATGAAGAGAGAAAGGGGAACGTCGACAAGGCAGGCGTCAGCGACGCTACTCGCCCTGCTGGCGTTGAAATCGGTGTATATCGCGGCGCTGCTTCTTATCGGGGCGCTTGAGGGGGTGCTGCATCGCTTCGTTGGTGAGCCGACGCGCCTCGGTTTCCTTGGCACGACGCTGGGCGCTGGCCTCGGTTTCGGCATACAGGGTGCGCGCCTCGGGAGCGCCCCTGCGCTGGTCTGAAAGCGCCGTGACTTCCACCTCGTAAATGTCCCAGCCCTGGGGCACGCGAATCAGCGCCCCCAGCTCGACGTTCTTGCTGGTCTTGGCACGCTCACCGTTGTAGTGAACCTTGCCGCCTTCTATCGCTTTCTTGGCCAGGGCGCGGGTCTTGAAAAACCGTGCAGCCCATAGCCACTTGTCCAGGCGAACGCTGTCGCTCATTGGCACTCTCCTCATCTATTGGCTGCCCCGCGAAGGTCGCCCCTGGCGGATCAGTCATTGGCCGATGCCCAAGCCGCACTCATGGCAGCAGTTGGGCAAATCGGTCCAGGGCCACGAACTCCTGCAGCTCTTTTTCGGGCCGCTGGCTATCGGGCTGCTTGATGCCCAACAGGTACTTGATTCCGAACTCCCTGGCGCTTTCCAGTACCCGGGCGTTGTCATCGATGAACAGGGTGCGTGCGGGGTCGAAGGGCTCTCGCTCCTGCAGTGCGAACCAGAAGGCCTGCTCCTCCTTGGCAGCGCCAACGTCTTCCGAGGAGATGATGGCATCCAGGTAGTTTTCCAACCCGGTGAGCGGCAATTTCAGTGCCAGACTGGCTCGGTCGGCATTGGTGGCCAGCACTACTCGGGGGTGGGCTTGCTTGAGCCAGGTGAGAAAGTCCAGCGCGTCGCTACGCAGGCCAATCAGATGCTGCACTTCACGCTTGAGGGCCACGATATCGACGTTCAGCTCGCGGCTCCAATAGGCCAGGCTGTACCAGTTCAGAGTGCCCTGCTCACCGATGATGCGGCTCTTGAGCTCCTCCTGGCTGGCCTGATCCAGTTGATGCAGCTCGACGTAGCGGCGTGGCAGATGCTCCAGCCAGAAGTGGCTATCGAAGTGAAGGTCCAGCAGCGTGCCGTCCATGTCCAACAGCACCGTGTCGATCTCGCGCCAATCAATCATGGCCACTCCAGTCTTTGAGAGTAAGCGTGCTATTGTAGCGTAACCCGTTTTTTGCAGCCACGGAGGCATGATGGACCGCGACGATTCCACCACCAGCGACGTCACTGAGCGCTACCCGCGCAAGCCCACGATTCTGGCTCGTCACCCCGTGGCCCAAAGCCGCTTGTTTCAGATCGAGGCGCTGGACCTGCGCTTTTCGAACGGCGAGGAGCGCCAGTTCGAGCGCCTCACCGGCGCCGACCGTGGCGCCGTGATGATCATCGCCATGCCGGACCCGGAACACGTCTTGCTGATTCGCGAGTACGCGGCCGGTTTCGAGGACTACGTGCTGACCCTGCCCAAAGGCTTGGTAGACCCCGGCGAGGATGTCGTGGCCGCCGCCAACCGTGAACTCATGGAAGAGTGCGGCTTTGGCGCCCACCGTATCGAGCCGCTGGTGGAACTCTCGCTGGCCCCCAACTACATGCGACACCGCATGCAGGTACTGATCGCCACCGACCTCTACCCCAAACGCCTGCCCGGCGACGAGCCCGAGCCGCTGATCGTGGAAACCCACGCCATCGAAGAGCTCCCCGCACTGCTGCTTCGAGAAGACTTCCACGAAGCACGCGCCATCGCCGCCCTCTACATCGCACGCGACCGATTACGCGAAGAGCAGCGCAGCAACGGCATTAATTTACTCTAGCAGTCTGTCGGACTTGAGGTTAATGGATGAGCTGAGGCGTGGGTTCTTCACCCCCCCCTGTGTTGGTGTTGGTGTTGGTGCTGTTGTGTGGCTCTTAACCTGCCCCTCAGCTTCTGCAAGGCGGTTCTGACGCCTTGCCTGCTGGCCGGTTGGGCGCGGCGAGCCCTCAGCCCGCCGTCAACCGGTGCATCCGCTTGATATTCCACGCCATGGTGGCCAATCGCCACTCGCCGCTGACCTTATCCAGTCCGCGTAGCGAGAACTGCCGGAACCCCATCACGTGTTTGATGATCCCGAAGACCGGCTCCACGGTATGTTTGCGCAATGCGTAGAGCGCTCGGCCCGCCTGCGTCTTCAAGCGGTGTGCCATCTGTTCGACGGGGTCCTCGCTCTCCGGGGCAGGCGGATCCGCGGCGAAACGTTCAAAGACCGGAAGGTGATGGACGTCTCGCTTCATCGCCAACAGCGGTTCGATACCATGGTCATGGCAGGCCTGGATATTGCTGGCACTGAAGTAGCCGGTATCACCCAGCAGGTGGTCAGGTTTTCCCAGCGTTTCCGGGTAACCTTGCCAGGCCGTCAGTAGCGGCATGACTTGCTGCTTGTCATTGGTCGCCTGCGTGACGTGGACATGGGTCACCAGCAGACTCTCGGTATCAACCGCGGCTTGGGCGTTGTAGCACTGATCAAACCCCTTGCCGGTGACCGGCATGATGCGCGACTGCGGGTCGGTGAAATTGATCTGATCCTTGTCACGCGGGCCACCAGTGGGCGGTTCGGGGTCACGCCCACGGGGCTTCTTGCCGGCCTTGCGCTGCGCCTCCCGCCGCGCCACCTTTTCCTGATAGGCGGCTTGCTCGGTGGCGTCCCGCTCCTCGGCGCGCGCCTCGATCTTGGCCTTCGCCTCAGCGATGGCCGCCAGGCGGGCTTCACGGCGGGCAATCTCGGCGGGGATATCCATGCCGTCGGCCGCGTCCTCCTTGTCCGCCGACTCGGCCCGCTCGGTCAGCGCTTTCACCTCTGCCCTGAACTGTGCCTCCAGCTTCTTGGCATGGCCATACGACAACGCCTTGTGCTTGCTGGCGTTGGCCTTGAGCTTGGTGCCGTCCAGGGCGATGGTGCCAAGCTTGAGCAGCTTCATCTCGCGGGCCAGCAGCAGCACCTGTACGAACAACTGTTCCAGTTCCGGCAGAAAGCGGCGGCGAAAGGTGGCCAGCGTGTCATGGTCGGGATGGGTATTGGCGGCCAGGTAGCGGAACGCCACCGAGTCATAGGTGGCACGCTCGATCTTGCGGCTGGAGACCACCCCGGTGGCGTAGCCGTAGATCAGCAGGCTCAGTAGCACCGCCGGGTGATGTGCCTTGGAACCCCGCCCCATGTAACGCCGGGTCAACGTCGAGAGGTCCAGTTGTTCGACAACATCGACAACGAACCGCGCCAGGTGACCATCGGGCAACCACTCGTCTACCGAAGGCGGCAGCAGGTAATCGGTCTGGCGATCCACAGGGATGAAGCGGCTCATGGCGATCTTCTCAGCTCGGCGATGACGGTGGTCAGTATCTCACGGTGCAACGGAAAGACCGACAGGCTGCTAGCGCCGAATCAACACCCCTGCGCCCCCACCGGCAGCGCTCTCCGCGCTGCTTCGCGGGTGCGCTCCGCTTACGCCGCGCTACGGGTAACCCGCCCCCCCAAATTCCGGCAACCTCCCGTAGCGCGGCGTAACGAATCTTGCGAGGCACGAGCAAATGAGGCACCCGCGAAGGGCGGCGGCCAGCCGCCCCGATCATGCCACCATCCACCACCGTGCCACCGCCATCCCCGAGCCCCCATCGGCAGCGCTCTCCGCGCTGCTTCGCGGGTGCGCTTCGCTTACGCCGCGCTACGGGTATCCCGGCCCTCCAAATTCCAGCAACACCCCGTAGCGCGGCGTAACGATTGAGCGAGAGCAACGAGCGAAAGAGGCACCCGCGGAGGCGGCCCGGCGAGAAGGCGGCACCAGCCGCCCCGATGAGGCCACCACCAACCGCACCACCGCCCACCTATGCGCCCCCATCGGCAGCGCTCTCCGCGCTGCTTCGCGGGTGCGCTCCGCTTACGCCGCGCTACGGGTGTCCCGAACTTCCAAATGCCAGCAACACCCCGTAGCGCGGCGTAACGAATCTTGCGAGGCACGAGCAAATGAGGCACCCGCGAAGGGCGGCGCCAGCCGCCCCGATCACGCCACCACAACCAACCGTGCCACCGCCACCCCCGAGCCCCCATCGGCAGCGCTCTCCGCACTGCTTCGCGGGTGCGCTTCGCTTACACCGCGCTACGGTTATACCGCTCCCTAAGCACATGCAACCTCCCGTAGCGCGGCGTAACGATTGAGCGAGAGCAACGATCGAAAGAGGCACCCGCGGAGGCGGCACCAGCCGCCCCGATGAGGCCACCATCCCCCACCGTGCCACCGCCGCCCCATGTGGCTCCATCGGCAGCGCTCTCCGCGCTGCTTCGCGGGTGCGCTCCGCTTACGCCGCGCTACGGGTAACCCGCCTCTCCAAGTGCCAGCAACCTCCCGTAGCGCGGCGTAACGAATCTTGCGAGGCACGAGCAAATGAGGCACCCGCAGCGGCGGCCCGGCGCGAAGGCGGCGCCAGCCGCCCCGATGGAGCCACCATCCCCCACCGTGCCACCGCCATCCACGAGCCCCCACCGGCAGCGCTCTCCGCGCTGCTTCGCGGGTGCGCTCCGCTTACGCCGCGCTACGGGTATCCCGACCCTCCAAATTCCGGCAACACCCCGTAGCGCGGTGTAACGAATCTTGCGAGGCACGAGCAAATGAGGCACCCGCGGAGGGCGGCGGCCAGCCGCCCCGATCACGCCATCACCACCAACCGTGCCACCGCCCACCCCCGAGCCCCCACCGGCAGCGCTCCTCGCGCTGCTTCGCGGGTGCGCTCCGCTTACGCCGCGCTACGGGTATCCCGACCCTCCAAATTCCGGCAACACCCCGTAGCGCGGCGTAACGATGGAGCGAGAGCAACGAGCGAAAGAGGCACCCGCGGAGGGCGGCGGCCAGCTGCCCCGGCGAGGCCACGAAACCACCCTGCCGCTCCACATTCAGGCAGGCATTTAATACATGGGCGGCTTTATGAGTGGTGCTTCAACGCTATCCAGCGGCGTTGGCGGTGGCTGTCGAGGCCGGCTTCGAGCAAGGTCATGCTGCGCAGGGCGTCCTCGACGGAGACTGGGAGGGGGGCTTGTTGGCGGATGGCGTCGGCAACGCCCTGGTAATAGGCGAGGTAGTCGCCGGGTAGCGTGGGGTGTTCGTGACTGACCAGCGGGGCATCTTCGCCTTGCCCTTCGCGTAGGGTGAGCATGCCGGGAATGTCCTGTCCCCAGTGCGGCGTGGGGGTCTCGCCTGCTTTCAAGCGCGCTTCCTGTGGGTCGAGCCCCATCTTCACATAGCTGCCCAGCGTGCCATGCAGGCGATAGCGGGGAGTGGGCTCAGCCACCAGGGTGCCTGCACTCAAGCTGACACGGCAGCCGTCGTACTCCAGCAGAGCCAGGAAGTCATCGTCGGCATGGGCGGCGTCTCGGCGCGCGCCGATCTCCAGCAGGATGGCGTGGGGCATGCCAAACAGCTCGCAGGCCTGGTCCAGCAGGTGAGGCCCAAGGTCGTACCAGATGCCGCCCCCGGGCGCGGCTTTTTCGCGCCAGCGGTCGCGCACCTCCGGACGAAAACGATCGAAGCGGGATTCGAAGCCCGTCACTCGCCCCAGCGTGCCTTCGGCCAGCAGTGCCTTGACGGTCAAGAAGTCGCTGTCCCAACGGCGATTGTGAAATACCGAGAGCAGGCACTCTTTATCCGCCGCCAGGGCCTTGAGTTGCCTGGCCTCCGACAGCGTGACGGTAAAGGGCTTGTCGACCACCACATGCTTGCCTGCCGCCAGCGCGGCCTTGGCCAGGGGAAAGTGAGTATCATTGGGCGTTGGGATAACGATCAGATCCAGATCCTTGCGTTGACACAGCACCAGAGCCTCGCGCTCGACCGCCACCTGGGGCAAGTCGGCAGTCACCTTGCTGGCATCGCTGGAAGATACCGCCACCAGTTCCAACCCCGGTACCGCCTGAATCAGCGGCGCATGAAACGTTTTACTCGCAAAACCATAGCCGACCAGGCCCACATTGATCGTCGCCTTCATGACGCTCCTCGATAGGTGTTGGATGATATACCACAAAAAAAACAGCCCGCTTTCGCGGGCTGTGAGATAAGCCGATCAATCCAGTTTGGAGAGGTCGCGTACTGCGCCCTTGTCGGCGGAGGTGGCCAGCAGGGCATAGGCCTTGAGGGCAGGCGTCACCTTGCGCGGGCGCTGCTCGACGGGCTTCCAGGCGTCCTTGCCACGCGACTCCATGGCGTCGCGGCGCTTGGCCAGCTCGGCATCGCTCAGCTGCACGTTGATGGTGCGGTTGGGGATGTCGATCAGAATGGTATCGCCCTGCTCGACCAGCCCGATGGCACCCCCGGCGGCGGCCTCAGGTGATACGTGACCAATCGACAAGCCTGAGGTGCCCCCGGAGAAACGGCCGTCGGTCAGCAGCGCGCACGCCTTGCCCAGCCCTTTGGATTTCAGGTAGGAGGTGGGGTACAGCATCTCTTGCATACCGGGGCCACCTTTGGGGCCTTCGTAGCGGATGACCACCACGTCGCCCTCTTTGACTTTGCCATCCAGCACGTTGGCCACTGCCTGATCCTGGGACTCCACCACGTGAGCCTTGCCCTCGAATACCAGGATGGAGTCGTCTACACCGGCGGTCTTGACCACACAGCCATCCAGGGCGATGTTGCCGTAGAGCACGGCGAGGCCGCCCTCACGGGAGAAAGCGTGCTTCAGATCGCGGATACAGCCAGTGGCACGGTCGCCGTCCAGGCTTGGCCAACGGGCGCTCTGGGAGAACGCGGTTTGGGTCGGAATGCCCCCCGGGCCTGCCTTGAAGAATTCGACCACTTCTGAACTGGGCGAGCGCATGATATCCCACTCGTCCAGCGCGGCTTTCAGGCTGTCGCCGTACACGGTGGGCACCGAGGTATCCAGCACCCCCGCCCGGTCCAGCTCGCCCAGAATGGCCATGATGCCACCCGCGCGGTGCACGTCTTCGATATGGTATTTCTGAGTATTGGGCGCCACTTTGCACAGCTGCGGCACTTCACGGGAAAGGCGGTCGATATCCGCCATGGTGAAGTCGACTTCTGCCTCTTGAGCCGCCGCCAGCAGGTGCAGGATGGTATTGGTGGAACCGCCCATGGCGATGTCCAGGGTCATGGCATTCTTGAAGGCGGCCTTGTTGCCAATGGCGCGGGGCAGCAGGTGTGCCTCTTCGCCTTCGTAATAACGCTTGGCCAGCTCGACGATACGATGGCCCGCCGTTTCGAACAGGCGACGGCGATCGGCATGGGTCGCCAGCACGGTGCCGTTACCGGGAAGTGCCAGGCCCAGCGCCTCCATCAGACAGTTCATGGAGTTGGCGGTGAACATGCCCGAGCAGCTGCCACAGGTGGGGCATGCGCTGCGCTCGACTTCTGCCAGGGTTTCGTCGTCGACGCTGTCGTCTGCGGCCATGACCATGGCATCGACCAGATCCAGGCCGTGATCCAGAAGCTTGGTCTTGCCGGCTTCCATGGGGCCGCCGGAGACGAAAATGACGGGAATGTTGAGCCGCATGGCGGCCATCAGCATTCCGGGGGTGATCTTGTCGCAGTTGGAAATGCACACCAGCGCATCGGCACAGTGGGCGTTGCACATGTACTCGACGCTGTCGGCAATGATATCGCGGCTGGGCAGCGAGTAGAGCATGCCGTCATGGCCCATGGCGATACCGTCATCCACGGCGATGGTATTGAACTCTTTGGCAACGCCACCCGCTTTTTCGATTTCGCGGGCGACCAGTTGCCCCATGTCTTTCAGGTGCACATGGCCGGGCACGAACTGGGTGAACGAGTTGGCTACCGCGATGATCGGTTTGTGAAAGTCGTCATCCTTCATGCCGGTGGCACGCCAAAGGGCACGAGCGCCTGCCATGTTGCGGCCAGCGGTAGTGGTACGGGAGCGATACTGGGGCATGGTGTCCTCTACGTCTTTATCATGGCCCGCCACATACGAGGTGGCGGGCGGGTGAATCCAGCGGTCTTCGATTGTGGCATGAGCGAACCGCTGAGACTAGACGTAGAGAACAACCAATACCGGACATGCTTTAAAAGGTTGCCCACTCCTCCGCGGCACGAGCCTTCACCAGCGGACGCTTCGACGGCGCTGACGAAGAGGCCGAGGGTGACGGCAAGCTGGCCGACTGCCCAGCACGCGCCACGCGAATCCGCGCCATTTCGCTACTCTCCTCCTCGGCCCCTTCCAGGCGGAAAGCCGCGATCACGTTGGCAAGGTCCAAGGCTTCATTGGTCAACCGCTGAGCAGCGCTGGAAATGGACTGCACCTTGGTGGCATTTTGCTGGGTCACGTGATCCATCTCGGAGACGGCCATGTTGATCTGGGCAATACCGCTGCTCTGCTCGTCGGACGCAGTGCTGATCTCCTCCATGATGTCGCTGACACGCATGACCTGATTGACCACCTGCTCGATGGCCTGCTCGGCTTGCTTCACCGCACTGGTCCCACCCGCGATTTCCTGGGTAGAGGTGTCGATCAAGCGGCGAATTTCGCCTGCTGCGTCGGCACTGCGGCCTGCCAGGTTGCGCACCTCGTTGGCCACCACGGCAAAACCACGCCCCTGCTCTCCGGCACGGGCAGCCTCCACCGAGGCATTCAGCGCGAGGATATTGGTCTGGAAGGCAATGCCATCGATGACGCTGATGATGTCGTTCATCTTGTCGGCGCTGGCCGCAATGCGCTCCATGCGTTCCACCAGCGCCTGCATGTGCTCGCCGGTTTCACGGCTGGTGGCGGCATTCTGCATGGCCAGTTGGTTGGCCTGGCGGGCATTTTCGGTATTCTGCTGCACCGTGGCGGTGATCTGATCCATGCTGGACGCCGTCTGCTGCAGCGACGAAGCCTGCTGCTCGGTACGTGAGGCGAGGTCTTCGTTTTCCTGTTTGATCTGCTCGGACGCAGGCGTGACCACCTCGACCTTGTTGCCCACTTCGGTAATCAGCCCTGAGAGGCTGGCCCGCATGGTTTCCAGCGAGGCCAGAAGCTCGCCCAGTTCGTCATCCCGCTTCAAGGTGACACGGTTGGCCAGGTTACCCGCAGCGATTTGAAAGGTGACACGCCGCGCCTCACTGAGCGACTTCAGCAGTGATTTCAACACCGCCACGCTGAGCCCGACCATGAGCGCAATACCGAACAGCAGCACGCCCACTTGCCCCCATAGCAGCCATTGCTGCTGCCGCTCGGCATCGGCCATCAGGCTGTGAGCTGCCGCGCGCTCGTTATCGACCAGCAGATTGATGGTGGCACTGATACTCTCCGAGGTGGGCCTGACGATGTCGTTGAAGGCTTCAAAGGCCGCAAAGCCATTGCCCTCGCGAATCGCCGTCATGGCGGTGGTCGAGCCGCCAAGAAACGTCGCCAAATGGGCGGTCAACCCTTGCTGCACACCGCTGGCCTGCTGACGCTGTTCGGTAAAGCCTTGCCAGGTTTGCTCGATTTGCTGCTGGAGGGATGCCAGCTGCTCATCGAGCTGAGTGAGGTCCACGCGGCGAGGGTTACGCACGGCAGGCTCCAACACCTGCAGTAACTGGGCGCTACGCTGCTCGATCTGCTGCAAATCGGCAATGCCTTCCAGGCCGGTCTGGTTGAGGGTACGCAGGCGCTCGGCAGAACTGGTCAAGCCATAGACACCGGCGGCCCCTGCCACCGTCAGCAGTAGAATGGCAGCGACGACCATGCCCATCAATTTGGCCTGCATGCTACTGAAACTGAAGCGTTGCACCCAACCACGCACCCCGGTGCGACGTAATGCACCACGATGGAGCATAAACCCTCTGGCACGCCCCTGCTGCATGGCGCTATAACCTTTGGCAGCACGTGTGACGGCCTTGTGCGATGCCCGGCGGCGAATGGCGGTGTAACCCGCCACCCGTTCACCGTCCAACAGTGGCGCCACGGTGGTATGCACCCAATAAGTATCGCCGTTCTTACAGCGGTTCTTGACCACCCCCTGCCAGGTGTTGCCTTGCTCGATGGTGGCCCACATGTTCTTGAAGACCTGAGCAGGCATCTCGGGATCACGGAAAATACGATGGGGTTCGCCCAGTAGCTCAGCCTGTGAATAGCCGCTTACTTCAATGAACGTCTGATTGACGTAGGTGATATTACCCTGGCGGTCGGAGCGTGAAATCAGCACCTGATCGTCTGTCAGCTCAAGGGTTGCCTGGCTAGATGTGCTCATGAAGTCCCCTGTATTTTTTTGAAAGGCATGTTTCGCCTGATGACCCAGCGCTTCCTTTTACCAAGCCGACCTAGCAGTCTGTCGGACTTGAGGTTAATGGATGAGCTGAGGCGTGGGTTCTTCACCCCCCCCTGTGTTGGTGTTGGTGTTGGTGCTGTTGTGTGGCTCTTAACCTGCCCCTCAGCTTCTGCAAGGCGGTTCTGACGCCTTGCCTGCTGGCCGGTTGGGCGCGGCGAGCCCTCAGCCCGCCGTCAACCGGTGCATCCGCTTGATATTCCACGCCATGGTGGCCAATCGCCACTCGCCGCTGACCTTATCCAGTCCGCGTAGCGAGAACTGCCGGAACCCCATCACGTGTTTGATGATCCCGAAGACCGGCTCCACGGTATGTTTGCGCAATGCGTAGAGCGCTCGGCCCGCCTGCGTCTTCAAGCGGTGTGCCATCTGTTCGACGGGGTCCTCGCTCTCCGGGGCAGGCGGATCCGCGGCGAAACGTTCAAAGACCGGAAGGTGATGGACGTCTCGCTTCATCGCCAACAGCGGTTCGATACCATGGTCATGGCAGGCCTGGATATTGCTGGCACTGAAGTAGCCGGTATCACCCAGCAGGTGGTCAGGTTTTCCCAGCGTTTCCGGGTAACCTTGCCAGGCCGTCAGTAGCGGCATGACTTGCTGCTTGTCATTGGTCGCCTGCGTGACGTGGACATGGGTCACCAGCAGACTCTCGGTATCAACCGCGGCTTGGGCGTTGTAGCACTGATCAAACCCCTTGCCGGTGACCGGCATGATGCGCGACTGCGGGTCGGTGAAATTGATCTGATCCTTGTCACGCGGGCCACCAGTGGGCGGTTCGGGGTCACGCCCACGGGGCTTCTTGCCGGCCTTGCGCTGCGCCTCCCGCCGCGCCACCTTTTCCTGATAGGCGGCTTGCTCGGTGGCGTCCCGCTCCTCGGCGCGCGCCTCGATCTTGGCCTTCGCCTCAGCGATGGCCGCCAGGCGGGCTTCACGGCGGGCAATCTCGGCGGGGATATCCATGCCGTCGGCCGCGTCCTCCTTGTCCGCCGACTCGGCCCGCTCGGTCAGCGCTTTCACCTCTGCCCTGAACTGTGCCTCCAGCTTCTTGGCATGGCCATACGACAACGCCTTGTGCTTGCTGGCGTTGGCCTTGAGCTTGGTGCCGTCCAGGGCGATGGTGCCAAGCTTGAGCAGCTTCATCTCGCGGGCCAGCAGCAGCACCTGTACGAACAACTGTTCCAGTTCCGGCAGAAAGCGGCGGCGAAAGGTGGCCAGCGTGTCATGGTCGGGATGGGTATTGGCGGCCAGGTAGCGGAACGCCACCGAGTCATAGGTGGCACGCTCGATCTTGCGGCTGGAGACCACCCCGGTGGCGTAGCCGTAGATCAGCAGGCTCAGTAGCACCGCCGGGTGATGTGCCTTGGAACCCCGCCCCATGTAACGCCGGGTCAACGTCGAGAGGTCCAGTTGTTCGACAACATCGACAACGAACCGCGCCAGGTGACCATCGGGCAACCACTCGTCTACCGAAGGCGGCAGCAGGTAATCGGTCTGGCGATCCACAGGGATGAAGCGGCTCATGGCGATCTTCTCAGCTCGGCGATGACGGTGGTCAGTATCTCACGGTGCAACGGAAAGACCGACAGGCTGCTAGTGACGCGCATTGATATGCAGCCGTCGTTATGAAAAACAGGCAAAAAATATGCCACCCGGGGGTGGCATAGGCACAACACATCGTGGGTTTTCATTGATGCTGAGCACAGCACCCCGTCAGAAGGTTCCCCAAGGCTCGTCCTGGTGGGGCAACGCATGGCGTGCCGACGCATCAGGCTGCTGAAGAACGGCTTTCTTCACACGCGCCAGTTTTTCCCGCGCTGCCGCAATACTCTCTTCCTGGGCACCTTCCAGGCGGAACGCATCGACCACGTTGGCCAGTTCGAAGGCTTCCAGGGTCAGGTTGTCTGCGGAGGCGGCAATGGACTGAACCTTGGTGGCGTTTTGCTGTGTGACGTTGTCCATCTCCGCAATGGCCGAGTTGATCTGGCCGATTCCACTGCTCTGCTCGCTGGAAGCGGTGCTGATCGAGGCCATTAGTTCGCTCACCTGATTGACCTGGCGGACGACGTTCTCGATGGCGCTTTCGGCTTGCTCCACGGCGCTGCGCCCACCGCTGACCTCCTGAGTGGTGCTGTCGATCATCTTGCGGATTTCCTGGGCAGCATCAGCACTGCGGCTGGCCAGGGTGCGCACTTCACTGGCCACCACGGCAAAGCCGCGACCATGCTCCCCAGCTCGGGCGGCCTCGACGGAGGCGTTCAGCGCCAGGATATTGGTCTGGAAGGCAATGCCATCAATCACGCCGATCATCTCGGTCATCTTCTCGGCGCGCTGGGCAATACGCTGCATACGCTCTACCAGCTGCTCCATTTGCTGGCGGGTTTCCTGAGTGCTGCTGGCGTTTTGCTGAGCCAGTTCGGTGGCCTGGCGCGCGTTGTCGGTATTCTGCTGCACGGTAGAGGTCATCTCTTCCATGCTGGAGGCCGTTTGCTGCAGCGAGGAGGCCTGTTGCTCGGTACGCGATGCTAGCTCCTCGTTCTCAGCGGCGATCTGCTGAATCGCAGGCGTCACCACCGCCACTCGGTTTTCGACCTCGCTGACGATACTGGAAAGGCTGAAACGCATGGTGTCCAGCGAATAGAGCAGCTCTCCCAGCTCATCGTTGCTTTGACGACGCTCACGGGCGGCCAGGTTGCCTGCGGCAATCTGGAAGGTCATGTAGCGCGCGCCCGCCAGGCTGCGCATCACCGAGCGCAGGATCATCACGCTCAAGCCGATCATCACCAGTAGCCCTACGGCCATCAGCACCAGTTGCGCCACTAGCATCTGCTGACGGCCCTGATGCGCTAGAGCCACCAGCGCATGGGCGCCTTCCCGCTCGGCATCGACGAGCTGGTCACTCAACTGTCGCAACTGCTCGGTGGCGGGCTGCACGGCATCATTGAAAGCTTCGAACGCGGCAAAGCCGTTGGCCTGACTGACCGCCGTCATGGCGCTGGTCACGCCAGTGATCCAGGCATTCAACGACGCCTCGACCACTTGCAGCACGTCAGGAGCGGCTGCGCTATCCGACTCATACTCATCCCACAGGGTCTGGACCGACTGAGTGACTTCTTGCAGCCGCGATTCAAGGGCCACCAAGTCTACCCGGCGCGGGTTGCGCACCGCGGGCTCCAGCTGTTCGACGGTGAGCCCTACCTGGCGCTCCATGAGCTGCAGGTTGGCAATCGCCTCGAGCCCCGAGCGGTTCAGCGTATCCAACCGCTCCCCCGACACCATCAACCCATAGACGCCAAGCCCCCCCGCCATGCCCAGCAGCAACAGCGCGGTAACGACCATCCCCGTCAGCTTGGCCTTTAAACTACTGAACTGAAAGCGCGCCACAAGCCCGCCCAGGCCACGCCGAATCAGTGCGCCCTGGTGCAACCGGTAGCGGCGTGATTTGCCCTTGGCACGAATCTCGGCATACACCTGCTCGGCCCGGGCGATCCGCTTGGCAGACGCCTTGCGGCGCAGCGAGGTATAGCCCACGATCCGCTCGCCGTCGCGCAGCGGCGCCACGGTGGCATTGACCCAGTAATGATCGCCGTTCTTGCGACGGTTCTTGACCGTACCCTGCCAGGTGCCGCCTGCCTGGATGGTTTTCCAGAAGTCGGCATAGGCGGCCTCGGGCATGTCCGGGTGTCGGATCATGTTGTGGGGTGCCCCCATCAACTCCTCACGGCTGTAACCGCTGACCTCCACGAAGGCTGCGTTGGCATAAGTCACGTTGCCTTTCAGGTCGGAGCGAGAAATCAGAACGGTTTCTTCGTCAAGCACGTATTCGCGCTGTGTCACGGGCTGGTTGTTACGCATCGCGGCTCCCCAGGGTGTTATTCGATTTTTTGAGTTCTCTCATTATCCAACGTATTAAGTCGCGTTAATCCTCAAATAGCCATATAAAAAACGCCGCTCTTCAAAGAGCGGCGCCGAAAGGAAAGACCGATACCGTACTAAGCCCTTTATTGGTTACCAGGGCTTACCCAACGTTACTTGAACACCACGTTGGCCACATCTCGGTAACGGCTGGCGAAATGAACCGTCATGCCTTCTTTCAGGTACTCCGGCAGTTCGTCGTAATCGCGACGGTTGGCTTCCGGCAGGATCACTTCGAAGATGTCGCTGCGCCGCGCAGCAATGACTTTTTCGCGTATCCCGCCCACCGGCAGAACCTGCCCGGTCAGGGTCAGCTCTCCGGTCATGGCCAGCGGGCGATCGATGGCCTGGTGCTTGGCCAGTGACAGTAGCGCCGTGGTCATGGTGACCCCCGCCGACGGGCCATCCTTGGGTGTTGCCCCTTCGGGTACGTGCAGATGCACGAACGCGGAATCGAAGAAGTCGGCATCGGCACCGAACTCGGCCAAGTGCCCCAAGGTGTAGCTGTAGGCGATATTGGCCGACTCCTTCATGACCTCCCCCAACTTGCCGGTGAGCTTGAAGCCTCGGTCCAGGGAGTGGATCTTGCCCGCTTCGATGGGCAGCGTGGCGCCCCCCATGGAAGTCCAGGCCAGGCCGGTCACGACCCCTTCACCCTTGAGCACTTTCTCCTTGCGGAAGAGCGGCGCGCCCAGGAACTCTTCCAGGTTCTTGACCGAAATCTTGACCGTTTCCACTTGCTCTTCCAGCAACTTGACCGCCGCCTTGCGCACGATGCGGTGCAGCTGTTTTTCCAACTGGCGCACCCCCGCTTCGCGGGCGTAGCCGTCGATGACCTGCTTGAGGGCGGCATCGGTCAGGTTGATGCGTTTTTTCGGCAGGTTGTCACGCTTGAGCAGCTTGGGCCACAGGTGGTGCTTGGCGATCTCCAGCTTCTCTTCGGCGATGTAGCCGGACAGGCGAATCTGCTCCATGCGGTCCAGCAGCGGGCCGGGGATGCTGTCCAGGGTATTGGCCGTACACACGAACAGCACCTTGGAGAGGTCCATGCGTACGTCCAGATAGTGGTCCAGAAAATCCACGTTCTGCTCGGGGTCCAGCACTTCGAGCAGCGCCGAGGCGGGGTCGCCCTGGAAGGACTGGCCCAGCTTGTCGATCTCATCGAGCATGATGACCGGGTTTTCGACCTCCACTTCCTTGAACGCCTGCACCAGCTTGCCGGGCATGGCACCGATGTAGGTGCGTCGGTGGCCTTTGATCTCGGCTTCGTCGCGCATGCCACCCACCGAGAAACGATAGAACTCACGCCCCAGCGCCTCGGCAATGGAACGGCCGATGGAGGTCTTGCCCACCCCCGGCGGCCCCACCAGCAGCACGATGGAGCCCCCCACATCGCCTTTGAACGTGCCTTCGGCCAGGAACTCGATGATGCGCTCCTTGACGTCTTTCAGGCCATCGTGGTCTCGGTCCAGCACTGCGCGGGCATGGCCAAGGTCCAGCTTGTCCTGGCTGGTGACGCCCCAGGGCAGCGATGTCAGCCAGTCCAGATAGTTGCGCGTGGTGCCATACTCCGGCGAGCCGGTTTCCAGCACGCTGAGCTTGTTGAGCTCTTCGTCGATGCGGGCCTGAACACGCTCCGGGACCACCAGAGACTCCAGACGGTTCCTGAACGTATCCACGTCGTTCTCGCGGTCGCCCTTGGAGATGCCCAGCTCACGCTGAATCACCTTCAACTGTTCACGCAGGAAGAATTCACGCTGGCGCTCCTGCATCTGCGCGTTGACCTGCTCGCTGATTTCGCTTTGCAGCTGGGCAACGTCGATCTCCTTGCGCAGCAGCGGCAGCACCTTGTGCATGCGCTCCGCCACGGGCAGCGTGGCCAGCACGTCCTGCAATTCAGGGCCTTTGGCCGAGGTGATGGCAGCGGCAAAATCGGTGAGCGGCCCAGGCTGATGGGGGCTGAATCGATTGAGGTAGTGCTTCAGCTCCTCCCCGTACAGCGGGTTGATGGGCAGCAGTTCCTTGATGCCGTTGATGATCGCCATGGCGTAGGCCCGGGTTTCTTCATCTTCGGCATTGACCGGCTCTTTCGGGTAGGTCACTTCCACGAGATAGGGCGGCTCCTTGGAGAGCCAGCGCTGAATCTTGAAACGCTGCAGGCCCTGAGCAATGAACTGAATCTGCTGCTCTTCATTTTTCAGCTTGTGCACCTTGACGGCCGTTCCGATCTCGGGGAAGCCGTCATGATCCAGAGAGTGCACCCCTTGTTCTCCGACGAACGCTACTCCAATGGTGTGATGTGGCGTGTTGCCAACGCGGCGCATGGTCTCTTCCCAGCGCTCACGATTGATCACCAGAGGCTGTACCTGGGCGGGAAAGAACGGGCGGTTGTGAATTGGCAGCAGATAGATGCGCTCGGGCAGCATGTCGCTGGCAGGCACCAGTGAATGAGTGCGCTCACCATCCGAGCGGTGGTCGTTTTCGTCGTGGTGTTCTTCGTGATGTTCTTCGTGACGGTCCGAATGCTCGCCTGCGGCGAGCCAATCGAGGTGTTCGTGATCGCGGTCGTAGTCCTGGTCGCTCATGCGCCCTCCCCATCCACAGTAACCAGCAGCAGTGGCCAGCAAGCGGTTTGCCTGCCACTGTCGCCGCTTCGTATGGTTACTGGGATGTGGGCAGCTAGGGAAAACTTCAACCCTGAGCGCCATTTGACAGCGTACTTATTGGTGGAATGTTACGGCCACAGTGTCAGCATGGGACGACCATTGACGCGCCAGACGCCGCGCACCACGTCGAACTGCAGCTCCCGGGTACCGAGGGGCAACCCCAGCCACAAGGCTGCTACGGTAGGGGCGTCGTGCCAGATGAAGTCGCCGTCGATACGTGCCCGCCAGCGCGCTTGCTCCTCGGGCTTGTCCAGCGAGACGACGCGCAATCTATCCAGCTGTCGACCGTCGAAAAACAGCGCCCCGTCTGCGGCAACTTGTAGGCCGAGCAGCGGGCTATCGAGTTCGATGGTGGTGACATCGAGCCGTGGAGAGTCGCTCAATACTTGCAGCAGATCAGGTTCCAGCCGCGCCAGCAGCCCTTCGGCCATGGGCAGCGCGGTATCCCCCCAGGCAGCTTCCTGGCGCAGCCGACGGATCACCTGTCGCACGGCATCACCGTTCAGCCGCGACAGTTCGGCCGCGACACGGCCGCTCAGCAGCGGTGTCTCCGGCGCTTCGCTGGGCACCAGCACCTCGCCCAGCACCAGCTCTCCCTGAATGCTCAGCTCGGTTTCATCCAGCGTCATCTGGCTGTAGAGATCCAGCGGGGTGATCTGGATATCGTAGGCGGGGTAGTGCATCGACAGGCGGTCGATGCGCAGGTGGTCACGCTGGGTGAAATGGTAGGCATCGTCGATGTAGGTATAGCGGCTTTCCAGGGTGGTGGGCCCCAGTGTCAATTGAGACAAGCCATCGGTCAGCGTCAACTGGTCGAACAATCCCCGCAGGCGCCAATCGCCAAACATGCCTTCCAGGCGAACCCGAGCGCCCCGAACATCCAGTTCCCGACCATTCTGCTGGATCACGAAGGGCGCCAGCGCCAAACGCAGTTCGGTGCGACCACTCAGCGTCTGATAGCGACCCTGCCAGCGCGGCACGGAAGGGGCAGATACATCGCCCACGGCCTTTTGCAGCACGCTGTCCAGGCGAGGCAACAGCGTGCCCTGCACATCGGTGGAGAGCAGGCCGTGGCGGGCGTGGTAAGTCAACTCCAGCCGCCAGGGGCGGCCCAGCAAGGGCGACAGCACGAGCTGACCACGGGAGGTCAACCAGCCCTGACGGCTATCCAGGCGCTCTACCCGCCATTCACCTCGGGCTTCCAGGTCTTCCAGCGCCTGACGCAGGCTCCGTTCGAACAGGATGCTCGATAGCAGTTGCGCGACCATCCATATCACGGCAATCACCGAGAGGATAGGCACGATCAGACGTTCCTTGCGCATGCTATCTCCTTGTATGGCCTCCTGACAAAGCGCAGCGCCTGCTATCGGGCGTCGACTAGTGGAGCCAGAACCATAAGTGCATGGTACTCCAGGCGTAGATGCCTGCCATGACGTCGTCGATCATGATGCCAAAGCCCCCCGCCACTCGGCGGTCGGCCCAACGGATGGGCCAGGGCTTGAACACATCGAAAATACGAAAGACGATGAACCCCCAGATGGCCGCTTCCCAGGAAAAGGGCACGGCGGCCATGGTGATCCAGTAACCGACGAACTCGTCCCAGACGATGCCGGAGTGGTCGTGCACCCCCAGGTCATGGGAAGTTTTATCGCATAGCCAGACACCGACAATGAAGGCCACGAACACGATACTGAGATACCAGACCAGCGGCAGGTCCGCCATCATCCAATAGAAGGGAATTGCCGCCAGCGTACCGAAGGTGCCCGGCGCCCAGGGCACCGTGCCACTCCCCAAGCCAAAGGCGAAGAAGTGGGTGGGGCGTCGCCAGACGCTGGCCGGTGCGCGGTTCATTGGACACCCCCACGAAAGTGCTGCCAGCCAGACTCGGCCACCGGCGCCACGCCGGTAATGCCAGGCGCATCGGTGCACTGGCCAATCACACTGAGCGCGATCCCCTGCTCTGCCAGCCGTTGCCTGGCCTGGGAAACGTGCGACGGGGGGAGCGTGACCAGCAGCTCGTAGTCGTCGCCTCCGGAAAGCGCTGCGCGCTGGGCTGCTTGCGCGCCCAGAAAGGCTTCCAGCCCTTCCGCCAGCGGTAGTTGCTCTGCCTCCAGCGCAGCCCCCACTTGGGAAGCTTCACAAAGATGCGTGAGATCCGCCAGCAGGCCATCGGAGATATCCAGCGCCGCGCTGGCCAGGCCACGCAGGGCCATGCCTGCTGCCAGGCGCGGCTGGGGCAACAGATAGCGCTGGAGCAACGGGTGCTGCATGTCTCTTTCACCCTGTTGCCACAGCGCTAGCCCGCCCGCACCACCGCCCAGCGCGCCCGTGACGGCAATCACATCGCCGACACGAGCCCCGGAGCGGGTCAATGCTTCACCGGAGGGCACTTCGCCCATCACCGTCACGGCAATGCTTAGCGCTCCTGCAGTGACATCGCCACCCGCCAGCGTAGTCTCGTGCCGACAGCACAGGTCATGAAAGCCATCGGCATAGCCCGATAGCCACGCCTCGGCGGCCGCACTGCCGGGGAACGCACGCTGGTCGAGGGTCAGCGCCATCAAGCACCAGCGGGAGCGTGCCCCCATGGCCGCCAGGTCGCTGAGCGCCACGGCCAAGGCGCGATGGCCGACCGCATGAGCAGGCGCATCATGGGGAAAGTGCACGTCTACCACGGAGGTATCCACACTGACCACGAGCTGCTGCCCCGCTTGGGGCAGCAGTAAGGTGGCGTCATCGCCGCATCCCAGGGCAACGCCATCCGTCGCTTTCGCCTCCTGCGGCGACATGAAGAAACGTCGAATCAAATCAAATTCGGCAAGCACAAAGGCCCCTTAAACGCTTGATCAGGTCGCCCGCTTACAAGCGGCGGGCGCTGACTTCGGCACTTCGCAAGCGGTTGGCCAGCTTGTCGAGAATGCCATTCACGTACTTATGGCCGTCGGTGGCGCCAAACGATTTTGCCAGCTCAACGCCTTCGTTAATGACCACGCGGTAAGGCACTTCCATGCGGCGCGAGAGCTCGTAAGCGCCCAGGCGCAGAATGGCCAGTTCTACCGCGTCCAGGTCTTCCAGACGACGATCCAGCAGCGGTGCAATGTCACGATCCAGCTCGGCTTTGAAGCGCACCGTGTTGTGCAGCAGCTCATGAAACAGCGCTTTGTCGGCGATTTCCATGACCTTGACCCAGTTCTCGTGGTCTTCCAGGTCGTCGTCCGCCTTCTGGCTACGAAACTCGGCTTCGATGGTCGAGATCGATTTGCCGGTCATGTGCCATTGATATAACCCTTGTACCGCCAACTCCCTTGCGGCGTGGCGTCCCTGCTGTGCCGCAGAGGACTTGCGCTCACGTCGCTCGCTCATTGGTCATCTCCTGCGGGCAGTGCGCGCAGCAGCGATACCATTTCCATGGCGGCCATGGCGGCTTCGGTGCCTTTATTGCCTGCTTTGGTGCCCGCTCGTTCGATGGCCTGTTCGATGGATTCCACGGTCAGCACGCCGTTGGCAACCGGCGTGTCGAACTCCAGCTGCAGGTGATTGATGGCCGTGTTGCAGCCACCCGCCACGTATTCGAAGTGCGGCGTGCCGCCACGAATGACCGCGCCCAGTGCGATGACGGCATCCGGCTTCATGACGCGGAGCACGCGCTTGACTGCCAACGGCAGTTCCCAGGCTCCCGGCACGTGCACGATATGGATTTGCTCGGCATCGACGCCGTGGCGGGTCAGGCTGTCCACTGCGCCTTCTACCAGGCTATCGACCACATGGTGGTTGAAACGCCCCACCACGATGACATAACGGCCATCTACGTCGACAAAAGTGCCTTCAACTTGCGAAAGGGATTGCATCGATTTATTCCTGCTGAGTAGTGGGCTCATACGCCGTGTCATTGGGCCCCAGACGCTCGACCACTTCAAGATCGAACCCGGAAAGCGCCGAGAATTTCCACGGAGAGCTGAGTAGCCGCATCTTGCCGACGCCCAGATGGCGCAGAATTTGCGAACCCGTACCAATGGTTAAATAGTTGCCGGCACCGTCCGAATCGTTGGTACGCGGCTGGCGTACCCGATCCAGGAAGATGTCCAGCTGATCTTTCAGATCCTGATGGGGGCGCCCGTCATCGATCAGGACGAACACACCGGCGGGCGCTTCGGCGATTTCACGCAGGGCACGGTGGGCATCCCAGCGGCACTGCTCGCCTTTCATCAGCCCCAGCACGTCGCGCAGCGTATCGGCCAAGTGTACACGAACCGTGGTGGGCTGCTCGGCGGTGGGCTGGCCTTTCACCAGCGCCAGGTGGTGAGCCCCCTGGATACGGTCACGGAACACATGCAGCGCCAGCTCGCCATGCACCGTGGACACACGACTGGTCTCGATGGCGTCGACAGTCTGTTCGTTGACGATCCGGTAGTGGATCAAATCGGCAATGGTGCCGATCTTGATACCGTGGGCCTTGGCGAAGGCTTCCAGCTCGGGGCGGCGCGCCATGCTGCCATCGTCGTTCATGATTTCACAGATCACGCCGCTGGGGTCAAGCCCTGCCAGCGCCGCCAGGTCGCAGGCCGCTTCGGTATGGCCTGCCCGGCGCAGTACGCCACCCGGCTCGGCCATCAGCGGAAAGATATGGCCGGGCTGCACGATATCCGTGGGCTTGGCATTGGGCGCAGCGGCGGCCTGCACCGTGCGTGCGCGGTCCGCGGCAGAGATGCCGGTGGTCACGCCTTCGGTCGCCTCGATGGACAGCGTGAACTTGGTGCCAAAACCGGACCCGTTGTCGCGCACCATGAGCGGCAGGTTAAGCTGCTCGCAGCGTTCTCGGGTCATGGGCATGCAGATCAGACCGCAGGCGTAGCGCGCCATGAAGTTGATATGCTCTGGCTTGACCAGTTCGGCCGCCATGATGATATCGCCTTCGTTTTCGCGATCCTCATCGTCCATGAGGATCACCATTTTGCCCTGGCGAATGTCTTCCACCAGCTCGGCGATAGGGGACAGGCCCTCAGAAGCGGAGTGCGCCATGGAATCTCCAAAAAAAGTGGTCGCATGGGATGCGATTTCGGGCGTCAGGGTACCTTGCTATGGCCGCTTGCGCTAGTCGACCCGGGGGGTCGCGATAATCTGCCAGTCCTGGCCTACCTGGCGAAACTCCTTGATCACCAGGCGCTTTTGATCCGCCATTCGGGTGATCCCCGGCAACTCGAATAGCGGCCGGGCATCGCCCCCGAGTAGTGTAGGAGCGACGAACAGCTGCAACTCATCGACCAGCTGCGCGTCCAGCAGTGCCCCGGCCAGCGTCGCACCGGTCTCTACCAGTAGTTCGTTTACCTGCTCATTATCGGCTAACCAGCGCAGCATGTCAGCAAGCTCGACGCGCCCGCCGGCGTCGCTGGGCAACACCTGAATCTCGGCACCAGCCGCTTCCAGTCGCTGACGCTTGTCGGGGCTGTGCTGCTCGGTGGTGATGATCAGCGTGCGCCCCGGCTCACGCAGGCAGGCCGCCGCCAGCGGCAGCCGCAACCGAGAATCCAGAATGACCCGCAGCGGTTGGCGCAGCACGATCTCATCGGCCTGGGGCAGCGCCAGCTGTTCGGGCCGCAACGTTAGCCGCGCATCGTCCATGATCATGGACTCCACACCGCTAAGGATCGCGCTGGAGCGTGCCCGCAGGCGCTGCACCTGGGTGCGCGCCTGCGGGCCGGTGATCCACTGCGACTCCCCTGAGCCCATGGCCGTTCGACCATCCAGGCTCATCGCCATTTTCAAGCGCACCAACGGACGCCGTGACTGCATGCGCAACACGAACCCGGGGTTGAGCGCCCGTGCATCCTGCTCAAGCAGGCCCACGTGAACCTCGATACCGGCAGCTCTCAAATGCTCTATCCCCCGCCCACTCACTTGCGGATTGGGGTCCCCCATGGCCACTACCACGCGCCCTACACCGGCATTGGCCAGCGCCACGGCACAGGGGCCGGTACGCCCGGTATGGGAACAGGGCTCCAGCGTCACATAGGCCGTGGCCCCACGGGCCTGTTCCCCTGCAGCTGCCAACGCATGCACTTCGGCATGAGGCTCACCGGCGCGTAGGTGGTAGCCTTCGCCCACGACCTGCCCTTCGGCCGAACGATCGTAGCGGACGATGACGCACCCCACGCGGGGATTGGGGTCCGTGGTATACAGGCCGTGGCGGGCCAGTTTCAGGGCGCGGGCCATGAAACGGTGGTCTGCAACAGAGAACAGGCTCATCCTTCAGCCTCTTTCGACGCGGGCCCACTGGCAGCGTCATCGCCAGGCGCTTGAGCAGGTTCCTGAGACAGCCGGTCGATTTCAGCCCGAAACTCGTCCAGATCCTGAAACTTGCGATACACCGACGCAAAGCGAATATACGCCACCTGATCCAGGCTGCGTAGCGCCTGCATGACGGCCTCGCCCACGTCACGGGCATTCACCTCGCGGTCACCGCGGGCACGCAGGGATTGGCGGATACGCTCCACGGCGGCTTCGATGGCTTCCGCGCTGACCGGGCGCTTTTCCAACGCCCGCAGCATGCCAGCCCTTAACTTGGCCTCGCTGAAAGTCTCCCGCGAGCCATCCGACTTCACCACCCTGGGCATGATCAGCTCCGCCGTTTCGTAGGTCGTGAAGCGCTCATGGCAGCTTGCACACTGGCGACGGCGACGCACCTGGTCACCGTCGGCCACCAGGCGTGAATCCGTTACTCGCGTATCGTTTGCACCACAAAAAGGACAATGCATGGCAGTCAACCTATTGTCGGCACGCACCCTCAAGTGCGCTCAGCGTGTCAGCCCCGTAGATACCAGCCGTGCCAACAGGCCGCCTGCTATCTCTTGTTTTGTAAGCTATTTTAAGAACTCTTCAAGGATCGTTGGGTAAACCATCCCACTACCGATTGTCGTGCCTGCAAAAGCAGGCGTACTCATGACTTGTACGTCATTTCGCACAGTATTCTCCTATATTGTAACGATTTGGCACACAAGCTGCAGCGTTTGTCGAAGGTTGATTGAAAGGAGGCACCCATGACGGCATTTGAGCTCAGGCTACAGCATTACTTGACCCACCTGTACGGCGAGCGCGCAGGAGAGGTACAGCGGCGCCTCGAACAGCATTTGGCCCACTTCCGACCGCTGCTTCCAGCGGCGCCTTTATCTGCTGAGCAGAGCGGCATTGCACCAACATGGAGCGAAAAGGATCAGTGGGTCATCAGCTATGGTGACTCCATCGTGGCAGACGGCACGCCGCCACTGGGCGTACTGAACCACTTTCTGCAGCGCCACCTGGGCGAGACGATCAGCGGGGTGCACGTGCTGCCCTTCTTCCCCTGGAGCAGCGACGACGGTTTTTCGGTCATCCATTACCGGGAGGTCAACCCCGAACTGGGAGACTGGTCGCATATCCGTGACCTGGCCAGCCACTATGACGTGATGGGCGACCTGGTGCTCAACCACGTTTCCCGTGAATCGCTGTGGTTCGTGGATTACCTGACCGGCAGCCTGCCGGGGCGGGACTACTTTATCGAGGTGGACCCTGACACCGATGTTTCCCAGGTCACGCGGCCACGCAGTAGCCCGCTGCTCGTGCCTGTCTCCACCCGCCGGGGCACACGCCACCTGTGGGCCACGTTTTCGGAAGACCAGATCGACCTGAATTTCGAGAACCCGGATGTCCTGCTGGAATTCGTCGGCATCCTGCTGTTTTATCTGCAGCAGGGAGTGAGGATCATCCGCCTCGATGCCGTGGCATTCTTGTGGAAGCGGCTGGGCACGGCCTGTATTCACCTGCCCGAAACCCATACCGTGGTGCGCCTGCTACGCGCCATCGTCGATGAGATCGCCCCCGGCACCTTGATCATCACCGAAACCAACGTGCCCCACGCCGAAAACATCAGCTATTTCGGCCTCGAACGCCTAGCGGAAGGCCCGCCGGACGAAGCGCACATGGTGTACCAGTTCGCGCTGCCCCCGCTGCTGCTGCACACCCTCACCCGTGGGGAGGCCAGCACCCTGCAAGGCTGGCTATCCAGCCTGCCGGTGCTGCCTGAACACTGCACTTACCTCAACTTTACCGCCAGCCACGACGGCATCGGGGTGCGCCCGCTGGAGGGCCTGCTGCCGGACCACGAACGCGACGCCCTGCTGGAGCTGATGCACCGTTTTGGTGGCTTCGTCAGCATGCGCAGCAACCCGGACGGCAGCGACACACCCTACGAAATCAACATTACCTGGTTCGAGGCCATGCGCGGCACCCGGCGCGGCCCTGACCCTTGGCAGATTGCCCGCTTCCTGTGCAGTCAGGCCATCATGCTCAGCCTGCAAGGCATTCCTGCGCTCTACCTGCACACCCTGACCGGCACGCTCAACGATGTCGAAGGCGTCGAGCGCAGCGGGCGGCTGCGCTCCATCAACCGGCGTCGCTGGCCGCTGGAC
Source organism: Halomonas sp. NyZ770 (assembly GCF_020616575.1). Taxonomy (NCBI): domain Bacteria; kingdom Pseudomonadati; phylum Pseudomonadota; class Gammaproteobacteria; order Oceanospirillales; family Halomonadaceae; genus Halomonas; species Halomonas sp. NyZ770. The sequence goes on along the minus strand of NZ_CP085143.1, from coordinate 1,250,895 downwards.
GAACTGGAGCTGCTGCTGGAAAGCCCCTCTACCCCGACCCACGATGTCTTCCATGCCCTGCGTCGGCTGCTGGACCTTCGCCGTCAGGAGCCCTGCTTTCACCCCAACGTACCCCAGCAGGTCATCAGCACGCCAGCAGAGCTGCTGGCCATCGAGCGCGGTCCGCTGGCCGATGGCCGACGCTTGCTGGCCCTGTTCAACGTCACCGACCGCCGCATAGCCCTCGACCAGGGCGGCGAGGCATTGACTCAGCGACTGCAGCAGCACGCCTGGCAGCCGCTGGACACCTCGTCTTCGCTTCACCCGCTGGCATCCCTGCCCCCCTATGCCGTGCTCTGGCTGGTGGCTAACGCCTGACGCCTTGCGACATAACGTCTCAGGACAGAACAAGATAATCCTTTAATAATCCTGTCCTGCGACACTGTCCATCCAATTCGACGGTGGATACGTGAGCGTTTATGTTGCAACAAAGCCTGGCCATTGGCCCCATGGGATTCAGCCTGCATCAGTTGATCATCGGTTTTGCCTTCTTACTCGCCCTGTTGGTAGGCGCCCTGCTAGGCAGGCGCCAGCAGGTTTCGGTCAGCGATACCCTGTTTACCCTGCTGATGGTCGCCCTGCTGGCGGCCAGGCTGGTATTCGTCGTGCGTTACTGGGGGGAATACGACGGCCTGCTCGCGCGGCTGGATATTCGTGACGGTGGTTTTGATCTGCTGGCCGGTGCATTGGCCGGGATAGGGTATGGCGTCTGGGCACTGTGGCGCTCGCCGCGTCAACGCGCGCCGCTGGGCGCGGCCATGCTCACCGGCGGTCTGGTGTGGGGCGTCACGCTGGGCAGCACCCTGCTCATCGAACAGCAGACCCGGCCGCTGCCCACCACCCCGCTCAGCACCCTGGAAGACACCCCCATCAGCCTGCCGGAGCTGGCTCAGCAACAGGGCCAACCCATGGTAGTGAACCTGTGGGCCAGCTGGTGCCCGCCCTGCATTCGCGAAATGCCGGTCTTCGAAGCGGCTCAGCAGCAGGAGCAGGACGTGACGTTCGTGTTCGTCAATCAGGGGGAGAGTCTTCCACAGATCAACCGCTTCATGGCAGAACATGGCTTTCAGCTCGACAACGTCTGGCAAGACCCGCGCAATGCGCTGGGTCAAGTGACAGGTGCCCACGCCATGCCCACCACGCTTTATTATGACGCCCAGGGCCAATTGGTCAGCACCCACTTTGGCGAGCTTTCCCGAGCCACCCTGAACGATGGGCTATCACGTATTCGTTAAGCCTTCTACAGCGTGATCATGAGTTACCCGCTGCCGCGAGTGCGGCCTATTTGAGGATAAAGTGATGCAACGGATGTTTCCCATTCAGACGGGCCGTCTGACCCTGCTGGCTGCGTTGAGCGGCTTTGCCATTACCAGCCAGGCCGATGCTCTACCTGCCCCGGTGCAAGCCCTGGCCGATCAGGGCATCAGCATTCACGGGCAGTTCGAGGCCCCCGGCGGCATGCGCGGCTACGGCGCCAGCGTGCAAGGTCAGGATATGGCCATCTACCTGACCGCCGACGGCGAACACGCCATTGTCGGCACATTGATGGACAGCGCGGGCAATGACCTGACCGAAGCCCAGCTGGACGAGCATGTGCGCGTCCCTCTCGAAGCCGAAACCTGGCAACTGCTGGAAGAGAGCCACTGGATTCAGGACGGCAACCCGGACGCCCCCCGGGTGATTTACACCTTCACCGACGCCAACTGCCCTTACTGCCGCCAGCTATGGCAACAAGCTCGCCCCTGGGTGGAAGCCGGTGAAGTTCAGTTACGCCACATCATGGTCGGCATTCTGGCGCCGAATAGCCCCGCCCTCGCCGCCACCCTTCTCGGTGCCGACGACCCCGCCGAGGCCCTGCACCGCCACAGCGACGGCGAATCTCTGACCGCCAGCGCGCAACCCCGCGATATCGAAGAACAGGTCTATGCCAATAACCAGCTCTTCGACGAACTTGGCCTGTACGCCACCCCCACCAGCGCCTACCAACGCGAAACCGACACAGGCCTGCTACGCATCGACCGCATCCAGGGCATGCCCAACGAAGCCCGCCTTCTGGACATGATGGGCAGCGAAGCACCGTGATCGTGGAGGCCAGACTAGCTACCACGCCCAACGTGGCTGTGGCTTTTAGAGATATCGTGTTGGGGTAATGACTGCGGCGCCATCAGGGCGGCTGGCGCCGCCTCCGCGGGTGCCTCTTTCGCTCGTTGCTCTCGCTCAATCGTTACGCCGCGCTACAGGGGTGCCGCGATTTGACGTGGTGACGTATTGGGATTGATGTTGGCGACATACCGTAGCGCGGTGTAAGCGAAGCAACGCGCCAGCGTTGCCGATGGAGCCACCGAACGTGGCGGCGGCCTCATCGTTACGGGCAGCCGCCGCCCACCCCACAGCCGCTACTCCTCCGAAAGGTGCTGAAAACGCGGGGCGCCGACGTTCCAGGGTTGGATGTTGCCGTTTTCGCCGTAGTTGTCGTGGTCGCCGAGGACGTGGCCGTCATGCTCACGGGTGTGGCCGTAGAGCGAACGGTTGTGGAAGGTGGGGCCGAAGCGCTCGGCGGTTTCGGCGATATCGCCGGTATAGCGTGGGTCCTGGGGGCGCTCTTGACTACTGATGTAGTAGGCGATGTCCCAGGCTTGCTGGCCGGTGAGCGAGCGTGGCTGGCCCAGCGGCATATTCTGATAGATGAAGCCTGCCATGGTTTCTACCCGAACAATGCCGGCCCCCCAGTTGTTGGAGCCATCGCCCCAGGGCGGTGGGAAGACGTATTCCCCGTTTTCGTAGTGGCCTGAGCCGTCGGACTGATGGCACAGAGCGCAATTTTCCAGGTAGGCCGTTTCCCCTCGGGCATAGCTGGGCGCTTCTTCATGCTCAGGGGCTGGAAAACCTCGCCCATAGATGGGCTTGTCGGGGTACATGGGCGCCCCCGTGGCCAGCCACTGGTGGTAGGCGCTCAACGCCAGCATTTCATCGCTGCCATACGCCGGCGGTGTGCCGTTCATGGAGTAGGCAAAACATCCGGCAATGCGCTCTTCCAGATTGTTGACGTGCTGATTCTTGCCACGAAAATCCGGTAGCGTGATGGCGGCGGCCCATACCGGCGCGCTGAACGGCACGCGCCCTTCTCCCAGGTGGCAGCTGGAGCAGTTCATATCGTTGTACACGTACTCACCGCGCAGCTGCTGGGTATCCGTGAACAGGTCGTAGCCGTAGCGAATGACTTTCTTGAGCTCCGGGTGCAGATCGGAGGCTTCCAGGTCGTCCATGGTGGGCGGCTCGTGGACCAGCATGTCCAGGGCGTCATCGGCACGCGGCTGCTGGGCCGACACCGCGCCTGCATAGAGCGCCAACACGGCTGCCGAGGCCAGCAGACCGCCCGACAAGGTGAACGTCAAGGTCGTTGGACGCGTCATCATTGGCTAGCCTCCTGGTCGCGTTGAGAGGGTTGAGCGGCGTACCAGGCCGAGACGGCGGCAATGTCGTCATCGTTCATGCGCTTGGCCACGGCGCCCATCAGGTGTTGTGGATCGTTATGACGGGTATCGTTTTTCCATGCGTGCAATTGGGCGCTGATATAGCCTGCATGCTGCCCGGCAATCCCGGGAAAGTCACTGCCCACTCCGTAGCCGCCGGGCCCATGGCAGCTTTGACACGACACGATGTAGGCATTCCAGTCGCCACGTTCGGCCAGTTGCTGGCCACGCGCCAGCAGGCTGTCTTCCACGTCGCCGCCTTGGCCTGGTGTCGCGGGCAGTTGGCTGTAGTAGGCAGCCACATCGGCGATTTGCTGGTCATCGAGCATGTTGGCAAAGGTCAGCATGGTGGCGTTTTGCCGCTCACCGGACTGAAAGTCGTACAGTTGCTTGGCCAGATAGTCGGCATCCAGCCCCGCCAGGCGCGGCCAGGACTCGCCGCCCGGAATGTTCATGCCGCTGCCGTCTGCCTGGTGGCAGGCAACACAGGTGGCGGCGGCGGTTTGCCCCCGTTCCGGGTCTCCCGCTTGGGCCATGGCAGCACTTGCCAGCAGGCAGGCCCCCGCCAGCAGGCCGACGTGCGTCGATTGGATGTATGGCATTCTTCCCCCTTGGCATTGCTTGTTATGTTGGGTCTTGCAGTAACGGCGTTGTTGGTGATGACGCGTGTGGTGGTAGCACTTCGGGCACCGTGAGGTGGGCCAGGAAACCTCCGGTGGGTGCATTGGCAAAGTGAACGCTGCCGCCAAAGCGCTCGGCGATGGCGGCCACGATGGCCAGCCCCAGGCCACTTCCCTGGTGCTTGCTGGCCCGCCAGAATCGTTGCGTTAGCTGCTTCAGCATGGCGTCATCCACCCCTGGCCCCTCGTCGGCCACGGTGAACGTGACCCGACCACCCAAACGCTGCACCCTCAGGTGAATCAGCGCGTTGGCAGGCCCATGGCGCACGGCGTTGTCCAGCAAATTGCGCAGCGCGGTAATCGCCAGCTCACGAGGCATGGCCAGCTGCACATCGGGCAATGCCTCAGGCACGCGGCACTGTGCTGGGTCGACCACGCTATCGGTGACGGCTAGCTCGACCACCGGGCCGACGCTGCAGGGTTCGCCATCGTCGAAACGCATGCGCCCTTCCACCCGGGCCAGGGTGAGCAGCTGATCCAGCGTATCGGCCAGCCGCACCACGCCTTCTTCGGCGTGGCTCAAGGCTTCGCGTGCCAGCGGGCCTTCTGCCCGCTGCGCCACTTGAAGGTGGGTCTTGATAGCCGTTAGCGGCGTACGCAGCTCATGGGCGGCATCGTTGGTGAAGCGCTGCTCGCGCACCAGCGTCTGTTGAACGCGCACCAACAGCCCATTGAGCGTGTCGATCAGCGGCTTGATCTCCTTGGGCACACCATAGGTAGACACCGGCGCCAGCGCTTCCGGATGGCGGCTGGCCAGGGAGGCGCGCAAGCGGGACAGTGGCGCCAGCCCACGCCATACCCCAATCCACAGGGCGACCAGGCTACCCACCAGCGCCACCACGAACGGCACCACAGCCACCCGCACGATGCCGCCCAGCAGCAGGTTGCGCTCATCCATGCGGTCTGCCGTGGTGATGATCAGCCCACCTCGCTCGTAGGTGAACACACGCCAGGTGGTCTCCCCTTCCTGACGGTAGCTATGGCCGTGCTGACCGGGAGCCAACACGGCCTCCATATTGGCGTGGGTCCGTGCAATGATCTCTCCACGTGGCGAGTGCACCTGGCAGGCCAGCCCTTCAATGGGTGGAATGGAAAGCGCGGCAGTCATGTTCTGCTCCCACACCTCTGGCGGCAGCTGATGAACCAGCCCAGCCACCATGCGCGCCGACTGGGCCAGCCGCTGGTCGAGGGTGCGCACGAAAGACGCCTGCAAATCGTTCAACAGCCACGCGGCAGCCACGCCCCAGAGCAGCACCAGCGTGATGCCCAGCGTCAACAGTAGCCGTGCGCGCAGGCTCATCGCTGCCCCTTGGGCCGCTGGCCGGGCACCTGGACCGCCTCGGGCTTGCCCAACCGATACCCCAACCCACGCACGGTTTCGATGATGCCGCTGCCCAATTTGCGCCGCAGGTGGTGAATGTGCACATTGAGCGCGTTGCTTTCGACATCGTCGCTCAAGCCATACAGGCTATCCTTGAGCTGGTCGGCGGAAAGCACGCTGCGCGGCGCATGCAGGAAAGCTTCCAGCAGCACCAGTTCACGACGCGACAGGGCAACCAGGTGATCGGCCACTCTCACTTCTCGGGCAGCCGGGTCCAGGGTCAGGGTGCCGTGCACGGTCAAGCCCTGGCTGCGTCCTGCCACACGCCGCAACAGCGCATGCAGGCGCGCGACCAGCTCATCCAGGTCGAAGGGTTTGATCAGGTAGTCGTCGGCACCGGTTTGCAGCCCATCCACCCGGTCACGCACGGCATCTCTGGCCGTAAGCACCAGCACCGGCGTGGTGACCCCCTCGTCACGCCAGGCTTGCAGCAGGGTCAAGCCATCGCCATCCGGTAACCCACGGTCGAGGATGACCACGTCGCTGGCGACACTCTGCATGGCCTGCCGCGCTGCCTGTAACGACGTCACGTGCTCGACCACAAAGTGATACATCATCAGTCCGGCGCGAATACCCGACGCCACCAGCGGGTCATCTTCAATCAATAGGACGTGCATAGCGGTTTCCTTGTTATGGAAGCAGCATGACAAAAGCGTATTAACCGAGCGTTAAGCGCCGGTCGAAAACCCTTGCCGCAGATCAAAAAAAACGCCCCTGCCGACAGAGGCAAGGGCGACAACATGCCGCGTTGGTTCGGTGGTGCTAGCGAGACAGGCGTGCAGCCCCCCACCAGCCCAACATCATGGCCGCCAACATGGCCAGTAACGGCAGCGTGACGCCGCCCAAAGAAGCAATGGCAGGCCCTGGGCAGTAGCCGGACAGCCCCCAACCCACTCCAAACAGCGCCGCACCGCCCAGCAGCTTGCCATCCAGCTCCTGGCGCGTGGGCAGTTGAAAGCCACCGGCCAACAGCGGCTGCCCCCGAGCAAACACCAGCCGGTAACCGACAAACGTGGTGCACACCGCGCCCCCCAGCACGAACATCAGCGTGGGGTCCCAGGCGCCCGCGATGTCCAGAAACCCCAGCACCCTCGCTGGGTCGGTCATGCCGGAAATAGCCAGCCCTAACCCAAACAGCAGCCCGGCCACGTAGCCCGCTGCCGTTTTCAACGCGGCCCGGCTCATACGCCACCCCCAATGACATGACGAACCACATACACCGTGGCGATGGCGGTCACCAGAAACATGCCCGTGGCCGCCATGGAACGCGGCGCCAAGCGCGCCAAACCACATACGCCGTGGCCGCTGGTGCAGCCGCTGCCCAGCCCGGTGCCCAGCCCCACCAGCAGGCCCGCCAACAGCATCAACGAGACGCCACCGGCAGGCGCGCCAATCACTTCACCGGGGCTGCCAGCTACATTGCCCAGGCCACCGCCCAGCGCCATGACCAGCAGCGGGCCGCTGACCAGGCCCGCCAAAAAAGCCACCCGCCAGGCGCTATCGCCCTTGGGCCGCTGAAGCACCAGCCCCCCAATGATCCCGCTGATGCCGGCAACACGCCCCAGCGCCCCCATCAACCAAACGGCGGAGAGCCCAATCAACACGCCCCCCACCAGCCCTTGCAGGCTTGCCATTACGTCCACCGTCTGCTCCTCGTATTACGTGGGTTGAAAAGATTCAGAAACGATTGATCGGCACCTTGAGATACACCTGACCGTTGTCTTCCTCAGGGGGCAGCTCCCCAGCCCGCATGTTGACCTGCACCGACGGGATGATCAGCCGAGGCATGCCCAGGGTGGCATCTCGCTCGGTGCGCATACGCACGAAGGCGTCTTCACTGATGCCATCGTGCACATGAACGTTGGCCTGGCGCTGCTCGGCAACGCTGGTTTCGTGCTGGTACACGTCACGCCCCGGGGCCTTGTAGTCGTGACACAAAAACAGCCGTGTCGTGTCAGGCAGGGCCAGCACTTTCTGAATCGAACGATAGAGAGTGCGGGCATCGCCACCGGGAAAATCACAGCGGGCGGTGCCGTAGTCGGGCATGAACAGCGTATCGCCGACAAACGCGGCATCCCCCACCACATAGGTCAAACAGGCGGGCGTGTGGCCAGGCGTATGCAGGACGCTGGCCTCCAGGGCTCCAATCATGAAGGTATCACCCTCCTGGAACAGCGCGTCGAACTGGCTACCGTCCCGAGCAAACTCGGTGCCCGCATTGAAGGCCTTGCCGAAGATCTCCTGTACCTCGACGATGTGCGCTCCAATGCCGGTCTTGCCGCCCAACTGGGCGTGCAAATAGGGGGCCGCCGAAAGGTGGTCGGCATGGACGTGGGTTTCCAGTATCCAGGCCACGTTTAGCCCTTCACGGCGCACGAACGAGATGATCTGCTCCGCTGAACGGGTATCGGTTCGCCCAGCGGCGTAATCAAAATCGAGTACGGAGTCGATGATGGCGCAGGCGGTGCCATCGGGGTCTCTCACCACGTAACTGAACGTGTTGGTTGGCTCATCGAAAAAGGGCGTGACGACGGGGCGTTGCATGATGGACCTCCAGCAGTTGACCGCATGCGTTAGACATTTCACCCAGTGTAGCGCACAAAATATTATATGTTTATTACCTTTTAGAATTATCAATTGTAAAATTTAGTGAAATGAAGATTTTCTACTAAGGTTGCATGCACCATGGCCGATAAAAGTGAAGGCTTACTCACTGAACTCGTTTGATATAAGGACGCCATGAACAACCTGACCACAACACAGAAACTCTGGAGCACGCTGGGCATCATCTGGGTGGCCATGCTGCTTTTGGTGGGCTGGCTGGCGTGGGAAAATCGCCAGACCATCGCCAATGAACGCCGCGACAGCATTCAATACATCGTCAACAGCGTTCACGGTCAGCTCGCCGATCTGCAGGCCCGTGCCGCCAGCGGTGAACTGAGCGTCGATGAAGCGCAGCAGCGGGCCATCGACAACCTTGCCAGCGTACGCTTCGGTGACGGCGAGTACGTGTTTGCGTTCGACAACCAGCTGGCCATCGTGTCACACCCCAACCGCCCCCGTGGCGAAGACATGACCAACTTCCAGGACGCCAGCGGTATGCGCCTTTACAGCGTACTGCGTGACGTGGCCCAGGCGGGCGGTGGCCACGTGGACTACTACTCGCGACGCATCTCGGGGGAAGAGCAATCGCCCAAGGTGAGCTATGTGGCCCACTTACCCGAATGGGGCTGGTCCATGGCGGCGGGTGTCTATGTGGACGATATCGATGCTGCCTTTGTCGCTGGGCTGGTGCGTTCGGCGGTCATTCTGCTGATCATTGGTCTACCCGTGACGCTGCTGATGGGCTGGGTGATCAGGGATGTGGCTCGTCGGCTGGGCGGTGACCCACGCTATGCCGCCAGCGTAGTGCGTCATATTGCCGACGGCGACCTGACCCAGGCCGCTACGCTGAAAAGCAGTGACCACAGCAGCCTGCTGTTCGACATCAACCGCATGCGTGAAACTCTGGCGGACACCATCAGCGATATCCATCACGGCGCGGACCAGGTCAATAACGGCGTCGAGCAGATCGTGGGCGTCAACGAAGAACTCTCGACGCGCACCGAAGAGCAGGCTGCGTCACTGGCGGAAACGGCCTCCAGCATGGAGCAGCTGACCGCAACGGTAAAACAGAACGCTGAGCATGCCGACCATGCCCGCAACCTGGCCTCGCGAACCGCTGAGAGCGCTCAACGCGGTAGTGACGCCATGTCGTCCGTCATCGACACCATGGCCACCATCAATGAAAGCGCCACTCGCATGAGCAGCATCGTCGAGACGATCAATGCGATTGCCTTCCAGACCAATATCCTGGCGCTGAATGCCTCCGTGGAAGCCGCCCGCGCCGGGGAACAGGGTCGCGGTTTTGCCGTGGTGGCCAATGAGGTACGCCAACTGGCCAGCCGCTCCGCTTCTGCCGCTCAGGAGATCAAGGGGCTGATCGAGAATGCCGATGCCCAGGTGGTGGAAGGCAGCCGCCGAGTGCGCAGTACCGGCGAAGTGATCAATGGCATGGTGGGCGATATTCAGCAGCTCAGCACGCTGGTTCAGGAGATCTCTGCGGCCACCATCGAACAAAGTAGCGGCATCGAGCAGGTCAACCAGGCCGTGACACAGATGGATCAAATGACTCAGCAAAATGCCGGGCTGGTGCAGCAGAGCAACCATGCTACCCAGCAATTGGCACATTTGAGCACCCAGCTGCGTCAGATGGTCAGCAACTTCAAGCTCAATGCCCAGCGGCGTCAGGCCACTGAGCTGTCGCTCACGCCGCCACGCCAATCTACCCACCACGACGACTTCTAGAAACGTCCCCCGGCAGCGCTATCCAGTAACGCTATCCAGCAACGCTGTTAACCCCGATGTTTCACCACAGTAATCGCGAACGCCTTTGACAGCGCACACCCTTGTAGGGTGTGCGCCAAGGCCAGCAGCCCTTGTCAGCAAAGGGCCGCCATGGCGACACCGGCTACACCTTGCCCTGGTTATCCAGCGCAACGGCTTCGTGCATGCGGGTCAGCAGGTCGGGTACAGCAGCCTGCACTCGGTTCCAGCTGGGAATGAACGGGCGCTCACGCGGGTTGTCGAGAAACAGGTTACCGGCTTCCAGCAGGTTGCTGGCAAACAGCTCTACTGCCTGCTCTTCGCAGTGACGGTCGAGGCTCAAACCGTTCATGGTAGCGTCGTGGTCGTAGGCCTCGATCAAGTCCAGCGCCAGCCGATAATAGGTTGCCTTCAGTGTACGGAAATCCTCGCTGCTGAAGCTCACCCCGTGGGTCGCCAGCTTGCGGTAAAGGGCCTTGGCGATATCCAGACTCATGCGGTTCAAACCACCGCTGGCATCCTCTTCGCTCACTGGCTGGTGTTTGTGGTCATAGGCATCGGCAATATCTACCTGGCATAGCTGGCGATGCGAGTAGTTGCGCTGTAGCTCCGAGAGCACGCCAATTTCCAGCCCCCAATCGGCGGGAATACGAATGCCCTCCAGCACGTCGCTGCGCATGGCAAACTCCCCCGACAGCGGGTAGCGGAAACTGTCCAGGTAATCCAGATACGGTAGCGGGCCGCACACGGTCTTCAACGCTCGCAGCAGCGGCGTCACCATCAAGCGAGACACCCGGCCATTCAGCTTGCCTTCGGCGATGCGCGGGTAGTAGCCCTTGCAGAAGCTGTAGTTGAAGCGTGGGTGCGCCACCGGGTACATCAAGCGCGCCAGCAGGCTACGGTCATAGGTGAGAATGTCGCAGTCGTGTAGCCCAACCACGGTCGAGCGCCCGGAGGCCAGCACATAGCCCGCGCAATACCACACGTTGCGCCCCTTGCCAGGTTCCAACGCTCCCAGCCCGTGGTGTTCGAGCTCGGCATCCAGCTCACGCAGCCGGGGCCCATCGTTCCATAGAATGCGGGTGTGCTGCGGCAGGCGTGAGAAAAACTCGCGGGCATAAAGAAATTGTTCGCGATCGGCCCGGTCCAGTCCAATCACGATTTCGTTGAGATACGGCACTTTGGCCAGCTCGTCCACAATGGCCGAGAGTGCAGGCCCTTCCAGCTCGGAAAACAGCGACGGTAGAATCAGCCCCATGGGGCGGCGCTTGGCAAATTGGCACAGCTCCCGCTCGAGCTCTTCCACGGGGCGACGGGTCAGGTTATGAAAATCGGTGATGACGCCATTCTGATGAAAATCACTCATGGGCACTTCCTCGTTGGGTTAAGCCGTGGCCGCTTGCTGGTGGGATTCCGCCGCTAATCGGCGGTCGTCTCGCCCCCACCAGTGAGCCACCCCCTCGGCCCATCCGGCTGGCCCGGTTGCCTGGGTGCGATACAACGCCCGGTTGTGCGGTGCCACCATCAAGTCATGGCAGCCCTTGATCACCACGGCCTGGTCCACGGCTTCCAGCATGGAAACGTCGTTGGGGCCATCGCCGAGCCCCAACGCCAGCGGCTGGCGCCCGCGCAGCGCCGCAAAGCGCTGGATCAACCAGGTCACCGCACTCCCCTTGCCTGATGCCTGCGCCATGACGTGCCAAAAACGCCCGCCCTGGGTCATGGTCAAACCATCGCCCTCCAGCGCCTCGCGCAGGGTCTCCAGGGCACGCTCGTCGTCTTCCCAGATCAGCGGCTCGCTGCCCTCACGCCGTTTGGCCGCCTTGGCCCGAGGCTCGTCCAAGCCGGTTCTGGCGATGACTTCCGCCACCTCCATCTCTCCCATGGGCGTAAACCGCAGGTTGAGGCGCTGCTTCCAGATGGCCAACCGCGCACGGATAAAGCGGATATCGACCCCCGTGTGCTTGATGACCACGCCGTCTGGCCCGCTGCCTGGCCGATCAAGACTGGCATGGCACCAGCCTGGCGGCAGACCAATCACGGCACCGTTTTCGGCAATGAAGGGCGTCGCCGTCAGCCCCAGGGCTTCACGCAGTGGCAGTAGTTCTGCCCGGGTTTTGCTGGTCACGGGAATCACCGGGACACCCAGCTGCTTGAGACGAGCAAGCCAAGGAGCGGCAGGCGAAAAGTCATAGCTATGGTGGTCCAGCAAGGAACCGTCGAGATCCGTGACCACCAAACGCGGCTGTAACGCGGGATCAAGTAGTTCAGGACTAGCGAACTCGGTCATGGCAGCACCTTCTGCAAACTGAAATCAGGTCACCCAAAAGCCCAACGTAGCCATCTTTTGAGATCAATACCCAAGGTAGACAACCACCAAAGCAAAATGCACGCCAAGATGTTTTAATTAAATAAAATCAAAATATTAAAGCACTATCGAAGCGGTGTCAGAGCAAGCACCAAAATAGGGCAACCCATGACGCACCAAAATAGAGCATGAGAAAGAGGCAGGGAGGTCGGGGGAAATAGTGCTGAATTATTGTACAATTCTTATCTAATCAAAACACCGAGCATAAAAAAACAAAAAATTTGCACAAACCCTTGGCAAACATTTCAAAATAGCTATACTCGAATTGTACCCACTGACTGTCTCGTACACCCCCTCACCTGATGTCAGTGGGCTGCAGTGAGCCAAGCCCTTTGATGCCCGCCACCCCCCTGGCGGGCTTTTTTTGTTCAGCAAAAGCAAAGCAGTCCCAAGCCAGCGCGTGAGTGCCTACTCCACGTGAATCACCACTTCGACACGGCGGTTGCGGGCGCGCCCTTCGGCGCTGCTGTTATCCTCCAGCGGGCGGGTATCGGCAAACCCGACGGCGCGCAGCCGCTCTGGCTCGACCCCAGCGGCCTCCAGTGCTTCAACGATGGCAATGGCCCGTGCGCTGGAAAGCGCCCAGTTGGACGAGAACTCAGGGGTATTGATCGGCTGACTGTCCGAGTGCCCTTCGACCCATACTTCGCCGTCATAGCGCTGGATGGTTTCCAGCAGGCTGCCCACCAGCGATGTACCGCCTTCCGACAACCCCGCCGCGGCAGAGGGAAACAGTAGCTGATCCTGCACCCGCAGGCTGATGCCTTCCGCTACCCTGGAGACCTCGACGCCTTCCAGATTGGGCAAATAAAGCGATGTTTCGACGCGTTCGGGCAGCTGCTCGTCCAGCGCCAAAGCGCTGCTGATGGCCTCATCGTCGATCTGTTGCACGTTGACAGGCGGCCGGTCGGTCAGCAGTACCATGTAACTGGCCAGCGGCTGGCCCAGGCGCTGCGTCTCATCGACGAGCAGCGGCGTTGGCAAGGTAGGCAAGTAGCGCTCCAGCAGCGGCGCGACGGGCGATGTGTCGCTTTCGATGGATGCGCGTGCCAGCAAGGGAGGCACTTCAGTCAGCGGAAGGACAGGCATGACGGGCGAAGGCAGGCCCGCCACCCCCAAGGCCGCGCTGATGGCCATCGGGCTGAGCGTTCCGGGCTCATTCAGGTAAGCGATGTTGCGCTTTTGGCGTCGTTCATCCAACAATGCGGGCAGCGGCACTTCAAGAGCAGGCACACTGCTTTCGCTGACGTCGGTGTCATCTGCTTCAGGGCTCCAACGGGGGCCGGTCACCCCGGCCGCCGCAATGATGATCACGAACAGCGCCACCAGTAGCGTCATGATGTCGATGTAACTGATCATCCAGCCATTATTGCTATCGTCTTCAGGGTATGATGACAACAGCGAGTCGTGACGGGGGCCGCTACGGTGGTCCTCAAGCATGGGGGTTACTCATTCAAGTTTTAAACCTCGTGGCCGATTTACTATGAGCATGGCAAACTAGTCTATCAAAAAGCCCTGTCAAAAAGCCGTTTACTAGCGATAAGGAACTACCCGGTGCGCATTCGTCCTTTGCTGTCTCTCACTCGCCGCTATCTCGCCCCACTCGGGCTTGGCGCGGTTAGCTTGATGCTAAGCGGCTGTTTTTACGCCAACACATCACAAACGCCGATTGCTACCACCTACCCTTACAGTGAGCAGCAGCGCATGCAGGCCGCCCAGCATTGGGAAGTTCTTGCCCGCCACGAAGCCGCGGGCATTCTGGCCAGCGAGCGCGTGCGATTTCGGGACCTGCACGTGCTGGCACCCGAGCATGCGCAGTACGGCAGCTATTACAGTGGTGGAGAGTTCGAGCGTGGTTTCAGAACCCTGTTGACCAGCGAGCTGGTGTCACGCGGCGGCAGCGTGACCACTCAGCCCCGCGCCAACGGCGCTACGGTCCAGATCGATGTGGAAGTCGTTCAACATCGTGACCGAGGCTACACGCGTCCGCCTTTTGGTGCTTACACAGCGCTGGCAAGCGGTATTGCCGTTGCCAGCTTCCCCATTCGACACTGGAGTGAACCAGCACTGGCGCTGATCCCGGCGGGTATCCTCGCCGACTCCATCGGCGGCAGTTGGACGCCCACCAGCAACGAAGAGATCATCATCACCACACAGATCGTGGAACAGGATCAAATCCTCTACTCGTCGTCCAATATCTATTACATTAATGCCGGTGATCGGCGCCAGTATGCACCCCATAGAGTGCCACAGGCCCCCACAACGCCGGTCATTTCCATCACCGACACCTGGTAAACTTATGCTGTTGACTCTTATGACGGTGCTATCTGCTTCTTATCGACGCTCGATTCACATGGCTGCTGCGAGCCTTGCGCTGTTGGTGCTGGCCGGCTGCGCCTCCCTGGGCAATAACAACCAGCAGGAAGCGCCCAAACCGGACCTTTCCGAGCTTGCCCATCAAGCTGCTCAGCAAATGATGGCAAGCAACCCCGACCTTACACGCTATAGCCCCATGATTGCCGCGACTTTTGTCAGCATCGACAACTTGAGCCAGTCCTCCACGTTTGGGCGTATAGGCTCGGAGATCATGGCTTCGGCTCTCGCTCAGCAAGGCATGCAGGTGCGGGAAGTCAAGATGCGCGATAGCATGTTCATCGAAGAGAATGTGGGGGAATTGATTCTCTCCAGACAAGTGCAACGCCTGAGCGCTCAGCACAATGCTCGCTCCATTCTCATGGGAACCTATGCCCAAGGTCAGGACTCCTTGTATGTGAGCGCACGGGTAGTGCGTGCGGGTGATGCCATGGTGCTGGGCAGTGCAGACTTCCGACTCCCCCTCGATAACAACATCCGCAGCCTGCTGGAAGGCCAGGGCGGCTGGTGATGATCGGGTAAACGTCCCCGCAACATTCAATATTGTCGAAAAGCCTGAGGAGCTTACTCCCCAGGCTTTTCATTGAAATGAGCAAAGAGAACCGATGCCGTCTCAACCGAAACCTCGCAAGCCGCATATCGTGGCGACCAGCAGAGTCATCAAGCTAGCGGCCAACATCACCAAGCTGTTGAGCTATGGCTTTCATGCCCTGTTCCCCAAAAAACGCTTTACGCTACCGGAACAAGCGGCCCCCTGGCTGAAGCCCAAAGAGCCAACGCCCATCCCCAGGATCATCTGGCAAACCAACTTCACCAATAAGGTCACGCTCCCTGTTTACTTGAACTACCTGTTCAATCGCTTGATGGCCCCGCGCTTCGAATATCGGTTCATGATTACCGAGGCCAGAAAAGCGTTCATTGCCGCTCACTACTCTCCAGAGATCAATCAGCAATATGACCGCCTACAAATCGGTGCCGCCCAGGCCGATTTCTGGAGGCTGCTGGTGCTCTACCAACACGGTGGCGTATATCTGGATATCGATGCCCACGCGATCTGGCCCTTGGCCAACACGTTAGGCAAGCATGAGGAGCTGTATATCACCACCCGCCGTGGTGAGCTCAGCAACTATTTCATTGCCAGCCGCCCCGGCAATCCGAACCTGTTGAAGCTGATCGAACGAGTGCAGCACAACATTCAGGACAGCTCCCTGACCAACGTCTTCGAGCTGACCGGGCCGGGGGTGTTCATCGAACTACTCGATCAACAAGCCGTGCCCACTGTCTCCTATCGGCATGCCTGTAACCAGGGCAGCTTCACCAACGAGCATTTTCAGTATATCGACAAAACAGCGGGAAAATGGACCAAGGAGCAGCGCACCGTCAGCGTCGTGAGACCAGAGCCTGCACGTGATGCTCAGGACCGCTCTGCCGATTGACCTGGGAAACGCGACCTACCAAAAAAAACGCTAGCCCAAGGCTAGCGTTTTTACTTACTGAAGACAGAAGCGCTTACTTGTAAACCGGGAAGCGGCCACACACCTCTGCCACTTTATCCAACACCTGGGCTTCGATGCCGCTGGTGTCTTCACCCTTGGCCAGCACATCGAGGATATCGCAGATCCAGCCTGCCAGTTGGGTACACTCTTGCTCACCGAAACCGCGGGTGGTCACTGCCGGGGTGCCGATACGCAGGCCGGAGGTGACGAATGGGCTTTGCGGGTCGTTGGGCACGGCGTTCTTGTTGACGGTGATGTGGGCGCGGCCCAGGGCAGCATCCGCATCCTTGCCGGTCACGCCCTGCTTGATCAGAGAAAGCAGGAACAGGTGGTCTTCGGTACCGCCCGAGACGATGTCGTAGCCACGCTCGATGAACACGGTTGCCATGGCCTGTGCGTTCTTGACGACCTGCTGCTGGTAGGTCTTGAACTCGGGCGCCATGGCTTCCTTGAAGCAGATCGCCTTGGCCGCAATGACGTGCATCAGCGGGCCGCCCTGGCCGCCGGGGAACACGGCAGACTGGAGCTTTTTCTCGATCTCGGGGTTGTTTTCCGCCGAGAGGATCACGCCGCTACGGGGGCCACGCAGGGTCTTGTGGGTGGTGGAGGTGACCACGTGGGCGTGGGGCAGCGGGCTGGGGTAGACACCGGCCGCCACCAGACCCGACACGTGGGCCATATCGACCAGCAGGTAAGCCCCTACTTCGTCGGCGATTTCGCGGAATTTGGCCCAATCGACAATCTGGGAGTAGGCCGAGAAGCCCGCAATGATCATTTTTGGCTGGTGCTCACGAGCCAGCTGAGCCACCTGAGCGTAATCGATCAGGCCCTGCTCATCGAGACCGTACTGGATGGCGTTGTAGTGCTTGCCAGAGAAGTTGGGCTTGGCACCGTGGGTCAGGTGTCCGCCTGCGTCCAGGCTCATGCCGAGGATGGTATCGCCGGGGCTGACCAGCGCCTGGAATACGGCACTGTTTGCCTGAGAGCCGGAGTGCGGCTGCACGTTGACGTAGGTGGCGCCAAACAGCTCCTTGGCGTAATCGATGGCCAGGTTCTCGGCGATATCGACAAACTCACAGCCGCCGTAGTAGCGCTTGCCGGGGTAGCCTTCAGCGTATTTATTGGTCAGCTGGCTGCCTTGTGCTTCCAGTACCCGCGGGCTGGCGTAGTTTTCGGAAGCAATCAGCTCGATGTGGGCTTCCTGGCGTGCCACTTCTTTCTGCATGGCATCAAACAGCACATCATCGAATCCGGCAATTGTCATGTCGCGGCTGAACATCGGCGGGAACCTCGTAACGAAACGGTCATCATGGAGAAGCGAGGGAGCCATGATAACCCACTCGGACGCGACTTTCATCGCATCCGTATCAGGTGTTACATGAGCATGTTTCATGTTGGCGGTAGCCTTTACAGGCTGACCAACTGGACAACCGCGCTATTTCAATTCGAAAGTGACGCGTAGGCGCTGACTGCTGCCCAGCGGGTCCATCATGAATTGTTCGAGGGTAAAGGGGTCCGGCAGCGCGATGTGCGTGGTCAAGGATTGGGCGTACCCCCCCATGATATCGACCAGAGCTACCATCAGCTTGGCGACCTGCGGGCCTGCCAGCCTTTCGAACTGGCGAGCCTGAGCCCAGCCTTGCGCCACCATTTGCGAGGTGCTGATCCCCTCCTGGGTGGCGAGTTCGGTGGCGAGGCGCGGCAGCAGGCCAGCATCCTTGTAGGCCAGGGTGACATTACCGCCGTGAAGCCTGGCCGTTTCGAACAGGGCTGGGTGTTGCATGGCCTGTTCGATGGTGGCACGCCCAGGTAGCGTTACGGGAAGCGCCATCTGATAGCTCACCTCCCCCGCCTCGCTGAGCTGTAAAAAACCTTCCGCCTTCAGCTGCGGCGGTTGGGTATCCTCATGCCACTCGGAGACGCTACGCCCTGCGGCATTCAGGCGCCCGCTGCCACCGGTCAGCACGTTATTCACGGCCTGTAGATCCAGGCGCTCTTGCGGTGGCGCCAGGCCAATCAACGCCCCCATATCCAGCGCGGCCCCTTGAAAGCCCATATCGCTGACATAGAGGTTGCCGCTGGCCCAGGCACGCTCCAGCAGCACGCTCCAGCGGTCACCGGTCAGGCTGAAGCCGTTCACTTCGGCCCACGCCAGCTGCTCCTCTCCTGGGCGATCGAGCCCTTCCAGCCCACGTATACTCAGCTCATCCAGCCCCAGCGAAGCGCTAAAGCCCGACGCCAGATCATTGAATTCGGCCTTCAACCCCTGAAGCTCAAAGCGCCCAAGGGCGGCGTCGCTCATCTCTTCCAGCACCAACGCTTGCAAGGTGAGGTAGCCCGTCAGCGCCGCGTCGTTGCCCCACTCTTCCGTCCACTGCTTGGCCAAGGTGCCGTCCAGCCACAGCGAAAGCTCCTGCAAACGCAAGCCGTGAAGCGGTGCATCTGAGGTCGTGAAGTTGGTGAAGTCGGGGACGGCCGCTCCTGGTCGATCGAGGGCCAGCTCGGTCAGCGTCAAGACCGGGTCACTGACGTCAGGCTCGATAACGCGAATACCGTGAATCGAGACGCTCTCGGGTTGGTCGTAATCGCCCTGCACGTGGTAGGCCTCGATGGTCACCACATCGCCTTGCGCCTGCCGGATCACGATATGCTCGGCGATCACGCGATGCTCCTGTTCACGGAGTTCGCCGATTTCGATGAGCTGCTCGCCACGGCCCCACTGGGCCTGCAGGTCAGCCTCCAGCCGCGCCACGGATGCATGGGCATCACCAGCGCTCAACAGGGTGACAACAAGCCCTGCCAGGATCGGCATGCCCTGTTGAAAACGAGGAAGCACAGGTAAGAAATGAGAGACGTTGAACGACCACATGCCGCGAACTCCAATGAAGAGGCGCGTAGCATACACGAAGCCTGCTTTGTGAAAAGCGAAGAATGCACCGGCTCATGCAGTTGCCCAATAAAGTGGCCTCCCACAGGATAGCTTGGGTGCCTGGGAGCTTCTTGTGGGAGGGAGCTTCAGCTCGCGACGATTCCAGCACGGGTGCCTGCCCAAGCAGTCGCCCAATGAAATTGGCCTCCCACAGGATAGCTTGGGTGCCTGCCCAGGCAGTCGCCCAATAAATTGGCCTCCCACAGGATAGCTTGGGTGCCTGCGCAGGCAGTCGCCCAATAAATTGGCCTCCCACAGGATAGCTTGGTTGGCTGCTCAGGCTATAAGCCCATGCATTGGCCTCCTACAAGTTAGTTTGGGTGGCTGCGCTACCCAGTTACAGCCATATAGCATTCCAGTAGCTATAGGCTTTGATATCGTCGACCAGGTTGGCACGCAATGGATTGGCGACAATGTATCTGGCCGCTGCTTTTAGGGCAGTTTCATCTCTAATCATTCGATCATGAAAGCCGTCCTGCCAAACGCTCTGTCCAATATCCAAAGACACATAGGTCTTGTAGCGTCTTACGGCCTCCGATAGCTGTTCATTTAATTGAAAAAGCCAATGAATGTGGTCTGGCATGACGACATAGGCGTAGGTAGTGGCAAGAACTGACACACGTGGATGATAAAAGTGTCGAGCCGCGTGACGGGCCTGGGAAAAAGTGGAAAAGACAGGTTGCCGACGCTGAGTGGTGATGGTCACCAGATAATAACTGTTGGGGATGGAGAGCCTGCCACGTCTCAGCTGATAACTTCTATTCATGTGGCCACTCTCCCTTTATGTGATTAACTTTATTTAAACTAGCATATTTTCGTTAATCGATTGAGCGATGACAGAAAGCGCAGGTGAAGCTGGGAGCTTCTTGTGGCTGGAAGCTTCTTGTGGGAGGGAGCTTTAGCTCGCGACGATTCAAGCACGGGTGCCTGCCCAGACAGTCGCCCAATGAAATTGGCCTCCCACAGGATAGCTTGGGTGGCTGTTCAGGCTATAGCCAATGAGTTGACCTCCCAGAGGTTAAGAAGCCCTGCTGTGGCTGGGAGCTTCTTGTGGGAGGGAGCTTTAGCTCGCGATGATTCAAGCACGGGTGCCTGCCCAGGCAGTCGCCCAATAAATTGGCCTCCCACAGGTTAGCTTGGGTGACTGCCCAAGCAGTCGCCCAATAAATTGGCCTCCCACAGGATAGCCTAGGTGCCTGCCCAGGCAATCGCCCAATAAATTGGCCTCCCACAGGATAGCTTGGGTGGCTGCTCAGGCTATAGCCAATGAGTTGACCTCCCAGAGGTTAAGAAGACCTGCTGTGGCTGGGAGCTTCTTGTGGCTGGAAGCCTATTGTGGGAGGGAGCTTTAGCTCGCGATGATTCCAGCACCTGGCTTGATATGGGTGCCTGCCCAAGCAGTCGCCCAATGAAATTGGCCTCCCACAGGATAGTTTGGGTGGCTGCTCTGGCTATAAGCCAATGGATGGGCCTCGCTCAAGTGGGCTTGAGTGGCTGCCGGGGCAGCCACTCCTTCATTGCCTACGCTTCTCCCAACAGCCCCAGGCTGGCGGCGGGGGCTTGGCGGCGCAGTTGGTAAGAGAGCAGATGACCAATGATGCCGATCAGCAGCGCGCCGCCCAGGGGCAGCACTAGCCATAGGCCCCAATGCAGGCGCGGGGTGAGGTCGAGCCAGTAGAGGTAGAGCGCAGCGGTGACCAGCTCGGCCAGCACGGCGCCCAGCAGCCCGCTGGCAAAGCCCAGCAGGGCGTACTCGGCTCCTTGCACGCGGGAGATCATGCGATTACCCGCCCCGAACACCCGCAGCAGGCCGCTTTCATGGGCGCGTACCGGTCGGCTGGCCGTGAGGGCGGCGTACAACACGCTCACCCCTGCCAACAGCACCAGGGCCAGCACCAGTTCGACAGCCCGCGTTACCTGGGTGAGCACGTCACGTACCTGGCCCAGGATGGCATCGACGTTGAGCAACGAGACGCCAGGGAAGTCGCTGACCAGTTGGCGAACCAGGCTCTGCTCCGCGTCTGGCAAGTGGAAGGCGGTGATGAAGCTATGCCCAAAGGACTCCAGTACGCCCGGCGGAAAGATCACGAAGAAGTTGGGGTTGAAGCTATCCCAGTTCAGGCTGCGCAAACTGTCGATACGGGTGGTGATGGTATCGCCCCCCACGGTGAAAGTCATTTCATCGCCCACGCCTAGCCCCAGGCGGGCTGCCAGCCCCTCTTCCACCGAAATGGGCACGGTGCTGGCCACCGCCGAGGCAGTGGCTTCGACTTCACTCATCCAGCCCTGGGGCTCGCTGGAGGTGCGAAACCATTGCCCGGCCACCACGCGATTGCCTTCCGGCAGCGTGGCTTGCCAGGTGAGGTTCAGCTCGCGGCGCAAGGAGTTGTCGCCCCGGGCATCGGGTGGCACGGCGTCCCGAGGGGCTTGCCCGTTGATGGCACTGATGCGCCCGCGCACCATGGGGTAGAGCGTGCTTTGGGTCTCGACGCGCGGGGCCACGGCCTGCTCGAAGGCCTCGCGTTCGCTGGGCTGGATATTGATGGCAAAGTAGTTGGGTGTGTTGTCCGGCAGCTGGTCTTGCCAGGTGGTCAGCAGATCACCACGTACCAGCACGATCATGGCCATGGCGAAAAACGTCACCGAAAAGGCCAGCAGTTGCCCTAGCCCGGCTTGCTTGCGGCGGGCCAACTGCCGCCCTCCCAAACGCAGGGCCTGGCCCCATTCACTGGCACCGGAGAGGCGCTGCACTGCCTTCAACAAGCCGTTCAGCAGCAAGGCACTGACGCCCCACAACAGTGCCAGCAATAGCGAACCGCCCAGCAGCAGCGCCAGAGCCAGCGAGAAGCTGCCCGAGTAGAGCCACAGCAGGCCACCAAACACCAGGCTGGCCACGCCCACCACCAGCCAGGCGGCAGGCGGCAACGGGTCCAGCTCACGACGCAGCACTTTCAGCGCGCTCACCTGCTTGATGCGCAGCAAGGTGGGGCCGGCAAAGCCCACCAGCACCGCCAGCGCGGTAAAAATGCCCAGCCATAGCGGCATGATGCCGGGGGCAGGCAGCGTCATGGGCAGGAAGCTGCTCAACAACCACAGCAGCAGCGCCTGGCCTACCAGCCCAAGGGCCGCGCCCAATAGTGATGCCATCAAGGCCAGGCACACCAGCTGCAGACTGAACAGCATGACTAGCTGTTGCTGGCTAGCGCCGAAGCAGCGCAGCAGCGCGGCGGTGTCCAGATGGCGCTCGACATAGCGACGAGTCGACATGGCCACTGCGACCCCGGCCAACAGCACGGCCGCCAGCCCTGCCAGCCCCAGGTAGCTCTCCGCGCGCTGCAGTGCATTGCCCAACTGCGGCCGGTCGACACGCACGTCACGAACGTCAACGCCATTTCGGCGCAGCTGTGTCAGCAAGCCTTGGACTTGTTCCAAGGCAGCGGGTGGCCCGGCGGCCAGCAGTTCGAACTCGACCCGGGAGCCAGGCTGCACCAGCCCGGTGGCGTCAAGGTCGGCGGTATTGAGCATCAGCCGGGGGTTGAAGTTGCCAAACCCTGCGGACTGGTCGGCTTCACGCTCGATGATGCCGGTGATGGTCAGCTCGGTTTGGCCTACCTGTACCTGATCGCCTATCTGAATCTCGATCAGCTCCGCCAGACGCGGGTCGGCCCAGGCCTCACCGGCGCCAGGCCCGGAGGCCAGGCGTTCGACTCCGTTGCCCAGATCAACCAGGTTGACGCCATAGTGCGGGTAGATATCATCGACGGCCTTGAGGCTGGCCGGTTGAAAGCGCTCACCGCGGCTAATCATCGACACCAGGTCTACCTGGTCGCTCAGGATAAAGCCCGCCGCTTCGAGTTCGGCACGCAGGCTCTCATCGAAGGGCTCGCGCTGTTCCAGCACCAGGTCGCCGCCCAATATCTGGCTGGCCTGGCGCTCCAGACCACGCTCCAGACGGTCCAGGAAGAAGGCGATCATAGTGGATGCCGCCACCGCCAACATCAAGGCCACGAACAGCGCCCGGACATCTGACGCGCGCAAGTCACGTTTTAAACTACGGGCGGCCAGCCGCCAGTTGATGTCACTCATTGCCTTCCTCGCTGGTGGCCGGGGCGGGAACGAAAGGCGTCAATTGGCCATTGGTGAGCCGCAGGCAGCGGTCGCAACGGCGCGCCAACGCGTGGTCGTGAGTCACCAGAATCAGCGTGGTGCCCGCCTGCTGGTTCAGCGTGAACAGCAGGTCGATGATTTGTGCGCCGGTATCCGGGTCGAGGTTGCCGGTGGGTTCGTCGGCGAACACCAGCTCCGGGTCGGTGACGAAGGCACGGGCAATCGCCACGCGCTGCTGCTCGCCCCCAGAGAGCTGCTTGGGCAGATGCGCGGTGCGCTCCCCTAGCCCCACACGCTCCAGCCACTGCTGGGCGGCGGCGGTTTCCCCTGCCCGGGGCGACAACTCCAGCGGCAGCAGCACGTTTTCGAAGGCGCTGAGCGTGGGCAGCAGCTGGAAGTTTTGAAACACGAAACCTACTCGTCCGGCCCTGAGCGCGGCACGCCCATCCTCATCCAGCTGGCTCAGCGGGTGACCAAACAGCGTCAGCTCACCATCACTTGGCGTGTCCAGCCCCGCCAGCAGCCCCAGCAAGGTTGACTTGCCTGCCCCGCTCTTGCCTAGAATGGCAACGCTTTCACCGGCGGCCACGCTGAGGTCGAGGTGGTCCAGTATGGTCAGCGAACGCTCGCCACTGGCCACGCGTTTTGCCAACTGATGGGCATGCAGCACGACGTTGGGCGCAATGACGGGGGGAACCTTACCTGACGTTGGCGTGTCGGTGGTGGGCGCATGCGCATTGGCAGCATCGCTGGGCACTTTGGAAGTAGGGTCAGAGGAGTAGGACATGAAGCGTGGATTCCCTTTAATAACGGTTCGACAACGAATGGTACCTGTACGACAGGCGATGCACACGACACTCGCAAACACGGCTTTCTCACCAACAGCACTTTCAAGAGCCTTCATGCTGACGGCCGTCACCCTGGTGACCTGTTTGAGCGTGCTCCCCTTGTACGCCGATGACGACGACACGTCCTCGGATACTCGCGCATTGCCCACGCTGCTGGTGATGGGCGATAGCTTGAGCGCTGCCTATGGTATCGAGGAAGAGCAAGGCTGGGTGGCGCTGCTCGCCGAGCGCCTGGAGGGCGAGGCCCAAGTGGTCAATGCCAGCATCAGCGGTGAAACCACCTCTGGCGGTGCGCAACGATTCGCCGACATTCTCCGACAGCGTCAGCCGGATATCGTTCTGCTGGAGCTGGGTGGCAACGATGGTCTGCGGGGCCTGCCTCCGGCCCAGATGCGCGCCAATCTGGCCAGCATGATCGAACAGAGCCAGCAGGCCGACGCCGAGGTGCTGCTGCTGGGCATCGATATTCCTCCCAACTACGGGCAAGCATATCGCGATGCCTTTACCGGCGTGTTCCACTCACTGGCGGATGAGTACTCGCTTTCACTGGTGCCTTTCCTGCTGGAAGATGTGGCGCTCAATACCCAGTTGATGCAAAGCGATGGCATCCACCCCACGGCAGACGCACAGCCTATCATTCTCGACAACGTTTGGCCCGAACTGGAGCCCATGTTGGAAGCCACCTATCAGGCAGCCCAGTAACAAAACGTTGATACTTTGTGACCAGCAGGGATAGCGCTTTTGCATGCCAGCGAGTAATCTTAAGCTCTATTTGCTCAACGCTCATGGCGTCCATGTCCCTGCACTCCTCCCCTCCTCCTCATTGCCTGACACGTCGGCGGTTCTTGACCGTCACAGGTGCCTTGTTGCTGGGTCTTGGGCTGGGGTTTCAGCCCTCTCCTGCGGCCGCCTTCAACCCTCAGCAATTGCGTCAATCCATGCAGCGGCTTTATGGCCAAAGCGGAATGAACGTGCTGGAAGAGTGGTTCAGCCTGCTCGACCGCCTGCAGGGCCAGGATATCCAAACGCAACTGCGCGACGTGAATGACTTCTTCAACCGGCGCATTCGCTGGGTGGATGATATCCAGGCGTGGGGCCAGGAAGATTTCTGGGCCACGCCTCTGGAGGCCATGGGCAAGGGTCAGGGTGACTGTGAAGATTATTCGATTGCCAAATACATCACGTTAAAGCAGCTCGGGGTGCCAGGTGATCGTCTGCGCATGATTTATGTCCGTGCACGTATCGGGCGCAGTCAGATTACCCAGGCACACATGGTACTGGGCTACTATTCGACGCCTAATGCCGAACCGCTGGTGCTGGATAACTTGATGCCTTCCATCACGCCCGCCTCCCAGCGTAACGACCTGGACCCCGTCTTCAGTTTCAATAGCAGTGGTTTATGGGCAGGCGGAGGCTCCGAGTCTCGTGCCGACCCACTGGCGCGGCTATCTCGCTGGCGCAGCGTCATCGAGCGCATGCAATCACAAGGATTCATCTAAGAGGAACAGGCACCATGTCGCTGATCAAACAGCTTTGGCTGGCCATTATCGTGCTGTTACTGCTGTCGTTCGTCGGCAGCCTGGCCATCAGCATCAACAGCAGCCGCGCCTACATCGAGCAGGAAGTACGCATCAAGAACGAGGACAACGCCACGGCACTGGCGCTTTCCATGAGCCAGCTGGACAAGGAGCTGGTGATTCTTGAACTACTGATTGCGGCCCAGTTCGATACCGGCTATTACCGCTCGATCGTGCTGCGCGATGCCGAAGGCGACGTGCTGGTGGAACGCCGCGCCGGTGAGTACAGCGGTGACGTGCCCGGCTGGTTTCGTAGCCTGGTGCAGTTCGATGTGCCCGTGGGCACCGCCACCATTCAGGATGGCTGGCGACAGTTTGGCACGCTGGAGCTGGAGAGCCAGCACAGTTTTGCCTACGCCTCGCTATGGCGCAGCATGCTGGAGCTGGCGGGGTGGTTCCTGCTGGCGGGGGCGATCAGCCTGACCCTGGCCACGGTGATGGTACGAGGCATCAAACACCCGCTGGTGCGGGTAGTGGCCCAGGCCAAAGACATCAGTGCGCGCCGCTTCACCACCATCAAGGAGCCCCGCACGCTGGAGCTGCGTGAAGTCGCTCAGGCCATGAACGTGCTGTCGGCCAACGTGCGCCAGATGCTCAGCCACGAAGGGCAAAAGCTGGACGAACTGCGCCGCCACTTGCAGCACGACCGTGTGACCGGCGCCCTGAACCGTGACGTGATGCTGGGCAAGCTGGGCGCTCTGCTGGAGAGTGAAGACGCCCGTGCCACGGGGCTGCTGGTCATGGTGCGCGTGCGCGCCCTGGAGCAGTTGAACGAGCAGCTGGGCCACCAGGCCACCGATACCCTGCTCAAGCAGCTAACCCAGCAGCTGGCCGCCCTGGACAGCTCCTCGGAAGAGCCCCTGGTGGGCCGCCTCAACGGCAGCGACTTCCTGCTGATACTACCCATGGAGGAGAAGCCTCACGCGCTACTGCCTCGCCTGGAAGAGGCGCTGGTACAGGTAACGTCGCCCCACAATAGCGCCACACCGGGCCTGGCCACCGCCGTGTTAGCCTACCACCCGCATGATGAACGTGGCCCGCTGCTGGCGACGCTGGACGACGCCCTGGCAGAGGCGGAAAGTGCCAGCAGCGCCACCCACACAGTAGTAAGGCAGCGTGAACAGGGCTCTCTGTTCGGCAATCATACCCAGTGGCGCACGGCCCTGACCGACGCCATTGCCCAGGGGCCAAAGCTTGCCTACTTCCCGGTCATGGATGCCGAGCAGCAGGTGTTGCACTACGAATGCCCTGCCCGCCTCAAGTTGGCCAACGAATGGCAAAGTGCGGGGCTCTTCATTCCCTGGGTCGCGCGGTTTTCTCTCGAACCCGCGCTGGATATCGCTGTCGTCAAAAAAGCGCTGGATAAGCTCACGACCCATGGTGAGCAATCGTTTGGGATCAACCTGTCGATTGCCTCAATTACCAATGCCGAGTTCGTCAATGAGCTGAGACAGCTACTGGAGAAGCAGCCTGCCCAGGCACGCAAGCTTTGCTTCGAGGTGCCCGCTACGCTAACGCCACACGCCATTGGTAGCCTGCGCGGGCTATGCAGCGCTCTGCGCCCGCTGGGCTGCCAGTTCGGCATCGAGCACGTGGGTGCTGAATTCACCAAACTGGCCGACCT
Organism: Halomonas sp. NyZ770; assembly: GCF_020616575.1. NCBI lineage: Bacteria > Pseudomonadati > Pseudomonadota > Gammaproteobacteria > Oceanospirillales > Halomonadaceae > Halomonas > Halomonas sp. NyZ770. The sequence continues at coordinate 1,223,635 of NZ_CP085143.1, read as the reverse complement.
GCACGACGTAGGGCTAAGCTACTTGAAGCTGGACAGCAGCCTGGTGCGGGGTATCGATACCTCCCACGAGCAACAGACCATCGTGCGCGGCATGGCCACCCTGTGCCACTCACTCGGCATTCAGGTGATCGCCGAGGGCGTGGCCGCCCCGGAGGAGCTGGAAAGCCTGTTCCGCACCGGTGTAGATGGCGTGACAGGGCCAGCTGTCAGAGTCGACTAATCCTCACAATGGATGTCAGGGCGTGTTTGAAACACGCCCTGACTAGATTAGCGTATCTTCATCCCCCAATAGGTTCACATCATTCTTGGCGCGAAGCGACTTACGCTCCATCACCTTGCTCTGGGCGGCAGCGGGCAAATCGGTAAAGCTCAGCACGCCCTTTGCCAGTAGAACTTCCAGCAGATCCTCAACTACGCGTACGAAAGCCAAATCAGAAGCGATAAACTGCGAAGCCCCACCTACTTGTCCGGCAAGAAAGGCCAATACTTCTGGCGAGTCTCCCTCAACAGTATCATTACACTCTGGCGATGGTTCTTTGCTGAGCATCACGATCTCTCCCTCTTCATTACGCTTGATATAGAGCATTGTCTTTATCCATTTGTAAGGCTAACAGTTATTACACTTAGCGTAATAGGTTAATTCTGAGATGACCTAGCTTTTTTTTCGAGAGCTAGATTTTTGAGATAGCCTTCATAAGTCTCACTGTGAGTGATCGCTCGCGCTTCTGCTCCAACTGTGCAAGCCCATTGATTACCACCACAAAGCAGAGCAGCCTGTGTTATGAGGTCTACATAGGATGAGCGCAAAATAAACGCTATACTCGTTTCGTAGCCACCTCCCTCTCTTTCCATCTGGGTCGCAATCTGCCAATTTGAAATAGCATTCATTAACACAGAGTTAAGGTGATCGAAATTCTTCCGATAAAAACTATTTCTTGGAAGCCTTATCAAAATATCAAAGAATAATTTATTAATACTATTATCATCTAGCAGCTTGTCTTTATCTATTAGATCGTCCCATTTATGGGCTATGTCACAAACTAATTCAACATATTCAACAGCAGACTTATCGTTTTTCATCCAGCGTAGTAACTGTATCTGATCAAAGTACATATCACTTCCACCTACTTATGCGTTAAAAAGAGCCCCACTACAAAGTGGGGCTCAGTCTACTCAATCGTAAAAATTATTGATCTATTCTCAACTGACCGTCGTCTAGCATGCTCTGTATGAAATCAGATGAGCTTCCACCCTCTGGCATCTGAACACCTTTCAACACAATCTGTTGATCTGCATTGCTCCCATCTGATGCCAACCCCCCATCAGACTTAATGTGCAGCACGGTATCTGCACCCTGTTGTTCAGCTTTAATATATTGGTCCAGATTTTCCGCATTTTCACCTTGCAATAGATCCGCTATATCCAAACGATCTGCTGCTGAGTCGACACCAAACTGCCCTAAATTGAAGTCCATAACCTGATCCACAGCAGGTCTCTGCTCTGAACCTTCATCGCCCGACTCCCATACAAAGGTATTGGCGCCACTACCGCCATACATGATGTCATTACCAGTACCACCTATCAGCGTATCATTGCCTCCTTGCCCAAACAGAATGTCATCACCATCACCACCGATCAGAATATCATTACCTCCTCCTCCGGCAGGATTATTGAACTCTGAATGGTTTTCAGTAATGTACGTATGAATCTGCTCAGCAGACACCTGATTAGGATCCGTAATACCTAGTTGACCAGCAACGTACGCTTTAAGGGCAGGCAACCCATTACTATTAATACCTGCAAAGGTAACCTGATCTCCAAATAGGATATCATTTCCATCACCTCCGAAAACTGTATCGTCACCAGACGGCAGTTGAACATTCTCTCCAAGGATGGCATCCGCGAGTTGCTCAGGATCGATATTTGACTGAACAATACCGTCAGAGTCGTATGCCCGCAGATTACTTTCATTCAGTTCGTTGCCCACGCCAATAGCATTAACCGACGATACAGCATCTAACAGTTCAAATGATTCCTGTGAATTTTGGACCACCGTTTGTGTGGTATTTCTGCCATTACCATCAAGTACAGAAATTTCGTATGTACCATCTCCCTCTGCTCTTACCTGTCCTATAACACTGCTACTCCAACTTCCTCCACCACATCCAGAGCTATGAGTCCACTGTTGGACATTGCCATTTGAATCAATAACTTCTCTGACTTGGCCATCAATATTCATCGAATATGACTGGCCAGGTACATAGTCAATGTCATCGATAGTCAAGTTCCAACGATTACTTCCTCTGGAGCCTACAACCACCGTCTCCCTCTCATTGGCTTGATAATACGTCGGCAAACCATCGGTAATAAAGTAGGTCTGGTTAGTACCAGGATTGGCTTGTACAGCGTCTGAATAGAACCAGTTGGCCGTGGTTTTAAATACGTCTTCGTAGTTAGTACCCCCACCACGCTGAAACTCATTTAACACCGACTGAAGTTTTGACAGTGCCTGCGGATCCGACAAATTGACACTGACATTTTTTCCAGCCTGTGTATCAAACTCTACCAAGAAGATGTTAACGGTGCCGGCATTATCCTCGCCCACACTCTGTTGGAGTGTATTAAACACTTCGGTCAGCGATGCCTTAGCATGGGCAATATCGGCAGTCGACATACTGCCCGATGTATCTACCATGAACGCTAGGTTGTAGTTTTCACCTGGCACTAACTGAAGACCTGCAACATCACCAATGATAATGTCATTTGCACTGGTGCCAGCTATCGTGTCGCCACCGGGCGAGCCGACGATGATGTTGTATTGTTCAACTGCGTTAGTAACAGTGCTGGTTGCACTATCAACGATAACTAGCTGGCCGTCCTCATAAACCGGATTACCATCCGCGTCGCGAATAATCTCTTTCGATGTAACGCTAGCCTCTAGATGGAACTCTCCAGCGTCCACAGGCACAGTCACAGACAATACGATGTCATTGAGATCGGCCTGATCCGGGTTGCTAATTAACCAACCACCGTTATTTTGAACAAGCTCTACACCTTGTGGCGCATTTGCTAATTCAACCGTTGAGCCAGCGGGTATACCACTAAGCTTAATGCCAGATAATATTTCACTACCATCCGTATCAGTGAGCGCAGCTGATAGCTCAACTGTGTACTGTTGGTATACATCGCCTGTTGTGATTTCAACGCTGGTACGGTCACTTGAGGCAGTGTAGGTAGTGCCATCTGCGTAAATAACGCCTTCGAGGTTGTTGCTCATCTGGCCAATCAAGTATCCCTGCTGGGCACCAGAAGAGTAAGAGACTCGAACACCGTCTAATGTATTGACCTTAGTCTCTGAATTATTATTCGTACTCCAAGTAACCCCGTAATCATACCCTTCTTCTTGGGAGACAAAGATATAGTCTTGTTTCGCTCCGCTCGTTGCTTGGGTTCTATTCCCGGAAACGGAATCCAAACTTCTCCAGTTTCCGTCCTGCGAGTAGCCGCTGCCCGAATGTACTACAAAAATATCGGCGTAATCGCCACTACCATTGGCATTACCCTGGCCATAGTACTGTACAACGCCAGCATTCGAAGTGCCGGGATTGGCAATTTCAGGGGCACTATCCCCTTCCGTTAACCACACACGAACGCCATCGCCTATCTTAACAATCTGGCCATTTTGAACATCAAAGCCACCAGCAACCCCACTACCACCGTTTACTTTGATAATTTCACTACCTACGTCGCCCTGCTTTTCACCAGGTGTTACCACCATGGAGATTTCCGGTGCGTCCGCAATGGGTTTGATATCAATTTGTAGTGTTGCTTCTTCGCCCTCGTTGCGAGCATCGGTCGGGCGGAAAGAGAGGTGGGCATAGTCAGCCTGCTGGTTACCGACTCCTTCACCCTCATAACCGTCAAAGCCTGACTCGTTCTCAGCTGGCAAGAAGCGCAACATCCCTGAATCGATTTGTGCTTTGGTGAAGTGGCTGTTTTCACTAACACTCTGCCAGTTCCCATCGGCGTCTTTAAATTGCAGCGTGCCCGCTTCAGGCAGCCGAGTAATAGTGACACCTAGCTCTTCATCAGCAGAATCATCATCTGAAATATTAAAGTCATCCCACTTAATCGCCAGTGCAGTGTCTTCTTTACCGACGATCTGGCCACCCTCAGCACTAGGAGCGAGGTCGATTCCGTAGCCGCGGTCAGCCTCGGCACTGTAGGGGTTGCCTGCGTCGTCGCTACCGGTCACTTCGGCACTGATGGTGTCGTTCTCAGCCAGCAGTGAGCCCGGTACGTCGATGGCGTAGGTCAGGTCGGCACCTACGGTGCCGGTGAACTCCTGGCCACCCACGGTCAGGGTGACGGTGTCACCTTCGCGGGCGTCGCCGCCCACGGTGCCGGTGATGGTGATGGTCTGGGTCGCTTCTTCGCCGTTGATCACGTCGTCACCGGCGATGGTGTCGATGGTGATGGTGGCTTCGGCCTCGGTATTCACGCCGTAGCCGCGGTCGGTCTCGGCGCGGTAGGCGTTGCCTGCGTCGTCGCTACCGGTCACTTCGGCACTGATGGTGTCGTTCTCAGCCAGCAGTGAGCCCGGTACGTCGATGGCGTAGGTCAGGTCGGCACCTACGGTGCCGGTGAACTCCTGGCCGCCCACGGTCAGGGTGACGGTGTCACCTTCGCGGGCGTCGCCGCCCACGGTGCCGGTGATGGTGATGGTCTGGGTCGCTTCTTCGCCGTTGATCACGTCGTCACCGGCGATGGTGTCGATGGTGATGGTGGCTTCGGCCTCGGTATTCACGCCGTAGCCGCGGTCGGTCTCGGCGCGGTAGGCGTTGCCTGCGTCGTCGCTACCGGTCACTTCGGCACTGATGGTGTCGTTCTCAGCCAGCAGTGAGCCCGGTACGTCGATGGCGTAGGTCAGGTCGGCACCTACGGTGCCGGTGAACTCCTGGCCGCCCACGGTCAGGGTGACGGTGTCACCTTCGCGGGCGTCGCCGCCCACGGTGCCGGTGATGGTGATGGTCTGGGTCGCTTCTTCGCCGTTGATCACGTCGTCACCGGCGATGGTGTCGATGGTGATGGTGGCTTCGGCCTCGGTATTCACGCCGTAGCCGCGGTCGGTCTCGGCGCGGTAGGCGTTGCCTGCGTCGTCGCTACCGGTCACTTCGGCACTGATGGTGTCGTTCTCAGCCAGCAGTGAGCCCGGTACGTCGATGGCGTAGGTCAGGTCGGCACCTACGGTGCCGGTGAACTCCTGGCCACCCACGGTCAGGGTGACGGTGTCACCTTCGCGGGCGTCGCCGCCCACGGTGCCGGTGATGGTGATGGTCTGGGTCGCTTCTTCGCCGTTGATCACGTCGTCACCGGCGATGGTGTCGATGGTGATGGTGGCTTCGGCCTCGGTATTCACGCCGTAGCCGCGGTCGGTCTCGGCGCGGTAGGCGTTGCCTGCGTCGTCGCTACCGGTCACTTCGGCACTGATGGTGTCGTTCTCAGCCAGCAGTGAGCCCGGTACGTCGATGGCGTAGGTCAGGTCGGCACCTACGGTGCCGGTGAACTCCTGGCCGCCCACGGTCAGGGTGACAGTGTCACCTTCGCGGGCGTCGCCGCCCACGGTGCCGGTGATGGTGATGGTCTGGGTCGCTTCTTCGCCGTTGATCACGTCGTCACCGGCGATGGTGTCGATGGTGATGGTGGCTTCGGCCTCGGTATTCACGCCGTAGCCGCGGTCGGTCTCGGCGCGGTAGGCGTTGCCTGCGTCGTCGCTACCGGTCACTTCGGCACTGATGGTGTCGTTCTCAGCCAGCAGTGAGCCCGGTACGTCGATGGCGTAGGTCAGGTCGGCACCTACGGTGCCGGTGAACTCCTGGCCGCCCACGGTCAGGGTGACGGTGTCACCTTCGCGGGCGTCGCCGCCCACGGTGCCGGTGATGGTGATGGTCTGGGTCGCTTCTTCGCCGTTGATCACGTCGTCACCGGCGATGGTGTCGATGGTGATGGTGGCTTCGGCCTCGGTATTCACGCCGTAGCCGCGGTCGGTCTCGGCGCGGTAGGCGTTGCCTGCGTCGTCGCTACCGGTCACTTCGGCACTGATGGTGTCGTTCTCAGCCAGCAGTGAGCCCGGTACGTCGATGGCGTAGGTCAGGTCGGCACCTACGGTGCCGGTGAACTCCTGGCCACCCACGGTCAGGGTGACGGTGTCACCTTCGCGGGCGTCGCCGCCCACGGTGCCGGTGATGGTGATGGTCTGGGTCGCTTCTTCGCCGTTGATCACGTCGTCACCGGCGATGGTGTCGATGGTGATGGTGGCTTCGGCCTCGGTATTCACGCCGTAGCCGCGGTCGGTCTCGGCGCGGTAGGCGTTGCCTGCGTCGTCGCTACCGGTCACTTCGGCACTGATGGTGTCGTTCTCAGCCAGCAGTGAGCCCGGTACGTCGATGGCGTAGGTCAGGTCGGCACCTACGGTGCCGGTGAACTCCTGGCCGCCCACGGTCAGGGTGACGGTGTCACCTTCGCGGGCGTCGCCGCCCACGGTGCCGGTGATGGTGATGGTCTGGGTCGCTTCTTCGCCGTTGATCACGTCGTCACCGGCGATGGTGTCGATGGTGATGGTGGCTTCGGCCTCGGTATTCACGCCGTAGCCGCGGTCGGTCTCGGCGCGGTAGGCGTTGCCTGCGTCGTCGCTACCGGTCACTTCGGCACTGATGGTGTCGTTCTCAGCCAGCAGTGAGCCCGGTACGTCGATGGCGTAGGTCAGGTCGGCACCTACGGTGCCGGTGAACTCCTGGCCGCCCACGGTCAGGGTGACGGTGTCACCTTCGCGGGCGTCGCCGCCCACGGTGCCGGTGATGGTGATGGTCTGGGTCGCTTCTTCGCCGTTGATCACGTCGTCACCGGCGATGGTGTCGATGGTGATGGTGGCTTCGGCCTCGGTATTCACGCCGTAGCCGCGGTCGGTCTCGGCGCGGTAGGCGTTGCCTGCGTCGTCGCTACCGGTCACTTCGGCACTGATGGTGTCGTTCTCAGCCAGCAGTGAGCCCGGTACGTCGATGGCGTAGGTCAGGTCGGCACCTACGGTGCCGGTGAACTCCTGGCCGCCCACGGTCAGGGTGACGGTGTCACCTTCGCGGGCGTCGCCGCCCACGGTGCCGGTGATGGTGATGGTCTGGGTCGCTTCTTCGCCGTTGATCACGTCGTCACCGGCGATGGTGTCGATGGTGATGGTGGCTTCGGCCTCGGTATTCACGCCGTAGCCGCGGTCGGTCTCGGCGCGGTAGGCGTTGCCTGCGTCGTCGCTACCGGTCACTTCGGCACTGATGGTGTCGTTCTCAGCCAGCAGTGAGCCCGGTACGTCGATGGCGTAGGTCAGGTCGGCACCTACGGTGCCGGTGAACTCCTGGCCGCCCACGGTCAGGGTGACGGTGTCACCTTCGCGGGCGTCGCCGCCCACGGTGCCGGTGATGGTGATGGTCTGGGTCGCTTCTTCGCCGTTGATCACGTCGTCACCGGCGATGGTGTCGATGGTGATGGTGGCTTCGGCCTCGGTATTCACGCCGTAGCCGCGGTCGGTCTCGGCGCGGTAGGCGTTGCCTGCGTCGTCGCTACCGGTCACTTCGGCACTGATGGTGTCGTTCTCAGCCAGCAGTGAGCCCGGTACGTCGATGGCGTAGGTCAGGTCGGCACCTACGGTGCCGGTGAACTCCTGGCCACCCACGGTCAGGGTGACGGTGTCACCTTCGCGGGCGTCGCCGCCCACGGTGCCGGTGATGGTGATGGTCTGGGTCGCTTCTTCGCCGTTGATCACGTCGTCACCGGCGATGGTGTCGATGGTGATGGTGGCTTCGGCCTCGGTATTCACGCCGTAGCCGCGGTCGGTCTCGGCGCGGTAGGCGTTGCCTGCGTCGTCGCTACCGGTCACTTCGGCACTGATGGTGTCGTTCTCAGCCAGCAGTGAGCCCGGTACGTCGATGGCGTAGGTCAGGTCGGCACCTACGGTGCCGGTGAACTCCTGGCCACCCACGGTCAGGGTGACGGTGTCACCTTCGCGGGCGTCGCCGCCCACGGTGCCGGTGATGGTGATGGTCTGGGTCGCTTCTTCGCCGTTGATCACGTCGTCACCGGCGATGGTGTCGATGGTGATGGTGGCTTCGGCCTCGGTATTCACGCCGTAGCCGCGGTCGGTCTCGGCGCGGTAGGCGTTGCCTGCCGCATCTTCGCCGCTCACAGAGGCGCTGATGCTGTCGTTGTCGGCCAGCAGCGATCCGGGCACGTCGATGGCGTAGGTGAGGTCGTCGCCCACCAGGCCGGTGAAGGTCTGGCCACCCACGGTCAGGGTGACGGTGTCGCCAGCCTTGGCGTCGCCGCCCACGGTGCCGGTAACGGTGATGAGGTTGCCCTCGGCCGCTTCGGCGCCGTTGATCACGTCGTCACCCGCCAGGGTGTCGATGGTGATGGTGGCAGTGGCGTCCAGGTTGACGGTGTAGTCACGCTCGGCGTCGGCGCTGTAGGGGTTGCCCGCCGCATCTTCGCCGCTCACAGAGGCGCTGATGCTGTCGTTGTCGGCCAGCAGCGATCCGGGCACGTCGATGGCGTAGGTGAGGTCTTCACCCACCAGGCCGGTGAAGGTCTGGCCACCCACGGTCAGGGTGACGGTGTCGCCAGCCTTGGCGTCGCCGCCCACGGTGCCGGTAACGGTGATGAGGTTGCCCTCGGCCGCTTCGGCGCCGTTGATCACGTCGTCACCCGCCAGGGTGTCGATGGTGATGGTGGCAGTGGCGTCCAGGTTGACGGTGTAGTCACGCTCGGCGTCGGCGCTGTAGGGGTTGCCCGCCGCATCTTCGCCGCTCACAGAGGCGCTGATGCTGTCGTTGTCGGCCAGCAGCGATCCGGGCACCTCGATGGCGTAGGTGAGGTCTTCGCCCACCAGGCCGGTAAATTCTTGGCCGCCCACGGTCAGGGTGACGGTGTCACCGGCCTTGGCGTCGCCGCCCACGGTGCCGGTAACGGTGATGAGGTTGCCCTCGGCCGCTTCGGCGCCGTTGATCACGTCGTCACCCGCCAGGGTGTCGATGGTGATGGTGGCTTCTGCGTCCAGGTTGACGGTGTAGTCACGCTCGGCGTCGGCGCTGTAGGGGTTGCCCGCCGCGTCTTCGCCGCTCACGGAGGCGCTGATGCTGTCGTTGTCGGCCAGCAGCGATCCAGGGACGTCGATGGCGTAGGTGAGGTCTTCGCCCACCAGGCCGGTAAATTCCTGGCCGCCCACGGTCAGGGTGACGGTGTCGCCGGCCTTGGCGTCGCCGCCCACGGTGCCGGTAACGGTGATGAGGTTGCCTTCGGCCGCTTCGGCACCGTTGATCACGTCGTCACCCGCCAGGGTGTCGATGGTGATGGTGGCAGTGGCGTCCAGGTTGACGGTGTAGTCACGCTCGGCGTCGGCGCTGTAGGGGTTGCCCGCCGCATCTTCGCCGCTCACAGAGGCGCTGATGCTGTCGTTGTCGGCCAGCAGCGATCCGGGGACGTCGATGGCGTAGGTGAGGTCTTCGCCCACCAGACCGGTAAATTCTTGGCCGCCCACGGTCAGGGTGACGGTGTCACCGGCCTTGGCGTCGCCGCCCACGGTGCCGGTGACGGTGATGAGGTTGCCCTCGGCCGCTTCGGCGCCGTTGATCACGTCGTCACCCGCCAGGGTGTCGATGGTGATGGTGGCTTCTGCGCCCAGGTTCACGTCATAGGACTTGTCGGTCTCAGCGCTGTAGGGGTTGCCGGCCGCATCTTCGCCGCTCACATAGGCGCTGATGCTGTCGTTGGCCGCCAGCAGCGATCCGGGCACGTCGATGGCGTAGACCAGGTTGCCGTTGGCATCGGCGGTCACCAGACCGGTAAATTCTTGGCCGCCCACGGTCAGGGTGACGGTGTCACCGGCCTTGGCGTCGCCGCCCACGGTGCCGGTGACGGTGATGAGGTTGCCCTCGGCCGCTTCGGCACCGTTGATCACGTCGTCACCTGCCAGGGTGTCGATGGTGATGGTGGCGGTGGCGTCCAGGTTGACGGTGTAGTCACGCTCGGCGTCGGCGCTGTAGGGGTTACCCGCCGCATCTTCGCCGCTCACGGTGGCGCTGATGCTGTCGTTGTCGGCCAGCAGCGATCCGGGCACGTCGATGGCGTAGGTGAGGTCTTCGCCCACCAGACCGGTAAATTCTTGGCCGCCCACGGTCAGGGTGACGGTGTCACCAGCCTTGGCGTCGCCGCCCACGGTGCCGGTAACGGTGATGAGGTTGCCCTCGGCCGCTTCGACACCGTTGATCACGTCGTCACCCGCCAGGGTGTCGATGGTGATGGTGGCTTCTGCGTCCAGGTTGACGGTGTAGTCACGCTCGGCGTCGGCGCTGTAGGGGTTGCCCGCCGCATCTTCGCCGCTCACGGTGGCGCTGATGCTGTCGTTGTCGGCCAGCAGCGATCCGGGCACGTCGATGGCGTAGGTGAGGTCTTCGCCCACCAGACCGGTAAATTCTTGGCCGCCCACGGTCAGGGTGACGGTGTCACCAGCCTTGGCGTCGCCGCCCACGGTGCCGGTAACGGTGATGAGGTTGCCCTCAGCCGCTTCGGCGCCGTTGATCACGTCGTCACCCGCCAGGGTGTCGATGGTGATGGTGGCTTCTGCGTCCAGGTTGACGGTGTAGTCACGCTCGGCGTCGGCGCTGTAGGGGTTGCCCGCCGCATCTTCGCCGCTCACGGTGGCGCTGATGCTGTCGTTGTCGGCCAGCAGCGATCCGGGCACGTCGATGGCGTAGGTGAGGTCTTCGCCCACCAGACCGGTAAATTCTTGGCCGCCCACGGTCAGGGTGACGGTGTCACCGGCCTTGGCGTCGCCGCCCACGGTGCCGGTGACGGTGATGAGGTTGCCCTCGGCCGCTTCGGCACCGTTGATCACGTCGTCACCTGCCAGGGTGTCGATGGTGATGGTGGCGGTGGCGTCCAGGTTGACGGTGTAGTCACGCTCGGCGTCGGCGCTGTAGGGGTTACCCGCCGCATCTTCGCCGCTCACGGTGGCGCTGATGCTGTCGTTGTCGGCCAGCAGCGATCCGGGCACGTCGATGGCGTAGGTGAGGTCTTCGCCCACCAGACCGGTAAATTCTTGGCCGCCCACGGTCAGGGTGACGGTGTCACCAGCCTTGGCGTCGCCGCCCACGGTGCCGGTAACGGTGATGAGGTTGCCCTCAGCCGCTTCGGCGCCGTTGATCACGTCGTCACCCGCCAGGGTGTCGATGGTGATGGTGGCGGTGGCGTCCAGGTTGACGGTGTAGTCACGCTCGGCGTCGGCGCTGTAGGGGTTACCCGCCGCATCTTCGCCGCTCACGGTGGCGCTGATGCTGTCGTTGTCGGCCAGCAGCGATCCGGGCACGTCGATGGCGTAGGTGAGGTCTTCGCCCACCAGACCGGTAAATTCTTGGCCGCCCACGGTCAGGGTGACGGTGTCACCGGCCTTGGCGTCGCCGCCCACGGTGCCGGTAACGGTGATGAGGTTGCCCTCGGCCGCTTCGGCGCCGTTGATCACGTCGTCACCCGCCAGGGTGTCGATGGTGATGGTGGCTTCTGCGTCCAGGTTGACGGTGTAGTCACGCTCGGCGTCGGCGCTGTAGGGGTTGCCCGCCGCATCTTCGCCGCTCACGGTGGCGCTGATGCTGTCGTTGTCGGCCAGCAGCGATCCGGGCACGTCGATGGCGTAGGTGAGGTCTTCGCCCACCAGACCGGTAAATTCTTGGCCGCCCACGGTCAGGGTGACGGTGTCACCGGCCTTGGCGTCGCCGCCCACGGTGCCGGTGACGGTGATGAGGTTGCCCTCGGCCGCTTCGGCACCGTTGATCACGTCGTCACCTGCCAGGGTGTCGATGGTGATGGTGGCGGTGGCGTCCAGGTTGACGGTGTAGTCACGCTCGGCGTCGGCGCTGTAGGGGTTACCCGCCGCATCTTCGCCGCTCACGGTGGCGCTGATGCTGTCGTTGTCGGCCAGCAGCGATCCGGGCACGTCGATGGCGTAGGTGAGGTCTTCGCCCACCAGACCGGTAAATTCTTGGCCGCCCACGGTCAGGGTGACGGTGTCACCAGCCTTGGCGTCGCCGCCCACGGTGCCGGTAACGGTGATGAGGTTGCCCTCGGCCGCTTCGACACCGTTGATCACGTCGTCACCCGCCAGGGTGTCGATGGTGATGGTGGCTTCTGCGTCCAGGTTGACGGTGTAGTCACGCTCGGCGTCGGCGCTGTAGGGGTTGCCCGCCGCATCTTCGCCGCTCACGGTGGCGCTGATGCTGTCGTTGTCGGCCAGCAGCGATCCGGGCACGTCGATGGCGTAGGTGAGGTCTTCGCCCACCAGACCGGTAAATTCTTGGCCGCCCACGGTCAGGGTGACGGTGTCACCAGCCTTGGCGTCGCCGCCCACGGTGCCGGTAACGGTGATGAGGTTGCCCTCAGCCGCTTCGGCGCCGTTGATCACGTCGTCACCCGCCAGGGTGTCGATGGTGATGGTGGCGGTGGCGTCCAGGTTGACGGTGTAGTCACGCTCGGCGTCGGCGCTGTAGGGGTTACCCGCCGCATCTTCGCCGCTCACGGTGGCGCTGATGCTGTCGTTGTCGGCCAGCAGCGATCCGGGCACGTCGATGGCGTAGGTGAGGTCTTCGCCCACCAGACCGGTAAATTCTTGGCCGCCCACGGTCAGGGTGACGGTGTCACCGGCCTTGGCGTCGCCGCCCACGGTGCCGGTAACGGTGATGAGGTTGCCCTCGGCCGCTTCGGCGCCGTTGATCACGTCGTCACCCGCCAGGGTGTCGATGGTGATGGTGGCTTCTGCGTCCAGGTTGACGGTGTAGTCACGCTCGGCGTCGGCGCTGTAGGGGTTGCCCGCCGCATCTTCGCCGCTCACGGTGGCGCTGATGCTGTCGTTGTCGGCCAGCAGCGATCCGGGCACGTCGATGGCGTAGGTGAGGTCTTCGCCCACCAGACCGGTAAATTCTTGGCCGCCCACGGTCAGGGTGACGGTGTCACCGGCCTTGGCGTCGCCGCCCACGGTGCCGGTAACGGTGATGAGGTTGCCCTCGGCCGCTTCGACACCGTTGATCACGTCGTCACCCGCCAGGGTGTCGATGGTGATGGTGGCTTCTGCGTCCAGGTTGACGGTGTAGTCACGCTCGGCGTCGGCGCTGTAGGGGTTGCCCGCCGCATCTTCGCCGCTCACGGTGGCGCTGATGCTGTCGTTGTCGGCCAGCAGCGATCCGGGCACGTCGATGGCGTAGGTGAGGTCTTCGCCCACCAGACCGGTAAATTCCTGGCCGCCCACGGTCAGGGTGACGGTGTCACCGGCCTTGGCGTCGCCGCCCACGGTGCCGGTAACGGTGATGAGGTTGCCCTCGGCCGCTTCGGCACCGTTGATCACGTCGTCACCCGCCAGGGTGTCGATGGTGATGGTGGCTTCCAAATCGGCATCGGCATCAGCGTCTGCGTCTGCGTCTGCGTCTGCGTCTGCGTCTGCGTCTGCGTCTGCGTCGGCATCAGCGTCGGCGTCTGCATCCGCGTCGGCATCGGCATCCGCATCTGCATCCGCGTCGGCATCTGCGTCGGCATCTGCGTCGGCGTCCGCATCGGCGTCAGCGTCAGCATCTGCATCGGCGTCGGCGTCGGCGTCAGCATCCGCGTCTGCGTCTGCGTCTGCGTCTGCGTCTGCGTCTGCGTCGGCATCGGCATCAGCGTCGGCGTCTGCATCCGCATCTGCGTCGGCGTCAGCATCCGCGTCGGCATCTGCATCTGCATCAGCGTCGGCGTCGGCATCGGCGTCAGCGTCGGCATCAGCGTCTGCGTCAGCATCGGCATCGGCATCGGCATCGGCATCGGCATCGGCATCGGCATCAGCGTCTGCGTCTGCGTCGGCATCCGCATCCGCATCTGCATCTGCATCGGCGTCAGCATCGGCGTCTGCGTCTGCGTCTGCGTCTGCGTCGGCATCGGCGTCGGCGTCGGCGTCGGCGTCGGCGTCGGCATCAGCGTCTGCATCGGCATCTGCATCCGCATCTGCGTCGGCATCTGCATCTGCATCCGCGTCTGCGTCTGCGTCTGCGTCTGCGTCTGCGTCTGCGTCTGCATCAGCGTCGGCGTCGGCGTCTGCATCGGCGTCTGAGTCAGCATCTGCGTCGGCATCAGCATCAGCATCTGCGTCTGCATCGGCGTCCGCGTCAGCATCCGCATCGGCGTCTGCGTCGGCATCCGCATCGGCATCGGCATCGGCATCGGCATCCGCGTCGGCGTCCGCATCTGCATCTGCATCTGCATCTGCATCTGCATCCGCATCCGCATCGGCATCGGCATCGGCATCGGCATCGGCATCCGCATCAGCGTCTGCATCGGCGTCGGCGTCGGCATCTGCATCGGCATCGGCATCTGCATCTGCATCTGCGTCGGCATCTGCATCGGCATCGGCATCGGCATCCGCGTCTGCGTCTGCGTCTGCATCCGCATCGGCGTCCGCATCTGCATCAGCATCAGCGTCTGCATCCGCATCAGCGTCCGCATCTGCATCGGCGTCGGCATCGGCGTCCGCATCGGCGTCTGCATCACCATCTGCATCGGCATCGGCATCAGCATCGGCGTCGGCGTCGGCGTCGGCGTCAGCGTCCGCATCAGCGTCTGCATCGGCGTCCGCGTCGGCATCGGCATCGGCATCGGCATCGGCATCAGCGTCGGCATCCGCATCAGCATCAGCATCAGCGTCTGCATCGGCGTCGGCGTCGGCATCCGCATCAGCGTCTGCATCGGCATCAGCGTCGGCATCGGCATCGGCATCGGCATCGGCGTCCGCATCGGCGTCCGCATCCGCATCTGCATCGGCATCTGTGTCATCAGCAGCAGCGGTAGCGGCGGCGCCACCATCAAATTCTACGAATTCGGCGCCTTCCAGTCCGCCTTCGGTGCTGAAGCTTTGTGGGTCGGTTTCTTCGGCAATACGGGCAACGCGCACGAAGCTGCTGCCGCCACCGCCGCCGCCACCTGCGCCAGCACCGGCCGCTGTGGCATCCAGGATATCGAGGAGGTCACCGTCTTCATCTTCGAGGGCGGCAAGCAGGGCTTCCAAATCATCGTCCAGAGCGCTGGCGTCCGTGGCGACAATGGCATCGACATCCAGTTCAGGGGTGACGGCCACTTCCTGGCCACCCTCGACCACATTGGCGCCGGTACCATCGGCAAAATCCAGCTCTACACGACCATCGGCGGAGGTGACGAGGGTTTCACCTTCCTGGATGACGTCGCCAATACGCAGTTCACGCAGGTTGCCGTCTTCGTCACGCGCCCATGCTTGACCTGAAATCGAGATAACCGTTGCCGTTGCCATGTCTTGTTCTCCACCCACTGCTCGATTAAGGGGTTGCCGATGCTAGTCGCCACGAACGTAGCGATGCCTATTAGCGGCATTTTAAACAAGATAGTGGTAGCGAACGGGGCTGCCTATTGTACCGGTGGCCAATAAGAAAAAAGGATGAATCGGGCTTATTTGGCGGCGTACGAAACGTCGTGTCCCGTCGCTGTGAGAAGAGCCTCTTGCGCTTTCAGAATACCTGGCAACATGTTGAGCGCACCCGCATCGTTACTGGCTCGGCAACGGTGGCAAAACTCATGGGCACGGGCAGCAAGAGCAACATGATGTGCCGCCACGTCAGGGGTCTGTAACTCCGCCCACCTGGGGCAGGCGCACAGCATTGGCCATTGGGCTGCCAGCAGCGTTTGCACCTCTGACGCCAGCTTGGCCGAGAGAGGCCAGTAGCTTCCCAGCGTGTCATGAGCCCACCCATGCCAATCCAACAGCAGCAACTGCTTATTATCTACCAAGGCCAGGCGCGCGCTGGCGGGATTATGGATGGTCAGGCATTGAGGCACCTTCTCGACCAAGGCAATGATATGTGGCCAGCACTCTTTGAAACGCGCTACCTGAAAGGCTTCCCTGTCTTCATGGGTAAGGTAATCAAACCAGGCGGTGTCGATGCTCCTCATGCGCTCAGGCAGCGAAGCGAAGGTGGCTCGATATTGCATCACGAGCCCCTGAGAGACCGGTAGTTGCAGCAGCGCCTTGCGAAGTGGGGCCATCCAGGGTTTGCGCTCTTCGGAATTTAGCCACTGTGGGCGCTGGCTCCCGACGTTCAGCACCACGTAACGGCACCAGAGCAAGCCACCATGCTCGAGCAGCCTGGGCACTTCGGGCTGTACTGCGCAGGCTGTCATATGATGCTCTTCGAGCAATGCCACTTCATGATGCGCCTCGTTCTCCCGAGCGGGCACGTAGCATTTCAACAGCCAGTAAGCGGGTGGCGCGCTGCCGTGTTGAGCACGTAGCAGCACGTGGGAAACGGTACGCCCATGAAGCAGGCGGCATTCGACGATCTCGAAGACGCCATGATGACGTTCGGCAAGCCAGCCGGGCAACCATTGAGCTAACCTTGCTGCTTCGAAGCGTTGGAGGAAATCGGTGGCCTCCTCTATGAATACTTGCCGTGGACGGGGCAGCAGCAGCATGTTGATGTGCTTAAAATGCTTGATGATCCCTAGCACGTTGACGATGCCATTGACGCTGGCAGCCATCATTTGACGCAGGGCAATCAGCAGGATGAACAGCGTGAACAGGGGGCGCACCGAGCCATAAATATAATCGATGACCAGGATGCCGAACCCCAGCGCAAAGCTGACATTGATCACCGTCAACACGTTGCTTTGCAGCTTTTCCTGAATCTGGGGCACTTTTTCGAAACGATAATGCCGCACCACGATGCCCACCAGGGTCGCCACACAGGCCGCCGCCAGCAATCCCAGCACAAGGTGTAATGACCCAATGACCAGGCAAAACAGCAGCGCAATGCAGGCCGAGGATAGCGCTCCCAGCACGATGGTCAGCACGCGCCTACCCAAGGCGCGATGATTGGCCACCAGGCGCGTCTTGTTGAGCGTTTTCAGTAAGGTGTCGAAGAAGCGTGAGATGCAGCGCTTGATCAGCCACTGAAGCAGAGCGAAGGCACAAAAGCAGAGGACAGCCAATGCCAACAGCATGGCGATCTTGTCATTATCGCCAAACCGCGCCGGTAGCCCATTGGTCAAGCGGCTTTGACCGGTCATCAATACCTGCAACAGTTGCCAGGGCAATAACAAGCTGGCCAGCAGCAGCGCTTGTGCCGCTATCTGCATGACGATAATGACGAGCACTCGCCAGCGAAACGGATAAATCACTTCCTGCAAGAGTGCGCCCATCAAGGCACGCAGATGCTGACGATGAGCCACCTGCTCTGCATTCGCGAACATGAGGTACATTACTCCAACCTGGCATCGATCAGTTGCATGAACGCTCGCAGCTCATCCGGCTGGTCTGGCTGCAATGTATAGGTCGATATCGCGTGTCGTAAGGCGGCCAGGATAACGTCGTTGTAGTGTGTACTGCGCTGTTCGGCTTCGGCCCACCCATAGAGGGGCCACTGCTGCTGTTGAGCCAAAGCGATACTGGCCTGGTGGAGCGCGTCGAACAGGGGCGCCACGAAACGGCTGCCGTACAGGCGTTCAAGCTCAACGACGTGGCTACCATCTTGGTAGCGCAGCGATATCAGTGACCTGGGCAAGGAAATACTGCCTTGAGGGTCGAGCAAATAGAATAGCCGCTGCCAAAAACTCACCGCACCATAGCTGGACTGCATGACCCTTTCCAATGCAAGGCTATCCGTGGGTAAAGGTGGGCCGGGCTGCACGTCGCCACTCAACAGCGACTCCGACCAGCGCGCCAAGCCTTCGTGTAACCACCCCTGTTTGAACATCATATGGGCGTTTTGGTAGAGATGAAAAAGCTCGTGGGCAGGCGTCAGATTGCCAGAGGCGTCCACGCGACCTCCCAGCGCCATGCGAATATGGCACCCTGGCATGGCAGGGTTACGCACCACTTCGTCATAGGCTTGTCCGCCGCGCACCTGATCGTCTCGCAGAATCACCACCATCGCCTCGGCATATCGATAACGTGGCATCTGTAGGGGTGGCGTCAGGCCCAGCACCTCCTGGAATAGCGCGTGGGCAGCCGCTAGTTGAGTGGCGATATCATCCTGCCTGAGAGTATCCCTGGAGACCGGCGGCTCGGGCGCCTGTACGGCAAAATGGGTCACCGCACCCGACACATCTGGCATCTGCACCGCTTCCACTATCGACAAGGCAGGTTCGCGTGTCAGCGTATGACAAACACCCGCTTCCTGAGAAGGCTGTGCCAGGGCGGGAACAGCACTCACCAGCAAGGCGGCGAACGTCAACCAGCGGCGCTGGGTCGTCCACACGGCCTGCCTACCCATGGTTCGACGGTGCAAACAGCGAGGAAAGCCCCACGCCATGGGACGCTTTGACAAGCACATGATCACCTGGCTGCAGGTGCTTCACGAGGTCCGCCTTGAGCGCCTTGACCTCCGAGTAGTGATAAACGCCCTCTTCTTCACCGCCCAACGTCGCCAACAGCGTTTGGCTCAGCGGGCCACATAGCAGCACACGCCGTGTGGCCAAGGCGGCAATCAACGGCGACAACTCACGGTGCAGCACTTCTGCCTCCTCGCCCAGCTCCAGCATGTCGCCCATGATCAACAGCTTACTTTCCCCCTTGACCGGCAAGGCAGCAAAGGCTTCCAGCGCCATACGCATGGAAAGCGGGTTGGCATTGTAGGCTTCATCATGCAGAGTGATGTGCATCCCCTGGTAGTGCAGAGGAGTGACGGCACCTCGGCCCGGGACTGCCTGAAAAGTGCGCAACCGCTCGATGACCTTCGACAAAGGCAGCCGGTCATGCTGGGCGACGGCCAATATGGCGAGGGCATTCAACATCATATGGCGCCCTGCCGCGGCCAGCTCGACGGTATATGCATTGCCATCGATACAGACTTGTCCGACCTGCCCCTGATATTCCAGCAGTCGAACATCCGCTTCCTCATGCTCTCCAAAACTGATCACCGTCAAGCGGTAATGTCGTGCTTGCCCTGCAAGGTACGCGAAATGGGCACTGTCGCGATAGAGAATCGCCACTCCACCGGGCGCCATGCTCCTGAAGATGCGCGCTTTCTTTCGAGCAATTTCATCGAGAGAGTGGTGATAGACAAGATGCGACGCGGCAATGTTGGTGATGATGGCAAGGTCAGGCCGCGCCAGCGCTGTATTGACCGCCATGGAGCCAATGGCCATCTCGACGGCCCAATAGTTTGCCGTTTGCGGCATGGACGCCAGATTCCAGGCCACCCCGATGGGCAAGTTGGCACTCCCTCGACTCTGCCCCACGGGGCCGTCATCCAAAGCGTGTGCCAACATCGCTACCACGGTGGTCTTGCCCGCGCTTCCCGTGACTCCGACCACTCGCCCACGAAACTGGCGGCGCTGATGTTGCCCAATGGCGAGCACCGCGGCCCTGACATCCTCTACCTGCAGAATGGGCACCCCAAGCGCTTGGTAAACCTCGCCTTGTTCACATATGATGGCCGAGGCCCCCTGCTCCACCAGCACTTTTATGGCGGCTTCCGTAAAAAAGCCTTTATCAGCCCTGCCTCTCGCCACCACGAGATGACCTGGCTCGAAAAACGATTGTTTGCAACATAGCCCTGTGGCCTGCCAGCCCATTGGCGGCATCACATGCCAGCGCCCCTTGGTCATCGATGCCAGTGGTTCGGCCTCCAGCTTGCCCTCGCCCACCCTGAAACTCGCCTGCCGACCATGGCCAAGCAATTGCTGATAAGCCACCAAGCCAGAGAGATAGTGCTCGACATCGTCGATGCGCACGCGGAAGCCATGATGACGGATGAAAAAGGCATCTTGAACGGTATGCGGTGCCTTGAAGAACATGGCCACTTCCGGCCAGAAGAATCCATTCTGCAAGTAGTTCGCGCGGCTATGCAGCGCGTGATAGAACGCATCGATGTCCAGGCCATCGAGCACATCGGCAAGCTCCGGCATCTGCTCCAGCGTGAGCAGTGTCTTGTGGAACGCCATGGAGAGTTCCAGCAATGTCGGGAAAGTGGTGATCCGGTCGCGAATGAAGTCGATGTAACCTGCTACGTTGCGTACCGCAAATTCAAAATAGCGGCGCTCGGGGCGGTACATCACCAGCTCGTTGGTACAGTAGGCCAGCCAGTGATCGTGGGCCTGCTCATGACCGTTGTCGATAAAATAGTCAAAGGCTTTGACGACACACGCCAGCCACTGAGGGTTGCGGGTTTGGCCATATAGCCGCATGAGCGCAAAGGCTGCCTCGCCATCGTAATAGATGATCCGAGACTTTTCCTTGAGTGATAAATCTGGCGCATTCAGCACGTGCACGAAGCTGCCATTGGCTTCCTGCATGCGGACGATCCCCAGTGCCAGCGCATCGGCCAGCCCGACATAGCGGTCATCGTCCATCACCTGCCGATACTTGACCAACGCCAGGATAGCCACTGCATTGGCGCCCAGCTTGATGATGTTGCCCGTATCGACCACATAGGCCGCGCCATCACGCTGGAGGATATCGTGGGCACACAAACTTTCCACCGCACGCCCTATCTGGTCACGCAGCTGGCCTAGCGCTTCGTCGTCGAGCAGCCGTTGAGCAACGCAGCTTTCATAGCCTTCCAACAGTGCGTAGGTGCTGCTGGCATGGCGCAGTATGTTGTAGGTATCAATCTCACGATTGAAACAGGGAAAGTAGCCGTACACGTAGCGGCCATTCGCCTTGACCTGCCTACCCAGAAAGCGCGTCGAGCGGCCAATCAGTTCGGCGGTGGAGGCAGGTGTCAACGGCGGGGTTTCACGCCGCCCCCAGCAGCGGGGCTGCGTGCTCAGGGTATGGTGGCTCGGCGGTTCACTGCTGAATTCCAGGAACACCCCAGCCGTCGCAAAGCTCCATACCCTCATCTCATCGGCAAAGCTTGGCATCTGACTGGAGCCGTGGCGGGCTTTGAAGTAACGCTCCAGATGGGCCTGATTGATTTGCGCATGGCCCACCTGGTGCCCACCATAAAGGCAGGCATTGGCATTCAGCTCCATTTCACTGAGCAGCAGTCGGGGTTCGCGCTTGCCTTCAAACGCCAAACCGCTGCGAAAGTAGCTGCGTTTGTAGCGTTTGAGCTCTTGCTTGAGAGCAGCCCAGTGCCATGCCCGCACGGCAAAAGGCCACTCGATACGGCATCCGGTCAACGGATGCTCGAACTTGCCCTGCAGCCTGACCACGGCTTGTGTCAACGCAGGCACCACGGATGCCCAGTTGCCCGCTTCGAGTTCGTCGGTAGCCACCGTCACGGTAACTACCTGCGCACGTGAGTAACCATCACTCGCAGAGATCAGCAGGAGCGATGCAAACGATGCCTCGCGGGCGTGTCGGCTTTGCCAGAGCGGCATGGCTGTGTGGCCCATCACCTCTAGCGCCTTGGAAAAATCCATGCTTTGAGGGGCGCAGGTCATCGCGGCTGGCTGCACTGAATCCTTCGGCATGTCAGGGCTCTTCAAGGGCGTTGGACGCGCAGCATTGGCAGCGGAGTAGCACTGCTTCAATCCACGCTATTGGGAGCGTACTCCGTGGTGGGGGCCAGCTTGAGGATCAGTTGCAAGCGGTCACGCACCGACAGCTTTCTGAAAATGGCGCTGAGATGCGCCTTGACCGTGCGTTCCGTGATATCCAGCTGGCGAGCCGCCTCTTTATTGGTTGCCCCGCTGGCAATGGCCAAGGCAACGCCACGCTCTCGTTCGGTCAAGAGACTCAGATACTCGCTGTGCGCATAGCGCGAAGGCTCTACACGCTGTTGTAACGCCTTGAACGCTCCTCCCAAGACTTTCGACAGCAGTGATTGCCCTACCCAGACCCCCTGGTTGGCAACCACCACGGCCACCTGCTGCAGTACTTCGGAAGAAGCCAATGTATGTACATAGCCACGGGCACCCAAATCGAGTGCATGTAGCGCTTCTCGATCATCAGGCGCGTAGCTCATGACCACCACCACCGCCTCCAGATTGGCCAAGCGGGTCACTTGCTCTGGCCAACCCTCGACGCTGGTGGACAACCATACGATGTCATGGGCAGAGACACGCTGCACCACACTTTCCAGGGTCAGTTGCGCCGTGCCGGGAAATGCTTTTTTCCAGCGCGCTTTCAAACCGCCCTCTGTTGTTATGAACCAGTGTTTCATCAGCGCTCCCCCATGGAATCTCGCCACGCTCTCAAAACAGGTTTCAGCATGAACTGCATGACCGTGCGCTTACCGGTGACGATATCCACCTGAGCGGTCATCCCCGGTATGACCTGTAGCCGTTCGGCGACGCTTTCGTTTTCCAGGCTACGTACGCGAACCAGATAAAAAGTATTACCCTCATCATCGGTAATGGTGTCGGCACTGATATGCTCGAGTTCCGCCTGCAGGCCGCCATAAATCGCATAGTCGTAAGCCGTCAACTTGATGGTGGCGGGTTGTCCTGGGTGCAGGAAGGCAATGTCCTGCGGGGCAATACGCGCTTCCACCAGCAGTTGATCGTCACTGGGCACGATTTCCACGACTTCCTGCCCCGGCTGAGCAACACCGCCAATCGTATTGATGTGGATGCGCTGTACGATGCCATCTACCGGTGAGCGAATCTCAGTGAGCCGGACGCGATCCTGCAAACCGGTGCCTGACTGCTGCAATGCATTCAGATCACCCAGCGCCTGGGCCAGATCATTACGCCACTCGCTGCGACGCTCGGCCCCCAGCTCCCTCAGCTGGGTTTCGGCCTCTTCCACGGCAGCTTGCAAGCGTGATACCGAGGCATCTGCCTGACTGCGCTCGCCCGTGGCACGCGATACTTCCCGCTGCAAACGCAGCACCTCTACTTCCGATACCGCACCGGATGCCAGCAAAGGACGTGTCAGGTTCAGTTCCTGGCTGGCCATGTTCGCTTCGCGCTGGGCCGTATCTCGTCTTGCCTGCGCTTCACGAAGCTCCTCGCGACGCTGCCGGATACGGTCGTTGAGCACGTTTTCCTGTTCGCGCAGTTCTTCGCGGCGGCTGTCGTACACTTCGCGCTCTTGCATGACGATATTGGGTACTTCCTGGCGAAGCTCCTCGGAGGGCTCGAAAGGCGAGTTGGTGGCCAACGCCCTGAGACGCTCGGCACGAGCCTCCAGCGCAAAACGCTGGGCGCGGTTTTCCCTGAAATCCGAGACGAAGCGAGTCGGGTCGATCTGCATCAGCACGTCGCCAGCGCTGACCAGCTGCCCCTCGCGAATCATGATCTGATTGACCACCCCGCCATCGAAGGATTGGATACGCTGGAGCTGGCTGGCGGGAATGACGCGGCCCGTGCCACGGGTGACTTCATCGATGGCGGCGAAGTAGGACCACACCAGTAGCGCCACGATGGTCAACAGTACCGTGTAGAGAAACACCCGTGCTCGAATGGGCTCTTGCTGCATACGCGCCCAGTCGGTATCGCTTGCCCAATCCCGGTTGAGGTGAGCAGACGTGACCCGTTTGGCAAACAGTCGATCCATGAAAGGGCGAAACGGCTTTTGGCCTTTTTCGGAAAAACGGCCGATCGCGTCGAATCCTTTCTGTTCGGAGGTGGGAGCAGGTTTGCGTGCCATCAGGAAGCCCTCCCGATCTGACCTTGGCGCAAGGCCTCCACCACGGTATCGCGGGGGCCATCGGCCACCACTTTGCCCGCATCCATGACGATGATGCGATCGACCAGCGACAGCAACGATGTACGGTGCGTGACCACCAGAATGGTCTTGCCTGCCGATATCTGGGTCAGGTTCGCTTTGAAAGCTTCTTCACTGGCGTTGTCCATGGAGCTTGTGGG
Source organism: Halomonas sp. NyZ770 (assembly GCF_020616575.1). Classification (NCBI taxonomy): domain Bacteria; kingdom Pseudomonadati; phylum Pseudomonadota; class Gammaproteobacteria; order Oceanospirillales; family Halomonadaceae; genus Halomonas; species Halomonas sp. NyZ770. The sequence continues at coordinate 1,199,791 of NZ_CP085143.1, read as the reverse complement.
CTCGTCCAACAGCAAAATGGGCGGGTCCTGCACCAGCGCTCGGGCAATGGCCACCGACTGCTTTTGCCCGCCGGACAATGCCTGACCACGCTCGCCCACCTGCAAATCCACCCCATGAGGGTGGCCATTCACCAGTGCCTCCAGCCCGGCGAGCTCCAGCGCCCTGAGCAACGCTTCGTCATCCACGCGGTCATTCCCACCACCGGCCACGATGTTGTCGCGCAAAGAGCCCGAGAACAGACTGACATCCTGCGGCACATACCCTATGTGGCGGCGCAGGTGAAGCGGATCCAGCTGGCGAATATCGACGTTGTCGACCAGCACGGCCCCTGCCGTCGGCTGATAGAACCCCATGATCAGCTTGTTGAGAGATGATTTGCCACAGCCGATACGCCCCAGCAACGCCACCTTCTCCCCCGCCTTGATGTGGATCGACACCTCGCGCAGGGCATCGCGCTCTTCGTTGGGGTAACGCAGAGTGACTTTCTCGAGACGAATATTGCCCTCGAAGCTGGGCTTTTCGACGTAGGATTTACCCTCATGACGCTCGCTTTTCTTGTCCATGACATTATTGAGCGACTCGAGCGCCGTGGAAGATTGGTGGTACTGAGCCAGCAGCGCAGCCGCTTGGCTAATCGGTGCCATGGCCCTCGAAGAGAGCATGTAAGCGGCAATCAAGCCGCCCTGGGTCAGGTTGCCTTGAATGATCTGGTAAACGCCGACGATGATCACGCACACCGCAATGCTGTGCTGCGCCCACTGCGCCACGTTCGACACCGACGTACTGACCATTTTCAGCTGACTGCCGGTTTTGGCCAGAAATGCCGTGGCTTTCTCCCACTGACGCTGAATACGGCTTTCGGCTCGCAGGGCCTTGACGTTTTCGAGTTGGGAAATCGACTCTACCAACAGCGAGTTACGCTGTGCACCCACCTCCCACGTGGTCTGCGACAACTCGTGCAACTTGCCCTGAGCAGCCAGCGCGTAAAGCAGCACGAAGACGATGCCCACCAACACCGGCAGCACCAGCCAGGGGTTGATCAGCGCAATGATCGCCGCAAACATCAGCACGAACGGCAAATCGACGATGCCTAGAATGGTCGCGGAACCAATGAAAGCCCGCACCGACTCGAAGGATTGAAGCGTCGAGGTAAACGAGCCGGTGGACGCAGGCCGTTCCTCGAGCCGCAGCCCTAGCGATTTCGCCATAATGGATGATGAGAGTTTGACATCCGCACGGCTTGCCGCCAGATCAACGAAGCTGCTGCGCATCAGTCGCAGCGCCAAGTCGAAACACAAGACGATAAAAATACCGACAGCCAATACCCACAGGGTCTCGGTTGCCTGATTGGGTACGACACGGTCATACACGTTGAGCACGAAAAGCGGCATGGCCACCGCGAACAAGTTAATGGCCAGCGAACCCAACACGATGTCTCGGTATAGACGACGATTTTCGCGGATAACGCCCCAGAACCAGTGCTGGTCGCGACGCTTCTTGCTATTGACGCTTGGCTCTGAAGCATTGTCCGTCAGAAACTTCGGACGCACATAAATGGCATCGCCACTGTAACCCGCGTGAAGCTCCGCCAGCGGTATCTCGACCTCTGACTCTGCCAACTCAGGAAACAGAACGCGTGCTTTTTGCTGCTTGAGGTCAATGGCCAACAAGACGCATGCCCGCCCAGGTTCGAGCAGCAGTACGGCGGGTAGCAGCGCAGGATTGAGTGCCGAAAGACGACTTTTGACGATACGCGCCGTCAGCCCGGCCCTGGAAGCCGCACGCCCAAATACCGACGGCGTCAGCTTGCCTTGCTCCAGAGGAAGCCCTGCCCGCAATGCTTCGGCAGACACTTCATGCTGATGAAAGGAGGCAATCGCCTTGAGGCACTCCAGCAATTCATCGCCATTTGGCTGTTCACTGGACAGTGAGTTTACTGCGTCCGTCGTCGTTACCTTCGCTTGTGTCACACAGACCTCATATCCTCAGGTGAAGCGTCTACTGCTCATGAAAAGCACGCCAGGGTGGCCACTGAAACCAACCCGCCGCTTGCTGGCAGCGGGCATATCACTGGTTTTCAGTAGCCGGTGGCGGCTAGCCGTTGGTCACGAAGGCATCGGCGTAACCGAGGCCACGCAGGGTTTGCTGCAGTTGCTGGGCATCACTCATGGAAGCGACCGGCCCCAGCTGAACCCGAAAGTTGCCTGATGATGCATATACTCGCGACTGGCTGGTCAACTGCTCACCCAGCTGTGCGCTGAGCAGCTCGGCACGCTCAGCCACCCCCAGGGAGGCTACCTGAATGTACAGGTTACCCACGCTGGGCGCTGTGCTGACCGTCGGCATCGTCGGTTCGGCCCAGACGCTCTCTTGAACCTCTGCTTGCAGAGCGGGTTCACTCGAGGTGTAAGCCGTTTGCGGCGTGGTGGTATTCATCGGTAACCCGCTGATGCCACGGGTGAAGTCTTCCAGCGTAAACCCGCGTGGCCCTTCGGTACCGCACGCCATCTCGGGATTCTGCGCCATGCCTTCGTAGCCAAGTTCTGCCAGGCTGGGGATGTCGTCACGGGCGACCTCCAGCGTTTGCATCAGTTGGCCCATGGCAGCCAACGTGCGGGCTTGCGCCAGCGTCAGGTCAAACTCAGCATTGGCGTAGGCCCGGCTGGCCTCGAAGAACTCGTTTTCGCTGTCCAGCACATCCAGCAGGGTACGCTGCCCAATGTCGAACTGCTGCTGATAGGCACCCCGAACTCGGTCGATGGACTGACGATGGTCATTCAAATAGCGCAGCTGTTCACCAATGCGCTGGGTATCGTTGTAAGCAATTTGCGTGGTCTGACGCACGTTGGTACAGGCGACTTCGCGCTGGTTGACCGCCTGCTCGATACGTGTAGTGGCCGCATCGAAGGCAGCACTGTCAGAACCACCGCGGTAAAGATTCATGCTCGCGACCAGCTGAATGCTGTGCTCGTCGCGGCGCCCTGAAATGGCGTCGTCCTGATTATTGGTGCCGGTACGCCCCTGGATATCCAGACGCGGCATGAACGCAGCACGCTCTGCGCTCTGCACGGCACGCTGGGCAGCAATGTTCTCGATGGCCGCATGGAATTCAGGGTTACCCAGGAACGCCATCTGGATCGCTTGCCCCACATCGGCAGGCAAATCAGCCGCCAGCGAGGGCGCAGGCGTCATGTTTTGAGGCGGCAGTTGGCCGACCAGGCGCTGATAGCGCGCCGTCACGTCATGAAGGTTGGAGGCTTCGGTCATCAGGTTGGACTCGGCAAGCGCCAGACGACCACTGATTTGCGCCAGGTCTACCCCTCTACCCGCACCCGAAAGAGCGCGCTCTTCGATCTGCGAAAACACGCGGCGGTGTTCACGGTAGTTATCCTGCGCCAAACGCACCATTTCACGGAAACGCATGACATCCAGATACGCTTGGAACGTTTCCAACGCAATATTTTCACTGGCCCCCAGCAGCTCGAAATAGGCAATCAGTCGCGTACGATCCAGACGCTCCACTTCACTACGCGTCGCGAAGCCATCGAAGACCATCTGGGTCAGGGTCAGCTCGGCGAAGTCACTGTTGTAACTGCCCCGGCCATCGTTCTGCTGGTCCCTGCGACCGACCCCCGCCGAGACATCGATGGAAGGCAGATAATTGCCTTGGGCAACACGCACATCGCTGCCTGTCGCGCTGAAATTGGCCCACGCGGCATTGACTTGGGGGTTACTGACGATGCTTTGCTGAATGGTGCTGACCACATCTGTCGAGCCCGGCGCGTACAGCGTGGAAGGCAGGTTTTGAGCCAGTGCAGGCAGCGGCAGGCAACTGAGCGTTGCCACGGCTGCGGGGAGCAAGCCGCGTTGTAGAAAAGTGGGTGTTGTGAGTGTTGTCGCGTTGTTCTTCATGGCCATGGATCCCTTATGAACGTTTCTCGCTGCAGATGAGCAAGTAGCCTTTCCTTTGCAACAACGCGAACACTTTGCATTGTCACCCCCTTGGCTGCTTACCCGCCGACACTGACTCATCTATCGCGTTTTACTTTTGCCGCGCTCAATTGGCTAAGTACTGTCTAGCAAGAACGCCTTAGCAAATTGATATTAGCTTAAATTAATCGCCTGAGCGCCAGTGGCAAGCCATAAAAACAAAAGTCACAAAAATTTACAATAAAGTGCTGAAAAAAACGTTCAGCCCGTCTCGAGAGGCGCTTTTCTGGGCCATTGCTGGAAAGCCAGGCCCATCAATATCAGCAACAGGCCAATCAGCGTCGAGCCCAGCAGCGGCTCGCCTACCACGACATAAAGCAGCATCAGTGATACCGGTGGAGAGAGGAATATCAGCGTAGATACCTTGGCGGTTCGAGAAATTTTATGGATTGCCAACTGCCAAAGCACGAAGGCAATGCCCATCTCGAATAGTCCCACGTAAACCCCGGATGCCAGTGCCACCATGCCATGCCACTGAAAGCCAGGCCCCAAAAGTAACAGAACGGTTAAAACAGGTAACCCGACACTGAAATTTTGCCACTGCCCTACCAATGGCGGACGTACATCCCGCGCATTCAGCAACCAGTACAGTGCCCACAACAACGTTGACGCAAGGGCCAGCGCAACCCCTAACGCATCTTCGAACGCAACGTTCAATACGTGGCCTCGGGTCGCAATCACCCATACGCCCGCATAGGCAATGAGCCCTGCCACAATGTCTCTACGCGTCAACCGATGTCCTAGCAAGGGGACTGCCAAAAACGCCATGGCCAATGCCCAGGTGTAGTTCAAGGCCATGGCCTCTTGTCCCGGCAGGCGGTCGTAGGCTGCAAACAACACCAGATAATATGCTACGGGGTTCATCAGCCCCGCCCACAGGGCCGTACGCCATCCATGCCTGAGCGCCTGGAGCATGTGCCCCTGAACGGCCACCAGCCCCCCCATCAGCAGCCACGACACCAGCGCCGCCAGCCACATCAGCTCTATCGGGCTCATCCAGGAGAGCGCCAGCTTGAAGGCAGTCGCGACCGTTGACCATAGCGCCACGGCCCCCAGCCCATACAGGATGGCTGTTCTGTCCTGACTCATCGGTCTATGTGCCCAAGATCACGCTCGGGGTCGATATGATCACGCACCTGCTGCTTGAGGGTCTTGATGTCTGGAAAGCCGCCGTCACGTTTACGCTCCCAAAGCAGCGTATCATCGCACCAGATTTCAAAGCTGCCGCCATGGGAAGGCACCAACGCCACCTGATCGAGCTGCTCACCAAAGGTAGAAAGTAACTCTTGAGCGTACCAGCCGCTGCGCAGCAGCCATTGGCACTGGGTGCAGTAGCGAATCCGGATCTGCGGCATGACGTACTCCTTATCGGTCGATTCCCAGGCAAGCTAAATTATCGTGTTGCTTACGCTATGATGTTGATCAACCATTCTGTCATCTTATATTAGCAACTGCCAAGGAACCCCCATGGCCCAGCCGGATGTTACACAAACGCGTCTCTATGAGTGGCTGACGGGCGATGATGATAGCCGCATGTGCGCCGATATTCCTGACGGCGCCTGCCAAGAGCAGCCGCGCAATTTTTTTCATCATTTGTGGGCGGCATTGGGCAACAAGCTGGCGGATGAACTTTCCAGCGCGCGGCTGGTGCTGCCCTGGTTGATGGGCATTATTGGTGCGCCGGTCTGGATGGTGGGCATGCTGGTCCCCATCCGCGAGGCTGGTGCGCTGCTACCTCAGCTTTTCGTGGCAGGATTTATCCGCTTGAAACCTCAGCGCAAGTGGGTATGGGTCACCGGAGCGCTGCTTCAAGCCTTGGCCGCACTGTGCCTCGCGCTACTGGCGCTCTGGGGCAGCGGAACAGTGGGCGGATTTCTGGTGCTGGCGGTACTGGTGGTGCTGTCATTGGCGAGGGGGCTTTCGTCGATCGCCACCAAGGACGTATTGGGTAAGACCATTGCCAAGCGCCGGCGAGGGACCCTGATGGGTTGGAGTGGCAGCGTAGCAGGGGCCGCCACGCTGGCGGCGGGCGGTGTGTTGCTGTGGTTCGGTGATCGCCCAGGTAACGTGGCGCTGGCCCTGCTGCTATGTGTCGCGGCGGCGGGATGGTTGCTCAACGCGTTCAGCGCCGCGCGCATCAAGGAAATGCCGGGCGCCGTAGAAGGCGGTCAAAATGCCTGGGACAGCATCAAGCTCGGGGTCACCCTGATGCGCGAGGACCGTACCTTCCTGCACTTCAACCTGGCCAGAGCGCTGCTGCTCTCCAGTGCGCTCGCCCTGCCCTATCTGGCCTTGCTGGGTCAACAGCAGAGCGGCAGTGAGCTGGGCGGGCTAGGCATCATGGTGGTGGTGTCAGGGTTGTCAGCAATGATTGCCAGCCCCATCTGGGGTAAACGTGCGGACCACTCCAGCCGCCGCGTCATGCGTGATGCTGCCATCGGTACCGCACTGTGTTGCTGCCTAGGCGCGGGCATTGCCTGGCTACCGGGCGAGTGGACCCGCAGCGTACTGCCCTACGCCTGCGTTTATGCCCTGCTGATGATCATTCACCATGGGGTTCGCCTGGGCCGCAAAACCTACCTGGTCGATATAGCCAGTCAGGACAACCGAGCACTCTATGTGGCGCTGTCCAACACTTTCACAGGAGTGCTCATGCTGGCAGTGGGTGGCCTGATTGGCGGGCTGGCACAGTGGCTTGGCAGCAGCCTTCTGCTGCTGGTGCTGGCGGTCACTGCATTGGGTGCCATGGTAAGCGCTCAGCGCCTTCCAGAAGCAGAGTGATCTTCAAGGATTGCAAACCCGTGCAACGCTCGCCATGATGGGCGGGAATCACGGCGTAACGTGGTTTTTTTGCTATCCTAGCTGTAATCAGTGGTAAGTGGCATCGCCTACCCTGCCTATAACGAGCCTCGCGCTGACGAACAGCGACACGGCTAGAATGACGAGAAGCAACAGGAATCCATTGATGAAACGATCTCCCTTGATCAGCCCGGAGTTACTCGAACGCATTGTTGATGCTTCTGAAGATGGCATTGTCGTTGCAGAGCAGGAAGGTGACGAAAACATTCTGATTTACGTCAACAAGGGCTTCGAGCGTCTGACCGGCTACAGTGCAGACGAAATCCTTTATCGAGATTGTCGTTTCCTGCAGAACGAAGACCGCGACCAGGATGCCCTCGCGTCGATTCGTGATGCCCTGCAGGATGGCCGCCCCTCTCGCGAAGTGCTGCGCAACTATCGCAAGGACGGCACGATGTTCTGGAACGAGCTATCGATTACGCCCGTTTACGATGAGGCCGACAACCTGATGTACTTCATCGGCGTGCAGAAAGATGTCACCGAACGGGTCGAAGCCCAACTGGCCCTGGCGGCGTTGAAAAAGCAGCAGGAGCTGGCCGAATAGCGTCTATTGCCATTCCGCATTTGACAGCGATTGGTCACCTTGCTCGGCAGCTCGCAATTTTTAACGGCGGTCAATGCAAGTTGTACTTGAACTTCGCCTCAACTGACGTTATATAGCGCCTAGGCGCTTGTTTAGCGTTAGGTGCTTCCATTTGTCATGGCTCCTGGACAGCAAAAGGAGCCATGGTTGAAGGAAGCCGTTGTGATGCCGGTGCGCCGGCTTGGGTTGGAGGGCATACCATGAGCCGTGACCCCTTGAATCGCGAGACTTACACCAACGACGGGCTGGACGCTGACGACTTCGACAACCTTGACGCGGTCAACGACGACCAGTATGCCAAGAGCAAGCCCAGCAAAGCCGATACCCTGCGCGCTCGGCGCCAGGTAGAGGCCTGGTTAGAAGAACGACGCCTGCAACGCGCCATCGAAGATGACTGGGACGAAGAAGAGTAGCGCCTTACGGGCAGATGCTCTGTCGTTCGAACAAGGGGCAATCATTGGATTGCCCCTTTTCATTTAATTCAGCGCGTAATGGATTCAGGATAGCCTGGGTAGCCACCCAAACCTGCTTGTGGGAGGCCAATTCATTGGGCGACGGCCTGGGCAGGCACCGGTGCCTGAATCGTCGCGATCTAAAGCTCCCTCCCACAACAACCCCCTCCCGCAGCAGTGAGTGCCTCCAGGCCAGCCTGTGGGAGGCCAATTTCATTGGGCGACTGTCTGGGCAGGCACTGGTACCTGAATCGTCGCGAGCTAAAGCCCCCTCCCACAACAGCAAAGTGGCTGGGGTGGGGTCTGTGGATTCAGGATAGCCTGAGTAGCCACCCCAACCTGCCTGTGGGAGGCCAATTCATTGGGCGATTGCCTGGGCAGGCACCGGTGCCTGAATCGTCGCGAGCTAAAGCTCCCTCCCACAACAACCCCCTCCCGCAGCAGTGAGTGCCTCCAGGCCAGCCTGTGGGAGGCCAATTTCATTGGGCGACTGTCTGGGCAGGCACTGGTACCTGAATCGTCGCGAGCTAAAGCCCCCTCCCACAACAGCAAAGTGGCTGGGGTGGGGTCTGTGGATTCAGGATAGCCTGAGTAGCCACCCCAACCTGCCTGTGGGAGGCCAATTCATTGGGCGATTGCCTGGGCAGGCACCGGTGCCTGAATCGTCGCGAGCTAAAGCTCCCTCCCACAACAACCCCCTCCCGCAGCAGTGAGTGCCTCCAGGCCAGCCTGTGGGAGGCCAATTTCATTGGGCGACTGTCTGGGCAGGCACTGGTACCTGAATCGTCGCGAGCTAAAGCTCCCTCCCACAGCAGTGAGCGCCTCCAGGCCAGCCTGTGGGAGGCCAATTGATTCACGCCCGTCTGCATAGAATTTTTCATTTCCACACGTTTTTTCGTTTCATACTGCTCACCTGACTCAGTACCGTGCGGCTGGCCTTTAGCCGCGCTGGGCACTATCATCTGTACACCAAGCCAGCACCGCTGGCCCCGCTTTTACCACAACCTAACGGATTTCCATGGCGCAATACGTATTCACCATGAATCGGGTTGGCAAAGTCGTGCCGCCCAAGAAGCAAATTCTCAAGGATATCTCGCTATCGTTTTTCCCGGGGGCCAAGATTGGCGTACTGGGCTTGAACGGCGCCGGTAAATCCACGCTGCTGCGCATCATGGCCGGTGTCGATAAAGAGTTTGAAGGTGAAGCTCGTCCGATGCCCGGCATCAACGTGGGCTACTTGCCCCAAGAGCCGCAGTTGGACGACGAGAAAAACGTCCGGGATACCGTCGAGGAAGCGCTGGGTGCCCTCAAGGAAGCTCAGCAGAAACTGGATGCCGTGTACGCCGCGTACGCAGAACCGGATGCAGACTTCGATGCCCTCGCCAGCGAACAGGCGCGGCTCGAAAACATCATCGAAGCCGCCGACGCCCATAACATCGAGCGTAAGCTGGAAGTGGCCGCCGAAGCGCTGCGTCTGCCGCCCTGGGACGCCAAGGTAGGTAACCTTTCCGGAGGTGAGCGCCGCCGTGTTGCCCTCTGTCGCCTGCTGCTGTCCAGCCCGGACATGCTGCTGCTGGACGAGCCTACCAACCACCTGGATGCGGAATCGGTGGCCTGGCTGGAGCGCTTCCTGCACGACTACAACGGCACCGTCGTGGCCATCACTCACGACCGTTACTTCCTGGACAACGTGGCGGGCTGGATTCTCGAGCTGGACCGCGGCCAGGGTATCCCCTTCGAGGGCAACTACTCGCAGTGGCTGGAGCAGAAAGAGCAGCGCCTGACCCAGGAAGCCAAGCAGGAAGCCTCGCGCCAGAAGGCCATCAAGCAGGAGCTGGAGTGGGTACGCAGCAACGCCAAAGGCCGTCAGGCCAAAAGCAAGGCACGTCTCAATCGCTTTGAAGAGATGCAGTCCGGCGACTACCAGAAGCGCAACGAAACCAACGAAATCTACATTCCGCCTGGCCCGCGCCTGGGTGACAAGGTCATCGAATTCCACAACGTCACCAAGCGTTTCGATGACAAGCTGCTCTACCAGGACCTCTCCTTCACCATTCCCCAAGGTGCCATTGTCGGCATCGTCGGCGGTAACGGCGCGGGTAAATCGACGCTGTTCAAGCTGGTCACCGGCAAGGAGCAGCCGGATGCGGGCGACGTGGTAATCGGTGAAACCGTGGATATCGCCTACGTCGAGCAGTTGCGCGATGCGCTGGATGACAAGCAGACGGTCTGGGAAGCGGTGTCCGACGGCCAGGACATTCTCAACATCAACGGCTATGAAGTCTCTTCGCGTGCCTACGTGGGTCGCTTCAACTTCAAGGGCAACGACCAGCAGAAGCGCCTGGATGAGCTATCGGGCGGTGAGCGCGGGCGCCTGCAGCTGGCGCAAACCCTCAAGCAGGGTGCCAACGTATTGCTGCTGGACGAACCATCCAACGACCTGGACATCGAGACGCTGCGCGCCCTGGAAGAAGCGCTGCTGGCCTTCCCCGGCTGCGCCATGGTGATCTCCCACGACCGTTGGTTCCTGGATCGTATCGCCACGCACATCCTGGCCTTCGAGGGCGACTCGGAAGTGGTGTTCTTCGACGGCAATTACACGGAATACGAAGAAGATCACAAGAAACGAGTCGGCAACGACACGCCGAAGCGCATGAAGTACAAGCGCATCGACGCCTGACCGCAGGCGCCTTTCGCCCGCTAAAGCGACCTCCCACCAGTGCCTTTCAGGGCGGGTGTGGGAGGGAGCTTCAGCTCGCGATGGCTGACTTTGCCAGGGCGCATGACGGCGCCCTTAGCCCGCCAAAGCGAGCCTCCCGCGTTAGACTTAGCCTGCAGGCCAAGTGAACTGACGCCCGCCCATCAGGTGCATATGGATGTGGTAGACCGTCTGCCCGCCCATTTCGTTACAGTTCATGACCACCCGATAGCCGTCCTCGGCAAACCCCTGCTGTTTGGCCAACTGGGCAGCGGTATATTGCAAACGGCCGATCACCGGCAGGTCGTCAGGCGCAATGTCATTGAGCGTGGCAATGTGCTTTTTAGGGATGATGAGCTGATGCGTAGGCGCCTGAGGGCTAATATCGTTAAAGGCAAGCACATGCTCGTCTTCGAAGACGATATCCGCAGGAATCTCGCGGTTGATGATTTTACAAAACAGGCACTCCATCGCAGCCTCCTTGGTGTGGCGCGTTATTGTCAAAAGAGCTGGCTAAACGCGCCTATCGGAAACGGCGCTGAGCCAGCAGATGGCGAACCAACGGGGCGAGGATCAACTCCATCGCCAACGACATGCGTGCACCGGGCACCACCAGCGTGTGGGGCCGCGTCATGAACGCATCCTTGATCATGGCCAGCAGCCAGGGGAAATCCACGGTCGAGGGGTCGCGAAAGCGAATCACCACGAAAGACTCGGCATCGGTCGGGATATCCTGCACCTCGAAGGGGTTGGAGGTGTCGACGGTAGGCACGCGCTGAAAGTTGATATGGGTACGCGAAAACTGCGGCTGGATATAGCGCACGTAATCGTCCATGCGCCCCAAAATGGTGTCGATGACCGCTTCCTGTGAGTAGCCACGCAGCTTGGTGTCACGATCGATCTTCTGAATCCACTCCAGGTTCATGGTCGGCGCAACGCCCACCAGCAAATCCACGTGCCGGGCAATGTCGTACTCCTGAGTCACCAACCCGCCGTGCAGCCCTTCATAAAACAGCAGGTCGGTGCCACAGGGCAGTGCCTGCCATTCGGTAAAGGTGCCCACTCGGTAACCGGCTTCGATCTTCTGCTTGTCCTCTGCATGGATGTAGTGCCGATAGGTGCCAGTGCCATGTTCACCGTACTCGACGAACAGGCTTTCCAGACGATCCAGCAAGTTGGCCTCGACGGCAAAGTGAGAAAGCTCATCCTTGCGCTCGGGCTCTTCGCGGAAGATGCGCTTGAGGTCATCGCGGGTATAGCGATGGAAGGCATCGCCATCCACCATGGCCGCGTGGACGTCTTCTCTCAGGAACATGCGCTCGAAGCTGCGGCGCACCGTCGTGGTGCCAGCCCCGGAGGAGCCGGTGACGGCAATGATGGGGTACTCTCGGGACATCAGCTCCCCCTTGCCTCGGCGAGTGTCTGCTTCACCGCGTCAGGAATGGGCACCGGCTTGCCAGCCCCCAGATCCAGCAGCAGCTTGTTGATTCGGGCCGTGGCGACCACGGTCTCGCTGCCTTCCTTCAAGACACGCTGATAGACGGTCAATGCCTTGCCCTGAGGTTCAGGCACCGCCGTCTCGATAACCAGCACCTCCGGGAAGCGCGCTTCCTGCTGATACTGTATCGCCAGGTCCACCACGACGCTGGGATAGCCACCCATGTCCCACTCGGGTAAGTGCAGGCTACCCAGTGCTTGTGCCCTGGCTTCATGCAGCAGCGACACCAGGGCATCATGCCCCAGGTGGCGGCCGTAGTTCATGTCGGTCACCCGCACCGAGAGGGTATGGCGGTGGATCACCGCGTCTGCGGGAAATTCGATAGCAACGCGTTCCATGACGGCTCTCCTGCTTGGGTGACGAAAGGGGTCGTTAGTGATTCACTTCCCGGGCAATGGCGCGGAAGGCGATGTCACGGCGGAACTCGGCACCTTCCCACTGGATGGCCTTGACCCCCTGATAGGCCTGCTGCTGAGCAGCCGATACGCTGTCGCCCAGCGCCGTGACACACAGCACGCGCCCACCGGCCGTGGCGATCTCGCCTTCATCGGTCAGGGCAGTGCCGGCGTGGAACACCTTGCACTGAGCCTGCTCGGCATCGGTCAGACCGTGAATCACATCGCCTTTGCGATAGCTGCCGGGATAACCGCCCGCCGCCATGACCACGCCCACCGCCGCACGGCTGTCCCATTCACACTGCTTGCCTGCCAGCTCGCCTTTGGCACCTGCCAGACAAAGCTCCGCCAGATCCGACACCAGACGCATCATGATGGGCTGGGTTTCCGGGTCACCAAAGCGGCAGTTGTATTCGATCACTTTGGGTTGGCCCGCAGCGTCGATCATCAAACCGGCATACAGGAAGCCCGTGTACGCATTGCCCTCTTCGGCCATGCCTCGTACGGTAGGCAGGATCACCTGCTCCATGATGCGGGCATCCACCTCGGGCGTGACCACAGGCGCCGGTGAGTAAGCCCCCATGCCGCCGGTATTGGGGCCGGTATCACCATCGAAGGCACGCTTGTGATCCTGGCTGGTGGCCATGGGGACGACATGTTCACCGTCGACCATGACAATGAAGCTGGCTTCTTCGCCGTCCAGAAACTCTTCGATGACGACCCGGGCACCGGCATCGCCAAAGGCGTTGGCTTCCAGCATATCGCGAATGGCGGCTTCGGCTTCGGCTTCGCTCATGGCCACGATCACGCCCTTGCCGGCGGCCAGACCATCGGCCTTGATGACGATGGGCGCGCCCATGCGGGCCAGGTAGTCAAGCGCTGGCTCGACCGCCGTGAAGGTCTGGTAGTCGGCGGTGGGAATGGCGTGGCGGGCCAGGAAGTCCTTGGTGAAGGACTTGGAGCCTTCCAACTGAGCAGCCCCCTGGGTAGGGCCAAAGATGGTCAGGCCCGCTGCCTGAAATTGATCGACCACCCCTTCCACCAGCGGCGCTTCCGGGCCAACGACCGTCAGGGCGATCTGCTCTTGCTGAGCAAACGCCACCAGTGCCGGCAGGTCGGTTGCGGCTATGGCCACATTGCTCAGCTTGGGCTCCGTGGCCGTGCCTGCATTACCAGGCGCTACGAACACCTGCTCGACCTGGGGGGATTGGGCAAGCTTCCAGGCAAGGGCATGTTCACGGCCACCGCCACCGATCATCAAAACTTTCATGGGTATCCTTCTCAAAACAGGAGAGCATCGATGGGCGCATTATGCCATAACGCAGCCGCTAGCGGGGCGCCAAGCGCTGTCTGAAACCCAGCGCTGTTGTGAAGCTAAGGCTTGCCATCCGTTGGGTCGTCGTCTTCCTTGGTGGAAGGCTGGTTGAGCGTGTTCTGCCAAAAGCGCATGTTCTCCTCGGCCAGTTCACGCATGAACTCCATGGGCGTATGCCGCATGGCCTGCTGCCACTGGCTCTGGAGGCGCTTCTGCTGCTCCAGCATCAGCTGGGTGCCCTGTTCCAGATAGCGCGCCAGAGGCAGCGGTGACGACATGTCATACACGCGAATCAACTGGGCCAGCAGGTCGTTGGAGAACACTTCCGCTTCACTATCGGCCTGCTCCTGTTCGATAATGATCGACAGTAGAATCGTGCGCGTGAGGTCTTCGCCACTTTTGGCATCTTCGACACGAAAAGGCTCTTCGTCGATGATCAGACGGCGCAAATCTTCCAGCGTCACGTAGCGGCTTTGTTGTGTGTCGTACAACCTGCGGTTGGCATATTTACGAATGACGCGCACAGCGTATCTCCTTAAACGCGATAAAGGCTTTTGTCGCCATGGCTGCTATTGTGCCTGCAACACACGCCCATGCAAGCCAGCTTAACGGATTAGTGCCGCGATGCGCGGCCTGCCCACGACTAATAGACGACCATCATGAATCTGATTTTGCTCGACCCCAGTGAGGTGAACGGCCAACGAGCCCACCTGACCGACACCCGCCGCCTGACGCATCTGCGCGACGTACATCGCGCCCAGCCGGGGGACCAACTGAGCGTGGGCGTTCAGGGAGGCAACATGGGCAAGGCCGAGCTGGTCGAGCTGAGCGACAGCGTTGCCACCTTCCACCTGGGCCCGCTGGAAACGCCTCCACCGCCCCCGCTACCGGTGCATCTGGTGCTGGCCTTGCCGCGCCCGCGCATGCTGGCCCGCACGCTGGAACATGTCACTGCGCTAGGCGTGAAACAGATTACCCTACTGCACACCCAGCGGGTGGAGAAAAGCTACTGGCAATCGCCGGAGCTACGCCCGGAAAAGGTGCACCAGCATCTCCTGCTCGGGTTGGAGCAGGCACGCGACACGCAGCTCCCGCAGGTCACGCTGTGCAAGGGCTTTCGCCCTTTTCTGGAAGATCACCTGAACGGCGTACTACACGAGCGACGGGGGCTCGTCGCTCACCCCGGCATGCCCGACGCCTGCCCACGCGGCATCGACGAGCCCTGTGCACTTTTCGTGGGGCCAGAGGGTGGTTTTATCGAATGGGAAGTCGATCAACTGCTGGCAGCAGGATGCGAGGGCATGCACCTGGGCCCGCGCATCCTGAGAGTAGAAACCGCCGTGACGGCGCTGCTGGCACGGCTGTTCTGACTCACCCTATTGATCAGGTTTGATCGTCTTCGGGGTCGTGGGGAACGTACTCGGCATTCTCCCCACACTCCGGTGTCTGCAGGAACGTTCTGCGCACATCCAGCAATCCAAGGTGGCTGATCGTGCGACGCCCCAGCAGCAGCGGGTAAATCATTTCTTCACGGTCGCGCAGGCTGAACTGCTCTTCATAGATGGTATCGCCCATGCACACATCCATCAGCACCACGGGGCGTTCATCGCGCCCACCAGCGCCGCGCACGGTTTGCTCACGATAAAGCGGACGTTCGATTTCGTCGCTGAAGGTCTCACCGCTGGCCTGATCCTCCAGCTTTAAGCGAAAGCGCACCCAGTCTTCGCCATCCTTCTCGAAAATCTCGATGTCACGGGCGTCCAACGACGAGGTCAGCGCACCGCTGTCCAACTTGGCCTTGACGCCAATGCCCCAAGGCTCGATGAACGCATTCTCCACCCAGCCGAACACCTTGTCCTCAGCCTGTACGCTGGCACTCGCCATCAGCACACTCGCCAGAGCCGTCATGCCCATGGCCTTTCGCAGTCTATTCACCATCGCAACGCATCCTTGATAGTTGGATTAAAGGGGTAGTGGAATTATGGCAGTCGCTCGAGCAGCGATTGAGTGGCAAAGCCATCTGGCACCAGCCCTTGATCACGCTGGAAGGCTCGCACACCTGCCTGGGTATTGGGTCCCATGATGCCATCGGCGGTGCCCACCGAATAACCGGCGTTGTTCAACCGCTGTTGCAGCGTTCTGACATCGTCGCGCGTCAAAGGTGCCTCATGGGTGGGCCAGGACTGAGTTATGCCCTGACGCCCGGCAATAGCATCGGCCAATGTCGCCACCGCCAACGCATAGCTGGTCGCATTGTTGTAGCGCAAAATGGCACGGAAGTTGGGGCCTACGATGAATGCTGGGCCACTGGCGCCTGCTGGCACGATGACGGCAGCGCTATCGAAAGCAGGCAAATCGCCATTCACTGCTCGTACGCCCTGCGCGGCCCACTGGGCCGAGCTCAAACGCTCGGTTTGCGAGTAGTCGAATGTATCAGGCAGCACCACTT
This sequence comes from Halomonas sp. NyZ770, assembly GCF_020616575.1. Taxonomy (NCBI): domain Bacteria; kingdom Pseudomonadati; phylum Pseudomonadota; class Gammaproteobacteria; order Oceanospirillales; family Halomonadaceae; genus Halomonas; species Halomonas sp. NyZ770. The sequence continues at coordinate 1,183,551 of NZ_CP085143.1, read as the reverse complement.
CGGCTCCCCAGGGCTGGCCTGCTTGCCAACCGGCGCGGGCCAGGTAGTTGGCCGTCGAGGCCATGACATCGGGAATACTGCCCCAGATGTCACGCCGTCCATCGTTGTCGCCGTCCACCGCATAGGCTTCGAAGCTGCTGGGGATGAACTGAGTATGCCCCATGGCCCCGGCCCAGGAGCCGCGCATCTCATCGGCGGCGATATCTCCCTGATCGATGATACGCAGCGCAGCCAGAAGCTCTCCGCGGGCAAAATCACGGCGACGGCCGTCGTAGGCCAGGGTGGCGAGTGACTCCAGCGTCGAAAAGTCACCAAAGTTGCTGCCGTAATTACTCTCGACACCCCAGATGGCAACGATGATTTCGGCAGGCACCCCATAGCGCTGCTGCATCTGTTGAGCAGTATCGCGATGCTGGGCATACTTTTCACGACCATTGGCAATGCGCGTACTGGACACTGCGCTATCGAGGTATTGCCAGATGGGCCTGACGAACTCAGGCTGATAACGATCCAGCTCGATCACGCGCTCGCGATAACGCACACCGTCCAGCGCTTTGGCCAGAGTAGCTTCACTGATCCCTTGATTGGCGGCGTAACGGCGGAAATCACTCAGCCACTGGTTGAAGCTGGCATATTGAACCTGCTCGGCGGCCCTCGCATCGACTTCGGTCATCAGTTGAGGGCTGGCTTGGGCAGATTGCCCCCCCAAAGCCAGCATCGTTGCCAGTATCAAGGCTGGCTTGAAGGTGGGCGCGAAAGCGGGTGATGCTTTGGATTTCAATAACATGTCATCGTCTCATGGCTGTCCTTGGCGTGGCTGTGATAATGGCTCAGAAACGGATCTGATGCCAGCCTCAGGCCATGAGCCGCCACAGCACCACCAGGTGGGCAGCCCCCACGATACCGGTCAGCACACAGCGTAACCCTGTGTACCAGCGAGGAAATCCTTCACGGCCATCGCGGCTGACATCGTAAAGACCAATGAGCACAAAGCCTGCCAACAGCACCCATAGCCCCGTCACCACATCGAACATCAGCGCAGGCCAGGCAATCAGGCTAGGCACCATGGCCAGCAGCAGGCGCCTACCGTTACCCAGCCGCGAGACCTGCAGCGCACTGCCCCAATGAACGCCACCCAGAAACGACAGAATCACCGCACTGTAGTAAGTAAACCCGTAAATCGCCGTGACCTGCCAGGCGGTAGGCGCCCACCATGCTGCGCCACTCGCCGCAATGAACGGGATCAGCCCGGCCAGACCCAAGCCCCATGCCAATCGACATTCGTTCATGACGCGTCCTGCTTCCTTACTCATCGGTCTCCTCGAACTCTTCGGCAGAAATCAGCCAGCGGTGCCATTCACTGGGCAGCACACAAGGCGCATCGAATCTGGAAGGCGCGACTCGCCAGGGCTGGTGCCGTTCGAGGCCAAAGGGCAAGGACTCGAGGGCGGGCAGCCAGTATGCGACATAGAGACCTTTGGGGTCGTAATGCCCCGCCTGCTTCAGCACATTGAAATAGCGGTCTTGCCGAGGGTCTCGCCCTACTCCGGCAATGTAGCGCCAATTACCCCAATTACTGGCCACGTCGTAATCGATCAGGCAATGCTCGAACCAGCCAGCGCCCAAGCGCCAATCAACGCCCAGGTCCTTGACCAGAAAACTGGCCACGTTCTGCCGTGCGCGGTTGGATATCCATCCGGTCCCTTTGAGCTCGACCATCGCCGCATCGATGAACGGGACCCCTGTCTTGCCATCACGCCAGCGATTGAACGCCTCGCTGGGTACGGGGAGTTGCTCGCGACCAAATAACGTGGCCCCTTCCAATTGCGCGGCACGATGGAAATAGTCACGCCACAACAGCTCGAACACGATCCAGTAGCTGGACTCGCAGCTACCGTTGATGGCTTCCCAGGCCTTGACCTCACGATGTATTTGCCGAGCAGAGAGGCAGCCTCTGGCCAGCCAAGGCGAAAACCGCGTCGAAAAATTGGCGCCCAGCAAGCCATTGCGGGTCTTCTTGTAAGACTCAGCGCCGTTCTGCCGCCACAGATAGTGCTGCAGCCGGTCTCGGGCGGCAGATTCACCGCCTACGAATACAAAGCCTTGGCGCTTGTCTGGCTGCCAGGCCGCGCTCTGCTGACACACATCCTTGAGCGGCGGGAAGCCACGGGGGGCGTCGTCTGGCCACCCAGGCAGCGTCACTGGCATGCTCAGCGGCTCGGGGATCTCGCAATGCTTTTCCACATGGCGACGAAACGCCGAAAAGCTGGCGGGCAAATCTTCCAGCGTAAACGGCAGCGCCGAGGCGTCAATCAGATAACCGCTATCGGAACGCACCAGTGAACAATACTCGGGCAGCGACTCGGCCACTTGATCGATGTGGGCACGCTCTTCGCAGCCTGAGTGCTCGGCAACCAACACTTGTCGAGCATTGAGACGCGTGGCCATGGCCACCACCTCTTCGGCAGGGTGACCGATACGTACCAGCAGATCGCTGCCCAATTGCAGCAGCTCGCCTCGCAGCTCCATCAGGCTTTGCCACAAGAAACGCAGGCGCGCCGGGCCAAGGCGGCAAGTCTCTTCGCCTGATATGTTGGAGCGCAACCATGCGCGGTCCAGTACATAAAGGCAAACCAGTTGATCAGGGGCGGATGTGAAATGTAACAAGGGGTTGTCCGCTACACGGAGATTATCCTGTAGCCAGACAATATCAGTCGTGCTGTTCATGCTCGTGCCTCCTCGGCGTGCTGTGCTGTCTGGCTTCGCGTCGGCAACGTTCGCTGCAAAAACGCACTTCCTCCCAACAGCGCGCCCATTTTTTCCGCCAAGTAAATGGGCGCTGGCATTGAACGCAGTCTTTTTCCGGTAGGTCTTGTTTTCGTCTCATCTGTCCATCTCGCTACGCGTCAATCACCGCGCCACGCTTTCATACATGGACACTATATCTTATACAGTACATATATTGTATATAATTTGGCGAGCATAGTGTGCCGCTACACGCATTGCGTAAAAGACAGCCCTCCGTTGGCACAGCCATAAAAAAAGCCACCCGAAGGTGGCCTTTAGCTAACTCGTTGATTAGCTGTCAATCAGGGTCTGTTGGTCGAGGTTGACGTTTGGCGTTTTCCTCGGTTTCCAGCCCACTCTTCAATTCATGGGTGAGCGGATCATAATTGGGCCTGAGCTCGTCCTTCACCGTACCGCTCCATAGACGGGAGCCCACGAAGTAACCCGCCCTGCCAATCACGTGAGCGGCAATGGGCGCTGTGATCAAAATAAAGACGATGATCGCGAACGCACGTGCGACCACCCCTACTTCGGCAAAGTGCATGGCCGCCGCCAGCATGATCAAGATAACGCCCAGCGCGGCGGCCTTGGTAGTGGCATGCATGCGGGTCAACAAGTCGGGCAGGCGCAGCAAACCGATGGAAGCCAGCAGCATGAAGCTGGCGCCAGTCAACACCAGCGTTCCTTTGACAAAATCAATCATCACGCGGTCCCCCACGTTCCAGAAAGCGAGCGAATCCTATGGCGGCCAAGAAGCCCATCAGCGCGATGACGATGGCGGCATCCAGAAAGCTCGATACACCTGACTGAATGGCGTACACCCCCACCAGCCCCACTACCGTGGTGGAAAACAGCTCCAGCGCCACCACTCGGTCCGGCAAGCTGGGGCCTCGCACCACGCGCACAAAGGTCAATATCAGGGCGCAGCCCATCAAGACCTGGCTAATCAAAATCACGGTATCCATCAGCGAAATAACTCCAGGGCTCGGTGCTCCATCTCTTTGAGGCTGCGTCTCAGCTCATCTTCATCGTCCAGGAACATGGCATGGATATAGAGCACTCGGCGATCATCGGAGACGTCCAGACTCAAGGTACCCGGCGTCAGCGAAATCAGGTTGGCCACCATGGTGATCTCCATTTCCGTGCGTGCCGCCAGCGGCAGTGCAATGACGCCTGGCTGCATGTGCCAGGGTGGCGTCAGGATGTCGAACGCGACACGTAGATTGGCCTGCACCAGCTCTTTCATGAAGAAACCGATGAAGCCGATGATGCGCGGCACTCGTAAAGGGTATCCCTTCAGCGCCTCGACCTGAGGCTCGATCAATACCAGCGCAATATAACCAAACACCATGCCTACCAGCAGGTTCAAGCCCGAGAAATCACCGCTCAGCAGTACCCAGGCCAGGCCGAGTAACAAGTTCCAAATTGCACCGGTCATGGAGCTTCCTCCTGAACTTCACTCGCCTGATCTACGCCCGCATCTGCCGCTTCCAGCAGTGCATCGATGACATTCGCTGACTCGCCGAGCACGGCTTCAATGTAGCCTGCCGGGTTCATCAATTGATCGCCAATCTGATTCATGACCTGCATGATGGGCTCGGCGAAAACACCCACCAGCAGCGACATCATGGCCAATACGATCACCGGCAGATACATCATCCACAGGCTCGGTTTGAGCATACGGCCATCATCGCCTGTGGGCGTTTGGGTTGCAGGCACCTTGTTCTCTTCCGGCAAGGCTTTCCAGAACACTTCGTTCCAGATCTTGACCATGGAGTAGAGGGTCATCAAGCCCACGGCCAAAGCAATCCCGGTGGCTACATAGGCGCCCGCTTCCAGACCTGCTCGCACCAGTACGAACTTGGCGAAGAAACCGGACAGCGGCGGTATGCCTGCCAACGAGAAAGCCGAAATGAAGAACGCGACGGCAAGCCAGGGGCGCTCGCGATAAAGCCCGCCCATCTTCTTGAGCTGATAGGTACCCTGCAAGCGGTGCGTGATACCACTGATCAGGAACAGGTTCGTTTTCACGATGATGTTGTGCATGATCGCAAACACGCCACCGGCGATGGCCAGCGGGGTATAGAGCGCCAGACCAAGAATCATGTAGCCAATCTGGCTGACGATGTGAAACGAGAGAATACGGCGGAATTCATACTGCGCCGCCGCCCCCAGCACGCCGGTCACCATGGTCAAGACTGCCCCCCACAACATGATGTCCTGGAGATAGCCCATAGTCTGATCGAAGATCAGCGTGAAAACGCGGAACAGCGAGTACACCCCGACCTTCGTCAGCAGCCCGGCAAACAGCGCCGATACCGCCACGGGCGGCGTGTGATAGGACGCGGGCAGCCAGAAAAACAGCGGAAACGCGGCCGCCTTGATACCAAAGGCCACCATGAACATCACGGCCAGCACTTCCACCATGCCACTGTGTTCGGCTTCGTCCATGCGCAGGGCGATATCGGCCATGTTCAGCGAACCGACCGTGCCATACAGCAGACCGACGGCGGTCAGAAAGATCACCGATGCCAACAGGTTCAGCGTCACATACTTGATGGCTCCTTCCATCTGGGCACGCTCGCCACCCAGAATCAGCAGCGCGAACGATGCCACCAGCATCACCTCGAACCACACGTAGAGGTTGAACATGTCGCCGGTCAGGAAGGCTCCGGCCACACCGGCCAGCAGCAGGTGCATCAGCGGGTAGTAGCCGAATTTTTCATGACCACGCCCGGTGGTGGCCAATGAGTAAATACCCATGGCCAGACCGATGATGCCGGTCAGCAGGATCATCACGGCACTGAGCATGTCCGCCACCAGCGTAATGCCGAATGGCGCGGGCCAGTTGCCCATCTGCATGGTGATATAGCCGTCGTTCAGTACCGCGACAAACAGCCAGAGACTGACCGCCAGCAGCGCAACGTTACCGGCAACGGCCACAAAACGCTGCATGGGCCGCGACCGCCAGAACAGCAGCGATATTGCCCCCGAAAGCAGAGGCAACAAAACGGGAAGTGCGACTTCAGGCCTCACGTGTCGGTATCCTTCATCTTGTCCAAATCATCCGCCTTGACGATTTCATAGGCGCGGCGAATCAGTACGACGGCAAACGCCAGCACGCCAAACGCGATGACGATGGCGGTCAGCACCACTGCCTGGGGCAGCGGGTCAGCCACGGGCCCCAATGGCTGCAGCATGCCCTCGGGAATCAGAGGGGGTGCGCCACGGGTCATGCCTGCGGTGGTAAAAATCAACAAGTTGGCGCCGTTGGAAAGCAGCAGCAAACCGATCACCAGCTTGACGATCGAACGTCGCAGCATCATGAATACGGCAGTGGCGTACAGCAAACCAATCGCCAGGGCCATTAACGGTTCCATGGGGAGCCTCCTGTGTTATCCGGGGTATGCAGCTCAAGGCTCATCCTTGTCCACCTCCATCAACGCCATGACCATGCCCATGACGGAACCCAACACCGCCAGATAGACGCCCACGTCGAAGATCAGCGGCGTAGAGGCCTTGAACTCGATACCGGGAATCGTCCACCACTGTGCGGTCAAGAAGGGCTCACCCATGAACCAGGCGGGCACCACCGAGATCATGCCCAACAGCAGCCCCGCCCCGACCAGGTCGCGGGGGTCGACCATGCGCAGCACTTCTCGGGTGGCGCTGGCACCAAAGGCGAACAGGTAAAGCGCAAACGCCCCCGCCGCCACCAGCCCGGCGATGAAGCCTCCGCCGGGCTCGTCATGGCCACGCAGCAACAGAAAAATAGAGAACATCAGTTGCAGCGGCATCAAAAAGCGTGCCGCCGTATTGAGAATGATCGTACCTGACTTAACCATCGTAGGGCTCCTTGACGCTGCTCTTCTCCGCCTCTACTGATTTGCCCTGGGGGCCATCGTGACGCAGTTTCAACATGGCAATGACACCAATGGCGGCCAGCGCCAGCACGAACATTTCGCCCAGCGTATCCAGGGCACGGTAGTCCACCAGAATCACGTTGACGATGTTGCGCCCATGAGCCAGCGGTGCGCTGTTCTCGACCATGTACGTGGAAATGGTTTCGAACTGGTCGATGCTCCATGCCGTCATGATCAACAGGAAGATCATGACCCCCATGGCAGCTGCCACGGCACCGTCACGCACGCGCTCGAGGCTGGTCGAGAGGTTGGAGTAACGCGGCAAGCGAAACAGCACCAGCACCAGCAGAATGACCGTCATGGTCTCTACCAGCAGCTGGGTGATGCCGAGATCGGGGGCACTGAACAGAATGAAGATCAGCGCAATCGAGAAGCCCATGATGCCAACCGACACCACGGCTCCCAGGCGCGAGCGCGAGATGGTGGCAAAAATTGCCCCCATGGCCATGGTACCGACCACGATGATTTCATGAAAACGTACGTCCAGCGTCAGCGCCAGCTGGGGCGAGTGGCGCAGCAGAATCGAATTACCGACCAGGCCGATCAACACCACCAGCATCACCAGAATGTAATTACGCATGTAGCCATTCTGCAGAATATGGGTCTGCCACTCGGAGAAGCGTACGACGCCATTCATGAAGCCTTCATAGCCTGCTTCCGGCCCATAGCGCATGACCGGTGCCAATCGCGCCAAATGGCTGCGCACCTCGTCCCAACGCTTGAACAGCAAAAAGCCCAGCGCCATGCTCACCAGCGACATGATCAGCGCCACGTTGATACCGTGCCACAGCGACAGGGTAACCGTCAGCGCATCGCCCACTACCGAAGTGGCCGCAGCGGTCAGCAGTGCATCCACCCCCAGCAGCGCGGGCGCCAGCCCCAGCAGTAGCGAGCCGCAGGCCAGCAGTGCAGGCCCCAACAGCATGCTAAACGGCGCTTCATGGGCGACCTTGGGAGTGGCATGCTGCGCGCCAAAGAAAGGGCGCAGCGCAATGATGGCCGCCACGGCAATGGTCAGAATGGCCGAGAAGAACGCAAACAGCACCAGCATCAGACGCACGCTGTCGGCGCCCAAGGCAGCCTCCAGCATCAGCTCCTTGCCAATGAAACCGAACAGCGGTGGAACCCCGGCCAACGACAGCGCCGCCACGAAGGCAATCGTCGCCGTCACGGGCATGGCTCTCCGCAAGCCCCCCATGGCCGTGACATCCTTGGTACCCGTTTCATGGTCCAGAATACCCGCCACCATGAAGAGCGCGCCTTTGTACATGGAGTGCGCCAGCAGGAAGGTGACGAACGCCGTCATGGCATAGTCGGAGCCAATGCCCAGCAGCATGGTCAAGGTGCCCAGCGCCATGATCGTCGAGTAGGCCAGCAGCTTCTTGATATTGGTGTGGTGGATCGCCAGGAAGGCGCCCGTCAGCATGGTGGTCGCACCCACCACCGAGAGAATGCCCACCCACATGCCGGTACCGCCCAGTTCGGGCTGCAGGCGCGCCAGCAGGTAGATACCCGCCTTGACCATGGTGGCCGAGTGCAGGTAAGCCGAGACCGGCGTTGGCGCCGCCATGGCATTCGGCAGCCAGAAATGAAACGGGAACTGCGCCGACTTGGTGAACGCCCCGAGCAGCAGGCAGATCAACATGGGCGTATAGAGCGCATGCTCGCGCAGGTTGTCGTCGGACTGCAGAATCTCGCTCAGCGACCAGCTGCCGCTGGCCACACCCAGCAGGACCAGTCCCGCCATCAGCGCAAGGCCACCGGAAACGGTCACGAACAAGCCCTGGCGAGCCGACTTTCTGGCCTCGATATCGTTATGGTTGAAGCCGATCAACAGATACGAGGTGATACTGGTCAGTTCCCAGAACACGAACAGGGTCAACAGGCCATCGGCCATGACCAGCCCCATCATGGAGGCCATGAAGGCCACCAGCGCCAGATGGAAGCGGGCAATATCCGGATGGCCTTTCAAGTACCCGCCAGCATAGATCAGTACGCAAGTACCGATGACGGAAATCAGCAGGCCAAACAGCAGCGACAGGCCATCCAGCAAAAAGCTCAGGCTGATCCCCAGCGAGGGCACCCACGCCCACTCCAGCAGCTGCGGCCCTTCAGTCAGCACCACCGGCGCTTGGCCAATCAGCCACGCGGCCATCAGCGCTGGAAACAGCGCAAGCACCAAACTGGTTCGTTCCCTACACCAGAGGTTGAGCAGCGGTGACGACGCTGCCAGCACGAAGCCTATTAAAACGGCAAATTGCATCCGGCGTTCTCTCCCTAAAATAAGCGCAAACTATTCCCGTGAGCGGCGCATGGTACGACATGTGCCGCTTAAACGTTGAATAAATGTGATTTTATATGCACAAACCTTATACCAGCCCTTCGAAAAACTCCAGCCACCTCGCTGGCATAAAAAAGCCGCTCGGCCAGTGGCCAAAGCGGCGTCAGCGCGAGCAGAAATCTTACTGAGCGGGCACGGGCAACCAGCCCAACAGCTCATTGTTGACCACGGCCAACAGGGCATCGATATGGTCATCGCGATCATTCAGGCAAGGAATATAGCTGAACGTCTCGCCACCGGCCTCCATGAAGCTGTCGTGAATTTCCTCCTTGATCTCTTCGAGGGTTTCCACACAGTCGGAGGAGAAGGCAGGTGACAGAATGGCAATGTGCTTGTGGCCCTGCCTGGCCAGCTCGGCCACATGGTCCACGGTTTGCGGGCCTACCCACTTTTCCGGGCCAAACTGTGACTGGAAGGCGGTATCGACCTCCTCCTTGCTCAACCCCAGACGCTCACGCATCAAGCGCGTGGTTTTCTGGCACTGGCAGTGGTAGGGGTCGCCTTCCATCAGATAGCGTTCCGGCACACCGTGGTAGCTGGCCACGAGCTTGGTGGGACGGCTTTCAAAGCCGTCGTACGCCTCTTGCACCGAGTTGGCCAGCGCCTGGATGTAAGCCGGATGTTCAAAGTAGGCCGGCACCGTACGCAGGTAGGGCTGCCACTTCATCTTCATCAGCGTGCGAAAGGCCTGATCGTTGGCAGTAGCCGTGGTGGGCGAGCCGTACTGCGGGTAGAGGGGGAAGAATACGATGCGTTCGCAGCCCTTCTCTTTCATGCGATTCAGCACGCTTTCCGTGGAAGGGTTGCCATAGCGCATGCAGAAATCGACCTCGACACTGTCGCCATACAGCGCTTTTAGCCGGGCGGTCATCTTTTCCGTTTGTGCACGGGTAATGGTCAGCAACGGGCTCTCGTCTTTTTCGGTGTTCCAGATGCTTTTGTAGGCATGGCCCGACGTAAAGGGGCGCTTGGTCAGAATGATGAGCTGCAGCAGCGGCTGCCATTTCCAACCCGCATAGTCCACGACCCGCTTATCCGACAGGAATTCGTTGAGATAGCGCCGCATGGACCAGTAGTCAGTCGCATCGGGAGTCCCCAGATTGGCCAGCACCACGCCCACCTTGGCGGGGGCAACCGGAGGATGACTGCTTGGCGCGTGGGCCAAGCGCCCTTCACCTGGTTGATCCTTTACAACGCTGTCGGCCATCTCACTTACTCCTGGGGGCTGTCGATCATTCACAATGGTCTAAATCTTATCACTTTTCAGCAAAGACGCGGGATAAAGTTATACTATCAACATAATTTGTATAACTGTAGGCCAACCCATGTCCAAGCCTTTGCTACTCATTCTGGGCGACCAGCTTAGCCCGTCGCTTCCGACACTTCGCCAGGCCCCTGAAGGCGCAGTAGTGGCGTTCTGTGAGGTCGCTGAAGAAGCACGCTACGTCCCTCACCATATACACAAGATCGGCCTCTTTCTGGCCGCCATGCGACATTTTGCCCAACAACTGCGCGACCAAGGCTTCAACGTTCATTACAGCCGCATGGACGATGCGGATAACACCCAATCATTGATCGATGAAGCCGAGCGGCTGGCAAGACAGTACCAGTGCGATGAAATTCGTGTGACGCGCCCCGGCGAGTGGCGGCTGTGGAACGCCATGCAGCAGCGTCAGGCCGCTTCACTGCCCTGGAAAATCCTGGAAGACGACCGCTTCTTCACCACCCCAGACGACTTTGCCCAATGGGCCAAGGGGCGTGAGCAAATCCGCCTCGAATACTTCTACCGGGAACAGCGTAAACGTACCAGGCTACTGATGGAAGGCGACGCCCCCATGGGCGGACAGTGGAATTTCGACCACGATAACAGAGAACCCTTACAGCCTGGGCTGAGCTTCCCCCAACTGCCCATGCACGGGCAGGATGAAACCACTCAGGAAGCGCTGGCCAATGCCGCCGAGTGGTTCCCCGAGCACATGGGCGAGATCGAGACCTTCAACTTGCCGGTCACCCGACGTCAAGCACTGGTAGACCTGAAGCACTTCATCACCCACGGGCTGGCCGACTTTGGCCGCTATCAGGATGCCATCAGCGACCAGTCACCCTACCTGTACCACTCGCGCCTCTCTGCTGCCATGAACATTGGCCTGCTCACGCCCTTCGAAGTATGCGAAGAAGCGGCTGCGCAATATCAGGCAGGCAAGGCACCGATCAACGCCGTGGAAGGGTTCATACGGCAGATTCTCGGGTGGCGTGAGTACGTGCGCGACCTCTACTGGACGCGCATGCCGGATTACAAACGTGAGAACCAGCTGGGTTTTCAGCGCGACTTGCCCGCCTTCTACTGGGATGCGAAGACCGACATGCGCTGCCTGCAACGCGCCATCCAGATGACCATCGACCACAGCTACGCGCATCATATTCAGCGCCTGATGGTCACGGGCAACTTCGCCCTGCTCTGCGGGGTCAAGCCAGAGGCGCTGTGCGACTGGTACCTGGCCGTTTACGCCGACGCCTGCGAGTGGGTCGAGCTACCCAACACCTTGGGTATGGTGCTGCACGCGGACGGCGGCTTGATGGGCTCCAAGCCCTACTGCGCTTCCGGCAAATACATCGACAAAATGTCCGACCACTGCCAGCACTGTCGCTACTCCCCCAAGCAGGTCACCGGCCCCAAGGCCTGTCCGCTCAACAGTCTCTACTGGCATTTTCTGGAGACCCATGCCGAACAGCTCAATCGGAATCCACGCATGAAACTGATCTACGGCTCGCTGGCACGCATGAAAGAGGAAAAACGCGACGCCATGCGCCAGCAGGCAGAGCAGTTCCTGGCATCGCTCCCCACTGCCGCCGATTACGGGCAAGCCGTTCACACCCAGGGATACACCCACGAGGAGCGCTCCTCATGAGCCGTTTCGCCACGCTGCATGCCGAACCACCGGTCACGCTCTACCACGATGGACACTGCCCCTTTTGTCGCGTCGAAGTGGCCTGGCTGGCCAAACACCGACACCAGCAGCGCATTCGTCTGGTCGATATTCAGCACGAGGATTTCGACCCCGGCGCATTGGGGCTCAGCTTCGAAGCCATGATGGGGCAACTGCATCTTCAGGATCAGCAGGGAAATTGGTATGTCGGGATGGATGCCAGCCGGGCCCTGTATGCCGTGTTGGGCTACAGGCGGCTGGTAAGACTGTCTTGCTTGCCTGGCCTGCGCGCCGTCATGGATGCAGGCTATCGGTTCTTTGCCCGTCGCCGAATTCGGCTGGGCCAATGGTGGGAAAAATGCGGGTCACGCTCGCGCAATCAGTGATGCCTGGGCGTCAGAATACCAGCGGCATACGCGAGGTCAGCGGCGCGCTGTAGTGGGCGTCGCGACCAATGACTTCATCCTGAGGCACGTGCTGAACGAGGTAAGCCCGGTGGATACCGGCCCGCTTGAGTTCGAGGTACACATCGTCCAGCGCTCGAAACAGCATAGGCTTGCCACGTTGGGTCAGCATATGACGCTCACCCTCGACGTCTTCGAGCTCGACCTGATAGAAACGGCTGCCCGAATGCGTGATTACCCGGATTTCAAAATTGTCATGACGTTCGACGAACTGTTTAAGCTCTTTAAGTTCCATGGTTCCCTCCTGTTATTGGTCATCGCCATGGAGCACAGCATGCCTTTGCCCCATGACAATAGTATTACCTTGGCACTATCCCCCTAAGAGGGCAATAACAGAAAAGAGTTCCTGACCGAAACGTCAAGATGTGTGTCGTATTACTGATATTCCGAGGGGTCGATGGCCTTGCCAAGCGAGTTGCGATCGATCCAGTTGCCCCCTTTGGTTTCCTTGTAACGGAACACGACCTTGTCGCCAATGGTGACAGGTAATTCCGCATCTTCTGTTTGGTAGCTGTACTGCTCCCCTTCCACTACCAGGTGGTAGCGATAGAGATCGGGCATGCCCAACCACTCTTTGAAGGGACCTTCACGCTCTAACGACTGGAGCTCACCCCGACCTTCCAGCTTGGGAAGCCGCTTACGGTTACCGCGCCTAAAACCACCTGCCATGCGTTACTCCTGTCTATCTACCAATGCGATTGACCCACGCTTCTCATCCCGCCCTTCCAGTGAGGGTTACCCAGACGACTCAGCCAACGGGGAGCGCATTATACGTGCTCCCCTCTCAGCCTCAAGTCAATCGCCGAAGGCTTCACCGTAACTATCCGGCGCCAGGTCTTCGAAGCGCGTGTATTTGCCTATGAAGGCCATGTGTACCGTCCCGATGGGACCATTACGCTGTTTACCAATGATCAACTCGGCCAGGCCCTGGTTGTCCGGGTTATCGCGGTTATACACTTCGTCGCGATACACGAAGGCAATGACGTCTGCGTCCTGCTCGATCGCGCCCGATTCGCGAAGGTCCGACATGACTGGACGCTTGTTGGGACGCTGCTCCAGCGAGCGGTTCAGCTGGGAAAGCGCCACCACCGGGCACTGGAACTCCTTGGCCAGGCCTTTCAGCGAACGCGAAATTTCCGAGATCTCGCCCGTGCGGTTTTCGTTAAAGCCAGGAATCTGCATCAACTGCAGATAGTCGATCATGATCAAGGCGATATTGCCGTGCTCACGCACCACCCGACGTAGCCGTGAGCGCATCTCATTGGGTGACAAGGCTGCCGTGTCATCGATGAACAGCTGCTTGTCTTTCAGCAGGTTCACCGCCGAGGTCAGCCGCGGCCAATCTTCGTCTTCCAACTGACCCGAACGCACGCGGGTCTGATCGATACGTCCCAATGACGAGAGCACACGCAGCATCAGCGATTCGGCGGGCATCTCCATGGAAAACACCATTACCGGCTTGTCACTGGAAATGACCGCATGCTCGACCAGGTTCATGGCGAAGGTGGTCTTGCCCATCGAGGGCCGCCCGGCAATGATGACCAGATCGGAAGGCTGCAGGCCCGAAGTCATCTCATCCAGATCACGAAAGCCGGTGGAAAGGCCGGTCATTTCCCCTTTCAGGTTGAACAGCTCATCGATCCGATCCACGGCCTTGGTGAGCAGGTCACTCATGCCAATGGGGCCACCGGTCTTGGGCCGCTCTTCGGCAATCTGGAACACCAGCCGCTCGGCCTCGTTGAGCAGCTCGTCGGCGGGCCTGCCCTGAGGCGAAAAAGCCCCTTCGGCAATCTGGTTGGCCGCCCGAATGAGCTTACGCAGCGTGGCACGCTCACGGACGATATCGGCATAGGCGCGTATGTTGCTGGCCGAAGGCGTGTTGCGCGCCAGCTCGGCCAGGAAACTCAGCCCGCCCACCGTATCCAGCTGGTCGCGGGCTTCCAGCGCTTCGGAAAGGGTCACGACGTCCAGCGGCTGGCCCGACTCGGCCAGATGCGTCATCACATTGAACACCAGCCGGTGTTCATAGCGGTAAAAATCGTCAGCCACCAGACGCTCGGAGACGTTGTCCCACGCCTGGTTGTCCAGCATGAGCCCGCCTAACACCGACTGCTCCGCTTCCAATGAATGCGGTGGCAGTTTTAACGCTGCCGTTTCCTGATCAGCAGAAGGCTGGTCCTGCATTGCGAGCTCCTTAACAATTACCCGATAGCCAACGGCGCTTATCTTAGCCGTGCGGCTCGGATAACACCACTGGCCCCCACGTAAAGGGAGGGCTTTATAAGCCTGCTGTGTCGCCCCTTGCCAAAAGAGCCCCAGGGCCTAAAAAGACAAAGTACCTATAAAGACAAAGTACCTAAAAAGACAAAGGGCGCGGGAGAACCCGCGCCCTTTGAGGCGTCAGCGTTGGCGAGTATGATTACTCGGCGACAACGACCACGCGTACAACGGCGTCCACTTCTGCATGCAGGTGGAGGTCGATGTCGTATTCACCAGTTTGACGAATCGGGCCTTGCGGCATGCGTACTTCGCTCTTGGCGACGTCGATTCCCGCAGAGGAGATCGCGTCGGCCAGGTCACGAGGACCGATAGAGCCGAACAGCTTGCCTTCGTCGCCTGCCTTGGACACCAACGACAGTTCGATGTCGTTGAGTTGCTCGGCACGCGCCTGGGCTTCTGCCTTACGCTCAGCGGCTTGCGCTTCGAGCTCGGCACGCTGCGCTTCGAACGCTTCGATGTTGTCCTTGGTGGCCGGTACGGCTAAGCCGTAAGGCACCAGGTAGTTACGACCATAACCAGGCTTGACAGTGACCTTGTCACCCAGGCCGCCCAGCTTACCAATCTTGTCGAGCAGAATGACTTCCATCTCGTAAACCTCTTGTCAGTTGCTGCGGGCAAGGCGTGCGCGAACGTTCGCAAATGTATCGATCAGCCCCAACAGCAGCACAATGAGAATCGTGGGCCAGGTCGTGATCAGCAGCACATAAAATGCCACCAGCCACAGCCCGTTCATCCCCTTTATTCCAATAAAACCATGCACCAACGCAATACCGGCAATCAGCAGCGGAACCCAACACAGCATCGCCAGTGCCTGCGCACCAAGCGCCATGCCTGCCACTCCCAGCACCACCAGAACGACAAGCTCACGGGGGGTCAGGCGCAACGCATGAAACTCTTCGCGAAAGCCACCGGGGTTGTACAGCCCGGCTTGCCAGCTGCGGGCCAGCGCCAGGCAGATAATGGCGGCCAGCAACACGACCAAGCCCGTCACACCACCGATGACCATGGCAGCCAAGGCCGTCGTGTCGACGCCCTGGTTGGCAAACTCGGTGAGCATGCGGTCGATCTCGGTAGAGCTCTCCCGCAGCTGCTCCAGCATGAGCTGGGTACCCCCCGGCGGGCTGAAGATGCCCAGCTGAACCATGACGGCGGCAGCCAATGTGCCCACAATCAAGGCTTCGCTCCAGCGCATCCGCTCGCGCAGGATGACGGACATCAGCGTGACCAGCAGAACGCTGGCCAGTGGTATCACATCACCTTGTGCCCACCAGAAACCGGCAGGCAGAGCAGCGGCGATGATGACCGGCAGCGCAGGAGCGAACCCCTTGCGCAAGGTCACCAGCGCGGCAATGGCGGCGCCTAGCCAAAACAGCCAGGGCACCAGCGATGCCAGGGCCGCCCCGCCTACGGCATAGGGCGTTCCGCGCATCAGCCATCTTGCCAGTGCCAGCATCACGTTAAACGCTTACTGATGGCTATCGGAGTAGGGCAGCAGTGCCAGGTAGCGTGAACGCTTGATAGCGGTCGCCAGCTGACGCTGATAGCGTGCTTTGGTGCCGGTGATACGGCTCGGAACGATCTTGCCGGTTTCCGTGATGTAAGCCTTCAGCGTGTCGAGATCTTTGTAGTCGATCTGCTTGACGCCTTCAGCAGTGAAGCGGCAAAACTTGCGGCGACGGAAAAAACGTGCCATGGACTAGCTCCTTAAAACGTGCAGTGGATAGAATCAGGCAGTTTCTTCAGCTTCAGCGCGCGGCTTTTCTTCGCGACGCGGACGCTTTTCTTCTGCCGGCTTCATCATCGGAGAAGCTTCGGTAACGGCTTCCTTGCAGCGCACAACCAGGCTGCGGATGATGGCGTCGTTGAAGCGGAAGATGTTCTCGATTTCTTCGAGAGTCTCGCCGGTGCACTCAACGTTCATCAGCACGTAGTGGGCTTTGTGGATCTTGTTGATCGGGTAAGCCAGGTGACGACGGCCCCAATCTTCCAGACGATGCACGGTACCGCCGCTTTCGGTGACGATGCTGGTGTAGCGCTCGACCATTGCCGGTACTTGCTCGCTCTGATCCGGGTGGACCATGAACACGATTTCATAATGACGCATGGAATCTCCTTGCGGTTTGGCAGCTTCCTGAGTGTGCCGGAGCATATGCTCTGACAGCGACTGGGAAGCAAGGAGTTGACTGAAATGCCCTTGGCAAGCCACGTATGGCTGAAAAGAACATCAAGCAGATAAAACCAGTGTCGTAGAGGGGTTACCAATACGAACGCCCGCTTATGTATAAACGGGCGCAAGCATTCTAGTGGGACGGAGGCTAACTTGCAAGCTGCCGCTGACGCACCGCTTCAAACAGACAGATTCCGGCAGCCACCGAGACATTCAGGCTAGATACCTGCCCCGCCATGGGCAGCTTGGCCAGATGATCACACGCTTCCCGCGTCAACCGGCGCAACCCCTTGCCTTCGGCCCCCATCACCAGCGCGGTCGGGCCGGTGAAGTCGATATCGAATACGCTGGCCTGTGCTTCACCGGCGGTGCCGGTGATCCACACGCCCTCTTCCTTGAGCCTGGCCAGCGTGCGCGCCAGATTGGTGACCTGATAGACCGGCACCACCTCTGCGGCACCACAGGCGACTTTTCTGACCGTGGCGTTGAGCGGCGCCGCCTTGTCCTTGGCCACGATCACTCCATGGGCACCCGAGGCATCGGCACTGCGCAGGCACGCGCCAAAGTTATGCACGTCGGTGACGCCATCCAGCACCAGCAGCAAAGGAGGCGTATCCGACGGCCAGGCGCGGAGCTTGAGCCACAAGGACTCCTCTCCTTCTGCCGTCAAGGGCGCACAGAAAGCAACCACCCCCTGATGCGCCGCCCCTTGGGTCAACTGATCGAGCACGTCACGCGGCTGCTCCTTGACCGCCGCACCGCTGGCTCGGGCATCGGCCACCAGCGTTTGCAAACGCTGACCTGCGCCCTGTTGCACCCACAGCTCCTTGGGCGACTCGCCCCGTGCCAGCAGGCTCTCCAGGGCATGCACTCCATAGACGTGATCCAGGCCATCAGGCGTACGGACAGGAGTGCCCGTAGCCGGGCGCGGGCTACGTCGAGACGACGCCGATTTCATGCTCAACCCTTTTTCGAAGATGGTTTACGCGACCCGCTGCGCGTACGGCGCGGGCCACGACGGGCGGGCTGCTCACCGGCAGCCGCCTTTGCTCCTGCTCCTGCTCCAGCGCCTTTTTCACCAGAGCTTTCACTACGACGCTTGCGCGGCTGACGCTGCGGGCGCGGCTTGTCATCGGCAAGACCAAAGTCGATCTTGCGATCATCCATGTCCACCCGCGCCACTTGCACGGTCAGGCCATCGCCCAGGCGATACGTGGTGCCGGTGCGCTCACCCTTGAGACGATGCTTCTCGGCTTCGTAGTGGTAGTAGTCGGAAGGCAGCGACGTGACGTGCACCAGCCCTTCCACAAAGAAGTCATCGAGACGCACGAAGAGCCCGAACTGGGTCACCGAGGCGATGGTGCCCTCAAAGGTTTCGCCCAGCTTGTCCGACATGAATTCGCACTTGAGCCAGCTCTCCACGTCACGGGTGGCTTCATCGGCCCGCCGCTCGGTCATGGAGCAGTGTTCACCCAGCTCCAGCATCTGCTCGAAGGTGTAGGGGCACCACTTGCTCGGCGGATCCACCGGCGCACCCTCTACCCGCACCACGGTGGCGGTCTGACGCGGCCCGCGAATCACCGAGCGAATGGCCCGATGCACCAGCAGGTCAGGATAGCGCCGAATGGGCGACGTGAAATGGGCATAGGCCTGGTAAGCAAGACCGAAGTGCCCCTCGTTCTGCGGCGAATAGACCGCCTGATTCATCGAGCGCAGCATCACGGTCTGGATGATGTCGGCATCCGGGCGGTCGGCAATCGCTTCCCGCAGTGCCTGGTAATCCTGAGGCGTCGGCTCGTCGCCGCCGCCCACCGAAAGCCCCAGCTCACTCAGGAACAGGCGCAGCTTGTCGAGCCGCTCAGGCGTTGGACGCTCGTGGATACGATACAGCGCCGGCAGGTCGTGCTTGTCGAGGAAACGCGCCGTCGCCACGTTGGCGGCCAGCATGCACTCCTCGATCAGCTTGTGGGCATCATTACGGCTGCGCGGCACGATCTTCTCGATCTTGCGCTCTTCATTGAAGATGATCGCCGTTTCCGTGGTATCGAAGTCGATCGCCCCACGCTCTTCCCGGGCAGCGCGCAGCAGGCCGTACAGCTCATGCAGGTTCTTGAGCGGCTTGACCAGCTCGGCGTGCTCCCGACGCAGCGCCTCCCCTTCTTCACTCTCGCCGTCCAGCATGGCCGCCACCTTGTTATAGGTGAGTCGGGCATGGGAATTCATCACGGCTTCATAGAAGGAGTAGCGGCTGATGGCACCGGTCTTGGAAATGTTCATTTCGCACACCATCACCAGCCGGTCGACGTGCGGATTCAATGAACAAAGACCGTTGGAAAGCAGCTCGGGCAGCATGGGCACCACTTGCCCCGGGAAGTAGACCGAGTTGCCGCGGGTGCGCGCTTCGTCATCCAGCGCGGTACCAGGGCGCACATAATGAGAAACGTCGGCAATCGCGACGACCAGCTTCCAGCTACCGGACTTGGTCTTCCAGGCACACACCGCATCGTCGAAATCCTTGGCGGATTCGTCGTCGATGGTCACCAGCGGCAGGTCGCGCAGATCGACGCGGTGCTGCTTGTCGGCTTCCAGCACTTCAGCGGAGATTTCGCTGATCTGATCCAATACCTCCGGCGGAAACTCGGCGGGAATGTCGTAGCTGCGGATGGCGATGTCGATTTCCATGCCGGGGTCCATACGCTCCCCCAGCACTTCGATCACTTCACCCACTGGCTGAACCCGAGTGGCGGGCTGCTGGACGATCCTGGCTGAGATCACCTGACCATCCTTGGCACCACCGCTGGCGGTGTGCGGGATGATCACTTCCTGGGTAATCCGCGGGTTTTCGGGAATGAGAATCCCGAATTCCGGCGTATTGCTGCGGTATACGCCCACCATGGTCTCGGTATTGCGGGCAATCACTTCGGCAATCGTGGCTTCGTCGCGGCCGCGACGGTCTCGCCCACTGATGCGCACCAGCACATGGTCTCCGTGGAAGACGCGGCGCATCTGACGAGGCGGCAGCAGCAGGTCCGGCTTCTTGCCGTCATCACGCAGCACGAAGCCAAACCCATCCCGATGGCCCAGCACCTTGCCCTTGATCAGGTCGAGCTTGTCGATCAGTGCATAGGCGCCTCGACGGTCGCGCAGCACCTGGCCGTCGCGCTCCATGGCCGCCATACGCCGACGCACCGCTTCCAGATGGTCTTCGTCTTCGATGCCCAGCATGCGGCTCATGTTTTCATGGGTAATCGGCTTGCCATAGCTTTCCAGGGCAGCCAACAGGTATTCACGGCTGGGAGCCGGGTTATCGTAATTCTTCGCCTCGCGCTCGGCGTGCGGATCATCACTCAACGTCCAGTACTTCATGCGATCAACATCCTTGATAACGGTTGCGGGAGGCGAACAAAAAGCGCGGGCAGCGTGCACTGCGGGCGAAAGGCATGTGCGCCTCGAAGGGCGTCGTGTTCAACTAACGATGAGTTGAAATAAGTCATGTTTTGTTTGGTCATGGGCGCAGTATAGCGCCGCCCGTTCAATCACCCAACCACTTGGGGCTGCAAACCCAGGTTTTTTACATTAAAAAAAACACCCAGGGGCTTGCATTTAGCCACAGCCTCGGTATCATACGCGCCACTTGCCCAGATGGCGGAATTGGTAGACGCGCTAGCTTCAGGTGCTAGTGACCGTATGGTCGTGGAGGTTCAAGTCCTCTTCTGGGCACCAAGTGTTTCATGTTATCCCCTTTCATGAATCAGAACGGTGCAGCGGCAAGTAAAGCAGTGAAAGAAAGGCAGTACGTTCGTGTTCGCCCAGGTGGCGGAATTGGTAGACGCGCTAGCTTCAGGTGCTAGTGACCGTATGGTCGTGGAGGTTCAAGTCCTCTCCTGGGCACCATGCGAACACCGACGTAGTGGCTGAATGTATTGTGAAAGCAGTACAGCAGTGAAAGAGTCGATACGCCCAGGTGGCGGAATTGGTAGACGCGCTAGCTTCAGGTGCTAGTGTCCGTACGGACGTGGAGGTTCAAGTCCTCTCCTGGGCACCATCGATGCCCCCGTATCGCTCTTGCTTTCGTATTATCCCCTCTGATGTCTTTCTATCTGTTTGTTATCCCTCATCAGTCGCCCTCTTTTGGCGCACTCTCATCTGTATGCTTTTATTCTCTGATACCCTTTTGCTCTGATATTTTTTCTTCCCCACTATTTCTCTTCTGCCTGCCTTCTCTTCTGCCTGTCTATTTCATGCATATCGAGCCCATGTCGTTCGAGCATGGCCGTGTCTGCGCTCAAGCGGCAGGCCAGGGCAACGCCTTGGCCTGCCAGCATGCAGCGTATCGTACTACTGGAACCGGCCTGGGCGACGAGATACCTCCTCCAGCGCCCACCCCTGGGTGCGCAGCTCGCCTTCCAGCACGGCTTCAAGCTGAGGTGAGAGATTCGGGAAAAAATTCAGCCCGGTGCGGGCTTCGATCTCATCGATGGTCACCAGGTAGTCGTTCAGCGGCTCATTGCCCTGCACGTCCTGGGGCATGATGAAGGCCAGCGCCAAGGGCGCCTCATCATGGGGTGCCACGATGATCTTGTAAAAGGCTTCGGGTATTTCCACCCACCCCACGCGGTTGAAGACGTTATCCATGAAGCGCTCGGGGTAGACCGGCCCGGTAATCACCTGCAAGCGATCGAAACGCGGCGCAAAGTGATCCATGACGGAGGCTTCGAGCCGCTGCCAGAGCTGACGATTCAGATTCGGCCGCTGGGGCAGCATGTTGCTCATCAAGAACGTGTCCACCTGCGCGCTGCGCCCATGCACGGCAGCAATGGCGTAGTTGGGCGCCAGATGTCCTCTGTCGTAGCCACTGCCGGAATAGCTATCGGTACTCACCGGCCACAGCATGCGCCAGTCTGGCTGAAAATTGGGCCTGGGCCCAATGCGCATATCCTCAGGCACGGCCTCTACCTGGTAGCTGACCCACAACGCCCCCACCCGTACATCCGACCACCCCACTAAAAAGCCATCGTTACGCAGTACACGGTGCAGGCTGGTAGGGTGCAATGTTTCCCAGGTGGGTACGCCCATCCAGGTATAAGCCTGCTGGTGCTGGCGCCCTTGATACTCCCACAAGCCCGTACCGACCAGCACGAACAGCACGGCAATGCCCAGGCGTCGCCCCTGACGACGCCAGCGCAAAAGTGATTTAGCCAACGGAGGACTCCCCTGCTACCCTTCAAGACGCCTTGTCAGCGGCGTTTCATCATTCGTTTCATTGGCTTTGCAAAGCCAGGGCGTTACCAACCAACGGAAAACATGGTTTCCAGGTCATGGCGTGAGTGAACCTGCATGGCGTTCAGCGTCTCGGTATCGCTGATGCCTTCCACGGCATTCAACCGCTCGGTCACCAGCTCGGCCAGGCTTTCGAAATCGCGGGTGCGCGCAATGGCCACCAGATCGTAACGGCCGCAGGTGGAGTACACCTCACTGATACCTTCCACATCGGCCAGGCGTTCGGCCACGGCCTTGATCTGGCCTTTTTCGGTATTGATCAGGATGACTGCGCTTTGCATGGCGTCCTCGCAAATGAGTGGCGGTAAGATGAATACTGCACGACGCAGCGAGTATAGCAGCCTGCCCGGCGGGGCCAAGCCTTGCCGGCCAGCGTGGCCAATTGTCGCGCTTTTCATAAGGTTATTCGCACTAATTTTACGCTTGCGCTAGCATGTACTAGAGATCTCCAGCAGCGTTTCGCTGTCGGAGTTTTATAGAGGTGGCCCACCACCCGATCACCGTAGCACACCGTCAGACCGTGACGATAAGGAGACACCATGGCTAATCAGAGCCGTCGTAAGTTCATGCGTAACAGCGTGCTGGGGCTTGCTGCCCTGCCGTTTGGTGCGGGTATCCTGTCGAAAACTGCTTTTGCTCAGGAGCTGCCCCGTCTGGACCCGTCCTCACCGACGGCCCAGGCACTGAACTACGTTGAAAATGCCAGCGACGCCAGCGACCACCCGGCTTTCGAAGAGGGTGAACTGTGCTCCAACTGCATGTTTTTCGTGGAAGGCACCGAAGGCTGCCAGCTGTTCCCGGAAAACAGTGTCGAGCCGGACGGCTGGTGCCAGTCCTGGACCGCACAAGGCTGATACCCTGGACCCCGCGCTCGCCGCGGGGTCACTGTTTTCAGGGATGGTTATCCTTGTTCTCTTCTTCTACCGGCCACTGGTAGCGGCGAGTCACCCGCCCCTCGTCCAGCGACACCAGGTGCACCGGAAACCCCCACAGCTGCTGAAGGTGACGAATCACCGGATACACGCTTCTGGCCAGCGGACGACGATGGTCCTGAACGTGATGCAGTGTCAGGGAACGATCCCCCCGAATGGCGGCCTCCACCACTTGAATGTTGGGCTCGCGTACCGATAGCGCATACTGGGTCGATAGCGCTTCGCGCACCCGCCGATACCCCCGCTCGTCATGAATCGCCGCCACTTCCAACATTTCCGACTGGTCGTCGTCGACGATCATGAACAGCTTCAGGTCACGCATCACCTTGGGTGATAGAAACTGCTGAATGAACGACTCGTCCTTGAAGTTACGCATGGCGAACTCCAGCGTTTCCCGCCAGGGGCTGCCGGCAATGTCCGGAAACCATTCGCGATCTTCGGCAGTGGGGTCTTCGCAGATACGCTTGATATCCATGAACATCGCAAAGCCCAACGCATAGGGGTTCAGGCCGCTGTAGTAAGGGCTATCGAACCCCGGCTGATTGATGACCGCCGCGTGGGACTGCAGAAACTCCAGCATCAGCCCTTCGTCCACCTTGCCCTCGTCATAGAGCCGATTCATCAGGGTGTAGTGCCAGAAGCACGCCCAGCCCTCATTCATTACCTGAGTTTGCCGCTGAGGGTAGAAGTACTGCGCCAGCTTGCGCACGATGCGCACGATCTCCCGCTGCCAGGGGGCCAGCAGCGGCGCGTTCTTCTCGATGAAGTAGAGCAGGTTCTCCTGGGGCTCCGAGGGGTAGCGCCCGCCACTGTGCAGCCCTAGCGGGTCATCGTCGCTGTGCAGCGCCCCGGGTAGCGGTACGGCACCCGTCGGCGGCTCGGGAATGGTACGCCAGAGCATGTTGACCTGGGTTTGCAGATAGGCCTCTCGCTCCTCCTGGCGCTTGGCCTCTTCCTCGGCCGACATGGGCGAAGGCCGCTTGTAACGGTCGACCCCGTAGTTCTGCAGGGCGTGGCAAGCGTCCAGCAGTTGCTCCACGGCGTGGGAACCGTGTCGCTCTTCGCACTGGGCAATGTACTTGCGGGCAAATACCAGATAATCGACGATGGACTCGGCATCGGTCCAGGTACGAAACAGGTAGTTGCCTTTGAAGAACGAGTTATGGCCGTAGCAGGCGTGGGCAATCACCAGCACCTGCATCATCAACGTGTTCTCCTCCATCAGGTAAGCGATACAGGGGTTGGAGTTGATCACCAATTCGTAGGCCAGGCCCATCTGGCCCCGCTTGTAGGCCTGTTCCACGGCCAGAAACTGCTTGCCAAACGACCAATGATGGTAGCCCACCGGCATCCCCACGCTGGCGTAGGCATCCATCATCTGCTCGGTGGTGATCACTTCTATCTGATTGGGATAGGTATCCAGCCGATACTCGTCAGCCAGCCGCGCCAGCTCTTCGTCAAAGCGCTCCAGAATCCCGAAGTTCCAGTCGGAACCCGTCGCGATGGGGTTGCGGTCGACACTCATGGCCCACTCCTTAACGCGCGCTAGCGCTCCTGGCTCAAGCGGCGCTTGAACAACTCACGGAAGACGGGATAGATATCCCCGGCATTGACGATCTGGCGCATGGCAAAACGCTCGGGAAACTGGGCAGCCACGGTTTCATACTCATGCCACAGCGACTGATGATCATGGGGAGTGATCTCCACGTAGGCGTAATACTGCAGCTGCGGCATCAGCTGCTTGACCAGCAGGTCGCGGCAGATATTGGAGTCATCGTCCCAGTTGTCGCCGTCGGAGGCCTGGGCCACGTATAGATTCCACTGGCCTGCCGGGTAGCGCTTTTCGATGATCTTGTTCACCAGCGTCAGCGCGCTGGAGACGATGGTTCCGCCGGTTTCGCGGGAGTAGAAGAACTCCTCCTCGTTGACCTCCCGAGCGGCAGTATGGTGGCGCACGAACACCAGCTCGACCTTTTCGTAGTGCTTCTCCAGAAACAGGTAGAGCAGCAGGAAAAACCGCTTGGCGATATCCTTGTGGTTCTGGGTCATCGAGCCGGAAACGTCCATCACGCAAAACATCACCGCCTGGCTCGAGGGCTGTGGCTGGGCGGCGAGTTGATGATAGCGCAGGTCGTAGGTATCGATGAACGGAATCGCCTCGATGCGCTTCTCCAGCCGCTCCACCTCGGCCTTGAGCTCCGCCACCCGGGCCGGGTTGCGCAGCACGGGGTCCTTGCGCTCTTCCGCCGCCAGCGCCTCTTCGGCCTCTTTCAAGGCCCGTTTGATGGGGGCGCGCATGGCAATGCGGCGGGCGTAGGCTTCGCGCATGGAGCGGGTAATGCTGATGCGCGAAGGCACGCCGTCACGGGCCAGCCCGGCCCGCACCATCTTGATCTCTTCCAGCGACTTCAAGGGCTTGCGCTGCAAATGTGGCAGCTCCAGGCCGTCGAAGACGAATTCCAGAAACTCCTCGCGGCTGAGGGTGAAGGCAAACTCGTCGTTGCCCTCCCCCTGGTTGGACGCCCCGCCTTCTCCCGCGCCGCCACCGCCGCCGCCGCCCTGCCCACCGGGGCGACGAATCTTGTCCCCCTGCAGAAACTCCTTGTTGCCGGGAGAAACGATGGTGCGGGCGCCGCCGCTGCCGTGCTGGAACACCGGCTCGGAGATGTCTCGGGCAGGAATCGAGATTTTCTCGCCGCGCTCCATGTCGGTGATGGAGCGACGGTTCACGGCTTCCTCGACCGAACGCTTGATGTGCTTGCGGTAACGCTCCAGAAAGCGCTGCCGATTGACCGCGCTCTTGTGCTTGGCGTTAGGTCTGCGATCAATGAAGTAGGTCATTCGACCTCCTTGATACCTCAGGCGGGAGCGCTGAACATCCGCGCCCGCCCATCGTGAGGGTCACCCCTGCAACCTGCTGGTTACTGGGACTTGCGAACGCGCAGATACCACTCGGAAAGCAACCGCACCTGCTTTTCGGTATAGCCGCGGTCCACCATGCGCGCCACGAAATCCTCGTGTTTCTTCTGATCAGACCTGGATGCCTTGGCGTTGAACGAGATGACCGGCAAAAGCTCCTCGGTATTGGCAAACATCTTGTGCTCGATGACGCCCTTGAGCTTCTCGTAGGACTGCCAGCTGGGGTTCATGCCGTTGTTCTGCGCCCGCGCCCGCAGCACGAAGTTGACCACTTCATGACGGAAGTCCTTGGGATTGGAGATCCCGGCCGGTTTTTCGATCTTCTCCAGCTCTTCGTTCAGCGACTGGCGATTCAACAGCTCGCCGGTTTCGGGGTCGCGGTACTCCTGATCCTGAATCCAGAAGTCGGCATAGGTCACATAGCGGTCGAAAATGTTCTGACCATACTCGCTGTAGGACTCCAGGTACGCGGTCTGGATCTCCTTGCCGATGAAATCCACGTAACGCGGGGCCAGAAACTCCTTGATGAAGCCCAGGTAGCGCTCGAACACCTCCGATGGCAGCTGCTCCCGCTCCAGCGCCTGCTCCAGCACGTACAGCAGATGGACCGGGTTGGCTGCCACTTCCTGGCTGTCGAAGTTGAATACCCGCGAAAGGATCTTGAAGGCAAAGCGGGTAGACAGCCCCTGCATGCCTTCATCGACGCCTGCCGCGTCGCGGTACTCCTGGATGGACTTGGCGCGGGGGTCGGTATCCTTGAGATTGTCGCCGTCATAGACCCGCATCTTGGAGTAGATACTGGAGTTTTCGGGCACTTTCAGCCGGGACAGCACGGAGAACTGGGCCAGCATGCGCAGCGTATCCGGGGCGCAAGGCGCGGCATTCAGGGACGAGTCTTCCAGCAGTTTCTGGTAGATCTTGATCTCTTCGGAGACGCGCAGGCAGTAAGGCACCTTGACGATGTACACACGGTCGAGGAACGCCTCGTTATTGCGGTTGTTGCGGAAGGCCTGCCATTCGGATTCGTTGGAGTGGGCCAGAATGACGCCATCGAAAGGGATCGCGCCCATGCCTTCGGTGGGGTTGTAGTTCCCCTCCTGGGTGGCGGTCAGCAGCGGATGCAGCACCTTGATGGGTGCCTTGAACATCTCCACGAACTCCATCAGGCCCTGGTTGGCGCGGCACAGCCCGCCCGAGAAGCTGTAGGCATCCGGGTCGTCCTGAGAGTAGAGCTCCAGCTGGCGGATATCCACCTTGCCCACCAGCGAGGAGATATCCTGGTTGTTCTCGTCACCGGGTTCGGTCTTGGAGATGGCGATCTGGTTCAAGCGCGACGGATAGAGCCGCACCACGCGGAATTGGGAGATATCACCACCGTACTCCTTCAAGCGCTTGGCGGCCCAAGGTGACATGACGCTGCGCAAGTAGCGGCTGGCAATACCGTACTCCTGCTCCAGCAGCTTGCCGTCCTCTTCCGGTGAAAACAGCCCCAGCGGGGATTCGTACACCGGCGAGCCCTTGATGGCGTAAAACGGGATACGCTCCATGAGAAGCTTCAGACGCTCGGCCAGCGACGATTTGCCGCCGCCCACCGGCCCCAGCAGATAGAGGATCTGCTTGCGCTCTTCCAGGCCCTGGGCCGCGTGGCGGAAGTAGGCCACGATCTGCTCGATGGCCTCTTCCATGCCATGAAATTCGGCAAACGCAGGGTAACGGCGAATCACCTTGTTGGAAAAGATACGTGACAGACGCGGGTCTTTCGCCGTGTCGATCACTTCAGGCTCGCCTATGGCTTCCAGCATGCGCTCGGCGGCGCTGGCATACACCTTGGGATCACGGCGGCACAGCGCCAGATACTCCTCCAGGCTCATGTCCTCTTGCTGAACGCGGGCAAAACGGTCTTGAACGTGATCAAAGATGCTCATGGAACTCTCCTGTGGCCCATCCCCGGCAGCCATCGCCTGACCCAAATTCCCAGGCCGCCTGCCGTGCGAAGTGTCGCTCTATCAGCGTAGTCAGCATTAGCAAAATGTGATGACGAAACCTTCAACGCAGCGCAACTTTCCGCGTCTTATATGGCTATGAGCAAAGGCGAGGCAAAATAGTTGCGTTGAAAACACCGGGCTGACAAGAATCCTCTCCAACAACGCAACGCGCCGCCTGAACAGGCGGCGCGACGACCACGAACGAGCCTCGCTGGCGGCTTACTCCAGCACGGATTTGACGTCGGCCAGCAGTTGATCCAGCAGCTCGATGGTGGTGTTCCAGGCGCACACGAAGCGTGCGCCGCCCGCGCCAATGAAGGTATAGAAGGTCCATCCGCGCGCTTTCAACGCTTCGATGGCATGAGGAGGCAATTCAACGAAAACGCTGTTGGCTTCGGTGGGGAACATCAGCGAGACGCCAGGCAGCGCCTGCAACCCTTCCGACAGATAGCGGGCCATGGCGTTGGCGTGCTCGGCATTGGTCAACCAGGCGCCGCTTTCCAGCAGGCCCAGCCAGGGCGCCGAGACATAGCGCATCTTGGAGGCGAGCTGGCCCGCCTGCTTGCAGCGGTAGGAGAAATCCTCGGCCAGTTCCCGATTGAAAAACAGGATGGCTTCACCAAACGCCAGGCCGTTCTTGGTGCCTGAAAAGCACAGCGCATCCACCCCGACCTGCCAGGTCAGCTCGGCAGGTGACGCCTTCAGGCTGGCGCAGGCATTGGCAAAGCGCGCGCCATCCATGTGCAGGCGCAGGTCATGCTTGTCGGCCATGGCGCGAATCGCCAACAGCTCTTCACGGGAGTAGACCGTACCCACTTCGGTGGCCTGGGTCAGCGACACGACCTTGGGTTTGGGGTAGTGGATGTCGCTGCGCTTGGTGACCAGCGCTTCGATTCCCTTGGGGGTCAGCTTGCCATTGGCACCCGGGGAGGTGAGCAGCTTGGCTCCGTTGGAGAAGAACTCCGGGCCGCCACACTCGTCGGTTTCGATATGCGCCAACTCATGACAAATCACGCTGTGGTAGCTGCGCCCCATCGCGGAAAGCGCCAGTGAATTGGCAGCGGTGCCGTTGAACACGAAGAACACATCGCAATCGTAGTCGAACATCTGACGAAAGCGGTCGGCGGCACGGGCAGTCCAGCGGTCATTGCCGTAGGCCAGGTCATCGGCCTGATTGGCTTCCATCAGGTACTGCATCGCTTCCGGGCAAATACCCGAGGTGTTGTCACTGGCTAAAAATCGTGGGGTACACTCCGAGGGCATGACGATTATCCTTTTTCTCTGGCGGTCGTGCAGCGCAGGCCGGGTGCCACCTGCGCCTTAATTCCCTAACAGGGCTTAGTCGTTAGGGTTGACCTTCAGTCTATCGCCATTTCAACGTCAACGTCACGCGCTCAATATGGCTACAGCGTGGCAGCCAGACGGGTGCCCTGGTCAATCGCCCGCTTGGCATCCAGCTCGGCCGCTTCGTCTGCGCCACCAATCACATGCACGCGTTTGCCCGCCTGCTCCAGGGGCGTCAGCAGGTCCCGCACCGACTCCTGACCCGCACACACCACGATGGTGTCCACCGCCAGCACCTGCGCCTCTTCACCCTGACGAACATGCAGCCCGGCATCGTCGATTTTCAGGTACTCGCAGCCAGTCAGGGTACGCACCCCGCGCTGCTTGAGCGACGCGCGATGCACCCAGCCAGACGTCTTGCCCAGGTTTTTACCGGGCTTAGAGCTTTTGCGTTGCAACATCACGATACTGCGTGGTGAAGCGGGCGGTGTGGGAGCTTTCAGCCCGCCTGGCTCACTCACCGTGAGGTCCACGCCCCACTCTTCACACCAGGACTGCAGATCCAGGGCCGGGTGGCCATGATGCGCCAGCAGTTCCGATACATCGAAGCCGATGCCTCCGGCACCAATCACGGCCACCCGGCGGCCCACTCGCTCGGGCTGCGCAATGGCTTCGGCGTAACTCAACACGCTGGGATGGTCGGCGCCGGGCAGGGTCAGCCCACGGGGCGTCACGCCGGTCGCCAGCACCACGTCGTCGAAGGCAGCCAGCGCCTCCAGCGTGGCGTCGGTATTCAAGCGCACCTCCACGCCGTGCTTGTCGAGCATGACGCGGAAGTAGCGCAGCGTTTCGTTGAACTCTTCCTTGCCCGGAATCTTGCGGGCAAAGTTGAATTGCCCGCCCAGCTCGCTGTGCCGTTCGAACAGCACCACCCGATGACCTCGGCGGGCGGCTTCCACGGCGGTGGCAAGCCCGGCAGGCCCGCCGCCGACCACGGCCACTCGCTTGGGAGACTCGGCAGCCACCAAAGGCAGCTCGGTTTCGTGGCATGCACGCGGGTTGACCAGGCAAGAGGTCAGCTTGCCCATGAAGGTATGGTCGAGGCACGCCTGATTACAGGCGATACAGGTATTGATCTCCTCGGCCTTGCCGAGCTCGGCTTTCTGCACCCATTCAGGGTCTGCCAGGAAAGGCCGCGCCATGGAGACCATGTCCGCGTGCCCTGACGCCAGCAGGCGCTCGGCCACGTCGGGCATATTGATGCGGTTGGTGGTGATCAGCGGGATCGACAGCGCGCTGCGAATCCGTTTGGTCACCTCGCTGAAGGCTGCCCGAGGCACGCTGGTGACGATGGTGGGCACCCGCGCTTCGTGCCAGCCGATGCCGGTATTGATCAGGTTGGCGCCCGCCGCTTCGATGGCCTGGCCAAGCTGCACGACCTCTTCCCAGGTGCTGCCCTCCTCCACCAGGTCGATCATCGACAGCCGGAAGATGATCAGGAAGCGGTTGCCCACGGCTTCACGAATGCGTCTGACGATCTCCACCGCAAAGCGTATACGCCCTGCGAAGTCGCCGCCCCACTCATCGTCCCGGTGGTTGGTGCGGCGACAAATGAACTGATTGATCAGGTACCCCTCGGAGCCCATCACTTCGACCCCATCGTAGCCCGCCTGCTGGGCCAGCGTGGCACAGCGCACGTAGTCGGCAATTTGCTGCTCGACCTCGTCGCTGGTCAGCGCACGGGGCACGAACGGATTGATGGGCGCCTGCAATGCCGAAGGCGCCACCAGCTCAGGGGAGTAAGCGTAGCGACCGGCGTGCAGAATCTGCATGCACAGATGCCCGCCCGCCTGGTGAACGGCATCCACCACCTGGCGGTGCTCTTCCAGCTGGCTGGCCTCGGTGAGCGCATGTGCCCCCTGGAACACCGCACCCTCGGCATTCGGCGCAATGCCGCCAGTGACGATCAAGCTGACCCCGGCCCGCGCCCGCTCGGCATAGAACGCCGCCAAGCGTGCAAAGCCGTTGGGGGCCTCTTCCAGGTTGGTGTGCATGGAGCCCATCAGCACCCGGTTGGGCAGCGTCAAATGGCCCACGGTCAACGGGCGAAAAAGGTGCGGATAAGCGTGCATCACGGCGCTCCTTTGGAGTTGTTAGAACGACAAGCCTCTCATATTCAAACAAGCGTATGACATAGTTCCTTCGGCGTACAGCCTTTTACCGCCGTTGCCCCCTTGCTCATCATGGAAAAGAAGGTCACATTAACCGGCTAACGATAAGGGATTGTTTTAAGGGAATGCGCTATGCCATTGATCTACTTCTTGCCCCCACTGGCCACCGTGCTGATCTGGTCGGGGAACATGACCATCAACCAGTTGACGGTCGGCGCCATCGCGCCCAGCAGTATCGCCTTTTTACGCTGGCTGCTGGCGCTGGCGGTCATGACCCCTTTCGTGCTGCCTGCGGTATTGCGTCACCGCGACGAGATTCGCCGCAACTGGCTGAAGCTGGCGCTGCTTGGGCTGCTGGGCATGGGCCTGTGGCAGGGGCTTGCCTACGTGGCAGCCGAAACCACCACCGCCACCAACATGGGCATTCTGGCGGCCATGGTGCCCCTGCTGACGGTACTGCTCAGCGCGCTGATTCTGCGTGAGCCCCCCACGATGGGCGGCGTGGCAGGCGGCGTGCTGGCCTTCATTGGCGTGACGGTACTGCTGGGGCGTGGCAACCCGCTGTCGTTGCTGCAACTGCAGGTGGCCCAGGGCGACGCGCTGATGGTGGTGGCAGCCACCTGCTATGCGCTGTATGGCGTCATGCTGAAACGCTGGGCCATGAACCTTCCGCCCTGGGTGATGCTTTACGCCCAGGTCTGTTTTGCCGTGCTGTTCCTGCTGCCCTCGTACCTGATGGGCCCCATGACCCCAGTGGATAGCAGCAACGTCTGGCTGATTCTCTACGCGGGCATTCCGGCCTCGGTGATCACTACCTTCCTGTGGATGCGGGCCGTCCGTCAGATCGGGGCCAACCAGTCGAGTATTTTCATCAACCTGATGCCCTTGTTCAGCGCCCTGATTGCCATGGCGTTTTTGGGTGAGCGGGTAGCGGGCTTCCACTTTATTGGCGGGCTGCTGATCCTGGCAGGCGTGATCATGGCACAGACCTTGACCCGCCCTCTGGTCAGCCGCGTGGCGGCCAGTAAAACGAGCAGCGCCCAGCAATGATACAATAGGCTAACTTCATTCGCTGAATGGGAACCCCTGACCTATGTCCCTGGAAGAACTGCACCTTAATCTGCGTAACCTGAGTAGCGACGATTACGAGCAACTGAAGTCGCTGATGGACGCGGTGTATCATGATATTGGTGGCGCCTGGCCCGAGCACACCATCGCCAAGCTGATCCAGGAGTTTCCTGACGGTCAGATTGCCATCGAAGACGACGGCGTGCTGGTGGGCGTGGCCTTGACGGTACAAGTGGATTACGACGAGTTCTCCAACCCGCACAAGTACGACGACCTGATCGGCCATCGGGAAATCATCCTCAACAATCAGGACGGCGATGCCATGTACGGGCTGGATGTCCTGATCCACCCCGACTACCGTGGCTACCGCCTGGGTCGCCGCTTGTACGAAGCGCGCAAAGAGCTGTGCCGCTCCCACAACCTGCGCGCTATCCTGGCCGGTGGGCGCATTCCCGAATATCACCAGCATGCAAGCGAGCTGACCCCAGCCCAGTACATCGACAAGGTCTCTCGCAAGGAGATTTACGACCCGATCCTCTCCTTCCAGTTGGCCAACGACTTTCAGGTCAAGCGCCTGCTGCGCAAATATCTGCCGGAAGACGAGCAGTCGCGTGGCTACGCCACGCTGCTGGAGTGGAACAACATCCTCTTCGAACCCGCCGACAGCGTGCTGGATACCCGCCCGACGCAGGTTCGAGTGGGGGCAGTGCAGTGGCAAATGCGTGAGTTTGCCTCGGTGGAAGCAGCGCTTCAGCAGATCGAGTATTTCGTCGATGCGCTCTCGGACTACCAAAGTGACTTTGCCGTTTTCCCGGAGCTGTTCACCACGCCACTGATGGGCCTGCAGGATCGCGCCGCGCAGAAAGACCAGACCGCTGCCATCCGCTTTTTGGCGGGCTTCACCGACCGTTTCAAGAGCGAGCTGTCGCGGATGGCGGTGTCCTACAACATCAACATCGTCGGCGGTTCGATGATCGAGGTGGGCGAGGACGACCGTCTTTATAACGTGGCTTACCTGTTCCATCGGGACGGCGAGGTGGAGAAACAGTCGAAGCTGCATATCACCCCGCAGGAGCGGCGCGACTGGGTGATCGAAGGCGGCGACGATCTGCAGGTGTTCGATACCGATGCAGGCCGTGTCGGCATCCTGATCTGCTACGACGTGGAATTCCCGGAGCTGGGCCGACTGCTGGCCGACCAGGACATGGATATTCTGTTCGTGCCGTTCTGGGTCGACACCAAAAATGGCTACCTGCGTGTGCGCCACTGCGCTCAGGCGCGGGCCATCGAAAACGAGTGCTACGTGGTCATCTGCGGAAGCGTCGGCAACCTGCCGTCCATCGAGAACCTGGATATCCAGTATGCCCAGTCGGCGGTATTCACCCCCTCCGACTTCGCCTTCCCCCATGACGCGGTGCTGGCCGAGACCACGCCCAACACCGAGATGATCATCTTCTCGGACCTGGACTTGACCCGCCTGACCGTAGTGCGTGCAGAAGGCTCGGTGACCAACCTCAAGGACCGCCGCAAGGATCTCTTCGACCTGCGCTGGCGGGACTGGTCGCTGAAGTCCGGCGCCAAACGGGAAGAGTAAGCCCTACGGGAAGAGTAAGCCCTCGGCCGCCGTGATGGCTGGATAAAAAAAGCCGCTCCCTCGAGAGAACCTCAGGGAGCGGCTTTTTATTGAGCATCTTGCTTCGCGTCGCACCTGGCATGAGATGCCAAAACGGCTGTGCTAATCCGGCCATACCAGATGGGCGGGCACCCTGCCCTTGGCATCGAACACTACGCCCTCGTCACGCAACTTCTGATGCTGGCGCGCCGCGCCGCCATGGTCGGCCAGCGTCAGCGATGCCGCAATCACTCGGTGCCAGGGCACCTGGTGCCCCTCGGGCAAGTGTCGCATGGCAGACCCCACCATACGCGGCGTGGCCCCTTCGGTCATGCTGGCCACGCGCCCATAAGTGGTCACCCGCCCCGCCGGGATCTGATCGACGATGGTATAGATCTGTTCCAACAGTTCGGGACGTGGCATGGCTACCTCGAATGCGTGAACTCCAAGGTGAGATGGCTTACAGGCCATCCACCAGTTGATCGATGGCCTGGAAGGCTTCTTTCAGTGCGCTATCACGCTGGGCATCACCCATGTTGAGGCCTTCCGCGAACACCACGTCCACATCGCTGATGCCCATCAGGCCCAGCATGGTTTTCAGGTGCGGGGTCTGGCTATCGAACTCGGTGCCGGCGTATTGGCCCCCCCGGGCCGCCAGGATGATGGCGCGCTTACCTTCCAGCAGCCCCTGTGGGCCAGTTTCAGTATAGCGGAACGTTTCACCAGCGCGCAGCACGCGGTCGAACCACGCTTTCAACTGCGAAGGAATCCCCAGGTTGTACATCGGCACCGCCAGCACCAGCACGTCGTGGGAACGCAGCTCGGCCAGCAGCTCATCGGAGCGGGCCGCCAGTGCTTTTTGGGCGTCGCTGCGCTCGTCGGCGGGGGTTTGCCATGCGCCCAGCTCTTCGATGTCCAGGTGGGGCAGCGCATTGGCCACCACGTCGCGGTGGCTGACCTCCACGCCGCCACGGGCAGTGGCCTGCTGCTGAAAATGGTTCGCCAGCGCATTGGACTGGCCGTTTTCACCCAGAACGGAAGACGTGACTAACAGAGTACGAGTTGCCATCGTAAGATTCCTTGCCAAAGATTAAAGAGATGGCGCTATTCTAAGGCGCTTTCCAATAAGCAAAAGCGCAACGTTTTCCGCCGTTCATTCGACAAAATCGAATCGTGCTCCATAAAAAAGGTTCTACGCAGACTCGCGTGAATCAATTGGCCTCCCACAGGGTGATTCAGGCAAGGTGCTTGCTCAGGTTGTGGGAGGGAGCTTCAGCCCGCGATGATTCCAGCACTCAGCTTGATAGGGGTGCCTGCTCAGACAGTCGCCCAATGAAATTGGCCTCCCACAGGCTGGCCTGGGGGCACTCACTGCTGTGGGAGGGGGCTTCAGCTCGCGATGATTCCGGCACTCAGCTTGATAGGGGTGCCTGCTCAGACAGTCGCCCAATGAAATTAGCCTCCCACAGGCTGGCCTGGAGGCACTCAGGCTGTGGGAGGGGGCTTCAGCCCGCGACGATTCCAGCACTCAGCTTGATAGGGGGTGCCTGCTCAGACAGTCGCCCAATGAAATTGGCCTCCCACAGGCTGGCCTGGAGGCACTCAGGCTGTGGGAGGGGGCTTCAGCCCGCGATGATTCCAGCACCCAGCTTGATAGGGGTGCCTGCTCAGACAGTCGCCCAATGAAATTGGCCTCCCACAGGCTGGCCTGGAGGCACTCAGGTTGTGGGAGGGAGCTTCAGCTCGCGATGATTCCAGCACCCAGCTTGATAGGGGTGCCTGCTCAGACAGTCGCCCAATGAAATTGGCCTCCCACAATCCGCCATCAACAAGGTTCATCGCACTTTTCCGGGAATGGCTTCACTGTCTCGCTAGAATGCAATGACCTTAAAAAAGCCCCGCTCCGTGGCCATGGCGGCAACACGGGCGGGGCGTTTTCATGACGCGTTCAGGGCTTTTTGGGCCAGGCCTTGGGGTCCACCTTGTTGGCCAGTTTGGGGAACTGGCTCGGGTCGAACACCGGCTCCTTGCCCGCCTTCAGCTGCGCGTCGTAATCCTTGAACAGCGCAAAGGCAATGGGCGACAGCATCAGAATGGCCACCAGGTTGATGATCGCCATCATGCCCATGGAAAGGTCGGCAAAATTCCAGATGGCTCCCAGGCTGGCCACCGAGCCCACCATGATCATGCCCAGCACGGCCAGACGATATAGCATCACCGCCAGGGGTGCCCGGCGGCCAGCCAGGTATTCGATGTTGGACTCACCGTAAGAGTAGTTGGCAATCACGGACGTGAACGCAAACAGCAGAATCGCCACCGCAATGAACATGCCGCCCCACTCGCCCACATGGCTGGAGAGCGCCATCTGCGTCAGCTGGATGCCGTTGCTCTCCTCGCTGGCCAACAGTTCCGGGCCCGCCATGATGATGATGGCCGCCGTGGCGGTACAGATCACCAGCGTATCCAGGAAGACCCCCAGCATCTGAATGAACCCTTGGGCCGCCGGATGATCCGGCCGGGTGCTGGCCGTGGCCGCCGCGTTGGGAGCAGAGCCCATGCCCGCCTCGTTGGAGAACAGGCCACGCTGAATACCGTTGATGATGGCCTGGGAAATGGCATAGCCCATGGCCCCGCCTGCGGCCTGCTCGATGCCGAAGGCGCTCTGCACGATGGTCAGCAGCGCGGCGGGCAGGTCGGCGATATTCAGGGCCACCACCACCAGTGCCAACACCAGATACAGCAAGGCCATCAGCGGCACGACCAGCTCGGCCACCTTGGCAATCGACTTCAATCCGCCAAAGATGATCGGCGCCACGACGGCCATCAGCACCAGGCCCATGGCCCAGGTGGGAATGGCAAACGCCTGCTCCATGGCCTGGGCAATGGAGTTGGCCTGCACGCTATTGAAGGCCAGGCCGAAGGCAATGATCAGGCAGATAGAAAACAGCACGGCCAGCCAGCGCAGCCCAAGGCCACGCTCGATATAGCGAGCCGGGCCGCCACGGAAGGTATTGTCACCGTGGTCGGTCTTGTAGGCCTGCGCCAGCGTGGACTCCACGAAACTGGTCGCCATGCCGACCATGGCGGTCATCCACATCCAGAAAATGGCCCCTGGGCCACCGAAGTAAATGGCGACCGCCACCCCGGCCAGGTTACCCGTTCCCACCCGAGCCGCCAGGCTGGTCGAGAGCGCTTGAAAGGAGGAGATCCCGCCATTGGACTGCCGCGAGGTACGCAGCAGTTTGAACATGTGGCCAAAATAGCGAATCTGAATTCCCCGTGTCATCACGGTAAAATAGAGACCTGCTCCAATGAGCAGATAAATCAGTACGCTGCCCCATAACAGCCCGTTGCTGCGATCCACGACCGCCGTCAACAGGGATGAAAGTGTCGCATCCATGGTTAATCGACCTTGATTGAATAAAGTGAAGGCGCATCATTCTTCACGGCTGCACCAAAATGGCAAGAAAAATGGCAAATTAGTCCATACACGGAAAGAAACGCTGCGCCATGCTCAGCAGCCCGTGATGGTCGCCAGGATTCTTCTGGGCCCGCCCTGTTCGCGATGCTCGCCCAGCCAGATGCCTTGCCAAGTGCCCAGCGCCAAACGCCCATCGCGCACGGCCAGGCACAGCTGGCTACCCAGCAGGCTGGACACCACGTGGGCAGGCATATCGTCCGGCCCTTCCAGGGTATGTCGAAAGTAATCCAGCCCTTCGGGCACCAGGCGACGCAGAAAGGCGTTCAGGTCGTGACGTACATCCGGGTCGCTGTTTTCATTCAGGGTCAAGGAGGCCGAGGTATGCAGAAGCTGTAAGTGCACCAGCCCCTGATGGCACTCTTCGAGGCAGGGCAGTGCCCGAGCAATCTCATCAGTGATCAGATGGAAGCCTCTGGGCATGTCGGGCAGGTGAATCTCTTGTTGGTGCCACATAAACACTCCTTTGTCATGGTGGGCCTGCAAACAAGCATGGGTGTCGTCAAACCCAAACGTTTCGTTCAACCATAGCCTATTTCGCCGCGCACCCATAAAACTCACCACAGGTCATCGCCGCCATGGCGGTGGCGTCGCCTCGCTGTTAAATTGAATGGCGATATTCCCATCGCTTGCAAGGAACCGTTCACATGGAGGTCGTCATGCGCTATTCCCTACTGTCGCCAAGGAAACTGGCAACGGCATCGGCGCTTTGTGTCTCAAGCGTGCTGCTGGCCGGATGCACGGGCATCCCCGATGGCACCGAGGCCGTCACCGGGTTCGAGCTCGATCAGTACCTCGGGGAGTGGTATGAAATCGCTCGCCTGGACCACTCCTTCGAGCGCGGGCTGGACTGCGTGACCGCCAACTACAGCCTGCGCGACGATGGCGGTGTGCGGGTCATCAACCGGGGCTACAACCTGGAAGAAGGCAGCTGGGACGAAGCCGAAGGCCGGGCCTATTTCATCGATGACGACAGCGTTGGCCGCCTGAAGGTAAGCTTCTTTGGCCCGTTCTACGGTGGCTACAACGTGCTGGCACTGGATGACGACTATCAGTGGGCACTGGTTTCCGGCCCTAACCGAGACTACCTGTGGATTCTGGCACGTACACCGACGCTGGATAGCGAGCTGGAAGCGCGCCTGCGCCAGCAAGCCGCCGAGCTGGACTTCCCCACCGACGAGCTGATCGATGTGGTGCAAGACGAGCGCTGTCCCGGCCGCTAGGCTCTGCCAGGCTCGCCTACTCAGCGTCAGGCAGCGCAGGCACCCGGCCCGAGATCTCCTGCTGGAGAAAATCGATCAGCGCACGGATGCGGGCCGGGGTATGGCGGCGCTGCTCGAACACCGCATAGAAGTCTGCCCGTACGCCCTGCCACTCGGGCAGCAGCAGTTGCAGCTCCCCACTGGCCAGGTGTTCGTTGACATCCCACCAGGAGCGCAGCATGACGCCATGACCATCCAGCGCCAGTCGCGTCACCACTTCGCCATCGTTGCTGGCCAGGTGGCCACTGACCTTGACCGATTGCTGGCGCCGCGCCGCTGCACGCTGCTCGAAGCGCCACAGCGCAAAGTCACTATCGTTCTCGCGGATCAACAGGCAGCGGTGCTGTGCCAGATCCTGCGGCGTACGCAGGGCGGGCATGCTGGCAAGGTAGCTCGGCGACGCGCAGAGCATGCGCCGATTGGGCAGGATACGCCGAGCCACCAGCCGTGAATCCGGCGGTTCGCCAATGCGAATCCCCACATCGAACCCATGGTCACTGAGATTGAGAGGAAAGTTGGTCAGCTCCAGCCAGCTCTCGATGCCCGGATGCCGAACGCAGAAGCGTGACAGCAGCGGCGCAATGTGACGTCGCCCAAAGCCAAAGGTGGCATTGACCCGCAATCGCCCCTGCAATCCCTGGCTGGCCGCGTCGCGCAGGTCACTCTCCAGGGCGTCCAGCTCATCGAGAATCAGGCTGCCCTGGGCAAGATAGCGCTCGCCTTCGGCGGTCAGCGTCAGGCGGCGGGTGGTGCGCGCCGCCAGCGACACTCCCAGCCGCGCCTCCAGCTGCTTCAGCCGTTTACTCACCGCCGAGAGGGAAATACCCAACTCCCGGGCCGTTGCCGTCAAGCTGCCCGCTCGAGCCAACTGCTGAAAAAACGCCAGATCGTCCAGTGGAGCCATGGGATTCTACACCTGAAAGCAACAATGGCTTGAATAGTAGCCTGATTATCTCATCGCCAACAGCCGCTACACTGCATGAACGGTACGCCTTTCACACGACCATAAAAAAGGAGGCCCCATGGCCCATCAGATTGCAGTCATCGCTGGCGACGGCATCGGCACCGAAGTCATGCCGGAAGGTATTCGCGCACTGGAAGCGGTGGCTGAGCGCTTCGACCTCGCGCTGGAGTTCACCACCTTTGAGTTCGGTAACTGCGACTACTACCTCGAGCACGGCAAGATGCTGCCGGATGACTGGTACGAGCAGCTCAAGGGCTTCGATGCGCTGTTTTATGGCGCCGTGGGCTGGCCGGACAAAGTGCCTGACCATATTTCCCTGTGGGGCTCGCTGCTGCAGTTCCGCCGCCAGTTCGATCAATACATCAACCTGCGCCCCTGCAAACTGATGCCGGGCATCAAGAGCCCGCTGGCCGGTCGCGCCCCGGGAGATATCGACTTCTACGTGGTGCGTGAAAACACCGAAGGCGAATACTCCAGCATCGGCGGCAAGATGTTCGAAGGCACCGAACGGGAGATCGTCATTCAGGAAACCGTGATGAGCCGCACTGGGGTCGACCGGGTCTTGAAATACGCCTTCGACCTGGCCCAGACGCGACCACGCAAGAAGCTCACCTCGGCCACCAAGTCCAACGGTATCTCGATCACCATGCCCTACTGGGACGAGCGGGTCGCCGAGATGGCCAAACAGTACCCGGATATCAACGTCGACAAGTTCCATATCGACATCCTAACGGCCAACTTCGTGCTGCACCCCGACTGGTTCGACGTGGTCGTGGGCAGCAACCTGTTCGGCGACATCCTCTCCGACCTGGGCCCGGCCTGCACCGGCACCATCGGCATCGCGCCTTCCGCCAATATCAACCCGGAAGGCAAGTTCCCCAGCCTGTTCGAGCCGGTTCATGGCAGCGCACCCGACATTGCGGGCAAGGGCATTGCCAACCCCATCGGCCAAATCTGGTCAGGCGCCATGATGCTGGAACATCTGGGACACAAGGAAGCCGCCGACGCCATGGTCGAGGCCATCGAAGCCGTGCTCAGTGAAGGAAACCCGCAGGTGCTCACCCGCGACGTGGGCGGCCAGGGCACCACGGAAAGCCTGGGCAAGGCCATTGCCGAGCGCCTGCGCGGCTAGCGTCAGGCCCCACTGGCCATGTGGTTGATGGATGTGGTTGGTAAAGGTGGTTGAAACGGCAGTTGTAAAAGCGCAAACGCCTGCCCTCAAGGGCAGGCGTTCACACTGTGTGCGCTTAGCTTTAGCTGGCCAGTTTGGCAGCGACTTCAGCCACGTATTTACCCTGGAAACGGGCAATTTTCAGCTCGCGATCATCCGGCTGACGCGAACCGTCGCCGCCTGCCAGCGTCGCCGCGCCATAGGGCGTACCGCCGCTGACCTTCGAGATATCGAACTGCTCTTCGATGCCGTAACCAATCGGCACGATGACCATGCCGTGGTGGGCCAAGGTGGTCCAGGTCGACGTGATGGTCATCTCGTCGCCGCCGCCGGTGCCGGTCGAGGTAAACACGCTGGCGACCTTGCCGCGCAGTGCGCCCTTCGCCCATAGCCCGCCAGTCTGGTCGAGGAAGGTACGCATCTGCCCCGCCATGTTGCCAAAGCGCGTCGGCGTGCCGAAGATGATGGCATCGTAGTCGGCCAACTCTCCTGGCGTGGCTTCCGGGGTAGTGAAGTCCTGCTTGCCACCGGCATTCTTGAACGCATCTTCCGGCATGGTTTCCGGTACGCGCTTGACGGTGACCTCGACCCCCTCCACGCCTTCGGCGCCTTCGGCCACGGCGGCCGCCAGGGTGTCGATGTGCCCATACATCGAGTAATACAGTACCAATACCTTCGTCATGGCTCACTCCTTTCAGGTGACGACACGCTGCCCCAGACGGGCAGCAAGGACTGGTTACACCATAGTCCAGCCCCAGCCACTTATCAGCGAAAGTTTTCGACGCTCTGAATCGATTTCATCGATGTGGGCACCTTGCACTTTTGCCACTTCAGCACTAATTTTTTTGTATTCAACTTGTTTGCCGTTTCATTCGGGTACAACGCCAAGGAGCCAGGCATGACCATTTTCGAAGCACTGCGTAAAGACCACGATATTCAGCGTGACCTGTTGGCCCAACTGGTAGAGACCCACGGTGACAGCGACGCCCGCGACTCTCTTTACCAACGGGTACGGGCAGAGCTCAAGTACCATGCCAACGCCGAAGAGCGGGCTCTGTACATTCCGATGATGGACCTCGACCTCACCCAGGAAAAGGCGCGCCACAGCGTTGCCGAACACCACGAGATCGATGAGCTGATCGAGCTGCTGGACGACACCGACTACAGTGCCAGCCACTGGCTCACCCACGCCAAGCAGCTGCAGCATCTGGTGACCCACCATCTGGACGAAGAAGAACAGGAGGTGTTTCAACTGGCCGGTCGGGGCTTGCAGGAAGCCCAGAAAACCACGCTGGCCAAGGAGTATCAGGACGAAATGCAGCGCCAACGGTCGGGCTGACCTCCCGGCCTTACCCGCCCGGTATTGCAAAGCGCTTGTGGCTCACGCCATGGGCGCTTTTTTACGGGTTACTTTCATCCTCGCACCGACCATTTTCACGCGCACGACGCCACCCCTTGCGACACGAGCTGAGCGTGGTAAAGGTAGGGCAACACAAGTAGATGCCCATGACCAAGGACACTTTCATGCTAGGCCAATGGCTCGACTGGACCCTTGACGGTGAACGCCCGTCGCCACGCATAGGCCGCTTTGCCAGCGGCAGCTACCATCTGCACCGACCGGGCATACTGGAGCTAACGCCCAACATTTTGCGCCCCGATGCCCGGGCCTGTGTCTTTTCTGCCGCCATTCATGGCAACGAGACCGCTCCGGTAGAACTGCTGGGCGAATGGCTGGCCGCTCTGGAAGCCAGCACCCTGCAACTGGGCGCTCCCGTGCTGGTGATTCTGGGCAACATTCCCGCCCTCAAGGCCCAGCAGCGCTACATCACCACCAACTTGAATCGCTTGTTCAAGCGCGAACTGGCCGACCAGGGCGACGAGCCCGAACGGGCGCGCCAGCTGATGGAGGCCGTGGATACGTTCTATGCCCGCCATCACGCCCTGCCTAGGTTGCATTACGACCTGCATACCGCCATCCGCGACAGCCTGCATACCCGCTTCGTGGTCGAGCCGTTCGCCGAGTCGGCGACCGACCCGGAACAGTGGGAGTGGCTGGCCGCCGCCGACATGCAGGCGGTGCTTCACCAGCATCAGCATAGCTGGACGTTTTCTCACTACAGCAAGCACTACCATGGTGCCCAGGCCTTTACCTTCGAGCTGGGGCGAGTCGCCCCGTTCGGCCACAACGACATGGACGCCCTGGCTCCCATGCTCACGTTGATCAGTGCTCTCGGTAGCGGCTATGCGCCACCCACCCAGCCAGCCAGTGCCATGGCGTTCTACCGGGTGCAGCATGAACTGATGCGTCATTCCGAGGAGTTCACGCTGTGTTTCGATGAAGACGCTCCCAACTTCAGCCGCTTCGACACCGGCACCTGCCTGGCCAAAGACGCCGCCGCCGGTGACTTCGTGGTGGAAGATACGCCGCTGCACGTGGTGTTTCCCAACGCACAGGTCGAGATAGGTGCTCGTGCCGCCTTGCTGGTGGCACCGGAACGGACGGCAAACTAGCCACAGAAAGTCCCGTTGAAGAAAAGATAGTTTGATAACAATAACGTAGAGGGGCCATCAGGAGTGCTCTTCAGGCAACACGACCAATGTCGCCCTGATAAAGTACGCGTCTCCGGCGCACTCCTGATAGAATCGCCCCTTTTTTCGCGCCAGCCGCACAGAAACACGAACACTCATTCGTTGTTGCTGCGGCAACCCTGTACTGGAGCCTAAGTTATGGCCGCTACGCCGACTCCCCTTGAAGTGCGTAACATCAAAAAGCGCTTCGGCGATACAGAAGTCCTCAAAGGCCTCTCTCTTGAAGCCCAGAAAGGTGATGTGATCACCCTGATCGGTGCTTCAGGGTCTGGAAAAAGCACCTTTTTACGCTGCATGAATTTGCTGGAACAGCCCGATGATGGCGACCTGATCGTCCACGGCGAACAGATCCGCTTCAAGACCACCCGCCATGGCCGCGAACCCGCCGACTGGAAACAGGTCGTGCAGATGCGCGCCAAGCTCTCCATGGTTTTCCAGAGCTTCAACCTGTGGGCCCACATGACGCTGCTGGAAAACATCATCGAAGCGCCGATTCATGTGTTGGGTAAACCCAAGAAAGAAGCCATCGAACACGCCCACGCGCTGCTCGACCGAGTCGGCCTCAGCGCGCGTGCCAACGCCTACCCGGCGCAAATGTCCGGTGGTCAGCAGCAGCGTGGCGCCATCGCCCGGGCGCTGGCCATGAACCCGGAAGTCATGCTGTTCGACGAACCCACCTCGGCGCTGGACCCTGAGCTGGTGGGCGACGTGCTCAAGGTCATGCGCGATTTGGCCAACGAAGGGCGCACCATGGTAGTGGTGACCCATGAGATGAGCTTTGCCCGGGACGTCTCCAGCAAGGTGATCTACCTGCACCAGGGCCTCGTGGAAGAAGCCGGCACGCCCGATGACGTGCTGGGCAACCCGCAATCGCCGCGCCTGAAGCAGTTTCTGGCGCCCAAATACTGATCCGCGAGGCATGCACGATGCTTGATTTGCAAGGC
Organism: Halomonas sp. NyZ770; assembly: GCF_020616575.1. Lineage (NCBI taxonomy): Bacteria > Pseudomonadati > Pseudomonadota > Gammaproteobacteria > Oceanospirillales > Halomonadaceae > Halomonas > Halomonas sp. NyZ770. Next base: position 1,139,003 of record NZ_CP085143.1, on the reverse strand, counting down.
TACGGCCCCCGCCTGCTGGAAGGCGCAGGCGTGACCGTTCAGTTGGCCCTCCTCTCGCTGATCCTGGCGATTGTGCTGGGGCTCTTGACCGCCAGCGCCAAAATGTCCCGCAACTGGCTATTGCGCCGTAGCGCAACGGTCTACACCACGGTGATTCGTGGTGTGCCCGACCTGGTGCTGATGATGCTGCTGTTCTTCGGCGGGCAGATCGGGGTCAATGCGATCAGCGATATGCTCTATGACCGCTACGACATCGATATCTACATCAACTTCAACGCCTTCGCGGCCGGTGTCCTCACCATCGGCTTCATCTTCGGCGCCTATATGGGCGAAACCTTTCGCGGGGCGTTCATGGCCGTCGACAATGGCCAGATCGAGGCAGGCAAGGCCTACGGCATGAGCAACGCACTGGTATTTCGGCGTATTCGCTTTCCCCAGATGATGCGTCACGCGCTGCCCGGCCTCTCCAACAACTGGATGGTGCTGCTCAAGACCACCGCCCTGGTGTCGGTGATCGGCCTGACGGACATGGTGCGGGTGGCGGCAGAAGCCTCTCGGGCCACCCACGAGCCGTTTGTCTTCCTCATTCCGGTGGCGGCAGCCTATCTGCTGATTGCCAGCGTCTCCGAGTGGGTCTTCGCACGGTTGCAAAAACGTTACGACATCGGCTTCGGGGGGCAGTGACATGCTGGACATCTCTGCATGGTTCAACGATTTACTGGCGGGTAACCTGATCTTCACCCCCACCACCCTGGGCTACTACTGGGAAGGCCTGGTGACCACCACCCAGCTGGTGTTCCTCTCGCTGGTGGCCGGCCTGATCCTGGCCGTCCCGCTGGCCATCATGCGCAGCTCAAAACACAAATGGATCAGCCTGCCGGTCTATGTGTATACCTATGTGTTTCGTGGCACCCCGCTGCTCATTCAGCTCTACATCATCTACTACGGGGTGGTGTTCATCGATGGCATTCAGGAAACCTTCCTGTGGCCGCTGCTGCGCGAAGCCTTCTACCCGGCACTGATCGCCTTCACCTTGAACACGGCGGCCTACACCACGGAGATTTTCCGGGGTGCCATCAAGGCCACCTCACGGGGTGAAATCGAAGCCGCCAAGGCCTATGGCATGTCCAACAGCCTGATGATGCGCCGTATCATCCTGCCCAGCGCCTTTCGCCGTGCCCTGCCCGCCTACGGGAACGAAGTCATCTTCATGCTGCATGCCAGCGCCATTGCCAGCGTCGTCACCCTGATGGACCTGACCGGGGCCGCACGCTTCGTCTATGCGCGCTTCTATGCCCCCTTCGATGCCTTCCTGTTCGTGGCGGCCATTTATCTGTGCCTCACCTTTGCCATCCTGTATTTTTTCCGTTATCTGGAAAAACGGCTGCTGGCACATTTGCGGCCACAAACCTGAGCATGACGAAAAATCCAACGTACGCCAACGTAAAACAAGCGTTGGTTTAATTCAGGTCACCCCCCTTTTCGCCAACCGCAAGCTGGGGTAGCTTAAAGGGGATCACCTCCGGTGAACCTGCTTCCTTTGGAGTCTACAATGAAAAAACTGCTGACCGTTTCTCTGCTGGGCCTGGCCGTGGCTGCTGCGTCTTCTGCTCAAGCCCGTGATTACGACCACGTGCGTATCGGCGTGGACGTACCTTACGAGCCCATGGAATACCGCACCCCCGAGGGCGAGCTGACCGGCTTCGATATCGACCTGGGCAACGCTCTGTGCGAGCGCATCGGCGTGACCTGCGAGTGGATCGAGCAGGAGTGGGACGGCATCATTCCGGGCCTGATGTCACGTAACTACGATGCCATCATGTCGTCGATGACCATCAACGACGAGCGTCGTCAGCAGGTGCTGTTCTCCGACCCCTACATCACCATGCCGTCGGCCTGGTTCGCCCCCGCCAGCCTGGAACTCAGTGACGCCAACGAAGAGACCCTGGCCGGCAAGACCATCGGCGTACAGCGCGGCACCCTGCAAGACAACTACGTGACCGACCAGTACGGCCGTATCGCCAGCGTCAGCCGCTACTCCACCGCTGACGACATGGTGCTGGACATGCAGGCACAGCGCCTGGATATCGTCTTCCTCGACTATCCGATCGGCCAGTCCACCCTGCTGAACAACGAAGACACCGAGTACGTGGTCGTAGGCGAGCGCATCAGCGAGCCCAAGGAGTACTTCGGTGACGGCTTCGGCATCGCCTTCCGCCAGCGCGACCAGGCCCTGGCCGAGCGCTTCAACGAAGCACTGGCCGAGCTGCAGGAAGACGGCACCTACGATGAAATCTACGCTCGCTACTTTGGCGAAGAGTAAGCATTGACCGTCTCGCCATGCCTTCCTCAGGGAAGGCATGGCAGCACGCCAATACCATGACTCCATACCGCCTACTCCCCTCTACGCCCCATGCGCAACGCCCAGGTACCCGTGGCACCATTGCCCGCTTCTACCTGAGCGAGTGGTTCGACGAATAGCCCCCTCTTTGGCACGCCCGTGCCGAATCACGCCTCTGTGCGTGCATGTTGCCATGCGTGATCGACGCAGGGCACTCCCACGCCTGGCGCACCCCGTGCTGTAGCCGCCCCTTTCGGCGCTTGGCATAAAGCAACACCCACATACCTACTAAAAATCGTTTCAGGAGACTGACCATGCGTTATGCAACGCTGTCCGTGGCTGCCGTGCTGGCGGCTGGTGCTTCACTTTCCATGGTATCCACTGCCGCACTGGCCCGAGACTACGACGAGATCCGTCTGGGTGTGGATATTCCCTACGAGCCCTTCATGTACCGGGAAGCCGACGGCACTCTCACCGGCTTTGAAATCGAGCTGGGCAATGCCGTATGCGACTACCTGGAAGTGAGCTGCACCTGGGTAGAACAAGACTGGGACGGCATCATTCCCGGCCTGCTGGCCCGTAACTACGACGCCATCATGTCGTCCATGGCAATTACCGACGAGCGCGCCCAGCGTGTGCTGTTCTCCGAGGCTTACTACACCACTCCCAGCGCCTGGATCACGACCCACGCCCACGATATCGACATCGAAGACCGGGCCAGCCTGGAAGGGCTCACGGTCGGCGTACAGCGAGCAACCCTGCAGGATAACTATGTCACCGAACTCTACGGCGACGTGCTGGAAATTCGCCGCTATACCGGTGTGGACGATGTGGTCACCGACCTGCTGGCAGGCCGCCTGGACCTGACGTTCATGGACTACCCGATTGCCGAAGCCGCCATCGACATCGACACGCCCGAAAGCGATTTCCAGCGCATCAGCGACTTCATCAAAGAGCCCGAGGAAATCCTGGGCCAAGGCGTTGGCATGGCATTTCGCCCCCGTGACGAGGCCCTCGCCGAACGCTTCAACGACGCCCTGCGTGCGGTGAAAGAGAACGGCACTTATGATGAAATCATGAACCGTTACTTCAACTACGATGTACGCTTGTAAGATCGGCGGTCGCCGCGCTTGAACCGCGCCACCCCGCCTACACGCGCCGGCCTTTGGTCGGCGCGTAACGTTTGCTCATCACTTTTCCGGAAAGCCCATGCTGACACTTGTCAAAAACGCCCAGCTTTTTGCCCCAGAACCCCGCGGGCTGTGCCACCTGCTGATCGCCGACCAGCGCATCGCGGCCGTGCTGGATGCCAACGAAGCGTACCAACTGGGCACGCTGATCAAGACCATCGACCTGGAGGGACGTCGGGTGATTCCGGGGCTGGTCGACCCGCTGGTGCACTACATTGGCGGGGGCGGTGAAGGCGGGTTTGGCAACCGCACTGCAGAACTCAGCCTGGCAGACGCCTGCGCTTCAGGCGTGACCACCCTGATTGGCGCTCTGGGCACCGATGCCCTTACCCGCACCCCCGCCAACCTGATCGGCAAGGCGCGGGAACTCGCTGCCGGTGGGCTGAGCACCTACGCCTACACCGGCTCTTATCAGCTGCCTCCGGTCACGCTGACCGGCACGGTGGCCAGCGACATTCTCTACGTGCCGGAATTCATCGGGGTGGGCGAAGTCGCCATCAGCGACCATCGTGGCTCCCAGCCCACCAACCAGGAGCTGACGCGACTGGCTTCCGACGCCCGCACGGCCGGGCTGCTGGCAGGCAAATCCGGCATCGTGTTCATTCATACCGGCGACGCCGACTCCTACCTGGAACCACTGCGTCAGGTGGCCAGCACCAGCGCCATTCCCATCACGCAGTTCTACCCGACCCACATCAACCGTACCAGCGCCCTGTTCGCAGACGGCCTGCGCTTTGCCCGTGAAGGCGGGCGCATCGACTTCACCACCAGCACCACCCCCGAGCTGCTGGCCGGTGGCGAAGTGCCCGCCTCCGAGGCGGTAGCGCGGGCACTGAAAGCGCGGATCGACCCGAGCCAGCTCAGCCTCTCCTCGGACGCCAACGCCTCGCTGCCAGAGTTCGATGACCAGCGCCGTTTCGTGGGCCTGAAACCCGGCAGACTCAGCAGCCTGTTCGACGTGTTGGGCGAGTGTGTCAACGACCACCAGATCCGCATGGAACACGCCCTGCAATGTGCTACCACCACCGCCGCCGATGCCTTGAAGCTTCCCCAAAAAGGCCGCCTGATACCCGGCTCGGATGCCGATTTCATCGTGTTGAGCGAAGGCCGCTGGGCCATTGACCACGTGTGGGCACTGGGCAAATCGATTTTCAGCGCCCCCTGAGCGCCCGAGGCCGCCCAGCGAACTTGCTCAGCCAATGCGGGTCTTTAATGGCATAATGCGCTTTTACAAGGAGGTAACATGGCAGAACACTCAGCGGCACACGCAACGCCCTCCACGGGCCTACCCGAGACGATGCGCCCCTCGTCCCATTGGACCGCCTGGGGTCAGTGGCTTGCGCTGTTCACCATGACCGTGGACCACCTGACCCGCTACGTACTGCCCGATGCCTGGGATCTGGGTTGGGCGGGCTCTTCGATTGGGCGCATTGCCTTTCCGCTGTTTGCTGCCATGGTGGCCTGGCACGGCCTGTTCAACACCCGCAACCCGCTGCGCTACGCGCGCCGTATCCTGATCATCGGTATCGCGGCACAAGTGCCCTACATGATGATGCCCAGGGCCTCGGATGCGTTTATCCTGAATGTCTGCTTTACGCTGGCCAGCGGCCTGGCACTCGGTGCCTTGGTACGCCAGGGGTGGCAGCACTACCAGGCACAGACGCTGGGCCTGGGCTGGCTGATGCTGGGGGCCGCCGTGTGTGTCACCGTCTGGTATCTGCTGGGCTTCTGGGTGGAGTATGGCCACAACGGCCTGCTGCTGATTCCGCTGTTCATGTTTGCCATGCAGGCTCTCAGCGAGACCCGCGATGCGCTCAAATCGCGGCTTTGGGCGGGTCTGGCAGCGTTTCCGGTGCTGTGGATCGCCGGGCAGATGAACGCGTCGGACATGGCCAAATCCTTTACCGTCGGCACCTGCGTTCTGGTGTTGATGCTGGCCGCGGGCGCCGCCCAGCGCGTACCGCCCGTGGCGCTGGCCATGCCCCGCCGCCTGTGGCTGGCCTGGTACCCGGGGCACTTCGCCCTGATTGCCCTGTGGCTATTGATCAGCGGCCAACTGGCAGGTTGAACGTCTTTTCTGCCACCTGCCGATTGACCTCGTCCTGCATCCAGGGCTGGTAGCGGCGCAGCCGATCACGCCCTTCCAGCTTGGCCTGATACATGGCGGTATCGGCCTGCTTGAGCACTTCGGCATGGTCACAGGTAGACGCTTCAAAGCAGGTGTACCCCATACTCGGGGTCACCTCTACCCAGCGGCTCTCCAGCCGATACTCCCCCGACAGCGCCTGCTTCACTCGCTGCATGTACTGCTCGGCCAGGGCGCTCAGCTTGTCCAGATCAGGCTCTGAAAACTGCGCCAGCAGCACGAATTCATCGCCACTCAACCGAGCCGCCATGTCACCGTCACGCAGGCATGACTCCAAGCGCCGCGCCACCTGCACCAACAGGTCATCGCCCGCGGCATGTCCCAGCGTGTCGTTGATCAGTTTGAAGCGGTCCATGTCCATGAACATCACCAGGCCACCCCGCTGCGGCCTCTCCTCCTCCTGGCACAGCGTTGCCATACGCTCGATGAACAGGCGCCGATTGGGCAAGTCCGTCAGCGCATCGTAGTACGCCTGGCGATAAATGATCTCCTCACTGCGCTTGCGCTCGGTGAAGTCTTCGATGATCGCCACGCCGCCGATCATCCGGTTGCCCATGCCATGTACGCCGTTGAAGAATGCTCGCAGCGGCGTCCCCTCACTGGCCTTGGGTAGCCGATAGGTCCCCTCGTAGTAGCCGGTGCCTTTTTCCAGCGCCGCGGAAACGGCCCGGGCAACGCTTCGGTCGGCTGAACGGTCCAGCATGCGATAGCCCAGTAGCCGAGAACGCTCGACATCCAGGATCTCCAGCAGCTTGTTGTTGCAGTCGGTGATCTGCCCCTGGTCGTCAAAGTGCAAAACACCCAGAGGGGAGTGCTGGAAAATCGAGCGATAGCGGTTTTCGCTTTCCCGAAGCTGCGCCTCACGGGCCGCCATGGTAACGCGCAGGGCGATATTGTCATGGATGGTTCGGCTCAAGCGGCGGCTGGTGATCAGGATCAGCAGCAGAAACAGCACCAGCATCAGCCCGATCAACACGGAAAGCGAGGTTCCCATCAGCATGAACTGGAACTTCAAAGGCAACAGGATGGGCAATACGAAGCCAGTGGCTACCCACCACACCGACGACAGCGTCGTGACGCCCCCCGCCGCAATACCGGCCAGCACGATCGACAGCGCCGCAATTTGCCCCGGATATTCAGGGCTGAACAGCAGCACTCCCGTACTGCCCCACACCACCCCGGAAACGATGGCCCCCATGGCAAACCAGCGCAGCCACCGGTGCCGTTGCTGCTGCTGAATCGGCAAGCGCTTGAAACGGTGAGCCAACGCCAAACGCAATCCCGACACCACCACCAAGGCGGTGTACCAACCCAGCAGTACCCAGCCTTCCACCACGGGCCACATCGCCGCCACCAGCAAGCCGCCCGCCAAAACGCTGCTGAGCACCGGTTGCCAAAGGTTGTCATACAACATCCGCACTTTTTCTCCGCGCAGCTGTTGCAAGGTGAGATGGTGATCGCGCTGGTAGCCGCTGCGTAACCCTGACGCAGTTGCCGTCGACGCCACTGGCTTGCTGGGCGACATAGAACCCCCGTTTTCGTCGGCTTATGGGCCAATCTTATTGATTAATACAAACGTTTTATCATGCTCTATCTTTTAGCATGTTTACGCAGTAAAAGTAGCCTTCGAACATGAAAAAGCCGCCTCTAAGGGCGGCTTTGAAGAGGCCATGACAGCCATCGAACGCACGTCTCAGAGCGAGTCGGCAAAGCTCCACTCGACCGCCGGAGCACCCGGCAGCAGTGCCTGGCAGGCGCGTACTTTTTCCAGCAGCTCGGCATGGCTGGCCGCCACGACGTTCACGTGGGCCAGCTTGCGCCCCGCCCGCTCGGCCTTGTCGTAGCGATGCAGGTGGGTATGGGGAATCGCCAGCAGCGCGGGGTTGTCGCCCTCCTGCCCAATCACGTTGACCATGCAGGTGGGGCCAATCGCCTGAGTCGAACCCAGCGGCAAGCCCTGTACGGCCCGCAGATGGTTTTCGAACTGGCTGGTCACCGCGCCGTCCATGGTCCAGTGGCCGGAGTTATGCACCCGCGGGGCCATCTCATTGGCCAGCAGGCTACCGTCGCGGGTCTGGAACAGCTCCAGCGCCAGCACGCCCACGTAATCCAGCTCATCCAGCAGCGCACGAATGTAGCCATCGGCGGTTTGCTGAACGCTGTCGTCCAGGTCGGGCAGCGGCGCCACCGAATAGCGCAGAATGCCGTCTACGTGCTGGTTCTCTGCCATGGGGTAAAACACCACTTCCCCATCGCGGCCACGCACGGCAATCAGCGACACTTCGCGCACGAAATCGACGAAGGCTTCCACGATCAACCGGGAATGGCCAATCGACTCCCAGGCGGCCTGGGCCTGCTCTGGCGCTCTCAGCACCGCCTGGCCCTTGCCGTCGTACCCTTCGGTGACGGATTTGGCCACCACGGGGCAGCCCAGCTCAGTGGCAGCGGCCTGCAGCTGCTCGGCGCTCTCCACCACCCGGTAGGCAGGCGTCGGGATGCCCAGCCGGTCGAACAGCGCCTTCTCTTCCACGCGGTTCTGGCACACGGCAATGGCACGGCTGCTGGGGTAGACCGGCTTGTGCTGTTCGATCTGCTGCACCAGCGCCACGGGCAGGTGCTCGAATTCGTAGGTCACCACATCGACCTTGTCGAGGAACGCTGCCAGATGCTGGTTATCCGGGTCGACCACCACCTCACCGATACCGGCGCTGGGGTTGCCGGTGGTGTCCAGAAAGGTAAACGTGTTGCCCAGCGGGTAGCCCGCCAACGCCAGCATACGGCCCAGTTGCCCGGCACCCAGTACGCCAATGTGTTTTACGCGATTGCTATGCACGCTCATGATGGGCTTCCTATTGTGCCGATTCGCTGGCCGCAGGCGCATCCGGGCGGGGGTCCGGGTTATCCAGCACCAGCTGCGTTTGCTCTGCTCGGAAGGCCTCGACGGCCTGACGCACGGCGCTGTCCTGCAAGCCGACGATTTGCGCCGCCAGCAGCCCTGCATTGGTGGCCCCGGCTTTGCCGATGGCCAGCGTGCCCACGGCAATGCCACCCGGCATTTGTGCAATGGAGAGCAGCGAATCCAGCCCCTTCAAGGCCTTGGACTCTACTGGCACACCCAGCACCGGCAGCGCCGTTTGCGAGGCCACCATGCCCGGCAGGTGCGCCGCGCCGCCAGCGCCCGCCACGATGACCTGAAGGCCACGTTCCGCTGCGCTTTTCGCATAGTCGAACAGCAGGTCCGGGGTACGGTGTGCCGAGACCACGCGGGTTTCGTAGGCAACACCCAGCCGTTCCAACATCGCCACCGCGTGCTCCATGACCGGCCAATCCGACTTCGACCCCATGATCACGCCCACCTTGGGTGCGCTGTTCGACATGCAATAACTCCTCGGCCCATGGCCTGTTCTAGCGAAAAACAGTGGAACGAGCCGCGTACAGGCTGCGGCTCATTGAAAAAATGGGAAGGGGCATAGTTTACCAGAGCCAGCGCGTTTGCGGGCTGTCTCATGGTCGTGAAATTTTCATCTAAATAGGCATTGAAAAGCGCGTGAGTTGGCGGCATTGTGTGTTTGTCATTTCAGACCCATGGAGTCACATGAGTACGGCATACTCGACTGCTCACGCAGAAGTGCAGGATCCTCCGCGAAGCAGCCCTGACCTCGATGTCAGGGAACTGGAAAAACGCACGCGCCTCATGCGCATCATCACACGTCTGATCGCCGTATCAGACCTGGGAAGCCGAGAAATTGCCCGCCGGGCAGGCTTGCCAGTACAGAAGATCAGCGACCTGCTCGCCGGAAGGCTGGAGCATCTGGACATCGATGAACTCAATGTCCTGCGTCGCACCCTAGAGCTGGAGGCGCCATAGCCGCAGCCTCGACGTCACTTCCCCATCACACCTCGGCACCACACCTGCACTGCACCATAGGCGTGCGCTGTACATGGGTAATGCCTGATCGCCCCACGCTCGTGGGGCGAATCGTTCATGTCAGGTGCCGCGCTTCACGCCGCAATCACTACCCCACCCAAGGCCACCACGATCACCACCAGCCAGGCTGGCAGCTTCCACACGGTCAGTAGCAAAAAGCCCGTGAGCGCCAGGGCAAACTCATACGGGCCCACCACCGCGCTGGTCCAGACGGGGTCGTAGAGCGCAGCCCCCAGAATCCCCACCACGGCCGCGTTGGCACCGCGCATGAGCGCCTGGGCACTGCCCCATTGGCGAAAACGGTTCCAGAACGGCAGCACGCCCACCAGCAGCAGGAAGCCGGGAATGAAAATCGCCAGCAGCGCCAGCACTGCACCAACCACGCTGGGCAGCCCAGGCAGCAGTGCACCCAGGTAAGCCGCAAAGGTGAACAGCGGCCCCGGCACGGCCTGTGCGGCGCCATAGCCCGTCAAGAACTCATCCGCCGTGATCCAGCCCGACTGCACCACTTCGGCTTCCAGCAGCGGCAGCACCACGTGGCCGCCCCCAAACACCAGCGCTCCCGAGCGGTAGAAGGCATCCACCACCGCCAGCCACATGGCGCCGCCCGCCAGCAGCGGCAACAGCACCAGCAGCGCCACGAACAGCCCCAGAGAGATCAAGCCCACCTTGCGCGACACCGCAAAGTGCAGCGAATCCGCCAGCTCGCCCTGAGCGCTTTCGCGGCAGAGCAACAGCCCTGCCATACCCCCCAGCACAATCGCACTCACCTGCCCTAGCGGGCCGCTGACCATGGCCACGGCAAACACCGCCGCCAGAGCAATGCCTGCCCGGGTTTTATCCGGGCAAAGGTTGCGCGCCATGCCCCATACGGCATGGGCCACGATGGCCACCGCGACGATTTTCAAGCCGTGGATGATGCCGCTGGCCATCGGCCCATCCAGCACCGCCGCCCCCATGGCGAACAGCGCCAGCACCAGCGCGGAAGGCAGCGTAAAGGCCAGCCAGGCCATGGCCGCCCCCCAGGGGCCAGCCCGCAGCAGGCCCAGGGCAAACCCCACCTGGCTGCTGGCCGGGCCGGGCAAGAACTGGCACAACGCCACCAAATCCGCATAGGCTTTCTCGCTGAGCCACTGGCGGCGGGCCACGAACTCCGTACGAAAATAGCCCAAGTGCGCTACCGGCCCGCCAAACGAGGTAAGCCCCAGCGCCAAAAAGACCCAGAACACCTCTCGAATGCGAGCAGGCGATACGGCAGTATCAGAGGAAGGACGGGGTTCCGACATAAGCTCAGCTCCTTGCAACGTTGAACAACAGGCAGCCAATAACCATACACGATTTTATTGACATGCCCATGACGGTTGAGCAACGTTGAGACTCCTTCCAACGCCACCTACCAGGAGCACCCCATGGCCCATCATTCAGAAGAGTTTCTACGCCTTGCAGAAGCCGCCAAACAGCGTACCACCCAGGTATCGCCTAGCGATGCCAAACAGCGCATCGCCCAGGGCCACGTGGTGCTGGACGTGCGAGACAAGGAAGAGTACGAGCAGGGGCATATCGAAAACGCCCTCAACATCAGCCGGGGCACGCTGGAAATGCGCATTCAGGAAGCGATTCCCGATAAAGACACGCCCATTGTGTGCCACTGCGCAGGCGGCAATCGCGGCGCCCTGGCCGCCGACACCCTGCAGCAACTGGGCTATACACAAGTGGTGAATATCGAAGGCGGATTGAAGGCGTTCAAGGAAGAAGAAGCGCCGTAAGCCGCTCCTTTTGGTAATGATGCTGGCCCTCCCATCGGCGGCACTAGAAGACTCCGGTGACTTTCGATTTGAACCGATGACGCACGAAAGGCCGCCGTCATGGGAGCGATTGGTTGTTTAGTGGGAGGGGTGTTTTTGTGGTTCCACATGTACCGTCAGCTCGAAGCCGCAGGCATCTGCATAGCGCTGCAACGTTTTCCAACCGGGGTTACTACTTCCTCGCTCCAGGCGGCTAATGTTACTTTTCTGCGTCTCCAGACGTTTGGCAAGCTCTTCCTGAGTCAGCCCGGCACGCTGGCGCATTGAAATAAGTGTGGAGGCCAATGCAAACTCCGGTGCCAGACGTTCATATTCCGCCTTCACCTCAGGGTTCTGAAGCGCCTGCTCTTTTAGTGCCTTTAAGTTCATCATGACTGCACCTCGCGCTGTCTTGACCGCGCTAATGTTAACGCCTGACGCGGCGTTTTCTGGCTTTTCTTGACGAATGCGTGCAGCACGACGATGTGTTTCCCCTGCACGTAACAGAACAAGGAACGGCCAATCCCCTCTTGTGCCTTTGCTCGAATCTCAAACAGGCCGTCACCCATGGACTCCGTGTGAGGAGGCCCTAAGTGAGCACCATGCTGCTCTACCATCTCCAGCAACCGAAGCATTCTGGCCTGTATTTTGGGTGGCATGCTTAAAATTTCTTGCTCTACGCCTGGGTAAAACTCAACCTGCCACTCCATAGCACAGCTCCGATCAAGTTATCTTTTATGATAACTCAGGATGTATAAAAGTTCCTACTCCAGAGACACACGACAACCTCCATCTTATGGCACCATAGCGTGACCGCATCCCCGTGACGCTGATTGCCGTGAAGGAACGCCGCCGTATGCCTGCCAATGCCCTGCTCTCCCCCACTTCGCTCACCCCCGGGTTCATGGTGGTACACGCCAATCGGCTGGAGGACTTGCGGGGGCTGGCGGTGGAGTGGATGCGGCGGCACCCGCTGGGGCCGCTGGAGAACGAAACCATTCTGGTCCAGAGCAACGGCATTGGGCAGTGGCTGAAGCTTGCGCTGGCGGAAGACCCCGGCAACGGCGGCGCGGGCATTGCAGCGGCGCTGGACGTGATGCTGCCCGCGCGGTTTTTATGGCAGGCCTACCGCCGGGTGCTCACCCATGTTTCCCACGATGCCGACGCCGTGCCGGAAACCTCGCCGTTCGATAAATCGTGCCTGGTGTGGCGGCTGCTGCGCCTGCTGCCCACCCTGGCCGGGCAGCCGGTGTTCGAACCACTGGCGCAGTTCCTGGAAACCGACCGCGACCAGCGCAAGCATTACCAGCTGGCCGAGCGGCTGGCGGATCTCTTCGACCAGTACCAGGTGTACCGCGCCGACTGGCTGGACGCCTGGGCCAACGGCCACGATGTGCTGATTACCGCCCGAGGCGAACACCGCCCGCTGGAAGAGCACCAGTGCTGGCAGCCTGCGCTGTGGCGCATCCTGCGTGACGATGTGGCCGCCACCCAAGGCGATGCCGGGCTGAACAGTAGCCGCGCCCAGGTACACCAGCGCTTTTTGAAAGCCACCGAACAGCTGGAAGGCCAGGCCTGCCCGCCAGGACTGCCCCGTCGGCTGATCATTTTCGGTATTTCGTCGCTGCCGCAGCAAACCCTGGAAGCGCTGGCGGCGCTCTCCCGCTGCTGCCAGATCGTGCTGTGCGTGCACAACCCCTGCCAGTTCTACTGGGCGGACATCATCGAACACAAAGACCTGCTGCGCGCCCAGCGCTATCGCCAGCGGCGCAAGACCGGCATGCCCGACACGCTGGACGTACTGGGCACCGGCGATGCCGATGACGCCCTGCACCTGCACGCCCAGCCGCTGCTGGCCGCCTGGGGCAAGCAGGGCCGCGACTATCTGCGCTTACTCGATGAGCACGACGACGCGGGCAACTACCAAACGCTTTTCGAGCAGCAGGCGCTGCGCATCGATATGTTCGAGCCGTTCAGCGGCGAGGAGCGCCACTGCCTGCTCAGCCAGCTGCAAGACGATATCCGCGAGCTGCGCCCGGTGGCAGAAACCCAAGGCCAGTGGCCAGCGCTGCCCGCCACCGATGACTCCATCGTGTTTCATATTGCCCACGGCCCCCAGCGGGAAGTGGAGATTCTCCACGACCAGCTGCTGGCCGCCTTCAGCGCCGACCCCGCCCTGCGCCCGCGCGATATCATCGTCATGGTGCCGGATATCGACCGCTACGCCCCGCACATCGAAGCGGTATTTGGCCAACTGCCCACGGACGACCCCCGGCATATTCCCTACACGCTCTCCGACCAGGCCAGCCGCCACCGCCTGCCGCTGATGATCGCGCTGGAAAAACTGCTGCGCCTGCCAGAGCTGCGCCTGACAGTCAGCGATGTGCTCGACCTGCTGGAAGTGCCCGCCCTGCGCCAGCGCTTTGGCCTGGAAGAGCGCGACCTGCCGGTGCTCGAGCGCTGGATGGAAGGCGCGGGCATCCGCTGGGGGCTGAACGCCCAGCAGCGCCAGCGGCTGGAGCTGCCCGGCGGGCTGAGCCAGAACACCTGGGCCTTCGGCCTGCGCCGCCTGCTGCTGGGCTACACCGTGGGCGACGGCCACGCCTGGCAAGGCATCGAGCCCTTCGATGATATTGGCGGCTTGGAAGCGGGCCTGGCAGGGCCGCTGGCCACGCTGCTGGAAAAACTCGACGCCACTTGGGAAACCTTCTGCCAACCCACCGATGCTGCCACTTGGGTGGCGCGGCTGCGGGCACTGCTGGAAACCTTCTTCCTCACCGACGATGCCCAGGAAAGCATCATGCTCACCAAGCTGGAAAACGGCTTGCAGCAGATGCTGGAAAGCAGCCAGGAAGCAGAACTCGACGACCCGCTGCCGCTCTCCATGGTGCGCGAACACTGGCTGGCACAAATCGATGAACACAGCCTTTCCCAGCGCTTTTTGGCCGGAGCGGTCAACTTCGCTACCCTGATGCCCATGCGCGCCATCCCCTTCAAACGGGTGTGCCTGCTGGGCATGAACGACGGCGACTATCCCCGCTCCCAGCCACCGCTGGATTTCGACCTGATGGGCAGCGACTACCGTCCCGGCGACCGTTCCCGCCGGGAAGACGACCGCTACCTGTTTCTCGAAGCGCTGCTCTCCGCCCGGGACCAGCTCTACATCAGCTGGATGGGCCGCAGCCAGATCGACAACTCCCCGCTGCCCCCCTCGGTACTGGTGGGCCAACTGCGCGATCATTTGGAGGCTGGCTGGCAAACGCATACAGGCGCGCCGCTGCTGGAAAGTCTCACCACCGAACACCCGCTGCAGCCGTTCAGCCGCGCTTACTTCAACCACCCGGCAAGCCGCCTGTTCACCTACGCCCACGAATGGCGGGTAGTGCACGCTCCCCGCACGCCGCCTGCGGTGGAGCGCATGCTACCCGCGCCGGAAAACGCCCCCACCAGCCTCTCGCTGGCCCAGTTGGGCGGCTTTCTGCGCGAGCCGGTGCGCAGCTTCTTCAATACCCGGCTGGGGGTCTATTTCGAGCAGGAGACAATCGCCGAGCTGGACGCCGAGCCCTTCGCGCTGGATGGCCTGCAAAACTGGCAGCTCCAGGACCAGCTGATTGCCGCCCAGCGCCACGCGGTGGATCACGGCCAACCGCGTATCGAGGCGCTGCACGACGCGTTGGAGCGCTTTCAAGGCCAAGGGGTACTGGCCATGGGTGCCTTCGGCGAGCGCATGCGCGATGCCCTCGCCGACCCCATGGAAGAGTTGTTCAACGCCTACGAAGAAGCGCTCACGGCGTGGCCGCACGCGCTGCCAGACGCACAGGTGCAGTTCGAGGCCCACGGCCTCACGTTGGAAGACCCCCTGGGCGAGCTGCGCCAGGATGAGGCAGGCCAGCGCTGCCGCCTGCTGCTGCTCAGCAGCAGCCTGATCAGCCAGGGCAGCGGGCGCGGCCAGTACCGCTGGAGCCACCTGCTGCGCCCCTGGGTCGCCCACCTGGCAGGCAACCTCAGCGGCCCGATGACCTCCCTGCTACTTTCCAAAGCCGGGCATGTCACACTGGAACCCGTAGCCGCCGACACCGCCCGCCAGCACCTGGAAACTCAGCTCGCCGCCTGGCAAGCGGGCCTGCAAATCCCGCTGCCGCTGGCCCCACAGGCCGGTTTTGCCTGGCTGGCCAAGCAAGGCACGCCGGAGATAGCGCAGGAGAAAGGCCGAGACAGCGACGCCTTTGCTGCCGCCGAAGCCGCCTATGAAGGGGGTTACAAGGTCACCGGCGAAGCCGCGCAAAGCGCGTACTTGAGCCACCAGTGGCCCCGATTCGAGCGGCTGTTTTTCGAGCAGGCCAACGGGCACACTTTTGCCACACTGACCGAATCACTTTACGCGCCGCTCTTTTTCGCTGTTAAGGGCAAAAAGGAGTAAAGCCACATGGCTATGAACGGCCCATGCTGAGGACTTTCTTCGCCAACGCAATCATCTCCGGGTCGCCGGTGTTCTTGGTGGGCACATCGGACAGTTTCACCACCGGCAGCCAGCCCTGCCCTTCGGGGCGGGCCTCGACCATCTTGATCACCATGTTCATGGGCGCCACGCCGATATCGTTGGTGAAGTTGGTGCCGATCCCGAAGGCCATGCCAATGCGCCCCTGGCAGAAGGCGCGAATGCGCTCCACTTTTTCAGGGGTAAGCGCATCGGAGAAGATGATGGTCTTGCTCAGCGGGTCGATGCCCAGGCGCCGGTAATGGGCAATGGTGGCATCGGCGAACTCGATCGGGTCGCCGCTATCGTGGCGCACCCCGTCAAACAGCTTGGCGAACTTCTTGTCGAAGCTCTCGAAAAATGCCCGCGTGGTAAACGTATCGGTGAGCGCGATGCCCAAATCCCCCCGGTACACATCCACCCAGTGCTCCAGCGCCAGGCTGTTGGCCATTTTGAAACCGAAACGCGCCCCGTGGAACATGAACCACTCGTGGGCGTGGGTGCCGATGGGCTTCACCCCGTGGCGCATGGCCAGCAGCACATTGCTGGTGCCGCTAAAGGCCTCGCCACCGTAGTGGCGCAGCGCTTCCACCACCCGGTCATGCACCGCAAACGAGAAGCGCCGACGAGTGCCGAACTCGGCAATCTTCAGCCCGTGCTGGCGGTAGAGTTCGATCTTCTCCCGGGTGCGCTGCTCGATGAGCGCCTCATCCTCTTCCGACACCGCCACGCCGCGCAGCCGATACCAAAGCTCACTGATCAGCGCCATCAGCGGCACTTCCCATAAAATGGTGCGGTACCAAGGGCCTTCGATCACCACCGACAGCTCGCTGCCCTGCTGCTCGATGGTCACCTCGCGGGGGTCGTAACGAAAGCCCGCCAGAAAATCGAGATAGGTGGGGTCCAGGTAAGGGCAGGTGGTTTCCAGATAGCGCTTCTCCTCCTCGGTCAAGCACAGCGCCACCATGCGGTCTACCTCCCCGCGTAGCGCCTCACCAAAGCCCTCGGGAAAGGCATGCTCCCCGCGATTGATGAATGCGTAACGGGCGTGAGCATAGGGAAAGCGTTTGATCACGGCATTCTGCATCGTGATCTTGTAGAAATCGTTATCCAGAAGCGAGGTCAGCATGAGATCCCTTCACCAGCGTCAACAGATCGCCAAGAGCGGCTAGCCCACTAGATTAGCAGTTGGCAGCGATACCTCACACCCTGCCCTCTTTTGCCCTAACTTGCGGGCAGTTGAGCGACTATCCGCCATCGGCAATAGAGTGCTAACCTTTAAAACATTAGCGTTCAGCGAGGAGCAGACCCCATGCGTCTTTCTCAATCACAGCGTGAGCTTATTCTGGCAGCCGTCCGTGAGTTTGCTGGGCCTTCGGTGGCCGTGCATGTATTCGGCTCGCGACTAGACGATGGTAAGCGAGGCGGCGATGTCGATTTACTGCTTATCTCACCCACCGCTATTTCGCTACTTGCCTGCGCTGAACTCAAAATGGCGCTTGAACAGCGCCTCCAGCTACCGTTCGATCTCGTAACCTACGTAAAAAAGGCGGAACCCACCCCGTTTCAAGCCATGGCGCTCGCACAGTCACGCTCAATAACGCTTGAGGAAGCGGCATGAGCCAAGATGTCCTTAGCGAACAGCAGCGTTATCTGGCGCAGCTGCTTGAAGCCATCCAGCGTTGCGCCTGGTTTCTTCACCAGTCACGCAAAAAAGTCACATGGCCTTTGGACGGTGACTGGTTAGCCGACCATAAAAAAGACGTCGACCTTTTTGAAACACTGGCCGCTATCAATGAGCGCTTTGCCAAACTCCAGGACTCCATTGCGTCTGCCATGAGGCACAGCGCTCTGTTGGCAGGTGAATCGACCGACAGCTTTCTCAAAGTCCTTTCGCTGTTTGAAAAACAAGGCGTCGTGGACGCCACCAGCGACTGGCAGCGTTGTCGTGCCATTCGCAATATTGCCGCTCATGATTACTCGACGCACTACGCGCAAATAGCAGAGCACTTTAACCTGTTGAACGAACTTTCTGACGTTCTTCTCATCACGTCAAAAAGACTCGTGACATGGAGCGCTGAACAATTAGGGATTTTTCCAGCCACCCAAGACTTCTCCAGCGAGTTCGATAGCGTCTTTCAAACCAGCCTCTAACGCTGCTTTGCTCTTTTGCCCAGCACCCGGCGACGCGATATAGTGCCGGTGCCTTGGGTCACCCACCCAAGGCGCTTTGCTTTCCGCCTGCCGTGATGTTCGGAGAAGAAGAATGAGCCAGCCCGCCCCGCTGAACCCGCTGACGCTGCCGCTTCACGGCAGCCGTTTGATCGAAGCCAGCGCGGGCACGGGGAAAACCTTCACCATCGCGCTACTTTACGTGCGCCTGGTGCTGGGCGGGCAGCACGGCGAGGACGACACCGCCTTCGTGCGCCCGCTCACCCCGCCGGAAATTCTGGTGGTCACGTTCACCAACGCCGCCACCCAGGAGCTGCGCGAACGCATTCGCCATCGGCTGGTGGAGGCGGCTGCCGTATTCCGTGATCAGGGTGAAGACTCTCTTCTTCTAGCGCTGCGCAGCCAGTACCCCGATGCCACCTGGCCCGCCTGTGCTCGCCGCCTGGAGCTGGCCGCCGAGTGGATGGACGAAGCCGCGGTTTCCACCATCCACAGCTGGTGCTACCGCATGCTGCGGGAACACGCCTTCGATAGCGGCAGCCTGTTCTCGCTCAACCTGGAAAACGACCAGCACGAACTGGAGCAAGAAGTGGTGCGCGATTACTGGCGCACCTTCTACTACCCGCTGGACGCCGAGGCGCTGGGCAGCATCACCGGCTACTGGAAATCCCCCGACCACCTGCATCAGGACGTGCGCAAGCTGCTGCACGAAAGCGACGCGCTGGGCGCGTTACGCCCCGAGCCAACCCACACGCTGAGCACCGCCGCCGCCGAGCGCAGCGCCCTGCTCAGCACGCTAAAAGCCCCCTGGCCCGAATGGCTGGACGACCTGGTGCCCGCACTGGAAGACGCCGCCACGCGCAAAGCCTTCAAAGGCCAAAGCTTCAACGCCAAAAGCCGCGCCAACTGGCTAGGCGCACTGCGGGAGTGGAGCGACAGCGACCTAGAGCGCCCCGCGCTCACCCCCGCCGCCTGGAAACGCCTGACCCCGGACGGCATGGCGGAAATATGGAAAGATGGCGCGCCACCCTGCCCGAAGGCCTGGCAAGCGCTGGCCGAGCTGCCCGCCGCGCTCAACACGCTGCCCGAGCCACGCAACGACCTGCTGATTCATGCCGTGCAGTGGTGCAAGGCGCGCCTGGAGCGGGAGCAGGAGCGCCGCGCCGAAATGGGCCCCAACGACCTGCTCACCCACCTGGACCGCGCCCTGCAAGGCCCCAACAAGGAGGCGCTGGCCGCGCAGATACTGCGCCAGTTCCCCGTGGCGCTGATCGACGAATTCCAGGACACCGACCCCATCCAGTACCGCATCTTCAACGCGGTGTATGAGGTCGCCAGGCCCCGCCGCGACGCCGCCATGCTGCTGATCGGCGACCCCAAGCAGGCCATTTACGCCTTTCGCGGCGCGGATATCTTCACCTACCTGAAAGCCCGCGAAGACACCGCAGGCCGCCACGTGACGCTGGGCACCAACTTCCGCTCCAGCCGCGCCATGGTAGCGGCAGTGAACCACTGCTTCCGCTACGCCGATGAACACCCGGCAGGGGCCTTCCTGTTCCGAGAAGAAGGCGGCGACAACCCGCTGCCGTTTCTGCCGGTAGACGCCAAAGGCCGCCACGAACGACTCGTTCACCAGGGCCAACCGCTGCCCGCCATGACGCTCTGGCCGCTCGCCGCCGACGAGCCGCTCTCCAAAACCGCCTACCAAACCGAAATGGCCGAACGCTGCGCATCGTACATGGCGGAACTGCTCAGCGCAGGCCAGCAAGGCAAGAGCGGCTTTCAAACCGACGACGCGCTCACCCCGCTCAAACCTTCCGATATGGCGGTGCTGGTGAACGGCCTGCAGGAAGCCCGCGCCATTCGTCAGGCGCTGGCCAGCCGAGGGGTGAAGAGCGTGTACCTTTCGGACCACGACAAGGTGTTCAGCTCGCCCATGGCCGCCCAGGTAGAGCGCTGGCTGCGCGCCTGCGCCGAGCCGCTGGCCAGCTCCCGCCAGGCCGAAGCGCACCTGCGCGCCGCGCTGGCCACCCCAGTGCTGGGGCTCAGCCTTGCCGAGCTGGACTACCTGCAGCAGAACGAGCTGGCCTGGGAAGCGCGGGTCGAGCAGTTCAGCCACTACCACCGCCTGTGGCAGCGCCAGGGCGTGCTGCCGCTGGTGCGCCGTATCATGGTGGATTTCGAGATTCCCGCCCGGCTGCTGGCAGAGTTCGAGGAAGGTGAGCGCTTGCTCACCGACCTGCTGCACCTGGGCGAACTGCTGCAACAGGCCAGCGCCGAGCTGGACGGCGAACACGCGCTGATTCGCTTTCTGTTTGATGCCATTGCCGACCCGGAAAGCCACGGCGACAGCCACAAGCTGCGCCTGGAGAGCGACGCGGATCTGGTCAAGGTGGTCACCATCCACAAATCCAAAGGGCTGGAGTACCCGCTGGTGTTCCTGCCCTTCATCGCCAACCACCGCCCGGTGAAAGCCGAAGACGTACCGCTGCGCTGGCACGACAGCGAGGGCAACCTGCAGCTCAGCCTGGACGCCGATGACATGATACTCGCCACCGCCGACCGCGAACGGCTGGGGGAAGACCTGCGCAAACTCTACGTGGCGCTCACACGCGCCCGCCACGCCACCTGGCTGGGGCTGGCCCCGCTAAAAGGCCTGGAAAACAGCGCGCTGGGCTACCTGTTAACCGGTGGCAGCACCCTTTCCCCCGATGCGCTCCCCAAGGCGCTCGATGCCCTGGTGGAAGGCAGCGACATCCACCTCGGCACGCCGCCCGAGCCCACCGCTGATCGCGTGACGCCCGTGGCGGAAAGCAGCGCCTTGGGCCACGCCCGCACGCCCACGCGCCCGGCCAAAGAGCACTGGTGGATTGCCAGCTACTCCGCGCTGCGGCTTTCCGGCACGCTCACCGCCCCGGTGCTGCCACCGCTGGAGCCCACCACCGCCCAGGAAGCCACCGCCTTCGAAGTGCTGGATGAACCTCAAGAACTATCTCAAGAACTATCTCAAGAACTATCTCAAGAACTATCTCAAGAACGATCCCAACCGGAAGCGTATCACCTGCACAAATTCCCCCGTGGCCCCGGCCCCGGCACCTTTCTACACGGGCTACTGGAGTGGGCGGGCAAGCAAGGTTTCGATGCTGCCGCAAATGATAGAGACGCGCTCAACGACATGCTGTGGCGGCGGGTACAGCTACGCGGCTGGCAGGCATGGCAAGAACCGCTGGCGGGCTGGCTAAGCGCCCTGCTCACCACGCCGCTGCCGCTGGCCGCTCACACCCCGCAAAGCGTGGCGCTGAATGAGCTGGAAAGCTACCAGGTAGAGCTGGAGTTCTGGTTTGCCGCCAAGCGGGTGAACACCCAGGCCATCGACGCGCTGGTGAGCAAGCACTTACTGCCAGGCATCGAGCGCCCCGCGCTGGATGCCGACACCCTCAACGGCATGCTGAAAGGCTTCATCGACCTGGCCTTCGAGCATCAGGGGCGCTTCTACGTGCTGGACTGGAAATCGAACTACCTGGGCCCCAACGACAGCGCCTACGAGCCAGAAGCCCTGCGCCACGCGCTGCTCGCCAAACGCTACGACCTTCAGGCTGCGCTCTACCTGCTCGCCATGCACCGGCTGCTCAAAGCACGCCTGCCGGATTACGACCCGCACCAGCACTTGGGCGGTTCGATGACGGTATTTCTACGCGGCAGCCGCAGCCCTGGGCGTGGCGTGGTGGGCGAGCCCGCCCCGGTTGAACTCATCGAAGCCCTGGACAGCCTGTTTGCAGGCGAGCCCCACGCCACCCAGCAGGAGGCCACGGCATGAGCCGCCAGCACGACACCCACACCTTCGACATGTTCGGCGATGCGCCCACCGCCAGCGCCCATCCTGCACTCAGCAGCACCCCGGAACTGCTGGCCCTATGCGAACGCTGGGTAGCACGCGGCTGGCTGCGGGACCTGGACCGCGCCCTGGTGCGCTTTCTCGCCAGCGAAGCGCCGGATGCCCCCACGCTGCTACTACTGGCGGCAGCGCTGGCCAGCCACCAGCTAGGCCGGGGCCACGTGTGCCTGGATATCAACGCCACGCTCAACGCGCCGGATTTCGCCCTTTCGCTACCGCCCGAAGGCGACGACCTCACCGACCCGCCGCCGCTGCCCAGCGACGTGCTGGCCACGCTCACGCTCAGCGAATGGCAAGCCGCCCTGCACCACCCGCTGCTCACCAGCGAAGGCCCCGGCAACACGCCGCTGGTAGTAGTAACCACTCACTCAGCCAGCGGCACCCCCAGCACGCGACTCTACCTGCGCCGCTACTGGCAGTACGAACAAAGCCTCCACCAACACATCGCCGCCCGCCTGGAAGGCACAGGCACAGAAAGTACGGGCACAGAAAGCCAAAGTGGGAGGCCAATTCATTGGGCGATGGGTGACGCCAGTCACCCTGAGTTACTCCCCCAAGCCCTGAGCATTCTGTTCAAGCCAAGCAACGCCCTGGACTGGCAAAAAACCGCCTGCGCCCTGGCCGCCCGCAGCCGCTTCGGCATCATTACCGGCGGCCCCGGCACCGGCAAAACCACCACCGTGGTGCGCCTGCTCGCCCTGCTGCAAACCCTGCAACTCGCCCAGCACCCCCGCCAGCCGCTGCGCATCCGCCTGGCCGCCCCCACCGGCAAAGCCGCCGCCCGCTTGAACGAATCCATCGCCGGGCAAGTCGCCAAACTCCCCTTCACCGACCTCACCATGTTGCTGAAAGGAACCGAGCAGACAGAAGCTTCGAGTGAGGAAACTGTGTTAGAGAGGACTTTGTGGGAGGGAGCCTTGTGGGAGGGAGCTTCAGCTCCGGTTCGACGCCTCGACGACGATTCACCCACAGAACAGCTATCAAGCACAGAACAACTATCAGCCACCATCCCCACAGAAGTGACCACTCTGCATAGACTACTCGGCGCACGCCCCGACACCCGCCACTTCCGCCACAGCGCCGCCAACCCGCTGGCCCTGGACGTACTGGTGATCGACGAAGCCTCGATGGTGGATATCGAAATGATGGCCGCCACCCTCAGCGCCCTGCCCGCCCATGCCCAATGCATACTGCTGGGGGACAAAGACCAGCTCGCCTCGGTAGAGGCCGGTTCGGTACTCGGCGACCTGTGCCGCCGCGCGGAAGCCGCCCACTACACCCCGGCCACCGCCGAATGGCTGGCCCAGGCCACCGGGCAACCGCCGCCAGCGGAGTTCATCGACCCCGCAGGCCAACCGCTGGACCAGGCCATTACCATGCTGCGGGTCAGCCACCGCTTCAATGAACAAAGCGGCATCGGCCAGCTCGCCAAGGCCATCAACCAGCCGGGCCATGCGCAAAGCGAACGGGAAAAGCAGCAGGCCGTCACCGCCGTGCTGCGCCACGGCTACCCGGATATTCACCATTTGGTGATGAGTGACGACGCCGCGCTGGATAAGCTGGTAATTCACGGCAGCCCCAGCGACTTTGCAGGCAACGGCGAAGGCCGCACCGACCACCAGGGCCAGCCCATCGCCCCGCCCACGGGCTACCGCCACTACCTCAAGGTGCTGCAAGCACAGCGTCCACGGGGGGAATCCTTCGAGGAGAGCCCCGCCATCTACAACACCTGGGCCAGCGAGGTGCTCAGCGCCTACAGCCACTTCCAACTGCTGTGCGCGCTGCGCAAAGGCCCCTGGGGCGTAGAAGGCTTGAACCAGCGCATCGCCAGCACACTGCGCGGCGAAAAGCTGCTGTTCGGCAGTGACTACACCTTGGAGAAAGGCTGGTTTGAGGGCCGCCCGGTACTGGTCACCCAAAACGACTACGGCCTGAAACTGATGAACGGCGATATCGGCATCACCCTGGCCGTGCCCGACCCGCGCAACCCGCAGCAGAAGTTATTAAGAGTCGCCTTTCCTTCATCAAGTGCCGCCAGCGACACCGACAAGCCCATCCGCTGGGTGCTGCCCTCCCGCCTCCATGCGGTGGAAACCGTGTTTGCGATGACGGTACACAAATCCCAAGGCTCGGAGTTCTTGCACACCGCCCTACTGCTACCGCCCACGCTAAACCCGATCCTGACCCGCGAGCTGGTGTACACCGGCATCACCCGCGCCCGCGAATGGCTCACGGTGGTGGAAGCCAAGCGCGGGGTGTTGAACGAGGTGGTGGTGAGGGAGGTGGTTAGGGTTAGTGGGGTTGGGGGTTAATTTAAACCGACACCATTAGTGCTAGTGGTGTCAATTTTCGGTCAGGAGCAGTCTTTTAGAAGCCACTGATATAGGACTTTAACGCGCCTGCGTACTATCCGCGATCTTGCGAGCGTCATACCTGACGCGTTTGTTAAAGCTACCATGCGTTAAAATCTAAAATATTATCTAGCTGGAACAGCTCAAATCGACCAAATCCAACTTTTTTCTCCCAATAATTTCTTCTACGGCTTTCTTCTCCTGCACCACTCCACTCAACGATCAGAAGTTCTTTCTCACCTTTTCGTAGCTTTATCCTTTCGTTTAGGTGCACATCGAGGCCAGAATAACCAAATAATATGATTTTATCTGACTCCTCAAAAGCCTTCTCAAGCCTCCTCCAGTAAGAAGAAAGTATATGAGAGGAACCAATGATTAGTGGTTTGTGTTCAACATGAGTTAACACTATATGAGATTCATTTTCGGGATCCAAGAAATCTCGCCCCGCCCCCATAACTTTGTTATTGCCAATAAATAACGGCGACCCATGAAGATGCATATACCAGCCGTGACGGCTGACATTATGTCTATTTAGATGATCTTCATCAAATCCTGCTGAGGCCCAAAACCCATCAATTAGAGGTCCATTATAGCCATCAAGAACATTCTTTGACTTAAATCCATCGTATAGTAAGTTATCGTAGTTGAGGGTGACCACATGAGATCTTGTATCTTTGATATAATCTGAAAGCGGATCTAAAAAATCATCAGGCAGATAATTACCTGAACGATGAAAATGTAGTGCAACCTCGTGAATATATTTTTTGAAAGCAGATGGTAATTCTTTAGCTTCTGAGGATACCCATGATGTACCAGACACCTCGAAGTTACATAGATACTCAGTGGCAATAATGGCCACCTGAAGCTGATCGAGTTGCTCTTCTGAGCAGGGAGGGTTTTCCTGAGTAGTACCTTCAATAGCACTAAGAATAAGTTCTTTATGTTTTTCACTCAAGTGGCCCGTGTCATTCCACACTCTTGTCAAGCCATTTTTAAGTGAGAAATACTCGGAATTCAAAGCCAACCCCATTCCGTTCCCAAAAACAAGCAGAGATCTAGACATATAACGGCCCTTGTAGTTCTAACTCTTCAATCAGACGCTGCGTTAGCGGTCGGCTAATTGACTTGTCAATTCTTATTGCCTTGATGGTTATGACTATTGCCTTAGCTGCCTCCTCAAGCTTTCTACGCTTTTTACATAGTTATCATCTTAATCTAGACCTGCCTGTAGTTCAACGAAAACTAAAGACCTTGTGGCTGCATATGTCTCAGGAAACAACTCTCTGTTAGATTCAAGGAAAGCCATTCCGGATATCACAATCCCTCTAAACTCACCACCTGAAATGAAGTTAAAAAGTTCAATATCGGGCCAAGACTCGATCAATTTATCCGCTTCAATACGCGCATTAATCATTGCCTGACTTTCCAATTTAAGATCTTTAGCTTCATTCCAAGAATACGCAGCTATGATTGCACAAAAAAAGAAACTGCAAGCAATGCATAGGTAAGAGGCTTTTCCTTATGTTTGCATAGCTGAAATGCCAAGCCTAAAAGACTCCCCAGAGCTGCAAGCGTTGTAAAAGCTGTTATTGCCATTTGATTCTTTCCATTTTTAAGAGAGTTAACGCCTTGCTCTGCGGAAAACTTGGAGCGTAGTGCAAAAATCGCCCGACACCTGCGCTTTTTTAGCCAACTTTAGCGCCGATACCTCGTTGAAAATCTTCAATAACTCTCTTTTCAAATACACCGTCAGCAAAAGCACTAATCTCTCGATTGCGCAGGTTGTTCACAACAACATCTAGAGTATCGTCCTTCTTAAACACCTCCCTATTCATTAATTTCTCTGAGATTTCTGTTGGTAGTCCATATTCTTCAAGCGCAGAAAAGGACGAAGGCTGAAATAGATGCTCAATTGTCATTGCAAACGGCAAATAATTGCATGAACGTAACCCCTTCAATAGCAGCACATGATTGACAATGTCATTAAGCGCAATCAAATACTTAGGATAATTGAATGAGGCCCAGCCTCTCAAAAAAGCAAGTACGTTTTCCACTGCTTCATCTGGAGAAGTATTTCGCTCTATCTGGTTTGATATCATTTCCCTCCTAAATCGTGGCACATTACGAGCTGCGTACAGCCTCCACACCCATAGAGTCATCATGCTTGCACTACGCATAGCGCTCTGTCTGGCTGAGGGCGCACCGTGTAGTTGATTCCAGATAACTTCAGAAGTAAGTTTGATATCATCATATTGAGGCCTAGAAGACCACGCAAACCTTTCCAGATCTCGAAGGCTTGCAGATAATAAGTGACTTGCAGTATCCAATAGATATTCAGGCTCGATGCTAGAGTGCCGCTTAAGAAGCTCAACAGGAAGAATATTTTGACTTAGTATAGTGTCAACTTTTTCATTTAGAGAAGAAGGAATATCTTCTGCAGGAAGGTTAATAAGCAGACTGCTTGGTGTATTCTCTCCAGGGTTTATGGCTGGTATATCAACAAATGGAAGCTCTTCTTCAGGAGGAGCATCAAAGACATAAATATTTCCAACAAAATGACGAAACATTCGGCCTGTTCGTCCTTTAATATTGCTAAAAGTAAAAAAATCTAGAGATTTTCTATTAAGTTTATTATCGTAAATCACTACATTTTTAGCAGATGTATTCACACCTTCGATTAGCGTAGAAGTACAGAGCAGTACTTTTATCTTTCCCTCTTCGAAAGCACGAATCATGAAACGACCAAGCGACCGTGGGAGTCTTCCGTGATGGATACCTATTCCGTGTCGAAGCGCTACAGATACCAACCACCGATCATGGTAATTTTCCGAAGTCCACCTTGCCGCCTCCAAAAGCTCTTGATCTTGAGTTACCTCCAACTCCCGTATATCAAAATATGATTTTATTAATTTTCTGGTACTTGCGGGAGACTGGCAGTAAATCATTGTTTGTCCGTCGACTTCATCTAACAGCTTGGCCAGTGCTTCGTTTTTGTTTGGCTTTTTTTTCAGAAAATGAAGTTCAACGGCCACGGTCTGAAAGTCTTCGACTAAAAACTTACAGCTTAGTCTCTTTTTTACGACATCTGGAATGGACTTAATTGAAGGGCCTAATAAATAAAACTGGGCTCCAGTATTGCATAGCCGGAGAAATGCCTGATTTAAAAGAGTGGATCGCCCTCCATCATTTGATATAGACAACTTGTAAAATTCATCTATGACAAAGAATTCAATATCGGGAATGTCTTCCTCCATAGAAAGGTAACGCTCTTGAGTAAGCACAAAGATATTTCTTTCTGTAATTTTTTGGTTACCAGAAGTGACTATAGAATATTCATCAATAAACCTCGACATCCTTCGTCTCGTTTCTTCTACAAGCGCTAGAGTTGGAACGATCAGAACAACATTTTCAAATTTCTTTGCCGAAATAATTATGTCAATTAATAGGCTTTTACCAAATGATGTTGGGGCACTCAAGATAACAGAGCATCCTGACATAAGCCAGCGCAAAACACGAGCCTGTGATTTATGTAAAACATAGTCCCCCATTATCCCATCAGCCCGATATGCAGCATGCATCAGCGCATTTCTTAAAGATAGGTCTTCAAGATCTGAAACATATGGATAAAGGCCCACTTGCATGGTTAGATCATTAAGGATGTCTCTATAGGCTCGACCAAGGGAATCCTGATTTTCGAGAGCACGGATCACGAGATCACGCCCCATATCAATGTTAGATGCACAAATACTAGCTATATCAGAAAGTACGGAAAATGGGTCCTCTATCCACTTGTCTGACTTTATTTTTCCACGAATTGCAGCAATATTACTCATATTTGAAGCGCCTTAAGCCGTTGATCAAGTGCTGCTATAAGTTTCTTTTTTTCTTTTAATGGAACAAGAATGACATGGGCGGTAAGTGGAAAATCTTGAGTGAACCTATCCTTATATCCTGAATCAATTTTATCCCTTAGACGGACATACGCATTTATAAGTTCATTTCTAATTCTCTCCCTGTACTCATCGTTATACTCTCCACTAAACCCAACCACATCACTATCATAAGTTAGCAGTATTGGAATACAGGCCTTATTGAAAACCTCATCCAGAGATGTGTTTTCATGCAATAACTTCTTGAGCTTTTCTGCTTCCGGCCATGAAAGATCAATTTTATTTTTTATTAAAATAAACTCTGACCTTAGATAATCGGTTTCCAAATGATCAATTATCTCTTTTGATACATCATAAATAGCCCTTGTTATGTTTTCATAAAACTTGGTCTCTCCAATCCACAGCTCAAGATCATTGTCTTTTCTCACTACATGTACAGCATCAAATCCCTTTACTGTTTCGTTAACTGCACTCTTATAATAAATCTTACTGACAGCTGGTAGAGTTTCGTAAACCTGACGGATTGCAATATGCAGCAATAACTCACCGAACTCTCCCCTCAACCCATACTTTTCTGTTTGGTAAACAATTTTTGCTGCTTTTTTTGTCATCCGGAGCGCATTAGCGTGACCAATTTCATTTAACTCCGAATACTCCAACGCGAACTCCGGCAACCACTCCATCATATGATCTGCTAACTGCTCATTTCTCCATTGACCGCGCTCAAATCCGGCACAGAGAGCCAAGTCATCTCCTGATTCTTTGACGTCATGGAAAATGATGTTTAAAAAACTGTCTGGATGTTGCATTTATTCCCACTTATTGTCCGTGTGCACTGAATTGTACTGCCGGGTGGCTAACAGCGTATTAGACAACGCGCTTTATGATCGAATGAACTTGCTGGCACTTTTTTCCGGCAAATGCAGCCTGCCAGATCCTCCCAGGTCTATGATTATTTGAGAAATTAAATTCAATTAGAATATATATCCAAAACTCGCGTGCCTGGTGCATTTCCCGGCATGTCCACTGCGGGTCGAAAAGCGTCATTTGTTTACAACTCCATAAAACGCCACCCTCCCCGTAATAGCCTCCATCCCCTCAATCGGCTCCTCATAACTCCAAGCAATATCCCGCCGCTCACCCAGCGAAAAATACACTGCATGCCCTTTAAACGGGCAATAAGTGGTCGTTTCTGAAACGGTGAGTAAGCCCATCCGCACGTCATCACGTGGGAAGTAGTGGCATGGCGGGTAGCCGTGTTCACAGAGTCCCAGCGTATTGGTGGAGTCAGCTAGCAGAATGTCATCCACCCGCACTTGCATGCGCTGCTTGCTTGGGTGAAGCGTTATGCGGGCATTCTGCATTGTGTTGTCCCTGCGGCGTTATTCGCTCTAATACTTTGAGCCTAGCAGCAAACATGGGTTAAGCCTACCTCGGCGGCTTAGTTTTTAGTCGATAATGGGTGCTTTGGGAGGAAGGCGAGTCATCACTTCCACGCTACCGCTTATGGCACCGTGATGAGTACGACACAGCACCAGGCAGGGCTGAGTGCCATTAGCGCTTACCGCTAGCTCACCTGCAGCGTTCCAGCCGCCGCTATTGCCGCAGGTTTGCCAGCCGCCTGTGGTGGAAATGTGGTTGGCGAGCAGTACCGGCAGTTGGTGGCGTTTTGCGATAGCGGCGATCAGCTCGGCATCGTGGGCGTAGCCGCTTGGGGAGATCAGCGCGCTAGCGAGGTAAACGTCCGCCTGCTGCGCGGCGGCGGTGGCGGCGTGGCTTGGGTGGGTGAAGTCAGCGCACACGGCCAGGGCGATGCGGGTGCCGTTGATGTCGATCAGGCCACTATCACAACCGGGGGTACAGTAAACCTCCTCCCCTTCGTGCAGGTGCTGTTTCAGGTAGAAGGTGTGTTCGCCGTTGGGGAAGCAGATCACCGCTGCGATGTAGGGTTTGCCGTTGGGGTTGTGCAGTGGGCAGCCTGCGATCACCACTATGTTGTTGGCTACGGCAGCGGCAGTGAGGACGGCAAAGGTTGTATCGTCGCTGGGCATGGCCAGTTGGCTGAGTAGCGCCAACTCGTAACCGGTCAGCGAGAGTTCGGGAAAGGCCACCGCGTTGGCCCCCAGCGCGGCGGCGCGTTCCACGTAGCCCAGGTGCGTGTGCAGGTTGTCGTCTACCGCTGCTTTGCTGACGGGCAGTTGGGCGAGTGCAATGGTGATGGCTTTGTTGTTGGTCACTTTATTTCCCCTGGCTGGGTGCTTGAATGGTCGCGGGCTGAAGCCACCTCCCACGGGGCTGGTTCACCTCTGGGGGAGGTGGTCGCGGGCTGAAGCCGCCTCCCACGGGGCGGGTTCACCTCTGGGGGGAGTTGGTCGCGGGCTGAAGCCGCCTCCCACGGGGCGGGTTCAACCCTCGGGGGGGTTGGTCGCGGGCTGAAGCCGCCTCCCACGGGGCGGGTTCACCTTTGGGAGAGTGGTCGCGGGCTGAAGCCACCTCCCACGGGGTGGCTAGGTGAAGGCGGTTTGCTGGAAGCTTGTTCGCGCTGTTACGGCCGCATGCCACGCGGCAAGCTGGGGGTGCGCTTCTTTCCAGCGTATTTCTGGCAGCCGGAAGGCGAGGTATTCCAGTGCGACGGCGATGGCGATGTCGCCCAAGTGGATCGATGCGGCTGTGGGGTTACCGCTCAGCTCGCTATTCAGTTGCTTCAGCAGCCGCTGCATGGCCCTTGCCCGGCGTTGGCCCAGTTCGCTCTGGTCGATCTCGGGGCCACAGTGCTTGCGGGCAATCACGGTGGTGAATGCGGCATCCATGAGGTTTTGGCCAAGGCCTGCCAGGTGCAGTACGTCACTCAACGGGGTGGGCAGCATGGGCGGGGTGGGCTTTACGTTGTCCAGGCTGTCCAGGTACATGGCAATCAACATGGATTCGCTGAGCGTGGTGCCCTCCTCCGTCACCAGCGCGGGGATGCGCCCGGCGGGGTTGGCCTTGAGGAGGTCGGCGTCGTCGGCCCAGGGGTCGCACCACTTGAGCGTCACGGCGTCCATCAGGCCTTTTTCCAGTAACACGATGCGCACCAGCCGCGCATAGGGGGATGTTGCGTTCAGGTAGAGCTCCATGGTGGCCTCCCTTTGTCTGAATAGTGCTTGTTAGGTTATTGGGCAGAAGGAAGTGTGCGGCGCTGCTGAACGCCTCGGCTAAGCAGTACCAGCAACAAGCCAAGGGCAAGCGCCATGCCGCTGATGGTGAAGAGCGGCGTGTAGCTGCCCCACATGCCAAACAGCGCCGACATGGCATAGCCTGCCCCTGCCTGGGCGGCGGCGAAAGCGGCCGTGGCTCGCCCCCAGAGCTGCTTGTGGGCGGTGGGCCCGACCAGCTCGGCCAGGCGGCCAGAGGTAAGGGCCACGATGCCGGGAATCATCGCCCCCACCATGAACGAGGAAACCGACTGGCTGAGCAGGGCAAGCGAGAACACCGGGAGCATGACGGCAGCGGCCTTGGCCGCAAAGGCGATCATCAAGCCCCCTTGCCACCCCACGCGCTGGGCCAGCGCCCCCACCATGAACGGCCCGCACAGGGCACCCAGCCCGAAGATTCCCCATTGCAGGGAAGCGGCTTGATGGCCCAGGGCATGCTCCCTGGCGAGGTAGTCCACCCAGAACACGGTGTGGGGCACGAACCCCACCGCATCCAGCGCGTAAGCGCCGATGACCAGCACCACCACCCACTTTACCCCCGCATACCCAACGGGGCTATGACCCACCGGGCTTGCTGCCTGGCTTGCCACGGGGCGTGGGGGCAAGCGCGTGACGCCGCGGTCGCACGACAGGCCAGCCGCCAAACAGAGCAGCCCCAGCGCACCCCAGGTGAGCGAGAGGCTGACCCCGAGCAGTGACGGCACAACGAGGGCGGAAAGCAGCGCCCCAAACCCGATACCGGTAAACACCAGGGCACCGACACGGGTTCGCCTTTCCGGGGGCGTGGCCGCCAGCGCCAGCGAGGGGCCCACGACCATCAAGATCCCCCCGCCTACCCCCGAGACCAGCCGCCAGAAGAAGAACCAGTGAAAGCCACCCGCCCCCGCGCAAAGCAGGAAGCTGAGCCCGATACCCGCAAAGCTTGCCGCCAACACCCAGCGCGGCGCAAAACGCTCGCTCAGCGAGTGGGCGGCAAGCGCGCCGATAAAATACCCCAACAGGTTGGCCGCCCCCAGGTAAGCACCCTGGCTTGCGGTAAACCACCCTTGCTGAATGATCGCGGGCAATAGCGGCGTATAGGCGAAGCGAGCAATACCTATCGCCGCCAGGGTCGCCATGATGCCGGTCATTAACGCGGGCAGATCGTCGGTAGTGAGTGTTCGCTTCATCACGCCAGTTCCTGGTGGTGTCGCCTGGATGGGCCGAGGCACGCGGGTACCCATCAGACTACGCATAGGCGATCATTTCTATAAACGATTAGTTTTAAATGCGACTATATTAAAACAAAGGAGCAGGTACATTTCCCGCTAATGCATCCTCCAGCTCTTCATGAAATCTTGGCTCATCAAGGACTTCCTTCGCTAATACAGAAATCTCGGCCGCTTCTTGTTCACGGCCATTGACGACAAGAATCGCAACCAACGTAGCCACTTCATTGCGGAACCAATCATGATAGGAATCGACTCTAGATGCATTTAACTCTGAGTCACCTACCGTTGACATTCTGCTTTCAAAGCCATCCTTGAGACTTATAAAGTCATTCTGCGGATTGACGTATTTCACATATAACCCATACTCCTTATCCTTGATCAACGCAGTCTTTGCGAAAAAAAAGGCCCTTCTGGCAATTTCATGCCCTCTCGAATCGATAAGTTTAAATATCTCGGTTGTTTTCGACTCTTCACCGAGCACTGCATTGATGGACACCAGATCATGAAAAGCGCTTCCGTCGTACTCATCATGCATCAACCGAGCAACCAGGCTGGCCCGGATATCAAGAAGCCTATCCATGGCTGGCGGATATTCTTGCCCTAATTCCACCCAGTCATACAGCGCATAAGACAACCTGGCTCCAGATACACTTTCACCTACTTGCTCCGCATAATGATGAAACCAAATAAGCTTCTCTAGCGCAGCCTCGTATCGCTCGGCCTCTACATCCAACCGTACCTCGTTTAAAACCTCTAGCAAATCAGGATTTTCAGGTGGCGTCCAATCCGTTGCCACCGCTTGAGCTGACATGACCAAAAACAGCATGATGGTGCCGCATACACGAGATAACAGCATCTTGCATTCCTTGTGAAAAACGTTAATGCCCAGGCAGGGTAATGGCAGGATGATAATCGTATCTCCAGCGCCATGAATTATGTAGAAAAAATGAAAATCTAGCCTGCCCATGAGATGTTTTAGCCCAGAATGCAAGTTCAAGTGTTGTGGATTAAGTATTGTGGATAATAGCAAGCATCGCTTTCGTGCTTGCTCGGTCGAAAACCAAGCCACGCTCTACGATGCTGGCCCTTTTTCTCAAGCGGTCCTCAAGCCTTCTTTACAAACTGTGCGGTCACCATCATGTCGCCTGCGCCGTCTACCTTGCAGTCCAGCTGGTGGTCTTTGCCCTCTTTTAGCCGCTTGATGACGGCCTTGGTGCCGATCTTGAGCACCAGAGAGCTACCTTTCACCTTGAGATCCTTGATCAGCGTGACCTTGTCGCCTTCGGCCAGCGGCGTGCCGTGGGCATCAGCCACGTTCACGGCCTCTTCGGCGGCGGCTTCCTCAGGGTTCCATTCGTGGGCGCATTCGGGGCAGATGAACAGGCGTTGGTCCTGGTAGACGAATTCGGATTGGCAGCGGGGGCACGGTGGGCAAGACATGAGCAGTGGCTTCTAAAGTGAATGAGCGGGTGATGATACTGAGCCGGGGCAGACTTGGCGACTGACGAGGCTCACGCGCGGGCATCGTCTGCGTGTTCGGTGGGGTGAAACGCCTCCTTCTGCTCGGCCCACTTCAGCAGGGCATCCAGCGCGGGGCAGAGCGCCTGGCCCCACTCGGTCAGGCGGTACTCCACCTTGGGCGGCACTTGCGGGTACACCGTGCGCGCGACGATGCCATCGGCTTCCAGTTGACGCAGCTGCTGGGCGAGCATCTTTTGCGAAATGCCGGGAATCAGTTTTTCAAGATCGGAGTAGCGCTGCACCTTGCCATCGAAGAGGTGGAAGAGAATGATCAGCTTCCAGCGGCCTTCCAGCATTTTTAATACGTCTTCTACACCGGTGGCGGCGCTAGCGGGGGTGTAAATCCTTCTCATGGGTCAGCCACTTACCTTTTTGTGCGTTCTTGATAATCGGTAAGCCTAAGCAGAAGATTCCTGCACAGCAACCACGATGAGGAAGGCCTGCCATGAGCGTATCACTCCCACCCCGCATGGCTACTTACATTGCCATCAGCAACGGCGCCGATGACGCCGCACTGGCGGAGTGTTTTACCGCCGATGCCCGCGTGCAGGATGAAGGGCAAACCCACCAGGGCATTGCCGCCATTCGTGATTGGCTGCGCGGCACCCGCCGTCAGTTCGAGTACCACGTCGCGCCCACCCAGGTCACGCAAAATGGCCACAAGATGGTGATCACCACCACCGTGACCGGCGATTTCCCCGGTAGCCCAGTACAGCTGTTTCACCATATCGAACTGGCCGATGAGCGCATTCACAGCCTGGAGATTACCCCATGAACCTGCAGCTTCGCGGCCGTCGTGTGCTGGTCACGGGGGGCGGTAAAGGCGCGGGCGCGGCGGTGGTGGCGCTGTTTCGTGAAGAGGGCGCGCAGGTGCTGACCACCGCCCGCAACCGCCCCGCTGCCCTGCCCGAGGAGCTGTTCATTGCCGCCGATCTCACTACGCCTGAAGGCTGCGCCACGGTGGCCGACGCGGTAAAGGCCCGCCTGGGAGGCGTGGATATCGTCGTGCATGTGGTGGGCGGCTCGTCCGCCCCGGCAGGCGGCTTTGCGGCCCTGGGTGAAGAGGAGTGGCAGCAGGAGTTGAACCTGAACCTGTTCCCCGCCGTGCGGCTGGATCGCGCCCTGCTGCCGGGCATGCTGGCCCAGGGTGAAGGGGTGATCGTTCACGTGACCTCGATTCAGCGGGAGCTGCCTTTGCCCGAATCCACAACGGCTTACGCGGCAGCCAAAGCGGCGCTTTCGACCTACAGCAAAAGCCTTTCGAAGGAGGTTTCCCCACAGGGGGTGCGGGTAGTGCGCGTCTCGCCGGGTTGGATCGAGACGGAAGCCGCCGTTGCCTTGGCCACGCGGCTGGCCGAGCAGGCAGGCACCGATTACGAGGGCGGCAAGCAGATCATCATGGGCGCTTTGGGCGGCATCCCGTTGGGCAGGCCTTCTACCCCAGCAGAAGTGGCGAACCTGATTGCGTTCGTGGCCTCGCCGCTGGCAGGCTCGATCACCGGCACGGAGTTCGTGATCGATGGCGGCACGGTACCGGTGGTGTGAGCAGGCAAGGTGATTGATGGCCCTGATACGGCATTGACCAAAAAGCGCCCCGGCCTGGGGCGCTTTCTGTTCATGCGCCTAGAAAGAGGCCCATGCATCCTTGCCCTGCTGGCTGTTCAGCAGGTGAGATGCCGGTCGCTCCGTTCGAGGTGGGCTGACGTGGCGTCGCCCTGCGGCAGGTAATGCGGCCTGCGGCTGATCGATGCTTGCCCCTCTGAAGAACGATACCTCTTTCAATAATGCCTCGGCTTGAATCTGGAGAGAGCGGCCTGCGGCACTGGACTCTTCCACCAAGCTCGCGTTCAGCTGGGTCACACTGTCCATCTGAGCAATGGCCGTGTTGACCTGATCGATCCCTTGAGACTGTTCGTGGCTGGCTGTCGCGATTTCACCCATCAACAAGGAGACACGCTGAACACCGCCGACAATGTCTTCCAGCGCTTTGCCCGCCTGATTGACGAGAGTAGACCCGTTGCCGACTAGATCGATGCTTTCTTCCACCAGCTGCTTGATCTCCTTCGCCGCGTTGGCACTGCGCCCCGCCAGGTTGCGTACCTCGCCCGCTACCACCGCAAAGCCACGGCCCTGCTCGCCTGCACGAGCGGCTTCCACCGAGGCATTGAGCGCCAATAAGTTGGTCTGGAAAGCGATTTCATCGATCAAGCCAACGATACCGGCAATCTTGCGGCTCGATGCATTGATGCCTTCCATTGCATTCACCGCGTTACTGGCGATTTCACCCCCCGCATTGGCTTGTTGCGTCACTTCGTAAACGAGCTTTTCGGCTTCGGAGGCGTTGTCCGCGTTCTGCCGAACGGTAGAAGTGATTTCATCCATCGAGGCGGCGGTCTCTTCGATGCTGGCGGCCTGTTGCTGCGTTCGGCTGCTCAGATCTTCGGTGCCATGGGCAATCTCTTCAGCCGCCCCATTGACCGACTCGGCATTGTGCCGAACGGACATCACCACCTGGGAGACCTTCATCTCCATGGCCTTCAATGCCTTGAGCATGTCGCCAAATTCATCTTTACAGGTGATATTGATGTCGTTGTCCAGCTTGCCCTCCGCCATGGCGTTGGCCAGGGCTTGCGCCTTGCCCAGCGGTGTCATGATGCCTTTGATCAACCATATTGCCATCAGAACGCTCACGAACACGGCCCCGGCGATCACGCCAATGACGATGTTGCGTGTCCATACGTATTCATGGGACGTTTGCTGGTGAGAGGCCGATGCTTGGGCACTATTGATATCGATTAGCGAGTGAAGCGCATCGAGCACTTGCGGGTAAGCTGCCCGTAACGTCGTGGTGGCGATGCGGCGTGCCGCGTCGAAATCGTTGCCGACCATCGCTGCGTTGACTTCGTCGATCCCTGCACGCAGCACCGCCAGAGACGTGATGAATTCTTCGGCGATACCACGCTCTACGTCATCAGACACCCGCTGGGGGAAATAATCGTTCCAAGCGGCATCGATAATGGCATCGTTTTCGGCCACTTCTTGCTGTGTCGTCACGGCGGAGGCCGGGTTGCGGTCGCGTTGTTCTGCGGTGATTTTCACTCTCGTACTGAGCAGCGCTTCGTTCACCTTTCCCAAATCGACCAGCGTCAGCACGTTGCCTTCGAACGTGCGCGTAATGGCATCGTTCATCTTACTTAAATGATATAGCCCGAACACCCCCACGGCGATCAGCATTAGAACACAGGCCCCCAAACTCACAGCCAGCCGTCTTTTGACACTTTTTTTTAGGTATAGCATGGCGATTATTCTCATCAGCTCCGCAGCGGCGCGCTTTGGCAAGTGAAAAGCAATGGCATCTATAAAGGTGCAAAAAAGCACGTTAGCAAGACGCCATTTCAGTTATCCATTGGTGGGGGCATCGGACGCTTACCGGAGTAGGCAATGTCTTACCAAGCTACGGGGCGATGTCTTACGCAACAGATAGCAAATATCTTACAAAACCCATGGCAAATCTCTTACAAAAATCATCGCTAAAAACGTAAAAAATCATCAACCCCATAAACGACAGACACTTGCAAAATATTTTAGATGAGAACCAATATCTTTACGTATCTTTACCCCCTTACTTTAAAACACTAAGTAATAAGCGCGCCTCACTGCTAGAACGCTTTTTTAATTAGCTCGCTAGTGAGAAATAGAGTTGGCCATAAACGCTTGCGAGCCGCGCCCACTAAAAACGACTCTTCAACACTTCAGTGAACACTAACAGCATTTCTAATGAGCCATTTCACGCTCACAGTGACACGTGCCTGGTTTGTCACCTGCCATACCAACCGCTTGGTGCGGTTTAACCAAGCCCCAGCGCCTCGATCACCGCCTTCACCTGCTGGCGTGGCTGCCCTTGCAGCGTATTCAGTGGCTGGGGCAAGCAGGGTGCGCTCACGCGGCCAGTGAGTTCGGCCATGGTCGCGGCCACCCGCAGGCTGCCGCCATGTTCATGGTAAAGCGCCCATAGCGCTGCCAGCGCGTTGGAGTGGGCCAGGGTCTGTTCGGCATCTCCCGCTTGAGCGGCGCGGGTCAGCGCCAGCGCGTGTTCCGGATAGAGCCCACCGAATACCGAATACCATGCCTCGCAGCCTGCCAGCAGGCCCGTGGCGGCGGCGGGGTCGCCGCTGATGCCGATGGTTACATCATTAGGGATCAGCGCCCGCAGCCGCGCCACCCGGGCACTGGCGTCGTGCAGATCGTTGGGCACCGGTGGAATCTTGATGGAGCGCACCTGTGGCAGCGCGGCAATGCGCCCGTGCAGCTCATCGCTGAAGGTGAAGTGGGTGGTGCCGGGGTTGTCGTACACGCACAGCGGCACACTGATGGCGCGGCTGACGGTACTGAACAGGTTGAACACGTCGTCATCGGTGAGCTTCTGGTAAGACACCGGCGCCAGCAAAAGGCCGCTCGCCCCGGCCTGCTGGGCATGTTCGGCATTGGCCAGCACATCGCGGGTGCGCAGCGCGCCAATGCCCACCACCACCGGCACCTCAGCGGCGTTTTCCACGCTCAGCCTGGCCACTCGGGCCCGCTCCTCCACGCTCAAGTAGGCGTAGCTGCCGGTAGAGCCCAGCACGCCGATGGAATCCACCTTCGCGTGGGCCAGCCGGGCCACTAGCTTGATGAACTCCTGCTCGTTGATGCCCTGCTCGTTCATGGGGGTCAGCGGAAACGCACTCAGGCCGGTAAACATGGGGTGTCCTTTTTTGGGCGCTGCCTGGGCAGCCAAGGGGGGGCTGGTCAGGGCGTTACAGGCCGCCCGCCAGATCCAGTAAAGTGCCGGTGGCAAAGGATGACTTGTCACTGGCCAGCCAGACAATGGCTTCTGCCACTTCGGAAGGCTGGCCACCCCGTTGCAGGGGGATGCGAGACTTCAAGCGGTCTACGCGGGCAGGCTCGCCGCCGAGTGCGTGCATCTCGGTGTAGATGAGGCCGGGGCGCACTGCATTCACGCGGATGCCTTCGGCCGCGACTTCCAGCGCCAACCCCCGAGTCAAGGTATCCACGGCCCCTTTCGAAGCGGCGTAATCCACGTACTCGTTGGGCGAGCCGCTCTTGGCGGCCATGGAGGAAACGTTGACGATACTGCCGCCCGCGCCGCCCTGACGGGTAGACATGCGCTGCACGGCCTCCTTGCAGCAGAGAAAGCAGCTCATGACGTTCTTTTGCAGCACGTTGCCAAAACGCTCCGGCGAGATATCCACCAGCCGCGCCTGGGTGTTGAGAATGGCGGCGTTGTTGACCAGCACCGTCAACGTGCCGAGTTCCTGATCGACCTGGCGAAACAGGTTCGCCACCTCATCGGCTTTCGACACATCCGCCTTCACAGCCAGGCAGCGCACGCCTAGGGCGAGGATGTCACTGCGCACACGCTCGGCGGCTGCGTCGTTTTCAACATAGTTGAGGCAGACATCGTAGCCATGCCGGGCGAACAACCGAGCCGTCTCGGCACCAATGCCTCGACTCCCGCCGGTAATCACCACCACGTTGGGGTTTGCCATGCGCCCTCCTCGTTTGCCAGCGTTTTGCGAATGCCGCCCACTGTGTACCGTCTAGTGAATATACACTGACACCGCCGTTGAGCAATTATGTACAAGCCACGCTGGCGCCCGCGTCATATCCTGAAACGGGTCAGGGTAAGCCCGCCATGGGCCGAATGCGATCAAGGAGGTTGGCATGGGCAGCAGCCAGTTCGAGTTTTTCAAAAATCATCATGTGCCGTCACTGACCGTCTTGAAAGCGGCCATCGAGGATTTTAGCTATGACCGTCATGCCCACGAAGAGTACGCCTTTGGGGTGACGCTGGCGGGGCGACAGGATTTCTTCAGCGGCGGGCAGTTTCATCGTAGCCCACCGGGCAACGTGATTCTGTTCAACCCTGAAGAGGTTCACGACGGCCACGCTGGCGGTGAGCAGGCTTTGGGCTACGTGATGGTATACGTGCATCCCAACCAAGCGTTGCCGCTGTTCGGGGAGCTGCTTGGCCGCCCACAAACGTCACCGTTTCGCTCCCGGAGTACGCTGATTCACGACCCGCTGCTGCGCCAGGCGATACAGGAAGTCGCACGCCTGACCACGCATCAAGCGGGCAGCTGCATCGACCAGGAAAACGCGCTGTATCGCGTGATCGAGCGCATGGTTCAGCTTGGCGGGCACATGGTGACTGGCCAACGCACCAGCCGCCCAGACACGCTGTTGGGCCACGCCAAAACGTATATTCATGAGCATCTTGAGGCAGATATCTCGCTGGACGACATCAGCCAGGCCGCGCATTTGTCGAAGTACCACTTTTTGAGGCTATTTCGCCAACAGTTCGGCATGACCCCTCATCAATACGTGATCAATTGCCGCGTGAACGCCGCCCGCTGCGCGCTCGACCAGGGCGCGCCACTCACCGAGATAGCGCTGCGTTTCGGCTTTGCGGATTTGAGCCACTTCAACCGCCGTTTCAAACGCATCTACGGCATGACCCCTTTCCAGTACCAACGCGACATCACGCGTTAAGCATCACGTCCACCTAGAGGTTTTCTCATGTTAGCAATCGTCGCCTATGCCCTGGGCGTCATGTACACGCCTGGGCCTGTGAATTTGTTGGGGTTGAATGTCGGTATCAACGGGCAGGGTAAAACCTCGCTGGGGTTTTGCCTGGGCGTGGGGCTGGCCATGCTGCTGTACTTGCTGGTGTTGGGGTGGGCGGGAGCCGCCTGGATATCTCAAGACTCCCTGGTGCTGCTCAGCGCGCTCGGCTGCGCTTATATCCTGTATCTGGCCTACAAGGTGGCCCGCGCCAATGCCACCCTGGATACCCACGCCCCGGCACCACGCATGCTCAGTTTTCGTGATGGCCTGATGATGCAGTTACTCAACCCCAAAGCCATGGTCGCGACACTGCCCATCGCGACGCTGCAGTTTCCTGCCGAGGGTATTCAGGGCATGAGCCTGTTTATCTGGGCACTGGGGCTGGCCGCACTGGCGGCAGGTGCCCCCGGCAGCTATGTGGTGATAGGCAGCCTGCTTGGCCAGCGTGTCAGGCAGCCCATGCTGATCAAAGGGTTCAACTGGGTCATGGCGGGGCTACTGGTAGCCGTAGCGGTATCGATTGGCCATGAACACGTTTGGCTCGTGGTTACTGCCCGAAGCTGATCCCCAAACGCAGGGCTTGCAGGCCGTCCAGCTGTACCGTCACCTCATCGGACCACAGCGGATGGCCTTGCACGCGCACGTTGACCGCCGCTTGGGAACCACGATACCCCACGGTGACGGCGATATTGGCGCTGTTGCTGACCGGCGCCAGCAGGCCGTACTCGACGTTATCCACGCTGACCGAGGTCAGGCCACGGGATGCCAGCTGCTGCTCGACCTCCCCTTCGATCACCACGCCGTAATAGAAATAGATACCCGCATAGCCGAGTCCCAGCAGTACCAGCAACGAAAAGAGCTTGCCCATGATTTTCCTCTGTTTGAATACACGTGACGTTATCCCGCCACCCTCAAACGAGGATGATGCCTGTTTTCTGGAAACAGCGGCAAGTTGGGCGTGGTGGTTTCAGAATAAAAACAGACCGGGCCATGGCCCGCTCTGTGGTGTGATGGTGCTTCCCATCAGGCTGGCAAACCCGCGCGCTCCTGCTGGGCTTCTCGGCACCCTCTCACACTGGCCGCCAGCGCTTTCACCAGCCCGTGTACCTGGGCGATGGCTTCTTCGCCGCTGCTGGCGTGTTCGATGCAATCTACCAGAGCAGAGCCCACTACCACGGCGTCGCTGAAGCGGCCAATGATGGCGGCCTGTTCGGCGGTGCGAATGCCGAAGCCCACGGCAATGGGTAGCGGCGTGTGTTCGCGCAGCTGGTTCACCGCGCTTTCCAGCCGCTCGGGTGTGGGGGCACTGCCGCCGGTCACGCCCGCCACGGAAACGTAGTAGATGAACCCGGAAGCGTTGGCCAGCACCTTGGGTAGCCGCTTGGCATCGGTGGTGGGCGTGGCCAGACGAATGAAATCGATGCCGTGCTTGGCGGCGGGCTGGCATAGCTCTTCGTCGTGCTCGGGGGGCAGGTCCACCACGATCAGCCCGTCAACCCCTGCCTGGGCGGCGTCACTGAGAAAACGCTCGACGCCGTAGCAGTAAATCGGGTTGTAGTAGCCCATCAGCACGATGGGCGTGGTGCTGTTCTGCTCACGGAACTGGCGCACCATTGCCAGCGTTTTGGCCTGGGTCTGGCCCTTTTCCAGGGCGCGCAGGGCAGCCTTTTGAATGGCGGGGCCATCGGCCATGGGGTCGCTGAACGGCATGCCGAGTTCGATGATATCCACACCGGCCTCCGGCAGCCCGTGCAGCAAGCGGCGGGAGGTCTCGGGGTCCGGGTCGCCGGCAGTGAGGTAGCTGACCAGCGCTGGGCGGTTTTGCTGTTTGAGCGCGGCAAAGCAGCTGTCGAGCCGAGAAGTACGTTGCAAGGTAGGTTGCATGGGAGTCTCCTGTATCGCGCTCATGAGTGTTTCATGCCAAAGCGATCACCCAGATGCTGGGCCACGCTGTTCATGTCCTTGTCACCACGTCCGCTGAGGTTGACCACCATCAGGTGCTCGCGGGGCAGTGTCGGCGCACGCTTGGCGACTTCTGCCAGGGCGTGGGCGGTTTCCAGGGCGGGGATGATGCCCTCCTGGCGGCAGCAGATCTGGAAGGCTTCCAGCGCTTCGTCATCGGTGGCAGAGACGTACTCGACCCGCCCCTGCTCGTGCAGCCAGGCGTGTTCGGGGCCAATGCCGGGGTAATCGAGCCCTGCGGAAATGGAGTGGGCGTCGGTAATCTGGCCATCTTCGTTTTGCAGCAGGTAGGTACGGTTGCCGTGCAATACGCCGGGGGTGCCGCCGTTGAGGCTGGCGGCGTGCAGGCCACTCTTGACGCCTTTACCGCCCGCTTCCACACCGACCATGTGCACGCTGTCATCGTTGATGAACGGATAGAACAGGCCCATGGCGTTGGAGCCGCCGCCGACACAGGCAATCAGTGAATCCGGCAGACGGCCCTGCTTTTCGAGCATCTGGGCGCGGGTTTCATGGCCAATCACCGCCTGAAAATCGCGCACCATGGCCGGGTACGGGTGCGGGCCTGCCACGGTGCCGATGATGTAGAAAGTGTCGTCTACGTTGGTGACCCAGTCGCGCAGTGCTTCGTTCATGGCATCTTTGAGCGTGCCGGTACCGGAAGTGACCGGCACGATCTCCGCGCCCAGCAGCTTCATCCGGAACACGTTGGGCTGCTGGCGCTCGATGTCGGTGGCGCCCATGTAGATCACGCAGGGCAACCCAAAGCGGGCCGCTACGGTGGCGGTGGCCACGCCGTGCATGCCTGCGCCGGTTTCCGCGATGATGCGCTTCTTGCCCATCTGCTTGGCCAGCAGTACCTGGCCAATGCAGTTGTTGATCTTGTGCGCGCCGGTGTGATTCAGCTCTTCACGCTTGAGGTAAATGCTGGCACCGCCGAAGTGCTCGGTGAGGCGCTCGGCAAAGTAGAGTGGATTGGGGCGCCCCACGTAGTCGCCTTGGAAATAGGCGAGCTGGCGCTGGAATTCGGGATCGTTTTTGGCCGTGGTGTACTCATCCTGAAGCTCGAGAATCAGCGGCATCAGGGTTTCGGCCACAAAGCGGCCACCAAAGCTGCCAAACATGCCGTTGGCATCGGGTAGGCTTAACGGTTGGTTCATCTCGACCTCTGCGATTTGGGGCGTTTTTGCAATGTGTCGACGTTAGCGCAGGCAGGTCGGAAGAAAAATCGATAAGATGGCAAGCACCTGTGAGTTTTTCGCAACTGTTCCAGGAGACCCCATGCAACACAGCCTGCCCCCGCTGAGCGCTTTGCGCGCCTTTGAAGCCACTGCTCGGCTGGGCAGTGTCACTGCGGCCGCTGACGAGCTGAGCGTGACCCACGGCGCGGTAAGCCGCCAGCTAAAGAGTCTGGATGAACATTTTGGCGTGGCGCTGTTCACGAAAGCCGGGCGCGGGCTGGTGCTGACCCACCACGGTGAGCAGTTGCAAAGCGGGGTTGGAGAGGCCTTCGCCAAACTCAGGGATAGTTGCACGTTGCTCAAGCATGAGGTGGAAGAGGCGCCCTTTACCCTGGCCTGCCCCGGCAGCCTGCTGGCCCGCTGGCTGATACCCCGCCTGGACCGCTTGAACCAGGCGCTGCCCGAACTGAAGCTGCAAGTGGTGATGAGCGATGCAGAACAGTCGGGCCAACCCGAGACCAGCGCCACGCTGGCCTTCTTCGAACCACCCTGGCCCGAGGAAGGCGAGCGCATTCCTCTGATAGCCGAGGAAATTTGCGCCGTGGCCAGTCCCCGGCTGGCCGAGGCCTGCCACGTGGAAGCCCCCTCATCGCTGTTTGGCAGCAAGCTGCTCTATACCGCATCCCGCCCTCAGGCGTGGCCGCAGTGGGCTGCCGCCCAAGGTCTGGAACCCGCCGCATTGAAAGCAGCCCTGCAGCAGGGCCAGGGGTTTGCACACCTCTACTACCTGATGGAAGCCGCCGTGGCAGGGCTCGGGGTCGCCATTGCCCCCAGGCTACTTGTGGAAGACGACCTGAGAAGCGGTCGGCTGGTCGCCCCCTGGGGCTATATCGAAACCCCGGCCAGGCTCTGCCTGTGGCTACCCAAGCACACCAACGCCCGCCGCAGCGAAGCCCTGGCGAGCTGGTTGCGCAGAGAGTTGGGGGCTAACGCGCTCGCATGAAGCCACCTTGCACGCGTTGAAGGCTCTGTTTAAGCTAACGCGCCGA
Organism: Halomonas sp. NyZ770; assembly: GCF_020616575.1. Classification (NCBI taxonomy): domain Bacteria; kingdom Pseudomonadati; phylum Pseudomonadota; class Gammaproteobacteria; order Oceanospirillales; family Halomonadaceae; genus Halomonas; species Halomonas sp. NyZ770. The sequence goes on along the minus strand of NZ_CP085143.1, from coordinate 1,094,084 downwards.
TTCATTAGCAGGCTTTCATCATGAACATCAATGTGGTCGGCACCAGCGGTAGCGGCAAAAGCACCTTGGCCCGCAAGCTCGCTGCAGCGCTCGACGCTCCTCACATTCAAATGGACCAGCTTTTCTGGCAACCCCACTGGCAGGGAACGCCGGATGACGAGTTCGTGGCAAAGCTCGAAGTCGCGTTGAACAGCGCCACACGCGGCTGGGTACTGGATGGTAATTTCAACCGTACCCGCGATATCAAATGGCGGGACGTGGATATGGTGGTTTGGCTGGATTACGGTTTCTGGCGAGTGTTTGGCCAGAGCCTCAGACGCGCCATCAAACGTATCGCAAGCCGCCAGGAGATCTGGCCAGGTACCGGTAATCGCGAAAGTTTTCGTCAGACCTTCATGAGCCGCAATTCCATCCTGCTCTGGATGCTGAAAAACTGGCGCTCGAATCGACAGCGCTATTTCGCCGACGCGCTGGACCCACGCTATCGGCATATCCAGATGGTGCGCTTGACCCGCCCCGCCGAGGCAGAGTGGCTAATCGAGTATCTCTCTCGCCGCAGCGGCTGATCAGAGCCCAACCCGGTGTGGATACACCACGAAGGCAAGCTTGTTGCCGTCGGGGTCGCGGACGTAACCCGCGTAGAAGCCGTCGCCGTACTGAGGGCGAAAACCGGGTTCGCCCTCGTCGCTGCCACCGCTTTGCAGGGCCAGCTGATGCAGCGTATCCACTTCCTTGATGTCGCTGAACTGGAAGGCGGTCATGGTGCCATTGCCTACCGTCGCAGGATGACCATCAAACGGCAGGCCCACGAAAAACTGGGGCACTTCGACATCATCCGGGTCACCGAAAGAAACACAGCTGTCATCCTGCCAGCAGATCTCCAGCCCCATGGCATTGAACAGCGGCGTGTAGAACTGAAGGGCACGCTCCAGATCCTGGGTTCCCACCATGGTATAGGCCAGCATGCACGTTCTCCTTTTGAGCCTGGAATAAATAACGGTTATGCCATAACGCCGAACAATCGACCAATGAGCGATGTCAACGCCATGGCCAGCGCTCCCCAGAACAGGACACGCAGTGCAGCAGCACGTATCGGTGCACCGCCCACTTTGGCCGCCAGTGCACCTAACAGCGCCAGCAGCGCTAGAGAGGTCACGGCGACCAAGGGAATCAGCAACAGGGTGGGAGCCCACCACGCCATCAGAAGCGGTATTAGCGCGCCAATGGTGAACATCGCCGCCGAAGAAAACGCTGCTTGCAATGGCTTTGCTTGGCTCACCACGGTGATGCCGATTTCATCTCGGGCATGGGTGCCCAAGGCATCTTTTTGCATCAATTGCTCTGCCACTTGTCTGGCAAGCTCAGGCGTTAAACCTCGCTCGACATAAATGGAGGCCAGCTCCTCTTTTTCGGCTTCATAATGATGCGTCAGCGCGTTGCGCTCAATGGCTAAATCGGCACGTTCTGTGTCGGATTGCGAGCTTACCGAGACGTACTCCCCGGCCGCCATCGACATTGCCCCAGCCACCAACCCAGCAAGCCCCGCCAATAAAATATCGCTTTGTGCGGTAGACGCTGCGGCCACTCCAAGAATCAGGCTGCTGGTAGAAACAATGCCATCATTAGCTCCCAGTACAGCAGCTCTTAACCAGCCAGAGCGGTGAGAGCGGTGATGCTCTTGGTGGATCATGGCGTCTCCTGAGGAAGAGGCTGTTGTCGCCTTCGTTTACTCAGCTTAGTTCATTGGGCGGGCACTACCTTCAATAGTTGCCCTTCCTCACTGTCAGTCAGCAAATAGACTGCGCCCTCGGGGCCTACTCGCACGTCACGAATGCGCGCATCCAGCTCACCAAACAGCCCCTCTATGTCTTCGGCGCTGCCGTCTTCCTGCCAGCGTACCCGACGCACCTCACGATTGACCAATGCCCCCACCAGCAGGTCGCCCTGCCACTCGGGGAACAGCTCGCCCCGATAGACGGCCATGCCCGAAGGGGCGATAGAAGGCGTCCACTCCAGCGCCGGGGGCTGCATGCCGGGGTATTCTGTAAACGGCGAGACTCTGGCCCAGGTGTAATCCAGCCCGCCGGTGGCAATTGGCCAGCCGTAGTTGTTGCCGGGTTGGATGAGGTTGAGCTCATCTCCGCCTCGCGGGCCATGCTCGTGGGCAAACAGCTGCTGGCGCTGGGCGTCGTAGACCAGCCCCTGCACGTTGCGATGGCCAATACTGTAGAGCTCGGGCAGTGCATCGGCCTGAGCCAGGAAGGGGTTGTCGTCGGGCACGCTGCCATCGGCATTCAGGCGCACGATGCTGCCGATATGGCTGTTCACCCGCTGGGCATCTTCACGGTTATCGAAACCATCGCCCAGGGTGAGGATCAGCGTGTCATCCGGCAACCATGCCAGGCGCCCCCCATAGTGGGCATCGCCACGCTTGGCGGGGTGAACCCGAAAAATCTCTTCCACCTGCTCCAAACGCATATCGCCCAGGGTGGCCCGAGCCAGGCAGGCATGATTGGCACTGGCCGTACCGCAGGCGTAGCTGAGGTAGAGCTGTTGATTGGTCTCGAACTGGGGAGAAAGCAGCACATCGAACAACCCCGATTGCCCAGAGGCAAACACCTCCGGCACGCCATCGAGGTCGGCCAGCGTCTGGCCGCGGTCATCCAGCAGCAATAGGCGTCCTGGGCGCTCGGTCACCAAAAAGCGGCCATCGGGCAAGAATGCCAGCGACCAAGGGTGCTCCAGCGCATCGGCCAGGGTGTCGATCTGATAGGCCGTTTGGGCTTCGGCAGCGGGCTGAGTCACGGGCAGCACGAAGGCGACCAGCGCCATGGCCAGAGACGTGCGGCCATGGCGCTTGTGCGACGCGGGACACGTCAGCATGGCCAGCAGCCAGCCTGCTATGGCGGCCGTTGCCAGCATGGCGGCCAGCCCACCGGCAGTGCGGGTGGCTGCCACCAGCGTGGGCATGGGCGCAAACGTATTGGTCAGCAGGAAAGTCAGCCATAGCCCGGCCACGGCCGCCAGCGCAAAGGCCAGGCGTCGAAGGCTGGCAGGCCACCGCCGAGTGAGCCAGCCCGCCACGGCCTGGGAGATCAGAAACCCCGCCAGCAACAGCCCTGCGTAAACGGGCGCAAAGTGAAGAAGATCCTGTGCCGTGGTCGAAAGCCGTGTACCCAGGGGAATGGCCACCCCCAACGCCTGCAACTCACTCAGGTTCAATTGGGTTTGCACGACGCTGCCCAACACGACCCCGATGACCACCGCAAACAGCACACGAAGTGCCAGCGCCCCCCTACCCTTCTTCTGACTCATGATGTTCTCCACATTGAGCGTATTTTCCTACCAGCATACCTTTAATTGCCATCTTGTTCGTGGAGAGTGCTGGGAAAGTGCTGAATGAACACGCTGCCACGGGGAGTGCGTCCGATTCTTCAGGGAGTGCGTGCGTTTTCAATAGATAGACGTTATGGTCTTGATAAATATTACCTATTCCACGGAGCCACCATGCCGCGCTATACGAGTACTGCTGCCGCACTGACGGCACTCATGACCGTTGCTACTGCCGGGGTCGCCAGCGAGCCGCCGCTGGCCCAGCAGTTGAACGCCTTGGAAAACTTTCAGGTCATCGCGCATCGTGGCGCCAGCGGTCACGCTCCCGAAAGCACGATGCCCGCCTACGAGCTGGCTCACGAGTGGGGTGTGGACTATCTGGAGCTGGACGCTCAGCTCACCGCCGATGGCGAAGTGGTCATTTTTCATGACAACACGCTGGAACGTACCAGTAACGGTGAAGGGCATATCCATGAGCACACGCTGGCCGAGCTGAAGGCGCTGGATACCGGCAGCTGGTTCAACGAAGCAAACCCCGAGCAAGCGTCGGATGACTTTGTCGGTTTACCCATGCTGACGCTGGAGGAACTGTTCGATCACTTCGGGCATACCACCCGCTATTATATCGAAACCAAGTCACCCCACTTGAACCCAGGCCTGGAAGCCGCGCTGGTAGAGCGCCTGGAGGCCTACGACCTTGTACAGGAAGGCCGTGTACTGGTGCAGTCGTTTGCTCAGGAAAGCCTGCTGAAAATACAGGCGCTCAATCCTGAGATCCCGCTGGTGCAACTGTTGTGGTACTCCCCTGGCGAGGGCGAAGGCTCCCCCTTGGTCGAGTGGAACGACACCACGCCCGGGCCCGCCCAGATGCGTGCCAGCGACTTTCAGCGCATCGCCGAATACGCCGTCGGGATCGGCACCAACGCCCAGCGTGATGGGCAGGACGTGATCGATGCCGACTTTATTCGTCTGGCCCAGCAGAACGGCCTGCCAGTGCACGTTTACACCATCAACGAGCGCCCAGAGATGGAGCGCCTGATGCGCATGGGAGTCAACGGACTGTTTACGGATTACCCGGACCGCCTACAGTCACTGATCGTTGAATAAGCATGCTTTTTCAAGTGCTGACGATCGTTACCCTGTCGCGCTTTTAGCGTACTATCTTTCTAATATAAAAATGACAAGAACGGCAGGGTCGAGACGGAAGCGTTGTTAGGTCATCGTTTGTACGTTGCAGGGGGATTTCCCATTCTTACACCCATGACACACGGCACTTGTTCCTGGTGCCCTTGCTGAACGTGATGCCACGGAGACCCTGGCGCGCCTATGGGCTGCTGGCCTTGATCTGGCTATGGCTGGTGCCCGCCAGTGCCCTGGCCGAAGCCGAGCCGACCGAGTCGTTCACGGCGATCGTTCTCGTGGCTCACCCGGACATCGAACTTTCAGCGCTGCCACGGGATGCCCTTCGCGCCATGTTTGCCATGCGCCAACGCACCTGGCCTGGCGGCCAGGCCATGCAGGTTTTTGTGTTACCCAATCGCGACCCTGTACATGCCCGCTTTGCCAAGGAGATGCTGGCCGTCTACCCGCATCAGCTGCAGCTCGCCTGGGACAGGATGGTGTTTTCTGGCATGGGGCAAGCGCCCCACCGTGTACGCGACCAAGTGGATATGCGCGAGCGAGTTGCCCGCACTCCCGGCGCGCTAGGCTACCTTGAACGGGAGTACCTGGATGAAAGCGTCCGTGTCATTTCCATGGAGTAAGGGCTTGGGGCAGCGCTGCGCCCTGGCGGGTTTGCTGGCCTGGCTGCCCATGGCAGGCATGGCTCAAGAGCACCCCGCCGACACCCTTCAGGTGCACGGGTTTCTCAGCCAGGCACTGGTCATCACCGACCATAACGACTTCTTTGGCCCCAGTAGCGACAAGGGCAGCCTGGAGTATACCGAACTGGGGTTGAATGCCTCGTTTCGCCCACACCGCCGGGTGCTGGTGGCAGGCCAACTGCTCAGCCGCCGTGCGGGAGGCGATACCAGCGATGCGGCCCCCACCCTCGACTATGGCGTGGTGGATTACCAGATGCTGTCCAGCCCGGCGCGCACGCTGGGGGTTCAGGTAGGCCGCTTCAAGAACCCGTTTGGACTCTATAACCAGACCCGGGACGTGGCCTTTACACGCCCGAGCATTTTGCTGCCTCAATCCATCTACTTTGACCGCACCCGCGCACTGGGGCTGGCGGCGGATGGTATCAGCCTGTATGCCGAGGAGCATACCCCGGCGGGTACGTGGCGCTTGAGAGGCGGCCTGGGTCGCCCGCAGACGGGCTCAGAGCTATCCGACCAGCTGTTTGGCGGCATGGCCCAACGAGTGTCTGCCTCCGAGCCCTCGGCCATCGCGCAGCTGCTCTTCGAAGACCACAGCGGCCAGTGGGTAGCGGCATTGAGCACGGCCTCGGTGCACCTCGATGCCACGCTCGTGGGTCAGGCGGCCGACTTCGAGTTTCAACCGTGGATCGCTTCCTTGCAGTACAACCAGGAGTACTGGAGCGTGACCGCCGAATACGCGCTGCGCCAGCAGGCCCTGAGCGGCGAGAACCTGCCACGCACGTTCGATATCACGGGTGAAAGCTGGTATGTCCAGTACCAGCGGCGCTTCTCTCCCGACTGGAGCGGCCTGATTCGCTTCGACCGGCTGGTCAACGATACCGATGACCGTTCGGGCCGCGCCTACGAACGGGCCGGGTTCGGTCCTGCGTATTCCCAATTCGCCGATGACATCACTCTGGGCGTGCAGTGGACACCCACGCCCCAGCTCATGCTGTCGGGGGAGTATCACTACGTGGATGGCACCGGTTGGCTGCCTCGGCAAGACAACCCCGATGCCGGCCTGACCCGCAAGCATTGGAACATGCTGCTGTTTCAACTCTCTCTGCGCTTTTAAACCCTGCCACCGGGATCTGTCTCGATGAATCAGTCCAGCCCACCCGTCAAGCGTCGCTCGAGTCTTGCCTGGCGTGTCATTGCGCCTAGCAGCTTGCTGCTGCTGGTGCTGGTGGCCCTGTTCATCTGGCTTGGCCATCATCACCTGACCCAGCAGCTCGAACAGAGCCGTCAGGGGCATCATGAGCGTCAGCAGCGAGAAATCCGCCTGGCCATGCAGCGCTCTGCCGATAACCTGCGCCAGTTGGCAGGCTTGACGGCAAACGCCCCCGACCTGGGCAATGCCTTGGCTCAGAACGATGATGAAGGCCTACGCACGGTGCTGGCAGCCCAGTGGCCTTCGCTGCAGTTGGAAGCCGGGGTAGATGGCGTGTTCGTCTTCGATCGTCAGGGGCAGCAGCGTGGGCAGTCCGGGATGGGCTCCCCGGATATGGAGCTGCCCATTCGCGGTTGGGTAGACGACTTGCTGGCGCGAGAGATTCCCATCAAGACGCTGCGCTGTACCACCAGCTGCCAGCAATATGCGGCGGTACCGATTCTGGTGGATGGCGACAGCATCGGCATGGTCATGCTGTCTCGTTCGCTTGCCGACGTCACCCGCGAAGCCAAGGAGGTCTCGGGTAGCGAAGTAGCGCTGATGGTCACGGGCCACGTCGAGGGTGACTCCAACGACCCATCGCGATACCTGCCAGGCTGGAACGGTCATCTGGTGGCCATCACCAACCGAGAGCCTACCCTGCCACTGCTGGAGCAAGCCTCGTTGGCAACGCCGATCTACCAGTTGGCAGACACGCCTTTCAGCATGGAGTACGCCGGACGCTACCTGGAGCTGAGCGCGGTTTACATGGAAGACGATGCCGATTGGCGCAGCACCAGCTATTTTCTGTTGATTTCAGACATCACGACGCAAACGACGGCCATTCAGCGGGCCACCAACACGCTGCTGGCGCTGGGCGTGGCGGGCTGGCTGGCGGCGGAATTGCTGCTGCTGGCGATTCTGCTCGGGCCCATGGCGCGGCTGCGCCGTGTAGCGGCCCTGTTACCGGCGCTGTCGGATGGGCAGTTTCAGCGCGTGCGCACCCGCCTGCCCATGACGATCCCCAGGCGCTCCAATGAGATCGACATACTGGAAAATGCCACGCGCACCCTGGCCGACCAGTTGGAGCGTCTGGAGTCGTCGGTACATGATCACAGCGGCCAACTGGCCGAGCGTATCGAGGAGTTGGCCAGCGAGCGCGATTTCGTCAATAGCCTGCTGGATACGGCCCAGGTGTTCATCATCGTGCAAACGGCCACTGGGCGCATTCAACGAGTCAATGAATATACCCGCAGCCGCCTGGGGTTGGCTGACCAGGATCTGGTAGGCCGCCATTTTTACGACATCTTCGACAGCTCTGCCCACCCTCTGCCAGGGGGAGCGGAGCACCGCAACGCGCAGCCCGCAGGCCAGTTCGCCAGCCATCAGCAGGAAGAGAAAACCCTGCATACCCAGGACAAGCGCTACGCCACCGTGGCCTGGTACCATGCGCCACTCACCAGCAGCCATCGGGAGCGGGGAGCACGCATTTCGGTAGGTCTGGACATCACCGAGCGCAAAGCTGCCGAAGAGCGTTTGACCTGGCTGGCCGAACACGACCCACTCACCGAGCTGTACAACCGTCGCTATTTCCAGGATGCGGTTCAGCACGCCCTGCTGTGCCAGAGCGAAGGCGCCATCGTGCTGCTCGACCTCAACGAGTTCAAGGAGGTCAATGAGCTGAGCGGGCACCATGTGGGCGACCACCTGCTGCGTGAAGTTGCCGAAACGCTGTTCATCAATCTCGGGCAGCGTGGCACGATTGCCAGGCTGGGGGGCGATGAGTTTGCCCTGTTGCTGGAAGGGGTGAACAGCGAGCAAGCCATCAGCGTCGCCGACTATATCAACCAGTTGCTGAGCAGCATTGGCTTCCAGGCCGCAGGCCGGAAACATCATATCTCTGCCAGCATGGGGATCGCGCTGTTCCCGGCCCATGGGCAGACTTCTGCCGACCTGCTGGCCAGCGCCGACATGGCCATGTACAAGGCCAAAGAGAGCAGCAATCAGGATTGGTACCTGCTGTCCCAGGCCGAAAATGCCAAGGATGAGCTGCAGGAGCGGGTGTATTGGGTAGAACAGCTGCACAACGCGCTGGAACACGAGCAGTTCGAGCTGATGGTGCAGCCCATCGTGCGCCTCAAGGATCACGATATCAAACATTACGAAGTGCTGGTCCGCATGCGACACCCGGATGGCAGTCTGGTGGCGCCTCAGCACTTCATTCCGGTCGCCGAGCAGAGCGGCCTGGTAGTCGCTCTGGACCGCTGGGTCATCAGGCACAGCCTGCAAGCCTTGGGCAAGCTGCAGGAGCGCGGTGTTTCACTGGCCGTGAACCTGTCGGGGCAGTCGCTTCACGACCTGGGCTTGAAACAGTACCTCACCGACGAGCTGCGCAGCAGCGGTGCCGACCCTCACCATCTGATTCTCGAAGTCACGGAAACGGCAGCCATCACCGACTTTTCCACCGCCCGCAACGTATTGCAAACGTTCAGAGACCTGGGCTGCCGTACCGCGCTGGACGACTTTGGCATCGGCTTCAGCAGTTTCCATTATCTTGGCCAACTGCCGGTGGATTACATCAAGATCGATGGCTCGTTCATTCGTAGCCTGCTGATCAATCCCGACAGCCATACCATCGTCAAGGCAATTGCCGACATTGCCAAGGGGTTCGGTAAACAGACCATCGCTGAATTCGTTGATCAGGCACCGTTGACGCCTATTCTGCAAGAGTACGGCATTACCTATGGACAAGGGTTCTATTTGGGCAAACCCATCCCGTTAACGCAGCTCATACAAGGATAACGATGGTGATCACGACAATAACTCCCCCCGTCACCACTCCTGAAACGCTTGTCGAAAACACCTTTTCACCGGCCTTCTTCGACACGCATTTTTCCCTGTTGATTGCTCATACACCCATTGAAAAACTGCGCGCCTTTACCCTGCGCCACGCGGTGTTCATCGAGGAGTTGAACTACGACCTCGGCAATGACAGTGCGCTCAATATCGAACACGATGACCATGACCAGCAGTCGCTGCTGTGCCTGCTTCACCACAAGGCCACAGGATTGGATGTAGGATGCCTGAGGGTCGTACTGTTCGACGAGCAAAATGGCCACGAGCAGCACAGCCTGCCGCTGGAAGCCTATTATGGGGAGCATCTGTTTTTACCGAACACGCACCCCCGCTGCTTTGCTCATCAGCAGGTATGCGAAGTCTCGCGGTTGGCCGTTCATCCTACGGTGCGTCGCAAGCATAGCGACGTACAAAGCCCCTACGAAAGCATCAAGGAGAGCCCTGCCCTGCTCAGCCTGAGCCTGTTTCTGGCCGCCACCGCCTTGGTGGGACTCAGCCAGCGCCCTCATGCGTTCGCCATGCTCGAGCCACGCTTCAGCCGCTTGCTGAAGGCTTCCGGCCTCCAGTTTCATCAAGTGGGCGGCGTGATCGACTACTGCGGTAGCCGTGCCGCCTACTATATCGACCAGCGAGTGGCCGAGGAACATTTGCCGAAGCGCATTACGCCTCTCTACCAGTTCATCAAGGGCCAACTGGCGAGCCAGTTGGCCAACAATCCGCTGCTGCAAGCGTGATGGTGATCACGCCAGCTGCGAGCCTGGCGCCTCCTGGCGAGTGAACTCCTGTGGCGCGACGCTCGCGAACTTTTCGGCAAAGAACAGCAGCGTTTCAGGATGGCGAAAGCGCTGCTCGAACGTCTCCTGACCTTTGGGGGTGCGGCGGGTAACGCTGGCCTGATAGGCACTGCCTACTTTGGAGACGCGGACACTGTTCTCGTGACCCGGCTCCCGGTGATACGCCGTGACGTTGGACTGCTGCTCCAGCAGTTGGGCCAGCTTCGACGCGGCCACTCGCTCTTCTTCACTGGCCCACAGCGGCTGGTCTCGATTGCCGTAGTGATAGAGCATGACGGCCAGGATGAGGGCAAAGATGCTGCTGATGAGCATCCAGGTCAGTTCTACGCCCGCCACTGGCGTACTCAGCAAAATGCCCATCTGCACCAGGCTTCCCACGGCAAACACCAGTGCCAGCGGCCGCCACATGCGCTGATTCATCACACCTCGGTTGAGCATGTATCCCCACAGCCCCACGACCCCCAACACCCCAAAGAACAGGTGCACCAGCGCCAGCGGTGTCCCGCCCCCGAAGAGAATGGCAATGACGCCCATCACGGGCAGCAGGCTGTAAAGCCCAGCGAAGAGAAGGTAGGCACGCTGTAGGGACATGAAGGGCTCCTTATTTCATGGTAAAGCCACGCTTCACTAGAAAGTCACGCATGTGGGGGCGCAGCTTGTTGTCGAACAGAGGGGTGAGGTTGTGCGACCAGTCACTGTTTTTATTGCCGCTACTGCGTGATTGGTAGTAGGCCCGCATGGTGTCATCGAAGGCCACGACCTGATCACTGTCTTCAGTGTAGTAGTCCTCTTTCAGAATCGCCTCCACGGGCAGCCTGGGCTTGACCTCCGGCTGATGGTCCGGGTAGCCCAGGCACATGCCGAATACCGGGTACACATGGGGCGGCAGCTTGAGCAGTTCACTGACGGCCTCGGGGTTGTTGCGAATCCCGCCGATGTAGCAGATGCCCAGCCCTTCCGACTCGGCCGCCACGGCCACGTTTTGGGCCATCAGCGCCGTGTCCACGGTGGCCACCAGCAGTTGCTCGGTCATGCCGCGCTCTACGTTGGCGCCAGTACGCGCCGAGGCTTCGGTAGGACGCTTCATGTCGGCGCAGAACACCAGAAATACCGCACTGCTGGCCACATAGCCCTGGCCACCGGACAGTTCGGCCAGCTGCTCTCGGTTGGCCGCATCTTTCACGTGAATCACGCTGTACGCCTGCACATGGCTGGAGGTCGCCGCCGCCTGCCCAGCCTTGATCAGCTCCAGGAGCAGCCCACGGGGAATCTCCTGGTCGGTGAATTTACGAATGGAACGGTGGGACTGCAAGAGCTTGATAACGTCGTTCATGGTGCCTCACTGATCACGAAATGGTAGGGGCGTGCTTTATCGGAATACTTGAATCGTAACGCATTCTTGCCTGCTTGCGGCAACCCGCGAGGCTCGCTGACAGGCAAATGCAGCTTCACGAGGCCACATGGGTTAAACAACCCTCCTCTACTCGCCAAGCCCTGCCTGCTCTTCTAAGGTTAATTCAGCATTGTTGCCACGCAGGCAACACCCGCCCCATAACCACAGGAAAAGACATGGACGCTACCTATCGCAAAGGACCGGCCGTCTGGGCCATGCTCGCCCTGGCAGGCGTACTCCTGCTACTGAGCCTGCCCATGATCGTGGGTGGGGGATATCTGGTCCTGCTCGGGGGCTCGTGGTATTTCCTGCTGGCGGGCCTTGCCATCCTGAGCGCCGCCGTGCTGATGTGGCGCCGTTCCCCATCGGGCGTTTGGCTCTATGCCGCAACGGTACTGGCTACCCTGGCCTGGTCGTTATGGGAAATCGACCAGAAAGGCTGGCTGCCGATTTGGCAGGTGGACTTACTGGCGCGCATGGGGGTGCTGTGGGGCTTGCTGGCGGTGGCGCTGCTGCTGTTACCCGCGCTGTACCGACACCGCGGGCGCCAGCCTGGCTGGGGGGCACGCCTGCCGGGCCTGATCGCCCTGGCGCTGCCGGGCCTGGCACTTCTGTGGCTGTTGCAGGATAGTCATGTGGATATCGACTCCCCGGCACAGGCACGCCTGGCAGAAGGCGCTTCCTCGCCTGACATGAACAACCAGACCTCCATGGACTGGCCGGCCTACGGCGGCGATGCGGCGGCTCGGCGGTTTTCCGAGGCCAGCCAGATCACGCCAGACAACGCGGCTCGGCTCAGTGAGGCCTGGACCTTCAATACCGGCGATACTCCCCATAGCGACGCGACACCTTATGCCTTTCAGAATACGCCACTGAAAGTGGGCAACAGCGTCTATGTATGCACCCAAAGCAACCAGGTGTTTGCACTGGACCCCGGCAACGGCGAGCAGCAGTGGCATTTCGACCCACAGGTCGACCGCGCTGCGCTGGAGCATGTGTTTTCTGCCGCCTGCCGCTCGCTGGCATACCATGAAACCGACGACCCCACGACCCAGTGCCCGCGCCGCCTGCTGATGGGCACCATGGATGGACGCCTGATGGCCCTGAATGCCGATGATGGCTCTCAGTGCACCGATTTCGGCCAGCAGGGAACCGTTGACCTGTATGAGTTCATGGACCCGCAGGCACCGGGCTATCTCTCCAATACATCGGGCCCTACCGTGGTCAACGACAGTGTGATCGTAGGGCATCAGGTGACCGACAATCAGCGCCGGGACGGCCCTTCCGGCGCCGTGAGGTCCTACCATGCCCTCACGGGCGAGTGGCAGTGGACCTGGGACGCGGTCTGGACGACCCCCGACCAACAGCCCGAACCCGGTGAAGTGTACCCGCGCGGCACCCCCAACGTGTGGGCGGCCATCACGGCCGATGAAGCCCTGGGGCTGGTCTACCTGCCCACCGGCAACCCTACCAATGACCAGTATGGCGGCGACCGCTCGCCGGAGGAGGATGCCTTCACTGCATCGCTGGTCGCCGTGGAAGCCGACACCGGCGACGTCGCCTGGAAATTCACCACCGTGATACACGATTTGTGGGATTACGACCTGGGGGCGCAACCGGCGTTGATCGACTTCCCCACCGAGGAAGGCCCCAGAGCGGCCGTGGTGCAAGCCACCAAATATGGGCAGGTGTTCGTCTTCGACCGTGAAACCGGTGAACCCCTGCGCAGCATCGAGGAGCGCGCCGTGCCTCAGGGTGCCATCGAAGGAGATTGGACCTCGCCGGTACAGCCTTTTTCACCTGACATGCCCAACTTTGGCTCACTGCCAGGGCAGGAAGTCGAACGCTTGACCGGGGCGCATACCTGGGGCACGACGCCACTGGACCACCTCTACTGCCGCATCGAGTTCCAGCGCATGCGCTACGAGGGCATGTTTACTCCTCCCACCCTGGAGGAAGGCGGCATGCTGCAGTTTCCTGGCATCCTGGGCGGCATCAACTGGGGCAGCGCCTCGTTCGATCCCACGCGCCAACTGATGATCGTGAACAACAACCGCATGCCCTCGCAGGTGGTGCTCTACCCCCGTGAAGAAGCCGATACCATGGATAACATTGCCCCCATTGGTGCTCAGGATGCCAGCTACATCGACCAGCAGGCCCAGCCCATGCTGGGCGCACCGGTGGCGGCGGAGCGCGGTGCCTGGCTCTCTCCGCTGGACATGCCGTGTACGGCGCCACCCTGGGGCTTTCTGAGCGCCACCGACCTGAACAGCGGTGAGATCGTCTGGTCACGCCCGCTGGGCACCAGCATGGATCAAGGACCGCTGGGCATTCCCTCGCGCCTCAAGATGACGGTGGGTGCCCCCACCAGCGGTGGCCCGTTGGCCACCCAAGGGGGCATGACCTTCATTGGGGCTGCCATGGACGATTACCTGCGCGGCTTCGACAGCGCGACCGGCGAACTGATATGGGAACAGCGCCTGCCAGCAGGCGGGCAGGCCAACCCCATGACCTACGTGCACCAGGGCCGCCAGTATGTCGTCATCGCCGCAGGCGGCTCTTTCCAATCGGAAACCACACTGGGCGATAGCGTCATTGCCTACGCTCTGCCCGAATGATGGGCAGGGTAAACGTGAAAAATGTACGTGCTGACTGGGGCTTATCCAGCGGATAGCTATACTGTAAAAAGCGTTATTCTAATACAGTGTTTCACTCTGAATAATCGCACCACTGAATAACGATGCCAGGATGCCGCCATGACAAACGCCTCACATACCCCGCCTGGGCAAGCATGGAATGCTAGCCAGTACGCGGAAAACGCATCTTTCGTGCCCAAGCTGGGCCACGAGGTGCTGAAGCTGCTCTCCCCTCAGCCAGGTGAGCGCATTCTGGATCTAGGCTGCGGTGATGGCGTATTGAGCGAGCGCATCATGCAGCTGGGCGCTGACGTGCTGGGCGTCGATGCGTCGGCGGAAATGGTCGCGGCGGCGCAGCAGCGCGGCGTGACGGCCAGAGTCGTCGATGGCCACCAACTGCCCTTCGACCACGAGTTCGATGCGGTTTTCAGCAATGCCGCCCTGCACTGGATGCTGGACCCTCAGGCCGTGTTGGCAGGCGTCAAGCGAGCCCTCAAACCTGGTGGCCGCTTCGTGGCCGAGTTTGGTGGGCACGGCAACGTGGCGGCCATCTGCACCGCGCTGATTGCCTCGCTACAGTTCCGTGGTATCAGCTCCAAAGGGCGTCACCCGTGGTATTTCCCGACGGCAGAGGATTACGCCAACCTGCTGCAAACGGTGGGCTTTCGTATCGACAGCATCGAGCTCATCCCGCGCCCTACGCCGCTGCCCAAGGGCATGGCCAACTGGTTGGACACCTTTGCCAGCCCGTTCTTCCACGGCCTGGATGACGACCTGAAAGATGCCGTGTTCGATCATACCGTCAACCTGCTGTCGCACAGCCTGAGCGATGGGCACGGCAACTGGACCGCCGACTACGTGCGCCTGCGCGTGGTAGCCCACGCCTGAAAGAAAAACGCCCCCTGAGCACATCGTGCGCTCAGGGGGCGTTCTATGGTCTTCCTCTTTAGAATTCGTCCCACTCGTCCTGCTTTTGAATCGACTTGGCCGGAGGCGTCTGTCCTGCCGCTTGCCGAGTCAGGGCGGGCGCTGGCGCCTGCGGCGCAGGCGACAGCTGCTCGCCAGCGGCCAGCCGGAAGGTGGAGATCAGTTCTGCCAGGCCACTGGCTTGGCCCTCCAGGGCAGTGGCCGCCGCACTGGTTTCCTGCACGAGCGCCGCGTTCTGCTGGGTCACCGAATCCATTTCGGTCAGCGCCGCATTGATCTGCTCGATCCCTCCGCTCTGTTCACGGGTTGCCGTGGAAATTTCACCCACCAGCGTGGTGACCTGACGAATGGCGTCCACCGTCTGATGGATGGTTTGCCCGCTGCGCTCGGCCTGGCTGGCACCGCTGGTGATCTGTGCCGTGGTTTGCTCGATGAGACCGCGAATCTCCTTGGCCGACTCGGCACTGCGGGTAGCGAGAGAACGCACCTCACTGGCCACCACGGCAAAGCCGCGCCCCTGCTCACCGGCTCGGGCCGCTTCCACGGAGGCATTGAGCGCCAGGATATTGGTCTGGAAGGCAATCGAGTCGATCACGCCAATGATGTCGTTCACCTTGTCGGCGCTGGCCGCAATATCCCGCATCAGTTGCACGGTTCGCTCGACCTCGTCGCCACTCAGCTCTGCCGACTGCGATGCCGCCACGGAGAGCTGGTCGGCCTGCTGGGCGATATCCGCATTGGTGCCCACCGTGGTCGCCATCTGCTCCATGCTGGAAGCCGTTTGCTGAAGCGCGGCGGCCTGCTGCTCGGTACGCGAGGAGAGGTCCTGGCTGCCGGAGGAGATCTCGCTGGCCCCGCTGTAGACGTGTTCACTGCTGCTGCGCAACGAGAGGACCAGCGTTCTGAGCTTTTCCTGCATGGCGGCCAGCCCAATGAACAGCTGGCCAATCTCGTTACGGCCGCGGTCTTCGATACGCCCGGTCAGGTCGCCGTCGGCAATGCGCGCAAAGTGGTCCAGTGCCTGGCGCAGCGGCGTGACCACCCCGCGCACCATGGCAATACGAATGACCAGCGCCGCCAACAGTGAAAACAGCAGTAGACCAATGGCGATGGCACCTACCCAGGTCGCGACTCGCTCAACCTGTTGCATCACCTGCTGACCACGGGATTCGGTATAGGCCACAAAATCGCTCATCGCCGTATCCAGACGCGCGCTATGCTCGCCCAGCTCCGCCTGGCGGCGCTGGATCTGGAAAGGCGGCGCATTCAACAAGGGCTCCAAGCCCTCCACCACAAAGGCTTGATAAGCCTCGGCCACCGCATTTCGGTAGCGGGAAAGCTCACTTTCCGGGGCCACCACCACAGCGGAGAACTCCTCGAAGTACTGTTGCGCGATCTGCGTGGCCTCCACTGCCTGCCCCTGGCTTTCCTGACCTCTTTCAGGATTGCCCATGGTACTGAAGCTGGCAGCGCGGTCGAGAAAGGTCTGCGCCCGTAACGCATTGACCTGCATTCGGTTGGCCAGATTGACCAGCCTCACATTGGTATTGTTGATTTCGGCAAGTGCCTGACCGCTGTTGGTATTGGCATAAAAGCCCAGCCCGCTAATCAGGCCAATCATCACCACCAGCACCGCGAGGGCAGCCGTCAGGCTCCATTTGATTGAGAGATGCTTCATGGGTGAGTTCCCTTGTGCTTATTCGTTATGGCACTGCTCAAGCGAAGGGTAAAACAATCCACGCCAAAAAACGGCCTCTCTACGACTTATGTATATCAACAAATTTTCATTGATGGGCCCACAAAAAAGCCCACTCCCCGAGAAACCCTCGGAGAGTGGGCATCGCTACCCGTGAAATGCCTCAGGCAGGCGTGTTTTTCAGCGTGGCCATGTCGATCACGAAGCGGTAACGCACGTCACCTTTTTCCATGCGCTCGAAACCTTCGTTGATGTCGTTGATATCCAGCATTTCGATATCGCAGGTGATGTTCTGTTCGGCGCACAGCTTCAAGAGCTCTTCCGTTTCGGCAATCCCGCCGATCAGTGAACCAGCCACCACGCGGCGCTTGAAGACCAGATTGAACGCTTCGATGGTCGGCTCGATGGGCTCCAGCAGCCCGACGATGATATGCGTACCGTTGTACTTGAGCGCGGCCAGGTAGGGGTTGAGGTCATGCTGCACCGGCACGGTGTCCAGCATGAAGTCGTAGGTCTCTGCCACGGCCTCCATTTGCGCCGGGTCGCTGGACACCACCACGTGGTCAGCGCCGTTTCGCTTGGCTTCCTCTACCTTGGCGTCGGAACGGGTAAATACCGTGACTTCTGCGCCCAGCGCCTTGGCCAGCTTCACACCCATATGGCCCAGGCCACCCATGCCAATCACACCGATCTTGTGCCCTTTACCTACTCCGAAATGCTTCAGCGGTGAGTAGGTAGTGATACCGGCGCACAGGATAGGCGCTGCCGAGGCCAGATCGATACCATCGGGCATCTTGAGCACGAAATGCTCGCTCACCACGATGGCATCGGAATAGCCGCCCTGGGTCAGGGTGCCATCCTGACGGTCGGGGCTACCGTAGGTCATGGTGAAGCCTTCCAGGCAGTATTGCTCTACGCCTTCTTGGCAGGCCGAACAGGTACGGCAGGAATCGACCATACAGCCCACCCCTACCAGATCGCCTACCTGGAAGCGGCTCACGTCGTTGCCCACAGCGGTTACGCGGCCGACGATCTCGTGACCGGGCACGACGGGGTATTGGCTCATGCCCCAGTCGTTACGCGCAAAGTGCAGGTCGCTGTGGCATACGCCACAGTAGAGAATTTCGATGGCAACGTCGTCGGCACGCGGCGCACGACGCTCAAAGGTAAACGGCGCGAGGGGTTTGTCGGCAGAAAACGCGGCGTAAGATTTTGCTTGGCTCATGGAAACTCCTGTTCAAGGCATCCCGCCCATGCGAGAGAAGTCACCATTATTGGCCGTACCGCCGCGGTTAGCGATGAACGAAGCTCCGTTTTTTTTGCCTATTTCTCCACTCAAGCGTAATAAAATAACAAAAATTCGCTCAAAAAAGGCACAATCGTCGCAGCTGCCCCAAGACTGCCTACCTTTCGGAGCTACCATGGCCACTACCACCGCTGCCGGTAATGCCCTCGCTCAGTGCCTTTCTCCCTTGATTCGACGGGAAGGAATGAACGCCTCGACACTGCCACGGGTCAGCCTGCTGTGTCTGAAACGGCATCAGCCGCGCACCCCGCTCATGTACGAACCGGGGCTGACGGTGATTGCCCAAGGGCGAAAGATCGGTTACTTGGGTGACCGCGAGATTCACTACAATCCTGGCCACTATCTCGTTCAGACCCTGCCGCTGCCTTTCGAGTGCGAAACACACGGCTCCGAAGAGGCGCCGCTGTTGGGTATTTCGGTCTCTCTGGACCCCGCACTGCTCAACGAGCTGGTCACGGCCATGGGCGATCAGGGGCCGCTTGTGCAAACCGTGAAAACCCCCAGGCCCATGGCCTCGGTGGCCATGAACGAGGGCATGCAGGCCGCCGTACTGCGGCTCGCCCACACCCTGCACGACGAGATGGAGTGCCGCACCATGGGGGCAGCGCGCATACGCGATGTGGTATTCGAAGCGCTCAAGGGGGAACAGGGGCAAGCGCTGCGTGCGCTGGTCAGCGGCCATGGCCACTATGCGAGAATCGTGCAGGTGCTTTCCCATCTGCACGCTCATTTTGCCGATCCGTTTTCAGTGGAACAGCTGGCTCGTCAAGCCAACATGAGCGTCTCGACCTTTCATCAGCACTTCAAGCAGATCACTCGGGCTTCCCCGGCGCAATACTTGAAACGGCTGCGGCTGCTGAAGGCTCAGCAGCTATTGCTGCAGGACCGCCATAACGTCAACCAGACCGCCTTGGCCGTCGGCTACCGCAGCGTGCCTCAGTTCAGCCGCGACTATAAGCGTTACTTTGGCGAGCCACCGCTACAGCATCGCCGACAGGAGCAGGCCATGCGCGCCTGACACGCGCCCTGCCGGCGACACAAGCGCACTTACTTGGCAAAAATTTGGCTCTTGTCCTTGAACGCCTTGAACTCCAGCGCATTGCCGCAGGGGTCGAGCAGGAACATGGTGGCCTGTTCACCCACTTCTCCCTTGAAGCGAATATAGGGTTCGATCACGAAATCGGTATCGCGGGCTTTCAGGCGCTCGGCCAGCGTTTCCCACTCATCCCACTCCAGGATGACACCAAAATGCGGTACCGGCACATTGTGGCCATCCACCGGGTTGGTATGGGCGCTTTCCTGCCCAGGCGTCTTGGGATGCCCGTGAATCACCAGCTGGTGGCCAAAGAAGTTGAAATCCACCCAATGGTCACTGGAACGCCCCTCTTCCAGACCAAAAACATCATTGTAGAAAGCGCGTGCCAGCGGCACATCGTAAACGGGGATTGCCAGGTGGAAAGGGGAAAGGCTCATGAGAAGCTCCTGTTATCGGGTATGCCGCGATGTGCTGCGTTTATGGTTGGTTCAGCCATCCTAAAAGCCGCCATGCAAAAATAAAATCAATTGTTTTTTGATAAACTCACAAAAAATATTGATGAGTTACCGATCATGATTCGTGAGCTTAAAACGCTTGTCGCCGTGGCCCAGCACGGTACTTTTGCCGCTGCCGGACAGCAGACCGGACTGACCCAGGCGGCCGTCAGCGCCCAGATGAAGCGCCTGGAAGCGGAGCTGGGGGTCACACTGTTCGAGCGCAGCGGTCGCAATGCCGTCCTCACCTCGCAAGGCCAGGCCACCCTGCAGCAAGCCCGCGCCCTGCTGGCGCTGTACCGAACGCTGGGGGCAGCAGGCACCGATAAGGCCCCCGGCACGCTCATCACGCTAGGCGCCATTGCCTCGTATCAACGTACGCTGCTGCCGGACGTGCTGGCACATTTTCACCGCGACTTTCCCCACTGCCGCAGCCGGGTGGTCCCTGGGCTGTCACTGGGGCTGATGAGCCAGGTGGATGCAGGAGAGCTCGATATGGCCGTGATCATTCGGCCGCCCTTCTCGCTGCACAGCGACCTGCGCTGGCAGCCACTGGCCCATGAACCCTTTCGCCTGTTGGTACCGCAGGACTGGTCAGGGAGCGATTGGCGAGCATTGCTGGAGCGTCATCCGTTCGTGCGTTACGACCGGACGTCCTTTGGGGGGCGGCAGGTCGAGCGCTTCTTGCGCGATCAGCACTGCCAGGTGCGCGATGTGTGTGAAGTCGATGAACTGGATGCCATCGTTCGGCTGGTGGCCAACGGCGTGGGCGTCGCGCTGGTACCAGAGCCTCGCGCCCTTGACCATTGGCCCAGCGCCATCAGGGCAGTCAGCCTCGGTGAGCACACCTTTCACCGGGATATCGGGGTGGTATATCGAGGCGATCAACCTGGCCACGAGGCAGCCCGTTCCCTGATCGCCCTGCTGGTGGAATACGCCGCATACCAATGAACGAAACGCACAACGCCAGCCCGAAGGCTGGCGTTGTATCGACCAACGACAGGCGTTGTACTTACGCCTGCGTTACCTCTTCTTCCTGCTCGCTGTCCTGAGCTTCCGCTTCGTCAGCGGGTTCGGCGTCCTGCTCCGCCTCGTCAGCGGCGTCTTCGACGTCACTTGCCTCGACGGCATCGCCCGCCTGCAGGTTCATGGGCTCGTCAAGCTGCAGGGTTTGTGCCGTATAGGCGCGCACATCACGCAGCAGCTCCGGGTTTTCCGCCAGTTTCTGGCCGTAGGACGGCACGATGGCGGTCAGGGTAGACTGCCACTCTTCGGTGGCCACCTGTTCGGGGAACACACGCCCCAGCAGGTTCAGCATGATCGACGGAGCAGTGGAAGCGCCCGGCGAAGCGCCCAGCAGCGCAGCCATGCTGCCATCGGCAGAGCTGATGATTTCGGTACCAAACTGCAGCACACCGCCCTGCTCTTCATCGTTGCGAATGATCTGCACGCGCTGGCCCGCTGTCCACAGCGACCAATCTTCGGGGTTGGCTTCCGGGTAGAAGTCCTGCAGCGCTTCGAAGCGGTCTTCTTCCGACATCATCACCTGGCTGACCAGATAGCGCACGAGGTCAAAGTTATCGACTCCGACCTGCATCATCGGCCAGGTATTGTTCAGCGTCATGGAGCCGAACAGGTCGGTCCAGGAGCCTTCTTTCAGGAACTTGCTGGAGAAGGTGGCAAACGGGCCGAAGAACAGCGCGGGTTCACCGTCCAGATAGCGGATATCCAGGTGGGGTACCGACATCGGCGGTGAGCCTTCACCGGCCTTGCCATACACTTTCACCAGGTGCTGAGACACGACGTCCGGGTTGGTGGTGTAGAGGAACTGGCCACCCACCGGGAAGCCGCCGTAGCCCTCTACTTCAGGAATACCGGTTTCCTGCAGCAGCGGCAGCGCAGCACCGCCCGCACCGATGAAGACGAAGCGTGCATCGATGGTGAATTCATCACCGCTAGTCAAGTCGGCGATACGAACCTGCCAGGTATCGTCGTCATTGCGCTCGAAACCGCGCACTTCACTGTTCAGACCCAGCGTGAAGTTGTCGCCCTGGGCCAGAGATTCGATCATCTGGCGCGTTTGCGCACCGTAGTTCACCTCGGTGCCCATCTGCATGCGCGTTGCTGCCACCGGGGTGCCGTCGTTCTCACGACCGGCCATGACCAGCGGCATCCACTCGGCCAGCTCCTGCCAATCCTCGGAGTACTCCATTCCGGCGTAGAGCGGGTTCTGTACCATGGTGGCGTGACGCTCGCGCAGGAACGCCACGTCGTCTTCGCCCCATACCAGGCTCAAATGCGGAGAGGTGCTGATGAACGAGCCGGGCTCGCCGAGCATGCCACGGTCCACCTGGTGCGCCCAGAACTGGCGAGACACCTCGAACTGCTCGGTCACGTTGACCGCACGGTCGATGGCCACACTACCGTCCGACTGCTCAGGGGTGTAGTTCATTTCGCAGAAAGCCGAGTGTCCGGTACCTGCGTTGTTCCAGCCGTTGGAGCTTTCAGCGGCGACTTCATCCAATCGCTCGTAGAGGTGTATGCTCCACTCCGGCTCCAGCTCCTGGAGATAGGTGCCCAGCGTAGCGCTCATGATGCCGCCGCCAATCAGCAGGACATCGACCGGTTCATCGGCCGAAACGGGCATTGCTGCTAGCGCCAGCAGCGGCGAGCAGAGTAAAAGACTTAAACGTTTTTGCATGTCATGTCCCTGACGATACAGAAATGACGTGCCGGAGCAGTGAGCGCCCAGCGTCGAGGGGGGTGATTGTCGACGAAAGTCTAACAAAAAACCGTGGGCGCGGAAACATAAAAGAACGCTTAAATGAGAATGAAAGGAATTACCGAATGAAACCCGAAGACCTCGAAAAGCTGGTCTCACGCAAAATGCCCTTTGGCAAATACGAAGGATGGATCATCGCCGACCTGCCTGGGCCCTATCTCAACTGGTTTGCGCGAGAAGGCTTCCCTTCCGGGGAGATTGGCCAGCTGCTGCACTTGATGCACGAAATCGACCATAACGGCCTGAGTGGCCTGCTCGACCCGCTGCGCAAGGCGTGAGTCAACGGAGATTCATGGCCCCCTCGCGCTCGGCCAGGTAGTGCTCCGCGTGGGTCGCGGGGTCCTGCGGAAAGCGACCCAGCGCCACGGCCTTTTCGAAAAACCCGCTGGCCGGACGATCTTCGCCACGCCGACTGATGACCAGCGCCGCGACCAGGGGCCGCCCTGCCGCCACGTCCTCTTCCATGAGCCATTCAAGCGCATTGGCCACTTGCGCAATGGTGCCCGGCGGGGTGAGCCCCAGGGCAGTCGCCACTTGCTGGTAGGTCATGGGCAGGGCCTGCCGAGGCGCTTGCTCGAGCAGCGCGCGCACTCGGCCGGCGAGCAAAGCCGTTGCCTGCGTGGCGGTCACATCCGATGAAGAGTGTCTGGGTGAGTGCATGGAGCGTCCCTCATGGCGGCATCTTGAGTCAGGCGGGAAAAGTGGCCACGCTACCACATCGCTGGCTATGCTGGGCAGACACGTCATGTTTCCAAGGGGAAAGGGATGGCCAGAGCATTCACAAGAACATTCAGCCGTACACGCAACAAAAGCCGCTGGCCCAGCGCGCTGGTCTGGCTGAGCCTGGTGGCGCTGTTGGCGGCCGTGACCATGATGGCCATCGCTGGCCCGGCATATCGCTGGCAATGGGTAGGGCTGGGTGAGGCATTTACGTTGCTGCGCAATGGTGTGTTCACGGCCATGGCCTCGCTGGCCTTGAGCGTGCTGACGCTGCTCATCAGTGCGTTCACTCGACGGGCAGGCACCGCGGGTGCGGCACTGCTCGTCCTGCTGGCCACGGCGGCGCTGCTGTACTTGCCTTGGCAGCAGTGGCAACGTGCCCAGCAGGCGCCTGTCATTCATGACATCACCACCGATACGCAAAATCCGCCGGCTTTCGTGGCCCTTCGTGAAGCCCGCGAGGCCGCCCCCAATGCCGTCGACTACCCCGGTGATGCCACGGCAAGGCAGCAGCAAGCCGCCTACCCTCGAATTCAGCCGCTGCAGGTAGCGGCCGATGCCGTCACTGTACTGGCGGCAGTGCAGGCGGAAGTCGAGGCAGCAGGCTGGCAGATTGCCGACATCGCTCCAGACCGCCTGGAAGCCACGGCCACTACCCGCTGGTTTGGCTTCGAGGACGATGTGGTGATTCGCTTGACCGAGCAGCCAGCGGGTACCCGAGTGGACATGCGTTCAGCCTCTCGCCTGGGTGCCAGCGACGTGGGCACCAACGCACTGCGCATCGAGACCTTCATGGCTGCCCTGAATGAGCGCCTGAGTGACGCGTTATAACAACGCATCGATGGGGCGTTTGCCATCCAGCAGGGTAATGTCGCGGTCGATGATCGAAGGCGTCTGCACCACCCTCAGCAGCGCATGGGCCACGTTGGCACGCGAAATGCGATTGTCGCCCGCTTCT
The DNA here is from genome assembly GCF_020616575.1 of Halomonas sp. NyZ770. Classification (NCBI taxonomy): domain Bacteria; kingdom Pseudomonadati; phylum Pseudomonadota; class Gammaproteobacteria; order Oceanospirillales; family Halomonadaceae; genus Halomonas; species Halomonas sp. NyZ770. The sequence continues at coordinate 1,070,141 of NZ_CP085143.1, read as the reverse complement.
TCCACGCTGCTGGCAAACTTGTGGCTGGGGGGATCATCGGTGAGCCGCCCCGGCTTGAGAATCACGTAGGAGATATCGCTATGGCGCAGGTGGGCGTCGGCAGCGAACTTGGCCGCCATGTACGGTCGCATGTTCTGCGGGGCTTCCAGAGGTTTTTCAGCGCGCAGCGCACTGACCATGATATAGCGTGACAAGCCACGCTGGCTGGCGATATCCGCTGCGCGGATGGCACCGAACAGGTCGATCAACAGGGTTTTGTCAGGCCCGGTGTGCGGCCCCGACCCTGCCGTGAACACCACCTGATCACACCCTTCGAAGGCATGCTCCAGCTCACCCTCCAGGTCGGCGATCACGGTAGGAATGCCGCGTTCTTCGAACCATGCCGCCTGCTCCCGGTGACGAATCATCGCCTTGACGGGCGTGCCCGCCTGTTTGGCCAAGGCACAAAACTGCTGGCCAATCTGTCCATTGGCCCCTATCACTAGCGTCGTCATCTTGCCTCCTTGTCTTGATTCACTCTTTATCAGTGTAGGCAAGTGCAGCAAAGTTCAACCGATTGAGAGGCAAACAGCGAACGCCGGGGCGTTCGCTGTCGGGGAAAGGGGGATGGAGAAGCGCTTATTTCAAGCGAGCGGGCTGTGATTGAGCATGTCCTCGAGACTGGGACGGTGATTGAGACAATGACTGAGACAATGACTGAGACAATGACTGAGAGGGCAGCGCCGCAGGCTGACGCCCGGCATCGTGGCTCACCTGAAAGCGGCTGACCAAGGAGTGCATGTCCCCCGCGCGCTCATCCAGCGTGTGGCTTGCCGTGGTGGCTTCCTGTACCAGCCGTGCGTTCTGATGGGTCACCTGATCCAGTTGCGAAATCGCCTGATTGATCTGATCGATGCCGGCCGACTGCTCTTTGGTGGCATCGGCGATCTCGGTCACATAACGGGTGACCTCGGTGAGGCTGTCGATGATCTCTTGCAGGTGCTGGCTGGAGGCCGTCACCAACTGCTCACCTTCACTGACTTTTTGGACGCTGTCATCGACCAGATGGCGAATCTGGGCAGCCTCTTCGGCACTACGCCCCGCCAGCTTGCGCACTTCCTGGGCGACCACCGCAAACCCACGCCCTTGTTCTCCCGCGCGGGCTGCCTCGACCGACGCATTCAGTGCCAGCAGGTTGGTCTGGAAGGCGATATCGTCGATGGCCTTGATGATCGAGGTGATTTTCTCGCTGGCCTGGCGAATGTCGCTCATGGCAGCAGTGGTACGCTGGGCAACATCCCCCGCCGAGCGGGCACGCCCATCGACGTTGGTGCTGGCATCTTTGGCCTGGTCGGCGTAGTCCGCCGTCTGTTTGACCGTGGCGGTAATCTGTTCGAGGCTGGACGCGGTTTCTGCCAACGAAGCCGCCTGCTGGTCGGTACGCTGTGACAGGTTCTCGTTGCCTGCGGCGATCTGGCGGCTGCTGGAAGCAATGGCTTCGGCGCTTTCGCGGATCTGTGCCACCATGGCTTCGAAGGTGTCCATCATCTCATTGAAGGCCTGGGCGGTTTGCCCTGCTTCATCATTGTGGGCCAGGGCCAGACGCATGGAGAGGTCGGCATTTTCACCCGCAGCACCGCTGATGCTTTCCATTTGACGGCGCATGGCGACCAGCGGACCCAGTACCCGCACCATCGTGCGCCAACCAAAAATGGCCAGCACGCCGATGACGCCCAGCGTGACCAGTACCAGCAGCGTGCGCCCGGCGTTGGCCAGCGTTTCCGCTTCACTGCTGGCACTGGCGGCGCGCTCGACCGTGTAGGCTTCGATATCGCTCAGTACGCCCTGCATCTCATCGGACGCCTGTGCCACGCTGGCCAGCGCCACCTGTACCTGCTCGCCTTGGGCCAGCTGCTGCTGGCGCAGGTCATAAACGGAGCCGGTATCTTCCACCATCAGGGCATGCAGGTCGGCAATCACCGAGTCCAGTTCGGCGATCAGCGCGCGCTGTTCGACGGTCGTGCTGGGTGCTTCTCCCATGGCAGCCAGCGACTGGCGTGCCAGGGTTACCTGTTGGGCAATCTCATTGGTACGCAGGTTGACCAGCGCATCCACGCTCTCCACCTGCATCATCTGGCGCCCAAGGTCGGATAGCGTCGCCACGGCCATGCGGGCATTGCCGCTCAGCCGTCCAATGTCCACCCGAGGAGCGAACATGGTGTCCAGCAGTTGGGTCGGTAGCGAGGTCGTGCCCTCCTCACGCCAGGCTTCCATCAGCTCACGCTGACGGCGCTCTTCACGCACCTGCGCCAGCGCCGTGCGACCGGCGATGTCTTCGGCACTGTGCATGACCGTGGTGATGGCAGCCTGCATCTGTTGCAGCTGGGAGACCATTTGTGCCGAGAGATTCAAGGCTTCACGGCGTACTTCTTCCAGTGTTTCATCACCCGCCAGCAAGCTCTGGTAGTGAGTGTCCAGTGCACTGAGCTGGTTCGATAGCGCCGATTGGCTGCTGCGCTCCAACCCGTCTCGCGCACGTGCAAAGCGTTCGTTCAACGCGCTGCGCGAGGTCACGCCGTCAAGGGCCGCCTCGCTGTCGGCCGCCAGCAGGTCGGCATGACGCTGACCAAACGCGCCCATGGTCAGTACCATGCTGCGGCTGGCATCCTGCAAAGGAAGTACATCGCTGGTGATGAGGTGTTGAACGTTGATCAGCCGCTGATTCGTCATCCAGCCGGTGCCCGCCAGTACCATCGCGCCCAGAACGGCGGCAGCGAATAGGCTAATGAGCATGGCTCGTATGCTTATCGTCTTTTTCATCAGGGGTATTCGCTGTGTCAGTGGTTATGCTATTTGAATTATGGTGCAACGCTTGCCCAATCGACCGGCTCGAACTGTCCGTTGCGAATGATCGTGGCCCACACGGCATCGCTGGCCTGATGGTCTCCTTCCCCCAGGGTCAGCGGCTCACCTACGCCAATATCGATGGTGCCCAATCCCAGCAAGCCTTCCACGATGGCTTGCCGATTCGGATTTTCTCCGGCGGCTTTCACCCCTTCCACGAACAGCTTGGCAGCCAGATACCCCTCCAGGGAGATGAAATCCGGCTCGCTGCCGGGCACATGCGCCGCCAACGCCTGGCGGTACTCTTCTACCGCTGGCAGGTCAGCCTCCAGTGGCGGCACGACCTGAGTCACGATCACCCCTTCGGCCAGTGGCCCCAGCGCCTCCAGCAGGGCTTGGCTACCCACGAAAGAGACGTTCAGAAACACGGTCTCCGGCAGGTCCTGACGCGCTTCGCGGATAAAATCGGCAGCGGGGCCAAAGGTGCCGACAATGATCACCGCACGAGGCACGACAGGTGCCTGAAGAATGGTTGCCAGCCCTTGGTGAACATTGCGGGTACCGCGTGTAAAACGGCCGTGGGCCAGCTGTGAGGTGTCGGTAAAGCCCTCTTCGTGCAAGGCGCGCAGCGCGCCATTGTAACCTGCATCACCAAAGCTGTCGTTCTGCGTGAAAAAGGCGATCTCTTCGGGTTGGATTCCTGCTTCCAATAGCCCCGCCACCATGGCGGCGGTTTCCTGCACATAGCTTGCCCGGTAGTTGATCACATAGCGGTCGGGGGGCGAACGGCGCAAAATGCCAGCGCCAGTAAAGGCGCCGTACAGCAGCGTGTTGTGCTGGTTATGAATGGGGATGGTCACGGCGGCAGTGGGCGTGCCGACGTTACCGATGGCCGCCAGCAGGGAGCTGTCACCGACCAGCTGCCGCGTATGCGCGGCGGCGGGCAGCGGCGAGTATTGATCGTCGAAGGCTTGCAGTACCAGCGACTGCCCGTTGACGCCACCTTCGGCATTTACTTTGGCAAAATAAGCCTCGATACCCTGCTGCATACCCGTGCCCAAGGGAGCCGCTGCACCGCTCAACGGTGCCACGATACCCACCTTGAGCTCCGCCAGAGAAAGCGGGGAAGTGAGTAAGCCCGCTACCAGAAGCCACGTTCTCATTTTGTGCATTGCTTTATCCTCAGGTTGCTTTGGACAAATATCGGCACAAACCGCTACGACTTTAGTCACCCAAGAGGGCGTTTTTCGGCCTCTAGCCAGGTCGGTCCAGGGCAAAGCGGTCGCTGACTCTGACATAGTCGCTACCTGCCAGGCGCCCCACCGGCTTGAGCGTGTCCAGATGCACGTGGCGGCCATCCCAGACGGTCTCATCGGCGTGGATCGACACCACTTTGACCAGAATCAGGCTGCCAGCCAGCGGCTGATCTCCGAAGCGGATCACCTGTACTCGCTGGCAGCCAAAAGCGATGGGCGCCGCTGCAATACGCGGCACGCTCACACCAGGCATGGCAGCCTTTTCCAGCCCTGCCAGGGCAAACTCGTCTTCCTGGGGCGGCAGGCTGGCGCTGGTAGTATTGAGCGCCTCGATCAAGCCTTCGGTGCCCACATGCACCACGCACTCGCCGACGTCTTCCAGATTGCGCAGCGTGTCCTTGGGCTGGGCGCTGCCATCCAGCAGCGGTGCAAAAGCCAGAATGGGAGGGTCGATACTGGCCACGTTGAAAAACGAAAACGGCGCCAGGTTGGCATTGCCCTGGCCATCCTGGGTGGCCACCCAGGCAATGGGTCTGGGGCAAATACTGCCCGACAGCAGGCGATAAAGCGTTCCGGCGCTTAGCGGCGAGGTTTCCAGCAGGGTATCCATGAAGACTCCTTATCAGGCCATAGGAACCAGATAATCATTGTTGTAGAGACCGAGTGTTACTAGGCCGTCGAGCCGTCCTGCTGTCAAGTGTGCTAGCCTTGTCAACTCATGGGTTACCAGAGAATTGAATGCTCACTATTTCCAATAGCGTCACGCTGGCCGATTGGGAAATCGATATCAGCCAGATTCGTGCCCAGGGGGCGGGCGGCCAGAACGTCAATAAAGTCGCCTCTGCCGTGCATCTGCGCTTCGACATTGCGCGCTCGACGCTGCCCCCTATCTACAAGGAGCGGCTGATGGCGCTGTCCGACCAGCGGATCAGCAAAGAGGGCGTGGTCATCATCAAGGCGCAGAGCTTTCGCACGCTGGAGCTGAACAAGGAAGACGCCTTGAACCGCTTGCAGGCGTTGATTCAAAGCGTGGCCCGTACGCCGAAGACACGCCGCCCAACCAAGCCCACCAAAGGCTCCCAGCGGCGGCGGGTGGATCACAAGACCCGCAAAGGCAAGATCAAGTCACTGCGTGGTAAAGTGCCGCTGGGTTGACGCCCTCCGTGAACCCTCCCCCCATTTCGAACCGGATACCACGCCCCCCATGCTCAACCAGCCTCGCCCTGTGTCACCCTGCCGCCATATTTGCCAGATCAACCCCGAGACGGCGCTGTGCAGCGGCTGCGGGCGCACTCTGGATGAGATTGCCTGCTGGGGCAGCATGACCGATGCAGAGAAAGCGCCCGTCTGGACGCGTATCGAACAGGCCGGTTATCTGGACATCGGCGATGACGCTACTCCTTGACCGGCGCAGGCTGGGCGTGCCGATCACTCAAGATATGGTGCAGCTCGCCACAGGCGACCATCGGGTCGTCGCAGTTGATCACGATGGTGGAATCGGCCAGCACATAGCTGCGCCCGGTAATGGTATTTTCCACCACCTGATAGGCACCTTCCTGGTGGGTGCCTGTAAAGGTGCCGATAAACCCGGTTTCTCTCAACGAGACGGTTTCCAGCTTGTCGCCCGGCGCCAGCCGCCCTTCATGATGCATCAGCGCCAACCGCGCCGAGGTGCCGGTGCCGGTGGTGCTGCGGCAAATCACGCCGGGGTGTACGTAGGTGGCAGAGCGCGAACGCACATAGCCCTGCGCCACCTGCTCTTCAGGCCCCATGAAGTGTAGAAAGGGCAGCGGCCCCACATCGCCCAGAGTGTAGTGGGAAAACCCTCGGTGGGCCTGGATGGCCTCGATGATCTTGTGGGCACAGGCCGCCAACGCGGCCTCTTCGTCCCGTACCAGCTTGAAGCCCAGCGCCTCGGCATCGACCAGCGCGTAGAAGCCACCGCTGTAGGCAACCGAGTAGGTGACGTCGCCAATGCCCGGTACCAGAATCGTATCGCGATAGCTGTCGATATAGCTGGGCAAGCCTTCACAGGTCACCGACTCGACGACGCCGTTGCGCACCCGCGCTTCGATCTGCACCAGGCCTGCCGGGGCTTCCAGCTTGAAGCGCTGTAGCCCCTCCTGTTTGGGCACGATACCCATTTCCAGAACGGCCGTGGCCGTGCACAAGGTGTTGGAGCCTGAGTAGATCGGGTAGCCCATCACCTCCATGATGATGTACCCCGCCACCGCCTCAGGGTGAGTAGCAGGCACCAGCAGGTCGACCGACATTTCCGGAATGCCATAGGGCTCGCCCAGCAGTAGCTGCCGGAGGCCATCGGCGTCGTCACGCAGATACTCCATTTGCTGGCGCACCGTGCTGCCCGGCAGCGTATCGATCCCGGCGGTGACGATACGGCTCACGTCGCCTCCCGCGTGGGTGTCCAGCAGCTTGATGGTATGCACGGTATTCACTGGCGAGGCTCCCGTTCCGATTGAAGAGCGGCAGATTGAAGAGCAGCCGACTGAAGCGCGAACGGCGCCCCATGGGCCTCCCACTGGGCATCGGGCACGATCACGATCTTGCCCAGATAGTCGCTGCCGCGATTGACGAAGTAGCGCTCCGCCGCGTGCAGCTGCGACAGCTTGAAGGTCCCGTGCAGCACCGGCTTCAGCTCGCCGCTGCGAATCCAGGCGATCAGCTGTTCGGCCTCTTCACGGGTGCCATGGGAGACCCCGACGATTTGCACCTGATACAGGTAGATGCGCGTCCACATGATTTCGCTGAGATTACCACCGCTGGCACCGGCGATGGCCAGCCGCGGATACGTGGCGCGCTGCGACATATCACTGATCATGGTGTCGATGAACAGGTCGGTCATGTCGCCCCCCACCAGGTCCATGACCGCATCGATGGGCCGCCCTTCGGTGGCGTGCAGCACGCGCTCGACGAAGGTGGGCAAATCGCCTCGGTCGATCACCGCCTGCGCGCCCAGCCCGCGCAGGGCATCGGCCTTGCTGGGCTGGCTGACGGCATAAGGGATGGCGCCGATGATGCGGCACAGCTGAATCAGCGCCGTGCCTACACCTCCGCTGGCCCCACTGACCAGCACCCGCTCGCCAGCCCGCACGTTGGCCGCCGTCATCATGTGGTAGGCGGTCTGATAGGAGCACATTCCCATGGCCGCCAGAGGGGCATCTGGTAACTCAGGATTGGCGATGTGATGAAACTGGTCGGCAGGCACCACGATATATTCCGCGAACCCCCCATCGGCACCATGTCCGTAGTAATCCGGCATCAGGTTGATATCGCGACGGTCATCGGGGTAGAGATTGAAATCCAATAGCCCACGTTCACCCACTCGCTGCCCATCGACGCCCTCGCCCACCGCCACGATGTGCCCCACCACATCGGCCCCCTGGATACGCGGAAAGCTCAAGGTGGGGGCACCGCCCATGGCGAACGAGGTGACCTCCTCCTTGCCCTTGGTGGGATAGAGCCCTTCGCGTGCCTTGCGGTCGGTGTTGTTTTTCGCTGTCGCCGTGACGCGCACCAGCACCTGACCGGCCCCAGGCTGAGGCGTAGGTACGTCCTGCCGATAATGCAACATGTCCACATCGCCATGACCGGTCAGCAGCATGGCCGACATGCTGGAGGGGATAGCAGTGGTGGAAATGGAAGTGGTGGAAATGGAAGTCTCGGAATCATTGGCAGCGCTGGTGACACGTGAGGTTCTGCGGTCCGTATTGGCCATGGGCTGGCTCCTGATCGGTGCATATACCACGACAATAACAAACGCCCGGTCAGGTTCAAGACATCCAGCCGCAACGGCGGCCAACAATACCGGGTGATCGTTTCCCTACCGCTTGCGCCGTTTTCCCCCTGGGGCGTCAACTTTTCGCCAATGGTGGCCAACTTCGAAAAGGGTCAAGCTCATCGTTCATGGGCGCCTCCCAGACTCTGCCAAGGAACGGTATGCTTCATTTCAGCTCTGCCTATCACCGCCGCCTGACCTGGACCTATTTTGGTCTATTCATCTCCATTGGCATGACCGGCGGGCTGCTGGGGCCTGCCCTGCCCCACCTGGCAAGTGCCAGCGGCTCTTCCATGAGTCAGATTGCCGTACTGTTCACGGCTCGGGCCATGGGCAACATGAGCGGAGCCCTGGTCACCGGACTGCTGATGGACCGCTTCAATGGGCATCGTGTGCTGCTGATCATGGGCATACTCACCGTGGCCGGATTGGCGCTGGCGCCCTTGAGCCCGCTTCTCGTGTTGCTGGCACTGCTGTTCATGCTGCTGGGGTTTTCTGAAGTGTCGCTGAACGCCGGGGGCAATACGCTGCTGCTGTGGCTGCACCGAGACGCCGCAGGCCCCAATGTGAGCGCACTGCACTTCTGCTTCAGCGTTGGCAATATGCTGACCCCGCTGGTGATGGTGGCAGCGCTGTCGCTGACTGGCCAGTTTCACTGGACCTTCTGGGTAGTGGGACTTTGCGTCGCGGGCATGCTGTGGCCACTATCACGCTTTGCCAGCCCCACCATGCCTGGGGCGACCTGCGGGGTGAGCGAAACGCCCGCCCCACGCAAGCATCGCGACCCTCTTCTGCTGGGGATTTTTCTGCTGCTGTTTGCACTCTACGTGGGCATCGAGGTGACGTTTGCCGGCTGGGTGACGGCGTATGGCGCGCTATCGGGGCTGCCCGGCGAGCAGGCCACCCTGCTGGCAACGCTGTTCTGGCTGGCCCTCTCGGCGGGACGCTTGCTGGCCATTCCTCTGCTGCGCTGGTGTGCGCCTTGGCAGATACTGGGTGCGTGCCTGACGATGGGGCTCGCCGCGGCCAGCGGCTGGCATGCAGGTGTGCTTTCGCTTGCCGCAGGGGCATTGCTGTTTGGCCTCTCTGCCTCGGCTTTTTTCCCCACGCTGTTTGCGCTATGCAACCACAGCATGGTGATGCGGGGCCGCACCACCGGGGCCATCTTTACGGCAGCGGGCTGCGGAGCGCTGATCATTCCCTCGCTGACGGGCCCACTGCTGGACACCGCCGGGCCCGGCGCTTTCCCCGTGCTGCTGGCCTCGCTATGGCTGTCGATCGGTCTTGCGCTGTGCCTGTTGACACTGCGACTGCGTACTCTTGCTCGCTCTGCTGCCGACTTTTGACACCGTATGGCCGAGCACAGCCCGTTTTCGGACGGTGCCTAGAACCAGGCTTTACGTTTGAACAACCAGATCAGCAGTACGCCAATGGTCACCATGACGCCCCAAACGAAGAAGTAGCCATACTGGTAGCCAAGTTCGGGCATGTAGTCGAAGTTCATGCCGTAAATACCGGCAATAAAGGTCAGCGGCACGAAAATGGCGGTAATGACGGTCAATACCCGCATGGTGATGTTCAACTGATGCGACGAAATCGAGATGTAGCCATCCACCAGATCACCACAGATGTCGTAATACATCTGGGTCAAGGAGTGCAGGCGCTCGAAGCGCTCCTCCACATCGGTGATGGCATGCAGCGTCTCGCTCTCACCCCGGGGGAGGTGCGCGTAGTCGTAAGCCGTCAGCTCCTGAGTGATTCCCTTGTGGTAACTGAACACTCGCCGCATCTTGACCAGCCGAGAGCGGTACGCGGTAATCCGACGCATCAGCACGTCATTGCCGTTTTCCAGCAGCTCGTCTTCCAGGTCACTCAGTTCGGTCTCGAACTCCAGCAGGCTGTCGATATAAAAGCCCGCCGAGGTATACATGACGCGCAAGGCAACCTGCTCGGGAGAACGCGACAGCAGCCGCGCGCCCTGGTCGTTGAGTAACCGTTCGATACTCAGCGCCAAGCCAGGATGCAGCGTGACCAGAAAGCGCTCGCCAACGAAAAAGCACAGCTGCTGAGGCACGAAGTTGAGCTGAGCATCGAAGGAGGAAATGCCTCGGTAGATGATCAGCGTATGATTCTCGAACTCTTCGATCTTGGGTGGATGACGCACCTTGTGGGCATCCTGAATCGCCATGGGATGGCAGGAAAATCCCTCGAGCACCTCGCGCTCGCTGGCTTCACTTTCGCCCTGCATATCGACCCAGATATGCGCGCCCTCCTGGCGTTTCCAGACATCGATCAGCGAGAGGTCACCTTCGCGCACTTCTCCCTCTGGTGTGGTCATCAGACATCGAATCATGTGCTTTCCTTGAATTAACTGGCGTCGGGTGAAGGCAGTGCAGGGCTTGCCAAGCGCGTTTGCGCCTTGCCAGCTCGCTTGGCTTCGTACATCGCCACATCGGCTCGCTTCAACAACTCTTGCGGGGTTTCTTCTGCCCCGGGGACATACTCTGCAATACCGATACTGGTGCTGACCTTGAGCACGGTATCGCCTATGGACAGGGGGATTTCAATGAGCTGGATCAACTTCTGCGCCAGCGGTGCGATGGCATCGTGCTCTATATTCTCCAGCACCAGGACGAACTCGTCGCCTGCCCAACGGGCCACGAAGTCCGTTTCACGCACGGCGGTTTTGAGGCGATTGGCGATGTCTCGCAATAGCTCATCGCCCATGGCATGGCCGTGCAGGTCATTGATTCGCTTGAACCCATCCAGGTCGAGAAACAGCACCGCCAGCGGTACGAGACTGCGTCGAGCCCGCGCCATGGCCTCAGGCAAGCGTTCGTCGAGGGCTCGGCGGTTGGGCAACTCGGTCAAGACATCTTGCCTGGCCTCCTGGTCACGCAGGCGTGCCAACTGCTGGCGCTCGGTGATGTCGTGTATGAACAGGCTGCGTCGCCAACGCCCATTGAGTTCGTAGCGCTGATGGCGAATCTCTACCGGCAAGCGCCCACCATCTCGACGCCGGGCGTTCCATTCGATGGGTGAAGGATCGTCCTGCCCGGGCACGCCTGCAGGAAACATCAGGTCGGTAATGGGGCGGGCCAACGCCTCCTTGCGCGACCAGCCGAACATAGCCTGTGCGGCGCGATTCCAGTCCAGCACCCGGCCACGGTCGTCGATGCTCAGGTAGGCGTCGTAGGCCGACTCGATGACCAGATTGAGCTCGCGGGTACGCCGCTCTATCTGCTGTTCCAGGCTGTTGTGCAGCGCGGTGAGGTCACGTTTGAAACTGGCATTACGCTTCTCCTCCCGTATCAAGCGCTCGCGCAAATGAATTTCACCGGACACCACATCGGCCAGGTCTTGCAACGCAGTGAACTCCTGGGGGCTCAGTTCGCGAGGGCGCGAATCCATGGCACACAGGGAGCCCAATACCAGACCTTGGGTGGTTTTCAGAGGGATTCCGGCATAAAAGCGTATGCCGTCGGGTTTGATGACATAAGGGTTGCTGGCGAAGCGCGGATCCTGAAGCGCATCGTTGACGACCAGCGGCGCTTCCGCCAGCACGGTATAGGCACAGAACGCCACGTCGCGCGGCGTTTCCGAAAGTTCCAGCCCAACCTGAGACTTGAACCACTGGCGGTCGGTATCCACCAGCGTGACGGTAGATTGAGGGACCCCCAGCAGGACCGTCACCAACCGAGTGACTCGGTCGAATACAGGTTCATTGGGGGTGTCCAGCAACGCCAGCTCTTGCAAGGCGGCAATACGCAGCGCTTCATTCGATGGCAACAGGTGGCTCATGGTCGTTACACCTAATGTCGTTAACACCCCCTGAACATCATAACGTGAAACTTGTGAGCCTGCCTAACGCCTTGATTTTTTTGTCACCGCTTACCCACAGGGGTACTCCAGGCCACGATGACGCTGACCAGACTAGAGAGCAGCAGCGCTCCCAGGAAGGGTCCGAGGGTGGGAATACTGCCAGGAAACGTGGCAGCCATGATGCCCGCCATCAAGGAGCCTTGACCCAGCCAGCCCGGCAATACCGCCCCCACCAGGCCCGCTACGCCACCACTGATGGCCGCCAGTGGCGTCATGCGCTGCCACAGGCCCAGCAGCACTGGCACCACGATGGCCGCACACAGCAAATCGGCAATCAGAAACAGTCTCAGCACCGACAGCCCCTGCAAGGCGATGAGAATCACCGGTACCATCAGCAGTACCGTGATCCAGCGTGCCTTGTTCAAGGCATGTGGCTGCTCTCCCGTTGCCCACAGCGACGCAATGCCGTTTTGCAGCGTATCCACGCTGGAGGTCACCAGCGTCACGGCCAGCACCAGTGCCGGTAGCGTGATCCAGACAGGAGCCTCTGCCAACAGGGCAAAAAAGGGCATCGGCGGCTCGCCGAGGTTCACACCGCTCAGCGCTGCCATCATGCCGACTCCACCGATGACCATGACCACGGCCACCGTCATGCCGCCTCCCAGCCATGCCCCACGGCCAAGACTGGCGCTATCCTGAGCCGCCCACAGCCGCTGCCAATAGCCCTGATGGAACAGGTTGGCTGCGGTCACGGCAATGACCAGTGTCAATGCCACGCTCAGCGAAGTTCCCATGGGCAAGGCCGGCAACGCCGCGTCACTGGGCATGGCAGGCAAGCGCCATAACGTTACGCCCGCCACGGCACATAGCAGGATCAACAGTAGCCAAGCCTGCCAGCGGTCGGTGGCCAAACTGGCTCGCAGGCCACCCAGAACAGTATAGACGAGGGTCGTCAGCGCTACGCCAATGATGACCCAGGCAGGTGGAACATCTGACAGTAGCGCGGTAATGGCACCGATGGCCGTCAGTTCAGCCGCCAGGAAACACCCCATGTACGCCACGGAGGCCAGCGTGACACAGTGGCGGACCCCTTTGCCGTAACACACCTCGGCGAACTCGGCGATACTGCGCCCGCCAGGCAGCGCCCGACGTATTCTGGGCCCGTAGAGCCCCAGCACCAGAAAGGGCAGCGCCGACCCCAAGGCATAGCCCAACAGAGCCACCGGCCCCACGAACGCGCCGATTTCAGGAGGCGCGAAGAGAATCCAGGCCCCCATCCCCGACGCCAGAAAAGAGAGCCCCAGGGTGGTTGCCGTCTGTGAGTTGCGCGCCGTGACATAGTCATCCAGCGAGCCTCCCCCAAAACGTGCCCGAAGGCCTAAAAAAGCAAAGCAGCACAGCGCTGCGCCCAGCACAGCAGACGTCAGGTACGGCATGTCGCGCTTCCTCCGCCGGTATTAACCGGGTCAGGTTCCAGGGTCTGCGTGACGCGCATTCTCAGCCCGCAATGGGCTCCCCTGGCGACAGTGAATGAATGAAGGCGGTATCTTCACTGAAAGGGGAACCCTGGTAAAGCGTTACAATGCGTCCTGAACCATGGCCTAGGCTGGTTTCGGCACGCGCCCCATGAGATAGAACTCTGGATTAGGAGGGGTTCCCGCCAGGGTGACCAAACGATTCGACATGCCAAAAAAGGCGGCGATGGCACCGATGTCCCAGCAGTCTTCCAGGGTAAAGTCCACTTCCGCCAACCGGGTTTGCCACTGCGGCGTCAACTCCCCCAGCTCGATGGCGCTGTGCAGCGCAAAATCGAGCATGCGCAGGTGGCGCTCGCTCAGCCCCGCTGTGCGGTGGTTGATGGCCACGTTGTCGGCCAGCAGAGGGTCTTTGCTGTAGATGCGTACCAGCGCGCCATGCGCCACGACGCAGTATAGGCAGCGATTGCGAGCGCTGGTGGCGACCACGATCATTTCCTTTTCTGCCTTGGTCAAGGTGTCGGATTCCCGCTCCATCAATGCATCGTGGTAGGCAAAGAAAGCGCGAAATTCCGCTGGGCGATGCGCCAGCATGAGAAACACATTGGGCACGAACCCGGCTTTTTCCTGCACCGCCAACATGGCCTTGCGAATGTCGTCAGGCAGGTCGTCCAGGCTCTCGGGGATATTAAATCGGCTTAATGACGCAGACATGTTTACCTCTTTCTTGTTATGTTGATGACCGTCATCTTCAATACGTCTTTATGGTTAACAAAATGCTAACTCTTTAGGCTTTCATTACACCTTGAGGCTCGCCATACTCTTGCTGAGCATATCTCACAAGCGCCGTCAGCGTTGAGCCAAGCGGCGTCTGGAACAGGGAAACCACCATGTCTTATTCTGAAGCAAGAGAGCACACGCCAGGGCGTTTGCATGCATTGTTCGCGGACCCCTACCGTGCGTTCGAAAACGATACGGATGAGCGCCAGTTGCATATCCGCATCATGCTTCATACATTGCTGGCTCGCCCTATCGCTCATGGTCAAATCACGTTACGGGTGATTCACGGTTGGGAGAACGGCGGCTTCGAGCCAGAAGACCTGCAACATGCTGATTTCCACCTGAACAGTTTGGCAGATTTCCATGCCGCGGCTGCGCGTTTTGCGGCGGCCAATCGACAGAATGCACCGCTACCTGCCGATGGCAGCGCCATCCTGGCAGCGCCGCTGGCCGACGCCATTGCAGGTGCCGAAGCCGAAGGCCTGACCCTGAACGAGGATATCCGCGAAACGCCTGCTCGCTGGCCAGCGTTCGAAGGGGGGCTGGCGCTTTACACGCTGTTCAAGATGTATCATCGCCTGGTCTATGGCGAAGACGATACTTACCGCTGCTCTCAGTGCGAAACGCCCCACGGCCTGCGCGAAATCCATGAGTTCCATCTCGAAGAGGGCGAATTTGCCCTGCTGGCCCCGCTGAACGATGAGCCAGATGCTCCCTACCTTCTGGTGCTGCATGAAAGCCAACTTGAGCCTATCGAGCAGCTCCTGCGCGACAGCCTGCCGCTGTTCGAGCCCGTTTGAATAACAGAAGTCTTCTTCCATCGGGAAGAAGACTTCTGACGTGTCACCCACTCTTCAAGCGGATTTCTACAGAGCGATCGTGCTATTGATCCCGCTGGAGACGTTCTCGGGCTCGAACCAGCGTGCAGTCACCGTCTTGGTTTGTGTCCAGAACGCGATGGCCTGCTTACCATTGGGGCCCAAATCCCCCAGTTTGGAAGCCCGAGAGCCGGTGAAGCTGAAATAAGCTACCGGCACCGGGATCGGCACGTTGATACCGATCTGACCAACGTCGATATCGGTTTCGAATCGGCGTGCCACCCAGCCCGAGTTGGTAAAAATCGACGTGCCATTGCCGTTCGGATTGGCGTTGATGAAGTCGATGGCGTCGTCCAGCGTCTCGACCCCCACCACGCATAGCACCGGGCCAAATATTTCTTCACGGTAGATGGTCATCTCCGGCGTGACGTTGGCAAACAGCGTCGGCCCCACAAAGTTGCCCTCCGGGTATCCTTCTACCGTATAGCCTCGGCCATCCACCAGCAGCGTTGCCCCCTCTTTTTCACCGGCGGTGATCAAGCGCTCGACACGCTCCTTGGCCTGAGGAGACACCAGCGGCCCCAAATCGGCATCCCGCTGAGTACCGGGGCCCACCTTCATGCTGCGGGCGCCCGCTTCGATATCGCTCAGCCACTCCTGTGCCTTGCCTACCAGCACCACCACCGAATTGGCCATGCAGCGCTGTCCTGCCGCCCCGAAAGCCGACCCCAGAAGGCTGTCGATGGCCTGACTACGGTTGGCATCCGGCATCACCACGCAGTGGTTCTTGGCCCCCATCATGGACTGCATGCGCTTACCGGCAGCCGCCGCACGGCCATACAGCAGCGACCCCACATGGGTAGAGCCAATGAACGACAGCGCCTTGATGTCCTGGTGGTCGGCAATCTGGTTGGCGACCTCGGGCCCGCCATGCACCACGTTGAGCACGCCCGCCGGAATACCCGCCTCATGGGCCAGTTCCACCAGCCGCATGGTCGAGCTGGGGTCCTGCTCGGAAGGCTTCAGAACGAACGTATTGCCCGTGGCAATGGCCAACGGGAACATGAAGCAGGGCAGCATGATGGGGAAGTTGAACGCAGTGATCCCGGCGCCCACGCCCAGCGGCTGATGCATGGTGTACACATCGACCTCATTGGCCGCATTTTCGGCCAGCTCACCCAGTTGCAGAGACGTGATCGAACAGGCGTACTCGACCACTTCCAGGCCGCGGCCAACCTCACCTTCCGCGTCAGGTAGCGTCTTGCCATGCTCTTCGGTGATCAGCGCGGCGAGCTCTGCGGTGTGCTCACGAATCAGGGCCTGAAGCTTCAGCATGATGCGCATGCGTTTGCCCAGTGGCACCTTGCGCCACTCCTTGAACGCGGTTTTGGCACTGGCAATGGCACGCTCTACCTCTTCAGGGGTACAGAACGGCACGCGGGCTACGACCTGCTGAGTCGCCGGATTGACGACGTCCCGCCACTCCTGGCTTTGCGACTCGACCGGCTGACCATCGATATACATGGGAATCTGGCGAACGGACATACAGACGTTCCTCGTGGTTGTGTTTGTTATGGGTTTGAATAAGGAGCCACTAGGGTATATCAGCAAGTTGACGTAAACGTCAATTAGCCACTCGATAACGCTAAATTCACGGCCATGGAGAAATAGCCTTTCCCTACGGGAAGCAGCCTCGCTATGCTGACAAAGCACCTTCCTGACATGACTATTTCTGACCTGACTATCGACGATGCATAACGTGGCTTTCCACAAGGAGGCATCCATGCAAACGTTCAGCTGCCAATGCGGCAACCCGCTGTTCTTCGAAAATACCCACTGCGTGGCCTGTGAGTCGGAAGTCGGCTGGTGCCCGGCCTGCAGCAATATCGTTGCCCTGGCCCCTCTGGAAGGCGGCGGATACCGCTGCACTCACGAAGGCTGCGGCACCCACTTGATGAAGTGCCACAATTACGCGGTAGAGAACGTATGCAACCGCATGGTGATCATGGCCGAAGGCGAAGCCGACACGCTGTGCGACTGCTGTCGCTACAACGATGTGATTCCCGACCTGAATGTAGCGGGTCACCGCGAGCGCTGGGCCGCACTGGAAGCTGCCAAGCGTCGTCTGTTCCACACCCTGGAGATTCTCAAGCTCCCACACGGGACCCAGGGCGATGATATTCGCGTCCCCTTGAGCTTCTCGTTCATGGCCGACGCCCTCCCCGACAAAGGGCTCTGGCGCTCCACCGCGAATCAGGAGAAGGTCTATACCGGCCATGCCAACGGCCATATCACCATCAACGTCAAGGAAGCCGACGACGTCGAGCGTGAGCGACTGCGGGTGGACATGAACGAGTCCCACCGCACCCTGATCGGCCATTTTCGCCATGAGGTAGGGCATTACTACTGGGACTTGTTGGTCAAGGATCAGGACGAGGCCGCCAGCTGCCGAGTGTTTGGCGACCATAACGACCCCACCTATGGTGATGCGCTGGAAACCTACTACCAGCAAGGCGCGCCGGCCGACTGGCCGACCCGGTTCATCTCTGCCTATGCCTCCATGCACCCGTGGGAGGACTTTGCCGAAACCTTCGCGTTTTATCTGGACATGGTGGCCGTGCTGGATACCGCTCTGCACATGGGAATTTCACGAGCCGAATATGACGGCACGCTGGACAGCATGTTACGGGCGTTTCATCAGGTAGGCATGGCCGTCAATGAACTCAACCGCGACATGGGGCTACTGGACCTGGCACCGGGGGTGCTGCCACCCCCGGTACGCGACAAGCTGGCGTACCTTCACGAACTGATCCACAACACCAGCGCCGACGCTCGCTCCGCGTGATCAATCGTTGTCATGATCACCCAGGTGGCCCTGGCTTTGACGCTGGGACACCCTGGGCACGTTGTCGCTGTTCACGAAATACGTGGCCCTGAGCGTGTCATGGATCGCGGCAAAGCCGATCTGCAGCTCGTCGACGAACGCATGCAGCTTGCTGGGCGAGTGAGCCAGCGCCTGGATATCGGCGTCGACCACATCGGCCCGTACCAGCGACACCGTAGCGGCCACCCGATCCTGCCGAGGCAGCAGCTGCAGCTCCTGGCCCAGCGTTTCCAGGCTACAGGCAATCGAGCGCGGCAGGTTCGGGTCTTGTAGCAGGAAGCGCAGCACATCGGGGCCCCGCACTCTCAGCCGCACTTCCTGACGATACATCTGATAAGCCGTCAGGGACTTGAGCACGCTCATCCACTGCAGGTTCTCGAACGGCAGCAGCTCTTCAGGGTTCTGGGGCAACAGGCTTGCCGAGCGCACGTCCACGATACGCGTGGTCATGTCGGCCCGTTCCAGATGCCTTCCCAACTGGATGAAGGTACGTGCCGAGCCATGACTCAACGTGCCTTCGATCAGACCAGTCAGCGTCTGGCAGCCACGAATCACGTTCTTCAAGAAGGAGTCTCGACGGCGCGGGCTGACGCCGTTTTCCGCGTGGTCGGCCACGCTCAGATAGAGCTGATTGACCTCCTCCCAGATTTCCCTGGGCACCACGTCCCGAGTAGTGCGCAGGTTTTCCCGAGCGCTGGCCAACGCCGAGAGAATCGAGCTGCCATTTTGCGCATCGGCACATAAAAAATGCACCACGCTACGCTCGTCAAAGCTGGAATGGCGCTCGTTGAACGCCTCAAGGGTGCCGGTCATTTCGATCAGCGGCGCCCAGCCCAGCGGCAGGTGGTGCGGCAGGTCGAGCATCAGGTGACTATTGACGCTCAACAGCCGCGCGGTGTCTTCGGCCCGCTCGATGTAGCGCGCCATCCAGTACAGGTTTTCAGCTACGCGTGACAGCATGGCGCTAGACTCCTTCCTGCTCGGCGGCATCAGCCGCGTGCTCATCGACCTCGACGATCCAGGTATCCTTGCTGCCGCCCCCTTGAGAAGAGTTGACCACCAGCGAGCCTTCCACCAGCGCCACGCGGGTCAAGCCTCCCGTGGTCACATGGGTTTCAGGGCCGGAAAGAATGAACGGGCGCAGGTCCACATGGCGCGGTTGCGGCAAGCCGTTGGCCAGGGTGGGCGTGGTGGAGAGCGCCAGCGTAGGCTGGGCCATGTAGTTGCGCGGGTTCTCCTTGATCAGGCGGGCGAACTCGTCACGGGTTTCCTTGGTGGAGCGAGGCCCGATCAGCATGCCATACCCGCCGGACTCATTGGCAGGCTTCACCACCAGCTCATCGAGGTGATCCAGTACGTACTTGCGGTCTTCATCGAACATGCACAGGTAGCTGGGCACGTTGGGCAACAGCGGTTCCTGGTCCAGATAGTAGCGGATCAGCTCTGGCACAAAGGCGTATACCACCTTGTCGTCTGCCACGCCTGCCCCTGGCGCATTGGCCAGCGCCACCTTGCCCGCCCGCCAGGCGCGCATCAGCCCAGGCACGCCCAGCATCGAATGCGGATTGAAGGCTTCAGGGTCCAGAAACTCGTCATCCACACGACGATAAATGACATCCACTCGCCGCAGCCCCTCCACCGTTCGCATGTAGACCACGTCATCGTCGTCCACCAGCATGTCGCTACCCTGCACCAGCTCGACCCCCATCTGCTGGGCAAGATAGGCGTGTTCGAAATAGGCCGAGTTGTAAATACCAGGGGTCAATACCACGACCTGAGGGTCATCGCCGGGACGGGGAGACATGGCCGCCAGCATGTCATACAGCTGCGCCACGTAGTCGTCTACTGGCAGGATTTTGCCCGACGCAAACAGCTCAGGTAGCACCCGTTTGGTGACGTTGCGGTTTTCCAGCATGTAGGAGACCCCGGAAGGAATCCGCAGATTATCCTCCAGCACGTAGAGTGTGCCATCGCCGCCGCGTACCAAATCAGAGCCACAAATATGCGCCCAGATACCATGAGGCGGGTTAATGCCCACACACTGCGGGCGAAAATTAGCCGACTGAGCAAGCACTTCCGCAGGCAGCACTTTGTCCTTGACCACTTTCTGATCGTGATAAAGATCGTCGATAAAGAGATTGAGTGCTTGGACGCGCTGTTTTAAACCGGCTTCCGTCTTGCGCCACTCATGGGCCGGTATGATCCGGGGCACAATATCGAATGGCCAGGCGCGGTCGATCATTGCCCCTTCGGAATACACGGTAAACGTAATCCCCATGGTACGAATGGCGATTTCCGCAGCGGTTTTTCTTTCCGCTAACTCTTCGGCGCTAAACCGAGCCAGCATATTACAAAGCTCATCGGCAGAAGCTCTGGGTTTGCCCGGCGCTTCTAGCAACTCATCGTAAAAATCACGGCACGCATAGTTGTTCCAATTGACTTGGCTCATGGGCGCTCTCCTGGCGCTGGGGTGGAAGCGGCAACTTCCTTGAATAATAGTGTAGGCCTGCCGCGTGCAATCGACGTATTTATTGAGCTATATAACCACGCAATACTCGTACCACCTTTCCCGATATTTCAACGCTATGGCATCTACGTTTGATAAAACGCGGCCTCTTTGTAATGCCGCGATACCTTCCCACCCCCTCACTGAACCAAACTTGTGCCTTGACCAAAAAACTCTCGAAAAAAAGCACCAATTTGGTGCAAAATTTAATTAAAAGCGGTGCGATCACAATTTTCCACACTTCTTAAACGCCCCTGTGCATATTGCAGCTGCAAAAAAGTTCAACTCCAACGATACTCTTGGGTAAATGTCTTGTTGCGTCGCAGTTCATCCGTAGCTGCGAGAATCTACGCTTTTATTTGAGGGTGGCTCATGACCATTCGCGTTGCCTTGCATCACCGCACAACCTATCGATTTGACCGCCCCGTCAAACTGTCACCCCATGTCGTCCGCCTGCGCCCTGCCCCCCACTGCCGCACGCATATCGATGCCTACTCGCTGAATATTTCAGGGGATGACCACTTTCTGAATTGGCAGCAAGACCCCTTTGGCAACTTTAATGCGCGTATCGTGTTTCCAGAGCCACGCAAGGAACTCACCATTGCCGTCGAGCTGGTGGCCCCCATGACGGTCATCAACCCTTTCGACTTTTTTCTCGACGATGCCGCGCAAAAAATTCCGTTCCATTATTCCGATGAGCTTCTCAAGGAGCTAGGCCCCTATCTGGAAGTCACCGAAGCAGGGCCGCGCCTAAAAGCATGGCTTAAGGAAGTACCTCGAGAGCCCACCACCAGCGTCGATTTTCTGGTGGCGCTCAACCAGCGTCTGCAACAGGACATCAGCTATCTGGTGCGTATGGAGCCCGGCGTACAAAGCTGTGAAGAAACCCTAACTCTGGCCAGTGGTTCCTGCCGCGACAGCGCCTGGTTACTGGTACAGATCCTGCGCCATTTGGGGCTGGCCGCCCGCTTCGTGTCCGGCTACCTGATTCAACTGGCTCCGGATGTCAAAGCGCTGGATGGCCCCAGCGGTACCGAGGTGGACTTTACCGACCTGCATGCCTGGACCGAAGTATTTCTGCCGGGCGCAGGCTGGGTGGGCCTGGACCCCACCTCCGGCCTGTTCGCTGGTGAAGGTCATATTCCGCTGGCCGCCACCCCCACCACTGGCAGCGCCGCGGCCATTACCGGTTTCTCCGACAAGTGCGAAGTGGAATTCGATGTCGAGATGCGCGTCGAGCGCATCCACGAAGACCCGCGCGTCACCCGCCCCTACAGCGATCAGCAATGGCAGGCCATTCTGGCGCTGGGCGACCAGGTGGATGAGGTCCTCCAGCAGCAGGATGTTCGCCTGACCATGGGGGGCGAGCCGACCTTCGTTTCCATCGACGACATGGAGAGCCCCCAGTGGAACACCGAAGCGCTGGGCGAGCACAAGCGTGAGCGCGCCGAGGCGCTGCTGACCCGACTGCAGGAAGCCTACGCGGCAGGCAGCGTCATTCAGCAGCAACAGGGCAAGTGGTACCCCGGCGAGCCGCTGCCCCGCTGGGCGCTGGCCTGTTACTGGCGCAAGGATGGTGTGCCCCTGTGGCGCGACCCCAAGTGGCTGGCCAGCACCGAAGGCGCGCCCCTCG
The DNA here is from genome assembly GCF_020616575.1 of Halomonas sp. NyZ770. Lineage (NCBI taxonomy): Bacteria > Pseudomonadati > Pseudomonadota > Gammaproteobacteria > Oceanospirillales > Halomonadaceae > Halomonas > Halomonas sp. NyZ770. The sequence continues at coordinate 1,048,348 of NZ_CP085143.1, read as the reverse complement.
CCAAGGTGGACGACGCCATGGTAGAGCGCTTCATTCATGCCTTGGGCGAGCGTCTGGGCGTGGCGCAGCGCCACTGGATTCCCGCCTACGAAGATGCCTACTACTACCTCTGGAAAGAGCAGACCCTGCCGGTCAGCGTCGACCCGCGTAACGCCGACCTGAAAAACGATGCCGAACGCCGTCGCCTGGCACGCCTGCTGGAGCAGGACCTGGGCGCCGTGGTGGGCTATGCGCTCCCGCTGCGCCACTCGATTGCCCAGTCTCATCGCTGGGAGAGCGGCCGCTGGCCGCTCAAGCGCGACCATCTCTTCCTGGTGCCGGGCGACTCACCCATGGGCCTGCGTCTGCCGCTGTCGGCACTGCCCTGGGCCGACCCGGAAGACCAGCCGCAGCCCCAGTCGCTGTTTGCACCGCGACCTGCGCTGGGCGACATTCACGGGGAAGTGGCGCGCCGCAATGCCGAACAGCATCGCTTCACCAGCGCCGAGCGCCATGGCCAGAGCCTGCATCCCAGCCATAGCCACCCGGAAGGCGAAGCCGTTCAGCAGCAGCCAAGCGCCGCCAACGACCGCGAACACAAGGTGATCCATACCAGCCTGTGCGTCGAGCCTCGCGAGGGCCGCCTGCATATCTTCCTGCCGCCGCTGACTCACCTGGAGCACTACCTCGACCTGTTGAGCAGCATCGAGGAAACCGCCCAGGCGCTGGCTTGCCCGGTCATGATCGAAGGCTACGCGCCGCCCCGTGACCCGCGCTTGTCCAGCTTCCAGATCACCCCGGACCCTGGTGTCATCGAGGTCAACATCATGCCGACCGACAGCTGGCCAGCGCTGGTCGCCCAGACCGAACGGCTCTACGACGAAGCCCGCCAGGCGCGGCTGGGCACCGAAAAATTCATGGTCGATGGCCGCCATACCGGCACCGGCGGCGGCAACCATGTCACGCTGGGCGGCATGACACCGGAGGATTCACCTTTTCTGCGTCGGCCGGACCTGCTGGCCAGCCTGGTGACCTACTGGCAGCACCACCCGAGCCTGTCGTATCTGTTTTCCGGGCTGTTCATTGGCCCGACCAGCCAGGCCCCGCGAGTGGATGAAGCCCGCCACGAGGCGCTCTACGAGCTGGAAATCGCCCTGCAACAGATGCCCGAAGGCCAGGTCGTTCAGCCCTGGCTGGTGGACCGACTGCTGCGTCACCTGCTCACCGACCTGACCGGCAACACCCACCGCGCCGAGTTCTGTATCGACAAGCTCTACTCACCGGACAGCGACAGCGGCCGTTTAGGGCTACTGGAGCTGCGCGGCTTTGAAATGCCCCCCCACGCCCGCATGGGCCTGATGCAGACGCTGCTCATCCGCGCTCTGGTGGCGCGCTGCTGGAAGACGCCCTACCGTGCGCGCCCGGTACGCTGGGGCAGTGCCTTGCAGGACCGCTGGATGCTGCCGCACTACCTGTGGGAAGACCTGAACGATGTGCTGCACGACCTGCGCCACCATGGGTTCGATTTCGAGCTGGAGTGGTTTGCGCCGTTCCGGGAGTTCCGTTTCCCGGTGCATGGCCGCTTGCATACTCCCATGCTCTCCATCGAGCTGCGCCAGGCCATCGAGCCCTGGCACGTGCTGGGCGAAGAGGCCACGGCAGGGGGCGCCGCCCGCTATGTGGACTCCTCGGTGGAACGCCTGGAAGTGAAGGTCAACGGCATGAGCGGCGACCGCTACGTGGTGACCTGCAATGGCCGCCAGGTGCCGCTCACTCCCACCGGGCGCAACGGCGAAGCCGTCGCAGGTGTGCGCTACCGCGCCTGGCAACCGCCATCGGCCCTGCACCCCCAGATTCCCGTGCATGCCCCGCTGGTATTCGATGTGATCGACACCTGGAACCAGCGTTCGGTGGCGGGCTGCACCTACCATGTCGTGCATCCCACGGGGCGCAGCTTCGAGACGTTCCCGGTCAATGCCTTCGAAGCCGAAGCCAGACGCCTGGGCCGCTTCAGCGACAGCGGCCACGGTCATGGCTACCAGGCGCCCATGCCAGAAACACCCAGCCAGGAACTGCCGTGTACCCTTGACCTACGCTGGAGCCCGCGCCGATGAGGAGTGTAATGCTTTCCTATCGGTGCTAGCTGCAGGATAATCCGTCCCTTACTCGCTCAGGACTCTCAGGATCATGACCGCCCCTGTCTCTCCCTCACTGCTTGAGCTCGGCGCTGCCGGGCTCATCGAGGACTACTTGAATCAGCTAGGCAAGGGACAGCCCGGCACGTTTGATGCGATGCTCGACCGTCATGGCCAACTGCGCCCAGGCTGGCAGAGCCTGCTCAGCGCTCTGGAAAGTCTGGGCGCCGAGGGTCGCTATCAGCAGCATGAAGAGCTTCAGCGGCTGCTGGCCGAGAACGGTGTCATCTTCAATATGCACGATGACACCCAAGGGCGCGCCTGGCGGCTGGACCCGCTTCCCTGGGTCATCGACCAGGCGCAGTGGCAAGCGCTGGAAATCGGCCTGACCCAACGCACGCGGCTGTTCAATGCGCTGTATGACGACCTGTACGGGCCTCGCACGCTATTCGATGCGGGCCTGCTGCCCACCCAGGCGCTGCTGGCCTCGCCCCACTTCCTGCTGCCCTGCCATGGCTCTCAGCCCAGCGACCGCCCTGCGATCAGCTTTCACGGCATCGATGTCATCCAGGATTCAGAGGGGCAGTGGCGCGTCATAGGCGACCGCTTGCAGGCTCCTTCCGGCACCGGCTTCACGCTGGAAAACCGCATCCTCATGGCCCGCGCGCTGCCTGAAATGTACCGCAACGCGCCGCTGAAGCGTCTGGCGGGTTTCCTGGACAAATACCACCGCACGCTGACCGCACTGGCCTACCAGCACCGCGACAACCCGACCGTGGTGCTGTTGACCCCAGGGCCGGGCAGCCCGCGCTATTTCGAGCATGCCTACCTGGCCAACTACCTGAACATCGACCTGGCAGAAGGCCAGGACATGGTCGTGCGCGACAGCCAGCTCTGGTTACGTACCCTGGGCGGCCTGCAACCGGTGGACGTGGTGCTGCGCCACTGCGACGATGCCTACTGCGACCCGTTGGAACTGCGCGGTGATTCGCACCTGGGCGTACCAGGGCTTTTGCAAGCCGCCCGCGCCAGCGGCGTGGCGATGTCGAATGCGCTGGGCGTAGGCGCTCTGGAGCTGCCGGAACTGGCCGACTACCTGCCAGCACTGTGCCAGCACCTGCTGGGGGAGGCGCTGTTGTTGCCCAGCGCCGATGCCCGGACACAGCCCGCCACGGCCCCCATGTTCGACCCGCACATGCAGCGGCTGTCGCCCACCACCCTGAACCTGCGCTGTTTCGTTTCCAGAGCCCCGGGCAGCGTGGCGACCCAAAGCCAACAGCCCAGCGACTATCACGTCATGCCGGGTGGGCTTGCCTGGGTGGGCCCCCCCGGCTCGCCGTCGCTCAGCAGTCCCATCGTCAAGGACGTCTGGGTGACCGCCAATACGCCCCAGCCCCACGTCAGCCAACTGCGTCAGGCACGCGGCCCCGTGGTGGCTACCCGTGATGGCACCGACCTGCCCAGCCGAGTGGCGGAAAGCCTGTTCTGGCTGGGTCGCTACGGCGAGCGGCTGGATGCCCGTGCCCGCTTGCTGCGTGAAGCCTTGATGCGCCTGATGGAGTACGACCAGGACGAAATTGCCGACCAGTTACTGAACGAACTGCTGCTGGCGCTGGAAATCACCGCCTTGAACGCCGACGGCGAAGGCGCCAAACCCCCGCTGGTGGGTTTTGCCCAAAAACGCACGGCGCTGCTGGCCCAGTTCGACGAGCGAGACCCCCAGGCCCTCAAGCCCCTGTTTGCTCATTTGCTGCGCAACGCTCGGAGCGTACGCGACCACCTGGGCGACGACTCCTGGCGGGTGGTGCATCAGCTACGCCAGCGGGTGGATACGTTCAGCCCCAGCCTGGGCGCCAGCGCCGCGCGGCGCGCCTGTGAAGGGTTATCGGCGCAAATTGCCGCTTTCTTTGGGCTATGCAACGAAACCATGCCCCATCACTACGGCTGGCGGTTCATGGACATTGGGCGCTTTCTGGACCGCGTGCTGGGGCTGCTATCGCTGCTCAAGCTGACCCTGAACGCGCCCCATTCGCCGGGGCTGGCACTCTGGGAGGTCGTGCTGGCCACCACGGACAACTTCACCGCCTATCGTCGCCGTTACCGGAGCGAGCTGCACCCCGAGGCCATTCTCGACCTGCTGCTGTTCGACGAGACCAACCCTCGCTCGGTGGGCTACATGCTCAAGCGTCTGGAACGGCAGATGGACCGCCTACCCGGCAGCTCGTCACCCTACCGCAACGCCGAGCGGCGGCTGCTGATCCAGGCCAATGCCGCCCTGCACCTGGCCGACATCGACCGTCTGAGCCATCTGGCCGACACGCCCGATGCCCAGGCCGCGTTGGAACAGCTGCTGGATGAGCTGATTGCGCCGCTCAGTGCCCTTTCGGACGCCATCAGCCACAGTCATTTCAGCCATGTAGAGCGACCGCGCCAACTTGTCAGCATGGAGCCCGACGAATGAATTACACCCTGCGGCACACCACGCGCTACCACTACAGCGCGCCCGTGACCCTGTGCCACAGCGAGGCGCGCGTGCTGCCTCGCAAGACGCAGCACCAGCAGTGCGGGGCCTCCGAGCTGGCCATCAGCCCTATGCCTCACGTACAGGCAGAGCGGCGGGACGTGTTTGGCAATCGGGTACTTTACTTCGCCATGGAAGAGGTGCACCAGACGCTGGACGTGACGGTCGTCACGCCTTTGAACACTCAACCTCTGGAGCCGCTGCCTGCCAGTTCGCCCAGTTGGGAAAGCGTGGCAGCGCAACTGCGCCAGGACAGCCGCTTCGACATGCAGCTGTATCGGCTGGATTCGCCATTCATTCGCCGCAACGATGAGCTGGCCGACTTTGCCCGCAGCTGTTTCACGCCCGGCCGCCCGCTGGTGGAAGCCGCCATGGCCCTCAACCAGACCATCTACGATACCTTCGAATACGACCCCAGCTTCACCACCCTGGCCACCCCCTTGAGTGACGTACTGGCCAACCGACGGGGCGTCTGCCAGGACTTTGCCCACCTGGCCATTGGCGCGCTGCGCTCGGTGGGCCTGCCTGCCCGCTATGTCAGCGGCTATCTGGAAACTCAGCCTCCCCCCGGCCAGCCCCGCCTGATTGGCGCCGATGCCTCCCACGCCTGGCTGGCCGTGTGGATACCCGACTGGGGCTGGCTAGCCCTGGACCCCACCAACGGCACCCTGGCCGGTGAACAGCATCCGGTGCTGGCCTGGGGTCGCGACTACGCCGATGTGGCCCCGCTCAAAGGCGTCATGAACGGCGGTGGGGAGCACCAACTCGAAGTGGAAGTGGATGTCATGCCGCTCACCGACCATAGCGCGGCCTGACCGGCCTGCGCTGGGCCCTGGCATCCGTTCACCAGGGCACATCGTCAAGGCCTGCTGACAAGGGGATAGAACCGCTCAGCGTTGAATCAGTCCGTTGGTCAGCCACGGCAGCCAGGCCAGCAGCACCAGTGTGAACAGCGTGGCCAGCAGGAAAGGCAGCAAGGCGCGGAAAATTTTCAGCGGCGGCGCGCCGGTCATGGAGGAGGCGATGAACAGCCCCGCTCCCACTGGCGGGGTCAGTAGCCCCATCACCAGCGTCAGGCACACCACCACGCCAAACTGGTAAGGGCTGATCGCAAACTGACTCTGCGCAATGGGCATCAGAATGGGCACCACCAGGATCAGTGCAGCAATGCCATCGAGGATCATGCCCACCAGCAGCAGCGCCGCAATCACCAGCAGCAGGAACACGAAAGGATCACTGGTCAGCGCAGCAATCCACGCGGCGGCCATCTGCGGCAAGCGCTCATACACCACCACCCAGCCAAACACCCCGGCGGCGGCAATCAGCATGATCACCAGCCCTGCATTCATGGCCGTACGTGCCAACACCTGCGGGAGCTGCCCCAGACGCAGGTCGCCATACACCCAGCGCCCCATCAGCAGGGCCGCCAGCGATGCCAGGGCAGCCGACTCCGTGGGCGTCGCAATGCCCAGCAGAATGCCGCCAATGATGATCACCGGAATCAGCAGCGCGGGCAGCCCCCAGAGCGCGTCGTGAAGCGCTTGCTGGCGACTGGGCCACTCTCCCTTGGGGTACTGCTGGACCAGCCCCACCAGCGCAATGACCACGAAAAAGCTGGCCCCTAACAGCAGCCCGGGCAGCAGTCCGGCAATGAACATTTCGGCAATCGGCACCTGCGCCATGACGCCAAACAGCACGAACAGCATCGAGGGCGGAATGATCGGCGATAACAAACCACCGGCGGCGGTAATCGCGGCGCTGTAGGGCTTGTCATACCCCTCCTGCTCCATGGCGGGCACCATGGCCCGCGACATGATGGCGATTTGCGACGCCGCAGAACCAATGATCGCCGCCATCATCATGTTGGCCACCAGGTTGATATACGCCAGCCCACCGCGAAACCCGCCCACCAGCAGCCGCGCCAGGGCGATCAGCCGTTTGGTCAGGCCGCCTTCGTTCATCAGCTCGCCCGCCAGCATGAACAGCGGAATGGCCAGCAGTCCATAACTCTCGATGGCGCTGAACAGCTGCTGAGGGTACGAATCGAACAGCACCGCATTGCCGGATGCCTGGATATACCACATGGCCGTGAGCGCCAGCACCAGCGCAATCGGCACCGCCCCCAGCAGCAGAATCAGAAATACCACAACGGTCATGTGCGTTCCCTCAGCCCCTGAACGGATTGCAGCAGGTTGGCCACGCCGTGCAGGCTGAGCGACAGCGCAAACCAGGGCACGATCAGCCACGCCCAGAATTTCTTGATGCCCAGCGTGGAGGTGTTTTCGGCGTAGATGAAATTGAAGGTCTGGCCCTGGAAGGCACGCACATCGAACCCGGCCTGGGCCAACGCCCAGGGTTGATACCAGCGCCAGCAGAGCCACGCCAACAGCAGCGCAAACAGCAGCACCATGGCGTCCACCGCCAAGGTAATGGCACGCTGCCCCGTGGAGGGCAACAGATCGCTGAGCAGCGTCACGGCAATGCCCTGGCGGCGCTTCAAGACCGCCCCGGCAATCAGGAACGTCATCCAGATCATGGCGTAGATAGCCAGTTCACTGACCCAGTAAAGCGGATTGCCCAGCGCCCGAAAGGCAATGTTGGCGAGGATGAGACACGTGACCGCCGCTGCCAAGGCAGCGGCGGTCATCTCTTCGTAACGGGCAAGCCTGAGGGAGAGGCGCTGCAGCATGATCATCGAAAGCCTCTGGTTCAGCGCTACTCGTCGCGCAAGCGGTCAGCTTCCGCCCGCAGGGTTTCCAGCATCGGAGCCTTGGGCGCCCAGATACCCTCCCACTGGGCGATGGCATCGGCAAAGAACTCGGCATCCGCTTCCACGATGTTGATATCCAGGGCGCGAATTTCCTCTTCCTGGGCGGCGTCCATGGCTTCGAAGCCGCTCAGCACATTGTCGAGATGCTCGGCCATGGCGGTTTCGAACAGCTCGCGATCCTGTTCCGACAGCTCACGCCACACACGCCCCGATACCACGCCGACCATGGGGAACATCATATGGTTGGAGATCAGCAGGTTTTGCGCCTGCTCATGAAATTTCAGGATCAGGATGGAATCGAAATCCATGTCGATGGCATCGACCTGACCGTTGGCCAGGGCATCGTAGACTTCCAGCAGCGGCATGGGCGCAGGCGCGGCGCCGGTGGCCGTGTAGAAATCACGGATTGGCTCGAAGGGCGTGATGCGCAGGCGCTGGCCGCGAAAATCAGCGGCGCTCTCGATGGGGCTGCGGCTGAGTACTTGACGCATACCGACCATGCCATACCCCAGCCCTACCAGGCCCACGCCTTCCGGCATCAGCTCGAGCAGCTCGGCGGCCGCCTCGGAGCGCAGCAGGCGCGCGGCATGGTTGACGTCATCCACCAGATAGGGCGCATACAGTGCACCAAAATCCGGTATCCGGTTGGAGATTTCGGCGATAGTCAAAAATGCCATGTCCAGGGCACCGGTCTGCAACTGCTGCACCATTTGCGCTTCATTGCCTAGCTGCTGGGCAGGAAAAACGCTTATGCTGTGCTCGCCGTTCGAGCGTTCGTGCACGGTTTGCGCAAAGGCTTCGGCTTCCGTCGACCAGAGGTGCTGGGCGGGCGTGATCAGCCCCAAGCGAAAGTCCCGCGCCTGGGCGCTCAGGGAAGTGACGGCCAAAGCAGCCGCCGCACAGGCCAGTGTCAGCGTTTTGAGTCGTTTCATGCAAAGCCTCTCGGGATCCCAGCGGCAAGACCAGCGTCTTGCGTTATTTTCGTTAGCGCCTTGAGAATACCCCAGCTACTTCGTTGATAACACCCGTGCTTTTGGTATCCCGCTTGACGCTCCGGCGCAAAAGACAGGATGATAGGCGCTCTTATCAGGACAATGCCATGCCGACCCACTCCGTACACCGCACGCCACCGTTTTCCACCAGCCGCCTGACTCGGCTGATGGGACTGTGCTGCCTGTTCGTGCTGTGTCTGGGCGCATCAGGCCTGGCGCCTCCCCACGTCACCGGCGGTGTCGCCTCGACCGAGCACCAGTGGGTCGGCCACGGTGAGCAGCGCAACTATGCGTATCTGCCCGAGCTGCCGCGTATTCGCCACCAGTTGCATGCGCTCGCGTCCGATGACGCGACGCTGCTCGCCATACTGGGCCAAGGCGATGACCCACTTGCCATTCAGGCACTTCCTCTGGCGGCCGGCTACCTGTCACTTTCCAACACGGCAAGCGCAGGCCTGACGCCCGCTTGCCAAGCACAACGTTACAGCTTACCCCCTGGCCGAGCCCCACCTGCCCTGCAAGCTGCCTAGGCAGTCACTCCCTTTTTGCAATATTCAGCTCTGCAGGCGCTCCACTCATCGCCTGCCGATCATGTTGGGACCCTTGTAAGGACAACGCATGTTTCCTGTGGACAAGCTCATTCTGCTGGCGGCCATCCTGCTGCTGGTGGGTATTTTATCAAGCAAGCTCTCTGCCCGTATCGGCCTGCCGGTACTGGTGCTGTTTCTGGTCATTGGCATGCTGGCGGGAGAAAGCGGCATTGGCGGCATTGCCTTCGACAACCCGCTGGGTGCCCATACGCTAGGCACGCTGGCGCTGGCCATCATTTTGTTCGATGGCGGTTTGCAAACCCCTACGTCGTCGATCAAGGCCGTCTGGAAGCCTGCGTCGCTGCTGGCCACCGTGGGCGTACTGGTCACGGCCATGCTGACCGGCGCGGCAGCGGCCTACATTCTTGACCTGCCGTTACTGGAAGGGATGCTGCTGGGTGCCATCGTGGGTTCCACGGATGCCGCAGCGGTCTTTTCCCTGCTGCGTAATGCGGGCATTCACATCAACAAGCGCTTGAAGTCGACGCTGGAGATCGAAAGCGCCTCCAACGACCCGATGGCGATCTTTCTGACCGTGGGCCTGCTCGAGGTGCTGGTCAACGGCATGCAGCCTGGCATCGGGCTGCTGCAGCTGTTCGTGGTGCAGATGGGGGTCGGCGCGCTGGTGGGCCTGGGCGTCGGCTGGCTATCGGTGAAACTGATCAACCGTATCCACCTGGCAGCGTCAGGGCTCTACCCGGTGCTGGTCGCTGCCTGTGGTTTCCTGTCGTTTGGCGTCTCTGCCAACCTGGGTGGCAGCGGTTTTCTGGCCATCTTCCTGACTGGGGTCTTCATCGGCAACCGACGCATTGCCTTCCAGCGCGGTACGTTTCTGTTCCACGACGGGCTCGCCTGGCTCAGCCAGATCGTCATGTTCGTGGTACTGGGTTTGCTGATCAACCCGCTCTCTCTGCTGGAGGTATGGTTCGAAGGCCTGGTGATTGCCGCCGTGCTGATTCTGGTGGCTCGCCCATTGGCCGTGGCGCCGATTCTGAGACTGTTTGGCTTCAACGCCCGTGAGATCAGCCTGGTGTCCTGGGTTGGCTTGCGCGGCTCGGTGCCGATCATCCTGGCGATTTTCCCGCTGATGTTCGGGCTCGAGGGGGCCGAACTGATCTTCAACGTGGTGTTCTTCGTGGTGCTGATTTCGGCTTCGATTCAGGGCACCACCCTGCCGATTGTCGCGCGCAAACTGCGGCTGACCGAGAAGCCACCGGCTGTACCCGCCGCCAGTCTGGAGATCACCGCCCTGGAAGAGGTGGATGCCGACATCGTCGAATACACCTTGAGCGAGCAGCCACGCGCCGCAGGACGGCGGCTTTCGCAGATGGCCCTGCCCGACACCACCGTGGTGGCGATGATCACCCGTGGCAAGGAGGTCATTCCGCCGCGCGGCTCCACCGAGCTTCACCCCGGCGACCACTTGTTCGTGGTACTGCGCCCGGAAACGCGCCCTTTCGTGGACTGCGTCTTTTCCGACGCGCCGGACAAGGTCAGCAGCGACTTTTCCGGCCAGCCTTTACGACTGAAGGGCAGCACGACGCTGGGCGACCTGCGCCACTCCTACGGTTTCATCTTGAACGAGCCTGAAGAGACGACGCTGGACACGCTGTTGCGCAGCCAACTCGACATGCCGCTGGCAGTCGGCGACACGCTGCATCTGGACGGCATGACGCTGAGTGTCGAAGGGATTCTGGGGGAGCGCGTTACCACCGTGGCGCTACAGCTGGCCACGCAACCACCGGAAACTTGAGAGCAGCGCTCCCATGGCGTCACACCGCCATGGGGGCTTTGACGTCGCGCTTCAGGCGGCTTCGTAAGCGGCCTTGAGACGATAGAACTCAGCCACGATGGCCGCCATCTCGCTGTCGTCGTAGTTGCACAGGCCGCTGACCACCAGCTTCTTGGAACCCACGCCCACGGGCTGGCCAGAGGACTGAATGGAGAACTCCAGCAGCGCATCGGCACGCTTGCCCTGGACTTCGAGAGACGACTGGGTCAAGGCGAGATCCGGTGACAGCGCATCCAGCCGGTCCAGACAGAAGCCCATGCTGTCGTAGATCACCAGCGGGCGCTTGGGGTTGAACATCACCCCGTGCTGCTCCATCAAGGGCTTCAGATAGTGCGGGAAATTCTTGCCCGAGAAGGCCACGTAGCAACGCGCGAAGGCTTCCACGGCCGCTTCGTCACGGGTGACTTCCCCTCGGCGTACCACCTGCAAATAGCACTTTCCGCTCTCGTCGCAGACATGGATATCGCCGTTGTCGGCTTCGCTAAACTTGAGCGGTGTATCAGCGCCTACCATATTGGTGAAGCGAAATTCCATTTGTCGCGACAGCCCGAACTTCACCAGTACCAGCGTGAACAACAAGTCGCCGGGCACACAGAAACGCCGTGCGTCCGGGTTGTGAATCGGGTTGTAATCGCCGGCCACGCCCTTGGCGAAGCGACTGGCCTGCTCGGCGGAGATCACCACGTACTCTCCGCGCTGCGCGTAAAAATCCTTGAACATGGCTTTGCTGCCTGCCTAGCGTTGAAATCGAAAACCCATAACTGCCCTACGTCGCGCATAATGCCATAAAACACGCGCCAACAGGAGTCATCTGCCAGGATGCTTGTATGACCAACGAGACGCCCCCCACGCCGCGCCGCTGTCCCCCCTTGATCTATGCCTTGGTGGCCGTGATCCTGGTTGCTCTAGTGTGGCTGGCGGGCAGCTACTGGCTGCTCAATAGCCAGTGGTTGCCGCGCCAGATCTCCACCATCGACGGCGTAGAGGTGCGCTGGTCGAGTGCCCAGAGCCTGCACCCCGGCCGCTGGGAAGTCGAAAACCTCTACTTGGCCCGGGACGATGCCGCCCTGCCCCTCTCGGTAGAAGCCGAACGGGCCACCTTGTCGCTCTCGCTACTGGCCCTGCTGCGTGGCGAACTCTACCTTCACGCCCTGAATGCCGACGGCATTCGCCGCCTGACGGTTGGCGATCTGGCGCTGGAGGCCGAAGGCCAGCTGCAGGTCATGGATACCCAGCTTAGTCAGGATCGGCTGGCCTTGCCGCATGTCTCGCTGGACATTACCCAGGGCAGCCTGGTGCGGCTCAGTGATCAGACCACCTTGATCCAGCAGATCGACCTGCGCAGTACGGCGTCGCTGGCCGAGACCGCTACCCAGGCGTTACGGGGGGAGGCCCTCGAAGAAGCGCTCTTGAGCGCCCTGGATGCGCGGCTGTCGCTGACCGCCCAGGCCGATGCCTGGGACGTGTTCATGCCCTATCTGGAAGCGTTGCCGTGGCTCAGCCTGGCGGGCCGCGGTGAGCTGCAGGGTGACCTTGCGCTGGTGGCAGGCGAACTACAGCCCGACAGCGAGCTGGTACTGACCGCGCCCGTCCTGGAGCTTGCGCTGGATGAGCAGCGCCTGGCGCGCCGCGATGAAGCACGCCGCTGGCTGCTCGCAGATGCCTCGCCCCCACGCCACACCGCCACCGGCGAAGGCCAGGTACGTCTTGCGGTGGAAGAGCAGCAACTGCGCTTTTCCACCCGTCTGGCACAGGTGACGCTGGCAGAAGCCACACCTTCCGACACCCGCCCCTATGCCACCGATACCCAACTGACCCTGGCCACCGAGCTTCCCAACCAGCGCCTGGACCAGCTGGCGCTCCCTACCCATGCCACGCTGGCCCTCTCTGGCCAGGTCACTAGGCTGGACATGCTGGACCGCTACCTGGCCACCGCGCTGGAAGGCCAGGGCATCAGGCTCACTGGCGAGGGGAGTATCGATGCCCAGCTTGCCCTGCGCGACGCACGCCCCTACCAGGCCGAGCTGGCCATCGAGGCCCCAGCGCTGGGTGCAGCGCTGTTGGACTTCACCACCCAGGGCCGAGGCACCTTGAACGCGCAATTGAACGAAGATGAGCAGCTGCACGCCACGCTGGCACTGCGTGATGCCGAGCTGTATCACCAGACGCGCCAACTGATGGCCAACGCGCAGCTGACCCTGGACGCCACCAGCCCCCTCGACCCCGAACAGGCCAGGCAGCAGGCCACGGCACGGCTGAGCTGGGCAGAAGCCACGCTCCCCGATCTGGGCGTACTGCAACCCTACCTGGCAGGCCTGCTGCCCTCTCCCGCCCCGTTGACACTACAGCGCGGCAGCGCCACCAGCCGGGGACAACTGGAGTTCGACACACAGGCCATGCAGGGTGAGCTGCACCTGGCGGGCAATCAGCTGACCACCGGCTGGCAGCGGGGCGATCAGCGCGGCACCCTAGTCAGCAACGCGCAGTTGCAGCTGACGATACGCCAGGCCGCGCTGGACGGCACGGCGCTGGATATCAGCGGCTCACGGCTGCGCTGGCAGGTGGCCGACGAGCACGCCCTGGAGGAGCCGCTGGAGAGCATCATCGTGCTTCGCGACGGGCAGTTTCAGCGCCGGGCAGGCGTGCCCAGCGGGCAGTTCAGCGTCGACGGCAGCGTTCAACGGCTCAGTTTTCTCAACGCTTTTTTACCAGATGCTCATGGCATCAGCCTCTCGGGCGAAGGCCAGCTCTTCTTGCAGGGGGCATTTCAGGACGACCAGCTCCAGGCCCCCACACGCCTGAGGGTCAACGCCAATGAGCTGGCCGTGACCTTTCTGGACTATCTCGCCACAGGGCGTGGAGAGCTGACCGCGCAGCTGGACAGCCCCGAACAGGCCCGGCTTTCACTCGGCATTCCCCAGTTTGCCCTGAGCCATCAGGACGACGATCGCCCCCATCTTCAAGGCCGCCACCTGGCGCTGACCACGCAGACAGACCGCTTCAGTGAGGTGCTGGAAGCCGCCGCCCCAGAGCACTTCGTGACCCGCATCGTGCTGCCCATCACCGAAGTGCCGGACATGACCCGCTACAACCGTTTTCTTCCTGACGATGCCGGGGTGGAGCTGCTCTCCGGCCACGCCAGCCTGAGCAGCGAATGGCTGCTGGAAGGGCTCCAGGCACAAGGGGAGATTACCCTGCGCGCCTTCGAGACCGAGCTGGCCCTGCTGGACCAGCGGCTACGCGGGGATATCGCAATGCAGCTAAGGCTCACCGACGGCGATCTCGATGCTCGCCGCTTCACCGCCAGCGACTCCTATGTGCGGCTGGAAAACATGTTCCGCCAAAGCGAGGAAGGGACTCAGGATGCGGGCTGGTGGGTGCAGCTCGACCTGCAGCAGGCACGGTTGGTGTGGGGCGACCCGCTGCAGCTGACCAGCCAGCTGCGCTTGGGGATGCGCGACTCCGGCTTGTTGGCGCGGCTTTTTTTAGCCCGCGCCCGAGAGCGCGACTGGCTGGGTCGGCTGCTCGACGTGCAACCCATCGAGGGCAGCGCTGAACTGAACATCGACGACGAACAGATCCGACTGGCCAACCTGGCGCTGACAGGTGGCCCCCTGTTACTACTGTCGGACATCACCCTGGACAATCAGCAGGCCAATGGCGCGCTGTATGCCCGCCTGGGGGCGCTGGGTATCGGCGTCGAGCTGGTGGAGAGCGAGCCAACCCTGCGCGTCATTCAGCCTCGGCGCTGGTTCGATCAATGGCGCGCCACCCAACGCCCATAAGTACCGGCAGGCGCTTAGCGACGACGACGCTCGCGGCGAATCATGCGCACCCGCTCCTTGGCCTTCTGGGGCGTCGAGAGCGAGGTGGTGTGTGGCTCTGTCGTGTCGTCGGCTTCGTCGTGTTTGGGCGGCACGGTCACCCAGGCAAACACCGGCAGCGCCAGGTGCCAGTGAATCGCCGCCAAGCGCAGCCCCAGGGTGGCACTCAAGGCAGCCGCAATGGCAAGCGTCAGCGGTGCCTGCAAGGATTGGAGCACCACATAGACGATTCCACCCGCCATGGCGGCGGTGGCATAGATCTCTTCGCGCAGCACCATGGGCACCCGCTGAGCCAACACGTCACGAATCATGCCTCCCGCCACACCGGTCATCATGCCCATGAGTACCGCCACCACCCCCGACGTGCCCAGCAGCAACGCCTTGTGGGTACCGATCACGGTAAACAGCGCCAGGCCGAAGGCATCGGCGATGGGTAAAAACCCCCGAGATAGACGATGGATATAGTGAAATCCCACCAACGACACGCCCACCGTGGCGAGGATGACCCACAGATACGTGGGGTCGGTGACCCAGAACACCGGCCGGACACCCAGCACCAGATCCCTCAAGGTGCCGCCGCCAATCCCGGTCACCGCCGCCAGCACCAGCATGCCAAACGGGTCCATCCGCGAACGGCAGGCCAAAATGACTCCCGACAGGGCAAACACGATCACACCCGCCAAATCCAACCCGTAAATTACCCCCGACACGCGGCGCTCCTTTGATGCGACCCTGAAGAGGCGGGCAGAATATCACTGTTGCGGCCGGTGCGTAGCGGATTATGCGGGCAAGGTGACGTTAATGTTCCTGACGCTCGAGCCACTCGCGCAGAAACGCAATTTCACTCTCTTGAGCCGCGATAATCTCCTCGGCGAGCTGGCGAATCTCTGGGTCATCGCCATATTCGAGCACGATCTCGGCCATCGCAATGGCGCCTTCATGGTGCGGAATCATGCCCTTGGCAAAGTCCACGTCGGGATCTCCGCTGAAGGCCATGTTCATATCTTCATGCATACGGTCATTGGCCGCCTGAAAAGCGGCGACGGCCGGATTCTCTGAAGGTGATGCGGCCTGCCCATGGGCGTCGCTGTCTGATGAGTGATGATGCGCATGGCTGAGCGGCGCGATCAGCGCCCCTGCGAGCATCATGGCACCTACCCAGTACGGCCTGCGCATGGCGGGTAGAAGGCTCTGGGTGACACTTTGGCAAACGTTGGACATCAGTGTGCTCCTCAATGGCTGATTGGCTTTGCCTGCCTCTGTCAGGCAGGATGCTATCGTCACGATAGATTAAAAGTCTAAAACCTTGGGGCAGCACAGAGGTCAAGAGGCCTAAGGTCTAGGGTCTCCCCATTTTCCGGCGTGTCATCGGCATAGTCCTCCTGAGGAGGTGAACAAGTCTGGTATTCGTGCCTCGGCGTCTGGCGCTCTTCTCCAGAGGGGATAGAAAACACTTCGGCCTTGAGCAAACAGCCGTTGCCAGCCCCGCTGCAGGCTATAGAACGGGAATATCAGCCGGCGGTGTCGCTTCTGACGTTGCGCGTGCCGCACCAACTCCGGCGCTCGGTCCTGATAGGCCGCAAGCAGTGTCATTTCCAACAATTGTTGCGACTAAACAATAATTGCTGCGACAATCTCTATGTTGAGTTTACATAGAGTGCGCCTTTGTGACCGTTTCTCTTAAACAATCCAGAACCTTTAGCTTCCATGATGGCACCCTAAAAAACGAGGCAGAGCGCTTGGTCGTTTGGTGGTACGGGCCTATATTTAAGAACAATCGCTTACGAAGCGTCCCTAAAATCCATATCTTCTTAAGAACCATCGACCATGAAAATAACTTAGGAGGCGTGATGAGACGTGAGACTGTCTTAACGCATCTTGGGCTATTGAGAATAGGGTCAGTATGGGAAAAGGGCGTGAGTAGCTCGCGTATTGCCTACGAGGAAAGAAAATTCTCCGTTTCTTTTTCTCCAGGCGGCTGGCGAATTGTCACCTTAGATGATTTACGACAATCAGGACGAAGCCTCTATACCGCTTTTCATGACTCGAACTACTTACCCCAGAAAAATCAGCACAAAACATACCTGATTGAATTTGACCTTCCAGATGGCAAACACTTGCTCATCCCTTGCACAGAATTTTTTATTCGCGTTTACGGCCGATCTTCTGAAATCAAGCGAGTGCTCGCCACTTACCCTTGGGAAGAAGTCAAAAAACGTCTTTATCGACCGCTTGATGCGCCTGCATCCCCAGGTACGTGGCCTGTCAAATTTACCTATCATGTTCATAAACACGATGCCATTTTGCTCGCGCATATGTTGTACGATCCGTATGCCAAGCGCGCTGCAAAATATATATATTCACAATTTGAAACCAGCTCCACGCCAGATGAGATGCTTTTAAAAGCCACCCCATGGTTTCAAGGCAGCGGGGAAATCTCTGTTTCTGGCGTTCCAATTGATGGTGGCAACACATTCCTAGGCTTGCAGATATTAGGCTGTACGCAGCCCGATGGTGCCACGATCCACCGCGAAAGAGAGAAGTCAACGACAGTACCAGCCACCGATGGCGATGATGCTCCCACTCAATTTCCCTATCATCAGCTTCAAGACATCCCCGATGTCATTGACCTGACGGATGATGAAGAGCCCGACCATGGCTCTTCTTGGCTAGACCTTCCTGAGGACGAATTCGTTATTTTAGGTAAGCCTCGCGCCGTCTTGGATAAACGATATACTCGAAAAAATGTGCCCGATACACGAGGCGTCCCCGTTCCGGGTGACGAAACTATTTTCTCCACTGGGGAGCCGCATGGATCAGGAAAAGGGGTCGGACAGGCCTCTATTCATGCTCCTATTACACTGGAATCACAGGGCTTTCTACGTGATATGTGGAATGCGCTTCTCTATTTGCAATCGGCCTATCCCGAAACGATTCGTGGCGTTAGCTGGTTTACCTTTGAAGACGGCTTTAGCACTTCCCCCGACCCTCGGTTGATCAGCCTCGAACCTTTCGAAATAGACGAGGAGGTGGAAACGTCAGTCGCTAATTGGGTTTACATTGATACTCAGACCAAGGTACCTCGCGGGGTGCTCGTCGTTCGGGTGCATGTGTTAGATCAAACGCTCTATCTCATGGAGATCCAACGACGCCCTCCAAAACCCAGAGCTGGCGGTAGCGAGGAGGCATCCAAGCCTCCTTCCTATAAAGGTTTAGTCTTCACGCTGAGCCACCAAGGCAGCTTCGAGCAGTGGTTACGCCAAGTGCTGTCTAACGTGCGGCACGTAGAAGGTGTTGTCCAAAAACTAGTTGGTCACTGCCCAGGATTCGCCGATACGTTCAAGCACCCTAAATCCAAAAAGGAACAGATACCCTGCGAAGCCTCTGTGTTAAATGCTTTTAGCAAGGTCAGTATTGGTCGCAGTGACTTAGCATAGGTACTATTTGCCACCTTTATGAGTAGCGGTGTCTGTTTTGTCGCTAAGAGCAACCTGTACACCCCGTGTGCAGGTTGCTCTTCTGACGAAGAGCCGATACGGCCATCCCTTCAGTGGCGGGCGAGGATCTTCGCTGCGATGGGCGAAGTGATCATTTGAATCACGGCAAAAAAAGCGGCTGGAATCGCGATCTCTGATGGCAAGCCGGAAACAGCGACAAACGCTGCAGCGATGCTGAATTCCTTTTTACTGACCGTGAAAAGATAGGTAATCACCTCTTTGCGATCAGAGGTGAGTAACCGTGAGGACATACCTACCAGGTACCCAATCAAATTGAGGCACAGGGCCGCGCCCGCAATCACAAACGCATACCAGCCATAGCCAATGATCGTGGTGGCATTCGGCCCGACCACGGCGAGTAGGATCAGCAGATACAGAATCGACCCTATCCCTGCATACGCTGAATCATGCCGTGCAAAGAAAGCCGAGAACTTTGTACGCAAGCTGACCCCAATCACGGTAGGAAGAAGCACGATTAGTGTTAATTCAAGAATAATTGATCCAAGCGGCACGTCTAACTGAAGGCCGGTGAGCCATAAAAACAGGAAGGGAACAATAAACGGACATAACGCGGTGTTGACTGCGTTGAAAACAGCGGCAAGCGCCACATTGCCTTTTGCCATCAGTACCAAAAGAGGAGAGGACACATCTGTCGGCAGCGTGCCGAGCAAGGTTTGGCCAGCAGCCAGCGGGCCGCTTCCAAAAAATAGACGGCCCGTTAGCCACCCGGCAATCGACATAGGCCCATAGACCAGCCCCAATGCCAACAACTGCCGTGACGGCTTTCGGAACACGATGCGCACTGCATGCGCATCGAATGTGAGGCTGATAATCAACATCAGTAATGCCAGTAATGGCCCAATCGCGAACTTAAGCATTATTCCGGTGGCCGGAAAGAGTAAGCCTCCCCCCGCGACGACGATTACAAACCAGACAAGGTGCGCCTCGACAAAATAAATGAATCTACCCATGGTGGATTAGACGTTACCGGTTGAAGTGGATTGAGCCCCGCACCTAAAACATGATCACCTTCGGCCCAGCGCGCCATGGCTCGCTTGGTAGCTAGGGACGTGCTTCCCAATCCAGCGATGCAAATAGATAATGCTCAAGGGTTGAAGCTTTAGTTGCTAGAGGTTTTATAGTACCAAGAACAGATAATTCGAGAGAAGGTAACAGATGGGACATCATCATGATCATCCCCACATTGATCCTGCCTCTGGCGACCGGCGCGTCAGCATCTCCATTTGGGCCAATGGGCTCTTAACCATCGCTCAAATCGTCGGTGGCATTATGGCGGGGAGCCTATCGCTGATCGCTGATGCGTTACATAACTTTTCTGACATGGCAGCATTAGTCATTGCCTTTGCTGCTCGTAAAATCGCCAGACGGCCTGCCGATGTGCATATGACCTTTGGCTATGGCCGCATCGAGATAGTGGCAGCACTCATCAATTACACCACCCTCATTATTGTCGGTGTCTACCTGATTTACGAAGGCGCTATGCGGATGGTCGATCCCCCTGAGATAGAGGGATGGACGATCGTGATTATTGGTGGCGTCGCGCTCGTCGTCGATGCCCTTACCGCCATGCTCACGTGGTCAATGCAAAAAGAGAGTGTCAATATCCGCGCCCTTTTTCTGCATAACTTATCGGATGCGTTTGCCTCCATCGCCGTGATTATCGGTGGTTCGCTTATTTTACTGTACGACATGCGCTGGGTAGACCCCGCGATCACGATAGGGATTGCGCTATATATTCTTTACCTAGCCTTCTCTGAAATTGGCGGCCCTATCCGTACGCTAATGCTGGGATCTCCCCCGGACATTGACGGGCAGGCAGTCGTTGAGACCGTACGAGATATCGAGGGAGTCCAGGATATTCACCATGTGCATCTATGGCAGATGCAGGAAAACATGGCAGCCCTTGACTGCCACGTGGTTCTGACAGAAACCGGCTGGCAGCAGCTTGAATCCGTCAAAGCAGAGATCAAGGAGCAGCTTATAAATGCGCTTCAGTATTGCTCATTCCAGCCTAGAGTTTGAGCATAGTGACCACGCGCATCAAAATGCCAATCTATATGGGCATGAGTGACAGACCGAGGCCGGCTCCCAGCTCAGGTAGATAGCGAGCAGCTTACTCCCATAGCGATTGGCTTATTTTTCAACCCTACTTTTCCACCCCATCGTTGAGACAGAGAGAGAAACATGTTCAAAAAAGCGTCTTTTATATTGGCCGGTACGTTAATGCTGACCGCTGCGATCGTCGCCGTATCGAAGCCTGCCCTCTTAGACATGCAAGCTCAGGCAGCAAAAGAGAGCGGTGTCCAGGCCGAGGACTCCTTGGTGCGTTCACACTCCCCCATCTTGGGACGAGAAGACGCGCCGGTGACGATTGTGGAATTCTTCGATCCGGCTTGCGAAGCCTGCCGTGCTTTCTATCCCCTGACAAAAAGTATTCTGGAAACCTACCCAGAAAAAGTGCGGCTCATCGTGCGCTACACTCCTTTCCACGGCGACGTATCGGACAAGGCCATTCGGGTATTAGAAGTTGCTCGTCGTCAGGGCGTCTTTGAACCGGTACTGGAGAGGCTGCTGGCTCGCCAGGATCAATGGGCTTCACATGGCAGTTTTGATGAATCCGCTATCCTCGATATCGCGAGCCAAGGAGGCCTTGATTTAGCGGCTGCCGAAGAGCAACTGACTTCTGCTGAGGTGCAGGCGGTGATTGACCAAGACATGGCGGATGTCAGAGCCAATCAGATTCGCCAAACACCTACCTTTTTTGTCAATGGCGAGCCTTTAGACCCCTTTGGTATGCAAGAGCTGATTGATGCCGTCGAGAGTGAAGTAGCGGAGATCTCTGGGGAAGAGGATGGCCAGTGATGCAGCGCTGGTGGTTACTAGGCTTGGTGGGCTTTTACCCCTTGCTAGCCGAAGCCAATTGGCAAACGCATCTGTCATTGCCTCCGTCTGAACTTAGCCCTGTCAAGTTACAGGCGGCTAGCGAGCAAGAAGGCACATTACCGCTCGATAGCGTTGATACCCTAACCTTTGGGCGTGATGTCGTCATTAATACCACTCTCTACGAGGCCTTGGCAGCAGAAGGTGTCCCAACGCGTTTCGCCACTAAACTGGAAACACTGCTCAGCGAGTTTATAGCAGCGCCGCTGGAGTTTTCTGGCAGTGAACGTATTCAATTAGTGTGGGAGGAAGATCGACGCCAGGACGGCGCCCGTGTTGGGCCACCACGCCTCAGTTATGCCGCTCTGCCTGATCAGGCAGAGCCCTTGGAGGTCATATGGCCGGTCACCCAAAAGGGGGACGTAGCTCTTTTCAAAAGCGACACACTGCTAGGCACGTTGCGGTTGCCCGTGCTTAGTGCCCGCTTAACGTCTCGCTTTGGGAATCGGCGACATCCTGTGTATGGAGGGATGCGTCCTCATAATGGAATTGACTTGGCTGCGCCGACAGGAACGCCGGTCATTGCCACCGCACCTGGGCGCGTATTCTTTATGGGTCGCCAAGGGGGATATGGGCAGGTGATCGAGGTGGAGCACGACACAGGGGCCATTAGTCGCTACACACACCTTAGCCGATTCTCCCCACAGCTAGTGGTTGGGGATTTAGTCAATGCGGGAGAGTCGCTCGGAGAGGTAGGTTCCTCCGGGGTCGCCACGGGCCCCAACCTGCATTACGAAGTGAGAGTCAATAACCAGCCTGTTGATCCCCTTGGTCAAGGTCAACGCATCATGTTGGGTGAGCAGCCGACTCAAGGTGAATATCAAGCGTCACTTTACGAGGCAAGAGATCGCTTGGAACAAGCTATCGGCACGGCGTCCATTTATGACTTGATCTCGTTTAACGAGCCGTAACCACCCGTGCTTAGCAACGTTGCATGGATTGTTAGTAACGTGAACGTGTGCTTGCCTCGTTATGGAATCCTAGCGCTGTGATCACTCATCTACCACAAGACAGGTAATCGGTATGGAAGAGGTTTCTCTCGTCACCATGGGGGTATTGGGAAGCCTTGCCGCGGGCTTGATGACGGCTGTCGGGGCGCTTCCTGTCTTGTTTACCAAAAGACCGAATCGTGGTGTTCGCGATTTAGCGTTGGGGTTCGCCGCTGGCGTCATGCTAGCGGCCTCTTTCTTCTCACTGATCATACCCTCCTTAGAAGCCTCGGAGCTGCGTTACGGAGGTAGCGTGGTACCTGCTGCCATTGCCTGTGCGGCCATCTTGCTAGGGATTGGAATGGTCGCACTACTGAACGAACTCTTACCTCATGAGCACTTCGAACAGGGGCGAGAAGGGCCAGAGGCTGCCTCACTACGTCGTATCTGGTTGTTTATTATTGCCATTACGATACACAACCTGCCAGAAGGGCTGGCCGTTGGCGTGGCCTTCGGCGCAGGGGGAAGCGAAGGAGGCATTCCACTAGCGATTGGCATTGGACTTCAGAATGCCCCAGAAGGACTGGCCGTAGCAGTATCACTGCTAGGCGTGGGCTATTCACGTTGGCGGTCATGGACGATTGCCGCCCTTACGGGGCTTGTTGAGCCGTTGGGTGGCTTATTAGGCGCTGGAGTCATCAGCATGTCACAAGCGCTACTGCCCTGGGGGTTGGCCTTTGCAGCGGGGGCGATGTTGTATGTGATCAGTCATGAGATTATTCCCGAAACTCATCGAAGCGGGCACCAAAAAAAGGCCACGCTGGGCCTCTCTATCGGATTGGTACTCATGCTGTTTTTGGATGTTTCGCTGGGCTAACCATTGGGCGTGGGGCGTAGCGTTAGTGCTAACCTAAGTCGTGAGCCCCTCCGTGCGATTTTTCAGTGATACAGAGCTGATGATCACTGATGACCTCAATGATTCGGCAGCTTTCCACTTTACCACCGGCACACTGCGTGACCATCCGTTGAAGCTCCTCACGCAGTATGGACAGTCGTTGAAGGCGGGACTCCACTTTCTTTAGGTGATGCGTGGCGATGGCATCGACTTCTTGGCAAGGCATATCAGGTTGATCTGACATGGCCAAAAGCTCTCGCACTGACTCCACCGAAAAGCCAAAGTCTCGGGCATGACGAATAAAGGTCAAGCGCCGCACAGCGTCGTCTCCATAGCGGCGCTGCCCCCCACCGGTTCGTGTCGCATCGCGCAACAGCCCAATACGCTCGTAATAGCGAACCGTTTCAGGTTTGCAATCGGCTCGTCGTGCTAACTCACCAATGCTGATACTTTGGCCGATCATCGACATGGTAAAACTCCTTAGGCAGGGCTTGAAGCTGTAGTTGCTACAAGGTTTACACTTAAAAACCATAGCCCATTGGCAGGAGAGGCACCATGAAAACATCAACGCCGACAACAGCGCCTACCACCTTGACGCTGCGTGTTGAAGGCATGGACTGCGGCGGTTGTGAGCGCAAGGTTGTATCGGCGCTAGAGCGACTGGAAGGCATTGAGGAAGTCACGGCAAGCTCGGTCACGGGATCAGTGAAGATTCACCACCACGATCACGGGGCCCCCTCGCGAAAGACCATTGAGGGCATCCTGAACGAACTAGGCTATCAAGTGGCTTCCCATGATGGCCAAACACGCGCATCTGGTGCTTCATCCTCTTGGTGGCAAACCGCTAAAGGGCGCTTGGTCATTATCACAGGAAATCTGCTGATAGTGGCCTTCGCGCTTCGTTTAGCATGGCCTGCGCTGGGTAATATGCCTTTCATTTTGGCCACGCTAGTCGGCTTAATACCCATTGCGCAGAGTGCCTGGGGCGCCCTCAAAATGCGCAATCCCTTTACCATCGAGATGCTGATGTGCATCGCTGCGCTTGGCGCATTGGCCATCAATGCTGCCGCTGAAGCTGCGATGGTCGTGTTCTTGTTCGCCGTAGGTGAGCTACTCGAAGGGGTAGCTGCTTCACGAGCGCGCCGCAGTATCTCAGCCTTGGCAAATTTAACACCCTCAACGGCGAGGCTGATGGACAATGGCCAGCTGCGTGACGTCTCGGCGGAGTCACTTAAACCCGGGCAGCGTGTGCTGGTGCGGCCCGGTGATCGCGTACCCTGCGATGGACGCATCCTGGTGGGCACCTCCGACATTGACGAGTCGCCGGTAAACGGCGAGTCCATACCCCGTTCGCGAGCGCCTGGTGATGACATTTTTGCTGGCACAGTGAATCTTGATGCCGCCCTGGAGGTGGAGGTAACACGAGGCGCTGATGACAATACGATCGCTCGCGTTATTCGTCTGGTTGAAGAAGCACAGGCCGCCAAGGCACCGATAGCACGCTTTATTGATCGTTTTGCGTATTACTATATGCCCGCCGTCGTCTTACTCGCCCTACTGATGGCGATAGTGCCACCGCTGGTATCGACCATGGCATGGTCGGAGTCGATTTACCGTGCGTTAGCATTGCTGTTAATCGCATGCCCCTGCGCGTTGGTCATTTCTACCCCAGCCGCCATCGCCGCAGGTCTCTCGGCGGGCGCTCGGCGCGGACTACTGATCAAAGGGGGAGCCGTTCTTGAACAGTTAGGTAAGCTTCGCTTGGTGGCATTAGATAAAACGGGCACCCTCACTGCGGGTACCCCAAGAGTCACAGATGTGGAGTCTTGGATTGCTGAGGAAGACGATAACAGCGTATTGCGGCTCGCCGCCGCAATAGAGCGGGATTCCAGTCA
Organism: Halomonas sp. NyZ770; assembly: GCF_020616575.1. NCBI lineage: Bacteria > Pseudomonadati > Pseudomonadota > Gammaproteobacteria > Oceanospirillales > Halomonadaceae > Halomonas > Halomonas sp. NyZ770. The sequence goes on along the minus strand of NZ_CP085143.1, from coordinate 1,023,568 downwards.
CCCTATCGCCACGGCTATCGTTGAGCATGCCAGACAGTCGGGCATCAACCTCCCCACCGTCACTGGCAGCCGCGCTCTGGCGGGGCGCGGTGTTTCCGGCCAGGTGGAGGGTCGCGAGCTGAGCTTAATGACGCCTCGTCACCTTCACGAGAAAGTCATCCTTGAGGAAAGTCTCAGTGCTCGAATTGTCGCGTTAGAAGAAGCCGGTAAGAGCCTCGCTCTCCTCGTCGAAGGCGAGCGTTTACTGGGCTTGATCGCGGTTCGCGATGAGCCACGCGAAGATGCCATTGAAGGCCTAGCGGCGCTATCCCGTTTAGGCGTACAGGCGGTCATGCTCAGCGGTGATAATGCCCGCACCGTCGCTGCCACGGGGGGTCGCTTAGGCATTGAAGCGTACGGCGAACTAATGCCTGAAGACAAGGCAGCGTATGTTCGAGACTGGCAAGCGGCAGGCCGTGGCCCCATCGGTAAAGTAGGTGATGGCATCAACGATGCACCGGCACTCGCGGCAGCAGATGTGGGTATCGCGATGGGGGGTGGCACGGATGTGGCGTTGGAAACCGCCGATGCAGCCTTGCTCAAGAACCGCGTTACCGGCATCGCTGAGCTGATAGACCTCTCTCGTGCCACGCTGCGCAATGTGAAAACCAACGTTGTTCTCGCCCTTGGCTTAAAAGCCATTTTCCTAGTTACAACGGCGCTGGGTATTACCGGCATGTGGATTGCGGTGATGGCCGATACCGGTGCTACCGTCCTGGTGACGTTGAACGCCATGCGACTGCTGGGTTACCGCTTTTCGCCCAGTACCGCAATGACAGGCCTGTCACAAGGAAAAACAACGTCATGAGAACAGCGCCAAACGATAGCCCTTCACGTCGCTGGCCATGGTTCACATTAGCTTGCGTGATGGCTCTAGCCGATCAACTGGTCAAGGAAATTGTGCATGCCCAGATGTCGTTTGGCCAAGTCATTCCGCTAACGCCGTTTTTTAACTGGGTTTATACCGGGAACACAGGAGCCGCTTTCAGCTTTCTCGCAGAAGCAGGGGGTTGGCAGCGCTACCTCTTTCTTGGTTTAGCGTTGGTGGTGGTCGTCGTATTGGTTGTGCAGCTATGCAAACCCCTGTCGCGCTTGGAGGCCTGTGCGTACAGCCTGATTCTTGGCGGCGCGCTCGGTAATACTGTTGATCGCTTAGCGCGAGGGTACGTCGTCGACTATCTGGACATTTACTGGGGCGAATGGCATTGGCCCGCCTTTAACATGGCCGATATCGCGCTATTTGCCGGTGTATTGATGTTCGCGGTGGCGTTATGGCGTGAAAGTCCTGCTTTTAAGCGCTCTGAGTAACGCTATGGATGTGGTCGATAAAGATAAAGAATATACGCTTTTTGCTGGGCGCTCCTCACCAATAGTCGATTGCGTTGTAGCGCTCGCCGCTGGGGTGCTGACCACCTTGAGTGCCGCCCCCTTTTCCCTATGGTGGCTTGGCCCAGTGAGCGTGGCACTGGTCTATTGGAGAATAGCGTCGCTAACGCCCGCCATGGCCACCCTGCGTGGGTGGTGCTATGGGGTAGGCCTGTTCGGTTCAGGCACGTCGTGGGTCTTCGTTGCTATTCACGATTTCAGTGGCACCGGGGCCTTGGTGGCGATGCTCCTCACCACTCTTTTTGTCAGCGTCCTGGCGCTCTTCTTTGCAGTCCCCTTTGGGCTCTATCGACGCATCACGGGGCCACGGTTCGCCTTTCTTAGCTTTGCCGGTATGTGGGTGGTGAGCGAATGGCTACGCACTTGGATGCTCACCGGCTTTCCCTGGTTATTGCTGGGCACCTCTCAGATTGATTCTCCACTAGCCCCATGGGCGCCCGTTGGTGGTGTGTACTTGCTGTCACTCATGACCGCGCTGACAGGTACGTTAGGGGTAGAGGTACTGCGTCGCCGCTGGAGTTTCCTTGTCCCAATGGCCGCCTTGTGGATCGTTCCATTCCTATTGCCCGCCCAATGGACAACCCCGGCTGGCAAGCCCATCCGGGTGGCATTGCTGCAAGGGAATCTTGACCAGCGCATTAAGTGGACTGCCCAAGGGCAGCGCGAAGCGATCAGTATCTACACGACGATGACACGGGAGCAAGCAAGGGATATCGATCTCATCGTTTGGCCTGAGGCAGCCCTTCCCATGCTTGAGCAGGAAGCACAGCAAATACTTGAGCAAGTAGCGTCCGACCTGGGGCCTGACACCGCCTTGTTGACCGGCATTTTGCAACGCGACAGTGAAGGGCGCTCTTATAACAGCGTCATAGGGCTAAATGATGTGCAGGGCGAATACCAGAAGGCGCACTTGGTGCCCTTTGGCGAGTATTTGCCATTCCAAAGTCTCCTCGCTGGCACCCTTGCTTTTTTCGACTTGCCAGTACCTCGCCTGACCCCAGGGTCAGGCGAACAGGCTCCGTTACACGTGGCTGGAGCCACCATTGGCAATGCCATTTGTTACGAAATCATTTTTGCCGACCATGTCGCCCAACAGGCGCGTAATGCCGAGCTGCTATTAACGGTTTCCAACGATACGTGGTTTGGGCGCTCCATTGGCCCACACCAACATCTTCAAATGGCGCGTCTACGTGCCTTAGAAAATGGTCGTCACCTACTTCGAGCTACCAGTAATGGCGTGACGGCCATCATCGATTCACAAGGTCACGTCACAGCCCGTGCCCCACAGTTTGAACAGGCCAGTTTAACGGGCGAGGTGACCCCGATGCAGGGCCTAACTCCTTTCACACGCACCGGTAGTGGCCCCGCTTGGATACTCGCTGCGGTGCTGACACTGCTCGGGTTACAACTGAACTTATCTCGATCAAAAAACGACGCATTAGATGAAAAAGGAACCTAGCGATGCTCTTGGCAAAGAACGCAGCAATACTTAAGAGATTCCTCCCATGGCCAATGCAGATCGGCTTCATCGTGAGTGTGATGGTTTCGTTTCTGGCATGGCTCCCTGTCGCCATGGCGGCACAACCTTCCACTGCCCAGGAGACGGAATGGCCCAAGGGGCATTACCCGCTACCTGAGGAAGGCAATATTATCGGAGAGGCTGACACCTTCATCGTGAAGAATTACGAGGATACTCTGATTGATATTGCCAGACGTCACAACCTTGGCTACCAGGAGATTGTACGTGCTAACCCAGAGGTCAGTATTTGGGTGCCCGGAGTGGGTACTGAAGTAACCATTCCAGGACGCTTCATCCTGCCGAATGTCGAGCGTACTGGGGTCGTCATCAATATCGCCGAGCTGCGGCTTTACTACTACCCAGATGTCAAAACCGGTGAGACACCGCGCGTTGAGACCTATCCTATCGGCATCGGTCGCGAAGGGTTTGATACACCCCTTGGTGTGACCGAGACCACCATGAACATTAAAAACCCCGCATGGTACCCGCCTGAGTCGGTAAAACGTGAAGCGGAAGCACGCGGCGAAACCGCACCAAGCGTTGTACCGCCCGGCCCCGATAACCCGCTAGGAGACCATGCCATCATCCTAGGCTTCGATGGCTATTTGATTCACGGCACCAACCAGCCCGATGGCATTGGCATGCGCGCAAGCCGAGGTTGTATCCGCATGTTACCCAAAGACATCGAATCTATATTTGACCGCATTCCACCCGGCACCCAAGTCAACATCATCAATCAGCCGATCAAGATAGGTTGGGAAGGCGGTCAGCCGCTGATTCAAGCCTTTCCGCCGCTTGGAGAAGAAGAGCACAGTATGACCGCACTCACAGAGACCATGACACGCCTTAACCAATACAATGTCGATAACGTAAACCTCGATTACGAGCAGCTCAGCGATGTCCTGTCACTCTCTAACGGGCTTATAACCCCACTACATCCAAAGCAGGAACAGGAGCCACAGCGCCACAGCCCAGAAGAGAAGGCTATCAAGGGCATTTATGAAGACCTGGTTTTGACGTCATCTCAACGGTCATGACACGCCTTTTGGCACCCCGTTGAGCCCTGGCATATAGGTAGAGAGCCATAGCCCCGTCCAAACGGCGGGGCGACATTCGCCTACAGAGTCGCGGGGCCCTCCAAGTGACTGCGCGCTATCAGTGTCTTAGCACTCAATATCCAGAGGCAGCCAGTAGGTAACGCCACCCACTACCACCTGTATCCCGTCTGTCGTCCGCTCTACGGTCTGTTGTCGAAGCATTTTCTGCGTTAATTTTGTGTCATGGAAATACTCCATGGCAGCAACGATCCATGCCTCCCTCCAGGCCTCTCCTTGATCAGCACACCGGGCCATCGTCATCAGGGTGCGGGCTAGTGTTTCTTTTCGCCGCTTTCTTGCCCGTTTTACATCCACCCGAGGAGCCAACGTGGTGGCATGTTGGCGATTTAAGAAATTAGTAAACCCCGTGACCGAGGCTGCTTGTCCGGGCACCGCATGCAAATAGTTGTCCACATCGCCCTGTTGAGGCAGTCGCTGCCCCTCCCGGTCAGTAGCGAGTAGCAATGCGGCTGCCGCTCTTAGTGCAAGTCGTGCGGAGGTGTGGGACGTTTTGCCCGCCTCTATACGGGTTTCCAATTGCAGCCAATAGGCTTGCAGCACTTGGTCTGATAGCGAAGCGAACGGCATAGAACTGAGACACGCTTGAATACGTCTTTTCTCTGAGTCGATCCGCTTTGCTTGGTGATCCGGCTCTACCCCTTGCTCTTCATGCAACCATCGCATGGGAAGCCTCACACGCCGCAAGCCCTCCGCCCCGAAGTGATGAAGTAGCTCCGAATAGCTCGGTATCCGTGACCATGCCTGGTCGAGCTCAAGGAAGAACGAGAAGAAATGATTGATCTTGAGGGCAGCCTTATGCGGCCCAGTGATACGAATCAGCCATTCACCAAATTCCCCAAAGGCCTCACTTAACGCTTTGGTAGTGATACCGGCTTGGCCAATGGTGATGCGTTTACGGCATGTTCGCGTCCAATAGCAGGGCTCACAGGCATCACCTCGACCCGCTGGCATGGGATTACCACACGATGGGCAGGCAATTTCCCCTTGCTCATTACAGGCTTTGCACAACGCATCCCCGTTGGGTGCCACCACCAATAAACGATGTCGACGACATGCAGAACAGGTACCGTGGTCTGCTGTCGAACAGCGTGGACATAAGCGATGATCATGCCCCATACGCGCCACTCGGGTAAGACGTTGAGATGCTTTCCCACACGCCTCGCAGGGCTCTGGTTCTTTGAAATAGGGAGCGCAGGCGATACAGACAGGGCCGTAGGGAGTGACCTTGCCGATGTTGTAGTCTGAACTGGCTTTTCCACATCGTGCACACGGTTTGTCAACGTTGCACTGACGACAGACGGCGTCTGGGTCATTCTTAGGCAGACGGGCTAACTCACCACATCGTGGGCACATCCGCCGCTTAAACACACGAGCATAGCAAGTTGAACAGTAGCCGTGCCCTTTATGGCGTCGCCACAATTTGGAGACTTCTCGGCCACACTCATCGCAGTCGACCGTTTGGTGTTGATTCAAGAGGTTGGCTCCGCTTTCATTCTGCGTTTTAAACGCGCCCATGAGGCTCTAACAGCGCGTTCCGACATGGGGCGACAAGCCGGGGGAACACGGCGGCGATGCGGCCCATGAGGGTGGTGAGATAACCGTGATAGCAGCGGCAACAACACAACGGGGGGCGACCTTCGGGGATCATGAAGCGCGCTCGTTTTGACATTGCACGCGACCAGAACGCTGAACGTTTCTTCAAGGCCCATACTGAGCAAGCGTTCCAACGCTACCAATAAGGCACTACGCTCGCTGACAGCCAGCAGCTCAAACGCCAGGCCAGACACAGGCATTCGGCAATCCGTAACCGAAATGCCCAATGAAAGAAGCGCATCGGCCAGGGGTGACACAGGCCGCCGACTTGCACGCCGTATAACGCCAATAAAAAAGGCCACCATAGAAAACCAATCGGCGGGTGCGATAGAGGCCTGCCTAAACGTCACCTTATCCTGTTCTAACACACGATCAGCCATCACTTGAACACTGAACGCTTCAGGTAAAGGCGACGTGCATACCGCCTTTCTAAAATCGTTATGACACCGGCTGCATTGAGCTAAATGTTGATCTTCCGCTGTCAGGCGATGGGGCTCTATAGGGGCCTTGCATGCTGGGCACTCATCTACCAGCTGCACCCCATGAAAGCGGCACCCAGTGTGCCAAGCGAATCGCCAGTGCCGGCGCAAGTAGGGGGTTGAGTCCTCTGCCAAGCACAACGTGCATACCTGTTGTCCTCCATGGCGGGTTCGATTTCGGCTGCCGAGTGCCAACAACCAGGGCCAAGTCCGGGTTTCCGGTAACGAGTAACCGACCACTTTCTCACAATCGTCCCGCATCCCCGCTTTCTGAAACTTAGCGGAAGATATCCCCGAGGCATTCACTAATGGGCGCATTCTTGCGAGGGGTATTTCCCTATCAATGTCCCTCGTCCATATACGCCATGTTGGCCAAATAGCCCCGGTGAGCGACAAAGGATCACACCCCTGTCGCAACGCCGCCCGAACGAGCCATGATGAAAGGGACTCCTCAGGCAGCAGGGGCACACTCAGCGCCCAGGTCATTACAGCATCACTTCCCTAATGCCACGGGTGGGCCGCACCCATGATTTACTCTGAATAATTTTCTCATCGATGCACTCAGCTCCAGACAAAATAGCGGCATTTGCACACTCAATCAGCAGCCGGTGCAGGTCACCCAAATTACCGCCAGAAATCGCGTGGAGCTGGGTCGCCAATTGGGGCTCATGCAGTTGGGAAGGATGTTTGAGAGGTAATATCTTCTCAAAGCCAGCGAGCAGCTTCTGAAACTCCTGATTGAGCTCCCACTTTGGTAACGCGACCACATCAAAGCGACTCGCATGCTGTGGGTCTGAATGCAGCACACGCACAGCATCTTGCGTCCCCACACCAACGATGGGAATCATTAGCTCATTGCATAAAAGCTTAATGGCATTCATCGTTTCGCGCTGCTTAACAGCACCACCGGTTAACAGAGAGTGAAACTCATCGATGATCAGTAAGCGCGTATGGCAAGCACGCAGTTGATGAATCACCTGGTAGCGCAGCTTGGGAACAGGATCTGTAGGCCGGTAGGGAGCCCAGAAACTCTCTAGCACTGCGATATACAGACTTTTCTCATCGGCACTCGGGGGAGCCTGAGTGACAACAACAGGCTTCACGGGCTCTACGTCTTCATTCACGTAGCCTTCACCGTACTGCTTACGAAACTTGTCTTTCCGTTGTTGGAGTCACCCACGAGCAAGAGGTTAGGCATACGAGGACGACTGGGCTTCTCCATCAACCCACGCATGACCTCAATGACACGATTGGCCAATGGATAGCCCAACCAGCGCGGTTGATCCATAAACTCCATTCGCTCTTTAGCGGACAGCCCCAAGACGTGACGAAGATCAGGATGAAGGTGTGTGCTCATGCTATGTCCCAGTTCACATCGATATCACCCGTTAAAAGACCGTCCCCTTGAGCGGGTGTCTCTTTAGGGGCCGCAGTTGAGGGCGCATGTAAAAGGGGATCTGCAGGCGTCACCTTCTTCTCATGCTCTTTACGTCGTTGTGCCTGACGGCGACTTCGCTTAGTACGTGCTTGCGACTCCTCCACATGGGTTCGCAGCTCACTAATAGCGCGTAGAATTTCAGTCTCATTGACCGAGTTTCTTCCTTCCTGCCGAAGGCGCGCTTTAGCTTGGGCATACTCCCAAACACTCATCGAGGGGAGGGCAAGATTGGCAAAGGGCACGCGAAAATAGTGCCCGAGCTCCGGGTCTTTGAACCAAATGACACTAATGTCGCGAGGGTCGCGCCGGAAAACAAAGGTGCGTTTCTTGTCTGGCATGTCTGGATCTTTGGCATTGATCCAAGGTCTTAGCGCTTCATCGTAATAGTTTATGCCATCGATGGTCACACCAAAGGTCTGGATCGTACGCTGAAAGCTGGGCAAAAAATCGAGCAATACAGAGAGCCTGTCAGCAGGCCTCGGCGCTAATCCCACTCCCTGCACATCCGCATTGCCAAACACACCAATTTCCCACTTTTTCATCGGCGACATACCAATCCCAGAATGAAGGCGCTGGTGGTAAACCTTGCAAATCAACGTCACCAGCCACTCTTCAAACTCGCTTTTCGTCATGGCCGCGTGCTTCTCTGGATCGTATCCCTCTTTCTCTTTAATGGAGGAGAAGGTCGTCCCAGGCAGGTTATGGATTTCCTTTAGAAGAGAGCCCAGTACCCGCTCAATGTGGCCACCATAACGAGGCTGCTTAACAGGCCGAAACTCAAGGTTGACCCCATAGGCTAGGCATGAGCGCCGAAACGTCTCAGAGCGAAAATCTGGGCCGTTATCGACATGAATCGTGGCGGGTGTGCCCCATACCGGCCACTCAGCCTCCACATTATGCAGTAGCAACCACTCATCTTTAGGAAGCATGGAGTGCGCCACACACATGCCGACAGATGTTTCAGAGGGCGGGTCAAACGACAAGTAATACCCCGTGACCATGCGAGTAAACACGTCCATGGCCAACGTAATCCATGGGCGACCAATCGGCTTGCGATACACGTCATCGACCAAAATAATATCGGCAGGCGTGTGGTCAATCTGCATAACGGCTAACGGATAGTCCGCATTGGGAAATTTTCCGGCAGCCGGCTGGAACTTGTTAATGGCTTTGTCTCTAAAACCATGGCCACGCAACCGGTCACGCTCTGGGATATCACGCAGACGAGCACGAACGGTACCAGGGCTCGGCGGGTCGATGCGCCGTTCATGGCAGCGCCGCATGACTTCCTGTACCGCTTTTTGTGCGGACGGACGCTGCAGCGTCAAATACACCTCTTTGATGACTTCCTGAATCACTGCCTCGGCATGCGCGGGAATACGCGACTTTCCCTTCTTCCACCCTGGCTTTTGAGGAATCAATGCGAGCACCGAGCCCGTCGCTTTATACCGCTTCAACCAACGGTAGATCGTAGCCGTATCAACCCCCGTTTGTTTCGCACGCTCCTCCGCTGCATCCCGCCCCACCGTATGGCGATCCACCAAGGGCTTAATGATGGAAAAGCGATGCTCGGCCTCCCGCCAATCGGCATCCCCAATCTCGGACATATCCTGCTCAGGGGATACGGACCCGCTATTGAGAGGCGCTAGTTCTTTGATGCGAAGCGGGCAACTACGCCCGGACTCAACGGCAATGCCAATGACTGTCTCAAAATCGAGCACCTGGGAAATTCGGTAAACGGTGCCATCTTTCTGAACCTGCTCACCCACCATAATCTGCAAGTGTTGGCGTGTTTGGGCGACGCCGTTATTGGGTTCAGTTGCGCTGCCACGATGGTTATTCATAATCGGGTACCCATACCTCCGATAGAGGACTGAAGGATTGGGCCATATCGCAATCTAACTGCCGAGTCGCCAGTAGATGCCATAAATGCGCAATCCCCTCTGCCCGGTAAATATCGCCCATAAAGTGCCGAGAAAGCAGGTAATCCAAGGTCGCCACCCCCATTTCCCTCACCGTGTTGAGGACTGCCTGGCTTTCGACAGAGGGAAACACCATCCGCTTGTAGCGCGCTAGGAAGGTAATGTTGTCCAAGGTCTTATCACGAATGCGGCTTTCATCATGAATGCGAAACGCCCAGCCCTCATTGTTGGCATGCCGTATCGCCGCCTTCCATTTAGGCGACCATTCACGCCAATGTGCTTGCCACTTTTCCCGTGGTTTGACCTCCACCAGGAGAGGTTTTGGGTAATCCCTGTAATGACGGTTACCGAGACGGTAATAAACCAAATAGTCAGGTGTGTAGGTGTAGCGCCTACCGGTCACGGGATGATGAAACGGGATCTCGCACGGCTGGGATATCACACCAAGGACGCTCACATCAAAGTCAGCCTTGATGAGGAAATCACGTTCGAGCGTCGACTCGAACGCAATAGACTCCTCCCCGCGAAAGGCATAGTAGCCAGACACACTTCGTCGGGTAGGGCCGATTTTACGAACGGATGTAGGCAGTGGCATGGGCAGTCGCACCAAATGTTGAATAAAACAAGACCTGTCGCATCAATTGCTATTAATTCTGTCGCACTCAATCCTGTACAGACTACCATAATAGCCCGATATTACGCCCTGAGGGTCGCACTAATTGCTGAAAATGACAAGCAGTGCCCAGGCCAGGCTGGCCAGCGCCACCAGGTTCTGCAGCGTCGTGAAACGGCGTGCCTGGACACCCTCTAGGTCGAACCCCTGCTTGGTGAACCGGTACCCCTCCTCGCAGGCCCAGCGATCCAGGTAAGCCTGAATCATCCGCTCGCCTTGGCGGCGACCACGCACCGGGCGCGTCGTCACCAGCACCAGGCGCTCCGACTTCTCATGATCGACAACGATCATCCACAGCGGCGTCTCCGGATGCTCCCGCAGTGTGACCTTGGTGATGCCGAACCGCACCGGGATATGCTGCCCACGGCGCAAGTGGCCGCGGTGCTTCAGTGGCAGATCTCGGGCAATCTGCTGCGACGTCTTGGCGGTATCTCGCCACTGCCAGAAGCGCTGATTGGCGGCCCGGACCAGCACATGACGCTCGGCGCGCAGCCAGGCATCCCACAGCCGCCCTCGATCGCCGCCACGATCGATGACCCACAGTGGCCGGCCCTCCACATGGCGCTGCACGGTATCCATCACGCTCAGGATATCGGTGTTTTCACTGCGGTAGCCGCCGCGAGCCGGCGATAGCAGCCGCGTGAGCAGTGGCCAGGTGGTGCCCCGCTTCAGGTCGCGTGCCACCACGCTGATCAGCGGATAACCGCCGACGATCTCGCCGGTATCACCGTCGCGAACGCGGGTTCGGTATTCACTGGTCGGGGCGCCATCCCGGTTCAGGTCGCCCGGATCGATGGCCAGCACCATGTCATCGGTGATATAGGGCGTGATCCGCTGGAGCTGCAGTTGCTCCGCGGCCCAGGCAAGCTCGCTGTGCCGGGACAGCATGCGCGACAACCGCTTCTGCGTGTGGTGTAGCCGACAGGGTTCCTTCAAGGCGCGGGCGATCTCGGCCTGGCGCAAACTACCGCTGGCCAGGATGCCAAAGAGCGTTTCTGCCGCCAGCTTCACGACGGGTCGAGCGAGGTGATCCGACAGGTCGTCACACCAGTCGATCAGGCGAGCTTTCCATTTGGCGCGGTCTTTGGCATCTTGAAGCATCGGGGCTTTCCTTTTGGTTCATGGTGTTAGGGGTAACAACATGATACCGGCGGGAAAGCCCCGATCTCGTTGATAGCACTGAAATTTTCAACGCTATTCAGGCAGTTACAGCACCACCTGTGGAAAAGTGGGGAGACGCTAGGCCTAAGGTACGTTACCCTTGGGGGAGTCCACTTGATAAGGAGTGCTCATGGATTGGAATCCGGCCTACACCTGGCTAGTCATCGCGCTGCTGCTCAGTCTCGGCGAGCTGACCTCTGGCGCCATGGTCCTCCTGGCGCTGGGCATCGCCGCCGCCTTGACCGCCGCCGTCACCGCGCTGGGGCTGACACTGCCCTGGCAACTGCTCAGCATGGGCATCTTCGCGGGTATTCTGGTGCCCGTGGGCGTGATGGTGATTCGCCCGCGCTTTTCGCCCAAGGGGGTCGCCTACGGCACCACCGGTACCGGTGTGGAAAAGAACCAACACTATGTCACCCTGACCCGCGACTTCGATAATGCCACCGGCATCAAGGTCAATGGCGACTTCTATCGACTACGCGTGCTGGAGAGCGGAGCCACCGAGCTGCCCTCCGGCACTCCGGTGGTGTTCAAACGTTTCGAGGGCACCACCGCCCTGGTCATGCTGGCCCCTGCCAGCAACCCGGTTCCCCAGGACGACCATTCGCAACACAAGGAGCTTTAACCATGGATCTACCCATCAGCCCAGGCCTGTTGATCAGCCTGATCATCGTGGTCATCGGTATTCTGATCATTTCCAAGGGCTTGGTGATCGTTCGCCAATCGGAAGTCATGGTGATCGAGCGACTAGGCTCGTTTCACCGGGTGCTGGAGAGCGGCATCAACATCATCATTCCCTTTATCGAGCAGCCCCGCGCCATCACCATGATTCGCTACAAGAAGATGGGCGAGGAGTATCACCCCATCACCAGCGATGAAATTCGTATCGACCGTCGGGAAACCGTCATGGACTTTCCGGGCCAGCCGGTCGTGACCACCGACAACGTCACGGTGCGGATCAACGGCGCGCTCTACTATCAGATCATCGACCCCAAGCGAGCAGTCTATGAAGTCGAGAACATGAGCCAGGCCGTGGAGGTACTGGCCAAGACCACGCTGCGTTCGGTGGTCGGCAAGATGGAGCTGGATAAGCTGTTCGAATCCCGGGCCGAGGTGAACAACGAGATTCAGGCTGCCATGGAAGAGCCTGCTTCCAAGTGGGGGGTCAAGATCTCCCGGGTCGAAGTTCAGGACATCGCCATGCCGGAAGAGGTGGAGTCGGCCATGCGTCTGCAAATGGCTGCCGAGCGTAAGCGTCGTGCAACGGTCACCGAAGCCGAAGGCGAGAAATCAGCAGCCATCGCCATGGCCCAGGGCCAGCGTGAGTCTGCCATCCTCAACGCCCAGGGCGATAAAGAGTCGGCCATTCTGCGTGCCCAGGGCGAGCAGGAGTCGATCAAGCTGGTGCTCAGCGCCATTGGCGACAGCGACGAGCACAAGCGTACGGTAGTGGGCTATCTGCTTGGCCAGAGCTACATCAAGGTGCTGCCCACCATGGCCAAGGACGGCGAGCGCGTCTTCGTGCCCTACGAATCCTCGGCGCTGCTGGGCTCCATGGGCATGTTCCGTGAAATGGCGGGCACCCCGGAAGACGCCGTGGCCAACCATCTGGATCACGCCAATTCTCGTCAGGGCGGCTTCCGCAGTGGCATCGTGGGGGGCGCTGCAGGCGGCCAATCGTAGCCATACCCGCGAGGCCAGCGTCAGCGCTGGCCTCGTCTGTTCTCTCTTCTCTCTTCTCCTCTAACGCCCCAGCCGGGTCAGCCCTCGTGGCGCCGAAATGCGAAAGAACCGCTCGACCACCTCACTGGCCCCCGCTGGAGTGACCAGCGACACGGCAAAAAAGAGCGGCAGATTGACCATCAGCCCCCAGAATCCGGCATGGATCCCCAGCGGATGTGGCCACACGGCGGTGAATGCCACCGTGACCATGAAGCCCGCCACGATACCCGCCATGACACCTAGCTTCGACGCTCTAGGCCAAAAGAACATGCCGATGAACGCAGGCAGCACTTGAGAAGCAAACCCCAGCCCCACCAGCAGAATCATCACCAGGCTTCCCGGCTCGGCAATCGCCAGCGGCGCAATCACCAGCGCCATGATGGGCAGGATCAACCAGCGTGCCACTTTGGCCGTCGTACCATCGGACAGCCCCAGCAGAGGCTGCAGGACATCCTTGCTCATGGAGAGGGAGACCGAATGTATGAACGGCTCACTCGACGACATGGCGGCTGCCAGCGTGCCTGCCCCCAACAGTCCGACCAGCACCACCGGCAAGTGCTGCATGGCATACTCCAGCACGACGGAGTCTGCCCGTGCCAGCTCCGGCAATGAAAAGATACCGATGAAACCCACGGTGACCATGGGCAAAATCACGATGTAGTAGGTCGGCAGCCAGGTCGCACTACGGCGTATCGTGCGTGCCGAGGAAGCACTCATCCACTGGGTCCATACGGGCGGCATGAATGACAACATCGAAACGATGATCGAAGTGGTCCAGAAACTGAAGCTCATGTCGCCCGCCGCTCCAGGCAGCGTCAGAAACTCCGCGTGGTCAGTCTGAATACGCTCGAACACGGCCGCAAAACTCACGCTGCCCGTCGCACTCTGCATCGCCCAAAGCCCGACGGCCCAGGCCACGACCAGCATCAGCGCCCCTTGAAACGCGTTGGTGCGCCCAATCGCGCGCTGACCGCTGGCGCACAGATACACGGCGATACACGCCAGCACCAGCACCACCCCCAGCCACACCGGAATGGCCCCGCCGCTCATCACGAAGAGAATGTATGCCGACCCCACCGTTTGCAGCACCGCATAGGCAATCGAGCCTACCGCCATGACGCTGGCCGCCAGCGCGCCCAGCGTCACACTCTGGTAGCGGTCGGCAATGGCACTGGCCTGGGTGACATGGCCAAACTGCTTGCCGAACTGCCATACCTTGGGCCCGAAATACCAGGCCACCAGCGCCAGATAGGCCAGGTAAACGGCCACGTAGAACACTGCCACGCCTTTGGAGTAGGCCCAGCCGGGCGCGCCCATGAAGGTGTAGGCACTGACGCTGCCGGCCGCTATCAGCAGGTACAGCGTGACAGGCCCCATGCTGCGCCCTGCCACCCCCCACTCCTCCAGGCTATTCATGGAACGGCCCGCTCGGGCGCGCAGGCCAAGCAGCATGGCAGCGGCCACATACAGCAGCGTGATGATCAGCGGCCAGAGGCTACTCATGGTCGTCACGCTCCACGATGCGATTGCCCACCAGCATGACGACCACGCAGGCCAATATGATCACGTAGCTCCACACCACCAGCAGCGGCAACCCCATGACCAGCGTCGCTCGGTTGACCCAGCCAATGACCGGCCAGATTCCAGCACCGACCAGCCCCACAAACGCTACCAACAACCACCAGCCCGCACGGGAGGTAGGCAATACCCATAAACGTCGCATCACGATTCCATTTGAGTGAACATGCCGCTGCCCAACCAGGCAGCCTCTCGGCGTCGAACGCCACCCCAGGCGCAGGGCCATTGTCACGGCGGCGTCACGGCACTATGGCAGATTGGCCTTACCCTGCCAGCCGCCAAGTCGCCTAACATGAAGATTCTAATGCTTTCCGACGTGTACTTCCCGCGCGTTAACGGCGTTTCCACTTCGATCGAGAGCTTCCGCAACGCCCTGGAGCGCCAGGGCCACGAAGTGCACCTGATCTGCCCCGACTACCCTGCTCACACAGCTCAGGAGCCGCGCACCTGGCGCATCGACTCACGCGGGGTCATCGGCGATCCTGAAGACCGCATGATGCGGTACCAGCGCATCATGGCGATGGCCAGTTCCCTGGCCTGCCTGAAGTTCGACCTGATTCATGTGCATACGCCTTTCGTGGCGCATTATGCAGGCATTGCCTTGGGTAAACGGCTGAACGTTCCGGTGGTGGGCACCTACCACACGCTTTTCGAAGAGTATCTTCATCATTACGTGCCAGGACTGCCGCGCCGCAGCCTGCGGTTTGCCGCTCGACGCTTTTCGGTGCACCAATGCCACCAGCTCGCTGCAGTGATCGCACCATCGTCGGCCATGGCCAACACGCTGAAAACCTACGGCGTTCAGTCACCTATCGCGACGATTGCTACCGGTTTGTCACTTGACCGCTTCGTCACCAGTACGGCAGGTGGGCACTTTCGGGAGCGCCACGGCCTCCCCACCCAAGGACACTTGCTGCTGTTCGTGGGTCGTGCCGCCTATGAAAAGAACATCGGCTTTCTGATCGACATGCTACCCAAGGTACGCCAACGGCACCCGGATACCTGCCTGGTAATCGTAGGAGAAGGGCCTGCCTTGGCGTCGTTGAAACGCCAAGCAACGCAAGCAGGATTGGCAGAGGCGGTGTTTTTCGTGGGCTACCTGTCCCGCGATGGCGCCTTGCAGGACGCTTATCGAGCCGCCGACGCCTTCGTGTTTGCCTCCCCCACCGAAACCCAAGGGTTGGTACTGCTGGAAGCCATGGCCCTGGGAACGCCGGTGGTTTCTACTGCGGCCATGGGCACGCTGGACGTACTGCAACAAGGCGAAGGCTGCCTGATCGCGGAAGCGCACCCTGCTCGCTTTGCAGAACACGTCAATTGCCTGCTCACCAATGACATCCTGCGCCGCTACCTTGGCCAGCGCGGCCAGGCCTATGCCCAGCGCTGGAGCGAAGAGAGCAAAGCAGAAACACTGGCAGCCCTCTATGAACAGCTGTGCCCCAGCGTGCTGGTGTCCTACCCTGTTTAAGATACTTCACGAACTAGCAAGCGCCCGATATGGCCCTTGCTGTTTAGCCTCGTAAAAACATTAGCAAGGCGAGGTCATAGTAGGAGCCGAGCCTTTTGCAAACCGTTTTGGAAATAGGCCTAGTCAACAGTGCATCGGCTTTTGTGGAAGCATCAATATAACGTCATCAATATCCAAGTGTTTGGGCTAGCATATTGTTAAAGCTACGAAATACTCACTGATAAGCTAATTTAGACAAAAATAGCTAATCTTTTTTGTTACCCCGATCTGGAGCCATTTCTTATGAACCAGCCCCTATACCGTCTTGCGGCCTTTTCAACCGATCCTACCAAGGGCAATCCTACAGGGGTTTGGATAGGCGATCGTTTGCCAGATGCTGAAACCATGCAAGCCATCGCCGCTGAAGTAGGGTATTCGGAAACAGCCTTCATTGTACCGACAAGTGGAGAAACCAGAACCATTCGTTACTATAGCCCCCTCGCGGAAGTCAGCTTCTGTGGCCATGCGACTATTGCAAGTGCTGTCATGCTCGGGCATTTAAGCGGTACAGGCATCTATCAACTGGATACTCGAGCAGGCCGTGTGCCAGTAAAGGTCTACAGGGCAAACGGTCAGATTCAAGCGACACTTACATCCGTTGAACCTAGACATAAGCCTGCCTCTGAAGGGCTAGTCAACGACGTGTTAAAACTACTTGGTTGGTCTTTCGACGAACTCGACCCCACCCTTCCTCCTACTGTTGCCTATGGTGGCGTTTGGCACCTGGTGCTGGCGGCTCACTCACAGGATCGGTTGAACCGCCTGGATTATGATTTTGACAAACTTGCGGCGCTCATGGCTCGTGAAGGCGTGACGACATTGCAACTTGTATTCCGCGAAACAAACGATCTTTTTCACTCCCGAAACCCATTTCCCTTAGGCGGCGTTGTCGAAGACCCTGCTACGGGTGCAGCGGCAGCTGCTCTAGGCGGCTATTTACGAGATGCCCAGTTAATGGATGTGCCAGGGAAGTTTTTAATCAGGCAGGGTGAAGCAATGGGAAGATTAAGCCTGTTGCAGGTTGAAGTGCCGGCACAAGGAGGGATTATCGTGGCAGGAACAGCAGTAGAAATCACTTGATGACAGCGGTGCCATCATCGACACATCGCCTCTCACTACTCCAGCCCCGCCAACAACTGCTTGAGGAGGTCATCGAGCTGTGATCTTTGCTCTGCAGTAAGGCCGTTGACCAACTGCGCCTGAGTATCCACGTGGGCAGCCACTGCCTCTTCAATCACCTCGAACCCACGTTGAGAAAGAGAAATCAGAAAACCGCGCCCATCAGCAGGGTTTTTGACTCGCTCGATCAAGCCCGCTTTTTCCAGTTGATTGAGACGATGCGTCATGGTGCCTGAAGTCACCATTGTGGATGCCATCAGATCTCCCGGAGACAGCGCATAAGGTGCCCCCTCACGCCGAAGAGTCGCCAGAACATCAAAGCTGGCGTCCGTCAGCCCGTACTTTGCCCATGTCTTCTCCATGACGCGCATTAGCGCGTGATTGAGCCGCTTGACCCGGCCGATGGTCCCCATCGGCGCGACATCGAGGTCGGGTCGCTCCTGCCGCCACTGCTCCAGAATGGTGTCTACATGATCCATAACGTGTTGTCGCCTAATTACCTTGACGTCAAGATGAAACGCAAATATCTTGATATCAAGCTATTTAACAAAGTCCCCATGGGCGCTTAACCTATGATGCTATCAACCACTACACGCACGATACAGCCACGCCAAAGCACCTGGCTCATGCCCCTGATCTACCTGATTGCCGGAGGCACCCTGCTGGGCCTGTCGACGAATTTGGCGAAACTGGCCAGTGACTTCCAGCTGTCTGCGCTCGCTTTTCTTTTCTGGTCGATCTCAGGGGCAGCTCTGATGCTATTGATGTTCGCTGCTTTCCGGCACAACTTGCCACCGATCAACCGCCGCACTTTAGAGTATTACGTTACCTCAGGGCTACTGGGCGTTGCGGGTGCCAACTTACTGTTTTTCTCCGCTATCCCTCATGTGGGGGCCGGTTTCGTGGCGCTCATTATCACACTACCACCGTTGCTCACCTACCTGGGAGCCTTGGCATGCAATGTGGAGCGGTTCCAGATATCCCGTGCGGCAGGGGTTATGTCAGCCCTGGTGGGAGCCATGCTACTGGCATGGCATAAGTTATCAGCACCGGATGCCCATTATCTCTGGATTCTCCTTGCCCTTATCGGCCCCGTACTACTCGCCATCGGCAATCTTTACAGAACCTTGCGTTGGCCAGAAGGTGTGTCTAGTGATGCGCTAGCGCCGGGAATGCTGATTGCTGCCGCCGTATTGTTACTCATCGTGGGGTTCATGCCGGGCTTCACCCTCTCTGTCCCAACAGATCACTACCTGCCGACCCTGCTGATTGCCGTTCAAGCGGTGGTCTTCGCAGCTCAGTTCTTACTGCTTTTTCTGCTACAGAAAAGCGGCGGCCCGGTATTTTTAAGCCTGTTGGGCTCCGTTGGCGCTATCGTAGGTGTGCCCGTAGCTATCTTTTTACAGGGAGAAACCGCGCCCGAAGGCTTACTACTGGGCACACTGTTAATAGGTACGGGAGTGGCTCTGCTAAATATTGGCAACATCAAACGAACGGCCCGCCGAGGCAGGCCGTTGCGTCATTGATAGTGGGAATTAAGCGGCGGGGCAAATCGGCAAGCCCGGCACGGAATGCCGAGCCCGCCAAATGGGTTATCGAGAGAGCTCCTGGCGCACGATGTCGGCGCCTGCGCTCAATGCCTTCAGCTTGCCTTGCGCCACTTTGCGCGGCAGGGGCGTCATGCCGCAGTTGGTGCAGGGGTAGAGCTTGTCGGCGTCCACAAAACGTAGCGCCTTGCGCAGGGTATCGGCGACTTGTTCCGGGGTTTCGACGGTGTGGGTAGCCACGTCGATGGCTCCGACCATCACCTTCTTGCCACGAATCAGCTCGATCAGCTCCATGGGCACGTGGGAGTTCTGGCACTCCAGCGAGACGATGTCGATGTTCGAGGCCTGCAGTTTGGGGAAGATTTCCTCGTACTGGCGCCACTCGGACCCCAGCGTCTTCTTCCAATCGGTGTTGGCCTTGATGCCGTAGCCGTAGCAGATATGCACGCCGGTCTCGCAGGTGACGCCTTCGATGGCTTTTTCCAGGGCGGCGATGCCCCAGTCGTTCACCTCATCGAAGAACACATTGAAGGCGGGCTCATCGAACTGAATGATGTCTACCCCCGCCGCCGCCAGATCACGGGCTTCCTGGTTGAGGATCTTGGCAAATTCCCAGGCGAGTTTTTCACGGCTCTTGTAGTGGCCGTCATAGAGGGTGTCGACCATGGTCATGGGGCCTGGCAGCGCCCACTTGATGGGCTGGTCGGTCTGCTGGCGCAGGAATTTGGCATCGTCGACGAAGACCGGTTTTTCCCGCGAGACAGGGCCCAGCACCGAAGGCACGCTGGCCTCGTAGCGATCACGGATCTTGACCGTCTTGCGCTGCTCGAAATCGACACCATCGAGGTGCTCGATGAACGTCGTCACGAAGTGCTGGCGAGTTTGCTCGCCGTCGCTGACGATGTCGATGCCTGCCTGACGCTGATCGTGCAGGCACGCCCGCAGCGCGTCCTGCTTGCCTTCCGCCAGCTCGTCGCCCTGCAGTTTCCAAGGGGACCAGAGCGTCTCGGGCTCGGCCAGCCAGGCGGGCTTGGGCAAACTACCGGCGGTCGAGGTGGGCAACAGTGTCTTCATAAGAAATAACCTTCATGATGAGGGGATCAAAGGGCGTAATCGGCCGACCACTTGTCGAGTATTTGGCGGAAGGGCTTGATGAAATACTGCTCGGTAAAGCGCCCCTGCTCGATGGCCAGTTGGCTGCGCTCTTCACGGTCGTACACGATGCGCGTCAGCGAGTAGTCCTGATGCTTCAGGCTAGGCTGATAGAGCTTGCCTGCCGCCGAGTTGGCGTTATAGATCTCGGGGCGGTAAATCTTCTGAAACGTCTCCATGGTGCTGATGGCGCTGATCAGTTCGAGATCCGTGTAATCGGCCAGCAGGTCGCCGGAGAAATAGAACGCCAATGGCGCCACGCTATGGGGCGGCATGAAGTAGCGCACCTGCAGGCCCATCTTGGCGAAGTAGAAATCCGTGAGCGACGGCTCGTCGTTGACGTACTCGACGCCCAGCACGGGGTGGCGATTTTCCGTCTGGCGATACACTTTGCTGTGAGACACGCTCAGGCAGATGACCGGCGCCTTGCTGAACGATGCGCGGTAGGCGTCGGAGTGAATGAAACGCTTGAACAGCTTGCCATGCAGGTCGCCAAACCCTTCCGGGATGCCAAACTCCGAGCGCTCCTGATTATGCTCGGCCAGCCACACGCTGAAGTCGTAGTCGCGAACGTAGGAAGAGAAGTTGTTCCCCATCATGCCTTCGATGCGCTTGTCGAGATGCTGATCGATGATGGTCGTCTTCAGCATTTCAATCGCGGGGAAGGCATCGCTCGCGTTTGCCATGTTCAGCTCGCCGGTGATGATATCCAGCTCGACGGCGTAGCGATCCGCCCTGGGGTTATCCCAGTGCGCCAGGGTATTGAACCGGTTGTTGATCATTGTCAGCGCATTGCGCAGGTTTTCCTGGCAGCGCTCGCCTCTCGCCAGATTGGCGAAGTTGGTCGTGGTACGCGTGCTCTCGGCAGGACGGTAGTTTTCGTCGAACCGGACGCTCTTGATATCGAAGGTAAAGTCGTAGCTCATCGCGAACAAACACCCTGTTGGTCGAGATTGGCGACGGCGCCGCAATGCAGCTCAGCGCTCGATGCCATGTTTGACGTTTCGATACACGGGCGTTAGCGCCACGTCATCGAAGAGGATGTGTTCTTTATGCCAGACCCACCACATGAATGAAAAGCGACATTAATTCAACTCATCATGAGAAAGCCTCATGATGAGCTGTTTGGCAGGGCGCTTACCCCTGTTGAAACGGGTACACCGAGCCAATGTTCAGCAGCTGCGTCAGCTCATCCAGCGCGGTGAGGACTTCCGTGGCGAGCTGCGGGTCGGCCAGGTCATCGGTGGTGAGGCGGTCGCGGTAGTGTCGGCTCACCCAGGCGGTGAGGTCGTTATAGAGCGCATCGTCGAGCAGCACGCGACCGCTGAGGGCTGCGCGCTCGGCGTCGCTGAGCACCACGCGCAGGCGCAGGCAGGCGGGGCCGCCGCCGTTGCGCATGCTCTGCTTCACGTCTTTGACGATCACTTCGCCAATGGGGTTATTGCCTGCCAGGATGAAGTCCTGCAGCGTGCGCCACACGGCCTCCCGCTCCTGACACTCGCTGGGCACCACCAGGGTCATGGTGCCATCCGGGTTGGAAAGCAACTGGGAGTTGAACAGGTACGACGCCACCGCGTCTTCCATGCTCACCGCTTCCGCCGAGACCCGAATGGGAATGAGCGGCGTACTCATTTTGGCGCGTAGCTCGTCCAGGGTCCGCGCCTCGTCCAGAAACGCCATTTCGTGGTAGAGCAGCACCGGGCCGTTGCCCACGGCAATCACATCGTTGTGGAACACGCCCGCATCGATGGCCTCCGGGTGCTGCTGGGCGAACACGGTCTGGGCGTCGCTCAGCCCGTGCTGGCGGGCCACCGCCTGGCTGGCTTCCAGCGTTTGCCGGGCGGGATAGCGCTTGGGCTCGCTGCGCCCGCCGCCAAACGCCTGGCGGCCATACACGAACAGGTGCACACCGGGCTCGCCGTACTCACCGCACAACCGGGTGTGGTTGGCCGCCCCTTCATCGGAAAACGCGGGGGTGGCGGGCAGCACCGGGTGGTGGGCGAAGTGCTGCTCATCGCGGAAAATCGCCTGGAGTACGCGCCCCGTGGTGCGCGGCTCCAGGTAGCGGTGGAAGCTCGACTGCAGGTTGGCCGGGGTAAAGTGCACCCGTCCATCCAGCGCATCCACGCTAGGCGTAATGGTGCCCGCGTTGGCGGTCCACATGCTGGACGCCGAGCACACCGCCCGCAGCAGCTGTGGCGCTTGCTGCGCCGCTCGAGCGAGGATCACGCGGTTGCTGCCGCTGAAGCCCAAGTCGCGCAGCGCGCCCAGGTCCGGCCGCTGCTGCGGGGGCAGAACGCCCTGGGCGTAGCCTGCATCCATCAGCGACTTCATCTTGGCCAGCCCCTGCAGCGCGCCCTCTCGGGGGTTGGAAACCAGGCCCCCGTGGCTCATGGAGGCCATGTTACCGTGGGCCAGTCCCGAGTAGTTGTGGGTCAGCCCGACCAGGCCGTCGAAGTTGACTTCCCGAATGCTGTGGACGCTCATAGGGTGACTCCCGGTGGCAGGGTTTCGGGCATTTCCAGACTGTCGGCTTCCATGGAGGCAACGGGGTAGGCGCAGTAGTCGGCGGCATAAAAAGCGCTGGGACGGTGATTGCCGCTATCGCCTACGCCGCCGAAGGGCGCGTCACCCGATGCCCCCGTGGTCTGGCGGTTCCAGTTCACGATGCCTGCGCGAATACGCAGCAGGAAGTCGTCCCAATCCGCCTGTTCGCCGCCGATCAGCCCCGCCGAAAGGCCGTAGCGGGTGTCGTTGGCCAGTGCCAGCGCCTCGTCCCAATCGGCATAGCGATGGATTTTCAGCAGCGGGCCAAAGTGCTCCTCATCGGGCACCTCCAGGCCGGTCACGTCGATCAGCGCGGGGCTGAGCAGGCTGGTGTTCTCTGCCAGGCGCTGCATACGGTTGATCACCGTGCCGCCCATGGCTTCCAGTTCGTCCTGCGCCTTGAGCAGGCCATCGGCCGCGGCCACGCTCACCAGGCCGCCATAGAATGGCGCGGGCTCCTCGTCGAACTGCCCGGCCACGTGCAGCTTGGCAATCGCCTCGGAGAGTGCGTCGATGAGACGATCTCCCGCCTCCCCCTGGGGAATCATCAGACGACGGGCGCAGGTGCAGCGCTGGCCGCCGGAAAGAAACGCCGACTGCAAAATGGTCAGGACGGCTGCGCGCTGATCATCGACATCCTTGACCACCAGCGGGTTGTTGCCCCCCAGCTCCAGGGCAAGGATTTTATCCAGCTGCCCGGCAAACTGCTGCTGCAACAGGCCGCCCACTTTGGCGCTGCCGGTAAACAGCAGGCCATCGATACCCGGGTGGGCAGAGAGCGCCTGCCCCACAGCCACGCCGCCTTGTACCAGGTTGATCACCCCGGCGGGCAAGCCGGCTTCCAGCCAGCACTGCAGGGTCAAATCCGCGGTGAGCGGGGTCTGGTCGCTGGGCTTGAACACCACCGTGTTACCCGCCAACAGCGCGGGCACCATGTGGCCGTTGGGCAGGTGCCCAGGGAAGTTATAGGGGCCGAATACGGCCATTACCCCGTGGGGCCGATGGCGCAGGACCGCCCTGGCGGTACCCACCTCTTTTTCACGTTCGCCGGTGCGCTCGTGGTACGCCTTGATGGAGAGCGCCACCTTGCCCACCATGGCTCCGACTTCGGTACGCGCTTCCCATAGCGGCTTGCCGGTCTCTGCGGCAATCGCCACGGCCAGGTCTTCCTGGCGCGCCTTGAGCACCTCGACGAACCGCTCTACCAACGCCTGACGCTCGGCAAAGGGAGTGCGCGCCCAACCGGGGAAGGCGGCCCTGGCAGCCTCGACTGCCCGCCCCACCTGGGGCTGCGACGCCGAAGCCCCTTGCCAAAGCAACGTGCCTGCCACGGGGTCGTGCTTGGTCACGGGGGCGGCCTCGCCGACCACCCAGGCCCCATCGATCAACTGCTGCTGTTGGGCGGGCATACGCGGGGTGCGTGCGTTCGGGTTATGCATGACGCTCTCCTTTGCTGAGCCGGGTAGTCGGGTAGTCGGGTACGTGGGCAGATCAGGTTTCCAGCAGACGCAGCGTGTCGCCCGTGGCGACGCCCAGCCGCTCGGCCTCCTGAGGGGTCAGGACGACGGTGCTTTCGTCAGCGGGGCCTCGGCCAATCCAGCCAGCGGTAAAGTGCTGCATCTGGGTGGTGGCCGCCAGCCAGCGGCTGACGCTTTCTGCGGCAGCGTCAGGCGACACCTCCACCTGATAGCAGCGTGAATTGCGGATCGCCCGCACATCATCGATATAGGCTTCCACCGTGGGGCCGCCGTCGAAGATGTCGATGTAGCCTTCCCAGCGCAGCCCCTCTTTCTTGAGCATTTCCAGCGCCGGGCGGGTGTGGCGATGTACCTGACCAATACAGGCCCGCGCCTCTTCCGACATGAACGTGGTGTAAATGGGAAACTTGGGCATCAGCTCGCCAATGAAGCTTTTCTGACCCAGGCCAGTCAGCCGGTCTGCCTCGCTGAAATCCATGGGGAAGAAGTGCTTGCCCAGGCTTTGCCAGAACGGGCTGACGTTGTTTTCATCGAACACGCCGCGCATTTCGGCAAGCACCTTCTCGGGAAAACGGTCGCGGAACTGAGCCATGAACAGCCAGCGCGCCTTGGAAAGCAGCGCACCGTTGCGCAAATGCTTGTTGGCCTCGCCACGGTACTCCGGGCGCAGGAACAGCGAGCACACCTCGGCATCGCCGGTATGGTCCGAGCTCAAAAACAGCGTGTCGATGGTGCGATGCAGGTCGAGCTGTACCGAAGAGTGGGCCAGGGTGCCAAGCCGGTAGTTGTAGAACGGCACCTCACGACCCACCTGACCTTCAATGGCGCAGCAGCCTGCCAGTTCGCCGTTGGCCTCATCTTCCAGTACAAAAAAGTAGAGCCGGTCGTCCACTGGCGTGCGCTCTTCGAACGCACGGGCGGCGGCGTCGATCTTGCCCGCCAGGAACTCCCGGTTATCCGGCAGCGAGGTAAAGCCAACGCCTGCCTGCTGCGCCAGCGCCTGGAGCCCATCCAGATCATCAAGGGCAATGGGGCGAATGCGCATTACATCTCTCCTTCATCGAGCGCATCGACGGCGCTAGGCAGGGCTAACGGCGCCGCCAATACGGCACGCCCCTCTTCCACCCCCAGGCGCTGCGCATGCTGCGGGGAAAGCATCAGCTGCCCGGTGGGCGAAAGCGCATAGCGCGCCACGATGCAGCGAAAATCGCTCAGCGTCTGGTTGGCAATCATCGCCGGTTCGGCATCCGGCAAGGCATGCTCCGGGCGCACCCGCACCGGGTGCCAGGCGGCACGACGACAGGTTTCCAGCCGTTCGCGCTCGGCCTTGACGATGGGCCCGGCATCGAAGATATCCACGTGCCGGGAACGAACGAAGCCTTCCGCCAGCATTTCCGCCAGCGCCGCTTCATGGGCCGGATGTTCACGGCCAATGGCTGCCCTGGCGGGCGGCGTCAATAGCGGCAGGTAGAGCGGAAACTGGGGCATCACCTCGGCAATGAAGCTTTTCGAGCGCACCCCGGCCATGTGGTTCATCTCCTGGAAACCGCGGGCAAAGAAGTGGCGGCCCACGCTCTCCCAGAAGGGTGATTCATTCTGGCGATCCAGGTAGCCCGGAAATGCCACGGCGAGAATCCGCGAGAAGCGCTCCGGGTACTGGGCAATGAACATCAGCCTCGCCCGCCGCAGCAGGCTCTCGGCGCTGGTGCCCTTGTAACGCGGGTTGAGCGACAGCGCACAGAGCAGCGTGGCGTCCGAGACCTCGTGGGACAGCGCCAGGGTCTGTACTTCCCGGCGCACGTTGAGCTGCTGGGAGGCGTGGATCAGCGTCTCCTGGCGGTAGGTATAGTAGGCTTCGGCGGCCCCCGCCTGGGCGCGGATGGTGGCGGTACCGAGTACCTCATGACGATGATCGTCCGCCAGCACGAACATGTACTGCTCGTTACCCGGAAAATCGACCTCGCTGCCAAACGCCTCCTGGGAGCGCAGGATGCGCTCCTCTAACCGCTCACGGTTGGCAGGCAGGTTGGTCAGCCGAGGAACGGCGTGCTCGGCCAGCTGTTCCAGGGCAGGCAGGTCAGCCAGAGTGACCGGACGTATAACCAGCATCCTCAACGCTCCTTCTGGTAACGCTTGCGGCCTGCTCATGCGCTGGCAACAAGGCGCTCAATGGCTCGTTCGAGACGCGCCATGCCTTCGGCGATGTCGGCCTCGGGGATCACCAGCGACGGCGCCATGCGCAACACATTGGGGCCTGCGATCAGCGCCATCACGCCCTCTTCCATGGCCAGCGGCAGGATATCCTTGGCGCGACCTTCAAAGGCATCGGACATCTGTGCGCCCATCAACAGGCCCATGCCGCGGATTTCCTTGAACACGCCGTGCTTGCGGTTGATGGTTTCCAGGTGCTCACGGAACAGGTCGTGACGCTGCTTGACCCCTTGCAGCACTTCGGGGGTGTCGATGAACTCGACCGCCGCCAGGGCCACCGCCGATGCCAGCGCGTTGCCGCCGTAAGTGGAGCCATGGGTACCGATCACCAGCGACTTGGCAATGGCGTCGGTGGTCAAGGTGGCACCGATCGGGAAGCCACCGCCCAGCGATTTGGCGCTGGTGAGAATGTCCGGAGTGATACCGAAGTTCTTGTAGGCGTACAGCTCGCCGCTGCGGCCAACGCCGGTTTGCACTTCATCGAAAATCAGCAGCGCGTTGTGCTCGTCGCACAGATCGCGCAGGCCCTGCAGGAACTCCTGGGTGGCGGGCACGATGCCGCCCTCCCCCTGCATGGGCTCGACCATGATGGCGCAGGTGTCATCACCCACCAGCTTGCGCACGCTCTCCAGGTCGTTGAAGTTGGCGTGCAGAATGCCGCCGGGCACCGGGCCAAAGCCCTGGGAGTATTTTGGCTGCCCGCCCACGCTCACGGTGAAGAAGGTGCGGCCATGGAACGACTGGTAGAACGAGATGATCTTGTCCTTGTGCTCGCCGTGGTGATCCACCGCCCAGCGGCGCGCCAGCTTCAGCGCCGCCTCGTTGGCTTCACCGCCGGAAGAGCACAGGAATACCTTGTCGGCAAAGGTGCGCTCGGTGAGCGTCTTGGCCAGCTTGAGCGCAGGCTCGTTGGTGAACACGTTGGACAAGTGCCAGAGCTTCTCGCCCTGCTCTTTCAACGCATTGACCAGTACCGGGTGGCAGTGACCCAGCGAGTTCACCGCAATCCCCCCGGCAAAATCGATGTATTCACGGCCTTGCTGATCCCACAGGCGGCTGCCTTCACCACGCACCGGAATGCTCTGTTGCGGTGAGTAGTTGGGCATCATGTAGTGGTCGAAATCCTGGCGACTTGGGGTGTGGCTCATGAAACAAATCCTCCGGTGGAGTCAGCGATGACATCAGTATACGAGGGGCGGTGGCCGCCCTGCTTTCACGATTGGGACGCTAAATTATGAAAAGCTGCGCCTACCCCAGCCGCTCTTCCCGCGGGGTGATCCCGAAGTGGTTACGGTAGGCGGTGGAAAAGTGCGCGCCCGAGGAGAAACCGGTCATCAGGGCAATGTCGCCCACGGGACGGTCGCTCTCTCTGAGCTGTTTGCGGGCTTCCTGCAGCCGCAAGTCCAGATAATAACGGCTGGGCACCGCTTGCAGGAACTTCTTGAACAGCCGCTCCAACTGACGCCGGGAAATGCCCAGGTGTTCGGCCAGTTCCAGGGTCGAAAGCGGCTCTTCGATATTGGCTTCCATCAGCGTGACCGCATCCACCAGGCTTTGCGGGGCGTGGCCCAGGCGGTGGCGCAGGGGGACGTGCTGGCGCTCATCGGCAAGGCGAATGCGATCGCACACGAACTGCTCCGAGACCTGTTCAGCCAGCCGTGGGCCGTGATGCTTGCCGATCAGCGTCAGCATCATGTCCATGGCGGCGGTGCCGCCCGCGCAGGTCAGACGATCACGGTCGATCTCGAACAGCTGCTGGGAAAGCGTGACCTGGGGGTACGCCTGGGCAAATGCGTCGAAGCGCTGCCAGGGCAGCGTCGCGCGATAGCCTTCCAGCAGCCCGCAGCGGGCCAGCACTTCGGTGCCCCCCGCCAGGCCGCCTAGCGCAACGCCCCTACCCTGATGACCGCGCAGCCACTCGTGAAGCCTGGCGGGCAGTACGTAGGGTAGCGGTGTCGGTGCGCAGACCAGCAGCATATCCAGCGGCCCAAGAGCGGCTTCCAACGGGTGCTGGGCCAGCAGCGAAAGCTGCGATGCACTGCGCACGGGCTCGTCATCCAGGCTGAGCGTCACCGTGTGATACAGCATCTGGCCACTGAGCTGATTGGCCATCTGCAGTGGCTCGATGGCGCTGGCATGGGCCAATAGCGAAAACCCGGGAAACAGCACAAAGGCAACCCGCCGACGCTGATCGGGGGAAGGCGTCAACGGCCGAGTGGGCATGTGAAGGTGTGACAAGGTGAGAGGCACTGCATGGAAACCGCCGCTGGCTGTCGAGATAACGTGTTCAAATCAAACGTCATCTTACCCAATTGCGGCGCGGAAGGCAGCGCCATGACCGCAGGAACAAAAACACGGCGCATAAATGCAAATTGCCGGGCCACTGGCCCGGCAAACGAAGGTGCTGCGTCAACCGCCGCTGTTGCCCATGCCAAGGATGACAAAGGCCGCCACCACCAGGCCCAGGCCAATGATCACCACGGGCAGCAGCTTGTGCATGCCACTGGGGGGCTTCTTGGCCTCCGGCTGTTTATGCGGCGCCGCCTTGTCGAAATCTTCGGGCAACCGCTGGTTCAGTACGTGCTCTTTCTCTTCTTCCGGGGTCTTGCTCTCTCTGGTATCCATACTCCACCTCTTCCTGACCGGTTAGATGAAACAGCGCGGCGTTCACTCCGTCGCCCCAAGCGTTACAAGGTTACGACATCGAACGCCACATCGGGGTTCACATCGGCATCGTAGTCCACATCGTCACGTTCGAAGCCAAACAGCTTCAGGAACTCATGCTTGTAACCAGCATAGTCGGTAATGTCGAACAGGTTCTCTGTGGTGACGTTTGGCCACAGGTCCTGACAGGCTTTTTGAACGTCGTCACGCAGCTCCCAGTCGTCCAGACGCAGACGGCCCTGCTCGTCGGTGGCCATCTCACCGGGCTGGCCTGAGTAGAGGCGCTCGCCAAACAGACGGTTCAACTGGTCGATGGTGCCTTCGTGCAGGCCCTGCTCTTTCATGATGCGGTACACCATGGCGATGTACAGCGGCATCACCGGAATCGCCGCGCTGGCCTGGGTAACGACGGATTTCAGCACCGCCACGTTGGCACCGCCGCCGCTCTCTTGCAGCTTGGCATCGATGGCCGCCGCTGCGCGGTCCAGGTCTTCCTTGGCTTTCCCCAGGGCGCCGTGCCAGTAGATCGGCCAGGTGATTTCGGTGCCGATATAGCTGAACGCCACGCTGCGGGCACCTTTGGCCAGCACGCCTGCGTCTGCCAGAGCGCTCATCCACAGCTCCCAGTCTTCGCCGCCCATCACGGTGATGGTGTCGTCGATCTCCTGCTGCGTCGCCGGCTCCACCTCGGCTTCGATGATCGCGTCCTTGTTGGTATCGATGGCCGTGGCGCGGTAGGTCTCACCGATGGGCTTCAGGCTGGAGCGCTTGAGCTCGCCGGTATCGGGCATCTTGCGCACCGGCGAGGCCAGTGAGTAAACCACCAGGTCGATCTCGCCCATGTCCTGCTTGATCAGCTCGATGGCCTTCTCGCGGGCTTCATGGGAGAACGCATCGCCGTTGATGGACTTGCTGTACAACCCTTCCTGCTTGGCAAACTTGTCGAAGGCCGCGCTGTTGTACCAGCCCGCCGTGCCGGGCTTCTTCTCGCTGCCGGGCTTTTCGAAGAACACGCCCAAGGTATCGGCACCGTAGCCGAAGGCCGCCGTGATACGCGCCGCCAGGCCATAGCCGCTGGAAGCCCCGATCACCAGCACTTTCTTCGGGCCCTGGTGCTTGTCCAAACCACGGGCGCGGGTCGCTTCGATCTGTTCGAGAACGTTCTGTTCGCAGCCTTTGGGATGAGTAGTGGTGCAGATAAAGCCCCGAACTTTCGGTTTAATGATCACATTGGACCCCTTCATCGGATGAGTATCATCGGAGCACCCTCGTGCTCACTTGCCAGTAGGCGCTATTCTAGCGGGCTCGGCGCGCCCTGTCCGCTCTTGAGGTTATGGGGGATTCACGGCAGGATAGCGCCCTGCCCACTTCCTGCCGATGAGAACCGTGATGAATGCACAGCAGCTAGTCGATGAACGCGGCGACCTCTGGTTGGCGCTCGCCCCGCTTTGGCTGGACCGCGAACCCACCGAGCGCGACTACGCCCGCATGATCGAGGTCATCGAACAGCACGGGCTACCGCTCAAGGAGCTCGAGTGGGTGTTCCGTATCGAGCTGGCCCCGGTGCTGTCACGCCATCAGCTGTCGGTGGCCAGCGAGTGGCGCAAGTTCGATGACTACAAGCTGATGAAGCAGCTGGTCAATCACAACCTGCGCCTGAAGGGTTGGCGGCGCAAAACCTGGGCGCTGTTTTCGGGCTTGACCACCATGATGGTACGCCACCGTTGGAACGACCTGATGCAGCGGCTGATGGTCAGCCGGGGCGAGCTCTAGCCCCTTCACGCTTTGTCCAGCGCCGCCTCCACGGCCAGGCGCAGGCGTGGGCCATGGTCTCGTGGGCCAAAACGCGCCAGCACTTGCCCGTCTCTGGCGACCAGAAACTTGGTGAAGTTCCACTTGATGGCCCGCGTGCCCAGCACGCCTGGCGCTTCCTGCTTGAGCAGCGTAAAGAGCGGATGCGCGTTGCCCCCGTTGACGTTCACCTTCTCCATGAGCGGAAAGCTGACCCCGAACTGCTGCTCCCCGAAGGTGCAGAATGCTTCGGCGCTTTCGGGCGACTGCCGCCCAAACTGGTTGCAGGGAAAGCCCAGCACGGTAAAGCCACGGTCACGGTAGCGTTGGTAAAGGCTTTCCAGCTCCTTGAGCTGGGGCGTAAAGCCACACTGGCTGGCGACGTTGACCACCAACAGCACTTGGCCGCGCAGCGCACGCAGGTTGAAGGGCTGGCCCTGATGGGTGTAGCAATCCTGTTCGTAAATGCTCATCACACACCCTCTTGCTATCGTCTGACGCTACCTTGCCACGAGGCGGCCTGCCAGCACCAGCCCGGCGGCTCACGCCTGCGCGAATTTTCCACCATGGCTGCTTATAACAGTGGCCCCGCCACGACCCTCAGCGCCAGCGCGATCAGCAGCACACCGGTAACACGGTTGACCCAGTGGGCGTGGCGCTGCAGCCAGGGCAGCACCCGCGAGTGCGACAGCCCCACGGCCACCAGTACGTACCAGCCGCCATCGATGACCATCGCCGTGGCCACGATGATGCCCTTGGCCAACGGGCTCATGTCCGGCGTCACGAACTGACTGAGCAGGGCCACGAAAAAGATGATCAGCTTGGGATTGCCCAGAGCCACCAGCACCGCTTCTCGGGCCGCCTGGCCTGGCGTGGTGACCACCGCATCGGCCGCCAGCGAGCTGGCGCGCCCGGCCCGCAAGGCCTTGAACCCCAGCCACGCCAGGTAGGCGGCCCCACCCCAGGTGATCAGCTGAAAGACCTCGGGGTGGCGTACCACCAGCGCGCCCAGCCCCAGCACGGTCAACAGGGCATAAAAACCCACGCCCAGGGCATGGAACACCGCCGCGGTCACGCCGGGCAGCCGCCCGCCCCCCAGGGTGTGGCGCAGTACCAGCGCGAGGCTAGGCCCCGGGGACATGGCCCCCATGGCACAGATGGCGGCCAGCGATAACCAGAGCGTCAGCGGCATGCGTTTCTCCATGAGTCCAGCGGTTGATCAGCGCACCAGTATACGCCAGCTCAAGCGCAGGCGGGTGGCTGCCTGGGCCGCGCATCGTGGAATCCTCCCCCGGCCTTGAATACGGCCTTAAATAACGCTGTTAGCATGGTACGCTGTTGGGTAAAATTTTCCTTTTTCAGAACGTTCGGCAACGCCGATCAATGACGCCTGCCGTGCAGGCAGTTCATGGTTAATAAAGGACTTCAATATGGGTAGGGCGTTTCAGAACCGTAAGGAATCCATGGCCAAGACGGCCGCTGCGAAAACCAAGGTGTACAGCAAGTACGGGCGTGAAATCTACGTCTGCGCCAAGGCAGGGGGCACCGACCCCAATGGCAATCTTGCGCTGCGCGGCCTGATGGAGCGTGCCAAGAAAGACCAGGTGCCGTCCCACGTCATCGACAAGGCCCTCGACAAGGCCAGCGGTGCCGGAGGCGAGGACTTCTCGTCCGCTCGTTACGAAGGCTTCGGCCCCGGCAATGCCATGGTCATCGTCGACTGCCTCACCGACAACCCCAACCGCACCTTTGGCGATGTGCGCGGCTGCTTTACCAAGACCAAGAGCAAGATCGGCACGCCGGGCAGTGTGAGCCACATGTTCGATCACTGCGCGATCTTCTCGTTTACCGGTGGCGATGAAGAAGCCGTGCTGGAAGCGTTGATGGAAGCCGACGTGGACGTCACCGACATCGAGCAGGAAGACGGTCGCATCACGGTATTTGCTCCGAACACCGATTACGCCAAGGCCAAGCAGGCACTGCTGGACGCCTTTGGCGAGATCGACTTCGAAGTGGATGAAATCCAGTTCCTGCCGCAGAACACCACGCCGGTGGAAGGTGACGACGTCGCCATGTTCGAAAAGCTGCTGAACATGCTCAACGAGCTGGACGACGTGCAGAACGTCTTCCACAGTGCCGAACTGCCGGAAGAGAACGCCTGAGCGGCTAGCCCTTCAGCGCATCACCAGGAACGAAAATCCACCCTTCGGCCGTCGGCATCTCCGCTGGCGGCCAGGCAACCTGCTGGGGCGCATGCTCCAGTGCCCAGGCCAGCAACGCACACTGCCATGCATCGTGCATGTCCTGCTGGCGGGGGGGGGCTGGTACAGCACCGCCTGCCATTGGGCCGGGATCACGCAGCGCTGGCGCAAAGCGGCAAAGCCCTTGGAGCGTTTGGCGGGGGATGGATACCCCTCCACGACAGTCAGCTCCCCCTGCTCGCTCTGCCACTGACCGCACGCCACGCTATGCGGCGCAAAACGCGCCAGCACGTGCATGCCTTTGGTGGCCTGGCTGCCAATCATGTCCTTGATGGGCGACAGCGGCGTAACGCCACGTTCGAACAGCCAACGCTCGCTGTGTCGGTAAAGATAGGGGTTTTCCTGAGAGCGGCCCAGTGCCGCGACGGCTTCCCCTCTGGCCAGGGCCAGCAGTGCCTGCGGCAGCGCCAGCGGTGTATCCACCGCCATGAAGACCCGTTCACCACCGTCCGCCATGTGCTGGCAGAGCCCCAACAGGCGGGTGATCAGATCACCAGGCGAGGCGGCGTCATTGAGCGTCTCGCGCAGATTGCCCCGCCAGGGCGCTCCCACCAGGGTCAGTGACGCATCGGAGGTACCACAACACACGGGGGGGGGGGGGGGGGGGGGGGGGGGGGGGGGTGGGGGGGGGGGGGGGGGGGGGGGGGGGGGGGGGGGGGGGGGGGGGTGGAAAATCAATAGACGAGAGGAGGGAAGGCGGTGGGTAGATGGTAATGAAACCATAGGAAATGAAGTGGTGTGAAAAGAAAGGAGGAGGGTTGAAGAAAAGGAGAACGGGATGAAAGAAGATATGAGATGGGATGGTAGGGAGTTCCCCCTAAGGATAGAGATGTTAGAAGGAACGGAGGTAGGATTGAGGATAGTTATGGTTAGGAGGTAGAAGGAGTAGGTGTTGATAGGTGAGTGGGAGGGAAAAATGGGGAGAAGAGGAATAGTAGTGGTGGGGATGGGATATAGGATGGTTGGGGGGGATTAGATAGGAGAAATAGATGGGAATAAATGAAGAAGAGGGAGAGGGGGATGGTTGTTAGGGGAATATATAGGGTGAGGGGAGAAAATGGGGAGGTTGGGAAGGTTGAAATTCATGATTGGGAGGATAGGAATAATTGATGAGGGAAGGGAGGGGCTGATATAAGTTAATGAAAATATGGAGGTTAAGATAAGGTGGTAAGAGTGTGGGGGGGGGTAAATGAAGAAGGAGTGTGGGGATAGAGTAGATCGGTGTATAGAAAGAATGATGGACGGAGGTTTGTTGAGGAATGGATTTTAAGTGGGAACATGGATTGGCCCCAACAGCGTCACCATGTTGCGTAAAGAGGGCTCGATGACGATGGGCACCGCAATGGCCAGGGCCGTGATCAGGATCAGCAGACGCGTCAGAGGCACCAGCGCAAAGACCCGAAACCTGATCGGGCCATGCAACCGATTGGCCAGCCAGTTGAGCCCCCGCTGGCTGGCAATGATCAGCACAATGGCACCTGCCAGCAGCAACCCCAGCGTGATGAAGGCTTCGCTGTCCAGCTCGTTAAACAGGCGGGCATACTGTTCGTGATCGTCCATGTGGGCTCCTAAAGGGGGTCTACCAGGTAGTGTCTCGATTCCAGCAGTTGCCGAACGCTGGCGTAGCTCAAGGGTGCCACCTGCCACCGCCCCTGATGGCAGTGCAGCATGCCGCGACTGGCCAGCGCGAACCGAACGCTCACTATCTCATGTTCCGAGAAAGGCAGCACATGGGCCAACGCCTGATCCTCCAGCCCCCCATGGATCAACAGGGTGTGTAGCAGCAGGGTGGCCAGATCGCCGGTGTCGGCGGGGAGCTCCGCATCCGCCAGCGTATCCAGCAGCCATAGCGATGTTTCGCCATGATCGGAACGGTTGCCCGTGTGAGCGCGGGCGTCCTCGGCCGGTTCACGCAGGCGCTCACGCCAATAGTGCCAGGCAATTCCCAGGTGGCCGCGACTATGGGCCGCCAACTGCTGGAGCTCCTTGAACACGCCCTTTTGTTTGGGGGAGTCCTCCAGCACGGGCTGTCGAGTACGGGTGCTGTAAACGGGCGGGCACTGGCCTGCGGCCTGGGAAAAATAGTCCGCCAGCTGTGCGCCTTCAAGCCCTTGCAGCGTCAACACGGGAACCCCTTCCAGCCCGACGGCCTGCTTCAGAAAGGCGTAACTCCAGCTATCACACCCCAACACGCCCTGCCCCAGCCGCCCGCCCTGGGCACGCTCCACCAGCGCGCGCACGCCCTGCAAACCATAGGCATGACGCAGGAAATGCCGCTCCAGCGCCGGAATGGCCCAGCGCTTTGTCGGGGCAGCCGCCGTTACCCACGCCAGTTCTCCAGCCATGCGCTCGGCAAAGGTAGGCACCTCCAGGCACTCGATGCCGTGCTGTCCCGCCCAGTGGCCAACGATATCCGCATGCCCACCGTGGGGAGGCGACACGAACAGCACCAGCGGTCCTTCTTGATAGGCGGCCAGCGCCCGATGCAAGCTCATCGCGGCAGGCGTCCAATCCACCGGAGGTGCCCAGTGGGCGAGTTTCACTTCCGGCAAGGCGCGCAGCTCGCTCTCCAGTGCCGCCTGACGCCTGTCGGCACGGTTCCCCAGCATCCAGGCAGTGGCCACGCGCCAACTGCGCTTCCACTGGCTGGCCTGGGTATGCTGCGGTGTTTGAAAGGCTTCCAGTTCCACTACTTCCCACGGAGCTGGCGCTGCATTCGTCGGGCCTTGATCCATATCGCGCCTCGCGCCGGTAAAGTAGATCAAGATTAGCATGCCCCACGTACGACCACGCAGATAGCCGAACTTATCGTCTAGAATAAAGTCGTTAGGATAAGGCCAATACATTGATGAGCGATGCGCAGGAGGCAACGATGAGCGTGGTTGACGTCACCAGGGAAGAGCTACACGAGAAGCTTGCGAAGTGCATTGCTGGGGAGCGAGTGCTGATCGAACAGGAAGGTAATCGGTTCAGCGCGCGCATACAGCACGTGGGAATGACGGGGGTCAAAGTGATCCCGGAAACCATCATCAAGAACAGTACCGGCGACCCCGGTGACATGAACGGTGTTACCGTGCCCTACGATGATATCTGGGAGCTGGAGGTCAAGGGTGTGGTGTTCAGCCGCAAGGCTTAGTGAGCCCGTCAAGCGCCATTCCCTTTTCGCAGGGCAGGCAACAACAGCGCCCGCCACCAACGCCCGCCATCATGGCGGGCGTTGTGCATATAGCTATCTGCTACGGGCTCGATCTGCTCGGGTTCGATCACTTTACCTTCGATCAAACGGTCACCCGATCAATAGCTGAGGCAGATTTTACCGAAGTGCTTGCCAGACTCCTGATGACGAAACGCGTCCGCGATATCGGCCAGCGCAAACTCCCGGTCGATCACCGGCTTCAGATTGGCCGCCTCGATGGCCTTGATCATCTCCATCTGATGACGGCGGCTGCCCACGATCAGCCCCTGCAAACGTGCCTGCTTGGCCATCAGCTTTGCCGTGGGCACCTCGCCTTCACGGCCGGTCAGCACGCCGATCAGCGAAATGTGCCCGCCGATTTTCACGGCGTCGATGGATTGCGGCAAGGTGCCCGGTCCACCGACTTCCACTACGTGATCGACCCCTTCACCGTGGGTCAACTCTAGCACACGCTTGCCCCACTCAGGCGTGTCACGGTAGTTGATGGTGTGCTCGGCGCCCAGTTCACGCAGGCGCTCCAGCTTGGCATCGGACGACGAGGTAGCGATGACCCGGGCGCCCATCAGCCTGGCAAACTGCAGAGCAAAGATGGAGACGCCCCCGGTGCCCAGCACCAGCACGCTATCGCCCGCTTTCAGCCCGCCGTCTACCACCAGTGAACGCCAGGCGGTCAACCCCGCCGTGGTCAGCGTAGCGGACTCGGCATGGCTGTAGCCCTTCGGCTGGTGGGTGAACCAGTTGGCCGGGCGCACCACCTGCTCACGGGCATAGCCATCGACGCCGTCGCCGGGTGTGGTGGCAAAATCGCCTACCCGAGCGGGGCCTTCCAGCCAATCGGGGAAAAACGTCGAGACCACTGCATCACCGACGGCAAACTCCTCTACTCCCTCGCCCACGGCCTCCACGACCCCGGCCCCATCCGACATGGGGATACGGCCATCAGCGGTAGGGATCATCCCTGCCACCACGGCATAGTCATGGAAGTTCAGCGAGCTGGCGTGCAGGCGCACCTTGATCTCGCCGGGGCCGGGCTCGCCGGGAGCAGCGAGGTCGACGACATCGAGGTGGTCCAGCCCACCGGGGGCACGTAGCTGTATGGCTTGCATCACTATCTCCTTTGCATGCGCCAAAAATAGGCGACCGGTCTAGTATCGACTCTCTACGGCTACATGGGGGTCGCCTGTTCAGAATCAAGGTCATTGCCCAAAAAACCGCCCGACTGGCGCTGCCACAGGCCGGCGTAAATACCGTTGCGGGCCAGCAGCTCCTGATGGGTGCCGCTTTCTACCAGGCGGCCTTCATCCACCACGATCAAGCGATCCAGCATGGCAATGGTCGAAAGCCGATGGGCAATGGCGATGACGGTCTTGCCTTCCATCAGGGCATCCAGCTGCTCCTGAATAGCGGCCTCCACTTCGGAGTCCAGCGCCGAGGTGGCTTCGTCCAGCACCAGAATAGGCGCATTCTTGAGCAGTACCCGAGCAATGGCGATGCGCTGACGCTGGCCCCCGGAGAGCTTGACGCCCCGCTCGCCCACATGGGCATCCAGGCCCCGGCGCCCCTGCGGGTCGACCAGATCATGAACGAACGTATCGGCATGGGCGCGGCACACCGCCTGCCACACATCGTCGTCGCTGGCCTGGGGGCTGCCGTAGCGAATGTTGTCGCGCAGCGAGCGATGCAGCAGCGACGTGTCCTGGGTGACCATGCCGATCTGGTGACGCAGCGACGTTTGGGTGACCTCGGCAATGTTCTGGCCGTCGATCAGAATGCGCCCTCCCTGCAAGTCGTAAAAACGCAGCAGCAGGTTCGCCAGGGTCGACTTACCCGCCCCAGAGCGGCCAATCAGGCCGATCTTCTCGCCGGGCCGAATGGTCAGGCTCAGCCCGTCGAACACGTGTCGGCTCTGCCCCTTGGCCTGGGCATACTGAAAGCGCAGGGCATCGAAGACGATTTCGCCTTTGGGCACGCTCAGCGCCTTGGCATCGGGAGCATCCTTGACCGTCGGCTGCTGGGCGATGGTGTTCATGCCATCCTGCACCGTACCGATATTCTCGAACAGCCCGGCGACCTCCCAGAGAATCCAGTCCGACATGAAGCGGATACGCATCACCAGCGCAATGGCAATGGCCAATACCCCCAGCGAGATCGCCTCCAGGAACCAGGCCGCAATGGCCATGCCGGCGGTGCCGACCAGCAGCAGCGTATTGAGCAGCGTCAGGCAGACACTCATCACCGTGACCAGCCGCATCTGACGGTGTACGGTGATCATGAAGCCTTCCATGGCATCCTTGGCGTAGCGCTCTTCGCGCTGGGTGTCGGCAAACAGCTTGATGGTCTGAATGTTGCTATAACTATC
The DNA here is from genome assembly GCF_020616575.1 of Halomonas sp. NyZ770. NCBI lineage: Bacteria > Pseudomonadati > Pseudomonadota > Gammaproteobacteria > Oceanospirillales > Halomonadaceae > Halomonas > Halomonas sp. NyZ770. The sequence continues at coordinate 985,108 of NZ_CP085143.1, read as the reverse complement.
GACGACCCGGCCGGTCATCTGCGCACGGGCATCCGCCTGGGCCATGGAAACGTCCCGCAGCCGGGGCACGAAGTAGCGCATGATGCCCAGATAGCCCACCAGCCAGACACCCAGCGGCAGCAGCAGCCAGGGGTCGGCCCGCCCCAGCAGAATCGCCGCGCCGGTAAAGTAGACGATGGCGTAGACCATCAGGTCCATGACCTTGGTGACGGTCTCCCGCACGGCCAGTGCCGTTTGCATCACTTTTTGCGACACGCGCCCGGCAAACTCGTCCTGATAGAACGCAAGGCTCTGGCTCAGCATATGGCGATGCGAGAGCCAGCGGCCGATCATCGGGTAATTGCCAAAAATGCTCTGGTGGGTGATCAGCGACTGGCCCAGCACCAGCAGGGGCAGCCCGACCACTACCGCCAGCCCGACACCCGCCAGCCACAGCCCGTGCTGCGCCCAGAAGTCGGCCCGCTCGACCCGGCCGAGCCAATCCACCAGCTCGCCCATATAGCTGAAGAACATCACCTCGGCGGCGGACACCACGGCAGTCATCAGCGACATCAGCAGCAGCCAGGGCCAGACTGGCCGCGAAAAGTGCCAGATAAACGGCAGCAACCCTTTAGGAGGCGTCGACACCTCACCTTCCGGGTAGGGGTTTACGCGGCGTTCAAAAAACTGGAACAGCGGCAACAGCAGGCGTGACAACATGGGAAGTCCTTGACGAAGAAGCCTTTGAAGAGAGCCGAATGGCGTCTGTCAGTGCGCTCGGCGGCGGCTCAGCAGCCAGCGCGCCCAGAACGGCGCGAACACCATCAGGGTAATCATGCGCAGCAGGTGATGAAAGGCCACGAAGACCGGGTCGATATCCAGGGCAACGGCCAGAATCGCCATTTCACCGATGCCACCAGGGGCCAGCGCCAGCAGCGCCACATCTCGGCCCACCCCTACGGTGCGATGAATGAGTTCGGCGAATACCGCCAGGGCCATCAGGGCCAGCAGGGTCGCCACGCCCGATTGCCACAGGTAGCGGCCCAGCAACCTGCGGGTCATGCCCTGGAAACGCGAGCCAATGGCACTGCCCAGTACCCACAGCATCAGGTTCATGCCCCACTGGGGCAGCGCCAGGCTGGCCAGGTCAAGCCCCGACAGCAGGGCGGCCATGAGCAAGGGAGTCAGCAGCGCCGAGCTGGGGATGCGCAGCCAGCGGCCCAGCGGTATCAGCAGGGGAATGGTCAGCAACATCCAGCCGTGTTCCAGCGACGAAGCGGCTGGCCCCAACGAGCCCTCGCCCCCTTCAAAGGCCCAGAACAGCGGTGGCAGGAAGAGAATGACCAGAATAATGCGTAGCGACTGGGCAACGGCGATGCGCTGAGGGTCACCACCACACTTTTCGCCCAGCAGAATCATCGCCGTCATCGCGCCGGGGGCGGCACCAAACCAGGCGCTCACCGGGTCGAACCCGCAGCGCCGATACCAGGCCGAGGCCACCGCCGTGGAGGCGGCCACCCCGAGCAGCAGCAGCGCCGCCGACAGCGGCCAGTCCAGCACACGATGTGCCAGCTCCGGCGTTACCTGGCTGCCCAGCACCAGCCCCATGACGGCCAGGAACACGTTGCGCAGCGGCTCGGGCACTGCAACGCTGGCGCCCTTGGCGGAGGCCAGCAGATTGGCCACCAGCGGGCCCAGCATCCAGGCCAGGGGAAGGTTCAGCAGTTGAAACAGCAGGCCGCCCAGGGCGCCGACACCCAGCGACACGGCCAGCGCTCTGGCACTTGCTGCACTGAAACGACTTCCCTTCACGCGCCCCTCCTCCTGAGCAATTGCCTACCCGACCACGCGTTTTCGGCCAGCGAGCCTATCGGCATGGCGGCATATCATTACCCTGCTAATGGACAGCCTAGTGTACACGATATCGGCGGCTAGTCTTCGTCGTCATCGCCGCGCAGGCGCGCCAGGCGTTCGGCTTCCTCTTCCTTGGCGTCGTCGATGACTTCCATCAGCTCTGCCACGTTGGCAATGTGGCTGTCGAACTCGAAGTGGCCGGTCAGCTGGCTTTCGGGGTGCAGCTCGCCGGACTCATAGAGCGCCCACATCTCCTTGCCGTAATGGGTGTCCAGCAGCTCCGGGGCAAAGCGGCCAAAATAGGCGCGCATGTTGTTGACGTCGCGCTCGAGCATGGCGGCGGCGCTGTTGTTACCTGCGGCATCCACCGCCTGGGGCAGGTCGATGATGACCGGGCCGTCGGCATCCACCAGCACGTTGAACTCGGATAAATCGCCGTGGATGAGACCGGCACACAGCATACGCACCACGTCCTGGATCACTTTGGCGTGATAGCGCAGCGCCTGCTCGTGGGTCAGGGTGACATCGTCAAGGCGCGGGGCCACGTCGCCCGCCGCATCGCTGATCATCTCCATCAGCAGCACGCCATCCACGAAGCCATAGGGCTTGGGAACGCGCACGTCGGCAGCGGCCAGCCGATACAGCGCGTCCACCTCGGCGGTGAGCCACGCCTGCTCCTGCTCTTTCTGGCCGTAGCGGGTCTTCTTGGCCATGGCCCGAGCGCGGCGGCTGTTGCGCTCCTTGCGCCCTTCCTGATACTGCACCGCCTGCTTGAAGCTGCGCTGCTTGGCCTCCTTGAAGACCTTGGCACAGCGCGTCTCGTCACCACAGCGTACGACGTACACCTGCGCTTCCTTGCCGCTCATCAACTGCATCAGCACCTCATCGATCAGGCCATCGTCGACCAGGGGCTGTAATCGTTTGGGTGTTTTCATGGCTTGCTGCGCTGATCCTGTTAGTGACGAATGCGGCGCACTCGGAAAGCACGCCCCTTGAGTTTATCCCGCTCCAGCTTGGCCTGGGCACGTTGAACAGCACCGCGCTCCACTGCCACGTAAGCGCTGCGGGCCAGTACCTTGATCTTGCCCACCTGATCACCCCGCAGGCCGCCTTCACTGGTCAAGGCGCCCAGAATGTCGCCAGGGCGCAGCTTGTCTTTCTTGCCACCTGCCAGCTGTAGCGTGGCCATGGGTGGCTCGAACGGAGTGCTGTCGGACGCCTTGGGCAGCGGCTCGGGGGTCAGCGGCTCGCCCAGCAGCTCCGCAAGGCGTTCGAGGCGATAATCTTCCTGCGGTGTCACCAGGGTACAGGCGATACCACTGGCCCCAGCGCGCCCAGTGCGGCCTACGCGATGAACATGCACTTCCAGCTCGCGGGCGATCTGGTAGTTGAAGACGGCATCCAGCTGGGCGATGTCCAGCCCACGGGCGGCCACGTCCGTGGCAACCAGAATCGACGCACTCTGGTTGGCGAACAGCACCAGCAGTCGATCACGATCCTTCTGCTCCAGGTCGCCGTGCAGGGCCACCGCACTGAAACCCGCATCGACCAGGCTGTCGGCCACCGCCTGGGTTTCGCGCTTGGTGTTGCAGAACACCACGCTGGTGGTAGGGCGGGTGGCCAGCAGCAGCTGTTTCAGCGCCGCAAAGCGTGCGTCGTCGTTGGCCACGGCGTAGAAGTGCTGCTCGATGGTGGTGGCATCGTGGGTCTCTTCCACCTTGACGCTGACAGGGTCGCGCATGACACCCCGTGTCATGATGGCCAGGCCTTCGGTCGACTGCTCGTCCGGGAAGGTGGCGCTGAACAGCAGCGTCTGGCGGTCGGCAGGCGTGTCGGCAATGATGTCGTCGATGGTGGCTTGAAAGCCCATATCGAGCATGCGGTCGGCTTCGTCCAGCACCAGGGTCGTCAAAGACCCCAGCGTCAGCGAGCCTCTGCGCAAGTGCTCGTCAATGCGCCCCGGCGTGCCCACCACGATATGCGCACCGTGCTCCAGGGAGGCCAGTTGCGGGCCAAAGGCCGCGCCGCCACACAGCGTCAGCACTTTCACGTTGGCCATGCCGCGCGCCAGACGGCGCAGCTCTTCGGCTACCTGGTCTGCCAGCTCCCGGGTCGGGCACAGCACCAACCCTTGCACGCTGAACGCTTCCACTCGGAGCTGAGAGAGCAGCGCCAGGCCAAACGCGGCGGTCTTGCCCGAGCCGGTCTTGGCCTGGGCCATCACGTCGCGGCCCGCCAGCATGGGCGGCAGGCTCTGCGCCTGAACCGGCGTCATCTGGTGATAGCCAAGGGAGTCCAGCGTGGCAAGCAGCGCAGGCGACAGCGCAAGAGATGCAAAAGAGGTATCTGACACAAGAAATTCCTGAAGGGGCATGAGGCCCAGCAATTCGATAATGTGAAGCACCATACCAGAAAGCGCCCTGCCCTGCCTGACTGGGAGCAGGCCGCCCTTGGCATGGCGTCAGGCTTTGTACGAAAAGTCGGCGAGCGATGGCCAGACAAGGCAAAAATCGGCGAAAAGACGGAGTTTACAAGGTGTAAATGAGTACTTTGAGCCGATTTTTAACGCCGTATGGGCGAGCGTAGGCAGTTTTCGTACAAAGCCTAGGCGGAGAGCGCCGCGAATTGCCCATGGCTCAAGGCCGCCAGGTCATCGGGGGAGAGCTCGATCTCCAGCCCGCGGCGCCCGGCACTGACATACAGCGTGGGCCACGCCTTTGCAGAGGCATCGATGAAGGTGGGCAAACGCTTTTTCTGGCCCAGCGGGCTGACGCCGCCCAGCACGTAACCGGTGCTGCGCTCCACTGCTTCCGGCGCTGCCATCGCCGCCTTCTTGGCCCCTGCGGCCTTGGCAATCTGCTTCAGCCCCAGCTGGCAATCGACCGGTACGATCCCCACGGCCAGCTGCTTGCCATCCAGGCTGACCACCAGCGTCTTGAACACTTGTGCCGGTGAAACACCCAGCTTTTCGGCGGCTTCCAGGCCATAGGACGTGGCCGCTGCATCATGTGGATAGTCGTGTACCTGAAAGGCAATGCCTGCTTGCCGTGCACTATTGATGGCCGGGGTCATGGAGGTCTCGTGAGTTGAACGTGGCGGTGGACATCTCATCGTCTACTGCCAAACTTAATAGCGTGCCAACGCTTTGGAAGTCAACCGACAGAAAGGAGTCTGACCATGAAGGCCACCTCAAAAGCACAGCAAAAGGCGGCGGGCGCTGCTCTTTCCGCCAAGCGCGGGGAAAGCAAACCCGGTGAGCTCTATGGCGCATCGAAAGAGATGTACGACGACATGAGTGAAGCCGAGCTGGAAGAGATGGCGGGCACGCCACGCAAGGGGAAGCCACAAAAGCGCGAAGAGTGAGTACCGCGCCAGCACGAAGGCTGGCGCGAGGCTTTAGGTGCCTTCGCTCAGGGGCAAGGCACCACGCGACGCAGGGTATCCTTGGCCCATAGCGTCTGGCCATCCGGCGTGCGGCCATGCTCGTTCCAGCGCTCGGTGGTTTCCAGGCAGTAGGAGCCGGCATCTTCGGTGCGCGGGTCAGCGCTGACGGGACGCTCACCACCGATACGCATGACGTCCGGATTATCCGTGGTGTAACGGGGGGCAACGGTATTACTGGCACAGCCAGCCACCAGGACGGTAGCCAGCAGTACGGGCAAACAGCGGCGCAATGGCATGTTTTTACAACCCTCACAAGCAGTGATAAACCGACACCAGTTGTCGGTAGCGCTAGATACCACTCGCCCAGCGCCACCGTCAATCTTTTTTGATGCGGGCTCAGGTCACCAGTGTAATGCTCATGACCGGGCGCAAATTACGCTGCTTGCAGTGCTGCTCGACGCTTTCCACGATCTCTTCGGCGTCATCGATCTGCTGCTTGTCCAGTTGGATATCCACCATCAGGAAACTGCCCACCTGGGCCAGGCGCACATCGTCGTCGGCAATATCGAAATCCGCCACTTCCTGAATCACTTCCTGACGAACGCTGCCCACGGGCTCACCGAACATCAGTTCACGCAAGGCATCCTTGACCATGCGAATCGGCATGGGCAAGAAATAGCCCGCGATAATCAGCACCATGACCGGGTCGGCGAACCGTGCCAGATGCGCCCAGGGCGTCAACGTCAGCCCCCAGGTCAGCACGAACCCCAGCATCACGGCGGCACTCAGCCAGGTATCCATCTGCCACTGACGAAGCTCGGCATTCAATAGCGAAGACTTGGCAACCCGCGCATGGCGCGCCAGCCACCACCACGTCACCAGACACCCCGTGACGTTGACCACACCAAAGATCAAGGCCAGGTCCAGGGTCACCAGGCGGCCTCCCTGAGCCAGGCTCCACAGCGCCGAGACCAGCGAAAACAGGCAGACCAGGGCAATCACCACGCCTTTGAGCAGCACTGCCAACGGCTCTACCGTCAGCCGCCCAAAGGGGTAGTGATCATCAGCGGGCTTGCGCGCCTGCTGAAGGGCAAACAGCGACAGCGAGGCCAGCACTAAACTTAATAGCGAATAGCCGCTGTCGAAGAGTATCGTGATCGAGCCACTGGCCAGGCCGAGCGCCAGGCCGGTAAACGCGAACAGACTGGCAGAAATGGCGGAAAATCTGAGCGCACGGCGCTCTGCGATGAAGGGGGTCACGCGAATTGCTCCATGAAAAGTAGGTATAGCGCGGGGTATCATAGGGAGACCTGCCACGTTAAACCAATCGCTCAGCGCCAACATTATTGGCACCCAGGAAGGCAACATCATGCGCGCAGAACAGGTGGAAGCGTTTATCGAAGTGACCGAACACGGCTCCTTTGCGGCGGCGGCTCGGCATACCGGCATGAAACGCAGCACGCTCAGTGCGGCCGTGAACGCCCTGGAAGATAGCCTGGGGGTGGCGCTGTTCGAACGCTCGGGCAACAGCCTGCAGCTCACGGCGGTGGGCGAAAGCGTGTTGCCGGACTGCTACCGCCTGCTGACCAGTGCCAGCCGGATCAAGAAGCATTGCCAGCAGCATTTGCAAGGCGTCGAGAGCCAACTGTGCATTGCCCGCGACGATGCGCTGCCCGAAGCCTTCTGGCGTCAGGTCATGCACGAACTGAAGCAGCGCTACCCGCTGACCGCCATTTCGGTGTACCTGCTGCCCCCGCAAGAGCACCCGCAGTTCGTGGTGCGCCAAACCGTGGACATCGCTTTCGGCCTGTATACCGCCGAGGGCACCACGGTGAAGGCCAATCATCTGGCACCGGTCAGCATGAGTCTGGTGGCCGCTCCCGATCACCCGCTCAGCCGCCTGCCCAGCGTCACCCGAGATGATCTGGCCCAGTACACGCAGGTGTGCCTGACCTTCGACCAGGGCGACAGGCTGGTCAGCGAAGCGCTGTTTTCGACCAACTACCTGGGGTTGACGATGTTCGAGGTGATCCGTGATGCGGCGATCAACGGCACCGGCTGGGCACTCCTGCCCTACCCGCTGGTCAAAGAAGCATTGGCCAACGGCCAGCTCTGCGCGCTCAATCATGACCTGGCGCTGGAAAGCCACTACTACCGCTACGTGGAGGGCGAAAGCCTTGGCGTGGTAGCCACCGCGCTATTGACCAGCGTGACGCGTTTTCTGAGCGCGACTCGCTAGGCCTCGAACCTCATCACCACAGGGATCAATGACTACGTTGAAATATCGCGGTGGCGAAAATGGCCAAAGCCTTCCACGCTATAAGCAAGTACTTAACAAGGAGGAGCAGGACACGCTAGCGAAGCGGCACAGGTAAGTGTCATCCAAGCGTAAAGAGCATCTGCCAGTGTCGGTATTGCCGTCAACCAAGGAGTAGTTTCCGCGATGGTACGACTCGATAAGAAAGCCACCAGGCTGTATGTGCTGGATACCAACGTCCTGATTCACGACCCCGCCGCGCTCTATCATTTCGATGAGCACGATGTGGTCATCCCCATGACCGTGCTTGAAGAGCTGGACAAGCACAAGAACGGCATCCGTGAAATTGCCCGCACCGCTCGCCAGATCAGCCGCACCCTGTCCGACCTGACCAATCAGGTCACCTTCGATGAAATCCAGAAAGGCATCCCCATTCCACGTATCAGCGGGGAGTCCGGTCGGCTGCACTTTTTGTGCTACAACGACCTGAAGCCGCTCGACGCGCTGGATGACAGTCCCGACAACCGCATCCTGGCAGAGACCTGCCGCCTGCGTGACGAGCGCCCGGATGCCTCGGTGATTCTGATCACCAAGGACATCAATCTTCGCGTCAAGGCTGCCGCGCTGAAAGTGCCCGTCGAGGACTACCTCAACGACCGCGCCTTCTCCGATAGCGATGCGATGATCGAAGGGGCCAAGGTGTACGAGGCCGCAGGCCTGGGCGGTGCCTCGCTTTGGGAAAGTCTCAACGTGGAGGTCAATGTCGAGCGCGTCGCGCACCACACTTTCTACCAGCTCAGCGGCACCATGCCCCGGGACTGGCATGTCGGCATGCTGGTGTCGGATAGCGAAAACGGCGCGGAATTCGAAGCCATCGTTCGGGAGCTATCGCCCTCCTCTGCCCGCTTGCAGCTGCTTACCAACTACCGCCACCACGCGGGCGTCTGGGGGGTGCACGCCCATGACAGCCGCCAGAATTTTACCCTGAACCTGCTCATGGACCCCGAGATCGACCTGGTGACCATTGCCGGTAATGCGGGCACCGGTAAAACCTTCATGACCCTGGCCGCCGCGTTTCAGCAGACCCTGGACAGCAAACGCTTCGAACGCATCGTGTTCACTCGAGCACCCATCCCCATGGGCGAAGACATCGGCTTTCTGCCGGGCACGGAAGAGGAAAAGATGTCGCCGTGGATGGGGGCCTTCCATGACAACATGGATAACCTGCTGCGCAACGAGGAGGGAGAGTCGAGCTGGGACAACGGTGCCACGCGGCAGCTGATCGGCTCGCGGGTGCAGATCCGCTCGCCCAGCTTCATGCGCGGGCGCACGCTCAACGATACGTTTCTGATCATCGACGAGGCGCAAAACTTCACGCCCAAGCAGCTCAAGTCGCTGGTGACGCGGGCAGGACGCAACACCAAGATCGTCTGCCTCGGCAACGTGGGGCAGATCGACACCCCCTACCTGACCGCCAACACCTGCGGCATGGCCGCCGTGGTGGAGCGGTTCCGGGATTGGCCCCATGCAGGTCACATAACGCTGAAAAGCGTCGAGCGTTCACGGCTGGCACTGGCAGCAGAGGAACTGCTTTGAACAGCCGCTGACGTCGTTGCCCTACCATCCAACCCACGACCGCCCAGCCTGGCTGGGCGGTCGCCGCTGCTCAATCCTGCGAGTCGCGATCCTGCCAAGGGGTCTTCACGCCCACCGTATCCGCGGCAAAAGCGTCTCTTTCACCCAGCGGGCGCGGCTCGCCGGTGGTGGTGTCCTGGTAGGTCTGGCGCTCCATTTCACAGTTGATTTCGGCCCCCAGCAGCACCACGAAAGCCGACATCCAGAACCACAGCATCAGCGCCACCACGGCGCCCAGTGAACCGTAAAGCTCGCTGAAAGAGGAGAAGTAGCGCACGTAAAGCGACAACCCCCCAGACCCCAGCAGCCAGGTGGCGGTGGCCAGCAGCGTGCCGTAGCTCAGCCAGCGCCACTTGGCCGCTCGGCGGTACGGTGCAAAGCGATACAACAGCGCAATCAGCAGGCTCATCAGCACCAGCAGCGCTGGCCAGCGCAGCCACTGCAACAGCTTGTCAAAGGGAGGCTCCACCATCAGCCACTCCACCAGCATGGGCACCACGGCAATGAACCCCAGCGACACCAGGGTCATGCCGATGAGCCCAAACGTCAGCGCCACTAGCACGACCAGGCGCAGCAGTGCGGGCCGCTTCTCACGCTCGCCGTAAACCACGTTGAGCCCCACCACCAGCGCCGACACCCCTTTGGAAGCGATGTACATGGCCACTAGCAACCCTGCCAGGGCGGCCATGACGTTGCCACGCTGGGCACTTTCCACCACGTCCTGGGCCTGCTGGTCGATCAGGTTGGCCGCATCGGGCGGCATGAAACGGCTGATTTCATAAAGCTGGCGCCCTGCTTCTACCGGGTCGAACAGCAGCCCCCAAATGGAAATCACGGCGGCTATGGTGGGGAACAGCGCCAGCAAGGCGTAGAACGCCACGCAGGCAGCGTACATGGTCACCCGGTCTCGGCGGGCCGCCCTCAACACGCGCCAGCCGATATCCAGCCAGCCCAGCCGGGGTATGTCATCCGGCGTCACGGCCTGACGCCCTCGGTCTTCCTGGTACGCTTGCGACCCCGTCTGCGGCTTGCTCATGCCCGTCCCTCCCACATCAACAGTAGCGCCAGCAGCACGGCCATGGCCATCATCAGCCCGCTGCCGTGCTGGCGCAGCCAGGGCTCTGCACGCAGGCTATGCCTGAGCAGTTGCATGGCCGTTCGCTCGAAAGCCAGGCTGTGCGCCACCGACGCAGCTTTGACGCGCCCCAGCGCATCACTGAAGCGCTGACAGCCCTGCAGGGCATAGCCTGCCAGCGGCGCGTATAGCCACCATAGATCGCCCGCTGGCGGTAGAGAAACTTTCACACGCTGGCGCAGGGAAAGCGCTACCACCAACGCCAACAGACCCACCGGGAAAGGCCAGACGATACCGGCCCACTCGGCCAACGGCGGCACCTCGGCACCGTACAGCGGCAGCCATAGCGGGGTGGCCAGCGCGGCCACCACGGCGGCCAACCAGGCGCCCCACTGCATGGGGTGGCTGCCCCCGCTCTTGCGCAGCTGCCACTGCCGCCACAGGCACACGCTCACCAGCAGCGAGGTGCCCACGGCCGCCCAGGTCAGCAACAGCACCAGCGTGGTCAGTTGGGCATCGTAAAGCACCGATTTGACTCCCCACTTGCTGACCAGCCCGGCTGCCAGGGCACCTGTCAGCGATACGCCCGGCAGCGCCATCAGCGCAAACAGCAGCGGTACACGCCAGCGGGGCATGTGTTCGCTGACGCTGGTTCCCATGAACAGCGCCCCTTTGGCCAGCGCATGATGGGCCGCAAACAGCACCAGTCCGGGCAGCAGCAGTAGCCACGCCTGAGGCACCGTCAACCCGGTGCCTACCAGCGCCGTCAGCATGCCCATCTGGCTGATACTCGAATAGGCCAGTACGGCCTTGGGGTGACGCTGCCACACACCATACAGGGCAGCCCCGAACGCGGCGGCCAGCCCCAGCGCCATCATGGCCTGGCCAAGCAGTACCAGTTCAGGCGCCAGGCCCGACTCGCCCAGGGGCAGCACGTTCAGCCAGCCCAATAGCCCGGCCTTGATCATGGCACCGCTGAGCACGGCGCTGGCAGGCGCAGGGGCGACCGGGTGGGCCAGCGGGAGCCACACATGCAGCCCCACCACCCCGGCCTTGACGCCAAACCCCAGCCATAGCAGCAGTGCCATCCAGGCACCGTGCTCCGAGCGAGCAATGGCCTCGCGAACGCCCTCCAGGGTCAAGGTGTCGATGGAGCCAGCCGCCCATAGCAGCCCCCCCAGAATCAGCCCTTCGCCCAGCACGGCAAGGATCAGGTAGGCCCGAGCCCCCAGCCGCGCCTCGGCGCTGCCGCTATGCACCACCAGCGCGTAGGCGGCAAAGGTCATGAGCGCAAAGCCCAGGTAAAAGCTGGCAATGTCCTGGGCAAGGATCAGCAGGACATTGCCCAGCAGGGCCAGGGGCCACAACAGCGTCAACCGCTGCAAGCGCCGCTGGGCGTCGTCATCGCCCCCCCGAGCCAAGGCTTCCTCGGCGGCAAAGTAGCCCCGGGCATGCAGCGCTGCCAGGCTCCATAGCAGCGCGCTGAAGGCCAGCCAGGGGCGGCTGAGCGCATTCAGCTCCCACCAGCCCCCCAGCATCCAGGCTTCCAGCACCCAACGGCCTTCAGCCATATAAGCCAGCAGTAACGCGGGCCAGGCGGCGCTGCCCCATAGCCAGGAACAGTAGCGCCGCTGCGCTGGCGGGGTGCGGTAGGCATGCCATACCGCCCCGGCAGCCACGCACAGCGGCCAGAGCAAGGCCACGGCCAGCAGCAGTGTCGTCATCATGGTAGATACTCCCCTACCGCCACCCGAGTTGCCCAGTCCAGAGGGCTAAACGGCAAGCCTGCCAGCAGCCCGGCCCCCAGGCTGGCCAGCGCGGTAAACACGGCTGGCCACAACAGCCAGCCATGGGTTTCCAGGCGCCCCAGACGCTGCTCGTTGGGCCACGCACCCACCCCGTGATCGGGCCCCTGCCGGAACCAGAGCCGATGCAGGATAGGCAGAAAGTAAATGGCGTTCAGCGTGCTGCTGGCCACCAGCACCGCCACCACCCAATACATCTCGGCCTGAATGGCACCAATGCCCAGGTACCACTTGGTGATGAACCCCGCGATGGGCGGCAGCCCGATCATGCCCAGCGCCCCCACGGTAAAGGCCAGACTGGTCAGCGGCATGCGTTTGCCAGCACCGTCCATCTCATCGATGCGATGGATGCCCAGCTCTTCGGCGTAGTTGCCCGCGCAGAAAAACAGCGTGACCTTCATCAGCCCCTGGTGGAGCAGATGGGCGAGCGCACCGATGGTGCCGAAAGGCCCAAACAGGCTGACCCCCAGAATCACATACGACACCTGACTGATGGTCGAGAAGGCCAGCCGTGGCTTGAGTTCCTGCTGGGCGATGGCCCTCAGCGAGCCGTAAATGATGGTGATGGAGGCCGCGATGGCCAAGGCCGTGGTCACCCCCAGTTCGACGCTCAGCTCGATCCCGTAGAGGTCATAGATCACGCGGAGAATGCCGAAGGCCCCCGCCTTGACCACCGCCACGGCATGCAACAGCGCGCTCACCGGAGCAGGCGCCACCATGGCTCTGGGCAGCCAGCCGTGCAGCGGCACCATGGCCGCCTTGACCGCCAGGCCGCCGACCAGCAGCACGAAGATCAGCGTCAGCAGGCCACGGTGGTCGGCCAGATAAGGCGACAGCCCCCGCTCGGAGGCAAAGGAGTGGTCGCCTGTCAGGCTATACAGCAGCACGACCCCCAACAGCAGCACGACACCGCCGGTCAGGGTGTAACGCAAATACACGCGCCCTGCCGCCAGCGCCTTGGCCGTGCCCGAATGCACTACCAGCGGGTAGGTCGAAAGCGTCAGCATTTCGTAAAAAATCAGGAAGGTAAACAGGTTGCCGGAGAGCGCAATGCCCAGCGTGCTGGCCACGCAGAGGCTGAAAAAGCCAAAGAAGCGCTTGCGGTTGGCCGCATGCTCCAGGTAGCCAATGGCGTACACCGTGGTGCACAGCCAGAGCAGCGATGAGAGGCCGGCAAACATCACGCCCAGCGCATCGGCGCGCAGTACGAAATCGACGCCCTCGACAATCTGGAAGCTGAAGGTGTCCTCGTAGCCTTCCGCCACGCGCCCGACCATCAGCACGACCAGCACGATCTTGCTGACCGCCGCCAGCAGGTTGATGCCGGTACGCCAGCGCCGCGCCTCTTCGGGTAGCGCAAAAATGGCCACGGCGGCCAGCATGGACGTCGCCAGTGTGGTCAGCGGTAACCAGGCTGCGTTCATGCGCCACCTCCTTGTAGCAGGGCCAACGGCAAGTGGGCCAACAGACCCAGCAGCAGCGCGGCCAGGGCGAGCGCCAGTGCCACCGCATCCATGCCCGGTGCCAACGGCTGGTAGTCATGGCGCGGTGCGGTTTCATCGAACGAGTAGCGAAAGACCCTGAACACGTAGGCCGCGGTCAGCAGCGTTCCCGCCAGTAATGCTGCAACGGCAAGCCACTGCTGAGTGAGCACCATGGCCTGCAGCAGTAGCCACTTGGCCGTGAAACCGCTGCTGGGTGGCAGGCCCATCAGCGTGATGGAGGCGATGCCGAAAGTCAGCAGCGAGAGTGGCAATCGGCGGCTGGTGCCCGCCAGCGCCTGCAGAGCGCTCTTGCCGGTGGCCAGCAGCAGATTGCCGGCCGCCAGAAACATCGCCGCCTTGGCCAGCGAGTGCCCCATCAGCTGTAGCCAGAAACCCTCCCAGGCCAGCGCCTGGGGCAGTGGCGAGGCTTGCGGCCCCAGCAGTAGCGGAAATGCCACCATCAAATAGCCCAGCTGGCCCACCGTGGACGAGGCGATCAGGGTTTTCAGCGACGCTGCCCGCCATGCCACCAGCCCGCCCCACAGGATGGCCGCCATTCCCAGCCAGCCCACCAACTGCGGGGCCAGCCAGGTATCGGGCAGCAGCACGCTCCATACCATCAGCAGAATGAACAGCGAGGCCTTGATGACCAGCGCCGCGTGCAGGGCACTCACCGGCGTCCAGGCGTTTTCGTGCACCGGGGTCAGCCAGCCATGCAGCGGAAACAGCGCAGCCTTCAGCGCCAGCCCCGCGCCCATCAGTGCCGCCGCGACCCAGCTCACCGGGCCCGGCTCGACCACTTGAGCCAAGCCCATCAGCGTCAGTTCCCCCCAGTACCCCAGCAGCAGGGCAATGCCCAGCAGGAACGCCAACGACCCCACCAACGCCAGCAGCAGGTAGCGCATACCGGCCTTGAGCGCACTGCCCTTGCCCGACAGCAGCAGCATGCCGACGGCGGCCAGCCCCATCAGCTCCAAAGCGGCGTAGAGGGTCAGCAAATCGGCCGCCATCCAGATCAACGACAGCGCGCTCACCAGAACGCCCATGAGCGGCCACAGCCAGCGCCCCTGGGGGCCAGGCCGGGAAAGCGCCAAGTGCCCAGGGGTATACAGCGCAGCGGCCAACGCGACCCACTGGGTAATCAGCAGCATGAAGCCGCTCACGCCACTGAAGCGCAGCGCCAGATCCACCCCTGCCAGCTGCCACTGCCAGCGCAACACGCCCGCCTGCTGGGCATCCATGACCATCCACAGGCCTGCTACCAGCACCGGCGTACAGGCCAGCAGGACGGGCACCATGCGCGCGGGACGCAACCAGGCCCCCAGCAGGCCTAACAGGGCAGGTAGCAGCAGAACGACCAGCAGCGCCCAGTGGGTCGACCACAACGGCTCGAAAGTGCTGTCATGCAAGCCAAAACGCCAGCTCATTGCGAAGCCTCTCGGGTTGCCTGGGAGTCTGACGGCTCATCGACCAGGGCCGACACCCCTTCCAGCTGCAGCAGATGTCGTATCAACAGCACGCCCAGCAGGGTGCCCAGCCAGGCAATCAGCAAGCCCACGCCAATCAACGCCTGGGCATTGGGCAAGGGGCCCGCCATGCCTACCAACAGCAGAAACACACCCGACCCCAGCACGTTGAAGGCCATCAGCCGACGCAGCCAGTGTCGATGCAGTGCAAAAGCCCCCATGGCCGCCGAGACCATGACGACCGCCGCCAGCATCAAGGGGTGTTCGCTCAACGAGTAGGCCATGTCGGGCAAGAGGTAGCGCAGCGCGGCGCCGATCATCACGCTCCACGCCAGCGCCAGCAGCCCACGGCTGATGACATGCCCGGCCCCGTGCTGCACTCGGTCGTAGTGGGCAGCCTCCGGGTGAGCCGAGGGAAATGCCTTCAGGGCATAGAAGAAGCTGCCGCCGGTGAGCGCGCCCCCCAGCACCAGCTCCATCAGCCCCAACCAAGGCGCCTGCCACTGCCACCAGGCCAGGCTCATCAGCAGCGTGAACAGCAAAAACAGCCGACAGGTCCGCAGCAGATGGCGGTCCAACAGACAGGCAAGCGCCACTGCCACCAGGCACAGCGCCAGCCCAGCTTCCAACATATCCACCGACATCATGAAGTGCCTCCGCCTATCCTGTGCATTGGCCAGCGAAAAAGGAGGCCGTACTACGCGAGACGTTCGCTCAACCACCTGCCAATATCGTTGACCTGCTGCGGGCAGAGCGCGTGGGCCATGGGATATTGACGATAGTTCACCGAGTAACCGAGCGCCTTGAGACGCTCGGCGCCAGTGCGGCCAAGCGTTTCAGGCACGATGGGGTCAAAGTTACCATGATGCACCTCAATGGGGATATGGCGGTTGGCCTCGGCAAGTTCAATGCTGTCGGCGGTGGCAAAGTAGGTCGACATCGCTAGCAACCCGCCCAGCGGCTGGGGGAACGAGAGGGCCGCCTGATAGGCCACCGCGCCGCCCTGAGAGAACCCCGCCACGATGATGCGCTGGCTATCGATGCCTTGATCGATCTGCTCCTGAATCAGCGCCTGAATGCGCGCAGCGGAGGTTTTCAGCTGCACTTCGTCGACCCGGCGCCCCAGGTCCATGGCCAGAATGTCATACCAGGCAGGCATCACCATGCCCCCATTGATGGTCACCGGCAGGCGCGGCGCATGGGGCATGATGAAGCGCACATGGGCGCTTTCCGGCAAGGCCAGCGCAGGCACCAGCGGCTCGAAATCGTGCCCGTCGGCACCGAGTCCATGAATGATGAACACGCACGCATCGGCGGGTTGACCATGTTGCGGCTCGATAATCAGTTCGCCTGGAGCTGTCATGTCGCATTCCTTGGTGGCTGTCAAAAGCGCCACCCTAGCGTAAAGCGACGCGTTGGGCGAGTCCTTCCCCGCTTAAAACGGCCACACCCACGGAATCAACGTCACCGCAATGGCCCCGGTCAGCAGGTTCAATCCACCTCCTACGCGCAGAAAGTCCCCCAGCCGATACCCCCCTGGGCCATGCACCATCAGATTGGTCTGGTAGCCAATGGGGGTCAGAAAACTGGCCGACGCAGCAAACATGACGGCCACCACGTAGGGCATGGGATTGACGCCCAGGCTTTCGGCCGCCGCCATCACCACCGGAAAGATGATCACCGCCGCCGCGTTATTGGTCACCATCTCGGTGAGCAGCGCCACCACGCAGTAGGTGCCCAACAGCAGTAGCCAGGGATTACCTGCCACCAGAGAGAGAATACCGCCCGCCATCACGTCGGCTGCTCCAGAGGTTTGCAGCGCCGCCCCCACGCCGAACGAGGCCGCAATGGTCAGCAGAACCTGAGTATCCAGACCCCGTTTGGCCGCGCCTACCGTGCAGCAACCGGTCAGCAGCACCATGGCAGCGCCCAGCATGGCAGCATTGAGCATGCTGAGCACGCCAAAGGTCGCCAGCATCACCGCCCCCAGCAGGATCGCCCAAGCCAGCGGCGCCTTTTCATGCACCGGCCTGGCCGCACCGTTGAGCTCACTGATCAGTAGGAAATCCTTGGATTGGCGATGGCGCTCGATGAACGGCGGGCGAGCCTCGAGCAGCAGCACGTCCGCTGGCTGCAGACGTACCTGCCCGAGGTTGCCGGTCACCCGCTCGCCGCCGCGACAAATCGCTAGCACCGCCGCCCCGTACAGAGTTCGAAAGCGGCCGTCGCGAATGCGCTGGCCAATGAACTGGCACTGACTGGAGACCACGGCTTCTACCAACCGTCGCTCCTTGAACTCCTTCTCCAGGCTGGAAGCGCCATCCCGAGAGGGAATCAGCCCCCGGATCTGCTGCAGCTCCACGGCCGCCGCCGAAGTGCCCACGAACACCAGCCGGTCACCGCCCTTGAGCTGCTCGCCCGGCCCCACCACGCTGACCACGTTACCGTCACGCTCGATCTCGACCAGAAACAGCTCCTGAAGATGCCGCAGCCCCGCCTCCTCCACGGTGCGGTTCACCAGCACGCCGGTGGGGTCCACCTCCATCTCGATGGTAAATTCTCTGGGGTTGGCAAAGGCATTGGCGACGCCTTTACGGGCAGGCAGGATGCGCGGCCCCAGCACGATCAGATACGCAAGCCCGGCCAGAGCCACCGGCAGGCCAACCCAGGCCAGGTCGAACAGCCCCATGGCCAGCTCCGGGTAACGCTCCACCAGCAGCCCATGCACCACCAGATTGGTGCTGGTACCGATCAGCGTGATGGTCCCGCCCAGAATGGAGGCAAAGCTCAGCGGCATCAGCAGCCGCTGGGGAGACAGCTTCAAACGGCGGCTCCAGCTCATCACCGCAGGGATATAGGTGGCCACCACCGGGGTATTGTTGAGAAAGCCGCTCAGCGACGCCACCGGCAGCAGCAGCCGGGTCAGGGCGCCCCGCTCGGTGGCTGGGCGGCCCAGCACATAGCGAATGATCAAATCGATGCCGCCGGTTTCACGGATGCTGGCCACCAGCACGTACATGAACGCCACGGTGAACAGGCCGCTGTTGGAGAAGCCTCCCAGCGCCTGCTGCGGGTCGATGACCCCCAGGGTCATCAATACCACCACGGCTCCCAATAGAATGATATCGGGACCCAGGCGCGACAGCGCCATGAGGGGGAAAATCGTCAGCACCACCCCAACGGCAATCCAGGCATCCAGCGACATAAACCCATATCCTTGATAAACGAACCTGGGGATATTGTGCCGCCTGCCCAATATTCTAAAAAGTTATTTTTAGAAACACAGTAAGAACAAAATAGAATATAACCATGAGGGGTGAGGGGTGAGGGGTGAAGCGAAAATCGTGGCAAACAAAAAACCCCGCACGAAGGCGGGGTTTTTTTACAGGCTGACCCGTAGGTCACCTGACAACATCATTCGTTCAGATTACAGAACTTTGATGTTGGAAGCCTGAAGGCCTTTTTTACCCTGGGTGACGTCGAAGGAAACCTTCTGGCCGTCTTGCAGAGTTTTGAAGCCGTCAGCTTGAATTTCGGAGAAGTGCGCGAACAGGTCGTCGCCATTGTCGTCCGGAGAAATAAAGCCGAAGCCTTTAGTGTCGTTAAACCACTTAACGGTACCAGTTGCCATGATCGAAATCCTCGATTTAGCTTAATGAAGAGCCGGGCAATACCCGAGTTGCAGTGGGTAGAACAAGAAACTTTCACCAGACTCAACGCGAGAGCGTTTCGATACTGCTGACTACGTTCGACTTGCTAACCAACTGCATGCAGCATGCGCTTAACGACGCTGCACGTCAACACTATGATGGAAAAAAATGTCAGTGCAATGAATTTTCTTCCAAAATCCATCCGGCGGCCTTTTCGGCGATCATCAGCGTCGGCGAATTGGTGTTGCCACTGGTGATGGTGGGCATCACTCCCGCGTCGGCCACCCGCAGTCCAGACACCCCACGAACCCGCAATTGCGCATCCACCACGGCCATGGGGTCGTCGTCTTTTCCCATCCGCGTGGTGCCGACCGGATGGAAAATCGTCGTGCCAATATCCCCTGCCAAACGGGCCAGCTCCTCGTCGGTCTGGTACTCCACGCCCGGTTTGATCTCTTCCGGGGCGTATCTGGCAAAGGCGGGCTGCTCGGCGATGCGTCGCGTCACCCGCAGCGAATCGGCGGCCACCTTGCGGTCCTCGGGGGTGCTCAGGTAGTTCGGCGCGATTGCCGGTGCCTGGCGCGGGTCGGCGCTTTTCAGGCGCACGGTGCCTCGGCTGGTAGGGTTCAAGTTGCACACGCTGGCGGTAATCGCAGGGTACGGGTGCAGAGGCTGCCCAAAGGCTTCGAGACTCAACGGCTGCACGTGGTACTGGATATTGGGATACGGCTGGTCGTCGGAACTACGCGTGAACGCGCCCAACTGCGACGGCGCCATGCTCATGGGTCCCGTGCGCCGCGTGAGGTACTCCCATCCGATACCGGCTTTGCCCCATAACGTGCTGGCCATGGCGTTCAGCGTTTTGGCATTGCTGACACGATACACCGAACGTATCTGGAGGTGATCTTGCAGGTTCTCACCCACCCCCGGCAGATCGTGCACGACCTCGATGTCATGCTCGGCAAGGTGCTCGGCGGGACCGATGCCCGATAACTGCAGCAGGTGGGGCGAGCCAATCGCGCCAGCACACAGCACGACTTCCTTGCTGGCCTGCACCTGCAGAGTCTTGCCTTCTCGCACCACTTCGACTCCTTCGCAGCGGGGGACGGCCTGATCACGCTCGAAGCAGAGCCGGTTCACCTGGGTGGAGTGCCACAGCGTCAGATTGTCCCGCTTCAAGGCCGTGCGCAAGAACGCCTTGGCCGTGTTCCAGCGCCAGCCGTCGCGCTGGTTGACTTCGAAATAGGCAACGCCTTCGTTACTACCTCGATTGAAGTCCTCGGTTCGAGGAATACCGGCCTGAACGGCAGCTTCGGCAAAGTCATCCAGCACCTGCCACTTCAGGCGCTGCTTCTCCACCCGCCACTCGCCGCCGTGGCCATGAAACGCGCGGTGAGTGTCATCACCGTCGCTGCCTTTATCCAATCGGTAGTGGTTTTCGTGTTTGATAAAGTCCGGCAGGCAGTTCTCCCAGCGCCAGGCATCGCTGCCGGTCACTTCCGCCCAGTGGTCGTAATCCCGCGCCTGGCCGCGCATGTAGATCATGCCGTTGATACTGGAGCAGCCGCCCAGGGTCTTGCCGCGCGGGTAGATCAGCGAGCGACCGTTCAATCCCTGGTCGGGCTCCGTGCGAAACAGCCAGTCGGTGCGCGGGTTGTTGATGCAATACAGGTACCCGACGGGTATATGAATCCAGTGGTAGTTGTCTCGGCCACCGGCTTCGATCAGCAGCACCCGATTGTTCGGGTCGGCGCTCAGTCGGTTGGCCATCAGGCACCCTGCAGTGCCTGCGCCTACCACGATATAGTCAAAGCATTGCATGGCGGCATGAGCCGCCATGGGGGTAGTTGTATTGTTGGACATGCGGGTGACTCCGGTGAAGAGCGGGCGTTACTTCGCCGTGGGCATCACGAATTCGGCACCGGCGTCGATGGAGTCAGACCAGCGCTGCATGATCGACTTCTGCTTGGTATAGAAGCGCACGCCCTCTTCGCCATAGGCATGGGTATCGCCAAACAGCGAGCGCTTCCAGCCGCCGAAACCGTGCCACGCCATGGGCACGGGAATCGGCACGTTGATGCCGACCATACCCACCTGGATACGGCGGCCAAACTCACGGGCAACGCTACCGCTTTCGGTGAAGCAGCTCACGCCGTTACCAAACTCATGGTCGTTGATCAGCTGAATGGCGGTGGCCACGTCCGGCACGCGCACGCACACCAGCACCGGGCCGAAGATCTCTTCTTTATAGATCGTCATGTCGGGGGTCACGTGATCGAACAGCGTGCCGCCCATCCAGAACCCCTCGGCGCAGCCTTCTCCCGCGTTGGCGCCGTCGAATTCACGGCCATCGACGATCAGCTGTGCACCCTCGGCCACGCCCTTTTCGATGTAACCGGTAATGCGCTGATGGGCCTGACGGGTCACGATGGGGCCCATTTCGGCGTCCAGCTGCATGCCATCCTTGACCTTCAGCGCCTGGGCTCGCTCGGTGAGCATCGGCACGACTTTATCGGCAACGTCGCCCACCAGCACGGCCACGCTGATGGCCATACAGCGCTCACCGGCGCTGCCGTAGGCGGCACCGATCAGCGCATCGACGGCCTTGTCCAGGTGGGCATCGGGCATCACCACCATGTGGTTCTTGGCGCCGCCCAGCGCCTGCACGCGCTTGCCGTGCTTCGCGCCACGCTCGTAAATCAGGTTGGCAATGGGGGTGGAACCGACGAACGACAGCGCCTTCACCTCCGGATGATCGATCAGCGCTTCCACGGAGTCCTTGTCGCCCTGCACCACGTTGAACACGCCATCCGGCAGGCCCGCCTGCTGCAACAGGTCGGCAATCATCAGCGAAGCGCTGGGGTCCAGCGGGCTGGGCTTGAGAATGAACGTATTCCCGGCGGCAATCGCGATGGGGAACATCCACATGGGCACCATGGCCGGGAAGTTGAACGGGGTGATCCCGGCCACCACGCCCAGCGGCTGTCGCACGGTCCAGTTGTCGATGCCGGTACTCACCTGCTCGGTATAGTCACCCTTCAACAGCTGAGGGATGCCACAGGCAAACTCGACGATATCGATGCCACGCGCCACTTCCCCCTGGGCGTCGGTGAACACCTTGCCGTGCTCTTTGGTGATCGCTTCGGCCAGCGCATCCTTGTGTGTATTGAGCAGCTCCAGAAACTTGAACATCACCCGAGCGCGGCGAATGGGGGGCGTGTCGGCCCAGGCAGGGAAGGCCGCCTGGGCCGCCTGCACGGCCGTGTCCACATCCGCCGCCGACGCCAGTGCCACGCGGCCGGTGACCTGGCCCGTGGCCGGATTGAAAACGTCCTGAGCAGTACCGGAGGTGCCTTCGCTGCGCTGGCCGTTGATGAAGTGGTGAATGGCGTGAGTTGTCATTGTCGCTACCTTTATAAACATCGTTTAAGTGATGAGGAGAATCTGCCCTAGACTACCCGGCGCCACAGGCCAAGCAATTGAGTAATTTTTAACCCGGATATAAGCTCTGCTAATAACATGACAACGAAGGTCATCGACCATGCAGGAGTACGCCACGCTACGGGCCTTTGTGGCCGTTGCCCATACCGGCAGCGTGTCTCGCGCCGCTGAACAGCTGCACCTCACCCAGCCTGCCGTCAGCCTAAAGTTGAAGCAGCTTCAACAACACCTTGGCCTGACGCTGTTCACCCGCCGCCCTCAGGGCTTGCGCCTCACTGCCGATGGCTATGCCCTGCTGCCCGCCGCCGAAAACGCCCTGGCCAGTGCGCTGGCATTCGAACAAAGCGCCAGTGCCCTGCACAGCACCCTGCGCGGCAAGCTGCGCATCGGCACCATAGTGGACCCTGAATTCATCCGCCTGGGCGATTTTTTGAGCCGCCTGATGGCCCGCGCGCCCCAGCTGGAAACGGAGCTGCACCACGGCATGAGCGGCAGCGTGCTGGAAGACGTGGTGCACAGCGAGCTGGATGTGGGCTTCTTTCTGGCACCGCCCGGCGAAGGCCCGGCCCATGACGCCTTGGCCTGGCGTGAGCTGACCCACTTTCATTACCACGTGGTGGCGCCCCCGGGCTGGGAGTCCAAGTTGGCCGACACCCGCTGGGAAGCGCTGGCCAGCCTCCCCTGGATCGTCACCCCCAGCGTGTCTGCCCACTCGCGCCTGCTCCAGCGTGCGCTGGCTGCCAGCGGCGCCACGCCGCACCGAGTGGCACAGGTCGACCAGGAAGCCTGCATGCTGGACCTGGTGCGCGCCGGGGTCGGCCTGAGCCTGGCCCGCGACGCGCTGGCCATGGCCGAGCGCCAGGAGAGCGGGCTGGCAGTGGCCGAGCACGTTCGCCTGCCCTGCGCCTTGAGCCTGATCTGGCGACAGGATCGCGCCATCGAGCCCACCATCAAGGCAGCGCTGGACACCCTGGATACCGTGTGGGCCCACCGCCCTTCCCTGGCGCCATAAAAAGCGCCAAAGGGTGAGCGGGTGAACAGACCGCGAAATTTGGGCAAATGGGGATTTTTCTACTAAAGTGGAAAATCAGCGTGAATAGACCAGTCGGCCTAAAGGAACGACTAGCCGCTGTGTGGTCTACCCCCTCACGTCCCGTTGATCTAAAGATAGGAGATCTTATGAGCAACACGATCAAGACCGTCAATCCCACCACGGGTGATACCCTCGAATCCTACACACTGATGGATGACCAGCAGGCTCAGCAGGTCGTCGAGGCCTGTCATGAGGCCTTTCTCGATTGGCGGCTGACCTCTCTGGACGAACGCGCCCGTGTGGTCAAGGCCATTGGCCAGGCGCTGAAAGCGCATCGGGAAGACCTGGCCCAGCTCATGGTGAAAGAGATGGGCAAGCTGCCGGATCAGGCCCGTCAGGAAGTGGATCTGTGCGTGGGCATTTGTGACTACACCGCCGAACACGGCCCCACCAAGCTGGCCGATGAAGAGCGCCAGCCCGGTAATGGCGAGCGCGGTTTCGTCACCTACTCGCCCATGGGCGTGATCTACGGCATTCAGCCCTGGAACTTCCCTGCCTACCAGGTAGTGCGCTACTCCATCGCCAACATCATGGCGGGCAACGGCGTGCTGCTGAAACACGCTGAAAACGTCACCGGCAGCGGCCTGCTGCTGGAAAAGATCTATCGTGAGGCGGGCCTGCCGGAAAACGTCTTCCGCACTCTGGTGATTTCCCATGAAGTGTCCGACAACATCATCGCCCACAAGGCCGTGCGGGGCGTGACCCTGACCGGCAGCGACGGCGCTGGTCGCAAAGTGGCCGCCAAGGCCGCCGAGCACCTGAAAAAGACCGTGCTGGAGCTGGGCTCCAACGACGCTTATCTGGTGCTGGACGACGCCGACCTGGACGTGGCCATCGACACCTGCGTGACCGGTCGCGTATTCAACGGCGGCCAGACCTGCGTGGCCGCCAAACGCTTCGTGGTCACCGAGAAGCACTACGAAGCGTTCAAGGAGCGCTACGTGGCGCGCATGAAGGACCTGAAAGCGGGCGACCCGACCCAGCAAGACAGCGACCTGGGCCCCATGGCCCGCGTGGATCTGCGCGATACCCTTCACGAGCAGGTGGAAGAGAGCGTGCGCAAGGGCGCGAAAATCCTCTGCGGCGGTGAAAAGCCGGAAGGCAAAGGCGCGTTCTACCCGGTCACGGTGCTGGATGACGTCACCCCCGGTCAGCCCGCCTACGACGACGAGCTGTTTGGCCCGGTGGCGGCGCTGATTCGCGCCAAGGATGACGACGACGCCATGCGCATCGCCAACGACAGCCGTTACGGCTTGGGCGGCGGCATCATCTCCAAGGACGTGAAACGCGCCACCGAGCTGGCCAGCAAGTATTTCGATACCGGCATGGTGTTCATCAACGGCTTTGGTGTGGCCACGCCCGAGATGCCGTTTGGCGGCGTGAAGGATTCAGGCTACGGCCGTGAGCACGGCGGCTTTGGCATGCACGAGTTCGTTAATGCCAAGTCGGTGATCGTGGTTCAAAGCTGATAGCGAACGCCTACGCTGCTCCGGTAGGCAAAAGCACAACGCCGCAGCGTCGCTTTCGCGACCTGCGGCGTTTTTGGTGGTTAGCGTCGAGAGAAGCGATGTTAAACGATTTGCCGCTGCCGACGCTGCCATAGCGTCACCAGCAACGCGACCACCAGCCAACTTACCAGCGCAGCAATCACGTCATCCAGCACGATCCCCACTCCCCCGGTAACATGTTCCGCCAGATGAATAGGCGGTGGTTTCAGGCCATCAAAGAAGCGGTAGACGCCGAACGCCAAGGCCAACACCAGCGGATGGCGGGCAGCTTTTAGCCCCAGCACTGCCAAGGGGAAAGCCACATATTCATCGGCGACGATACTGCCATGATCCTGTCCATCAAAATGCAGGGACGCCATGTGGCACACCGGCACGGCAGCCAACAGCATCAGCGTGATGATGACCACCTGCTGACGGGTCGAGCGACCTGACAGCCACCAGGCCAACGGCAGGCCAAGCAAGGAACCAAACGTGCCTGGGGCCACGGGCATCAGCCCCAGCCCAAAACCGGTGGCTAACCACAAGTTGGCAGTGCCAACGATATCGAGCATCAGCTGGCCTGCTGGGCCTGATGTTCCAGTTCTGCCACCATGTCGGGCGACAGGTTCAGGGCGCTGGCCAACTGGTCCAGCCAGGCGCGTTCCATGGGGTTCTGGTCGTCGGTCACCGCCACGCTGATCAGGTACATTTCACGGGCGGCCTGGGGGGAGTCTGCTTCACGAGCCAGTGCCCTGGCGTCCAGCGGGGCGCGCAGCTGCTGCTCTACCCAGCGGTGCATCTCGTCGTCGGCACCCAGCGCATCGATCTGCTGAGTGATCAGCGCCTGCTCCTGTTCATCGATATGGCCATCGGCGCGGGCTGCCATGATCATGGCTTGCAACAGCTCCAGGCTGCGGCGCTCCTGGTACTCACCGCTGAGTACCTCGACACGCTCCCCTTCTGCCGACGCCGCCGTGGCACCGCCGTTGGCCTGGGAGCGTTGCCAGGCTTTCCAGGCCAACACGCCAACCCCGGCAATGGCCCCATACTTCAGCGCTTTGCCCCCCATGCTGCGGCCTCGCTTGGAGCCAATCAGCATGCCCATGGCCCCGCCACCCAGCAGGCTCTTCATGTCGAACCCGCCCGAGCTGCCGCCGGAGCGCGCCGCTTGACTGCCACTGCCGCCCAACTGCCGCGACAACCCATCCATGATGCCCTGCACGTCCATGCCACCACGGCCGCCTTTGCCACCACTGGCCTGATTCATCAACTGCTGGAGAATCTTGCTCGCATTCATCCTTGCTCCCCCTTCGGGTCATCATCGTGAATTGATCGGTTCTGGTTATAAAGCATCGAACATGAACGCAACGTGAACCGCCGGGCTCGTCACCCTTCACCCTTCACCCTTCACCCTTCACCACGACCGTGCTGCCCTGACGGCTGGGCAGCACGTCGATACGAATCGGCATCTGCTCCTTGAGTTCGCTGACATGCGAAATGATGCCGATCATGCGCCCGCTCATCTGCAGCTCGCTGAGCATGGCGATGGCTTGGTCCAGCGCGTCCTGGTCGAGGCTGCCAAAGCCTTCATCTATGAATAGCGTATCCAGCTGAATACCGCCTGCATAGGCTTGCACCACATCGGAAAGCCCTAGCGCCAGCGCCAGCGCAGCCATGAACGACTCGCCGCCGGAAAGCGTCGCCACCGGGCGATTCTTGCCGGTATAGGTATCGGCCACGTCCAGCTCCAGGCCAGAGGCTTTATTACCTTTGGAAGGGTCTTCTCGGCGCACCAACTGATAGCGCCCGCGGCTCATGCGCACAAGGCGCGCGGAGGCTTGAATCAGCACATCGTCCAGCAGCACGCCCAGCACGAAGCGCTGCAAGCTGATGCGATTCCCGGTGCGCCCGTTGGCCACTTCGCTGAGCGTACCCCATAGTTTGTACTGCTCGTCCAGGGCCGCCTCCACATTGCGCGCCTCTGCCAATCGCTGTCGCGTGGCAGTGAGCTGGTCTACCCGTGCGCTCAGCCGCTGGTAATGCTGTCGGCACGCCTCCTCCCGGGCCTTGCTGTTGCCAGCCTGGGCATCGAGAGCAGCAACGTCGGGCGGCGTCTTGCCTTCCAGCAGCGGCGCACTGGCTTCGAGCTGCCCTTCCAGCCTGGCCAGTTCCCGTTGAAAGCGCGCCACGTCGTCACTCAGCCGCTGCTGTTCGGCGGTGTCCAGACGGGCGGTGATAAATGCCTGCTCATCCTCAAAGGGGCTACCCTGCAGGGCCGTTTGCCACTCGGCCTGGGCCGCTTCCAGCGTCCGCTGCGCCTCGGCCTGGCGCTGGGTTGCCTGAGTGAGCGTGGTTTGCGCCTGGGTGAACGCCGTGTGGGCGGTCTGGGCCTGACTCTGGGCGGTTTTCCAGCTCCGCTCGCAGGTGTCCATCTCACGCTTCACGGCCGCTAACGAGGCATTCACGCTCTCCAGCGATGCGCTATCGCCCAGCTGTTCACGCAGCTTCTGGCACTGCTCACCGACGTGCTCGGCCTGCTGCTCCAGGCGCTGGGCATCTTGTTGGGCGCTCACCCATGCCTGTCGAGCGCGCTCATGGGCGCTGCGCGCCTGCTTCACCTCCTCTTGCGTGACCAGTAGCTGGGCCGTCGAGGCAGGCGCGGGATGCTCACGGCTGCCACACACCGGACAAGGCTGGCCACCCTCCAGCTGCTCAGCGAGCAGAGCCGCCTGGCCCTGGTGCCAGCGCATCTCCTGCTCGATGGCGTGCTGCTCCTGTTGCGTGGCCGCATGCTGCTTCTGCTGTGCATTTTCGCGCGCCCGGGCCACTTGCTGGGCAAGCGCTTGCTGCTGTTTCTCCAGCGTGGCCAATGCCTGACACTGATCGAGGGATTGCTCTAGCGCATAGGCCTGGCGCTGCAGGGCGGGCAGCTGTTCATATTGGGCATTGGCCGCCTCGAGCGCTTCCTGAGCCTGCTGGTGAGCCGCTTGGCGCGGGGCAATGGCCTGTTCGGCGGCGGCCCACTCGCGCTGGGCCGCCGTGGCATTTTGCTGGGCGCTTTGCCGGGCATAAAACGGTGTTGCCAGGGCCTGGGTCTGCTCATGCTGACGCAGCTGCTGCTGGGCACGCTGCACGGCCGGCTGCTGCACCAGCAGCGCGGCTTTGGCATTGACCAGCGCGGCGTGCTGCGCGAACTGGCGGGCCAGCGCTGCCGCCGACTGGGCGGCCGCCACGGCCTGCTCCCGCTGCTCGGCGGCCAGGGCCAAGTCGTGCCTGGCGGTCTGGTGGTCAGGGGCCAGCGCAGCGAGGGCAGCTTCCAGGGCGGCTTCGCTCTCGACATCGCTGGCCGCCAGCATGCCCTGTACACGCTGGCGGTGGTCGTTCACCTCACGCACGATGTGCTTGGCCTGGTCCGCCAGGCGCTGTTCGATGCGCTGGAAGATCTGGGTCTGAAACAGCTGGGCAAAAATCTCCTCGCGCTCCTTGGAGCCTGCCAGCAACAGCTCGCGGAACTTGCCCTGGGGCAGCACCATCACCTGGCGGAACTGACGAGCATCCAGCCCCAGCAACTGCTGCAGCTGGCCGTTGGCATCGGTGACCTTGCGCGCCACCAGGCATTCGTCTTCCTGACCCTCTGGGGTCAGCCGCCACAGCTGGGCTTCGGCAGCCTGGGTGGTGGTACCCTCGCCATTGGCTTTGGGACGCTCCTGCTGGGGCACGCGGCGCACCCGATAGGTGCTTTCCCGCAGGCGAAACGTGAGGGTGACTTCGGTGAGCAGGTCTGGCGCAGCCTGGTCGCAGCGCATCTGGCCAGCGTCCCGTTCATTGCCGGTGGTTTGGCCGTAAAGTGCGAAGCAGATGGCATCGAGTATCGAGCTTTTGCCAGCACCGGTGGGGCCATTGATCAGGAACAGCGGGCTTTTGCCCAGCGCGGTGAAGTCGATGGTGTCACGCCGGGCAAACGGGCCAAAGGCCTGCAGGGTCAGTGTCAAAGGCGTCATGCTGGCCCCTCCTGCTCGCGGTCAAGGGCGGTGATCAGCTCGCCCATGGCGCGGGCCTGCTCGTCATTCATGGGCTCGCCGCTGGTCTGGGCGAAGAAATCGCTGAACATGTCCAGCGCGCTGAAAGCGAGTCGTTCACGACTCAGCGACTGGCGACCTGCCGTTTCCAGCATGCCGGGCTTCTCCAGATGCAGGACGTTGGGATACACCGCCCGCAGCTTGCCCATGGGGTCGAGAATGGCGTGCCGGTCGGTGAGGCGCACCAGCAGGTAGTCATCGGCACCGGGGTCTTCGCCCCCCATGGCCAGCAGCTGCGCCAACTCTCCCTCCAGCACGCGCACGTCGCGCCTGGGCGTCAACGGATGCTGGGTGATGCTCACCAGACCTTCGCTGCCCATCTCCACCAGGGTGACGCCCTTGCGCTGCGTCGCCTCGGAGAAGCTGTATTTCAGCAGCGAGCCGCTATAGCGGATGTGCTCGCTTCCGCGGTACTGGGGGCCATGGAGGTGCCCCAGCGCCACGTAATCGAAACCCTGCATGGGTTCCCAGGCAACGCTTTCGGCACCGCCCAGGGTGAGCGGGCGTTCGGACTCGCTGGCCGTCCCGCCCTCCACGAAGCAATGGCTCATGAGCAGCGCCGGGCGCGCGGGATGGCGCTGGGCGTGAATACGCTCCAGCAGGTGGCGGTGGGCGGCATCGAAATCGCGCACGTCGGCGCCAAACTCGCTGCGCACGTACTCCGGGTCGGCGTAGGGAATACCGAAGACATCCACCGTCGTGCCATCGACGGCAAGCGTCACCGGCTGATCGCAGGTGGCCAAATCGGTGAGGATGTGTAACCCGGCCTGGCGCAGATGACGCGCCCCAAACCCCAGCCGCGCGGCGCCATCGTGGTTGCCAGAGATCATGATGACCGGCAGGCCACGTTTCTCGCACAGCTCGGCCAGTATCTCATCCAGCAGGGTCACCGCCGCTGCCGGGGGCACCGAGCGGTCGTAGATATCACCAGCAATCAGCACCGCATCCACGCGCTCACGGTCGATGATCGTCAGCAGCTGTTGCAGGACATGACGCTGGTCGTCCAGCAGCGAGAGATTGTGAAACAGCCGACCCAAATGCCAGTCGGCGGTATGAAGTAGTCGCATGACAGGCTCGATCCAGAAAGTATGACCGCATCATACCAACCCGATGGCCAACGACGCACAAAAGCCGAGCACAAAAAGCCCCGCACGAGGGCGGGGCCGGAGCCTGGTGGCTTCCCGCTGGCCTACCAGAGGAGCCAGCGGCGACACACCGGGTTAGTTGCGGAACGCGTCCGGGTATGTGGTCAAATCCACGCCCCAGAGTACTGGCAACATGAAGTATACCGCCGCGGCAATCAGGAACATGGAAATGATGTTCAGCCAGAAGCCGTTGCGCACCATCTCCATGATGGTGATCTTGCCCGTGGCAAAGATGATTGCGTTGGGCGGCGTGCCCACCGGCAGCATGAAGGCACAGTTGGCCGCCATGGCCGCAGGTACCATCAACACGAAGGGATGGATGTTCAACGCCAGCGCCAGCGACGCCAGTACCGGCAGAATCATCGTGGCCGTGGCCGTGTTCGAGGTGATTTCCGTGAGGAACAGCACCATGCCCGTGGCCAGCAGAATCACCAGCATGAAATTGACGCCTTCCAGCACGCTCATCTGACCGCCAATCCAGGACGCCAGGCCCGAAGAGCCGAAGCCCGCCGCGATGGCCAAACCGCCCCCGAACAGCAGCAGAATGCCCCAAGGCACGTCTTTGGCCACGCTCCAGTCCAGCAGGCAGCCGCCTTTGGAGGGCGAAGGAATCAGGAACAGCGCAATGGCCGCGGCAATCGCGATCATGGTGTCGTTGATGCCAGGAATGTTGATGATCTGCCCCTGCCACAGGAACGAGCGGGTGATCCAGAAGAATGCCGCGAACAGGAAAACGCCCAGTACGGCTTTCTCTTCGAAAGATATCTTGCCCAGCGCCTCTTTCTCCTTGCGAATCAGCGCACGGCCACCCGGCAGCTTGGCCAGCTTGATGGGATAGATGAAGCGCGTCAGCATGACCCAGCCGATGAACAGCAGGATCACCACCACGGGGAAGGCAAACATCAGCCAGCCCGCAAAGGAAATTTCGACGCCAAACAGCTCGCTGACGATAGCGGCCAGAATGATGTTGGGCGGCGTGCCGATCAGGGTGCCCAGACCGCCGATGGTGCCACCGTAACCCACACCAAAAATCAACGACTTGCTGAACTTGTCGATTTCGGCACTGTGGTCTTCCGAGCTCTTTTTCAGCTCTTCCGTTACCTGGAAGACAATGGCAGTACCAATCGGCAGCATCATCATGACCGCTGCGGTATTGGATACCCACATGGACAAGAAGCCGGTGGCCGCCATGAAGCCAAAGACGATGCTATTGATGCTGGTGCCCAAAATGGAAATGATCGACAGCGCAATGCGCTTGTGCAGATCCCATTTTTCCATGGCCAGAGCGATCATGAAGCCGCCAAGGAACAGGAAGATGATCGGGTTACCGTAGGCCGCCGTCACCGTATTGCCATCCAGGGCGCCGGTAATCGGCAGCAGGATGATGGGCAGTAACGAGGTGACCGGGATCGGAATCGCTTCGGTGATCCACCAGACGGCAACCCACAGCGTGGTAGCCAGCACCATGCGCCCTTCGAAGCTCAGGTCGGCCGGATGGAAAAACAGCAAAACAAAGGCAAAGAGAGCTGGCCCGAGTACCAGGCCAATTTTTTGCGCCGTGTTGAAGGCAGGCGGACGCGGAGGCTGATTGCCTGGCTGTGCGTCAGAGGAACCACCTCGCCCAGCGCTGCCCGTGCCAGAAGTGGGCAGCGCACACATGAGGAGGTTTTTTGCTTGGTCGTGGGAATGCCAAAGGGAGTCCCAGAGCGTCATCGTGGCAGTTCTGCGCATTATGAAGTACCGCTCGCAGTCAGGGTGAACGAATGGGCGCCGTACGGGCCAACCCAAGGACAAATGTGCCAGCGCGTCTGGCTTTTTTGAGGTGCCCTTTATTCACTGCCATAAGCCATTAGTCCAGTAAATTGACGGCAATTACAACCAAAGTCTAAACACTTTGGTCGTAATTATTAGCATTGGCTAAGATGTTGCCCGCAGAGAATCAAGGTATACAAATCTGTTTCACTGCTCCAGGCTGAGCCCCACACCGCTCAGGAGTTCACCCATGCTGGACCGCTTTACCATGCCCCTGACCCACCCTCCGCTACGCTGGGTCGCCCGCGCGCTTCACGCCTGCCGCATCACCCCGGACCAGGTGACCCTGGCGGCCTTTCTAATCGGTATGCTGGCCCTGCCCCTGCTGGCCTTCGAGCATTATGGCTGGGCGCTGCTGGCCATCGTGCTCAATCGTATAGGCGACGGCCTGGATGGCGCGTTGGCAAGGCTTGGCCAGCAACAAAGCGATGCAGGCGGGTTTCTCGACATTGGGCTGGACTTCGTCTTTTACGCCGCCGTGGTACTAGGCTTTGCGCTGGCAGCCCCGGCGCAAAACGCACTGCCCGCGGCCCTGTTACTGTTTGCCTTCATTGGAACAGGCACGTCGTTTCTGGCGTTTGCGATTGCGGCTCGAGCACACCAGGTGGAACGCCCGCATTTTCCGCAAAAAGCTTTCTATTACCTGGAGGGTTTGACGGAAGGCACGGAAACCGTGATAGCGCTGATCGTGTTCTGCCTGTTTCCCGACCATTTCCCCTGGTTGGCGTACCTGTTCGCTGCAGCCTGCCTGATCACCACGGCAACGCGGCTGTGGGGCGGCTACTGGACCCTGCGCCATCACGATGACATGACACGATAGTTAACATTTTGTATAGCTTTTATGAATTATTCCGTGACGCCATGGTCTATGCTTTCAAGACAGAACACAGTGTGACAACAAGCACTGACAAAGCGCTACCGCAGTATTGCTAGAGGGGGTCACACACATTACCCACCCTGAGGGAGGTAAGCTGATGCGACAACATCTTTATAAAGGCACACAGCCAGGAAGCCGTGAGCATTTAGAAAAATACCTTATGGATCAGAAACGTAGCCGCGCAAAAACCAAAGAGCCCGATACGCTCGCCATTGCCACCAGCGCGTTTTTCCTGGGCTGCGCCATGACACTACTGGCCATGATGACGTTTTAGCCCATCGCCAGCGGCCCACAGCACCACTGAAATCCCCACCTGTCGCGTGGGGATTTTTTTAATTCATGTGATTTTTTCCTTACCTGCCACACGGCGATTGATTCTCGTCTCTCCCTGTATTACTCTCAATTGGTACAAGACGCGTACAAATAGCTACCACAGAGCAATTTGACGCATCAACCTGCTGATACAGCAAGGGAAGATGGCCCTTCAAGGGCGATCACTAGCATTCACAAGGAGACGTGGCATGCCATTTACACAGTTGACCGATATTTCTCAGGAAGGACTGCAACTGGCCATTCGCGAACTCAGGGAAGAAATGTTCGACACTCCCGAGTGCGATTACACCATCGCCAAGCTGCTCTGCCATTGCGGCCAGTTCGAAGCGGCAGAACGTCACATCGATGACATGCTGCTGAAATGGGGCACCTCTCCGGAGGTCGTCACGCTTACCGAAAAGGCCTATGCCGACATGGCAACCTTGAGCGCCTCACAGCACGCTGAATCTTCCAGTGCCGCTAATCAAGCGATGAAAGCGACGTCATCCGTTTCTGTCGCCGTGGCTTGATGCACTGACTACCCAGTTTCCTACAAGGCTTACTTCGGCTTGCGCTCCCTGAGCGCAAGCCGTTTTTTTAGTCCAGATGCTCCAACGTGACCACGATATCCTGGCGCGATACATCGATGTTCCAGAAGGTATAGCTATCGTCATCCTCATCGACCAGGCGAATATCGAAGTAAGGGCTGCGATAGCCCGTCAACGTCACCCGCTGGGTATCACCATTCATCAACACATCGCTCCCTAGCACGTCCTCTTCCCAGCTGGAAGACGATGCTGGGCTCACGTACATGTAATAGATGGTGTAGCCGGTACGATTGGTGATATCCACATAGTAATCGTCCGCCATCACGAGCGACGAGCTGCACAGCAGCAATAAAGAGAAGAGCCACACTTTGATACGCATGGGTGTATTCCTGATGTTTTTTTAGAGGAAACCACGTTAGCGCGCCAAGCCTGCTGACGCCGAGCCCAGACGCTAATATCAGTATATCTCTGGCCTGCCATTTTCGAGATAGCCTTAGGCGCTTTTTTGCAGCCCCCACAGCTTCTGCGTAGCTGATAGAATACTGCCCCTTTCAGGCACGGGCTGGCGGCTTGCCAGCTCGCGGCTCCACCGACTACTGCACCTACTATCTGCACCCACTACCTGAGAGTTCCGTCATGATAGCTACCGCCACTGCCCTCTTCCGACCACTGTTACAATGGGGGCTCGTACCCCAGATCGTGATGGGGATCATTGCGGGGGTGCTGCTGGCGCTGCTCGCCCCTACGGTCGCCAGCGACATTGCCTTGCTGGGCCAACTGTTCATCGCCGCCCTGCAGGCCGTCGCCCCCATTCTGGTATTCGTACTGGTCGCTGCGGCTATCGCGGCACATCGCCAAGGGCAACCTACGCACATTCGTGCGGTGCTGCTTTTATATGTATGTGGAACACTGATCGCCGCGCTGATTGCGGTGGCCGCCAGCTTCTGGATGCCGACCGAACTGACGCTGGATGCCGGACAGGTAGACGGCAACCCGCCCAGCGACATTTTCAGCGTACTGCGTGACTTGCTGCTGAATGCGGTCACCAACCCGGTCAGCGCGCTGATGGAAGGCAACTTCATCGCCATTCTGGCCTGGGCCATTGCGCTGGGTCTGGCGCTGCGCCAGGCGGCCGATACCACGCGCCAGGCGCTGCAAGACCTCTCCAACGCCATTACCCGCATCGTGACGCTGGTGATTCGGCTGGCCCCCATTGGCATTTTTGGCCTAGTGGCGGGTACGTTGGCTGAATCCGGTATGCAGGCGCTGCTCAACTATGCCCAATTGCTGGGGGTCATCGTGGGCTGCATGCTGTTCGTCGCTCTGGTGAGCAACCCCTTGCTGGTCTATCTGGTCACTCGCCAGAATCCTTACCCCCTGGTGTTCACCTGCCTGCGCGGCAGTGCCATCACCGCCTTCTTTACGCGCAGCTCGGCGGCCAATATCCCGGTGAACCTGGAACTGTGCCGTCGCCTCAAGCTGGATGCCGATACCTACTCCATCTCCATTCCGCTGGGTGCCACCATCAACATGTGCGGCGCCGCCATCACCATTACCGTCATTACCCTGGCCACCACCCATACGCTAGGCATTGCCGTGGACTTCCCCACTGCCCTGCTGCTGTGCGTCGTCTCGGCCCTGGCGGCCTGCGGTGTGTCTGGCGTGGCCGGTGGGTCGTTGATGCTGATTCCCATGGCGGCGAGCCTGTTCGGCATTCCTACCGAAGTCGCCATGCAGGCCGTGGCAATCGGCTTCGTCATCAGCGTGGTGCAGGACTCCACCGAAACGGCGCTCAATTCGTCCACCGACGTGCTGTTTACGGCTGCCGCCTGCCGGGCGCAAGAAGCGAAGCGCGCGTAGGCGTTTGCCTTGGGGAGTGGCGGCTGGCCACCGCCACTCCCCCGCGCGCCCTCCCACGACGGTTACCCACGGTTTTCTCTACGGCTCTTCTCAACTACTTGGCTCTACGACGCTCTCGTACTACCCGCTGGATGTTTTCAGCAGTCTCGCCAAACGCTCACGCTCATCCTCTTCATAAAGACTCGGGTCATCAAAGAGGTCGCGCTGGGTATCATCGAAGATCATTTCCAATACCTCTGCACTACTTTGGACCATCGGCTCGAAGTGCGCCGTATGCGTGCCCCATGCCCTGACACGGCGGCGGCGATAGAGGGCATAGATACCCAACAGGGTAAAGACGCAGGCAATATAGATAGGCAGGCCGTGGCTGCCGACCAGGGTCATCAGTGACCCGGCAGCCATCGGCGCCACGGCACACCCCGCGCCGTGCATGACCAGCATATCCGCCGAACCCGCGACAATTTCATCCGGGTGGAGCTGGTCAATCAACTGCGCTACCGCCAACGGATAGAGGGAAAACGCCAAACCACCCCAGATAAAATAGAGCCCCAGCAGCACCTCGTGACTGGGGGCAAAGGGCATGGCGGCGGCGGTCAAGGCCGCCAGCAGCACCACCCAGATCATCACCTTGGGGCGGTCATGCTTGTCGGAAAAGCGGCCGATGGGGATCTGTAAAAGCGCGCCGCCCATGATCGCCACACTCATGACCCAGCCAACACCGCCAATATCAAACCCCAGTTGCGTGGCGTATATCGGCGTCATCGACCAGAACGCCCCCATGGCCAGCCCGGATAACGCGGCAGAAGCCACCGCCAGCGGCGCAAAGCTCAGCAGTGCACGCAGGCTGCTTTTGGGCCGTTCGGAGATTTTGGGCTGAACGCGACGGGTCAAGGTAATGGGTAACAGCGCCCAGTTGATCAAAATAGCGATCACCACAAAGAGTAGAAACCCTACCGGCGAAGAGAGGCGCAACAGCTGTTGGGCGAGTGCCAAGGCACCCAGATTAACCACCATGTATACCGCAAAAATACGCCCCCGCTCATGGCTGGCGGCTTGGCTATTCAACCAGCTTTCGATCACCGTAATTAAGGTAATGAACGCAAGCCCGTAGATCACCCGCAACGGCAGCCATACCCACGGGTCGATAAACACCAGATGCAGCAGCGCCACCGATGAACAAATGGAAGCGCAGAAGCCAAAGGTACGAATGTGCCCCATACGCCGAATCAAGCGCCCGCTTACCCAGGTGCCGCAGATAAACCCGACAAAATAGCCGGACATGATGATTCCCAGCACCGCGCTGGAGAAACCTTCCGCCGTGCCCCGCAGGGTAAGCAGCGTGTTGAGCAGGCCATTGCCCAGCAACAGCAGTGCCACACTGCGCAGTATCGACTTAACGGGATTGAGCATGGCTAATGAATACATCGCGCTTCCTCGTAGCAGCCTCGCTACAGACCATGCATGAAAGATGCCACTGGAAATCTTCTCTACGCATGACACGCCCCTGACAGAAGGTCATAATAGTTGCCAGGCTAACGTTTCCTACTGACGGCCAAGGGAGTACGCCATCGTGAGCCAGTCGATCGAGCAAGCCGATACGAGCCAGCATTCCGCCCTGCGCGCAGGTTTTCAGGGCGTTCGCGAAGCCATCCCTCTGCTGGGAGGCTATGTGCCCGTTTCGCTGTCGTTTGGTCTGGTCGCGACCCAGGCAGGCTTCACGACCTGGGAAGCCGCGATCATTTCGGCCCTGATCTACGCTGGCGCCTCGCAGTTTCTGTTCGTGGGCATGATCGCGGCTGGCGCGCCGCTGTGGCTGGTGGTGGCGCTGACCCTGCTGATCAACGTGCGCCATGTGGTGTATGGGCCGAACCTGGCGCCTTTGCTACCCCGTAGCCGCCACTGGCCCTGGCTGATGCACGGCCTGACCGACCAGGTATTTGCCCTGGCGCTCACCCGCCTGCCGCAGCTCCCCGAGGTCAAACGTTTTGCCTGGTTCGTGGGCGCGTCGCTGCTGGCCTGGGGGGTGTGGATCATAGGCACCATCGCCGGAGCCAGCGGTGGCGAAGCCGTCACCGCCCGCTGGCCATTGCTGGGAGAAATCATGCCCTTTGCCCTGCCTGCGCTCTTCCTCACCATGGTGGCACCGCGCTTTACCAGCAAACACTGGGCGGCCGCCACCACTTGTACCGTGCTGGCCGCACTGGGCTTGAACCTGGCAGGCTGGAGCAATGTGGCCATTCCGCTGGCGGCGGCCTGCGGCGCCTTGTGTTTCTACACCCTGACCTTTCGCAGCCGGGAGCACACGCCATGAGCGCATCGCTGTGGGTTGCCGTGGTGATATGTGCGCTGGGCACGCTATTGATGCGGGTGGTGCCCTTTCTGTGGATGCAGCGCCGCCTGGGTAGCGACACCGGCCTCAATGCCATGCCGCAGTGGCTGGTGATCCTCGGCCCGCTGATGATTGCAGGTGTGCTCGGGGTTTCCATCGTGCCCGTCAACCCCAGCCCGACCTCGTGGCTCGCCACGGCCATCGGGCTGAGCGTGACGCTGTTGGTATGGCGGCGCCTGCGCTCCCTGGGCTGGCCAGTGGCGGCGGGGGTCGCGGTGTTTGGGATGGTGGAGCTCGCTTTTGCCATCCTGTAATGCGCCCACCCAACACAATTGATAACTATTTGCATCAAATAGACTGACGTGACATCATGTCTGCGCTGAATATCCGCCCTGCTGGATAACCATCTCGAGCACAGACAAGTGAACCTATATGCCGATCATGATGAGCGATGGCAGGAGAGTACTAGTCAGTGTATTACTAGGCACCTTCACCGTCAGCCTCAACAATAGCGCGCTCAATCTTGCCGTCGCCGAGCTGATGGCGTCCTTCCAGGCCAGCGCTTCTCATGTCAGCCTCGTGGTGACCATGTTCATGATTGCCATGGGCATGACCATGCCCTTGACGGGTTATCTGGCGGGGAGATTTGGCCGAAAGCCCATCTACCTGCTTGGCTTATGGGGCTTTTTGGCGGGCTCCACGCTTGGCGCCATTGCCCAAAGCCTGGATGGCATCATCGTCGCCCGTGGCCTACAAGGCATAGCGGCAGGGTTGATGATTCCGCTCTCGCTGTCCTTGATCTTCTCTGCTTACCCTAGCGAACGGCGTGGCCAGGCCAGTGGCATATGGGGCCTTGCCGTGATGTTGGCACCCGCTATCGGCCCAACGGTTGGGGGGCTGCTGCTTGAAGTCAGCCATTGGCGAGCACTGTTCTTGATGAACATGCCTTTTGCCCTACTGGGGCTACTGTGCGGTTATCGCTACTTGCCATCCGAGCCGCATCCGTCCAAACGCCCTTTTGATCTGACGGGCTTTGCCCTGATCACGTTGGGGATGGGCGCTATTCTCTTTGTACTGAGTCGAATAGAGACACTGACGGACCTTTTGCACCTTCAAACCGTGGCGCTGATCATGCTTGGGCTTGCAGCCCTGCTACTGTTTGTAAGGGTCGAACGGCGCCATGACACTCCGCTGCTGGATCTGTCTCTCTTGAGCCATCGGCGCTTTCGTCTAAGCGTCATGCTGGCATGCCTGCAGTCCATCATTCTATTCGGCTGCATCTTGCTCGTGCCGCTGTGGATGCAGAATACGCTCGGCTTTGGCCCACTGACCACGGGCCTGGTGTTTCTCGCCACGGCGCTGGTAGCGGCAATCTGCTCCCCCATGGCAGGGCGCCTCATCGATCGCTACTCACCCCGGTGGTGTATTGGCGTAGGGCTCATTGCCACCCTCGTTAGCTTGATAGGCTTGGGCACGCTCACGGCGGCGACTCCCGTTTGGATGATTGCCGCGTGGATGGCCCTGCGCGGCGTGGGTATGGGGTGTGCCTATCTGCCCTCTTCCACGGTGGGCATGAAGGATCTTCCTGAACAGAGCGTGACCCAGGCTTCTGCGATGAACAACATGTCTCGGCGACTCGCCTCCTCCTTGGGCATCGTCGCACTATCCATCTATTACGACGTGTCTGTGCACGCCGCCCTGCAACAGGGTGTGCCTTATTCGGACGCTAGCGCCACGGCGCTGCACATGGCATTTCTTGCTCTGGCCGGTATCGCTCTTGTTTGCCTTCCCCTGGCGTGGCAGCTTGGCAGATCCGTAGAGGAGTCTGATAACCGCCTGATCGGCGCTTCTCGAGCTGGAACCGCCCACCCCTCGTTGCCAAGCAACTCGGCCAGGAGAGCAGAATGAACCCTCTTCTGCTGCCCATGGCTCGGCGAATGAGCGCCGTGCTGTTACTGCTGGTGGTGAGCATGGGCGTGGCTCATCATGCCAACAGCTGGGCAAGCGCAGAAGCCCCACCCGACACCAGCAACTCGACCTCACAACGCATCGTGACCCTGTTCCAGGGAGCCACCGACAGTGCCGTAGCGCTGGGGCTGACGCCGGTGGGAGTGGTCGAGTCGTGGCTGGAGAAACCCATGTATCCTTACTTGCGTGATGCGTTGGATGGCGTCGAATACGTGGGGCTGGAAACTCAACCCAACCTGGAGAAGGTTGCCTGGCTAAGCCCCGATCTGGTCGTGGCGACCGATTTCCGGCACGAGCGTATACAGCCACTGCTGACACGCATTTCCAATACCGTAGCGCTCCCTGACGTATTTGACTTCAAAGACACGCTGGCAGCAGTGGCCGAGCACACGGGCCGTCAGGAAGAAGCCGCTATCTTGTTGCAGGAGTGGGATACACGAGTGAGCGATTTCCGTCGGCAGATAGCCGACTCCCTGGGCTCCGAATGGCCGCAAAGAGTCGCCGTGATACGTTTCAAGAGTGATCATGTGAGGATCTACTCCGGCGGATTTTCTGGCGACATTCTGGATGAGCTAGGTTTTGAAAAGCCCGATACGCTCAGCACACATGGCTGGGGAATGAAGCTTTCCAGTACCGAAAACATCCCGATTCTGGATGCCGACGTGATTTTCGTCCTGCTCGAACCGAACCCGGCCATTGCCGACAATTATCAGCGCTGGGCTTCGCATCCGTTGTGGCAGCAACTCGACGCCGTCAAGAGCCAACGTGTTTTCGAGGTCGATCCTATCAACTGGATGATGGGCGGTGGCATCCTTGCCGCCAATGCCATGCTCGACGATCTTTATCGCCACTATGGCCTGCACCAACAGCCATTGGCTTCCTCGACACAGAATCAGGTGTGCTTGGCTACCTCGTTCGCCGTGACACAAGGAATCACCACCGGATGTTGAATAGCGGCATCGCCAAAAGCATGGGACTCCTGGCGGGAGCCCTCGCCATGCTGGTGGCGTTCATGATGAGCATCATGTCGGGAACAACCGAAATACCCTGGCCAACGCTATGGGCCGCCCTGCTCCATTACGATCCTGGCCAGGTGCCCCACATCATTTTATATACCGAACGCTTACCGCGTGCCGTGATTGCTGCTCTGGTGGGCGCCAGCCTGGCCATCGCCGGGGCATTGATGCAAACCATGACGCGCAACCCGCTGGCGTCACCGGGAATCCTGGGTATCAACGCAGGAGCCATGTTCTTCGTCGTGGTTTCCGTTTCCATCTTGCCACTCCATACACCGGCTCATTACGTGTGGGCTGCCCTGCTGGGGGCGCTTATCGCTGCGCTGCTGGTGATGCTGCTCAGCCGAGGGCAGCACGGCGAGCTATCGCCTTTGCGGGTCGTGCTGGCAGGGGTCGCGGTGACGGCGATGTTCGTGTCCTTCAGCCAAGGGCTGTTGATCGTCGATCAACAAAGTTTCGAAAGCGTTCTCTACTGGCTGGCAGGCTCGGTTTCGGGGCGCGATCTCTCCCTGATCGTGCCGCTGCTGCCTCTGTTCACGGGGGCACTGGTAGTGTCAGGCCTGTTGGCACGCCATGCCAACGCACTGTTGCTGGGTGACGACATGGCTACGGGACTGGGCCTGCCCGCCACCACGATCAAACTGCTGCTGGGGCTCGTGGTCATTGTCCTGGCTGGTAGCTCCGTTGCCCTGGCAGGCATGATCGGTTTTATAGGTCTCATTGTGCCTCATATGGCGCGGGGCCTGTTTGGCATTGACCACCGCTGGTTGCTTCCCGCCTGCGCACTGTTGGGCGCTTGCCTGTTGTTACTGGCAGATGTCACGTCCCGTTTTCTGATGCCGCCCCAGGAAATACCGGTAGGCATCATGACGGCTCTGATTGGCACGCCATTCTTTATTTATCTGGCACGACGCAAGATGGCAGGACAATGAAACCGCACGCGACTTCCTCGTTTTCTTCAACGGTGGCGCCCCATAGTGCCCGGCTGCTGCCCCGAATGCTGGCACTGTGCCTGTTGCTGTTGGCAAGTACGGCCCTGTCGATCAGTCTGGGAAGCTTTCCCACGACGTTCATGCAAGTGATACGTGCGCTGGCCGCCCCCCAAGGTAGCGACATTGCCTTCATCGTCTGGGAGTTGCGTTTGCCACGCACCTTGCTGGCCATACTGGTGGGGGCTGCATTAGCCATGGCTGGCGCCGTTCTACAGGGAATTGTCCGCAACCCGCTGGCCTCCCCGGACGTTATTGGTATCACCAGCGGGGCGGCCTTGGCAGCCGTCATGTTTTTGGCACTCCTCGGCAGCCTGAGCATCGACTGGCTTCCGGTTGCCGCGATGCTCGGTGCAATGGTGTCGGCACTGCTGGTTTTCAGCCTTGCGTGGAAGAACGGCCTGCATCCATCTCGCATGGTGCTGGTAGGCATCGGCATGGCAGCCGCCATGGGGGCCTGCACCACACTGCTTATCGTGACCAGCGACGACTCTGCAGCCATGTCTGCTTATGTGTGGCTAACCGGAAGCCTTTATGCCGCCCAGTGGAGCGATGTAAGAGGAATACTGCCGTGGCTGTTGGTAGCAACCCCCGTTTGCCTCGCCTTGGCACGTCATGCCGATGTCATGATGCTGGGAGATGACGTTGCGGAGGGCTTGGGTGTTGCCATCATACGCAGTCGATTGAGCCTGCTGGCCTGCAGCGTTGCCTTGGTTGGCGCTGCCGTGGCTTATGCAGGTGCTCTCAGCTTTGTGGGCTTGATTGCCCCGCATGTGGCAGCAAAGCTGGTAGGCCGCTCCCTGATGAGGCTCATTCCCGCATCGGCGTTGGTAGGTGCGTTGATCGTGCTGTACGCCGACCTGCTGGGGCGGGTGGCCTTTTTACCCAAAGATCTACCCGCCGGTATTTTCGTGGCCGGCATAGGAGCACCCTTTTTTGTTTACTTACTGCACAGGACTCGGTACCAGCGTTCTTGAGTGTCGCTGCCGCCTTTCATGCATCTGATGGTGACGAACTGCCCATGTTTCATATCCAGCCTCGGAAGGACCACCTCTCGCTCCAACAGCGGCAGCGTTTCGCACGCATCGCCACCTCGACGTTGGGGCATTTTACCGATTTCGGCGCCATTTCGACGCTTTCACCTGTCAGGCGTCCGGTGCGGCTCTTGGGCACGGCCCTGACCGTACGCATCCCCCATGTGGATGGCAGCATCATTCGCGAGGCGTTGACAATGGTCTGTCCGGGCGATGTCCTGGTCATCGATGTGGGCAACGACCACCATCGGGCCTGCTGGGGTGAATTCAGAGCTTACGCCGCTCTGCGTAAGCAACTGGCTGGCATCATCACCAATGGCGCCGTCACCGATTGGGAGCACCTGTCCAGACTGTCGCTCCCGACGTTCGCGCGTGGCCACAGCCCACTCACCACAAGGGCATTGACGTTGGAAGGCGAGATCAATACGCCGGTTACCATCGAAGGGTGTGTGGTTACTCCTGGCGATTTGATCATCGGGGATGATGACGGCCTCTTCGTGGTTCCCCCCCACCGTGCCGACGCCTTGGCCGAGGCCGCAGGCAAGAAGCAGGCCCAGGAAGAGGAAAAACGGCAGGCCCTGAAAGCCGAACATCCCGATTGGTTTTACTGACGCTGCACTTGTCTCGATGCCGCCCGCTCCCACGAGCGGCAAGTGCACATCACTCCTCCATGGCTACCTCTTCTTTCACGCCTACTGACAACGCGCTTGCCTGCAGAAAAGGATTACAGGTCAAGCTGGTACCAAAGGGCATGCTGCCAGGCCCTCCTGCACGCTCGATGATGGGTGCAATCAGACGCTTGTAGGGCCACTGCTTCTGCTCGAACAGCTGTGTCATCAGCAGGGTTCGATCCTGTTGATCAAACGGCAATGTCGTTATCTGTGCTTTCAACCGTTCGGCCAGCGTCAGCCAAAGGGTATTGGCAGGCAGCGCATAATATTCCGCGAGAGTATCGATGATGGCCCTCAGGTTGACCTGAATAGCGAGCGTTTGCAGCCAGAACAGCAACGCCTCCAGACTATCGTGGTACAAGGTGTTGGAGTGGCCCTGCTTGATGCGATAACTCGGGTCCTGCATTCCTTGCTGCGTTAGT
Source organism: Halomonas sp. NyZ770 (assembly GCF_020616575.1). Taxonomy (NCBI): domain Bacteria; kingdom Pseudomonadati; phylum Pseudomonadota; class Gammaproteobacteria; order Oceanospirillales; family Halomonadaceae; genus Halomonas; species Halomonas sp. NyZ770. Next base: position 941,436 of record NZ_CP085143.1, on the reverse strand, counting down.
CGTTCGACACAGATACGCAGGGAGTCGTGATCTCTGAGTAGCAAACCATCGCAGTGGCCCGCCTTGAAGACCAATACTGCATTTTGGCCATGCACCTCGGCCAACATGCCCAAGCGGAACATGCGCAGATTGATGTCAAAGAAGCGGTTGCAGAGCTCACCGAACAGCGCCTTGACGGATGTCGGGGTAGCGGGCATGCCACGCTGCTCTAGCCAGTCATCGAACACATGGTGCTCGCCCTTCGGCAGTGGCGTCCCAAGCGTGGCCATGGGCACCAGGCGAACATCCGCATCTTCCAGCAACACTTTCGGGTAGCTGCGCACCATGGCGGAAAGGTGGCGCGGCGCTTCGTCGAATAGCGTTGCCCCCTCTGGCATGTAGGCCCACCACTTGCTTTCATCGCAAAGGTACAGCCCCTTGGCCAACTGGTCATCCAACGTTTTGGCCTGCTGCAGCAAGTGGGCGCTCAGATCGCCATTGAGCATTTTGACGGCCGGAAGATACCGAGAGGCGCCCAGAGAGTGAATCGCCATCGGCAGCTTCAGGAAATGCGTGCTGTCGGTGGTAGGGGCAAGAGAACGCAGTGAAGAGGTTGCCCACCAGGGTTCGGTCACCGCCTCCAGCGACACACAGTCGCCTGCCTCGAAAGCCGTCTTTAACCATAGCGGCAACGAATGCTCGTGCTGCCACGGATGAACGGGAAGAGCGACGTGGGTATGCCGCACGCCTCGCACATCCATCTCCTGCGCTACCGCCTGTACGCCAGCTTCACTGGCGAGCCAGTGCACCGGCGGAAGTGTTTTATCAGTGACACCCGCTCCGCTCATCAAGCAGTGTTTGTCGATGGCCACCCAGCGCAGCGTAATAGGGCCATTGAACTCGGCCATATAGGCTTTGTATTCTGCTTCATTCAGCCCTTGCTTGGCTTTTGCGATCGGATGATAAGGTCGATCGAGAAGTGATGCCCACTGCTCCATCACCTTGAAATGCTCAGCGGTAGAAAGCATCGACAGCGCTTCGGTTCTGACATCATGGTCCACCGAGCTGGCAGCCTGCCAAAGCGTGTCGGACAGCGCGCGAAGAAATACCTGTTGCCCCTCCGTGAACGACGCCTCTTTCCCTGAGGTGCCTGCGGTAAAGAGTCGTCGTGCAAACGCCAGGGCGTCCAGGCGATGCCACTGCCTCTCAGGGTGGTCGACCAGCATCACGGGGGTATGAGGCACTTTTTCCCACGCCTGGGTAATCCCAGGCTGCAGCAGCAGCGCAATACTCTGACTCTCCCCTTGGGGCCAATACCAGATACGCTTTGTCTCATCGTGCGAATGATCGCCCAAGAGAGGCAGCCAGGTAAGGCGATCATCCACTTGCGTCGTGCTGATCCACTCTGCCTTCAAATGCTCCAGCAAGCCCTCTACCAAGCATCCATCTACCAGGTACTGAAGAATCTGACGTTGCGAAGGGCACTGGGCGTTAACGATTTCCATGTTCATAAATCCCCAAAAAACATTAGCAACATTGACTGTGAATTCAGACTGACCCACTTCTGGCCTGATGCAGCGCCCCTTGCAAAGCACGGAACGCGATCCCCCTCTCGTCTCCCAGCATGAAGGTGTTCACTCCCCGCGCTTGCCATCGCGCTTTAGCGTCTGGCTGGCGCAGAAAGGCGCAATAAGGGATGTGGTGTTCATGAGCTGTGCGCTGGACATGTTCCAGCGCCCGAATCACATCCGGGTGTCCGGTTTGCCACGTCACACCTAGGGACTGGGAGAGGTCGGCAGCCCCCTCGATCACCATGTCGAGCCCCGGAACGGCACAAATACGCTCTATCTGCTCCACGCCGAGGCGGCTTTCGAGCATGGCAACGACCATCACCTCTCTATTCGCTTGCACCACGTACTCCGCCAGCGACGTTTTTCCAAACCCGCCTGGGCGACCGGCATTGAGACTGCGCTGCCCTTCGGGGGCGTATTTGCAGGCAGCGACAGCACTGAGCAACGTCTCCGCCGACTCTACGTTAGGCAGCACGATGCCTTGGGCCCCACCATCCAGCAAACGCAGCATGGCTTTGGGTTCCGCATCGGCAACCCTGACCAGAGGCGTCATGGCGTAACTCTCGGCCGTACGAATCATGTGCTCGATGGTTTCCGGGTTGATCAGGACATGCTCGGTATCGATGACGACAAAATCAAAGCCTGCCTCTCCAATCAGCTCTATCGATGCGGCCGTGGGCATGGAGGCCATCACACCATGCACTTCTCTACCCTCGAGCAGCGCTTGCTTTAATTGGTTGGCTCTCAACATGAGGTCTCTCCACCAGGTGCGTAGGCAGCCATGGGGTTGGGTACGCTCTTGACCTGTGGGCGGTCATCCCCGAACAGCCGACGCCGGGTCAGAGCCTCCACCTCCCACTCCGGTGCAAAGATATCGAAGCAGCGATAGCGCTCTTCATGTTGTGGATTGTCACGCTGATACTGTTTCACCACCTCGGCGGTGATCGACCAGAAACGAGACTCTTCGAAGCCAAAGTGGCGATGCAGAAAAATGGCCATTTCGCCCAGTGCGATAAAGAAAAATGCATCGCAGGAGTAGTCGCGCACGGCCGTCACATCGTCGGTCACGAGAAAGGAGTTACGATTGAGCGCAGCATGACGCGGGGGGACGGGTTCGAGATCGGGTGCCAATTCAGGGCGCGCAAGATGAGCAGTGCTGAACCGAACTCCGTCATGGAAATCCTTTAGCGCCACCCGCGTCGGCCAACCATCTCGGTGAATCACGACGATGTTCTGGCCGTGAGACTCCATGCCCACTCCTTCGGCAAACAGCAGGTGGATAATGGGCAGCGTGGAAACGTAGATGAGCTGGCGAACCCAGGTCTCCAATCCATAGCGATCTATCCAGGGAGAGATAAAAGGCGTAGAGGGATCGCCTTCAGCGCTGCGAACGAATTGGCTCAACCCATTGAAAGGCACGGCTCGCTCTCGCTCATCCAGGAAATGGCTGATGTTTTGCCGCCAGATGGCACCGACCTTGCCATAGATTTCGTTATAACGCGCCGCGGGAAATGCCCGTTCATCCAGGGCGGCACCTGCCACCTCTCCCAGCAGGACGAAACCAGCGGAGGTTGCCACCTCATCGCTTGCTACCAGCTGCTGGAGCCATTGCGTAATGATCGGACCGTTGGTGACCGTGTGGCGTGCCAGGATACGCGTACTGGATGTATTGGTGATGCTCAGCGCCAGCTTGAGATAGGGCTTGTCACGCTCGAGCGGTGCCAAGGTCCGTATCGATTGTTGAGGGGTATAAACCGAGTTGCCTTCCCCTAAAAACGCAATCTCGCCACTGGCAAGCTCAGGATACAGCACGTGGACCAGTGCATTTTCCCACTGCCATGGATGCACCGGCACCAGAACGACGTCATCGCGCAGGCACTGCCGACGCTCCAGATACTTCTCCAAGCGTGCCAGCACATCTGCCCCAGCCTCGCGTAAGGCCCTTTCAGCCACCTTCTGGCCATCGACGGCGCCAGCCTGTGCCAAGTGAGCTGGCACAGCCAGCCAGAACACGTTGAGAGGATTGGCAAACTCTGGCCCATAACACCAATTATCCCGTAGCGAGAAGCCCAGCCGTGACTTGTAGCAAGGGTGATAGCTGTGGGCGTCGGTAAAATAGTTCTCGAGAGCATCGGCTTCCAACGCATGAGGCTCAGCGCCACTATTACCCGTGCAAGCAGACGACTGCGTATCCTTGATCAACGTCTGGACCAACTCGTTGACAAAGCCCGCTTGAATCGCAGTATCCGTCACGGTCTCTTCCAGGTCGGTCATAAAGCGTTGCAAGCTTATGGATTCAGCGTCGCCCTGCGCCTTGCATACCCGCAGCGTGGCGTGATCTAGGCGAATCAGCTGAAAGCTGTGGCATCGCCAGCCATCGACCTGGTAACGACGGCTTCCCAGGGTTAATGAAAAACGCGTTGCTCCGGCACGTGCGTCGGCGGGGTTCGGAGCGGCGGTATAGCTCAATACATCCTCATAAAGCAGCGTTTGCAGCAACTGACCTATGACTCTCCGTTCGATGCGTGCGTGATGGCGCCATATGTCCGTGGAGGCAAAGGGTGGGTCCACCCGTGTCGTCTCGACAAATGTCACAGGGGAGTGCACTCGTTCATGTGATGACATGGAATACCTTTTTGACGTAATGAAATGAATCACGGCCTACCGACCCACTCACACCTGCGCGCAAATCGTGTGCGTGTCGGCAGAGGCGGAAGCCGCCGTCGAAGAGTGTTCAATGAAGTGCTGCTCCGGCCGGGGGTGACAAAGAAAATCGGCATGGGAGATGTTGTAGCCATAAGCGCCAGCAAGGGGCAGTACCAACAGATCGCCGACCGCGACACCACGCATCATTTGGCGGCGGCTCAACACATCCTTTGGCGTGCATAGTTGGCCCACGACCGTCCACGAGCGGTTCTCGCCTCTGCTCGCACGACAGGAGTCCTCGGGTAAGTGAATGACCGGATGGTCATGCCCCTGAGCCACGGGTAGACGAAACTGATGCGTTCCCCCTCGACAAACCAGAAACCCTTCACCATGACTGACCTTGGTATCCAGCACCTCGATGGCGTAGTAGCCACAGAACGCCGAGAGGTAACGTCCGATTTCGAAACGCACCAACGGAGGCGCCTGCATGGCACTCAGATGCTCTCCCAAAGCTTGGCACAGCCCATGCCAATCGAACTGTTGCGAAGGCTGGAGATAATTGACGCCAATGCCCCCGCCGACGTTGAGCTGTGTCAGTTGCTCTGGATCACGCGCCAGTGCTCGCCACTGTGGCCAGCGTTCCAGGTAGAACGCCAGCAGCTGCTGATGGCGACGCAACTCGATTTGATGTGACATGGCATGACTGTGAAAGCCTCTCAACGAGAGGTTAGGGGCGTTATCGACGGCGCTGACCGCAGCGGATAACTGCGCTTCATCAATGCCAAAGGGAGTTGCCGCCCCCGCCATCTTCAACCGACTGGAGAAGGCGGCGGGCAGAACAGGATTGATACGCAGCAGTACCGGCTGTATGCGATTCAATTCCGCCGCTACCCTCTGCAAACGATCGATTTCGCTCAGGCTTTCAATATGAAACGCCTCTATGCCCTGTTGCATCGCGCATCGCATGTCCGAATCCAGCTTGCCCGGCCCCGACATTACCCATGGCCGAGGCGTGACACTGTTGCAAGCCCGCTCGATTTCCCCGCCGGAGGACAGCTCCAGTCCATCCACGATGGGAGCCAACGTATCGATAATCGCAGCTTCACTATTCGCCTTGATGGCATAAAACAGTTCGACCCCAGGGGGTAATGCCGCCTTCATACTCCGGCCATGGGCAGCCAGGGCTGGCAGGTCGTAAAAAAATGCGGCGATGGGATCACGAGACTGCTTGCGGTGCTGCGCTATCGCCGAGCGAACATGCTCAGGTAGCAGGGTGTACTTATCCATAGGCCACCTCCCGCTTGGCAGTCTGGGTAACCCATGGATTGGGCAATCGTACGTATTGAGCTTGCCTGTCCGCCTGAGCCATCAGGCGCAACTTGAAGTTGGTCTTGCAAGGCAGCGAGCCCCCGTGCAGCAACTCTTCCAGCTCTGGCGCGGGAACGTTCAGTTCACGTTTGACGCGATGCAATTCATCGAACGTATCCTGCCACAAGGCATCTGCCTGACCCGGGCGCTGCCAGCTCAGCGCCAGAATCGCCTCCGCAAGATGGTTCACGAACAAGCAGTAAGCGATACGGTTCCATCCTTGTTGACGGCTATAGGTCATGGAAGCTTTCACTCGCGGGTGTAGAGACTCTCCCGCTAGCCAATCCAGGCCCTTGTCGCTGGTCAGCTTCACACCTTCGAAATCGCGCAGCAGCATCTGGCGAGGAGTGCCGTCAGCATGGATCAGGACGCAGTTTTGCAAATGCGGCTCCATGACGATGCCATACCGGAAGAAAAGCCCCATGACCGGTGCGAGCAGTGTGCCCACGTACGCTTGAAACCAGGCCCTGATCTTGTCTGGCTCAGGTAACGCCTTCGGCTCCCCCGCGATGAAGTCAAGCACCATAGGCATTAGCTCGGGGTCGCGGGCAAACAAGGTGGCGCTCAACAGGCAGGTTTGAGGTGAGAAGCGCTGGCAGAAGTTCTCGCGCAGAATGACCCCGGTTTGCTCTCGAAACCAGCGCTGTTGTTCATCGTCACTCCCTTCGGGCGCCCAATGAACCGTTGCAGGCTCTTGAGCCACGCATAGGGCATCGAGTGATGGCTCCTGCGCCTGCAGCAACTGATGCATGATGCGGTCGATCACCAAGGTGCTCTCAAGTTCGTACCAGGCATTTTTACGCACACAGTTGGTAATGCGCACGTTCAGCGAGCCTTTGAGAAACCACGGATGCCCTTCGATATACCAGGTACGCATGGACGCCGTTGGCGTAGCACACCAGCCGCTCTGTCCCAGGTCGCGGATCACCTTGTCTTTTAACAACTCACTGACACGAGCATCCTGTTTGAACAATTCGGCCTGCACCGGATGCATGCTGAGCACGATACGCTCGACATCTTCCGCTGCTCCCTGGTCTGCCACCTGTGCCAATACCTCCTCATGCTCGAGCCGGTTCGCCTGAACACTCAGCCCATGCCGTGGGAAGGAGAATTGATATAGCGGAGTCGTGGCGCCAAACTCTGGCGCATAAGCGGGCTTGTCCTGTAGCAGATGTGATGGCCACTGCCGGGCCTTGGGGGTGGGATGATTCGGATGGCCGAACCATAGTCCCTGCTCACTACTGGGGTAGTCTGCCAACGGTGTGCATCGCGGCTGCTCTGCGGCATGCGCCACGATAGAAGCCATCACCTTCTGGCTCTGCCTTGCCTGAACACTCAACTCTTGATTGAGCGCTCCTTCATGCCATTCACAGTGCTCCAACAAGGCGGTGATCAGTTCAGGCAATTCAAGAACTTGCCAGCGATCATCGCCAGCCACTCGCACATAGGTATCGGAAAGATAATAATGGCTACCCAGCACTGATTGGCGGTCCACCATGACCCATAGTGAGAGTGAAGCCGACCATCGAATCAGTAGCGGCGCTCCCTCCGAGTACTCTGGCAAACCTTTGCGACACGCTGGCCAGCGGTACAGCAAAGTCTGTTCAGGAATGGCCACTTCCTTGATAAGGCAGTTCAACAGCGCATGCATAGAAGCATGTCGGCTGATCTCACTTGGTAATCGAGACTCGCGTGCGTAGCTCATATGGCCTCCGCAAAAATGCATCCGTTTAAGTCCAGCACACTCCTGAGTGTGTGGCTCCTTGCCTCCCTGGCTAGTCACTTTGCGAAGTTGTTATTTAAGTGCCGATACAGCGTTGTTATGAAGCGTGGCAAAGCATGGCGTTGCTTGATTGATGAGAGCAGCCGCTGCCAACGGCCTGCTCTCGATGCCACCATGGGCGATGAAGATCATCTCAGCGATCAGAAATCGAGACGGTACCCCAGCGTCAATGTCCGACCTCGGCCAGCAAAATAGCGTTCGTCATTGACCAGCGCACTTTGCGAGTAGTAGGTGACGTACTGTTCATCCAGCAGGTTGGACACCCCGACATTCACCCGTCCGACCGGCAGCTGGTAGCCCACGGCGGCATCCATGAGCAGGTAGCCATCGAACTCACGTTCGGGCTCGTCGAAGGTCATGTCGAAAGCATAGTTGGCTTGAACATAGGTCGAGAGCTGGTCGGTCCAGTTGGCCGACCAGCTTGCCACCAGGCGGTCCGGGGCCACATCGATGCCGGACAGCGAGGCATCCAGGTTGCCGTCGTCGTTACTGTCGTAGCGGCCGCGCATGCGGGAATAAGAGAGCCGACCGGCGTGCTGATCCGTGAACTGGTAACCCACGGCGGCTTCTACCCCCTTGATCTCGGTTTCCTGGCGCGACATGAAGAAGGCACCATCGCGCTCGTCCAGGCGGCTGCCAAAATCAGACGACGACACATAGTAGTTCAACTCGGCAGCCAGCCGACCGTCGTCGTAGCGAACACCGGTTTCGATATTGTCGGTGACGATAGGGCGCAGGTTCTCGATACTGTCGACCGACTGCCCCGGGGTTTGTATGCTGCGCAGCGCACGCCCCACGTCGGGCACGGTGAAACCTTCGGAGTAGTTGGCAAACAGGCTCCAGTGCTGGACGGGCTTCCACACGGCTCCCAGGTTGTAGAGCGTCTCATTGAAGCTGGGGGAGCCCCCTTCCACATCCACGCCATTGCGGGTGTAAAGCGTCTGGTAGTCGTCGATGTTCAGCTTGGCGTACTCGTAGCGCACCCCCGCCGAGAGCAGCAGCGACTCTGCCGGGCGCAACTCCGCCTGGAGGAATGGCGAGAGGTCGGTGTACTCTACCGGCGGCACATAAGTACGGTCGGTCTGGTAGAGGTACTGCTCGGTGTCATCGAACAGCGTGTCGAAGCCCGCCGTGAGCGATAGGCGATCATCCAGCAGGTCTTCGCGGGTCAAGCTTACCTTGGTGCCCCACTTGGAGGTGTCGGCCATGGTCTGGTCGTAAAAAGTGCCGATGGGGGCATAGGCGGGGTCCTGGAACGTCGCCGAATTATCGGCTCCAAACAGCGCCTCATAATCCTGATAGAACACCTGGGCACTCAAGTGCATGCCTGCCAGGTCGTAATGGTCGTAGCTCAAGCCGGTGGTCCAGACCCGGTTATAAGGCGCTTTACCCTCTGGCGTGCCGCGCTCGGAAGTGGTCACCACGCCATTGGCGCGATCTCCGGTGACACTCAGATAATTATTGTGCCCCTCGATGTTGTAGTGATTGAGGGTGAACTGGAGACGCTGGTCATCATCGAACCAGTACGCCAACTTGCCAAGAATATCGAACGACCGCGCATCCATCAGATCGCCCTGGGTATTATCCACCCCCACCGCCTGGCCATTACCATCCAGAAACAGCCCCTGGTCTTCGAGGCTGGCGGAAAACAGATAATCCACGTTGCCGCTGTTGCCGCTGACGCCATAAGTGGTGCGATAGCTCAGGGTATCGCTATCCAGCTCCCGCGTGGGCGTCGTGACCTGAGCCTCTATGTGCTGGTTGAACGACCCCGGCTCTGGGCGCTTGGTCACCAGGTTGATGACGCCCCCTTCCGCGCCAATCCCGTTGGTGGCGTTGGCCCCCTGGATCACTTCGATCTGTTCCACCATGGAAAAATCGATGGTGTGGGCCTCGCGCCCAGTGGGGCGCAGCGGATTGGACTGAGGAATACCATCGATCAGGATCAAGGGCCTGCGGCCACGCAGCGTCTCACCACTACCACTCATCTTTTGCCGGCTGGGCGAGTAGGAAGGCAGCAGGTTACTGAGAATTTGCGAGGAGTCGCTGGTCAGCTGCAGCTGCTGCTGGATCTCTTGCTCGCTGATGATGCGCACGGTCTGCGGCGAGTCCTCCTTGGTGGTATTGGTTCTCGACGCCGTGACCACCACGGTGGGCTCCGTATTGTTGCGATTGCTTGGCGGCTCTACCTCGATGCTCTCCTGAGCATGGGCCTGACTGGCCGACACCAGACCGGCCAACGTGACGGTCGGCCAAAATACCTGACGCTTCATCGTACGCATGTTCTTTTTATCCCCCTGCGGATCAGTGTGACGTGAACTTCCTTCGCTGCAAACGCAACTCATAACTAAATGATAATGATTGTATTATGCATATAAGATAAGAAAGATCTAGGCTTGGGGAACGAACCGTTCGATATAATGAAATGACTGAGGGGTATGTCGCTTTGCCTTGGGCGCACGGTTCTGGGCATCACCGTTGAAAATGAGAATGTTTTGAATTAGGGTGCTGAGCTTCGTATTTTCTTGTGAGTTCGCCCATGTCCGCCACGAGCCCTCCCCCTCCTCGCTTGAAAGGCGATGCCCTGCAGGCAGGCTATGAATCGCGACGAGTGCTGGATGGGGTCGACATTGCCGTGGCCGAGGGCAAGCTGACGGTACTGCTGGGGCCCAATGGCAGCGGCAAGTCCACCTTGCTCAAAACCCTTGCCCGCACGCTGACCCCGCAGGCAGGGCACGTCTATCTGGATGGCAAGGATATACACCGCAGCAGCACCCGCGAGGTGGCTCAGCGGTTGGGCATTCTGCCCCAGGGGCCAGTGGCGCCAGAGGGATTGAGCGTGCGGCAGTTGGTGAGCATGGGGAGGTTCCCCCATCAGCGGTTATGGCACAAGGATGCCGAGCGCGACGCCACCGCCATCCGTGAGGCCATGGCCTATGCCAATGTGACGGAGTTCGCCGACCGCAGCGTGGATGCGCTGTCTGGCGGCCAGCGCCAGCGCTGCTGGATCGCCATGGTGCTGGCACAGCAGACCGACCTGATTCTCCTGGACGAGCCCACCACCTTTCTCGATTTGAAAGTACAGGTCGATTTGCTGGCGCTGCTTTCTCGCCTCGCCCACGATCATGGCCGTACGCTGCTGCTGGTACTGCATGACCTGAACCTGGCCGCCGCCTACGCCGATCAACTGGTCATGATGCGCGAAGGCGCCATTGTGACGCGCGGTTCGCCCAACGACGTCTTTACCGCCGACAATCTCAAGCGGGTCTTTGATCTGGATGCCCATGTGCTGCACGACCCCGCCAGCGGCAGCCCCATCTGCGTGCCTTTCAAGCGAGCCATGGCCTCATGAAACACACCTTCTGCGCCGACCTGAGCCACCAGCAGAACGACCCTCTGGGCGGTAGTGCAGCCCACCTGGAACACAACCTGCTGATAAGCTGGCCCCGAGCGAAATGGCTTCGTACCATGCGCCATGCCAGCGACATGAGCGAACCACTGAAACACACGCTGGACCGCATTGCCGCCAGCGGGCGCAGAATCAACCTGATTCATCGGCATCATCAGGATCACCATCAGCATCGGGTATTTCTGATGCCGGAAAGGCGCCACTTCAGCGTGGCCCGCGAGCACCTGGAGACTTTCCTGCACGCCTGGCAGCACGACCTTCCACTGGAACAATGGGAGCAGCCCCCCCCTGAGCACGACCTGATTCTCTGCTGCACCCACGGCAAAAAGGATAAATGCTGCGCCAAATACGGCTACCAAACCTACAAGGCACTGGCCAAGACGGTGGCTGATGAGCAGCTTCCCTTCGACGTTTGGGAAAGCAGCCACCTGGGCGGCTGCCGATTGGCGGCCAGCCTCCTGCTACTTTCTCCCGTGCGCAAGTACGGGCGCATCACCCCTGCAGAAGTGGCTGCGTTCCTGCACAGCGAGGCGCGCCAACAGCGCTATTTACCCGGCTATCGTGGCGACTCCCAACTGTCACCCGCTCAGCAGGCCAGCCAACTGGCCGCCCTGCACCATTTGAGTGATGCACAAGAACAACCCCACCTGACCCTGCTGAACGACGAAGGCGACGAGCAGCAGCGCCGGATTCAATGGCAATGGCAGCGCCCTGATGGCCAGGGCCAGCTGACCGTCTATTGCCAAGCCACGACGATCCAGCGTGTGGATAGCTGCGCCGACCTGGATCAGGGGCCAACAGAAAGCGTCGTGTGGCGGGCGTATGCTGTCAACGCCGACTGACCCGCCACCCTGCCGCCGTTACCAGCGGTAGCTTGCACTGCCTCTGCCAGGCACCGGCATAGCCCACCATATCCAGCACTCGATGGCGCCATTTCGATATACGTGACCTCGGGTTGCCCGCCGCATCGTCACTTCCGGGTTTTCTAATTGAAGCCACCCGATACGCCGGATAGAATGAATTACCAAATAAAACTTCATGATTGGGTAGATGGCCCGATACCGGAGCCCTCACACCATGGCCAAATTCATCCCCACGCTCACCACCATTCCCCGCATGACCGCTGGCGAGCGACGTGTCGCGCAACGCCTCGATAGCCTGCTGGAAGACGACTACATCGTCTGGTACGACATACCGCTGGGGCAAAAGCGCCGCTACCCAGATTTCATCGTTCTGCACCCTGCCCGAGGGCTGCTATTTCTCGAAGTAAAAGATTGGAAGATCGAAACGCTCCGCTCGATCACCCCCGACAGCGTCGAGATCGATACGCCTCAAGGGCGCAAGACCGTCAGTAACCCACTGGCTCAGGCCCGCCAATGCGCCTTTTCCGCCATCAACCAGCTACAGCGAGACCCGCAGCTCACCCAACGCGACGAGCGTTACCGGGGAAAGCTCTGCTTTCCTTATGGCTTTGGGGTGGTCTTTCCCAACATCACTCGGCTGCAGTGGAATAACGCGATTGCCGAAGCCGACCAGGAGCTAGTGCTGCCGGGCCACCTGGTCATCTGCAAGGACGAGATGGCCCCCTCCACCGACCCGGAGGCATTTCAGGAACGCCTCTGGAACATGTTCAACTATCAGTTTGGCGAAAAACTGAGCCTTCCTCAGCTCGACAGGATTCGCTGGCAGCTCTTCCCGGAAGTGCGTATCGACGCCCCCACCGGGGACCTGTTCGCTGACGAGGAAAGCAGCGAGACGCCCACGACCGAGGTCGTACCCGATATCGTTCGCGTCATGGATTTACACCAGGAACAGTTGGCGCGCAGCATGGGTGACGGCCACCGCGTGATCCACGGCGTGGCAGGCTCCGGCAAGACCCTGATTCTTGGCTACCGCTGCCTGCACCTGGCCCAGGCAACGACCAAGCCGATTCTGGTGCTGTGCTTCAACATCACCTTGGCTGCCAGGCTCCGCTGTTTCATTGCCGAGAAAGGAATTGCCGATAAGGTGCAGGTTCACCACTTCCATGAATGGTGTGGCCTACAGCTCAAGACCTACCACGTGAGCCTGCTGCCAGGTAGCCGCCCTGCTTACGAGCGCCAGGTCGAGAGCGTCATGGACGCCGTGGATCGAGAGCAGATCCCCCGCGCGCAGTACGCCGCCGTGATGATCGACGAAGGCCATGATTTCGAGCGGGAGTGGCTCAAGCTGGTCGTTCAGATGATCGACCCGGACACCAATTCGCTACTGCTGCTCTACGACGATGCGCAGTCCATCTACCGCAAAGGCTCGCTGTCATTCCCACTGTCGGCGGCTGGCGTTCAGGCGCGCGGTCGTACCACTATTCTCAAACTCAATTACCGCAACACCCGGGAAATTCTCACCTTTGCTTACGACTTCGCGCGGGACTTCCTCGAAGCGCACGACACCGACGAAGACCATGTGCCGCTGATCGCACCGGAAGTGGCCGGGGTCAGCGGCCCACCTCCCGCGTTTCGCGACTTCGACAGCGACCAACAAGAGAGCCGCTATCTCGTGCACTGCATCAAGGCGTGGCAACAGCAAGGCAGCACGTTAAACAGCATGGCCGTGGTGTACACCAACAACGCCCAAGGGCTTCATTTCCACAAAGCCTTTCAAAAAGCGGGCATTCCCAGCCGCTGCTTACAGAACGCTGCCGACAAACGCGCTTACAACCCGGACGCCAACGAAGTGGTGCTGTTGAGCCGCCAAAGCAGCAAAGGCCTCGAATTCGACACGGTGCTGCTCAGCGGGCTGGGCGCCCTCAGCAACGATGAAGCACAACAAGCCCAGGAAGCCCGCCTACTCTATGTCGGCATGACCCGAGCCCGCCGCCTGCTCGTGACCAGCAGCCAGGAGAATTGGTACACCAAGCGGTTGAAGGAACTGGCGAGGGCTGGGTGAGGATGATGGTGTGTGGCGCGTGTTGGGGCTCTTTTAGTCTTGCCCATTGTGAGTATCTGAAATTTATCAAGTGGTAATAAAGAATGAAGATAAAAAAGCAAGAGTAAAGAAGCGAGGAAGGTGGTGGGCCCAGCTGGACTTGAACCTACGACCAAGGGATTATGAGCTCGCTTTTAAAACAAGAAATTACTGACAAAAAAGTAAAAACTACCGTAATCGAACGAAAGGCATAGCACCGTGGAATCAGTAGGTTAGCGAAGTTTGAGGATAGAACAGGAAGCTGGTGTGTGTACCGTTGCTGCACCGCTCTGCTGACCTCGCCCAGCTACCATAAGCAACGAAACGTTGAAAGCTATGTACACGAGGCTCAAGCAGAGCCTACCTGCTTTATAGAGCGGTTGCCATCATGGAAGTGGCTTTACTGATTGTTGTGATTGTGGCTCAGTTGGTCATCCTGGACACTACAGGTAGAGGCTATACACTTGATCACCCAGGAAAAGGGCATAGCTCTCACCCTGAACACGTTCTAGACGGCAACGACCGTAGGTGAGAGACTGCTCCAGGGCCAGCTTCGTGAAAGGTGACACATGCCCATCTCGGAAGAACACCGCCACAGTAGCGAGACTACTATCCCTCGCCGAGCGAGCATGGCATATCGAGTTGTAGATGGTCCCAATATGGTGCCTTCTTGGCCCCCCGGAGTTCAGCTTCGTACTACTCACGGGTGTCATGTAAAGGATATTTTTCAAAAAAACCTTGGCTACAGATAAGATTCTTTATACAAGCCTAAGCAAACACCCCATGAAAACTATTGTTCGTTCCAGCATCGCTACAAACAGCCAAACTCTCAAAAAACAAAAACAGTGCTTTCGCAAATATTTGTCTCAACTTCAAGCTCTACCTAGCTGCCTCACCCCCCGAGACATCCTTCTATCGATTCTTGATCGCTATCTAGACTCACCGGAGGCCTTCAAGGGCATTGACTATACTTGCGTCAAAAACACAGCCGTAGATGACACACTCAAATGGCTCATAGATCTGGATCTTGAATATGCCGCTTACTGGGTAGGCTCCTTTTACTCCAATCTTATCCCCTCAGAAATCCGTAAGCGTCAGGCAAACTACTTCACCCCACCACCACTGACCAACCGGCTTCTAAACAAGATAAATGGAGGCGAGAAGAGCTTGTTATTTGGCAAAATCATTGATCCTTCCTGCGGTGGTGCAGCATTCCTTATTCCTGCCCTCCTTCGCCTTAAGGGCAATAAGCGATTTCAGAGAATGACCCCGCATGAACGTTTACTTCACGTGGAATCCCACTTCTTCGGCGCTGACATTGACTCAGTCTTAGTCGAGATCACGAAGATTTTTCTCTACGCTCTAATGGCCGATGATATCTCTTACTCAACCTACAGACCTCAGTGGAAAATCCTGACTGGAAATGGTCTAGAGGCTTTCAGTGAAGCACTAGGCTCCTTCGACTTGGTGCTGAGCAACCCTCCCTATCGCAAGATGAAGCGTGCTGAAGTGGAGAGGCTAGATACCCCTCGTCTGCGCAATATTGTGGAGGGCCAATCAAACCTATATGCCCTATTTAGTTTACGGGCACTGGACCTGCTCAAGGACGGTGGCGAGGCTTGTCTCATTACTCCAATGAGCTTCTTTTCCGGGAAAACATTTTGCAAGCTGCGTCAGGCCCTCGACAACGAGGCTCACATCAAAAGCTTGGACTTGATTCATGAAAAGGGTAGCTCCTTCTTCGGCGCAGAGCAGGATGCAGTACTGACTCACTTGAGTAAGACTGGTCATCTTGATAGCCATCAGACGCAGATCAGCCTTATTGACACGGAAGAACGAGTAACCGATTTGGGGAAGTGGACCATTAGCCAAGGTTCCTCGCCCTGGACATTCCCTAGGACAGTTGAAGGTGTACATGTACTGACTCGTTCCCGGAAATTTAACGCGAGGCTTGTGGATTATGGCTACAAAATCGTTACAGGCCACCTAGTCGACTACCGAGATAAACGACCGAGATACGCCAGTCTAGACAAGGCACCGAACCCCCGAAATGTGCTCCCTTTGATATGGGCCCATGCCGTCCAGCCGGGCGTACTTGATCTTGAGCGGGCCCGAGAAGCTGGGTGCCCTTGTTTTGTAGATCAATCTACCAATCCAAGCAGAACCGGTGAAATCCATACACCAGCTGTGGCCCTACAGAGGGTTACCGCGCCCAAACAAGCGAGACGCCTGGTTGCTGCTGCAATTCCTACCGAACTATACGAGGCCTTTGGAGGTGTAGTGGGTGAAAATCACGTCCTCTTTCTCGTTGCTACAGAGAACCTACCTCTTATTCCAGCCGAAGGATTAGCGGTCTTGATCGGGTCGTCCTGGACAAATGAGCAGTTTCGTTGCATATCAGGGGCAACTAACGTATCCAGTTATGAACTGGGTCAGTTGAGATTCCCTCCTCCTGAACACCTAGCCGATGCTTACGAAAAAACAAGAGACTGGGCAGAGGCAGTAACACAGATTACTCAAGAGGACATAGTCTATGCCTGAAGGGGAGATCAGAATTCTACCCGAGCTAAATCAAGAACTGGGAACGTTCATGGAAGGCCTATTGGCTCAAGAGGATACTCCTGAGAAGCCACTGGAATTGTCCAAATCATTCCTTAGGTGGGTAGAGATAACACGCACTCTGGTAGATTCTGGTGGTATTGCAGCTCGTCTGCTATGGCCAGGCAAAGTGCCTCACCCAGGGCTGACCCACCTTATGGCTAACCTCGTCGCCTACGAGGAAGACTCTAGTGCGCTAAGAACCTTGATCTATCCAGCTTCGTTGTCGCGATTTAATCAACTTAACAGATATATTCTTTTCGGAGAGCACCTACGGAAACTGGCTAACGAGTATCAGGAGTACTACCTTTCCGAAAACGGCGGCTTGCGCTACAACACCACGTTGCTGCTGTTTGCTCTTGCGCGCTTACCATGGGTATATGCTAACGAGGTACTGCCGTCCTACCATTACCGCACCGGTGAGTCCACATGGCCCGTTCGCCCCGGGAACCTGTTCCGGGAGAGTGACCTCAGCTACCTCAAAGCTGGCGACCGCAAGAATGCCCGTGCGTTAATGGAGCAGAATGCCGTTCTCGAATCGCCCATGGGTCTGCTCTCCATCGGCGGGCGCGTAAAAAAGGACATGGTTACACGTGAATTGCACAATCTTTTCGCTGACCCAGTAGCGCGGCCAGGACTAGTCATCTTCGACGCTCGACGCATTATGCTCAATCTCTCTGGATGGGATCACGACTCCATGGTGGCGCGCCTGGCCGATCTTGTCTCTCTTATTGAGGAGACTACAAACCCACCGGGATTGCTGATTCTCACCGACGCTCCCTCTACTTGGCGTCACTTGCAGATCACTCTAAAAAGCCGTAGCGCTAATATCTCCGAGGCCATGACGCGTACGCTGCTAGACAATAGTGCTATATGGGCCACGCCCCGTGACCACATGCTTACCCAGTTCAAGGCGGAGACTTTGCAGGCCTACCAGGTTGAGCTCGACAAGCCATATGTCATCGATGCTTACGCAGCTTGTGTTATCCGGAAGCTACATCGCTTGCCCTACGAAATGAGTGCCATTGACCGCGATGGTCAGACTGTTCTGAGACATGCTTCCAGTGTTCTAGGCAACATCTCCGCCCTGACATTAAACCTCGAGAAACTCAAGGCACTAATGTCAGACATAACAGGCTTCGAACGATCCTTTGACCGCATCGATTGGCGCAAAGCTAAGCGTGCGGTACTCCAGTGGGCCCGTGATGCTAATTGGGTGCTCGAAGGCTCCGAAATTGAGGCAGCGCTCAATGCAGGCGATCAGCTCGTCGAACACTGGAAGGAAAAAGGACAGCCCTTTGCCCAAGCCGTAACCGAGCGTATCAATAAGTCTCAGGCTGACCACTTGCAGCTGGTGGTTGGCTCCTCTCTGGAAGCCTATGCCTGGAACCAGGCCAGCCTAGCAGGCTTGGAAGCTATACCTATATCTCGGGTTACCACCGATGTGGAACAGCACAAAACTACAATCTACACGGCTCTGACTTCGCAGCTGATCGACGAATTACTGCTGACTCCCCAATGCGATGATATCGAGATTGTTCTCACACCCAAACATGTGCGCCTAGCCCAGCACCATCTTGAGGGCCTGCTCGCGAGCTCGGGTCTTGAGCCATTCAAGCCGGCTATCGAGGGATTGCTCATGATTTTCGACGAGGCCAGCAGGG
This sequence comes from Halomonas sp. NyZ770, assembly GCF_020616575.1. Taxonomy (NCBI): domain Bacteria; kingdom Pseudomonadati; phylum Pseudomonadota; class Gammaproteobacteria; order Oceanospirillales; family Halomonadaceae; genus Halomonas; species Halomonas sp. NyZ770. The sequence continues at coordinate 923,475 of NZ_CP085143.1, read as the reverse complement.
ATGAGAGCTTTGAAATCCTGGTGCAGAGCCAGACCGGATCCAAAAGAGAGTGGGTATATGACAGTTACAGCTATGGCCCTGAGCTACTGATCCAATTAGATCACGAGGAGCTCTGGTACCGATGGAACAATTCTCAGTTTCTTCGTCAAAATCGCCAGGGTGGTATGGAGCTGGTGAAGGGACGGAGCCTGCGTAGGGGTGACCGGATACTCGGCATCAGTGATGAACTGCGCGAGGAACTGCGCGATTTTCTCAGTGAGAAAGACTTCGATGTCCTTATGTCCAGCCATCAGAGCAGCGGCTTGCTGAGACTCTATCACCGTGAAATTTGCCGCCGATATGAAAGTTACCCAGTATCGGAAGATCAGCGTTTCAAGGCGATTAGTAAAGCTATGGCGCAAGCGTACCCTAAGTTCAACATCAGCCGCGACATGCTGTGCAGCTGGCTAGCCCCAGCTCTAGAGGAGAACCTTAATGGCCGCGCACATGCCCCACAGAAAGAAGAGCACTTCAATGCCTTTTGCAACATTATGGGTGTCCCGGAGGCGATGTGGGACGTTTTCTGGCAGGCCGTCCGCGCCCACCGCGGAGCCCGGCGACGAGACGGCCGGATTGAGAGCGGCTTGATCCTCATGTACCTAATGAAACCGGAAGCCATCGTTTACCTAGATACTCCGAAAGAAAAATTGCAGCGCTTCAGAGAGCGTCTGTTGATGAACTTCTCGGAAATTACCGATATCAATCCATTGGAGGATGCCGATGATGAATCGTGACAATCCCGCCGATATTCCAGAGACGTTGAAGGAAGCCGTCACTCTGGGAATAGTGCAAATGCTCAATGATCGAGTTGCCGGGAGAGACGAAGATACTGACATTATTTTTGGTACAGCACCGACAGATGTCCTAGTCTCCGGTTTCCTGCTACCGCCGCGACCACAAAGCAGCGGGATAGCTAGGAATGAAGGGGATACGGATGAGACCCTCAAGGCATTTGACGAAGGTGATCCGGTCACCCGCCAGATTCATATCAGCAATCACGGTCTGGACTTACTAATCCATGCGCACGGCGAAGGCACCCTCACCGTGCGTCCGCGCTTTAACATCTATCTGCGCATGATCCCAACCCAGGAAGAGCTCAAACAACACAATCTGCGACCGGTTCCGCGGCTCTCTGGGGATGCCCGACGAGTAATCAGGGAAAAGCTCAGAGCGCGCAAGGAAAGCTCCCTACCAAAAGAAGGGGAGAGCCAGAAAGCGCTCCATGAACGTCTGCTCGACGAAGTGCGCACGGAAATTGGCCTACCACGGTTGAGCATGGAGAAGGACATGGCTGACGAGGCGGCGGTCTCCCTAGAAGAGGCCGTGGACAGCCTGCTGGTTGATGCCACAGAAGGGAAAACAGTGCAGGACAAAGCGGATGATACAGCCAACGTCAACGCCCTGTTCGACCCTATTCCCGTGCCACATAAATGGGTGCGTATCCCGGTGCATCCCTCCCCCCTGATCCTGGATTTTCCGGCCTGCCGGCCCGACCTGGACACACATCTTCGCTCTCACGAGGCACTCATACAGCAAGCGATTAAGGATGCCATCCAAACCTGGATACAGACCGATCCCGAACGGGATCGGGATCGGTACCTCTACCGAAGCCGCACATCTATCCTGTACAGCGAGCTGGAAAACTGGGACAGCTTCATCAATCGCGTCAATAGCGTAGACCAGTCTCCGGTGTTACCCGCGCACAAGGTGGCCTGGGATATCGGTTTCAGGAATAACTGGGCAAATCCAGAGCAACTGAGCACCCGAATATCCCTGATCAACGATAGTCGAGACCCGGATGACAAACGGAAACTTCTGCGGGCTAACCGTGACTGGGAAGGCGCTCTGTTCGATCTAAGCCTCGAAGTGGAGCTTGAGGAGAACCTGCATGTGCCTTTGAAGATGAGCCGCATCAAGCGCTCCTATCGAGTGAACCGCTTCCTGAACTACCCTGCCATCGGTATCAACGGCGGTGTGCGTCGCTTGCGTTCATTACCCGGGCGTATTCGTCTGGGAACCACCTGGACGCCACAATTCACTCAGCCGCGGATGGAGCCGGTGCCACACAAGGGCATTAATCGACGCATACGTGATCTCGCCCAGCCGGGTGGCCACGTTCATCTGCAGGGCTTGCGTGAAGCTTATGCGCACTGGATCGATGACGTGGCCAAAAACACCGAGCTAGAGGCAATGGGTTTCAGCGGCGAGGAACTAGAGAAGGAAAAAGGGGCTCTCGCCCGAGATGTTGAGGAAGGCTGGAAGGTAGAGATGGCTGCGGTCAGTGCTGGCCTGCATATACTGGAGAGCTCTTATGAAGCCTGGAAAGCCAGGGGGCCACAGAGCGACCCAAAGGCCGCGCCGTACGAGGCTTGGCTGGCCATGAACGAGACCATGGCAAACGTGATGCAGGTCTCTACGGGTAAAGACGATGCCCAATGGCGACTGTTCCAGATCGCCTTCATTCTCGCCAACCTACCGACCCTTGTGACACGCATGAAAGCCTTCCATGGCTTGTTTGAGGAATATAGGGACGAGGCAGTCACTCTACTGTATTTCTCCACCGGTGGCGGCAAATCAGAGGCCTTCCTCGGTCTGCTAGTCTTTAATCTTCTACTCGATCGCATCCGTGGCAAGCATTTTGGTGTAACCGCCATGCTCCGCTATCCGCTGCGGTTACTAACCATTCAGCAGGCCAGCCGTACTGCGCGGGTGCTTGCCCAGGCTGAGCTCGTACGCAAGTCACACCAATACGGCGGAGAACCTTTTGCTATTGGCTTCTGGGTAGGCAGTGGCGGCTCACCAAACTGGCGGAAGGATGTTAAGGGTGTTCCCCCCCTGAGCAAGGGGATCGGGCAGCTCTCTGAAAAAGAGGCCAGCACGTACGAGAAGGCCAAGGAAGACTGGCTCAAGATCATCAAGTGCCCTTTCTGCGGCAATTCCACCATGCTGCGCAAGGCGGACAACGGGCTGCTGGCCCACGTTTGTACTGATGTCCATTGCGGAACTCATGCCGGTCAAGCCTACCAGCCTCTGCCGTTCTACATTTGCGATGAGGATATTTACAAGAAGGCACCGTCGGTACTCCTCGGAACAGTCGATAAGCTAGCCCTTATCGGGCAGAACGACAGCACTCTCAAGAAGGTATTCAGCATGTTCGGACTCGCTGGATGGCTCGATGAGAGCGGAGAACTGGTGACGCCCACTCGCGCCAATCTCGAGGCGGCGGAGAAGACCCAAAGCGGATTCACTCGCCTAAAACCGGCGTTTGAGGACGGTGTTGACCTATTCCACGACCCATTCCCCTCTTTGCTGGTACAGGACGAAGCGCACTTGCTCAACCAGTCCTTGGGCACCTTTGCCAGCATTTTCGAAACTCTCTTCGAAGCCTCACTCGACCACCTAGGCGAGAATATGCCGGACAAGACGGTAGCCGGCTATCCAGGAACCGGGGACACCACCCGCCGCAAGGCCAAGGTCATCGCCGCCACAGCTACGGTATCTGATCCAGAACGGCACATGGAGCACCTCTACCAGCGCAAGATCCCAACCGTACAATTCCCCCATCCGGGTCCAGACATCTACCGCTCGTTCTACGCCCAACCTAAAGTGCGTGATAACCCACCTTCCAACCTCAAGCCGGATCAGGAAGAGCATACTGCGCACTGGTCACGCATTTATTGTGCGGTCCTCACCAACGGCCGAGCCCATACGTCGGCCACGGCCAATATTCTTGGCAACTTTCATCTGATCATCACCGAGCTTTACGAGGCGCTATATAGCTGCGATGAAAATCAACAGGAAGCAGCGCGTCAGAGACTATTGAAGGCCATTGACCCAGAGCACCCCAACGCGGGACAGTTTCGAGACCAACTCCTGCATGAGAGAACCACCCCTGAGCGGCTACTGACTCTTGTAGATCTTCATCGTATTGCGCTCACCTATGTCACAAACAAGAAAGGCGGCGACCAGGTTCTTAATGCGGAACGCGAGGAAATTCGCAAATGCCACGAGACCAAAGACCTGCCCTATGAGGGCGAGGTGACAAGCATGATCACCGGAGATGTCTCCCAGGGCGAGATCCAAAACATCATCGACATCGCCGAAAATATTCCGGCTCCGCGTACGCCAATGCCCGGTCTCAAGGGGCTCATGCGCTCAGTAATCGCCACCTCAGCAGTATCACACGGTGTCGACGTCGACGAGTTCAACTCCATGTTTTTCGCCGGGGTTCCCTCGAACATTGCCGAATATATCCAAGCCTCATCACGCGTGGGGCGCGCACATACCGGTTTTGTACTGTTGATACCGACACCGCAGCAGCGACGGGATCGATACATCGTCGAAGTCTTCGATGGCTTCCACCGTTTCCTTGAACGCATGGTGCAGCCGGCCCCGATTGACCGATTCGCCAGGCAGGCCATGGAGCGAAGCTTCCCCAGCATCTGGCTCAACTATCTCGGAGGCATCCTGCCGCTTTCTAAGTTCCTAGATGCAGACAAGCAGCGCTGGCGGGACGGTTCCTCCGTGAGCCAAGTTCTGCGGGAATTTCAGGGCGGAAAGGCAATCATGAATCGAGAGGCATTCAAGAATTATGTCAAGGAAGCCCTCGGAGTCAACCCGGAATTCCTTGAAGAGAGTAATTTTAAATACTACCGGAAGCATTTTGACGAGCTTACCGTAAGATTGATCAACCGCTTGCAGAAGGCCGTCAATGAATATAGCGACTCGGGTGACCTGTCGATGCACAGCTACTTCAGCGAATTTGCAATCGTAAAGGAAGAACAACCCATGACATCTCTTCGTGATGTGGATGAAAATGGGATCATCACGCAGAAAGTCAAACGGGAAAAGATCAAGGCCACGCGCACCTTGCTACAGGTGGCGAAGCATGGCAAGGCCTGAGGAGCTTCTAGAATGAATAACACTCGCACTAGTGACACTGCAGAAATTAAAGCCAAGATTATGTCACGCTCGCGCAGCCAGCTTTTGTCAAGCTATGCGCCGGGTAAGCTGTTTTCCTTTGAGGACGGACAGGGAAGCTGCAAGATCCTATCTGTTAATAGCACACCTTTCCCGGGCAACGACATCCTTTACATTCAAATGGCCTATCTAATTGAGGATACCGCGTCTGGCTGGTATAGCGTAGGTATGCGTTGCAGTGACAACATCGCCCCCCGTCAGGTACTAGACAGCTCACTGCTCACGGAGCATGGCACAGTCAACAGGCTCAAAAAGCTCGAAACTCTGTTTCATGTCATGAACCCCGACCAGATGGGTTATGAGGTCTTCCCGCTGACCTATACTTGCGGCCACTGTGACTACTTCCTGCGCTTCAACAAAGAGGAGCGTGCGGCGTCATTCTTCAACTCGAATGACGCATGCCCGCACTGCGGTGGAAAACCGCAGTGGCATCAAGTCGATGTGGTTAACGTGCATCCTTCTGGCCGGGTCGAGCCACTATCACCGGCCCGCTGGAATGTCGACGAGCATGGCGAAGTCTCTCAATGGAGCAGTGGCTGCACCTCCTGTGGGAGCACCGAATACACGCTTGACCACCGCAGTAGCAAGCTAAGCGAGTGGCAGTTTATCTGCGCTAACCCAAACTGCATCCAACCGCGAGATATCATCAACAACGACCGTGAAACCCTGGAGATTCTCGACAATCCGCTGGAGCGCATCCGGCTCGCGCGTTTCCGTGCCAGTCCAGCCAATGCATCAAGCACGCACTACACAATTCTGGATCAGTTTGTCATTTTAGGTGGTCTAGGTCTCACTGATAGCGAACGGCTGGAGGAGTTAAAGGAGGTCATAAGCCGGGATGACCATGCAGCATTGGAAAAATTTGTCGCCCACCGATATGGCTATGTGGGAGATGAAATGAATCCTGAGGATATCATCACACGCCTGGACAAAAACAATCTCAAATCAGTCGCCCAGGAACTAAAATTAGCATATGAAGGGTTAAAGGATGCCCAAAATGAAAAAACCTCTCCGAGCATTCTGTCAATCATGAAGAACCACTTCGAGGAATCTAAAAGAAAGGCTATTAACGCCTGCAGCGAACTTAAAGATGAAGTATTCCAGGCCCCAGCAGAAATTCGTGACAAGCTGATACCGGCTGTGCGTCAGGAATTCTCCTCTCGCTACGACCCTTTCCTGCTGGCTGTGGAACACGACTCGCTGCTCAAGGACATCATCCTGAGCGGAACCCATGGCGGCAGTCGCGTGTTTGTTCCCTTTAACAGCCTCGACGATCTCCTGGCTCCCAATGATCCGGAAGAGCGAGCTGCGATAGAAGACCGTGTCAACCAAGCCATGCGAGCTCTGGGTCTGGAAGAGGTCGGCCTCCTTAGAAAATTCCCCTTGTGCCGCTTCAGCTACGGTTTCACCCGCCGCGAGTCCAAACCTTACGTGGAAGAACAGAATGTCGTCATGCCGGTGCGCTTGAATTTGTTTCCCGTTTTACTAGGCGGCGACAAAACCGGCCACAAGAAAAGCCACAACAAACATCCAATCTACGCCATCAATCAGGATAATGAGGCACTCTACTTTCGGCTCAGTGAAGATGCTGTCTATCGCTGGCTGCAGGCCTTCGATGAACCACTGAGCGATCTTTTCCAGTGGTCGCCGGGAGACGAGGTCGCCTTTGGAGGCCGCCTCCTGGAGCGAGCACTTCCATGGGGACGCTACGTGGACAAACTCAATCCAGAAGACACCCACAAGGTGTATCCAATGGTGTACACCCTGCTACACTCCTTTGCCCACCTGGTAATCAACACCATCGCTCAGGAATCCGGCCTCGACCAAGCCTCCCTAGGGGAATATCTTTTCCCTGCGGACTTAGCCTTCGTGGTCTATCGCAATGGTGCCACCATGGACTTAGGCAACATAAGCTCACTTTGGCGCAGTCGACGCGATGCCCTGTTGAGCGACATGCTCAGCCCGCGTGCAACCCAATGTGGCTCCGGCAGTTTATGCGACAGCCGCGGCGGAGCCTGCCCAGACTGCATCATGATCCCTGAGGTCAGCTGCCTGGCGGGTAACAATCTGCTAACCCGCTCAGTTCTGCGCTCCGGTCCCAATTCCTATGAAGCTACTCGTGAACTCTGTCCCATCCTCCCGGGGTTCTTTGATGTCAACGAATCCGCTTAAAACTACCGTCCTGGATGTGTAGTGATTCAATAAAACCAGACACCAACGTAGGTGGTAATATTGCCACCAGAAGCGAGGTGTCTGATGACCAAGCAACGACGTGCTGTTTCGCCTGAATTGAAGCAAAAAGCTGCCAGCCTGAAGGTGACGTCGACATCGGCTGGGCTATGTCGTCCAGCCCGGATGCAAATCTTATTGTGAAAGCGCTGGATCACGCTTGGGAGCAACGTGGTCAGCCTAAGAGCGCCATGTTCCATTCCGGTCAGGGTAGTAACTATGCAAGCCACAAGTGCCGCCAAAGACTTTGGCGCTATCGAATGAAACAAAGCATGAGCCGACGAGGCAACTGCTGGGACAACTCCCCGATGGAAAGGCTGTTCCGGAGCTTGAATCAGAGTAGATACCGTCTTGGGGATATCGAAATCTACCTGAGGCCAAGAAAGACGTTAGTAGCTATCTGATGGGGTACTACAATCAGCAGCGCCCTCACACGTTTAACGATAACCTGCCTCCCGTGGAGGCTGAGGAAAACCTTAAATTACTGTCCGGTATAAGTTGACCACTGAAGGCAAGATAAAAAAACGGCGAGAAAGCCATTGAAGAGTGGTGGGCCCAGTAGGACTTGAACCTACGACCAAGGGATTATGAGTCCCCTGCTCTAACCAACTGAGCTATAGGCCCGAAAAGCGTGCATATCATAGCGAATGTGTGGGGGCACGGCTACCCCTTGGGGCGCTATCTTGTGGTGGGGCGGCACTTTTTCGGGCAGGCTGCGATACCTGACGTAATGCGGTTGCCTGCGGGCCTTCGGGCACTAATCGGCGCGGCCGGGGTCTGCTGATGACTGCTTCTATGGAGACACGCTGTGAAAGCCTTGATTGCTCTTTTTCCGCTGCTGCTGGCGCTGCCCGTTCAGGCCGACTGGCAGTTGGACCCTGCCCAATCGCAGGTGCGGGCGTCCATTACCCAGTTGGACGGTAGCGCGCCGCAAACTCATCATCATCACGTGAGCAATTTGCAGGGCGATATCTCCCCCGATGGCACGCTGCGCCTGCCGCTCCGGCTGAGCCAGACCGACCTGCTGCAACGTTTGGGTGACCTGCCGCCGTGGGTGGGCCTGCTGGCCAATACGCCGCTGGTGACGCTGGTGGCACAGATGCCACCCGAGCGCCTGGACCGCCTGGACATGGGCGAGGAACTGGTGGAAACCCTGACCTTTCGAGTCCAAACCGACCGGCTGACCCAGGAGGAAGCGGTGCCGCTGCGCTTTACCCGCGTCGGGCTGAACGAAGTGCGTGTCACCCATGCCGAACCGATGGCGCTGGATGGCAATGCCCTGATGGCCAACAGCACGCTGCGCACGGTGCTTTCCCTGCTGGGCTATCAGCAGATCGATGAGCATGTGCCGGTGACCCTGAACGCGCTGTTGGTGAACCGCTAAACGCAAGCGCCGCCCATGGGGCGGCGCTTGAGTGCGTGGCACGTGACGGCCTAGCGGCCCAGTACTTCCACATCGCCCGCCTGGGCGGCTCCGGTTTGTACCCGCCACTGGGCGGCGTAGTGGCCATCGGCCTGTAGCAGGCTGGCATGGCTGCCACGCTCCGCTACCTGGCCTTTCTCGATCACGACGATTTCATCGGCATGCACGATGGTGGAAAGCCGGTGGGCAATCATGATGACCGTACGCCCGTGGGCAATGCGCTTCAGCGAGCGCTGGATCGCCGCTTCGGTTTCGTTGTCCACGGCGCTGGTGGCTTCGTCCAGCACCAGAATGGGCGGGTTCTTGAGCAGCGCCCGGGCCAAGGAAAGGCGCTGGCGTTGGCCGCCGGAAAGGCGCACGCCCCGCTCCCCCACCGGGGTGTCCAGCCCTTGGGGCAGCGTCTCGATAAAGCTCCAGGCTTCTGCGGTTTTGGCAGCCTCGATGATGGCGGCTTCGTCGGCATCGGGCATGCCGTAGGCGATGTTGTCGCGAATACTGCCCTCGAACAGGTACACATCCTGGCTGACCAGGCCGATGGCCTGGCGCAGCGAATGCATGCTGACCTCGGTAATAGGCTGGCCATCGACCAGCACGCGACCGCTGGCAGGGTCGTAGAAGCGCAGCAGCAGCTTGATCAACGTCGATTTACCCGATCCCGTGGCCCCCACCAAGGCCAGCGTGGTGCCCGCCGGAACGTGCAGGTCTACCCCGTTCACGCCTACCTGGCTGGCCTCGTACTGGAAGCTCACCGCTTCGAAGCGCACCTCGCCTTTCACCGGTGCGGCCAATGCCTGAGTGCTGTCGTCTTTCACCGTGATGGGGACTTCCAGCAAGTCCAGGATACGCTTGGTGCTGGCCATGGCGCGTTCGAACAGGTCGATGACCTGGGCCAGCCCGGTCAGCGGCCAGAGCAGGCGCTGGGTCAGGAACACCAGCACGCCGTAGGCGCCTACATTGAGGCTGCCGTTGAGCGCCATCATGCCACCCACGGTGAAGGTGGCCAGGAAGCCCGCCAGAATGGCCATGCGGATGACCGGAATAAACGCCGAACTGACCCTGATCGCCTGACGGTTGGCATCTACATAGGCTTCACTGGCGCTGCGCAGGCGTTCGGCCTCACGGGATTCACTGGTGAAGCTCTTGATGGTGGCAATGCCGCTCAGGTTGTTGGAGAGCCGGCTGGAAAGGTCGCCCACTTTCTCACGCACCTCGCTGTAGAGCGGCCCCGCCTTGCGCTGGAAGAAGAACGCTCCCCAGATGATCAGCGGGATGGGCGTGAAGGCCAGCAGCGCAATCAGCGGGGAAAGCACGAAGAACACGGCCCCCACCGCCACCACGGTCACTCCCACCTGAATCAGCGCGTTGGCGCCGCCGTCCAGGAAGCGCTCCAGCTGGTTGACGTCATCGTTCATGGTGGCCACCAGCTGGCCTGAGCTCTTCGATTCGAAAAACGCCATGTCGAGCCGCTGGGCATGCTCATAGGCATCCTGGCGCAGGTCGGCCTGGAGCCGCTGGGCCAGGTTGCGCCACAGCACCTGGTACAGGTACTCGAATAGCGATTCCCCCGCCCAGATAAAGAAGGTCAGCACCGCGAGGATGGCGATCTGCTCGTGCGGGGTTTCGAACCCCAGGCGGGCCACGAAGCTGTTCTCCTGGTTGACCACCACATCGATGGCGACACCGATGAGAATTTCCGGGGCAATATCGAACAGCTTGTTGATGATGGAGCAGATCGTGGCAGCGGTAATCCGCCGACGATACCCCTTGGCGTAGCGCAGCAGCCTGACCAACGCCTGAAAACTTTGGTTGGCAGAACTGGCGGAAGAACTGGGCGTTGAAGAGGCCACGAGGGTTCCTTTTAGCGTGTTGTCATGTATTTTTGGCCTGGAACCCCTGCACGGGGCTCCGCTCATTCAGAACGTTCGGCGCGGCGCACGTTGGCGAGCAGCGGGCTGCCGGTATCCGGGTCCAGCAACAGCGTGCATTCTACCTGATAGAGCGCGCGCACCAAGGCTGGTGTCACCACATCGGCTGGTGCCCCCTGGTCAACGATCTGGCCATCGCGCATGGCAATCAGGTGGTCGGCATAGCGGCAGGCGCTGGCCAGGTCGTGCAGCACCATCACCACGGTGCGGCCATGGCAGGCCAGCGTGCGCACAAGCTCGAAGACTTCGATCTGGTGGCCCAGGTCTAACGCAGAGGTGGGCTCATCCAGCAGCAGCAGCGGCGTTTGCTGGGCAATGGTCATGGCGATCCAGGCACGCTGGCGCTGCCCGCCCGAGAGGGCTTCCAGCGGCCGGTCGGCGAGCGCTTCCAGGCCTGCGGCGGTCAGCGCGTGCTGCACGACCTGCTGGTCTTCCGCCGACCATTGGCGTAGCCACCCCTGGTGGGGCTGGCGGCCAAAGCGAATCAGCTCGGTGACGGTGAGCCCTTCGGGGGCCACGGCTTCCTGGGGCAGCAGCGCCAGTTGGGTGGCAAGCTGGCGCGTGGGCAGGCGCTGAATATCATGGCCATCGAGCAGTACGGCGCCGCCGTCGGGCTTATGCAGCCGGGCAAGCCCCGAGAGCAGCGTGGATTTACCACAGCCGTTGGGGCCAACGATGGCCGTTACCTTGCCGCTGGGCAGCTCGACGCCCAGCTCCTTGATCACCTGGCGTTGGCCATAACTCATGCTGAGCGCGTCGGTGGCCAGGGTGGGTAAACCGGGGGCAGTGCTCATGAGCGACTCCGTTGCGGGCGCATTAAAATCCATAATAACCAGGGGCCACCTACCACGGCCGTGACGATGCCCACCGGAATCTCGATGGGCGCAAACAGGGTTCGCCCGGCCAGGTCGGCCAGCACCATCACCAGCGCCCCGGCCAGGGTGGCGGCCAGAATCGGCACATGGCGAGCGCTGGAGAGTGAGCGAGCAATTTCAGGCCCAATCAGCGCCACCATGCCCACCGGCCCTGCCACGGCAACGGCGAAGGCGGTCAACACCACCGAGAGCATCAGCACCTGAAAGCGGCGGGCGGTGACGCTGACCCCCAGGCCGCTGGCCGTGGCGTCCTTGAAGCGCAGCACGGTCAAGGAGCGGGCCAGCGCCATGGCCGCCACCAGGCCCAGCAGCAGCCCCACGCCCAGCAGTTGAACGCTGCCGCTGGGCCGTGCATTGAGCGAGCCGACCGTCCACGGGTAGGCGGCGTTGGCGGTGTCGATGGCCACCCGCGCCAGCAGCAGTTGAGTAATGGCGCCAAACACGGCCCCAACCCCAATTCCGGCCACGATGAACCGATAGCCCTGAGTTCCGCTACCCGCCGCCAGGCCGAACGTCAGCACGGCCGCCGTGGTGGCCCCGGCCAGCGCCATGGCAGGCGGAGCAATGCCCACCCCCAACCCCACCACCGAGGCCACGGCAAAGGCAGTGGCGCCGTTGTCGATCCCGATGATGCCCGGCGTGGCCAGGCGGTTGCGGGCCAGGGTCTGCATCAGCACCCCGGCCAGGGCGAAGGCGGCCCCGGTATAGCACGCCGCCAGCAGGCGCGGCAGGCGCAGCTCGCGGACCATGAAGGTGGCCATCATCTCCCCCTGCCCGGCCAGCGCCGCCAGCACCGCACGAGGAGCCAGCGCCACGTTGCCCAGGCTCAAATAAAGCAGGCTGGCGGCCATCAGCGCCAGCAGCAACCCCGCATTCACCGCCACGGCACGCTTCTCCAGCAACACATGGTAGCGCCCTGACGTGCTCTGCAAACGCCAATAGCCCGCCGGGGTAGCAGCGGGCGTGGCCAAGGGGGCGGGGGTCGTCATCGGCCACATCGGCCTTGCACCCAACGTCGATTTTGCCGTCATTTTCATAGCGTCAGCGTCCAGGCAAGCAGCGGGCTTGCACAGCATGAAGAGAGGGTCACAGCATGGGTAAACGGCGGGCACGCACCACGGCAATCAGCACCGGTGCGCCACACAGCGCCGTGAGCACGCCCAGCGGCAGTTCGGAAGGCGCCACGATGACCCGGGAGATGATATCGGCGGTGAGTACGATCAACGGGCCTATCGGCAGGCAGAACCAGAGCGTGCGGCGAATGTCCGGCCCGGCAATGGCGCGGGCCACGAACGGCACCACCAGCCCGACGAAGGCAATCGGCCCGGCAATGGCCGTGGCCGCCCCCACCAGCAGCGCCACACAGCCAATCGCCAGCCAGCGAATCAGCCCGGGGCGATGCCCCAGGCCGCTGGCTGCCCGCTCGCCCAGCGCCAGCGCCGCCAGGGGGCGCGCGATGAGCGCGACCGTGGCCGCCGCCACCGCCAAGCTGGGGAGCACCGCCCACCAGTCCTCCAAACGGCGGCCCGCCAGGCTGCCCACGACCCAGAAGCGGATTTCATCGGCAGCGCGCTGATCGTAGAGCAGCATCAGGGAGCTGAGCGAACCCAGCAGCCCGGAAAACGCCGCCCCGGCCAGCACCAGCCGAACCGGGTCGTTGCCGACACCGCGAAAGCGCGCCACGCTGAGCACGCACAGGCAGCCGATCAGTGCGCCCAGCTGGGCCACGGAGATACGCAGGGTGGCGGCGCTGGCCCCCAGCACCAGCGCCAACGCCACGGCGAATGCCGCCCCGGCGCTGACCCCCAGCAGGCCCGGCTCGGCCAGCGGGTTGCGCGAAACGGCCTGCAGCAGTGCGCCCGCCACCCCCAGGGCTACGCCCACGGTCAGGCCGATCAGGGTGCGGGGGGCGCGCAGCTCCTGCACCACGAACAGCGCTTCGCTGTCGTCCACGCCTTGCAGCAGACCCAATACGCGCGCAGGGCCCACCTGGCCCGCGCCAATCACAAGGCTAACGACACACACCGCCAGCAAGGCGGTGAGCAGTATCAGCATCCAGGTCGTTGCGGAGCAGCGCCGGGCGGCGCTGCTCCCTATAAAAGCAGCAGACATCACGGCAACAACGCGTTCTCGATGTCATCCAGGATGGCCTGGGCCGCCAGCGGGCCGTTGGCGCTGCTCCAGAGCTGGCCGTTGACCGGCACGACTCGGTCGTTTTCGACGACGTTCAAACGAGTGAACGCCGGGCTCTGGCGGGCAGCATCCAGCGCGGCCTGGCCATCGGCGTTGAGGGTCGCCAGAAACAGCCAGTCACCGTCTACCTGAGACAGGTTTTCCAGGCTGAGCACGTCGCTGTGGGCGCTGTCTGGCTTGATCAGCCCGGCATCCTGCACCTCCAGGCCCACGCTATCCAGCAGGCCCGTGGCAATCAGGTCCTTCGACATCACCATGGGGCCGCTGGGCATCCAGCGGGCCAGCACGGCCGTGCCGCCTACTCCAGCTTCAGCAATGGCACTGGCCAGCTCTGCGGCGCGCTGCTCCACGGCGGCAATGGCCTCGTCGATCTGCGCTTCGCGGTTGAGCGCCTGGCCATACAGGCGGGCTTCGGCTTCCCAGTTATCGGACGCCAGCGGCTGCGTGTGAGGCACGACGGTAGGCGCAATACGCGACAGCAGCTGGTACTGGGCCTCGGGAAGCTGCGGTGCCGCCAGAATCAGGTCGGGCTGTTGCGCCAGCACGGCTTCGATGTTGATCTCGCGCACGACACCGACGATGGCCGGGCGCTCTTCGCCCAGGTAGGCTTCTACATACTCTGCCACGTTGTCACCGCCCCGAGTGGTCACGGCGCCCACCGGAAGAATGCCTGCGGCCAGCGAGGCATCCAGCGCCCCCTCGTAAAGGGTGACCACACGCTCGGGGTGGTCGTTGACCTCGACCTCGCCATAAGCGGTCTCCAGGGTGCGCGCCTGGGCAGCACCGGCGATCAGGCTACCGACCACCAGCGCCACGACTGTTCTACCCGCCAACCCGATCACACCACGCCCGATCCCACTAGGCCCGATCCCTCTGCGCTGCAACGTACGGCCCATGAAAGCCTCTCCCGATTGAGTGTTGGAAAGATAGTAACGATTCTCAACAGCACTTGCACCCTTATTTACGCGAATGCGCCGTTGCATAACTTGCAACGCTTGAAGGCGACTCGGGGCCGTTTCGGTTCATGCAACGCACCGTTCGATGAAACAGCCTCGCGCATGGGAACTTTTCTTCTTAGAATCCCAACCTCTTTTGATAATCAGTTTCATTAGCAAATAAGTTTCATCTCAGGGGATCGCCATGCCACGCTTTACACGTTCTGCACTGGCCAGCGCCATTGCTGTCAGCATGACCGCCACAGCCGTCAACGCTCAGGAAACTGCACAGCTCAACAACATGGTCGTGACAGCGGCTGGTTATGAGCAAACGCTCAATAACGCGCCCGCGAGCATTTCCGTGGTGACCCGTGAAGAGCTGGAGCAGAAGCAGTTTTCCAACATTGCCGAAGCCATTGCTGACGTACCGGGAGTAGATGTCCGCGCTGGCACGGGCAAGACCGGCGGATTGAACGTTTCCATTCGTGGCATGCCCAGCAACTACACCCTGATCCTCATCGACGGCCGCCGCCAAAACGCCTCTGGCGATGTGACCCCGAACGGTTTTGGTGAGACCTCCACCAGCTTCATCCCCCCGCTTTCTGCCATCGAGCGTATCGAGGTGATTCGTGGGCCGATGTCCACGCTTTACGGCTCCGATGCCATGGGCGGCGTGATCAACATCATCACGCGCCGCGTTGGCCAGGATTGGGCAGGCTCGGTGTCGGTGGAAAACTCCTTCCAGCAGAATCGCGACGAAGGCAACAGCTCCGCCATCAACCTCTATGCCTCTGGCCCCTTGGTGGAAGACACCGTGGGCCTGCAGCTGCGCGGCCGCCTGTTTGACCGAGACGGCTCCGAACGCATGATCGAGAACAGCTCAGGTCGCGACCCGCGACCCTCGGAAGCGCGCATTTACTCCATTGGCGGGCGCATCAACGTCACGCCGGATGAAACGAACGAATTCTGGCTGGATGCCGAGCGCTCCCGCCAGACCTACGACAACAGCGACAGCCGCCTGGGCAACCTGGATACCCCCGCGCGGGTGTTTGGTTATGAAGACGAAATGCGCTTCAACCGCGATCAGGTCGCCATCGGCCATACCGGACGTTTCGAGGCGGGCACCTGGGAAAGCAGCATCAGCCATAGCGAAACCGAAACCCTGGGCCGCACCCTGCCAGCGGGCAATGCCCCCGACTACGGCTACGTGGCACAAGGCGGCGAACCCCGACTGCTGGAAAACCGCGATATCGTGGTCGACAGCAAGTTCGTGGCCCCGCTGGGTGACCACATGGTGACCGTCGGCGGCCAGTACATCGACGCCCGCCTGGAAGACGGTACGGCAGGCAACGAGCGTTTCGAGCAGAACAGCTGGGCCGCGTTCGTGGAAGACGAGTGGCTGCTGCGCGATGATCTGGCGCTGACCCTGGGTGGCCGCTACGAAAACCACGACGCCTTTGGCGGGCACTTCAGCCCGCGCGGCTACCTGGTATGGAACACTACTCCCCACTGGACGCTGAAAGGTGGTATCAGCCAAGGTTACAAGACGCCCACGCTGAACCAGCTGCATGATGGCGTCAACGGATTTGGCGGCCAGGGGGCAACGGTCAATATCGGCACCCCGGATCTGGAGCCGGAAAAAAGCACCAACTATGAAATTGGTGCCATCTACGACGATCAGGAGCGTTTCTCTGCCGGGGCAACGCTGTTCTTCACCCAGTTCCGGGATCGTATCGCCGATGCTGACGATATTCCCAACTGCCAGTTCATCGACAGCAATGGCAATACGCCCAATGCGGGGCTGGCCAACTGCTTGAGCGTGGGTAACTTTACCCAGCAGGAGAGCTTTGGGCAGTTGACCAATATCGACCGTGCCGAGACCCGCGGCGTCGAGCTGAGCGCCAACTATCAGATTGCTCCGGACTGGCGTGTCAGCGGCGGCTATACCTTCACCGACTCCGAGATCACCTCCGGCGACAACGAAGGGATGATTCTGACCAATACGCCGAAGCACAAGCTGACTGCCGACCTCACCTGGCAGATCAACGACCGCTGGAGCACCACGCTGGAAGGCGAGTACTACTCTTCTCGCGAGCGCTTCTCGGCAGGCCTGCCCACGTCGGGTGAAACGCTCTCACTGTATCAGCAGCTGGGCAACAAGCTGGACGGGTATGAGCTGTTCAACCTGCGCAGCACCTACCGCTTCTCCGACAGCGTGCGGCTGACCGGCGCGGTTCAGAACCTGCTGGACAAGGACTTCACGGGCTACGACACCTTCGAGCACAACGGCGACACCTACGCGGCCTACCGCTACACCCAAACCGGCCGCTCCACTGACGGTGTTGCGCTGAACGGTCGCAGCTTCTGGTTGTCTGCTACTTACGAGTTCTGATCGTAGGTCGCCTACGACCCTTACTGTTTCAATGCTGAATTGATGCCCTGGCCTGGTGCCAGGGCTTTTTTTATCCGCAGCTGAGAAGACCTTCTCCATACTCCAAATACAAACACAAATATAAATTATTTTCATTCATCAAAATAAATGGCACACTATTCGCTCCATGACTCAGCTCGGTGGCCGTGCCATGTACGATTTCGATGAACTTGCCGCATTTGCCGATGTGATGTCGACGGGTAGCCTGACCCGCAGCGCCCAGAAGCTGGGGCTGGCCAAGTCCACCCTGAGCCGTCGCATCAGCCAACTGGAAGCCCGCCTGAATCAGCCGCTGCTGCGGCGCCAAGCCAATCGCTTGATCCCAACCGAAGCGGGGCTGCTGTTCCAGAGCTACTGCAACGAGCTGCTGGCCATGGCGGCCCATAGCCAAGAGGCGCTGGCCGAGCTGCGTGAAGAGATCAGCGGCAAGGTCACCCTGGAAGTGCATGGCGCCCTGGCCCGAGGCTGGATGGCGGGGGTCGTGGATGCCTTCCTGACGCGTTACCCCAAAGTGGAGCTGACCCTGCGCACCCGCGAAACGCCGCCCAGCAAGATGCATAGCAACAGCGTGCATATCTGGTTGGGGGCCAATCATGAATGCGGGCTCAATCAGGAGCGGCTGGGGTATCTTTCGCGGGGGCTGTATGCCAACCCAAGCTATCTGAAACAGGCAGGCCGCCCACAGCACCCCAGCGAACTTGGCGAGCACGCCTGGATCGACCTGCTGGATACGGCTTCCAACGGGTTGCTGCTGCATCATTCAGAGCATCCCGACTACCTGTTCGATGCGCCCCGCTCGCGGCTACGCGTCGACCTCACGGTACTGCACATCGATGCCATTGCTTATGGCCAGGGCATTGGCCTGCTGCCCCACTGGGTGGTGGCAAGGCGCGAAAAGCATCACCCGGGGGATCTGGTGCGCTGCCTGCCGGGCTGGGAGCCTGCGGCGCTGCCTGTCACCATGCTGTATGCCTACGGGCAACACTCCCGGCGGGTCAACGCCCTGCTGGAATTTCTGCGTGAACAAGTCCCAGCCGAGTGGCAGACCACTCGCTCACGGGTCAATGCCTGACACCCACGTCACGTTGCTTGCCTGTACAGTGCGTTATTGCCGACAATAGAGCGCTGAACCCCGTCAAGGAACGTTGATGCTCGCCGAACTGTTCGCCGTCATGGCCCCTGTACTGGCAGGCGCCGGGCTTGGCTATGCCTGGGTACGCCTTGGCCACCCCTACCCCGTCGATTTCATTACGCGTCTGGTCTTCAACATCGGCACCCCGGCGCTGGTACTGGCATCGCTGTCGGGCGCCAATATCGATGCGGGCACCTTTGGCCATGTCATGCTGGCCACCGCGCTGGTCATCCTGACCATGGGGGCTGCCAGCTTTCTGGTGGCCAAGCTGCTGGGCCGCCACTGGCGCGTGGTCATCGCCCCCATGATGTATCCCAATACGGGCAACATGGGCCTGCCGGTGGTGCTGTATGCCTTTGGAAGCGCCGGGTTTGCCTACGGCATCACGGTGATGGTGACCGTCTCGCTGTTTCAGTTCACCCTGGGGGCAGCGTTGGATGCCAAGGGCAACCCGCTCAAGACGCTGGTCAAGACACCAACCGTGTATGCCATCGTCATCGCCATGGCGCTGCTGCTCACCGATACCCCTCTGCCTCCTTGGCTGGCCAATACCGTCGACCTGATGTCGGGCTTCACGGTACCGCTGATGCTGATTACTCTGGGGGTTTCGCTGGCCAGCATCCAGGTCAAGAGCCTGCGCTCCGGCGTGGGTTTCAGCCTCATCCGTATCCCGCTGGCCGCCGTGACGGCCTGGTTCATCGCCGCCTGGCTGGGGTTGCCGCCCTTGGCACAAAGCATCCTCGTGGTACAGATGTGCATGCCGGTGGCCGTGTTCAATTATCTGTTTGCCCAACGCGCCCAGCGCGAGCCCGCTTATGTGGCCAGCCTGGTCTTCTGCTCTACGCTGCTGGCACTGATTTACCTGCCACTGCTGCTGGCACTACTGATGTAGGGTGGGGAACCCCACCCCCATGTCGCAGTCACTGCTAGACTGAACCAACCCATCTAGCCAACGTCACCGGAGAACCGATCATGTCCGAACGTCAGCCCGCTGTGTTGAACGTCTTCCCCCTTACTGCCTCCACGCCGGCTCAGGTGCGCCCTGCTGGCTGGCTCGCCATCGCCGCGAGTGGGCTGCTGTTGACTAGCGTTGCACAGGCCGAGACCGTGCACCAAGGGCTCGAAACCGAACACTTCCCGGTGTCCATCGAACGCGTGGCCAGCGGTTTCGAGCACCCCTGGGCAGTGGCATTTCTGCCCGATGGGCGCTACCTGGTCAGCGAGCGTAACGGCCAGCTCAACCTGGTCGACCCGGATAGCGGTGAGACACGCGTGCTGGAGGGCATGCCCGAGGTGAACCACCATGGGCAAGGCGGCCTGCTGGATGTGGTGCTGCATCCAGCGTTTGGCGACGGCGAACATGACTGGGTCTATTTCACCTGGAGCAAGCCGGAGGGCAGCCAGAGCCGTGCCGCGCTTTCGCGGGTCAAGTGGGAGGAGGACGCACTGGGCGAGGTGGAGCATCTGTTCGAGCAGGACCGCGCCTCTGCACCCGGCAGGCACTACGGTTCACGGATCGCCTGGCTGCCGGATGGCACGCTGCTGATGAGCATTGGCGACCGTGGCAATGAGCCGCCACGCGCCCAGGCCAGCGACGACCACGCAGGCACCACCCTGCGCCTGACCGCCACCGGTTCGGCCCCCGAGGACAACCCGTTCGTCGATGACGACACGACGCTGGACGAAATCTATACCCAGGGCAACCGCAACATTCAGGGCATGACCGTGCTCAGCAACGGTGAGGCCTGGGCCACTGAACACGGGCCGCGGACCGGTGACGAGCTGAACCTGCTTCAGCCGGGCAACAACTATGGCTGGCCCGAAGTGAGCCTGGGCAATGACTACGCCACCAATGAACCGATCGGCGTGGAGTCGAAGCCAGGCATGGAGGACCCCGTGTATCGGTTCGATGGACGGTTTGCCCCCTCGGGCCTGGCGGAAGTCACCAGCGAGGCCTTTGGCCCTTGGCAGGGCAGCCTGCTGGCGGGCGGGCTGGCCAGCGAGCAGCTGTTGCTGCTGACCCTCGAAGAGGGCCAGGTCGGCCAGCAAGAGCAGATACTGGATGGCGAAGTGGGCCGCATTCGCGATGTACGCCAGGGGCCCGACGATGCGATCTACCTGCTCTCCGACGGTGCCCAGGGCAGCCTCTATCGGCTGACCCCCAGCCCGCGTTGATACTTCTACTCACTGACCACCACGGATAGACGATGCGCCTACGTAACTTGATCATTCTCACGGTGATTGTGCCGCTTTTCATTGTGCTGGTGGTATTCAGCCTGGTGGCCATCAAGTCGCTGGAGGATAACGTACGCTCCAAGCTGCAAACCGAGGTGGAGATCATCACCCGGGCGCTGAGCACGTCGCTGAGTTACGCGGTGGCCCGCGACAGCGCCACCCCCCTGGAGGAGGCCCTGCAGTCGGCCTTCTCGTTTCACCGTATCTACGGTGCCTATGTGTTCGACACCCATGGGCGCGAGGTATACGGCCTGGGGCTGGGCAAGGACCTGTTCACCCCTGAAGAGATCCGGAAAGTCATCGAACGCGACGACCTCTACAGCAACTATCGCCAGCAGGAGGGCTGGACCTACTACTCGGCACTGATCCCGCTGCGTACCCAGGATGGCAGCGTACAGGGCGTGCTGCAGGTCAACCGCCTGAATACCGGCATCGAAAACTATACTGGGTTCATCAGCATCGTGGCCGTGCTGGTCTTCGTGATCGGTGCGGCGGGCATCGTGTTCAGTATCTGGTGGGGCTTCCGTCGCTACATCGAGCGCCCCCTGAACCGGCTGCTGCACGTCATGCTGCTGGTAGAAGATGGCGACCGCAGCCAACGGGCCACGGCTGATGGCCCTACCGAATACCGTCGGCTGGCCTCAGGCCTGAACGGAATGCTGGACGCCATGGCCGAGAAGGACCGCGATATCGAGGATCGTCAGCGCCGCGAGATCGAGCTGGAAAAACGCCTGCGCAAATCCAAGAAGCTGGCCGAGCTGGGCGTACTGGCAGCGGGTGTCGCCCATGAAATCGGTGCCCCGCTCACCGTCATCAACGGCCAGGCCCAGCGCCTGGCACGCCGGGACACCATCGGCGACGATGAGCGCGCCCGGCTGGGCAGAATACGCGGCGAAGTGGAGCGTATCGTCGAAATCGTGCGCCAATTGATGGAATTGGGCCGACAACATAACGTAGAGAAAGGAAATCAGGCGCTCGACCAGCTTATCCTGAGTGCCAGCGAGCTGGTCGAGGAAGAGCTGGAGCCAAGAAATATTCGTCTGGATATTGATCTTCCTGCACCGACCCCCCATTTACTGGTCAATGGCCAGCAGATCATCCAGGTGCTGACCAACCTGTTTCGCAATGCAGCGCAAGCGCCCGACGTGAACCATATTCGTGTCCGCGCGAAGGCCCATGAGGAAGAGCTGACGCTATGGGTAGAGGATAACGGGCCAGGCATACCGCCCTCCCATCACCATCAGGTATTCGACCCCTTTTTCACCACCAAGCCGGTGGGGCAAGGCAGTGGCCTGGGGCTGTCCATGGTACACCGCATTATCAACGACCACGGCGGGACGATTGGCGTTTTTGACAGCACCCTGGGCGGTGCTGGCTTCGAGATCACGCTGCCCCTTTGTGACACCGCATCCGCTTGAGGACAACGTTTGTGACCCATCAGGAACACCTGTTACCGCTTTTGGTGGTGGAAGATGACGCCGCTATACGTGAGTTATTGGAAGAGGAGCTTCACGATGCGGGCTATGAAACCGTAGGCGTCGCCAGCGCCGAAGAAGCCATTGCGCTACTTAGCCATACCCCGGTGGCGATGATGATCACCGATGTACGGCTGCCGGGCATGACCGGCATTCAACTCTTGCAGCAGCTTCGCCAGAGCGGCAGCGAGCTGGGCATCATCGTGATTACCGCGTTTGGCACCATCGACCAGGCCGTGGAAGCCCTGAAGCTGGGGGCCGACGATTTTCTGACCAAGCCGCTGGATCTGGATGCGATTCGCGAAGCGGTGTTTCGTGTGCTGGAGCGCCAGCGCCTCTCGCTATCGCACGATACCGAGCTGAGCCACTTCCATGGCATCGTGGGCAAAAGTCCGGCGATGCAGTCGCTGTTCCACGATGCCTCGCGGCTGGCCAAAAGCGACGCTCCCATTCTCATTCTGGGTGAAAGCGGTACCGGCAAGGAGCTGCTGGCGCGGGCCATTCATCAGGAGAGCAGCCGCCACGACGCGCCTTTTGTGCCCGTCAACTGCGCCAGCATTCCCGCCGACCTGATGGAAAGCGAGTTTTTCGGCCATGTCAAAGGCGCCTTCACCGGCGCCAACGAAGCCCGCAAGGGCCTGTTCCAGAGCGCCCAGGGGGGCAGCCTGTTCCTGGATGAAATTGGTGAAATGCCGATCAACCTGCAGGCCAAACTGCTGCGTGCCCTGCAAGAGAAGACCGTTCGCCCGGTGGGCGGGGAGCGCGAGGAACCGGTGGACGTGCGCATCATTGCGGCCACTCACCGTAACCTGGAAAAGGAGATCGAGCAGGAGAACTTCCGTAGCGACCTGTTTTATCGTCTGGAAACGTTCTCGCTGCGTATTCCTCCCCTGCGCGAGCGCGGCACCGATGTGGAACACCTGATCTTTGCGCTGATCGACAAACACGCCGAGTCTCAGCACAAACAGGTGGAGCATATCGAGCCCGAAGCACTCAACAGCCTGCTCAACTACACTTACCCTGGCAACGTGCGCGAGCTGGAAAACGCCATCATGCGTGCAGTCACCTTGAGTGAGGAGGGCCTGTTGAAGCATCAGGACCTGCCCGAGCGTCTACGCGATCAGGCTCATCAGCAAAACGGTGACGACCCCACGCCGACCTTGAGTGGCGAAGTATTGCCCGGCACCTCGGCACCGGCCCCTGCTCCGGCCCGCTGGCCCAGTCTGGAAGAGGTGGAGAAACGCTACATCCGCAAAGTGCTGGAAGCCACTGGCGGCAACAAGCGCCGTACGGCGGAAGTTCTGGGCATCGCGCGGCGAACGCTCTACCGTCGCCTGGAAGACAGCGACGAGTGACCCATAACGAAGCCGCCCCCATGTCAGGGGGCGGTCTCGTTGAAGCCTCTTAATTATCCACGCCCTCCCCCGGCGTCTCTTCAGGGGTGGTGCCATCATTGGCCATGGGGCCACTGCCCATGGGCTCTTCCGGTTCGGGCTCTCCGTTAGGCGGCGAGCTGTCGCCACACCCCGCCAATACCCCGGTCATCAAGAGCGCACTGAACAACATTGCATATACACGCTGGTGCTTTGGTGACTTCATGTCGTGCTCCTTCCCTTTTGAAAATCTCTTGTGAAAACGCCCTCCATGGAAAGCGAGATCGTCGAATGCGTTTGGCAGGCCAAACACCTGCTTGTTCGCCTCCTGCCTGTTTAACTTTAGCGGCTACTGACCAGGATGCAAAAAAAACCCCCGCGGGCGCGGGGGTGAAAGGATGACAGGCCGTGTGGAGCAGCCGCAGGGAACAGACAGCTGGGCGACCTGGCATCGTAGGGAGCGGTAAACATTACTGGGTCGTGGTCATCTCGTCTTCGTCGTCCGCAGGTACTTCGTCATTGGCGCCGGGCATCGGGTCGGTGCCTTCACCAAAACCAGGCTCTTCCTGCGGGTCGGTCATATCCGTGGTCTCGCCGGGCATGGGCTCCTGCGTGGATGCCGCATCACCCTCGAGGCCTGGGTCAGCCGCCATGGGATCGTCTGCCATGGTATCTGCTGGAGCAGCGGGCTCTTCGCCCATCATGCTATCGCCTTCGGTAGTGCTGGGCACTTGGCCGGAGGTGGCATCCTGTTCCATGGTCTCAGGCTGCTGAGCCGGGGGCATCTCGTCTTCACCATTTCCACAACCTGCCAGTGCCAGCGTGCTGACCGTGGCGGCGAGCATGCATAGTGTCAGTACGCGTGGACGCTTGGTTGTCTGGGGAGTCTGCTTATCCATAAGAGTTGCCTCCATTACTGATTACATGTTGCTCGTCCTGCATCTGCAAAGACCTTTTCACACAACGTGCCAATCTTTCCAAAATAAAAAATAATCCATTAAAAACAAAATTTTGAAAAAACAACAATGGGCGCATCAAACACCGCAACATGATGGTCAGGCAGGTTAAAAATGGCACATGTGGCATTTTTCAGCTCAGATGCTGGCGGCGTTGTGACACACCGACCAAGACCATGTATAATAAAAATTAATCAAGAAAATAAAAAAACAGGTCATTCCGTTATGAATGGTGGTGAGATCGCCACGACCACCTGCGATACCCACCCATTGACTGTATATCTTGGTTGCGTTGATAAACATTAATCAACATTTGCTACCCTAGTAGTTGCATCATTCGCTTGCCAGGCACTTGTCCCGTGGCCTTTGGCAGTTTTTGTTCGACATGGAGAGGCTTTTGTGGAAAACCCAGACGCTAAACGTCCCCCTGAAGAGCCGGTCTCGGAGGGCATTCCTGCCCCGGATGGCCCGGCCAACCTGATAGATACCGACTACGTGATCGGTCAGGACAACATTACCACCAGCACCATGGGGTTCAGCCTTGACCTGCACGGCAAGGTATTTACCATCTCGGCGCTGGTGGTACTGCTGTTCGTGATCCTCACGCTGGCGCTACAGGACACCATCGCACCGCTTTACGACTCGATTTTCGGCTTTCTGACCGGCAACCTGTCGTGGTTCTTCATTCTGTCCGCCAATATCTTCGTCCTGCTTTGTCTGGGCCTGATCGTATCGCCGTTGGGCAAGATTCGTATCGGCGGGGCCGATGCCAAGCCTGACTTCACCTACACCGGCTGGTTTTCCATGCTGTTTGCGGCGGGTATGGGCATCGGGCTGATGTTCTTCGGCGTCAACGAGCCGCTGACCCATTTTGGCACCTCGCTGGACGGCGGAGACTGGGCGCCGTTGGCGGGAGCCGAAGGTGACACGGCTGCCGCCGCTGCGCTGGGCATGGCCGCGACCATTTTCCACTGGGGCCTGCACCCGTGGGCCATTTACGCCGTGGTCGCGCTGTCGCTGGCACTGTTCTCCTTCAACAAGGGTCTGCCGCTGTCGATGCGCTCCGTGTTCTACCCGCTGCTGGGTGAGCGCGTATGGGGCTGGCCAGGGCATCTGATCGATATTCTGGCGGTGTTTGCCACGCTGTTCGGTCTGGCGACCTCGCTGGGGCTGGGTGCTACCCAGGCCGCTGCGGGCTTGAGCTACCTGTTCGGCGCACCGGAAAGCGATGTCACCATGATCCTGTTGATCATCGGCATCACCATCATTGCCATCGGCTCCATCATTGCCGGGGTCGACAAAGGCGTGCAGCTGCTGTCGAAAATCAACATCGCCACGGCGGCGGCACTGCTGTTCTTCGTCATCGCGGTAGGCCCCACCCTGCTGATTGCCACGGGCTTTTTCGAAAACCTGATCAACTACGTGGTGCATCTACCGGCCCTCTCCAACCCCTTTGGCCGTGAAGATGCCAACTTCAGCCAAGGCTGGACTGCCTTCTACTGGGCCTGGTGGATCTCCTGGTCACCCTACGTCGGCATGTTCATCGCGCGGGTTTCCCGTGGCCGTACCGTTCGTGAATTCCTGATCTCGGTGCTGCTGGTGCCTTCGATCGTCTCGGTGCTGTGGATGACCACGTTCGGTGGCACTGCCATCGACCAGTACGTGAGCTAGGGTATCGAAGCCGTGCGTGACGCCGGTGTGGACCTGCAACTGTTCGTGATGCTCGAGCAGTTGCCGCTGTCGCAGATCACCTCGTTCATTGCGATTCTGCTGGTCATCATCTTCTTCGTGACCTCGTCTGACTCGGGCTCGCTGGTCATCGACTCCATCACGGCCGGTGGCAAGGTGGATGCTCCCAAGCCGCAGCGCGTGTTCTGGGCGATCATCGAAGGTGCCATTGCCATCGCCCTGCTGTTGGGTGGCGGCCTGACGGCCCTGCAAACCATGGCCGTATCGACGGGCTTCCCGTTCACCATCATCCTGCTGGTGGCCTGCTACGCCATCATCAAAGGGCTGATGAGCGAACCCAAAGCCGTTTGATCCCTCCTTGGCCAGCGTTTCTTGCTGGCCTTACACAAAACGGGCAGCCCATGGGCTGCCCGTTTTGTGTTTGCCACTACCCCCACTCTAGTCCGTCAGCACCACAGCGCCTTGAGCGGCGTATCCGGTGAGTAGCGGTTGGCGATTTGCGCCTGCAGCAGCTCGGCGGTGGCCAGCGCATCCACCAGGGCGTGGTGCCCCTGGTAGGGCGGCAAGCCATAGCGTTCACGGCTGGCATTGAGCCGAATCGAGACCGGCGGCCTGCCCAGCCAGCGGCGAAAGCGCGCCCACAGGGTCTGCCGATGCAGTCTGGCTTCCAGCGACATCGTGTCGATCATGGGAAACAGCACGCCCTCGCCGCGCCGCTCCTTCACGGCGGCATCCAGAAAAGGGCGCTCGATGTTGCGAAAATGGACCACCACCACTCGGCCCGCCAGCACCTCCAGCAGCTCATCCAGCACCTCGTCCAGATCAGGGGCCTCAGCCACCTCCGAGTGGGTGATATGGTGGTAGGCGATGGAGGCTTCGTCCAGCGGCCGCGCAGGCTTCACCACCCAGTAACGTCGCTGGGCAAGCGGTATCCGGCCCAGCGTAAAGGGCACGGCCCCCACGCTGACGATACCGTGGCGACGCTCGTCCAGCCCGGTGGTTTCCAGGTCCAGCGCCACCATGGGCACCTCGCCCAGAGGGGTGTCGGGGTCTGGCAAGGGCGTGCTGAAGAAACGCTGCAACGCCTCATTATCAGCGCGCTGGGCGCGAGCAGCCATGTAGCCAGCCCAGTCGGCCTGGGTCACTTTCTGACGTGGGCGAATACCGTGCATATCAACGCCCCTGCCGTTGCGTAGGAATCGGGTAGCGGAATTTCAGGAATTTCTGCGCATGGCTCAACACCTGAAACGCATCCTTGAGCGTGTGCCGCTCGCTGTCTTCGACGTTTTCGGGTTCGATGTTGTTATCCGGCTCGCGCTCTTCCTGCAGGTCGATGACCTGATGGCGAATACGCGACATGCACAGGAACTCCAGGGCATAGCTCAGCTTGTCGCTGACCCCGGTGGCCAACAGCTGGGTCTGGCTGATGTCGTTCAGCCGCTGAAAGGAGTTCTGCGCTTTGGAGCCACAGGCCAGCGCATGCACACGAATCAGGTCTACCATGGGCGCCGTACCGCGCCGCTTGAGGTTGATGGAGTTGTTGTGCTTGCCATCCTTTTCCATCACGAACGTGCGGAAAAAGCCCAGCGGGGGCGTACGGTTCAAGGCATTACGCGCCATGGCGGCCAGAAACAGCGGCGACTGGGGTGCCGTCTGGGCAATCAGGTCCTGAAGCGCTTCCACGTAGTGTTCTTCGCCATAGATACTGTCCAGGTCGAAAAAGATCGAGCTGTGCAGCAACCTCTCCGGAGTTGGGTTGGCCATCCAGTCCTGGAAGTAGCGTTTCCACACGCTCAGCGGCTGGCGCCACTGGCGGTTGGTGGCCATGACATCGCCTTTGCAATAGGTGTAGCCACAGGCGGCCAATCCATCGCTGACAAAGGCTGCCAGCGCCTGGAAATACGCGTCGTGCTCGTCCGGGTCGAAATCATCGGACAAGATCAGCGCATTGTCCTGGTCCGTCACGATGCTCTGCTCGTTACGCGCCATGGACCCATTGACCATGAAGCAGTAAGGCACCGGGGGTGGCCCCAGCGACTCTTCGGCCAACTCCAGCAAACGGCGGGTAAAACTGCGCCCGATGGTCGATAGCGCGCTGCCCACCATCTGTGAATTGGCCCCCTCCTGCACCATCCGTGCAAAGGCAGCGCGAACATCGGGCAACAGCTTGGCCAACCCTTGGGCGCTGGACTGGTTGAAAATATTGCTGACCAGATAAAGCCCGCTATGGGTCTCGTAGCGAATGATATCGGAAAGATGCACCACACCTACCGGGCGCTGGCGATACAGCACCGGCAAGTGATGCACGTTACTGCGCAGCATCACCAGCATGGCCTCGTAGACCGTGGCATCCGACTGGACGGTAATCAACCGCTCTGATACCACATCGCCCACGGGCGTGGAGGGCGCCAGCCCTTCAGCCACTACCCGCGTGCGGAAATCGCTGTCGGTGAGAATGCCGCACATCTGCCAGGTCTTGCCTTCGCTGTCCTGAAAGCTGTAGCGAGGATGATTGCTCCCCTCATCGATCACCAGTACGGCCGATGCCTGGGCAGCGCTGATCTGCTGTGCCGCCTGCTGAACGCTGGTGGTGGACTCCACCATCACCGGATAACGTGTCACCAGCTTGCGTATGCGCGTGACCATCATGTCGTTGGACTTTTTCTGCTGCTCGGCAGCGGTCTCCAACCGAGGCCGCTCCAGCTCCACGAAGTCGGCAAACTCATCGTCTTCCTCACAGAGCCGCTGGAAAACGTCGTTGGGTATGAAATAGATCAACGTATCTTCGATGGCCTTGGCAGGAAAGCGCACCTTGTGGTTACGCAGCAGGCTGAAATGACCGAAGATGTCTCCTTCTGCCAGGCGATTGTAGAGTTCGCCCTGCCGCCGATACACTTCTACTGCCCCACTGCGGATATAGCACAGCTCATCGAGGGTGGCATCCAGCTCGAGAATGTCGCTACCCGTCTTGAAGTAACTCACCTCCACCCGGGCGGCAATGGCGTCCAGTAGCTCATCGGACAGCCCATCGAATGGCGGGAACTGTCCCATGTGCTGGCGGATTTCCAGAAGCTCCACGTCCATACGCTCTCCTGCAGAGGCTCAAAGGGTTAATGATCAGCCATTTAGTGTGGCGTGTGCGTCGGTAGAGGACAACCTTTCAGCCTGGGTGAACCACGCAAAAAAAGCCCAGCGCGTTGGCGCTGGGCTTTTGGACCACAGAACAGGCAGGTACTTCGCACGTTAAGGAAAATCTGGCACTATCCTGCAGGTCTCGATGGTTCACCACCGCCAGAGGCGGTGGCAACAGGCTTATGACTGGCTAGCCATTTCCTGTACACGCTGCATCATTTCCGGATCCTGCTGGATGGATTGACCGATAGCATTGAACGTGTCGACGTCCAGACCGCTGTCTTCGACCACTTCGATCATGCGGTCATTGGCTTCAGCGCGAACTTCCTGTTGGGCAGCTTCGTCTTCTGCTTCCTGCAGACGCTGTGTGTACTCCTGAGAGATCACGGCGATTTCTTGAGAAGCATCGGCGAACTGCTGTAGCTGCTGATCAGAAAAATCCTGTGCAGGCGCCTGCTGGGTCGCCATCGGATCTTGTGCCGGGTCCTGGGCTTGCTGGGCGTGGGCAGTGCCCGCCATCAGGCCAGTGGCAAGGAGAGCAGCAGAGAACAAAGCAGTCATACGTTGCATGGTAAGAAACCTCATTGGCGCGTTATGAATGTGCACAGTGTGACGCGTGGTTCAGGCACAGGTTCAATCTTTTATGTAAAAACACGTTACAAGAAGAACAGAACGTAACAACAACAGATAAACAACACGCTGGCAATAGGAGCTTTATGTCTAGCCATTTCAAGGCCTTGCAAAACATGCACGGCCATTCGCTCGCGCTGGCCGCCATGCCTGGGCTCTTCGTGCTGTTATGGAGCACGGGGTTCATTGGTGCCAAGTTTGGCCTGCCCTACGCCGAACCCTTCACGTTTTTGTTTATCCGCTTCGTGTTGACGCTGCTGCTGCTCGTACCGCTGACCTTGCTGATGCGCATTCCATGGCCGAGTTCACCAAGGCTATGGATGCATATCGGGATATCGGGCCTGCTCGTGCATGCCACCTATCTTGGCGGCGTATTCTATGGAATTTACCTGGGAATGCCAGCGGGTCTGGCGGCCTTGCTGGTCGGCTTGCAGCCATTGTTGACCGCCGCCTGTGCAGGCCCACTGCTGGGCGAACGCCTGGGCGCGCGACAATGGCTGGGCCTGGCACTGGGGCTGGTAGGCATCTGCCTGGTGCTGGGCAGCAAGCTGGAGTTTGGCAGTTCGCTGTTCAGCGGTTTTGGCATGGGGGCACTGGTCAGTGTACTCGCCGCATTGCTGGGTATTTCACTGGGCACGCTGTACCAGAAACGCTACTGCACCAGCATGCCGCTGCTGTCGGGTGCAGTGATTCAGTACCTGGCTGCAGGCACCCTGCTGGGCTTGGGCGCGCTGTTGTTCGAGACCCGCTCCGTAGCGTGGAGCACGACCTTCCTGCTGACGCTGGGCTGGCTCGTGCTGATTCTGTCAATTGCCGCTATCCTGTTATTGATGGCCTTGATAAAAAAGGGGGAGGCTTCCCGCGTGGCAAGCCTCTTTTATCTGGTGCCTCCCGTGACCGCGCTGCAGGCGTGGTGGTTATTTGATGAACGGCTGCCGCTGATGGGGCTCATCGGCATGGTCATTGCCATTGCAGGGGTGGTGATGGTCGTCAAATCCGCCAGCAAATAACCCTAATAATTTTGATCGTTCCAGGGCTTGGAAGAACATGACAGCACAACCTCATTGCGCCAGGGTAAACGGCGTCTGCAACCGCTGCGACACACCGGTACCTTTCGCGTTTACCATGGCCTTTCAGCCCATCGTGGACGTAGCACGTCGTGAAGTGATCTATTACGAAGCGCTGGTACGAGGCATCAACGGTGAGTCCGCCTTTTCCATTCTGGAGCAGGTGACAGACGACCTGCTGTATCGCTTTGACCAGGCATGTCGGGTCAAAGCCATCGAGTTGGCCAGTGAGCTGGGGATGGAAGCGCGTCTCTCGATCAACTTTCTTCCCAATGCCGTCTACGAACCCGAAGCCTGTATTCAATCTACCCTGGAAACATCACGCCGGGTGGGCTGGCCCACCGAACGGCTGAACTTCGAAATCACCGAAACCGAACGGGTGGTCGACCGAACACACCTGCGCAACATCATCGATAGCTATCGCCGCATGGGGTTCACCACGTCGCTGGATGATTTTGGCAACGGCTACGCCAACCTGGACCTGTTGACCGATTTGCGACCGGATACACTGAAGGTAGACCGAGAGCTGGTCATGGGCTGCGACGGCAATCCACGGCGGCAGGCCATTCTCAAAAGCCTGGTCGCCCTGGCGCGTACCCTGGGCACCCAACTGGTGGCCGAAGGGGTCGAGACACGGGCGGAGTCACGCTGCCTGCTGGCCTTGGGCATTTCGGTACAGCAGGGGTATTACTTCGCCAGGCCACAGGTAGGCGTGCTGGCCAGCGTGGCTGACGAGCAATACGATTGAAGAACGTTCAAAGCCGTTCGAGGTAAGCCGTGCCGCCCAGATTACGCATCTGTTGGCGGATCCACTGGCCGCGGCGCTCGACCTGGGCGTCGGGTCGCGATGCGCTGCGAGTGCGCGGGCTAGGCAGGATGGCCGCCAGCAAACTGGCCTGGCGCTCGGTCAAGGCACTTCCGGAAGCACCAAAGTAGTGGTCGGCGGCAGCTTCCAGCCCAAACACCCCGGTATCCCACTCGGCCACGTTCAGGTACACCTCCAGAATCCGCTGCTTGCTCCAGAAGGTTTCGATCAGCAGGGTGAACCACGCTTCCAGCCCTTTGCGCAGCCAGCTGCGCCCACTCCATAGGAAAACGTTCTTGGCCGTTTGCTGGCTGAGCGTACTGGCTCCCCGCAGCCTCGAGCCATCACGGCTGGCCTCCCAGGCACGACGCAGCTCCACCACATCGAAACCACGATGAATCGGGAAGCGTTGGTCCTCGGCGGCAATCACCGCCAGCTTGGCGTTATTCGAGAGATTGTCCCAACTACGCCACTGGTGCTGGATGGTGATGGGTTCGCGATGGACCCAGCTTTGTACCTTGCGTTCCACCATCACCATGGAACCCGGCGGCGGCACGAAGCGAAACAGCCACACCAGCGCCACCGAGAGCAGCACAAAGGCCAGCGCGCCACGCCAAACAAGACGCCAAAGCAGACGAAGAACTCGGCGCAGCGCGCGATTGACCATGTCTCGGTACCCTTAACGTTTCATGAGGTGCTCCGCATGATAGCGCAAATGGTCCTCGATGAACGAGGCGATGAAGAAGTAACTATGATCGTAGCCTGGCTGACGGCGCAGCGTTAGCGGGTGATCATGCTCGGCGCATACCGCTTCCAGACGCTCGGGCATCAGCTGCTCTTCCAGGAACTGATCGGCTTCTCCTTGATCGATGAACAACCGTTGCCGGGAAGCGCCATTGGCCACCAGCTCGCAGGCATCGTACTGGCGCCAGCGGGTCTGATCTTCCCCAAGGTAGCTGGTGAAGGCTTTTTGCCCCCAAGGGCAGTTCATCGGGTTCACGATCGGCGCAAAGGCCGATACCGAACGGAAGCGCCCCGGATGACGCAGCGCCAGAATCAATGCACCATGCCCTCCCATGGAGTGCCCGCTGATCGACTCGCGGCCATTGACCGGAAAATGCTGACGCACCACGGACGGCAGCTCTTCGACCACATAATCGTACATGCGGTAGTGAGGCTTCCAGGGCGCCTGGGTGGCGTTCACGTAGAAACCTGCGCCAGACCCCAGATCGTAGCTTTCATGCTCGCCGGGCAACTCCGTGCCGCGCGGGCTGGTATCCGGACATACGATCGCCACGCCCAGCTCTGCCGCAATGCGGTGCGCGCCGGCTTTCTGCATGAAGTTTTCGTCATTGCAGGTCAACCCCGACAGCCACCACAGCAGGGGCACCCGCTCGTTTTCGGCTTGTGGCGGCAGGTACACCGCAAAGACCATGTCGCAGTCCAGGGCTCGGGAGTAGTGGCGGTAGCGCTTGTGCCAACCGCCAAAACTGCGGTTTGCCGACACCAGCTCCAACGTTTCACTCATGCTCATGGGCAGGCTCCTTAAACAGTGAAACGCGGCGGGTCGCCCCGGCCGCGTTCTTTCAGGCTGCTTTCATCATACTCAGTAATGCAGAACGGTACGAATGCTCTTGCCGGCATGGAGCAGATCGAAGGCTTCGTTGATCTTCTCGAAGGGCATGTCATGGGTAATGAAGTCGTCGATGTTCAGCTCGCCGTTCATATAACGGTCTACATAACCCGGCAGCTCGCTACGCCCTTTCACGCCGCCAAACGCAGAGCCTTTCCATACCCGGCCGGTGACCAGTTGGAAGGGGCGCGTGGAGACCTCTTCACCGGCACTCGCCACGCCAATGACGATCGACTCACCCCAGCCCTTGTGGCAGCACTCGAGGGCGGAACGCATCACGTTGACATTGCCGATGCACTCGAAGGAGTAGTCCACGCCACCGTCGGTCATGTCGACGATCACTTGCTGGATCGGGTCGCTGTAGTCTTTCGGGTTGACGAAGTCCGTCGCCCCGAACTGCTTGGCCAGCTCGAACTTGTCCGGATTGACATCAATGGCGATGATCCTGGCGGCCTTGGCCATCACGGCCCCCTGGATCACCGCCAGGCCGATCGCCCCGAGGCCAAACACGGCAATGGTGGAGCCCGGCTCGACCTTGGCCGTGTTCAACACGGCACCAATCCCGGTGGTGACACCGCAGCCCAGCAGGCAGATCTTGTCCAGCGGCGCTTCCTTGGAAACCACGGCCAGCGAGACTTCCGGCAGCACGGTGTACTCACTGAAGGTGGAGGTGCCCATGTAGTGGTGCAGCATCTTGCCTTCCAGCGAGAAGCGCGATGTGCCATCGGGCATGACCCCTTTACCTTGGGTAGCGCGCACGCTGCCACACAGGTTGGTCTTGCCGGACAGGCAGAATTTGCACTTGCCGCACTCAGCGGTATACAGCGGAATGACGTGGTCGCCCGGCTTCAGGCTGGTCACGCCTTCGCCCACTTCCTGCACGATACCCGCACCTTCGTGGCCCAGTACCGCCGGGAAGTTACCTTCCGGGTCGGCGCCCGACAAGGTATAGGCATCGGTATGGCAGACGCTGGTGGCCGCCATCTTCACCAGCACCTCGCCCGCCTTGGGGCCTTCCACATCGATGTCGACCAGTTCGAGCGGCTTGCCCGCTTCGAGTGCAACCGCAGCACGTGATTTCATGCAAATCTCCCCGAGGTGTTGCGCAGCGACGTTCACTGCCTGGGCGCAACAGCGCTCGATAAAGTGGATGGATAAACGTGCTTGCAGTGTAGGCCAGCTAGGCGAAAGGGATAAAGCGGGATACACTCACAAGATTATTGCCACTGAGCAACA
Organism: Halomonas sp. NyZ770; assembly: GCF_020616575.1. Classification (NCBI taxonomy): domain Bacteria; kingdom Pseudomonadati; phylum Pseudomonadota; class Gammaproteobacteria; order Oceanospirillales; family Halomonadaceae; genus Halomonas; species Halomonas sp. NyZ770. The sequence goes on along the minus strand of NZ_CP085143.1, from coordinate 889,082 downwards.
ATCGCGTTGCTCATTCGCTGCCACCCTTCACCGCCAGATGCACATGAGGAGCGCCATGCAGCGCTGGGATCGTATCGAAGCGTTCGTGGAAGTCGTACGGCTCGGCACCTTTTCGGCCGCGGCTCGCCACTTGAAGGTGTCCACCTCGCATATCAGTCGGCTGGTCAGCCAGTTGGAGAATCAGCTGGGCGTTCAGCTGCTGTATCGCACCACACGGCAGATTCGGCTGACCGATGCCGGGGCCTTGTACGTGGAGCACTGCCGCCATTTGTTCGATGGGCTGCGTGATGCCGAGCAGGCGATCAGCGAGCTGCAGGCCAAACCCCATGGGCTACTGAAACTGACCTCGGCAACGACCTTCGGCGAGCGCTACGTTGCCCCGCTGGTCAATGATTTCCAGCGCCTGCACCCTCAGCTCGAAGTACACATGCACTTCACCAATCGCCCGGTGGAGTTGATCGAAGAGGGTTTCGACATCGCCATTCGCATGGGGGTACTGAAAGACTCCAGCCTGATTGCTCGGCGGCTGTGCGAACGCCGCGAATACGTGGTGGGCTCACAGGCCTATTTTCGTCAGGCGCCCCGCCCCCACACGCTGGGCGAGCTGAGCCAACACCGCTGCCTACTGGGGTCGCGCCCCAACTGGCTGTTCGAAGTGAACGGCCAGCGGCGAGAGGTCAAGGTGGAGGGATGCTGGAGCGGCAACTCGGGGCCTGCCCTGCTGGATGCGGCCCTGAAAGGGCTGGGCCTGGCTCAGTTGCCGGATTACTACGTCGCTCCGCATCTGGCCAGTGGTGAACTGATCTCGGTGCTGGAACCCTTCCAGCACCACGATACGGCGGTGTGGGCGGTCTACCCGCGCCACCGCCACTTGTCACCCAAGATTCGTCAACTGGTGGACTATCTGGTGGCCAATATCGGCCGCACCCTGCCCCAGGCCTGACACGCGCTGCCGGATTAACACTCGATGGCGTTGACCGCGAGCCCTCCCTTGGAGGTCTCCTTGTATTTGTCCTGCATGTCGCGTCCGGTATCGCGCATGGTCTTGATCACTTTATCCAGCGAGACGAAGTGGTCGCCATCACCATGCAGCGCCATGCGGGCGGCATTGATGGCCTTGACCGACGCAATGGCATTGCGCTCGATACAAGGGACCTGCACCAGCCCCGCCACCGGGTCACAGGTCAGCCCCAGGTTATGTTCCAGGCCAATTTCCGCAGCGTTTTCTACCTGCCGCGGCGTACCGCCCAGCACTTCGGCCAGCCCGGCCGCCGCCATGGCGCACGCCGAGCCGACCTCTCCCTGGCAGCCCACCTCCGCCCCGGAGATCGAGGCATTCTTCTTGCACAGTATGCCCATGGCGCCCGCCGCCAACAGAAAATCGACCACGTCGGCATCGCAGGCGTCGGGTTCGAACTTCAGGTAATAGGCCAGCACCGCCGGAACGATACCGGCAGCCCCATTGGTGGGCGCCGTGACCATCCGCTTGCCGGCCGCGTTCTCTTCATTGACGGCCAGCGCAAACAGGTTGACCCAATCCATCACGCTGAAACTGCTGACGATCAGGCGCTGCTGGGCGGGCGGCGAAAGCAGTTGCTGATGCAGGGCGTTGGCGCGACGGCGCACGTTCAGCCCGCCAGGCAACCGCCCGGTGGCTTTCAATCCGTTCTCGATGCTGTCACGCATGGCGTGCCAGATCTTCAGCAGTTCGGTACGGATGGTGTCTTCGCTGCGCCAGGCTTTCTCGTTTTCCAGCATCAGCTGGCTGATACGCAAATCATTCGCCTGGCACAGTGCCAATAGCTCGTTACCCGATTCGAACGGATAAGGCAGCGCCGTCTTGTCCTCATCCAGCCCGCCCTGATCGGCACAGGCCTGGTCGACATAGAAGCCGCCGCCCAGCGAGTAGTAAGTGTTGGTCGCGATGACCCGCTCTTGCTGGTAGGCCGTGATCACCATGGCATTGGGATGAAAGGCCAGACAGGTCTCGTCCCACTCGATGTCTCGCGCACGGTCGAAGGGCAGCGAATGCCCATTGGGCAGCGTCAGTGGCGTCCCGTCGTCCAGCGCCGCCAGGCGTCCGGCAATGCTGTCGGGCTCGATGAACTCGGGCATTTCACCCATCAGGCCCATCACCACCGCATTGTCGGTGCCGTGGCCTACCCCAGTCGCGGCCAACGACCCGTGCAGCCGCACCACCAGCCGTGACACTGGCGCTTCCGGCAACGCCATCACGAAATCCCGCGCCGCGCGCATGGGCCCCACGGTATGCGAGCTGGACGGGCCAATGCCTATCCGAAACAGATCAAAGACGCTAATGGCCATGGTGACATCCGCCCCTCAACGGTCGTTATTGCTTTCATGTCGTTACTTTGCAGTGTAACCCGCCATTCGTCGAGATATTCCTGGCACGTTCGACGTGTCAGCACAGAAAAGTGACGATATAATGAACATCCATTCATGTATGTTTGTTGTTTGACTGATCTCGCCTGACGTAGAGGAACCGTGATGCCACCCTCCTGGCCTATTGATTTTCGCACTGCGCTGCTGCGCGCGACACTCTATATACTCTTCATCGGAGGCATCGCCCAAGGCGCGTATCTGGAAGCGTTGTATCTGCCTACCGTGCGCTATACCGAGCTGGGGTTCACCGAGCTGACCCAGACCTTCATTCTGATCAGCTGCTGCACCTTGCTCCTCTACGTACGCCATGTGCTGAAAGTATGGCCCACGGTGACCCTTCTGCTGCTGGCCTTCCTCGCTGCCTCGCTGGTACGTGAGCAGGACTACTTTCTCGATGAGTACGTCGCACGGCATACCTGGAAAATCCTGGTCGCCATGATCATCCTCCCCTCACTGGCCTGGGTCGTGTACCAGCGCCAGCGTTTTCTGGAGGAGTTTCGCCACTTCAGCAATAGCTTTGCCTTTGGGCTGTTTGCAGGCGGCGTACTGGTTACTTATGTATTTTCACGTCTTTATGGCAGGCAAGTGTTTTGGCGCGCCGTATTGGAGGAGCAATACGTCCGGGTTTTCAAGGATGTGGCAGAAGAAGTGGTCGAGCTGCTGGGCTATAGCCTGATTCTGTTTGCCATGATCGAGCTGCTCCTGCTGGCCCGACGCCTGCACCTTGCTCGCCAGAAAAGCGCCTGACACCCTGCCAATAGGTTCTTTTTGCCGTCTTTGAGAGCACCGCCAGAGACGGCATTTCATTTTTTACATCCCGCTATACGTAAAGCCATTTGCGCCCCCTTGACCATCCACGTAGTGTCGTCCCCCACACCGCTTTGGGCAATTTTGCTAAAAAACAACCAACTGACGACACAAACGTTATGAATACACCAAACAATCGTGAAAATACGCTAAAACGCGGGGCGTTCACTCGCTTCCTGGATAGCGTCGAATGGCTGGGCAACTTGCTGCCTCACCCGGTGACACTGTTCGCCATCCTGTGTGTGCTGGTGGTGGTCGGCAGCGGCATTGCGGGGGCGCTAGGGGTATCGGTAGCCGACCCACGCCCAGCCAATGAAGGCGAGTGGATTGCCGTCAATTCATTGCTCAACGCCGAGGGCCTGCGCCGTCTGGTCACCGAAATGGTGACCAACTTCACCAGTTTTGCGCCCTTGGGTACCGTGCTGGTGGCCATGCTGGGGGTGGGTGTGGCCGAGCACTCGGGCCTGCTGTCGGCCAGCATGCGCGCGCTGGTACTCAACCGCTCACCGCGTATCGTCACCTATGCCGTGGTATTTGCGGGCATCATGTCGAACATGGCAGCCGAGCTTGGCTATGTGGTGCTGATTCCGCTGGCGGCGATGATCTTTCATTCGCTGGGCAGACATCCGCTGGCCGGTCTGGCAGCCGCGTTTTGTGGCGTCTCCGGCGGCTACAGCGCCAACCTCTTGATCGGCACCGTCGACCCGCTGCTCTCGGGCATCACCCAGGAAGCCGCTCGTCTGCTGGACCCGGCGTATATCGTCGGGGCCGAAGCCAACTGGTTCTTCATGTTTGCCAGCACCTTTTTCGTCACCCTGATTGGCGGCCTGGTCACGGAGCGCATCGTCGAGCCGAAGCTGGGCAAGTTCGATACGGCCTATGCCGACAGCGATATCGATCAGCAGCGTATGGAGGGCCTGTCCGACACCGAAAAGCGGGCACTGAAGGGCACCGGCCTGGCCACTCTGGCACTCATCGCCCTGGTGGCCATCATGGTGGTGCCTGAAGGCGGCATTCTGCGCGACCCCGAGACCGGGCTGATCAGCGGCTCCCCCTTCCTGCGCGGCATCGTGGTGATCGTGGCCGTTTCGTTCAGCGTGCTGGGCTTCATCTATGGTCGCTTGGCAGGCACCATGCACAATGACCGCGACGTGGTGAACGCCATGGCCAAGAGCATGAGCAGCCTGGGCCTCTATATCGTGCTGGTCTTTTTTGCCGCTCAGTTCGTGGCGCTGTTCAACTGGAGCAACTTTGGCACGGTGACCGCCATTGCCGGAGCCGACCTGCTGGAGTCTCTGGGGCTGCGCGGGCCTGGACTATTTGCGCTGTTCATCATCATGTGCGCCTTCATCAACCTGTCGCTGGGCAGCGCCTCGGCGCAGTGGGCCGTGACGGCACCCATCTTCGTGCCCATGCTGATGCTGATGGGCTACGCCCCGGAAGTGATTCAGGCCGCCTACCGGATCGGCGACTCGGTCACCAACCTGATCACCCCGATGATGAGCTATTTTGGGCTGATTCTGGCCGTGGCGACCCGCTACCGCAAGGATATGGGCATTGGCACTCTGGTAGCGCTCATGCTGCCTTATACCCTGTTCATGCTGATCGGCTGGAGCCTTCTGTTCTTCCTCTGGGTATTCGTACTGGGTCTGCCCGTAGGACCGGGCTCCGCGACTCACTACACCCTGTAAAGGCTTCAACAAAAGCGGCAAGGTGCTACTGGCACCTTGCCCAACAGCCGCCCACAAAAAAGCCCGCCGTGTTTCCACGGCGGGCTTTTTCGAGCGACGCTTACTCGTCCAGGAAGGAACGCAGCGGCTCGGAACGGCTGGGATGACGCAGCTTGCGAAGCGCCTTGGCTTCGATCTGGCGGATCCGCTCTCGGGTCACGTCGAACTGCTTGCCGACTTCTTCCAGGGTGTGATCGGTATTCATGTCGATACCGAAACGCATGCGCAGCACCTTCGCTTCGCGAGCGGTCAAACCACCGAGGACGTTACGGGTCGCTTCGATCAGGCCTTCGCCGGTCGCCATATCGATGGGCAGCAGCATGGTGCTGTCCTCGATGAAGTCGCCCAGGTGAGAGTCATCGTCATCACCAATCGGCGTCTCCATGGAGATCGGCTCCTTGGCGATCTTGAGCACCTTGCGCACCTTGTCTTCCGGCATTTCAAGACGCTCGCCCAGCTCTTCAGGCGTCGGCTCGCGGCCCATTTCCTGCAGCATCTGACGAGAGACACGATTGAGCTTGTTGATGGTCTCGATCATATGGACCGGAATACGAATGGTCCGCGCCTGATCCGCGATGGAGCGCGTAATGGCCTGACGAATCCACCATGTCGCGTAGGTGGAGAACTTGTAGCCACGGCGATACTCGAACTTGTCCACCGCCTTCATCAGACCGATATTGCCTTCCTGAATCAGATCCAGGAACTGCAGGCCACGGTTGGTGTACTTCTTGGCGATCGAGATCACCAGACGCAGGTTGGCCTCGACCATCTCTTTCTTGGCCCGGCGCGCCTTCGCTTCACCGATGGAGAGCTTGCGGTTGACTTCCTTCAGGTCCGCCACCGTCAGCTGCACCATGTCTTCCTCGAACGCAATCTTGCGCTGAGAACGTGCGATGTCGGCACGCAGTGGCTCAAGACGGTCGGCATACTTGGGCTGCGCTTCCTGGAAAGCGTCCAGCCACGACGAATCCGACTCATGCCCCGGGAAGGACTTGATGAAGGTCTTGCGCGGCACCTTGGCTTTCTTGACGCACAGCTGCATGACCGCCTTTTCCTGGGCACGCACCTGCTCCACGCTGATGCGGATCTGCCCCACCAGACGCTCGAAGTGCTTGGGCACCAGTTTGATGGGCGAGAACAGCTCGGCCAGACGTGCCTGCTCGGCCTTCAGCTCGCTACTGCCACGGCCAAACTTGGCCAGCGCCGCTTCGACGGCAGCATTCTGCTCACGAATCTGCTCGAAACGCGCCTTGGCCTCTTCCGGGTCCGGGCCGCCTTCGCTGGCGGTGGTGTCCTCGTCATCGTCGTCATCGTCGCTGTCGATATCGTCGTCATCGCTCAGCTCGGTATCGACTTCCGGCTCGGGGGCTTCCGCTTCAGCCACCCCGGGAATACCTTCATCGGGGTCGATGAAGCCGGAGAACAGGTCGGAAAGGCGCCCTGGCGCCTCCTCGTCCTGGGTCGCGTCGTAGGCTTCGAGGATGGAGGCAACGGCACCGGGCAGGTACGCAAGCGCCGACATGACTTCCCGCGTGCCCTCTTCGATCCGCTTGGCGATTTCGATTTCGCCTTCACGGGTCAGCAGCTCCACCGTACCCATCTCACGCATGTACATGCGGACAGGGTCAGTGGTGCGACCGACGTCGCTTTCCACGGCGGCGAGTGCCGCAACGGCCTCTTCCGCAGCGGATTCGTCCGCGGAGTGATCCGACATCATCAAAGTGTCTTCATCTGGCGCTTCTTCAACGACACTGATACCCATGTCGTTGATCATGCCAATGATGTCTTCCACTTGATCCGGGTCGGCGATATCCTCGGGTAGATGGTCGTTGACCTCGGCATAGGTCAGGTAGCCCTGCTCCTTGCCGCGCGCGATCAACTCCTTCAGACGTGACTGCTGCTGCGCATTTCCAGCCATAGAAACCCTATCTCGACGAAGAAGAATGAAACACCTGGGGCGCTGAATCGATTAAACTCAACAAGCCGAACAGTATAGCGTAAATAGCTGGATTTTTTCCAGCGAAACGTATTTTCGCGATCATTCAGGTGTGTTAGGTTGTTCGGTTAGCCAATACTTGGCGGCATAACCTCTATGTGGCCCTGAAGTTCGAGATTTCAACCCCTCACCTCTTGCAACCACCTTGTGCATTAGCGGCCCTGGGTCAATTCCATCACCAACCCGGCCAACCGCTGCCGCTGCTCCTTATCCAGCTTTTGCCCTGAGCGCTCCAGCGCCAGCAAGGCATCGTACTCTTCCTGCGGCGAACGCTTGCGCTGCTTCTCGACCAGGTGTTCGACCAACCCGGTCAGCTCGTCCTCACGGGTCGCCCTGGGAATCAGCAGCTCACGCGCGGCCAACTCTGCCAGCACACGCCCCTCATCACTGCCCTGAAAGTGCGCCAGTACCACTTGCGGGCTGCGGTAGCGTCCGGCGCGCAGCAGGGCAATCAGGTCCCGGCAAAGCGATGCCTGAGGATCCTGGCCAGGCAGCCAATCCTGCGTTTCCGGCAGAACGGCCACCAGCGTCGGTTCATGCAGCAACAGCTGCACGATACGTCCTACGGTGGAGAGCGCCCGCGAGGTGCTCGCCTGACGCAACGGCCGACCACCGCGCGGGCGAACCTGCTCTTCCGGCGCCGCCTGCGCATCGACCGGCTCCCACTGCGGCGACACCCTGGAGGCTGCTGCCACGCGTTTGTCCAGCAACCCCTGCAACTGCGCCTGGGACAGCCCACTTCGCTTGGCGAGCGTCTCCAGCAACAGCGACTTCAGCATGCCTTCCGGGACCTTCTGCAGCGCCTCCAGCACGTGACTGGCGAAGCGCTCGCGCCCTTCCACGGTCTGCAAGTCGCGCCCCTGGGCAGCCTGCTCGAACAGAAACTCCGACAGCGGCATGGCACAGGTCACGCGGTCTTCGAAGGCCTCGCGACCCTCGCGGCGTACCAGCGAATCCGGGTCATCCCCTTCCGGCAAGAACAGAAACCGTGCCTCGCGGCCATCGATCATCTGCGGCAGCGCGGTTTCCAGCGCACGGCTGGCTGCCTGACGCCCGGCGCGGTCACCGTCGAAACAGAACACCACGCGACTGACCAGGCGGAACAGGCGCGTCAGGTGGTCTTCGGTGGTGGCGGTGCCCAGCGTGGCCACGGCGTTATGAATGCCGTACTGCGCCAGCGCCACCACGTCCATGTAACCTTCGACCATCACCAGCTGTTCCAGCTTGCTGGTCGCCTGACGCGCCTCGTACAAGCCGTACAGCTCGCGCCCCTTGTGGAAGACGGGCGTCTCCGGCGAGTTGAGGTATTTGGGCTGCTCATCCCCCATGACCCGACCGCCAAAGGCGATGGTCCGACCGCGCAAATCGCGTATCGGAAACATCACTCGGTCGCGGAAGCGATCATAAGTGCGCCCAGTGTCCTCACGGTGAATCAGCAGACCGTACTCGATCTGCACCGACTCACCGATGCCCTTGGCGCTCAGATGCTGCTTCAGCGCCTCCCAACCGCCGGGGGCATAGCCAATCCCGTAGGTGGTCATCACGTCTGGCGAAAGGCCACGCCCCTGCAAGTAGCGCTGGGCCGCCTGCCCCTCCTGCATCTTCAATCGCTCACGATAGAAGCTGGCCGCCACCTCGAGAAGATTGACACCTTCCTTGCGTTTTTTCTCCCGCTGCTGGGCACGCGGGTCGTCCGCCCCTTCCCTGGGCACGTCCAGCCCCAGCCGCCCGGCCAGCTGCTCGACTGCCTCGGGAAAGGGCAGCTTGTCGTATTCCATCAAAAAGCGTAGCGCATTACCGTGGGCACCACAGCCAAAGCAGTGATAGAACTGCTTGTCGGCACTGACGGTAAACGAAGGTGTTTTTTCCTGATGGAAAGGACACAGGCCGGAAAAATTACGGCCCGCTTTCTTGAGCTGTACGCGCTCCCCCACCACCTCGACCACGTCGACGCGGCCAAGCAGATCGTCGATAAATCGCTGTGGAATTTGACCTGCCATGGGCTGAGGGCATCCTCGCGCAACACGCTTGTGGGCGGGTCTAACGTCATCAGGCCAAGCGCCTGATCACCTTAAACCGCGTAAAACAGACAACACGAAACGAAAAACAAACGGCCACCTGGTGGCGGCCGCTTGGCATCCCTCTTGAGACAACCAGCCAACTGCTCTGGCTCTCTCCATGTACGGATCAATAGAGCCGTTCGAAACGCTTACGCTCACGCTGCAACTTCTTGGCGTGACGTTTTACGGCAGCTGCCGCTTTGCGCTTGCGCTCAGCAGTCGGCTTCTCGTAGTGCTCGCGACGACGTACTTCAGACAGAACGCCAGCTTTTTCGCAAGAACGCTTGAAGCGACGCAGGGCGACGTCAAACGGCTCGTTATCACGTACTTTTACAGAAGGCATTAAGCACTCACCTACCTTAAGGAGTCTTGAGTTCGGATAGTACGCACACCGAACAAGACGGTGCACGACCCAGTTTTACAGCGCACAGTAGTCTAGTCGTGGTTGGCCATCTTTGCAAATGCTTACGCCCAGCGGGCGCTACAATGCTAGACTAGCCGGTTTCGAGTACCTGCCTTTTCAATCAGATGAGTGCTTTTGCCATGCGTGTACTGGGCATCGAGACATCCTGCGACGAAACCGGCGTCGCCATTTACGACACGGCCTACACCGGCGGCCAGGGTCTGCTGGCCGATGCCCTGTATAGCCAGATCGCCATGCACGCCGAATATGGCGGCGTAGTGCCCGAACTGGCCTCTCGGGATCACACACGCAAGCTGCTGCCGCTGATCGAGCAGGTATTGAAAGAGGCCAACCTTTCCCGCCACGACCTGGATGGCATCGCCTATACAGCGGGCCCGGGATTGGTGGGTGCGCTGATGGTCGGTGCCAGCACCGCCCATGGCATGGCCAGGGCGCTGAACATTCCCGTACTGGGGGTGCATCACATGGAAGGCCACCTGCTGGCGCCCATGCTGGAGGAGGAGGCTCCTGCCTTTCCCTTCGTGGCCCTGCTGGTCTCCGGCGGCCACACCCAGCTGGTGGAAGTACAGGGGCTGGGTTGCTATCGACTCCTGGGCGAATCGGTAGACGATGCGGCCGGTGAGGCCTTCGACAAGGCCGCCAAGATGCTGGGCCTGGCGTACCCAGGCGGCCCGCTGGTGGCCAAACTGGCCGAACAGGGCGACCCTAAGCGCTTTCGCTTCCCGCGCCCCATGACCGACCGCCCCGGGCTCGACTTCAGCTTTTCAGGCCTGAAGACCCACACCTTGACGACGATTCGCCAGCTGGAAGCCGCAGGCGAGCTGGACGAACAGGCCAAAGCCGACGTGGCACGCGCCTTCGAAGAGGCCGTCGTGGATACGCTGGTCATCAAGTGCCGCCGAGCCCTGGACGAGACCGGCCTGAAACGCATCGTGATGGCGGGTGGTGTGAGTGCCAATACGCGGCTGCGCGAGCGCCTGGCCCTGGAGACCCAAAAGCGCCAGGCTCGGGCCTATTACCCACGTGGGCGCTTCTGCACCGACAATGGTGCCATGATTGCCTATGTGGGCGCCCAGCGTCTGGCGGCAGGAGAGCGCGACGACAGCGGTATCATGCAGGCTACACCACGCTGGCCACTGGACACGCTGACAGCGCCCCTCAGCACCACCCGATAAGCCGTTGGCCTATTTGCGCAGCGGGGGCTCTTCCCCCTGCCGCCAGCGACGAATATTGAGCACATGACGGGTCAGCACCAGCAGGCTGAACCCGCCCACCACGATCATATAGTCAGGCGCCAGCCAGGCGCACAGCAGGGGCGCCAACAGCGCGCTCGCAACCGACGCCAGCGCGGCGGTACCCAACCGCCATGCCATCAACGCCCAGATGGCAGCGCTGAGCAGCGCGACGCTGGGCACCAGCACCAGCAACACCCCGAAGGCGCTGGCGACGGCCTTGCCGCCTCGAAACCCATACCAGAGCGGGAAGCTGTGGCCCAGCAGCACCGCCAGCCCTACCAGACCCTGCCACATAATCGGCAAGGCCAGCCACTTGGCAGCCAAGACCACCGGCACCGCCTTCAAGGCATCCAACGCCAGGGTGGCCGCCGCCAGCCGAGGGCCATACAGCCGTAACACGTTGGAAAACCCGGGGTTACAGGAACCGCAAAAGCGCGGATCGGCCACGCCTGCCCAACGGCAGACGCTCACCGCCGCCAGCCAACTGCCGCTCAAGTACCCCATGACGATCCACAGCATCCCCTGCTCACCCTGCCCCTCATCAGCCAGCGCCGCCGCCTGAACTGTCGTTTATGGTCGTCCTCAAGTACAATCGCCCGCTTGTCGACGCTGGGGAATGGCCTGTGGACCGCATATTGATTGAAGCACTCACCGTAGAAACCGTGATTGGCGTATACGATTGGGAGCGCACCATCACGCAATCGCTTAGCCTGGATCTCTCCCTGGCCACGGACATCCGGCCTGCCGCCGCCACCGATGATTTGCGCCTGACTCTCGATTATGCCGCGATCTGCCAGCGAATCCAGCAGTTCGCCGACGAGCATCAGTTTGCGCTGGTCGAAACCTTTGCCGAGCGGCTGGCCGCCAGTTTGCAGCACGAGTTCCCGATCAGCTGGCTGCACATGCGTGTGCGCAAGCCCGGCGCGGTGCCTCAAGCAGCCAGTGTCGGGTTGGAAATCACCCGTGGCAGCCTGCCAAAAAACCGCAAGGATAGCGACCCATGAACCTGGTGACACTGAGCCTGGGCAGCAATATCGACCCGGAAAAGCACATCCGCCTGTGCCTGGATGCCCTGGCAGAGACGTTTGGCGAACTGCAGATATCGCGCATTTTCGAGAGCGAACCCGTCGGCTTCAAGGATAGCCGCAATTTCTACAACCTGGTGGTGGCGTTCCATAGCGACTGGTCCGTGGCCAGACTGCAGGCTTGGTCCAAAGCATTGGAAATGGCCCACGGGCGGACGCCCGACATGGTCAAGTGCAGCCCGCGTGCTCTGGATATCGATCTGCTGACCGTGGGGGACGCCTGCGGCGTGATAGATGATGTGGCCCTGCCGCGGGCTGAAATCACCCAGAACGCGTTCGTACTGCAACCCTTGGCCGAGCTGCTGCCCGACGAACGGCACCCCCGCTGTCATACGCCTTATGCCACGCTGTGGCAGCGTTTCACCTTGGGTCGTCAGCGGCTGTGGGCCATCGACTTTCAGTGGCAGGGGCGCTTCGTTTCCCAGGCCGACCCCTTGCCGCGCAAGCTCCACGCGCGCTAAAGCGCTGCGGCCACGGCCTCGCGCCGCCGTTGACGCAGCGCTTCTCCCAAGGCTGCCCCTCGATAGCCTTCCCCCATCAACACCTGAGGGCTGACCGCGCAGGCGGCTTGCCAGGCCGCCTCCAGAACGGGGCGCAAGGCCGGCGCAAGCCGCTCCAGCAACTGCAATTGCGCGCTGACCTGGGCAGGCTTGCGCCAGCCATCCAGACGCTCCAGCCAGCACAGCACTTTCTCGGCTTCCAGCGGGGCTGCCAGCAGCGCCTTGGTCGAGGCGGCATGGCGTGCCAGCTGCGCAACGCTATTGGGCAACTTCAAACGCACGGCCAGGGCTTCGCGCTGTGGCTCACTCAGCACCGACACCAGCAGCGCATAGCGCCAGTGCGCCAGCGGCGGCTCGCGCTGTTCGGGAGCTGCCTGCATGGCCTCCAGGGCCTGGGCCAGACACGCCTTCGCTGCCAGCTCAGGCCACCACGCCGCCAACGCATCACACGCGGCCAGGGTCGTGAAATAGCACTCGGGGCTGGGTTCGGCCAGCGCCTTCTCGGTCTCGACCCACACGCGCTCGGCTGCCAGATGCGCCAGCTCTCCGCTGCGGCTGACCGCGCGCATCAGGGCCAGGGTATCCGGCGCAACGGCAAAGCCCATGGAGGCATAGCGGGCTAAAAAACGCGCAGTACGCAGTACGCGCAAGGGGTCTTCACTGAAGGCGGGGGAGACATGGCGAAGCCAGCGTTGCTCGATGTCCCGCTGTCCGTGATAAGGGTCGGTCAAATGCCCATCCGCCGCCTGGGCGATGGCATTGATGGTCAGATCCCGACGGGAGAGATCCTCTTCCAACGTCACGTCGGGGCTGGCGTGCACCTCGAACCCGCCATACCCGTGGCCCGACTTGCGCTCGGTACGCGCCAGCGCGTACTCCTCCTGGGTAGCCGGGTGCAGGAACACCGGAAAATCGCGCCCGACGGGTTTGAATCCACGCTGCTGCATCATTTCGGGGGTTGCCCCCACCACCACCCAGTCGTGATCCACCACGGGCCACCCCAACAGCTCGTCCCGCACGGCCCCACCCACGCGGTAGACCTCCAGCCCTTGGGTGTATGCATCCAGCTGAAACATCAGCGGCCTCCCTGCTGGCTGGGCACACTGACACGCTGGCCGCTCTCCAGCACCAGCGCGCTCAGAGAACCACCCCACACGCACCCGGTATCGATCCCGTGCACATCCACCTTCGCGCCAGGGGTACGCCCCTCCAACGCCGCCCAGTGGCCAAACAGCAGGCGCAGATCGTCGGCACGGGGAAACTGGAACCAGGGCGCAAAGCCCGCAGGCGCGCTCTCCAGCCCCTCCTTGGCAGCAAAATCGAGCCGCTCCTGGGCATCGATGAAGCGCATCCGAGTGAACACATTGACGATACAGCGCAGCCTGTCCATGCCCTCGAGCTGGTCGTGGAAGCGATCAGGCTGATTGCCGAACAGTTGGCTCAGGAAAGCTCCCGCCTGCTCGCTGCCCAGCGCTGCTTGTACTTCTCCGCTCAGCGCCAGCGCCTGTTCGGCACTCCAACTGGGCAGCAGCCCGGCGTGGGTCATCAGCGTGTTATCGGCCTGTACCGCAAGAGGAAGGCTTTGCAGCCAGTCCAGCAAATCGTCACGGTGGGGCGAAGACAGAATGTCGTCCAGCGTGTCGTGGCGCTTGAGCTTGCCGCCCCCCCGTGCCACCACCAGCAGGTGGAAATCGTGGTTCCCCAGCACGCTGCGTGCGGCGCTGCCCAGCGCTTTCACTTCCTGCAGGCAGGCCAGGGAGCCAGGCCCCCGGTTGATCAAATCGCCCACCAGCCAGAGCGTATCGCGGGCGGGATCAAAGCTGATTTTATCCAGCAAGGCGACAAACTCGGCATGACATCCATGCAGGTCGCCAATGATATAAGTGCTCATGGGTAAAGGCCTGTTGACTGATTCAATGTTGGCGTCGCGGGGCCGTATCGGTGACCACGCATAAACCGCTGGAGCAATCGCCGTGCATATCCCACTATAACGTTAGCGACTCGGCAACCCCTGGCAGGCCTATCTGACAAGCCCTGACAACCACCGGGGGTGCGATTCGCGCACGACTGGCCACCACAAGGATGCCCCGCCATGCCTGCCTCTGCCTTGCCCGACGACGCGCCCCTGCGTCTTACCCGGCGCGATGCGCTCAAGACCTTCACCCTGATCACGGGCGGCACGTTGGTCGCGCTAGCCTACTCACCGCTTTTGCAGGCCCGGCCGGTAAAGCAGGTGAATGGCTGGCTGCTGCATGAGGATGATCGCTAATGTATGTGGCGTTCGAAACCCTTGCGGCCCAGACTGCGCCCCCTGCTCCGCCCTATGATCTGTGTATCGTGGGGGCAGGCGCTGCGGGCATCAGCATCGCGGTGACGCTGGCCCAGCGTGGCCACCGCATTCTGCTATGCGAAGGGGGCGGAGCCTCGTACAGCGAACGCTCCCAGGAGATCTACCGAGGCGAGGTGGTGGGCGACGCCTACCCGGCGCTCGACGGTGCCCGTTTACGTTACCTGGGTGGCTCCACCAATCACTGGGGTGGCGTTTGCCGCCCCCTCGACCGCCACGATTTCGTCGCCAAGCCTGCCGCCCCCGAGACGGGCTGGCCCATCACCCATGACGCGCTGGCCCCCTACTACGCTCCGGCAGCCACACTGCTCGACCTGACACCGCCGCCAAATGACAGCCCGCTGGTCGGCTCCGGCTTCGAGCGCATTCATTTTTCACTGGGCAACCCGGTACGCCTGAAAGACAAGTATGCGCCTGCCTTGAACGCCGCCCCTACGCTGGACTACTGCCTGGATGCCAACCTGACGGGCATCGAGCAGGAGGCAGGCCATGTACGGAGCATCACGCTGCGCAGCTTTGCCGGTCAGCAGTGCCAGGTGCGGGCGCGCTATTTCGTGCTGGCCTGCGGCGGCATCGACAACGCTCGGCTGCTGCTGTGGCTGAACCAGCAGACACAAGGGGCGCTGATTCGCGATGCCACGACGCTGGGTCGCTACTGGATGGAGCATCCCCATGCATCGGTGGGTCAGGCGCTGCTGTTCAACCCCCAGGCGGTGGGCATCGACCCCGAATACAACGTGTTCCTTTCGCCTACGCCCACGGCCCTGCGTCAGCGTGGGCTCCTCAACTGCGGGCTGCGGCTCCACCGCATGAGCCCGGAAGGCACGCAGCAGCTCATCGACACGCTATCGCTCACGGCTCCGGCGCTGGGGCAACAGATTGCCGCTCGGCATGCACGCGGTGAACGTATGCATGGCGTCATTCTGCGAGCCGCCTGGGAGCAGGAGCCCCGTTTCGACAACCGAGTGGCGTTGAGCGAAGAACACGACGAATTTGGCATACCGCGCAGCCGCCTGTTCTGGCGGCAGTCCGCGCTGGATTACCACACCATCCGCGACAGCCTGATGCTGTTCGGCGAGTACCTGATCGACCAGGACATTGGCCGCTTGCAGTTGGCCGACTGGCTGGCCTCGCCTACGGTGCAGTTCCCTGTTGAAGGCGAGCTGGCCGGTCGCCACCACATGGGCGGGACGCGCATGAGCCATCGAGCCGAGCAAGGGATCGTGAACAGCGACTGCCGACTGTTCGATCAGCGCAATCTGTATATTGCGGGTTCCAGCGTCTTCCCAAGCGTCGGCCATGCCAACCCGACCCTGACCATCGTCCAGCTGGCACTGAGGCTATGCGACCATCTGCATGCCCAACTGACCCCACCCGCGGCCTGAGCCGAGAGTGAGGCGTCAATGCAGCTGGCGGGGCACCGCTAACCGAAAAGGCGAGACGGGCACATCGAACGCCCGCTGGGTGTAGGTGTTCAACAAGGTGTAAGCACCCTCCATGACACCTACCGGGGTTTGCAGTATCGCTCGGCTGGTATAGCGGAACCGTTGCCCCGGGCCAATCAGCGGCTGCTGACCCACCACGCCCTTGCCGCGCACTTCCTGGCTCTCGCCATTGCCCTGGGTGATTTTCCAGTAGCGTGCCATCAGCTGCACGCTATGGGGGCTTTGGTTGTGCACCGTCACGGTATAGCTGAATACGTAGCGGGCCTCGCTGGCACTCGACTCGGCGTCCTGAAACTCTGGCGTGACGCTGACCTCGATCTCCAGCCCGCTCACGCGTCACCACTCCGCTGTTCCACGTCCTCATTGGCGGCCACATGATTGGCGATGGTCACGTATTCCGCCACGGTCAGGGTTTGCGGGCGCCGGGCAGGGTCGATGCCCAACGCTTCCAGGGCCTCTGCACTGACCCGCCCCTTCAGGTTGTTGCGCAGCGTCTTGCGGCGCTGCCCAAAGGCCAGCTTGACCAGCTCGAAAAGCAGGGCCGGATCATCGGCCACCTGGGGTAGCGATGCATGGGGCGTCAGCCGCACGATGGCGGAATCGACCTTGGGACGGGGCACGAAGGCTTCCGGTGGCACGATGAACAGCTGCTCCACCTGACAGTAATACTGCGCCATCACCGAGAGCCGCCCCCAATCGGTACTGCCGGGCTCGGCCGCCAGGCGCTCCACCACCTCTTTTTGCAGCATGAAGTGCATATCGGCGATGGCTGACCCCATGGTCAGCAGGTGCACGATCAGCGGCGTCGAAATGTTGTAAGGCAGATTCCCTACCACGCGCAGCGGCTGACCGTCGCCCTTGAGGGCGGCAAAATCGAACTTCAGTGCGTCGCCTTCGTGAATCACGAATTCGGGGTAGTTGAAAAACTGCACCCGCAACCCCGGAATCAGATCTCTATCCAGCTCGATGACTTCCAGCTTGCCGGTCGCTTCCAGCAAGGGAGCAGTGAGCGCGCCCTGGCCGGGACCGATTTCGACCAGCCGATCGCCTTCACGCGGCCCGATGGCACGGACAATCCGTGAAATGATCCCGAGATCACGGAGAAAGTTTTGACCGAAGCGTTTACGAGCACGGTGCTGCAGGGGCACTTGAGACATCTAGCAGTGTTCCTTGGAGGGTTGATTCATGGGGCGGCCTGAGAGGAGGCACGCTGGGTGGCCAGCCGCTGGGCGAGTGCCACCGCCACGCCCAGGCTGGAGGGGTTGGCAATGCCGCGGCCTGCCAGGTCCAGCGCCGTGCCATGGTCTACCGAGGTGCGTACCAGCGGCAGCCCCAAGGTGATGTTGGCAGCCTGACCAAAGCCTGCGTATTTTAGCACTGCCAGGCCCTGGTCGTGATACATCGCCAGTACCGCATCGACCCCCGCCAGATGGCGTGGGGTAAACAGGGTATCGGCCGGAAACGGGCCTTCCACGTTCAGGCCCTCGGCACGCAGCGCCTGCAGGGTGGGCGTGATGATTTCCAGCTCTTCGCGGCCCAGGTGGCCATCTTCACCCGCATGGGGGTTGAGCCCACACACCGCCACCCGAGGCTGGGCAATGCCGAATTGACACTGCAGGTCCGCCACCAGCAGACGGCTGATGCGCGCAATGCGCTCGCCGGTAATGGCATCCGCCACATCGCGCAGCGGCAGATGGGTGGTCACCAGAGCAACCCGCAGGTCGCTTTCGCCCTGCCACTGTGGCGACGTGGCGTGCAGCGCAGCGTCCGTGGCCAACAGCATGACCACCTCATCCACGCCGCAGGCGTCCCGCAGCCACTCGGTGTGGCCCGTGAAGTGCGGGTAGCCACCTTCGATGATCACGCCCTTGTGCAGCGGGGCAGTCACCATGGCCGCCGCGTGTCCGGCCAGGCAGGCATCCACTGCCGTCTGCAGGGTGTCCAGCACATAGCCTGCATTGGCAGGGTCCAGCACGCCGGGCGTGGCCGGTGCGCGCAAGGCGACCGGCCACACCACCAGGCGCCCTGGCGAGGAGACCTGCTGGCTGCCCGGCTCGGCGACCACGATCTCCACCGTGAGCGCGAGCAACGCCGCCCGCTGGGCGAGCAGCGTCGGGTCACCTACCGCCACGGTGTTGTTCAGACGCCCCTGGGCCGCCAGCATCAGCGTCAGCTCGGGGCCGATACCGGCGGGCTCCCCGGTGGTGATCAGCAGCGGCAGCGACATTACAGGCGAATGTCCACGAAGGCCTGTTCGCGAATTTCACGCTGCCATACTTCCAGCTCTTCATTGGCACGACGCTGGAAGATGGCCTGGCGCACCTGCTCGCGACGGCTCTCTTCGGTCACGTCCTGACGGCGACGCTCCAGCACTTCGATCACGTGGTAGCCAAACTGCGAGCGCACCGGCTCGGACAGCTGGTTGGGGCCGAGCGAGTTCATGGCCTCTTCGAAGGCAGGCACCGTCTGGCCGGGGCGCACCCAGCCCAGGTCGCCGCCGTTCATGCCGCTTCCCCGGTCATCGCTGAGTTCACGGGCAACGGTGGCAAAGTCTTCGCCCTGCTGCAGGCGCTGGCGAGCCTGCTCTGCACGGCTACGCGCTTGCGCTTCGTCTCGGGTGGGCGTCAGCTCGACCAGCACGTGGCGCGCACGGGTCTCTTCGATGAACGACTGGCCCTGCTGAGAGGGCTGCTGCTCGAGAAAACGCTCCACTTCCCGGTCCGACACGGAAACCCGCTGGCTGATCTGACGCTGCTGCACCTGGCGCATCAGCATTTCGCGCCGTACTTCCTCACGCACGCTGGCCAGACTCATGCCATCGGCTTCCACGGCATCGGCAAACTGGTCCAGGCTCATGCCATTGGACTCGGCAATGGTACGCAGCTGACGGTTAAGCTCGGTGTCGTCCACGCTCAGGTTGGCGCGGCTGGCCATCTGCAGCTGAATTTCGTCCATCACCATGCGCTCCAGCACCTGCTGGGCCAACTGGCTGCGGGGCGGCAGTTGCCCGCCTTGAGCGGCCGCCTGCTGTTCGATTTGCGCGATGCGGTCGTTCAGCTCGCTGCGCATGATGACACCATCGTTGACAACGGCCACGACGCTATCCAGCGGCTGACGCTGCGCGGATTCGAAGCTCTGGGCCTGAACGCTCAACGGTACCAGGGCAGCACCGGCACCCAGGCACAGGGTCATCATGGTGCCCGCCGAAAGCAATCTTGCCCGCTGGGAGAGCTTGCGGGTCCGCAGGGTCTTTCTGATCGTCATAAAAAGTCTCTTTCAGTCGCCATTCAAGGTGATCGTTAAAGGGGTGTGGGGCGGTAGCCAGGGATCGCCTGCTCAAAGTAGCTGTCGGCCTGTTGACCAACACCGCCAAGACCACGGAAGACAAAGCGCAAGAACAGCCCACGGTCACTAAAGTCGTCTTCCACTCTGGCGGTATCGTTGTCGTCTATCCACTCCCGCCAGACAAGCTGTACGCCGTAGCAGCAGTCGTTCCACTGCAAGCCTGCCAACTGCTCCAGAGGACGATCGTTGGTTTGATCGTGCAGGTAGCGGCCAATCAAATCAATCCTTGGGCTGGCTTTCCAGGCCAGCGACAGGTCCCACTCTTCACGACTGTAGTCGCGGAAGCCGTCGTCGCCGGGCACCACGGAAGGATCGAACCCTTCGATCTCCCAGCGGTAGCCAAGGTTCACTACGTGGCCGTCCGGATGGAGATAACGTACATCGACACTGGAGCGTTCGGTCTGCTCACGCTCGTCGTCGTAGAGCCATTCATAGCCCGTGCTCCAGCGGTCGTTGATCTGCCAGTCCAGACGGGTCACCAGCGGCGAGCGGTCTCGCGTGGCCTGATAGCGGCTCAGCGGATTGGCATTGGGAGCATCCTCCGGACGCGGCGGCAGCGTGCTCGGGTCACCGTCACTGTCGATACGCCGCTCGGCGAAATAGAGGCTCTGGCCAACGCCCAGCGTCAAACGATCACGCCCGGCGCTGTCTTCGATCAGCCGAGACTGCAAGCCCAACGAGACGCGATTCAGATCACCTACCCGGTCAGCCCCCGAGAAGCGGTGCGGGGACCAGAGCTGATCCCAGGAGAACGCCCGTTCACGGCTATCGAAGTCCGGCAGCTGGGTCTGGTTGGTACGCGGCACGTAGGCGTAGTTGATACGGGGCTCGAGAGTCTGGCGATAGTCACGCCCGCCCAGCTCAAGCTCACGCTCGAAGACCAGCCCACCGTCGATGGAGGTGATGGCGACGCTACGCGAGGGCGACGTATCGCGGTCCGTGATACGGTCGCCGTAATCCAGTTCGTAGGCGGTATGCCACAGCTCGCTGCGCGGTTCGATATAGCCCCAGGGCTGCTCATAGCGCCAGCCCACGCTGGGGGTCAGGTGCAAGCGGGTACCAATGGCGGCTTCCCGCTCGGGGACCCGCCGTTCGTCCACGTCACGCCAAAAATAGGTCGCGTTGGAGCGCCACTGGGTATAAAACCCGCTGCCCAGCTGCCAGTCCGAGTTGGCGGTCAGGCTGGGCAGGCGGTAGAAAGGGCGATCGGTATCGCTGAGCGGGTCTTCCAGGCGCTGAAACCCTTGGGCCCTGGCGTCCAGCTGCCAGCGCTCGCCGCGGTAGTCCACCTGCGCCAGACGCTCCATGCTGACCCGATCACCGCTGCCGAACTCACCACCAAAGTCGTCGAAATAGCGCCCATCGCTGGCCGCTCCGTAGCGCAATTGATAGTCGCTGCGCGGGGCCAAGGCACCGGCGTGCTGCGCATCGATGTACCAGCGCTCTTCACCTTCGAAGCGATTGTCTCCGGTGCTGCTGCCACCATCGCTGCCCAGGAAACCACCCTCCACGATCCCCTGGCTTTGCTCGAACAGGTAGCGATACTCGCCATTGAGCAGCAGCCCACGGTCCGACATCCAGCGCGGTGTAATGGTGGCGTCATGGTTAGGTGCAATGTTCCAGTAAAACGGCTGAGCATAGTCAAAGCCGTCACTGGAGAAGCTCAGCGTGGGCGACAGCAGCCCCGTGTGGCGGCGGTCATCGATGGGAAAACGCAGCCAGGGCCAGTAGAAAATCGGCACGTCCTTGACCTGCAGGCGCGCGTGGCGTGCCGTGCCGAATCCGGTGGCCTGATTCAACTGGATATCGCTACCCACCAGCTGCCAGCTGTTGGCACCCGGATCACAGGTAGTGAAGGTGGCATCGCGCAGGCGATACTGCTCTTCTCCGGTTTGCTCCAGTTGACTGGCTTGACCGCGCAGGTGCTGGTCATAGAGCACGTAATGGCTATTGCGCAGCGAGGCGCGATCTTCGTTGAGCATCAGCGTGGCCTGTTCACCACGCACCATGGCCTGACCGTCGCGGATGACCAGATCACCTTCGGCATCGACGCGCTGGCGGTCCGCCGGGAGAAATACCTGATCGGCCTGCAGTTCGGTATTGCCACGACGCAAGACCACATCGCCGCGCAGCAACGCTTCGCCATCCGCGGCATAATCCGCTTCATCGGTTTCCACCGAGAGCGTTTCCGGGTTCTCTTGCGCGGACAAACGATAGTCGGGCATCACATAGCGCCCACGACACAGCTGTTGACGTGCTTCGTCCTGCCCCCAGGGCTGCCAGTCCAGCGCGTCAGCCGACAGCGGCTGGCCCTGAGCCACCGCTGACAGCGAGGCACCGGCGAGCACACTGCCCAACAGCGTTTGCGCAACCGGAGTGGTGCGCGAGATTCGCTTGCCCATGTTCGTTATCCTTGGCATCCAGAATCGGTATTATACAGCCCGCATCATGCCCGACCAGCAAGGAGCTTGCATGTCCTCTTCCAGGATCGACGCCCTCACCCAGTGGGCAGCGCAGCATCATGGCCTCGCGCCCGCGCATATTCAATTGGCACCGGCGGGCGGCGACGCCAGTTTTCGGCGCTATTTTCGCCTCACGCTCCCCGATGGCAGCACACGCATCGTCATGGACGCGCCGCCCGCCCAAGAGGACTCGGCGCCTTTCGTGGCCATCGGCAAACGCTGGCATGCCGCCGGGCTAGCGGTCCCCTGCATCTATGCCAGCGACCTCGACGAAGGATTCCTGCTGCTGGAGGATCTGGGCGACACCCCGCTTCAGGACACCTTCACGGACCCTGACAGCACCCGTCAGCGCCACCTGGAAGCGATGGCGCTGATCGCTCAGTTGCAGAATCGTGCCGACCCTGCGGCGCTACCCGCCTACGATGAGGCGCTGCTGGGGCGTGAACTCGACCTGTTCCCCGAATGGTGCCTGGAACGTTGGCTAGGGCTGGCCGCCCCCGAGTCGTGGCCCGCGCTGCGTCAGGCGTTGATCCATAGCGCGCTGGCACAGCCCGTGGTCAGCGTACATCGGGACTTCGATGCCATGAACCTCATGTGCCAGGATCAGCAACTGACGATGATCGACTTTCAGGATGCCGTGGCTGGTCCGCTCAGCTACGACCTGATCTCGCTGCTGCGGGGGCGTTACTGTCGTTTCAGCGCCAGCCAGTTTGCCGAGCTGGTATCGCTATTCTACCAGCAGGCTCGCCAGGAGGGACGACTGCCCCGCACTACCTCGGAAGCGGAATTTCTGGCCCAGTGCCATGCCATGGCGGCCCAGCGTTCGCTCAAGGTACTGGGCATCTTCTGCCGATTGACGCTACGCGACGCCAAGCAGGGCTACCTGGCCCGCCTACCCCACTTCCTCGCTCACCTGGAAGACAGCCTGGCAGCCCTGCCTGCCCATCAGGGGTTTGCCAAGTGGGTCAGCAGCGAGCTGCGCCCCGCCATCATGCAGCGCCTGGCGGAGCAGAGCACATGAAGGCCATGATCCTGGCTGCAGGCCTTGGCAAGCGCATGCGCCCGCTTACCGACCACTGCCCCAAGCCGCTGCTGCCCGTCGCGGGCAAGCCGCTGATCGTGCATCACATCGAGCGCCTGCGGCAGGCAGGCATTCATGAGTTGGTCATCAATGTCAGCTATCGTGCCGAGCAGATCATGGCCGCCCTGGGCGACGGCAGCGCCTATCAGGTATCCATCCAGTGGAGCCACGAGCCATCTCCGCTGGAAACCGGCGGCGGTATTCGCCAGGCGCTGCCGCTGTTGGGAGAATCTCCTTTTCTGTTGATCAACGGGGATGTGTGGTGCGACTACCTGCCGGATGCTGCCGCGCTGGCCGCCGAGGATCTGGCGCATCTGGTGCTGGTGGACAACCCGGTGCAACACCCTGACGGCGACTTCGCGCTGCATCAGGGCCGGGTGGCGAGCGCTGGAGCGCCACGCCTGACCTTTGCGGGCATCAGCCTGCTGCGCCCCGCTCTGGTGGCCAGCGAGCCGCCAGGGGCGTTTGCCCTGGCGCCGCTGCTGCGTCAGGCCATGGCCGAAGGGCGTGTCTCGGGCGAGCATTTCGCTGGCCACTGGGTAGACGTGGGTACGCCAGAGCGTCTGGCGGTGCTGGAACGACACCTTGCCTGACGGGTTTGCGATAGAGGACGTGCAGGCGACATGGAGAGAAGCCGTGCGTCTGCGCCTGGAAATGTTATGCTGCGCGACCTACCTTTCGTCGCCAGCATGAGGAGAGCAACGTGAAAGCACGGGTAACATGGACCGATGGACGCCAGTTCGTGGCGGAATCTGGCAGCGGGCACAGCGTTGTGATCGACGGCCCGCCTGACCACGGTGGCCGAAATACGGGGCCTCGCCCAATGGAAATGCTGCTGATGGGCATGGGCAGCTGTACCGCTTTTGATATTCTCAACATTCTCGACAAGGCACGGGCAGAGGTCACCGACTGCGTGGCCGAGCTGGATGCCGAGCGCGCCGATGAAGTCCCCGCCGTCTTCACCAAGATCCATGTCCACTTCGTGGTCACTGGTCGCGGCCTGAAAGAGAAGCAGGTCCAGCGTGCCGTGGAGCTGTCGGCCGAGAAGTACTGCAGCGCCTCGATCATGCTGGTCAAAGGCGGTGTCGACATCACTCACTCCTATGAGATCCGCGAAGCTTGAGCCGTCATGGGTCGGCTGGCCACGCGGGTGACGCTGCAGCATCAAAAAAAATGGCGTGGCTGGATGCAAGCCACGCCCTGGGCGGGCATAATACGCCCGCTTGTTTTTCCCTTTACTGCGTAGTGCGGGGTCGTCTTCACGGCGGCTGCGTTAGCACGGTGACAAGTGTTTATCGGTTCCGGCGCTGGCTCGTCGGGGTGTCCTCATCTGCCATAGGGAGGTTCGGAAGTGTCAGATAATCTCCGACTCCACGGGTTCAACAACCTGACCAGCTCTTTGAGCTTCAATATTTACGACATCTGTTACGCCAAAACCGAAGAGCAGCGTGCGGCTTATATCGACTATATCGATGAGCTTTACAACGCCGAACGTTTGACGCAGATCCTGAAAGACGTCACCAACATCATTGGCGCTCATGTACTGAACATCTCGCGTCAGGATTATGAGCCGCATGGCGC
This sequence comes from Halomonas sp. NyZ770, assembly GCF_020616575.1. Classification (NCBI taxonomy): domain Bacteria; kingdom Pseudomonadati; phylum Pseudomonadota; class Gammaproteobacteria; order Oceanospirillales; family Halomonadaceae; genus Halomonas; species Halomonas sp. NyZ770. The sequence continues at coordinate 864,581 of NZ_CP085143.1, read as the reverse complement.
GAGTGTGACCATTCTGATTGCCGAGCACGAGCTGGATGACCCGACGCCAGGGCAAACCGAGCCAGGACCTGGCCCGCTGCCGGAAACGGTCGTGGCCCACTTGGACAAAAGCCATGTGACGGTACACAGCTACCCCGAGTCGCACCCCGACAACGGCATCAGCACCTTCCGTCTGGATATCGATGTATCCACCTGTGGGCATATCAGCCCATTGAAAGCGTTGAACTACCTGATCCACAGCTTCGACTCCGACATCGTCACCATGGACTACCGCGTGCGCGGTTTCACCCGTGACGTCGATGGCAAGAAGCTGTTCATCGATCACGACATCACCTCGATTCAGGACTATCTGGCAGAAGATACCAAGCAGGCCTACCAGATGATCGATGTGAACGTGTATCAGGAAAACATGTTCCACACCAAGATGCTGCTCAAGGACTTCGAGCTGGACAACTACCTGTTCGGCACGTCGCGCCGCGACATCACCTTCGAAGAAGCCCGCGATATCGAAGGCCGTCTGCGCAAAGAGATGCTGGAAATCTTCTACTCGCGCAATCTCGACTGAGGTTGCGGGCAAAAGATTCCTTCAGCACAACGCAAAGCCGCCCTTTCGGGCGGCTTTTTTCATGCTCGTTCAGTGCGCCAAACCCAGGCCGCGCTAGTAAAACCCGGCGTCGCCTTCAGGGCGCGTCTTGAAGCGCCGGTGCAGCCACAGGTACTGCTCGGGGTGCTTGCGAATGGCCCGTTCGATGAATTCGTTCACTCGGGTGGCATCGGCCACTTCGTCGCCGCTGGGGAAGCCTTCGAAGGCGGGCAGACATTCGATGGTGTAGGTACGGTTGTCCGGATTGCGGTGAAACATCAGCGGTACCACCGGCGCTCCGGTCATGCGGGCGATCTTGGCCGTCAGGCGAATGGTGGCCGCCTGCTGACCAAACAGCGGAGCGAAGACGCTGACATCGCGACCGAAATCCTGGTCCGGGGAGTACCATACGATATGCCCCGCCTTGATCCGCCGCACCACGCCACGCAGGTCGTGACGGTCGATGGCCTGGCCGAAAATGCGCGAGCGTGCCCGGGTCATGAAGCGTTCGAACAGCGGGTTGTTATGGGGGCGATAGACCACGTCCGCCGGGAAAAACAGCGAGTGCAGCGCGCCACCCAGATCCAGCGTCGAGAAGTGAATACCGACCACCAGCACGCCCTTGCCCTGAGCTTTGGCATGGGCCAGGTGCTCCTGGCCATGATAGGCCACGCGATGACGCAGGCCTTCGGCATCGCGACACCAGCCGGTGGCGGTTTCCACCAGCCCGATACCGTTGGCAATGAAGGTTTCCTTGACCAGCTGGCGCTGCTGCTCGGCGCTTTTCTCGGGAAAGCAGAGCGCCAGATTGGTGGCCGTGATGTGCCGCCGACGCTTGGCAAGCCGCCACGCCAGCAGGCCTATCATCTTGCCTACCCAAAGCTTGACCCGCCAAGGTAACCAGGCCGCCACGTACATGGCACCAATGGCCAGCCAGGTAGGCCAGTAGCGGGGGTGCGCAAAGGAGCGCGGATAAGATTTCGACATACGAATAACCGTTTAGACGTTGGCACCATGGTACTGCCGAGGCGCTCTGGGCAGCACGCCGGTCAGCAAGGTATAGCTGATGGTATCGCAGTGGCGGGCCACTTCGTCCACCGACAGCACGCTGCCCTGGGTAGCGCGCCCCCACAGCACGACTTCGCTACCGATGGCGGCGTCGGGCACCTCGGTGACATCCACCGTGAGCATGTCCATGGAGACTTTACCGGCGATGGGGCAGCGCTGGCCGTTGACCAGTACCGGCGTGCCATCCACGGCATGGCGATCATAGCCATCCCCATACCCTGCGGCGACGACGGCAATTTTCGAGGGGCGTGGGGCCTTCCAGCGTCCGCTGTAGCCCACTGGTTCGCCGACGGCCAGCTCACGCAGGGCGATGATTTCCGAGCGCAGCGTCATCACCGGGCGCAGCTGGCGGGTCAGCTCGCTGGCCACTTCCAGGGGGTCACTGCCATACAGCATGATACCCGGCCGATTCCAGTCGCCATGGGCGGCTGGCCGAGCCAGGGTGGCAGGTGAATTGGCCAGGCAAAGCGGTGCTTTCAGCGTTGCCGCCAGGGCCTGCAAGACGCCCATCTGGTGTTCGAAGTAGCTGGCATCCTGGGCATCGGCGTTGGCGAAGTGGCTCATCAGGTGCAGCGCCGTGACCTGTGGGGCACTGTGCAGACGCTGCCATACCGCAGGCGCCTCCTGGGGAGAGAATCCCAGCCGGTGCATGCCGGAATCGACCTTCAACCAGACGGGAATCGGCCGCTGCGGGGCATAGGACAAAAGCGCCTCTACCTGCCAATGGCTGTGCACGCTGATCCACAGGCCATGATGGTCGACCAGCGCCAGCTCGTCAGCGGTAAAGATACCTTCCAACAGGATGATAGGGGCCTTGATACCGCCTTCACGCAGGCTCAGTGCTTCTTCGATACAGGCCACCGCAAACGCAGGCACCTCGGCTTCCAGGGCGTTGGCACAGGCCAGCGCACCGTGGCCATAGGCATCGGCCTTGATGACGGCGACCGAGCGGCTCTGAGGCGCGCAGCGGCAGGCCAGCTGGTAATTGTGACGCAGCGCGTCCAGGTCAATATAGGCCACTAACGGGCGCATGGCTATCTCACTTATCAGAGCGCTCGTACGACAGCGCGGTGCTGATAATCCGCACGGCTAGCGAACGGATATGGGTTTAGCGGGCGTTACCCGATTGCCAGACAGGCTGGCTATCAAAAACAGCGCACCGAGTGAAATGCTCGGTGCGCTGTAGACTAGCATGTCGAACGTGCTGGCCGGGCCAAGTGGCTTCGACGAGGCTACGCCTCGAAAATCGAATCCAGAGAAAGCCCCTGTTTTTCCAGCGAGCGTCGCAACTTCTTTAACGCTTCTACCTGGATCTGACGAACACGCTCGCGGGTCAGACCGATTTCGGCACCCACTTCCTCCAGCGTGGCGGCTTCATGCCCACGCAGGCCAAAGCGACGCACCACCACCTCGCGCTGTTTCTCGCTGAGCTCGTCCAGCCAGTGGTCGACATGCTCGCGCACGTCTCCATCCACCAGGCATGCTTCCGGACCCAGCACATCATCGTCGGTGAGGGTATCGATGAGTGGCTTGTCGCTCTCGCCGCCCATTGGGTAGTCCACCGAGGAAACACGTTCGTTGAGCCCCAGCATCTTCTTGACGGTCTCGACCGGCTTGTCGAGATGCTCGGCAATCTCTTCTGCGGTGGCTTCGTGGTCGAGCTTCTGGGTCAACTCACGGGCGGCACGCAGATAGATGTTCAGCTCCTTGACCACATGAATCGGCAGACGAATGGTGCGCGTCTGGTTCATCAAAGCGCGTTCGATGGTTTGCCGAATCCACCAGGTGGCATAAGTGGAGAAGCGAAAACCCCGCTCGGGGTCGAACTTTTCCACCGCGCGGATCAGCCCGAGGTTGCCCTCTTCGATCAAATCCAGCAGCGTCAAACCTCGATTCAAATAGCGTCGGGCAATCTTGACCACCAACCGCAGGTTGGACTCGATCATCCGCGAGCGCCCCAAGGCATCACCCTTGCGCGCCAGACGTCCGTAATAGACCTCTTCTTCCGGCGTCAATAGCGGCGAAAAGCCGATTTCATTGAGGTAGATCTGGGTAGCATCCAGACTCTGAGTGGATTGGCGATCGTCTCGACCAAGCGCTTTCTCGAACTCTTCCTCCTCAGCCGTGGCATCGTCATCAGCCTCGTCCAGCGCCTCCTCAACCTCGTCGAGGTCGATCTCCTGTAGGTCCTTCTCCAGCATACTCATGGTCATACCCCCGTTGTCTCGCCTATCCGCCATTCGAAAAAGTCAGGGTGGTCGCACTTCCTGTGCGCGTGCACCTTATTGTTATATGACGCCTTAGTTAGCTGTCCGGGTTACCTTGATCGAGCTAATACGTTACCTTCAGAGCATGATGCCTAGCGAGCTGGCAAATAGTCGAGCGGATTCTGTGGCTGGCCATCGCGGCGCACCTCAAAATGCAGCTTGACGCTATCGGCGTCGCTATCGCCCATGGTGGCAATGACCTCACCCGCCTCGACGACATCATTCTCTTTGACACTCAAACTGTCGTTGTGTGCATAGGCGCTGAGATATTGATCGTTGTGCTTCAACAATATCAGGTTACCGTAGCCGCGCACACCGCTGCCCGCGTACACCACGATGCCAGGTCCTGCTGCACGCACAGGTTGCCCCTTTTGCCCCGCGATATCAATCCCGGCGGTGATACTGCCGCCTTGGCCAAACTCGCCGGTCACTCGACCATCGGTGGGCCAGCGCCAGTCGACGTTATCGACAGGCGTGAAGGTGCGCGACGAACGATCCTGGCGAGCGGCCTGGGCGGGTTGTGCCGCAGGCGTTGGCTCTGGCGTCGCTGCGGGCGCAGGCTCTGGAGCCGGTTCGGGCTCGGGCTCGACGGCAGGTGCCGAGGGCGGCTCAGCAGCGACCGACTCGGGCGGCTCTGGCGAGGCAGGCGGGGGCGTATTGGCAGCCACCTGCTGCGCGGCTTCCACGGCGCGGGGTTCGGCCGTCAAGCGCTGGTTACGCTCGATGGCGCTCTCATCGGGCAGCAGCCAGTCCAGCTCCTGCTCATTACTGGCAACGGCCGTGGCCTGGGGCTGCAGCCCGGTAGCCACTACGCCACGGGAAGCCGTGGCAGGCGCCTGGCTGGGTGCCGTGCTGGCACCCGCGCCTTCGCGCAGGGCGATGGTCTGCCCCGGCTGGATCTGATAAGGCGGGCTGATGTTGTTCAAGGCCGCCAACTGGCGGTAATCCAGGTTGTGCTGCCAAGCAATACCGTACAGGGTATCGCCTGCCTTGACGGTGTACTGAGGGGTATTTTCAACCACGCGACGGGCTTCACTCAAATCGCGTACCTGTGGCGCACCCTGCTGTTGGTTGGCACAGCCGCTGATCGCCAGCGCCAACACCGACACGATAAAAACCTTACGCATGCAATCCCTACTCCTTTTCAATGCCGTGCGCTCACACTCGATGATTCGATTTCCGCTCAATGGCTCGGGGTTGTTGAGCGTGAGGAATGCGTCACTGCGCGACGATTCAATAATACGACCAGCAGTGCTCCAAAGACCATCAACGATACGACACCAGCGACCTGCGCGGACTCGCCGGTCAGCACGGCGTAGTCGCTGGGTAACAGATAGCGATAGGCCAGCGGTATCATTTGTCCATCCGAGCCCAGCTGGTAGCGTAACAGCTCGCGCCAGGGCCAGAGAACCGGCAACGAACCGACGATGAACCCCAGCAACAGCTGCAAGGTTGCCCCATGATAGCGTTTCAATAGCCATGACAGTAGCCGTGAGGACAGGGCGAGTCCCAGCAGGCAACCCATGCCGAACAGGATGATGATACCCAGATCGAAGCTGCGAATCGCGCCCATGATGGTGCCGTAGAGGCCCATGGTGAGCAATAGAAAACTCCCCGACACGCCCGGCAGCAGCATGGCGCTGATGGCGATGGCGCCTGCGACCACCACGACCATCGCTTCATTACCGATCATCAACACCAGGGGCATCATGCCCGGCAGCAGTTGAGCCAGCAGCAACCCCAGGGTGAGCGGCAGCAGATAGGCTATTTTCCAGCGCTCGCCCGCCTGCCCGACGACCAGCCCCGAGGCCGCCACCAGCCCGAAAAAGAAGCCTTGCAGCAGCAGTGGATGGGCCTCCATGAGCCACAGCGCCAAGTGCGCGACACTGAACAGGCTGATGGCGACACCGGCCAGCAGAGGCATCAGGAAAGCCAGATTGAGATGGACATAAAGCCCACGCAGCCCGCCGTGCCGCCAGGCCCCCAGGGCGCTGGGGCCAAATTGCTTGATGGTGTTGATCAGTTCTTCATAAATACCGGTAATGAACGCAATGGTGCCACCGGACACCCCGGGAACGGCATCGGCGGCTCCCATGCCAGCGCCTTTGAAAAACAGTCCTATCGTTCGACGCTTCAATCCACGACTCCTTGCAACAGGGGAACAAAGCGCACGGGTTCGAGCCGGCGCTTTTCAAATGCACAGCCAATGCGCTTGACCTGAGTCAGCCACTGGCTGCCGTCGGACTCTTCCAGCGGCGCAATCAATACGCCTTCTGGCGTCAACTGCTCGAGCAGTACCTGAGGCAGCGTTTGCGCACAGGCAGTGAGCAAAATCACATCGAAAGGGGCGGCTTCCGGCCACCCTTCGCCCCCATCGGCCACGGCCAGCGTCGCCGGGGCATCCAGCCGCCATAGTCGTTCGGCGGCACGCTCGTGCAGCGCGTGGATGCGCTCGACGGAGTAAAGGGTGTCGACCAGGCGAGACAGAATCAACGTTTGATAGCCGGAGCCCGTCCCGACTTCCAGAACACGCCGAGGCGATGCCTTCAAGACCAGCTCGGTCATGCGCGCCACAGTCAAGGGTTGCGACAGGGTCTGCCCAAAACCAATCGGCAGTGCGGTGTCTTCATAGGCGCGGTGTGCCAGCGCTTCGTCCACGAACAAATGACGTGGCTCACGGGCCATCACCTCCAGCACCCGCGCATCATGCACACCCTGCTGCTGCAGGCGTTCGATCATGCGATCTCGGGTGCGCTGAGAAGTCATGCCACGACCTCTCAACTCGCCGGGGGATAGATCAGGCAAAGGCATCCAACCAGTCCTGTACATCGCGGCGCGCCGGATGGCGCGTCAGGTCAGTTTGCAACGGGGTGATCGAGACATAGCCCGCCTCGACCGCCGCAAAATCGGTATCCTCGCCATCATCGGCGTTGGCCGCCACGGGGGCAATCCAGTAGCGCGTGCGACCACGGGGGTCTTGTACCGGAACGGGCTTCTCGGCAGGACCACGATACCCCAAGCGGGTCACCTTGAAGCCTTTGATGGCTTCCCAGGGCAGATCAGGTACGTTGACGTTGAGCAGCGTACGCGGCGGCAACGAAAGGCGGTCGGCGGCCCCCACCAGACTGGCCGCCACGTGCGCGGCCGTAGCGAAGTGCTGGGTGCCGCACAGCGACATGGCGATGGCCGTCATGCCCAGGTTACGGCCCTCCATGGCGGCGGCTACCGTCCCGGAGTAGAGCACGTCATCGCCCAGGTTGCTGCCATGATTGATGCCGGAGATGACCAGGTCTGGCCGTTCGTCCCACAGCCCGTTCACGCCCAGATAGACGCAGTCGGCCGGGGTGCCATCGACGCTATAGAAACCGCTGTCCAGTGCGGTCAGCGACAGCGGCCGAGACAGTGTCAGCGAATTGCTGGCCCCGCTACGATCGCGGTCAGGGGCAACCACGCGCAGGTGCGCATGGGCCGTGAGCGCATCATGCAGCGCCTTCAGGCCGGGGGCGTGAACGCCATCGTCATTGGAAAGCAGCAGTCGCCGCATGTCGGTCTCCTTACACGTGCATCAGGCGGTGTCGGGGTGGTCGATCAACTCGCCGATCACCGCCGTGGCAAAGCTGCCTCGCGGCAGGGCAAACGAGAGTAGCACAGCGTTGTCTTCATGGGTGATGCTGGGTGATATCAGGCAGGCGCGCAGGGCCCGCTGGGCTCGCTTGACGCCACTTTTTTCAAGCCCTTCACACAGCGCTGGATGCCGCTGTCGAAGCAGAGTTTCATACTTCGCCGCCGCCCCCTGCGCCAATTCACCAACGCCCCACAATACCCCGGTGGGGTGAAGGTCCATCGCGGCGGCCCGCTCGATCAGCGCCTTATCCACTGAATCGACGGCAAACACGCTCTGGGTGCCTTCCAGCATCAGCGTGTCGCCTGCCAACGGGCAGCACCAACTGCCCTCCTGCAAGCGCACGCTGAGCAATTCGTTGAACAGAAAGCTGCGGGCGGTGGAGAGCATCATGCCCTGGCGGTCATCGCGTTTGCGCCAGCCCTTGGCCAGCACCGCCTGGGCTCGCTGCAAGTTGCGGGCACCCGCGCCAAAGCGCTGATGGCCAAAATAGTTGGGGACGCCTTGACGGCACAGTGCTTCCCAGCGCGGGGTAAAGTCTTCCCGCTGCACGGCGTCGCCACTGAGCCGCAGTTGAAAATGGTTGGTGCGGTGCACGCCGCGCTTCAGCTTGCGCGGGTGGCGCGCCTGCTCCAGCACCTGAATGCCCAGCTCGGCCAGGGCACCTGCCAGCCCTTCAGGCGCTTGGCGCCCCGGCAGATGTACGCTGAGCCACTGCCGCGTGACGGCGACCCGGTCTTTCATTCCTGAGTAGCCGATGTCGCGCTGTCCCACGCTGCATAGTCGGCTGAGCTGTCTGACCACCTCCAGCGTGGTCAGGTTGCGCTTCTCCACCCGCAGCCAGAGATGCTCGCCCTGCCCTTCGGGGATGAAGTCGAGCTGCTCGTCGACCCGAAAATCTTCCGGCGCGGTGCGGTAGTGGCCTGGGGCGGGCGGGCCGAAATCGGCCGTCAGGCTGCGCTGCCAATCAGGAAGTTCAAGCATCCGCTGACGCTCGCGGGGTCAGCAGCACTACTGCCTCGGCGGCGATACCTTCACCCCGGCCGGTAAAGCCCAGCCGTTCGGTGGTGGTGGCCTTGACGTTCACCTGGCCCAGGGCGATTTCCAGATCCTGGGCAATGACGGTTCGCATGGCCTGGATATGAGGCGCCATTTTAGGGGCCTGCGCCATCAAAGTGGCATCGAGATTGCCCACCTCGTAGCCGGCATGGCGCACCAGCGACATGACGTGACGCAGCAAGCCACGGCTATCGGCGCCTTTCCAGGCGGGGTCGGTATCCGGGAAATGATGGCCGATATCGCCCAGCGCGCAGGCACCCAGCAGCGCATCGCTGATGGCATGCAGCAGCACATCACCATCGGAGTGCGCCACGAACCCCTGCTCGAAGGGCAGCGCGACGCCTCCAATCATGAGATGGTCGCCGGGTCCAAAGCGATGCACGTCAAATCCATGGCCAATTCGCATTAGGCGCTCCTGTTGCCGTTATCCGCCATCGACGCGGCGGCTTGTTGAGTGTGTAAGATGGCGCCCGCCAGCGCCAGATCGCCGGGGTGGGTCACTTTCAGGTTGTCGCGACGACCGTTGACCAGCCGCGGGGCCTCTCCCAATGCTTCGACGGCAGAGGCTTCGTCGGTGACCAGCGTACCGTGCTGTACAGCCTGCTCCAGGGCGCGCACCAGCAGCGCATAACGAAAGCCTTGCGGAGTCAGCGCATGCCACAGCCCGTCGCGGGGTTCGGTGCGCAGGCTGCACTGATCACCTCGGTCACGCTTCATGGTGTCGGCCACCGGCATGGCCAACAGCGCACCGGCCGAGTGGCTCTGGATGGCCGCATGCAGCGCCAGCAAGTCCTGCTGGGTGATACAGGGGCGCGCCACGTCATGCACCATGACGATGTCATCCGCACGAGCGGGAATGGCACGCAGCGCGTTGAGCACACTATGCATGCGCTCCTGGCCGCCATCGACCCGCTGCCAGCGCTTGAACGGTACGCTATGCGGGTCGAACCAGCCGTCGTCGCGATCGAGGCAAAGCACCAGATGGGCCTCGGGAAAAGCCTGGGCTAGCCTGGCCAGGGTATGGGCCAGGATCGGCTGCCCATCGAGCGACAAATACTGCTTGGGCCGATCAGCCCCCATGCGCTTGCCCTGCCCTGCGGCAGGCACCACCAGCCAGAGCGTTTCACTCATGGCTCACCGCCTTCGCGCTCACGCGGTGGAATGACCCCAGGCTGGGCGATCAACCCCGCATGAATCCCCAGCAGCTCGTTTTCGATGGCGACACCAGGCACCCAGAAAAATTGCTCGTCGGAACGCACCATGCCCATATCGCTGCGTGCACGCTCTTCGATGGCGGCCAGCCCGGTTTTCAAATCCGTGACCTCGGCCGCCAGTCGGGCGTTACGCTCGCGCAGGGGCTGATTGGCCGCCTCCTGTTCAGCCACACGCTCTTCGACCCGCTGAAGGTCGCGCCAGCCGCCGTTGCCCAGCCACAGTTGATACTGCATCAGGCCAAGCACTGCCAGCAGTATCACCAAGAGCCATCTGTGCATGAGAGTGTTCCTGTATAAAAGCCAGAGCGGCGCGCATTATGCCATCAAGCCGCAGGGTCCTGCGACGCCAGAGGCGACTTATAGGGTAAAGACTGGCTGGCCGCCTGCCGATACGCCTGAACATGCTCGGCTTCCTGCTGGCAAAACTGCCCTACTCCGGCAGCCAACCCGGGGTGAACGATGTAGTGCAGCGAACGCACGCGCTGCGGGGCAAAGCCACGCACCAGTTTGTGCTCTCCCTGCGTGCCGGGGTCGAACAGCGTCAACCCGGCTTCCAGGCAGTATTCAATGCCTTGATAGTAGCAAGCTTCGAAGTGCAGGCAGTCTGCGACCACTTCGCTTCCCCAGTAACGGCCATAGAGGGTCGTGGCATCCTGAAAACAGAGCGCCGCTGCCACCGGGCGGTCTTCCAACCGGGCCTGGATCAGCACCAGCGACTCGGTCATGGTATGACGCAGGCGCTCGAAAAAGGCGTGATTCAAATACGGTGGGCGACCACGCTCATGGTAGGTAATGGTGTAGCAGCGGTAGAAGTGCGCCATGTCTGCGTCACTGATCTCACTGCCCACCAAACGCGTCAGGGTAATCCCCTGTTCGGCCACCAATCGGCGCTCACGTTTGATCATCTTGCGGCGCTTGGAGGCCAGCGAGGCCAGAAAGCCTTCGAAATCCCCAAACCCCTGGTCATGCCACTGAAACTGTACGCCTTCACGAGTGATGAGCTGCGGCCACTGGCGTTGCCAGGCGCCCACCTCCTGCTCATGGGCAAACAGCAGATGCCAGCTGGAGAGCCCCCGGGATTCACACAGCTGCTCGATGCCCTGGGCCAGACAGGCGTATACCTCAGCAGCAGGTGCCTCCTCGGCGATCAGAGTGCGTGGCCCAGGCACGGGGGTAAACGGCACCGCACTCAGCGCCTTGGGGTAATACTGCCCCCCTGCCCGTTCCAGCGCGTCGGCCCAGCCCCAGTCGAACACGTATTCACCGTAGGAGTGGTATTTGCGATACAGCGGCAGCGCCCCGACGAGCTGCTGCCCTTGCCAGACGCATAGATGACTGGGCTGCCATCCCGTGGCAGCACTGACCGAGCCGCTTTGCTCCAGCGCCTGGAGAAACGCATGACGCATGAACGGCTGACCCGGCGCAGCCAATGCATCCCACTGGCTTGCCGAAACAGCCTCGATGGCAGGTAGAATGGTCAACGACAGAGAAGGCATGACAACTCCCAGGGCACGGGCAGACGCCGTGGATGGCTTACTTTACCATTAACGATGTGAACAATTGTCAATGTCTGGCGTCGAGGGTTTCCCCCTCTATAACCTGCCAGTATGGTCAATGTCGAACGATTCCAAGGAGTGGCCATGAAGCGTGATCTCAAGACCCTACTGACCGCGCAGCGGGAAACCGCCGCCACTGCGCCCTACCCGACCCTCGCCATTCGGCGCGAGCGTCTGGCACGCTTGGCACTCATGACACGGCGCCATCAACGGGCGATCATCCAGGCAATTCAAGCGGATTTTGGTCAGCGCAGTGAAGTGGAAATTCGCTTGGCCGAGATCAGCTCGGTGCTGCACGCCATTCGCCACGCCCGCCTGCACTTGTGGCACTGGATGCGCCCGCAAGCCGCCACCATGCCTTGGCGGCTGTGGCCAGCCCGTGCACGCATCTCGCCCCAGCCGCTGGGCGTGGTGGGCGTCATGTCCGCCTGGAACTACCCTTGGTGCCTGGCGCTGATGCCCACCGTGGATGCGCTGGCTGCGGGTAATACCGTGCTCCTCAAACCCAGCGAGCAGGCGCCGCATACCAGCGCGCTGCTGGCCAAGCTGGTGCCGCAATACTTTACCGATGACGAGTTCGCGGTGATCGAGGGAGGCGAGGACGTGGCCGCCGACTTCAGCGCGCTGCCTTTCGACCACCTGGTCTTTACCGGTTCGAGCAGAGTGGGCCGCCTGGTCGCAGCCGCCGCTGCGACCAACTTGACCCCAGTGACGCTGGAGCTGGGCGGCAAGTCGCCTGCGCTGGTCGCCAGCGATGTGGATATGGAGAGCGCTGCCGAGGCCATCGTGTTCGGCAAAGGATTCAACAATGGCCAAACCTGCCTTGCTCCCGATTATGTTCTTGTAGAGGCCAGCCGCCTGGAAGCGCTGATCAAGGCACTGGAGCGGGCCATACGCCAGCAGCGCCCCACCGCCAAGGAAGCCACCGGCCATGTCAGTGAACACTTCGCCACACGCAGTGAGCGCCTGATCGAGCAAGCGCGTGATCAAGGTTGCCGCGTGATCGATCACGGCTCGCATGCTCCCGCGCTGGTGATCGACCCCCATCAGGGGCTTCCTCTGATGCAAGAGGAGATCTTTGGCCGTGCCTTGCCGATCATCAGCGTACAGCACCATAAGGACGCGCTGCGCTTCATCAACGCTCGCCCAGCGCCGCTGGTGCTCTATGCTTTTACCCATGACAAAGGATTGCAGCAGCTACTGCGTGAGGGCACTCGCTCGGGCGCGCTGGTGTTCAACGAAACATTGCTGCACCACGCCGTGCCTTCGCTTCCCTTCGGGGGGGTCGGTGAAAGCGGCATGGGGGCTTATCATGGCCGCCACGGCTTCGAGCGTTTCAGCCATATGCGGGGAATGTTTTATCAAGCCAAACGCGCCAACAGCCGCTGGCTGCGACCGCCTTATCGCCGCTGGCTGCTGAAATTGCTCAGGCTCGGCTAAAGATTACAGGCCAACGCCCGATATTTATCTAATATGCTTTGATTGCATACGCTCACACACTCAGGAAATGCCATGCACGCGGCCGACTTACCAGACAATGAATCTCAGCGCCTGGCTGCCCTGCATGGGTTACACGTTCTCGACACTGCAGACGACGAAGGCTTTGCACGCCTGACGCAGCTGGCCTGCGAGCTGTTCGACGTACCCACGTCGCTGGTGTCGCTGGTGGACCGTGACCGGCAGTGGTTCAAGGCGCGTAAAGGGCTCGATGCCTGTGAAACCAACCGTGAAGTGTCGTTCTGCGCCCACGCCGTGGCGGCAGATGCACCGTTGGTGGTGGAAGATACTCACGAGGACGAACGCTTTTTCGATAATCCGCTGGTCACCGGGGCTCCCCACATACGCTTTTATGCGGGCCACCCTCTCCGGCCTGCTCAAGGGATGGTCGTGGGCACGCTGTGCCTGATCGGCCCCGAGCCACGCCCATTTTCCGACCGTGACCGCCGGCTACTCGAACAGCTGGCAGGCCAGGTCGATGAGCTGCTGCGTCAGCATCAGATGCGCTACCACCTCTCCCAGACGAATCTGCGCTACCAGACACTGTTCAATGGTAGCGCCACGGGCATCGTCCGCATCGACCGCTCAGGCAAGGTTCTGAGCATCAACCCCTACGCGCTCAGCATGCTGGGCTATGCCCATCATGAAGTGGTAGGGCGCAACGTTTCCATGCTGACACCCGCGTCCATCCGTGACCAACATGACGGTTTCCTGGCCCACTTTCTGGCCGGAGGCGACCCCAGGGTGATTGGCCGTGGCCGGGAAGTCGACGCACTGCACCAGCAGGGCCACACCGTACCGGTGCATCTCGCGGTCAATGCCATTGCCGATGAAAAGGGGGAAATCGTCGAGTTTCTGGGCATCCTGACCAACTTGACGGATGTGCATGCCGCCACCAAGCGCATGCACAAGGAGCAGAGCCTGCTCAAGGTGTTGCATCAGGGTATCACCGACTATCAGGCGCTGATGTCCGGCGAGCAGCTGTGGACGTTCCTGATGGAGGCACTGCGCGAGCTGACCGACAGTGACTACGCCCTGATCGGCGAAGTGCTCCCCACGGACACCACCAGTGCCTTGAAGATCCACGCCATCACCGATCTGTCCTGGAACGACGAGTCGCGCCACCTGATGGAAATGCTGCGCAGTGGCGACATGACCCTGACCAATCCGGACTCGCTGCTTGGGCGGGTGTACGCCCATGGCGAAACGGTCATCACCGATGACGTCTATGGGCACAACAAGCGGGGCGGCTTCCCTCCCGGTCACCCGCGGCTGGACAACTACCTGGGTGCGCCCATTTTCAGTGGCGACCAGTTGATTGGCATGTTCGCCATCGCCAACAGCAGACAACCGCTGGACCAGTCGCTACTCAACTGGCTGCAGCCCTTCACGGATACCTGTGCCCTGCTGATCAATCTTTATCGGCAAATGGCCGAACGCGAACAGGTCGCTCTGGATCTGGCCACGGCCCGTGACCAGGCTGAAAAAGCCAACCGAGCCAAGAGCGACTTCCTCTCTTCGATGAGCCATGAGCTGCGCACGCCACTGAATGCCATCATCGGCTTTGCCCAGTTGCTGGCCAAAGGTCGACGAGACCCGCTGAGCGAAAAGCAGCAGCGGCAGGTAGGCCAAATCGAGAAGAGTGGCCAGCACCTGCTGAGCCTGATCAATGAGGTGCTGGACCTGGCCAAGATCGAATCTGGGCACATGAGCCTGTCCATCGAGACCATTGCCCTCGATCGCTTGCTGGAAGATGCTGCCAGTACACTGGAAGCCAGCATCGAAGCCGCAGGCATTCACTTTCAGCGCCCGATCCTCGACTCGAGCTGGGTCGTGCAGGCGGATTACACCCGCACCAAACAGGTCCTGCTGAACCTGCTCTCCAATGCCATCAAATACAATCGCCCTCAGGGCAGTATCACCCTGGAGGTGGTGCCACAGGCACCGATGCTGCGCGTCAGCGTGACCGATACTGGCAAAGGCATCCCTGCCGAACGTTTGGAAGAGTTGTTCGAACCCTTCAATCGTCTGGATGAGGAGCACGGCGTCATCGAAGGGACGGGCATCGGCCTGGCCATTACCCGTGAGCTGGTGGAGCGAATGGGGGGGGCCATTGGCGTGGACAGCCAACCCGAACGTGGCTCAACCTTCTGGTTTACCTTGCCCATGGCAGAAAAAAACACCGCCGAGCCTTCCTCGGCGGTGTCGGCAACGTTGGGAGACACTGCCTCACAGAGCAGCTACCGCCTGCTCTATATCGAGGATAACCCCACCAACCAGAAGCTCATGGAAGATATCGTGGACGACTACCCACACGTCCAGCTGCAAACCGTGTCCAGCGCCGAGCTGGGGCTTGAAATCATGCGCTACTCGCCGCCCGACCTGGTATTGATCGACATCAACCTGCCAGGCATGAGCGGTTATCGAGCGCTGGAGATCATTCGCCACGATGAGCAGCTCAAGCATCTTCCCGTCATTGCCCTGTCGGCCAACGCCATGGAACGGGACATTGCCCGAGGCCTCGAGGCTGGCTTTGCCGACTACCTGACCAAGCCCATCGACCTCGACAAGCTCTCCGCGACCCTGAGCCACTATCTGGCTGTCGCCCCCGCCCACTCTCCAAGGATGGCCACATGACCCTGATGAGCAAGCGCTTACTCATCGTCGACGACAACAGCATCAACGTCGAGCTGCTGCTGGACCTGCTGGACGATCACGGTTTCGACCACGTGCAGGGAATCAGCGACCCTCGCCAGGTGCTGGGCCTGTGCCAACAGCAGTTGCCCGACCTGATCCTGCTGGATATTCGGATGCCCTACCTGGATGGCTATGGGGTCATGTCACAGCTGCAGGCGCACTTCGGGGCTCAGATGCCGCCAGTCATCGTACTGACCGCCCAGATCGATGACGAAACACGCCATAAAGCGCTGAGCATGGGGGTCCGTGACTTTCTCACCAAGCCCTTCAAGCATGACGAGGTGCTCCAGCGCATTCGCAACACGCTGGATGTGGAACACCGCTATCAGGTGCGCGACAAACAGGCCGAGACCCTCGAACAGATGGTGGCCAAACGCACCGAAGAGCTGGACCGCCAGTCGCGCACCGACCCCATTACTCAGTTGCCCAATCGGCGAGCACTGACCCAGACGCTGCAGGAAGCCGCCAAGGCAGGCGACGACACTGGCCTGCTGTTCATCGCTCTGGATCATCTCGACGATGTGGTACGCCTGCACGGCTACAGCGTTGCCGACCAGCTCATGGTGCATATCAGCCATCGGCTCCACGCCCAACTATGTGAACGCTGCACCCTGGGCGTATGGGGCGGCAGTGAACTGCTGGTCATTGCCGATAGCAACGACCTCAAGGCACTGCGCCAGCTGGCATCCAAGCTGCTGAGCTGTTTCGATCAGGATCAGGCAGTGGGAGACCTGCTGCTGCCGCTCAATGCGCGCATTGGCATCAGTTGGGCGCAGGGCCCGTTCGACAGCGAACGGCTGGTGCACAAGGCTGCTCTGGCGCTACCCCAGTCAGGCTCGCTGCGCATTCAAAGCTACAACGAAACGCTGGAAACCCAGCAGCGCCACCGCCTGCACCTGCAGCAGGCCATTCGCGGGGCGACCCAGCGTGGCGAGATGTCGTTGGCTTTTCAACCCAAGCTGTCGCTGGCCACCCAGCGGGTGCTGGGCGCCGAAGCGCTGTTGCGCTGGCACCATCCCGAGTTGGGGCATGTCTCGCCTGGCGATTTCATTCCCCTGGCCGAGGCCAGTGGCGATATTCTGTCGATTGGCGAATGGGTGCTGGAAGAGGCCATGCGCCATATTGCCCAGTGGCGGCAGCAGGGCCTGCTGGACGATGACTTCCATATCGCCGTCAACGTGGCTGCGCGCCAATTGGCACGCAAGGATTTTGCCGAGGCGCTGCTGGCGCGACTCGCCCGGCACGGGATTCCGGCACGCTTTTTTGCGCTCGAAGTGACCGAGTCTGGCCTGCTCAGCGACCTGGATAACGCACGTATCCAGTTGGCCCAGTTGGCGGATGTGAATATTGCCGTGGCCATCGATGATTTTGGCACCGGCCACTCATCCCTCGCTTATGTGAAGACCCTGCCTTTCTCGACGCTGAAAATTGACCGGGCCTTCGTCATGGATCTGGAAAAGGACGCCGTGGATCGTCACCTGGCCTTGACCATCACCCAACTGGCCCATGCGGTGGGCTGTGACGTCGTCGCCGAGGGCATCGAAACGGCTGCCCAGGCCGACTATTTGCGTTCGATAGGTTGCGAAGCGGCGCAAGGGTATTACTATGCTCGTCCACTGCCTGCAGATGAGTTTTATCACTGGTGCAGCCAGTGGACGCCTCGTTTACCCTCAACGCCTGCCACGGAGTCAGTCAATGGCGCATGACCTGCTAGACCGCCTAAGGGAACGTCTCGAAGAGCTGAATCGTTCGGAGCGCAAGGTGGCGAACGTGATCCTCGACGACCCGGCAGCCGCCACCAGCCTGAGCATTGCCAGCCTCGCTCAGGCGGCCAGCGTCAGCGAGCCTACCGTGAACCGGTTTTGCCGCAACTTCGGCGCCAAGGGTTATCCCGATTTCAAGATCAAGCTGGCGCAGAGCCTGGCCGGCGGAACGCCTTACGTGACCCGTGCCGTCGAGCCCGGCGATACGGCCACTCAGTACACGCACAAGATTTTCGGAGCCACCATTGCCGCCCTGGACGAAGCCCAGCGCGAGGTGGACATGGCCGCCGTCGAGCGCATGGTGGATTACCTGACCCAGGCCAAGCAGATTCACTTTTTCGGGTTGGGTGCCTCCGGCGCCGTGGCCCAGGATGCGCAGCACAAGTTCTTCCGCTTCAACTTGCCGGTCATGGCATATGTGGATGTGCTGATGCAACGCATGGTGGCTGCCGCCTGCCATACGGGCGATGTGGTGGTGATCATTTCCTACACGGGCCGCACGCGGGAACTGGTCGATATCGCCAAGGTAGCCCGCGAAGCAGGCGCCGTGGTGCTGGGGATTACCGCCCCCGACTCTCCGCTCTCACGGGAGTGCACCGCGACCCTGGAAGTCGCCACCCCCGAAGATACCGACCACTACATGCCCATGACCTCCCGAATGATTCAGCTCACCCTGATCGATGCGCTGGCCACGGGGGTCACCCTCAGGCGCGGCGAAGATTTCTTGCCGCACCTGAAGAAGATCAAGGACAGCCTGCGCGATACCCGCTTTCCGGCCGAAAAGCCCATCAAGTAACGCGGCGACTACGCATCTACCGCCGTGGTCACGGTAATCTCGACTTTCAACTCATCGGCAGGCATCGGTGCACACACGCAGGTGCGTGCCGGTGCATGGCCTTCCGGTACCCAGGCATCCCAAACCTCGTTCATGGCCGCAAAATCGCTGCCCTCCTTGAGGTAGATCGTCGCACTGAGCAACTGCTCGCGGCTGGAGCCGATCTCCTTCAATAGCGCATCCACCCGCGCCAGCATGCTCTCGGTCTGCTCCTTGATATCGCCATGGCGCGCCTCTGGCCCCGCCACCTGGCCACACAGATACGCCACGCCGCCATGAATCACGGCACGGCTCATGCGGGCTTTTGTATCATGACGCCGAATACTCATGGTTCAATCTCCTGTATCGATTAAAAAAAGCAGTGTAAACCGCCAGCAAGCCACTGCCTATGTCATATCGAACTGACCGGTCATATCGAACAGCCCGTCTCAGGTAGGTACCGGGCGGTGCTCGAAGACACGGCGCAACACAAAGCTGGTATGCGCCCCCGTGACCCCTTCGATCCGATTGATGACATGCAGCAGCAGATGCTGGTAGTCATCCATGTCCTTGACCAGAATCTTGAGCTGAAAGTCGGCGGCTTGACCCGTGATGATCAAGCACTCCACCACGTTGGGGATGTCGCGCACGTGGCGCTCGAAGTTATCGAAGCGCTCGGGGGTGTGTTGATCCATGGAAATATGCAGCAGCGCCATCAGCTGATAGCCCAGCGGCCGAGCGTCCACCACGGCCCGGTACTGAGTAATCAGCCCATGGGTTTCCAGCGCCCGAACCCGGCGCAGGCAGGGGGATGGCGAGAGGCCTATGCGTTCGGCCAGTTCCTGGTTACTGATGCGCCCTTCCTGCTGAAGGATATCCAGGATACGACGGTCATAACGATCCAGCGTCAGGGGAGTCACCGACATGCTCGACAGCCTCTACTAATGAAATCCATAAACCCGCCATATTCTGCCACTTTTTCTGCCCACTGGCCTATTTTCGCAATAACCTTTCGCGGCATTCTGGTTACACTAGCATGGCTGCCAAAAGCAGCTGCTCCCAGGGCCTCTTACCCGGAGGCCTGGCACGCGGCTCACGCCACAAGCGGCCGCCTCAAACAACCTCATGCTTTCAGGAAACTCACCATGTCTGCTTTCGATCATCGCAAGTATCGCCCTGCCCCGCGGGTACCCGCGTTCAATCGCCAGTGGCCCGACCGGGAACTGACCCACGCTCCCATCTGGGTGAGCGAGGACCTGCGCGATGGCAACCAGGCGCTACTGGAGCCGATGACCGTCGAGCAGAAGCAGCGCTTTTGGCACCAGATCATCAAGGTCGGTATCAAGGAAGTGATGGTCGGCTTTCCCTCCGCCAGCCAGCCGGATTACGACTTCGTGCGCTGGTTGATCGAAGAGGACCAGATTCCCGATGACGTCACCATTGCGGTGCTGGTGCAGTGCCGAGAGCATTTGATCGAGAAAACGTTTGCCTCGCTGGTGGGCGTCAAGCGCGCCATCATCCACCTGTACAACTCCACGTCGACCATTCAGCGCGAACGGGTCTTCGAGATGGACCGCGACGGTATTACCGACATCGCCGTTCAGGGCGCCACCTGGGTCAAGACCCATGCCGCGCAGTACCCCGACGTCGATTGGCGTTTCCAGTACTCCCCTGAAAGCTTCTCCAGCACGGAGATCGATTTTTCACTGGCCATTTGCGAAGCGGTCATGGATGTGTGGCAGCCCACGCCGGACAACCCGTGCATTCTCAACCTGCCCACCACCGTGGAAGTGGCCGGCCCGCACCACCACGCCGACCAGATCGAGTACTTCTGCCAGCATATCAGCCGTCGGGATAGCGTGATCATTTCGGTACACACCCATAATGACCGGGGCGGCGCAGTGGCTTCTGCCGAGCTGGCCCTGCTGGCCGGTGCCGATCGCGTCGAGGGCACGCTGCTGGGCAACGGCGAGCGTACCGGCAACATGGATATCGTGACGCTGGCCATGAACCTGTACAGTCAGGGCATCGACCCGGCGCTGGACCTCTCCAATCCCGATGAGATCATCCAGGTCGTGCATGAGTGCACCGGCATTGCCGTTCACCCCCGCCACCCCTGGGTGGGCGAGATGGTCTACACCGCGTTTTCCGGCAGCCATCAGGATGCCATTCGTAAATCACTCAAGCATCAGAAGCCGGATGAGCCGTGGCAAGTGGCCTATCTGCCCATCGACCCCCATGACATCGGCCGCGACTACCAGGCAGTGATCCGGGTCAACAGCCAGTCAGGCAAAGGCGGCATGGCCTTTTTGCTGGAGCGCGACTACGGCATTCACCTGCCCCGCTGGATGATGCTGGCACTGGCCCCCCACGTGCAGAAAGAGAGCGAGCGGCGCAACAGCGAGCTTTCCAGCGCCATGGTCCGCCAGGTGATGTTCGATCAGTTTGCCCTGGATGCCCCGCTCTCCCTGGCGGATTACCGGCTTTCCAAAGGCCATCAGGAAGGCATCGACATCACCCTGTGGCACGGCACTGAAACGCTGCGCCTTTCCGGCACGGGCAACGGAGCCATGTCATCGTTCACCGACGCCTGGAAACAGCATACCGGCAGCCACGTGGCCATTCTGGACTACAGCGAGCACTCACTGGGGGGCAGCAGCGAGGCCAATGCCATTGCCTTCGTGCAGCTGAATATCGACGGCCAACGGGTATGTGCCGTGGCAGAGGACAGCGACACGGTGAGTGCCTCGCTCAAGGCTGTACTGTCAGGCATCAACATGGCCAGCACGGCGGCATCCAGCGAGGCCCCCGTCGAGCACTCCTCCATGGCCACCGCTTGATCTTCGCCGGTTGAGACATGACGGCTGAGATATGAAGATTGAGGCATGAAAGTGAGCAAGGCCCGCCCTCAGGGCCTTGCCGAACATGCTACACTTTCCGGCCTTGATTCTGCTTTCCGCACGAGGCCACCATGGACACTGGCATGGCCAGTCTCTTTTTGATTGCCCTGGGAGGCGCGCTTGGCGGCATGGGCCGCTTTGCCGTGTCCAATGCAGCCGCGAAACGGCTAGGCAAAGTCTTCCCCTGGGGCACGCTCATCGTCAATGCCAGCGGCGCGCTCTTGGCGGGCTGGCTGCTGGCACATTACGGCCTGCAGCATCACGACCCCACCTGGGCCTTCGCCATCATCGGCCTGCTGGGCGGCTATACCACCGTCTCCTCCTTCAGCCTGCAAACCCTGGAGCTTTACCAGTCTGGCCAAGCCGCTCGGGCGGCACTCAACGTTGCCAGTACGTTAGGTTTGGGGCTCTTGATGGCCACCCTGGGCTGGTGGCTGGGCGGGGGGTTGTCATGAACGCCTATCTGGCCGTTGGGCTCGGCAGCGCCGTGGGCAGCCTGCTGCGTTACGGGGTATCACTGGCATCCCTGGCAGCGTTTGGCAGCTATTTCCCCTGGGGCACGCTACTGGTCAATATCGTGGGCTCGCTGCTGATCGGCTGGCTGGCGGCCACCACCTCGCGCTTTCCCCACCGCGCGCTGGCACGCCACCAACCTCTGCTGGTGGCAGGCTTTTGTGGAGGCTTCACCACCTTTTCCCTGTTCAGCCTGGAAACGCTCTACCTCGCCCAACAGCCCCAGTGGTGGCTGGCACCGCTCTACGTGCTGGTCAGCGTCCCGCTATGGCTGCTGGCCGCCTGGGCCGGAGAGCGCTGGGCGCTTGCCTCATCGCCTGCGGCCGAATGAAAGATATCCTGGAACGACAGCAGTGCTGGCTGTATCTGTTTGGCATTGGCTTGGGCATAAGCGCAGGACTATGGGCTCCCGAACGCATGGCCGTGCTGGAGCCATTGCTTTGGCCGTTACTGGGTGCGCTGCTCTACACCACCTTTACCCAAATCCCCCTGCTCGCCATTCGCCAAGGCCTTCAGGACAAACGTTTCATTGCAGCACTGCTGGTGGGCAACTTCATCGTGATTCCTGCCGCCGCAGGCTTGGCAGCTTTATGGCTGCCCCTGCCGCCCGCCCTATTGGCTGGCGTACTGCTAGTGCTGTTGGTGCCTTGCACCGACTGGTTCATCACCTTTACTCATCTGGGCAAAGGCGATACGGGCCGCGCCATTGCCGCCACGCCGATACTGCTCCTGATACAAATGATCGCCCTCCCCGTCTATTTATGGTGGCTATTGGGCATAGAGTGGCTGAACATCGCCCTATCCACAGCACTGATCAGCGCCTTTGTGGGGCTGATCGCCACCCCACTGCTGCTTGCCTGGCTGACGGAGCGTCTGGCGGAGCGCTCAGCAAAGGCTCAACGCATCACGCAAGCCATGGGATACTGCCCGGTACCACTGCTGGCGGTCGTCGTGTTCATCATCGCGGCGTCGCAAGTGGCCAGCGTGGTGGCGCTGACCCAATGGTTGCTGCCATTAGGGCTTCTGTTTAGCGGCTATCTCCTGCTGGCGGGGCTCTTGGGCCGAGCGTTAGGACGACTTTTCTCACTCCCGACCCGCAGCGCACGCACCCTGGCCTTCAGCTTTGGCACACGCAACTCCTTTGTGATGCTGCCAATCGCCCTCACTCTGCCCAACGGCTGGCAAGCTGCCGTGGTCGTGATCGTCTTTCAATCCCTCGTCGAGCTGTTCGGCATGGTGGGCTACCTTCGCTGGGTGCCAGGCAAGCTACTGCCTGACGCCCATGCACGCCATCGCTGAACGAGATACTCAGTGGCTACCCATCAGCTTTTCCACTGCTATCGGGTCGTTGTGCACTGCATAGCGATCCACCACGGTGGCACTGGCATCGTTCAGCCCTATGAGCTCCACTTCCGCACCTGCACGACGGAACTTGATGATGACTCTATCCAGCGCCTGAACGGCCGTCACATCCCAGAAATGTGCTCTAGATAGATCAATGATCACTTTATCGAGACGCTCTTTGACGTCGAAGGCAGCGGAGAAACGATCGGCGGAAGCAAAGAACACCTGTCCCACCACCTGATATTCACGCACGTTGCCAGACATGACGTCTGTCGAGCCAACGTACATGATATTGCCAACCTTGTTGGCAAAGAAAAGCGCCGCCAGCAGCACCCCAACAAACACGCCAATGGCCAGATTGTGTGTACCTACGGTGACTACCACCGTTGCCAGCATGACGACATTGGTGCTCATGGGGTGTTTTTTGAAATCACGTACCGACGCCCAGTTAAAAGTGCCAATCGACACCATGATCATGACCGCCACCAGCGCCGCCATGGGAATTTGCGAGACCCACTCCGCCATGAAGACCACCATCAGCAGCAGCAATATGCCCGCGATGAGGGTGGATAAGCGCGTGCGACCACCGGATTTGATGTTGATCACCGATTGGCCAATCATGGCACAGCCCGCCATACCGCCCATCAGTCCGGCACCAATGTTGGCGGCGCCCTGGCCTTTACACTCGCAATTCTTATCGCTGGAAGTGTCGGTGAGGTCATCCACGATCGTGGCCGTCATCATCGATTCCAGCAGTCCCACGACCGCCAGCATGACCGCATAAGGGAAAATGATCATCAGCGTTTCAAGAGTCAGCGGCACGTTCGGCCACAGGAAAATGGGCAGCGTATCCGGCAGCTCACCCATATCGCCGACGCTGCGAATCTCCATACCGCTGACCATGTACACCACGGTCAATACCACGATGCACACCAGCGGTGACGGAATCGACTTACCCACCACCGGTAAATAGGGGAACAGATAGATGATGCCCAGCCCGGCCGCCGTCATGGCGTAAACATGCCAGGTCACGTTGGTGAGCTCCGGCAGCTGGGCCATGAAAATCAGAATCGCCAGCGCGTTCACAAACCCGGTGACCACCGAGCGCGAAACGAAGCGCATCAGCTCCGCCAGCTTCAGGTAGCCCGCGATGATCTGCAATACGCCCGTCAATAGCGTGGCCGCCAGCAGATACTCCAGGCCATGCTCTCTCACCAACGTCACCATCAGCAGCGCCATCGCTCCAGTGGCGGCAGAAATCATGCCTGGGCGGCCACCGGTAAAGGCGATGATGACGGCAATACAGAACGAGGCATACAGCCCCACCTTGGGGTCGACGCCAGCAATGATCGAAAATGCGATAGCTTCAGGAATTAGCGCCAGCGCGACGACAATACCTGAGAGCGTGTCGCCTTTGATATTGGAGAACCACTCTTGCTTGCTGAAAAGTGCCATTCAGGGAGTCCATGGTTTGAGAGTTATAGACATTGCACATCAAGGCCGCACAGAGGCAGCAAGTGAGCATAGCGTTGTCAAAGTTTGCTGGGGGAAGGCTACCAAACGAAGACGCCAATGCGCCGATAGCCAAATAACGGCAACGGAATGCCATGGCACCGAGATGACGCTTGGAGCGTCATGGCGCCGAAAAGGAAGGAAAACCTAGGGTGGAGTCATCAACCCTGATGTCGGCAGAAGGATGGCTGCCATGGTGTCGTTCATTGCAAGATAAACCTTGTTGGTCTTTTGTCGCTTCAGACGAGGCAGAGGCCGCCGAGGGCCCGGCTCGCTTTGAGCGCGGCATTTTATCAGCAAACAGGGGCTTTCGCACCCACCCACCCTAGACGTTTAGACGATGACCCGTTCCCTAAGTATCGCTTACCATGGCACTCAATCGGCAGGCCTGCCGCCTGTTCTTCATCCTTTTTCAACCACTTCACGAGAGGATCCGCACATGAGCCAGACAGTAGCAGTGATCAAAGGCGACGGCATCGGCCCCGAAATCATGGACGCCACCCTGAAGGTGCTGGAGGCCCTGGAGTGCGGGCTGACCTATGAATTTATCGATGCAGGACTGGTCGCGCTCGAGAAGCACGGCACGCTGGTGCCTCAAGCATCGCTGGATGCCATCGAGAAACACGGTATCGCCCTGAAAGGGCCGCTGACAACGCCGATTGGCAAGGGCTTCTCCTCCATCAACGTTCAGTTGCGCCGTCATTTTGACCTTTATGCCAACGTTCGCCCGGCCATCAGTTTCCCTGGCACGCGCTCACGCTACGATGGCATCGACATGATCACCGTGCGGGAAAATACCGAAGGTGCCTACCTCTCCGATGGCCAGGAAATGGTGGACGACGGCAATACCGGGCTTTCCGTGATCAAGGTGACCCGCCAGGGCTCCGAACGTATCGTGCGTTACGCCTTCGAGCTGGCCAAGCAGAACGGCCGTAAAAAAGTGACGGCTGTCCACAAGGCCAACATCATCAAGACCAGCTCCGGTCTGTTTCTGGACGTAGCCCGGGAAGTCGCCAGCGAGTATCCCGAAATCGAGTTTCAGGAAATGATCGTGGATAACGCCTGCATGCAACTGGTCATGAACCCGCACCAGTTCGATGTAGTGGTAACCACCAACCTGTTTGGCGACATTCTCTCGGACCTGTGCGCCGGGCTCGTGGGTGGGCTTGGGCTCGCCCCAGGCGCCAACATCGGTGAAAAAGCCGCTATCTTCGAAGCCGTACACGGCTCTGCTCCGGACATTGCCGGCAAGAACATGGCCAACCCCTGTGCGCTGCTACTGGCAGCAGCACAAATGCTGGACCACTTGGGCATGCAGCAAAAAGGAGACGCCATACGCCACGGCATCCGAGCGGTGCTCGAAACCCGCCGTGACATGGTCACGCCCGACATGGGCGGTACCGGCACGACGGCGACCTTCGCTCAAGCCTTGGTGGAGCAGGTCAATCATTGATAATTATTAAAATAGATACCTGACATTACCAATGTGACATTTTGTGCCATAACGATACAAAACAGTGTTTTCTATAGGAAACTGGTCTATTCTAGGAGCGTTTACAATAACGCTCCCGGAATTTTACGGCCATGCTCACCTCCCTGAAGTCCGACCAGCTGCGCAGTGCGCTGTCTCAACATACCGCTTGTATCTACTTTACTCCTGAGGGTGTCATCCAAGATGCCAGCCACTTGTTTCTGAGTACGGTAGGTTATTCACTGGCGCAGGTTAAAGGGCAGCACCACCGAATGTTCTGCTTTCCCGAAGATGCCAACAGCCCGGAGTACCAGGCTTTCTGGCAAGCGCTGGCCTCGGGGAAAAGCCAGCAGGGGCGCTTTCGGCGGGTAAATGCACAAGGGGAAGAGGTCTGGCTGGAAGCCACTTACCTGCCGATCAAGAACCGCCGTGGCAAGGTGGTGCAGGTGTTCAAGGTGGCCAGCGACGTGACCGAGAAACACCAGAGGGCGGCACGAGAGCGGGCCATTCTGGCAGCGCTCGACAGCTCCATGGCGGTCATCGAGTTCACCCCTGATGGCTACATTCTGGAAGCCAACCACAATTTCGAGCAGGCCATGGGCTATCCGCTGAGCCGCATTCGCGGTGAACACCATCGCCTGTTTTGTGAGCCCCTGTTTTATCAACAGCACCCCCACTTCTGGCAAGAGCTGGCCCGCGGCGAGTTCAAGCAGGGCAAGTTCGTCCGGCTCAATGCCCAAGGGCAGGTGGTCTGGCTGGAAGCGACCTACAACCCCATCTTCGATGCCGAAGGACGCGTGGTCAAAGTGGTCAAGTTCGCCACCGACATCACGGCAGAAATGACTGCCACCGAGGCCGCCAAGGCAACCGTCGGCAGCGCCAGAACGTCATCCAGCCAGACCGAGCGCATTGCTCAAGAAGGGCTTTCACACCTGCAGAAGGTGATCGCAGACTCGCAGCAGGCTGCCTCGACGCTGGTAGAGGCACAACAGCTCATCAATGCGCTCAATCAGCAGGCAGCACAGATCAACAGCATTACCGCCTCTATTGCGCGGATTGCCAGTCAGACCAATTTGCTGTCGCTGAATGCCGCCGTGGAGGCTGCACGTGCCGGTGAACAGGGGCGAGGTTTTGCGGTAGTGGCCAACGAGGTGCGCCAACTGGCCAAAGGCTCCAGCGATGCAGTCAGTGAAATCACTCGGGTGCTCAAGGAGAACAACGCCTTGGTGAGCCGGACGACGCAGGCCATGCAGCAGGTGGTGGAACAGGGCCAGAATAGCCAGAATAGCGTGAAGGAGATCGAGGCGATCGTTAACGAGATATTGCAGGGAGCGCAAAGCGTATCTCACTCGATCGAGCGACTCGCGCTCGAAGCGAGCTGAGCCACCCCGCCAGCTCAGGCTGGCGGGGCGTGCTACGGTTTAGCGCAGTTTGGTTTTACGCAGGTACGGCAGTACCGCGTCGAATTCACCAAATTTCTGCTGAGCAGCTTCATTGGAAACGCTGGGAGGAATGATGACATCCTGCCCTACACTCCAATCCGCAGGCGTGGCCACGCCGTGCTTGGCGGTGGTTTGCAGAGCATCCAGCGCGCGCAGGATCTCGGCAAAATTACGTCCGACGGTCATCGGGTAGGTCATCGAGAGCTTCAGCTGCTTGTCCGGGCCAATGATGAAAACCGAGCGCACCGTCGCGCTATCGGCAGGCGTGCGGCCATCGGGCAAGTAGGCGTCTTCCGGCAGCATGTCGAACAGCTTGGAGACCTTGAGCCCTTCATCGGCGATGATAGGGAAGCTCACGGCACTGCCGCTGACGGTCTCGATATCGCCCGCCCAGCGCTTGTGATCCTCGACACCGTCCACAGACACCCCGATCACCTTGGTGCCACGCTTTTCCCATTCAGCGCTCAGGGTAGCCACCGCGCCAAACTCGGTGGTGCAGACAGGAGTGAAATCCTTGGGGTGGGAAAACAGAATCGCCCAGCTATCGCCTATCCATTCATGAAAGCGAATCGGTCCCTGGCTGGTTTCCGCTTCGAAGTCAGGTACAACGGCATTGATACGTAGTGACATGGTGGCTCCTCAAGTAAGGGTATCCGATTTTCATACCTTATATGACTTTACCGCCCTTCACTATAGAACTTTTTGAGCTAAGCAGGTAAACGGCGTTCATGATGGAAGCACACAAATGCCCGCGCTCACTTAGCTCTTTTGATCCAACGCTGCTTTGCAAAGTGGCGAAGGTTGGTAACGCTGTCTGTCTCATCCACAATATCCTGACCCAGGATAGTCTCGATGATGTCTTCTAATGTAATAAGACCCACGAACGTGCCATGCTCATCGTAAATCACACGCATGTGGAGGTGATCCTTGAGCATTGAGGTAAAGACCTGCTCCACGTTACTGGTGACATCAACGCTGCCAATGGGGTGCATGAGTTCACGCATCGTGCTGGCATCATCAGCATGGTACATGTCCGATTTATGTACATAGCCAAACGCCAGTTCACCTCCATCCATGACAGGAAAGCGAGTAAACGAAGACTTTCCATGTTTCTTGTCGAATTCATGCACGGTCATACTTGGCGGCACGGTTTCACAGACCGTACGAGGCGTCATTGCTTGACTCACGGCAATATCATGCAAATTCAACGTATTGATAATTGTACGCGACTCATCGGCATCCAGTACCTTTTCTTCCAGCCCTATTTTAGCCAACACTTTAATCTCGTCGCGCAAATCGACATCATGTTCCGACTTGCCCAAGCGTCGTGTCATCAACTCCGACATCCAAATAAAAGGCAACAAGCCAACGATCATGATATTTAACAAACGAGGCAATAAAGGTGCGATATTGCGCCAATAAGTAGCGCCTATTGTTTTAGGGATGATTTCAGAAAGCACCAGGATCAGTAGCGTCATGACTGCCGAGACGACGGCGATGGATGCTTCACCAAACACGGTGGCTGCCTGAGCCCCTACGGCAGTGGCTCCAACGGTATGCGCTATGGTATTGAGCGTCAAAATAGCGGCAAGCGGGCGATCTATGTTGCCTTTTAACTTTACCAGCGCTGCATGCAAACGTGGTTTATGATCTTTTTGCTTGGCAATGTAACTTGGTGTGATGGATAAAAGCGCAGCCTCTAGTATTGAACAAAGAAAAGAGACGGCAATCGCCAAGGTGGCGGTGATCAATAAGAGGAGCATGGCAGCCTGAGGCAGTGAGTGGTAGAGGACTTATATTCCCTCGAAGAGCAAGCTGTCAATAGATTAGCGTTTTTTTGAGTCTCGGACTGGCGCCTAGCCCCGTATGCAATGTGATCACCCTCAGTCTGCCACCAAGTCATCCGACGAGGATGGTATCGTCCCGTTGAAAAACGTATATAGCTGACGCACCGTCTCCGGAGAGACGTTATGGGTAATGAACACGAACCGGGAGACCTGATCGCTGACACAGTGAGCGGGTAACGACGCCGGTGGGTGGAAGATATGCTGCACGCCATGCAGCGCCAGCGGTGTGTCTCGCCCTTGCAGATGCACGATGGCTTTCATGCGCAGCATCCTGTCGCCCATCATGGCCATCAGCAGATCCAGCCAGTTCTCCAATGCTTCCGGCCTGATACGCTCCTCTACGCTGAAACAGAAGGACTTGATCTGATCGTCGTGATGCGCCGACACAGAGGGCGGCGCCAGAGGAGCAAGGCTCTGCTGCTCACCAGAATCCTCAGGCTGCCCACTGGCCAGCGAGGTGGTGTGATAGCTCGCCGACTTGAGCCAGCTTTCCACGCGATATCGACCTGTACCCGCCTGATAGAGCCCGGCGCCTACCAGCAGTTCAGGGTTCAGGTTGCCGGATAGCACCTGCCACTGTTCAGCCGCCGGATTCAGCGTGGCCAGTTGATTGGCCAGTGCCGAGAGAAGATGTTCATCGACCAGATCGGTCTTGGTGATCAATAGCCGATCGGCCACGGCCACTTGGCGTTGAGACTCTCGATGGGTGCGCAACGTGGCATCACCGTTGGCGGCATCGATACAGCAGATCACGCTATCGAGCTGAAAGCGGTGCGCCAGCCAATGGTCCGTCATCATGAGCTGCAATAGCGGGGCAGGATCCGCAAGGCCAGTGGTTTCGATCACGACACGCTCAGGGGCAGGCTTGCCTTTTGCGGCCTGAGCGTCGAGGGCCCGTTGCAGGGTTCGGCTCAAATCGCCCCGCAGCGTACAGCACAGGCAGCCGCTGCTCATCTCGACGACCGCCTGCTCATCGCTATGGGTCAGCAACTGGTGGTCGAGCCCTATTTCCCCAAACTCATTGATCACCACCAGCGTATTGCGCATGGAGGCTTGGCGAACCCAGCGATTGAGCAGCGTGGTCTTGCCACTGCCCAAAAATCCCGTCAGGACGTTGACGGGGATCGGCGTCGTATCATGCATGGCAACCTCGTGCGTGTCTTGGCGGGGGCCTAAGGGAAGCCTCTTACCCTCTGTGGCCACTTATGAAAAATATGTTATAACATATCAACATGAGCACAAACAGATTTCACCGAGGAGCCCATCATGACGCCGTTGCTCTCCACGCCGACCCAGCCTCTGCCCTCTCATGCCGCCCAAGGGCATGACATCAGCGTCCTGCCACAGATTTTCGAAGCACCTATCAATATTGCCATTTTTCAGCGCAAGCTGCCCGCCGAGCTGGCAGTAAGCGCCAATGCACAGTCTCAGACCACCCGCGATTGGCACTATGCCTGGCTGGGAGCGCCGGAAGAAGCCTTCATGGCCGACCTGAAACGCAAGCTGCCCTCCCCTGAGGCAGGCGATGCGCTAGTGGAAGATGTGGCGACCATTGCCCAGGCCATTGCCTACCTGTTCGATACCGACAGCGTCGGTATTCGCCTGCGCCTGCTCACGGCGGCCATGTGCCCCCGCTTTCACTGCGACAAGCTGGGGGTACGACTGGTGTGCACCTACTCAGGACCGGGCAGTGAGTGGCTGCCCAATGATGCCGTCAACCGACAAGGCTTGGGCGCCCCGCACCCCGACCGCCCCGATATCGTGCTGGATGAGAACGCCATACAGCGGCTGGAACCCGGCGATATTGCCTTGATCAAGGGCAGCGCCTGGGAAGGTTCAGAACAGCATGGCCTGGTGCATCGAAGCCCCGCCCTCCAAGAGGGTCAAAAACGGTTATTGCTGACCATCGACCCTGCCTGCCCCATCAAGGGTTGATGACCGAAGAGGGCATGTGCCACTTCACTCGATTGCGGCCATCGCGTTTTGCACGATACAGGGCAAGGTCGGCGCTGCGCAGGTCGCTTTCCCACTGTGCAGGGGCGCTTTCAGGATTCACCTGACAGGCTCCAATACTGACGGTGACGCTCACCAGGCCTTCACTGGTCACGATGGGTGTCAAGGCCACCGCTTTGCGCAAATGCTCCAGCGAACAGCCCTCTTTGGTATCGTACATCCCTACTCCAAATTCCTCTCCTCCCAAGCGTGCGACCAGATCATCGGAGCGCACGCTACTGCTAAGGCGGAAAGCGACCTCTTGAAGCACCTCATCGCCCACCTGGTGCCCATATTGATCGTTGATCGTCTTGAAATAGTCGATATCGATGACGGCAATGCAGAAGCTTCTGGCCACGCTGGCATCATGGGCATAGAACCCTTGGATACGTTCGATAAAAGCACGCCGATTAGGCAGTTTGGTCAACACGTCCGTTTCAGCCAGATAGCGCAACTTACGCTCGGCATCGAGTCGCGACTGCTCGACCTCCAAGGCGTAGAACAGAGCCCCTAACGTATCCAGAAGCGGCTGCAAGAAAAGCGCGTCCTCTTCGGAATAATCTTCTTCCTTGTTGGCCAGTCCAATCATGCCGACGGTCTCGTCACCGATCTTGATAGGAAGGCCCAGAAAGCGCTTGAGGGGAGGATGGCCAGCCGGCGTTCCCCGTGACGCATGGTGGCGTCTGGGCTGGTTGGCCATGACCACGTTACCCGACGTCACGACGTGGCCAAACAGGTTATCGAGATTATTGAAAAACAGCTCGCCGCGCTGATAAGCACGGTACTGTTCATTGGTTTCTTCACTCCAGCTAATGTTCGTCAGCGCATGAATGAACAAAGTCTTGCCATGACCTTCCTGTTCCACGACTTGGCCAATCAGGCCGAACTGGCTCTCTGCCAAGGCAAGCAATTCATCGAACACCAGCTCGCAGGAGTAACGAATGTTTTTTTCCTGGAGGAAGACGCTCTGCGCACGATTCATGAAATTCAGCAGTTGAACCTGCTTGTACTCGCGCAGCTCGATACGTTTCTTTTCGCTGATATCACGAATCACGCAGGTCATGCGCAGTGGGCGGCCTGCACTGTCGTTGGCCACGGTACGTCCATAAGTGTTGACCCATAGCCAATGACCCTCCGCATGGCGCAGCCGATACTCCACATTCAAGACGGCGCTTTCATCTGCCAGATGGGTACGTATGGCATTGTTGAGCCGCGCATAGTCGTCACTATGTACCAAGCCTTTCCAGAAAGACGACCGGCTATCCACCTCATCGCGCTCAAGCCCTAGCAACTCGCACCAACGTTGATTGAAGACATTATGGTCATTGGGAATTTCCCAATCCCAGACGCCAACATCAGCGGCCTCGATCATCAATGAAAAATCTGCGCTGCTGACCTTGGCGCGCTGCTTGTCGATGAGACGGATGTAATCACTGATGAAAAAGCTGAGCGATTCTAAAAACTTGAGGTCTTTGGCGGTCAGCGTATTGGGCCGATCATCGATCAGGCACACGGCGCCGACCTCACGCCCCCCCGCCACCAATGGCACACCTGCATAAAAGCGAATATACGGGCTGGAGAGCACGAGGGGGTTATCGCAAAAATCCGGATGCTGACTGGCATCCTCGATGACCAGCGGAGCGCGCAGTTCAACGACGTGGCGACAGAAGGCATCCTCGAGGGAAGTGAAATCCACGTCCAACCCCACTTTGGCGATAAACCACTGCTTCTGGCCAAGCACCGAGATCAATGCAACGGGGAACTCGAAAAAGTCTGCCAAGGAGGCAATCAGATGATCCAGAGCATCCGACTCATTCTCCTGCGTGAGCTTGTACTTACTGATGTGCTGCCAACGTTGATTTAGCATGCTCGCCTCGTGTCACTGGCCCGCAATACGTTTCACTTACCGCTTCCAACGTAGACTAGCGACCCTTTGGCTTGGCGTCTTCCACCGAATTTTGAATAAACCTCAAGCAAAGCGTCACCATCTTTATTTATCAGCAACTTATAGAAAAACAATTCACTTTTTTTAACATTTATAATTGAACAAATATGAGACAAGCCCTGCTATATTGTCAAACATAACCTCATACCAATGAGTGAATGACAGGACAGCATGCGGCTAATATAAATTAGCTCAAAAGCAGTTGCTGTGCCATGGTTAGCTTAGGAGCCTCCCCTTGCCCTCTCTTAAGCAAGCTAAAAGTCTATAGAGAAGGAAAATATGGATACCCATTTTTTCAATGCACCGCTCTATCATGCGTTACTCGGCCATACCGCCTGCATTCTGTTCACGCCAGAGGGGATGATCAAACATGCAAGCCCTGCGTTTCTCAAGGTCATGGATTGCCAGTTGAGCGCGATCAAAGGGCAGCACCATCGCATCTTTTGTGACCCTACAGACGCTCAACAGCCAGCGTACCAGCAGTTCTGGCGTTCACTGGCATCGGGGGAGAGTTTCACCGGGCGATTCCGGCGTTTCAAAGACAGCGGTGAAGAAGTGTGGCTGGAAGCCATGTACGTGCCGATCACCAACTATCGCGGCACGGTAAAGAGCGTGCTCAAGATTGCCAACGATGTCACCGCAAGACATCAAAAGGCTCAGCGCCAGGAAGCCGTATTGAAAGCCTTGAATGCCTCAATGGCCGTCATCGAGTTTACTCCCCAAGGAGAAATACTCGAGGCCAATGAAAACTTCGAAGCGGCTATTGGCTACCGTGCCAATCAATATGTGGGGCAACACCACCGCATGTTTTGCCACGACAACTTTTATCGTGAACATCCCAATTTCTGGGCGCGTTTAGCACAAGGGCACTTCACCAAAGGCCGGTTCGAGCGCAAAACCGCGCAGGGCAATAGCATTTGGTTAGAGGCCACGTATAACCCCGTCAAGGATAGCGATGGCAACGTCGTAGAAGTCGTCAAGTTTGCCAGCGACATCACCCCCTTGGTCGAGAAGGTCAATGCCACGTCGGGTACCATCAGTTCCGCTCAAAGCAGCACTTCGCAAATAGAGCGCACCGCGAAGGACAGCCTGGACCACCTGGATGAGATGGTCAAAGGCTCTGAGCAGGCAGCCCAGACGTTGGCACAGGCACAAGAGTTGATCGATGCACTGCACAAACAATCACAGAGCATCAACAAGATCACGGAATCGATTGCCAACATTGCCAGCCAAACCAACCTGCTCTCTTTGAACGCTGCCGTAGAGGCCGCCAGAGCTGGGGAGCAAGGTCGCGGGTTTGCCGTCGTAGCCAATGAAGTGCGTCAGCTAGCCAAAGGAGCCTCAGAAGCCGTCGAGCAGATCACCCGTGTCTTGAAAGAGAACAGCCATTTGGTGGAGCGCACGACGCAAGCCATGCAACAGGTGATTCAACAAGGCAAAGCCAGCCAATCCAGCGTCAGCGAAATCGATGCCATCGTGAACAAGATTCTGCAGGACGCCCGCCATGTCGCCCACTCCATCGAGCAACTGGCTGCTGACACGCATATTTGAGCAGAACGTTTTCATGCACAGGGACGTGCACCCTCTTATCCACCCAAGCCTCGTAACACATGTTCAACTTGTGATTTGGCTTGTTGTTGAGTCGCGCCACTTTTGAGCAGCAGCCGTAAGCCTGACATCGAGAGCGTCAAAAAGTACGCCAAGCTTTGTGCATCGTACTCTTCGGAAATAGAGCCTTCTTGCTGCGCTTGTGCGATCACCGTGACAAAAAACGCGGTAATCGCCTGCACACTCTGTCTGGCTGCTTGTGATTCTGCGGTCTCGCTGTTGCCCAGTTCAGTCGCCGAATTAAAAATCAGACAGCCTAGGGCGGCTTGCTCGCTCTCGGCCTGCTCGGCGGTGCGTGTCAGCAAGCGTTCGATAAAGCACCAGGCGCTCTCTTCTTGAGCGAGCGATGTGGTTAACTGTGCCAGTAACTGCTCCCGATAGCGGGACAACGCTTTAGTGAACAGCGCTTCTTTGTTGCCGTAGGTATGGTAGAGACTGCTACGGGAAATCTTCATGGCATCCAGCAAATCACGCAGCGATGTATGGTGATACCCCGAACGCCAAAACGAATGCATGGCAGCGCTTAACGCCGCCTCTGGTTGATGCTGCATCGGTCTTCCAACGCTCATGTGTCTACCTCACTGCCTGCCTAACTGATTAGCCGCCTAATATATCATGCGGGCGGTGCCGCTCGCTCTGAGCCTGTCTGCCCAATTCATAAAAATGCCCGCACGAGTTCGTACGGGCATAGAGGTAAAAAGCTTAATTAAGCAGTTCACGTACCTGTTTAATGCCTTCACGGGCAAGCTGTACCGGGCGGGAGTCGCTGATGGTCCAGGCGGCCATAGAGCCGTCGTACATGGCGATATTCTCAAATCCGGCCACTTCACTGAGCACGAACCAGTCGGTCGCCGCCCAATGTCCGGTATTGCAAAACGCAATGGTGCGCTCACGACTGTCGAGGTCGGCTTCATTGATGCGTGATTGCAGACCATCAACATCCAGATAGTAAGCACCGTTTTGTACATTCAAGTGGCTTTGGTGCGGTAGGCTTCGCGCCCCTGGTATCGTGCCTGCCACTCGCGCGGCGGGTGATTTATTCTCACCAGAAAAATAGTCAGAGGGTCGTGCGTCTACCAACTGCGCCTGCTCTTCTCGTGCTGCCTCTACCTCTTCCGTGCTGGCCACTAACTGCTCACGTAACGACGCTTCGAAGTTGGTCGAATCAAAGACATCCGGCTCGCCGGTAACCACGTCATAGCCCTGCTGCTGCCAGCCTGCAAAGCCACCGTTCAAAATCGCCACGTCATCGTGACCTAATACTTTCAAGGTCCAGTAAATCCTTGCTGCACTGCCAAAGTCCGTCGGCCCTGTGCCAGCTGGCACAATCACCACGTCGCTGTCGTTGCTGATTCCTAAGCGACCAATCAATGCTTCCAGGTCATCGACCTCGGGCATCAACCCCGCCACGCTATCACGGGTTTCACGCCAGCCATCATCGGTATAGCTGGTGTAGCGGCTGCCCGGTATGCGCGCTTCTCGAAAGCTATCTTCATCCCCGCCGTTATCGATGGAGGAGCGAACGTCCAAAATCACTAGGGATGGTTCATCTTTGTGGGTATCTAACCACTGCGCATCTACAAGGGGTGTCATTTCCAACGCTTGAGCTTGGGCAACCACACTGAAGACACCAACGGCACTGATAATGCTGCGTTTCATGGAGACAACTCCTCTGCCAGGAAGGAACGATTGGTACAATACTCTTATCATGCGCTATAAAAAGAGAAGCTGACAATAGAGTTTGGCTATATGGCACTCGCCAAGGGCACAAGAAAATAATCTGCGTGACGCTGTAAGTATTTTGAAAGTGGCCTCACTGAACATCAGCACAATGCAACAGGAGCACTGCCATGCCGCCTTCCACCCCACGCGCGTCTGAGTCAGCGCCCACCTTCTGGCTCAGCGGTAAGCGCCATGCCGAGCAGGATCATTTTTTCCGTCGCACCTTAGAAGCTCAGCAGTGGAAGGAAGGGGATGAATGCCACTGGCAGGCTGCTTGGGTAACCGGCATGCCTTTGAAGCGTGCTTTCCAGCACACCTCTCCCACGTGCAAAATGAACCATATTCCTGGTAATGCGGCGCTCACCGTCAAGAGCCGCTTGCACGAAAGCCTGAGCGGCTTGCGCGAGCGCATGCGTCACGCCTTCGGGGATGACCATGAGACCGTGGCGCGGCTAGACTTTTTTCCGCGTGCCTATGAAATGCCTCACGACTACCCGGCCTTGATCGAAGATGCCTCGGCCAACCCTCATAAACACTGGATTTTAAAGCCCACCAACGCTTCCAAAGGTCAGGGTGTTCGTGTTCTCAAGGACCCCACCACCGCCCCTCTCACCCCCAACTGGCTGGTACAAGAGTACGTCGCGAACCCGCATACCATTCGCGGGCACAAGTACGTGCTGCGTCTTTATATGTTGATCGCCAGTATCGATCCGTTGCGGGTGTACCTATATGACCAGGGCTTTGCCAAGCTCGCCTCTGAGCCTTGGGACCCCGACGACATCGACAACCCCTTTAGTCAGTTGACCAACCCAGATATCAATGCCTTGAATATCGAGGCTGAGATCCCTGTCGAGTTTATTGATCTGGAACGCTACCGAGAGTGGTTACGCGATCAGGGGAATGATGATGACGTGCTGTTTCACCAGCTGCGGGACCTTGCCACGCTCACGGCTCTCTCGGCAGCGGGTACCATGCGGTTACGCACCCAAGAGGATGGCGCAGACCCTATGGGCTGTTACGAGCTGATTGGCTTGGACTGCTTGGTGGATGATCAGCTGAAGCCGTGGATTTTGGAGTGTAATTTAAGCCCGTCGCTCGGTATCTGCGCGAAACCAGAGCATGGGGGTACCGTCGAAGTGGCGGTGAAAGGCGCCCTAGTGTGCGATATGCTCAGCCTTGTAGGGCTCTACCCACGGGTGACACCTCCCTATATAGACGCAGAAGCGCTGGCCGCTGAACGCAAGCGGTCAGGAGGGTTTGTGCCTCTCTATCCTGCGGCCACCTTAGATGCCACGCTGGATTACTTACCGTTCATCGGACTCCCCAGCCTCGCCGATTACCAGCTGGCTTCACCTGTAGTGGTTCAATAAAACCGGACACCAACGTAGGTGGTAATATTGCCACCAGAAGCGAGGTGTCTGATGACCAACAAACGACGTACTTTTTCTCCTGAATTCAAGCAGGAAGCAGCTTGCCTGGTGTTGGACCAAGGCTACACCACTCTCGAAGCATGCCGGTCGCTCGGTGTGGGTGAGACAGCTCTACGACGCTGGGTACAACAGCTGAAAGATGAACGTGAAGGCATCACCCCAAAGGGCAAAGCCTTAACCCCCGAGCAGCGCCGGATTCAGGAACTGGAAGCCCGTTGCAAACGGCTTGAGATGGAGAAAGAGATACTAAAAAAGGCTACCGCTCTCTTGATGTCGGACGACATGAATCGTACGCGCTGATAGACCAGTTGAGTGAGCAAATGCCTGTTGAAATGGTCTGTAACGCGTTTGATATTAGCCGCTCCAGTTACTACGAGTACCGCCAGCGGCGGCACCGTGTGGATGTTGAGCGTCTGGCCTTAAAAGCTCAGGTAAGCCGCCTTTTCAAGAAGAGTCGCTGCTCAGCGGGCAGCCGCTCAGTCAAGGGGCTGCTCAGCGAAGAAGGCGTCACCATCGGCCGTTTCAAGGTTCGGCGTTTGATGAGCGAAATGGGGTTGATCTGCAAGCAGCCAGGCCCTCCTGCCTACAAGCAGGCGACTGTTGAGCGACCGGATATTGCGAATCATCTTGGTCGCAAATTTACACCAGACCAGCCCAATCAGATCTGGTGTGGTGACATCACTTATATCTGGAGTGGCCAGCATTGGAGCTATCTGGCCGTTGTGTTGGATCTTTATGCTCGTCGTGTTGTTGGCTGGGCCATGTCGTCCAGCCCGGATGCAGATCTTGTTGTGAAAGCACTGGATCACGCTTGGGAACAACGTGGCCAGCCCAAGCGCGTCATGTTCCATTCCGATCAGGGTAGTCAGTATGCAAGCCGCAAGTTCCGCCAAAGACTTTGGCGCTATCGAATGAAACAAAGCATGAGCCGACGTGGCAACTGCTGGGACAACTCGCCGATGGAAAGGCTGTTCCGGAGCCTGAAATCAGAGTGGATACCGGCATGGGGATATCGAAATCTACCTGAGGCCAGGAAAGACGTTAGTAGCTATCTGATGGGTTACTACAACCAGCAGCGCCCTCACTCGTTTAACGATGGCCTGCCTCCCGTGGTGGCTGAGGAAAACCTTAAATTACTGTCCGGAATTAGTTGACCACTACAACCTGAGCTTCAGCAAGCTATCGCGTTTCGTGCTCACGGAGTGAGTGAGCTGATTGAAGGCGACCAACTGGCGCTGTATCACCACCCAAGCGGCCTCTACTACCAGTTAAATGATAGCGCTGCCTTGATGTGGCTACTGGCTAGCGAGGGCGAGTCTATCGAGCAGATGATCGTGCACCTCATCGCCGCCAGCGGGGGGCAAATAGCAAAAGAGCAGCTG
Source organism: Halomonas sp. NyZ770 (assembly GCF_020616575.1). NCBI lineage: Bacteria > Pseudomonadati > Pseudomonadota > Gammaproteobacteria > Oceanospirillales > Halomonadaceae > Halomonas > Halomonas sp. NyZ770. The sequence goes on along the minus strand of NZ_CP085143.1, from coordinate 825,333 downwards.
ATGTCCGACCTATGGGCAACATTAACCCCTTGGTACCAGCAAGGTCTCTTGACACTGCATACGGCTACTTCAGACGAGCCCGAGGCCTATTCCGAGCGCCCAACGTCTACCGCGTGGCACACCACCTTTTATTTTGCAGGGCGGCAGTGGCTATTAACGGCCCCTAGCGGTGCTATCGCGGAGCATTTAGCGCGCGCCTTATCGCCATTGGCGAAAGGCGTGCATGACGCCGCCTTACCCGCCGAGCCTTTACACCTATTAGAAAGCGCCAACGGTTACTGCCTCACCAACCATAGCCGCGTCATCAGTGCTCGCCTTAAACGGCCCGATATTCTGGATGCCATCACCCGCTACTGCATGAAGACTGCGTCTCGTGCGGGCGAGTTAACGCTCGATATCGCGCTACTAGGCAATACCCAGCAGCAATTCGCCTGCGTGTTACCCGCCCAAATATCCCCAGGCGTACTCGACACACTGGCGCAAGTGGCCACGCAGCACGGCTTGAGCGTCACCCGTGGGGCACGACTGTCCCCCCAGTCACCCACGCGCCTTGTTCCACTGAATCTTCCGCTCAGTGATCACGATTGGACGCCTCTGCCTCATCAACCGTTAGAGACACCTCTTGTCGTCATCGTCCTCTCCGCGGATGCTGACACGCTGTCCGAGCCGCTCTCTTCTTTGTCTTTGCTAGCAGTCTGTCGGACTTGAGGTTAATGGATGAGCTGAGGCGTGGGTTCTTCACCCCCCCCTGTGTTGGTGTTGGTGTTGGTGCTGTTGTGTGGCTCTTAACCTGCCCCTCAGCTTCTGCAAGGCGGTTCTGACGCCTTGCCTGCTGGCCGGTTGGGCGCGGCGAGCCCTCAGCCCGCCGTCAACCGGTGCATCCGCTTGATATTCCACGCCATGGTGGCCAATCGCCACTCGCCGCTGACCTTATCCAGTCCGCGTAGCGAGAACTGCCGGAACCCCATCACGTGTTTGATGATCCCGAAGACCGGCTCCACGGTATGTTTGCGCAATGCGTAGAGCGCTCGGCCCGCCTGCGTCTTCAAGCGGTGTGCCATCTGTTCGACGGGGTCCTCGCTCTCCGGGGCAGGCGGATCCGCGGCGAAACGTTCAAAGACCGGAAGGTGATGGACGTCTCGCTTCATCGCCAACAGCGGTTCGATACCATGGTCATGGCAGGCCTGGATATTGCTGGCACTGAAGTAGCCGGTATCACCCAGCAGGTGGTCAGGTTTTCCCAGCGTTTCCGGGTAACCTTGCCAGGCCGTCAGTAGCGGCATGACTTGCTGCTTGTCATTGGTCGCCTGCGTGACGTGGACATGGGTCACCAGCAGACTCTCGGTATCAACCGCGGCTTGGGCGTTGTAGCACTGATCAAACCCCTTGCCGGTGACCGGCATGATGCGCGACTGCGGGTCGGTGAAATTGATCTGATCCTTGTCACGCGGGCCACCAGTGGGCGGTTCGGGGTCACGCCCACGGGGCTTCTTGCCGGCCTTGCGCTGCGCCTCCCGCCGCGCCACCTTTTCCTGATAGGCGGCTTGCTCGGTGGCGTCCCGCTCCTCGGCGCGCGCCTCGATCTTGGCCTTCGCCTCAGCGATGGCCGCCAGGCGGGCTTCACGGCGGGCAATCTCGGCGGGGATATCCATGCCGTCGGCCGCGTCCTCCTTGTCCGCCGACTCGGCCCGCTCGGTCAGCGCTTTCACCTCTGCCCTGAACTGTGCCTCCAGCTTCTTGGCATGGCCATACGACAACGCCTTGTGCTTGCTGGCGTTGGCCTTGAGCTTGGTGCCGTCCAGGGCGATGGTGCCAAGCTTGAGCAGCTTCATCTCGCGGGCCAGCAGCAGCACCTGTACGAACAACTGTTCCAGTTCCGGCAGAAAGCGGCGGCGAAAGGTGGCCAGCGTGTCATGGTCGGGATGGGTATTGGCGGCCAGGTAGCGGAACGCCACCGAGTCATAGGTGGCACGCTCGATCTTGCGGCTGGAGACCACCCCGGTGGCGTAGCCGTAGATCAGCAGGCTCAGTAGCACCGCCGGGTGATGTGCCTTGGAACCCCGCCCCATGTAACGCCGGGTCAACGTCGAGAGGTCCAGTTGTTCGACAACATCGACAACGAACCGCGCCAGGTGACCATCGGGCAACCACTCGTCTACCGAAGGCGGCAGCAGGTAATCGGTCTGGCGATCCACAGGGATGAAGCGGCTCATGGCGATCTTCTCAGCTCGGCGATGACGGTGGTCAGTATCTCACGGTGCAACGGAAAGACCGACAGGCTGCTAGGCGCGCTGTTACCGACAGCGTATGAAACAGAGCACCACCTCAGCGCTGAATCACTTCAGGCATTGCAAACGCTGTGTCAACGCTCAGAGCAGGTATCGCTCAGCTTGGCCTCTCAGGGTCATGATCTGGACGCATGGCTGAGCCGCCACGTATTACAACCCACTTCCCATGCCGCTGTGTAGCGGTGGGTAAGATGCGTCATTTGGCGCAATAATCGCGACCATAGGAGAACGACCATGTCTCAACATGAAGCAAAACGCCGGTTACTCAGCCGTTTGAGCCGTCAGTTTGGCTACACGGCTCCCGCCCTCGCGCTGGTAGCGAGCGGTCTGGCGTTTCAAGCCCACGCTGATGAGCCGACCGACAGCATGACTAACGTTCAGCAAGCGCCCATGATGCTAGCGGAAGGCGGTGCTGAAGGCGGAGGTGAAGGCGAAAAACCAGAAGGTGAAGGGGAAGCCGAAGGCGGTGCTGAAGCCGGTTAACACTGCGCCCACTGCTTAATCCGTTGTGCTGAGCTGGTGCTTCGACCAGCTCAGCTTATGAGGAGCCTTCGCTATGCCCGTGACATCGCTGCCCGTCTCAAAATGCCAATTTCCCTGCCAACCGTTGGTTGAAGAGAACACGCTCTCGCTCACACAGCTGCAGTCGCTCGTGGCCTCTCTTGCTAGCACGGCGTATAGCCAACTATTTGGCAGCCAGTCAGTGGGAAAACATGTTCGCCACATCATAGAGCACTACCAAACGCTGCTGGCGGGATATGCTAACGCGCCCCATGTGGATCAGATTGATTATGAGCAGCGCCCACGAGAAGAGGCACTAGAAGAGAACCCAGCGGCAGCCGCCAATACGATTAACGCGCTACGAAGCGCTCTTCACGCATTGAGTAATAAGCCCACGGATACCCCCTTGATACTGAACTATCCCGTTGGCCATGAGGGCCATGCGTATCCGCTCGCCTCTAGTTTAGGAAGAGAGTTGGCGTTTCTTACCAGCCATACGGTGCATCACATGGCACTGATTCGCTTACTGTGCGACTCCCTGAGTGTCACGGTACCTAAAGACTTTGGTGTTCACCCCTCCACGCTGCGCCATTGGCGGCAACACGATCATTAAATAGCGTGTTACCAAGCAGTGATCGCGTACCGCCATGGCACCGAAGTGCCATGGCGCTCTATCCAGTCTCCTTACCCATAAACACAATGCGTTGCATTGGTCTGGCCGATCATTTGGTAAATATCCATATCGGTGACCGGCTCAGCATCTTCCTCTTCAGACGCATAGAGCGAGGAAAGTGACCAAATCTGGTCGTCTGATTGCTCGAACCACTGATTCACCTTGTCGGCATCTAATAAAGCCAGCTCGTCTTCCGCTATTAACGACTGAGAAAGCAGCAGCGCCTTCAGCGATTCCAGGTTGGCTTGCTCATCGTCAAGGGTGTTGAACACCTGCACGACCACATCACCCTCTTGGCCACTGCCTACCTTGATAGGTGCATCGATGATATTGACCTGTGTTCCCGTAGGCACGTTATCGAAAATCGAGCCAATGTCTTCCGGATACATCCGTATGCACCCTCGGCTGGCCCGCATGCCAATGCCGTCGGGCTGGTTGGTACCGTGGATTAAATACCCAGGTATATCCAACAAAATAGCATGCTCACCCAGCGGGTTATCTGGCCCAGGCGGCACCACAGCGGGTGCGGGTTCGCCACGCGCCGCCGCCTCTTCACGCATAGAGCGCGGCGGGTACCAAGCAGGATTTTCAAGGCGCATGGTCGTTTGTGTGATACCCAGCGGCGTATCGTAGCCATCACGCCCGATCCCGATAGGATAGGTCTCAACCCTAGGGGTTTCCCCTTGAGGCACATCTGGATAGTAATAGAGCCTTAATTCCGCCACGTTGATGACGATGCCCGTGCGTGGCACATTGGGCAGAATGTGTTGCCTTGGAATGGTGACAGCCGTCCCTTCCCCAGGCACCCAAAGGCTCACCTCGGGATTGGCCGCACGGATCTCTTCGTAGCCCACTTTGTGCGTTCGTGCGATATCAATCAGCGTGTCTTCTTCATTAGCAAGCACTTGATAGTATTGACCGATGACATCGCCACTGTCAGGCAGCGGATAGTGGTGATCGGGCACCGTCGTTTCCTCTGCACTCACCCATATCGGCCACGTCAACGCGCTCATTAATGCGGCGTTACGTACCGCCGCGACACTCTGTTTCAACATCACTTTTTTTACCTTCTGACACATAACAGCACTCATTGTGTTACCTCCTTAACATTGGCAGCAGGCTGATAACGTGACCACAGCATTAACCCAAGCCCCCCTACTATCATCGGTAGCGTAAGCGCATGGCCCATGGTGACCCAGTCGAAAGCGATAAACCCAAGATGGGCATCGGGCATACGCACAAACTCCACCGCAAAGCGGAATACGCCATAGCCGAATAGGAATGCCCCGGATAGTAATCCCCTTTGACGAGGACGACGTGATAACCAGAAGAGCACAACAAATAGCACCACCCCTTCTAGCAGCATCTCGTATAGCGCAGAGGGGTGGCGTGGCTCAGGCCCTACCTGCGGGAAGATCAGCGCCCACGGCACATCTGTCACACGGCCTGGAAGCTCTTGATTGATAAAGTTGCCCAACCGCCCAGCGCCTAAGCCAATGGGCACAAGAGGAGCCACAAAGTCAGCGATATCGATAAACGCCAGTCGCTTTTTGCGCGCAAAAAAGAGCGCTGCCGCGATCACGCCAACGAGGCCACCATGGAAGCTCATGCCTCCATCCCATACCTGCAATACCCACAGCGGGTCGCTTAACCACTGCTCAATGCCATAGAACAGGGCGTAGCCCAATCGGCCGCCAACAATCACGCCAACAGCGCCATAAAAAATCAGATCACTAATGTCATCTTTACTTAGGCCCAAGTCGTCGGCACGCCAACGTCCCAACCACCATGCAGATAAGAACCCCACCACATACATTAATCCGTACCAATGAATCACCAGTGGCCCAAGCGCCACGGCAACGGGGTCAATCGCCGGATAGTCCATTGCTTTCTCCGTTTTTCTAACAGGCATACCGTGATATCACGGGGTATCCCCATGAACGCCAAGCGGTATGAAAAAGCGTTTAAGGTGCTAGAAAGACAAGAAAAAGCGGGGAGGTTTCTCTAATTGCTCAGGAAGGGATTGCGGGTAAGGCACCTTCATCAACCCTTGTGGGGAAGGCGTTAGCACAGGGCCTGACATCGCGCAGGCACTCGCAGGTGCAAAGGGAGAACAGGAGGCGTCGGTATGCTCGGCGGCCTGCTCTAAGGCAGAGAGAGAAAGGCAGTGGGCGTCAGCCACACTAGACACTGACACAGACGCATCGACTAAGCAGCTGCCTTTGACAATGCTGCTCACACTGGCTCCTGATAGCATAACGATGACCACCATCATCATGGCAGCCAGTTGCTTAGCTAGTCCGTTACGCATTTTTCGCCATGTCAGCCAACCTTCGATGTCTAGCTACCCGTGTCTTTTAGCCATGCCCTCTTTACCCAAGCGAGCAAACGCGAGTGAATGTTTTTACCACAAAAAGAACAGTCAGTCCAAAAGAAGACTTTCAGCTCAAGTCTAAAAGCCGCCCTACTTCTCTAAAACCTGCGGGTCTACCTATTACAGTGCCCGTCTGCCTCGTCTGCGAAGCGTTGCTGTGCGTGCACCACATACGCCGCCAAGGCCGCTAGCTCTTCAGAATCCCAAGGGAGTGGGTCCGCTGCCATCGGCGCTACCATGCACAGTTGAACCATTTCGTCGGCATGAACGGTCTCCATGCCAAACATGTTGGTTCCCATTGCGACGGGATGAGGAAACGGCTGCTGAAAGCTCGTTTGAAAACCGACATCGCCTTTTGCGCCATGGCAGCTTGCACATGAAAGTCCATTGGTGCTCAGCGAAACATCGTTAAAAAGCGCTTCGCCGCGCTCAATGAGCGATGCCGGGTTATTTCCACGCTCATCATACTGCGGCGTATAGCCGTCAGGCCTTCTCACCAACGCTGCTTTAGGGTGCGGGGCTGCTTCTGCTTCTGCTTCTGCTTCTGCTTCCCCCTCTGCTTCTGCTTCACCTTCTGCCTCGGCTTCGCTACCCGCCTCGGGACTTGCCTCCGCCGAGCGGTGGTTGCTCGCCAACATGACGCTCGTAGATGGCACTTCTTCTGCCAAAACGGTTTGTTGCGCCGTGAATGTTTGGAACATAACGCCGCCTGCTACCAAGGCAATGGCTGGGGCAGAGTAGCAAAGCTGTTTACGCAGACGGTCAAGCAATTGGCTTCGTAGATCACGATCTAGGCGCATAGCGATCACCTGTCGATAGAATTGTTATTGGGGCATGCCCTGCTCAGTGATCGAGCCGTAAACATCCTTACACACGTCACTCAAAAAAGAGCATTGCCTTTTTTGAACCGAATGTTCCATAATCTAACAGCGTTCAGGCATGACACCTTACGTGATGCCTTCACCGATTATTCATCGTACAGAAGGAGGTTGTAATGGCTGATTTTCCGCTTCACACCACGGATAGTGCTCCTGAAGCTGCCAAAGCCAACTTGCAGGCTGCCGAGAAAAGAATGGGCTTTTTGCCCAACATTTTTGCCAAGATGGCAGAAGCACCTACCCTGCTGGAAGCCTACCTCACGCTTGATGGCATCTATGCCAAAACAAGCTTGAGCCCCGTCGAGCAACAAGCGGCTTTGCTGGCCATCAGTGCTGATAACCAATGCTCTTTTTGTGTCGCAGCTCATACGGGCGGTATCAAAAAAGCAGGCGCGGATGATGAGTTAATTAAAGACTTACGCTCTCGCAAGACCCCCAACGACGCGAAAATTGCGGCGGTGACCCGTTTTGCTCGTCATCTAAACGCACAACGCGGTTGGGCAGAACAGACGGAAATCGATGCCTTTTTAGAAGCGGGTTTTTCGCACCAGCAAATCTTAGAACTGGTCATTGCCTGTGCGTTAAAAACGCTGTCTAACTACACGAACCATGTCGCTGGAACGCCACTTAACGAAGAATTAAAGCCACTTGCTTGGACCGCTGACGATTAAATCGATCTCTGTGGCCGCCATAGCGGCCACTTCGATACCGTTCTCTAGGGATACACCTGACGATGACGCTGTTACCTATGGATGATCACATCGCCGCCCTGCGACCAAAGCTTATTTCCTTTGCACGGTTACAGCTGAGAGATCACACGGCAGCGGAAGACACTGTTCAAGACACGCTCATCACTGCGATTGAAAAACAAGACACCTTCAGCGGCCGGTCTGCCTTTGAAACATGGGTGTTTGGGATTTTAAAAAACAAGCTTCTTGAACGAATCCGATACGAACGCCGCTACATTTCATGGCAAGACGAAGAGTATAGCGACGAAGAATCCTTCGAGAAATTGTTCAAAGAAAATGGACGATGGCAAGCCTCCAGTAAACCTAAGCCCTGGGGTGAGCCTGATCAAATTTTAGAAAATGCGGCTTTCTGGCAACTGTTAGATACCTGCTTAATCGCACTTCCTGACAACACAGCCCGTGTTTTTACGATGCGCGAACTCATGGATCTCACCACGCCAGAAATTTGCCAAATACTGTCGCTGAGTGAAGCGAATTGCTGGGTTATCTTACATAGAGCAAGGCTTAAATTACGTGCTTGCATTGAAAAAGGCTGGTTAACAGAGAAATGAAGAAGAAGACGTCAACAAAAGCAAACAAGCCGCTAAAGAAAGGCATCAAATTCCGCACGCTGATGCGCAAGGCAGCCATCCTTCTCGCCTTCCTGGCGGTTCCCATTGCTTGGCTGATCGCCAACGAACAGTCGACTCGACAAGAATCAGACTTGAGCATCCTGGGAAGTGGCCAACCTGTGGCAGTACAGGTGCATGATCACAGCTGCCCGTTGTGCCGACGTCTAAAAGCTAATGCGGAGCAAGCGCTGGACGACATGGAGCAGCCACCGGCGTGGCGAATTGCAGATATCAACACCACCAGTGGTGCCGATTTTGCGCATCGATACGGAGTGGGCCACGTCACGATTCTTCTCTTTGATGGGAAAGGAAATCGCCAGCAGACCATCGAAGGTGTTACTTCCTCACACGATTTACGTAGTGCTTTCGAAAAGCTTATGCAATCGAGCCACTAGAGCCAAACATACTTATCTGTTTAATTTAAATATTATGGTAAGGTAAGACACTAAAAATGCACAAAGTCAACCTAAACAAGCATCTTCCCAATACACCATAAAAAAACTCGATGGAGGACACAGGTATGATGATGTGTAGAGAAGCCACTCGACTAATGTCACTGAGAATTGAGCAGCCACTAACATTTCAACAGAAAGCTCAGCTAGCACTGCATCTTTCAATGTGTGGAGCATGTCGTCGCTGTGACAAGCAGTTTCGTTTTCTACACGACTCATTCAATCGCCACCCCAGTAAACATGGCGACATTAATAACAAGTAAAGTGTAAGCATCCAGCCACTAACAAGTGACTAGATGCTTACACTTTTAATGATATATTACCCATACAGCCCATCACCGAATTCATGCGTCAAGTCGATAACGCTAGTATCATCAAGCCTTCCTGTGAGCATATTGAACATAGAACCTGCATACACTCTCTTACGAAAACGCCCCCAATGAAGGGGGCGTTTGGCGTTCTAGACTAACGCCAGGGTCTTACGCAAACACCTCAGTCCACTCACCGCGCTTGGCCAGCAGGTTACGCGCCAGTTCCTGGGCACCTTCCAAGCTGTGGCTGGCGGCCCAGCCGCACTGCATTTCGTTGCAGGCAGGCACTTCGGTAGCGGTCAAGACGTCGTTGAGCGTCTGCTCGATGATCGACAGCACGTCGTCGTAATCGTCGTGGTTGATCAACGCGATGTAGAAGCCGGTCTGGCAGCCCATCGGGCTGATATCGACGACTTTATCGGTATGGTTGCGCGACAGCTCTGCCATCAAGTGCTCCAGGGAGTGCAGCGCAGGCATCTCCATGTGCTCCTTGTTGGGTTGGCAGATACGCAGATCGTATTTGTGGATACGGTCGCCGTGCTGGCCTTCCTTGATATCGGCCAGACGCACATAGGGGGCCTTCACCTTGGTGTGGTCCAGGTTAAAGCTTTCGACGTTCATCTTTTTTTCGGTCATGTTGGCTCCGTAGTCGCTCTCGTTCGCGGGGCTATTCTACACGTTGTGCACTCATGACACCTTGGGGGCATCGAAATTCCACGGCTCATCGGTGTAGACACATACGTTGGCGTCTTCGATGTCGCCATCCGGCGACTCGACGTGCTGGGCGAAGAATTCCTGGATCTCTTTACGCTGGCAATGCGCTTCGAACTCTTCACGGCTGGCCCAAATCTCGTGGAACACGATGGGGTAGCTGGTGCCTTGGGCAAACGGGTTATCGATCTGGCGAGTCACTGTGTACAACAGGCAAGCATCTTCACGATGGGCGTTGGGCTCAAGACTTTGCAGTGCCTTGAAGACCGCTTCTTCTTTGCCTGGCTTGGGTTTAAAGCTGGCAGTGCAATAGATTTTTTTCGACATGCTGTCTTCCAGATAGGGGGAATCACGACTCATTATGCGACCAGGATGTGCAGATACCAACCTATGGCACCATACGATCAGCCAACATTTCCAGATCAGACACCGTCATATCCGGCTCGCCACCCCAGGGGTCGAAGGGCGCATCCGATTGGCGGCGCACCCAAACACTGCGCAGGCCCGCTTGCGTGGCACCAATCACGTCAAAGGCGTTGCTTGAAATCAACCAGGTATTTTCTGGGCGCGCTTCAAGCTGACTGCGTAAATAAGCGTACACGGCGGGGTCGGGTTTGAAGCGTTTGATATCGTCCACACTCACCACCGCATCCATATGGCGCTGCACGCCTGCACGGCTCAAGAGCTGGTTCACTGCGTCTGATGTGCCGTTAGAAAACGCCACGCAGCGAATCCCTGCATCGCGCAGCTGGTCCAGCGCAGGCACTACATCGGGGAATGCGGGCAGTTCTGTATACACGGCCATCAAGTGGTCGTGATCGTTATCGGATAGCCCGGCTTGCAGCGCACGGTTCGTAAATACCAGCGCTTCGCGAGTACAGTCAGAAAACGGCACGTAGGCCCCCATTAACCCGCGGCGAAAGCTGTATTCCAGCTGTTTTTCGCGCCAACGCTTGGCGAACTCAAGCGCTTGTGAGGTATCTTTCAAGCGTCGTTCCAGCTCAACGGTGACGCCCTGAGTGTCAATCAACGTGCCGTATACATCAAAGGCGAGTACCGGTTGCATGGTGAGCGTCTCCTCAACGATCAACGTTCTATTGTCTATTTACACTGTCCAGCTATTCACACTGTTCAGCATAGACGCCACGATCAAAAACAAAAACGCCGCTGCATCGGCAGCGGCGCTTAAACGGATAAAGCAGGCGATTAAACGGTAAAGGCAGCTTCTTGCTGACCCGTTTTCAGATCACCCGAGCGCACCAGCTCATCGGTCACGCGGTCGATGGCACGCTTGGCACGGCCAATCATCTCGTCTACTTCTCCACGGTTGATGATCAGCGGCGGCGCAAAGCCGAGGATGTCGCCCTGGGGCATGGCGCGGGCAATCAGGTTCTCTTCCATGGCCGCAGCCGCGACGCGCGGGCCAACTTTCAGCACGGGGTCGAAGTGCAGGCGCTGCTTGGCATCCGGTGAGAACTCCAGCGCCGCCATCAGGCCAACGCCGCGCACGTCGCCCAGCAGCGGGTGACCTTCGAAGGTGGCTTTCAGCTGCTGCTGAAAGTAAGCGCCGGTTTCTGCCGCGTTGCCCACCAGATTCTCGCGCTCGATGATATCCAGATTGGCAAGGCCAGCAGCACAGCCCAGAGCGTGGCCGGAGTAGGTCCAGCCGTGGCCGATGGGGCCGAATTCGCCGGTGCCCTGCTCCAGCACTTTCCATACCTTGTCGCCGACGATGACGCCGGACAGCGGCTGGTAGGCACTGGTCAGGCCTTTGGCGATGGTGATCAGGTCAGGTTTCATGTTGTAGTGGTGGCTGCCGAAGTCGGAGCCGGTACGGCCAAATCCACACACCACTTCGTCGGCAATCAGCAGCACGTCATACTTGTCCAGGATCGGCTGAATCGCTTCCCAATAGCCCTCCGGCGGCGGCACGATACCGCCAGTACCGAGCACCGGCTCGCCGATGAAGGCAGCCACGGTGTCCGGCCCTTCCTCCAGAATCATGGCTTCCAACTTGTCCGCGCAGTAGGCAGAAAATTCGAGCTCGGTCATGCCATGCTGCTCGGCGGCACGCAGGTAGTAGTGCGGCGCTTCGGTATGGCGAATGGTATCGATGGGCAGGTCGAAGTGATCGTGGAACGCCTTCAGACCAGTCAGCGAGCCAGACGCGATGCCTGAGCCGTGGTAACCGCGCATGCGCGAGATGACCTTTTTCTTCTGCGGGCGGCCCAGCACGTTGTTGTAGTAACGCACGATCTTGAGCTGGGTTTCGTTGGCATCAGAACCCGACATGCCGTAGTAGACCTTGGACATGTTGAGGCCTGCAATTTTCAGCACGCGCTCGGAAAGCTCGATTTGCGGCTCGTTGGAGTGGCCCACGTAGGTGTGATAATAGGAGAGTTCCAGCGCCTGCTTATAGATCGCTTCCGCCACTTCGGTGCGGCCATAGCCGATGTTGACGCAGTAAAGGCCCGCAAAACCATCGATGAACTCGCGGCCATCCTTGTCCACGATGTGGATGCCTTTACCGCCGGTAATCACGCGGCCAGGCAAATCACCATGGGCAAAGTCACGCAGATGGGTAGAGGCGTGGAAGGTGACTTTGCGGTCGCGTTCGATCAGATCCTGATGCAAGCTCATAACGTTCTCTCTGTACGATAAACCTCCCCACAGTTGGGGAGGATATTTTATCTTTGGTGACTGACTTAATGATGGGCACCTCGCGGTGCCTTCGCCCGGCAAAGCCGGCCTCCCACAGGGCCAATTCAAGCGCCTAACGGGGGTTGTGGGAGGGCGCTTCAGCGCGCGATGCTGTGGCTCCCAAACCTAGCTACCCGACACCGATCCCAGCGCGCCCAGGCAGTAGTACTTCGTTTCCAGATACTCATCGATCCCCGTCGCGCCACCTTCACGGCCAAGGCCGGACTGTTTGACGCCGCCGAAAGGCACGGGCGGCCCGGTCATCTTCACGGAATTGACGCTCACCATGCCGTACTCCAATGCGCGCATCAGCTTCCAGATGCGGCGAATATCATGGGTGTAGATATACGCGGCCAGGCCGTACTCGGTGTCGTTGGCCATTTCGATGACTTCGTCGTCGCTACTATAAGCGGTAATGCCAGCCACCGGGGCAAAGTTCTCTTCCCGCCATACCTTCATTTTTGGCGTCACACCGGTCAGTAGTACCGGCATGAAGAAGTTGTCGCCCGGCGCTTGGCTTTGGTCGCCTGCGATCAGGGTGGCCCCTTTCGAGATGGCATCATCGACAATCGCAGCCGCTTTTTCGACCGCTTGGCGGTGAATCAGAGGGCCAAGATCCACTTCGCCGTGCAGGCCGTTGCCTACGGTGAGTGCCGCCATGCGCTCGGTGAACTGGGCAACGAACTCATCGTGAATGGATTCGTGTACCAGAATACGATTCGCGGCAAGGCAATCCTGCCCGGCGGTTTGGAACTTCGCGGCCACGGCAGCGTAGGCCGCTTCTTTGGGGTCCATATCCGGCCCAACGATAAACGGTGCGTTGCCGCCCAGCTCCAGCGAGAGCCGCTTCACGGTGTTGGCGCTCTGCTCGATAAGCAGACGGCCAACACGGGTGGAGCCAGTAAACGAGAGTGCACGAATACGCGGTTCGCTGCACAAAATCTTGGAGACTTCCGCAGGCTCGCCTAGCACTACGTTGAAGATGCCTTCGGGAATGCCCGCTCGCTCGGCGAGTTCTGCCAGCGCCAGCGCCGAGAACGGCGTTTCGTTGGCGGGCTTTACAATCACCGGACAACCTGCGGCCAGCGCGGCGGCGGCCTTGCGGGTGATCATCGCCAGCGGAAAGTTCCACGGCGTAATCATCGCAGCAATGCCCACCGGCTCTTTAATCGTGCCGAGCGATGCATTGGGAATGTGGCTCGGGATGGTCTCGCCGTAGGTGCGCTTGCCCTCTTCCGCGAACCAGCGCACAAAGCTTGCGCCATACTCCACTTCGCCACGAGCATCGGGCAGTGGTTTGCCCTGCTCCAGGGTCATGATGGTAGCGAGGTCTTCGCGGTTGGCTTGAATGAGGTCGTACCACGCCAGCAGACGTTCGCAACGCTCATCGGCGCGCAGCGCCCGCCAGTGGACGAATGCCGCTTCAGCCGCATCCACCGCCGCCGTGATTTGATTCGCTTCCAGCAGCGGAATATGACCAATGGCTTCGTTGGTTGCCGGGTCGTACACGGCCTCTTCACGGCCACCTTCGCCATGGGTCCACTTGCCGTTCACATAAGCGTACTGACGGAACAAGCGTGGATCTTCCAGGCGTTTCACAAGGGCAGTGGATAGTGTAGTCATGACTCTTCTCCAGGAGGCTGCCACGACGCTGAGAGCAGGTAGTGGCAACGACCGTGACGCTACAAGAAAGGGGGTTCAGCTGCCGCTCTGCGAGCTTGCTGCAATGCCTGTAGCGTAAGGGAGATAGCCCACGAAGTGTTTTTGAAAGTGAACGTTTAAACGCGGGATTTTTTTGTGGAACGGGCATTTTCACGCGTTTTTTTTGGGTGACGCACGTCCTGCCATATAACTTGTACAAGAATATAAAATATTGTGGCAAATGATGGCTGCCGCCTTCTGTCAGGGCGATTCTGACGTAATATGAGATCTAGTCACGCACCTGAACTTGCCGCTGGCCTCTGCTTGCCGCTCAAGAGATAACGCCGTGTATCGACTTCCCTACTTTCAGCAGCTCTCCGAGCATATCGGCCACCTGACCGTTCGCGAACGCTACGATCAGGATCGCCATGAGACACGGCTGCGCTCGATGAAAATGCTCACGGGCTGGCTCGCGCTGTTTTATTTTTCGTACACATTGGTGGATATCTACTTGCTCCCCGATATCGCCTTGCGCTCTTTGGCGATGCGCTTTCTGCTGATGGGGCCCGCCACCCTTCTGCTATTTTCCTATTATCGACGTCCCGTGCCCATCCGCCAGAAAGAGCTGGCCGGGGTACTGGTGGTCTGCTTGGGCACGGTGGTGTGGTGCGCCATTCTGCTGGGCTCAAAAGACCCCGACGTGCTGGGCTACTTCTACGCAGGGCTAGTCTTTTTGCTGGTGATCACCATCGTCTCAACACCGCCCTTCGAATATAGCCTGTATGGTTCGCTGTTTATCTTCGGCTGCCTCTACACCACGGTCTTCTTCTTGCCTGGGGCTCATCCTGACTATGTGATGAACCACCTCTCCTTGGGCGTTCCGGTGCTGGTACTCTCGCTCATGGCAAACTATCGATTCTCATCCGAATCATTGCGGCTTTACCTTGAAAACACACGCGTGGAGCAGCTGCGTACCGAGTTGGCTGCACGTAATGCCGAACTGGAGAAAATGACCTACCTGGATCCCCTGACCGGGCTTGCCAACCGTCGGGGCCTGGGGCGCTTCGCCTCCACCTTGACGCAGCCTGATACGCCACTGGCAGTCGCCGTCATCATCGTCGATGTGGATCACTTCAAAGCCTTCAACGACTTTTACGGTCATTCCGAGGGGGACCGCTGCCTACGCGCGGTGGCAGGCGCGCTTCAGGCAGCCTGTCAGGGCAGCGGTATCGTCTGCCGGTTTGGTGGCGAAGAGTTTCTGGTATTGAGCTGCGAACAAGCCACCGTGGCCAACGCCGTGGCGCTGGCCGAGCGCATTCGACTGAAAGTTGCCCATCTGGGAGTGCCTCATGCCCCGACCACCGAGGGTAAAGTGACCGTGAGCGTAGGAGTATGCGCAGGCCCTGTGGCTCCTGATGCACACATTGACAGGCTCATCAAAGCGGCCGACGACGCGCTGTACGAGGCCAAGCGTGAAGGCCGCAATCGCGTCAGGTCGGGCACGCTCGCAAACCCTGGCAGCAACGTCTCTCCTGACGAGACCATTGGAACCCAGCCAACCTTATAGCGGGCTGCACAAATCACTATCGATGGCGATGGACTGGCGTTTGACGGTCTTGGTAACGATATAGGTGAAATAGCGTTCGATCCCCGCCTCGGATACCAGCCACTTGTCCATCAGCCGCTGGTAGCTGTCGATGGTGCGGGCCTCGAACTTCACCAGATAATCAACGCCACCGCCCACGGCCACACATTCGGTGACCTCGGGGGTAGCCATCACGAGTGCTTCAAAACGGGCAAAGCTTTCGGCGTTGTGCTGCTTGAGCTCGATCTGCACCCATACGGGGTTGCGTGGCACCAGTACGTCCGCATTGATGCGTGCCGTGTAGCCTTCGATCACACCCGCCTTCTCCAGGCGCTTCACCCGCTCCCAACAGGGGCTGACCGAGAGATTGATCGCTTCGGCCAGCTTCGACTTGGTGATCCGCCCGTCCCGGGAGAGGATATCGAGGATTTTTAAATCATAGCGATCCAGTTTCATCATGCCGGGGGCTATGCCTCCAGGCGTTCGACAACGTCGGCAATCACCGCCAGGGTGTCGCCCATATTGATCAGCGAAGGGGCCCGGCGCGCCATCAGAATGCCGTCGCGCTCGGCCTGGTACGCCACTGGCGCCGACCCGCTGCGGGTCATGTCATAAACGTAGGCAATGGTCTGGCCCTTCTTCACTTCGTCGCCCAGTGCCACCAGCAGCTCCAACACACCGGCGTGCTGGCTCTGCACGTAGCAGCTGGCGTCCGGCATATCCAGGTACATCTGCCCACCTTCGGGCATCTCCACGTTGCCTTCTACCAAACCATAATGAATCAGGAAGTTGCGCACGCCGCGCTCGGCAATGGCGATGCTTTGCGGGGTGGAAGTACCGCCGCCGCCAAGCTCGGTGGCCACGAATACTTTGCCCTGACGTTCGCAGGCGGTATCGAACAACTTTTCGGCATCCAGCTCGAACATCACCATGGCGTAAGGCGCACCGAAGGCCTTGGCACCTTCCAGCGCCGCCTGCTGCTGGTGCTTGTCATCCAGTACGTGAGATGCACCAAACGGCAGGATATCCAGCGTGCGGCCACCAGAGTGCAGGTCGAGCACGACATCACTCATGGGCACCAGCACCCGGGTGAAGTAGTCGGCAATTTGTGAGGTCACCGTGCCATTAGGGTCGCCGGGAAAGCTGCGGTTCAGGTTGCCTTTGTCCATCGGTGAGGTGCGCTTGCCAGCCATCACCGCCGGGGTGTTCATGCAGGGCACGATGATCACGCGGCCAGTCACCTCCTCGGCCTTGAGCGCCGAGGAGAGCTTGAGCAGCGACGTTATGCCTTCGTACTCGTCACCATGGTTGCCCCCCGTCAACAGGGCCGTGGGGCCTTCGCCGTTCTTCACCACGGTCACGGGAATCATCACCGCCCCCCAGGCAGACTCATCAGTGGAGATCGGCAGCTTCAAGAAGCCGTGCTGCACGCCGTCGGCGTCGAAGTCGACGGTGGCAGAGATGGGGCTGGGCCGTAGTGAGTTCGGTTGAAGCGTCATGGTGAATCCTTTTTATTGAACGAGCGGCTACTTCACGAACAGCTGGCGGGGGAAGTTTGCCAGTGTTTCGCAGCCGTCTTCGGTAATCAGTATGCTTTCGGTAATTTCCAGCCCCCAGTCATCGACCCACAGGCCCGGCATGAAGTGAAAGGTCATGCCCGGCTGCAGAATCGTCTCGTCCGAGGGGCGCAGGCTCATGGTGCGCTCGCCCCAGTCGGGGGGGTAAGAGATACCAATCGGGTAGCCGCAGCGCGCGCCACCGCGGTCAAAACCGTACTTGTCCATGGCTGCGCCCAGCGCCATGGCGATATCGGCCGTGCGATTGCCGGGCTTGGCAACGGCCAAACCGTTTTCGATGCCTTCCAGCAAGGCCGATTCGGCGCGGATGAAGTCAGTGGGCGGCGTGCCGAGGAACACGGTGCGCGACATGGGCGCATGGTAGCGCTTGAACACCCCGGCAATTTCGAAGAAGGTGCCTTCACCATTGCGGAACGGCGTATCGTCCCAGGTCAGGTGTGGCGCCGCCGCATCCTTGCCCGTAGGCAGCATGGGCACGATGGCCGGGTAATCACCGCCAAACACCTTGCCGTTTTCGTCGATGAACCCTTCGATGCCCACGCGATAGATTTCAGACACCAGCTTGCTCTTGGGCAGCCCCGGCTCGATCACTTCCAGAATGCGCGAGTGCATGCCTTCGACGATCTTGGCGGCGACCCGCATATAGGCAATTTCCTGGGGAGACTTGATCGCCCGGCACCAGTTCACCAGCGCGTTGGCATCCATGAAGCGCGCGTGGGGAAGCTCCTTGAGCAGGCTTTGGTAAGCCTTGGCGGAAAAGTAGTAGTTGTCCATTTCCATGCCCACCACGCCGGTGTGCCAGCCACGGTCGGGCATGATCGACTGCGCCAGATACTCCATCGGGTGCATGTCGGGGTTCTGGACGTAGTAATCCGGGTAATAGGTGATGTTATCGGGATGAATCCAGCAGGTGCGCAGCGCGCCATTGGCATCCATACGACGACCAAACCACACCGGCTCACCCTCCAACCCCACCAGCACGCACTGGTGCACGTAAAATGACCAGCCGTCGTAGCCGGTCAGCCACGCCATGTTGGAAGGGTCGCTGACGATCAACACATCGATGCCGCGACCGGCCATTTCAGCACGCACTTTCCATAAACGGCTGGCGTACTCTTCACGGGTGAAAGGCAGGGAAACCTCTGTCATCGGGCAACTCGCCAATAAAAGATCACTTAGAACCAGCGCCTGCGGTGAAACGCGCCACTGGGCCACAGGATCGACCTGGTCACCGCCGCTGCTGGCCCGCCAATGTCGCCTTGCCCCGATACTAGCACCCCTCCTTGGTCAGCGGTCAAAGCCTTTATGTCAAAAATTGCATAGACCGTTAACATCGCTTCTAACGAGGCGTTGACCGTGCAGCGACGCGCCTGGCGTGGGTTGCGGTCTTCGGGTTCTCTCGCTCATGATAGAGCTTCCCCAAAAGCCGCAGCTAAGGAGCCTTCATGAAAATTGTCGTCCATATCGACAATGCAGCGCAGTGGCAGGCCGCTATTGCCGACGCATTGCCCCAGGCCACGGTATTGACCAGCGACGCCCCGGCCAGCGAGCGGCTCAATGCCGATTACCTGGCCGTCTGGAAGGCACCGGCCCATTTGCTGCAAGAGCAAACGCACCTGAAAGGCATCATCAATCTCGGGGCAGGCGTCGACCACTTGCTCAATACACCGGGCCTTCCTGAAGGCGTGCCCATCGTCAAACTGCGCGACGCGGGCATGAGCGAACTGATGGCCGACTACGCGCTATACGGCGTGCTGCACTTCTACCGCAGCATGGACCGCTACCGCGAACAGCAGGCCCACGCCCAGTGGGCGCCGCAGCCAGTCGCCGACAAGGCCGACTGGCCGGTGGGCGTGCTGGGGCTCGGGGCCATTGGTGGCTACGTGGCCAGTGCGCTACAGCAGGCAGGGTTTCCAGTCTTGGGGTGGAGCCGCTCTGCCAAACAGATCAGCGGGGTACGCTGCCTGCACGGTGACGAGGGCCTGGACCAGCTGTTAAGCAAGGTGCAAAGCGTCGTGACCATCCTGCCGGATACCCCGGCCACTCGGCATATCCTGAACGCCGCCCGGCTGGCGCAACTTCCTCCAGGGGCAAGTGTGATCAACCCTGGGCGCGGGAGTCTAATCGACGAACAAGCCCTGTTGAAAGCCCTTGGCACAGAACAGCAGCCAGGCCACCTGCGCGGTGCGCTGCTGGACGTCTTCCACGAAGAGCCGCTGCCTGCCAACCACCCACTGTGGCAGCACCCCAGGGTGATCGTGACGCCGCATATGGCGGCCCCGACTCCGCTGAACGACGCCATCGATCAGGTCATTTCCTATCTGCATGCCTTCGATGCCGGTGAGCCTCTCGCCACCGTCAACCCCGATGCGGGCTACTGACGCCCATGGCTCGGCACGTTATACTTTGCCAAGCGTGATCGTTTGCTGAGAACGGGCCAGCGACGCTGTGGAACCAAGGGCTGACACAAAGGTTCTGAGGATCATATATTCAATGGAGGAATGGCCTTTGCGTCACGTCAACGTAACTGCGGCTCGCCGCTGGCTGAGCATCACTGTGGGTGCCCTGAGTATGTCTGGCATGACAGCCGCCCTCGCAGAGCAACCCATCGAAGACTCCCCGTGGGCAGCGCCCCAACCGTTCGAAGCTCAGTACCGGCTGGAGATTCGTGGTTGGCCCGGCGCGACCATCACCCACACCCTATCCAACGAAGGCCTGCACTGGCTCAGCGACATGAGCTTTTCAGTCGCCGTGGCGCGCGGGCAAGAGCGCAGCCGCTTTGCAGTGGACGATGACACCACACGCTCGCTACTCTACAACAGCAGCTACTCGCTGTTTGGCGTGGGCGACAGCTACCAGTTGAACGAAGCCGATATCCACTCGCTGGACCGCCAGACGGCTCTGTTCGACCTGTCACGGCGGGTCGGCCATGAAGACTGCACCCAAGAAGCACCTTGCGATATCTCGTTCGTGGACCACCGAGGTCGAGACGAGCACTTCCAGTACTACCTGAATCCCCCGGCCAGCGTCAGCGTCCCCGCTGGGGAGTTCGACGCTAAGCAGGTCACCTTGGTAGATGCCGAGAAACCCGACCGTCACCTGGTGATCAATTTTCACCCTGACTGGCCCGGGCTGATCCTCTCTGCGGAGTACCAGAAGGAAGGCAGTCGCCAGACCGCCATCACCATGACACGCTTCACGCCTGCCGAGGGTAAAGAACTCTAGATGCTCTCTGGCTTATTGATCGTACTGTTGCCGCTGTTTCTGGGCTATCTGGTTCGCGTTCGTTCCACGTGGTGGCTGAACCTCATCAACCGAGCCGTCAGCGGCTCGGTATACTTGATACTGCTGTTCATGGGGGTGAGCCTGGCGGGGCTTGAAAACCTGGGTAGCCAGCTGTCTCGCCTCGGGGGCAACGCCCTGCTGCTGTTCAGTATCACCACCCTCTTCAATCTTGCCGCCCTATGGTGGCTTTCCAGGCGCGTACGCCTGAGCGCGGGGAACTCTCCCGTGGTCAAGGACGCCCCCACCAGCAAACTGGCGGCCATGGGCGGCTCGCTGATGCTCGTTGCCGTGGTAGCGGGTGGCGTGGCGCTGGGGCTGCTGCTCGGCCCTGTGCTGGGGGAAACGCTGTATACCACGGCGGACTGGCTGGCAGAGTGGGTGCTCTACGTGCTGCTGGTGTTGATTGGTTGCCAGCTGCGTAATTCGGGCATGCCGCTCAAACAGATTCTGCTCAACCGCCTGGGGCTCGCCATTGCGGTCACTCTGGCGCTCAGCTCGCTGTTGGCAGGCTTGGCCGCCGCCCCCTTGCTCTCGCTGCGCTGGAATGAAGGTCTGGCCATGGCCTCCGGGTTTGGCTGGTACTCGCTTTCCGCCATCCTGATTGGCGACCAGCTCGGCCCGCTGATGGGCGGCGTGGCGTTCTTCAACGACCTGACCCGCGAGCTGCTGGCGTTCATACTGATTCCGCTGGTCATCCATCGCCACACCGCGCTGGCGATTGGCTATGGCGGGGCCACCTCCATGGACTTCACCCTGCCCGTGATTCAGCAGCATGGCGGCGTGGCCTGCGTGCCCATTGCCGTGGTCAGCGGCTTTATCCTCTCGTTACTCTCCCCGCCGCTGATTCTGTTCTTTCTTTCGCTGTCGGGTTAGCGTGAGCGGGCGCTCCTTGGGTAGGATACGCAGCTAGCGTATTGCTTCGATCATCAAGGACGCCCACCCACCATGCTCAACGGAATCTGGTTAAGCTTTTTCATTGCCGCCTTTGCGGCATCGCTCTGGCAATGGCTGGTGGGTGGCGACAGCGAGGTGTTTGCCCGCCTGGTGCAGTCGCTGTTCGATATGGCAAGGGTCAGCGTCGATATCATTCTGGTGCTGCTGGGCACCATGACGCTGTGGCTGGGATTTCTGGCCATTGCTGAAAAGGCGGGGTTAATCCGCCTGCTGGGGCGAGTGCTCGACCCGCTGTTCTGCCGCTTGATGCCCGAAGTGCCCCGCGGCCACCCGGCCATGGGGCTGATCAGCATGAACTTTGCCGCCAACATTCTCGGCCTGGATAACGCTGCGACGCCCATTGGCATCAAGGCGATGCACTCGCTGCAAACCCTGAACCCCAGCCGCGATACCGCCAGCAATGCGCAAATCCTGTTTCTGGTACTGAATACCTCGTCGCTGACCCTGCTGCCCGTCACGATCTTCATGTACCGCGCCCAGCAAGGGGCGGCAGAGCCGACGCTGGTGTTCCTGCCGATTCTGCTGGCGACCAGTGCATCCAGCCTCGCCGGGCTGCTGGCGGTGGCCATCATGCAGCGTCTGAAGCTTTGGCAACCGGTGGTGCTGGGGTACTTGCTGGCCGCTGCGCTGGCCCTGGGGCTTTTGATCACCACACTGGCGGGGATGTCGGCTCAAGCGCTGGCCGCGGCTTCCACGCTGATTGGCAACCTCACGCTGTTCAGCATTGTGATCATGTTCCTGGTCGTGGGGGCACTGCGCGGCGTGAAGGTGTATGACGCCTTTATCGAGGGTGCCAAAGAAGGCCTGAGCTTTACCATCACCCTGCTGCCCTACCTGGTGGCCATGCTGGTGGCCGTCGGGGTGCTGCGCGCCAGCGGCGTGCTGGATGCCGGGCTTGGCGGCATTCGCTGGCTGGTAGAGGGCATCGGCTGGGATACTCGCTTTGTGGATGCGCTACCTACCGCCTTTGTGAAACCGCTCTCCGGCAGCGGCTCCCGCGCCATGATGATCGAGACCATGAACACCTTTGGTGTCGATAGCTTCCCAGGGCTACTGGCCGCCACGTTCCAGGGCAGCACCGAAACCACCTTTTATGTGCTGGCGGTCTACTTCGGCGCCATTGGCATTAGCCGCATTCGCCATGGGTTGGGATGCGCCCTGGTCGCCGATATAGCAGGCATCACCACCGCCATTCTGGTGTGTTACTGGTTCTTTGGCTGAATCAGCAAGACCGTTCGCCACGAATCGCTGCGCTGAGCGCTTTGCGCAGCGCTGGCCCGGAAAGCCCGCGGCCAAGCAGAACGATGAGTTTGGCCACGGCGGCTTCCAGCGTGATGTCTCCCCCGGCGATCACGCCCGCCTGATTGAGCGCCGCCCCGGTGGCGTAGGCGCCTTGAATGACCTCCCCCTGAGCGCACTGAGTGACGTTGAGCAGCGCCACGCCCCGCTCATGGGCCGCTTTCAAGGCGTCGAGCAGTGCACCGTCAAAGCTGGGCGGGTTCCCCACGCCGTAGCTGTGTAGCACCACACCTTTCAGCGTGTCGTCTGCCAGTAGCGCTTTTGCGCGCGTTAGCGACATGCCTGGGTGCAGCGATAGCACCGCTACCGCCTCGTCATCGAGTTCGATGGGAGCAAAGTTGGGCTCCCCGCTGAGCAGCGCCGAGGGCTGGGGGAAGGTGATGCCAATGCCGATCTCGGCAAGCCAGGGGAAGTTGGGGGAATCGAAGGCATCCAGACCTTGCGTGCGCACCTTGCGGGCGCGGTTACCGCGCAGCAGCCGGTCATGGAAGACCAGGCTCACTTCGCAGGGTGTGGCCGGATGAGCCGCCAGCTGTAGCGCGCTGACCACGTTGTTCAGCGCGTCGCTTCTGGGCTCACCCAGCGGAATTTGAGAGCCGGTGAAGATCACCGGCTTGTTCAAGGCCCCGAGCATGAACGACAGCGCCGACGCGCTGTAGGCCATGGTATCGGTGCCGTGCAGAATCACGAAGGCATCGTAAGCCTGCCAGTGGGCTTCCAGCGCCGCCACCAACCGATTCCATGCCTCGGGCATCAGCTCGGCGCTGTCGATCAGCGGCTGCATTTCCACCACCTCGAAGGCAGGCAGCCGGTAGGGGTCACCCAAGGCCAAATGTGCCGCCAGGCGCTCGGCCAGCCCCGCGCAGGGCACATAACCTTGTGGCGATGGCTGCATGCCAATGGTGCCACCCGTGTAAAGCATGAGGACGCGGGGCATGGGGACTCCTTATCGAATTGAATACAAACGCACTTACTTCGCGGGCGCGCTTTCCAGCCGCTGCTTCAGCGCTTCGGCCTCTTCTGGCTCCAGCTCCCAAGCTTTGGGGTCCAGATCGAGATCAG
Organism: Halomonas sp. NyZ770; assembly: GCF_020616575.1. Classification (NCBI taxonomy): domain Bacteria; kingdom Pseudomonadati; phylum Pseudomonadota; class Gammaproteobacteria; order Oceanospirillales; family Halomonadaceae; genus Halomonas; species Halomonas sp. NyZ770. The sequence goes on along the minus strand of NZ_CP085143.1, from coordinate 801,682 downwards.
GATGCTGGCTGGCATCGAAAATCGGCTGTTTGATGCCCTGACGGCGCTGGCTGTCGAAATCGTTCAGAATGCGCAGGCCGCACTTGAACAGCAGAATCAGTGCAACGAGGTTGGCCACTGCCAAGAGGCCCATGGTCACATCGGCGAAGCCAAACACGGTGCCTAGATCGGTGGTCGCGCCCCAGCACACCAGCAGTACGATCGCCACCCGGAAGGCGTTGAACAGGTTCTGGTTGTCACGGCTGAAGAAGTTCAGGCTGTTTTCGCCCAGGTAGTAGTTGTAGAGGATGGTGCTGAAGGCAAACAGCAGCAGCGCCAGGCTCACGAAGGTGCGGCCCCACTCGCCGACGTGGTCTGCCAAGGCAGCCTGGGTGAGCGCGATACCTTCGACACCCGCCCCGGCGGCGGGGTCATACACGCCGCTGAGCAGAATCAGAAACGCCGTGGCCGAGCAGATGATCACCGTATCGATGAACACCGAGAACGCCTGCACGATGCCCTGGTTGGCCGGGTGAGGCACGTACGCCACGGCAGCCACGTTGGGCGCACTGCCGAGGCCCGCTTCGTTGGAGAACAGGCCACGCTTCAAGCCCATCATGATGGCAGCGCCAATCCCGCCGCCCACCAGCGGCTCAAGGCCAAAGGCACTCTTGACGATCAGAGCAATCACCGCGGGGATCTCACCCAGGTTCATGGCAATCACTAACAGCGCCACCGCGATATAGCCCACGGCCATAAAGGGCACCAGAAACTCGGAGATACGGGCAATCCGCTTGATGCCGCCAAAGATGATCAGGCCCACCAGCATGGCCAGCGCAATACCGCTGTACAGCACCGGTACGCCGAAGGCATCGCCAAACGAAGTGGCAACGGCATAGGACTGCAGGGCGGTAAAGGCGAAACCAAAGGTAATCAGCAGCAGTACCGAGTAGAACGCTGCCAGCCAGCGCCACTGCTTGCCCAAACCTTTGACGATGTAGTACGCCGGACCACCGCGGTAAGTGCCGTCGCCTTCCGCCTGTTTGTAGGTTTGCGCCAGAGTGCACTCCAGGAAGCTGGTCGCCATACCCATCAAACCGACGATCCACATCCAGAAAATCGCCCCCGGGCCGCCCAGCGTAATCGCCACGGCCACGCCGGCGATGTTACCGCCGCCCACGCGCCCCGCCACCGATAGCACCAGCGCCTGAAACGAGCTCAAGTGGCCGTGCTGATTACGCTTGAAGGCTTGGCCAGAACCCAGAATACGAAACATCTGACCAAAATAACGAAACTGTACGAAGCGGGAGGCAACGGTAAAACCGATACCAACGCCCACCAGTAGAACGAGCAGGACCTTCCCCCAGAGGAGGTCGTTGAGCATATCGAGCATGGGATAGTCTCCGCATTTTTATATTGGCGTTATGGTTGTGATCGCGTCTTTGTTTGCGATTGAGAGGCGCGGAGAGTGTTGTACCAAGCCAAACATGGGATGACGTTTGGCGCAGCGATGCAGTTGGTTGCACTCACTGCGCCAGCCACTGCACCAGAGTGCACCATATAAAAAACGGCGCGGGCCTTGGCAGGCCACGCACCGCTATGCTCAACCAATAGCTAACGTCAGAGGCCCGCGTTTGCCGCCCTGGCCGCGTGAAGCTTCTTGTAGCTTTCGATGAGGCGCTGGTGGCGCTCCAGCCCCTCCAACTGCATGTTGGTGGGAGTAAGGCCATGGAAGCGCACGCTGCCATCCACCGAGCCAACCACCGCCGCCATGGTGGCTTCGCCGAACATGCGCTGGAAATTGGGCAGATAGTCTTCCAGCGCCAGCTCGTCGTCCAGGGCAATCTCCAGCACCGCGTTCACGGCTTGATAGAACAGGCCACGTTCAACAGTGTTGTCGTTGTACTGAAGGAACATCTGCACGCAGTCCAGCGCCTCTTCATGGCGGCCAAGCGCCAGGTAGACCAGCAGCTTCAGCTCAAGGATGGTCAGCTGGCCCCACACGGTGTTCTCGTCGAACTCGATACCGATCAGCGTGATGATATCGGCGTGGTCGTCCATCTGACTCTCTTCCAGCCGCTCGACCAGATCGGTCAGCTGTGCGTCGTCCAGGCGGTGCAGGTTGAGGATATCTTCGCGGTAATCCAGCGCCTTGTTGGTGTTGTCCCAAATCAGGTCTTCGATGGGGTACACCTCGGAGTAGCCCGGCACCAGAATGCGGCACACTGGTGCGCCCAGGTCTTCGTGTACCGCCATGTACACTTCAGCCCCCAGCTCCTCGAAAATACCGAACAGGGTCTCGGCTTCTTCCTCGTTGCTGCCAGAGAAGTCCCACTCGCTGAACTCGAAGTCGGGCTTGGCACTGAAGAAGCGCCAGGAGACCACGCCCACCGAGTCGATGAAGTGCTCGACGAAGTTATTCGGCTCAGAGACAGTCTGGGAATTGAAGGTCGGCAGCGGCAGGTCGTTCAGGCCTTCGAAACTGCGGCCCTGTAGCAGCTCGGTCAGGCTGCGCTCCAGCGCCACCTCAAAGCTTGGGTGGGCACCGAAGGAGGCAAACACACCGCCGGTACGCGGGTTCATCAGCGTCACGCACATGACCGGGAACTGCCCGCCCATGGAGGCATCCTTCACCAGCACCGGGAAGCCCTGGGCTTCCAGGGCATTGATGCCCTCGACAATGCTGGGGTACTTGGCCAGCACTTCTTGCGGTACGTCGGGCAGGGTCAGCTCCTGTTCGAGGATCTCACGCTTCACTGCCCGCTCGAAAATCTCTGAAAGGCACTGTACCTGAGCCTCCACCAGCGTATTGCCCGCGCTCATGCCGTTGCTGAGGAACAGGTTTTCGATCAGGTTGGAGGGGAAGTAGACCGTTTCGCCGTCGCTTTGGCGCACAAAGGGAAGCGAAACGATGCCCCGGTCTTCACGGCCCGAGTTGGTATCAATCAGGTTCGAGCCACCCAGCTCGCCTTCCGGGTTGTAAATCGCCAGGCAGTGCTCGTCGAGAATTTCGGCGGGCAGCTCGTCATTCGGCCCCGGCTTGAACCACTTCTCATTGGGGTAGTGCACGAATTCGCTGTTCGCGATCTCTTCGCCAAAGAACTGATCGTTGTAGAAGAAGTTGCAGCTCAAGCGTTCGATGAACTCGCCCAGCGCAGAGCACAGCGCACTCTCTTTGGTCGCGCCTTTGCCGTTGGTAAAGCACATGGGGGACGCCGCATCGCGGATATGCAGCGACCACACGTGAGGCACGATATTGCGCCAGGAGGCGATCTCGATCTTCATGCCAAGGTCGGCCAGAATCGCGCTCATATTGGCGATGGTCTGCTCCAGCGGCAGGTCCTTGCCGGGGATAAAGGTGCTGCCACCCTCGGGTGCCCCCATCAGCAGCGCCTGGGCGTCTTCGTCGATGTTCTCGACCACCTCGATCTGAAACTCGGGGCCGGTCTGGATGACCTTCTTCACCGTGCAGCGGTCGATGGAGCGCAGAATGCCTTCGCGATCTTTTTCCGAGATATCTTCCGGCAGCTCGACCTGAATCTTGAAGATCTGCTTGTAGCGGTTTTCCGGGTCGACGATGTTGTTTTGCGACAGGCGAATGTTCTCGGTGGGAATATTGCGCGCGTTGCAGTACACCTTGACGAAGTAGGCGGCACACATGGCCGACGATGCCAGGAAGTAGTCAAACGGGCCAGGGGCCGAGCCGTCGCCTTTGTAACGAATCGGCTGGTCGGATATGACCGTAAAATCGTCGAACTTGGACTCCAGGCGGAGGTTGTCGAGATAGTTAACTTTGATTTCCATAAGCGGGCGTCCGGAGTAATGAGTGTGCCTGAGCGCCAACGCATCAGGCGAATGGCGGCCATTATCCAGTTTTTTGCCCGCTTCGTCTTGGGCAGTCGCTTGAATCGCTTATTGCGGATCCAGCAAGAACGGCAGCGCTTCCTCCAGCAGCATGTCAGGAATCTCTTCGGCGATATAGTGGCCGCAGGGCAGCGCCTTGCCCTCTACCTGGGTCGCTACCTTGCGCCACTCGCCCAGCGCATCGAAGCAGGCTTCAATCGCACCTTCGGCACCCCACATCACGTTGATCGGGCAGGTGAGTTTCACACCCGCGTCGATATCCGCCTGATCGTGCTCTAAATCGATAGTCGCGCTGGCGCGGTAATCGCCGCAGATGCCGGTGGCCGTACCGGGAAGCGACAGGCAGCGCTCGTACTCTGCCAGCGCTTCCGGGGCGAACGGTGCCATACCTGCGCTGCGGGCGCCCATCACGCTTTTCAGGTACTGCTCGGGGTCGGCTTGAATCAGCATTTCCGGTAGCGGCTGAGGGCGAATCAGAAAAAACCAGTGCCAGTAGCTGCGGGCAAACGCCTCATTGGTGCCACGGTACATGGCCAGCGTGGGGGCGATATCCAAAAGCACCATGCGCTCGATCCGCTCGGCGTAATCAACGCCTAAACGATGCGCCACCCGCGCGCCGCGGTCGTGGGCCAGTACTTTAAACCGCTCAAAGCCCAGCGCGCTCATCAGTTCAGCCATATCGGCGGCCATGGTGCGCTTGGCGTAATTGAGATGCTCTGCGTCATCGTCCGGCTTGCCGCTGTCGCCGTAGCCGCGCAGGTCGGCGGCAATCACCGTGAAGTGCTGGGCAAGCGTGGCCGCCACTTTGTGCCAGATCATATGGGTCTGCGGGTGCCCATGAAGCAGCAGCAACGCCGGGCCACTGCCCCCCATGCGGTAGGCAATATCGACGCCGTTAACGCGGCGTGTCTGTTTTTCAAACCCTTCAAACATAACGAGCTCCTCGCGGATAGATCATGCTCTTCATTCGACGACTTCTTGTAACCGCTCGATCAGAAAGTCTTTCAGCGCGACCACGGCGGGCGTGAGCGACAGCCGATGCGGGCAGACGAGATACAGCGGCGCGGGCTCGGTAGGAAACGCAGCCAACAGCGCCACCAAGCGGCCTGCGCGGAGGTCCGCCTGAACATCCAGGCGAGATTTATAGGCAACGCCCTCTCCCGCCAGCGCCCAGCGGCGCACGCACTCAGCATCGTCGCTCACCCGATTGCCCTGCACGCTGATACGCTCACTGCCGAACTGCCACTGGTCATGCACCCGCTCACCAAGATTGAAGCAGAGGCAGTTGTGCTGGCGTAGTTCATCTGGCGTGGCGGGCTCGCCGTGGCGCGCGATATAGCGAGGTGCGGCGCACACCACCCGTTGGTTATCATCTTTTAGCGGCAGGGCTACCAGGCTGGAATCCTCCGGCACGCCGTAACGCAGGGCAATCTCTACTGGCTGGCGAAACAGATCGCTCACTCGGTCGCTGACCCGAAGCCGCAGACGCAGCTGCGGATGCAGCGCCATAAAATGGTCCAGCCAGCCCAGCAGCACGTTGCGGCCCAGATCTGAAGGCATGGAGAGGCTGAGCTCTCCCGCGATCTCCTGGCGTTCGCGGTGCAGCTCTTTTTCCCCTTCGGCAAGGGCGCTCAATGCCGTTTTCGCATGCACTAAATAGTGCGCCCCGGCGGGTGTTAGCCGCAAGCTGCGGGTAGAGCGTACCAGTAGCCGCGTGCCCAACACGTCTTCAAGGCGTTTGATTGCCACGCTAGCCACTGCCGGGGTAATCGCCAGCTCCCGCGCGGCGGCGGAAAGGCTGCCGTGCTCGGCGGCATAGACAAGCACATTTAGGTCATCGGTACGCATGGAGCAATAGCGCCCTTATTTTCAAAAAAAATTGGAAACTGTTAGCTACATTAGCCCTCTTTTTCATAAAACGACACCCAGGCATGATGTCGCCATTCATCATCGCTTGGAGAACGACCATGAAAGCATTCGCGTTTACCAAAAGCCTGCCGATCGACCACCCAGACGCCCTGCACGCCGTCGAGCTGCCGCTGCCCACACCCGAGCCCCACGATATTCGCGTCGCGGTCAGCGCAGTTTCCGTCAACCCGGTAGATGCCAAGGTGCGCAAAAGCGCGCTGCCCGAAGGCGGCGAGCCGCGGGTGCTGGGTTACGACGCGGTAGGCGTGGTCGATGCCGTGGGCAGTGCAGTCACTCGCTTTCAGCCGGGTGACCGGGTGTGGTACGCAGGCAGCATTGCGCGCCAAGGCTCCAATGCCGAGTACCAACTGGTCGATGAGCGTATCGCCAGCCTGGCGCCGAAAAGTCTGTCTGACGTCCAGGCAGCGGCTCTCCCTCTCACCGCCATTACCGCCTGGGAGCTACTGTTTGACCGCCTGGAACTGGGCCTGCGCGACACCAAAGGCAAAACATTATTAGTGGTAGGTGCTGCCGGTGGCGTTGGCTCGATTCTGATTCAGCTGGCCAAGCAGCTCACCGATATCACCGTGATTGGGACGGCCTCACGCCCGGAAAGCCAAGCCTGGGTCGCGTCGCTCGGCGCCGATGCGGTGATCGACCACCGCCAACCGCTGGATGAAGCGCTCAAAGCCGCAGGCTACGAGCAGGTGGATATGGTCATCAGCCTTAACCAAACCGATCACCACTTCGAGGCGATCATCAATGCCTTGAAGCCCCAGGGCAAATTGGCACTGATCGATGACCCGGAGCTGATCGACGTGCGTAAACTCAAGCTCAAGAGCCTGTCACTGCACTGGGAGCTGATGTTCACTCGGCCTTTGTTTACTACCGAGGACATTGCCAAGCAGCACGACCTATTGAGCGAAGTTGCCGCCATGGTGGATAGCGGCCGTTTGACCACGACGCTTGGCGAGGTACTTGGCCCCATCACTGCCGACAACCTGACGCGTGCCCACGCGCTGATCGAGAGCAACCGCACCGTAGGCAAGCTGGTGCTAGCGGGGTTTTAAGCACGCGCGCCGATCATTTCAAGCCAGCTTGAGGTATCAGCCGTTGCACTCTTGGGCGCAAGGCGGCACATTAGCCGCCACCGCCCAAGAGCCCCGAGTCACGCCCATGCACGATGAATTTGTGGCCAATTTGCGCCTGCTGTGCAGCTACTACCCGTCGATTGCCGACGTGTGCCGCCGCCTGCCGATGAACCGAGCGCAATTCAACCGCTACTTGAGCGGGCGCTACTACCCCAGTCATGCGGCGCTCCAACGAATATGCCATTTTTTTGGCGTCACCGCAGACGACATTGCCCTCCCCCACCAGGATTTTCGCGCCCTGGTACAAACCGGCCAGTTGAGTACTGATACGGCAAGCCCCACGCTGCCCTGGCCCAATGCGCTGGTGCAGCGGGGCAGTGAAGGGTTGGAGCGCTACCTGGGGCGCTACTTCGAGCTTTACCACTCCATGTCGCGCCCTGGTCATATCATGCGTACGCTGGTCTGCTTGGAAGAGCGCGACGGCGGCGTGGTGTATCAGCGCACCGAACGCATGCCGGTGGCCCCCGGCAAACGCCCCTGCCATAACCGCTATGTGGGAGCGGCAGTCAAACTCGCGGACCGACTGTTCTTGATCGACCACGAAACCCTGAACGGTCACGAGATCACCCAGACCATTCTGTTTCCCAGCTTTCAAAGTCAGGTAACGCGATTGACGGGGCTGAAGATGGGCGTGGCGGACAACAGCGAGCGCATGCCCTGCTGTGTGAGAGTGGTGTATCAGCGGCTGGATGAACAGACCAGCCTGCGCGAAGCGCTCGCCCAGTGCGGGCTACTGGCACTGGACGACCCATCCCTGGATGCGGCGCTACTGGCCGCCATTCAGAACGATATCGCCGCGGGGGAGTATCATTTTCGTGCGCGCCATTAACGTGGCGGTGGCGTCGCAGTCGTCAGCACGTGGGAAAACAGAATGGCTTCGAACTGCTCCATGGGAGCCAGGGACTTGAGCGTCTTGGCGCGCAGGATGGCACCTTCCCACCCCGAGAGAATGAAGCTGGCCAGCGTGTCAGGTGACAACCCTTCCGGCACGCTGCCGTCTGCCTGCGCCTGGCTCAAGCACGTGACCAGGCGTTTTTCCCAGCGCTGGAAGACCACGTTGAGCGCATCGCGGAAGGTATCGTTTTGGCCCGCCAGCTCCTGCCCCAGGTTGCCGATCAGGCAGCCCGTGGAGTGGTCACAGTCGAGCATATGCGCCCTACCTGCCGCGAAGTAGCGACGCAGACGTTCGAGGGGCGGCACGGCCGAATCTTCCATCAAGGTAGCCAGATTGGCATCGTATTGGCTGGCAAACCGCTCGATCACCGCCAGACCAAAGTCCTCTTTACTGGCAAAATAGTGGTAAAACGAACCCTTGGGTACACCGCAGGTTTTTAGAACGGCATTGATACCCGTGGCGTTATAGCCCTGCTGGGCAATCAGCTCAGCGCCGGTATCAATCAACTTATCGCGCGTGGCGGTGTTTTTCATAGCGTCATGCAGACCAGGAAGTCTATGGTTTTTCACGTCAATGATGACAGGTATCGGAAACCGCGTCAGCGTTTGGGTTGCACGCTATTTGCACAATGCTTGCCTAATCGCTGCGTAGGAATCGGTGATGCTAGCATGATCTTGCCACTTCTCGGGCATTTTTGCCTTCAGCCAATGGATACCCCCCGGCCATGACTCCACCTCGCTCTTTTGCCTCCTCACAGCAAGGCCGCCTGGGCCTGGGTGCCCTGGCCGCCTTGCTGGTACTGGCAGGCGGCCTTGCCGTGGCCTGGTGGATCATCAGCCAGCCACCCAGGGTAGAGCGCAGGCCACCGCCGCCGCCCGTGCCCCCGGTGGTCGACGTGATGACCGTCGAGCAGCGCCAACAGTCGCCTACCCTGAGTGGCTTTGGTCGTGTCGAAGCGGAACAGTCGACGCTGCTGGCCAGCCGCGTGGCCGGGCAGCTGGAACGTTTTGCCGAAGGCGTACTGCCCGGCCGTGTGGTCGAGCAGGGAGCACCGGTGGCTTACATCGACCAGGCCGACCTGCAGCTGGCGTTGGAGGATGCCCAGGCTCAACTGGCAAACGCTGAAGCCCAGCTGGCCCTGGAGCAGGCCGAACAGCAGCGCGCCCGCAGTGAGTACGAGTCGTTCGGCAGGCAGCTGAGCGCCGAACGGCGAGCGCTGGTGCTGCGCGAACCCCAGCTGCGCCAGGCCCAGGCGCAGTTGACCCAGGCGCGCGTGGTCCGCGACCAGGCGGCGCTAAACCTGGAACGAGCCACCCTCACGGCGCCCTGGCGCGCCATGGTTCAGGAGCGCCTGGTGGGGGCTGGCAGCCTGCTGAGCCAAGGCACCGAAGTGCTCAGCCTGGTAGGTGTCGAGCAGTTCTGGGTACGTGCTTCGCTGCCCGGCGATACGTTGGCCTGGCTGGAGAGTGGCGGTCGCGTCACGCTCACCAGCCAAGGCTGGCCCGATCAGGCCGAACGGGAGGGCGAGCTGCTCTCCGTGCTGCCCAACCTGGAAGAGAACGGCTTGCAGGCCCAGCTGCTGATTGCCGTGAACGACCCATTGGCCCTGAATCATGAGGGTCCCGCCCTGCGGCTGGGCGACGTCATGCGGCTCACCTTCCACACACGCGCCCAGGAGCCGCTGATCAGGCTACCCTCTGCCGCGCTTCGCCCCGGCGAGCAGGTCTGGTGGGTGGACGACGACAACCGCTTACGCAGTACCCGCGTCACTCTCGCTTATCGCGGCCAGGATGACGTACTGATCCGGGAGGGCCTGGAAGCGGGCCAGCGCGTGGTCGTTGCAGGCCTGGCGCAGCCCCGCGAGGGGCAGGAAGTTCGCCTGCGCCAACGTGGCGACACCCCGGCACGTGATCAGGAGAGCGCTCAATGATGCGTAAAGGCCCGTTGGCGTGGATGGTGGATCACGGCGTTGCCCCCAACTTGATGATGGTGCTGTTCATCGTGGGCGGCCTGATGGCCTCGATGGCCATCAAGAAAGAGGTCTTTCCGGAGTTCGAAACGGAAATCGTCCAGGTCTCCATCAGCTACCCAGGCGCCACCCCGGAAGATATCGAGCAAAGCCTGCTGCTGCCCATGGAAGCCGCCATCGCCAACGTGGAAGGCATCGACGAGATGACCGCCAGCGCCAGCGAAGGCAGCGGCGTGGTCAGCGCAACGCTGATCGACGGCGTGGATGTGATGCGCGCCTACCAGGACATTCAACAAGCCGTGAATGCCATTACCACCCTGCCCGCCGCTGCCGACCCACCCCGCATTACATTGGCAGGCCGCTCGCGCAGCGTCGTCAGCCTGCAGGTGTACGGCAGGGTGGGCCAGGAAGCCCTGCACGACGCCGCCGAAAACGTACGTGCCGAGTTACAGGCCACCAGCGGCATCTCCCGGGCAGAGCTCTCCGGCAACCGGGACCGGGAAATCCAGGTGCACCTGGACGATGAAGCCATCGAGCGCTACGGGCTCGATCATCAGCAGTTGGCCAGCCGCATCGCCGCCGAAGCACTGGATCTGGCCAGCGGCCAGTTGACCACCGCCGAGGGCGAATGGCTGATCCGCTACCAGGGGCGCCGCAATAGCGCCGAAGAGTTCGCCGAGCTGCCCATTCTGACCACGGCCCAGGGCTCGCCGGTGCTGCTGCGTGACATTGCCCAGGTCAGTGAAGGCTTTGCCGAAACCGACCGAGAGGAGTTCTACAACGGCCAGCCAGGCATCTCGGTGGATGTGTACCAGATTGGCGGCCAGACTCCGACCAGCATTTCCAACGCGGTACGCGGCGAGCTGGAAAGGCTGCGCGCCAACCTGCCCGACGGCGTGAGCCTGGACATCGCCCGGGACAGCTCGGAAGTCTACGAAGACCGGCTCGGCCTGCTGCTCAAGAACGCCTGGATGGGCCTGGCGCTGGTGCTGGTGCTGATGGCGCTGTTTCTCGAAGCGCGACTGGCGTTCTGGGTGACGCTGGGCATTCCCACGGCGTTTCTGGGGGCCATGCTGTTCCTGCCCTGGATAGGCGTCTCGCTCAACATGATGTCGATGTTCGCATTCATCATTGCGCTGGGTATCGTCGTCGATGACGCCATCATGGTGGGCGAGAACATCTACAGCTATCGCGAGGAGGGTTACTCGTTGCGCGATGCGGCGGTCAAGGGCGCCCAGGAAATTGCCACGCCGCTCACCTTTGCGATCCTCTCGAACATCGTGGCCTTCCTGCCCCTGCTGTTCCTGCCCGGCTTTTTGGGGCTGATCTTTGCCACGGTGCCGGTCGTGGTGATCACGGTCTTCGTGATCTCGCTGGTGGAAGCGCTGCTGATCCTGCCCGCACACCTGGCCCACGCCAGCAAACCGAGGCAAACGCCAGCCTGGCAGCGTCCTCTGGAGGCCGTGCGGCTACGCATGCAGCAGGGGCTGCACCATTTCACCTACCGGCGCTTCGAGCCCTTTCTGCAGGGTGCACTGAACCAGCGCCTGCTGACCGTCTCGCTGGGCGTGGCGCTGCTGGCGATCACCCTGGCATGGGCCATGAGCGGCCGATTGGGCTTCTCGTTGATGCCCCGGGTCGAATCCGACCAGGTGCAGGCCAGCGTCACCCTGCCGATTGGTAGCCACATCAGCGTCAGCCGCGAATTGAGCCAGCAATTGCTGGACGCCGCCACGGCCCTGAGCGAGCGTGAAGAGGGGTTGAGCTTCACCAGCACCCGTAGCAGCCTGGATGGCGAAAGCCTCTCCGTACGCCTCGACATCGCTTCGGAAAGCCTGGAGAGCTGGCCACCCTCACGCATTGCCCGCGAGTGGCGTGAACTGACCGGCGACCTGCTGGGCGCGCAATCGGTCCGCTTCGAATCCGACTTTGGCGGCCCCGGCAGCGGCGCCGCGCTGAGCCTGCGGCTTTCGCACCCCAACACCCAGGTGCTGGAGGCAGCCGCCACACGATTGGCCGAACAGCTGGCGGAGTACGGGCTGACGGACATCGACAGCGGCCTGGGCGACGGCAAGCCACAGCTGGAAATGCGCCTGTCGGCCGAAGGCCGCTCGCTGGGGCTGACCGGCAGTGACTTGGCACAGGCCCTGCGTGGTCCGCTGCAAGGCGCCACCGCCGTCGAGCAGTTCATCGGCCGCCGAGAGGTCAGCGTCGAAGTGCGTTTACCGGAAGCCTCTCGCGATAGCCTCAGTGAGCTGTACCGGCTTCCCGTACGCACCCCCGAGGGGCTCAGCGTGCCGCTGTCGCGGGTGGCCGACATCACCCTCAGCCAGGCGTCCAGCAGCCTGCAACGCATCAACGGCCGACGCATCATCACCGTCACCGCCGACTCCGAGGGCGACCAGGCCATCAATCAGGTGCTCGCCACCTTGCAGGAGGATGTCTTCCCCACCCTCAGCAATACCTGGCCGGGCCTCGAAGTCAGCATGGGTGGCCGCCAGCAGGATACCGCCGACAACCTGGCCACGCTGCGCAAGGCCATGTGGCTGATGATTGCGGCACTCTATGCCCTGCTGGCAATTCCCTTCCGAAGCTACTTGCAGCCGCTGCTGGTGATGGCCGCCATTCCGTTTGGTATCGTAGGGGCCATTGGGGGCCATCTGCTGATGGGCTTTGGCTTGTCGATCATCAGCCTGCTGGGCATGCTGGCGCTGTCCGGCGTGGTCATCAACGATGCCCTGGTGCTGATCGACTACGCCAACCGCAAGCGGCGCGAAGGCATGGCGCCTCGGGAAGCCATCGTGGCCGCTGCCACACGCCGGTTGCGGCCGATCATGATGACCACACTGACGACCTTCCTGGGGCTGGCACCGATGATTCTGGAAACCTCGCGACAGGCACGCTTCATGATTCCCATGGCCATCTCTCTGGGCTTTGGCATGCTGTTCGCCACGCTGATTCTGCTGATCATGGTGCCCTGCCTCTATCTCAGCCTGGAGAATCTGCGCGAACGCCTCAGCGCACCGTCCCCTCCCGAACCCGAGAGGGCTAACCCATGAAGGCGTTACATAGCCTGCGCCAGTGGCGCCCCTCGCGGCTGGGCATGAAGCTGTTCGCGGCCATCCTGAGCGTCAATGTGGCCATTGCTGCCAGTGTGTTTCTGGCGGTCACCTACAGTATCGATCGTGGCTTTCTCGACTACCTGAACCAGGCCCAGGAGCGCCGTGCCACGCTGCTGGCCGACGGCCTCATTACCCGTTGGGAAACACAGAACAGCTGGGCGTGGCTGGAAGAGGCCCCCGACCGCTGGCCCTACATCGTCCGCTTCGAGCTGGGCCAAGAGCATCGTGATCGGCCATCTCCCTTGGGGGAGGCGCAGGATTTCGCTCTGCAGGATGCCGATGGCCACGCCATCATTCCCCCCAGCGATACTCCACGGGGCTCCCGCAACTGGCACTGGATGACCCTCTATAGCGATCTGGCGCCCAATGGCCAGCGTGAAGCCATTGGCGCCCTCGGCTTTCGCCCGCCCCAGGAGATGATGGAGCGCATGGAGAGCCGCTTTCTGGAGCGCCAGCAGCGCAACCTGATCCTGATCGTGGTCTCGCTGGGCCTGGCCTCTCTGCTGCTGGCTGGCGGGCTCTCCTGGTGGCTGGGCCGACGCACGCGGGCGCTGGCCGGAGCTACCCTGCGCCTCACCGAAGGCGACTACCATACCCGCTTGCCCGAACGCGGCCGCGATGAGCTGTCTCGCCTGGCCCGGGATTTCAACGTGCTGGCAGCCACCTTGGAAGCCAGCCGCGAGGCCCGGGCACGCTGGGTGTCGGACACGGCCCATGAGCTGCGCACCCCGCTGGCCGTACTGCGCGGTGAAATCGAAGCCATGCAGGATGGTATTCGTCCGCTGAATCAGGAAAACCTGAGTTCGCTGGCCCAGGAAGTGGCTCAGTTGGAGCGCCTGGTCTCCGACTTGCGGCTGCTCTCGCAAAGCGATGCGGGAGCGCTGGACATCCAGCTGGCCCCGCTGAACCTGAGCGACAGCCTGGGCAGCCGCCTGACCGACGCCGACCGCTGGCTTGAGCAGAGCGGCCTGAGCCTCACCTGCCAGCTGGAAGAGGACATCATGATTCGCGGCGATGCCCAACGCCTGCGCCAGCTGTGGAGCAACCTGCTGGATAATAGCTGTGCCTATACGCAATCGCCCGGGGCGCTGCGCGTCACGCTCGGCTGCGAGCGCGGTCAGGCCGTCATCGTCTGGCAGGATAGCTCCCCCGGCGTCCCCGACAGCGAGCTGGGGCGGCTCACCGAGCGCCTGTATCGGGTCGAGGGGTCGCGTAACCGTGCCAGCGGCGGTAGCGGCCTGGGCCTGTCGATTGCCAGCGCCCTGGTGAGTGCTCACGGTGGCACCATGGAAGCCAGCGCCTCGACATTGGGCGGGCTGGCCTGGACACTGCGCTTTCCGCTGATTTCTTCTGACCCTTACTGAATGCGAGTTGACCATGACCCAGGAAGCATCCCTGCTGATCGTCGAAGACGAACCCAAAATTGCCAGGCTCATGGCGGACTACCTTGGCAGCCATAACTTCGCCCCCACCATTATCGGCCATGGCAGCGACGTGATGCCCTGGCTCACCCAGCACTCACCGGCGCTGGTACTGCTGGACGTCATGCTGCCCGGCAAGGATGGCCTCACCCTGTGCCGGGAAATACGCCAGCAGTGGCCGCTGCTGCCCATCATCATGGTGACGGCCAAGGTCGAGGAGGTGGACCGGCTGCTGGGTCTGGAGCTGGGCGCCGATGACTACATCTGCAAGCCGTTCAGCCCCCGCGAGGTGGTGGCCAGGGTCAAGGCCGTGCTGCGCCGCAGCCAGGCCATTGCCGAGGCCACCGGCCACACCCCGACCACACGGCAAGCGCCGGTCACCCTGGATGAAGAGGGCTGGCAGGCCCTCGTCAATGGCCAGGACCTGGGGCTCACCGCCGTGGAGTTTCAGCTATTACGCGTTATGATGCAGTCGCCGGGGCGTATTTTCAGCCGCGAGCAGTTGATGGACCACATGTATCGCGACAATCGCATCGTGTCCGAACGTACCGTCGACAGCCATATCAAGAAGCTGCGCAAAAAGATCACCGAAGCCCTGCCCGAGCAGGAAATCATTCGCTCGGTGTATGGTGTGGGTTACAAATATCAGCCCGAAGGGTAAGCCTGGCAGGTCGACAGGCGCATTTGGGCACCGCTACGGGTCAATGCACCATGAAAGCGCTCATCGTAGAAGATAACGACAATCTTGCGCGCTCGATTGCCTCGACGTTAGAAGAAGCCAGCTTCACCATCGACGTGGCCTGCGATGGTGAAAAAGCGCTGCTCATGCTGCAGCAAGGGGGGTATGACCTGCTGGTACTGGACCTGGGGCTGCCGCTGCTCGACGGCATGTCGTTGCTGCGCCTGTTGCGCCACCAGCAGAACACCATTCCCGTCTTGATCATCTCCGCCCGCGACACCCTGGACCAGCGCATTTTGGGGCTGGAAGTCGGCGCGGACGACTATCTGTGCAAGCCCTTCTCGCTGAACGAGGTAGCCGCCAGAGCCCGCGCGCTGGTCAGAAGAGCCAAGCATTTTGGCGGTGAGAGCCTGCGCTGCGGGCGCCTGGAGTTCTTTCTGGATGCCATGGAGCTGCGCGTGGACGGCCAGGCCCTCACGCTACACCGCCGCGAGCTGGAGGTCATCGAATACCTGCTGATCAATCAGAATCGGCTGGTCAGCAAGGACCAGATCATCGACCGGCTCTCCTCGACGGATGAAGCCATCAGCTACGCCGCCGTGGAAACCTACATTTCACGTATTCGCAAAAAGATCGGCCATGACTTCGGCCTGAAAACCGTGCGAGGGCTGGGCTATTACCTGGCCCCACCCGCCTCGGAGGAAGGCACCTCTTGAGCCAGACACCCCGCTCCATCCGCAGTCGCCTGCTGCTGTGGATTGCCTTGCCGTTCACCGCCTTGGCCTTCCTGGCCCTGCTCTCCAGCTACCTGCTGCTGAGCAAGCAGATCAACGAAGCCTTCGACGCCATGCTGCTGAATGCCGCCCAGCGCCTGGAGCGTCGGGTATATACCGCCGATGGCCAGCTACGCATCAACATGCACTACTTCAGCATCAGCACGCTGGGCAGTCGTGGGGAGGGCAAGATCTTCTACCGTATCCGGGAAGCCCAAGGGGGCATGATTGCCGGTTTTCAAGGGCTGGGCGATCCACCCGACTCCCTCGACGCGCCGCTGTTTTACGACGTGGCTTACGCAGGCAACGAGCTGCGGGCCGTGGCCTTGACCTTCCCTTTTCGCCGCGGGCGCGAGGTCGTGGACATCGAAGTCATCGTGGCGGAATCAAAAGAGACCCGTCACTCATTGACCCACGACTTCATGGTCACCCTGGCCGGGCTCACGGCGGTGACCGGGCTGCTGGCGATCACGCTGGCGCTCCTCGCCATCCACCGTGGCCTTGCCCCCTTGAACGCCATCAGCCGCGCACTGCGCCAGCGCTCGCCCCACGATCTGCAGCCCATTCGCGACAGCGTGCCCAGGGAAATACGTCCCCTGACGCAAAGCATCAATTACCTGATGCAACGCATGCAAAGCAGCATTACCAGCACCCAACAGCTCAACGCCGACGTTTCCCACCAGCTACGCACGCCCATTTCAGAGATTCGGGCACTCACGGAAATGACCCTGAAGAGCGAGCAATCACCCGCCAACAGGGCCAACCTGCTGGAGATTCAGCGCATTGCCGAGCATGCCGGGCACACCGTTCAACAGCTGCTGAAATACGCCAAGACCCGCAGTGAGCTGTTCGAACTCACCCAGCTGCAGGCCGTTGACCTGATCGCACTATGCCAGCAGGCTTGCCAGCAGGTCGCCACCGGCATTTACCAAAAGGGCCAGGAGCTGGCCTTCGAGCAGCCCGAGGCCCTGCCCTCAATCCATGGCGACCCCATTTTGCTGCAGTGGCTGGTGATCAACCTGATCGATAACGCCAGCCTCCACGCGGGTGGCGCGCTCCCTTACCAAGGCACCATTACCATTGGCCTCACCCATGACGCCGATACGGTACGACTCAGCGTGCACGATGACGGCGTGGGGGTGGACCCCGCCCGGCTGCCGCAGCTCACCGAACGGTTTTTCCGCGATAACGCCCATGCACCGGGCAGCGGCCTTGGCCTGGCCATCGTCGAACAGGTGGCCACTACCCACGGCGCCCAGCTTGCCGTGCGCAATCGCCCTCAGGGCGGGCTGGAAGTCACGGTGGCGTTTCCGGTGCTGCCAGCGTCGTCAGGCGGATCATCAGCGGCGTCATGAAGATCAGCAGCAGCAGCCGCAGAATATGGTGAGAGACCACGTAAACCGGGTCGATCCCCATGACCATGGCGATGACCGCCATCTCCCCGACGCCCCCCGGTATCAGCGCCAGCATCACCGCCACGAACGGCAATGACGTGACGCTGGCCACCAGCCAGGCCATCAACGCGGCCACCACCAGCGCAAAGAGCGCATACAGCATGCCGAACCGCCCTACCCGCACCACCTGTTTCCAGTGGGTGCCTGAAAAACGCGAGCCCACCGAGGAGCCAAGCACCAGAAAGGTCACCAGCAGGATTTCATTGGGCAGCGTGTAGGCTACGCCCACATTGGCAATCAAGGCACCTGCCGCCATCGGCCCCAGAAACTCCGGTAGCGGCAAGCGGATCAGGCGACCCAGCCACCAGCAAGCAGGAGCCAGCAGCAGTGGCAGCACCCCCATGAGCGACAGCGGCTCGGCAGAGGGCGGCAAGGCCACGCTGTCGACGAACAGGCTGGCCAGCAGCGCCGCGCCCGATACCACGGTGACCAGCCTCAGCGAGTGAGAAATGGCGATCCAGCGCAGGTCACCATGGGCACGCTCGGCCAGTACCAGGGCCGAGTTCATGCTGCCTGGATAGGCACAGAACATGGCGTTCAGGCTGCCGACGCGGGCACGAGCAAAGATCCAGTACCCTCCTGCCAGCATCAGCACCATGTAGGCCAGCATGGCCAGCACGCTGGGGTACCACTGCACCAGGCTCACCAGCTCGTCCGCGTGGATACGACTGCCGATGAACAGTCCCAGTAGTGCAATGGCCACGCGATGCAAGCGCTTGTCTACCCCGGTGCGAACGCCTGCCAGCGAAACGCCCATGACCATGAACAGCGCCCCTAGCATCCACGCCAGCGGCAGCGAAAAAAGGGTGGCCACCAGGCCACCCAAACATCCCAAACCAATGGTTTTCAGCGTTTTCTTCACCCGCACCCCCGTTGCTGCGCTACGCTTTTGCCGCCACGCGGCGTGCCTGAAAGCGCTTGACCAGCGGCTGGCCAAACAGCGAAATCAACAGCAGCGCCAGGATGGCCAGGGTCGCAGGCCGCTCCAGCACGTAGGTGATGTCCCCGCCACTGATCTGGTAGGAGTGCAGCAGCGACTTCTCCGCCAGAGCCCCCAGCAGCATGCCAATGACCGCCGCAGGCACCGAGTAACCGTAGTGGCGGAAGATCCAGCCGATCACGGCAAACACCAGCACCGTGGCAGGCCCGGTCATGTTGCCGGTGAGCCCGAAAGACCCCATGACCGCCAATACCAGCACGGAAGGAATCAGATAGCGCATGGGCACCTTGACGATGTTGGCCAGCAGTGGAATGAACAAAATCCCCACGATGACCAGCAAGAATACCTGGGCGAAGTTGGCAAAGATGATGGCGTAAACCACGTCCGTTTGCTGGCGGATGAACTGCGGGCCACCGGTAATGTTGTGCATGGCAAACGCAGCCAGCATCACCGCCGTTGCCCCACCGCCAGGAATGCCCAGCGCCAGCAGGGTCGCCATGGAGCCACCCTCCGAGCTGCTGTTGGCGGCCTCGGACGCGACGACCCCTTTGGGGTTGCCCTTGCCGTAGGAGTCCGGGTCTTTATCCCGCCGCTTGGTCTCGATGTAGGAGAGCAGATTGGAAACCGATGACCCGACACCGGGCACCGCGCCCACCAGCACACCGATCAAGCCACCGCGAATCATCACCACAGGATGACGCAGCGCCATCTTGCAGCCCTGAAAAATTTCGCTGGCACGTACCTTGCGCGCATCCGCCGACTCGACGATGAACCCCTTGTTGGCCAGCTTGAACAGCTCGGACGCCGCAAACATGCCCATCATGGCAGGAATCACCGGCACCCCATCCAGCAGGTAGGTTTGCCCCATGGTGCCACGGGCCAGACCAATTTCGTTGAACCCGATGGTGCCCACCAGCAGCCCCACGAAACCGGCCACCAGGCCTTTGAGCACCTGCTCACCCTTGAGGCTGGCGATCAGGGTCATGCCCCAGAGGATCACCACGAACATCTCGGCGGGCCCCAGGCGCAGCACCATGTAGGAGAGCGGCTGGATCATAAAGAACAGCACCACGTAGCCCATCAGCGAGCCGATCACCGAGGAGGCCAACGCCACCCCCAGCGCCTGATTGTGCTGCCCGCGTCGCGCCATCGGGTAGCCATCGAAGGCCGTGGCAATGGCCGAGGAAGTGCCGGGAATGTTCATCAGGATGGCCGGGATCCCTGCGCCAAACGAGCCGCCGGTAAAAATCGCCGTCAAGAACAGCATGGCCTGAATGAAGTCCATGTACATGGTCATGGGCAAGAAGATCGCCATGGCCATGGAGATCTGCAGGCCCGGCGTTGCCCCAAAAATCAGCCCCAGCACGATACCGGGAACCACTACCAACCAGGGCCCTGCGCTGGAAAAGAGCAGGTTCATACTCTGCTCGACGGCACCAAAATCAATCATGTTGCCTCCTTCGATGCGTTCAGTTGGGGATCAGCAGCAGCGTCATGGGATAAGGCAGCATGCGCGAAAAGAAGAACGCTGCACCAAGGCCAAACAACGCGCTGAAACTGAACAACGCCAGCCAGTTGCGCTCACCCTTGAGAATCAGAAAAGACGCGATGAACGCCACCGTCGCCAGGTCGAAACCCAGGGTTTCCAACGACATCACGTAGGCGGCAAACAGGCCCACCACCGGCAGCGTACGCAGCAAGGGTTCCTCTTGCTGGTCCTGGGTCAGCAGCGTGCCTTTCTTCAGGCGCAGTACCACCTCCAGGGCAATCAGCGCCAGTACCAGCAGCGCCATGGGAAGAATCAGCAGTAAGTTCTGGGGGGTCGCGGAGACGCGAATGGCATCCATCAGATACCACAGCGTAAAGCTCGCCAGACCGATGAGGACGAGCGCGTCCCCATAGTCACGTTTTTGTGCCGTCATGGGTAAACTCCTGGCAGGCACCCCCTGAGGGTGCCTGCCACTACAGGATCGTCAGACGATGGGGTGATCAGTTGAGCAGGTGGGCGTACTTCTCGAACACGTCGTAGTTGTCGCGCATCAGCTCATTGGAACGCTCAGGGCCTACCCATACGCCGCCCATTTCATTGCGCTCCAGATGCTCTTGCACGTCCTTGCGCGCCAGCGCGTTCTGGATGGCATCCGCGAGGGCTTCGTAACGGCCCGGATGCTGGCGCTCGACTTCGCTGGTCACCGCGAAGCCGCGCATGGAGCCTTGCAGCACCGGCACTTCCAGCTCCATGGAAGCAAGGGCCTCATTGATGGTCGGCGCATCCCACTGCTCGATACGCTCGTCGTTGACGATGGCCAGCGGCGTCAGGAACTCACGAATACCTTCGCTGCCCTGTGCACTGATGGAGACGAAATCCACCTGACCACCGGCCACCGCCGAACGCGCTTCACCACCGCTGTTGTAGGTCACCAGGTTGAGGTTTTCCTGGGGGATGCCCGCTTCTTCCAGCAGCAACCGCACCATCAGGTGGCCCGCCGAGCCTTGTACCACGGCACCGCGCACCTGGCCGCGCTGCTCACGAATCGCCTCCAAAAGCGAAGGCAGGTCGTCGTAACCGCTGTCCTTGTTGGCTGCGATCAGGTCGAGGTCGAACCACTGAAAATTGATGTAAGAGAAGTCATCCACGCTGAAATTGGCCCCACCCGTCAGAATCGAGTTGGTCAGGTAAGGGGCGAAGGTGGAGGCATAAACGGTGTAGGCGTCGTCCGGTACGTTCAGCACGTAGTTGGAAGCGACCTGAGTACCCGCCCCGGGGCGGTTGGTGACTTGAATGGGTACGCCAATCTCTTCGGAGATGTATCCCGACATCAAGCGGGCCAACCGATCGGCGCTGCCGCCGGTACCAAACCCGACGACCATGTTGAGCGGGCGTTCCGGGTAGCTGTCTGCCGCAGCAGGCAGCACCATGGCCAGTGACGCTACCGTGACGGTGGCGCCCACCAGCAGGGATTTGAGCGCGCGAGGAAACGAGCTGACAGGTTGCTTGAGCATAGCGATGTCTCTTGTTGTGCGTGTTATTAGAATCAGGCGGCTGCCTGTAGAGAACAACGCTATCCCACGAAACTGTCATCAACCTTGCACGGGGATCAAAACCAACTAAAGTCTAGTCCCCGCGCCTGCCCTCCGGCTGAACCTTCCGACCGACCTACGAAGGTTCGACCTTGGCTTGATCGCGGGCCAATTCCTCCTTTTTCGTTAGCTTGCGGTAAAACACCGCTACGGCCGTGGAATTCAGCACGATAAACAGCGAATACATGACGGGTATGAGCAGAATCAGCTGCTGTGTTTCGCCACTGAACGTCATGATGACGATCAATGCGGCCAGCGGGCCGTTTTGAATCCCCGTTTCAAGAGAGACCGTGCGGGCTTTTTGCGGGTTGAGTTTGAGCACGCGGGAGAATAAATAACCGAATAGAAAACCCACCAAACCGAGCAGAATCACCGCTGCATATACCTGCCAGCTGGTCTCCATCAGCAAGCGCCAGTTGCGCGGTGCCCACGTCACCACCAGAAACACGATCACGATAGCCCCCAACACGCCGCCTACCAGCTCAATGACGGCGCCAAGGTTGGCATTTTTACGGCGTATCCACATGCCCAACAGCGTTGGAATCAGCAGTACGAACAGCAGGCGGCCAATTTGGTCGGGCGGTATGCGGAAGGCGTCATCGATCCCCTGGGTATAAAACGCCATCCACAGCGGCACCAGAACAAAGCCCGCCAGCGTGGAGCAGATGGTCATCATGATGCTGAGGCTGAGCAGGCTGCGTGAGAAGTAGGCAAAAATATTGGAGGTCGTGCCGCCCGGCATGCACCCCATCAGCACTAGCCCCACGGTATGTTCAACCGACAGGTCGAGAAGGCGCGCCAGGGCAAAGGCGATAAAAGGCATCAGCAGATACTGCGATGAGAAGCCAACCCCAATGGCCTGGGGGTGGCGCATGGAGAGTTTGAAGTCCTTGAAGGTGAGCGATGCCCCCATGCCGAACATGATGATCACCATCATGATCGACAGTAAGCTTTCTTCCAATGGGCTTAGCATAGTGCTGTAACTCCGTAGCCTGCCGCTGTTTGCGGTTATTGTTGTTTAGTCTCGGCGTGACTGCCCTGCACGATGGCACGCACTTCTTTGCGCAGCACCTTGCCAACAGGGGTTTTGGGCAGCTCATCCCAGAACACCACTTTTTTGGGAACCTTGTAGGCGGCAAGCTCTGTTTTACAGTGCCGGATAACGTCCTTGGCGCTTAGCCCCTGTTCACGCAGCACGACGTAGGCGTGAACCGCTTCGCCAGTCTGATCGTCGGGGACACCAATGACGGCGGACTCTTGCACTTGTGGTAAGCGCGCAATGCTGTCTTCTACTTCGTTGGGGTAAACGTTAAATCCACTGACCAGAATCATATCTTTTTTACGGTCGACGATTTGAAAGTGACCATCCTCTGACATGGTTCCCACATCGCCGGTGTAAAGCCAGCCACCTTTCAGCGTTTTGGCAGTCTCTTCCGGGTTGTTCCAGTAACCTTTCATGATTTGTGGGCCGCGCGCGATAATCTCGCCAGGCTCGCCCGGGGCAACCGTCACGCCCTGTTCATCGACGATGCGCACCTGGGTAAACGGCGCGGGAATGCCGATGCTGTTAGCACGCTCATGCCCAATCGGGTTGAAGCAGATCACCGGAGAGCTTTCTGTTAGCCCGTAGCCTTCGGCAATCGGTGTGCCGACCACCGCGCGCCAGCGCTCAGCGACGGATTTATGTAGCGCGGTGCCGCCCGCCATCGCCACTTTCATGTTTTTAGGCGGGTACACGGTGAACCACTCTTCGTTGAGCAGCGCGTTGAACAGCGTATTGACGCCTGAAATCCAGGAGATCGGGTAGTTATCAAAAGCGCGCTGGCAGTTCTGAATAGGCCGCGGGCTGGGCACGAGCACGTTGTGCGCCCCTTTGCTGTAGAACGCCAGCAGGTTCACCGTGAACGCGAAAATATGGTAGATGGGCAGTGCGGTGAGGACGCACTCTTTGCCAACCTCTATGTGGCTGCCAACCACCAGATCGACCTGTTCTAAATTGCTCAGCAGATTGCCGTGCGTCAGCTCTGCCCCTTTACTGACGCCGGTGGTGCCGCCGGTGTACTGCAGCAGCGCGGTGTCTTCACGCGCGATAGCCTGCCAGTAGCGCGCCACGTCAATGCCTCGTTCGGCTTGCCGTGCACTGCCCGTTTGAATGGCCTGGCTCAGCGTCACGGCGTTCAGCGAGTGTTGGGGGATGGCTTTGTTCCAATATTTCAGTACGGCATCCAATACCGTGCGCACGACTGGTGAAAACCATTGCGAAAGCGAAGTGAGTACGACGTGCTGAATGCCAGTGTTGGGGAGCACGTCCTCCAGCTTGTCGGCAAACATATCCATGATGACAAGCGTCTTGACGCCAGCATCGTTGAACTGATGCTCCATTTCTCGACGCGTATAGAGCGGATTGACGTTCACCAGCACACAGCCCGCTTTCAAAACGCCGAAAATGGCCACCGGAAGCGCGAGACAGTTGGGCATTTGCACCGCAACGCGGTCGCCTTTGGCAAGCCCCAGGGTGTCACGCAGGTAAACCGCAAACGCATCGGAGAGAGTGTCCGTTTGCCGATAAGCAAGCGTGCCATTCATGCCGTTGGGCATGCAGGTGGTGAACGCGGTGTGGGAGCCAAACTGCTGGGCTGCCGTAGTGACCATCGCGGGAATACTGGCAAAGCGCGGCTGCGGCTGGTCACCTATCGCGTGATGGTTGGTGCCATAAAGATGTGCCCACGGCGCGCTGTCATAGAAGTGATCATTTGACATGCACATTCTCTTCGTTGGGGCCCTTTCATGAAGGGGCCATTGTTTTTATTAGCTTTCTACATGTTTTTCTACATGTTTTTCTACCGCACAGGCTCTCCATGGAATAACGCAGCCGCTGAGTTTAAGTCAACCGTTTTAATTTTTGCTTTCGCCAGGTGGGGCGTCAAATAAAAAAACGGGCCAAGCGCAAGACGCACTGGCCCCGTCAGCTCGGCCCTCACACAACCCTCTGACATCTAGTTCCCGCGCCTGCCCTCCGGCTGAACCTGCTGATTCAGAAACGCGATACCTGCCTCGATGGCACTGCCACGCAGCAGGAAGCTGGCGAAATGGCCTCGGCCACGCTGAAGATACAGCTCGCTGGGCGTACCTTGCGCCTGAAGCGCGGCATAAAAATCGGTGGCGTGATCGACGGGCACGAGCCGATCCCAGCGGCCGTGAAACAAGAAGAACGGCGGTGCTTGAGGTGTGATTTGCCGCGCGGGCGATGCCAGGGCATACGCGTCACGCTTCTCTGCGCGCGTACCACCAATGAAGTCCACCACCAGCCGCCCATCGTTGAACTTCAGCAAGTCGCTGGGCAAACCGCCGGCCAGCACCGCAGCAAGCCGGGCATGCTCGCCGCCGTAGGGGTGTGCCAGGGGGCCTTCACTGCCCGCCAGCGCCAACAGGCTCACCAGGTGAGCCCCTGAGGAAAAGCCCACGCCGACAATGCGGTTCGTATCCACTTGCCACTCGTCGGCATGGCGATGCAGCCAGGCCATGGCCTGCTGCAAGTCGTGCAGCTGGGCGGGGAAACGATATTCCGGTACGAAGCGGTGTTCGATATTGACGGTGACGTAGCCCTGTTCAGCCAGCTGCCGGGCAATGCCTGCCATGTCGTCACGGCTGCGGTTACGCCAACCGCCCCCATGCACCAGCAGGGCGGCTGGACGCAGGCCCGCGCCCTCGGTGCGGGGGAGCAGCACATCGGCCACCAGCGGCTCGGGCCAGTCGTCCGGGGTATAGCGCTGCTGGACCAGCGCCGTGAACGGCAGCGCCTCCCGCAGGCCCTGGCGTTCGATGGCCGGTTCACCCTGGCTGGCCTGATGGGTGGCGCCACAGCCACTGAGCAGCGCTACCAGCGCGCCCAGGCGCGCATAGCGGCCAATGAATCCAAGTTCTGGCATGGTGTTCTCCTGTTTCCTGTTCCCCTCACCCTGTGGCGTGATCCTTGCCCCTCCGCATAAGACCACGGTTGTTGCACACTTCCTGCAACCGATTTACACCAAGCCCCTGGATACTGCCATGGTCAACATTAGCCCATTAATGACCCATGAGGTATGCCATGAAAATGTCTCTTAGCCAACGTTTTGCTCCTGCCTTTCTGGCCATTGCCCTGATGCCCCTGGCGTTCACCGCGCAAGCCGACCATCATGAGCACCGTGGCATGGACCGTGAAGCCATGCACGAGCGCATGGAAGAGCGCCGCCAGGAAGTTTACCAGCGCGCCGAGCTGAGCGAAGAGCAGCAAACCGCGCTGAATCAGGCCCATGCCGAGCATCGTGAAGCGGTCATGGCGCTGCGTGAGGAGCATCAGGCCCGCGTTGCAGAAATTCTGTCAGATGAAGAGCAGCAGGCACTGCGGGATGCCATGCACGACGTGCACGCCGAATACCGTCAGGAGCACGGCAAGCGTGGTGGCCGCCACGGTGATCAGGCCAATGCTGAATAAGCGTTGATTTAACGTTCGTCCTGCCACCCTGCGCCCAGCTCTGCTGGGCGCAGGGCTATCTATACTCCTGTTTCATCATTTTACGTGGTTGGCTCGTCACTTGAACTGGCGTAGCAAACCGCGTATTTTATTTGAACGTTCATTCAAAAATAATTCTTCCCTTGTCTTAACAACAGGAGTCCGCCTCCATGGCGAAAGACAACTCGACCCTCCCCTCGCGGGATCGACTCAACCCCGTGGTTTTCCACGGCAGCGTCGCCGGTATACTCATCTTTCTGGTGATGACCATGTTGTTTACCGAGCAGGCAGGCGCTTTCTTCGACGCGGGCCTGGCCTGGGTAAGCACCACCTTCGGCTGGTACTACATGCTCGCCATCGTCGCCTACCTGGTGTTCGTGGTACTGATCGGCATGTCGCGCTTCGGCAGCATACGCCTGGGCCCGGACCATTCACGCCCGGAGTTTTCGCTGCTCTCCTGGTCCGCCATGCTGTTTGCCGCCGGCATTGGCATTGACCTGTTGTTTTTCAGCGTGGCAGAGCCGGTGGCCCACTACCTGGCCCCGCCGGACCTGACGCCTGAAAGCCAAGAGGCCATGCGCAACGCTGTCGTTCAGACTTACCTGCACTGGGGGCTTTCGGGATGGGGGCTCTACGTGCTGATGGGCATGGCACTCGCCTACTTCAGCTACCGCCACCGCTTGCCACTGGCGATCCGCAGCGCCCTCTACCCACTGCTGGGCAAGCGCATCCACGGCCCCATCGGTAATGCCGTGGATATCACGGCGGTCATTTCCACCGTGTTCGGTATCGCCACCAGTCTTGGGATTGGCGTTCTGCAGCTCAATTACGGCCTCAACTACATGTTCGACGTTCCCGAGACGTTGACGGTACAGATCATCCTGATTGGTCTGGTCGTGGTGCTGGCCACCATTTCCGTGGTGACCGGGGTCGAGAAGGGCATTCGCCGCCTCTCCGAGTTCAACATGCTATTGGCGCTGGCGCTGATGCTGTTCGTGCTGTTTTCCGGCGATACCCTGACCCTGCTCGACAAGGTGGTGAACAACGCCGGTGACTATCTCTCCGGGTTTGTCGCTGCCAGCTTCGATACCTACGCGTTTGCCGACGAAGGCGCCCAGGAGTGGAAAATGTGGTGGACCATTTTCTTCTGGGGCTGGTGGATTGCCTGGACGCCTTTCGTGGGCCTGTTCCTGGCGCGTATTTCTCGTGGCCGCACCATTCGCCAATTCGTCGCCGGTGCGCTGTTCATTCCGCTGTCGTTCATGATGGTGTGGATGTCCATTTTCGGTAACAGCGGTATCGAGCTGGTCGCCAATCAAGGCGTCGTCGAGCTGGGCGAACAGGCGTTGAACTCGCCGCAAACCACCCTCTACACGCTGCTGGAGTACTACCCCTACGTCGGTATCACCGCCGCCGTGGTCACCGTGCTGGGCATTGTGTTCTTCATTACTTCCGCCGACTCCGGCGCCCTGGTACTGGCCAACTTCACCTCGATTCTGAGCGACGTGAACCATGATGCCCCAGTGAAGCTGCGCATTTTCTGGTCGGCCGTGATCGGCCTGATTACCGTGGCACTGCTGATGGCAGGCGGACTGAACGCGCTGCAAAGCGCCGTGGTAATCACCGCCCTGCCGTTCTCGGTGGTGATTTTTGCCATCATGGTAGGCACCTACAAAGCCTTGAAGCTGGAAGGCAGCAAGGCCGATGCACGCCGCATGATTGCAGGTAGTGCGCCTGGCGGCGATTGGCGCGAGCGCCTGGACCGTGCGCTGGATACCTCCAACCGTGCCGGGGCAGCGGCCACCATCGAGCACGCGATCCGTCCCGCCATGACCCAGTTTGCCCAGGAGCTCGAAAGCCGTGGCCAAACCGCCAACGTGACCGAAGAGCAGGTGGAAGGCGAGTCGCTGCCCACCTTGACGCTGCAGGTCGACTTTGGCGAAGCCACCAGCTTTGTCTATCAGGTGTGCCCGCACCGCATGCGCACCCCGAGCTTCATCCCGGCAGACGATGACTTCTACGTGCGCCTGGATGTCTATCTGGCCGAAGGCGGCCAGGATAAAGACCTCAACGGCTACACCCGTGGTCAGGTGATTGGCGACCTGGTGGCCGAGTACGAACGCCACCTGCACTTCCTGACCCTGGCCGGGGAGCAGATGGGCCATGTGCAAGCCATGCCCGGCACCATCGGCGAGCCACCAGAAGACGCCCAGATGTAGCGTCAGCACGTTCTTCCTGCAATCTCTATCCCGGCCACCGTGCCGGGATTTTTTTATGCCTGTTCGAGACGAACGGTCGAGACTAACGCCTTGTTGTGAGAACGCAGGCTCAGGCGTAGCGTAAAAGCTTGTTTGGCTTATCGTTGAGGAGGCTTTCCCATGTCTCGTGACGCTCGCACATCGGGGTATGTATTCCCGATGCCTGGTAGTGCTCTGTTACAGGCGTGGCGTGAAGGCTATACGCTGGATCGGTTGAAGCGCGCAGGCATCAAGCGTGAAACAGGCAAATTGGCGGTCGTCCGTACGCTGACTCACGCCGAAAGAGTGGCTTGGCGTTGGCTAGGTGGTGGCCGATAGCGCACCTGGGATCTAAAACAGGGGAAGTAGCCTTCCCCTGAGGTGATGGCACTCACTGGCTATTAGCTCGCCATGTCCAATACGATACGGCCTTCGATCTTGCCGTCGATCATGCGCTGGAAAACGTCGTTGATGTTGTCCAGCGTGTCGGTGGCCACCGTGGCCGTGACCTTGCCTTCGGCGGCGAAGTCCAGCGCTTCCTGCAGGTCGCTGCGTGTACCGACGATAGAGCCGCGAATGGTAATGCCGTTGAGTACCGTGCTGAAGATCGGCAGCGGGAAATCACCGGGCGGCAGCCCATTCAGCACCAGCGTGCCACCGCGACGCAGCATGTTTTGCGCCTGATCGAAGGCTTTCGGTGAAACGGCCGTGACCAATGCCCCATGGGCTCCGCCAATGGCTTTCTTCAGATAGGCCGCCGGGTCGGTTTTCATGGCGTTGACCGTCACCGTCGCCCCCAGACGTTCGGCCAAGGCCAGCTTGCCGTCATCGATATCCACCGCTGCGACGTTCAGCCCCATGGCCTTGGCATACTGCACGGCCATGTGCCCCAGCCCGCCAATCCCGGAGATCACCACCCACTGGCCCGGGCGAGTGTCGGTCATTTTCAAGCCTTTATAG
This sequence comes from Halomonas sp. NyZ770, assembly GCF_020616575.1. NCBI lineage: Bacteria > Pseudomonadati > Pseudomonadota > Gammaproteobacteria > Oceanospirillales > Halomonadaceae > Halomonas > Halomonas sp. NyZ770. The sequence goes on along the minus strand of NZ_CP085143.1, from coordinate 772,757 downwards.
ACCGTCACCCCAGCGCACAGCACCGGCGCGATGTCGATGAAATCCACCGACGCCGGCAGCCGCCCCACATAGCCTGCATCTGCCAAGGTATAGTCGGCAAAGCCGCCGTTGACGCTATAGCCTGTGTTTTGCTGAGACTCGCACAGCGTCTCCCACCCGCCCAGACAGTGCTCGCAGTAGCCACAGGCGGAATAAAGCCAGGGCACACCGATGCGGTCTCCCTCTTTGACATGGGAGACGCCCTCTCCCACGGCCACGATGTAGCCGACGCCCTCATGCCCGGGAATAAACGGTGGCGAAGGCTTCACCGGCCAATCACCGTGGGCGGCGTGTAAATCGGTATGGCAAACCCCGGAGGCCGCCACTTTCATCAATACTTCGCCCTGTTTGGGACGAGGTACATCGACTTCTTCGATGACCAGCGGCTGGCCAAACTCGCGAACCACTGCTGCGCGCATTGTGCTATCCATGTGCAACTCCTCTTGATGGTCGATACGGCCATTTGAAAACGGCTCTTATCAATAGAGTCAGCGTCAGGGGGACTGACAATACCGCCCGACAGGTGCCGGGCGGCGTGGTTGGCATACCTGGACGCAGGCTAGAAAAAGCCCAGCGGATTGATGTCGTAGCTGACCAGCAGGTTTTTGGTCTGCTGGTAATGTTCCAGCGCGACCTTGTGGGTTTCGCGGCCAACCCCGGACTTCTTGTAGCCACCGAAGGCCGCATGGGCCGGGTACTGGTGGTAGCAGTTGGTCCACACGCGGCCTGCCTGAATGCCACGCCCCATGCGGAAGGCCACGTTGATGTCGCGACTCCACACGCCTGCCCCCAGGCCAAACTCGGTGTCGTTGGCAATGGCCAGCGCTTCCTCTTCGTCCTTGAAGGTCGTGACGGCCACCACCGGCCCAAAGATCTCTTCCTGGAACACACGCATCTGGTTATTGCCTTTCAGCAGCGTGGGCTGAATGTAATAACCGCTGTTGATGCTGTCGTCGAGGGTCTCCTTGTCGCCCCCGGTGAGGAACTCCGCGCCCTCGTCACGGGCGATGTCCATGTAGGACATGATCTTGTCGAACTGCTCCTGTGAGGCCTGAGCGCCCACTTGAACGTCGGTATCCAGCGGGTTGCCGCGCTTGATGGTTTTGGTGCGTTCGAGCACTTTGGCCATGAACTCGTCGTACATGCTCTCCTGAATCAGCGCACGCGATGGGCAGGTACACACTTCGCCCTGGTTGAAGAAAGCCAGTACCAGGCCCTCGACCGCCTTATCGATGAAGGACGGTTCGGCCTGCATGATATCGGCGAAGTAGATATTGGGCGACTTGCCGCCCAGCTCGACGGTAGAAGGAATGATATTCTCGGCCGCGCACTTGAGAATATGCGACCCTACGGGTGTCGAGCCGGTAAAGGCAATCTTGGCAATACGCTTGCTGGTCGCCAGCGCCTGACCGGCTTCCGCGCCGAAACCATTGACGATATTGAGCACGCCAGGCGGCAGCAGGTCACCGATCAGCTCGGCCACTTTCAAAATGGAGGCAGGCGTCTGCTCGGCGGGCTTGAGCACAACGCAGTTACCGGCGGCCAGCGCGGGGCCAAGCTTCCAGGCAGCCATCAGAATGGGGAAGTTCCAGGGGATGATTTGCCCGACGACCCCCAGCGGCTCGTGAAAATGATAGGCCACGGTATTGGCATCGATGTCAGCCGCGGTGCCCTCCTGGGACCGCAGGCAGCCCGCGAAGTAGCGGAAGTGGTCGACCGCCAGCGGAATATCGGCATTGAGCGTTTCCCGCACGGCCTTGCCGTTATCCCACGTTTCGGCCACGGCCAGCATTTCGAGGTTTTGCTCTATGCGGTCGGCGATCTTGAGCAGAATGTTGCTGCGTTCTTGTGCGGAGGTCTTGCCCCAGGCAGGCGCTGCCTGGTGGGCGGCATCCAGCGCTTTTTCGATGTCTTCGGCGCTGGAGCGGGGAATTTCACAGAACACTTTGCCATTGACTGGGCTAATGTTGTCGAAGTATTGGCCCTTCACCGGAGGTACGAACTCACCGCCGATGTAGTTGCCATAGCGTTTTTCGAACGACACGACTGAGCCCGATTCACCTGGGTTGGCGTAGATCATGGTGCTGCTCCTGAGTATTATGATTATTAAAAGGTGCCTGTTCAGTGTTGGTCACCGAAGGCAATCCCGATATCGCCCAATGGCAGGATGCACCCTCATTCCTTGGTAGGAGATGCCATGTATTCGCTACTAGTGGCCGATGACCACCCGCTGTTTCGCGACGCGCTTCAAGCGGTCATCCGCGGCGGGCTGGCCGACACGCGGCTGTTGGAGGCTGACAGCCTGGCGGCAGCCATGGCGCATATCGAGGCACACGACACGCTGGATTTGCTGCTACTGGATTTGAGCCTGCCGGATGCCGACGGCCTGGAAGGGCTGAAAACGTTGCGCAGCGCCTTTCCCTGGCTGCCGGTGGCCATTGTTTCGGCGCATCAGGAGCGCCAACTGGTGCTGGATGCCATCACCCAAGGCGCGGTGGGCTATATCCCCAAGTCCACACCCGGCGAGCAGCTATTGTCGGCGCTGGAGCAGATACTCCAGGGCCAGCTGTATCTGCCTGCCGATATCATGCGCCGCCCTCCTGCCCAACGCGCTCCTGCCGCGGCCAGCGTCTCCTCGTCGGCCGCCCTCCAGGACGTCGAACGACCCGTGCGCCTACCGCGCTTGACCGACAAGCAGTTGGATGTATTGAGATGCATGAGCCAGGGCATGTCGAACAAGCAGATCGCGCGTGAACTGACGATTGCCGAAACCACTGTCAAAACCCATGTCTCCGCCATCCTTCGCAAACTGGGCGCGTCCAGCCGTGTGCATGCCATCGTGCTGGCCAGCGAAGAGGATCTGAGCAGCCATATTGCCCAGCGTACGGCCAGCCTGTCGGGCAAGTCCTCCCCTTGAACCAACGCGCCCTATCCTGGCGGATGGTTCTCCAGTAGCGTTCCCAGCAGCATTTTGAGCCGCAGGGGCTTCAGAGGTTTCAGCAAGTAGTGCAGGCCTGCCTCCCGAGAGGCGCGCTTGACCGCGGCTTCGTGGTTGGCGGTAATGACGACGGTCGCGAGGCCGGGATAACGCCGCCGCAGTCGCGCGGCCAGATCGATGCCATTTTCGCGATGCTCACCCAGATGATAATCCACCAGCAGCACCGCAGGCCGCTCCCCGTCACTGGCCGCCTCCAGCGCACTCACCGTGGCGGCAGCACGCACTCGGCAGCCCCAACCGCTGAGCAGCGCCTGCATGCCCGCGAGGATGGCCGGGTCATCGTCTACTACCCACACGACGCAGCCCTGCAGAGGGTCTTCATGCCACCAACCAGCGTCCACCCCGCTTGCAGACGCTTCACCGGCCGCTCCCGCATAGGGCACGAGAATGGAGAACAGGGAGCCACGCCCGGGCCGCGACGTTAGCGCAACCGGGTGTTCCAGCATGGCACTGATACGGTCGACGATGGCCAGGCCCAGCCCAAGCCCGCGGCTGTGGTCTCCCTGAGGCTGGCTGGCACGACGAAATTCGAGAAAGATCGCTTGCCGCTGCGCTTCAGGAATTCCGGTGCCCGTATCCCCCACCATGATCTCGAGTCCGTTGGTTCGCCGCCGACATCCCAACAACAGGTGCCCCTGTTCGGTGTAGCGAACGGCGTTACTCAGGAAGTTGCGCACCACTCGCGCCAACAGTGCCAGATCCGAGTCCACCCAGGCCCGAGACGCCACGTAGTGAAACGACAAGCCGCGCACGGCAGCCACCTGACGATACTCCTCGGCCAGCGCATCCAGCAGGGTACTCACGGCAAAGGGTGCCTTGTCGGCGTGGAGCACCCCGGCGTCCAGCCGTGAAATGTCCACCAGCGTGCCCAGCAAGCCTTCGACATCCTTCAAGGAGCGGCCGATATGCCCCACCAACGCCTGCGAGGCATCGGGCAACGTATGCGTTTCCAAGGCGCTGGCAAACAGCCGTGCGGCGTTCAAGGGCTGCAGCAAGTCGTGGCTGACCGCCGCCAGAAAGCGGGTCTTGGAGAGGTTGGCGGCTTCAGCCTGCGCGTTGGCCGCCAACAGCCGAGCATTCACGCGCCCCAGTTCGTCCAGCGCGCGATGCAGGGCATCGGTGCGCTCGCGCACCTGCTCGGCCAGCAGCACCGAGCGTTCGAACGCGGCATACGGGGCGCCGCTGGGACTGCCGCCTGACTCCACGCGCTCCATCAACGCTTGGCATACTTTGCGCAAACGGCGATTTTCCTCCTGCAGCGTTGCCAGAGTCGGCTGTTCACCGTGTTGCTCAGGCGGCTGGAAGAGCGCCAAAGGCCACCCCCGTAAACGTCTGATTCACATGCATGCCATGGTGCTGCTCACCATAGGTATTGAAGCCGACCACGTTGGCATGGCGCAGCAGCATCGAGGCCTGAACCAGCTGGTCCAACGATTCGAGCGCCATGCGCCGCAAAAAGCAGTCACAGCCAAGGATGGCCACTGGTGCCCCCAGGCGAGCTTCCACCCGTGCCAGCATGGTCGCAAGGTTCTCCAACAAAGGGGCTGGCTGCATGGCCGTGAGGACGATGCCATTTTCAACGGCACAGTAGAAACTCAGGCTGTCGTCATCATTGACGCGCTGGATGGAGCGAATGTAGTGCTGGCCTCCCAATCGCACGGCCAGCGGGTGTTGGGCAAATACCACGGGGTCCAGTGCCGCCACCGGACGCCCTACCAGTTCGGCATAGAGCTGGGCCGCGGGCAACCCATTCAGCTCATGTACCCGCCGCTGCTCATGGTCGACCGCCGTCACCACCAGCTTGTGCGCCAGGGGCCGCAAATGGTGCGTGGAAAACACCTCGAACGGCAGCTGAGTATTGATCATCACCACCACGGCAGCCTGGGTGTGAAAGCGGCCATTCGCGTAGACATGGGTATGGGACAGATGATTGTCGTCACCGGCCGAGCCTCCGAAGCTGGGAATGCGCCCCAGCGCGGCATCCAGCGTGGCCAGCACCTGCTCTTCGCGGCTCGACAAGCCATCCAGCAGCGTGAGCGCAAAGCTGTGCTCATTGACGGGCGCTACCGCCTGCTGCCGACAATGATCAAGCAAGGTGTCGACCAGTGACTGAGCCACGGCGAGATCAAAACCTTCGAGATCGTCGATCAATGCCGTTTCGACGGCGAAAAACCGCTGATCGAGACATATGGCGACAATGGACCCTCGCTCGTAACCTTGCGGAGTCAGCTCACCTGCCGTGGTACAACCGCTGATGGGCAGCTCACCAAAGGCCGCCCCAAGCGCCGTTGCCAATGCCTCCAACGGATACTCCGCGCTGCAAAAGAACAACAAAAAGCCCGCATTGGGATGGTGCAACTGGGAAGCCAGCTCTGCGGCCGCCTGAGCGGGGTCGGCATGGCGACTTGCAGCAGTACGGATACCGTTGTCAGTAGAGTTGATGGTCACGACGCCATTTCTCCAGCGCTGCATGAGTACGACCTGCGCAGTGGCGTACGCTGCTGAATGCACGCATCAGTTGCTCACCTTCGGGCGCAGGCATATCGGCCATCAGCTCCAGGCGCTTGGCCTCGGCAGCCAACCGCTCGGCTCCGATGCTCAACGACTCGCCGCGCAGCTGGTGTGCAAGCCGCTTCACTTGCAGCGCCTGTTCGCTGTCCATATGCCCTTCACTGGAGAAGTAGCCGGCTAGCTGCGCGGTATAGTCGCTGACTTGCTGGTGATAAAGCACGATCAGTTGGGTCACACTCTCGCTACCCAACGAGGCCAGCAGCGTTTGCAGTGCGGACTCGTCCAACAGGCACGCGTCATCATGCTCTTCCGGTGTCTCGGGCATGCTGGGTAGCGGTTGCCCCGGCTGTTCGGTCAGGTACAGGGCCAGCACATTGCTCAATGCCAGCAGCGATAGCGGCTTGGTGATGTAATCGTTCATCCCGGCGGCCAGACAGCGCTGACGGTCATCGTCGGCACCGCCCGCGGTCATGGCGATGATGGGCACCTGCTGACACCAGCCTGCCTGTTGGCGCAGTCGACGCGTGACCTCGATGCCACTCATATCGGGCAGCTGGATATCCATGAACACCAGGTGTACTGGCTGACGCTTGACCATGTTCAGCGCTTCATGGCCATTTTCGGCACACACCACTTCACACCCCAGTCGCGAGAGCAAGCCCACGGCCACTTTCCGATTGACGGCATTATCTTCCACCAGCAGTAGCGAGAACCCCGCGAAATCCTTGGAAGGAGCGACAGGCAAGGGAGCATCGATCGGGCTTGCTTCGACCAAAGGCAGCTCACACCAGAACGTACTGCCTTGACCAGGCTCACTGTTCACTCCCATGCGGCCCTGCATGGCTTCGCACAAGCGCTTGCAAATCGCCAGCCCCAGCCCGGTACCCCCGTAGCGCCTGGCGATGCTTTCGTCGGCCTGCTGAAAGGGCTCGAACAAGGATGCCTGCTGTTCAGGGTGGATACCGCACCCGGTATCGCGGATTTCAAATACCAGTACGTTGACGGTAGAACTGACTCGGATGGTGACGCTGCCATAATCGGTGAATTTGATGGCGTTGGCGATCAGGTTGAGCAGAATCTGGCGTAGCCGACCGGCATCGATCATGACCCAGGCGGGCACCAGCGCATCGATATCCAGCGAGAGCTGCACACCTTTGGCCTGAGCCCTGGGTTCGAACAGTGCCATGACGCCTTCCACCAAGGGAGCGAGCGCCGTGGGGATCGTTTCCAGCGTCAAATGACCTGCCTCGATCTTGGAGAAGTCGAGAATCTCGTTGATCATGGCCAGCAACTGATTGGCGCTCTCGTGGATCGTTCGGGCGTAATCTTCTACCTGAGCAGGGCTGGCAGGCTCACGAAGCAGTTCGCTCATCCCGATCACGCCGTTCAGAGGCGTACGAATTTCATGGCTGACCATGGCCAGGAAATCGGATTTGGCATGGTTGGCCGCCTGCGCCTGGCGAGCGGTCACCTGGAGCTGTTTGCCCAGCTGCTCCTGTTCACGGCGCGCGGCCGCGCTTTCTCGCATTTCACGCACCAAAAACGCAATGACCAGCAAGACGGCCACGCTCATTCCGAACAGCAGCGTAATGAGCAGCTTGTACAGCGCGCTCAACAAGGCGCGCTCTTCTGTTGCCGACTCGGCGAGATAGCCATTGATCGCAATCACGAAACGCTCGGTCAGGCGAGTGAGGGCCTGCAGCTCTGTTTCCAGTTCCGTGATAGGCAGTGGCGTCAGCACGGCATACGGCTCGAACATGGGATCAAGCCGATCCAGTTGCTGTTGAATCGACGCCAATAGCTCCCTCGCCGCACTGATACTCTGCAATAGCGAACTCACCTCGCCTTCACGCAACAGCGTGATGCGGCTGTAGAGCAGCTCGAACCTCAGGTTGAGCGCGTCTTGAGCGGTGGGAGAGAGCGAAGTACGCGTTTCTGCCAGCAGATGATTCAATAGCTGAACGGCATCGCGGTCAAGTTTATAGACCACCCAGGCCGTATCTTCGCGCAGGCTCTGGGTCAGGTTGTCCTGGCGCCATGCGGAGAGCCCTGCCACCACCAGCGCGGCGGCAAACAGCAGCACCGTGATGATGGCCAGCAGCTTGAGACGCCGTGGGTAACGCAGCAAGCGAGGTGCCCGAGGCGTAGACTCACTGGCGGACATTGATATGCATTACCTGCCAGACTGCCCTGAAGCGCATGCGCTCGCTCAGCAGTGCTTCGTCATGATCAAAGGGGTAAAGTACCCATAGCGGGCCATACTCACGAATCGGGATGGCTTGATCATCGCGCTCCAGCGCGAGAATGACATCGTAGTCGTAAAAGTCACTGATCGGGATTTCCGCCTCGTAACCATTCAGCGCGGCAACGTTGACGGTATCTCCCTCATTCTCCAGGAACTCCAGCAACGTGCGCATCAACGGGCCACGGTAGTGGCTTTTGCCTTCTGTCCACGGGGTCCCCGTAGTAAACGAGTGCTGCGGTAACGCCAGCAGCATCTCGCGATCGAACTCAGCCTGATGCTCTGCGTTGGTGGCTCCGATGCCACCGTCGACCGTAAGAATGACAGGCCCTGCAGGCGCTTCCAGCGGCTTTGTCGTCTCTGCCAGCACTGCATGAGGAATGCTGAACGCCAGCATGATCCACCCCAATAACACCGCTTTCACTACTATGCCCTCGTATCGTATTGCCCTGAGCGCACCACGCGAATCAAGCCTTGCGACAGGAACAAAATAAAAAGAGATGGCGCCTAGGGTACGCCATCTCGATTCACAGGTCAGGCTAATTACGATGTTTTTGGTCCGTCGCGAATGATATCCTCCTGCCGAGGTGACATTGCATCAACGTATCATCACGTCTTCAGCTGCTCGATGGGCTCAAAGCGCACCAGCTCTTCGTAGGCGTGCCAGCTGGCATGCCCAAGCACGGGCAGAATCAACGCCAAGCCGATATAGAACGTCATGACACCCACCAGCACACAGCCGGTCAGGATGGCGGCCCACAGCAGCATCGGGCGGAAATTGCGTGCCACGCAGCGCACGCTGGCTTCGATGCCTTCCATGAAGGTCAGGTCTTGATCCATCAGCGTCGGAATGGCCACCACGCTGATCGCAAACGCGCCAAAGGCAAGCACTCCTCCTGCCACTGTGCCAACCGCCAACATTCCCAACCCCTCGGGCGTAGTGAGCAGCGCGGTATACAGCGTAGCGGGGCTCGGCACTTCAAAACCGAAGAATAGCGCGAATAGCAGCGTGGCCAAGCGAATCCAGGCGAGGAAGAAAATCATCATCATCACGCCCATCATGGCCAACTGACCCGCATGGGGCTTCCAACTGCCAAACGCATCGCCCAGGTTGGGGACACGTCCCTGCTCAAGGGCACGGCTGATACCGTAAGACCCAACGGCTACTAACGGCCCCACGAACATGAACCCGGCAATCATGGGCAGCAGCCAGTACCAGTAACCCAGCGTGAAGGCCCCAGCCGTAATGGCAATACTCAAGCCCACCCAGAACAGTCCGTACGCCAGACTGATGGCAGACGCGCGACGAAAATCCTCTACGCCAGCGGCCAGCCAGGCTCGTGGCCTGTCCATGCCCACCTTGTTGATAGTGATCTTGACGTTGGGCACACCTGCCACTGGCTGTGTTTTTGTTGTTGCATTCATGGCGTAACTCCCGTGATTTACCCCAGATGGCGTTGTCGCACCAAACACTCAGGCAAATGCTTACCCTGTGTGATGACACCATTAATTCCACGTTAATGGCTTAATCCTCTTTTAATGTAGTTGAGTTGTTTCCGGGCGAAGCGCTTTCATGGAGTCACGTACAAAAAATCCTCAATAGGGTCGATTACCAACGATTAATTCGATGCGTTAGCGCTGGGTAATATGCAAAAAAAACGCGCCAGGCAAGATGCCTGGCGCGTTGCTTGGGTGCTTTCGAAGTGAACGGTTAGCGCACGATCATGACCGACACTTTGGCATGATGCACGACGTGCTCGGCGTTGGGGCCCAGCACATAATCGACGAACTTGCGCTTGGTATGCGAGGCCATCACGATCAGGTCGGCATCGATTTTCTTGCCGACCTTGATGATGGCCTCCCAGGGCGAGCCATCGACGATCACGCTCTGGGTCTTGATCCCTTCTGGCACCTGCTCCTTGATGAACGTGTGCTGCGCCTCCTTGACGGCCGAGTGGGCTTTTTCCGAGAAATTTTTCGGAAAGTAGGCCCCCACCATGGGCATCTTGAACTCAGGCAGTACCGTCACGATATGCAGCGATGCTCCAAAGGTCTGGCACAATGTCACTGCCGTGGGCAGCGCCTTCTTCCATGACGCTTCTTCGTTCAGGTCCACCGGTAGCAGTATCTTCTGATACATGATCGTGGTCTCCTCAGGTGGTGGTGGCCATGGCCGCACGCTCTTTCTCGCGACGACGACGCTGCAACATGACGACAAAGGCAAAGAGGACGAACCCGGGAATCCACATCCACTCTTTTGCCCAACGGTCGACGGGCGCAAGCACTTCAAGGATTTCCTGATCGAAGTCAAAGCCCAGATCCTGTGCCAGGCCGCCGAACTGCACGAAATCGACCGTGGCCTGATCACCGTCTACCCACAGCTCCATGCCCAGACGCTCCATGCGTTCTTCAGCGGAGTCGCCACGCGGCACGGGCACCAGAATATACGTGGTCATGGGGTCGCCGAAGTTGTCTTCTCCCGCGATTTGCACGCGCAGGTTACTGCCATCCTCGACTTGCCCAAGCGCTTCTGCGAACTGTGCTGGCGGCACCGACTCGTACGGATCATGGATGCGGTCCATCCAATAACCGGGGCGGAACAGGGTAAAGGCAACCAGTAGCAGCAGCAGCGACTCGTACCAGCGGCTGCGAACCAGCATGTAGCCTTGGGTTCCCGCCGCGAAGATCAACATGGCAATGGTCGCGATGATGAACACCACGATCCCCTGCAGGAACGTCACGTCGATCAGCAGCAGGTCGGTATTGAAGATGAACAGGAACGGCAGCGCCGCCGTGCGCAGGCTGTAATAGAACGCCTGAAAACCCGTCCGCAGAGGATCGCCCCCCGACACCGCCGCCGCCGCAAACGACGCCAGGCCCACCGGGGGCGTCACGTCGGCCATGATACCGAAGTAGAACACGAACAGGTGCACGGCAATCAGCGGAACGATCAGGCCGTTCTGCTGGCCCAACAGGACGATGACGGGGGCCATCAGCGCCGATACCACAATGTAGTTGGCGGTGGTCGGCAGACCCATACCCAGAATCAGGCTGAGCAGCGCCGTCAGCAGCAGGATCATCATCAGATTCCCGCCCGACAGCACCTCGACCACGTCAGCCAGCACCAGGCCTACGCCAGTCTGGGATACCGCACCGACCACGATGCCGGCGGTGGCCGTGGCAATACCGATCCCGATCATGTTGCGGGCACCGGCCACCAGACCATCCCACAAATCAAGGAAACCTTCCTTGATGTCGGCGGCCATCTTGCTGCGACCACGGAACAGGGCCATGATCGGACGCTGGGTGAGCATGATGAAGATCATGAACACGGTTGCCCAGAAAGCAGACAGTCCCGGCGAGAGCCGTTCGACCATCAAGCACCAGACCAGCACCACGACCGGCAGGATGTAGTGCAGCCCGACCATGACCGTGGGACGCGTCTGAGGCAGCGTGACGACCTTGGAGTTGGGGTCGTCCATCTCCAGCTCAGGGTAGCCCGCCCCGATTTTCAGCAGGCCCACGTAGGCCACTGCCAGCAGCACCGCGACGACCCATGGGGTCGCATCACCCAACAGGGGTTTCAGCCACCCCAGGCCATAATAGACCGCAAACGAGAGAGCCATGATCAGAATCAGGCCGGTCAGGAAGCCCAGCACCTTGTTGATCAACGGGCGTGCCGGGTTGCTGGACGGCAGACCGGTCATGTTCGCCTTCAGTGCCTCGAGGTGAACGATATAGATCAACGCAATGTAGGAAATGATGGCCGGCAGGAACGCATGCTTGATGACTTCCACATAGGGAATGCCGACATACTCCACCATCAGGAAGGCGGCTGCCCCCATGACCGGCGGCATGATCTGGCCATTCACCGAAGAAGCGACTTCCACCGCGCCCGCTTTCTCCGAGCTGAAGCCAACGCGTTTCATCATGGGGATGGTAAAGGTACCGGTGGTGACCGTATTGGCAATCGAAGAGCCCGAAATCAGTCCCGTCATGCCCGAGGCCACCACCGCTGCCTTGGCCGGACCGCCCTTGAAGTGCCCCAGCAGCGAGAAGGCCACTTTGATGAAATAGTTACCGGCCCCGGCTTTATCCAGCAAGGCGCCAAACAGTACGAACAGGAAAACGAAACTGGTAGATACGCCGACCGCGATACCAAACACCCCTTGCGTACCCAACCACTGGTGGTTGATCAAACCGTTCAGGCTGACCCCACGGTGGGCAAGAATGCCTGGCATATAAGGCCCGAACAAGGAATAGGCGATAAACACCCCGGCCACGATCATCAGCGGTGGCCCTAACGCACGACGGGCGGCTTCCAGCAGCAGCACAATGCCGACGACACCGACCACCACGTCCTGGGTGATGGGCCTGCCCGGACGCTGAGCCAAATCGCCAAAGAACAGAAACAGATAGGCGCCGCAGAAGGCGGCAACCGCAGCCAATCCCCAATCCAGCAGCGGCACGCGATCACGCGGCGAGCGCTTGAACGCAGGATAGGCCATGAAGGCCAGAAACAGCGCAAATGCCAGGTGAATGGAGCGCGCTTCCGTAGAGTTGAAAACGCCGAACCCGAGCATGAAAGGAAGTGGCGATGCAATCCATAGCTGAAACAGCGACCAGGCAGCTGCAATACTTACCAGCAGCTTACCCGGCACGCCCAGGGGTTTCCTTGCCCCTGTATCGCTGGAAGCGACCATATCCTCCAGGTCGCTTCCAGCGGCTGCCGAAGGTTGTTTGTCATCACGCATACGCTTGCCCTGCCTAATGGTCAGCACTGTGAATCAGTACTTTCAACAAGAAGCGCGGACACCCAAGGTGCCCGCGCTTTATCACTCATCGCGAGGCTGCTCACCTTAGCCAGCAGCATCGCTTTTCAAGACTTATTCGATCCAGCCACGCTCACGGTAGTAACGTGCTGCGCCATCGTGCAGCGGCGCCGTCAGACCGTCGGAGATCATGTCTTCTTCGTTCAGGTTTTCGAACGCCGGGTGCAGACGCTTGAAGCGATCGAAGTTTTCGAATACTGCTTTCACCGTTTCGTAAACAATGTCTTCATCAACAGCGGTGGAAGAAACGAAGGTTGCCGCCACACCGAAAGTTTCGACATCTTCGTCGTTACCACGGTAAAGGCCACCCGGAATCACAGAACGCGTGTAGTAGGGGTACTCTTCGATCAAACCGTCGATCTCTTCGCCAGTCACAGAGACCAGACGCGCATCAATGGTGGTGGTCGCTTCTTGGATAGAGCCGTTCGGGTGGCCTACCACGTACACCATGGCATCGATGTTGTTGTCAGACAGTGCAGCCGCCTGCTCGGCAGCGTCCAGCTGCGAGGCCAGAGCGAAGGTGCTCTCGTCCCAGCCAAACGCATCCATCACCACGTCCATGGTATTGCGCTGGCCTGAACCGGGGTTACCGATGTTGACGCGCTTGCCGGGGAAGTCGGTGATGCTTTGAATGCCGGAGTCGGCACGGGCAACCACGGTCAGCGGCTCGCCATGCATGGTGAAGAGCGCACGCATATCTTCCCACGCGCCTTCTTCTTCGAAGTTGGCTTCACCGTTGTAAGCACGGTACTGAACGTCCGACTGGACAACGCCCATGTCCAGCTCGCCGCTCTTCATGCCGTTGACGTTGGCAACGGAGCCGCCGGTGGACGGTGCGTTACAACGAATGTTGTGCTCATCGCTGCCACGGTTGACCATACGGCACACCGACTGACCGACGACGTAGTAAACGCCCGTTTGGCCACCGGTACCGATGGTGATGTAGCGATCCTGAGCTACCGCCGGAGAAGCGAAGGAAGCCGCAGCAATGAACGCGCCCGAGAAGGCCGCAGTAGAAAATACATGGCGTTTCATGAATACACCTCTTTATCTTGATGTTGTGAGCGTTATGCGCCTTGCAACCACCTGCAGAACGGTTCCCTTCAGGTGCTACGGTTGCAAAACGTTGTCAAGACAGTCTGTTATCGACCTCGGCAATTACTGCCGACGGTGACTACTTTAGCGAAAAAAAAACCACTTGGCGAAGCTCGCCGCTATTTCATGCTTGCCGCTGCGGCTACAGGAGACGTTTTTTCCGCCCCTACGCACCCGCTAAGCATGCCGCGCAAGTAGACACCCCCTGGATGTCGAGGGCAACCCTGCAGCGAGTGCCTCCCTCGAAGGCTGGGCTGCTACGCGTTGCCACGAGACGCCACTGAGGAATAAGTTTAGCGGGGTTTGCGCATATGTAACGTTTAGTCACCGTTAAACATGCCTCTCCCAGCCATACCATTTTTGCATAAGGTATCCCAACCCGGCTGACCCGATTACCCATGCATCAAACGTTGTAGCCCAGCACCTGGGGTAGCCACAGGGCAATACTCGGGAAAATGGCAACCAGTGCCAGCGCGCAGCCCATGGCCAGCACGAACAGCATTGCCCAGCCTATCGTATGCTCCAGACGAATCTTGGCGACTTCGGTGGTCACCATGAGGTTGACCGCCACGGGCGGAGTGAACTGACCAATGGCGATATTCATGGCCAGCAGAATGCCGAACCATACCGGGTTCCACTCAAAATGCTGCATCACCGGAATCAGAATCGGCATCATGATCAGATAAATGGAGATCGCATCCAGCAGCATGCCCGCCACCAGGACGGCCAGCATCACCAGTATCAGCAGCAGGACGCCGTTATCCGTCAAACCGATGATCCACTCGGCCATGTGCCGGAACGTGCCCAGCATGGTGCCTGCCCAGGCGAAGATACCGGCCAGGGCAATGATCAGCATGACCACCCCCGAAATGATCGCGGCTTCGCCCAGCAGCTCCCATAAATCACGCAGCGTCAGCTCACGGGTCAGCAGCAGCCCCACCAGCGCCCCGTAGGCCACGGCCACGACGGCGGCCTCGGTAGGCGTGAACAAGCCTGAACGCAGGCCACCAAGTATCAAGATCGGCGCAAACAGTGCAGGCAAGGCGTCACGAAAGGTGCCGCGCACGGTCAGTTGCTCGGCTCCCTCCACCGGGGTGCCCTCCCAGCCGTAGCGCTTGGCGACCAGCATGGCGGGTACCAGCAGTGCCATCCCGGCCAGCACGCCTGGAAAAAGGCCAGCGGCAAAGAGTGCCCGCAGGTCCACTCCCGGCACGACGATGGAGTAAAGAATCAGCGCTACCGAGGGGGGGATCAGAATCGCGGTCGACGCAGAGGCCGCAATCAGCGTGGCAGAAAACGGCTTCGGGTAGCCCGCTTTGGTCATGCTGGGCAGCATGACCATGGCCACGGCGGCAGCATCGGCCGGGCCCGAGCCGCTCATGCCGCCCATGATCATGCACACCAGCACGGCCACCAGCGCCAGGCCGCCATGACGCGGGCCAATCAAGGCCTGAGCAAAGCGCACCAGACGCAGTGCGACCCCTGCCCGCTCAAAAATGAGCCCGGTCAATATGAACAGCGGAATGGCGATCAGCGGGTACTTGGCGATGCTGTTATAGGTGTTGGTGCCCAGGGTCGCCAGCATGTCGGGCGAGAGCCCCGCGACAATGCCCACAGAACCGGCCAGCGCCAGTGAGAAGGCCACCGGCACACCGGCGATCAGCAGGCCCGCGAACGCCAGAATCATCCAGATATCAGGCGTCATGAGGAAACTCCCCTTTCAAGCGCGCCCGGGTCTGTTGCACCAATCGCCAGCTCATGGCCAGCGTCAGTACTGGCAACCAGGCCAAGTACCACCATTGAGGCAACCCCAGCCCGGGAGAGAGCGATTGCCACTCTCGTTCCTGCCAGGCGAGCTTGCCAGCGTACCAGGTAATCAACGCAAGCACCGTCAAGCCACACAGCGCCTGAAACAGGATCAGGACACCCCGCCACTTTGGAGGCAAGGCGCGCTCCAGAAAGCCCAGGCGAATATGCCGGTCGTGGCGCAAGGCGACGGAGGCGCCCGCAAAAGTCAGCACCACCAGCAGAAACACCGAGAACTCTTCGGTAAACGAGAAAGAACCGCCGGTAATGTAACGCGTGATGACGTTCCCCAGGCTGATCAGCGAGATGATGATCAACGCCAGGGCGCCCAGCCAGCGTTCGGGCCGGGCATCAGGAAGGCCTTTCATGGCAACCTCACACAAATAGCCGCCGCTCGGGAGCGGCGGCAGCGGCTAGCGAAATATCAGCGTGCGTCGATTGCCGCTTGCGCAGCCTCTACCAAGGCTTCGCCGATGCGGGGCACCCACTTTTCATGGACGGACTGGGTCGCCTCCACGAACGCCTGGTACTGCTCGTCGGTCAGCTCGGTCACGGTGACCCCGCGTTCCTGGATGGCGGCCAGCCGCTCATGCTCCTGCTCTCGGGTCATGGCGATCTCCCACGCTCCGGCTTCCTGCGCGGTTTCACGCAGCATCGTCTGCTGCTCTTCGCTGAGCGTACGCCACACTTGCTGGTTCACCGCAAAAATCAGCGGGTCGTTCATGTAGTTCCACAGCGTCAAATGCGCCTGGCCCACCTGGTCGATGCGCGCCACGTCGAACACCGACAGCGGATTTTCCTGGCCATCGACCGCGCCGGTGGTCAACGCAGGCTGAGCGTCGGTCCAGCTCATTTGGGTCGGGTCTGCGCCCAGTGCCGAGAACGTGTCCTGGAACAGGGGCGAGCCCACCACGCGAATTTTCAGGCCGTCGAGATCATCCGGCTGGCTGATGGGGCCACGGGAATTGGACACCTGACGAAAGCCGTTTTCCCCCCAGGCCAACGGCATGACGCCACGCGACTCGATGGCCTCGAAGACCATGTCACCCGCTTCACCGCCAGTCACGGCGTCCACGGCGGCTTCGTCAGGAATCAGGAACGGCAAGGAGAACAGATTGAGCTCCGGCACTTGCGGCGACCAGTTGATGGTCGAACCGACGGCCGCATCGATCAGCCCAGAGCGCATGGCGGAAAACTCGCGGGTCTGGTCACCGGAGACCAGCTGGGAGTTGGGGTATACCCGCAGCGTCAGTTCACCGCCACTGCGCTCTTCCACCAGCTCTGCCCATTTTTCGGCGGCCTGCCCCCAAGGGAAGGCATCGGACAGCACGGTGGAGACAGAGAGTTCACGCGCCTGTGCAGAAAAAGCAGCGGAAAGGAGTGCAGCACCGGCCAAGCCAGCGGTCAAACGAGCCATGGAGCGTGTCAGCGTCATTGTTATCGATCCTTTTTTCATTTTTATGAGTCGTGAAGAACGCCGTGATCTGGCGGGCGCTCCGCGCCATACGGGAAAGCCCCGCCAGCGACACCCCATTGTAGGCGCTCACCGAGTGAAGGGAAGCGCTGGCCGCTGCTTTTGGCCATCGACTTTCGCCGCAGCGTCTTCACTCACTGCTGGCTGGTATGCGGGGTTACTCCGGGCGGCAGAAGCCGGCCAGCGCAGGCACGGAAACGCAGTCGCCTACCTGGATGCCACGCTCGGCAAAGTAGCCAGCGTTTACTTCCAGGGCGGCATGGTAGGCCACGCCTGCAGGATAGGAGGGGCACTCACGCGGGGTGCTGGACTCACAGGGCTGCATGGTATTGATCGCCACGATGCGGCCTTCGTCATCGATGTAAGCGATATCCAGCGGGATCAGCGTGCGATACATCCAGAACGCATTGCCTGCGGGCTGTTCGCTCTCGAAGCGGAACAGCATGCCGCGTGAGGTTGGCAAGTGTTCACGTCCCATCAGCCCACGCTGGCGCTGGGCGACCGTTTCAGCCACTTCCACTTCCAGACGATGCGGTCCGCCCTCGCTGTGAATCGCCAGCGGCAGGGTATCGACCATGGCCGACTCGGCGGCCATGGCGGTCACGAGCGACAGCGGCAGGCAGCTCGCCAGGGAGACCCCCAGGGTGGTTTTCAGCAGTTGGCGGCGGGACAGGGTCATGACAGATTCCTTCTTTCTATACAATGGCCTGCGGCGAGGTCATGAGGTGGATTCCCTCGGCCAGCAGCGAGACGGTCACAGGCTCCCCCAACGCCAGCTGGTTGCGTTTGGCCGCGTGGGTAGCGATATCGAAACGTAGCATATCCCCATGCGAAACGCGCAGCGAAACCGAGGTCATGCTGCCCAGCACCACCATTTCACTCACTGTGGCCGTCACCGGGTTTTCGCGCTCCCCCTGGGAGGGCCGCCCGCGTCGGTGCAAGACGATATCCGACGGCGGCAGATACCAGGTCACGGTCTCCCCCGCCGAGCAGTGTTCGAGGCCGCGAGCGACTTCCAGCCACCACTCGCCCCACTGCAGCCGTGGCCCGCTGGCCGTGTTGACCACCTGCCCCTGAAAGACATTGTGGCGGTCGAGCAAACGCGCCACCAGGGGCGTGTCAGGCTGGCGAAACAGCCGCTCCGGGCCGCCCTGCTGCAAGCTGGTGCCGTTGTGCAGCACACAGATCTGGTCGGCCAAGGCCGTCGCTTCTTCGAGGTCGTGGGTGACCAGCACGATGGGGATGGCAATTTGCTGACGCAACAGCGCAAGCTCCCGCTGCAAACGGCGCCGAGTGACCTGATCGACCGCAGAAAAAGGTTCGTCCAGCAGCAGCACGCGGGGCTCTCGTGCCAGTGCTCGCGCCAGGGCAACCCGCTGACGCTGCCCTCCCGAAAGCTGGCTGGGGTAGCGGTTCTCCAGCCCTTCCAGGCGCACCTGGGCCAGCCATTGTGCGGCGCGTGCGGGTCTTGCCACTGGGGGGAGGTGCCCCATGCCAATCTGGACGTTCTGCTGCGCGGTCAGGTGTGGGAACAGCGCATAGTCCTGAAAGACCATGCCCACTTTGCGCTGCTGGGGTGTCAGTGCCTGGCGCGGCCCCTGCCCGGCCGAAAGCCACCGCTCACCGGCGCAGCTGATGTGGCCCTGGGCAGGATGGTAGAGCCCGGCAATGGCGCGCAACAGCGTGGTCTTGCCGCTGCCCGATGGTCCCACCAGCGCCAGCAACTCCCCCGGCGCGCAGCGGAAGCTGGCGTTCAAGGGGATGGGCCCCGCCTGATGCACGGACACCGTCAAATCAGCCACGTGCCCACCTGCGCCTGCCCGCCAACCCGTAGACCAGCCCCAACGTAGCCAGCGAGATGGCCAGCAACAGCGCCGACATGGTGGCCGCGCCCTGCTCGTCGAAGGCCTGTACTCGGTCATAAATGGCAATGGAGAGCGTTCGGGTTTCGCCATCGATGGCGCCGCCCACCAACAGAATCACGCCAAACTCCCCCAGCGTATGGGCAAAGGTCAGCGCGGTCGCCGACAGGATGCCTGGCCACACCAGCGGCAGTTCGATACGCCACAGGGTCTGCCAGGGGCTTAGCCCGCTGCACCAGGCCGCTTCGCGCAAATGCACGGGCACATGCTCGAAGGCCCGCTGAATGGGCTGAATGGCAAACGGCAGGTTGGCAATCAAAGAGGCCAGCAGAATCCCGGTGAAGGTAAAGTTGAGGCCGCTGCCAGTGAGCGCCGCCCAGGCGCTGCCCAGCGGCGCATCGCGACCAAACTGCTGCAGCAGATAGAAGCCCAGCACCGTGGGCGGCAGCACCAGAGGCAGGGCAATCAGCGCTTCGCAGACGCCCTTGCCACGAAACCGAGCCGTGGCCAGCCACCGCCCGCACCAGATGCCCAGTGGCACCAGCAGCAGGCTCGTCAACGCCGCCAGCCGCAGCGAGACCCCCAGCGCCGTCCAGTCCATCACTCGGTACTGAAGCCGTAGGCGCGAAAGAGTGCCTGGGCCTCGGGCTGTTGCAGCCAGCCATAGAAGGCCTGGGCGGCTTCTCCGGCGTGAGGGGTCAGCACCATGCGCTGAGTCAGCGGCGTGTGCCACGCTTCGGGGATCAGCACGCTTTCGCTACGGGCCGCCAGCCCAGGCGCCAGCACCAGCGAATAGGCCACCAGCCCGCCCCTTGCGTCGTCGGACAGCGCAAACTGCATCGCCTGGGAAACGTTTTCCCCCTGTATGCGCAGCGGGCGAATGGCCTCCAAGAGCCCTGCCCTTTCCAGCACTTGCTGAGCGGCCACGCCATACGGTGCATGCTCGGGGCTGGCCATGGCTATCCGCAGGCGCTGGCCATTCTGCAACGCGGCCACGGCGTCTTCCACGCCGGCCAGGGGCGCCTGTTCATCGGGCGGAGGATAGCGGCCGGCAGGCTGTACCCAGGCCAGCCGCCCGCGTGCATAGATCACACCTTCATCCACGACGTGCCCTTCCCGGTAGAGCGCTTGCACGAAGCCCTCATCAGCGGAAAGAAACAGCTCGAAGGGCGCCCCCTGGGCGATCTGACGGCGGAAGTTACCGGAAGAGCCCAGGTTGAGGCGCAGCGTATGCCCGGTTTGCTGGGTAAACCGTTCAGAAGCCTCTTCCAAAAAGAAGTGTAGACTGGAGGCCGCCGCTACGATGGGTGCGCCTGCCATGGCAGGCGCACCCAGCAGCAGGCAACCAAGGCACAGCAGCCAACGCATGCGCTTAGGCCTTGGCACTTTCCACATGCTGCTCGTTAATCACCATCACCTTCATGGTGTTGGTGCCGCCGTGAGCATTCATGTGGTCGCCACGGGTGAGGATGACGTGGTCACCCAGCTTGGCGACCCCTTGCTTGACCAGCAGGGTCAACGCCTGGTCATTCAGCTCGGTGGCGCTCATCTCGGAGGTATCGAAAGGCAGCGATACCACGCCGCGATAAAGCGCCATGCGACGCTGAGCGATGGGGTTGTGTGCCAGGCCCACGATGGGCAGACCGGAGCGAATCCGCGATGCAATGAGCGGCGTATAGCCAGACGCCGTCATACAGGCAATCGCCGCTACCCCTGTCATGTGGTTGGCAGCGTACATGGCCGACAGCGCAATGGTTTCATCCGGACGGGTAAAGCCTTCATGAATACGGTGCCCGGACTCTTGCGCCACCCGCTCCCGCTCGGCTCCCAGGCACACGCGCGCCATGGCCTCGACGGTTTCCAGCGGGTAGTCGCCCGCCGCCGTTTCTGCCGACAGCATCACGGCATCGCTGCCATCCAGCACGGCGTTGGCCACGTCGAACACTTCTGCTCGGGTGGGCAGCGGCGCAGAAATCATGCTTTCCATCATTTGGGTCGCCGTGATCACGGCCCGGTTGAGCGACCGGGCGCGCTTGATCATGCGTTTCTGCACGCCGACCAGCTTGGCATCGCCAATTTCCACGCCCAGGTCACCACGCGCCACCATGACCGCTTCAGAGGCTTCGATGATGCCATCCAGCGTCGCCTCGTCGGCCACGGCCTCGGCACGCTCGACCTTGGCCACCAGGCCAATCTCCTTGCCTTCCTCGCCCAGCAGCCGACGTGCTTCACGCATGTCTTCTGCCGAGCGCGGGAACGAAATCGCCAGGTAATCGACGCCGATCTCCACCGCCGTTTTCAAGTCGGCCTTGTCTTTTTCGGTCAAGGCCGGCGCGGAGAGGCCTCCCCCCTGCTTGTTGATCCCCTTGTGGTTGGAGAGTTTGCCCCCCACGACCACCTGGGTATGTACCTGCTTGCCTTCGACACGGGTCACGTCCAGCACCACGCGGCCATCGTCCAGCAGCAGGCGGTCGCCGGCCGTGACGTCATCGGCCAGGGTCTTGTAGTCGCAACCGACGCCCTGCTGAGTACCGGCATCGCTGTCCATGGCCATGTCGAGCACGAAGTCCTGGCCCTCTTCCAGATACACGGCGCCCTCCTTGAAACGGGCAACGCGGATCTTGGGGCCTTGCAGGTCGCCCAGCGCCGCTACGCTGCGGCCCAGTTGGGCAGCAATCTCACGCACCCGGGCCAGGCGACGCCGATGGTCGTCGGCGGTGCCGTGCGAAAAGTTCAAGCGCACCACATCCACCCCTGCCTTCAGCATGGCCTCCAGTACGCCCTCGCGGTCACTGGCAGGGCCAAGGGTAGCGACGATCTTGGTACGACGAAGGGGGATATGGGTGTTTGTGCTCATAAATGTCCTGACCAGTAAAAGAGGAAATGTTCGCGTATCAGCATACCCCAAGCAAGATGACACTCGCATGTACTTGTTGCAACGGCCAATGTCGGCGATTACTGCGCCACGTGCACGCACAAGGACAGCGGGTACTCGTCACAGTTGTTGCCATCTCCACCGCGGTCCACCACGAGAAACTCGCCTTCCCGGTCCAGCACCGACTGAATGGCGTGCCAGGTGCCTGCTCGGTAGTTCACCCCCTGGCGGCCATCCGTCACGAAGGCCCGAACGTCCTGGGACGCGATGGTGTCGCCGGGCGGGGCGACCACCACGATGAAACGCTCTTCGTGCAGCGGCATGAAAGCCTGGCTGCCCAGCGGGTGGCGTTCCAGAAACGTCAGCGTCAACGGCAGCGACACCGGCTGGCTGACAAAGATGCTCACCAAGGTGCGCGGATTGTCGCCCAGCGTCTCGACTCGCGCCAGATCGTGATGCCGCTGGGTACGCCCTGCGTTGATCGGAAACGATGGCGAGGTACGCGCATCGAGCACCTCGCCAAATGGTTCAAATGCTGCTTGTGTCAGGGGTTTTGCTTCGAGTGTCAGCATGACGGCTCCTGGTGGTCAGTGTGCTTGTGCGCCAGCGTCAGCGAGCGCCAAGGCGCAGCGCCGCGTGGCGATTCACATCCTTGTACAGCAGATAACGGAACGGGCCAGGCCCACCCGCATAACAGGCTTGAGGGCAGAACGCCCGTAGCCACATGAAGTCCCCCGCTTCCACTTCTACCCACTGCTGGTTGAGGTGATAGACCGCCTTGCCTTCCAGCACGTAGAGCCCGTGCTCCATCACGTGGGTTTCGTCGAACGGAA
This sequence comes from Halomonas sp. NyZ770, assembly GCF_020616575.1. Taxonomy (NCBI): domain Bacteria; kingdom Pseudomonadati; phylum Pseudomonadota; class Gammaproteobacteria; order Oceanospirillales; family Halomonadaceae; genus Halomonas; species Halomonas sp. NyZ770. The sequence continues at coordinate 750,190 of NZ_CP085143.1, read as the reverse complement.
TCACGCCACCGGGCTGGAACGTCACGATGTTGACGTGCATGTCGTGGCGCACATCGCCAGGTTCGACAAAGCGCGTCGTTGCCCAGCGCCCTTCCGTGCCCGGCATCTCGATCGGTGCGATCTCCTGCTCGTTGGTGACGAAGGCCGGCGGTACGTCCAGCCCCTCGACGAACTCATAGGCCTTGCGCACCCAATGGAAGCGCACCGGCTCGCGGGACTCGTTGCGAACCTGCCAGTGGCTGCCGGGGGGAATGAAGGCGTAGCCGCCAGGGCCCATGAGATGACGCTCGCCAGCCAATGTCAGCGTCAGCTCTCCTTCCACGATGAACAGCACCCCTTCTGCCTGAGGGTCCAGCTCAGGCTTGTCGCTGCCGCCCTCGGGCTGCACTTCCATGATGTATTGAGAGAACGTCTCTGCAAACCCGGACAGCGGACGCGCCAATACCCACAGCCGCGTGCCTTCCCAGAAAGGCAGGTTGCTGGTCACGATATCGCGCATCACCCCTTTGGGGATCAGCGCATAGGCTTCCGTGAAAACGGCACGGTCGGCGGTCAACTGAGTTTGCGGCGGGTGTCCGCCGGTGGGCGCATAGTAATTGGCTGGCATGGCATGTCCTGTCGAGTGGTCAATGTTGATGATGTTCTTGTATACAAAATAAACCGCACTTTTTAAAGCTTATACCGACGGGCTTGTGAAACATACCTCCCAGTAGTAATGTTTTTGGCAACTTTCGTTTCATAACTCTAAAACATACGAACCGAGTTCTGCCGCCATCGATGGGTGATCGCGGCGCCCCGGCCCACTGCAATGGATAACAAGAGCCGTCCCCGGATGGCCCAACAATGCGAGGCTCTGCATGTCACAACATCGCCCCTCTTCTGCGGGTACCCCTGGCACCGCCAAGAGCTGGTGCCGCATCCCGGACATCTACGTGGTGCTGTTTGTCTTTATCGCCATGGCGGCCATTGCCACTCACTTCGTACCCGCAGGCGAATTCGAACGCGTTCCAGGGCCCAATGGCCGCATCACCATCGACCCCGACTCCTATACCACGATCGACCCCAGCCCCGTCGGGCTCACCGACTTCATGCTGGCCATTCCCAATGGGCTGATGAGCGCTGGCGAAGTGGTCTTTTTCACCTTCATGATTGGCGGCATGTTCATGGTGCTCAGGCGCACCGGCATCATCGAAATTGGCGTCGACAAGCTGACCCGACGTTTCGCTGGCCAGGGCCTGCTCACCCTGCCGGTGCTGATGACCGTGTTTGCCCTGATTGCCACCGTGATAGGCACGCAAGAGCTGGCATTGGTATATGTACCGGTCATCCTGCCGCTGATGATTGCACTACGCTTCGACTCGGTCACTGCAGCCGCCGTGGCCCTGTGCGCCACCACCGTGGGCTTTACCACGGGCGTGCTCAACCCGATCAACACCGGCCTTGGCCAGCAGCTGTCGGCACTGCCTCTCTACTCCGGGTACGGCTTGCGCATTCTGGCGTTCATCGTGATGCTGGCCGCGGCGATCTTCTTTGTGATGCGCTATGCTCGCCAGGTGAGCCACTCACCCGAGCGAAGCCTGCTGAACAGTGACCCCGGCGAAGCCGAAAAGCGTGCCCTTTACCAGCATGCCGAGAACAGCCGTGCGCTGGTAGCCTCCACTCGCCAGACACTGGCGGCGCTCACCACCTTCGCCTTCTTTGCCCTGCTGGTTTACGGCGTCCTGCAGCAAGGGTGGTTCATGATGGAGATGGCCGGGCTGTTCATCATCATGGGCGTGGTCGTCGGCCTCGTTGCAGGTTTGAGCACCGACGACATCTGCGGAGGTTTCAATCAAGGGTTCCGCGACGTGCTGGTCGGCGCCATGATTGCCGGGGTTGCCCGTGGGGTCGCAGTCATGCTCGAAGATGGCCAGATCATGGACACCCTGGTGTATGGCCTGGGTAATCTGGTCGGTGGCCTGCCCACGCTGCTATCCGCCATCGGCATGTTCTTCGCGCAGCTTGGTTTCAACTTCATCATTCCTTCCGGCAGCGGCCAGGCACTGGTCACCATGCCGTTGATGGCCCCGCTCTCGGACATGATTGGCGTGACCCGCCAAACGGCGGTGCTGGCTTTCCAGTTGGGCGATGGCATCGGCAATATTCTTTACCCCACCTCAGGCTACTTCATGGCTACCCTGGCACTGGCCGGTGTCTCCTGGCAGAAGTGGGTCAAGTTCTTCTTTCCACTCTTCTGCGTGTGGGTACTGATAGCGCTGGGCTTCTTGATTTTTGCCCAAGCCACGCAGTGGGTCGGATAAGCCACGTTGCACCATACGTAAAGCGGCCAGCCCAGGCCGCTCACGTCAGCACCCCCTTCAGCCCCCTACAGCACCGCCGAGATAAACTGCTTCAGCTCGGCGGTCTGGGGGCGGCTGAACAGTTCGCCCGGCTCGCCCTCTTCATGGATGCGCCCCTGGTGCATGAATACCACGCGATCTGCCACGTCTCTGGCGAAGCCCATTTCATGGGTGACCAGAATCAACGTCATGCCTTCCGCCGCCAGCGCCTCCAGCACGCGCAGCACCTCCCCCACCAGCTCCGGGTCCAGGGCAGAGGTCACTTCGTCGCAGAGCAGCACCTTGGGCCGCATGGCCAGCGCCCGAGCAATGGCCACCCGCTGTTGCTGGCCACCGGACAGCTGTGCCGGGTAGGCATCGTACTTGTCGGCCAGGCCGACCTTGCTCAGCACTTCACGGGCGATTTTCTCGACCTCGTCGCGCCTCTCGCCGCGCACCACGACGGGGGCCAGGCACACGTTTTCCCCCACCGTTTTGTGGGGAAACAGGTTGAAGCTCTGAAAGACCATGCCCACGTTTTCGCTCAGCTCACGGGGGGACATGACACCCGCATCCAGCGCTTGACCGGCAATGGTGATCTCGCCGCTGTCGTGCTGTTCGAGCTGATTGAGGCAGCGCAGCAGAGTACTTTTGCCCGAGCCGCTCCGGCCAATGATGGCCACCACTTCGCCCTGAGCAACGGAGAGGTCGATTCCCTTGAGCACTTCCAGGTCACCAAAGGCTTTGTGAACGTTATCAACGCAGACCAGCGTCATAGAGCTTTTTCTCCAAATGGCGCGCGTAGCAGGACAGCGGGTAGCACAGCGCGAAATACAGAAGGGCCACCAGGGCAAAGATGGTGAACGGTTCAAAGGTGGCGTTGTTGAGCATCGTGCCCGCCTTGGTCAGCTCGACGAAGCCAATGATCGAGGCCAGCGCGGTGCCCTTGATGACCTGTACCGAAAAACCGACCGTGGGCGGTACCGAAAGCCGCAGCGCTTGGGGCAGGATGACATGGCGCATGGTTTGGAAGTAATTCATGCCCAGCACCCGAGCGGCATGCCACTGCCCCTTGGCAACGGCTTCCAGGCAGCCCCGCCAGATATCACACAGGAAGGCGCTGCTGAACAGCGTGAGGGCCACGGAGGCCGCCAGCCAGGCAGACACGGGGTATCCCAGCGCCGCCGCTCCGAAAAAGATCAGGAACAGCTGCATCAGCAGCGGGGTGCCCTGAAATACATCCACGTAGAGCGCGGTGAGGCGTTGCAGCCAGCGCGAGCTGGAAAGGCGCATGAAGGTCAATACCAGCCCCACCGTGGCCCCGCCGACAAAGGCAATCAGCGACAGCACTACGGTCCAGCGGGCCGCCAGCAGCAGGTTGCGCAAAATATCCCAGAAGGTGAATTCGATCATCGTTGTTCTCCTTGCTGGTAGGCAAAGACTCGTTTACCCACTTGCATAAAGACGCGGCGCATCACGAACGCCAGCAGCAGGTAGATCAAGGTGATCAGCAAATAGACTTCGAAGCTTCTGAAGTTGCGAGACTGAATGAAGTTGGCCGCGTAGGTGAGATCGAAGACCGAAATTTGCGACACCACCGCCGACCCTAGCATGACGATGATCGACTGGCTGATCAGTGACGGATAGACACGCGCAAAGGCCGGTACCAGTACCACATGGCGATACCCCTGAAGGGTGTTCATGCCCAGTGCTCTGGCGGCTTCCAGCTGCCCCCTGGCCGTGGCACTGATGCCCGCACGCAGGATTTCGGCACTGTACGCGGCAAGGTTAAGGGTCATGGCGATAAACGCCGCCGTGATGGCGTCCAGCTTGATGCCCAGGCCAGGCAGACCAAAAAAGATAAAGAACAGTTGCACGATGAACGGAGTATTACGAATGACTTCGACATAACCGCCCAGCCCCCAGCGTACCCAAGGCTGACCGTTTACCCGCAGATAAGCTACCGCTACCGCCAGTGCCAAACCGGTCAAGGTGGTCACCACGGTCAAGATGACCGTGGTGGTCAAGCCTTTGATCAGCTCACCGACGTAGGGCAACAGGGTTAAGAAATCGAGTGTTGGCCCCATGACGACCCTCAGCTACCAAAGCCGTCGGGCAGGTCGGCACTGAACCAGCGCTGGGAAAACTCGTTCAAGGTGCCGTCCTCGAGCGCCTGAGCAATCAACCGGTTCACTTCCGTCTGCAGCGCTGCTTCGTTCTTGTTCAGGCCGATATAGCAGGGGGAATCACGCAGTTGATACAGCAGGGTCGGTGCGCGGCGACTGTTGCGCTCGGCAATTTCTGCGGCCACCACGTTGCCGGTCGCGACATAGTCCACCTGGCCAGACAGAAAAGCCGAGATGGTGGTGGCATTGTCCTCGAAACGGCGGATGGTGGTCGAGCTGGGGGCAACCTCGGTCAGCTCCATGTCTTCCACGGCACCCCGCGTCACGCCGATGGTTTTACCGGCCAGCTCGTCGGGGCCGGCGATGCTTTCATCGGCGTCAGCGCTGAAGACTCCCAGGAAGAAAGGCGCATAGGCCTCCGAGAAATCGATTGCCGCTTCACGCTCCGGATTTTTGCCCAGGCTGGAGATCACCAGGTCCGCCTGGCCCGTTTGCAGGTAGGGAATGCGGTTGGCACTGGTCACGGTAATCAGCTCCAGCGTCACGCTCATCTCATCGGCAATGTAGTTGGCCATGTCGATATCGTAGCCGCGCGGCTGCAGATCGGTGCCGACCGAACCAAACGGCGGGAAGTCCTGCGGAACCGCAATGCGTATGGTGCCACGGGATTCGATGGCTTCCAGCGCATCCGCTTGCACGGCGGTGCTGGCACCCACGCCACCCACGGCCAGCGCAGCGGTCACACCGGTGGCCAGCACGCCGGATTGGCAACGTTTCAAGAAGTGCTGAATAGATTGTGTAAAGCCCTGAGGGATCGTGCCCATGATGCTCTCCTGCAGTTATGCGATTGGCCAAGCCAGCGAGTGCGACAGTCGCGTATGAATAGCGCCGTGATGAAAGCTTCGTTGCAAGCAAGTACAGTCCGAAACTTTTGTTTCACAGCCTCAGCAGAGCAATTACAGGGCCACTCAGGCACAAAGTGCATGGATAACAGCAGTTTGAGAGTTTTTCAGGCAGGCAGAGGCCTGTCGAAGCAACGCTTCGACAGGCCTCAACGTTCGTGTTTGGTGCATCAAGAACCAGCACGCACCATTATTGGTGAGCGTCCCAATCCACGCTCATCACTGGCGCTGCCAGCTCACTCAGCGCCTCGTACTGGTCGCTGATGTCACTGATGCGCTCTCGCCCATCACTCAGGTTGTGATGCAGCACCGCATTGGCCAGCAGGCAAATCAGGCTATTGGCGGTGGCGTAGCTGTCGAAGGCCGACAAGCTTTCCAGAGGCACTTCCATGAACCACGACACTTGCGGCACGAAGGTAGCGGCGGTGGGGTCGGCGATCAGCAGCACCCTGGCGGGCGAACGCTCCAGGGCCGTCACCAGTGCCGCAAAGGCCGTGGGCCGACGACGAAAGCCGAACAGCACGATGGTGTCCTGCTCGGTCAAATCGACGATCTCTTCCGCCAGCGACTGGTTGGGCTGAGGCGCCAGGCGTACTCGCCCACGCGCCTGAATCAACTGCTGGCGCAGATGTAACGCCAGCGGATAGCTGTTGCGAAACCCCATGACCACGATCTGCTGGGCAGCCGCCAGCGCATCGACGCAGTCGGCAAACGTGGCGGGGGGCAAACTGGCCAGGCAGCGCTGGAGATTCTCCTGTTCGCGCTGCAGGTGGCGCTGAAACGGTGCACCGCCCTCCTCCTGCATGGCATCGTCATCGATGACCAGCGGCACCCCCAGGTTGCGCAGCTGCCGCGCGTGGGTCTTGACCGTGCGAAAGCTCTCGAACCCCAGCCGCTTGAACAGACGGCTCACCGTGGACTTGGATACCCCCGTCAGTCGCGCCAGATCGGCGGCGCTGTAGACAGCCAGATCATCGAAATGGTCGAGAATGAACGTGGCGACCCGCTGCTCCTGGGCCGTCAGCGCATCGAATTGGGCGGCAATCCGTTGTCCTATGTGGGGCGTCATGGTGTCCTATCGCATCCTTGGGTTACTGAGTCGGTGCGGGGTGGTGTTCGGCCCAGTGACGAGCGATATCGACCCGACGGGCGACCCATACTCGATCATGCGCTTCGATATGGTCCAGAAAGCGCTGAAGCGCACGGAAACGGCCCGGGCGGCCCAGCAACCGGCAGTGCATGCCAATCGAAAGCATTTTCGGCGCCTCCTCCCCTTCGGCATACAGTACATCAAAGGCGTCGCGCAGGTAGGTAAAGAAGTGGTCGGCGGTATTGAACCCCTGCGGCGCCGCAAAACGCATGTCATTGGTATCGAGGGTGTAGGGCACCACCAGATGCTGGTGCTCGGCGCCCTGGCTGTCGCTCACGCGGGTCCAGAAGGGCAGGTCGTCGCCGTAGTAATCGCTGTCGTAGAGAAACCCGCCTTCATCCAATATCAGGCGCCGCGTATTGGGGCTATCGCGGCCGGTGTACCAGCCTTGTGGCTTCTCACCGTACAGACGCTGGAAAATCTCCATGGCTTTTTGCAGATGCTCGCGCTCTACGTGCTCGGGCGTTTCCTGATAGTGAATCCAGCGGTAGCCGTGACAGGCCACTTCATGGCCCAGCTCCTTGAACGCCTGCGCCACCTCCGGGTGGCGCTCCAGCGCCATGGCCACCCCAAACACGGTGAGCGGCAGCCCACGACGCTCAAATTCGCGCAAAATGCGCCACACGCCAGCTCGCGAGCCGTACTCGTAGATGGACTCCATGCTCAGGTGGCGGTCGGGATAGCTGGCTGCCCCGATGATCTCGGAAAGGAACTGCTCGGACCCCGCATCCCCGTGAAGCACGCAATTCTCCGCGCCCTCTTCGTAGTTGAGTACGAACTGCACGGCTATTTTGGCGCCGTTGGGCCACTGGGCATGAGGGGGCGTTTGGCCGTAGCCAATCAGGTCACGCGGGTAATGGGAAGACATGGTCGGGCTCCTTTAGCGAAGCAGCGCATTTTAGTTTGTATACAAAATAGTCATTTTAACCGGCGCCTGCAATGCAGCGCAGGGCTAATCATTTGAGTTCTCGACGCTTTGACGGCCCCTTCTGAGCCAAGCTATTGAAACCTGAACGATTGGTCAACCCATATCGAGAGCATCAAGTGCATTAGCCCCTTGCACTTGGCTAAAAACCGCCCTATTTTTGTATACAAGATAGAAAATATTGTTCACACAAGAGTATCCGAACGTGCATATACGTCTGATCAACCCCAATACCACGGCGGCCATGACGGAAACCATTCGTCAAGCCGCCGACAAGCTGGCAGCACCGGGGACCCTCATCAGCGCGACGCAACCCGAGGCTGGCCCAGTCTCCATCGAAAGCCACTTCGATGAAGCGGTGAGCGCAGTAGGCGTTGCCGAAGAAGTTCTGAAAGGCGAACGCGAAGGCGGTATCGATGCGTACGTGGTGGCCTGCTTTGGCGACCCTGGCCTGCTGGCCGCCCGCGAGCTGACTCGCGCGCCGGTGATCGGCATTGCCGAAGCCGCCTTTCATATGGCCACGCTGATCAGCACTCGCTTCTCCATTGTGACGACGCTGGGACGCACCGGCATCATCGCCGAGCACCTGCTGGAGCAGTACGGCTTTCGCCACCACTGCCGCCGCATCCGAGCCGCCGAGATCCCCGTACTGGATCTGGAAGATCATCCGGACGCGGCGTTCAGCCGTATCGTGCAGGAGTGCTGCCGTGCCCGCGACGAAGATGGCATTGGCGCCATCGTGCTGGGCTGCGGGGGCATGGCCAACCTGACCCAGGCCATTAGCCACGAAGTCGGCCTGCCCGTGGTGGAAGGGGTGAGCGCCGCGCTGAAACTGGCCGAGTCGCTCGTCGGGCTGGGCTTGCAGACCAGTAAATATGGCGACCTGGATTACCCGCGCCGCAAAACCTTTACCGGCAAGTTTTCAGGTTTTTCCGACCTGACGCTGCCACCCACGCGCCAGTGAAGAGCTGACACCAGCAACCGGCCGTAAAAGAAAGCACGCCTACAAAAAATCATAACAACACGACGAATATCAGCATCAGCACGCCACGCCGCAAGCGTCTCCCGGGCAGTCTACTGCCCGGGTTACCAATAACATCGATAATCTTGCGAGGACGGTAACATGAGCACTTCTACCTCTGCTCTTACCTCAGAAGAAGCACCCAACGCGGCGCAGTCAGCCGCCAGCAAAGCCGTCGGCGCAGAAAGCCTGGCGCCGCAAAGCACCCGTATCATGGGGCGCACCTCCTACTTTCTTGCCTGGTTTGGTGGCTGCGTGTCGATTGGCACCTTCGCCATGGGCTCCAGCGTGGTGGGCACGCTCAACTTGCTGCAAGCCACGCTGGCCATCGCCATCGGCTGCTTTGTGATCGGCGTGGCGCTGGCCATCAATGGCGCCGCCGGATACAAGTACGGCATTCCGTTCATGGTGCAGGCGCGCAGTGCCTTTGGGTTCACCGGAACGCGTATCCCCGGGCTGGTGCGCGCCGTGCCTGCCATCGTGTGGTATGGCTTCCAGAGCTGGATTGGGGCCGGTGCCCTCAACATGGTGTCGGCGACGCTGTTCGGCTTCGACAACCTGATCTTCTACTTCATCACCTTTCAGTTTTTGCAGATCGGCCTCTCGGTGCTCGGCTTTCAGGGCATCAAGTGGCTGGAGAATATCGGCAGCGCTTTTATTCTCTGCTCGCTGATGTACATGTTCTACGCCACCGTGCAGCGCTATGGCGATGAGCTGTCGGCCAGCCTGCTCACCATGGAAGGCTCCTGGGGCATGCCCTTCTGGAGCGCCACCATGCTGTTTCTGGGGATTTACAGCACCATGATGCTGAATGTAAGCGATTACTCGCGTGAACATAAAAAAGGCACCGGACAAGGGCTGTTGACCACCATTTACGCCATGTCGATTCTGCCCTGCACACTGTTCATGGGCTTGATCGGCTACATGGTGTCCCAGGCCACCGGCACCGCCGACCCCATTCAGGTATTCGCCAACGCCGTGGATAACACCCCGCTGTTGATGATCACTCTGCTCTTCATTGCCTTTGCCCAGGTGACCACCAACGTGCTGAACAACGTGGTGCCGCCCACCTACGTGCTGATGGACGTCTTCAAGCTCAAATTTCCGGTGGCCACCGTGATCGTCGGTCTGCTGGCCTTTGCGACCTTCCCCTGGAAACTGGTACAGCCGGAGTCGGCCGCAGGCCTGCAGCTGTTCGTGCAAACCTACTCGGCCTTCCTCGGCCCCATCTTCGCCATCCTGGTCGTGGACTACTACGTCATACGTCGCCGCACGCTGGACATCGGCAAACTCTACGATGAAAACGGCCCTTATCAGGGCATCAACCAGGCCGCACTGATCGCCACGGTCGTCGGCATCGCAGCCGCCCTCGCCTTCTCATCGGTCTCCTGGTACGCCAGCCTGATCCCCGCCGGGCTGACCTACTACCTGCTGATGAAACACTGGCCCGCTTGCCAGCGCTTCACTCAGTAATCCGCCCTGCCCTTGCCTGCCACCTTGCGTGGCGGGCATCTTTCCGAAAGCATACTCCTTGCGTACCCTGAAGCGTTCAGGCGTCCACTTTCCAGCACGCGGCCCAATGCTGTTGGCCGAGCACTTTAGCGGGAGGCACGTGTTGCCGGCACTCCTCTGTGGCCAACGAACAGCGCGGTGCAAAGGCACAGCCCTGTGGTGGAAACGCCATGTCCGGCGGAGAGCCAGGAATTGCACTGAGTCGCGCACCTTTTAACTCACCAGAAGCACGCGACTGCATCAACCCTAAAGTGTAAGGATGTCGTGGTGCGCGAATAATTTCATCCACGCTGCCTGTTTCCACGACGCGGCCTGCATACATCACCGCGATGCGGTCGGAAATCTCATTGGCAACGCCCATATCGTGAGTCACAAAAATGACCGACATACCCAACTCACGCTGCAAGTCGCGTAACAACAGCAGGATCTGTATCTGAACGGTCGCATCCAAAGCCGTTGTCGGCTCATCCGCCAACAGCAGCCGTGGGCGGCATGACAAGGCCAGGGCAATCATGGCCCGCTGGCTCATCCCCCCCGACATTTCATGGGGATAATTGGACAAGCGTCGTTTGGCGGATGGAATCCGCACCAGCTCGAATAGTTCCAGTGCCCGCGCCAAGCCCTCTGCGTGACTTACCCCCTCATGGCGGCATACCGTCTCGGCGATTTGATCACCTATACGAAAGACAGGGTCGAACGCGAGCATCGGTTCCTGAAAAATCATCGAGGTGGTAAACCCCCGATAGGCCGACAGCTCACGCCGCGACATGGCGAGGATATCTTGCCCGGCTACTGTCACATGGCCTTCCATGGACGTTCTTCGTTCGGGCAGCAACCGCATCAGCGCGCGTAATGTCACACTCTTGCCCGAGCCACTTTCCCCCAGAATCGTCAGTACCTCGCCTTTGGCAAGGGTCAAATCAACGCCGTTCACCGCCTGCACGCAACGGCCAGGGGATTTGAAGTGCACTTTCAGGTTTTGTACCTCCACCAATGGCTCGCTAACGGAGGTCAGCGCCTGCGGGGATGGCTCAGAAGATGTCTGGCAGTTCAAAGGATCATGGGCCGTCATAGCGATGCTTCCTCAACACTCGATGTCGTTGCCAGCAACTGCACTTCGGTTGCCCGGCAACAAGCCGAACGGTGTTCGAAGTGGCGCGTCGCCCCCTCCTTCAACGGTCTCAGCTCTGGCTCTTCTGCACGACAAGCCTCCACCGCCATGCTGCAACGCGGGCAGAATCGGCAACCTCGGGGCAAATCAATCGGGTTGGGAGGATCACCCGCAAGAGGGGCTGCCTGGGTGCGATTATCGGGATCCATGGAGGGCATGGCCGACATCAAGGCTCGTGTATAAGGGTGAGCGGGTGCCTGATAGAGTGACTCACTCTCGCCAATTTCAGCGACTCGCCCTAAATACATCACCATTACACGGTCACTGATGTATCGCACGACATTCAGGTCATGGGAAATGAAGAGATAGGTCAAACCGTACTCTTGCTTCAGGTCGACCAGCAAGTTGAGCACTTGAGCCTCTACCGATTTATCCAGGGCCGAAACGGCTTCATCAAGAATCAGTAGCCTGGGTTCAAGTGCCAACGCGCGAGCAATATTGACGCGCTGGCGCTGCCCCCCGGAAAGCTCATGAGGATAACGACTCGCAAACTGATTCGGGAGCAGGCCGACCTGGTCCAGCAGCTTGCGAGCCCTGGCATTGGCTTCTTTCTTGCCAAGGCCATGTACCTGAGGCCCAAAAGCGATGGACTCCTCGACGCTCATACGGGGGTTGAGCGAAGCGTAGGAGTTTTGAAACACCATCTGAACTTGGCGACGCATGTCGCGCAGCGACAAGCCGCCAGGCGTACCGACAGGATCGCCATCGAAGATCACTTCACCCGCATCGGGGGTCAGTAGCTGCATCAACAGGCGTGCCGTGGTGGATTTACCACAGCCTGATTCGCCGACAATGCCTAACGTTTCACCTTTCAAAACGTCGAAATCGACGCCATCAACGGCATGCACCTTACTGACAGGACGGCCGAAAAAATCTTTTTTGATAATGAAGTGCTTGCGCAGCCCTTTCACGCTCAACAGTGGCTGGGCAGCTCCTCCTCTATCACGGGGGTCCAAGGGTGTTGCCACGGCTGGAGAAGCGTCTATCGAAACACGTTCAGCATTCATAGTTTCACATCCATGGCAGAGCGCAGACCATCGCTGAGCGTGTTGAAACAGATCGATACCGTAAAAATCATGACGCCGGGCAGAATGGTAATCCATGGGTTGACGTAGATGGCATCGCGCAAGGTATTGAGCATAAGGCCCCACTCCGGCATCGGCGGCCTGGCCCCTAAACCAAGAAACGAGAGACCTGAAGCCAGGATCATGCTGACGCTGATGAGCGAGGTGGCATAAACGAAAATGGGGCTGAGTACATTGCCCAGCACATGGCAGCGGATGATTCTCAAACTGCCCGCCCCACTGGCACGGGCGGCTTCAATGTAATCGGCGCTGCGTATTTGCGTTGTCACACTTTCCGCGACCCGCGCAATGGGTGGTATGAACACCACGGTCAACGAGAATAGCGAGTTGATGATGCCTGCACCCAATGCCCCCGCTAACGCAATCGCCAGCAGCACGGCAGGGAAGGCATAAAACACATCGATAATGCGCATGAAGATGGTATTGGTTTTGCCTCCTACAAAGCCCGCGACAATACCGATCGCGCTTCCTATCACGAACGCGTTCACCACCGGCATGACGCCGATCAATAGCGATAATCGAGCGCCGTAGATCAATCGTGAAAGCATGTCGCGACCTAGCTCGTCGGTACCCAGCCAATGACCTGATGTACCAATCGGCCGCAACCGAGACATCATGCTGGTTTTATACGGGTCCATGGGAGCCAACCAGGGAGCAAATATCGCCATGGCCAGGATACACAGCAGGATGATGCCTGCTACCAGTGCCACAGGGTCACGCCTCAGGCGCCGAAATACCGGCCCCCAGTACCCTTTGCTTGGGGTTACCTGCACGTCGGCCTTCGCTGAAGCATCAAGAGAGGTCGTTGTCATGAGATTCTCCTAGCCGATCAGCCGCGCTGAATACGTGGGTCAAGGCGCGCCTGGACGAGATCGACCATTAAATTGAGCGCTACAAAGAACAACGCCAGGATCAAAATCGTGCCTTGCAAGATGGGCAAATCGCGCTGAAAAATAGCGTTATTGAGCAACAACCCTGTCCCAGGCCAAGAGAACACGGTCTCGACGAGAATTGAGCCACCTAATAGATACCCTAACTGCAGCCCCATCACCGCTAACGCAGTAGGCGCGACATTCTTGATGACATGCAAAAAGATACGCCGCTCTGCCAAACCTTTAGCGCGCAGCGCTTCAACAAACTCGTGGGCCAGGATATCCGCCACCATGGCTCGCACCGTGCGCGTAACGACGCCCATGGGAATCACCGACAGCGTCACCGCAGGTAGAATCAAGTGACGCAGGTAGGCCCACTCGAAACTCCAATCGCTGGAGCTTCCTGGCCCTGCACCGGAGGAAGGCAGCCAGCTCAGCTCCACTGAAAAGATGATCACCAGCAGCATGCCCAACCAGTAGTGCGGAATACTGACGCCACCCACGGCAACGCCCGTCACGATGCGGTCAAGCATGGACCCCTGGTAATAGCCGGCGAGTGCTCCAAACGTGCACCCCAAGGTAAAGCCAATCATTGACGCAGCAGCGGCGAGCAACAGGGTGTTTTTGAGGGCGCTGAACACTTCTGTCGTCACCGCCCTGCCATTGGCGGCCGACATGCCCAGGTCACCCTGCACGGCTCGGCTCACCCAGCGCCCAAACTGCTCTGGCAATGGCCGGTCAAAGCCGTAGGCTCGCTGCACCATCGCGACGACGTCACTGGGCGCATCGGGAGAGACGACGGCGTCCATGGGGTCGCCCGGTGACAGATGGACCAATGAGAAACAGAAAAAACTCACCGCCAAGGTGATCGGAATGACATACAGAATTCGCTTGAGGAAGTAGGTGCTCATCGTGTCTCCTGGCTATGCGCGGAGTGGCTGACAAGCCACTCCGCGTGCATAACTCACTCCTCGATATAGACGGGGGTCAGGTCCTGGAACCAGTTTTTAGCCTGAACGAACCCTTTGACGTGGGGCTGCATCGCGCGCGGGCCAACGTCATGGGCTACCCACAGCCAAGCGGCATCATCGACCATGCGGGCATGGAACTCGGCGAGGATGGCGTCTTGCTCGGCTTGATCGAAGGTGACACGCGCTTCATCCAGCAAACGGTCATATTCAGGGTCATTCATATAGCCCCAGTTGAAGCCATTGGGGGGAGCCATACTGGAGTGCATGAAGCGGTAGAAAGCAGAGAACGGGTCCAACCAGGCGAAGGTGATGTTGGTCGCATGCGCTCCACGACTGCTGGCATCCGCAGCGCCACGACGCCAGTTTGGAAATAACGACTCCCAGTCCAGCACTTCAAACTCGAGGTCGATACCAACCTCCGCAAGGTTTTGCTGAATGTACTCATTCATGGCCAAGGGCTGCATCTGGCCGGAGCCGGAGGTCGAAATGAGCACTTTGATGTCGACGGGATTGTCGGGGCCAAAACCGCTCTCGGCCAATAGCCGCATGGCTTCTTCGGGGTCGTAGCGGGTTTCGAAGGTGGGCTCGCCATACCAGGGATGATCCGGCGCCACGATACCCACTGCGGGCACCATCAAACCACCCAGCATGGCTTCCAGACCTTCACGGTCCACTGCCAGGTTAGCCGCTTTGCGGACGTTGATATCACGCCAGGGGCTGCCTTCTTGCATGGAGAACTGATAAGGCCAGGTGTGCGGATAAGGGTTGCTGGTGATCTCCATACCTTGAGACTGCATACGAGGAATGGCATCTGGCGCCGGTGACTCGATCCAATCGACCTGCGACGAGAGCAGCGCGGAAGTGCGCGAGCTGGATTCAGGCATCGGGATCAGTTCGAGTCGTGTCAAACGAGGCACACGCGCTTCATCCCAATACTCCAGGTTGGGTTCCAGCACGGCACGCTCGCGAGGCACCAGGCGCGTCAGCTTGAAAGGCCCTGTACCAGAAGGAGCGCTGGCAAACGCATCCCAGTCACCGCCCAATGCTTCCCATTGCGCAGGGCTTGAGAAGAGCAGGAAGGAAAGCTGGTAGGGGAACCATGCATCTGGCTCGCTGGTGGTGAACTGAATGGTGTAGTCGTCTACTTTTTCGTAGCCATCCATGGAAGGAATACGGCCCCGGACGTTACCTGCCTGGCGGGCATCGAACTGCTCGGACGCTTCATCGTAAATTTTATCGAGGTTCCAGATGGCAGCGTCGGCATTCCACTCACTACCGTCATGGAAAAGCACGCCTTCACGCAGATTGAAAACCCACACTCGCTGGTCTTCCGCATCGACCTCCCAGCTTTCCGCCAGCCCTGGCGTCAACCCACTTACCTCCTCTGCCGAGGACATGTCCCAGTTGATCAACGCATCATAGATGGTGTAACCGAGGAAGCGATAACCCTCGAAGCCGCTATCAGGCTGCCCGGTCGTCAGCGGAATATCCGAGGCCGTCATCGCGATACGCAGCACTTGCTCGTCCGACATGGCTGGGGCTGCGAAAAGCGCTACGCCCAGCGATAACAGCGCGGTACGTCGGGTTTGATGCATGAAACGTAGGGTCGCCACCATTTTCTTGTATACCATTTTAATCGTCCCCTTACTGTTTACTTAGCAGAAAGCAAAGCTCTGATGCTTATACCGTGCTTAAGTAGTGCAAGAGGAGTGCCAAAAAGGAGGCCAACCATCAAAACGGTGCCAAAAGCAGCAAAAATCAATGTACAAAAAATATATTTTTCGTATACATGAGATATTTAGCGAGAGTTCTTCCTGAACCTCTTTTTATGAAAGACAACACAATGCTGCTATTGCTGCGCGACGCCTGTGCTGTACCTGTTGGCTTGAAGGCATTGCAACGGTGCAAGCGAGCACGCGTTCAACCCAAAATAGTGCGCCACAGCAGCCGACGCAGCCCATTCAAGGCCACTCATGAGCACACATCGAGGAAAATGGCATCACGGACAGCGCCAGCAGGCTTTAAAACGACTCGACGCCTACCCGGCACTGCGGTGATCAGGCCCTGCGGTGATAGAGTTCAAAGACGAAAGACTTCACGCAGGTCGGGCGTATCACTTTTCTCTTCGACTATCGACAGCGACGCTTCGATGGCCTTGAGGTGACGGCTCATGAAGGCCTTGGCACGTTCGCCATTGCCTGCTTCCAGGTAGCCGATCAGGTCGTCATGGTCGTGGGACTCGCAGCCCAGGTGGCCGCGATGACCATATACGGCGAGGATCAGTGAAGAGCGTGAGCAGAGGCGCTCGACGAATTCCGCCAGGGTGGCGTTGCCGGAGAGCTGCGCCAGGCGCACGTGAAAATCGGCCGAGAGACGGATGGCCACGCTTTGCTGGCCACTGCGCAGGGCCTGTCGCTCCTGCTTGGCCATGTCTCGCAGCTCGGCAGCCGCCTTCGCATCCATGCGCCTTGCCACGTCCGGCATCAAGCCGCACTCGATGAGCTGGCGTGCATCGAACACGTCCTTGGCTTCATCGGCAGTAGGGCGCGTCACGCTGGCCCCACGGCGCGGGGTCAGGGTCACCAGTTGCTCCAGCGCCAGCCGCTGCAGGATTTTACGGATCCCCGTGCGGCTGATGCCAAACACCTCTGCCAGGGCATCTTCGCGCAGCCGGGCACCCGGCTTGAGGCGTTGCTCCACGATGGCATCGCTCACTGCTCGGTAAATGGCTTCGTGGCGCTCGTCACCCTCTTTTTCCGTGGGCCGCCGTTTCAACGCCGTCTGCGCTTCGCTCATGGGGTCTCCTCTCTGCGAACCGTTTTACTCCTCCCAGGCCGCTATGATATCGCGCTCTTCGTCACTCATGTTGGTGATATTGCCCAGCGGCATGTAGCGAGTGGCGACGACCCGCTGAATCTGTGCCTTGTGGCCCAGTATCTCTTCCCAGTGATCGAAGGCGTAGCCCGCAGGCGGCGCGGAGAACCCGGCGTGCTCAGGGTTACGCGCATGGCACAGGGTGCAGTGCTGCTCCACCAGAGCGGTGATCTGGGCCTGGTCGGGGGCCGCACTGGTACTTTCCACGGCGGCGCGCGGGCTGGGGGCTGCTACCCAGAACGCCAGCAGAATGAGCCCTACGCCTATCGCAGGATAGGCAGGCTGGACCTTGCCCGCATGCATCAGCACGAAGAACTGACGAATCAACGCGCCAGCAAAGATGAACAGGGCCATGACGATCCAGGCCTGCTCATGGGAGTAAAGAAAAGAGTAGTGATTACTCACCATCAGCAGCACCACCGGCAGCGTGAAGTAGGTGTTGTGCACCGAGCGCTGCTTGCCGCGCTTGCCATCTAGCGGGTTGGGGGCCTCTCCGGCTTTCATGGCCTTGACCATGCGGCGCTGGCCGGGAATGATCCAGAAGAAGACGTTGGCCGACATGGCCGTGGCCATGACGGCCCCGGTGAGCAGAAAGGCTGCCCGCCCGGTGAACATCTGGGTGCTCAAATACGCCACGACCACCATCATCACCGCCACGGCAATGCTCAGCAGGCCGTCACGTTGCATATCCGGGCTGATACGCTTGCAGAGCTCGTTATAGACCACCCAGCCGCCCAGCAGGAAGCTCAATGCCAGCAGGTTGGCTTGCCATCCGGTGAGGTTGGCCGCCCAGGCCCAGTTGCTGTTGGGGTTGACCAGGTAGAAACCCGGATTGACCATATAAAGAATGACGAACAGCGCAAAGCCAGAGAGCCATGTGGTGTAGGCTTTCCAGAACGACCAGTGCAGGTCGTTGGGGAGCTTGGCAGGGGCCGTGGCGTATTTCTGGTTATGATAGAAACCACCGCCATGCACCGCCCACATCTCACCAAACACACCCTTGTCACGATCTTCCTGAGCCTTGGGCGTGCGCAGGCTGTTATCCAGCATGACGAAATAGATCGACTCTCCGATCCAGGCAATGGCGGCGATCACGTGGAGCCAGCGCAGCAGCAGGTTGGCAAATTCGATAGTGTACGCTTGCATGTGAAGCCCCCTCAGCTACCGCGATAGGTCGAGTAGCCATACGGCGAGAGCAGCAGCGGTACGTGGTAATGCTGGCTGGCATCGGCCACGCCAAAGCGCAGCGGGATGACGTCCAGGAAGCGGGGCTCGGCAGCCTCGACCCCCTGCTGGCGTAGATAGTCTCCCGCATGGAACACTAGCTCATATTCGCCAGCGGTCAGCGCCTCGCCTTCCAACAGCGGCGCATCACAGCGGCCGTCGCTGTTGGTGACGGTGGTCGCTAACGGCTCGCGCTGGCCACCGGTCAACCGAAAGACCTCGATGATGATGCCCTGACCGGGCTGCCCTTTGGCGGTATCCAGCACGTGGGTAGTCAAGCGTCCCATCGTCACTCCTCATATTGGCAGGGTTATTGGTGTTGTTGGCAGGTTTGACCTATTGGTCAAAGAGTACCGTTGATGCTATTTATTGTATACAGCAATTCCCTTTTCGCACGCTTGGAGAACCCTTGTGCCGACTGAAACGCCTTTGCGATTGTCCCCTGCCCCGAGCCAAAGCAGCCTGGAAACCTTCGTGGCCCACTATGGCGATGTCTATGAACACTCTCCCTGGGTGGCCAAGGCTGCCTGGCAACACGGCCTGAAAGAGGCTCACGACGCCCCGGATGCGCTGGCCGAACTGATGGGCAAGATGCTTCAACAGGCATCCCCCGAGCAGCAGACGGCCGTCATTCAGGCACACCCTGACCTGGCCGGCAAAGCCGCGTTGGCCGGGGAGCTGACCCACGACTCTACCAGCGAACAGGCCGGTGCTGGGCTCGATCAGTGTTCACCGGAAGAGTTTGCCCGCTTCGAGCAGTTGAACGCCGCCTATCAGGAAAAATTTGGCTTTCCCTTCGTGATTGCCGTCAAGGGCCTGGACCGCTATGCCATTCTGGAGGCCTTTGAAAAGCGGTTGAACAACGATCCGGCACAAGAAAGAAAAACGGCCATCGAGCAAATCATCAGGATTGCACGGTTTCGGCTGAGAGCGCGTGCAGGCGACGCCACCTAACGCCCGCTCTTCGGATAAAAAAATGCCGCGCTTCAGGGCGCGGCATTTTCATGGAGCAACCGTTACGATTTGGCAGTATCGGCTGCTTTCTTGGTGGTCTCTTCCGCCATTTTCTGACTTTCCTGCAGGAAGCCCTGGCTGATAGAGGTCACTTTTTCGGAGTCACCTTTCATGCGCTCCATCATGTCGCTGGCCGCTTTCTGCTGGCTTTCCATGGCTTTCTTGAAGCTATCTGCGTCTTTGACGTCGAGCCAGGTGCGCGCCTGGGCGATGGTCATGTCGGAATAGGCGCGTGCAGCATCCATTTGAGCGCCGACCAGTTGCTCGTAGTAGTCCAGCGCTGCCAGTGTGTAAGAGCGCATGGGTGAAACAAACACGGACTCGAACTGCTGGCTGGTTTTTTCTGCTGTCTTGTTCATCACTAAATCTCCTTGAGTGAGCTAGCGGTACGATGCGCTCGACGGCGCATCTTGATAGGCGGTTGCCGTTGCTAATATCAAAGCTAGCAGCGCTTTTTGTGCAGCGCAACATGAATTTTTCACCTTCACGCACGCTGCATCGCCATTATCGATGACTCACTCGCGGTTAATCATTATTAGCGGTTTCCGAACAAGTGCTTACGCGCCAGGTCATCCATGGGCGCTCCTGCCTGGGGGTTCACATCCTCGACCAATGCATAGGCTTTGCGAATGGCGGGACGCTGAGAAAGCTCTTCGAACCAGCGCTCCAGGTCGGGAAACTCCTCCAGGGTCTGGCGCTGTTTTTCCCAGGGCACGATCCATGGGTAGATGGCCATGTCGGCAATCGAGTAACGGTCGCCGCCCACATAGTGCTGCTGGGAAAGACGCTGGTCCAGCACGCTATAAAGCCGATTGGTTTCACGCACGTAGCGCTCGATGGCGTAGTCGATCTTGTGGGGCGCATAGTGGCAGAAGTGATGATTTTGCCCGGCCATGGGGCCTAGCCCACCCATCTGCCAGTGCAGCCACTGCAGTACCACATAACGCTCGCGCCCTTCTGCTGGCAGGAACTGGCCACTCTTGTCTGCCAGGTACTCCAGAATCGCCCCTGACTCGAACAGCGCCATGGGCTGCCCCCCGTCGCGCGGGGCATGGTCGACGATGGCAGGAATGCGATTATTGGGCGCAATGGCCAGGAACTCGGGGTCGAACTGCTCGCCACGCCCGATATTGATGGGCTTTACGCGATAAGCGAGCTTTGCTTCTTCAAGCATGATGGAGACTTTGTGGCCGTTGGGCGTTGTCCAGTAATACAGGTCAATCATTGCCATCTCCTTGTCCATGAAGGGCGTCCCCATACAGGGCCTGCCCCTTCATGTTGCCTGTGAGTGTCAGCGGCGAGTACCGCTTAGCCTAGTATAGATCACGAATGGTCATGGCCTTGCCCGCCACGCCATCGTGCACCGCCAGCATGCGCTGGAACCAGCCGGCCACGGGGTCACGCTCCTCCACCAGCGTTTCGGTCGAGACGCTATAGGCCCACATCATGCTGCCGAACAGCAGGTAATCTGCCCCAGCGGGGGAGTCACCATCGAGGAAAGGGGTTTCCTTGAGTTGTGCACTGGCGGGCACCAGCGCCTGATGCAGTTGTTGGCGGCCTTTCTCAGGGTCGTGAACCGCCTCGAGGCTGGCCCCAAAGCGCGCTTCACGGGTGGTGCGGAAGTATTCCCGATCCTCCGGGTGGATGGCTTCCAGCAGATCCAGCACCACGATACGAAACAGCGCGGGCGTAATGCTGCGATCCACCAGTTGCTTGAACAACGTGACACGCTGCAAGCCCAGCCCATCGCCCAGCACCGGCGCCTCAGGGTAAGTGGTATCCAGGTAGCGCAGGATATCGAAGCTGTCGGTGACCACCGTGTCACCATCGGTCAACACCGGCACCTTGTCGTAGTGGGCAAATGCCAGCGCCTCTTTCTGCTGAAACCGCCAAGCCACCGTAGTGTATGCCAGCCCTTTGTGGGCCAGCGCCATGCGCACGCGCCAGCAGTAGGGAGAAAATCTCAAGCGATCATCGCGACCGCACAAATCATAAAGCGTGATGGCCATGGTCGAACGACTCCTGAAAAGAGGTAAAGAGTGCACCTACACTATACGCCGTCACAGCATACGCGATAGGCCTAGAACATCCCTCCTCTGTGTACTGCCTTTCTCCTCCTTGACTGAACTGTCTATTAGTCTAATAACGGTGTCGACTCGGCGCTTCTTTGCAGCGCTAAAAAAGCAATGAATAACAGTCACTTGATATTAAAAAAACGCCTCGCTACGCGGCCGAAAAAGCCCCTTTTACTGGTAAGACCAATTTTCCAATATAGTCATTCCAGGCGCCTGACCGTATCTTTCACGCTGTCCCAACTATCATTGAAAATGATGCGTTGGCTTTCGCGGAGCACACCAAATCAATAACAAGGGGCCGTTCCTCCCATGAATGAAAATATACTAGCTCTTCTGGCATTTCTGCCGCTGTTGCTGGCCGGGATATTGCTCATAGGCTTTAAGATTCCCGCCAAGATAGCGATGCCGATCGTTTTCCTCACCGCTGCCATTATCGGCCTGACTGCATGGGACATGTCGTTCAGCCGTGTCGCGGCATCCACCGTTCAAGGGTTGATCCAGACCGCTGGCCTGCTGTGGATCATCTTTGGCGCCATCCTGCTGCTGAACACCCTCAAGCACTCCGGTGGCATCACGGCCATCCGTAACGGCTTTTCAGGCATCAGCCCGGACCGCCGCGTGCAGGCGCTGATCGTCGCGTGGCTGTTTGGCTGCTTTATCGAAGGCGCCTCAGGCTTTGGCACCCCCGCTGCGGTGGCTGCACCGCTGATGGTCGCCCTGGGCTTCCCGGCGCTGGCGGCCGTCGTGGTAGGCATGATGATTCAGTCGACCCCGGTATCGTTTGGCGCAGTGGGCACCCCGATTGTGGTGGGCGTGGGCAGCGGCCTCGACCGTGCCGGCATCACGGCGCAACTGGAAGCCAACGGCTCCACCTGGGAAGCGTTCTTCCAGCAGGTCACCAGCACCACGGCAATCACTCACGGCATCGTGGGTATTCTCATGCCGCTGATTCTGGTGCTGATCATGGTGCGCTTCTTTGGCGCCAACCGCTCCTGGAAAGAGGGGCTGTCCATTGCTCCGTTCGCCATTTTCACGGGCATCGCGTTCGTCGTTCCTTACATGCTGGTAGGCGTCTTCCTGGGGCCAGAGTTCCCCTCGATGATCGGTGCCATGGTCGGCCTGGCCATTGTCGTTCCTGCTGCGCGTAAAGGGTTCCTGCTACCGAAAGACACCTGGGACTTCCCGGAAGCCACCTCCTGGCCGGACGAGTGGGTCGGCAACCTGCAAATCAAGCTGGACGATGTCGCAGGCAAGGCACCGATCTCGACCCTCAAGGGCTGGATTCCCTATGTGCTGTTGGCGCTCTTCCTGGTGGCCTCTCGCACCATCGAGCCGCTGCGCGTGGCGCTGACTTCCGTGAACCTGAACTGGGCCAACATCTTCGGTGAAGCAGGCGTCAGCGGCGGCATACAGCCGCTCTATCTGCCGGGCGGCATCATTCTGGCCGTGGTGTTCATCACCTACTTCCTGCACAAGATGAACCCGCGTCAGATGAGCGCAGCCGTCTCGGAATCCACCAAAACCATTTTTGGTGCGGGTTTCGTCCTCGTGTTCACCGTGCCGATGGTGCGTATCCTGATCAACTCGGGCGTCAACGGCGCAGACCTGGTGTCCATGCCTGTCATGATGGCCCAGGCGGTTGCCAACAGCGTTGGCGGTGTCTATCCCTTCTTTGCCCCCGCCGTGGGTGCCATGGGTGCTTTCATCGCCGGTTCCAACACGGTTTCCAACCTGATGCTGGCCGAGTTCCAGTTCAGCATTGCGCAAACTCTGGGGCTCTCAACGGCCGTCATGGTCGCGCTTCAGGCGGTGGGTGCTGCTGCGGGTAACATGATCGCGATTCACAACGTGGTCGCCGCCTCGGCAACCGTTGGCCTGCTGGGCCGCGAAGGCACCACGATTCGTAAAACGATCATTCCGACCATCTACTACCTGGTATTCACCGGTATCATCGCGCTGGTCGCGTTCTATGTGCTGGGTATCACTGATCCGCTGATGTAACAACCTCAGCTGGGCTCAGACACCCTCTCCCACCCCTAGGCCACGCCTGGGGGTGGGCGTTTTCAGGTACAGGCAGGCTCAATCGATGCGCTTGAGCGAGTCAGCGTGCTGCTTGCCCCGTATCACATAGCTTTGTGCATTCAGCTTCAGCGCTTCCACCGCCTCTGCCGACAGCTCCCTGACCACTTTGGCAGGTGAGCCGACAATCAACGAGTTTGGCGGAAAGACCGCCCCTTCCTTGATGAAGGCTCCCGCGCCTACCAGGCTGTTCTCGCCAATCACGGCGCCGTTGAGCACTACCGCCTGAATGCCGATCAAGCAGCCATCCCCCACGGTACAGCCATGCAGCATCGCCTGGTGCCCGACGGTCACCCCTTTTCCCACCTTCAGCGGGTAGCCGGGGTCCGCGTGCAGCACGGCGCCATCCTGAATGTTGCTCTCTTCACCGATTTCCAGATGATCGCTGTCGCCGCGCAGTACCGCCTGATACCACACGCTGGCGTGTGCCTTCAGGGTAACCTGACCGATGACGTCCGCCGTGTCGGCAATGTATACGTCTTCATGAATAGCGGGCTGATGCTCGCCAAATTGATAGATGGCCACGTAACGCTCCTTTTGTTGGTTGTCGCTATCAGGCTAGCGCCTGAGCCAGCAGGCGAGCAACGTGAATCGCTTCGCGCCCGCTGCCATCCTGAATTTGATGACGACAGCTGGTGCCATCGGCCACTAACACCGCCTCCTTGTTTGCGCTTCGCACGGCAGGCAACAGCGTCAGCTCTGCCATTTTCATCGAGGCTTCGTAGTGTTCGGCTTCATAGCCAAAGCTGCCCGCCATGCCGCAGCAGGACGACTCGATCGTCTCGACTGACACGCCAGGAATCCAGTTCAGCACCTGCTCTACCGGGCGCAACGCATCAAACGCTTTCTGGTGGCAGTGCCCATGCAGCATCACGCGCCGGCCTTCCATGGGCTTGAGCGTTAACGACAGCTCTCCTGTCGAGTGAGCATGTAGCAAAAATTCCTCAAACAGATAGGCAGCTTCCGACAGTGCCTGCGCCTGTTCACCAAAGCCATACTGCAAGAATTCATCACGCATGCTGAGCAAGCATGAGGGTTCCAACCCCACCACGGCCACGCCACGCTCCACGAACGGCATCAGGAAGTCCAGCGTGCGCTGTGCCTCGGCCTTGGCTTTCTCGAACTGGCCCGAAGAGAGGTAGGTGCGGCCACAGCAGAGCGGCCGCTGGCCTTGGGTCACATTGAGATGCACGCGATAGCCAGCGGCCTCCAGCACTCGCTTGGCAGCGGACGCATTGTCGCCCTCCATGTAGTTATTGAAGGTATCCACAAACAGCAGGACTTCTTTCTCTGCAATTGGCCTCTCCGCAGTTGGCCTCTCAGCGGTTGCCGAAGAGTCCGCCGTCGCCAGAAAGTTGCCGTTAAACGCGGGAAGCGCTCTTTGCGGGGCCAGCTTGAGCGCCTGCTTGATGCGCTTCGCCAGCCAGGGAGCCCGTTCGATACCGTTCACCAAACCTGAGAACCGGCTAGCCCAAGGGGCGTAACGGGGCATTTCGCCAACCATGCGATCACGCAATGTGAGGCCTTTGGCGCGCACCCGAGCCGCCCGTGCTTCTATCTTGAATTTGGCCATATCAACGCCCGTGGGGCAGTCGCGCTTGCACCCTTTACAGGAAACGCATAGATCCAGCGCCTCTTTCACCTCATCGCTGGCAAGTCCTTCATCCCCCAACTGCCCCGAGAGCACCTGCCGAAGCGTGTTTGCCCTACCCCTGGTCAGGTGCTGCTCTTCTTTGGTGATGCGGTAGCTTGGGCACATGGTGCCTGCATCGAACTTGCGACAGTGGCCGTTGTTGTTGCACATCTCGACCGCCATGGCCAAGCCATGGGTGGTGTCTCCGGCACTGCCAGGAGGCGTCTGCTCCCCCGTGAGCGGATCTCGCTTCACGTTCCAGGAGGACCAATCGAATACCGGCGTCATCGGAATACGCTGATAGGTGGAGGGAAACCGGAAGTAGCGCTCGTCATCCATTTTCGGCGTATCGACGATTTTTCCAGGATTGAGCAGGTTCTGCGGATCAAAGAGCTGTTTCACTTCGCGGAAAGCGTCATTGATGATCTCGCCAAACTGCCAAGCAACCCACTCGCCACGGCAAATACCGTCGCCGTGCTCACCCGAGTACGCGCCCTTGTACTCACGCACCAGCGCAGAGGCCAGCTCTGCGATTTCACGCATTTTTTGCGCCCCGTCGCGGCGCATGTCCAGAATGGGGCGAACGTGCAGCGTGCCGACCCCCGCATGGGCGTACCAGGTGCCCTCCGTGCCATAGCGATTGAACACCTCGGTGAGCTTGGCGGTGTACTCGGCAAGGTGCTCGAGGGGAACGGCGCAATCTTCGATGAAAGAGACCGGCTTGCCATCGCCTTTCATGCTCATCATGATATTGAGCCCAGCCTTGCGCACGTTCCACAGCGCTTTCTGCTCGGCCGCCTCCGGCATATTCACCACGCTGCCGGGCAGCCCTAAATCACTCATCAACTCATTCAAGTTGCCTAGCAGCCTGTCGGTCTTTCCGTTGCACCGTGAGATACTGACCACCGTCATCGCCGAGCTGAGAAGATCGCCATGAGCCGCTTCATCCCTGTGGATCGCCAGACCGATTACCTGCTGCCGCCTTCGGTAGACGAGTGGTTGCCCGATGGTCACCTGGCGCGGTTCGTTGTCGATGTTGTCGAACAACTGGACCTCTCGACGTTGACCCGGCGTTACATGGGGCGGGGTTCCAAGGCACATCACCCGGCGGTGCTACTGAGCCTGCTGATCTACGGCTACGCCACCGGGGTGGTCTCCAGCCGCAAGATCGAGCGTGCCACCTATGACTCGGTGGCGTTCCGCTACCTGGCCGCCAATACCCATCCCGACCATGACACGCTGGCCACCTTTCGCCGCCGCTTTCTGCCGGAACTGGAACAGTTGTTCGTACAGGTGCTGCTGCTGGCCCGCGAGATGAAGCTGCTCAAGCTTGGCACCATCGCCCTGGACGGCACCAAGCTCAAGGCCAACGCCAGCAAGCACAAGGCGTTGTCGTATGGCCATGCCAAGAAGCTGGAGGCACAGTTCAGGGCAGAGGTGAAAGCGCTGACCGAGCGGGCCGAGTCGGCGGACAAGGAGGACGCGGCCGACGGCATGGATATCCCCGCCGAGATTGCCCGCCGTGAAGCCCGCCTGGCGGCCATCGCTGAGGCGAAGGCCAAGATCGAGGCGCGCGCCGAGGAGCGGGACGCCACCGAGCAAGCCGCCTATCAGGAAAAGGTGGCGCGGCGGGAGGCGCAGCGCAAGGCCGGCAAGAAGCCCCGTGGGCGTGACCCCGAACCGCCCACTGGTGGCCCGCGTGACAAGGATCAGATCAATTTCACCGACCCGCAGTCGCGCATCATGCCGGTCACCGGCAAGGGGTTTGATCAGTGCTACAACGCCCAAGCCGCGGTTGATACCGAGAGTCTGCTGGTGACCCATGTCCACGTCACGCAGGCGACCAATGACAAGCAGCAAGTCATGCCGCTACTGACGGCCTGGCAAGGTTACCCGGAAACGCTGGGAAAACCTGACCACCTGCTGGGTGATACCGGCTACTTCAGTGCCAGCAATATCCAGGCCTGCCATGACCATGGTATCGAACCGCTGTTGGCGATGAAGCGAGACGTCCATCACCTTCCGGTCTTTGAACGTTTCGCCGCGGATCCGCCTGCCCCGGAGAGCGAGGACCCCGTCGAACAGATGGCACACCGCTTGAAGACGCAGGCGGGCCGAGCGCTCTACGCATTGCGCAAACATACCGTGGAGCCGGTCTTCGGGATCATCAAACACGTGATGGGGTTCCGGCAGTTCTCGCTACGCGGACTGGATAAGGTCAGCGGCGAGTGGCGATTGGCCACCATGGCGTGGAATATCAAGCGGATGCACCGGTTGACGGCGGGCTGAGGGCTCGCCGCGCCCAACCGGCCAGCAGGCAAGGCGTCAGAACCGCCTTGCAGAAGCTGAGGGGCAGGTTAAGAGCCACACAACAGCACCAACACCAACACCAACACAGGGGGGGGTGAAGAACCCACGCCTCAGCTCATCCATTAACCTCAAGTCCGACAGACTGCTAGCGCTTCAAGCTGGGCATCTCGGTCTTGCCCGGCAAACTCCACGAGCAAAATGGCTTCCGGCTTGCCGATCAGCGCTTTTTCGATCACCGGCCTGAACGCCGGATTCTCAAGCGAGAGCTCGATCATCGTGCGGTCGACGAGTTCGACCGCCATCGGCCCCAGCTTGACGATATGCTGAGTAAAATCCATGGCTTGGTAGAACGTGGGGAAGTTGACGACCCCCAGCACTTTTTGTTCGGGGAGCGGCGACAGCTTCAGCTTGATACGGCGGCTTACCCCGAGCGTCCCTTCAGAGCCGATGAGCAAGTGCGCCAAATTCGCCCGCCCATTCGGGTCATAAGGGATAGGGTTTTGGCAGTCGAACAGGTCGAGGTTATAGCCCCCCACGCGACGCAGCACTTTGGGAAAGTGGTCGCGAATATCATGGCCGACCCGCTCGGCAATGGCTTTTACCTGCTGGGCGAGTTGCTGCTCCCGTGAGCCCTCGGCAAAGCCATCCACAAAGCTGAAATTCACGTCGCATCCATCGGCCAGGGTGGCTTCGATGCCCTCGACGTTGTGCACCATGTTGCCGTAGTAAATAGAGCGCGACCCGCAGGAATTATTGCCTGCCATTCCGCCAATGGTGCATTGGGCACTGGTGGATACATCCACCGGATACCACAGCCCGTGGGGCTTGAGCCAAGCATTGAGATGATCCAGCACCATGCCTGGCTCCACCACCACGGTGCGTGCGTCGGGGTCGAACTCCACCACTTGGTTCAGCCAGCGCGTGGTATCGAGAACCAATGCCTCACCAACGGTTTGACCACACTGGCTGGTGCCTGCCCCACGTGCCAACACCGGTACGTGGGCATCACGGGCAATGTCCAGGGCAATTTTCAAATCTTCCTGATGGCGTGGGATCACCACGCCAACGGGGGTTATCTGATAAATGGATGCGTCAGTGGCATAACGCCCCCGAGTCGCCTGATCAAATAAGACATCGCCTGCGAGCTCTCGTGAAAGCCGTTCAGCCAGACCGCTGATCGGCTTGATCTTGGCATCTCTTGGCGCATGTTGGCTGGTCAGTGACGTCATGACACTCCTCCCCTTTTTAACGCGCCTGATGGTCGCTTGAAGCTTGCAACGGGTTCGCTGCGAAGTACTCCAACGCTGCCAAGACACCGCTGCCGCGCAGTGAAACGCCTGCCAGCTTCATGCCCGCTTCGCAGCCGCCCAGCGTGGCAATCAGGGTCAGGTCGTTGCAATCCCCCAGGTGCCCGATACGGAACATCTTGCCTTTCGCCTTGCCAAGGCCCATTCCCAGCGACAGGTCAAAACGCTCATAGATGATCTTGCGCACGGCATCCGCATCCACGCCTTCCGGCATCACCACCCCTGTGAGTACCGGGGAGTACAGCGCGGGGTCCTGGCACTGAATCTCCAAGCCCCACGCTTGTACCGCCGCACGCACCCCTGCCGCCCAGCGCTGGTGGCGGGCCAGTACCTGTGGCATACCCTCATCCAGCAGCATGTCGAGTGCTTCATTAAGGCCGTACAGCAAGTTGGTGCTGGGGGTATAGGGCCAATAGCCGTTCTGGTTGGCTTCCAGAATTTCATCCCAGGCCCAGAAACTCTTGGGCAGCTTGGCCTGCCTGCTCACCTCGATCGCCTTGGGTGAGAGCGCATTGAAACTAATGCCCGGCGGCAGCATCAGGCCCTTCTGTGAGCCGGACACCGTGACATCCACGCCCCACTCATCGTGGCGGTAATCGGCACTGGCCAACCCGGAAATGGTATCCACAATCAACAAGGCCGGGTGATTGGCCTCATCGATGGCTCGACGAACCGCCGCAATGTCACTGGTGACCCCCGTGGAGGTTTCGTTGTGTACCACACAGACCGCTTTGATCTCGTGCTCAGGGTCGTCTTTTAGCCGCTCTTTGATCATCTGGGCTTGCACGCCTTGGCGCCAGCCTTCATACCCCGGCAGGCCAATGAATTCCGGCGTCAGATCCAGGCGCAGCGCCATCTTGTGCCATAGCGTGGCAAAGTGGCCCGTTTCGAACATCAGCACCCGGTCGCCAGGCGACATGGTATTGGCCAACGCGGCTTCCCAGGCGCCCGTGCCAGAGGCGGGGTAGATCACTACCGGGTGTTCGGTCTTGAACACCTGCTTGGTCTTGGCCAACAGCTCACGGCCCAGCGCGCCAAACTCCGGCCCACGGTGATCGATCGTTGGCAGACTCATGGCGCGCAGAATGCGGTCTGGCACCGGCGATGGGCCAGGAATCTGCAGAAAATGACGACCGGAGGGGTGAAAATCGAGCTTCAACATGATGTCGCTTCCTCTTTGTTGTTGTAATGCGGTTGTTGTGATGCGGTTATCGCGAAACAGCACGGCACTAAATTGGATAATGAATTCAAACCATGTTTTTAAAAAACTACTTTATGCACCCTTCGGCACGCAGCGTGTCGCGCTCTTCATCCGACATGCCCAATTGCTCGAGCACCTCATCGGTATGTTGAGCAAAGAGCGGCGCTGCAGAACGGATCTGGGCAGGCGTACGTGAGAACTTGCTGGGAAAACCGATGGTTTTCATTTTGCCGATCACCGGATGATCCATCTCCTCCACCATGCCACGGGCCAGATAGTGCTCATCCTGCATGGCCTGGGCGAAATCATTGATAGGCCCTGCCGGTACGCCGGCGGTATCACACAGCGCCAGCCACTCATCGACGGTCTGGTGGGCCATCAGCTCTTCGAGCAGCGCCTCCAGTTCATCCACATGCTGGCCACGATCATGGTTGGTCAGAAAGCGGGGGTCTTCCATCAGCGCGGGCCGTTTCAATACATCGCCGCAAAACCGCTCCCAGGTCCGTTGATTGGCGCAGCCCAGCATCAAATAACCATCCACGGCCTTCACCGCCTGATAAGGCGCAGACACCCGATGGCGCCAGCCAGTAGGGCCAGGCACCGTGCCTTCAGAGAAGTAAGCTGCCGCTTCCCAGGTAAACCAGGGCAACCCGCATTCGGTAATGGCGATATCGATATGCTGCCCTTCCCCCGTCTTCATCTTGTGGATGTGGGCGGCCAAAATCGAATAGACCGCCGTGATGCCACCGCCAATGTCGTAGACCGCGATGCCGGTCTTCAAGGGGCGCCGCCCGGCTTCGCCGGTCATCGACATCAGCCCCGTCATCCCCTGGGCCACCAGATCGAACCCGCCTTTGTGGCTGTAGGGCCCGGTCTGGCCATACCCCGAAATGGAGCAGTAAACGATACCTGGATTGATGGCTTTGATGGTGTCGTAGTCGATCGACAGTGACTGGGTGACCCCCGGCCGATAGTTCTCGACGATGACATCCGCATCGGCTGCCAGTCGATAAAAGATCTGGCGGGCACGCTCGTCTTTCAGGTTGAGTGAAATGCTTTTCTTGTTGCGGTTGATTTGCGAAAAGCAGGTCGACTCGCCGTTCACATATGGCCCCATCTGACGGCTGTCATCGCCGCCATTGAGTTTCTCTACCTTGATGACCTCGGCACCCATATCCGCCAGCACCATGGTGCAGTAAGGACCAGCCATGATCTGTGACACATCGAGGACTTTTATATCTTGTAAAGGAAGCATGCGCTTTCCTCCTCAAGCCTGTGATAGGCATCTACTGAGCAGAGCGGCAGCCTTACTGGCCGCGCCACTCAAAAGGCGTTTTATTGACGAATTTGTTCACCGCTGCCGAGAAATCCTGGCTCAGGTAGCAAGTGGCCACCCAATCGTCGCTGGCATCGGGCGGGAGCCGCCGCTGGGCCTGCACGCGATTGATCAGCGCCTTGCTGGCCTGCAGGGTCAGCGGTGCACGTTTGGCAAATTCGGCGGCAATGGTGGCGACTTCGGCGTAGATGTCCGCCCCATCGAACAGCTGATTGACCAAACCCGCGCCCAGCGCTTCTTCTGCCGTCACCAGTTTCGCCATCATCAACACTTCTTTCGTGCGCGGGATACCGACCATATCCACCAGCCGAGACACGTTGGTAATGGAGAGCGTATTGCCCAGCGTCTTGGCAATAGGCACCCCAAATTTCAGCGTGTCGGTGGCATATCGAAAATCACATACCAGCGCCAACGCCGCGCCGCCGCCTACACAGGCCCCTTCGATCAGCGCCAGCGTGGGTTTCGGAAAGGTTTCCAGCTTGCCCACCACACGGTCGATGCGCCGCTCGTAGCCAATGGCATCCTCAGCTTCGGCAAAATGTGCAAACTGGGTGATGTCGGTCCCCGCCACGAAGGCTTCTCCGCCGACACCGTGAAGCACCAGGGCGTGGATATCGGTATCGTCGGCTAACGTGTCGCAGTAGTACTCCAAGGCGTTGTACATTTCCCACGTCATGGCATTGCGGCTTTGCGGACGGTTGAACCCTAACCAGGCCACACCGTCTTTCACTTCGCAGCGCAAACTATCGGTGGTGGGTGCTTGTAGTTGCTGTGTCATGGAGCACCCCTTATCCGTAGATGAAGTTGACCAATGCCAAGGCAAAGGCAGGAATGTAGGTATTGATCATCAAAATCGTGAACAGCACGGCAATGAACCAGAGATTGGTTTTGGACGTTGCCCAGATGTCTGATTTCGCAATGGAGCAGGACGCAATCAATACGCTGGCAACCGGCGGGGTCTGCTGTCCGATGGCCAGGTTCAGCGTGACGATCAGGCCGAAGTGCAGCGGGTCGATACCCACTTCCAGTACCAGCGGCAGCACGATAGGTACGACCAGAATGATGGCGGCTGCCGAGTGCAGGAACACACCGAGAATCAGGAAGATGATGTTCAGCAGTGCCAGGATCACATACTTGTTGCTGGTCAGGTCGCTGATTTGCAAAGCAATGGCCTGAGGAATACGGGTTTCGGTCAGATACCCGCCCACCACCGCAGACGCCGCCACGAGCAGCATGACGACGGCAGTTTGCACACCAGCGCTTTTGCACGAGTCGATGAAGTTCTTGAGGGTAAACTCGCGATAGATCACCGCACTGATGAAGATGGCGACACACACTGCCAGCGCAGCGCCTTCCGTCGCCGTCACGAAGCCGCCGAAAATCCCACCCAGAATGATGACCGGAATCAACAGCGCCCAAACGGCCTCTTTCAGTGCCTTCCAGAGTTGCGACACCCGGAAACGACCTTCAGAGGGGAAGTTGTACTTACGCGCCAGGTAGTAGCACATGGCCGCCAAGCCCATCGCCCCCAGCAGGCCAGGAAAGATACCGGCCACGAACATCTGAACGACCGACTCCCCCGACATGACCGCGTACAGAATCATGGGTATGGAAGGCGGAAGGATAATTGCCAGACTGGCCGCCGAAGAGGAAATCGAGGCGGCAAACTCTTTGGAGTACCCCTTCTTGCGCATGGCAGGAATCAAGATACTGCCAATCGCCGACACGCCCGCCACCGATGACCCGGAAATTTCGGCAAAGAACACCGACGCACCGATGGTCACCATCGACAGGCCACCCTTGATGAACCCCACCATGGCCATGGCCAGATCGATCAAGCGTCGCGAGATGCTGGAGGCGTTCATGATGGCACCTGCCAGAATGAACAGCGGGATGGCGATCAACGGAAAGTTGGTTGCCCCCTCGAACATCGTCATACCCACCGTCGGCATCGCCATGCTGCCGTAGGTGATGAAGGTGGCTATCGTCCCTACCAACGCCAGAGCGACCGCCACTGGCACATTGATCAAGATCAGCGCGATCAGAGCAATGAAGATATAGAGAATGATCATGATGGTTACTTATCCCCGCTGCTGTGTGCTGACGGCTTCGACCTCATCGGCATCGATGCCGACCTCTTCAAGCTCATGGTCCACAAAGCCTTTGCCTCGGGCACTTTTCAAAATATCGGGCAGCCGCAGCAGCTCGGCGATAATGAACAGGACAGAAGCGATGGGAATGGCGGACTGGGTCACCTGCATGGAAATGGACGGCAGGCTCACCATGTTCATGCCTTCCAGAATCATCATGACCTGGTAGCTCGCCAACCCTAGAAAGACGAAGAAACCAATCGTGATGGCTTCGGCCAGCAGGGCAACGGGCACCCGTACCGCCGGAGGGCACATGTTCAGCACGCTGGGGCAAGTGATATGCGCCCCTTTGGCAGCCGCCAGGGCAGCCCCGTAATAGGTCACCCATGCCAGCAGTACGGCCGCCAGCTCGTCGTACCAGCTCAGCGGAGAACCCAGGTAACGAGAAACGAAGCCAATCGTGACGACCCCGGCCAACGCAATCACCAGCACCACCACGATGCCTTCAAGAAACGCAAAGTAGGCGTTCTTGAACTTGGTATAAGTGCTCATTGAAACCTCCTGTTGGTAGAGGCGTCCGCCGACAAGGGCAGCCGCCTCCAAGAAATGGTGGCGACGTTACTCGCGCAGGGCGGCAACGGAGTCCAGCATTTCCTGACCACCGGCAACATCGCTTGCGAACTTGTTGTAGATGGATTGAGAGGCCTCAACGAAAGCATCGAAGTCCACGTCATTGACTTCCATACCGGCATCACGCATGCGCACCAAGGTCTCGTCATCGAGGCGCTGGCCCTCTTCCAAGGCAAAGTCTTCCATTTCCAGCGCGACTTCTTGCAAGACCGTGCGTACTTCTTCCGGCAGCCGATTCCAGCTTGCGCCAGCCGTCAGGTAGGCAGGGGTATAGACGTGATTGGAGATGGACAAATAGTCCTGAACTTCATGAAAGCGAGAGGAGAAGGTTTGAATCAGGGGATTCTCCTGGCCATCCATCGCACCCGTCTGAAGGGCGACGAACACCTCGGAGAGGGACATCGGGGAAGGCGCAGCCCCATAGCTGCGGAACATCTCTATCCGCCACACACCGCTGGGCGTTCTCAGTTTGATACCGCGTAGATCCTCGGGCACGGTAATGGGGCGAACGTTATTGGTGATTTGGCGGAAACCGTTTTCCCACACGCCAATGATTCTGAAGCCACGCGCTTCGGCTGCCTCATACAGGGGGCCACGTACTACCTCGTCGCGCACTCGCTTCATGTGCTCGCGGTCTTCGATCAGGTAAGGCATTTCGAACAGCGCAAACTGCTCTGACTCCGAACTCATGACCGTCGAGGGAATGGAGAGATCCAGTGACCCCAGGCGCAGGCGACGCATCATGGATTCGTCGCTGCCTAGCTGGCTGTTGCCGTAGACGTTCACTTCCGCAATACCGTCGAGGCGTTCATTGGCCAGCTCCGCAAAGCGGTTGGCCGTGATTTCGAACAGGGATCCTGGCCCGCCTACATGCCCAAGGCGTACCTCGACGTTGGCATGCGCCAGCGAGGCGCTCAGCCCCAGGGTCACGGCCGTTGCCAAAAAAGCTGTTTTGATGAATTTCATGGGAGTGCTCCAAGTGAACCGTTGTTGTTATTGAGTCTTCACCCACTCAATTTGAATTCAAAATTCAAAATTAGGTATTAAACTTTCGTATCGAGCCAATTTGCGAAATTTCAATGCTCTGAATAAGCAGGCATTTATGGCGATGACGGGCAAAAAAAAGCAGCGCCTGACAGGCATTGCTCGTACGAACGTTGCGCATTTTTCAGCGCGGCTCCCCTCCTGGCGCCAACCCCCAGTGCAAACCCGCCGCCTCGATACCGGCAATGGCTGCCTGCTGGTCTTCATCAGAAGAAGCACCGCTCACCCCCACGGCCCCCACCACACGTTGCTGGACATCCAGAATCGGTACCCCGCCGGCAACCGGCACGAAGTGCCCCCCAGAGGCCGCCGCCACACTGCCCAAAAAGGCGGGCCGCTCGCTGTTTCGTTCGCCGATGATGCCACTCGAGATTCCCATGCCGATTGCTGCGTATGCCTTGCCCTGGGCGACAGGAAAGCGCAATGGCGCGCATCCATCCTCGCGCTCGGCACATACCACATGCCCTCCCGCATCCACTACCACGATGGTCAGTGGCGTGAGTTCAGCCCCCCGCGCCTGCTGTATGGCACCGTCCACGATGCGCCTTGCCTGCTCTCGTCCAAGCTGCACGCTGCACGTAAATACACTTCCCGCCATGGCTCAGCTCCTGTTTATTATTGAATGATGGATCGCCGCCCTGCTGCGACGGCTTTTTGAGAATAGCCCAGACAGCAAACTGC
Organism: Halomonas sp. NyZ770; assembly: GCF_020616575.1. Lineage (NCBI taxonomy): Bacteria > Pseudomonadati > Pseudomonadota > Gammaproteobacteria > Oceanospirillales > Halomonadaceae > Halomonas > Halomonas sp. NyZ770. Next base: position 714,639 of record NZ_CP085143.1, on the reverse strand, counting down.
ATTCATAATTACTTTTGCAGATCATACAAAGAAGCGTCACTATGTCTGTAAAGCGTTACTGCCTGTAAACCCCTACTGGGCTTGGCATGACGCGCCGCACGACCAACCGCTTGGGGAGCAACAGGCGGGCTTACCAAAAGGGACAGCACCATGACTAAAATCCTGCAGCGAAACCTCTATCGCGAAGTCGCTGATCGCATCGGCGAGCTGATCGAACATGGCGAGCTTGCGCCTGGTGAGCGTATTTCAGAGAAACAGCTGTGCGAACGGTTCGGCGTATCGCGCACGCCCCTGCGGGAGGCCCTGAAAGTATTGGCCACCGAAGGGTTGATCGAACTGCTGCCCAACCGTGGCGCGCGTGTCGTGCGCTTGACGTTCAAAAAGGTCAAGGATACCTACGACCTGATGGCGGCTCTGGAAGGGCTGTCAGGTGAACTCGCCTGCCAACATATCAGCGATGCCGAAATCAAAGCGGTGCGCAAACTGCACGACACCATGCTGGAGCACTACCATCAACGCGATCTGGCGAGCTATTTCATCGTCAATCAGCAGATACACGAAAGCATCCTGGCAGCGTCGCGCAATGAAGTGCTCCAGGAGATGTACAGCAATCTCAGCCAGCGGGTGAAACGGGTCCGCTACTCCAAGAAGATGACTCAGAAGTTCTGGCGCCAGGCCGTACAGGACCACGAAAACATGATCGAAGCGCTCGAAGCACGCGATAGCCCCCGGCTAGGGCAGATTCTGCGCGATCACCTGTGCAACAAGCTCGAAGTCGCCACCCTGGCGGGGGTCATCGAGGATGACAGCCTCAACGTAGCCAACTGCTAACCCGCACCCTTCACTACCACTGTTCCAGACGCATGGCGGAGCGCTCCAGGCGATCGTGCTCCGCCTCCAGCTCTCTCAGCAGTTCACTGATGCTGGTGAGGTGCTCCAGCGCAATCTGCCGCGCCTGCTCGGCGTGGCCGCTGACTACCGAGTCATGCAGGCGTGCGTGCTGCTGATTGATCATTTCTCTGGGCCCGGGCCGGTGGTAGAGGTGCTTGACCGATGCAAAGACCGAGCTGAGCAGCAGATCGGTCAACCCTTGCAGCGTATGCACCAGTACGGGGTTGTGGGAGGCCTGGGAGATGGCCAGATGAAACGCGTGGTCCAGCCGCGCCAACTGCTCGACTTCCAGGGTATCCGTCTGAGCAGCGTATTCGGCCATCTCACGATAGCGGCGCGTGATCAGCACGCGGTCCATGGACGTGCCACGCCGAGCCGCCAGATAGGCAGACTCGCCTTCCAGCAGCGCGCGCACTTCCAGCAGGTCGAACAGCGTCCGCGGATGGTCGCGGAACAGATGCATCAGCGGGCTCTGGTGTTGGCTCGGCAACAGGGACGCCACGGTGGAACCATGGCCCTGGCGAGTGTTGATGATGCCCTTGCTGCGCAAGATCCTCAGCCCCTCACGCAGGGAGGCACGAGAAACGCCCAGACGCTCACATAGCCGCCGCTCGGAAGGCAGCAGTTGCCCCGGTCGAAAGACTCCCTCGAGAATCAGCTCTTCCAGCTTGGCCGCCACGTGCTCGGGCGTGCGTTTGCCCATGGCGATGTCATCGTTGTTGAGTACCACTTGCCCTCCTCTCTGCTTGAGCCACAACGCCTCCTGGCGGTAAGACCAAGTAGCTGCCTGGGGTGAGTATGCCATGAACCTTGCGACTATCGACCAATTACTGGTCAGACCACTGCACCACAGGCTGGACAGGCGCCTGAAAAAAGCTCAGATTGGCGTCAAGCGGCGGCGACCTGCTGCTCTGTTCAACGATAAAAATGAAGGATGTCGCGATGAATATCCTGTTCGACGAGCGCCTCGATGGCGAGCTCGTCCACCGTGATAAAGCCGAGGTGCTCAGCGACCTGCAAAGCGCTGTGCCTACCTTGACCCTGCTGCACCGCGAAGAAGACCTGCGCCCATTCGAATGCGATGGTCTGGCGGCTTATCGGGTGCTGCCCATGCTGGTCGCCCTGCCGGAAACGCTGGCCCAGGTGGAAGGCCTGCTCAAGCGCTGTCACGCCCTGGGCGTACCGGTGGTGACCCGCGGCGCAGGCACCGGGCTTTCCGGCGGCGCCCTGCCCCTGGAACAAGGCGTGCTGCTGGTCATGTCGCGCTTCAATCAGATCATCAGCGTCGACCCCGATGCCCGTCTGGCCAGGGTACAACCCGGCGTTCGCAACCTGGCGATTTCCGAGGCGGCGGCGCCCTATGGCCTGTATTACGCGCCCGACCCGTCTTCCCAGATTGCCTGCTCCATTGGCGGTAACGTCGCCGAAAACGCCGGTGGCGTGCACTGCCTCAAGTATGGCCTGACCGTGCACAACGTGCTGCGCGTGGACGTACTGACCATCGAAGGCGAGCACATGACGCTGGGCTCCGAAGCGCTGGATGCGCCAGGCTTTGATCTGCTCGCGCTGATGAATGGCTCCGAAGGCATGCTGGGGGTGGTCACGGAGATTACCGTCAAACTGTTGCCCAAGCCGGAAACCGCCAAGGTCCTCATGGCCAGCTTCGACGATATCGAAAAGGCAGGCCGCGCAGTGGGTGACATCATTGCCGCAGGGATCATTCCCGGTGGCCTGGAAATGATGGACAAGCTCGCCATTCAGGCCGCAGAAGACTTCATCAAGGCGGGCTACCCAGTGGATGCCGAAGCCATTCTGCTCTGCGAGCTGGACGGCGTCGAAGCAGACGTGGACGACGACTGCGAGACCGTTCGCCGCGTACTGGAAACGGCCGGGGCCACCCATATTCAACAGGCCCGGGACGAAGCCGAGCGCGCCAAATTCTGGGCCGGGCGCAAGAACGCCTTCCCGGCGGTAGGCCGCATGTCACCGGACTACTACTGCATGGATGGCACCATTCCCCGCCGCGAGCTGCCCCGGGTACTCAAGGGCATTGCCGCGCTTTCCGAGGAGAGTGGCCTGGCTGTGGCCAACGTGTTTCACGCGGGCGATGGCAATATGCACCCGCTGATTCTGTTCGATGCCAACAAAGAGGGTGAGCTGGCCCTGGCGGAAGACGTCGGTGGCAAGATTCTGGAGCTGTGCGTTGCCGCAGGAGGCTCGATTACCGGCGAGCACGGCGTAGGGCGCGAGAAGATCAATCAGATGTGCAGCCAGTTTCAGCCCGACGAACTGACGGTCTTTCACGCTCTGAAAGCGGCCTTCGACCCGCAACGGCTGCTCAACCCGGGGAAGAACATTCCGACCCTGGCGCGCTGCGCCGAATTTGGCGCCATGCATGTACATAACAACGAGTTACCGCATCCGGAGCTGCCACGCTTCTGATGCCACAAGGACCGACCATGACCGAACTAGCGATACACGCTGACCAGGATATCGCCGCTGAACTGTGCGAACAGGTGCGCAGCGCCTACGCCGAGCGCACCCCGCTACGCATCGTGGCGGGAAACACTCGGGCTTTCTATGGCCGCCCGGTAGAAGGCGCGGAGCTCAATGTCGCGGCCCATCGCGGCATCGTCTCCTACGACCCCGTGGAGCTGGTGGTGACCGTGCGGGCCGGCACACGGCTTGACGCGCTGAACGCAGCACTTGCCGAGAAGCATCAGATGCTGCCTTTCGAGCCACCGATCTTTGGCGAAGCCAGCACCATTGGCGGTGCTGTCGCCACCGGCATGTCCGGCCCCCGTCGCCCCTGGGCCGGGGCTGCCAGGGATTTCGTGCTGGGCACCCGGGTGATCACCCAGGAAGGCAAACTGCTGCGCTTTGGCGGCGAAGTCATGAAGAACGTGGCGGGCTACGATCTCTCCCGCATGATGACCGGCGCCCAGGGCACGCTGGGCGTACTGGCCGATATCTCTTTCAAGGTGCTGCCGATTCCCACCGCCAGCCATAGCCTGCGCCTCTCCATGGGTCTGGAAGACGCCCTGGCGAAGCTCTCCGAGCTGGGCCGCCAGCCGCTGCCGATCACCGCCGCGGCCTGGCACGCGGGCGAGCTGTTCATTCGCCTGGAAGGCGGCGAAAGCTCGGTCAAGGCGACCAAAGAGCGGCTGGGCGGCGACGCCCTCTCGGCAGACTTCTGGCAGCAGCTACGCGACCTGCAGCACGCCTTTTTCAACCTGGCCGAGGGCCAAGCTCTGTGGCGCCTGTCGCTACCACCCCATACACCGCCGTTGGCACTGGCCGTCGATGAAAGCGATATCTTCTACGACTGGGGCGGCAGCCAGCGCTGGGTGAAAACCCCACTGCCCGCGCAAACCCTGCGCGATGCCTGCCAGCAGGCAGGCGGCCACGCCACCTGCTACACCCCGCATCATCAGGGCGGTGCGGAGTCACCGTTCACGCCACTGAATTCAGTCGTGGAAAAGTATCATCGCAACCTGAAGACCGAACTGGATGCCTACGGCATTTTCAATCCTGGTCGTCTTTATGCGGCATTTTAATCAGGAGAGCTGACATGCAGACGCACTTTACCGATGCCGACCGCCAGAAACCGCATATTCAGGAAGCCGAGCGCATTCTGCGCACCTGCGTACACTGCGGCTTTTGTAACGCCACCTGCCCCACTTACCAGCTGCTGGGCGATGAGCGAGACGGGCCACGCGGGCGTATCTACCTGATGAAAGAGCTGCTGGAGAGCCGCGATGACGATGACCAGGTCACCGAAGAGACTCGCCTGCACCTCGACCGCTGCCTGACCTGCCGCAACTGTGAAACCACCTGCCCCTCGGGCGTCGAGTATCACAAGCTGCTGGATATAGGACGCGCCGAGATCGAGCGCCGCGTGCCCCGCTCGGCCGCCGAACGCGCCCAACGCTACGCCCTGCGTAAAATGCTGGTGGACCCCAAGCGCTTCAAGGCGCTGCTGAGTCTGGGGCAAACCTTCAAACCGCTGGTGCCTGGCAAGCTGCGCAGCAAAATGCCGCCCGCTCCGGTGGATGCAGGCCAACGCCCCGACAGCCAGCGCCATACGCGCAAGGTATTGATCCTGGAAGGCTGTGTGCAGCCTGGTCTCTCGCCCAACACCAATGCGGCGACGGCTCGCTTGCTCGACCGCCTGGGCATCAGCGTCACACCGATCAGTGAAGCGGGGTGCTGCGGTGCCATCGACTTCCACCTCAATGCACAGGAAGCCGGTCGCCAGCGCATGCGCGCCAATATCGACGCCTGGTGGCCGCAAATCGAGCAAGGGGCCGAAGCCATCGTGCAAACCGCCAGCGGCTGCGGCGCCTTCGTCAAAGAGTATGCCGACATGCTCAAGGACGACCCTGCCTACGCGGCAAAGGCCCAGCGTGTCAGCGCACTGGCCAAGGATATCGTCGAGATTCTGCGCGACGAGCCTTTGGAGGCCCTGCAGCTCAAGGAGCATCAGCGTCTGGCATTCCACTGCCCCTGTACGTTGCAGCATGCCCAGAAGCTCAACGGCGCGGTGGAAAGCGTGCTGGGCAAACTCGGCTTTACGCTGGCCCCGGTCAAGGATGCCCACCTGTGCTGCGGTTCGGCAGGCACCTACTCGGTGACGCAGCCGGAGCTCGCCACCCAGCTGCGCGACAACAAACTCAATGCTCTGGAAGCAGGCAACCCCGAAGTGATCGTGACCGCCAATATCGGCTGTCAGACGCATCTGGCCAGTGCCAATCGCACGCCAGTCCGCCACTGGGTAGAAGTCGTCGACGCTGCCCTGGTATAACCTCGATACTCGCGGCCCCTGGCATCACGCCTTGCCCGTCAGGCGCCGCGCCTCACCCCCCATGATAAGAAGGATACTTTGATGCAAACCAAAGCCGTTCTGGGCCAAGCCGACGTCATTCAAGTACTGGACGCCGCACAGCAAGAAGCCGACAACAACAGCTGGCCCGTGACCATTGCCGTCACCGACGATGGCGGCCACCTGCTGGCCCTGCGCCGGCTGGATGGCGCCGCCCCGTTCAGCGCCGAAGTAGCGACCCAAAAAGCGCGCAGCGCAGCGCTCGGCCGCAAAGAGACGCAAATCTTCGAGGAGATGATCAACGGTGGCCGTACGGCGTTTGTCTCGGCACCGTTGCAGGGGCTGCTGTCCGGCGGCGTACCGATCATCGTGGATGGCCAGGTCGTGGGTGCCGTGGGGATTTCTGGCGTCAAGCCGGACCAGGATGTCCAGATCGCCAAAGCCGGTGTCAGCGCTATCGCCTGACCACTGAGCACCGCATGACGCCGTGACAAACGGCGTCATGCGCGCCTGAACATAGGCATCTGGAAATGGCATCTGGAAATAGAAACGACAAAAAAGCCCGGATCGAAGATCCGGGCTTTTGGAATGTGTTCGGTTTTATCGACGTGCTTGCATGCACATGCATACCGATAAGTGCTTAATGGCGGACCGGACGAGACTCGAACTCGCGACCTCCGGCGTGACAGGCCGGCATTCTAACCGACTGAACTACCGGTCCACGTTAAGACACTTCAAGACCATTGCAAGGGCGTCATCAAAGCGGTTCAGTCGCTATGCGCGCTACTTGAATGGTGGGTGGTACTGGGTTCGAACCAGTGACCCCCAGCTTGTAAGGCTGGTGCTCTCCCAACTGAGCTAACCACCCGATCATTGACAGCCATTGGCTGATCAATCGACTGCTTCAAGTTATCGTGGCGGACCGGACGAGACTCGAACTCGCGACCTCCGGCGTGACAGGCCGGCATTCTAACCGACTGAACTACCGGTCCGAATTACGATAACTGATGTGCAACATTGAGCGATGATGGCGGACCGGACGAGACTCGAACTCGCGACCTCCGGCGTGACAGGCCGGCATTCTAACCGACTGAACTACCGGTCCACAAATGCATCACTTGCTGCTTACGTTTCCAGGGCACCATGTCAATGGTGGGTGGTACTGGGTTCGAACCAGTGACCCCCAGCTTGTAAGGCTGGTGCTCTCCCAACTGAGCTAACCACCCGCTGGTCACGTGGCGCTGCATTCTACAGAAGCCTGTTCAAATGTCAACACGAAGCGTTTAAATTCTGCATTTAAACCAGTGTGCTGCACGTATCACCGACTTCCGCTCCTTGAGCGCGGACGAAGGATGCCGCAATCCGGGCAGCCTCGTCAATCAAAACCTTTTGATTCAGGCCGGATAATTTCCGTGGCTTGAAATCATGGTCCCCATCGGCAAGCCATTCCACCTGCACGCGCCTCGGTAGTCGGTAGCTCTCTACCTCAGCACGGGTGCCAAAAGGATCTCGCTCGCCCTGGATGATCAACGTCGGGCAGGACAACGACGCAAAGTGCTCCGTTCGCAGCACGTCCGGCTTTTTAGGAGGATGGAACGGATACCCCACGGCGATCACGCCTGGGCACGTCCGCTCACTGGCAAATAACGACGCCAGGCGCCCGCCCATGGACTTGCCCCCCACCCATAAAGGAAGTGGGCCCAACGGCTCGATCAGGGAGTACCAGTCAGCGACACAGGCCACACTTTTCAGCACGGGTGGTGGCGGGCGACGCTTGCCCTGCTCGTGCATCTGCTGCATGTAGGGCAAATCGATAGCCCATACCTGTATGTCATGCGCCGCCAGCGTCGCGGCAAATTGCCGCATAAAATCGCTCAGGTGCCCTGCTCCCGCACCGTGCAGCAGCAGCAAGCGCCCCTGCCGGGGCATGCCGGAAACACTCACCGGCCCATATCCTTCCACGTAAAAGCGCTGAACAGCGGGGCTGGCAATACCCTTGAACAGTGCCTGTGGCGCAAGCGGCTCGAACCCCAGGCCAGCGTAATAGGACAACGTCGACTCCTGCTAATTCAGCGTTACATCCATTGGCGTGTTCAGCTTAAGCCTCGGCTGCGATAGAATCTAGGCCGGATCTTGACCTGCATCATCAAGCGGGTGGCCGCACCCAGGCAAAATGCTAATGCACAATGCTACGGGTTACCCCCTAACCGCGTTCGATGGGAACATGAAATGAGCACAGCACTGGAACACCCGACCTACAATTACAAGGTAGTTCGGCAGTTCGCGATCATGACCGTTGTGTGGGGCATCGTGGGCATGACGATTGGCGTCATCCTCGCCTCCCAGCTGGTTTGGCCGCAACTGAACCTCGGCTTACCTTGGACTAGCTTCGGGCGTCTTCGTCCGTTACACACTAACGCCGTCATCTTTGCCTTCGGTGGCTCAGCGCTGTTCGCGACGTCGTATTACGTCGTTCAGCGTACCTGTCAGACACGTCTGTTCTCTGACAAGCTCGCCGCGTTCACCTTCTGGGGTTGGCAGGCGGTCATCCTTTCTGCCGTGGTCAGCCTGCCATTGGGGTATACCACCACGAAAGAGTACGCAGAGCTGGAATGGCCAATCAACATCCTGATTGCCGTTGTCTGGATCAGCTACGCCATCGTGTTCCTGATGACGATCAAGAAGCGCGCCACGTCCCACATCTATGTGGCCAACTGGTTCTTTGCTGCGTTCATCCTGACCGTGGCCGTGCTGCACATCGTCAACAACGCCGCCATTCCTGTCACCATGATGTACTCCACCTCGATCTATGCCGGTGCCGTGGATGCCATGGTGCAGTGGTGGTACGGCCACAACGCGGTGGGCTTCTTCCTGACGGCAGGCTTTTTGGGCATGATGTACTACTTCGTACCCAAACAGGCCGAGCGTCCGATCTACTCCTACCGTCTGTCCATCGTCCACTTCTGGGCGCTGATCATGATCTACATGTGGGCAGGCCCGCACCACCTGCATTACACCGCACTGCCCAACTGGGCGCAGTCGCTGGGCATGATCATGTCGATCATCCTGCTGGCACCTTCCTGGGGCGGCATGATCAACGGCATGATGACCCTGTCGGGCGCCTGGCATAAGCTGCGCACCGACCCGACCCTGCGCTTTCTGGTCGTGGCTCTGTCGTTCTACGGCATGTCGACCTTCGAAGGCCCGATGATGGCCATCAAGACCGTCAACGCGCTGTCTCACTACACCGACTGGACCATCGGCCACGTGCACTCTGGTGCCCTGGGCTGGGTAGCGATGATCACCATCGGCTCCATGTACCACCTGATTCCGCGGGTCTTCGGCCGCACCGAAATGTACTCCGTCAGCCTGATCGCCGTGCACTTCTGGCTGGCCACCATCGGTACCGTACTGTACATCGCAGCGATGTGGGTCAATGGCATCATGCAAGGCCTGATGTGGCGCGCCATCAACGCCGACGGCACGCTGATGTATACCTTCGTTGAGTCTGTCGAAGCCAGTGGCCCAGGCTACTTCGTTCGTCTGATAGGCGGCCTGTTCTGGGTAGTCGGCATGCTGATCATGGCGTTCAACGTGTACATGACCGTCAAGCGTCGTGAAGCCATCAGCTACTCGGCACCACAAGCCGCTTAAACCGGGGAAGTTCAGACCAATGAAACATGAGATTGTCGAAAAGAACGTTGGCCTACTCGCCGTCTTGATCCTGGTTGCGATCAGCTTCGGCGGCTTGGCCGAAGTCGTGCCACTGTTCTTTCAAAAGGATACGACGGAGCCCGTGGAGGGGCTGCGCCCGCTGAGTGCACTGGAGCTCGAAGGCCGGGACATCTACCGCCGCGAAGGCTGTGTGGGCTGCCACTCCCAGATGATTCGCCCGTTCCGTGCGGAAACCGAGCGCTACGGCCACTACAACGTGGCTGGTGAGCAGGTGTACGAGCACAACTTCCTGTGGGGGTCCAAGCGTACGGGGCCAGACCTGGCGCGCGTAGGCGGCCGCTACAGCGATGACTGGCACCGCGCCCACATGTACAACCCGCGCGATGTCGTGCCCGAGTCCATCATGCCGGCTTACCCCTGGCTGTTCGAGCGCACCCTGGATGGCGAAGCGACACCGCGCAAGATGCGTGTACTGCGTCAGCTGGGCGTTCCCTACACCGATGAAGATATCGCCAACGCCACCGCCGAAGTACGCGGCCAGCAGGAAATCACTGCGCTGGTGGCCTATCTGCAACAGTTAGGAACCGTGCTCGAGGGCACTCGTTAAGTTATGGATACGGGAACTTTCCGCGGACTTATCACGTTCATTCTCATTGTCGCTTTCGTAGGCATCTTCTTCTGGGCCTACTCCAAGCGGCGCAAACCCGACTTCGATGAAGCGGCCAACCTGCCCTTTGCCGACGATGAAAACGATAAGCAACCGACCCGTGACAAGCATGCTTCGCCAGAGGGCGAAGCGGATTCCCGCCACGACAGGGGAGATAAGAATAGATGAATAACTTATGGGGTGACTCCCTATCCAGCTTCTGGAGCGCCTGGATCATCGTCATCACTCTGGGCACGATTGCGCTGAGCGTTTGGATCCTGATCTCCAACCGCCGCACCGACAAGACCCCGGATGCTGATGGTAATGTAGAGACCACTGGCCACGCCGCCGATGGCATCGAAGAGTACGATAACCCCCTGCCCCAGTGGTGGTTCAAGCTCTTCATCCTGACCGTGGTCTTTGCGCTGGGCTATCTGGTGCTGTACCCAGGTCTGGGCAACTACGCGGGCGTGCTGGGCTGGTCTCAGGAAAGTCAGTGGGAAGAAGAAGTGGCGCAGGCCAACGAGCGCTTCACACCGATCTTTGCTCAGTACCAGGAAGTGCCGATTCCCGAACTGGCGCGTGATGCCGAGGCCATGCAGGTGGCCGAGCGCATTTACCTGAACAACTGCGCGGTGTGCCACGGCTCCAACGCCCAGGGCGGCTACGGCTTCCCGAACCTGACCGATGACGACTGGCTGTACGGCGGCGAACCCGAGAACATTCTGACCACCTTGAACAACGGTCGGAATGGTCTGATGCCCTCCTGGCAGCAGCTCGGTGAGAACAACATCGAGAACCTGACCCAGTACGTGCTGTCGCTCTCCAACCTGGAGCACGACGAGGAGCGCGCTGCCAGCGGTGAAAGCACCTTCCTGGCCGCCTGTGCCGCCTGTCACACGCCTAGCGGCACCGGCAACACGGCACTCGGCGCCCCCAACCTGACCAACGATATCTGGCTGTATCAGGCACCAGGGCAGAGCGTTGCCGACTCTGTACGCCAAACGCTGCGCAACGGCCGTAACGGCCACATGCCTGCCCAGGCGGCGTACATCGGTGAAGAGCGCGTCCACCTGGTGGCCGCTTACGTGTACAGCCTGCGCTTCCGCGACTGATCTCGTTGTCAGGCGTTTGACGCCAGTGTGCACCAAGGGTGCGGTTTCATACCGCACCCTTTCTACATCCAGCAACCGCTCAGCCGCTCGGCGATCCGTTACACTATTGTTTATCGAAACAGGTTTATCGACACAGGTTTAGCGACACGGCATAACGCTACTACGCCAGCGACCACCCTTCGGCTGCCGCCCACGTCTGCCTCACTGAGCTGCGATCACCGCCATGGAAAAAATACCTAGCCACGATATTACGCCGCCAACCGTTGGGCACCACACGCCTGGCCAGAACGAGACCCAAGAGATGTACGCCAAGCGGCGGCATATCTACGTGCGTGAAATCAAAGGTCTGTTCCAAAAGGTTCGGCGCAGCGCCAACTGGGCGCTGATGATGGCCTTCTTTCTGCTTCCCTGGTTGAACTGGGGAGAGCGACCGGCCGTATGGTTCGACCTGCCGGGGCGTGAGTTTCATATCTTTGCGGCGACTTTCTACCCACAAGAGTTCGTGCTGCTCTCGTGGCTATTGATCATCTGTGCCTTTGGGCTATTTTTCATTACGGTGTTTGCTGGTCGTGTCTGGTGCGGCTATACCTGCCCGCAGAGCGTCTGGACCTTCCTGTTCATCTGGCTGGAACACCGTATCGAAGGCAGCCGCCATCAGCGCATCAAGCTGGACAAACAGGCCATGGACGCCAGCAAGGCGTGGCGCAAGACCGCCAAGCACAGCGCCTGGCTGCTGATCGCTCTGGCCACCGGCGTGACCTTCGTGGGCTATTTCACGCCCATTCGTTCACTGGTGGTCGAACTGCCCACACTGGAGGCCCACGGCTGGTCCTACTTCTGGGTCGGCTTCTTCCTGGTGTTCACTTACCTGAATGCGGGCTGGTTGCGTGAGCAGGTGTGCATCTACATGTGCCCCTACGCTCGCTTTCAGTCGGTCATGTTCGACCGTGATACGCTGATCGTTTCTTACGACGCCACCCGGGGAGAACCGCGCGGCAGCCGCAAGAAAACCCTCACCCATTCCCAGGCTCAGGCGGCAGGATACGGTGACTGTATCGACTGCGAGCTGTGCGTGCAGGTGTGCCCCACGGGGATCGATATTCGCGACGGCCTTCAGTACGAATGCATCACCTGCGCCGCCTGTATCGATGCCTGCGATAGCGTCATGGATCGCATGGGCTACCCGCGCGGGCTGGTTCGCTATACCACGGAAAATGCGCTCGAAGGCAAGAAGAGTCATGTACTGCGCCCCCGCCTGCTGGGCTATCTGGCAGCGCTGCTGGTCATGATCGCCACGTTCGCCTGGGCGGTGAATGAGCGCATGCCGCTGGGCTTTGAGGCAGAGCGAGAGCGCACACAGCTTTACCAGATCACGCGAGAGGGTCAGGTCAGCAACGTCTATAACCTGACGATTCGTAATCTGGACAATACGGCCCATACCTATCAACTGAGCGCGACCGGGCTCGAGACACTCACCCTGGACCGCACGTCGATAGAAGTGCCTGCCGGTGAGACACGCACCCAGATCGTGACCGTCCTGGCCGACCCGACTGAGCTGCAACAGCCCAGCCAACCGATCACTTTCATCTTGCAGTCTCAGCAAGACGACACCATTCGCTCGGAGCGTGAAACGCGCTTCCTGGGCGACGTTAGGAGATAAGTCCTCATGTCCGACACCCCGATTCAGCCCTGGTACAAGCAGTTCTGGCCATGGTTCCTGCTGGCACTGCTCTCCTCGTCCATCGTGGTCAGCATCACTTTTGCGGTCCTGTCGATCAAGACTGCCGACGGCATGGTGGTCCAGGAGGACTACTACGAACACGGCAAGGCCATCAACATGGTGCTGGCCAAGCAGGAGCGTGCCAATGAGCTGGGGCTTTCCGCAGAGCTGCGCATCGACCCGCTCACCAGCGATATCGTGCTGGACCTGACCGGCGACGACCGCCCGGAGACCCTCTATCTGACGCTGATCTTCCCGACTCAGGATGACCGCGATCAGGAGTTCGTGCTGCAACACGTGCGCGAAGGCCGCTACATCACCCAAGGCCCCGACAACCTGCGCTACCGCTGGTACATTCAGCTGCAGCCCCAGCAAACCGAAGCCGACTGGCGGCTGATCGGTGAGGCGCGCTTCCCCAATGAAGAGAGTGTCGCCCTTCTACCCGGAGGCCGCACGCAGAGCGAATGAGTACTGCATCTCTAGCCAGCTGTTACCACTGCGGCAGCGCGGTGCCTGATGGGGCACCATGGAAGATCATCATCGACGAAGCGCCCCAGCCGCTTTGCTGCCCCGGCTGCGAAGCGGTCGCCCACGCCATCGTGGAAGGTGGCCTGGAGAGCTACTATCGCTACCGTACCGAGCTACCGGAGCGCCCCGACGAGCGTCAGGCCAGCAAATCAGAGACCTGGTCGGTGTTCGACGACCCCGCGCTGCAGGCCCAGTTCACCCACCCGGAAGGGGATGAAGGCCACCTGCGGGCCACCCTGGCCGTAGAGGGGATTACCTGCGCCGCCTGCGCCTGGCTCATCGAACACCGCCTGAACGCCCTGGAAGGCGTCAGCTCCAGCGCAGTCAACCTGTCGCACCACCGCCTGCGCGTATGCTGGGACCCGACACGTATCAAGCTCTCCCAGCTGTTTGCCGAGCTGGCCAGCATTGGCTACGACGCCCAACCCTACGAGCCCGACCAGGCCCAGGCACGCCTGCAACACGAAGAGCGCATGAACGTGCGCCGTCTGATCGTAGCCGCCGTGGGCATGATGCAGGTGATGATGTTCTCGATACCGATCTATGTGTCGGACCCAGGGGAGCTGAGCGCCGACTTCTATGCCCTGTTCCACTGGCTTTCGTTTGCGCTGGCAACGCCAGTGGTGCTGTTTTCGGCACAGCCCTTTTTCCGCAATGCCCTGCGCGACCTGAAAAGCGGCGTGCTGGGCATGGACGTGCCGGTCTCGCTGGCCATTGGCGGCGCTTACCTGGCCAGCAGCTACGCGGTACTGTTCGATGTCGGCGAGGTGTATTTCGACTCCGTGGCCATGTTCACCTTCTTTCTGCTGTTTGGCCGCTACGTGGAAGGCCGCGCGCGGCGCCGTAGCGGCCACAGCGGCAATGCGCTGAGCGGCGTACTGCCGGTCTCGGCCATTCGTCTGGAGGCGGATGGCAGTGAGCGTATTCTGCCTGCCAGCGAACTGACGGTAGGCGACCGCGTATTGATCAAGCCGGGCCACGGCGTCCCTGCCGATGGCGTGATCGAAGAGGGCGAATCCAGCCTCGACGAATCCATGCTGACCGGCGAGTACTTGCCGGTGACCCGGCGTATCGGCGATAGCGTGGTGGGCGGCAGCCAGAACATGGAAAATCCGCTGACCATGCGCGTCACCCACCCCGGCAATACGGCTCGGGTAGCAGGCATCGTCGACCTGACCGATCGCGCCTTTGCCAGCCGCCCCCGCCTGGCGCAAATGGCCGCCCGCATGGCCCACCTGTTCGTCCTTCGGCTACTGCTGGTGACGGCCTGTGTCACCATCACCTGGTGGATCATCGACCCGTCGAGAGTGCTCTGGATCATGCTGTCGGTACTGGTGGTCACCTGCCCCTGTGCACTGGCTCTGGCCACGCCCACGGCGCTGACCGCCGGCCACGGCCAGCTGCGCCAGCGGGGCGTGCTGATTACCCGCGCCGATGCCATCGAGTCGCTGTCCAACGTTACCCGCGTCATCTTCGACAAGACCGGCACGCTGACCCGCGGTGAAATGCAGCTCACCCAGACCCAACCGCTGGGACATCACGATAGCGAGCATCTACGCGCCATTGCCGCCGCGCTGGAAGCCCACTCCGAGCATCCTATCGCCCGCGCCTTCCGCCCCTTTCGCGATGCCACGCTTCAGGCCCGACATGTGAAGAGCCATACCGGTAGCGGCCTCGAGGGCACCCTCGATGGTGCCGTCTGGCGGTTGGGCAAGCCCGACTTCGCCAGCCAGCAAAGCATCGCGGTGCCGGGCAGCGGGCAGTGGCTGCTGCTGAGCGAAGATCACCAGCCGCGCGCCTGGTTCAAGCTGCATGACGGCATTCGGGAAGACGCCGCGCAAACCGTGGCGGCCCTGCAAGCACGCGGTCTGGCGGTGGAGCTGCTCTCCGGGGATACCCGGGAAGCCGTGGAAAGCCTGGCCGATCAGCTCAATATCGAGACCTGGCACGCGGGCCAGTCCCCCGAGGACAAGCTGAACCGGCTGCGCGCGCTGCAGGCCCAGGGCGAACGGGTGGTGATGATTGGTGATGGCATCAACGATGTGCCCGTGCTGGCCGGGGCCGATGTCGCGATTGCCATGAACGGTGCCACCGACCTGGCGCGTACCCGCGCCGATGCGGTGCTGATGAGCCCGCGCCTGATGCGCATCCACGATGCCGTGGATATTGCCCAGGCCACCCGCCGCATCATGCGGCAAAACATGATCTGGTCGGTGTGCTACAACTTCTCGGCCTTGCCGCTGGCCGCCATGGGGCTCATTCCGCCCTGGCTGGCCGCCATCGGCATGTCGCTGAGCTCGCTGGTGGTGGTGGGCAACGCCTTGCGTCTATCGCGTTGGCGCAGTGCTCCAACCCCCAGCATCGCCCCCGCCACACCGGTGACTGCATGAGCATTCTGTACCTGTTGATTCCGCTATCGCTGATCCTGCTCGGCCTCGCGGTCTGGGCCTTCTTCTGGGCGGTGAAGCACGACCAGTTCGAAGACCTGGAAGGCCCTGCCCACCGCATCCTGTTCGATGACGACGAAAACGACCTGACTCCCGAACAGCGCGCCGAGCGAAAAAACAGGGCCAAGCCGCCGCGCGACCAAGAGCCCCCGCCATGAACCCGACCGGGCTGGACCTGCCGCCGCTGCTGGCGGCCTGGGTATTTGGCCTCATGGGCGGAGCGCACTGCATCGGCATGTGCGGTGGCATCATGAGCGCCCTCACCTTCGCCGTGCCGCCCAGCATGCGCCACCCTGCTCGCCTGGGCGGGCTGCTGATGAGCTACAACCTGGGGCGTATTCTCAGCTACATGGTGGCCGGTGCGCTGGTGGCCGCGCTGGGCACGCTGGTCTCGCTCTCCCCGGCCGCCCGAGTGGGCCTGCAGGTGGTAGCGGCGGTCATGCTGATTCTGATGGCGCTGTACATCGCCAACTGGTGGAAAGGACTGCTCCGGGTCGAGGCCGCCGGACGCTACCTGTGGCGCTAT
The DNA here is from genome assembly GCF_020616575.1 of Halomonas sp. NyZ770. Taxonomy (NCBI): domain Bacteria; kingdom Pseudomonadati; phylum Pseudomonadota; class Gammaproteobacteria; order Oceanospirillales; family Halomonadaceae; genus Halomonas; species Halomonas sp. NyZ770. Next base: position 698,269 of record NZ_CP085143.1, on the reverse strand, counting down.
CTCGACCCCCTGGGCCGACGGTTGATGCCTGTCGTGCACCTGCCCCAGGCCTTCGCCCTGGGCGCCATCTGGGGCTGGCTACCCTGTGGGCTGGTGTACTCCATGCTGGCCTGGAGCCTGGCCACGGCCGACCCGCTGCAAGGCGCGTTGCTGATGGGTGCCTTCGGACTGGGCACCCTGCCCACGCTGCTGGCCACCGGCCTGGCGGCTCGCCAGATGGGCCACCTCATTCGCCACCCCGCCACGCGTACCGTGGCTGCCTTGACCATCATCGGCTTTGCCCTGTGGCAACTGTGGTCGCTGCTGCCGACGGCGCATCACTCATAGCTTGATATAGCTCAACGCTTTGCCCGCTTCGATGCCTTAGCATGCAGGCATATGTCGGCCGGTGGCCCACCACCTGGCTACTTTGCCCTGTTACCACGGAGCGTCTCTTCATGCCCCTTGCCTCTGCTGCCACCGCAACTCCTCACCTCGCAGCGGCCGAGACCCCTGCCTGGGACGAGGCCCTGCTGCGCCGTTACGACACCAGCGGCCCACGCTATACGTCCTACCCCACGGCACTCTCCTTTGACGCAGACATCGGTGCCGACGACGTCACCGATGCCCTGGCGCGCAGCAATGCCAGCCAGCGGCCGCTCTCCCTGTACGTGCACGTGCCCTTTTGCCGCAAGATCTGCTTCTACTGCGCCTGCAACAAGATCGCCACCAAAAACACCCAGCTGGCCGAGCCCTACCTGTCGCGCCTCGATCGTGAAATGGTGTTGACCTCGCGCCACCTGGATACTCGGCGGCCCGTGCAACAGCTGCACTGGGGCGGTGGCACACCGACATTCCTGACCCTGGCGCAAATGAGCGACCTGGTAGACAGGCTGGACGCGAGGTTTGGGCTCTCCAACGCTCCTGACCGCGATTACGCCATCGAGATCGACCCCCGCGAGGCGGATGTCTTCACCCTGCGCCACCTGCAGTCGCTGGGCTTCAATCGCCTCAGCCTGGGCGTCCAGGACCTGAACCCCAGCGTACAGGCGGCCATCAACCGCGTGCAGCCCAAGGTCATGACCGAAACCCTGATGGACGAAGCACACCGGCTGGGCTTTCGCTCCCTCAATCTGGATCTGATTTACGGGCTACCCTTTCAGACCGAGCAGAGCTTTGCCGACACGCTTGCCCAGGTCATCGACCTCAACCCGGCCCGCTTGTCGGTGTTCAATTACGCCCACATGCCCAGCCGCTTTGCCCCCCAGCGGCGCATCAGCGAGACAGACCTGCCCAGCGCCGACGAGAAGCTGGCGATCCTGCGAACCACCATCGAGATGCTCACTCAGGCAGGCTACGTGCATATCGGCATGGACCACTTCGCCCGCCCGGACGACAGCCTCGCCCAGGCACAGCGCCAAGGCACCCTGCAGCGCAACTTCCAGGGTTACTCCAGCCACGCCCAGTGCGACCTGATTGGCCTGGGTGTCTCGGCCATTTCCCGTATCGATGATTTGTATGCCCAGAACCCCACCCAACTGGCAGCCTACGAAGCGGCATTGGATGAAGGTCGGCTGGCAACCGTCAAAGGGATACGCTTAAATAAGGATGATCTAATACGAAGAGACGTCATTGAGCGCCTGATGTGCGATATGGAAATTGACCTGGCCAGCGTTGGCCAGCGCTGGCACATCGATGCGCCCGTCTACTTCGCCAGTGCGCTGGAGCATCTGCAGCCTGCCGAGCGGGATGGCCTGCTGCAGCGCGAAGGGAACCGCCTGCGGGCAACACCGACCGGGCGGCTGCTGATTCGCCACCTGGCCATGGCGTTCGATGCGCGCCTGCAAAGCCAGTCATCGCAACGCTACTCGAAGATCGTATAAACGGCACCTTGAGACATCCACCCCCTGACCCTATGATGGCCAATGAAAAGGGAGAACAACATGCCATATCCTGCCAGCCAACGACGTTCACTGCTGCAAGAGGCGCGCTGCCAGACCTGCAGCCTCAGCTCGCTGTGCCTACCGCTCGCCCTGGAGCTGGAGGATATGAGCCAGTTCGATGCCATCATCCGCCGCCGCGCACCGCTCAAGAAGGGCGAACCGCTGTTTCGCCAGGGCGATGCCTTCACCAGCGTCTATGCGGTGCGTTCCGGCAGCCTGAAACAGGTGACCAGCGAAGGCAACGGCAACGACCAGTTGACCAATTTTTATCTGCCAAGCGAGCTGGTGGGGTTGGATGGTATCGATGAAGAGCAGTATCCCGGCAGCGTGATTGCCCTGGAAACCACCACGGTGTGCGAGATTCCTTTCGACCGCCTGGACACCCTATCGGAAGAGCTGCCGGAACTGCGCGGCCAGCTTTACCGCAGCATGAGCAAGGAGCTGCGCGATGATCGGCGCATGATGCGCCTGCTATCGCGCAAAACTGCCGACCAGCGGCTGGCCAGCTTCCTGATTACCCTCTCTGACCGCTTCCGGCGACGCGGCTACTCGCCCTACAGCTTCCGGCTCTCCATGTCCCGAGCCGATATGGGGAACTACCTGGGCCTGGCCGTCGAGACCGTCAGCCGCATCCTGAGCCGCTTTCAGCAGCAGAACGTGGTGGCCGTCTCGGGTCGAGAGGTCAATATTCTCGACCTGCAACGGCTCATCACCCTGGCCGAAGAGGAGGAGCAGGCAATCAGCTCACGTTGAACGCCTGAATCCGCCCTTCCATCAGCGCCGCCTGTTTGGCTTCCAGCCCGACGAAGTCGAACAGCGCCCGGTCGGCCAATTGGGAAGGCGCCACATTGGTGACGGCCTTGAACATGCTTTCCAGCCGCCCCGGGTGCTTCTTGTCCCATTCGGCCAGCATGTCCTTGACGATCTGACGCTGCATGTTGGGCTGCGACCCGCACAGGTTGCAGGGAATGATCGGAAACTCCATCAGCCGTGAGAATTCGGCAATGTCCGCTTCCTTGCAGTAGGCCAGGGGGCGGATCACGATGTTCTTGCCGTCGTCGGACAGCAGCTTGGGCGGCATGGCCTTCAAGGTCCCGCCAAAGAACATGTTGAGAAACAGCGTCTCGAGGATGTCTTCCCGGTGGTGGCCCAGGGCAATCTTGTTGGCGCCGATCTCCTCGGCAAACCCGTAAAGTGACCCGCGACGCAGCCGCGAGCAGAGCGCGCAGGTGGTCTTGCCTTCCGGGGTTTTCTCCTTCACCACCGAATAGGTATCCCGCTCCAGAATGTGGTACTCCACACCCAGCTTATCCAGGTAACGGGGCAACACGTGCTCGGGAAAGCCCGGCTGTTTCTGGTCGAGGTTGACCGCCACCAGGGAAAAATTGACCGGCGCATTGCGCTGCAGATTGCGCAGGATTTCCAGCATGGTGTAGCTGTCCTTGCCGCCCGACAGGCATACCATGACCCGATCACCCTCATCGATCATGTTGTAATCGATGATGGCGTTGCCCACTTCACGACGAAGACGCTTCTGCAACTTGTTGAATTCGCGCTTCTGTTTGGCATCCTGAAGTTCAGGCTGCTGTTCAGACGCCGCATTGGTGGCACGCGTCGCCGAGGAGGGGTCGAAAAAGTCAGGTGATAACATGGTCGTTGTACTGCCGATGGGTGAAGGAGCAGCGGCTATTCTACAAGACTCGCAGGCGCGACCCAATACAAACCCATCGTCGGCCTCTGGCCACACCGAGCGGCAGCGCGTCGGCTCACACCGTGAAAAGGCGCTCACTCTGCAGGCGCTGATAGAGCAGCGCCGCCGCCGTGGCCTCGCTGTGCACCGAGGGCCAGGCCAGCGGCAGAGACCAGCATGACAGCGCTTCGTTGATGCTCGGGCCGACCTCCGCCTGGGGATGCAAGCGGCGTAGCTGGCGAGCGTGCAGCCTGGCCAGATCGACCTGAGCATTGGGTAGCCCAAACCCCAGCGTGGCTTTGAACATCCGGCCAAGCGGCGCCAGCAAGGTATCCAGCTGCCACCCCACCACTGGCCGATTGCCGATGAACTCCGCCAACGCTTCGACCCGGGCTGCCAAGGCAACCGGCACAGCGCCCTGCTCCTGACGATGAGACAAGGGTTCGTCGACCATGACCAGCGTGTCGCCCCAGGCCTGGCTGGTCTGCACTCGGCGCGGCGTCAATACGACGGCGGCCACGCGCAGCTCGCCTGGGCGAGCCTGGCTTTCACGACACGCCAACGCCACTGCTTCTTCGCCCATATAAGGCTGGAACAGCCAGCCATGCGGCGTGTCTGCGAACCGCCGCCGATCGCTTTCACGCTGCACCAACGTTCTCAGTGAGCCGCTCAAGAGACCCACGTGCCTATCCAATAGCCGCATTCCACTCACGAATACTCCAGATGATAACGATGGGACAGCCGCTGCTTGAAGTCCTTGACGATATGCAGCGCCTCGCGCAGCAGGTCGCGCTCCAGCGACGATAGTTCCTGAACCACGACTCGGTTGGTGCGCTTGCCGGTATCGGCATCGCTGGTGCCCCCACTTTTCAGCTCCTGCAACTGCTGCTTCAGACGCAATTCGTTAAACAGCGCCAGCGCCTCACCCAAGTCGTCGGCAAAGCGGCGGTCCAGGCGGCCGTCGGCGGCCAGGGCGTCGAGCCGGTCCAGCGTGGACGTCGCCTTGATGCGCCGCTCCAGCGCCATGGTGCGCACCCCGTGAACAATCGGAAAAATGCCGCCTTTCTTGATATCGATGCCGTGCTGGGGCTTTTTCAGCGAGCCAAACAGCGTCAACGGCGTCGAGAAACGCAGCGCCGCGCGGGCGAAATAGGAGAGCAGCAGCTCATCATGGGAACAGCGCGCAAACAGCGCCTCACGTACGCGGTCCAGCAGCGCAGGGTTGCCCGCGACGCCGTGAGCATCCAGCAAAATGGCCAGCTTCATCAGGCTGTCGCCATCCCGGGCCGACACCCACCTGGCGATGTTCGACTCCCACATGGACACCGTGCCCACCCATTCAGGGTTGCACACCATGATATTGCCGGGGCACGGCGGGTAGCCCAGCTGCACCAGCGTCTCTGACAGGGTGTTCATGCACTCTGCCACGCCCGGCCACTGGCAGTCGTCGGCCAGGATCAACCCGTTGTCCTGGTCGGTCTTGAGAATCTGCTCGCCACGGCCCTCGCTGCCCATGACCATCAGGCAGCTTTGCGAGTGATACTGTTCGGGCACGGTCAAGGCCCACGCCTTGCTCATGATGCGGCCATTCAACGCGGCCAGCAGGTCCATGGCAAAACGCAGCTTGACGCCCTGGGCCATGAGCGCCTTGACCAGCTCGGGCGTGCGCTGACTGGCCGATGCCAGGGCAGGCAAGCTATCGGCTTGCTCCACTTGCAAGCTGACCACATAGCTACGGCTGGAGAAGAACCCCAGTACGTCCGTCAGCTCTACGACCCCTTGCACCCTGCCCTCCTCCATCACCACGACGCGTGATACCTGATGGCGGGTCATGGTGATCAAGGCTTCGAACAGATATTGCCCGGGGGCAACAGTGACGAGCGCAAGGTTGGCCAGCGCAGCCACCGGGGTGTCCAATGAAGCGCTATCGAGGACCAGACCGTTGAGCAAATCCGTTTTGGTGACCATGCCTGGGCCGCGTTCGGTGGCCACCAGCAGGCTGTCGGCATGACTTTCATTCAACTGTCGGACGGCCTGTTGAATGGACGCCTGGGCATCCATCATCAGCGGTTGACGCATGCACTCGCTGACGCGGGCCAGCATGAACCCCGCCATGGTGACTCCCCCATCGGCACGCTTCTCGGTCAACAGGCGCGCCTTGTGAGACAGCGACTGCTTGAAAAACTGCTCGAACGCCGGGTAGTGTCGGCACAGCTGGCTGAACAGCGCCTTGGGCATGACATAACACAGACATTCGTCTTCAGCCTGAAAACGGTAGCGGCTCTTGCCATTCAAAATGCTGATCGCGCCGAACAGGTCGCCCGCCGTATAGTGACCGATACGGGCGCTGGCGGCAGGCAGCGTCGGATCAAGCTCGGCCACTTCGCCCTTGTGGATCAAGAACACCGAAACGCCCGGCTGGCCCATTTCCAGAATGATTTCGTCACGCTCGAAAAACGCCAGGTCCATGCCCCGACGCACGTGATCTCGGCCATCCTCGTCCAGCAGGGTAAATGGCAGTTGAGACAGCTCTACTTCTACCATGTAGCAACCTCGATCAAGCGCCTTGTATCGCGCCACGCAATGGCTTTTGTGATTATTGTTGACCTGTCACTCTCTTTGGCCTGCTTTGCAACCTGCTACTTTACGCTATAAAGCTAACGTCTTAACGACCTTGGTTTAGCGACTAAAGTCGCGCTTTTCCATTTCTTCTTTAAAGCTATTTGGTCACTTTTACCAAGGTAGCAAACATTGGTTTATCCAGAGCCATAGACCATTGTCCTATCGTCATGCCTCACCCTGCAAAAAAGATCGCTTATTATCTAAAAAACAGTAAGATATAAAAACAAATCCAGACCAGACAAAGCCGCTCACGGGGCGTGATACCAAAGTCTGGGATTTATTTTTTGCATTTATTGCCCAGTATTATTAGCGAGTCATACAGGGTTAAAGCACACCACCCTAGCCATGTATCCAGAGCCGCTGACAACCACTCGAGAACACCTCAACGCTGACGGCTTAACAACAATAAGGTGACGTGCCTGGTAACGCCATTCAATGAGTCCACCACCGTCGGTATCTCTTGTCTGCGTTGCCCTGATGGATCACACGCTATCTTGAGTTCACTTTCCAACCCTAAAAATCACAACTGGAGAGCAACACAATGGCAGACGACAAGACCAATGCTGCTGAGTACTGGAAGGCCAACGTACGCCTGATATTCGGGTGCATGATCGTCTGGGCCTTCGTCTCTTACGGATGCGCCATCCTGTTCCGCCCCCTGCTGGCCAGCATTTCCGTTGGCGGAACGGACCTGGGTTTCTGGTTCGCTCAGCAAGGCTCCATTCTCACCTTTATCGGCCTGATCTTCTTCTATGCCTGGAGAATGAATCAGCTCGACAAGAAATTTGGCCTGGGGGAGTAAGCAAGCATGAGCCAATTTGCCATTAACCTTTTGTTCGTAGGCGCGTCGTTCGCGCTCTATATCGGTATTGCGATATGGGCACGGGCCGGGTCTACCAAAGACTTCTACGTGGCGGGGGGCGGTGTTCACCCTATTACCAACGGCATGGCCACGGCTGCCGACTGGATGTCTGCGGCGTCGTTCATCTCCATGGCGGGCCTGATTGCCTCGGGCGGCTACGCCAACTCCACCTTCCTGATGGGCTGGACAGGCGGCTTCGTTATTCTGGCGATGCTGCTGGCACCTTACCTGCGCAAGTTCGGCAAGTTTACCGTGCCGGACTTCATCGGTGAGCGCTTCTACAGCCGTACCGCCCGCGTGGTGGCGGTGGTGTGTCTGATCATCGCATCGGTGACCTACGTCATCGGCCAGATGACCGGCGCTGGTGTGGCGTTCTCTCGCTTCCTCGAAGTACCCAGTACCTGGGGTATCTGGATCGCCGCTGCCATCGTGTTCATGTACGCCGTATTTGGTGGCATGAAAGGCATTACCTACACCCAGGTGGCCCAGTACATCGTACTGATCGTGGCCTACACCATTCCTGCGGTATTCATCGCCATGCAGCTGACCGGCAATCCGATCCCGATGTTCGGCATGTTCAGCACCCACACCGAGTCGGGCGTTCCGTTGCTGCAAAAGCTGGATGACGTCGTCAACGCGCTGGGCTTCCGCGACTACACCGCAGATGTGGACAACAAGCTGAACATGGTGCTGTTCACCCTGTCGCTGATGATCGGTACGGCGGGCCTGCCCCACGTCATCATTCGCTTCTTCACGGTACCCAAGGTGGCTGACGCTCGCTGGTCTGCCGGCTGGGCGCTGGTGTTCATCGCTCTGCTTTACCTCACCGCTCCTGCGGTGGCCTCCATGGCGCGCTTGAACCTGATGACCACCGTCTATCCCGAAATGACCGGGCAGGTAGAAGACTACGAGATGGCAGCGTCTGAACCCCTGCTCTACGAAGATCGTCCGGCCTGGTTCAGAACCTGGGAAGATACCGGCCTCATCACCTTCAATGACCTGAACAACGATGGCCGTATCCAGTTCTACAACGACGCCGACACAACATTCGCAGCCACCGCCGAATCGCGCGGCTGGGAAGGCAACGAGCTGAACGTCAACAATGACATTCTGGTACTGGCCAACCCGGAGATTGCCAACCTGCCCGGCTGGGTGGTCGGTCTGATCGCCGCGGGGGGTATCGCTGCCGCCCTGTCCACAGCTGCGGGCTTGCTGCTGGCGATCTCCTCGGCCATCAGTCATGACTTGATCAAGAACACCATCAACCCCAACATTTCCGAGAAAAACGAGATGCTGGCGGCACGGATATCGATGGGGGGTGCCATTCTGCTGGCTACCTATCTGGGCTTGAACCCACCCGGGTTTGCGGCACAGACAGTCGCCCTGGCCTTCGGTATCGCGGCAGCCTCGCTGTTCCCCGTGCTGATGATGGGTATCTTCTCCACCCGCATGAACAGCGCTGGCGCAATCTGCGGCATGCTGGCGGGCCTGGTGGCTACCCTGCTGTACATCTTCACCTACCTGGGCTGGTTCTTCATCCCCGGTACCAACATGCTGCCGAATACGCCTGACAACTGGTTCATCGGCATTTCCCCGCTCTCCTTCGGTGCCGTCGGCGCGCTGATCAACTTTGCGGTCGCCTTCGCAGTCTCCAGCGTCACGGCAGCGCCGCCCAAGGAGATTCAGGAGCTTGTCGAGAGCGTGCGTTACCCGAAAGGGGCTGGTGCCGCTGTCGATCACTAAGCCATAATCGTTCCTGGCTAGCCAACGGGCTAGCCCTGGAACCCATCACGCATCGGGCTTCCCATGGGAAGCCCGAGCTGTTTTAGGAAGCATCGTTATGATCTGGCACTTGATTGCCGCTGTCTTCGCCGCCCTGGCGGCGGCGGGTATTGCCCTGATACTGCGCCACCTGTCAGGACGCCGTCTGCCCAAATGGATCGTGCCGGTCTTTGCCGGACTCGGCATGCTGAGCTACCAGATTCACGTGGAGTACTCCTGGTTCGATCACAAGCAGCAGCAGTTGCCCGCCTCGGCGGTGGTTGTGGACAGCAGTACCGGCACCGAAGTATGGCGCCCCTGGACCTTCGTGTTTCCCATGACCACGCGCTTCAGCGTGCTCGACCGCGATAGCCTGCAGAGCACCCAGCACGAGGGCGCCCTGCTTGCCGAGTTCATGCTCTACCACTTCGAGCGCCACCATACGGACCTGGTGATTCCCCAGGCCTACCTATTGAACTGCAGCAGCCGTGAGCTGGTGCCGGTGGATATCGACACCCGTTCGCCGGACATCACCGGCATCCGCACGTTGCGCACCTCCTCCACGCTGCTCGAGCAAGCCTGCGTCGAGCCAGCGCATTCTTCTTGAACACTGGCGCTGCAGGGCAATTCCCCTAGAATGGAGCCTCACTGAACGCACCGCCGCATGGGGCGTAGATAACAAGACAGGGAGAGAAGCATGTTTCACGGCGGGCTGCTGGTAGCCGTATCACTACTCTATATTGCCGTGCTGTTCGGCATTGCCTGGTACGGCGACCGCCGGGCGCGCACCCATGGCGCCAGCCGCCGCCGCCCCATCATCTATAGCCTGGCGCTGGCAATTTACTGTACGTCCTGGACGTTTTACGGCGCGGTGGGCCAGGCCGCCACGGCAGGCTGGTCGTTCGCCAGCATTTTCGTCGGGCCAATTCTGACGTTCCTGCTGTTCTGGCCGGTACTGGCCAAGATGATTCGCGTTGCCAAGCACCAGAACGTCACCTCCATTGCCGACTTCATTGCGTCGCGTTACGGCAAGACGCAGTCGCTGGCTGCCTTTGCCAGCCTGGTGGCGCTGATCGGTACGCTGCCCTATATCGCCCTGCAGCTAAAAGCCGTCTCGACCAGTTTCAGCGTGCTGACCGATGCACAGGACATCACTCACACCCCGCTGTTTGCCGATACGGCGTTTTATGTGGCCATTGTCATGGCGATCTTTGCCATCCTGTTTGGCACACGCCATACCGATGCCACCGAGCACCATGAGGGGCTGATTCACGCAGTCGCCTTCGAGTCACTGGTCAAACTGCTGGCCTTCCTGGTGCTGGGGGCCTTCGTCACTTGGGGCATGTTCGGCGGGCTGGGAGAGTTGATGGGCCATGCGGAAAGCCAGCTGGAGCTGCAGCGCCAGTTGGCCAACCAGGATTTCGGCCAGAGCTTCTGGGCACAAACGCTACTGGCCATGCTGGCCATCCTCTGCCTGCCACGTCAGTTCCACGTGGCGGTAGTCGAGAACATTCACCCGGACGACGCCAGCAAGTCGCGCTGGCTATTCCCGCTCTACCTGCTGGCCATTGCCTTCTTCGTGGTACCGCTGGCCGCCGCAGGGCTTATGCTGTTCTCGGAAAGCGGCGTCGAGCCCGACACTTACGTGCTGGCGCTCTCCATGGCTTCAGGCCAGCAGTGGCTGACCCTGCTGACCTTCATTGGCGGTTTTTCCGCAGCCACCGGCATGGTCATCGTGGCCGCGGTGGCAGTGTCCATCATGATCTCCAATGAAATCGTCATTCCGGCCCTGTTCCGGCTGCGCTGGTTCGACACCAAGGCCCGAGACTACGGACGGCTGGTGCTGCGCGCCCGCCGCCTGACCATCATCGCCGTGCTGGCCATGGCCTACGGTTTCTATCAGCTGATTGGCGAGTTCACCTCGCTGGCTTCCATCGGCATGCTCTCGTTTGCCGCAGCCGGGCAATTTGCGCCTGCCTTGATCGGCGGGCTGTACTGGAAGCGCGGTAACCGGCTGGGCGTCGTCATCGGCATGAATGCCGGCTTTGCCATCTGGGCCTACAGCCTGCTGATGCCGGCCATGATCAACGCCGGCGTGCTGCCCCAGGCATGGCTGTTCGGCGGGCCACTGGGCATCTCCTGGCTCTCGCCCACGGCCCTGTTCGGCCTCAACCTGGGCGACCCGTTCACCCACGGGGTGATGCTCTCGCTGGGGATCAATCTGTTCTGCTATATCTTCGTCTCGCAGGTCACCTCCCAGCGCGTGGTCGAGCGCATTCAGGCGTCGCTGTTCGTCGATAGCGTCGAGACCCGCCAGACCTCGGTGAACCGCCCCTGGACGGGCGCGACCACGGTAGGCGACTTGAAGGTACTGTGTGAGCGCTTCCTCGGTGCAGGCCAGGTGGACCGCGCCTTCGAAGACTACGCCCGTCGCGTGGGCAAACCGCTGGACGATGGCACCCGCGCCTCCATCGACGTCATCCAGTTCACCGAACGCTTTTTGGCGTCGGTGCTGGGCGCCTCGTCGGCCCGTATCGTGGTGAACTCGGCGCTGCAGGGGCGCGGCATCGGCATTTCCGATGTGATCTCCATCGTCGATGAAGCCTCCCAGGTTCTGGAGTTCAACCGCGCTTTGCTGCAGGCCACCATCGAAAACATCAATCAGGGCATCAGCGTGGTCGACCAGAATCTGCGGCTGGTGGTCTGGAACCAGCGCTATCTGGAGCTGTTCCGCTTCCCCGACCACCTGATTCGGGTCGGTGCCCCCATGGATCGCATCTTCCGTTACAACGCCCATAATGGCGAGTATGGCCCCGGCGACCCGGAGGAGCATGTCCAGCTGCTGATCGACAACATTCGGGCAGGCCAGCCCCACCGCTACGTGCGTTACCGCCAGGATGGCAGCGTGCTGGAAGTGCAGGGCAATCCCATGCCCGGGGGCGGCTTCGTCTACACCTATCAGGACATTACCCAGCAAAAGCGCATCGAAGAGGCGCTGATTCGCTCTGAAAACAATATCCGTATCTACACCGATAACGTACCGGCGCTGATTGCCTACTTCGATAAGGAGAGCCGCTACCTGTTCACCAACCGCGCCTACGAGCAGGCCTTCAGCATCGATCGTAACGCGGTCATCGGGCGTCGCTATGAAGACGTCCTGCCGGTCAAGCAGGCCGAAGAGCGGCTGCCCTGGGTACAGCGAACGCTGGCCGGTGAGCGTGTCAGCTTCGAAGTCTCCATGCGCGTCAATGACGCCATGCGTTACATGCTGGTGACCTATACGCCCCACTTTGGCGACAGCCAGTCGATTCTGGGCTTTTTTGCGCTGTATCAGGATATTACCGAACGCCGCCAGGCCGAGATTGCGCTCAAGGAGACCAATGAAACCCTGGAGGAGCGCGTCAGGGAGCGCACCCAGGCGCTTTCAGAGGCCAACGCCGCCCTGCGTCAGGAGAACCGGGTGCGCGCAGAAGCGGAGCAAGCGCTGCGCCAGGCCAAGCAGCTGGCCGAGGATGCCAACGCCTCGAAAACGCGCTTTTTGGCCGCCGCCAGCCACGATCTGCTGCAGCCACTGAACGCTGCGCGCCTGTTTACCTCGGCGCTGATGCAAAACGTCACCGCCAGCGATACCCAGCGCACCATTGGGCATATCGACAACTCGCTGCAGGCCGCCGAAGAGCTGCTGGGTACGCTGCTGGATATCTCCAAGCTGGATGCGGGCGCGCTGACCCCACGGCGCAGCCACTTCGCGCTGGCCGACATCTTCCGCCCGCTGCGGGCCGAGTTCGAAGTCATGGCCGACGACCGCGGTCTGGACCTGGACGTCGTCCCCACCCAGAAGTGGGTCGACTCTGACCCGCAAATGCTGCGCCGTATCGTGCAGAACTTCCTCTCCAACGCCATTCGCTACACTCAGGAAGGGCGCGTGCTGCTGGGCTGCCGCCGCCAGGGCGAACGGCTGCTGATCGAGGTATGGGATAGCGGCCCCGGCATTCCCGAGTCCAAGCTCACCGAGATTTTCCAGGAGTTTCGCCGTCTCGATCAGGTGTCGCGTCACAAGGAGAGCGAAAAAGGGCTGGGGCTGGGCCTGTCCATCGCCGACCGCATGAGTCGCGTGCTGGACCACCCCATCAAGGTACGCTCCTGGGAAGGCATCGGGACGGTCTTTTCGGTGAGCGTGCCCATCGTGGCGGCCAAGGAGATTGCGCCGATAGAGCAAGAGGCTGGTCATCGCCGCAGTGGCAACAAGCTGGCGGGCACCCGCATCGTCTGTATCGACAATGAAACCCTGATTCTGGAGGGCATGACCGCCATGCTGAGCGGCTGGGGCTGTGAGGTCTTCACCGCCACCAGCATCGGCGGGGCCAAGTCGATTCTGCGCAACATGGATGGCGACCCGGATGCCATCCTGGCGGATTACCATCTGGATAACGAAGTCACCGGCCTGATGGCCCTGGAAGCCCTCAGCGAGCGCTTCGAAGGGGCCGTGCCGGGCATCGTGATCACCGCTGACCGCACCGAAACCGTGGCCGAGGAGATCAAGCGGGCGGGGTACCACATGCTCCTGAAGCCCGTGAAACCCGCCGCCCTGCGTGCTCTGCTGACACGCACCCTGCAGGCCAGTCGGGCCAAACCCTGACCCTGACCCTGACCCTGGCTCTGGCCCTGACCCTGACCCTGACAAAGCAACACCTAACAAAACGCCGCGCCTGGAGAACTCCAGGCGCGGCGTTTTGGTTGCCTACCGTCGCGATCAGGACTCGACTTTGGGCGGCTCCACTTCCAGCTTTTGCGCGGCGATGACCGCCTGGGTGCGCGAGTGAACGCCCAGCTTGCGCAGAATTGCCGTGACGTGCGCCTTGATCGTGGCTTCCGAGACATTCAGCTCATAGGCAATCTGCTTGTTGAGCAGACCTTCGGTGAGCATGTTCAATACCCGGAACTGCTGGGGAGTCAGCGACGCAATCGCTTCGGCAAAACGCGACTCCTCTTCGCTGGTCTCTTCCAGTACGTTGGCCAGCGCTTCAGGCAACCACACTTCCCCCTGCAGAATTTCGCCCACGGCTTCGGCAATCAGCTGCAGTGAGGAGGATTTGGGGATGAACCCGGACGCCCCGTAGTCGATGGCACGCCGCACCACGTAAGGCTCATCGCTGCCGGACACCACGGCAACGGGAATATCGGGCATCTGCCCGCGCAGCTGAATCAACCCCGAAAAGCCGTGGGCTCCCGGCATGTGCAGATCCAGCAGGATCAAATCCGCATCTGGATGTCGGTTGACGACCTCCGTGGTGGCTTCCATGGTGTCGGCTTCGACGATCTCGGCCTGGGGGGCCAACTGGCGCAACGCCTGGGTAAGCGCTGCGCGAAACAGCGGATGGTCGTCAGCGACGATAAACTTATGGGCTACTGCCATGGATTTTCCTCCGGTTCCTCGAGCAGCGGGGTTGCCTGCCGCCGCGACGCTAGGCTCATACGGTTGAGGCATGGTACCCCATGGGCTTCATCATGCCCAAGCATCACATGCACAATTTGTCATTGGAACGTCATTCAAACAGAAACAGCGGTGCCGGCTCATGGCCGGCACCGCGACAGACTAACGCAGTTTGCCCTGATTTAATAAATCCAGGCGTGACGCTGGTCATTGAAAACAGCCCCCACAAGACGATTCATGGGGGTGCTTCCCCTACTGGTTGGCACGATGTTCGATCAGGTCATCGACCACCGACGGGTCTGCCAGCGTACTGGTATCGCCCAGCCCATCACACTCGTTGGCCGCGATCTTGCGCAGGATGCGGCGCATGATCTTGCCCGAACGGGTCTTGGGCAGCCCCGGCGCCCACTGGATGACATCCGGCGACGCAATGGGGCCGATATCCTTACGCACCCACTGGGTCAGCTCTTTCTTCAGTTCGTCAGTGGGGTCCATGCCATCGTTCAAGGTCACGTAGATATAGATGCCCTGCCCCTTGATGTCATGGGGGAAGCCCACCACGGCGGCCTCGGCCACGGCGGAATGAGCGACCAGCGACGACTCGATTTCGGCGGTGCCCATACGGTGGCCAGAGACGTTGAGCACGTCGTCCACACGGCCGGTGATCCAGTAGTAGCCGTCCTCGTCGCGGCGGCAGCCGTCACCGGTGAAGTACATGCCGTCGTAGGTGGAGAAGTAGGTTTGCACGAAGCGCTCGTGATCCCCCCAGATGGAGCGCGCCTGCCCCGGCCAGGAGTCGAGAATCACCAGGTTGCCCTCGCTGGCCCCTTCCAGGGTCTGGCCCTCGTTGTCCACCAGTGCGGGCTTGACCCCGAAGAACGGTGTAGTGGCCGAGCCCGGCTTGAGGTCGGTAGCCCCCGGTAGCGGCGCAATCATGATGCCGCCCGTCTCGGTCTGCCACCAGGTATCCACGATGGGGCACTTCTCGTTGCCGATGACCCGGTAGAACCACTCCCAGGCTTCCGGGTTGATCGGCTCACCCACCGAGCCCAGCAGGCGCAGCGAGTCGCGCTTGCTGGAATCCATCACGCGGTCACCATGGGCCATCAGTGCACGGACGGCGGTCGGTGCGGTATAGAGGATGTTGACCTGGTGCTTGTCGACGATGTCGCCCATCCGGCCATGGGTCGGATAGCTGGGCACGCCTTCGAACATCAGCGTCGTGGCGCCGTTGGCCAGCGGCCCGTACACGATATAGCTATGCCCGGTGACCCAGCCCACGTCGGCGGTACACCAGTAGATCTCGCCTTCCTGGTAGTCGAAAATATATTGATGGGTCATGGCGGCATAGGTCAGGTAGCCGCCAGTGGTATGCTTCAGCCCTTTCGGCGCGCCGGTAGAGCCTGAGGTATACAGAATGAACAGGGGATCTTCTGCGTTCATGGGTTCGGCCGGGCACTCGGTCGACTGCTGATCGACCAGCTCGTCGAACCACAGGTCACGGCCTGCCTGCCAGTCGATATCGCCCCCGGTGCGTTTGACGACCAGCACGTTCTTGCACACGTCGGTGCCATCACGGGTCAGCGCCGAGTCGACGTTCTCTTTCAGCGGCACATGCTTGCCACCGCGCACCGACTCATCGGCGGTGATCACCAGCTTGGAGTCCGCACCAATGACGCGCTGAGCCACGGCGTCCGGGGAGAAGCCACCAAAGACCACCGAGTGCACTGCGCCGATCCGCGCACAGGCCAGCATGGCCATGGCGGCTTCGGGAATCATCGGCATATACAGCGTGACCGTATCGCCTTTCTGAATGCCCAGCGATTTCAGGCCATTGGCCAGCTGGTTGGTACGCTCGTACAGCTCACGGTAGGTGATGTGTTTGGATTCGCTGGGATCATCGCCTTCCCAGATGATCGCCGTCTGGTCGCCTCGCGTGGCCAGATGGCGGTCCAGGCAGTTGGCGCTGACGTTCAGCTCGCCGTCTTCGAACCAGCGAATATCGACGTTGTCGCGGGCGAACGAGGTATTCTTGATCTTGCTGGGGGTCTTGATCCAGTCGAGACGCTTGGCTTGCTCGGCCCAGAAGCCTTCAGGGTCCTCCATGGACTGCTGATACATTGCCGCATACTTGTCTTTGTCGGCCCATGCCTTGGCTGCGATGCTATCGCGCACTGGATAGACGTTCTGATGCTCGCTCATGAAATTGCCTCTGTCCGTGAAAATGCACTCTCGTGGAAGTTGTGTCGGTCTTGTTATTGGTGGCACCGACCCGGCTAATCTTTACCTAGCATAAACCTCCCGATGACGGCTTCCCCTTAGACATTGGTATTAACATTTTTATTTTAAAAAACATACACTTAAAACATATTTCCGGGATTCATCAAGTACTGTAGACCAAGGTCTGATGACAATGTCGGCAGCGATATCGCTGCCCTTTTACCACTAAGGCATGACGTCTGGCCGTAAAAGCGTGGGTCTGGCAGGCGCACTGGTAGCGGTAGGGCCGCGACTGCGCTTGCCCGATATCGAAACGGTGGGTAACCCGGGGTTCCAGCCCAAACAGGTCACGCATGACGGTCTGCCACTCCCGGCCATGGGGTTTCAAACGGGTGCCGTTGGCCAAGTGAAAGACCAGCCAGTGGGCCATTTCATGGGGGATCACCTCGTCGAAGAAGGCCATGCGGTTGGCCGCCATCAGCACGGGATTGAAGCGCAGCCCTTGCCGGCCCCAGTGGGCCTGCCCAGCCCCTGCGCCCTTCAGGTCGAAC
Source organism: Halomonas sp. NyZ770 (assembly GCF_020616575.1). NCBI lineage: Bacteria > Pseudomonadati > Pseudomonadota > Gammaproteobacteria > Oceanospirillales > Halomonadaceae > Halomonas > Halomonas sp. NyZ770. Next base: position 681,207 of record NZ_CP085143.1, on the reverse strand, counting down.
CAGACGCCGGGAGTCGGTAGCGTCGGATACACTTCCCGACAGCGGGCCAGCGCTTCCGCGACCCGTTCACGGGCGGCGGAAGCCAGCGCGGGTGGTGACAACGCTTCCAGCTCATCAGCAGGCCAGGAAGGCAGTGGTGTGGTGTTCATTAGTGATAAACTAACCGTCAAGATGTTGTTCGATTCAAGATACCCGATGAGGCTTTTCATGGCAGAGCGCAACAACGAGCCCCCCGCAACCGCTTCCGACAGCGTGCCTCCCCAGCCGCTGCTGGAAGATGAGCAGCTGGACAGGCTGGACGATTTTCTCGATTCGGACCGCGTGGGCGAAGATGCCCTGGACCTGATCTCGGCCCATGGCTTCCTGGTGGCCCTGGCCGTGGCGCCCAGCGAACAGCCCCGCGACGCGTGGCTTGCCGAGCTCTTTCAGGGCGAGCCCAACTACCAGGACGACGCTGAACGCGACGAGGTCACGCACCTCCTCTGCCTGCTGCGTGATAACGCCATGGCGGTGCTGGAGCAAGGCGGCCTGCCGGAGCTGCCCTTCGAGCTGACCCTGGATGGCCTGCCCGCCGAAGAGACGCCCATCGGCGACTGGTGCGCAGGCTTCATGGAAGGCGTGTTCAGCGACGAAAGCGCCTGGTTCCAGGAAGACGAAGAGGCTGCGGCCACCCTGCTGCTGCCCTTCATGCTGCTCTCGGGTCTGTTTGACGACGAACCCGACATGGCCGAGATGGCCAGCGACCAGGCCAATCAGGAAGCGCTGGTGGCCCAGCTGCCCGAACTGGTGCTCGACCTCTACCTGCACTACCGCGTGCCCCCGGAAACGCCCAAACCCAAGCCCCGCAAGAAAACCCCTGCCAAGGTCAAAAAGCGCAAGTAGCCGCTACTTGAGCCGCGTCACCAGGCCATCCAGCGCGCCATATACCCACTCCCGGGCGCGCTGCCACCAGGGCCGCGCGGCCCAGGCTTGGGCATCTACCTCGTCACTGGCAGCAAAGTTGCGCTCGAACAGCTCGCGCACGTCGCTGGCGAAGGCAGCATCCTCCACCTCCTGGTTGGCTTCCAGGTTCCAGTGCAGGTTCCAGTGGTCAAAGTTGCAGGAGCCCAGGCTCACCCAGTCGTCGGCCAGCACGAACTTGGCATGAATGAAGGTTGGCTTGAATTCGAAGATGCGCACGCCTGCTTTCAGCAAGCTGTGGTAAAAGCGTTGGCCTGCGTAACGCACGCCGGGGTGGTCATGCTTGGCACCGGGTAGCAGCAGGCGAACGTCCACCCCGCGCCGGGCCGCGCGCACCAGCCGCCGACGCAGCGAAAAGGTCGGCACGAAATAGGGCGTACATAGCCACAGCCGTTGGCGAGACTGGTGGACCCGCGCGTAGAGTGAGTGCCGAATGGCCTGGTAGCGATAGCCACGACCCGAGATGACCCTGCCCCTGACGCCCTCTTCGTGCGGCTCGGCTACCCGCACCTCCGGCAGTGCCAGACGCGGCCCTTGCGGGGACGCATAGCGGGTCAGCCGCGAACGCCACAAGCGACGAAACAGCGCCTCCCAGTCGGCCACCACGGGCCCTTCGACCCGGGCGGCGATTTCGTACCAGGCCTCCAGGAATTCATCCACCGCGCCAAACCCGCCCGTGAAGGCTACCTCGCCATCCACCACCACGATCTTGCGATGGTCACGGCTCAGGTTGCGTGCCAGCGAGTGGAAGCCAATCGGGTTGAACAGCTGCAAGGCCACACCTGCCGCCTGCAGCCGCTCACGATCTTCGCGGTCCAGCCCCATGGCGCCATAGCCATCCAGCAGTACATACACCTGCACGCCACGCTCGGCCGCAGCCACCAGCACATCGATCATCTGGTCGGCCAACTCCCCCGACTCCATCAGGTAAAGCTCTACGAAAACATAGTGCTGGGCCTGATGGACGGCGTCGAACATGGCTGGCAGAAAGCGCGATGCTTCCGGCAGAAGCGCCACACGGTTACCTTCTCGCCACGCGTACTGCATAGAGACTCCTTCTCTTGCGCCATGCCTGCAGGCCGCCTCAGCGGCTCAAGGAGCGGTGAACGTACAGGTCATAGCGGCTGGTTTTGCCTTCGATTGTATGCTGCGGCGCAGGGCCAGCAATAGGCGGCGCTTTACGGGGGCGCTTGACCACCACCCGGTGAGTGGCCACCGTCAGCGCCGCTTCCAGCAGGCGCGGGGCGTCATAGTCCTCCCCGGCCAGTTCACGAAACAGGCGCATTTCCTTCTTCACCAGCGCCGATTTCTCGCGATGGGGAAACATGGGGTCCAGGTGCACGACCTGCGGGGTGAACGCGGCGCTGGCCACCAGCGCCGCCAGCGCCTCACAGGCATCCCCATGACGCAGCTGCATGCGCGCGGTGATGGGCGCCGTCTCGGCGTCCCTGGCCGCCCGGGCCAGGCCATCCTCCAGCAGCGCGGCAATGGCCTGTACGCGCTCGACCAACAGCACCTCGGCACCCAGGCTGGCCAACACGAACGCGTCACGCCCGAGCCCTGCAGTGGCGTCCACGATGCTCGGCGTCACGCCTTTGGAAAGCCCGCACGCCTTGGCCACCAGCTGGCCGCGCCCACCGCCGAACTGACGCCGATGGGCCGCCTTGCCGGACACGAAATCGACGCTCAAGGGCTTGCCGTACTGGCGCTCGTCGCCGACCAGCGCCAATCGGCCATCGCGCTCTTCCAGCGTCAGCCCGGCGGGCAGCGCTATCAGTGGGCGCGCCGGGCTCATGCCGGCTTTTTCCAGGCCACGTCGTTACGCAGGTAGACGGGCTGCGCTTCATGGGCGGCGACACCCAACCCCGCGTCCAGGTCCCGCGCGGCCAGCCAGGCCATCTCTTCGGCGCGCGGCTCCAGGTCGTCGCTGAGGTGCTGGGTCATGCCCACATGCACTCCTACATCGAAAGCGTCCCAAAGCGCAAAGCCCGAGCCGACTCCGACCCAGTCGGTTTCATCGGATGGCAGTCTAAAAGCGCCTGGGGCCAGTACTCGCTCATCGCTTTGCGGGCTGACCACGTCATTCAGGCAGTGCCAGCTGGCCACGTAAATTTCACCCATTCGGGCATCCAGCGCAGTCACCACATGGCGAAAGTGATAACGGCGATGCACCTGCAGGGCCAGGGCCTCCAACGTCGAGATGCCCAGTAGAGGGCGCTCCAGGCCGAAGGCCAACCCCTGGGCCGCCCCGGCGGCAATGCGCAGGCCGGTAAAGGAGCCCGGCCCACGGCCAAACGCGACGGCGTCCAGCTGCCCGGGCGCAATGGCAGCGGTAGCCAGCAGCTCGTCGACCATCGGCATCAAGCGTTTGGTATGGGCGCGCGGCGTCATTTCGTAACGCGCCAGACACTCGGACTGATCATTCTCCTGACGCAGCAGCGCGGCCGAGCAGGCACTGGAGGAGGCATCCAATGCCAGAAGATATCGCGACGACATAACCGTGTTGCACTCCGAAATAAATAGGCCGCCAGTATACCGCCTGGCGGCCTTGACGACGATGGCCCGCAGGGAACCTGCGGGCCATCGTCATTCGAGCAGTCTGTTACCAGGCTCAGTTCAGCGCTTCTTTCACCTGGCGGGTGATATCGGCCACGCTGCCCACTCCTTCCACGCGGTGGTATTGGGGTGCCGCAGACGGGTCCTCTTTGGCCCACTGCTGGTAGTAGTCCACCAGCGGAGCCGTTTGGTCGTGGTACACCGACAGGCGGTTGCGCACGGTAGACTCCTGATCGTCTTCCCGCTGGATCAGGGCTTCTCCGGTGACATCGTCCTTGCCCGGCTCTTTGGGCGGATTGTGTTCGATGTGGTAAACACGGCCCGAGGCGGGGTGAACGCGACGTCCGGCCAGGCGGCTGACGATCTCTTCGTCCGGCACGGCGATTTCCAGCACGTGATCGAGCTTCACGCCGCCTTCTTTCATGGCATCGGCCTGAGGAATGGTGCGGGGGAATCCGTCAAACAGGAAACCGTTGGCGCAGTCCGGCTGGCTGATGCGCTCCTTGACCAGGTCGATGATGATCTCGTCGGACACCAGCCCACCACTGTTCATGATCTCCTTGACCTTGAGACCCAGCTCAGTGCCGTCCTTGATGGCGGTGCGCAGCATATCCCCGGTGGAAATTTGGGGAATCTTGAACTGCTCACAAATAAACTGAGCTTGAGTCCCCTTCCCCGCGCCGGGGGCACCCAACAGGATTAAACGCATGGCACTGCTCCTTGAATGTTCGTACTTGATTGGTGGTGATCGAATAAATCAATGAATCGACAATAACCGTGCCGTTCAGGCGACACAACTCCCCAAAAGCCTGAAAGGCCGATTATTTTGCGTTTTTTCAAGCGAAAACAGCAAAGTGGCGATGGCTAGTACTTTGGTCACGCTGGTTTTCTGCTGACGCCACAGAAACACAAGCGGCGCCCATAGGGGCGCCGCTTGTGGCTTGCTCGTGGTCTGATTACAGCAACAGACGACGAATATCGGTGAGCACGTCTGCCAGGAAGGCAGTAAAGCGTGCCGCATCGGCACCGTTGATCGCCCGGTGGTCATAGGAGAGCGACAGCGGCATCATCAAGCGCGGCTGGAAGGCACTGCCATCCCACACCGGCTTCATTTGCGCTTTCGACACGCCCAGGATCGCCACTTCAGGCGCATTGACGATAGGCGTGAAGGCCGTGCCACCGATCGAGCCCAGGCTCGAAATGGTGAAGCAGCCACCGGTCATCTCGTCGCGCTTGAGCTTCTTGGTCTGCGCTTTCTTGCCCAGCTCTGCCATTTCCTTGGCGATCTCGATCAAGGACTTCTTGTCGGCATCGCGCAGTACGGGCACCATCAGGCCATCCGGCGTATCCACCGCGATACCGATATGCACGTACTTCTTCCAGACCAGCGTATCGCCGTCGCCTTTCAGGCTGACGTTGAACTGCGGGTACTTGCGCAGTGCAAAGGCACACGCCTTGACCAAAAACGGCAGCGGCGTGAGCTTCGCACCCTGGGCTTCGGCCTCGGCCTTCATCGCCTTGCGGAAGTCTTCCAGCTCGGTGATATCGGCTTCGTCGAACTGGGTGACGTGAGGCACGTTGAGCCAGCTGCGATGCAGATTGGTCGCACCCATCTTGAGCAGGCGGCCCATCGGCTTCTCTTCCACTTCACCGAACTGGCTGAAGTCGACTTCCGGCACGGCAGGAATACCCGCGCCACCTGACGCTGCCGGTGCGGCGGCCTGGGCGCTGCCCTGGTTGGCCATCACCTGCTTGACGTAGGCCTGCACGTCTTCCTTGAGCACGCGCTCTTTCGGGCCGCTGGGCTTCACCAGCCCCAGGTCGACACCCAGTTCGCGGGCCAGCATGCGTACCGCCGGGCCAGCATGTACCAGCTTGCCGTCACGGGGCTTGTGCGCTGCCATTTGCGCTTCTGGGCTCGGCGTGCCGCCACTGGCCGCAGGCTTGGCGCTGGCCGGGCTGGCACTGCTTTGCGATGCCTTTTCAGGCGCCGCTTTCTTCGGCGCGGCCTTCTTGGCGCCCGCCACTTCCATGTAGCCAATCACGTCGCCTTCGGAGACGGTATCGCCTTCCTTGACGGTCAGCTCGACGAGTTTGCCCTTGTAAGGGCTGGGCACGTCCATGGAAGCCTTGTCGGACTCCAGGGTGATCAGCGGGTCTTCGACGTCGACTTCGTCGCCTACCGACACGCCAATCTCGATGATGGGCACGTCTGCAGAGCCGGAAAGATCCGGCACGCGGATCTCCTTGCGCTCTGGCTCACCGCTGCCACTCTCTTCTTCAGCCGCTTCTTCTTCGGCGGGCTCGCTGGCAGGGGCAGGCTGTTCGGCCTTGGCAAGCTCTTCGTCGGCAGCGTCATCGCCACCGGCGATTTCCATCTTGCCGATGACATCGCCTTCCGACACGGTATCGCCTTCCTTGACGGTCAAGGAGACGATTTTTCCGCTATGCGGGCTGGGCACGTCCATGGAAGCCTTGTCGGACTCCAGCGTGATCAGCGTGTCTTCGGCGTTGACGTCGTCGCCTTCGCCAACGGCCACTTCGATGATCTCGACGTTGTCGGAACCACCCAGGTCAGGCACCTTGATATCAACGGTCTGCTTGCCACCGCTGGCTTTTTTCGCTGCCGGTGCAGGGGCCTCTTCCTGCTTGGGCGCAGGCGCTTCCTCGGCGGCACTGTCAGCCTTGGCTTCCGGTTCGGCATCGCTGCCGCCTTCCACTTCCAGCTCGACGATGTCGTCTCCCTCGGAGACCTTGTCGCCCTCTTTCACCAACACTTTGACCACCTTGCCGCCTTTCGGGGCCGGTACATCCATGCTGGCTTTGTCGGATTCCAGAGTGATCAGGGTGTCTTCCGCTTCAATGACATCGCCTTCTGACACCGCAATCTCGATGATTTCGACATCGGTATCGCCACCGATATCGGGAACTTTGATGATTTCGCTACTCAAGGTCGCGCTCCTTCCAAATCGGATCGAGCCGGCGGGCAGTGGCCCGCCGGGCAGCGGTTTAGCTGGTCAGCGGGTTGGGCTTGTTGGCATCGATGCCGTACTTCTTCAGCGCTTCGCCAACGTGCTTGCGATCAATTTCACCGCGATCGGCCAGGGCGCGCAGCGCCGCAACGGTCACGAAGTAGCGATCCACTTCGAAGAAGTAGCGCAGCTTCTCACGGGTATCGGAACGGCCAAAGCCATCGGTGCCCAACACGGTGTAGTCGTTGGGTACCCAGGCGCGTACCTGGTCCGCATACAGCTTCATGTAGTCGGTAGAGGCAATCACCGGGCCATCACGACCTTCCAGGCACTGGGTCACGTGAGGCTTGCTGGCCTCGGCGTCCGGGTTCAGGAAGGCTTCGCGCTCCAGCAGCAGCGCTTCGCGGCGCAGCTCGTTGAAGCTGGTGACGCTCCAGATATCGGCCCCGATGCCCCAGTCGTTGGTCAGCAGCTCGGCAGCGGCTTCGACTTCACGCAGGATGGTGCCCGACCCCAGCAGCTGAACGCGGCCTTTGTCACCCTGAGTTTCCTTGAGCAGATACATGCCCTTGACGATATCGTCGGCGGGGACGTTCTCCAGCTCGGGGTGCTCGTAGTTCTCGTTCATGACGGTGAGGTAGTAGAAGCAGTTCTCTTTGTCCGTGAACATGCGCTTCAGACCATCCTGCACGATGACCGAGACTTCGTGAGCATAAGTCGGGTCGTAGCTGCGGCAGTTGGGGATGGTAGACGCCTGGATCAGGCTGTGACCATCCTGGTGCTGCAGACCTTCGCCGTTCAGCGTGGTGCGCCCGGCGGTACCGCCGACCATGAAGCCGCGTGCCTGCAGGTCGCCTGCGGCCCAGGCCAGGTCACCGATACGCTGGAAGCCGAACATCGAGTAGTAGATGTAGAACGGCAGCAGCGTGACGTTGTTGTTGCTGTAGGAAGTGGCGGCCGCAATCCACGCGGACATGGCGCCAGCTTCGGAGATACCCTCTTCGAGAACCTGACCTTTCTGGTCCTCGCGGTAGTACATGATCTGGCCTTTATCGACCGGCTCGTACTTCTGACCTTCCGAGGTGTAGATACCCAGCTGACGGAACATGCCTTCCATACCGAAGGTACGCGCTTCGTCGGGGATGATCGGTACGACCTGCTTGCCCAGCTGCTTGTCCTTCACCAGGCCGTTCAGGATACGCACGAAGGCCATGGTGGTAGAGATTTCGCGGCCTTTGGAACCGCCCATCTGGGAAGCAAACGTCTTGTCTTCCAGGCTGGGGATTTCCAGCGCTTCGAAATCGCTGCGGCGGCTCGGCAGGTAGCCGTTGAGACGCTCGCGCTGCAGGTGCATGTACTTGAGCTCGGGAGAGTCTTCTTCCGGCTTGTAGTACGGGACTTCCTTGAGCTGTTCGTCGGTCAGCGGAATGCCGAAGCGGTCGCGGAATTTCTTCAGCGCTTCGTATTCCATGCTCTTGACCTGGTGCGCTTCGTTGGCCGCTTCGCCATCGCCGCTACCCATACCGTAACCTTTGACGGTATGCGCCAGGATCACCGTGGGCTTGCCGTTGGTGGTGTTGACCGCCTCGTGATAGGCCGCATAGACCTTGAACGGGTCGTGACCGCCACGGTTGAGCTTCCAGATGTCTTCGTCGGTGAGGTCCTTGACCATCGCTTCGGTTTCCGGGTACTTGCCGAAGAAATGCTCGCGGGTGTAAGCGCCACCGTTGGCCTTGTAGTTCTGGTACTCGCCGTCGACCGCTTCGTCCATGCGCTTCTGAAGGATGCCTTTCTTGTCCTTCTCGAACAGCGGATCCCAGTGACGACCCCACACCACCTTGATGACGTTCCAGCCGGCACCGCGGAAGACGCCTTCGAACTCGTCCATGACGCGGGAGTTGCCGCGTACCGGGCCGTCCAGACGCTGCAGGTTGCAGTTGATGACGAAGATCAGGTTGTCCAGATTTTCGCGGCCAGCCAGCGAGATGGCACCCAGCGATTCCGGCTCGTCGCACTCGCCGTCGCCCATGAAGCACCAGATCTTGCGGTCTTTCATGTCTTTCAGTTCACGGTGATGCAGGTACTTCATCACGTGAGCCTGATAGATGGCCTGAATCGGGCCAAGACCCATGGATACCGTGGGGAACTGCCAGTAGTCAGGCATCAGCCAGGGGTGGGGGTAAGACGACAGGCCGTCACCATCCACTTCACGGCGGAACTTGTCCATCTGCTCTTCGGTCAGACGGCCTTCCAGGTAGGAACGCGCGTAGATACCCGGTGCCACGTGGCCCTGGATATAGATCAGGTCGCCTTCGAAATCACCCTTGGGGGCGCGGAAGAAGTGGTTGAAGCCCACATCGTACAGCGTGGCCGACGACATGAAACTTGCAATGTGACCACCCAGCCCAGGATTGGCACGGTTGTTACGAATGACCTGAGCAATGGCGTTGTAACGGATCAGGGAGCGAATACGACGCTCCATGAACAGATCGCCAGGCATCGGGGCTTCGCGATGAACCGGTATCGTGTTGCGGTGGGGGGTTGTCACCGAGAAGGGCACCTTCATCCCGTCCCGGCGCAGGCGATCCGCCAAGCGGGTCATCAGGTAGCGGGCGCGATCTTCGCCCTCACGATCCAGTACCGATTCCAGGGATTCCAGCCACTCCGTGGTTTCGACCGGATCGAGATCTTCTCTTGTCTCCAGACTCATAGAGGTCTCTCCGAATGACGATAAATGACAATGAGCCCCGCCAACCCTTCGGGCCTGGGGCGGCTGCGGTGTTTGGCCACCACAGGCCTGTGAATAGCCGACGCGATGCATCGAGCAGGGGATTTTCACCCTACATTCAATGAGCTACGCTTTCATGAATGTAGTTAAGCTACAGGTATTTGGTAAAAATTAGCCTTTTGTATATGCGAAGATACCGCAAAGTCGCCACGCTGCCAATTCCGGCACGCCGCAAAAAGCCATCGAAAACAAACTATTGCACTGCAACATAAGCGCTTTATAGGACCTTGGTCGCTACGACTTAGGATACCTTCGTGTAACCAAACTACCGTTTCATTTGTTGCTAAAAGAACCACTTATTCGCCACGTTTAACCGTGTCATGGGTGGCCGCCATCAAGCGCTGGCGGAAATAGGCCCAGTCGAAGGCGGGCCCGGGGTCGGTCTTGCGCAAAGGTGCTACATGGGCATGGCTGGTGATCCGCTCAGCGGTCAACGCCGGGTAACGCGCCATCAGCCAGTGCGTGGCCTTGACCAGTGACGCATACTGCGCCTCGCTGAACGGTGTCTGGTCATCGCCCTCCAGCTCGATTCCCACGGAGAAATCGTTCAAGCGTGTCCGCCATGCCTGCGCAGCCGGGTCCCACCAGCGCGATTGCCCGGCGTGCCAGGCGCGCTGGTCGACGTCGACGAACTGAACGCACTCGCCATCGCGGCGAATCAACAGGTGCGCCGACACCCGCAGGTGCGCAATCGTGGCGAAGAAAGGGTGTGCGTCGGGCACCAGCCGATTGGTGAACAGCGCCTCGATGGCGTGACCCGAGAATTGCCCGGGGGGCAGGCTGATCGCGTGAAGCAACAGCAGCGACACTTCGTGCTCGGGCCGCGCATCCTGGTTGGGTGACACGACCTGCCGAGCCTTGGCCCACTGGCCGCGGGATGCGAGTTGGTTCATTCGGCTTACTTGCTCCTCTACGTTCGCGTTGTGTTTCACTATAATGCCTTTCACCCAAGATCACGCTTCGAGAACCCACTGCTATGCATTATCAAACCGCGCTTGATGAAGAGATTCGCACCTGCGTTCCCCGCTGGCTGGCGGAAGACCTGGGCACCGGGGACATCACCGCACAGCTGATCCCTGAGAACCAGTGGGCCACCGCCAAGGTGATCACCCGCGAACCGGCGGTACTCTGTGGCGTTGCCTGGGTCGAGGAAATTTTCCGCTGTCTGGACGAGCGCGTCACGCTGCGCTGGCAGGCCAGCGATGGCGACATGCTGGAGGCCCAGCAGTGTTTTCTGGAGCTCGAAGGCCCCGCCCGCAGCCTGCTGACCGGCGAGCGCGCCGCGCTGAACATTCTGCAGACGCTGTCTGCCACGGCCACCGCCACTCGCCGCTATGTAGACCTGATCGAAGGCACCGGCGTACGCCTGCTGGACACCCGCAAAACGCTGCCGGGGCTACGCTTGGCACAAAAGTATGCGGTCAGCTGCGGCGGTGGCCATAATCACCGCCTGGGCCTGTGGGATGCCTTCTTGATCAAGGAGAATCACATCGCGGCCTGTGGTGGCATTCAGGCCGCCGTGGCGCAGGCCCGCAAACTGGCCAGCGACGTACCGGTGGAAGTGGAAGTCGAAACCTTCGAAGAGCTGGACCAGGCGCTGGCAGCGGGTGCCGATATCGTCATGCTGGACAATTTCGACATCGAAGACCTGCACGTAGCGGTAGAGATCAATGGGGGACGCGCCACCCTGGAAGCCTCCGGCAACGTCGATGACACGACGCTGAAAGCCATTGCCGACACAGGGGTGGACTGCATTTCCAGCGGCGCGCTCACCAAGGATGTGGCCTCCGTCGACCTGTCGATGCGCATCCTCCAGACCTTCAACGTTTGATCGTCAGGTTTCCACCGCGCTGAGCTGCTTCACCAGCCGGTAGCGTTGAAGCATTTCACCGCTGCGCTCGACCCACTGCTCGCCGAGGTTATCGTAGCCACGGCGCTGCAGTCGTTCGAGCAGCATCCGGCTGGCTTCGATATCTACCTGCGAAACGCCATGCTCCAGCAGAATGCGCTCGGCATGGATCAACAGCGTGGTGCCGATGCCACGCCCCGCCAGTGATGGCCAGACATAGAGCGTTTCAATGCGCCCGCCGCTCACGTCCAGCTCGAGAAAGCCAACGCAGCGGCCATCGCAGGCGGCCACCAGCGTCGTGTAGAGCGCCTGACGCGCCGCCCAGGCAGTGGCTTCACGGGGCAGTGCTTGCGCCCAGGCACGCCGCTCGGCCAGCCCATAATGATTGGCCGCGCCTTGCATGACGGCGTGATAGAACACCTCGGCCTGGTCGGCGGCGTCCTTGGCCAGCGCCGCGCGATACGTGACGCGAGCCGTTGGCGTGGCCGCCGGTGAAGAAGGGTCGATGTTTGACATGCGTTGCCTCAATGGGATGACGCTGGCCGTCAAGCGCAGCGCTGTGTCGGTTCCGTTGGCTAGTCTATACTCATCGCCCTGGCGGGCAACCCATGCCAGCCGAGCTTGAATTCATCGAACGTGCGGCGCCATGTCACCACGCAACAGTGCGCTCACACGCAAAAGGGAGTGCCATGCACGATCCTCGGGGCCTCGGGCCGTTTTCGATCACGCCCATTGGCCATATCATCAGCGACTACCCGGACAAGTTCGGCGTGCCTCGCCAGCCTGGCCTGGCCCCGGCCGCCAATGCTCGCCTGGTACTGGCCCACCCTTTCGACGACCCACTGACCGTGCGCGGACTGGAAGACTTCAGCCACCTGTGGGTATCGTTCATCTTTCACCAAAGTCCCGAGCGCTGGTCGCCCCTGGTACGCCCGCCCAGACTGGGGGGGAACCGCAAAGTGGGCGTCTTCGCCAGCCGCAGCACCCATCGCCCCAATCGGCTGGGGTTGTCGCTGGTCGCACTCTCCGGCATCGACACCGGGCCCGGCGTAACGCTTCACCTGGCGGGCTGTGATCTGGTCAGCGGCACCCCCGTGGTGGACATCAAGCCCTACCTGCCCTGGGCAGAGGCCGTCCCCAGCGCTCAGGCGGGATTTGCCCCCCAACCGCCGGAAACGGTGGCCGTGGTGTTCTCGCCAGAGGCTCACGGCGTACTGTCCGAGCGGCAAGATGGCGCGTCGCTGCGGGCGCTGATCGAGCAGGTGCTTGGCCAAGACCCACGCCCCGCCTATCAGCGGGGCGGACAGGCCGAACGTCTTTACGGGGTGCGCCTGCGCAATGTCGATGTGCGCTTTCGGGCGCTGACCGCCGCCGAAAACGACACCACCACCCTGGAGGTGGTGGCGATAGAGCCCGAAGACCGCAAGTGACCATGGCGCCAGCGAGCAGCCCCATAGCAAGCCTGACGGATCAGGCGGGGAAGGTGATACCCAGGCGACGGCCGACTTCTTCATAGGCCTCGATGACCCCGCCCAACCCCTGACGGAAGCGGTCCTTATCGAGCTTCTCACGGGTATTGGCATCCCACAGGCGGCAGCCATCCGGGGAGAACTCGTCGCCCAGCACGACTTCGCCCTTGAAGAGACCGAACTCCAGCTTGTAGTCCACCAGCAGCATGTCGCCCTCGGCGAACAGCTGCTTGAGGATGTGGTTCACCTTGAAGGTGAGCGCCTTCATCTTGCTCAGCTGTTCCGGCGTGGCCCAGCCAAAGGTTTCAGCCAGCGACTCGTTGATCATCGGGTCGCCCTTCTCGTCGTTCTTCAGGAACAGTTCGAAGGTAGGCGGATTGAGCGCAATGCCCTCCTCCACGCCCAGACGCTTCACCAGTCCACCCGCAGCGATATTACGCACCACACACTCGACGGGGATCATGTCCATCTTCTTGACCAGACTTTCGGTATCGGAAATCTGCTTTTCGAAGTGGGTGGGAATGCCGCCCTCTTCCAGACGCTGCATGATGTAGGCATTGAAGATGTTGTTCACCATGCCTTTACGGGCGAGCGCCTCTTTCTTCTTGCCATCGAAGGCACTGGTATCGTCACGAAAGTGCAGTACCAACAAGTCAGGGTCGTCAGTGGTATATACGGATTTTGCCTTACCGGCGTAGAGTTCCTGGCGCTTTTCCATGGGGGCTCCGTCTAAAATCGAGGTCTAAGAGTTAACGTAAGTAGCCGGAGACACGCTCAAGCAACTCGCGCTGGTCATCAGCGCTGAATCCACGCTCGCTGGCATTGATGGCGCGCAGCACGGTCTGGTTGCCCTCCGGCTGGAGCACGAGGCGAATATTCTGAGACATGCGGCGCACGTCCTGGCTGAACACGATCTGCAGCGGGTTACGCCCACGCTCGGTCTCGGTCATGTACTCGACTAGGAACTCGTAGTCATCCGCCGAGGCCTCAAGCAGGTCACGCTGGCCTTCCTGAGTGAAGTCCAGTGCCAGGTAGTGGTTCATTTCGGCCCACACGCGCTCGATGGGCTGCGGAATCAGAACTTCCCACTCATCGCCCTGCTGACGCATTTGCAACGTTTGCTCACTGGCAAGACGTTGAGCGGTCCAGGAGGATGCGCTGGCCGTTGCGCTACGCGCACCGAGATACTGCTCCAACGCGGCCACACAGCTCTCGACACTCTGGCCACCCTGCTCGCAGCGCACTTCGCTGCTGCCGGCACGCAATGCGCTCTGCAAGCGCAACGTGGCTTGAGGCGTGACGATGACGCCCTGAGTAGCGCTGCTTTCCTGAACGCCCAGCTGGCGACTGCGCACGAATGCCTCGAGCTGCGGCCATACCGCGCCCGTATCCGCCGCGACTACCAACCAGACCTGATCACCCGCCTGGCGACGCTCGACGTACTCAGGCTCCAGCCCACTGCCCAGTGCCAGCGACTGAGGAGGCCCAATACGCGCTGCTTCATCGACACGAGCACCTTGAAGACCCGCCTGAGGAATCGGCATGGCATCACGATAACGCTGAGCATTGCGCGTTTCCGGCAAAACGAGAGGCGGCGCTGGGGCGGCTTCGGTGTAGTCCAGGTTGCGGTCGTGGTAGTAACCGTCACGCGCGCAGCCCGCCAGCGTGACGGTTGCGGCCAGCGCCAGCGGAATCCATTTCAGCGCACGTTTTTCTAGCACAGAGCTCATCAAGCCACCTTAACAGTCAACAGGTCATTTACCCGGCAAGGCACGTTGTCACCGGGTAGCAAATGCGTTCGCAGCGCCTGGGGTTACTCCTTGATCACACCCGCCAGTTGCAGCGCTTCGTTTACCGTACCGTGATACTTTTCGGACAGCCAGGTCAGCGGCAGGCGAATGCCCTGCTCCATGTACCCCATACGGTTCAGGGCCCATTTGACGGGGATCGGGTTGGACTCGATACCCAGATTGGTATGCAGCGGCATCAGGCGCGTATTGATCTGATGGGCCTTGTCGGCATCCCCCGCCACCGCGGCGACACACAGCTCGTGCATCGCCTTGGGCGCCACATTGGCGGTGACCGAAATGTCGCCATGTCCGCCCATCAGCATGAAATCACAGGCCGTGGCATCGTCACCGGAGTAGAGCATGAAGCCGCTGCCTTTCAGGCGAGAGATTAGATCCTCGGCGCGCTCAAGGTTCCCGGTGGCATCCTTCAAGCCGATGATGTTGTCCACCTCGGCCAGACGAATCACGGTTTCGTTGTAGAGATCCGAGCAGGTGCGCCCCGGCACGTTATAAAGAATGACCGGCAGTTTGCTGCCCTTGGCCACTGCCTTGAAGTGCTGGTACAGGCCTTCCTGAGTAGGCTTGTTGTAGTAAGGGCACACGGAGAGGCAGTAGTCGGCGCCTACTTCGCTGGCATAGCGCGCCAGCTCGACCGCTTCGGAGGTGGCATTCGCGCCGGTACCGGCAATGACCGGGATACGCCCATTGACCTCTTCCACGACGCTGCGGATCACATCGAAGTGCTCGGCAAACGACATGGTGGTGGGCTCACCAGTGGTGCCCGCGGCCACGATAGCGTCGGTGCCGTTCTCGAGATGGAAGTTCACCAGGCGACGAAGCGCCTCCCAGTCGATGTCGCCATTGACCTTCATCGGGGTCGCCAGGGCGACAATGCTGCCTGTGATCATCCGTATTTTCCTCACCTGCAAAAAGTGGAGCTCGACCGGCCAAGCGGGGTGGCATGGTCAATGATCGAGTAAAAGACGCGGCGCGGATACCTCGAAGGACACGATGACCCCGCCTGTAAAAAGCAAATGGTACTCAGGCGATTCGAGCCTGTACAGCGTAAAGCACGTAGAGTTTACCACCGAGACTTGCCAAACCAGAACGATTCGCTTTGACAGCACGGCGGCGCATGCGTGTAATCTTGGTGAACCCCTATCTGTGAGGAGCTTGTATGTCACTCGAAATCGGCCAACCCGTTCCCGACTTTTCGGCCAGCGCCACTGGCGACACCACCATTACGCTGTCCGAACTGCGCGGCCAGCAGGTGGTGATATTTTTCTATCCCAAGGCCAGCACACCGGGCTGCACCACCGAAGGCGGCGACTTTCGTGATCGCAAGGCGGCCTTCGATGCCGCGAACACCGTGGTCATCGGCATTTCTCGAGACGGCCTGCGCGCCCAGGAGAATTTCAAGGCGAAGCAGGACTTCAATTTTGCGCTGATCTCGGACAAGGACGAAGCGGTCTGTCAGCTGTTTGACGTCATCAAGCTGAAGAAGATGTACGGCAAGGAGCACCTGGGCGTCGAGCGCAGCACGTTTCTCATCGACAAGGACGGCAAGCTGGCCAAAGCGTGGCGTGGCGTCAAGGTGCCCGGTCATGCGGAAGAGGTGCTGGCAGCAGCTCAAGCACTGCATGCCGAATAACCGGCCCTGAAGGCTCGTTGAGCCATGGCACCGGGACAGCATCCGGTGCCACTTGGCAAGCCCTCGTCAATCGGCCTTCAGCTCTATCTGCTCACGCAGCTCCTGATGCTCCTCCAGCCCTCTGGGCCAGGCAAAGACCAGCGCCTTGAGCAGAGTCGCCAACGGAATGGCGAAAAAGACCCCCCAAAACCCCCAGATGCCGCCAAAGAACAGCACGGCCACGATGATCGAGACCGGGTGGATGTTATTGGTCTCGGAAAACAGCACCGGCGCCAGCACGTTGCCATCCAGGGCCTGGATGATGCCGTAGGCCAGCAGCACGTAGGCAAACTGCTCGCTCACGCCGAAGTGGAAGACCGCCACCGCCGCCACGGGAATGGTGGCCACCGCAGCACCGATGTAAGGCACCAGCACGGAAAAGCCCACCAGCACGGCCAACAGCGCCGTATAAGGCAGCCCAAACAAGGCAAAGGTCAGGTACGAGACCGTACCGACAATGACGATTTCGATGGCCTTGCCACGGATGTAGTTGGCGATCTGGCGATCCATCTCCTGCCAGATACGCGTCAACAGCGAGCGCTTTTGCGGCAGCAGCGAGAGCGCAAACCCCACCAGCGCCTCGCGATCCTTGAGCATGAAAAACACCAGAATGGGCACCAGCACCAGGTAGATGATCAGCGACATCACGTTACCCAGCGACGACAGCGACAGCGTCAAGGCGCGCTGCCCTACCTGGCTGATCTCGCGTCCGGCCACCCCGATCCAGCTCTGCATCTGATCAGGCGTGACCAGGTTGGGGAAGCGCGTCTGCAGCTCATCCAGCCATATCTGCGCCGTGGCAAACATGCGTGGCGTCTCCTGCACCAGCCCCACCAGCTGGTTCCATATCAACGGCATCAGGATGAACGCCATGGTCAGCAACACGCTGACGAAGGCCACGAACACGATGATGACCGCCAACAGGTGAGGCACACCTCGCCGAGTCAGCCCGTTGACCAGCCCCTGCAGCAAAAACGCCAGCACCAATGAGGTGAAGAACGGCGCCAGCATGCGTCCAAACATGATGATGGCCGCCAACCCTGCGATCAGCACCACCAGCAGAACCAGTGCTTCTTCATCGGAAAAATAGCGTTCGATCCAGCTCCTGAGAATGGCGCGCATGGTCATGAGCAAGCCACCCCGGCTTTGCGTAGCCAGAACACGTAGATCTCGCCCTGCTGGGCTCTGGCTTCCAACCGATGGTCACTCAGCTCGGCGAAGGAAGCGACGTCGCGCCAGGAGCCCGCATCGGTGGCACGAATCTCCAGCAGCTGCCCGGCAGACAAGCCAGCCAGCGCCTGCTTGGCTTTCAACAGCGGCAACGGGCAGTGCAGCCCGGTAGCGTCCAGTACTGCATCGGGCTGCACCCCCTCGGCCAGCGCGGATGCTATTTGCTCAGACATACCCTCTCCCTAGTGAAAGCGCTTTTACCTATAACGAAACGACCCATAAGACAACGATTCATACAGCGATTCATAACGACAACCGTTCACCGCTACATAACCACGGTATTGTTGCATACACTGTTCGGACGATGACCAGCCTGTCTCGATTTAACGGCACTTCCTTGCCTGAATCAATGTCACAGCCTGTGTTTGCAACATCCACCACCGTAATGATCGTGCGAATCGAGAACCATCACGAGGGATGCCATGGCGCACCTTAAGACTGTTACGCCACACTTGGCCTGCGCACTGGCCCTACTGTTGGGCACTGTGGGCCTCAGCGCGCCTGCTCAGAGCAGTGACAACTATCAGCTGCCCACCCTGGGGGGCGCCTCCACTTCAGTGAGCAACGAGGAGTATCGCCTGGGCCGTGCCTGGCTGCGCCAGTTCAGGGCCCATGCACCCCAGTGGCAGGACCCCATCGTCAACGACTACCTGGAAAGCCTGGTGGCCAGGCTGGCACCCCATAGCCAGCTGGGCAGTCTGCAGACGACCACGGTAATGGTCGATAACCGCTCGCTCAACGCCTTTGCCGTGCCCGGTGGCGTGGTGGGCATCAACTCGGGGCTGTTTGCCTTTGCCGAGGATGAAGGCGCGTTCATTTCGGTCATCGCCCACGAGCTGGGGCACCTCTCCCAACGCCACTACGCGCGCGGCAGCGCTCGGGCGGAGCAAACGCAACTGCCCGCCATGGCCGCCATGCTGGCGGGCATGCTGATTGCCGCCAGCGGCGGTGGCGATGCCGGTATCGCCACCGCCATGGGCTCCCAGGCGGCGCTGATTCAGGACCAGCTCAGCTACTCGCGGCGCTTCGAGCAGGAGGCCGACCGTGTGGGCCTGCAAGCCATGGCCGCCGCCGGTTACGACCCCGAAGCCATGGTGCGCATGTTTGGCGCCATGCAGCGCATGGCGCGCCTGCAGGGCGGCACGCCCCCGGAATTTCTGCTGACCCACCCGGTCTCCGACAGCCGCTTGAGCGATGCTCAGGCACGGGCAGCACAGCTCAGCGTCGCCAATCGTTATACCAGCGACACGCTGTACGACATGATGCGCGCCCGGGCACTGCTCAGCATTCATCGTAACAGCCCTCAACAAGCAGCTTCTCGCCTCACGCAAGAGGGCGCCGAGGAGCCCGCCCTGCGCTACGTCTCGGCCCTGATCGATGCGCAAAACGGCCAGACCGATCAGGCGCTCCAGACCCTGGATCGGCTGGCCAGCGAGCTGCCGGATTACGCCATGCTGCCCGCCTCGGCCGCCCAGGTAGCCCTGCAGGCCCAGCGCTACGACGATGCCATCCAGCGCAGTCAGCGGCTGCTGCGACTGATGCCCAACTACCTACCCGCCCAGCTCACCCTGGCAGAAGCGCAACTGCAGCGCGACCCCCAGGCAGCCTACACGCTGTTGCGAGAGGTCACGGCGCGCCACCCGGACAACCCTCAGGGGTTCAACCTGCTGGCGGAAGCGGCTGGCCGCAGTGGCCACAATGCCTGGGGGCACCTGGCCCGCGCCGAGCATTTGCAGCTCACCGGCAGAATGGATAGCGGTATTCGCCAACTGGGCATCGCCAGAGACGCTGCCCAGCAGGAGAACGACCAGCAGGCGCTGGCGCGCATCGAGCAGCGCCGCGAGGCGTTCATCGAGTACCGAGAGGCGCTGGAAAGGTTTTAGCCGCGCTGCCCAGCCACCGCTCAGCCAAATACGACAAGGCCCGGCGCCAAAGGGCGCCGGGCCTTGTACATTCACGCCAGGCAGAGCCTATGCGTTGAAGTTCAGCATCCGCTCCAGCGGCTTGAGCGCCTGCTGACGCAAGGCCGCATCGACGAAAATTTCGCCGCTGCCTTCGCGCAGCGCGCCCGCCAGGTTATCCAGCGCGTTCATCGCCATCCACGGGCAGTGGGCACAGCTACGGCAGGTGGCCCCATTGCCTGCGGTCGGCGCTTCGAACAGCGTCTTGCCCGGCACGGCCTGCTGCATCTTGAAGAAGATGCCGCGGTCGGTGGCCACGATCAGCTTGTCGTTGGGCAGCGTTTGCGCCGCCTTGATCAATTGCGAGGTCGAACCGGCCACATCGGCGAGCTTGACGACCGCCTCCGGCGACTCCGGGTGCACCAGCACGGCCGCCTCGGGGTACAGGCGTTTCAGGTCCTCGATACCCTTGGCCTTGAACTCCTCATGGACGATGCAGGCACCATCCCACATCAGCATGTCGGCGCCGGTTTTTTTCTGGATGTAGCCCCCCAGATGCTTGTCGGGAGCCCAGAGAATTTTTTCCCCGTTGGCCTGCAGGTGCTCGATCACCTCGACGGCGATCGAGGAGGTCACGACCCAGTCGGCACGCGCCTTGACGGCCGCCGAAGTGTTGGCGTAGACCACCACCGTGCGATCCGGGTGGGCATCGCAGAACGCGCTGAATTCGTCGATGGGGCAGCCGATATCCAGTGAGCAGGTGGCCTCCAGGGTGGGCATCAGCACCCGCTTTTCCGGGGAGAGGATCTTGGCCGTCTCGCCCATGAAGCGTACCCCGGCCACCACCAGAGTAGTGGCGTCGTGGCGAGCGCCAAACCGGGCCATTTCGAGGGAGTCTGCCACACAGCCACCGGTCTCTTCGGCCAGCTGTTGAATGGCATCATCGGTATAGTAGTGCGCCACCAGAACGGCGTTGTGGGCCTTGAGCAGCTGTTTGATCTCAGCCACGCGGGCTTCGTCTTCCGCCGGGATGCGCGTTGGGCAGTACGGGCTGGGAAGCGGTGCCTCCAGCGCCACTTGAGAAGTCAGAATAGTCATCGTGTCTACCACTGTGACGAACAGGGAATCCCCCCGTTAAACACCAGTTGCGACGTATGCGCTCCGCATGCGCCGCCCTCGGGGCAACTGGCCGCTGCGTCTGTCGCACTCGCCGGTTGCCGATCTGGCCTGCTACTGCGGGCCAGCGCTGCCGAGCATGATCGACAGCCAAATCCACACATCGTTACAGGTCCATTGTGGTGGACAAGTATTGCCTGCTGCAAGCAGAACCGCACGCTGCAGTGCGGCACGGTTTGCCGATGCACCCTGCCCATCGCCAGGGCAGAACGCGCATAGCAGAACGCCCCTGGCAGCAAGCTACCAGGGGCGTTGAATTTGGTGGGTCGTGTAGGATTCGAACCTACGACCAATTGATTAAAAGTCAACTGCTCTACCAACTGAGCTAACGACCCAAATCCTGCTGCTTTTCTGAGGGCTTTCGCCGCTCTGTACGGCGTTACCGTAGTGTATCACTTGGTAACATCGCCGCTGTTCGAATGGTGGGTCGTGTAGGATTCGAACCTACGACCAATTGATTAAAAGTCAACTGCTCTACCAACTGAGCTAACGACCCGTCCGAACGGATGCATATAGTACGGATCACACCCGACAATAGCAAGCCTTTTTTGTCTTTCGTCTAAAAAAACCGCGCGGTGCTCGGTGTCCCCACACCGCGCGGCGAGCATCGCTTAACGACGCTTGGGCTTGCGCATGGCCTGAACCGGGCGACGCTTGTGCTTGTCGCGACTCCAGCGGTTTTTTTCGTCCGGCGTCAGCTCGGGCACCTTGCGGGTTTCCAGGTGGGCCAGGGTCGCCAGATCGTCGACTTCGTCCTGGGAAAGCTCTACCCACTCGCCCGCCTTGGCACGCTTGTCGAGGAAGATATTACCGTAGCGCACGCGTTTCAGGCGGCTGACGGTGAGCCCCTGGGACTCCCACAAGCGGCGCACTTCGCGGTTGCGGCCTTCCAGAATCACCACGTGGAACCAGGTGTTGATGCCTTCGCCACCAAACTCCTGCACGTCGGTGAAACGGGCGGGGCCGTCTTCCAGCATGACGCCATCCACCATGGCGACGATATGCTCTCGCTTGACGTCGCCCATGACCCGCACCGCGTACTCACGCTCCACCTGGGTGGAGGGGTGCATCAAGCGGTTGGCCAGTTCACCGTCGGTGGTGAACAGCAGCAGGCCGCTGGTATTGATATCCAGCCGCCCGATGGCAATCCAGCGCTCGCCTTTCAGGCGCGGCAGACGCTCGAAGACCGTGCGACGGCCTTCCGGGTCCTTGCGGGTACACAGCTCGCCTTCCGGCTTGTTGTACATGATGACCCGACGCGGCACTTCTTCTTCCGGGCGCAGCGTGACCGGGCGGTCATCGAAGCTGACCTTGTCGCGGGCTTCCACGCGATCACCCAGCTTGGCCACCTGGCTGTTCACCTTCACCCGGCCATCGGCAATCGCGGTTTCCATTTCACGGCGGGAGCCAAGGCCCGCCCGGGCCAGCACTTTCTGCAGCTTTTCGCTGGTGGGCGGCGTGGTGTTGTTACTCTGACTCATGGTCGTCTGACCTCACATCGTTGGTCTGCGTGCCCGCGTCCTCATCTCGACGCTGGGCACGTGCCGCAAGCCGTGCCTCCAGATCGGCAAAGCTCAGCGGCTGGGTTAACGCCGTCTCGGCGTGGGGGTCGGCACTCGCTGCCGACGTGTTCTGATCTTGCTGGGGTGGCGCATCCTGCACGGTTTCGACGGCTTCGTCCAGTGCGACATGCGTCGCAGCGGGCGGTTCCTCAGCCAATGCTGCTTCGTCGGCGGCCACCAGCGTGTGCATGGGCGGCAAGGCATCCAGCGTCTTGAGCCCGAAGTCGTCCAGAAAGCTGCGCGTCGTGGCATACACGGCGGGACGCCCCGGCACGTCGCGGTGCCCGACGATGCGTACCCAGCCCCGCTCCATCAGCGTGCGAATGATCGAGCTGCTGACGCTGACGCCCCGCACTTCCTCGATATCGCCCCGGGTCACCGGCTGGCGATAGGCAATCAGCGCCAGGGTTTCCAGCAGGGCACGCGAGTAGCGCTGGGGGCGCTCATCCCACAGCCGCGACACCCAGTGCGACAGCCGCGGGCGAATGCGCAGCTGAAAGCCCGAGGCCGTTTCGACCAGTTCTAGCGCCCCGTCCTCGTGGCGCCGGGCCAACCGCGCGAGGGCGTCGCGCAGCGCCTTGCGAGACGGGCACTCATCCTCCAGAAACAGCGTCTCCAGCCGCTCCACGGGCAGCGGTTCTCCGGCCGCCAGCAGCGCGGCTTCGACAATATCGTCCAACGTGGTGTCTCTCACCGTGACTCCTCGTCAGGTTCGAAGGCAGACTCTTCGTCTGCAGGGTCATCACTTTCCCGCGCAAAGGGGTCCTCGTCCTCATCGGCCAGCGCCGCCTGCCGAGCACGCACATGGATCGGCGACAGCGGCGCGTTCTGGACGATTTCGATCATCGACTCCTTGGCCAGCTCCAGAATGGCCATGAACGTCACGACGACCCCCGCCCGCCCCTCCTCCAGGGAGAACAGCGCTTCGAAGGGGGTATAGCGCCCATGGGTGCCATCTTCGTGCAAGCGCTCCATGATCTTCAGCATGCGCTCCCGGGTCGAGAGCACCTCTCGGCTGATCTGGTGGGCCTGAGCCAGCTCGGCCCGCTTGAGAATGTCCGACAGCGCGCCCAGCAGTTCGTCCAGCTCGACATCGGGATGAATCACGCGGGTTTCCAGCGGTGGCAGGCCCGCCTGCACGCTGAACCAGTCCCGGCCCACCCTGGGCAGGGCATCCAGCGCTTCAGCGGCCTCCTTGAGACGCTCGTACTCCTGCAGGCGGCGTATCAGCTCCGCCCGGGGGTCCTCTTCTTCCTCGCCTTCCGCCTTGGGGGGGCGCGGCAGCAGCGTGCGTGATTTTATCTCGGCCAGCATGGCCGCCATCAACAGGTACTCGCCGGCCAGCTCGATCTCCATGGCCTTCATCATCTCCACGTACTCGATGTACTGATGGGTGATCACCGCCACGTTGATACTCAGAATGTCGAGATTCTGACGACGAATCAGATACAGCAGCAGATCCAGCGGCCCCTCGAACGCTTCCAGGAAGACCCGTAGCGCCTCGGGGGGAATATAGAGATCTTCCGGCAGCTGCGTAATGGGCTCATCGAACAGGCGCCCAAGGGCCTCCACGGTGGGCTCCACCACAGAGGGCATCTCGTCTTGATCCGGCACGGCGCTGGGCGTCTCGCTCACGCGGGTCGAGTCCTTGTCAGTTGAAAACGGCAGTGTAACAGCGCTCCATCAATGCGGCATCTCGGCCGCCTCGGCGGCTTTACGATAGCGGCCCTGATAGTCGAACAGCTTGTCGCGGATTTGAAAGTGGCGGCCTACCTTTCTGCCCACCACAAAGTCGGGATGGCGCAGGCGGGACTGGGCAGCCACCACGTCGTCTGGCGTTGCTGGCTGCCACCGCACGCCCGGCGCGCGCAGGTGGGCGCGCAAGAAGACCGCATAAAAGGCGCGGCGCTGGGCGGCAGTCTCCAGGGCAAACCATTCACTCAGGCTGGCACCGTCTTCGTCATGGTAGGTCACTTTGAGGCGCGGCAGGCCGCGCCCGTTGGTGGTCGCCTCCAGCTGCATGCCGCTCACCCGCAGCACTTTGGCGTCCTTGAGCCGCAGCGCCTCCTTGAGCTTGTCATCGGCATCCACCAGCAGCTTCTCGCAGCCATGGCAGCGGCGGGCAGCGATATCGTTCTCTGCCCCGCACGCATCGCAGACCTTGAAGCGAAAGCGAAAGGTGCACTGGCTACGGCGTCCGGCGTCGTCCTCCACCAGCCCCTGGCAGCGGCGGCCAAAATGCTCGATCACCAGCTCGCCGTCGCGCTTGCCCCAGAACAGGTTGGCATGCCCACACTCGGGGCACTCGACCTGCACCGGCTCGCTATCGCTGTCGGGACGCGGCTCGCCTACCTCAGGGGCATAGAGGTCCCAGGGGTTGCCTGCATAATCCAGGATCAGGCACGCCTCCTTCCCCGGCGAGAGGCGCAGTCCGCGCCCCACGATCTGCTGATAGAGGCTCACCGACTCAGTGGGGCGCAGGATCGCGATCAGATCCACATGTGGGGCATCGAACCCGGTGGTCAATACCGCCACGTTGACCAGATACTTGAGCTTGCGCGCCTTGAACGCATCGATCAGCGCGGTGCGCTCGGCGGAGGCCGTTGCGCCGGTGATCAGCGCGGATTGGTCGGCAGGCAGATACCCCATGATCTCTTCGGCGTGGGCGACCGTCGCGGCAAAAATCATCACGCCCTGGCAGTCGGCCGCCTGCTCGACCACTTGGGCAATGATGCCCGGCGTGGCACGGCTTCCGGCCACCACCCGATTAAGCTCTTCTTCCCGAAACAGCCCGCTGGAAGAGGGAGCAAGCGCCGAGAAGTCGTACCCCTCAATGGCCATGTCCAGCCGCCGAGGAGCGGCCAGAAAACCCTGCTTGACCATCAGGCGCAGCGGCTGTTCGAACACGCAGTCGGTGAAGAAACTCTTTTCTCCCCCGCGCACCATGCCGTGGTAGTGGCGGTGATAGATAAACCCCTGACCCAGCCGAAAGGGCGTGGCGGTGAGGCCGAGAATCTTCAGCTGCGGGTTGTGGCGCTGCAGATGGTCGATCACCTGGCGGTAGCTGGAATCCTCCTCCAACGACACCCGATGGCACTCGTCGATTACCAGCAGCGTGAAGCTGGCGTCGTTGAACTGCGCCAGGTTGCGCACCACCGACTGCACCGAGCCAAACACCACCTGCCGACTGGCCTCCTTGCGCTTCAACCCGGCGCTGAAGATATCCGCTACCAGGCCATAGGCCTGGTACTTGGCGTGGTTCTGCTCCACCAGCTCGCGAACGTGGGCCAGTACCAGCACCCGCCCACGGGCCAGCCTCGCCAGCTCGGCAATCACCAGCGACTTGCCGCTGCCCGTGGGCAGCACGACCACCGCCGGGTCGCTGGTGGCGCGAAAGTGGTGAACCACCCGCTTGACCGCTTCCTGCTGGTAGGCGCGCAGCTGCGGCGGCGCATCAGGCGAGAAAGGCGGCCCGGAGGCCGCCTTTTCAGGGTATGTCATGGCACACCAGCGTCATGATGCGCCTGCCCATCAACCCAGCCATACCCGCGCATTGCGGAACAGCCGCAGCCAGGCGCCGTCCTCGGTCCACTCTGCCGGACGCCAGGAGTTGGTCACTGCCCGCGTCACCCGCTCCGGGTGAGGCATCATGATGGTCACACGGCCATCCGGCGTGGTCAGCCCCGTGATCCCCGACGGGGAACCATTGGGGTTGGCCGGATAGCGAGTGGTGACCTGACCGTAATTGTCGATGTAGCGCAGGGCAATTTGGCTGCTCGACTGCATGCTGCGCAGGTGCGCCGTATCGCGGAACTCGGCACGCCCTTCGCCGTGGGCCACGGCGATGGGCAGCGTCGAGCCTTCCATGCCGGCCAGCAGAATCGAGGGGCTTTTCTCTACCCGCACCATGGCCACGCGGGCTTCGAACTGCTCGGATTCGTTGCGCACGAAGCTGGGCCAGTTTTCGGCGCCCGGAATCAGCGTCTTGAGCTGAGACAGCATCTGGCAGCCATTGCACACGCCCAGCGAGAAGCTGTCGTCCCGGGTGAAGAACGCCGCAAACTGCTCGCGGGCGCGTTCGTTGAACAGCACCGACTTGGCCCAGCCGCCGCCTGCCCCCAGCACGTCGCCATAGGAGAAGCCCCCACAGGCCACCAAGCCCTGGAAAGTATCCAGCGAGACACGACCTTCCAGGATGTCGCTCATGTGCACATCCACCGCATCGAACCCGGCCTTGTGGAAGGCCCAGGCCATTTCCACCTGGCCATTGACCCCCTGCTCACGCAGGACGGCCACCGCTGGCTTGGCAGTGTTGACGTAAGGCGCACTGATGTCGTCATTGACATCGAAGGTGGGCGCCGCGCTGAGACCGGGGTCACGCACGTCGAGCAGGTTGTCGAATTCGTTCTTGGCGCATTCGGGGTTATCGCGCAGCGCCTGCAACCGGTAGCTGGTCTCGGCCCAGGTGCGCTGGGTCAGCTGACGGGTGGTTTCCAGCAGCGGCTCTTCGAACAGCGTCACGCGTACCTGATCGTCGTAGCGCGGGCGGGCAATCACCCCGCAGGTTTCGATACCGGCCATGGCGAACTGGGTCAGCACTTCTTCGGTGTGCTGGCGATTGACCTGGATCACCGCCCCCAGCTCTTCTGCAAACAGCGCATTGAAGGCTTCCACCGGCTCGTCGATCAGCCAGTCGAGCTTGATTTCGAGACCGGCATGACCCGCAAAGGCCATCTCCAGCAGCGTCACCAGCAGGCCGCCGTCGCTACGGTCGTGGTAGGCCAGCAGCTTGCCATCCCGGTTCAGGCCCTGAATGACCTCGAAGAACGCTTTCAGGTCTTCCGGGTCGTCCACGTCGGGGCATTCGTCGCCCACCTGGCCATACACCTGGGCCAGCGCCGAGCCGCCCAGCCGGTTCTGGCCGTTGCCCAGGTCGATCAGGATCAGGTCCGACTCATCCTGCTCCAGGTTGATCTGCGGGGTCAGCGTGGCCAGCGCATCGGTGACCGGCGCAAAGCCAGTGACCACCAGCGACAGCGGCGAGGTGATGCTCTTCTCTTCGGCATCATCGCCCTCCTGCCAGGCGGTACGCATCGACATGGAGTCCTTGCCCACCGGCACGGCAATCCCCAGCGCCGGACACAGCTCCATACCGACCGCATGCACGGCGTCGTACAGCGCCTGGTTTTCGCCGGGGTGGTCGGCGGCGCTCATCCAGTTGGCGGAGAGCTTGATGTCCGAGAGCTTGGCGATCGGCGCGGCGGCCAGGTTGGTAATCGCCTCTGCCACCGCCAAACGGGCGCTGGCGGCCGGGTCGATCAGCGCCACCGGCGGGCGCTCGCCCATGGCCATGGCTTCACCGGCATGGGTATCGAAGCTGGCGGTGGTCACTGCCACGTCGGCGACCGGCACCTGCCAGGGGCCGACCATCTGATCACGAGCCACCTGGCCTGTGATCGAACGGTCGCCGATGGTGATCAAAAAGCTTTTCGAGGCCACCGTGGGCAGGCGCAGCACCCGGTCCATGGCTTCGCGCAGGTCCAGGTTGTCGAGCATCACGCCGGAAAGCTCGGGCGTCTGGCGCTCGAACGAACGGGTCATCTTCGGCGGCTTGCCGAACAGCACGCTCATGGGCAAATCGACGGGTTTGGTTTCGAAGTGGCCATCGCGCACTTCCAGATGGTGCTCTGCCTGAGCTTCGCCCACCACCGCATAGGGGCAGCGCTCGCGTTTGCACAGCGCATCGAAGGTATCGAGGTCTTCCGGGGCCACGGCCAGCACGTAACGTTCCTGGGCTTCGTTGCACCAGATTTCCAGCGGGCTCATGCCCGGCTCGGCGTTGGGCACGGCGCGCAGGTCGAACAGGCCGCCACGGTTACCGTCCTTGACCAGCTCCGGCAACGCATTGGAGAGGCCACCGGCACCCACGTCGTGGATGAAGCGAATGGGGTTTTTCTCACCCATTGCCCAGCAGCGGTCGATCACTTCCTGGGCACGGCGCTCGATTTCCGGGTTTTCCCGCTGCACCGAGGCGAAATCCAGATCGGCGCTCGATTCCCCCGACGCCATGCTGGACGCCGCACCGCCGCCCAGACCGATCAGCATCGCCGGGCCGCCCATCACGATCAGCTTGCCGCCCACCGGAATCTCGCCTTTCTGGACGTGCTGGGCACGAATGTTGCCGTATCCACCGGCAATCATGATCGGCTTGTGGTAACCGCGACGCTCGATGCCATTGGCACTGAGGGCATCCTGCTCGTAGGTGCGGAAGTAGCCGGTCAGGTTGGGGCGGCCGAACTCGTTATTGAAGGCCGCGCCACCAATCGGGCCTTCCAGCATGATGTTGAGCGCCGACTGCATGCGCTCGGGTTTGCCGTAATCGAAGGCCTCCCAGGGCTGCACGAACTCGGGGATACGCAGGTTTGAAACGGTGAAACCCGCCAGGCCCGCCTTCGGCTTGCCGCCGATACCGGTGGCGCCTTCGTCGCGAATCTCGCCGCCGGAGCCGGTGGCCGCCCCCGGGAAAGGCGCAATCGCCGTGGGGTGGTTGTGGGTTTCCACCTTCATCAGGATATGGATGGGCTCCTGATGAGCATCGTAGTGAGCGCGTTCACCCTCTGCACCGGTCAGCGGTGTGGGGAAGAAGCGACCGCCGTGGCTGCCCTTGATCACCGCCGCGTTGTCACTGTAGGCCGACAGCACGTTGTCCGGTGAGGTCGCAAAGGTGTTCTTGATCATTTTGAACAGCGAATGGCTCTGGGCTTCGCCGTCGATGATCCAGTCCGCGTTGAAAATCTTGTGGCGGCAGTGCTCCGAGTTCGCCTGGGCAAACATCATCAGCTCCACGTCGCTGGGGTTGCGCCCCAGCTCGACGAAGGCCGCCACCAGATAGTCGATCTCGTCGTCTGCCAGCGCCAGGCCCAGCTCCCGGTTGGCGACTTCCAGCGCGGCACGCCCGCCCTCCAGAATATCCACGCTGCCCAACGGTGCCGGTGAGTGGTGGGCAAACAGCTGGCTGGCCGCCGCCGTGTCGGCCAGCACGTTTTCGGTCATGCGGTCGTGGAGCAGTGCGCCGATGGCGTCCCACTGCTCTGCCGTGGCCGTGCCACGCAATGCAACACGGTAGTCGACGCCGCGCTCGATGCGATGGATCTGGCTCAGCCCGCAGTTATGGGCGATGTCCGTGGCTTTGGAAGACCAGGGCGACTGGGTGCCCAGGCGCGGCACCACCAGAAAACGCAGGGCTTGTTCGAGGGGTTCCTGGGCGGCTTGGCTGCCGTAATCGAGCAGCTTGGCCAGCCGTTCCTGGGAGGCGGTATCGAGCTCTTCGTGGTGGTCAATGAAGTGGACGTAGTGGGCGGACAGCGCTTCCACCTCTGGAACACATTCACGCAACACCGTTAGCAGCCGTTCATGACGGAAGGCAGAAAGGGCGGGCGCGCCTCGAAGTTCGAGCATATCTGGGAGCCTCTAAAGCAGGAAGAGTCGAGCAGGAAATCACCGGGCCGCTAAGCGACCGACACACGGACTGCGCACTATGATACTGGAAAGCGGCGGCCACACGAAATCAACAAGGTGACACGGCGATAAAGGCTGGGTATCGTGGCAGCTCGTTCCACGCCGACAAGACACCATGCCGACATTGATTTGCCGACATTTTAGCGCCTTTTATCGGGCATATTTCGCGATGATCGCGACTTTGTTGCTGGTTTTGATCCCGCGCCCATCGACCTTTCCCGACGGCGAACACCTCACCCGCGTGCTGGCCAAAGACTTCATCACCGTACATACCCGCAATACGCCCACCACCTACTACGAAGGCCGCCAGGGGCCAACCGGGTTCGAATACGAACTGATGCACCGCTTTGCGGACTCCCTCGGGGTCAGCCTCAATCTGAATGCCAGCCACCATCCGGACGGCGTCTTGCCTGCCGTGCGCGAACAGGGTGACCTGGGGGCAGCCGCGCTGCCGCTGATGGCCGACACCCCCGGCATTCACTACACGCGCCCGATCATCGAGATGCAGCCACTGGTGGTCTATCGGCGCGGCCTGTATGGCATCAACGCACCCGAAGACCTCGTCGGCTTGTCCATCGGCACGCTGAGCGAAGCGGGCACCAGCGATGCTCTGAAAGCCCTGCAAAGCGACTATCCCAGCCTGAGCTGGAAGGAGTCCAACGAACTGGAAGTGGCCGAGCTGATGGCCAAGGTAGAGAACGGCACCCTGGATGCGGCCATCATCTTCGACCACCAGTTCCGCCTGAACCGGCTGTTCTTTCCCAATGTCGAACGCGGTTTCTATCTGGGCGAGCCCCTCTCGCTGGTCTGGGCGCTGCCCAGCGGCCGAGGGCTGGGTCTACTCGACGCGGCCAACCAGTTCCTGCAGGAGCTGCATGAAAACGGCACCCTGGACCGTCTGATCAGCCGCTATTTTGGCCATGACGATTACCTGGAGTATGTGGGCACGCGCACGTTTCTAGACCATCTGGATGAGCGCCTGCCCCGCTACACCGAGCTCTTCAAGCAGGCCGCCCGAGACACAGGGTTCGACTGGAAACTGCTGGCCGCCGTGGGCTACCAGGAGTCCCACTGGGACCCTAATGCCGTCTCCCCCACGGGGGTGCGTGGCCTGATGATGCTGACCAACCCCACGGCCAGTGAGATGGGCGTCACGGACCGCACCAATGCCGCCCAGAGCATCGACGGCGGTGCCCGCTATCTGCGCAGTATCAAGGACCGCTTACCGGACAGCATCACCGGCGAAGACCGCCTCTATATGGCCATGGCGGCTTACAACGTGGGTCTTGGCCACCTGTATGATGCCCGCAACATTGCCGAACGACGCGGCGGCGACCCCAACCTTTGGCAGGACGTGCGCGCCGCGCTGCCGCTGCTGCAACAACGCGAGTGGCACAGCCAGACGCGCCACGGGTACGCCCGTGGCGGGGAGCCGGTGATCTACGTGCGCAACATTCGCCGCTACTACGAAATGATCGAATACGTGGAGCGCAGTCGACAGCAGTTTTTCCAACTGGAACAGATACCGGCCAGTGAAGAACCGCTGCTGCTGTTCGAGATCGTGCCACCGCTCACCCCGTGATACCGGGGACGGCGCTAGCGCTTGTCGGCAAAGAACTGCTTGAGCAGCTTGCTGGCTTGCGCCGCCAGCACCCCGCCAGTGACGTCGATATGGTGATTGAACCAGGGCTGGGCGAGCAGATTGGCCTTTGACTCCACCATTCCCGCCCGTGGCTCGGCGGCAGCGTACACCAGCCGTTGAATGCGGGCATGCACCATGGTGCCGGTGCACATCATGCAGGGCTCCAGGGTCACGTAGAGCGTACAGCCCTCCAGGCGGTAGTTGCCCAGCCGCTGCCCGGCATCGCGCAGCGCACGCACTTCCGCATGGCCACTGGGGTCGCAGCTGGACAGCGGTGCATTGTGGCCCGCCCCGACGATCTCCCCCCCGGCGTCCACCACCACGGCCCCCACCGGTACCTCTCCGGCGGCCATCGCCAGGTGCGCCTGGTCCAGCGCACGGTGCATGTAAAATTCATCGCTGCGTATCAAGACGAACTCCGTTAAGGTAGCGAAACGATCGTTTCAATGGCGTGATCGCCAAACGCTGAGGGCGGCCTCCTCAGTGATCAAGCAGACAGCACCAAGGATACCGAGAATGAACGATGCGCTGAAGACACTGGTTAGCTTGCTGGAGCTGGAACCCCTGGAAGAGACGCTGTTTCGCGGCCAAAGCCAGGACCTCGGGTTTCCCCAGCTGTACGGAGGGCAGGTACTTGGCCAGGCGCTGGCCGCCGCCGCCCGCACCGTCCCCGAGGAGCGTCGCCCTCACTCCCAGCACGGCTACTTTCTGCGCCCCGGCGACCCCCATCGCCCGGTGGTTTACCAGGTCGATACCATTCGCGACGGCGGCAGTTTCACCACCCGCCGAGTCACCGCCATTCAAAAGGGGCGGCCCATCTTCTTCTGCAGCGCCTCGTTTCAAAGCCCTGAAGAGAGCATCAGCCATCAGCGCGCCATGCCTGACGTGCCCACGCCCGAAGCGCTGCTGGAGAGCGGTGACGCCAAACATGCCCGTTTCCCAGGCCACCCCATCGAGTTCCTGCACCTGAAGAACAATCCGGACAGCGCCTCGCCTGCCGGGCAGTGCCTATGGTTCCGGTTCGCGGGCGGCCCGCTGCCCGACGACCCCGCGCTGCATCGCCACCTGCTCTCCTACGCGTCGGACTTCAACCTGCTGACCACCGGGTTGATCCCTCACGGCATCAAGTACACGGATCCGAAGCTGCGCATCGCCAGCCTCGACCACGCGCTGTGGCTGCACGAAGATACGCGGCTGGACGAGTGGCTGCTGTACGCCATCGACTCTCCCTGGAGCGGCAGTGCCAGAGGGCTGGCGCGAGGCCATATCTATCGCCACGATGGGCAGCTGATTGCCTCGACGGCACAAGAGGGGCTGGTGCGCTACCCGCTCACCTGACGCCCGGCCCCACACGAACACCACACACGACAACGCCCGCTTCCGCGGGCGTTGTCGTCATGGCGTCTCGAACAGCCAATCTCGTGTCGAGCGGCACTTAACTGCCGTAGACATCGCTGATGGTCTTGAGCGGATAGTGCGCCGGGTAGGGCTTGCGGGCAACCCCGGAGTCCACCGCCGCCTGGGCCACCGCCGAGGAGACGCGCTCCAGCAGGCGAATATCGACCGGCGTGGGGATGATGTACTCACGACCAAAGCTCATCTCGGTACGCTCGTAGGCGTTCAGCACTTCCTGGGGCACTGGCTCGCGGGCCAGATCTTTCAGCGCATGCACGGCGGCCAGCTTCATCGCTTCATTGATACGCGTGGCGCGTACGTCCAGGGCACCACGAAAGATGAACGGGAAGCCCAGCACGTTGTTGACCTGATTCGGGAAATCCGAGCGACCGGTGGCCATAATGACGTCTGGGCGCGCTGCCCGAGCCACCTCTGGATGAATTTCCGGGTCCGGGTTGGTGCAAGCAAAAATGACCGGATCCGCCGCCATCTTCTTCACCTGCTCGGCAGACAGCAACCCGGGGCCAGACAGGCCGATGAACACGTCGGCACCGTCGATGGCATCGTCCAGGGTGCGCATGTCGGTATCACGGGCGAACTCAGCCTTGTACTCGTTGATGCTATCGCGGTCGGTGTGAATCACGCCGCGACGGTCGAGCATGACCAGATGCTCTTTTTTGGCGCCACAGGAGATCAGCAGGCGCATGCAGGCAATCGCCGCAGCACCTGCGCCCATGCAGACGATCTTCACGTCTTCGATACGCTTGCCGGCGATTTCCAGGGCATTGAGCATGCCGGCAGCGGTGACGATGGCCGTACCGTGCTGGTCGTCATGAAACACGGGAATGCTGCAGCGCTCGATCAGCGCCTTTTCGATTTCGAAACACTCGGGGGCCTTGATGTCTTCCAGGTTGATACCGCCCCAGGTATCGGCGATGCGTGCCACGGTATCGATGAACGCCTGCGGATTCTCGGCATCCACTTCGATGTCCACCGAGTTGATGCCCGCGAAGCACTTGAACAGCACGCCCTTGCCTTCCATCACCGGCTTGCTGGCCAGCGGCCCCAGATTACCCAGGCCCAGAATGGCACTGCCGTCTGAAATGACCGCTACCAGATTTCCCTTGCCGGTATAACGGTAGGCATTTTCCGCTTCGCGAGCGATTTCGCGAACCGGTTCAGCCACCCCCGGGCTATACGCCAGGGCCAGATCCCGCGCCGTCGCGGTGGGCTTGGTCAGCTCAACGGAGAGCTTACCGGGGATCGGTTTAGCGTGATAATCCAGAGCTGCCTGCTTGTTTGCATCCGTCATGGTCAAGGTCCAATCAGCCTAAAGTAGAAAAGTCATATCAGAATATAGAAAAAACCCAAGCGTCTCAAGCAGCTAGTCAACCAGCCTATGAAACGTGCGTTTTAGCGGCTTTTCCCATCCATTCGGAACTTTTCAGCTTCATTTGCTGCAACTTATGCATAGCACCCTGACCCATAACGGTTTCGTTATGGATGCACTGCAGCATAAGCTGGAAATAGATTCCAAAACGACGCACGGACTTATCCACACCCGCCTCGCAATAGCGGCTGTGGACAACGTCGCGACAGTAGGCTCAGGACCTTGGCTTCATCACACAGCGTTCGGCCAGCGTTCAGATGCCGGTGCCACCAGGGAGCGGCAAAATAAGGCAGGGACAAAAAACCCACGCCGTAGCGTGGGTTTTTGCACAGGGCACATGGCGTGCCTGCGATGGCTGAATCCGTCGGGATCAGCCGCGCTTGACAGCAGCGCCAAAACGCTTGTTGAAGCGTTCTACGCGGCCACCAGTGCTCGCCTGCTTCTGCTTGCCCGTGTAGAAGGGGTGGCAGTTGGAGCATACGTCCAGAGAGAAGTCCTGACCAGAAGTAGAACCAACCTGGAAGCTGGCACCGCAAGAGCAGTTGGCGGTGACCGTGTTGTAATTCGGGTGGATACCTTGTTTCATCTTGAGCCTCATGAGCTATATGCCGCCACCTGATCCGCTGCCAGGCACCGCATACGGGTGTGAAAAACTGCTAACCGGTTAACCGCTCGATCCGATAGATTGAGAGCGGCCGCGCATTCTAGCAAACTAAACGCCGGAGGCCAATTGTCTGATTCTGTTTCTTCCCCACCCGCCACGGCAGAGCGTGCTCCGGGCGCTTTCCAGGTGCTGAAAGTGGCCTTGCCATCGCCGCTGCGCCGCCTGTTCGACTACCTGCCGGCACCCCGCGCGCCCGCCTGCGGCTGGCTGCCGGGGCTGCGGGTGCGGGTACCGTTTGGCCGCCGCGACGTGGTGGGGGTCGTCGTCTCTCTGGCTTCCGGCAGCGAACTGCCCCGCGCCCAGCTGCGCGCGGTCAGTGAAGCGCTGGACGACGCGCCGCTCCCCGAAGACTGGCAGTGGCTGTGCCAGTTCACCGCCCGCTATTACCAGCACAGCCTGGGCGACACCCTGCACCACGCCATGCCCGCACGCCTGCGCCAGGGCTACCCCATGGCGGGCCGCACGCAAACCCTGTGGCATGCGCGTCAGGGCGATGACACGCCGCTACAGCGCGCGCCGCGGCAGGCCGAGCTCTACCGCCTGTTGCGCCAGCACCCCCACGGGCTGGCGGGGCGGGCCATCAGTGCCCACGGGTTCACCCGTGAACAGCTCCAGGCGCTGCAAAAAAAGGGCCTGGCCGAGCCCCAGGAGATCACCCTGACGGCGGGGCAGCCCGTCTCCGGCAGCTTGCTGGCAACGCCGTCATTACCCCTCAACCGTGAGCAGGCCACGGCCCTGGCGGCGCTGCACGAAAAGCTGGACGGCTACCACCCATGCCTGCTGGAAGGC
Organism: Halomonas sp. NyZ770; assembly: GCF_020616575.1. Lineage (NCBI taxonomy): Bacteria > Pseudomonadati > Pseudomonadota > Gammaproteobacteria > Oceanospirillales > Halomonadaceae > Halomonas > Halomonas sp. NyZ770. The sequence continues at coordinate 645,866 of NZ_CP085143.1, read as the reverse complement.
GTGACCGGCAGCGGCAAGACCGAAGTCTACCTGCAGTTGATCGAGGCACTGGCCGCCAAGGGCAAGCAATCGCTGGTGCTGGTGCCCGAAATCGGCCTGACGCCGCAAACCCTGGCGCGCTTCAAGAGCCGCTTCCGGGTGCCCGTGGTGGCCCTACATTCGGGCCTCACCGACCCGGAGCGCCTGGACGTCTGGGAAGCCGCCGCCAGCGGGCGCGCCATGGTCATCATCGGCACCCGCTCGGCCATTTTCACACCGCTGGCCAAGCCTGGCGCGATCATCGTCGACGAGGAGCACGACGGCTCTTACAAGCAGCACGACGGGCTTCGTTACCACGCCAGGGATCTCGCCGTGGCCCGGGCACACCACCACCAGATCCCACTGCTGCTGGGCAGCGCCACCCCTTCGCTGGAAAGCCTTCAGCAAGCGCTCTCGGGCGTCTATCGGCACCTGCGCCTGACCCAGCGCCCCAGCCGCCACCCGCCCGCCAAGCTGGAACTCCTGGACATGCGCCATCAGCGTCGCCAGGGAGGCCTGCTGCCCGGCGCGCTGCAAGCCATCCGCCAGACGCTGAAAGCCGGCAAGCAGGCGCTGGTCTTCATCAACCGGCGCGGCTTCGCCCCTAGCCTGGCGTGCCACAGCTGTGGCTGGCTGGCAGAATGCCATCAGTGCGATGCCCGCATGACGCTGCACAGGCAGCCCCCTCTGCTGGCCTGCCACCACTGCGACAGCCGACGCGCCCTGCCCGATGCCTGCCCAGAGTGCGGCAGCGGCGACCTGCGCGCGCTGGGGAGCGGCACCGAACGTACCGAAGAGACCCTGCAGGGGCTCTTTCCTGACACCGTCGTGCACCGCATCGACCGCGACAGCACCCGCAAGAAAGAGAGCTTCGAGCAGGTGCTCAAGGAGATCCATCGCGGTGAACCCTGCCTGCTGGTGGGCACGCAAATGCTGGCCAAGGGACACCACTTGCCCCACGTCACCCTGGTCGTGGTGGTCAATGCCGATGGCGGCCTTTATGCCGCCGACTTCCGCGCGCTGGAGCATAGCGCCCAGCTGCTGGAGCAGGTGGCTGGCCGAGCCGGGCGGGCCGCTCATCCAGGCCGCGTGCTGGTGCAGACCCTGCACCCCGACGACCCCCATCTGGGCCAGCTGGCCGAACATGGCTATGGCGCCCTGGCCCGCAACCTGCTGGAAGAACGAAGGCTGGCACAGCTTCCCCCGTTCTGTTTCATGGCGCTACTGCGCGTCGAAAGCCCCCAGGAGCCTGCTGCCATGGCGCTGGCTCAGCAGGCTGCACAGGCCTTGCGCCAGTGGCTCACGGATGCCAACCTGCCGGTACGCTGCCTGGGGCCAGTGCCTGCCCCCATGGAGCGCCGCCAGAATCGCTACCATCTGCATGTCATGATCACGGCCCAGAAACGCAGCCACCGACACACGGCGGCCCACTGGCTGGTACAGTGGCTGGAAGCTCATCGCGATGCGCGCAAGGTGCGCTGGTCCGTGGACATCGACCCGCAAACACTGGCCTAGCCATGACAGCGCCCGCGACGCCCAGCCTGCCCCGGCCGGGAATACGGCTTTGAAACTGCGCGCCAATTGCCGATAATGGCCGTTTTGACGCTGCACCATTTGGGCGCTTGCACACGCCGCCACCGAAGACACCCGGATATTGACATGAAAGACACGATTATTGCTTTGCTCGAAGGCGCCGTTGATGCGCTCAAGCACCAAGGCGTGCTGCCCAACGATGTACAGCCGGTCATCAAGGTCGACCCCACCAAGGACAAAGCCCACGGCGACTACGCCACCAACCTGGCCCTGATGCTGGCCAAACCCGCCAGCATGAAGCCCCGAGAGCTGGCCGACGCCCTGGTAGCCGCCCTGCCCGCCAGCGACGCCATCCAGAAAACCGACATCGCAGGCCCCGGCTTCATCAACTTCTTTGCCGCCGCCGATGCCGCCGCCCAGATCGTTGCCCAGGTACTGGATAGCGGCGACGCCTTTGGTCGCAGCCTGATCGGCAAGGGCGAAAAAGTGCAGGTGGAGTTCGTCTCGGCCAACCCCACGGGCCCGCTGCACGTGGGCCACGGTCGCGGCGCCGCGATTGGCGACTGCCTCTGCCGCCTGCTGGAAGCCAGCGGCTATGACGTCACTCGGGAGTTCTACTACAACGACGCGGGCGCGCAAATCAACAACCTAGCGCTCTCCGTCCAGGCCCGTGCCAAGGGGCTGGGCCCCGAGGACGAGAGCTGGCCTGCCGATGGCTATCGCGGTGAATACATCGTCGATGTGGCCAACGATTACATGGCTGGCAAGACGGTCACCGCCGACGACCGCAAGGTGACGGCCAAGGCCGATGCCGACGACCTGGAAGCCATTCAGGCGTTCGCCGTGGCCTGGCTGCGCCGCGAACAGGATCTGGACCTCAAGACCTTCGGCGTCGAATTCGACGTCTACTTCCTCGAATCATCCCTCTACGAGGACGGCAAGGTCGAGGCCACTGTCGAGTCCCTGGTCGCCAACGGCCACACCTACGAGCAGGATGGCGCGCTGTGGCTGCGCACCACCGACTTCGGCGACGACAAGGACCGCGTCATGCGCAAGCGTGAAGGCGGCTACACCTACTTCCTGCCCGACGTGGCCTACCACCTGAACAAGTGGCAGCGCGGCTTCAAGACCGTGATCAACGAGCAGGGCGCCGACCACCACTCTACCGTTACCCGCGTACGTGCGGGCTTGCAGGCACTCGGCGTGGGCATTCCGCAGGGCTGGCCGGACTACGTGCTGCACCAGATGGTCATGGTGACCCGCTCGGGCGTGGAAGTGAAACTGTCCAAGCGTGCAGGCAGCTACGTCACCATACGCGACCTGATCGACGAAGTCGGCCGCGATGCCACCCGCTTCTTCCTGGCCGCTCGCCGCGCCGACTCGCAGTTGACCTTCGATATCGACCTGGCGCGCTCCCAGTCCAACGACAACCCGGTGTACTACATCCAGTATGCCCATGCTCGGGTATGCAGCATGCTGCGCAAGGCCGAAGAGGCAGGCCAGCCCTTCGACCACGGCGTGGCAATGGCCAACCTGGCGCTGCTGGACAGCGATCAGGAAAAAGCCGTGCTCAACCGCCTGGCCCGCTACCCGGAAGTGGTCGAACATGCGACCCGTAATCGCGAGCCCCAGCAGGTGGCCCAGTATCTGCTGGATCTGGCGGGCGACTTCCACACCTGCTACAACGCCGTCAAGGTCATGGTCGAAGACGACACGCTGCGCAACACCCGCCTGGCGCTCGGTCTGGCCACGCGTCAGGTGCTGCGCAACGGGCTGGATCTGATGGGGGTCAGTGCCCCAGAGGAGATGTAATTCATGGCCAGCCCGCGTAACAAGCCGTCCCGTCGAGGCGCCACCTCGCAGCGTAAATCTGCTCGCCGCTCCGGCGACGGGTGGCGTATTCCCGGCTGGCTGTGGGGGGTGGCCGGGGTGGCCGCTGGGTTCTTCCTGGCGCAGCATCAGCACGGCACCGCCCCGTGGCAGGAGCAGAGCAGCACGCCCCAGGCCACGGTGCTGCCCAAGCCCTCCAGCGATGAGCGCGGAGACGCCCAGGGCACTGGGCAGGCAGCCTCGGCAGAGCCTGCCATGCCCACCTTCGAGTTCTACACGCTGCTTCCCGAAACCGAAGTCATCGCTCCGGGCGGCGCCATTCCGGCCAATATCACTCGGCCGGAAATCGCCGAGACTGCCGCAGAGGCCGCCAGCGACGCGGCAGCCGCGGACGACACGTCGCCAGGCGACACCGGCAGCAGCGCCAACGACCCGATTGCTCAGGTCATTGCCGCCAACACGCGGCCCAACGAACAGGCCGCCGTGGCAGCTACCCAGCCGCCTGCCGCCGCCAGCACTAGTTCCAGCACGCCGAACCGCTACGTGCTGCAGGCCGCCTCGTTTCGCGACCTCAGCGACGCCGAGCAGCTGCGCGGCCGGCTGCGCAACCTGAGTTTGCTGGCACAAATCAGCGAAGTGCAGGCCAATGGCGATACCTGGCACCGCGTGCAGGTAGGCCCTTACGAGGATACCCGAGAGCTGAACCGCGCCCAGGACCTGATGAGCACCCAAGGGATCGAACCCCTGCTGATACAGCTGCAGAACTGAGCTATCCCCCTGACCGCGCCTGAAGGCGCGGTTTTATCACCTGGCTTTCTCGAGCGGGCGGTTGATTTTTCATCAGCCGCCCGCATTTTGTTGGGAATCGCTTTTTTTACGGTCACCCGACGTGGCCGATCAGTCATCGGGAGCGCGTCTCCCCCAAGGAGTTATCTCCATGACCACCATTGTCTCCGTTCGCCGCGGTAACCAGGTCGCCCTTGCTGGCGACGGCCAAGTATCGCTGGGCAACACCGTGATGAAAGGCAACGCCAGCAAGGTTCGCCGCCTCTATCGCGGCAAGGTACTGGCCGGTTTTGCCGGCGGCACAGCAGATGCCTTTACCCTGTTCGAACGTTTCGAAGCTCAGCTGGAGAAGTATCAGGGCCATCTCACCAAGGCGGCCGTGGAGCTTGCCAAGGATTGGCGCACCGACCGCGCCCTGCGCCGCTTGGAGGCGCTACTGGCCGTGGCCGACCACAGCGCCTCGCTGATCATCACCGGCAACGGTGACGTGGTCGAACCCGAACGCGGCATCATCGCCATCGGCTCGGGGGGCAACTATGCTCAGGCCAGCGCCCGCGCGCTGCTCGAAAACACCGATCTCTCCGCCCGTGAAATCACCGAAAAATCCCTGCAAATCGCGGGTGACATCTGCGTATTCACTAACCACCACGTCACGCTCGAAGAGCTGAACATCGACGACCGTTGAGGCCCCTTTATGACTCAGATGACACCCCGTGAAATCGTCCATGCGCTGGACCAGTACATCATCGGCCAGCAGGATGCCAAACGCGCCGTTGCCATTGCGCTGCGCAACCGCTGGCGGCGCATGCAGCTCGACGATGACCTGCGCCCGGAAGTCACCCCCAAGAACATTCTGATGATCGGCCCCACCGGCGTGGGTAAAACCGAAATCGCTCGCCGCCTGGCCAAACTGGCCCGTGCGCCCTTCATCAAGGTCGAAGCCACCAAGTTCACGGAAGTGGGCTACGTGGGTCGAGACGTGGAGTCGATCATCCGCGACCTGATGGAAGCCGCCATCAAGATGGTGCGCGAGCACGCCAAGGAAGAAGTCGGCCACCGCGCAGAAGATGCCGCCGAAGACCGCGTTCTCGATGCGCTGCTGCCGCCGCCCCGCGGCCAGGAAGAGCAGCCCCGGGACGATAGCAGCACGCGCCAGCTGTTCCGCAAGAAACTGCGCGAAGGCCAGCTGGACGACAAGGAAATCGACATCGAAATCACCGCCCAGAGCCAGGGCATCGACATCATGACGCCGCCGGGCATGGAGGAGATGACCAGCCAGCTGCAGAGCCTGTTCTCCAACATGGGCCAGCAAAAGCGTGAAAAGCGTCGCGTTACCGTCAAGGAAGCCCTGGTGCTGCTACGTGACGAGGAAGCGGGCAAGCTGGTCAACGAAGAGGAGATCAAGGCCCGCGCCGTCGAGGCCGTCGAGCAGCACGGCATCGTCTTCCTGGATGAGATCGACAAGGTGGCCAAGGGCAGCGGCCAGTCCAGCGGTGGAGAAGTGTCACGCGAGGGCGTTCAGCGCGATTTGCTGCCGCTGATCGAAGGCTCCACGGTGTCGACCAAATATGGCATGGTGAAGACCGACCATATCCTGTTCATCGCCTCCGGTGCTTTCCACCTGGCGCGGCCTTCCGACCTGATCCCCGAGCTACAGGGTCGTTTGCCCATTCGCGTGGAGCTGGACGCTCTCACTCCCGGAGACTTCAAGCGCATCCTCACCGAGCCTTCCGCCTCGCTGACCAAGCAGTATCAGGCGCTGCTGGGCACCGAAGGGCTGGACGTGGAGTTCACTCCCGACGGCATCGAGCGCATCGCGGAGATCTCCTGGCAGGTCAACGAAGGCACCGAGAACATCGGCGCGCGCCGTCTGCACACGGTCATGGAGCGGCTGCTGGAAGAAGCCTCGTTCAAGGGCGGCGATATGGATAGCCCGCTGGTGATCGATGCAGATTACGTCAACGCGCAGCTGGGAGAACTGGCGGTAGACGAAGATCTCTCCCGCTATATTCTGTAACCTCTGCCGCACCCCGACACCTGGCCACCCCGGCCAGGTGTCGCTCGTGCCTGAGCGACGTCACGCCAACCATGAGTGCCCCGACCATGAACGCCTCCAACACCCACACGTCTACCCACACGCCCTCTACCACCGACGCCCCGGTCCCCACCCGAGTGCACTACCACAAGCAGGCCCGCGAGCTGGAACTCGGCTACGCCTCGGGCGACACCTACCGGCTGCCCGTGGAACTGCTGCGCGTCTACTCCCCCTCTGCCGAAGTGCGTGGCCACGGCGGCGACACGGCGGTGCTGCAAGTGGGCAAGAAGGACGTCGGCCTGCAGAACATCACCCAGGCGGGCAACTACGCCCTCAAGCTGCACTTCGACGATGGCCACGACAGCGGCCTCTACAGCTGGAACTACCTGCACGACCTCGCGACGCATCAACACGCCTACTGGAACAACTACCTCGAGCGGCTGGAAGCAGCAGGCGCCTCCCGCGAGCCTGCGGGCATTCAATTCAAGCAGCTGTGACGCCGCGCCCCAGGTGAAGCGCAGACAAAGCAGGCTCGAGAAGGCTACAATGTTGCCAATCAATGATTGCGATGACCTTATGGTCGACTACTACCGCCTCGAACTCGGGAGCTGAAGCCCCATGAGCCCCACGGAAAAACGCACCACCCATTTTGGCTACCAGGAAGTCCCGGTCGACGAAAAAGCCTCACGCGTCGCCGACGTCTTCCACTCGGTCGCCGCTCGCTACGACGTCATGAACGACCTGATGTCCATGGGCATCCACCGTGTGTGGAAGCGCCTCACCATCGAGCGTGCTGGCGTTCGCCCCGGCCATCATGTGCTGGACATCGCTGGCGGCACGGGGGACCTGACCCTCAAGTTCTCGCGTCTGGTCGGCCCCCGCGGCAAGGTCGTTCTGGCCGACATCAACGCCTCCATGCTCAAGGTAGGCCGCGACAAGCTGATGGACAACGGCGTCGGTGGCAACGTCGAGTACGTCCAGGCCAATGCCGAGTGTCTGCCCTTCCCGGACAACAGTTTCGACTGCATCACCATCGCCTTTGGCCTGCGCAACGTGACCGACAAGGACGCCGCGCTGCGCTCCATGGCACGGGTACTCAAGCCCGGCGGCCGCCTGCTGGTGCTGGAGTTTTCCAAGCCCAACAACCCGCTGCTCTCCAAGGCCTACGATGAGTACTCGTTCCGGCTGTTGCCCAAAATGGGCGAACTGGTCGCCGGCGACGGCGAAAGCTACCGCTACCTGGCCGAATCGATCCGCATGCACCCCGACCAGGAAACCCTGAAGGGCATGATGGAAACCGCCGGGCTCGATCGAGTGGAGTACACCAACCTGACCGGCGGCATCGTCGCCCTGCACCGCGGCATCAAGCTATGACGCCTCGCACGCTGACCCACCGGACGACGAGGCCCGCATGCTAGTCACCCCGACCCTGCTGCTGGCCGGTTGTGAACGAACGCTGAACGCACTGCTTGCCCGTGACCCTGCTGCCCCTGGGCGGCTGGCCGCACTGGCGGGCAGCCGTCTGCTGGTGCGTCTGGAAAAGCCACAGCTGGCGCTGCTGCTTTGCTATCACAATGCCGGACTGGACCTGCAGCACGGCGACGACGTCGATGAAAGCGACGTCGATGCGGTGGTCGAACTGACCCCGGAAACCCTCTCGGAGTGGCTCAGCGGCGCCTCCGTGGAGCGGCTGATGTTCGAGGGCAAGCTGGCCATTCGGGGGCATGTCCACTTATTGGAAGCTACCCGAGAGCTGCTGCTGGACCTGGAGGTCGACTGGGAAGGCGAGCTGGCACACTGGCTGGGCGACATGCCTGCCCATTCGCTGGCCGAAGGGCTGCGCCGCGCGGCACGCTGGGGGCTACGCGCCAAGGACGAGCTACTGCAGGATGTGTCGGAGTATGTCTTCGAAGAGGCACGCCTGCTGCCGGGCCGCCAGCAGCGCGACGTGCTGCGCGACCACCTCACCGAGCTGGAAATCGCCACCGACCGCCTGGATGCCAGACTGCAGCGCCTGAATCGGCGTCTCACGCAGTTGGCCAAGGCCAATGCGCCCGAGGAGCCGAGCGAATGAGCCTGCGGCTGTTCAAGATCGTCTGGGTAGTGACTCGGCATCGCCTGGATACCCTCGTACCTGCCGAGCGCATGCCGCTCTGGCTGCGGCTACTGACTCGCTTTTCGCCCCTCCAACTGGTGCCGGTGGGAAGCCGCAGTCGCGGCGAGCGCCTGCGACTGGCGCTGGAGGCACTGGGCCCGATCTTCATCAAATTCGGCCAAATGCTCTCGACCCGCCGCGACCTGCTGCCGGAAGACATTGCCGACGAGCTGAAACGCCTGCAGGATCAGGTGCCGCCCTTTGCTGGCGAATTGGCAGCGGCCCGGGTGGAGAAAGAGCTGGGCATGACCCTGGTGGAGGCCTTTGCGGCCTTCGACCGCGTGCCCCTCGCCTCGGCCTCCATTGCCCAGGTGCATGCCGCCACCCTGCACGGTGGCGAAGAGGTAGTGGTCAAGATCATTCGCCCCGGCATCGACCGAATCATGCGTCAGGACATGGGGCTGATGTACCAGGTAGCGAAGCTGCTGGCCAAAGTGCCCGAAGCCAGACGCCTGCGCCCGGTAGAAGTCATTCGCGACTATGAAGCCACCCTGTTCGACGAACTGGACCTCTACAAGGAGGCGGCCAACACCTCTCAGCTCAAGCGTAATTTCAAGGACTCGCCGCTCCTCTTCGTGCCCACCATCTACTGGCCCTACACGCGGCGACACGTGATGGTGCAGGAGCGCATTCGCGGCGTACCGGTGGCCGACCTGGAGACCTTGCGGGCCCGCGGCACCAATCTGAAAAAGCTCGCCGAGCGCGGCGTGGAGCTGTTCTTCACCCAGGTATTCCGGGACAACTTCTTCCACGCGGACATGCATCCCGGCAATATCTTCGTCAACTGTGACGACCCGGACGACCCCCAGTACATCGCCATCGACTGCGGTATCGTGGGCAGCCTCACCCGGGAAGACCAGGATTACCTGGCGCGCAACCTGCTGGCCTTTTTCCATCAGGACTATTACGAGGTGGCCTCCCTGCACATCGAGTCGGGATGGGTGGGCGAGAACACCCGTGCCAACGAATTTGCCGCGGCCATTCGTACCGTGTGCGAACCGATTCTGGAAAAGCCTCTGAAGGATATTTCCTTTGGGCAGGTGCTGCTGGGGCTGTTTCAAACGGCGCGACGCTTCAACATGGAAGTTCAGCCGCAGCTGGTGCTGCTGCAGAAAACCCTGCTCAACATCGAAGGGCTGGGGCGTCAGCTCTACCCGGAGCTGGACCTGTGGAGCACCGCCAAGCCCTACCTGGAGAAGTGGATGAGAGAGCGCGCGGGTATCGGCGGGCTCTGGGCATCGCTCAAGCGCCAGGCGCCGGAGCTTTCGCATCAGCTGCCAGAGCTGCCGGTGCTGGCACATCAGGCGCTCAGCCGCATGGAACATGAACACCGCCAGCGGCATCAGCAGGTCACCGCGCTCAGCCAGATGCGCCACCAGTTGAAACAACAGGGCAAACGCCAGCATCGGCTGCGCATCGGTCTGGCACTAGTGGCCATCGCGCTTGCCTGGCAGCCGCTGAGCAGTTGGGCCGCCACCCAGGATTGGCCGATTCTGGCAGCTGCCGGGGTCGGGTTGCTGCTGCTGATCTGGCAGTGAACCTTTCCAGCGCGTGCCGGATGACACTCTATTGCGATGAATAACGAGAACACCATGACAGATGCCAACCAAGCTCCCGTACTGGACGCTCTGGCCGACGTTTTGAAACAGCGTCGCCATGCGCAACCAGAAGAATCTTATGTTGCCTCCTTGCATCATAAGGGTTTGAACAAGATACTCGAGAAAGTGGGCGAAGAGGCCACCGAAACGCTGCTGGCCGCCAAGGATGCCGAGCACGGCGATGAGCAGGCCCGTCAAGCGTTGATCGCCGAAACGGCCGACCTGTGGTTTCATAGCCTGGTCATGCTGTCGCATCTGGACCTGGACCATCAGCCCGTGCTGGACGAGCTTGCGCGACGGTTTGGAATCTCTGGTCACGACGAAAAAGCGTCCCGATCACAACGTTAACCCTGCATCCATGAGGAAACGCATATGTTAGGTGGTATCAGTATTTGGCAGCTGCTGATTGTTCTGGGCATCATCATCCTGATTTTCGGCACCAAGAAACTGCGTAACGTGGGCACCGACCTGGGCGGCGCGGTCAAGGGCTTCAAGAAAGCCATGCACGAGGAAGAGAAGGACGGCGACAAGCCCTCTGACCAGCCTCAGGCCAAGGTCGCCCACGAAGAGAACGGCAACACCTATGACGTTCAAGCTGAGCAGAAGCCAGCGGCAGACGTTCACTCTGGCGACCGCAACGAAGAGCGCAAATAACCCATGCTGGATATCGGCTTTCTTGAACTCATGCTCATCGGCGTCGTGGCACTGCTGGTGCTGGGCCCGGAACGCCTGCCCAAGGCGGCGCGCACGGCGGGTCTATGGATCGGCAAGATCAAGCGCACGGTATCCGGTATGCAGCGTGAAATCAGTGCCCAACTGGAAGCCGAAGAGCTGCGGCAAAAGCTGAATGAGCAGCAGAAAAAGCTCGATGACAGCCTGAAAAAAGCCAAGCAGGATGTCGAGAGCATTGCTGACGCCCCTTCAGCCTCGTCTGCCCAGCCTTCCGCCCAGGCAGACACCGAACAGCGGGTGGCCAGGGCCAGCGCACGACTGGATGACGCTTTGCAGACCGTGCGTGAAGACCTGCCGAGCGACACCGATACGGCCGATCAAAAGGATAGACCCCACTCATGAGCATGTCTGGCAACTCCCAGCCACCGCAAAACGACCAGGGCCAGGCGCCTCTCATCGAGCATCTGATCGAGCTGCGTTCGCGCTTGATGAAGGCGGTTGTGGTGATCCTGGTGATTTTCCTGGGGCTCTATGCCTTTGCCAACGATATCTACACCTTCGTGGCCGAGCCGCTGATGGCACTGCTGCCCGAAGGCTCCCAGATGATTGCCACCGAGGTCGCCTCGCCCTTCCTGGCACCTTTCAAGCTGACGCTGGTGGTGGCGGTCTTCATTGCCATTCCTTTCGTGCTGCACCAGGCCTGGGCCTTCGTGGCGCCGGGGCTTTACGATAACGAGAAAGCGCTGGCCATTCCGATTCTCGTTTCCAGCGTAGCGCTGTTTTATGCCGGGGCAGCGTTTGCCTATTACGTGGTGTTTCCGCTGCTGTTCGAGTTTTTTACCCAAACGGGGCCGGAAAATGTCGCGGTGATGACCGACATCAACCAGTACCTGAATTTCGTGCTCAAGCTGTTCTTTGCGTTTGGCGTGGCCTTTGAAATACCCATCGCCACGTTCCTGCTGATTCTCTCCGGCGCGACGACCGTGGAAAGCCTGTCGAAAAAGCGCCCGTATATCATTCTGGGGTGCTTTGTCGTCGGTATGCTGCTGACGCCACCCGATGTGATTTCTCAGAGCCTGCTGGCGATTCCCATGTACTTGTTGTACGAAGTGGGGTTGCTGTTTGGCCGTCTGGTGCGCAAGCCCAGAAACGCCAAGCAAGCGCAGGCCGAGGAAGAGCAGACCGACTAGCCGTAGTGAATGCTGACGGCCATTAAAAAGCCTCTGTCATCCCACGATGACAGAGGCTTTTTCCCTACGGGCGGGCTTGCCAGCCTAGCCCATCATTTCATCGATACGGTCCACCAGCTTGAAGATGCCCGTGGCGGCTTCACTGATACGCGTTGCCAGCATATAGGCAGGCGTGGTGACCACGCGATGTTCGAGATCCACGACGATCTCTCCTACGCCGCAGCTACGGTGCAGCCCCCCCATGGCGCTGATCGCACCCGCCACACCGGGGTCATGCCCTACCGTCACGGCAATGCCATCCCCCAGCAGCCGTGGCACCATGACCGGGGCAATGCACATCAAGCCAATCGGTTTGGCGTCTTCCTTGAACCCTGCCAGCGCCTCCTTGACGCTTTCCAGCACCTGCATCTCGTCGCCTTGCATGGCAAAGTCGGACAGGTTCTTGGCAACGCCAAAGCCGCCAGGCACGATCACCGCATCGAAGTCATCGGACACCAGCTCGGTGATCGGACTGATCTCGCCACGCGCCAGACGGGCCGACTCCTGTAGCACATTGCGTCGCTCACCCTCCACCGGCGTCTGATCCAGGTGGTTGATGACATGGTGCTGCTCTACATCGGGTGCAAAGCAGCGATACCCGATGCCCAACTGATCCAGACGCAGCAGTGTCAGGGTCGTTTCGTAGATTTCCGAACCGTCGAACACGCCACAGCCGGCTAATACCACCGCTACCTGCTTGGTCATACCTCTCTCCTTGTCGAAGCCATGCGAATGGCTGAGTGACTCACTTTAGTCAGTCTGCCCTGCGGCCACAAGGCGGCTTTCGCTGCATGGCATGACTGATATACTCAACCCACGCCCAGAGAGTTGACCGCGCTGTTGGCCAATGCTCGTGGGGCACCCTTTTCGAGACTGTCTGGAGAGAGCCGTTGAACACCTCAAGCCCGCGCCACTTCCCCGCCACCCGAATGCGCCGCATGCGCCGGGACGACTTCTCACGCCGCTTGATGCAGGAGTCGACCCTGACACCCAACGACCTGATTCTGCCGGTGTTCGTGCTGGAAGGCGAAAATCAGCGTGAAGCGGTGGCTTCCATGCCCGGCGTGGAGCGTCTATCCATCGACCTGCTGGTCGAGCAAGCCAAGGAGGCCCATGCCCTGGGCATACCGGCCCTGGCACTGTTTCCGGTGATCGGCGCCGAGCAAAAAAGCGAGCTGGCCGAAGAAGCCTACAATGCCAGTGGCCTAGTACAGCGCACCGTGCGCGCCCTCAAGGAAGCCGTGCCAGAGCTTGGCATCATCACCGATGTGGCGCTGGACCCGTACACCAGCCACGGTCAGGACGGCATTCTCGATGCCCAGGGCTACGTGCAAAACGACCGTACGGTGGACACGCTGCTCAAGCAGGCTCTTTCTCATGCGGAAGCCGGCGCCGACGTCGTGGCCCCCTCCGACATGATGGATGGCCGGATTGGTGCGATTCGCCAGGTACTGGAGCAGGAGCAGCTGCACAACGTGCGCATCATGGCGTACAGCGCCAAGTACGCGTCGAACTACTACGGCCCCTTCCGGGATGCCGTCGGCTCCGCCGCCAACCTGGGCAAGGCCGACAAACGCACCTATCAGATGGACCCCGCCAACAGCGACGAAGCACTGCACGAAGTGGCGCTGGACATCGCCGAAGGCGCCGACATGGTGATGGTCAAGCCAGGCATGCCTTACCTTGACGTGGTGCGGCGTGTCAAAAGCGAGCTGCAGGTGCCGACCTTCGCCTATCAGGTGAGCGGTGAGTACGCCATGCACCGCGCGGCTTTCGACAACGGCTGGCTGGCCGCAGAGCCGGTGATTCTCGAATCGCTGATGTGTTTCAAACGGGCAGGTGCCGACGGCATATTGACCTACTTCGCGTTGGAAGCGGCGCGTCTTTTGCAGCGCTGACGCCATCAAGATGACAAATCGGTGACACCTGTTTGTCATCTTCCCCCTGCATACTTGACACAATTCGCGTTATAACAAGCAGCATGGGCAAGCGCCATTACCGCAGGGGGCCAGCATGGAAGACAACTCAGCCGATTCCAACACCGATGTCAGCAGTGCAGTGCCCGGTAACGAGACTTTCGTTAGCGACAGTACCGAGGTACTGCCTTTACGGGTCAACCGTACACCGACAGGAGTACAGGCCCGTGAAGTACTCCCGGAAGCCAACCTGGATGACCCACAGCTCTACTTCAATCGAGAGCTTTCGCACCTGCAGTTCAATATTCGCGTGCTGGAGCAGGCGCTGGACGATGCGCACCCGCTGCTGAACCGCCTTATGTTCCTGCTGATCTTCTCGTCCAACATGGACGAATTCTTCGAAATCAGGGTCGCAGGGCTCAAACATCAAATGGCGCTGGGCGATGACACCACCGCGGCAGATGGCCGTTTGCCCAAAGCCGTGCTGGCAGAAATCTCAACCATTGCCCATCAGCAAATCGCCCGCCAGTACACGATTCTCAACGACACCCTGCTGCCCGCCTTGGAGGCTCAGGGGCTGCGCTTTCGTCGTCGCGACCAGTGGAACGAGGCGCAAAAGGCCTGGGCGCGTGAGTTTTTCGATAACGAGATCATGCCGGTCATCAGTCCCATCGGCCTGGACCCCTCGCATCCGTTCCCGCGACTTGTCAATAAAAGCCTCAACTTCATCGTCGAGCTGGAGGGCAAAGATGCCTTTGGCCGGGCTGGCGGCATGGCGATTCTGCCCGCACCGCGCTCGCTGCCTCGCTTGATGGCCTTGCCCAAGGAGCTGTGTGCAGAGAGCTACACCGAATACGTCTTTTTGTCTTCGCTCATCCATGCCCATGCCGAGGAGCTGTTCCCTGGCATGCGCGTGCGCGGCTGCTACCAGTTCCGCCTGACCCGCAATGCGGACATGAGCGTCGACCCCGAAGAGGTCTCCGACCTGGCATCGGCGTTACGCGGAGAGCTGCTGGCACGCCGCTATGGCAGCGGCGTACGCCTGGAGGTCGCCGATAACTGCCCGGACGACCTCATCAACTTCCTGCTGCGCCAGTTCGAGCTGGACAACGACGACCTGTATCGTGTGCAGGGCCCGGTGAACCTGACCCGCATGCTGGCCGTGCTGGGCGACGTGGACCGACCCGAGCTGCTCTATCGCCCGTTTACCCCCAGCGTGCCCAAGGGCTTGAAGGGCGGCAGCCTGTTCAGCGCCATTGCCAAAAGCGACATTCTGCTGCACCACCCCTTCCAGGCCTTCTCCCCCATCGAAGACCTGCTGCGCGAAGCCGCACGCGACCCGGACGTACTGGCGATCAAGCAGACGCTCTACCGCACCGGGGCCGACTCCTCCATCGTCAGCGCGCTGGTAGAAGCCGCCAGCCAGGGCAAAGAGGTCACCGTGGTCATCGAGCTACGGGCACGCTTCGACGAAGCAGACAACCTGCAGCTCGCCTCGCGCCTGCAGGAAGCCGGGGCCATCGTCATCTACGGCATCATGGCCTACAAGACCCACGCCAAAATGCTGCATATCGTCCGCCGTGAGCGCGGCGAGCTGCGTCACTATGCGCACCTGGGCACGGGCAACTACCACGCCAAGACCGCCAAGCTGTATACCGACTACAGCCTGCTGACCGCCAACAAGGCGCTGTGTGCCGACGTGCACAAGGTCTTCCAGCAGCTCTCGGGCATGGGCCGCGCGCGCAAGATCGATACGCTGCTGCACGCACCGTTCACGCTGCACGAGCGGCTGGTGGAAATGATCGACCGGGAAGCCCAGGTCGCCCGCAAGGGCAAACGTGGCCATATCATCATCAAGTGCAACTCGCTGACCGAGCCCAAGCTGATCAAGGCGCTTTACCGAGCCTCTCAGGCGGGCGTGGAGTGCGACCTGATCATTCGCGGCATGTGCTGCCTGAAACCCGGCGTGCCGGGCGTGTCGGACAACATTCGCGTGCGCTCGATCATTGGCCGCTTTCTGGAACATACCCGAGTCTTTCACTTCCATAACGACGGCAAACCGGAAATCTGGTGCTCCAGCGCCGACTTCATGTCGCGCAACATGTTCCACCGCGTGGAAACCTGCTTCCCGTTGCTGGACAAGAAGCTCGCCACCCGGGTGCGCAAGGACCTGGAGACCTACCTGGTCGATAACTGCCAGAGCTGGCTACTGCAGAGCGATGGCAGCTACCAGCTCCAGGACCCTGGCCACGGCGATGCCATCAGCGCCCAGGAAACGCTGCTCTACGCTTACGCCACGAAGAGCTGACGACGCCCAGGCACCCTGAGTGGCCGCCACCGTTGGAAACTCAGGGGGCGTCTGGATAGGGGAATGTTCGAGGGTATGCGACACTGTCATATGTGACGCTGAATAACAGCCAAGCTGTTTCATTACCTATGACAGATACTCACCATGATTGAGCTACGCCATTTGCGCACGCTACTGGCGCTGAGGGAAACGGGGTCGCTGGTGGAAGCCGCCGAGCGCGTGCACCTCACCCAGTCGGCGCTTTCCCACCAGTTGAAAGACCTGGAAGGCCGTATCGATAGCGCGCTGTTCGTGCGCAAGACGCGCCCCGTGGAATTTACCCGCGCCGGTTTGCGCCTGCTGGCGCTGGCCGATGACATTTTGCCCGAAGTACGCAAGGCCGAGCGGGACCTGGCGCGTTTGGCAGGCACCGAGCAGGGACGCCTGCACATGGCCATCGAATGCCACAGCTGCTTTCAGTGGCTGATGCCCACCGTGGACTATTTTCGTGATCACTGGCCGGAGGTGGAAATCGACATTCCCAGCGGCCACCATTTCGACCCGCTACCTGCCCTGGCACGCGAGCAGCTGGACCTGGTCATCACCGCCGACCCTCAGCCGCTGGAAGGGGTGCACTACGAGCCATTGTTTCGTTACGAGGGGTTGTTGGCCGTAGCCCGACAGCATCACCTGGCGGGCAGTGCCTATGTTCTGCCCGCCGCCCTGGCCGAAGAGACGTTGATCACCTACCCGGTGGAGCAGTCACGACTGGACGTCTTCACCCAATTTCTGACGCCCGCCAATGTGCGCCCCAAGGAGATTCGTACGGCCGAACTGACCATCATGATGATGCAGCTGGTGGCCAGCGGCCGTGGGGTTTGCGCGCTGCCCAACTGGGCCTTGACCGAGTATCTGGAGCGCCACTACGTCAGTGCCGTCAAGCTGGGCGAACAGGGTATCTGGAGCACGCTGTACGCGGCCATTCGTGAAGAGACCATGGAGGCGCCGTGGATGCAGGACTTTTTACGCACGGCTCAGGAGACCTCCTTTGCGGTACTCTCCGGGATCAGGCCGGCGAATCGCGACGAGGAATGAGCAGGGTAAAGCGGGCACCGCCCAGCGCTGGGCTGCTGTCCACGGTGACGCTGCCGCCATGGCCACTCATGATTTTCTGCACGATGGACAACCCGAGGCCATACCCGCCCGAGCTGCGGGCTCGGCTATCGTCCAGCCGGGCAAACGGCTTGAAGATATCGGCACGAGCTTCCGGCGGTATGCCCGGCCCATCGTCTTCCACGTCGATGCGCACGAGGTGGGGTTCATCCCAGAGCCGAATGATCACCTGTGATTTGCTGTAACGACAGGCATTGCCGACCAGATTCTGTAGCGCCCGTTGAAGATAGCGAGGCTCGGCCAGCAGTTCGATGTCTGGGCCAGGGTCGAGCTCAAGCGTGAGGCCTGCGTGCAGCGGGGCCAGGGTATCGATGACCCGGTTGGCCATGGCACGGCAGTCGACCAGACTCATTTCAAGCTCGGCACCGTGCAGGGTGTCTCCCCCCAACCGGGCATAGGTCAGAATCTCATCGACCAGTTCGTCCAGCTCGGCGATATCGGCATCGATACCCTGCAGCTGCCTCTGAATGGCTGGCTGGTCGGTCATGTCTTCCACCATCTGCACAGCAAAGCGGATACGCGCCACCGGGGTACGCAGCTCATGGGAGACCGCGCGGATCATCTCCTGCTGGCCACGGAGCAAGCTCTGCACCTGATTGGCCATACCGTTGAAAGCCATGCCGACACGGCCGAGAAAATCACCGCTTTCCACTTTTACACGGGTTTCCAGGCGGCCACTGGCGATGCGGGTTGCCGCCAGCTCCAGTCGCGCCATGCGTGATTCGATACTGCGCATGATCAGATAAACGATCAGGCTGAGCACGGCCATCAGGCCGACCAGCAAGGGGAGATGCAAGTTGAGCGGCAGCGTATCGCCCCGCGTGACGGGGCCTGCCTGTAGCCACTGGGGCGTGTCACCCGGCGGGACGGGGAGCTGGTAGACCAGCGTGATGGCGAGCTTGTCGGACATCAGCCGAGTGATGACACCCCCCAGTGTCATCTGAAAGCGCTGTTCGGCGGTCAGGTCTTCTGGTGGTGCGCTCAGCAGCGTCAATGGCCAGCTACCAGAACGCAAGTGCCCCAGCGCCTGGGTACGCTCTGAGGGCGGCATATCCGCCAGCCACTCGCCCAGCGCTACCAAGGTCCCCTGCCACTGGCGCTCGCCCCAAGCGGCAAAATTCGCCTCCAGCACCCATGCCTCGTGCTGGCGTGACGAACCTGGCAGGCGCTGGCGCAGCTGCCAGGGGGGCTCCTCCACCAGCACGTTGCCTCGCTCGATACGTGTGCGCTCGAAGTAGCCCAGCGGCGTATCCGCCATGCGACGCAGCGCCAACTGCATGCCAAGCCGTTCGGCAAGCTCACCCAATAGCGCTTCCCGCTCGTCCTCTGCCACGCTGGCCAGGCGCTGAGTCATCATCGACATGGGCAACGCAGCCAGCTGTTCTCGGTAATCTTCCCGACGCACTTGCTCGATGAACGAGCGTCCCCCCAGTGCAATCAGGAACACCACGCACAGCGCCAGCCCGAGCAGCAGATAAAAACGTAAGAACGAGCCGTGACTCAGCACTCGCCGCATTGGGCGACCTCTCCTGGTTAGCTGTCCTTGACGAACAGATAGCCCTTGCTACGCACCGTCTTGATCCGGTGAGGCTGATTGGGGTCATCGCCAATCTTGGGTCGGATACGGGAGACCCGCACGTCGATCGAGCGATCCTGACCATCGTACTTGATGCCGCGCAGGTCGCTGAAAATCTCTTCACGCGTCAGTACCCGCCCAGCATTACGTGCCAACAACCACAAGAGGTCGAACTCGGCGCTGGTCAGATCGATCCGATCACCTGCCAGCCAGGCCTCGCGGGTGGCATTGTCGATTTCCAGGTTCTCGAACTTCAGGCGCATTTCACCATCGGGAGCAGGGCCGTCGGCACGTCGCAACAGGGCACGCATACGGGCCAGCAGCACCCTCGGCTGTACCGGCTTCGGTACGTAGTCATCGGCGCCCATTTCCAGCCCCAGCACCTGATCCAGGTCGTCGGTGCGCGCGGTGAGCATCATGATCGGCCCGGCGAAATTGGGCCGCACGCGGCGGCAGATGGCCAGGCCATCCTCACCGGGCAGCATGAGATCCAGAATCACCAGATCCGGCTGCAGCGTCAGGATACGATCTACCCCCTTGGCACCATCCGCCTCGATCGTCACTTGAAAGCCGTTGGCTTCCAGGTAGTCACGGGTGAGCTCCGCCAAGCGCTGATCATCTTCAATAATCAGCACATGATCCTGGTCGGGGTAGTCGGGCGTTACCGCCTCCTGCGACCCAAGTGCTTGAAATTGCTGTTCCAAGTGATCCACCATCCTTTTCCTTCACTCCGCTTAGGCAGTTTGTGTTGTCACCCGCACACCCCCTCTGCAACCGCAGGTTGTGACCGCTTTCAGGATACCCTAAAACCGAGGTAACGCCTGCCCTTTGATCAACGTTCAGTACCCATCTCCCTGACGTTTCCGTGGGTGGCTTGATTCTTCCACCATCAAGCGCTAATGTGAAGGCGCAACTGTCGACAATGTGGCAGGAGGATATCGCCATGGAAAATGGCAAGGCAAAAAGTGTGATCAAGCGTGTTTATGTACCCACCCAAGTGCGCGATCTGCCCAACGGTGAGAAGTTGAAAATCCCGGGGCATTACAAGGCCCCACCCAGCGATAGTAACAGCTGACTCGAGCGCGTCCATCGCATTGATCGCAAAAAGGCAGGCCCATTGGGCCTGCCTTTTTCAATACTTGCCTTCAGTCGTACTAGCCGTCGAGCACGCTACCCTTTGGGCCCCAGCAGGAACCAGGCTATCAGGCCCACCAGCGGGAACATCAGCAGCACGATAATCCATAGCAACTTGGCAAGACCGCCTGCCGAACTCTTGGCGACCTTGACGATGGCCCACACGACAATGACGAGCCAAATCAAACCTAACAAACCGCCGACTTCAATACCCATGATCTCTCCTTGGTGGGTTGCATCCGTGAGCATTTAGCTAAGCACATGTTAGGCAAGCGCACAAGTTTGGTTCAAGGTTCTGGCACACGCAGAATCATTTCCCCACCACGAATCTCGATGGCCAGATGATTCAGAAAACTCATGCCCAACAGGACGGTATCTCGCTCCATGCCTGGGCTGATGGAGCCCTGCACGTTACTCATGCGAATGCCGCCCAGCACCACTTCATCCAACTGGGTCAGGCTGCCTTCGACCCGGCCATTGGCGGTATTGAACCAGGCGCGCCGCCCCGGCTCCAGGCCCAACTGCGATGCCAGCTCCCCAGGCACGGCCACATAGGTCGCGCCGGTATCCAGCAAGAACGTGACGCTTTCGCCGTTGATCTCACCAGGCGCTTCGAAATGTCCGGCACGGTTGCGCTTGAGCGTGACAGGGCCATTCTCCGGCGACGTATTCATGATCTGGGCATTGGGGTAAAGCATCTGCTCGAGCCCCCCCTGTATCCACCAGGTGCCCACGGCGATCAGCAGCACCCAGAACAGCAGCATCATGACGATACCGCCTCGCTGCGACTTGGCTGTCGTCATGCTTTACCTCGCGACATCAGGAGCTTTTCCAGGCCGTCGCAGCATCGCGACCCCGGCGCTCATTCACGAACATACAAATCAGCATAGCCGTTATGAACAGCACCACACACAGGAGAATGGAAGCCTGCAGGCCTATCAAAGCCTGCAACACACCCAGCATGACGATCCCCATGACGCCTGCCAGCTTGTTGGCCAGGCCCCAGAAGCCAAAGAACTCGGCGGATTTGGGCAACGGGGAAAAGACCCCCACCAGGGCGCGGCTGGCGGACTGACTGGAGCCCAGGCTCAAGCCCGCCAGGCAGCCTACCCACAGGAAGAGATGCTGCGCCTGCCACTCCAGCCCGAAACGGCCATTCAACCAGGCCGTGAGTTCCGGCGTGGCCCATATGGCGACGATGGCGGCTACCCATAGCCCAAGGGTCATCTGATAAGTGCGTTTGGCACCCAGGCGATCCTGCAAAAAGCCAAAACCGATGGCCCCGGTGGCCGCAGTCACCTGGACGATGATGAACATGATGTTGCGTATGCTCTCATCCCAGCCAATGACCTGTGCACCGTAAATGAAGGCAAAGGCGATGATGATGTAAACACCGGCCATGGAGAACAGCAGCGACACCAGAAAAATGCTCAAATCCTTGAAGTAACGCAGCTCATGAAAGGTGCCCATGATCCGCTGCCGAGCAATCTGACGGTAAGGGACGCCAGCGGGCTGCGGTATGCCACGCTCTTTCAGCCACAGGAACGTAGGGATTGCCGCCAACAGGAAGAACCCGGCTGCGAAGGGTCCCACCCAGCGGATTCGCTCGAAATTATCCGCCGTCGCCTCCCCCAGCACCATCAGCGTGAAACCTGCAGCCACCAGTCCTCCCACATAGCCTAACGCCCAGCCAAACCCGGAAATTCTCCCCAATGCATCCAGTGGACCCAGCTCGGGAAGAAAGGCAGCAATGAACGACTCCCCCATGGAGTAGGCATAGTTCGACAGCACGATCAGCAATAACCCCAGCACCACGTAGCCCGGCGCCACGAAATAGAGCATGGCGGTGGTCAGCACCGTGGCCAGATAGCTGAAGAACAGAAAGCGTTTTTTCTCGGCACGGTAATCCATGATCGCGCCACACAAGGGAGCACTAACCACTACCATCAGATAACTGATCGCCAGCGCAAGGCTCCAAAGAAAGTTGGCCAGCCGATAGCCATCATTGCGGTCACCCACAATGACGGTGGTAAACAGCTCGCCAAAAACCACGGTAATAATTAATAACGTGTAGGCTTGATTGGCAAAATCGAACATTGCCCAGCCGAAAATTTCCCGGCGGGAAGCGTAAGGCGTTTTAGCCATTGGAGCAGCACTGGGCAGCATAAAAGTACTCGCGTGGAAAGAAGCTCAAGATTAGCAGCACCAAATGCAATACCGCCATAAAAGCGTTAACAGAATAGAGGTGACAGCGCTATCAAGTTACTCTAACTTTGCTGGATTATATAATGACAGGGACACACCAGGATGGGACTCGGCAAGTTGATCAACAAACGAGGGGGAGCTGTACTTTCAGTGTGGCTGGGCAGTTGCCTTGCTTCATTGTCTGCGTTTGCCGATGCGCCACCTGCCTCGCTTGCCGGGTTGACGTTCATTACCGAAGAGTACCCCCCCTATAACTATCTCCAGGCAGGCGAGATAAAGGGCACCTCGGTGGACCTGCTCGAGGCCATGCTGGCGCACACCAGCACCCCTCTCAAGCGTGACACCATCCGTTATTTTCCTTGGGTAAGAGGCTACGAAATTGCCTTGAACCGCCCCAATACCGTGCTCTTCTCCACCACTCGCACCCCTTCCCGAGAGCCACGCTTTCACTGGGTTGGCCCCATTGCCCGAGACCGAGTGGTGCTGCTGGCGGCAGAAGGCGCCCTGCACCCTGTCACTTCCCTGGAAGACGCCATACAGCAGGGCCTGAGCGTGGCCGTCATCCGTGAAGACATTGGCGCCCAGGCGTTGATCGAGGCGGGTTACCCGGAACGATTGATTCGCCCCGCCATCGACAATCGCAGCGCACTGCACATGTTGCTGCACCAACGGGTCGACCTATGGGCGTACAGCGAGGATGTGGCTCGCTGGATCGCCGAACAGGAAGGCTATCGTGCCGAGGTAGTGACTTCTTTATATACACTCAGCGAATCTTATCTATACTTTGCCCTGAACACTGACACCGACCCGCAGTTGGTAACGCAGTTGCAGCAGGCGCTGGAGCGGGTGAACGCTTACTCGGCAGTCACACAGGCATACCATGATGGCTAGACAGCGTTGGCGACGACTCCTCTGGAGAAGCAGCATGGTGATGCTGGGGCTGTGCGGTTGGCTGAGCTCCCCTGCGTTTGCCCACTTGCCACCACTGACCATCAATACGGAAGAGTACCCTCCGTTCAATTATCACAACGATCAGGGCGTCGTGGTCGGCTCGGCGACTCAGCAACTCCGTAATGCGCTCATGCACGCCGGGATCGATGCCGAGTTCCGCCTGCTGCCCTGGGCACGCGCCTATACCGAAGCCCAGTTGCGTGACCATCACTGCGTGTATTCCACCACGCGCACCGCCGCACGCGAGCAGCAGTTCCTCTGGGTGGGGCCATTGGTCATCAACGAGTGGTCGGCTTTCAGTCTGGCCACGCCGCCGGTACCGCTGGACGCCACTCAGTTGGCGGACCTGCAAGGCAAACGGGTGGGCAGCTTCCGGGAAGACGCTGTCGGCGATTACGTGGAGAGCCAGGGTGTGCCCGTGCTACGAGCCCCGAGTGAACGTGAAAACATGGCGCGCCTGGGCGCAGGACTGCTGGACGTGATCGTCACCGGGCGTGCCACGGCCGAGTACCTGGCCAACGCTCAGAATCTGGCAGTACAGCACCTGTTTACCTTTTATTATGCCCCGCTGTACCTGGCTTGCCACCCTAGCGTAGGTGTTGAAACCACCCGCCTGCTGCAACGCCATCTGGACACGCCCCCAGCGCCGACACAGGAGCCAGCGCCGTGAGCGTTGACAGGAGACCCTTCATGAGTGGCCGACTCACTCTCAAGCAGGCGCTGCTGACCCTGATGATTGCGCTGGTGATCAGCCTCATTGCAGGCAGCCTGGAGCTGGTGGGCCATGCCAGCACGATGCGTGAAGAGGTCAAACAGCGTACCTCGCAACAGCTGGCCATCGTCAACGGAGCGGCTGCCGAGGCCGCGTTTCAGCTCAACCCGGACTTGGCACACCAGATTGCCTATGGGCTCTTCAATGGCAACGACATTGCCCAGGTGGCCGTGCGTGACGACTTCGGCCGCGCGCTGGCAGCCTTTGACATGCAAGACCCCCGGCCCGACAGCTGGCTGGGCAAGCGGCTGTTCGGCGATATCATTCATCATGCGATGCCGCTGAGTTACTACATGGGCAGCGGAGCGCCGGAAGCCATCGTCGGTGAAATCGTCCTCTCGCTGGATGACAGCTATCTGGCCAGCCAGTTTCTGGAACGCGGCTACTCCGTCGTGGGAAGAAGCATGATCGAAGCGTTTCTATTGAGCAGCCTGGTCATTGTCTTCTTTCACTTCTTCATCACGCGCCCGCTGCTCAAGGTACATGCGGCCATCATCCATACCGACCCCACTCGCCCCGGCCAGTGGCCAAAACCCACCCTGGCCTGGCACCGCAACGATGAGCTGGGGCACCTGGTAGAGAGCCTCGACCATTTGCTGCGTGAATTCCAGTCAGGGCTGGAGCAGCGCGACCATCTTCACCAGTTGTCACAGTACGACGGCCTCACCGGCGTCGCCAACCGCCGCCATTTCGACATGTTTCTGGCCAAGCAGTGGCAGCGCTGTGCGCGCCAGCACCAGCCCTTGTCTGTCATATTCATCGATATCGACAACTTCAAGGAGTTCAACGACCACTACGGTCATGCCATGGGCGACGATACCTTGCGCGCCGTGGCCGAAGCGCTCAACGGCTGCATAAACCCGCACCGGGACCTGTTGGCCCGTTACGGCGGGGAAGAGTTCGTCTGTGTACTACCAGGCCTGGGGGCCGAAGAGGCCATGCAGATCGCCGGCTGTCTGCGTCAAGCAATCCTGGACTTGGCGATCCCCCATGCCTACTCCACCACGCATTCGCACTTGACCGCCAGCATGGGCATCGCCACGACCACCCCCGACCACCCCTTGGGTCATGACGACCTGCTGAGCAGCGCCGACCAGCAGCTCTATCATGCCAAGCGTCGCGGACGAAACCGCATCGAAACGCAAAAACGCCCGGCTTAGCCGGGCGTTTTTGCAATGGCACCACACCGCTGGGCTCGTCACAGCAGCCAGTGCGCCAGTACGGCGGAAAGCCCCACCAACATCGCAGTCACCACTGCCACCGTCACGATGCGATCCAGCCAGCGGTCGAAGGCCATCCCCTTGGGCTGCCTTCGCGTGGCTCCGTGACGTCCCTGTCTGGCCATCAGCACGCCTGCTCCATTGGTGCTTCCTCTATGATTGACGCTGTTGACTAGCTGTTGATACGCCGATTCACCACATTGGGCGCACGACGCAGCCGCTCCTCTTCACCCAGCAGTTCGGCCTCGAAGGCATCTGCCCCCACCGGGGTTTCCCCGTGACGCCGATACAGCTGAGTCAGCATGGCTTTGCGGTCGGCACGCAGCTCGCGCACCAGGACGACTACCATCATATACAAAATGAACGTAAACGGTAGCGCCGACAGCACCGCTGCCGACTGCAGCCCGGAGAGCCCGCCGGCCACGATCAGCGTCAGACAAATCGCCGCGATCAGCACGCCCCAGATAATCCGCTTGTACAACGGCGGATTGATGGAACCATTATCGGTCATTTGCGCCACGATATACGACGCCGAGTCTGCCGAGGTCACCAGAAAAATGAAGATCAGCATCATGGCAATGACCGACAGCACACCGGAAAACGGCATCAGGGCAAACATCTCGAACAGCGCCACCGTGATATTCGCTTCCGTGGCCGCCGCCAGGCCCACATCCCCGTTGAGTTCCATGTTCAACGCAGCGCCGCCAAATACGCCGATCCACAGGCAAGCCAGCAAAGGCGGGACGAACAGCACGCCAAACACGTACTCCTTGATCGTACGCCCACGGGAAACCCGAGCCACGAAGGTGCCGACGAAAGGAGACCAGGCAATCACCCAGGCCCAGTAGAAGATCGTCCAGTTGCTGGCCCATTCGTTGTCGCTGTAGGGAGAGATACGCAGGCTCATGCCAATGAAATTCTGCAGATAATCCCCGATCCCCAGCGTGATGGTTTCCAGAATGGCGACCGTCGGCCCGGTAACCAGCACATAGACCATCAAGCCGATGCACAGCACCATGTTGAGATTGGATAGCCGCTTGATGCCTTTATCCAGCCCTGACCAGGTAGAAGCCATGTAGGCACAGAACATCACCAGCAGGATCACGAACTGCCACCAGCCGTTCTCAGGCAAGCCAAAAACGGCGTTCAAGCCACCGTTCATCTGCAGTACGCCCAACCCCAGCGAGGTCGCGACCCCCATGACCGTGGCGACGACCGCAAACACATCCAGCCAGGACGCGTAGGGGCGCACTCGTGGATGTTTTGCGGTAACCGAAGAGAGAACCGACGACACCAACCCCGCCTGGCCTTTGCGAAACTGAAAGTAGGCAATGATCAGTCCCACGACCGAAAATGCCGCCCACTGGTGGATGCCCCAATTGAAATAGCTGTACTGAATGGCGTAACGGGCAGCGGCTTCGCTTTCTGCAGGAACGTCGCCGTAAGGGGGTTCGATGTAATGCGACATGGGTTCGGCCATTCCGTAGAACACCAGGCCTACCCCAAAACCGGCCGCCAGCAGCATGCTGATCCATGAAAAAAAGCTATAGCTGGGTGTACTGTCCTGCGGGCCAAGACGTACTTTGCCGTATTTGCTCAAGGCAAGTCCGACCAGAAAAACCACAAAGCCAAACACCGAAAACAGATAAAACCAGCCAAACAGTTCCGTAATGGTTGTCAGTGCCGTTTCGGCGGCATTGCCAAAGGCCTCTGGAAAGGCTGCACCAATAATGACCAAGCCGAAAATAATGATCGCTGATGCGACAAATACCGACTTACCTCCATGGTTCGTCATATCACCACCCTGGTTAATGAACTTGGTAAACACTTTTGTGCGCTCGCATAAATCCTAACACTCAATGTGGGAAGTCGCATGTCAGGCGCTTCACACCGCACAATTAGCGTTTACTCATTTACGAATCAGCCAAATGCAGATTGCAAGAGTGAACTTGCCTACCGGGGTATGTTCCAATAAAGGCAAACGAACGATGGAGGCATATATGCCACAGATGAATCGCGATCAACGTAATGCTGCCTGGCAAGCTGCGCACCAGTGGCGCGCCCGAGCTGCTCAGTCACGCCCCACTGGCGTCATGGGCAGCGTCAAGCTGCTGCTGACCTGGCTTGCCTTCGGGGCGCTGATGATCGTCGGCATGGTACTGGGCCTGATATTTTTGCTGATCGGCTGGGCCATGATGCCCTTCGTGCGCCACAAGATGAAAAAGCGCATGGAACAGATGCGTGCCGAGCAGGCTCAGGATATCGGTGGTGGCTATGCCTCTCAACGTCATGCCTCTTCCCAAAACCAGACATCTCATGGCCATCGCCCACACCAGGACGTTCTGGAAGGCAGCTATGAAGTGAAGGACGAGCCGCGCCACTGAGTCGGCACGCCATCTGGTAAGCACTTCATTCTCTTCATTAGGGTGGTGCTTGTATCCAGGCAAAGGCCGCTGCCAGCGCCAGCGGCATGACCACCAGACTGCCCAGATTACCGATCAGTACCAGCGAAGCCACCTTATGTGGTTCCAGCTTGTACTGTTCCGCGACCAGATAGTTGAGCACTGCCGGGGGCAGCACTGCAAATACCAGCAGCACGGCGGTCTGCAGCGAGTTCAACGGCAGTAGCCACATCAAGGGCAAGGCAACCACCAGCCCCGACAGCGGGCACAGCACGGCACCCAGCAACCCTGTGCGCCAGTCGCTGAAATCGATCTCCAGCAGCCGTACCCCCAAGGCAAACAGCATCAGCGGGATACAGATACCTCCCAACATGTGCATGGCTTCCAACAGCCAACTGGGCAGTGCCACTCCCCCCACATTGACCAGCAGCCCTGCCACACTGGCAGCCACGATGGGCATGCGCAGCATCCGCCACAGGGAAGTACGCGGGTCCAGCATGTAGAGCCCTACCGAAAAATGCAGCAGCATTTCGATGATGAACACCACCACGGCAGCGGGCAGCGCCTCGGGCCCAAAGGCAAGCACCAGTAGCGGCACTCCCATGTTTCCGGAGTTGTTGAACATCATGGGCGGCAGGAAGACCTTGATGTCCAGCGAGAGCCACTTGGCCACTGGCCACAGCACCAGGCCGGAACCCAGCACCACCAGGGCAGCCGCCGTTGCCAGCCAGGCATAGTCGGCCAGCGGCGCTTGGCGGTCTGCCAGTACGGCAAATACCAGCAGCGGCACGAACAGCTCCATGTTCAGGGTATTCAGGCTGCCAATGTCGGGGCTGCGGTAGCGCCCGTAGGCAGCGCCGCAGCCAGCAATGAGGAACACCGGCAGCAGCGTGGCGAGTATGTGGCCGGTCATGGGCAGCCCTGCCGAACCGGCGAGCCCGCTGGGGTTGTGGCATGCATGTCCTGTCGTCCTTGTTGTTATCAGGCTACTGCTTATCAGGCTATCTTTTTCAGCCTATCTTTTCTGCATGGCGGCTGCCCATTAGCCCTTGGTGGATCAGGCGCCCAGAAAACGCTGCCACAGGTCTGCCACCACGTGACGATGGCTCGCCAGCTCGCGGGCATCGCCTTCGGCCTTTTCGCCGGTCAGCGCGGCCCGGTGTGTACGGCTGCGGTAAGCCAGGTAAGCCTCTTTCAACTGTTCGGCTTCGCTGGGGGTGATATGCCCGCTGTCGGCCAGGGTTTCCAGAATGCGGATATTGTCGCTGTAGGTCAGCAACGCGGGCGTCTGGTGGGCAAAGGCCAGCACGGCATACTGGCAGAGGAATTCGATGTCCACCATGCCACCCGAATCGTGTTTCAAGTCGAAGGTGCCCTCGGTGCTCACGGTATTGGCCGCCCCCTTGCTGCCCAAATGGTCACGCATCTTGTGGCGCATGTTGACCACATCGCTGCGCAAGGTGTCCTGAGCACGTTCGACGCCCAGAATCGCACCACGCAGCGTCTCGAAGCGAGCGGCCAGTGCGTCACTGCCCGCCACTACGCGGGCCCGCACCAGCGCCTGGTGCTCCCAGGTCCAGGCATTCTGACGCTGATAGTCGGCGAAAGCCTCCAGCGAGGTCACCAGCAGGCCAGCGTTGCCCGAAGGCCTCAGCCGCATATCCACCTCGTAAAGGCTGCCCGCAGGCGTGATGGCCGTCAGCAGGTGAATGATGCGCTGCCCCAGGCGAGTAAAGAAGACCGGGGTGTCCAGCGAACGCGGACCATCGGTGGCGCCCTTGCCGTCGCTGTCGTGCAGGAACACCAGATCGAGATCCGAGCCGTAGCCCAGCTCGATGCCGCCCAGCTTGCCATAGCCAATGATCAGAAACGCCGGCTCACGGTTATTACAGCCAGGGGGCACGCCATGCTTGCGGGCCAAGTGCTTCCAGGCCATGGCCAGCACCGCTTCCAGAATCACTTCCGCAATGAAGGTCAGGTAATCGCTCACTTTCATCAGATGCCGCGTACCGACCACATCCGATGCCGCCACGTGCAGCATCTGGGCGTGCTTGAATACCCGCAGTGCTTCCAGCTGCGCCTCTTCGTCATCCTCGGGCAGGCGATTGAGCGTCTGACGTAGCTCGTCGGCAAGACGCGCCTTGTCGGCAGGTGTGTAGAGCGTGTCCGGAGTGAGCAGCTCATCGAGCAGGATGGGGTATCTGGCCAGCTGCTCGGCAATCCAGGGGCTGGCGCAGCAGAGCCGCATCAGATGCTCCAGCGCATGGGGGTTTTCACGCAGCAGCGCCAGATAGGCCGTCCGCCGCAGCACGGCCTCGATCAAGGGCTGCACCCGCGCCAATGCCGTGTCCGGCGCGTCGCTGCTGGCCAACGCCTCGAGCAGGAGCGGCATCAGAGCGTCCAGCCGCTCGAAGCCTATGCGCTGCATGCTCTGCACTGCCCGTGAGTGGTAGAGGCTGACCAACCGCTTGTGGGCTCGCTCCGGCTCATGGAACCCTGCCCCGGCCAGCAAGGCCTGCGCCTCGTCGAGTTCCAGCTCTTCGCGCCACAGCAAGCGCCACTGCGCCAGAGCGTTTTCGCTCTGCGGCTCGTCGGCTTCTTCTTCGGGGTCGGCAATCACGGCATCGAAGTGTCGACGCACCCGCTCACGCACGCGGTTCAACTGCTCCTGCAGGGATGACCAGCCGTCGTAGCCCAGCGCGAAGGCAACCCGCTCGCGATCATCGTCATCGGTGGGCAGTTGCTGGGTCTGGCGATCTTCCAGGGCTTGAATGGCATGTTCCAGATCACGCAAGAAGGCGTAATCCGGCAGCAGCTCGTCCACCACGGCAGTGGGCAGCAAGCCCAGTTCAGGCAGACGATTGAGGGCCGTGTACAGCGATGTCACTTGCAGCTCGGTATCTCGCCCACCGCGAATCAATTGAAACGCCTGCACGATGAACTCGACTTCGCGAATGCCCCCGGGCCCCAGCTTGATATTGCTCTCCATGCCCTTGCGTTTGACTTCCCGGTTGATCATCGCCTTGAGTTCGCGCAACGACTCGATGGCGCCGAAGTCCAGATAGCGGCGATAGACAAACGGGCGCAGGCTCGCCAGCAGCGTCTGCCCGGCGTCGATATCCCCTGCCACGGGGCGCGCCTTGAGCATGGCGTAACGCTCCCACTCACGCCCCTGATCCTGATAGTAGCTGTCCAGCATCGAGAAGCTGCCCACCAGCGGTCCACCGTCGCCCAACGGGCGCAGACGCATGTCCACGCGAAACACGAAGCCGTCGGCCGTCATGGCATCCAGGGCAGCAATCAAGCGCTGGCCGAGCTTGGTAAAATACTCCTGATGCTCGAGGGGTTTGCGCCCTCCCTGGGTTTCGCCTTTTTCGGGGAAAGCAAAGATCAGGTCGATATCGGAGGAGAGGTTCAGCTCGCCCGCGCCCAGCTTGCCCATGCCCAGCACCACCAGCCGCTGGGGTGAGCCATCACTTCGCACGTCAGGCAGCCCCCACCGGGAGGCGTAAAAGTTTTCCAGCCAACCCAGTGCCGCCTCGATGCACACTTCTGCCAGCCAGGAAACCGACTGCGCCGTCTGCCACATGGTGGCGCCTGCAGGCCGATTCAGGTCACGCCAGACGATGCCCAGCATACGGGCACGGCGAAAGCGGCGCAGGGTACGCTGCAGGCTCTCTTCCTCCTCGCAGCCTGCCAGGGCGTCGTGCAGCCACTGCACGAGCGTCGCCTTGTCGGGAGCGCGGTCCAGCTCCCCAGAAGCCTCCAGTTCGGCCAGCCAGTGGGGAAAGCGCGCCAGGGTTTCCAATGCGAACGTCGAGACCGTCACCACGCGGGCCAGCGCTTCACGACGCGCCTCTGGCAGGTCATGCCATGGCCCAGAGGGCAGTGCCTTGCCGGTCATCGAGGCCAGGTTGTCGGCCTGTGCCAGGGCATCCACGAGGCGCTGCCGAGCGTCGGCGGCCGAGCCTGACAGTGCGTCAGGCAGCGTGGTGGTGGAAAAGAGAGCCTGCGGTGTCTGCATATCTACCTCTGCGCCTAACGCACGTCGAAGTGACACGACTCAGTGCTGGTCGGTCATTACGGGTCTGTCATTGCTGGCCTTTCATTGCTTGTCTGGGCCATGGGAGCGGGTCAGCCCAGCCACTTCTCCCAGCCTAACAGGCCCCAGGTGAGCCCCGCCATGATGAGTGACAGCATGACCGCCGCCGAGCCGATATCCTTGGCACGGCCAGAGAGTTCGTGATGTTCGGTGCCAATACGGTCCACCACGTTCTCGATGGCGCTGTTCAGCAGCTCCACGATCAGTACCAGCAGCAGGCTGCCCACCAGCAGCAGCCAGCTGACCGGGCCCTCGCCGATCCACCAGGCAAACGGCAGCAGTACGGCGGCAATGGCCAACTCTTGACGGAAGGCGGCTTCGTTTCGAAACGCGGCCTTCAGGCCTTTCCATGAGTAGCGCGTGGAGTGAACCAGATGGGTTAACCCGGTGTGTTGTGGCTTCATGCCCGTTGTCTCGTCTGCACGTTGATTAATTAGCCAGGATCATGGCATCCAGATCCAGGGAGAGCGGGTCGAGCACTTCCGGCCAGCTCAGATAAGGGGTACTGCCGCTGCCGTTGACCAGTACGCTGAAGACTCCCCAGCGCCCTTGCGCCGTGCGGAAATAGCCCGCCACTGCGCGCACGGCAAAGGGTTGATTCAGCGTACCGGTCTTGAGCATGACGTTATTCTGGAACGTGGGCGAACCGCGGCGAATGAAGCGCATCACTCCGTTGGCAGGCGACTGAAACGATGCCACGAAGCTCGGAAACAGCGCGCTCTGACGGTACATGTCTTCCAGCATCACGTTGGTACCATGGGCCGACGTGCGGTTGTCCGTGGTCAAGCCGCTACCGCTGGAAAGCGTGATCGGGCCGTGGCCAGACAGCCCCTGGGCATAGGCCTCGATGGCCTGCCCCGCCTGACGCAGCTGTGCCTGGGGCGTTTCCACCAGGTTCAGCGCCAGCACATCGGCCATGTAGTTGTTGGAATAGTTCATCGTCCGCAGCAGCAGCTCCTGCAACGGCTGACCGTCGACGGCCGCCAGACGACGCGCTTCGCCGGGCGGACGCGTCGAGCCCACTCGCCAAGGGTCACGTACCGTCACCCCCGCCTGATTCAGCATGGCCAGCAGAAGCTGTGCCGTTTGCTCAGCCGCATCGCCAGCCCCACGATAGACATCCCGGGCCGCCGCGTTGGTGGAAATCTGCCCGGTCAGGCGCATGACGTCGCCACGCTCATCGGTGATCCGCTCTGCGCTGATTTCCGTGCCGCTATTGGCCGAGCGCGTGACGACCTGATTGTCGATCACGATCAGCGGCGCGGCGCTGTCGCACAAGCCCGTGCGCGCGGGCTGCCCAGCAGTGGTAGCGGGCGCCACATTGACGCACCAGGTACCAAAGTTGACCCCCGCCGAGGTCAGCGGCGCACTGTAAGCATTGGCGACCCGCGTGCGTGCGTTGCAGCGGTCGGTGGTGATGCACTCCACCGGGCCAAAGCGCCACTGGCTGACCACCAACGCACCGTCCACATGCTCGACACCTGCCAGCTGCAGGCGCTGCACCAGTCGCCAGAGGTCTTCGCTGGTCAGCCCAGGGTCACCGCCACCCTCGAACACCAGATCGCCGCGAAGCACGCCATTCTCCACCGGCGCGGTGCTCACCAGCTGGCTGGTAAAGCGGTGTTGGGGGCCAAAGCGGTTGAGCAGTGCTGCCGCCATATAAGCTTTGGTCACCGACGCAGGCGACAGCTGACGCTCGGGGTTCAGGCTTCCCAACAGCAGCTCACCAGGGCTCTCCCCCTCCAGCAGACGCGCCTCGGCACTCACCGAAAACCCTTTGGCCTCCAGCTGGCTCAACCGAGTGAAATCCGCCCACAGGGAGGTACTGGCGCAGAGTGCGGCACTGGCGATACCCGCCACGACACTGCCACGCAGCCAGCGCGCAGGTAAATTAAAAAAACACGTCACGTTGGACTACCTCAATGCACAGTATCAATACAGATTCATCGTGGAAAACGCTGGCCATGCTCAGGAAGAGACTCGCTACGGCCGCTCTAAATCGATGGTCAAACGCCATAGCGCCTGGCCACTTTGATCATACTTGGCTTCGAACGGCGTCAGATAGTCGCCGTTGGGCGTTACCTGGGCCACCGCCGCCTCACGCCCAGTGACCACCTGTACGGCCTGGGCAAACTCCTCCACGTAGAGGTCCCAGTTCGAGCGCAGCTCCAGCCGCCCACCCAGCGCCAACAGTGTGGGGAAAACCGGGTGACCATGCCAACGCATTTTCAAGTGGGACGACTTGGGATAAGGGTTGGGATAGAGCAGATAGTGGCGCACGGGCGCCCACTGGGCTTCCCGCGCCAAACGCCAGAAATCCACCAGGTCAGCGCGCACCAGCAGCGCATTGCCCGGCAGCTCGCCGTGATCTCGCCCCAGCCGATCAGCGCTGCGGTCAACGCCGATCACACAGTGATCAGGGAACCTCTGCGCCAAACGGCGGGTCGATAGCCCGACCCCGCATCCTGCATCGATGATCAACGGTGCGGGATGCTGTCGCCGCCAGGCCTCCGCCTGCTCGAAAGCCAGGCGAGTATGGTCGGCAATGGGTTTGCGCAGCGGATGCGCCAAGGCACGCTCAACGCGCCGCACCACATCCTGGTGTGGCCCCGGTTGGTTGGAAGTCACCGATCGTGAGGTGTGCTGCATGACATCCTCTGCATGAAAAAAAACGTGATTCTACCAGTCTCCCGGCTGCGCGGCATGACGCCGTTGCTCGCCCGGTGCTATGATCACGCCAGAGTCGATGTTCAAGCTCACTATTAAGCTCAGGACAGGCGCTGTGAAACGGCCTCCTGGCGATAATTGTCATTAAACACCACCGCACCACGAGGAACCCGGCTTGTCACACTTACCGGTGATTGTCGGCATGGGCGGCATCAATCCCGCCGGCAGAACCTCGGGCCATCAGGCCTTCCGCCGCACCGTGCTTGATGCCTTACCCGCCGATCAGCAGCGCCAAACACTGGAAGGCTTGGCCGCGCTCATGCGTCTCGCCGAACACTCCGACCATGGATGGCAAGACAGCACAGGCCAGCCTATTGACTCGCCTGCCAGCCTGCTGCGTGAGCAGGTGCTCGACCACACCTTGATCCGCCGTAACGAGGATCCACGCTTCCAGGCACCGGGCCTGCCTGCCAACCGCCGTGCA
The DNA here is from genome assembly GCF_020616575.1 of Halomonas sp. NyZ770. Lineage (NCBI taxonomy): Bacteria > Pseudomonadati > Pseudomonadota > Gammaproteobacteria > Oceanospirillales > Halomonadaceae > Halomonas > Halomonas sp. NyZ770. Next base: position 611,121 of record NZ_CP085143.1, on the reverse strand, counting down.
GAGCTGGCGCTGGCCGAGCCCGTGCGCGTCACGCTGCGTCGCAAACAGCTGCCCGAGCAGCTGCCGGAAGGCTGGGAAGTACGCGAACTGGACGCCCGAGAAGTAGAAGTGACCCTGCCAGCGGGCATGCTGGAGGTCCTGCTACCCGATACTCAGGAACCCAAGGTGAAGGCCGCTGCCCAGCTGCCCTCAGGGTTCGACCCGGCCAGCCTGTACCGCAGCGTGCATCACCCGCGCGGGCTGGCCATGGCCATTTTCGGGGCCAGCGACTGCCTTGGCGCCAGTGGCCTTGACTGGGAGACCCTGCGCCAGCAGCTCAACCCTGACCATATCGCGGTCTATGCGGGCAACTCGATTGGCCAATTGGATGACGAAGGCTGGGGCGGGCTGCTGAAGAGTCTGGTCAGCGGGCAGCGCGCAACGTCCAAGCAGATGCCCCTGGGGTATGGGCAGATGCCGGCCGATTTCCTCAATGCCTATGTACTGGGCAGCGTGGGTGGCACCGGCGCGGCGCTGGGTGCCTGTGCCAGCTTCCTCTACAACCTGCGCCTAGGCATCGACGATATTCGCGCCGGACGCCGCCGAGTGGTCATGGTCGGCACCGCCGATGCGCCGATCACCCCCGAGATCATCGAAGGCTTTCGGGCCATGGGCGCGCTGGCAGACGACGCCAGCTTGAAAGCCCTGGACGCCCTGACCCTGCTCACCGATGCCGACTACCAGCGCGCATGCCGCCCGTTTGCCCGCAACTGCGGCTTCACCATGGCCGAAGCCAGCCAGTTCGTGCTGTTGATGGACGATGCGCTGGCTCTGGCGCTGGGGGCCGACATTCTGGGGGCCGTCCCCGATGTGTTCGTCAACGCCGACGGCTACAAGCGCTCCATTTCGGCGCCGGGGATCGGCAACTACATCACGCTGGGCAAGGCTGCGGCGCTGGTCAGGAACATGCTGGGAGAGACCGCGCTCAAGGAGCGTACCTATCTGCATGCCCATGGCACCAGTACGCCCAAGAACCGCACCACGGAATCCCATGTGTTCGATGAGATTGCCCGTGCGAACGGAATCGAGCAGTGGCCGGTGGTGGCCATCAAGGCGTTCATTGGCCACTCCCAGGGCTCTGCGGCGGGCGACCAGCTGGCCAGCGCCCTGGGCAGCTTCGCCCACGGCCTGCTGCCGGGCATTCCCACTCTGGATGCAGTGGCCGATGACGTCTATGCCGAGCGGCTGCGCTTTTTCACGACGCCCCAGACGTTCAGCGCCGATGCCGCCTTCATCAACGCCAAAGGGTTTGGTGGCAATAACGCCACCGGCGTGGTGCTGTCCCCCCAGGTCACCGAGCAGCTGCTGCTCCAGCGCCATGGCAGCGCTGCCGTGGAGGCCTGGAAAGCCAAGCGGGAAACCGTGCGTGCCCAGGCCGCCGCGTATCTCAGCGAGGCGGACAAGGGCCACTACGCCCCGCGCTACCAGTTTGGCGAAGCCGTGCTGGAAGGCCCGGAGCTGGATATCCGGGCCGACCGCATTCATATCCCCGGCTACCACCAGGCAGTATCGCTGAACGTCGACAACCCGTTTGGCTCACTGAACGGCGAGGGGCAGTCATGAGCGCCCCTCGCCGCAATATCGCGGTCTACCCCGGTACCTTCGACCCCATCACCAATGGCCACTTCGATCTCATCGAGCGTGGAGCGCGCATGTTCGATCAGGTGGTCATCGCCGTGGCGGCCAGCCCTGGCAAACGCCCCGCGCTGGAGCTGCCGACCCGCATCGCGCTGGCTCAGCAGGTGTGCGCCTCGCTGGAGAACGTGTCGGTGATCGGCTTCTCGTCGCTACTCACCACCATGATGCACGAACAGGGTGCGACGATCATTCTGCGCGGCCTGCGCGCTGTCTCGGATTTCGAGTACGAGCTACAGCTGGCCAACATGAATCGCGCCCAGAACCCCGAGCTGGAAAGTGTCTTTCTGACGCCTGCGGTGGAAAACTCCTACATCTCTTCGACCATCGTGCGTGAAATCGCCAAGCTGGGAGGCGATATTTCAGCGCTGGTGCATCCGCAGGTCGCAGAGGCGCTGCGTAAGCACTACACTGGTTAACCATCGCTATTGTTGAGTAAAATACTCGGGTATACCACCGCCCGAGTGCTCCGCCATTCGTGAGGTATGCCCATGGCCCTGATGATTACTGACGAATGCATTAACTGCGACGTCTGTGAACCCGAATGCCCCAACGATGCCATTTCTCCCGGCGAGGAGATCTATGTCATCAACCCCAACCTGTGCACCGAGTGCGTTGGCCACTTCGACGAGCCTCAGTGCCAGCAGGTTTGCCCGGTCGACTGTATTCCTCTGGACCCGGAACGTCCCGAGACTCAGGAACAGCTGATGGAGAAGTATCGCATCATCACCGCAGCCTGACCCGTGCGCATCTGGGCGTTAGCCTGGCCCATCATTCTCTCCAACATCACCGTCCCGCTGCTGGGACTGGTGGATACCGCCGTGGTGGGCCACCTGCCCGACCCCCGCTACCTGGCAGGCGTCACGCTGGGGGCCACCCTGTTCAGCTTTCTCTATTGGGGCTTCGGGTTCCTGCGCATGGGCACCACTGGCCTGGTGGCGCAAGCCATGGGGCGCGATGCGCCCAGCGATGTACGCAACCTGCTGGGCCAATCGCTGATCATCGCCGCCGGGATTGGCGTGCTGCTGATCCTGCTGGGCTCCCCGTTGATCTCGCTGGGGCTGTGGCTGCTGGACGGTAGCGCCGAGGCCACCCCGCTGGCCCGGGAATACGCTGAAATCCGACTCTGGTCGGCCCCTGCCGTGCTGGCCAACTATGCCATCCTGGGCTGGTTTCTGGGGCAGCAGAATTCCCGAGTGACGCTGATGATCCTGCTGCTGACCAACGGTGTGAACATCCTTCTGGACGTTTGGTTCGTGGTGGGGCTGGGCATGACCAGCAACGGCGTTGCGCTGGCCAGCGTACTGGCCGACTACAGCGCGCTGGCGTTTGGCGGTTATCTGGTGATGCGCCAACTGGGGCTTCTCGAGGGCCACTTTCAGCGCCAGCGGCTGCTGGCATGGAGCGCCTATGCGGCGCTGTTCAATGTCAACGCCAACCTGTTCGTGCGCACCCTGGGGCTGCTGTTCGCCATGGCATTCTTCACCGCCCAGGGGGCTCGCCAGGGGGATACCGTGCTGGCCGCCAACGCCGTGCTGCTGCAGTTCATCATGCTGACCAGCTACGCCCTGGATGGCTTTGCCCACGCCGCAGAATCGCTGGTGGGCAGAGCCTACGGGCGCCGTGATTGGCCAGCGTTCGCCGCCACCGTCCGGGCCGCGGCACGCTTCTCCTTCTGGACCGCCGGGGCCGCCGCCCTGCTGTTTGCCCTGTTCGGCAACCAGCTAATTGCCCTGCTCACCGGGCTGGAAGAAGTGCGCGCGGTGGCCGCCGTCTATCTACCCTGGATGGTGCTGATGCCGTTGATCGCCGTGTGGAGCTACCTGCTGGACGGCGTTTTCATTGGTACCACCGCCGTCAGCCAAATGCGTAACAGCATCTTTGCCGGGCTGGCCGTCTACCTGCCCTGCTGGTGGTGGCTGCAGGATGCTGGCAATCATGGCCTGTGGCTGGCACTCACCCTGTTCACCGTGACACGTTCGCTGGTGCTGATCCTCTATTACCGCCACTACCGGCGCACCCGGTGGTGCGACCATCCAGCTCGCTAAGCTAGCGTTGAAGCCCACAACGGGCGGCTTTGGCCAATTACGCTAACGTGAGCTTGAGGGGGCCGCTCCATGAGTCGTCGAGGGGTGAAAATTATGCCGCACCGCCGTATATTAGCCGCGCACTTCCTAATAACGAATAAAGAGAGCACTGCATGCTAAAACTCATCTCGAAACCGGCGGTCAAGCTGGTCGAACGCTATTTACCCGACCCGTATATATTTGTGCTGCTGCTGACCCTGGTAGCGGCGGTAGCGGCCATCGCCGTCGAGCGACAAACGCCCCTGGCCGTACTGCGCATGTGGGGAGATGGCTTCTGGGGACTGCTGACCTTCTCCATGCAGATGCTGCTGGTACTGGTCACCGGCTTCATGCTGGCCAGCTCGCCGCCGGTCAAGCGCATCCTGCAGAAAATTGCCGGTACCGCCAAAACGCCGGGCGGGGCCATCATTCTGGTCACCCTGGTATCGCTGGCCGCCAGCTGGATCAATTGGGGCTTCGGCCTGGTCGTCGGTGCCCTGTTCGCCAAGGAACTGGCCCGCCTGATCAAGGTGGACTATCGCCTGCTGGTGGCCAGCGCCTACTCCGGCTTCGTGGTCTGGCACGGCGGGCTGGCTGGCTCGGTGCCGCTCACCATCGCCACCGAGGGGCATTTCTCCGCCGATCAGATCGGCGTCATCAGTACCAGCTCGACGATTTTTGCCTTCTTCAACCTGGCCATCGTGGTGTGTCTGTTCATTGCCGTACCGCTGGTCAATCGCCTGATGCTGCCGGATGAAAAGGACAGCGTGTATGTAGACCCCAGGCTGCTGGATGACGAGCCCGAGCCCGTCGGTCGCATTACCCGCCCCGCCGAAAAGCTCGAAAACAGCATGCCGCTGGCCCTGCTGGTGGGTGTACCTGGCCTGCTGTTCTTGCTGGACCACTTCCTGCTGCGCGGTGGCAGCTTGAACCTGAACGTGGTGAATTTCATGTTCCTGTTCCTGGCGATCGTGCTGCACCGCACGCCGCGCAACCTGCTTACCAGCCTGAACGAAGCCATCAAGGGCGGCGCGGGCATCGTCATCCAGTTCCCTTTCTATGCGGGGATCATGGCCATCATGGTGCAGTCGGGCCTGGCGCAGAGCATGTCGGAGTGGCTGGTCTCGTTTGCCACGGCTAACTCGCTGCCGTTCTGGTCGTTCATCAGCGCCGGTATCGTCAACCTGTTCGTGCCCTCCGGCGGCGGCCAGTGGGCCGTTCAAGCACCGGTCATGCTACCGGCGGCCGAAGCACTCGGAGCGGATATCGCTCGGGTCGCCATGGCGGTTGCCTGGGGCGACGCCTGGACCAACCTGCTGCAACCCTTCTGGGCGCTGCCGGTACTGGCCATTGCCGGGCTCAAGGCCAAGGACATCATGGGCTTCTGCCTGATCCAGCTGTTCATTACCGGCGCGATCATCTCGGTAGGGCTGGTCTGGTTCTAAGCCACCCGCTACGCTGTTGACCACCCGCCCCGCTCGGCCAGCGTGCCAGGGGGCGGGTATTTTTTGGCTTTCACAAGGTGATCTCCATGACCGACACGACGCTTGAACACAGCCCACTGCCTGGCCAGCACGAACTGTCCATGACGGTCCTGATGACCCCCGACATGGCCAATTTCAGTGGCAAAGTGCATGGCGGTGCTATCCTGAAGAAGCTGGATGAGGTGGCTTATGCCTGTGCCAGCCGCTACTCGGGCCACTACGTGGTGACGCTCTCGGTGGATCAGGTCCTGTTCAAGCAGCCCATCCATGTGGGTGAGCTGGTCACCTTTTTGGCCAGCGTCAATCACGTTGGCCGCTCCTCCATGGAAATCGGCATCAAAGTGGTGGCGGAAGACATTCGCGCCAAGCTGATACGCCACACCAACAGCTGCTACCTGACCATGGTGGCCGTGGACGAGCAGGGCAAACCGGCTCGCGTGCCGCCGCTGGCACTGGAGACGCCGCTACAGAAGCTGCGCTTCGAAAAAGCCGCCCTGCGCAAGAAGCTGCGCAAGCAGGCCGAACAGGAAGAGGAGCGGGCCCAGCAGCATCATCGGCAGCGCTAGTCGCTGCCCTATTCGTCATGACAAGGAGTCACCATGCCCATCAGGCGGCGCTACCCCCATCTGCCCAAGGGGGTCGAATACGCACACATCGGCTGGGATTTGCTGATCCTGACCGCAGTGGCCGTGAATTTGAGCCTGCTGCTGTTCGACTCGCTGTTTCTGATCGAGCCGCTCAATCAAGCCTTCTCCGCCATGGCCCCGAGCGCCCATGCGGCCTACGACACGGCGATCCATAGCCGCTTCACCACCATCGACCTGATGTTTGTCGGCCTGTTCGTGGCCGATGTCCTGCTGAGCTGGACGGTGGCCATCGCCGAACGGCGCTATCACCGCTGGTTTTTCTACCCGTTCGTCCACTGGTACGACGTACTGGGCTGTATTCCGGTGGGCGGTTTCCGGCTGCTGCGCATCCTGCGCGTGGTGTCGCTGCTGCACCGCTTGCATCGGCTTGGCCTCATCACGGTCACTCAGTGGCCGCTTTACCGCTTCTTTGCCAAGTATTACGACATTCTGCTGGAAGAGCTCTCGGACCGTATCGCTCTGCGCCTGCTGGGCAACGTTCAACAGCAGATCACGGCCAGCGACTCCCTCTCGGAGCGGGTCATCGAGCGGGTCATCATGCCGCGCAAACGCCAGCTGATCCATGAGATCACCCAGCGCCTGGAAGCCACCGCAGGGCAGGCCTATCAGCAAAACCGCAGTGCCATCCAGACCGCCATCAGCGAGCTGGTCAGCCGCACGCTGCGCGAAAGCCCGGAGATCCGTCGCCTGCAGCGCCTGCCCATGGGCCACGCGGCTTCCAGCGCTCTGGAAGCGTCGCTGAGCGGCGTGGCCCAGCGGCTGGTGGACGAGATTGCTCAGCAGCTGCACTCCCCAGCCTTTCGCCAGATGCTGGAGCAGACTGCCGATAGCAGCTTCGATAGCTGGCTGCAGGTCGACCAGGGTAGCCAGCAGGTAACCGAGCAGGTGCTGCTGGATATTCTGGAGATGCTCAAGGAGCAGGTAGCGCGACAGCGCTGGAAAGATCGTTACGAGTGAGGCGGCTGGCCACGGGCCCTGGCATCAAACGGTCGTGGTGGCCAACGGCGGCTGCGCCAGGCTGGCACGTACTGTGTTCAGCGCCGACGCCAGGGCAGGCCGGTCCGATGCGGCACCAATACAGATGCGTATGGCCTGAGGTGCCGGGGCACTGCCCACGCAGAAAGGCTCTGCGCTCTCCACCTTGACCCCCTGCTGCTGAAGCCGCATGCATAGCTCCAGGGCACGCACGCCCTCGGGCAGCGACAGCCACACATTGCTTCCTGATGGTCGACGGCCCAGGGCGTAGCCTGCCAGGCGCTGTTCGGCAAGCCCTTGGCGGGCCGTCAGCTCACCGGTTTGCCAGGCCAACAGTTCGCTGGCGGCTGGCTGATGAATCCAGTGGCAGACAACATCCACCATCAGCGGCGGCACCATCCAGCTTTGCGCCCGCACCCCCGCCGCAAGCCGCTCCAGGAGCGCTGGCGGTGCACGCAGCACGCCGATACGCAGGCCACCCGCCAGCACCTTGGCCGTGCTGAACACGAACAGCGTGCGCTCCGGAGCCAGCTGGTAGAGCGGCGTCCCGCGCTGCTCTACCGGCAGGTACTGAACGCCATCTTCCAGTAGCCATATATCGTATCGCCGGGCCAGCGCCACCAGCTGGGTGCGGCGCTCTTCGCTGAGGCAGGTGCCCGTCGGGTTGTTCTGATCGGGGGTCAGATAGATCAGCCGTGGCGGCTGGCGTGCGCACTGCGCCTCCAGCGCTGCCATGCTCATGCCCTCCTGGTCGAAGGCGATACCGACCATTTTCAGATGTGCCTGCTGCGCGGCACTGATGGCGCCGGGATAGGTCAAGGCGTCGGCGGCGACCAGCTCGCCGGGACGCAGCAGAGTATTCAACACCAGGCTGATGGCGTGCTGGCCCCCTTGGGTCACCAGCAGCTCGTCGGCCGCCAGCGCCATGCCAAGCCTGCCCAGCCAGTGTGCCAGCTGCTGGCGATGGTGTTCGCTCCCTTGCGCGCCGGAGTAGGTAATTCCGCGTGTCAGTACCTCTGGGTCGCCGCTCAGGGCATGCAGCGCCGTACTCAGCGCCTGGGCTCTCAGCGGATGAGGCGGCGGCAAGCTTAAGCTGAGATCGGTCAGGCCGCTCTCCCGCTCATGGAGCGTGTCAAAGGAATGGGGCTGATGCGACTTGACGTAGGTGCCACTGCCCACCCGAGCCGTGACCCAACCCTGGTGTTCTGCTTCGGCATAGCCACGGGTGACCGTACCTACCGTCACACCCAACGCATCGGCCAGGCGCCGCTGAGGTGGCAAGCGCGTACCGGGCGCCAGCTCACCCCGCCGGATGGCCTCCCCAATGGCCAGGGCAATAGCGCGATAGCGGGGGCCGCTATGCGAATCGATGTGAGGCACCCAAATTGTCATGGTGACAATAAAACCTTTGACGGGAATTCAGCGGTCATTATGCTAACAATCAGGTGGGAAAAACAACTCAATCCAAAAAATTGTATGGGTACAAAATGAACAGTGAATGGTTAGTACTGGGCCCAGCAGCGCTTTACATGATGTCCATGACGCTCACTCCGGGCCCCAACAATCTCATGCTGACCGCCTCCGGGGCCAACTTTGGCTTTCGGCGCACCCTACCCCACATGTGGGGCATTCTGGGCGGCTGTTTTTTGCTGTTCTCGGCCATTGCGCTGGGGCTCGGCGTGCTGTTCGAACGCTTTCCCGTGGTGCAGAACCTGCTGCGCTGGGCAGGCAGCGGCTACTTGCTGTACCTGGCCTGGAAGATTGCCACGGCACCGCCGCCCAACCTGAACCGCCAGCAGCGCAGCGTGCCGCTCACCTTCTGGCAAGCCGCCATGTTTCAGTTCGCCAATCCGAAAGCGTGGGTGATGGGGCTGGCCCTCATGGCCAGCTTCTTGCCGCAGAGCGGGCAGCCCGTGGTGAACGCACTGGTATTGGCAAGCTTTGCCGAGCTGGTCGCATTGCCCTGCATTGCCCTCTGGGCCGCGTTTGGCAGCGCCATCGGGCAATGGATCAAGAGCGACCGGGCATGGCGGGCCTTCAACATCACCATGGGCGTGCTCACCGCTGCCTGCGTATGGCTGATACTGCGTTAGCCGCAGCGCACGGCCTCGATCAGTTCGTCACTGCCCAGCACAATGTTCAAACGATCTTCCCGGTAATCCATGGTCGCGGCGCTGTCAGGCCGCAATACCCGTACATGACGGGAACCGCTCTCGTCGCGCAGCGCTTCGACAAGGGCCTCGTCAAAAGAGGCGCCAATGGCATGGGCCACGGCATCGGCATCACAGACCGCCTCGGCATCCACCGGCGTGCGGCCAACTACGGGAGGCTCGGTGGCTGGCTCACTGGGAGCCTGGGACGTACAAGCGGCCAGCAGCAAGGTAGCCAGCAGCGCCGTCAGGGCACGTGTATGTCGGAAGGTAAAACGGGGAAGTGGCATGCGTGTTCCTCAAGAAAAGCGCTTAATGGTCGTCCTCTAACAGCAAGGGTCAGGCATGACTGCCTGACCCTTGCTTGCTCAAAGCCCGCCTTGATCAGCTAGCGGCATCCTGAACGGCACGACCACCTTCCTGAACATCCTGGCCAGCACCTGCCACGGTATTACAGCCCGCCAGCGCACCGGCAGTGATCAGCAGGATAAAACTTGTCGCCAGTAATTTTTTCATCGTGTTCTCCTTAACAAGTGATGTCGCCTTTGCGTCTTCACTTGGCTGACATGAAGACATTACCCTTTGAGCCTAACAGATTTTCAGCATTTCGCCTGCTATGCTGAGCTTTTAGACCCATGCTTGCCCCACGCCCTACCTGGAGACGTCACTTGGCCGACCTGATTCTCGACCCTCGCCTGGAAGCAGACACTTTCCCACTGGCCGACCTGCCCCTGTGTCGTGTGCTGCTTATGAACGATGCCCGTTACCCTTGGGTGGTGCTGGTGCCCCGCGTCAACGATGTCAGCGAAGTCTTCGAGCTAAGCGACGCAGACCAGGCACAGCTGTGGCGAGAAGCTTCGGCCCTGGGAGCGGTCATGAAAGAGGCTTATCACGGCGACAAACTCAATATCGCCACCCTGGGCAATGTGGTGAGCCAACTGCACCTTCACGTAGTGATCCGCTACCGCGACGATGCCAGCTGGCCAGCCCCGATATGGGGCAACGGCACGCCTGAGCCGTATGAGCTTGCGGACCAGGGCAAACGGCGTGAACAGCTACTCGCCCTGATCAATGGCTTGAGCGTTTAGGCTGCCTCAGCCGCCGGGCAGTACACTGCGACTCGGCGGCTCGCTCAGCAGCGGGCCGCTGGCAGGCTGCGCTGCTCCCGCCAACGACAAGGAGACGCCCAGCGCCACGATCAGCGCGCCCCCCGTGAGGGCGACCCACCCCGCGACTTTCTCCACCACTTGCTGGCTCTGCTGTCGTTGCAGCCGCCGAGTCGCCCAGCCCCGCGCCACGATACTGGCCATGGCCAGCGCCGACACGGTGATGCCGGTACCTAGCGACATGACCAGCACCGAGGCCACCCCCACATGGAACTGCCCCAGCAGGCTGGCTGCCCCCAGCATCAACACGGCCCCGGTACAGGGGCGCATGCCAATGGCCCCCACCGTCATCAACGCAGTACGCCACTCCAGCGCCTGCTGTGGCTCGATATGGTGGGCTCCGCCGCAGCAGTGGGCATGATCGTGGCTGTGGCTGTGGCTGTGGCTGTGGCTGTGGCTGTGGCTGTGGCTGTGCTCATGATGGTGGGGCTCGGCCACCGGCGCCTGCGCACGATGGGCGTGGCGCAGTTGCCTGATGGCACGCCAGCATAGCCAGACGCCCAGCAGCGCCACCAGCAGAAAGCTCGCTTGTTCCACCCAGACCACGCTCCCCATGGCCTGCCGAGTGAGCCACCCCAGCCCGTGCACCAGCACCACGACCATGACGATGGCCGTCACACCCTGCAGCAAGGAAGCCGCAAACGACAGCCCCAGTGCACGCCGGGTCGCTCCCCCATGGGAAGCCAGGTAAGTGGCCAGCACCGCCTTGCCATGACCAGGCCCCGCAGCATGAAACACGCCATAGGCGAAGCTGACTCCCAGCAGCGTCATCCACGCACCCGTAGACGGCGTGCGGGAGAGTTCCGTGATGGCCAGCGTCAGGCTGCGATGCAAGTCGCGCTGCCAGCCCAACAGCTGGTAGCTGACGCCCTGCAGATTGCTTTGCACGACCCAGACCAACAGGATGGCACACAGAATACCGCCTGCTGCCCAGGCCAACTGTTGTCGTGTTACCGGCATCCTCCCTCCACGGCAAAAAAGTTATAAAGTAACAAATTGATATACGATAGCAGGCGTCTGCGTCAGCGGCAATCCACCCTGCCGGTCTCGGCAAAGTGGCGGCCCAGGCCCGGCTCACCCTCTTCGTCCACGTCCAGCAGGGCTGCCTGCAGCACCAGTTCGGGGTCTGGATCGGCCGCGATGATGCTCAGCTCGCAGGCGGGCTCGCCATTCAACACCAGCGCCCCCTTGCTGGGGCCATCGTTATCGGCCTCATGCACCACTTCGATGTAATAGGTAGGGTCAAAGACCTGGTACTCCAGCACGTTGCCTTGCAACGGCTGAGGGCTCTCCAGGGGCAGTATGAACATGAAGGTCAAACGGCCATCCCGCTCCATGGCGGTATACTCCGTCACCTCGCCAAAGGCCAGCCGCTCGCGGTTGATACGCAGCTCGGTAAAGTAGTGCTGGGGCACCAGATTGTCGCGGATATCGCTGCCCAGCTGGTCCAGGCCCTCTTCCAGCGACGCGCCGGGCACCTGCTGCAGCTCCTCGAACACCACCAGGCTGTAAAACGGATCCATGCGCCAGGTTTGATGCACGCCAGTGGCCTCACCCGCCTCGTTGGTGATCACGCGTATGCTGAGATCGATCCAGCTATGGGGGTGCGCCCATACGTTACCACTGGCCAGCCCAAGGCCCATGCCCAAGGCTACCCCTTTCATCCACCTCCAGCGGTTGGCTGTTTTCCACGTCACGGTAACTCTCCTAATCTGCTTTGTAACTCCACCAGCCACGGGTCCAGCACATAGGGGGGAATCGGCTGACTGCCGCTGAGCGCAGATACCCGCACCCGCGTGCCGCCGCCCGATTCGCTCACTTGAAGCTGCAACCGGTAGCCGGGCCAGCGGGCCAGCACCGCTTCCGCCCGCCCCAGGGACATATCGGCATGGCGCACCACATACCCCTGTTCGATCATCATCGCGACGGCCTCACGGAACGTCTGCTCGGTATCGGCACGGTAGTGCAAATCGCGGCTTTCCAGCGGCTGCGTCGTTGCACATCCGGCCAGCCACAGCAGTGTGACCAGCGCGGCTCCCCACTTGATGAAACGGCTCATAAGCCCCCCTGCCCCTGGGCCTGTTGAAAGGCTGTTTGAAAGCGTCCGCAAAAGTCATCGTTACTGGCGCTGTAGGCCTCGCGCTGCTCACCGAAGTGATCGAAACGGCGAATGTCCCGAGACAGGCGTAGCTGCGCGTCACTGACCAGCACCGATACACGCTCCACTTCCGTGGGCGTTTGCCCGGCGCCCGCACCAAAACGCCCGCCGACTCCCAGGCCGATGCTGGAGCCGCGTCCCACGCCCATCCCGCCAAACAGCCGGAAGCCGCTGCCGTAGGGGGAGTAATAATCATAACGGTCATAATATCCCACCAGCTCGCGCTCGCGGGAGGCGCTGACCAGGCCAAGCCGAGTGTCGGTGGCGTCCAGGCTAAAGCCCCACGCTTCCAGCACATCGACAGCACGAGTGACCGCCGCCAGGGAGTCGGCTGCCTGATGGACCGGGAATGCACAGGCCGCAGCAGGCCCAGGCTCGGCCTGGGGCAAGCGGTCTGGCACTGTCTGGCAGCCGGCCAAGGCCAGCAGGCAGGTCATGCTGATCGGGATAACCTTCATGTGAATTCCTCTTGCCCTTTGTGCGACTGGTGTGCGGTCCAGCAGCACGCTAAGCTCGCAGGCTAACACGAAAAAGAACGACAATACGCTGAGACAACGTTTCAAGGAGGTTGTGCGATGAATGTACTGCTTTGCCCGGATAGTTTTAAGGATGCCCTGAGCGCCGAACAAGCGGCCCAGGCCATGGCACACGGCATTACACGGGCGGCACCCTCGGCCATCACGCACCTCTGCCCGCTGGCCGATGGCGGCGAGGGCAGCCTGGATGCCTTGATGGCAGCCACTCAGGCAGAGTGTCGCACGCTCACCGTTCAAGATGCCCTGGGCAGACCCCGCCAGGCCCGCTGGGGCTGGCTTGGCGAGCAGCGTACCGCGTTTATCGAGCTGGCAGAAGCCAGCGGCTTGCAGCACTTGAACAGCGACGAGCGCAATGCCCTGCACACCAGCACCCATGGCGTGGGCGAACTGTTCCTGGCGGCCCTGGACGCCGGTGCCACCCAGGCCCTGCTCCTGTTGGGCGGTAGCGCCACCAACGATGCGGGCGCCGGCATGCTGCAGGCGCTGGGGGCCAGGCTGCTCGACCAGCATGGCCAGCCGCTGCCTCCCGGCGGGGCTGCCCTGCAGCAGCTGGCCACGCTGGACCTCACCACCCTGGACCCGAGGCTGGCCAGCCTGGACGTCACGGCCGCCGTGGACGTGGATAACCCGCTGCTCGGTGAGCGCGGTGCCAGCGCCGTGTTCGGGCCGCAAAAGGGGGCCAGCCCCGACGACGTGGCCACCCTCGACCGCGCTTTGGGGCACTTTGCCACGCTCGCCGTAGAAGCCCTGGGTCGCGATGACCGAGACATGCCAGGCGCGGGTGCCGCGGGCGGCATGGGCTTTGCCGCCAGCAGCTTCTTGAACGCCAGACTCTCGCCGGGTATCGACATGATCATGCAGCAAGCCCAGGTGAGCAGCCTGCTGGCCAAGGCGGATCTGGTGATCACCGGCGAAGGCCGCCTGGATGGCCAGAGTCTCTCTGGAAAGACCCCGATTGGCGTGGCCCGTGCCGCCCAGCGCCTGGGTAAACCGGTCATCGTGCTGGCGGGCAGCCTGGGGGAGGGCTGGCAGGCCTGCTTGAATGAAGGCGTCACCGCCGCCTTTGCCCTGGCCGATGGCCCCATGGGCCTGGAAGACGCCCTGCCGCGTACCGCTGAACTGCTCAGCGACCGCTGCGACAGCATAGCCCGGCTGTGGCTGGCCCATTGAAGGCGGCGGCCCCCTTGAAAAATCGCCGAGTCGCCAACATCTCTTGATATGTTGCGATGAGTCAGCCGTCGCCAGCTCACCGCCGGTCATGGCAGGCCGCTATGGTGGCGATGCAAAAAACCTGTTTTGCATTGGTCAACCAGGGCCTTAAGCTGGAAAAAACGAAACGATGGAGGAGCAGACAATGGAAGATACCAACAGCATTGGCCTACACGAAGGCAGCGCCAGCCAGCTTGCGGAAAAGCTGAATCATCTACTGGCCAACTACCAGATTTTCTACATGAACGTGCGGGGCTACCACTGGAACGTCAAGGGTAACGACTTTTTCGAGCTGCATGCCAAGTTCGAAGAGTTCTACACCGACCTGCTGACCAAAGTGGACGAAGTCGCCGAACGCATCCTGACCCTGGGACACAAGCCCATCCACGCCTACAGCGACTACATCGCCCTGTCGCGCATTCAGGAAGACAAGGACGTCCACGACGGCAAAACCTGCGTCAAAGGCGTGCTCACCGGATATCAGACATTGATCGAGCTGCAGCGCGAACTGCTGTCGCTGGCCTCGGATGCCGACGACGAAGGTACCGCCGCTCAGGCGGGCGATTACATTCGCGAGCAGGAAAAGACCGTCTGGATGCTCAACGCCTACCTGGGCAAGTAGGCCTCTCGGCGGCGCACCGCCGAGACACCACCCACGGCACCCTTGCGGTGCCGTTTTTGTTGCCCGCCAATGTTGCTGGGCGGGCATGGCAGATCAGACCTGGCGACTGGCCGAGTCGGCGGTTTGCCTGGCCAGGGTTTCGATCAGGTCACGCAGCATGGCCCAGAACTCCGCCACGGAAGCGATTTCGACGCGCTCGTCCGGTGAGTGAGCACCGCGAATCAAGGGCCCGAACGAGATCATGTCCAGATGAGGGTACTTGCTGCCCAGAATCCCGCACTCCAGTCCGGCATGAATGACCTTCACCTCCGGAGCGTGGCCCATCAGCGCCGCATGGCGAGTATTGAAGGTGGCCAGCAGCGGGCTTTCCGGGTTGGGCGCCCAGCCTGGGTAACCATTTTCGACCTTCACGCGGGCGCCCATCAGCCCGAACAGCGCCTGGAAGCGCCCGGCCATGGCCATCGCCGCGCTGTCGTGCAGCGAGCGCACCAATGCGCAGAGGTGAAAACGCCCCTGCTCCACGCTCAGCACGCCAAGATTGTTGGAGGTTTCGACCACTCCCGGCACATCGGCGCTCATCCGCTCGACCCCACAAGGAGCCGCATGCAAGGCGGCCAGCAGCATGGCGCTGGCGTCGCGGGTCAGCGGTTCGGCCTCGGTAGGGGCCGCTTGCGTAGCCGTCAGTACCAGGCCAGGGTCACCGCTGCCCAGCTCCGCCTTGAGCGTTCTGGCAAGGGTTTCCACCGTGGCCAGCGCGGCCTCGACATCGTCGGCGGGCAGCGCCACTTGGGCAAAGGCTTCACGGGGAATGGCATTGCGCAGCGTGCCGCCCTGATAGCTCACCAGCCGCGCATCGAAGGCTTCAAGCGCCCACAGCACGCGTACCAGCAGTCGGTTGGCATTGCCCAGCGGCTTGTCGATATCCATGCCCGAATGACCGCCCTTGAGGCCGGTCAAGGAGAGCGAGATGACCTGCTCATCGGGCTGCAGCGCAGCACCAGGCAGTTGGGCATCCACCACCACGTCGGCACCGCCCGCGCAGCCGATATAGACCTGACCACGGTCTTCACTATCGAGGTTGAGCAGCAGTGAGCCCTCAAGCCACTGCTCGGCCAGATTGAGCGCCCCACCCATGGAGGTCTCTTCCTCCAGGGTGAACAGCGCTTCCAGCTGCCCGTGGGTCAGTTCCGGGTCCTCCAGCACGGCCAGAATGGCGGCCACGCCCATGCCATTGTCGGCCCCCAGCGTGGTGCCTTCGGCGTGCAGCCACCCCTCCTTGACCACCGTGCGAATGGGGTCCCGCGTGAAATCGTGGGCCTGGCCAGCGTTGGCCTGCGCCACCATGTCAAGGTGCCCCTGCAGGATGATGCCCGGCGCTGCCTCACACCCCGGTGATGCGGGCTTACGGATACGCAGGTTGCCGAAGGCATCCCGGTCATGGGCAAGCCCCAGGCCATCGGCCCAGGCTTCCAGCTTGGCGACCAGCGCTGCCTCATGGCCCGATGGCCGAGGGGTATTACACAGCGTGCGAAAATGCTGCCACACCAACGTGGGCGCGAGCGCTTCTAGATGTGCGTTCATGGAAACTCTTCGTCATCGATAACCGAGCTACTTTAACCGCTCCTGCCCATCCGAGAAAAGCATCGACGCGGTCATCAGCTGCCGTGTCACTCGGCGCAGTTGCTGCGTGGCTTCGCGCGGGGCATCGGCCAGCGGCTGATTCTGGTAGGCCCAGGCCACCAGCTGCTGATGCGCTAGCCGGGCCTCTCCCAGCGACGCACGGCTGGCCTCCCGCCCCAGCGCCTGCAAGGCAGCCCGCGCCAGGGCGGGGTCGCGATGGGCATAGGCCACGTCGTGGATCGTTTGTCGCTCCACGGCACTCAGCGGCCGTTCAGGCAGCTCGGATAGCAGCAGCGCTACCACCGGCGCGGGCAAATCGCGTAGCTCGAAGGCCAATAGCCCCTGCAAAGACGCCACAAAACCTTGCTGCATACTCTGCAATACGGCCTGGCCGGTCTCGTTCAACGGCTTGGCGACCATGATGGCATACTCTCCCGTGGCCGCTTCCCGGGTCACGCCCAGCCGCACCGGCGTGAACCCAAGGGCCAGCCAGAATGACAGCAGCCCCGCCTCCGCGCCGAAGGTGGCGCCATACAGCGCGACGCCCTGCTCTGCTGCGCTGGCCATATCGGCTGCCAACAGCCTGCGCCCCAGCCCTTCGCGGCGCCGTTCAGGGTGAGCCGCAATGCGCACCACCCTACGCCAGCGGGCGGTCAACGCCTCGCGATGCCCCCCGTGAGCCGCCAGGGACTGGGCCAGCAAATGCCCCTGGGGCCGCCGTTGGCCCAGCGCCACCTGTTCGGCCAGCGCCGGGTCAAAGCCGCCCTCCTCCCGAGTGACCAGCACTGCCAGCGGCGCCGTATCGGTGGCCCCCGTGGCAGCAGTCGAGGCGTGCCCCTGGCTTGCCATCACCATGCGCAGCTGCGTGCCGGGGCCATCCATCAGCTGGCGCAAGTCGCTGGGGGTGGTGCGATAGTGCGACTGCACCAGCAGGCCAAACAGCTGCTCCAGCAACGGCTCGTTGGCAGCCAGCTGTACCTGGCTCACGCTGAGGGTCTGCGCGTCGATGAGGCCATGCGCGTGAGCCTCAGGCAGCGGCGCGCTCAGCAGCAGCGCCTGTTGAATGACGCTTTCCAGAGGGTCATTGGCTGCCCAGCGAATCGGGGTTTCCAGGGTCAGCTCCCGCCACTGGGGTGTCTGGCGCTCGAGCACCTCCCGAAAACGCAGCGCAAAGCCCCGGCCAGAGCCCTCGTAACCATGCACCGTCGTGGCAAAGGCCATACGCGGGAACGCGGCCAGCCAGCGGGCCAGCATGGCCGCCGGGAGTGCCGCGGCCTCATCCACCAGCAGCAGCGCCCCGTTGCCCCCCAAGATGCCCTGGGCCAACTGGGTGTCGAGCAGGTCGGGTGGCAAGAAGCACAGCGAGCTCCCCGTGGCAGGCAGCTGCACCTCGTGGCCATGGCGCTGCGCCTCAGGGCACAGCGCCATGACACGCTCGAACAGGCTGTCCACCGCGCTGGCCCTGGGGGCGGTGACCAGCAACTGCGGGTAGCTCCCCTGTTGCAGCAAGCGCGCGCAGGCAATGCCCAGCGCCGCGCTTTTCCCGCGCCCTCGGTCGGCCGTGATGACCAGCGGGCGGCGACGCTTGAGCTTGCTCAGGGCCGTGACCGCACGGGCCTGGTCGGGCGTCAGGCAGGCGGGGTCTTCAGGGCGGCGTGGCGAGGGCTGCCCAGCGGGCAGCCTGGAAAGCACCAGCGGGCCAGCCACCGGCCAGCGCACCACCTGGGGCGAAGCACTGAGCTGGCGCGCCAAACGTGCCAGGTAAAAGCTGCTCAGCGCGGTCCATTCCCAGGGGTGGTCGGCAAACCGTGCGTAGTTCGGGTCGGGGCGCTCACCCCATGGCTCGGGGGTTACCAGCAGCAGTATGCCGCCCGCCGTCAGCGTGCCGGCCAGCGCGCCCAGGGCATCCGGGTCCAGCCCGTCACAGCCGCTGACGTCCATGACGATCAGCTGATGCTCGGCCCCCAGTCGCGTGCGCGCTTTGGCTGCGGGCAGGCAAGGCGACACGGGGGCTTCCTGCGGGTCGCCCACCCACAAGGGCGCTTGCCATGGCTGGGCGTGCCACAGCATTAGTGCCAGATGGCGAGTGTGCTCGGCGGGTCCGCTGAGCCACACGAGCCCCCGCCAACGGCGGCGTTGCCAGCGCCGCGCATGGCCCACCAGTAGTGATATGCGGCGGTCATCACTTGCTTCGCTCATCACGCTCCTCAAGGGTCGATTGCTTACAACTTTGGTACAACAAGGCACACATTTTCAACGCTTCAACGCGCTATCCAGACCTGTCCAACCGTTTAAACAATTACCTAACCAAATGTTTTTAAACAATTTTTACATCAATCGATGTTTCATGGCGTGCGTTAACTTCCTGCAAACTCTGATATTGCGCCGCAGCGGGGGGAGTGTGCTAGCTTAGCGGTACAGCCTTGGCCGCTTTTACTTTACGTAAACGTCAGCCCTACTCGCTGTGCTTTCCTGCTTTCAGGTAATCAACACTAATAACGCCAACCGCCAAAGTACCAGGAAATTGATAATGAAAAAGACTACAAAATTTTCCTTGACCAGCCTTGCTGCTGGTGTCGCATTTGCCGCTCTCACCACGACTGCTCAAGCACAAGAGCAGTGGACCATGACCTCCACCTGGCCCGAAAACCTCGACCTGATCAAGCTCGATCAGCACTGGGCCGAGCTGGTCAACCAGCTGGCGGGAGACGAAGTACAGATCAACTTCCGCGCGGGCGGTACGCTGATGCCCGGCACGGAAGTGTTCGATGCCACCGAAACCGGCAGTATCGAAGCCGCCGGTGACTGGCCAGGCTATTGGGCAGGCTTGAACCCCGCGTTCTCGCCGCTGGCCACCACCACCAGCCTGTTCAACGCCGTTGACTACATCAACTGGATTCAGCAGTGGGGCGGCCGTGAACTGTACGAAGAGATTTACGGCCAGTACAACATGATGTACCTGCCCTATGCCGCGCTCAACAACGAGTCCGGCTTCATGGGCCGTACGCCCATCGAAAGCATTGCCGACCTGGAAGGCAAGCGTCTGCGTCTCTCGGGCCGAGACCAGGGCCGCGTGCTGGAAGCCCTGGGTGGCTCTCAGGTAACCCTGGCCGGTGGCGAAGTCTATCAGGCCATCGAGCGTGGCGTGATCGATGCCGGTGAGTTCTCGACCCCCGGCGTGGATTACAACGCAGGCTTTGCCGAAGTGGCCGACTACTGGGCCACGCCTGGCTGGCACCAGTCCGCCAGCGTCTTCGGGGTCATGATCAACCTCGACGCCTGGAACGCGCTGTCGGAAGAGACCCAGCAGAAGCTGCGCATCGCTGCCGACGCCACCATGGCCTGGTCACTGGCCTGGTCCGAGCGTGAGTCCACCGATGCCACCCAGAAGTTCATCGATGCGGGTATCACCATCAACCAGTTCTCGGAAGAGGATCTGGCCCGCATTCAGGAGATCACCAACGAGGTCATCGTGCGCGGCGCCTGTGAAAACAGTGACCACGCCAAGGTCTACCACTCCATGGTGACCTACCTGGAAGACTACGCCAAATGGCGCGACGTCTCGGCTCCTTTCAACATGAGCCGCACCATGGATAACCTGCCCTCACTGGAAGAGATCGAAGCCTGCCTGTAAGGCGTTTCTGCGCCGCCCCGGGCCGACCGGGGCGGTTTTGTATGCTGACCGCGGAGATCTTCCATGAATGCGATTGCCAAGGCGATCGATGCAATCAATGAGCTGTTTGGGCGATTGATCGCGCCATTGATTGCCATCATTACCCTCATCGTGCTGTACGACATTGCGTCACGCTTTTTTCTCGGCCGCCCCAGTGACTGGGCGTTCGATGTTACCAAGATGCTGTTTGGTGCCCACTTCATGCTGATGGCCGCCTACGGTTTGCGCCATCATGCCCATGTCGAGGTCGACGTACTGAAACGTTTGCTGTCCCGCAAGCGCCAGGCCCTGATCGAAGTCCTGGGCTACCTGATTTTCTTCGTTCCCTTCATCTGGATGCTGCTGACCTACGGCTGGCGCTTCTTCGAACGCTCCTACACCCGGGGTGAAACCACCTACGGCATGGTGTCGATTCCCGTCTACCCGATCAAAGGCGTTATCGTGGTGGCGGCTGCCCTCATCCTGCTGCAGGCCATTGCCATCGTACTGCGGGCCATCATGCAGTTGCGCGAGGAGAAATCAGCATGAACCTGAGTCCTGAACTGCTGGCGCTGGTGATGTTTGGCGGGCTGCTGATCGGCCTGTTCATGGGCCACCCTCTGGCCTTCGTGCTCGGCGGCGTTGCCGTCATCGGCGCTTTTCTCGGCCCTGGCGAGCGAGTGCTGGGCACCCTGATCAACAACATCTTCGGCAACGCCATGGACAACTACGTGCTGGTTGCCATACCGCTGTTCGTCCTGATGGCACGGTTTCTCAACGATTCCGGGGTCACCGAAAAGATGTTCGATGCCATGCGCCTGCTGCTGGCCAACCTGCGGGGCGGGCTGGCACTGACCGTGGTCATCGTCTCTGTCCTGCTGGCCGCCACCACCGGTATCGTGGGCGCCTCCATTGCCGTCATGGGCATGATTGCGCTGGTACCGATGCTCAAGTATGGCTACAACAAGGAGCTGAGCACCGGGGTCATCATGGCCAGCGGCTGTCTGGGCATCCTGATTCCGCCCAGCATCATGCTGATCCTGATGGCCAGCTACTCGCCGGTATCGGTAGGCGCCCTGTTTGCAGGGGCGATGATTCCTGGCCTGATGCTGGGGGTGATGTACGCGCTCTACGTACTGCTGATCTGCTACTTCAAGCCCTCCTATGGCCCTCCGGTACCCAAGGAAGAGCGCGCGGAAGTCAGCACTCGGCAGCTGCTGATCATGCTGGGCAAGTACGTGGTGCCGCCCATGTCGCTGATCCTCGGGGTACTCGGCGCGCTTTTCACCGGCGTGGCCACCGCTACCGAGGCCTCGGCCATCGGCGTGTTCATTGCCTTTATCCTGTTTTTGATCTTTGGTGACCGCCGGGTCTCCACCTGCTTCAAGACGCTGCTGGAAGCAGGCAAGACCACTACCATGGTCATGTTGGTGCTGGTGGGCGCAACTGCCTTCACCGGGGTGTTCTCACGGGGTGGCGGCATGCAGGTGATTCAGGACCTGCTGCTGGCCATGCCGGGCGGCACCACCGGCGCGCTGATCATGATGCTGTTTCTGGTGTTCATTCTGGGCATGTTCTTGGACTGGACGGGCATCGTCCTGCTCAGCTTCCCGATCATGCTGCCCATCGTTCAGCAAATGGGCGTCGATCCGCTGTGGTTCGTGGTGATGGTGGCCGTGGTGCTGCAAACCTCCTTCCTCACGCCACCGTTTGGCTATGCGCTCTTCTATCTGAAAGGGGTTTCACCGCCTGGGGTGGAGATCGTCGACCTTTACAAAGCGGTCGTTCCTTTCGTGGCGCTGATCCTGCTGGCGTGCGTATTGATGTCGTTCTTCCCATGGCTGGTCACCGGCCTGCCACGCATGCTGCTGGGCTAAGCTGACGCCCTCGCGTTGCCGCCTTGCCGTGCAAGGCGGCAAACTTCATGAAGATGACGCAACACCACGCCCCGTTGCCGGGGCGCTGGCCCTTACGATGGGCGTCACCGGCAATACTTTCCGCTCCCCCGCGACCTGCCCACTGGCGATTTGCGCCAGCAGCAGAGCCACCGCCTCGTCCACCATGGGCTCGACCGACTGTTGAACCGTGGTGAGCCGATAGCTCGGCCAGGCCGCCATGGGGATATCGTCGAACCCCACCACCGCCACGTCCTCAGGCACCCGCAGCCCCAGCTCGCCGCTGAGCGTATCGATCACCGCAATGGCCATATGATCATTGGCAGCAAAGACTGCATCCGGGTAGGGCGCCGCCTCGAACAGCTTGCGAGTCGCCGCCTGGGCCGCCGCGAAGTCATAGTCGCCGCATGCCTCCCCCCAACAGCTGACACCCTGCGCCGCCAGCGCCGCCATGAAGCCATCACGCCGCTGGCTGCTGGTAGAAGAGTCGGCAAGCCCGGCCACCAGCGCGATGCGCCGATAACCGCCAGAGACCAGGAATTCACCCACCCAATAGCCTCCACGGTAGTTATCGCTGGCGACCTGGCTGACCCCATCGAAGGCCACCGTACGGTTGATCAGCACCACCGGAATGCCCCGGGAGACGCACTCGCTGGCCAGCGAAGAGGAAAGCGTCGCTGCCAACATCAGAATGCCGTCTGCCTGGCTCTGCAGAATGTCCGCCATGACGCCCGCCGTCTGCTGCTCGTTGCTGCTCATGAACAGCAGCAGGTGATAGCCATGCTGCTGAAACCGCCGCGCGGCATACTCCAGCATCTGGGCGTAGAACGGGTTATCCAACTGGGTCATGACGACCGCAATGGTGCGCGACGAGCGCGTAATCAAGGAGCGGGCGATGGCATTGGGGCGGTAGCCCAACTGCTGGGCCGCCGCCAATACCTTTTCCCGGGTCTGGGGGGCAATGCTGGCGTGGGGAGAGAAGCAGCGACTGACCGCCGACTGCGACACCCCCGCCAGTTCTGCCACTTGCCGTGACGTCACGGGCCGTTTTTTCATGCTCATCCTCTGGTTGGTCGCAAGGCCTCGGCACCCGCCGCGCTAGGCGTGTTGACGCTGGTGGGCCATCAGCGCCATCAGGCGGCGGTCACGCCAGGCCTGGCGTTCGGCCAGCTGTGCTTCCGACAATATCTCGCGACGCTCCTGCGCCAGGCGTTCGAGTGTTTCGGGCTCCCAGGGGTTGGCCGCGCTGCGCTGGGTATCCACGTCACGGTAGAGCGGGCCATAGCGCCCGGCGTAGTCCACGACACCGGCTGGGGCGTTCAGGTCGATGGTCTCGAAAGGCCCCATGAACGACCAGCGCAGGCCCAGCCCGTGTTTGACCGTCTTATCCAGGTCCTCGGCGGACACATAACCATCGCGGAAGAGGCGCAGCGCTTCGTTGAGCAAAGCGCCCTGCAGCCGATTGAGAATGAACCCCTGCACCTCACGCTTGACCAGAATGGGCGCCTGCCCCACTTCCTGCATCAGCACCAGGGTACGTTCGACCACCGCGGCATGGGTCTGCTCCGAGGGTGCGACTTCCACCAGCGGCACCAGATACGGTGGGTTGACGGGGTGCGCCACCAGACAGCGCTGCGGATGCTGCAAGTGGCCTGCAAACTGCGACGCCACGATACCTGACGTGGAGCTGGCCAGGATCGTGTCAGGCGTCACGACGCTTTCCAGCTGGCTGTACAGCGCTTGCTTCAGGGCCACGTTCTCCGGCCCGCACTCCTGCACGTACTCGACGTCCGCCACGGCGCTGGCAAGGTCAGCGCAGTAGTGGATACGCGCCGCGATGACCTCCGGCTGGTCGATCAATCCGGCGTCCTGCAGGTCGAACAGCGACGCCATCACGAGCCCCTTGGCCAGCGTCAGCTGCTGCTCGTCCACGTCATGAAGCCTTACCGTGACGCCCGCTCGGGCAAAGACGATCGCCCACCCACGCCCAATCAATCCCGCGCCAATGACGGCTACCTGTGTACTCATGGCCACTCACCTCATGTGATTTTATTGTTCTTGCCCTGCTGAATCCATGGCGCGACCCGCCCTGGCAGGCGCAATTCAAATAAGGCCTGCAAGACCAGCATCCGGTTCAACATAGCATGCTCCAAAAGTGTTTGCATTCGTATGCAACAGGCCCTAGCCTTATTCTGCTCCATCATGCTGACCCTACCCAGCTGACTCTACCCAATAACAATCCTTTCAGGAGAGCGTCATGATTCGCCACCTCAAAGCCGGTGCCTCCCTCGAAACCCGCGCCGAAGCGGACCGCCAGGTACGCGAAACCGTCGAGCGTACGCTGGCCGACATCCAGGCCCGAGGCGATGCCGCCATTCGCGAGCTGTCGGAAAAGTTCGATGGCTGGTCACCGGAAAACTTCCGTTTGAGCGAAGCCGAGATTGCTCAGGCCATGAGCGAAGTGTCCGAGCGTGATCTGGACGACATCCGCTTTGCCCAAGCCCAGATACGTCGCTTTGCCGAGGCGCAGCTGGCCTCCATGCAGCCGGTCGAGATCGAAACCCGCCCCGGCGTCATCCTTGGCCACAAACATCTGCCGATGAACGCAGTGGGCTGCTATATCCCCGGGGGTTCCTACCCTATGGTGGCGTCTGCCCACATGAGCGTCCTGACGGCCAAGGTCGCCGGGGTGAAACGCGTCATCGCGGCGGCGCCGCCCTACAAGGGCAAGCCCCACCCCGCCATCGTGGCAGCCATGCACCTGGCAGGCGCGGATGAGATTCTGGTACTCGGCGGCGTTCAGGCCGTGGGCGCCATGGCCATCGGCAGCGACTCCATCGCGCCAGTGGACATGCTGGTGGGCCCTGGCAATGCGTTCGTCGCCGAGGCCAAGCGCCAGCTATATGGCCGTGTCGGCATCGACCTGTTCGCGGGCCCCACCGAGACGCTGGTGATTGCCGACGAGAGCGTGGACGGCTTGCTGTGCGCCACCGACCTGCTGGGGCAGGCAGAGCATGGCCCGACCTCCCCCGCCGCCCTGCTGACCAATTCCGAAGCGCTGGCCCGGGACACCCTGGCGGCCATCGAGGAACTGCTGCAGAAACTGCCCACCGCCGATATCGCGCGCCAGGCCTGGGAGAGTCATGGAGAAATCATCGTCTGTGACACCCACGAGGAAATGCTGCAAGTCGCCAACGAGATGGCTTACGAGCACGTTCAGGTCATGACCGAAGACCCGGATTTCTACCTGGAGAATATGACCAACTACGGCGCGCTGTTCCTTGGCCCGCGCACCAACGTCGCCTATGGGGACAAGGTGATTGGCACCAACCACACGCTGCCCACCAAAAAGGCAGCGCGCTACACGGGCGGCCTGTGGGTGGGCAAGTTCCTCAAGACCTGCACCTATCAGCGGGTATTGACCGATGAAGCCTCGGCTGAGATCGGCAGCTACTGCTCACGACTCTGCATGCTGGAAGGCTTTGCAGGCCACGCCGAACAGGCCAACGAGCGCGTGCGCCGCTATGGCAAACAGGAGGTGCCCTACGCCTCGGCGGTGGACGCATGAACCTTCCCCAGGCCCCCGGCTTCAGGCTGGACGGCATGCAGGCGCTGGTCACCGGCGCCAGCCAGGGCATCGGGTTTGCCTGCGCCTGCGCGCTGGCCAACGCGGGCGCCAGCGTCACGCTGGTGGCCCGCAACCCGGCCACGCTTGACGAGGCCGTGGCCAGCCTGCAAGCCGCTGGCTGGCAGGCGGAAGGTATCGCGCTGGACATCAACGACCACGCGGCCCTGCAACGGGCCATTGCCGGCAGGCACTTCGATATCCTGGTGAACAACGCGGGCACCAATCGACCCAAGCCCCTGCAGGAGGTCAGCCAGGAGGACTATGCGGCAGTCATGGACCTCAACGTCAAGGCCACCTATTTCCTCACCCAGGCCGTCGTGGCGCACATGCCCGCAGGCGGCAGCGTCATCCATGTCTCATCACAAATGGGCCACGTGGGCGCTGCCAACCGCACCTTGTACTGCGCTTCCAAGGCTGCGGTAGAAGGCATGACCAAGGCCATGGCGGTAGAGCTGGGCCCTCGGGGCATCCGGGTGAATACGCTCTGCCCCACCTTCGTGGAAACGCCCATGACGCGCCCGTTCCTGGCCGAGCCCGGCTTCAAGGAGCAGGTCATTGGCAAGATCCCGCTGGGCCGTCTGGGCCAGCTGGAGGACCTGATGGGACCCGTGGTGTTTCTGGCATCGCCTGCCGCTGCGCTGGTCACGGGCAGCGCGCTGATGGTGGATGGCGGCTGGACCGCCCACTGAAGGAGCCCCACGGCTACACGCCTCGACCCTGCCCCACGGGCAGGGTTTTTTAATGGGCGGCCGATGAGCTGCACCCCATCGGCGCAGGTGATACTATTTGCAACCGCTATTTTTTCGCATTGACGAGCCACGCAGCCTCTCGTCCAAGGAGATCACGACGTGTCCACGCCCGCTCGCCGCTCATCATCAGCTCTGCTGTCAGGGGTCGCTTCACGCTTTGCGCTGTCGCTCAACCCCTGGTCTATTGCGCTGTTTCTCATCGCGCTGACCGTGGCACTGCCGATTCTGGTGGTTCTGGGCCATATCGTGCTGCCCACCGACGGCATCTGGCAGCACCTGGCCAGCACCGTCCTGCCCCGCTATCTCAGCAATACCTTCTGGCTGGTGCTGTGGGTAGGCCTCGGTACCTTGGTGATTGGCACGGGAACCGCCTGGCTGGTGGTCATGTGCCGCTTTCCCGGCAAGCGCATCTTCGAGTGGGCGCTGCTGCTGCCGCTGGCCGTTCCCACCTACGTGATCGCCTATGCCTACACGGATTTCCTGCAGGTGGCCGGGCCGCTGCAGAGCATGCTGCGGGAGTGGTTCGACTGGCGAGTGGGCGACTACTACTTTCCCAACATTCGCTCGCTGGGGGGCGCCATCACGCTGATCACCTTCGTGCTCTACCCCTACGTCTACCTGCTGGCCAGGGCCTCGTTCCTGGAGCAGTCGGTGTGCGTACTGGACGTGGGACGCACGCTGGGGCGCGGGCCATGGCACCTGTTTGGCACCGTGGCCCTGCCCCTGGCGCGGCCTGCGCTGGTGGGCGGCGTATCGCTGGTGCTGATGGAAACCCTCAATGAGTTCGGGGCGGTGCAATTCTTCGGCGTGGATACCTTCACCACCGGTATCTACCGCACCTGGTTCGGACTGGGCGAGCCGGTGGCGGCCGCACAGCTGGCGGCCTGCCTGCTGACCTTCGTGATCGTGCTGGTACTGCTGGAGCGCTGGTCACGGGGCAAGCGGCGTTACTTCCATACCTCCAGTCGTTACCAGCAGTTGCCCGAGTACCGTCTGCGCGGCTGGCAGGCCACCGGCGCGTTTCTGGCCTGCCTGCTGCCCATCACCATCGGCTTCCTGCTGCCCAGCGGCCTGCTCTTGAACATGGCGATTCGGATTGGCGACAGCCTGTTCGGCACGCGCTTCATCGGATTCGCCCTGAACAGCCTCTCGCTGTCGGCCATTGCGGCCCTGATTGCGGTGGGGCTGGCGGTACTGCTGAGCTATGGCGTACGCCTCAACAACTCCCCCAGCGCACGCCTGTTCACCCGCATTGCGGCCATGGGCTACGCCATTCCGGGCTCCGTGGTGGCGGTCGGCATTCTGATTCCCTTTGCCTGGCTGGACCACACCCTCAACTCCTGGCTGCACGCCAACTACGGCAAGATTATCGGGCTGGTCTTCAGCGGCACGGCCTTCATTCTGATCTACGCCTACGTGGTGCGCTTTCTGGCGGTGTCGTTCAATGCCGTGGAAGCCAGCCTGGGCAAGGTCACCCCCAGCATGGATGCCGCCTCGCGCACCCTGGGCCAAACCGCAGGGGGCACGCTGCGACGCATTCATACGCCCCTGATGCGCAGCAGCCTGTTGGCGGCGGGGATTCTGGTCTTCGTCGATGCCATGAAGGAGCTGCCGGCCACCATCATCCTGCGGCCGTTCAACTTCGATACGCTGGCGGTACGCGCCCATAACCTGGCGTCGGACGAGCGGCTGGCGGAGGCCTCCACGGCCTCGCTGACCATCGTGGTGGTGGGGATTCTACCGGTGATTCTCCTCAGCCTGGCAATGCGCCGAGCACGCCCCGGCAGCCAGGCCGAGTAAGTTCAAACACACATCTTCCCGCGCCTCAACGTGGGAAGATGAAGACCTGGGAGTGGTCCAGATCGATGTCGATGGGCTGGCCCTCCTGGGGCAGGAACACCCCAGGTACCCGGGCATGCAGGTGCGCTTCCTGGCCATCGTTGCCATGGGCACACAGGTGGATCAGGCTGGTGCGGCCCAGCAGCTTGGCCATGACCACGTGGCTATGGCTGTGGGCTTCGGCTGGCAGGTCTCGCTCCTGAATGCGCAGCGCCTCGGGGCGAATCATCACCTGCACGTCACTGCCTTCCGGCAGCCAGCTGGCATCCACTGCGCCCACGGGGGTCTGCACTCGCCCGCCTTGCACCACTCCCGCCAGCTCGTTGACCTCGCCAAAGAAGGTCACCACGAAGGGGTCGATGGGCGCACAGTAAAGCTCGCGAGGCGTGCCGGTCTGGACGATCTTGCCATCGCGCATCAGTGCGATGCGGTCCGCCATGAACATCGCCTCTTCCGGGTCGTGGGTCACCAGCAGCGTGGCCGAACCCAGCTTTTTCAACACGTGCAGCGTGTCGTCTCGGATATGATCCCGCAGCCGGGCATCCAGGCTGGAAAAGGGCTCGTCCAGCAGCATCAGCCGCGGCGTAGGCGCCAGCGCGCGGGCCAGCGCGACACGCTGCTGCTGGCCTCCCGACAGCATGTGCGGGTAAGTCTCGGCATAGGCGGCCATGCCCAGCTGGTCCAACAGCTCCAAAGCACGCGCGCGGCGCTGGCTGGAGGGCAGCTGTTTCAGGCCAAAGGTGACGTTTTCCAACACGCTCAGATGGGGAAACAGCGCCGAATCCTGGAACGCCAGGCCCACGTTGCGCTTTTCGGGCGGCACATGGCGCTTGCCAGGGGCCGCGATGGCCTGCCCGTCCAGGCTGACCTCGCCTTCCTGCACCACCTCCAGGCCTGCCGCGATACGCAGCAGGGTGGTCTTGCCGCAGCCGGAAGGGCCCAGCAGGCACACCACTTCGCCCTGGCCGATCTCCAGGTCGATGCCCTTGACCACCTTGTTGGCTGCAAACGTGTGCTCGACACCCCGCAGCGACAGCGCCGCCGCCGGTGCTGCCACCTCTGAAAATGACACCGTTGCCGTCATTCGTTCACCCATGGTTAGTGCGCAGCGCAGATGCCTGACTGCGAACACGGTTGAAAGTTATTTGCATTCTATTTTCTATTGGCGGCAGATGCACGTACATGCACAAAAAGTGTTGCGTGTCATTAGCATTTCGCTTGACGTCCATGGAACAAGACGTTTCAATAGGCGCAGTTTGCCAATGCAACTTATTATCATAAACATTTAGGGTGTATGTTATGAAAAAGGCACGTCTTGCAGTCTCTGTCGCCGCCGTCATGGCTGGCTCGGCATTTGCCAGCAGCACACTGGCCAACGAGGTCAACATCTACTCCGCTCGCCACTACGACTCAGACGAGATTCTGTACAACGCGTTCACCGAAGAAACGGGTATCAAGGTGAATGTGCTGGAAGGCGACGCCAATCAGTTGATGGAGCGTATGCAGCGTGAAGGCGTGGCCAGCCCTGCCGACGTCATGCTGACCGTGGATGCCGGCAACCTGTGGCGTGCCGAGCAGGATGGCCTGTTCCAGGCCGTGGATTCCGACGTGCTGAACGAGCGCCTGCCGGAATCCATGCGTCATCCCGAAGGCATGTGGTTTGGCTTCAGCCAGCGCGCACGGGTGATTTTCTACAACCGTGAGAACTTCGACCCGAGCCAGATCGCTACTTATGAAGACCTGGCCGACCCGCAGTTCGAAGGCAAGATCTGTATCCGCTCTTCCAACAACATCTACAACCAGTCTCTGTTGGCCTCGATGATCGAGCACCACGGTGCGGAAGAAGCGCAAGAGTGGGCACAGGGCGTGGTCAACAACCTGGCGCGCAACCCGGAAGGCGGTGATACCGACCAGATTCTGGGCGTGGCCAGCGGCGAATGCGAGCTGGGCGTGGCCAACCACTACTACTATGTTCGTCTGCTGCACTCCAGCGAAGCTTCCGACCGCGAAGCCGCCCGTAAAGTGGGCGTGATCTTCCCGAACCAGGATGATCGCGGCACGCACATCAACGTGGGTGGTGCAGGTCTGGTCGCCAACGCGCAGAACGCCGAGAACGGCATCCGCTTCCTCGAGTTCCTGGCTTCCGACCAGGCCCAGGAAGTGCTGGCCGAGCGTAACTACGAGTTCCCGGTGGTCGATGGCGTGAAGAAGAACCCGGTTCTGGAATCCTGGGGCGACTTCCAGCGTGACGAAGTGAACATCAGCGAGCTGGGTAACAACAACCCGGAAGCCGTGCGCATTTTCGACCGCGTCAACTGGCGCTAAGCGCTGGCCCAAGCAGTATGCAAAACCCCACCGCAAGGTGGGGTTTTTTGTGGATGGCCAGTCAGCCAGTGTTTGAACGGCGCCTGGTGCGCTTCTTCCTTTAGTGTGCTTCGTCCCAGTTAGCGCCGCTCTGGGCTTCCACGATCAGCGGCACGCTCAGTGTGGCCGCCGACTGCATCCGTGCACTGACCTCCTCGATGAACGCGTCTACCTGAGCTTCAGCCACCTCGAACACCAGTTCGTCGTGCACCTGCATGACCATCAGGGCATCGAACGCGCCTTCCGCCAGCCACGCGTCCACGTCGATCATCGCCTGCTTGATGATGTCTGCCGCCGTGCCCTGCATGGGCGCGTTGATTGCGGTGCGCTCGGCCCCCTGACGGCGGTTGCGGTTCTGCGAGTGGATCTCGGGCAGGTAGAGCCGCCGCCCCATGACGGTCTCGACGAAGCCGTTGTCGGCAGCCTGACTGCGAATGCGGTCCATGTAGCGGGCAACGCCGGGGTAACGGTCGAAGTAGCGGTCGATGTAGGTCTGCGCCTGCTGGCGTTCGAGATGCAGCTGACGCGACAGCCCCCAGGCGCTCATGCCATAGATCAGACCGAAGTTGATCGCCTTGGCACTGCGGCGCTGGTCGGCGGTGACCTTGTCCAGCGCGGTGCCAAACACTTCGGCGGCGGTGGCGGTATGAATGTCGCGGCCCTGTTCGAAGGCTTCCAGCAGCCCCTTGTCTTCCGACAGGTGGGCCATGATGCGCAGCTCGATCTGCGAGTAGTCCGCGGCCACGATGCGATACCCGGGGCGGGCCACGAAGGCCTGGCGAATCTTGCGCCCCTCTTCGGTACGAATCGGGATGTTCTGCAGGTTCGGGTCCGACGAGGAGAGCCGCCCGGTGGCGGTCACCGCCTGGTGATAGCTGGTGTGCACGCGGCCGGTTTTCTTGTTCAACAGGCGCGGCAGCTTGTCGGTATAGGTGGACTTCAGCTTGGCCAGGCCACGGTGCTGCATGATCACCTTGGGCAAGGGGTAGTCCAGCGCCAGCTCTTCCAGCACGGCTTCGGCGGTGGAAGGCGCGCCCTTGGGCGTTTTCTTGATGACCGGAATTTTCTGCTCTTCGAACAGAATCTGGCCCAGCTGCTTGGGGGACCCCAGGTTGAACTCGCGGCCCGCCAGCTCGAAGGCTTCACTTTCAAGCTCGCGAATACGCTGCTCCAGCTGCTGGCTCTGCTGGTGCAGGCGCTCGGCATCCAGCGCCACCCCGTTACGCTCGATCCGCGACAGCACCTTGATCAGCGGCAGCTCCAGATGATCGAGCACCTCGGCCAGGCGGCCTTCCTGCTCGACCTGCGGGCGCAGCGTCTGCTGCAGGCGCAGGGTAATGTCCACGTCTTCGCAGGCGTAGGGCGCGGCCTGTTCCAGAGCTATCTGGTTGAAGGTGAGCTGCTTGGCGCCTTTCCCGGCAATCTCCTCGAAGGAGATGGTCTTTTCCCCCAGGTACTTGAGGGCCAGCGAGTCCATGTCGTGGCGGGTCGCGGTGGAGTTGAGCACGTAGGACGCCAGCATGGTATCGGCAAACGGCCCCGTGACGTGAATATCCACGTTGGCCAATACGGAAATATCGTACTTGAGGTTCTGGCCGATCTTGGTTTTGCCGGGATCTTCCAGCAGCGGCTTGAGCGCCTCGAGAACGCTGCGGCGGTCGAGCTGGGCAGGCGCATCCAGATAGTCGTGGGCCAGCGGGATATAGGCCGCTTCACCGGGCTCCAGCGCCAGGCCGACCCCGACGATTTCGGCATCCATGTAGTTGAGGCTGGTGGTTTCCAGATCGAAGCAGAAGCGCTCGGCGCTGCGCAGCCGCTCAAGCCACGCGTCCAGCTCGACCTGCTCGGTGATCACGTGGTCGTGGCGTGGGCCAGGGGCCGTGCCCGACGCCACCTGCTCGGCCTGCGGGGCTGGCTGGCCGCCGCTGACGTCGTCCACGCCCTCGTCCTTGCCCTCCAGCAGCTCCGCCAGCCACTGCTTGAACTCCATCTCCTTGTAGAGCGCCACCAGCGCTTCCCGATCCGGGTGGGCGATCTCCAGGTCGTCCAGCCCTACGGGCAGGTCGCAGTCGACCTTGATGGTGGCCAGCCGATAGGAGAGAAACGCCTGTTCGCGGTGCTCTTCCAGTTTCTTGGGGAGTGTCTTGGCTCCTCGAAAGCCCAGCGTGGTGACTCGTTCCAGGTCGCCATAGATGGTCTCCAGCCCGCCACCCATGCCTTGCAGCAGGCCAATGGCGGTTTTTTCTCCTACGCCGGGCACGCCAGGAATGTTGTCCACCTTGTCGCCCATCAGCGCAAGGAAGTCGATGATCAGCGCAGGCGGCAGCCCAAACTTCTCCTCGACACCGGCCTCATCCAAGGTCTCTTCCTTCATGGTATTGACCAGCGTGATATGGCGGTTCACCAGCTGGGCCATGTCCTTGTCGCCGGTGGAGATCACGGCGTCGCGCCCGGCCTGGGTGGCGTGATGCGCCAGCGTGCCGATGACATCGTCGGCTTCGACGCCTTCGATGCACAGCAGCGGCAGCCCCAGCGCTTTCACGCAGGCGTGTAGCGGTTCGATCTGGCTACGCAGGTCATCGGGCATCGGCGGGCGGTGGGACTTGTAATCGCTGTACATGTCGTCGCGAAACGTCTTGCCTGGCGCATCGAAGACCACCGCCATGGGGCTATCGGGGTAGTCCTTGATCAGCCGCTTGAGCATGTTCAGCACGCCTTTCACGGCGCCCGTGGGCTGGCCGTTGGAGTTCGTCAGCGGCGGCAGCGCGTGGAACGCACGGTAAAGGTACGAAGAGCCATCAACTAGCACGATAGGGGCACGGGCCATAACCAGATTCCATAGTCAGCAGAACAGTAAGAGCGTCTATTCTTCAATGATACGCGTTCGGCGGCGCGACTGCAGAAAAGCACTGCGAAAGCGACCCTTCACCGTTCACAGCGCTGCCAACTGACGCGCCAAGCCGCTACAATGACCGGCTTAGCAACCTGGGCGAGATTCTCATGGCTGTATTTACTCCGCTGAGCGACGCACAGGTCGCCGCGTTTCTGGAAAAATTCGATGTTGGCAGCCTGGTGTCCCTTCAGGGCGTGGCAGGCGGCACGGAAAACTCGACGTTTTTCGTGACCACCGAGCGCCGCGAGATGGTGCTCACGCTGTTCGAACAAGGCGAGCACGAAGAGCTGCCGTTCTTCGTCGAGCTGCTGGACTACCTGGATGAACACGGCCTGCCCGTACCGGGCACCATTCATGACCGCGAAGGGGTGGCGCTGCACAGCCTGGCGGGCAAACCGGCCCTGCTGTTCCCGCGCTTGCCCGGCAAGCACCCCACCGCCCCCAACCTGGTCCAGTGCCAGGCGCTGGGCAGCGCGCTGGGGCGTATGCACAAGGTCTCGCAGCATTTCCCGGGGCATCGTCCCAACCCCCGCGATCTGCACTGGCTGCGCGCCGTGCATCACAAGGTGCTGACCTACATCAGCCCCGACGACCAGACCCTGATGAAAAACGAGGTCGATGATTTCGAGACCGCGTTCAGCCAGTATGGCGCGCTGCCCCAGGGGGCGCTGCACGGAGACCTGTTCCGTGACAACACCCTGTATGAAGGCGACCAGTTGGGCGGCATCATCGACTTCTACAATGGCTGCACCGGCGACCTGCTGTTCGACCTGGCCATCGTCATCAACGACTGGGCCTCCAACGAGGACGGCAGCCTGAACGCCGAGCGCTATCAGGCGATTTTAAGCGCCTACCAGGCACGCCGCCCACTGACCGACACCGAGCGGGCCCTGTGGCCCACCATGCTGCGCTTGACGGCGTTGCGCTACTGGCTGTCGCGCCTGCTGGTGGTGTATGTGGACCCGCCTGCCCATGACCTGACCCCCCACGACCCCGAGCGTTTCCGCGTGATTCTCAAGGCACGCATCGCGCTGGGGGCACTCCCTATCCCGGAGGCT
This sequence comes from Halomonas sp. NyZ770, assembly GCF_020616575.1. Lineage (NCBI taxonomy): Bacteria > Pseudomonadati > Pseudomonadota > Gammaproteobacteria > Oceanospirillales > Halomonadaceae > Halomonas > Halomonas sp. NyZ770. The sequence continues at coordinate 576,736 of NZ_CP085143.1, read as the reverse complement.
TCCTGATGAGTGACATGGCCGCAACCAGCAGCCCCGCCGTACGCGCCCGTCGTACCTGGAACATGGACCAGTGGGGCAGCGGTTACTTCGATGTCGATGACCACGGCCAGGCGCTGGTGCGCCCCCTGGGCAGCGATGCCGAAGGCCCTGCCCTGCCGATCAGCGCGCTGGTTCGCCAGCTGCAGCAGGCCGGCCTGCGCTTACCGGTGCTGGTACGCTTCAGTGACATTCTTCACGATCGCGTCGAGCAGCTGTGTGGCGCCTTCGACGCCGCCATGCAGGATGTGGCCTATGAAGGCGGCTACACGGCAGTGTACCCGATCAAGGTCAACCAGCAGCGCCGCGTGGTCGAAGAGATTCTGGCCACCTCGGAGCGGGGCAACGGTCGCGTAGGGCTCGAAGCGGGCAGCAAGCCCGAGCTGCTGGCCGTCCTGGCGCTCTCCGACGGCGGTTCGTCGCTGATCGTCTGCAACGGCTATAAAGACCGCGAATACGTGCGCCTGGCGCTGTTGGGCGAGAAGCTGGGCCACCGCGTCTATCTGGTGGTGGAAAAACTCTCCGAGCTGGACCTGATTCTGGAAGAAGCCCGGGAGCTGGACGTGACGCCGCGCATCGGCCTGCGCGCGCGCCTGGCCTCGGTAGGCAAAGGCAAGTGGCAGAACACCGGTGGCGAAAAGTCCAAGTTTGGCCTCACCGCCAGCCAGATCCTGGAAGTGGTGGACACCCTGCGCGCCCAGGACGCCCTGGCCAGCCTGCAGCTGGTGCACTTCCACCTGGGCTCCCAGATCGCCAACATCCGCGACATTCAGCGCGGCCTGCGCGAATGTGCGCGCTTCTACCAGAACCTGATGGCGCTGGGCGCCCCCATCGACACCGTGGACGTGGGTGGCGGCCTGGGGATCGACTACGAAGGCACCCGCTCGCGCAGCTACTGCTCGGCCAACTACTCCATGCAGGAGTACGCGCGCAACGTGGTCAGCGCCTTCGCTCAGCTGTGCCAGGAAGCCGACTTGCCACAGCCACACCTGATCAGTGAATCCGGCCGCTCGTTGACCGCTCACCATGCGGTGCTGATCACCAACGTGATCGGTGAAGAGCGTATCGACCACACCCCGCCGGTGCGCAGCGTTACCGACGACCCCCAGGTGGATGAGCTGTGGCGCGTGCTGGACCAGCTGGCCGAACACCAGGAGCCCAGGGTGCTGGTCGAAGCCTGGCACGACCTGCTGCAAGCCGTCAGCGAGCTTCAGGATCGTTTCGTACTGGGCTTGAGCAGCATCAGCGCCCGCGCCGAAGGCGAACGCCTCTACATGGCTGCCTGCGCGCGCCTGCGGGGCAAGCTCGATACCCGCAACCGTGCCCACCGGGAAATCATGGACGAGCTGGCCGAGAAACTGGCCGACAAGCTGTTCGTCAATTTCTCGCTGTTCCAGTCGGTGCCGGATGTCTGGGGGATCGAGCAGATTTTCCCGGTACTGCCACTCAGCGGGCTGGACAAGGCGCCCACTCGCCGCGCGGTGATTCAGGACATCACCTGTGACTCCGACGGCCGCATTGACAGCTACGTGGACGGCCAGGGCGTCGAGAGCACGCTACCGCTGCCGGAATGGGCCAACGATGACGAGCGCTGGCTGGGCTTTTTCCTGGTGGGTGCCTACCAGGAGATTCTCGGCGATCTGCACAACCTGTTCGGCGATACCGACTCGGTGGATGCCGCACTGGGCGCCGACGGCGAGTGGGTACTCTCCAACCCGCAGGCAGGCGACACCGTGGCGGACGTGCTGGCCTACGTCAATTTCGATGCCCGCGTCCTGAAGCAGAAGCTGACCGAACAGCTGGTGACCAGCGGCTTCTCGGCCGAAGAGCAGGCGCACTTTGCCGCCAGCCTGACCGAAGGGCTGGAAGGCTACACTTATCTGGAGTAACGCTCTGGGGTAAGGGGGAGGAGTAAGGGGGCAGGAGCCCCCTTCTCGCCTGACATTCCAGCATAAAAAAAGCCCCCGCTGCCCAGAGCAGCGGGGGCTTTTGACGCTCAGCCGATGGGGTCGTTTATTCGACCACGCTGGTGTTGATCTCCAGCCCGCCGGTGAGCGTGAAGCGCAGTGATGCGCCGCGAGTCAGCTCACCCACGCCAGCAGGCGTGCCGGTCAGGATGACATCGCCGGGCTCCAGGGTGAAATGACGGCTCATTTCCGCGACCAGCGTCGGGATCGCAAAGATCATGTCCGAGCCTTCGCCGTGCTGGCGCTCTTCGCCGTCGATCTCCAGCGTGAAGCTCAGCGCGTTCCAGTTGGGCACGCGGCTCAACGGCAGGAACGGGGACAGCGGGCAAGCCCCATCAAAGGCCTTGGCGATTTCCCAAGGATGGCCTTTCTCTTTCAACGTGGTTTGCACATCGCGCAGCGTCAAATCCATCGCCAGGCCGATCCCGGCAATGGCACGCTCCGCTTCATCCTGAGTGGCGTGGGTCAGGGTTTCCCCTACCAGCAGCGCCAGCTCGACTTCATAATGCACTTCACCGCGTGAAAACGGCGGGTCCAGCGGCTTGGTCAAATCCACCACGCTGGTGGCCGGCTTGATGAACAGCAGCGGTTCACTGGGAACCGGGTTGTCCAGTTCCTTCGCGTGGTCGGCGTAGTTGCGGCCTACACACACGACTTTGCCCAGCGCGTGGGGAAACTCCTGGCCATCGGTAAACTGTGGAACAAAACGCATGGCGGGTATTCTCCTTCTCATTATGCGTGCCGCATTCGCAACGACAGGCGCACTAGTCTACCCCACCCTTGCGCTTGTTCCACAACCTTCCCGCTGCTTTTCTTGCACCCTGGCTTATGTACCCAAAGTACGTAAACGTTTAAACGCCCGGCTGCCAAGGCTGGTCAGGCCCATGGGCCAGAAACGCTGGGCGCTGTTTGGGGGCGGCAAACGGCGCACCGCAGCGGTTGTCCGGCCGATTGAACACGAAAAAGACGTTGCTGCGCGGGTCCGGCGACAGGTTCGCATTGGAAGCGTGCAGCGTGTTGCAATCGAACAGCAGCAAGCCCCCTGCTCGCCCCTTCGGCGCTTCGATGCCGTACTGGTCGACCATATGACGCAGTGCCTCCTGGCTGGGCACCCCGACCTCCTGGGCTTTCAACGAACTCCTGTGGTTGTCCTCGGGTGTTTCTCCAAGGCAGGGCACGAACGCTTTGTGCGACCCTGGAATCAGCATCAACGGGCCGTTGAACTCGTGGTTATCGGTGAGAATCAGCGACGCACTGACCGCATGCATGTTGGGCATACCGTCTTCGGCGTGCCAGGTCTCGAAATCCGAGTGCCAGTTGAACCCCTTGCCTGCAAAGCCGGGCTTGTAGTTGATGCGCGACTGATGCACGTAAGGGTCGTCACCGATGATCTGACGTGCCGCCCCTGCCAGCCGCTCGTCGTTGGCCAGCGCCCCCAGACGGGAAGAGAGATGGTGCACGGCGAACAGCGAACGAATCTCCTGGCTTTCCGGCTCGGTGATGCTGAACTCCCGCTCGCGGTAAGCATCGTTGCTCATCAACGACTCGATTTCATCGCGAAGCGCATCCAGCTCGTCGCCATGGATCAGGTCTGGAATAAACAGATAGCCCTTGCGCTCGAACTCATCCAGCTGCGCCTGGGTAAGCGGCCCCGGCAGCGCACGCCCTTTGACCACGTCGTCACGGCGTGCCTGGGTCAATGATGCCGGCGCAGTGGCCAGCCGAGTAGGATAGAGGTCCACTCGCGTATTGCTGGCAGAAGGGGTATCTGCCATGTCGCTGTACTGCTTGTGGGCCGTCAGGTTTTTGAGAGGTGTATTGCCGACTGTCATCTAATCCACTCCTTGTATGATTAAATTTCAGTTAAAACGTGTCTCATTCAGAAACACAGTGCAGGGAGAAGCCTAGCCCACGCATGACGGCTTGCAACCCTTGGGAACCCCGCTCATAACGTGCGTTATGACATTTTTTTCATGCTCATGAACACCCCGTTGAGGCCCACCGCAGCAACCACCCTGCGCACAGCGGACTACGAGCGGATTTCAATGTTTGATAAACATCGGCCCAAAAAAAGCGCCGCTCGAGGGAAGCGGCGCGGGTGGCGGGCGAGGGACGTGCGCTAACCCAGGCATATATGGCCGTAGATGAAATCCCGGTCGAAGCCCGTATTACGCGCCATCTCTTCCGGCTGCAGCAGCTTGATGCTGCTACGCGTCTTGCGGATCAGCTTCTTCTGCTCCAACGCGGTCATGCAGCGGCTGACGTGCACGCTGGTCATGCCCAGAAGCTCTCCTACGATGTCCTGGGTCACCGGAAAGGAGAATACGTTGCTGTTCAGCAGGCCTTTGAAATTGAATCGCGCATAGACTTCCAACAAGAAGTGTGCCACTCGCTCTTCTGACCGATGATGCGTACAACTTCGCAAACGCTCGATGGTAATATTGTCGTTGACCATGACATACGAGGTAATGGCCTTGCGAATTTCGTCGTTGGTTTTAAACAACGCATGCAAATCATCTACCGATACTTTTTCCAACTTGCAATGTGTCAGCGAGAGAATCACGATATCGTGACTTTCGAAAAAGCTTTCTCGCATTCCAATAATATCGCCCGGCATGAAGACGTTACAAATATCTTGCCCACGTGTAGAAGTGGCATGGGATAGACTTGCCCAGCCCTCTTTCACCACGAAGATATCGGCACGCCCCTCGCATAGCGAAAAGACTTTCTGGTTTCTCTTCAGCTCGACAGGTTTTTGTCGAACGTTGGCCAAGGCCTCCAGTGACTCTGCCCCCAGCTCACCGTAAAGCCCCAACACTTCACCAATACTTATACAACCACCCTCGGCCCCCAGGGGACCCGGCAAACCATTGCGACTTCTATCTTCCACTAGATTATACTCTTCTGCAGTAACCTTATTCATCTCTACACTCCTTTGTAGTTAGACAAATGCTATACTCACCCGGAATTGTTTATAATTTCTATACACTAAAAGGAAGATAACGCGACAAAAATATAGACAACTATAAACATACAAACAAGAAACTTTCATAGTTTGCGCTATCAAACGCCAGGAAACCCATCATGATTAACATTTGTTAAGAAAAACACGCAAACCCTAAAAAACCTTAATAACATAACACTACATTGAACCTGCCCAATATCGGCATCAAACCATCAGAACTTTCTTTGTGAAAACGGCCCACTAAAACACTCGACATAAAACCATCAACAAAACACCCCCTCTTTCAGCAACATTGCAGCAACATCCAAAAACATTCACTCCTGTAGCTTTAACGCACCTCTGCCACATACATTAATTTTAAAACTGACGACTTATAATAGACTAGCCAATAAACTTTTCATTTCATAATCTTCATCACGGCGACAAGGATCTCACGCCTAACGTTACCTGATGGAGCAGGCCATGAAACGCAATGTCTTTATTATCGCTCTGGAAGAAAAGCAACAAAAAGCACTACAAACATTAAGAGATAGAAAGTCTCTGGAACTGCATGGACTATTGACCGTCGAAAGCGCGGTCGAGGCACCCAATGTCTCATTCAACCAGTTATTGAAACGAGTCGAAAAACAGCTCTCGGCATTTCCCGGCACCATTGATGCCATCATTGCCCAATGGGACTTCCCCACCAGCGTCATGGTGCCCCTGCTGTGCCAGCAGTATCAAATCCCCTCTCCTTCGCTCACCAGCGTCTTGAAGTGCGAGCACAAGCTGTGGAGCCGCATCGAGCAGCAACACGTCATTCCTGAGGTGGTGCCCGATTTTTGCGGCCTCGACCCGTTCGCTGAAGACCCGCTGGCACAGGTCACCCTGCCCTTTCCGTTCTGGCTCAAGCCGGTCAAGGCCTTTTCTTCTCACTTGGGCTTCAAGATCGAGAACGAGGCGGACTTTCACCATGCCATCGGCGAGATTCGTCAGGGCATTCGTCAGTTGGGCGACGCCTTCAACGAAGCGCTGGCCTACGCCGAGCTGCCCGATGACATCGCCCACCTGGGAGGCAATGCGTGCATCGCGGAGTCGCTGATCAGCGGTGTCCAGGCCGCGCCGGAGGGGTCTGTCTTCCAGGGCGAGTTCAATGTGCACGGCATCATTGCTCAGCCCAAGGCAGAGCACTCGGCGTCTCTGTTCGACCGACTGGAATATCCCAGCCATTTGCCCGAGCACGTGCATCACAAGATGGTAGATACCGCCAAGCGCTTTCTGGCCCACATCGGTTACAACAATGGCTGCTTCAATGCCGAGTTCATGTGGGACGAGGCTCGCCAGCAGCTCTGGCTGATCGAGTTCAACACCCGCATTTCGCAGTCCCATAGCGATATTTTCGTGCTGGTGGACGGCATGTCCAATCACGAGATCGCCGTGGACATTGCGCTGGGCCAACGCCCCTCCCTGCTCAGCCGCCAGGGCGTCGCGCCCGTGGCGGCCAAATGCTTCATTCCATACCCCCACGAGGATGGCGTGGTCAAACGCATCCCCAGCCCTGCCGAGATTGCCGAGCTGCAGGCCCGCCTACCCCACACGGAGGTGCTCATCGATGTCGCCCCCGGCCAGCAGCTCAGCCAGCTGATGCACCAGGACAGCTTCTGCTATCGCCTGGGCACGCTGCATCTCACCGGCACGACCCATGAAGAAATAGAGGAGCGCTATCAATACTGCCTGGACTTTCTCAATTTCGAGATCGAACCGATCCGCCGATAAGGAGACCCCATGGATATCGTCCGCGACTTTCCCTACCCCGTTCGCCACATCGAAAACGTCTTTATTCCCCTGAGCGATGGCCAGCGCTTGGCTGCCAAGCTGTGGCTGCCCGAAACGCCAGATGACACGACGTTTCCTGCCATCATGGAGTACATCCCTTACCGCAAGCGCGACGTGACCCGCGGGCGGGACGCCGGCAATCACCCGTACATGGCGGGCCATGGTTATGCCTGTATTCGCATCGACATGCGGGGTAGCGGTGACTCGGATGGCGTGCTCACCGATGAGTACACCCAGCAGGAGCAGCAGGACGCCGTGGAGGCGATTGCCTGGCTGGCCGAGCAGCCCTGGTGCAACGGCCAGGTCGGCATGATGGGCATTTCGTGGGGCGGCTTCAACAGCCTGCAAGTGGCGGCCCGCCAGCCACCGGCCTTGAAGGCCGTCATCAGCCTCTGCTCCAGCGATGATTTGTACGCCGATAACATGCACTACATGGGCGGCTGCCTGCTGGGCGACAACCTGTCGGAAGCCACCGTCATGCTGGCCTTCAACGCCCTGCCGCCCGACCCGGAGATCGTCGGTGAGCGCTGGCGGGAGATGTGGTTCGAGCGCATGGAGCACAGCGGCCTCTGGATCGACCAGTGGCTGCGCCACCAGCGCCGCGACGACTACTGGACGGCAAGCTCGGTGGGAGAACGCTACGATGCCATACGCTGCCCGGTCTACGCGGTAGGCGGATGGGCCGACGGCTTTACCAATACCGTGTTTCGCCTCATGGAGCACCTCGACGTACCGCGCAAGGGCCTGATAGGGCCCTGGGGCCACAAGTACCCTCATCAGGGCATCCCCGGCCCAGCCATTGGCTTTCTGCAGGAAGCCTTGCGCTGGTGGGATTACTGGCTGAAGGGCAAGCAGAACGGCATCATGGACGACCCCATGCTGCAGGTGTGGCAGCAGGACAGCGTGCCCCCCGACAACCGTTATTGCCATCGCCCAGGGCGCTGGGTAAGCGAACCGCAATGGCCCTCTCCGGGCATTCAACCTACGCGCTACTACCTGCAGCCCTACCGCTTGACCACGGTGCCTCCTGCCGAGGAGGTCTCGCCGCCCCGCCAGGGCTTGCAGTCGCCCATCAGCGTGGGCATGGCAGCAGGCAAGTGGTGCTCCTACGCCGCCACGCCCGACCTGCCCGGCGACCAGCGTGAAGAAGATGGCGGGTCGCTGATTTTCAGCAGCGGCCCGCTCTCCGAGCCGCTGGACATCGTCGGCATCCCCAGCGTGACCCTCACGGTGACCAGCGACCAGCCCCAGGCCATGCTGGCCGTTCGCCTTTCCGACGTGGCCCCGGACGGCAAGGCCACCCGCGTTACCTACGGGCTATTGAACCTGACCCACCGCGACAGCGATGCTCATCCCAGCCTGTTGACCCCAGGCGAAGCTTACCGGGTGAGCATTCCCATGAACGGCATTGCCCAGCGCTTCCCTGCTGGCCATCAGTTGAGGGTCTCGCTCTCTACCTCTTACTGGCCGCTGGCATGGCTCTCTCCTCGGCCTGCTCAGGTGGATATCATTTACGACCAGTGCGCGCTGCACCTGCCGGTACGGCACGCCCCCGACCACGAGCCAGCGCAGCCCTTTGGCCCACCCGAGCAAGCGCCCCCATTGGCCACGACGCCGCTGGCCCCCAGCCAGCACAATTGGCTGCTGCACCGTGACCTGGCCACCAAGCGCTCGACCCTGGAAGTCATCAACGATCAGGGGCGCTTTTGCATCGACGACACGGGCACCGAGGTACACCGCTGTGCGCGGGAGTACTACAGCACGGTGACGGATGATTTCACCTCGGCTCGGGGAGAAACCCTCACCGAAAGCCACTTCAAACGGGGCGATTGGGATACCGAGGTGTATACCCGCACGGTGCTGAGCTGCACCGACACGCACTTTATCGTCCACGCCCAGCTGGATGCCTACGAGCAGTCGTATCGCGTGTTTTCCAAGAATTGGTCGTCGAGGATTCCTCGGGACCATCTGTAATTTTCGGTACTGGCTGTAATCTTCTGACGCTCGGCCCGCTTTTCTGGCGGGCCCACCACAAAAAAACCCCGGCCAAAGGCCGGGGAAGCGGGCATAGCAGGGCTGGGCTAGGCCGCGCTATCTCTTCGCTTTCAGGTCATCATTTTCAGCCCGAGCCAAAAAGGCCTGGGTGGTGTCATCAAGATGCTGGCTCAACCAGTCGGCCATGGCTTGTTCTTCCTGCAGGATTTCCTGGCAGACTTGTACCACCTGAGGCTGATTGGCCTTTTCGGCGGCCGCTATCAGCGCGCGATAGCTGGCAATTTCAAAGCACTCGAAGGCGTAGCTGGCAATGCCGCCTTTCACGACTTCGTCACCCGCCATCATGCCACCCAGCGCCTGGCCAAAGGCAGAGAGCTTGCCACCCAGGTCTTTCATGGCCGAAGTGTCGATGCCCAGGTCATGCATGACCCGTTCCAGCTTCTCGGCCTGATGCTCGGTTTCATGCAGGTGCTGGTCGATTCTGGCGCGCAGCTCAGGGTAATGTTCCAGACGTTTCGCCTGTGACTTCAACATATCCTCAGCCTGCTTTTCCATGGCGTGGGCATCGCGCAGCCAGTTTTCCAGATAGTGAGCTTCCATGGTGTCCTCTCCTTGTGTCACAAGCCTACTTGTTCGGGTCGATTTGCTCTTTCTGGGCGCCAGACTTCTCTTTGGCCCCGCCCAGGCTCGGCTCCTGCCCTTCCGGTGATGGCTGGTTGCGCACGCTGAATTCACTGCGGCCATCCAGCGAAGGACCTTCTGCCCAGCGGCCTTGGGGCGCTTCCTTGTCCAGCAGGGTATTGAGGTAGTAGTAGGAGTGCTGCATGGCCTCATGGTCCTGAGGCGTCGCGTTGGGGATCGGCAACTGCTTCTCGAAGCCGCCCAGCTCTTCGATGACCGCCAGCCACTGCTGCTGGTGGTAGGTATCCCGGGCAATCAGGAATGACAGAAAATCCTTCATGCCGTGGTCGTCGGTCCAGTTGTACAGCCGCGAGGCCAGCACGCGGCCACCCGCTTCGGCGGTGGCATTGGCCAGCATGTCGGCGGCAATATTGCCGGTGGCGTATACATGGCTCATGTCGAAAGGCACGCCGTTGGCGTTCACCGGCATGGCCGACAGCCCCGACGAAAGCAGGTGGCGGGGGTTGGCGCCCCCCAGAATGGCGTTCATCACCGGATCCTGAGCCGTGGCTTCCTGGTAGGCCACGGGCGCGCCCTCCAGGTTCAAGGCGACGGCATGACCCAGCATCTCGATATGCGACAGCTCTTCCGTCGCTGTAGACATCAGCATGTCTCGAATTCGATCATCGCCCCGCGCGCCCATTGCCTGAAAAAAATACTGCATGGCCACGCGAATTTCCCCTTCGATGCCGCCAATGGCCTGTTGCAGCAGCATGGCGAACTCGGGGTTGGGCTTATCCACTTTCACGGGATACTGAAGCTTGCTGGAATGGTGGAACATAGCGCGATCTCCTCCTTGATAGCCGAGGTGATGGCCAGGGGGTACTCCCCTGGCCAGTCACTCAAAGCTTCTGTTTCAGTTGCTTCCGTGCCTGCTCGGCAATGTCCTCATAGCTCTTGGCCACTCGGTCGAAAAACTGCTGCGCTTCGTCGTCCGAGTGCTGTTTGGCATCTTCCGAGAACTGCGAACACAGCTGAACACCTTTGGACGCATGATAAAGCGTGCTCACCATGTCGAAGTTCTTGTCATTCACGGGACTATTCATCCATCTCTCCTTGAGTCGTGAGTGCATACCGGTATCCGTGGCTTCGAACCCGTTCAACCAACGGGATCAAAGGGAGCGCCAACGGCACATTGGCGCTCCTGGACGGGCATCAACGCCACGCCTGGCGTGGCCGAGCCCGATGCGGTCAGCGCTGGTTGCCACCACCGCCATGGCTATTTTCGCCGCCCTTCTTGCCTGCTTCCGAGGCACGTTCAGGGTCGTTGGCAAAATTGCCGCCGCTGTTCTGGCCGCCTTTCTGGCCAATCTCTTCGTAAAACTCTTTACCGTGGTTGCGGGAAGTCGCCTCACCGCCTTTCTGTCCTGCCTCTTCGCGACTCATTCCGCCATCGTTGCGATTATTCGCCATGATCAATCTCCTTATTGCATGTAATCGGCAAAACTCATTGATTGAGAGCGCTCGATTTATCGCTCGAGCCCTTTGAGGTTAGTGAACGCCAAGGGCATATCAAGGAAAGAGAACGACAATCATGAACGTTTAATATTTATGATTGGGCGTTGGTATATGCATTAATCAGAAAGCAACCGACCAACTAGAAAAACAACAAAAGACAAGAAGCGAAGCAACATCAATAAATCACTTTAATGCGGAGAAAGGAGCTTTCGATGTCACACTATTGCCACATAGCCCTCTTAAGGTAATAGTGATATACGTTGCCCAAAACCCCGTACCAGGAGTGCCGCGATGAGCCATACAGCGCAGCCAGACCTTATGCATACGCTGCAAGAAGCAGCCCGGCTGGCTGGAAAAGTCCTCACTGAGGGGTATCACAAAGCGGGGGGTATCGACTTCGAACGCAAGGGAAGCTCGGACTTCGTCACCCATTACGATCAGGCAGCTGAACACGCCATTATCGATACCATTCAGCGTGCGCATCCAGACGTGGGATTTCTTGGCGAGGAAACGGGCGTTACGTCGTCTCGCAGTAGCGACCTTACCGTCATCATCGACCCGCTCGACGGCACCAATAACTTCCTGCACCGGGTGCCGCATTTTTCGGTTTCTATCGCGGTGCGCCAAGGCGCAACGCTCATACAGGGTGTGGTCTATCATCCCTTACTGGACGAAATGCTCTGGGCCGTGCGAGGCCAAGGAGCCTACCAAGGGTCAAGACGATTACCCATCTTATCGGCTCGCCCCCTCAACGAGATGCTGGTTGGCACTTGCTTACCGTACCATCATAAAGGCGACTGTATGACGAGCCAACGCCAGCTCGCGGCGCTGATGCCCCATGTGGCAGGCATTCGCAGCCCCGGCTCTGCGGCATTGGAAATTGCCTATGCAGGCATGGGCAGGTTTGACGCCTTCTGGTCTCAAGGTGCGGAGCTAGAGCTTTGGGATATTGCAGCGGGTATTGTCATCGCACGTGAGTCTGGGTGCCAGGTTAGCGACCTTGCTGGCCACGATGATCCCGACGAATGGAACAGCTTGCTGATCGCCCACCCCGAGCAGCATGGCATACTCAGGAGCCTGCTCAACGAGTGACTGGGTTCAAAAATATCCGGGGAACTTACGCGGTCAGTGTGGGTTAGCAGGAGATATGGCACAACGGCCTAATGTGGGACTATAAACAACAAAGAGGGATAAGGTGGGACGAGCGGCGAAATTTAGCGCCATAGATTCAGATAGTTACATGCAGGAAGCCAGTATAAAGCGCCAGCAGGATAGACACCAGCAGTGCCAAAGATGCGCAAATTGAAAAAGAGGCCGTTCCTATGTGGAGCGGCCTTTTTCGTTAGATATTTGGCACAGCCTCACAACCACCCAGCAGACCAAACAGCCCGCCCGATAATCTCAAGCTCTGCCAGGCGGTCACGCGGCACGGTCACCTTATCGTACGCGCTGTTGGCGCTGATGATGGCGATTCCATCAAAGTTACGCTGCAACCGTTTGGCGTAGAGATGTCCATCCAGGCGCAGGATGTAGATACCCTCGCCCTCAATCGTGGTGCGCGTGTGATCGATCAGCACCGTGTCACCGCTGTGCAATACCGGCTCCATGCTATCGCCGTCGATACGGATCGCAGAGAGGTGATCCGGCGTTAGCCCCTGCTTGCGCAATGAGTAGCGCGTGAACGAGATATGCGTGAGCACTCGACAGTTCTCATTCCAGGCACCCGCCCCAGCGCTGCACTGCGCGTCATACAGCGGCACAAAGGCGTAATCCTCCATTCCTAACACTTCCGTATTCGGAATTGGCGGTTTCTCGTCTAATTGCTTCGGCCCTTCACCAGTAGCAACCCAATCAAGAGATACGCCTGCACCTTTCGCAAGCCGGGCAATGCTATCCAGCGCGGGTACAGAGTCACCAGCAAGCCATCGGTGAAACGTCGACATAGCAACGCCTGCAGTTTGAGCGGCTTTTTTGCGCCCACCCAACATCTCGGACACTTCCGAAATTCGAGTTCCGATTCCGTTATTGGGATTCGGAACTGACTCCTCAGTATTTCTATTCAGTTCCGATTCTTCATAAGCCATTGATTCAAACCCAAAATTCCTTAAAAGGACTATAAAATCCAAATAGGAGAGAAAAAGAACTCCGAAAAGGGATTGATGAATTCCATATATGGAGTTATGTTTACTCACAAGTGAGGGTTAGACAGCCAGAAAAAACGCCACGGAGTGACGCTATGAAACTGGACATACCTACCAACCCAACGGCGCGATGGGAGTGGATCAAATATCAGATCCGGTCTCGTGGCCTTACGTTGGCGGAGCTATCTCGCCGACTTGGCGTAGAGCTTGGAACGCTGGCATCCGTAAAGCGCACGCCCTACCCACGTATGGAACGAGCTATCGCAGCAGCGCTAGACCTCAAGCCTGCAGTGATTTGGCCTGAGCGCTGGAACAACGATGGCACCCCCTGCCGTCAGCGCCCCAATCGAGCGGAAAAGAGCGCATCAACATTAAGTCTGCATGATAGCGGCTCTAACGCTATCGCGCATCGTCAATTGGCCCGGAGGGCATAACCATGCGCCGTGTCAAAGATGACTTAACGTTAGACATCTTCGAAGTGCCAGTGCCGGTCGTGCCTACGCCAGGCAGCGGTAACTATGCCGCTCAGGTCAGCGAGCTGGTAGGGGTAGTGCTGAAAGAGTGCCCAGTAGACCGCTACGAGATTGCCACGCAAATGAGCCGCCTCTCAGGTGACGACGTTTCCAAGCACATGCTGGATGCGTGGTCGAGCCCTGGCCGCGCCGACCACAACATCCCGTTCTACCGCATTCCGCTTTTGGAAGAGGTGTGCCAAAGCCATGCCTTTACCGACTGGATCGTCCACCTGCGCGGCGGGCGCGTTGCCTATGGCCGCGAAGCGCTAGCTGCCGAATACGGGAAGCTGTCCCGCATTCAGGAGCGAGTCAATGCGGATCTGCGCAAGCTGAAAAAGATGATGGGAGAAGAAGAATGAACTGGTACTCCGCCAAAGAGTTGGCTGGGCTACCAGGCATGCCCAGCACAGAAAGGGGGGTTAAAAAAGCAGCCGATCGCCATGGCTGGGAAGGTCAACGTCGCATCGGCAGTAAGGCTATGGAATACGCCTTCGCCGTACTCCCCAAAGAAACCCAGAACGCCCTGCTGCTGGCACAGGCGGATAAAGCCGCGCCCATGCCTGCTAGCACCGTTGCGCCGCCGCAAGAAGAGCAGCGCCCAGGCCAGCAACAACTGACCGATGCACAGCGCCAAGTGATGGGTGCCCGCGTTGCGTTCGTCCGCGAGATCGAGCGCATGAGCAAGATGGTCAGCCAGCAGCGCGCAATCGAAACGTTAGTCGCTCACGCCCAAGCCGACGATCTAACGCCTTACCTCAAACAGCGGGTAGTGCTAGCCAACGACCGTAAAACAGAAACTCGCACCCTTAGCGAGCGCACCCTCAAGCGCTGGATCGCTGACTTCCGCAAGCACGGTGAACGCGGCCTAGCGCCCAAACGCCGTAAGGCCGATATGAGCATGCCGCCGTGGGCGGGCGATTTTCTCAAGCGCTACCAGAAGCCGCAAAAGCCCAGCGTGGAAGCGGCCTACCAGTTGCTGGTCGAACAGACCGAGCCGCCACACCCTTCTATACATCAGGTGCGCCGCTGGCTAGCCAAGCTTTCACCGGAAGCGCGTGAGCGTGGCCGCATGGGTGCGCATGAGCTGAAAGCCCTACAGCCCTTCAAGCGCCGCACCAGCGACGCGCTACTGCCGAATGACGTGTGGGTAGCGGATGGCCACACCTTCGATGCCGAAGTGATCAACCCGCTCACCGGCCAAGCCTTCCGGCCCGAGATTACCTTGATCATCGATTGGGGCACCCGCCGCATCGTCGGCTTTGCCCTCAACCTTGCCGAATCCACCGTGGCCACGCTGGATGCGCTGCGCGATGCCGTGAGCCGCGTCGGCATGTTCAACCTGTTCTATGTCGATAACGGCTCAGGCTTTGACAACGCCACTGTTTATGAAGTGGTCGACCGACTGGGGGGCAGCATTACCCACTCACTGCCCTACAACTCCCAGGCACGTGGCGTCATTGAACGCGCCCACCAAACCATCCTGGTGAAACTGGCTAAAGAGATGCCCAGCTTTATTGGCGCAGATATGGATAAAGAAGCCTCCACCAAAGCGCACAAGTTAAGCCGCCGCGATATTAAACAAGGGTTAAAGCCCGCGTTTATTCCCACGTTTCAAGAGTTCTTCGAGCGCTTGAACGACGCCCTGGATGTTTATAACCACCGACCCCACAAAGGTCTGCCCAAAGTGCGCGATTTAGACAGCGGCAAGCTGCGCCACCAAAGCCCCATGGAAGCCTGGAAAAGTGCCGAGGCCGAAGGCTTCGAAGCGCTCACCGCACCCAGTGATGTGGTCGCCTCGCTTATGCGCCCGCAAGAAGTGCGCAAAACCAACCGTGGCGAAGTGCGTATCAATGGCGGCGTCTACTTCATGAATGCCCTACGCGACTTCCACGGCGAAGAGATCCGCGTGGCCTGGGATTACCGCGACACCGGCTGCGTCGGCATCTTCACCCTAGAAGGTGAATACCTCGGCGATGCTCAGTTGGATGGCAACGCCACCCCCGCAATGCCCGCCAGCATGATCGAACGCGCCGCCGAAAAACGCGAAAAAGGCCAGCTCAACCGCTTGGTGCAGAAAGCCAAGGTGGTCACCGGCAGCGATGTGGAAATCAAAACGATTACCCCCGCCGCCCGCCAATCAGACGAAAAGCAGGCTGCCCAAGGCCGCGCCTACGCCAAGCGGCTGGCCGATCAAGGCACACGCTTTCAGATACCCCACAACAAGATGGAGCGCTATCGGCTTTGGAAGAAGCTGGATGGACAACTACAGCAAGGAGAAGAAGTACCCGAAGCCGCCCGCGAATGGCACGAACGTTACCAGCACCACAGTGATTTAAAAGCCATCGCCAAAGTGATGGATACCGAAATGGATGCAGGTGGGCGGCAACCCACCCGCACCCGACGGGCCGTCTGAACCACGGCCCACGACACCCCAACCTTGGATAAGGAAGCACTATGAGCGTCAACACCATTGTACCACTCACTAACGTTGGCCTACTGGCCGCCGCTGTCGAAAGCGCCGCCAACCGCCCGCCCGAACTACCTGGCCTGGTGGTCATGTACGGCCCCAGCGGCTACGGCAAAAGCTTGGCAGCCGCCTATGCCGCCAACATGCACCGCGCTTACTACGTCGAGTGCCGCGAAAGCTGGACGAAAAAAGCGTTCGTGGTCGCCATCCTGCGCGAGATGGGCATCATCCCCATGAAGACACTGAGCGAGATGGTCGACCAGATCGCCGAGCAGCTCTCCCGCTCTGGCCGCCCGCTGATCATCGATGACGTTCAGTACGTCATCGACAAAGCCGCCGCCAACGTTTTAACGGACATCTATAACGCCAGCCAAGGCACCCTGATTCTGATCGGTGAAGAGCGCGTGCCTGCCTCCATGGCTCGCCTGGAGCGGCTGCATAACCGTGTACTGGAATGGGTGCCCGCCCAAGCTGCCAGCCTGGACGACGTGTGTGCCCTAGCCGCCAAGAGCTACCCCGACATCACCATCGAAGACGACCTGCTAGACGCCATCAACCACCGTGTTAAAGGCTGCCTGCGCCGTGTGGCGGTGAACCTCTACCAGATCCACTCCGAAGCCACCGCCCAGGGCTGGAAAACGGTAGGCCTACGCGAGTGGAGCGAGCAAGACATCCACACCGGCCAACCACCGGCGCGGAGGGGCTGAGCATGTCGTCCAAGAACGTCGCAAAGCGTAAAACGCTATCCGCACTGGCGGGAGATGTCACCCCTCGCCAGCTTATCTGGGACGCCATTCGTCACCAGCATTTAGACGATGGCATCATCACCATGCAGGGCATCCGTATTGCCCTCAAACGTCACCCGGAACTCAGCGAGAGCCGCATTAGCGACTATCTCCGGGCGTTGATCGCAGGCGGCTTCCTGGTGCGCCGCAACCCCGACGCACCACCCGCCACCACGGCCATCTACTTCCTGCAGCGCGATGTCGGTGTGGAAGCCCCCCGCGTGCGCCGGGATGGCACGCTGCCACCGCCCCCAGGGCGCGAACAGCTCTGGCGCACGCTCAAAATCATTGGTGCGTTTACCGGCCAAGAGCTAGCCGATGCCGCCAGCACGCCTCAAGTGCCGGTCGCCAAAGCCACCGCTGATGAGTACATCAAGATGCTCTCTCGGGCCGGATACCTGCAAACCGTGGTGGAACCCTCCCCTGGCGTGCCAGGGCGCTATCGCCTGGTGCCCAGCCACTGGACCGGCCCCATGGCCCCCATGATTCGGCGCACCAAAGAGCTTTACGACCCCAACACTGGCGCCGTGGTGTACCGCCGCGTCACCAAAACCGAAGGGGGCGAGCCATGAACGCCATTCGCCGCACCCGCGCCGTAGATATCTCCAACTGGGGCGAAGCGCCGCCCCGCTGGATCACCCTGCTCGCCAACGAAGTGCGCGCCACCAATCGCAAGATGGCCGGTGATCGCATCGGCGTCTCGCGCAGCGCGGTATCCCTGGCACTGGCCAACCGCTACCCCAGCCCCTCCACCAGCAGCATCGAAAAGAAGGTGCTACAGGCGCTGGATGGCCTGAACTGCCCCGCGCAGGAACGCACCATCAGCGTGGAACAGTGCCGCGAGTACCGCTCGCGCCCAGCGCCCACCCACAACCCCATGGCCATGCGCCTATGGCGCAGCTGCCAAACCTGCCCGAACAACCCCGACCGCCAGCAGGGAGAAGACCAATGACCCTTAAAGCCACCTGCCCCGAATGCGGCATGAGCGGTGACATGGCCGCGTTCGTCACCCAAGGCGAACACAACCAGGCGCTGGCCGCCGCGCTGGAAATGCCCGCCTTACTGAGCAGCCGCATCGTGCGCTACCTCGGCATGTTCCGGCCCAAATCACGGGCATTGGCCAGCGCCAAAAGCGCCCGCCTGCTGGGCGAGCTGAAGGACGTCATCACCAGCGGCGTGATCGAGCGTAAAGGCATTACCCGTGAAGCACCGCTCAAGGTCTGGGTGATGGCGCTTGACCAGTTGCTTGAACGCCCGCCCAGCAACCTGCCGCTCACCGGCCACGGCTACCTCTATGAAGTGGTGGCCAACTGCGCCGACCGCCACGCCGCCGAGGAGGAAAAGCAGCGTGAGGAGCAAGTTCGTAGCGGTGCCAAACAGCCTGCAAACCGTGCTGCTGTTGCCACCCTGCGAGAGCGCTCCACCGATGACGTACTTGCCGAACACGAACGGTTAGCCCAGCGCAAAGCGCACGTTACCCAGCAGCGCCCGCCGCAACACGACAAAGCCGCTGAAAAAGCCAACGCCCCCAAGCGCCTGAGCGACCTACTGAAAGGGGCAGCCAGCCAGGGAGAAAAGCCATGAGAACGTACAGCGATGCCCACATCGAGCATTACGCCGACCGCTTCATCGCCCTGCGCATCGCCCGCCACGGCGTGGATCTCGCGCAGTACCTGATCAACCCCACGCAGTTTGAGCGCTTGGCATTAGAGCCAGAGCCGTTGCTGCCCAAGCAGCAACGGGCCGTGCTTCGCATCTGGCAGCACTGGGACACCGGCCTAGCTGAGCAGGCAGCGGCTCCTGAAGCCACCGAAGAAAAGCCGTTCGAGCTGCCCGGTGAATACGCCGTGTGGGAGGAGTTCCTGCTGGGCATCGGCAACAACAAAGCCATACGCCAACGCAACGGTGCCTATGTCGAGCCGATGCACCACCACCGCCACAACCCCCGTAACCGCAGCGCCAACTTTGCCCGTAAAGGAGCCTGATCATGAGCATCGCCACCACTGAGACTCAACAAGTACCTGAAGGCTTCCGCATGGACGCCAAGGGCCGCCTGATTCCCGAAGCCCAGATCAAAGAGATCGATCAGATCCGTGATGAACTGGTGCTCTCCATCTTCGACCGCGCCTGTGAACTGCGCGACCAGCTACGCGACTTCAAAAGCGATGTGTTTAGCGAAATCGCCGCGCTCATCGAGACCTCCGCCCAGGAGTACGACGTTCAGATCGGCGGCAAGAAAGGCAACGTGCAGCTCGTTTCCTTCTGTGGTCGCTACAAAGTGCTGCGCGCTATCCAGGAGCGCATCACGTTCGATGAACGGTTGATGGCTGCCAAGGGGCTGATTGACGAGTGCCTGAAGGAATGGACTGCCGACGCCAGGCCCGAACTGGCCGTGATCGTCCAGGACGCATTCCGCGTTGATGATGCGGGCAACATCCGTACCGGCGAGGTGCTCAGCTTACGCCGCCGCTTCAACATCAGCGATCCGCGCTGGCTGAAGGCGATGGACGCCATCAGTGACGCGGTGCAGGTAACAGGCTCCAAGAGCTACATCCGCATCTATGAGCGCGTCGGCAGCACCGACCAATACCAGCCCATCAGCCTAGATATCGCGGGGGTTTAACCATGCCCAGCAAGTGCGCCTATTTCTACCAACTCCAGGAGCGCGGCATCAGTGCCGCGCAGGCCAAGCAGTGGCTCAAGAAGAACCCAATGCCGCGCCAATGGAAGCACAGCGCCTGGCGCTGGGCTGCTGAGAACATGACTGATGAGGTGACCCAATGAGCACCGTCTTGAATGCGTCCTCGATCCGCGTCAGCGCCGCCATGGGCGGATACGTCGCCACCCTGCGCGGCAAGCGTGCAACCGGCACCACGCATCGCGAAGCGGCGCTGACCGTCGCACGCCAAGTGTACGGCCCCAAGGTCAACGTACGCAGCGACTACCTGCGCGATGCAGATCCACTGGCGGGCATCCAGTACCGCTACCACATCACCCACCAGCGAGGTGTGGCATGAGCGAGAAAGTAAAAACCAGCACCCAGGCCATGATCACGATTGAGCCCAACGAAGCTGGCGGTTTCACGGTATGCGCCGGATTCAATGGCGAAAAACCCGAGTCGCCACAGATGAAAAAGGCCGGCGATTTAGCCCTGCTGGGAATGCAGGCCATCGCCAAAGCGCTGGAGCTGCAAGACGCCCACGCGGCCACCCAAACAACCCTCCACTAAGCGAAACGTCCTGCCAATGGCGGGGCGTCTGCCGGGCGTGGTAGCCCGGCACTGATGAGCAGCCAAGGGGAGAGAAATGGACAGCAAAGCGTTAGACAAAATCAAGAAGTGCTTGCGGCTAGCAAAGTCGAGCAATGCCAATGAAGCCGCCGCCGCATTGCGCCAAGCGCAAAAGCTGATGGCCATCCATGGCGTCACCAGCGAAGACGTGGCCATGAGCGATGTGGGCAGCCATACCAGCAAGGTCAATGCTGGGCGCAAACCGCCCACGCATATCGGCCAGTTGGCCAACATGGTAGCCGGTGCCTTCGGTGCTGAGATCGTGTACACGCCATGCTATGACGGCGAGCGCTGGCAAGGGCGCTTCGAATTTTACGGACTGAACGGCGCAGGTGAAGTAGCGGGCTATGCCTTTGAAGTGCTGGGTCGCCAGTTAAAGCGCGACCGCACCGCCTTCCTTGCCACTCTGAACAAGCGCCTAAAGCGAACTACCAAGGTGCGCCGTGGCGACCTCTACGCACAGTCATGGATTAACGCTGTGGCCACGCAGGTGACGCGTCACCAGCGCACGGATGCCGAGAATGCCATCGTGGAAGCCTACACGGCTAAGCGCTGGAGTAATCTGGAAACCCTAAAGCCTCGCGATAACACCAAGGGCATGCGCTGCCATGACCACGCGGCCATTCACCAAGGCTACCAGGACGGCAAAAAAGTCAGCTTCCACCAAGGCGTGAACGGCAACCGCTACGCACAGATCGGTGAGGTGTCGTCATGAACAAATGGCAGCAATTAGAAGAGCAGCTATCGGGCGTTTTTGGAAATGCCACTGTATTGGCTGCTGGCCATAAAGTGACGTTCAGTAAGTGCCTTGACGGCGAGAAGCTTGTGATCCGTGTAGGCGTAGACGGCTGGATCAAGGGTATCTGGATGTCCGTGGACGAACATGGCCAGCCGGAGCACCCAGAGGGGTGCTTCTACTGTCCGCAACGCTACCGCCCCTGGAAGCTCAAAGAATACCCCAGCCTGAAAAAAGTGTACGGCAAGAAACAGGCAGACGAGATGACGGCGCTGAGAACAGTGCAAGTTAGCCCCTACTGGAACAGCCCCAAAACGCTGATCAGCCACCTCAAAAAGAACTTCCCCGACCTAGAGCTGGTGAACAGCGAGGTGGCGTCATGATCAGCAAAGGCAAACTCGCTCAAATCCATATCGCCAAGCAGCAACTCGGCCTGAGTGATGAAGACTACCGCGCCATCCTCGCCCGCACGGCGGGCGTGAGCAGTGCCAAAGAACTCACCAATCGCACCGTCGGCGGCGTGATGCACGAGTTTCGCCGCCTCGGTTTTGAACCCAAGCCCGCCAAAAAAGCAGGCCGCAAGGCACCGCGCCCACCGCGCTCACGCCAGAATGTGATGAGCAAGATTGAAGCAATGCTCACCCACGCAGAGCGCCCATGGGCCTACGCCGACAGCATGGCCAAGCGGATGTTCGACGTTGAGCGAGTGGACTGGCTGGACGATGACCAGCTACACCGCCTGATGACCGGGCTCATCATCGACGCCAAGCGGCAAGGACGGTACCCCGATGACCTCAAATGACGACAACCTCGATTTTGGGTTCGATGAAATCCCCGCCGATGCCCTGGAGCGCCTGCCAGACCCAGAGCTGGCCCGCCACTGGCCACAATCGCTGGTAGACATGCTGCAGGTGATCGAAGCGGAGTACATCGAGATAGGTCTGGAGCCACGCATCGCCCAACGCCTAGCGTTTTCCACCCTAAGAATTCTGGCGTATTACCACGGCGGGCAGGTATTCTATTTAGCCAAAGGGGATCAGCTCGACCGAGCGCTGCGCGACCATCAAATATGGTGCGAGTTTAACGGCAGCAACCACGCCGAGCTGGCACGGCGCTACGATAGAAACGTCATGCAGATCTACAAGATCCTGGCCGAGCAGCGGGCACTGCACCGCAACCGCATCCAGCCTGGGCTGTTTTAAGGGAGAGAGGGAGCTATGAAGATTCTTGCAGGGATAACACTCATCGCTGCTGTAATGCTGTCGGGCTGCGAGTCGCAAGAAGTAAAGCAGGCAAAAGAGGCGGTTGCTAATCAGCTACGCGACCCTGAATCCGCTCAGTTTCGCAACATGACCGAAACGAGGAAAACGAGTTTGCTTGAGCATGGTGTAGTGACGGTCTGTGGCGAGGTAAATGGCAAGAATGCGTATGGAGGGTATGTGGGTTTTCAGCGCTTCGTAAGCAGGCCATCAGTAGGTATCGTGTACATGGAAAACACCTGGTCCACCTTTGACAGCGTTTGGTCTCGCCATTGCAGCGAGTCATAGCAATATCAAACCTATCAGTTACTGAAAGGTGTCAGCATGCTCAGTAAAATAATGAAAAGCCTGTTCAGGCCTCAAAAAACGGAAACAACCTCACGACTGCCACCCGGTGCCTCATTAGAAGCACCAACGCCACAGCCCACTAAACAACCAGCTCATCACGTATTCAACCGTCGCCCAGATGACCACCATGACCAAGCCTTTGATTTAGCCACTCACGGCATCGAATGGAGCGACGAAGCCAAGGAGAAAATACGACCCGTGCTATTCAGCGTGCTCCATGAGGGGGCTTCACGGGCGAAAAAAGCACTGGAGCCACTATGGCCAGAAGATTTCAACTGGCCAGAAGCTGAAGCGTACCTGACTGGCACCAAGAAGGTGGTTACTGCCCGAGACTATGCAGAACTCCTGCGTCTTCAGGTAAGTGGTATCGCCTACCAGTTGCATCGGATCGACCAAATACGGGATCTCTATGCAGATGAGTTCGGGCGGAAACAGCGTCCATACCTGATGTATCGAGGGGATGGCGATGACGAAGGCACCACCTTGTGTGGAAAGCCTGAAAATGTCCCTATGCTGGCAGAAGAAGTAATGCAAGACTGGCTGATGCCCTGTGTAATGATGGGGTGTAACTGTAAACTTTCCACTCTGAGCAAGCGTGACATGGCTCGTCGGGATTCCACCCCCTCAACCCCTTGACCCTTTCGCCCGCTCTGCCGCCTGCTGGATTTGCTGGCCGCAGAGTACCGCAAAGCCAGCGAGGAGTTGTCAGCCGCGCTGCAATCGCATTAAATAGCCATCAGAGCGCCCGAGCGGCCTGACCGCCAGAGCGCCTGTGAAGATGCCCACCCCTCGGTGGGCATTTTTCTTTAACCCCCGCTAATCCCGACGCCTCACCCTACCGCCCTATCCTGAACCTCACTGCTCTGTGCTTCGCTCACCTGCAATGAGGCTCTCTCGCCATGCCCCGTGACGACATCTCTATCCATTTCCGACGCCGTGAATTCGCCTGCAAATGCGGGTGTGGGTTCGATACGGTAGACCTGGAAACCCTAACGCTACTGCAAGACATTCGCCTGTATTTCGATGCCCCGGTCATCATCAACAGCGGTTGCCGTTGTGCAGACTATAACCGCCGCGTAGGCGGTGCTGCCGCCAGCCAGCATGTGTTTGGCCGCGCCGCTGATATCCGCGTGCAAGGCATCGACCCCGCCGTGGTAGCCACCTACGTGGAAACCCAGCACCCCACGGCCAGCGTGGGCCGCTACAACACCTTCACCCACATAGACACACGCACAAGCGGCCCTGCCCGCTGGGGTGGGTGAACCATGCAATGGCGAGAACTAGCCACCACCGTGGGCGGTATGGCTCCGCTGATCGGCAGCGCCCTCGGCGGCCCCGCTGGGGCAGCCGTGGGCCAACTAGCCGCCAAAGCCTTAGGCGTTGCCGCCACCCCCGACGCCGTCGCCCAAGCACTCGGCGACCCAACCGCCGCCATCAAACTTCAAGAACTCGAAAACGACCACCAGCAAACCCTCACCCGCATGGTGCTAGAAGCCGAAAGCGTGCGCCTTAGCGAGGTAAACAAAACCATGCGTGCCGAAGCGGCGAGCAACGACGCCTATGTGCGCCGTTGGCGGCCTACCTTTGGCTATCTCACTGCGATTGCCTGGGTTATCCAGTGCGTGGCCATTGCCTGGTCGATTGTGGCCACGCCTGAGCAAGCAGGGGTGGTAGCCCAAGCCGTTACCGCACTCACCCCCATGTGGGGCGTGGCGCTCGCCATGCTAGGGATTAACGCCACCTGCCGAAGCCGCGATAAACAAGTGGCCGCAGGGCAACAGCCTCGCGGGTTTATGGATGCCGTTGTGAAACGCGTTGGCGGCTAACCAACCAATAAGGGAACACCATGGAGTTAATCAACTGGGCAGCCGCCAAA
Source organism: Halomonas sp. NyZ770 (assembly GCF_020616575.1). Taxonomy (NCBI): domain Bacteria; kingdom Pseudomonadati; phylum Pseudomonadota; class Gammaproteobacteria; order Oceanospirillales; family Halomonadaceae; genus Halomonas; species Halomonas sp. NyZ770. The sequence continues at coordinate 552,403 of NZ_CP085143.1, read as the reverse complement.
CTGCTATTCGATGTGCTGCAAGCCCTCTTTATGGGCGTCATGGCCGCGTACGTGTACTGGCTGAACAAGCACCGCGCTAGCCAAACCGCCATCAAGGAAACTCACATACGCATCGATGGCGTTGAAAAGAAGGTGGTGAACCTGGAGCACAAAATGGAGCGCCTGCCCAATCACGAAGACCTGAACAAACTGCAAGAGCAAATGGCGCGTACCAACGTGCTGTTAGCTGAAATTAACGCCAGCCAGAAAGCGACATCGGCACAGGTCAACCGCATGAATGACTATCTGATGAACCAGCCGCGAGGGGGGCACTCATGAACCAGAGCTTTCAAGACTTTGAAACCGAAGGTCGTCGCTTGGGCATCCTGCGGATTCTGTCGCGCCGCAGCCAGTTCACGACCAACGAATACAGCCTGAACGATGAGCTGAAAGGTGCTTATGCCCACCACATCAGCCGCGACAAGCTACACGGCGATATTGCCTGGCTGGAAGAACAAGGCCTGGTGATTGCCCAGCAGCCCCGCGCTGGCTGGATTGTTACCCTCACATCACGCGGTGCCGACTGTGCCGAAGGCCTCGCCAATGTACCTGGCGTCGCCAAACCGCGCCCAGGAGCATGAGCGATGCCGCCACGCAACAAGGTCTTTGACCTTCCCCAAGAGGTGCGCGAAGAGCTAAACGAGAAGCTCGTCAGCAGCGGCTTCCAAGGCTATGAAGCGTTAGCCGGGTGGCTAGGCGAGCGCGGTTATAACGTTTCCAAGTCCAGCGTTCACCGCTATGGCCAGGACTTGCAGGAAGAGTTTGAAGAAGCCATGGGCGATGTCAAAAAAACGACAGCGCTAGCCAAGGCTATGGTCGCGGATCAAGACGATGAGAGTGGTTCGTTACTCGATGCCACCGCCCGCATTGCACAAGACCACCTGCTACGAATCTTGATAGCGCTGCGTAATGCTGAGCATGAGCCAGAGAAAGCCGCAAAGCATATCGCTACCGTCACCAAAGCGATGGCCGATATTGGGCGCGTGTCACTCAGTCAGAAAAAGTGGGCGAAAGAGCTACGCGTGGAAGTAGCCAAAGAAGCAGCCGCCAAAGCTGAGACGGCAGGCCGTGCCCAGGGGCTATCCAATGAAGGTGTCGCGGCACTTCGCGCTGCCATATTGGAGGGCATGTCGTGAGCGCCGCCATTGATCAAAGTGTGTTGCTGCCCTACCAGCAGCGCTGGGTGAAAGACACGTCTCCCGTCAAGGTCATTGAGAAGTCGCGGCGTATCGGCCTGTCTTATGGCGAAGCGGCAGACGACGTGCTGTATGCCGCCTCCAGCGAAGGGGCTAACGTCTATTACATCTCCTACAACAAAGAAATGACCCAAGGCTTTATTCAGGATTGCGCTGGGTGGGCCAAAGCCTATCAGGCCGCTGCCAGTCAAATCGAAGAATCGGTGATTGAAGCCGAAGACAAGCAGATCCTCAGCTACACCATCAAGTTCGACAGCGGCAACCAGATCCAGGCCTTTACCTCCAACCCGCGTAACTTGCGCAGTAAAGGTCGCCCTGGCGAACGCCTGGTGATTGATGAAGCTGCGTTCGTGGATGACATCCAGGAGCTGCTAAAAGCGGCGATGGCCATGACTATCTGGGGCGGCCAGATCCGTATCATCAGCACCCACAACGGCGAAGATAACCCGTTCAATGAGCTGGTCAATGACATACGCGCCGGTAAGTACGACTACAGCCTGCACCGTGTTGACCTGGACAACGCCCTAGCCGATGGCTTTTACAAGCGCATTTGCAGGGTCACCGGCCAGCCGTGGACCCGTGAGGGCGAAGCCCATTGGCGGCAACAGTTGATCAACCGCTATAAGCCCAACGAAGACGAAGAACTGTTCTGCATTCCTGCCCAGGGCGGCGGTAGCTACTTAACGCGGGTCATGATTGAGGCGTGCATGGCTCCCGCCCCGGTACTGCGCTTTAACGGCACGCGAGAATTTAACGCCATGCCCGAACCCTTGCGGGCTGCCGAAATGGCCGACTGGATCACCGACAACCTGAAGCCTGTGCTGACCACGCTTAACCCACGCCGACAGCATGCGTTGGGGCAAGACTTTGCCCGTAGCGGTGACCTCTCGGTTATTGCCCCCATGGAGATCGGCGATACCCTGCACCGCACGGTGCCCTTCCTGATGGAAATGCACAACGTGCCGTTCAAGCAGCAAGAACAAGTGTTGTTTGCCATTGGTGACGCGCTGCCACGCCTATGCGGCGTTGCCATCGACAGCCGAGGAAACGGCGCGTACATGGGCGAAGCGGCCACGGATAAGTGGGGCTCCATCGTTGACCAGGTGATGGCCACCGAAAACTGGTACCGCGAACGCATGCCCCGTTATAAGGCTCGCTTTGAGGATGGCTCAATCACCATCCCGAAGGATGACGACTTAGTCGATGACCACCGCGCCTTCAAGCTGGTACGCGGCGTTGCCCGCCTACCCGAAGGCAAAACCAGCGGCGAACGCCACGGCGATGGCGCAATGGCTTGCGTACTGGCCGACCACGCCGCCGAGCTGGAAGCCATCGAGATCGAATTCACCCCCGCGCCCCTGCCTGGCTCCCGCCAGGACGACGACAGCGACGACATTGAACCCAGCGGCTTTGGAATAGGAGGCGGCGCATGGTAAGCCCTAAAGCACTCATCAAGCGGTTATTCGGCAGCGACAGCAGCCAGGCGCTAGAGGAAGAACAAACCCAGGATGCCCGCATCGGCCAGCTCAAAAGAGAGTTCGCCGAGCACCCGACAAAGGGGCTCACGCCCGCCCGGCTCTACCAGATCCTAGAGGCCGCAGAGCAAGGCGACCTTAAAGCTCAAGGCGAGCTGTTTGACGACATGGAGGAGAAAGACGCCCAGATTGGCGCTGATCTCGGCAAGCGTCGCCAGCTCGCCGCCGAGCTGGAGTGGCAGATCGTACCGCCGGATAACGCCAGCGCTATAGAGAAGCGTGCAACAGAGCAAGCCATCGAAGTGTTCAGTGCGCTGGAAGTGGAAGACCTAATTCTTGATCTCGGTACCGGCATCGGCCACGGCTGGGCCAACCTGGAACTATCGTGGCAACGCGACGGCGCGCTGCGCTACATCGAGCAGCCCACGCTGCGCCCCCATAGCTGGTTCAGGCTCCACCCGGATGACCAGAACTGCATCACCCTGCGCGATAACAGCGCGACAGGTGCGGAGCTATGGCCACTTGGCTGGGTGCAACACCGCCACCGTGCAAAGTCTGGCTACGTCGCCCGCATGGGCCTACACCGTATGCTCGCGTGGCCCTATCTGTTTCAAAACTACGCCTTGGGCGACCTAGCGCAGTTGCTGGAAATCTACGGCCTACCGGCCCGCATCGGTAAGTACCCCCGCAACGCCACCGAGAAAGAGAAGGCAACGCTGCTGCGCGCCGTGGTCACGCTGGGCCAGAACGCCGCAGGCATCATTCCCGATGGTATGGCCATCGAACTCACCGAAGCGGCAGGCAAAGGGGCGTCAGCCGATATCTACAAAGCCATGATGGACTGGTGCGAACGTGCCAAAGCCAAAGCCATTCTAGGCGGCACCCTGACAAGCGGTACAGGCGAAGGCACAAACACCAACGCACTCGGCAACGTACATGAACGCGGCCAGATGAGCCTCATTCGCTCAGACGTGCGCCAGTACGCGGGCAGTATCGGTAAACAAATTCTATGGCCGATGTCGGCTTTAAATTACGGCATTGATAAGCCAAGCCGCGCACCACGCTTTTTCCTCGACACCGGTGAAACCGAAGACCTCGAACGCCTATCAAAGTCACTGCCCATCTTTGTGGATATGGGCGCGAAGATCCCGCTGTGGTGGCTGCATGAGAAATCCGGCATCCCCAAGGCGCAAGACGGCGAAGATATTCTTATGCCAAAGGCAGCGCCAAACCCCTTTGGTGCGCTGCGCATTCCCGCCTCACGGCCACCGCTAGCCGCCCTGCGCCAGGCACCCACGCAACCGGGCCAGCCGAGCTACTACCGCGATGCCACCCTCGATCAGATTGACGACCAAGCACAGCCAATCGTTGATGGCTGGGTGGCGCAGGTGCAGCAGCTCGTTGAGCAAGCAGAGAGCTTCGAGCAGCTGCAAGAGCTGATCGCCAGCGCCTTCGATGACCTCGACGAATCGGAGCTTGCAGACGTGATGGCCATCGCCTTTGAGGCCGCAGCGTTAGCAGGCCGGGCCAGCGTCGATGAGGAAACCGGCGATGCCGATTAGCGCCCAGTTCAATCGCCCATTCGCAGAGCAAACCGAGTTCTTCCGTAACAAGCTGAACTTGCCCACCACCCGTTCTGGGCAAATCACACGCGACCAAAACGACGCCGCTTTTGTCGTGGCGGGCGCTACCAAGGCCGACCTGCTTGCGGATCTTCGCGGCGCAGTCGATGACGCCATCAGCAACGGCCAGAGCCTTGGCGAGTTCCGCAAGCAGTTTGAAGAGATCGTATCGAAACGCGGTTGGACGGGCTGGACAGGGGAAGACACCAAAGCGGGCCGCGCCTGGCGCACTCGGCTTATCTACAAGACGAACCTGGACACCAGTTACGCCGCTGGCCGCTGGCAGCAGATGACCGACCCCGATGTGGTGCGCCTGCGCCCCTATTGGCGCTACATCCACAACACCATCGAGAACCCACGCCAGCAGCACCAGCGCTGGAACAACCTGGTTCTGCGTCACGACCATCCGTGGTGGCAAGCGCACTACCCACCTAATGGCTGGGGCTGCAACTGCGGTGTCGAGACGTTAAACGAGCGCGGCCTGAAGCGCTTGGGCAAAGATGGGCCAGATGCTGCGCCGAATGACGGCACTTATGAAAGCGTCGATAACACCACCGGCGAAGTGGTCACCGTGCCAAATGGAGTGCAACCCGGCTGGGACTACGCCCCAGGGCAAACCGCCACCGAGCGTGCGATCGCTGCGCGGCTTAACCGGCTCGATAGTGTAGAAGCCACCATTGCTAGACAGAACGTCGCCGACCTAGTCGAAGCGCCGTTATTCAACCGCTTTTGGAATGGCGAGGTGCAAGGCGAGTATCCTGTAGCGGTGGTTCCACACGTAGAACGCCAAGCGCTAGGGGCAGAAAGCCCCGTGGTGCTGCTCTCTCAAGAGAGCCTGATGGCGCATAAGGCCAGCCACCCCGAGGTGGGCTTGGAAGATTACCGGCGCATTCAGCAGATACTCGATGAAGGCGAGGTGTACCAACGCGAAGGCGAACCAGGGCGCATGGTCTATCTAAGCCTGGGCGAACGGCTATACAGAGCCGCGCTAAAGCGCACAGCAGATGGCAAGAAGAACTACTTCCTCACGCTGTTTATCGTGAACGATGAAAAGGCCGAGCGGGAAGTCAGGCAGAAGATGGAGCGCGTGCGCTAGAGGAACTGAGCTTGAGGAACGTGGTGCAACGCTGGTTCGCCATCCCCAGATACCTCATCTGCTTGCGCAGGGTACACCAGGCGAATATTGGTCGTTCGCACCACACGCACAGTATAGGAGAGAACCATGATCACCATCAACGCCAACACAGACGCCATCGAACGCGCCATCACCGACCTGATCAGCAAAGGCGACGACCTCACCGCGCCGATGAAGTCGATTGGTGAAGAGATGGTCAACCGCACCCAGCAGCGGTTCCGCGATAAAGAAGCACCGGACGGCACTCCCTGGGCACCGAACGCCCCCTCCACCGAAAAGCGCAAAGGCCATGACCGTGTACTCGAAGGCGAAAGCAGGCAGCTCGCCAAGCAGTTCAGCTACAGCGCCAGCAGCGAAGGCGTCGAATGGGGCAGCCTGATGGTCTACGGCCCAATGATGCACTGGGGTGGTACCAAGGCCGAGTTCCCCCACTTGTGGGGTGACATCCCAGGGAGAGAATTTGTCGGTCTCAACGATGACGACGAAGACGAAGTGCTGGGCATCCTCGCCGACCATTTCAGCCTCTAACCACGAACAGCCAGAAGTGCCCTGTAAGCTCCGCAAGGCGCTCCCCCGCTACGCTGGCACGCATTTTCGCCGTGAGGCGCGTTAGAGGTGCGTTAGATATCGATTTCACGTATATTTTGCTACATTGGACTGTATAGGTACAAAGATAAGACTCAGAACGGCCCACGTAGAGGCTGGCGAGTACGCATCGGGGAAGGTGAGTATGTTTGAGAAAATGAAGCGTCGCTTTTGGATAAGCTACAGACGAGCGCAAAAAGAGCGGAGAGAGAAGCCACGCTATCATGTGGTCGGTAATGGTGTTATGACCATGAAGGCATCGGATGTAGTTCAAACTAAAGCTTTTCAAGAACAGTTGAAAGCTTCAGAAAGACTGGAGCATGGGCTAAGGGTATCGGAAACGTAATCCAGAATGCTCCAAGCGCTGATTGCTTTCGTCACAGTCCTTTCAGGCTATTTGTTTATAACCAAATGGCATGAATCGCGATATATTATTAGACGCCAAGATTCTCAGGGCGTCTATTTTTATGCAGCAGCAGCAGGTATCACGCTCCTAGTAGTATCTGTTTTTTTGGTGAGCTTAATGGAAGATCACCTCCTATGGGCCACTAAGACCTTGTCCTTTTGGGTGAAAGCCCATCTGCCACTAAGTGAAAACGAAAGTAGCATGGCCGTCTCTTACTGGATAATAGTCCTAGGGATGGTCTTCACAATATGTATACCTGCAAGCTACATCTTGAATTTCTTGCAAGGCATAATGACCATGCAAGAGCAGGATTGGGTGCTGCTAGTCGGTAACGGCATAAAGGGTCGGCGGTTTAATCCTTCTTACTACTTGAAAGAAATATACGGCTACTCCTCGTCTAGACCTTTGTATCGTGCCATTACTCATATGAATGCAGATTTTGAGCTCATTCTCTTCAGAGGCATGGATCAGGCCAAACCTATCTGCTTCACTTTGAAAAATGGGAAAGTCTATGTCGGCAGGCTAATGGGTTCAGTAGACCCTGTCGACAGTAGGGATATGCTTCGCGTCCTGCCGCTCATGAGCGGGTTCAGAGACCCAGTCACACACAAAGTCACCTTCACTACGTTTTACAAAAGGCTTTACGACCGAATACCGCTCACACAGAGCATACAACATTTAGATGAAGCTAATTTTGAGCTAGTTTTTGGCTTCCTGGATGTACAGTCTGCTCACCTCTTCAATACAAAGGTCTATGACGAATTTCAAAAAGATGGCCCTGTAGAAAGCAACCAGATCAACTTAGACCTTGACTCTGATAAGCCTTGAATTCCTTTAACCCACGCTAAATCCCGCTAGCCTCCCCCGCCCCCGATCATGGGGGCATGAAAACACAAAGCCTTCAAACAAAGCCCCGCGTCGCCGCCTGCGCTCTTCGAGTGCAGATCACTGACGACAAGACGCGCCTGATGCCTGCTGGCACCTTTCACGTACCGCGTGGGGCTGCAATAGGCTCTGGCCCCTGGTATCTGTCTGCCGATGCTGCCCAGGCGATTATCCGCTTGGCCGCTGCGCGCAGCACCGACATCGTCATCGATTACGAACACCAAACCTTGTACGCCGAGAAGAACGGCCTGCCTGCACCAGCGGCAGGCTGGGTCGACCCGCGCTCGCTCGAATGGCGTGACGATGGCTTGTATGGATCAGTGGCCTGGACGGCCACGGCCAGCGCTCAGGTGACTGAAGGCCCCAATGGCGAGCCACCAGCTTACCGCTATCTCTCCCCCGTTTTCCCCTACGACGCCAACGGTGTGCCGCTCGATCTGCTGCACCTGGCGTTAACAAACACCCCCGCCATTGATGAGGGCGCGGCGCAGCTGGCCGCCGCTCGGATGGCGATTGCCCATGACGTCACTGACGACGCCCAGGAGATCGACACCGTGAAACGTGAACAACTGATTGCCACGCTCGGCTTGGCCACCGATGCAACCGACGAACAGATCGACACCGCCATCGCCGCACTGAAAGCCGCCAAGGCAGATGCCGACGCCTTCCGCACCGCGTTGGGTGCCAAAGACGACGCGAAGCCAGCGGAAGCCGTAGCAGCGCTCACAGCGACTAGTGCAGCCGCTACCCCGGACATGACGCAGTTTGTGCCCGTAGCCGTGTACCAAGAAACCACTCAGCAGCTTGCGGCCCTGAAAGCCAACAGCAACACCGCTGAACTGGAAGCGCTCATCACCGAAGGCCTTAACGATGGCCGTATTGCCGGTAAAGCCACCGCCGATTGGCTGCGCACGCAAGGCCTAGCGGCCTGCAAGGCACACATTGAAGGTGCCCCAAGCATCGCCGCACTAAAAGCCACACAAACTCAGGGCAAGCCCCCGGAGGGCATCGAGACCAAAGGCGACGGCAAGCTGACTGACGCCGAGCTGGCGGTGTGCAAGAGCATTGGCCTAACGCCCGAGCAGTACCGCGCCGCCAACCCCGCGTAACGACGGCACCCACTCATTCCGCAAGAGGATATCACCGTGGCTCTTAGCAAAAACCGCAATACGCCGTACCGCCATAACACCAGCCGTAGCTATCCCTTAGCAGCCAGTGCCGTGGTATTTGCAGGCGGCATCGTGGCTCTGGCCGCCAGTGGCTTTGTGGCGGCGGGCGCTACCGCGACCGGCTTGGTGGCCGTTGGCGTCGCGACCCACTACCAAGACAACACTGCTGGCGGTGCAGGTGACCAGCACGTCGATGTGAAGATCGGCTGCTTTGCCTTCGACAACTCCGCTGCGGCAGACGAAATCACCGCCGCTGATGTTGGCAAGCCCTGCTACCTAGTGGACGACCACACAGTGGCCAAAACCGATGGCGAGGCGACCCGCTCCCTTGCCGGAATCATCGACGGCGTAGACGACTTTGGCGTGTGGGTGCTGATTGACCCCACCTCTGGCGTCTACCTGTAACGCCCTACTAACGGCCCGCTTGGCCCAAGAGGATAGCAACCATGGATTTGAATAACGCCAACCTGAACGCCCTGTTCAAGGCCTACCGGGCCAACTTCCAGCAAGGCTTTAACTCTGTCGGCGACGCGGGCAGCGTTTACGAACAGTTCTGCACAGTCGTGAACAGCACCACCGCTGTGGAAGTGTACCCATGGCTCAAAGCCTTGCCGCGTATGCGTGAGTGGCTGGGTGATCGAGTCATCCACGGCCTGGAAGGCGCGGACTTCTCGATCAGGAACCGCAAGTTCGAGCTGACTGCTGGCGTGCCTCGCGACAGTATCGAAGACGACACCTACGGCCTGTATGCACCGGTGTACGAAGAGTTTGGTCGCTCCAGCCGCCAGCACCCCAATGAAATCGCCGTTGAGGTACTGGCCGCCAACCCAATCTGCTACGACGGCAAGCGCCTGTTTGCCAATGACCATCCGGTGCTGGATGCCAAAAACAAGCTGGTCGGCGTTTCCAATGATATGGGCGGTAATGGCGCGGCTTGGTACGTCATGGACTTAACCCGCGCCATCAAGCCGATGGTGTTCCAGAAGCGCCGTGATTATGACTTCCGCGCCCTGACCAATTTGAACGACACCCAAGTCTTCATGACCGACAACTTCCTCATGGGCGTAGACGCCCGAGTGAATGCCGGTGCAGGCCTGTGGCAACTGGTGGTGCGCTCTAACCAGCCGTTCAACGCAGAGAACTACGAGCTGGCTCGCAAAAAGCTTCAGGAATTGAAGGGCGACCATGAGCGGCCACTGGCCCTGCGCCATAGCCACACCATGGTGCCGAGCAACATGGAAGGCCCCGCACGGCGCGTTCTCACCAACGCCATGAATGAAGCAGGCGCGACCAACGAATGGGCTAACACCTCACAGCTCATCATGAACCCCTGGCTGCCCAGCGCAGCGGCATAACGGAGCACTAACCCATGCCGTACTGCACCCAGGCCGACCTGGTCGAGCGCTTTGGCGAGGATGAGCTGCTCGCCATCGCCCGCGATGAAACGGGCATGGCCATTGATAACGCCGCCGTCGACCGCGCCTGCGACGACGCCTCTGGCGAGATCGACGGCTACGTGAGTGCCGCGGGCTACCCCGTACCGCTGTCGCCCGTGCCGCGCATCGTCACCGCCTACGCCTGCGACATCGCCCGTTACCGGCTGTACGACGAACACGCGACCGACCAGGTGCAGAAGCGCTACGACGACGCGGTGAAGTTTTTGCGCTCCGTATCACGCGGCGAAGTGAAGCTGGGTATCTCGACCGGCCAAGGGAGTAGCAGTGCAGGCAGCGTGCAAATGAACTCAAGTCGTCGTGTGTTCTCCGGCGGCGGTTTTTAGGAGATGGCAATGAGTGCCAAACAGACCACCAAAGCAGCGCCCGAAAGCGCTGAAAAGAAAGCCCCGCCGGTACCGCGCAAAGACGTACGGGTGCGGGTGAAAACGAAAGCCACCGGTGCCAAACGCACCAACAGCGGGGTGATCTTCACGAACGAGTGGAAGTACCTGACGCTGGACGACAAAGGCAGCGCCTACAAAGCCATCAGCGACGACCCCGCGCTGACCGTAGAGCTAGCCCCACCGCCTGCTAAGCCAGCGGCTGACGAACCAGGCAAAGAGGCCAAGTAATGCTCTCGCTCATCCCGTGGCTCGACCGTTTAAACGCCCTGGAAGGGCTGCCCAGCGTGAAGCTGGCCGCCGATGTTGAAGCGGCCAAGAACAAGGTGGGCCTGCCCAACATGATGCTGGTGCTAGGGCGCGAGACGGTGAGCCACGGGGCAATGAGCAACCAGGCACGGCACCGGGTGAAAACCGAAGTGCTCCTGGTCACGGGTATTAAACGCATGAACGCGCCGCTCGGCCCGGTGGCGACATCAGGCGACGACGAACTGGCTAGGCTGCGGCAGCCCGCGCTGAACGGCTTGATCAACTGGCTGCCAGCTGGCTGCGACATCCCCGTGAAATGGCATCGCGGCCAGCTGCTGGCGCTGGAAAGCCACGCCCTGTTTTGGGCTGACGTGTTTACCACCGAATACTTTTGGCCACTTGAGGAGACTTCACCGTGAGCCTAAAAACGAACCGCCGGGCGATGCTGTTCGCCCTAGAGTCGGACTACAACGACGGCACCACCTTGCCTGATTCAGCTACTGATGCCGTGTTAACCCGTGAGATCACCGTTACCCCGCTCAGCGGTAACGACATCGAACGTAACTTTGTGCGCCCGTATTACGGCAATAGCCCGCGTGCCGCTGGGGAGAAGCACGTAGAGGTGCAGGTGGAAGTCGAGCTATGCACTAGCGGCACCGCTGGCACGGCTCCGCCGTGGGGCAAGATGCTGCGCTGCTGCGGCTTTTCGGAAGTCATCGATAACACCGTCGATAACGAAAGCGTGACCTACGCACCGGTATCGGAGAACGAAGACAGCGGCGTGTTCTTCGCCCATGTCGATGGCAACCTGCACAAAAGCCGTGGGGTACATGGCACGGCGGCCTTCACGGTCAACGCTGAGAGTATTCCTGTTGTTCGTTTCACGCTGCGAGGCCTGTTGAGTCCCGTCACCCCAGAACAACTCCCCGCCGTCACACTCAGCCAGTGGAACGCTGCCTTAGCGGTCAACACCCTCAACACCGAGCCGCTGACCTTCATGGGGGCCACCGTACCGTTCAATCAGTTCTCGCTGGATATGAGTGGCGAGGTGGTTCACAAGAAGATCGTCGGCTCCAACGACATTCAGATCACCGGGCGCGCACCGTCTGGCCAGCTGATCATTGAAGACCCTGGCGTAGGGGTGAAGAACTACTTCGAGGTCTCACAAAACGCTGAGACAGGTGCGCTCACGCTCACGCACGGCAAGACCGCAGGCCAGATCATCGAAATCAGCATGCCGAAAGTGGGTATCGAATCGCCCACGTACTCCGACCAGGACGGCACCCAGATGCTGACCATGAACTACCGGCCCGAGCCGGTCGACGGTAACGACGAAGTCACCATCGTCGTCAAGTAACCCACAAGCACCGCTGCGTAAGCGGCGGTTAAACCGCAGTTAATCAGGAGTAATACCGTGTTCAAACTCAATACCAACCGCTCGTATACCTATCCCGTCTCGTTGACCATTTACGACGAAGCAGGCAAAGAGCAGACCGGAAAATTCACGGCCAAGTTCAAAGCACTGCCGCAGGACAAGCTGCGTGAAATGCCCGCCGACTCGCTGCTGCTTGATCATGTACTGATTGGTGTGAGCGAACTGGAGGTACCGGGTGAAGACGGCCAGCCGCTACAGGGTGAAGCACTGCTGCACGCCGTGAAAAACGACCCCGCCGCGAGCACCGCACTGGTCACGGCTTACCAAGAGAGCGTCTCAAAAAAGAACCGTGGGCGAATCTAGTCGAGGCTGGCATTCATTGGGCTGAAGCCAATACGGAACAGCCCAACTTGGTCACGGATGACCTCGCCGCGCTGGGCATTACGTTGGGCGGCGAGCTAGCCGAAGAAGCCGAAGCCGCTGCCGCCGAGCCGGATCTCTTCGAGGTACTGCCAGAGAACTGGGACGCCGTGCAGCTGTTCCAGCGCTGCGGCAGGCAGTGGCGCTACAAAGGCTTAGACGAAGTGGAAGGCCTGGATCTTACGCCCCTTATCAGTTTGCTCAGCATCTACCGACTGCCCCAGGAAACGATGATTGAGCGCATCGACCAGGTTCAGTTGATCGAGCTGGGCGCACTACAAGTACTGCAGAAGAAACCCGCAACTAAACGTTAGAAGGACACACCGTGGCGAACAATCTAACGCTTAGCGTCACCCTCACTGGCGATGGCCGCCAGCTCTCCGGCACGCTCCGCGATGCCCAGAACGACGTGCGGGAATTTGGCACCACTACCGAGCGGGAAAGCCGCAAGGCCGATACCGCGCTCACGGCACCGGGCCGTAGCGCGGTGACGGTCTCAGACCACCTACGCACCACGCAGCGCGAAGCCCGCGCCTTTGGCACCGAAGCCACCCAGGGCGGGCGTGAAGCCACCCAGGCGCTTAGCCAAACCAGCCAGCAAGTACAAACCACCAACAGCCACTTCAACCTGCTGCGAACAACGGTGGGCCTTGCCCTGGGCGCGTTCTCCGTCCGCCAGCTCGCGGGCATGACCGATGGCTGGTCAGACATGCGATCGGTCGTCGGTGCGGCCATCGGCGACATGAGCGCGGCGGGCGACATGATGGAGCGCATCACCGATATCGCCAATGCCTCCTATGCCCCGCTGGAACAGACCGCCCGCACCTACGCCAGCAACGTCTCAGCCCTGCGCGATCTGGGCCGCACAGCCGCCGACACAGCGGATTACACCGAATCGCTCAACCACATGCTGGTGCTGACTGCAACGCGTGGCCAGCAGGCCGAGGCTGTGCAAAATGCCCTGTCCCGCGCCATGGCCGTCGGCAGGCTGCAAGCCGATGGGCTGGAGACGGTGCTGGCCAATGGCGGTGAGGTAGCCCAGGCATTGGCCGATCAACTGGGCGTCACCGTCAGCCAACTGCGAGGGCTCGCCTCTGAAGGCCGGATAACCGGCGATGTAATCGCCAGCGCCCTGATCAACTCCCTGGACGACGTGCGCGAACGCGCCGGTGAAATGCCCGCCACCATTGAAGATGGTTTTGTACGCATCGGCACCTCCGCCACGCGCCTGGTCGGCGAGCTTGACCAGGCCATGGGCGCGTCGGAAGGCGTCGCGGGCATCCTGATCGGTGCCGCCGACCTGATGAACGCCGCCATTGACCCGCTGGTCGATAACATCGACAACATCCAGTTCGCCGCCACCGCCGTGGCCGCTTTGCTGGCGGGCCGTTACGTGGGGGCCATTGCCACCAGCCAGGCCGCCCTGGCGGCGAAAACGGCGGTGGTGGCCACCACCACCGGCGCGATCAATCTTCTAACCGGGGCCACTACCCGGCAAGCGGCAGCCGCGACGGCCATGGCCGGTGCTACTCGCGTGGCTGCCGGGGCGCTAGCACTTATCGGCGGCCCGCTGGGGGCTGCCGTCGTTGCGGGCGGTGCTATCTACTATTTTCGCGATGAGCTGGGGTTAACTGGCGACGCGGCCTACCAGACCACCCTTGACGTTGATGGCCTGACCAGCTCGTTTCATCTGTTGACAAAGGCGCAGCAAGAAAACCGTCGTGCATCCATCGTCGGCGACTTAATCGAGATGCGTCTTGAAGCGGGCCGCCTCGGTAATGAGTTGGTCGAGGTTTCACGCCTAGTGCGGCAATCAGGCCAGCTTACGCCCGAAGGTGGTGCGCTACCGATTGCTACGGCGGAAGACATTGCGCGTGGCCGAGAGCTGCGGCATGAACTGAACCAACTCCTTTCCGACATTGAGGGCGGTACTGAGATACTGAGCCAGTATGACCAAATAATGGAGGAACTGGGCGAAACCACGAGAAAAACTGAAACAAGTACCCGGACGCTCGCCGACACGAATGCAGTAGCTACTAAAGCCGCTGATGAACTCACTCGCGCCACCAACGCCCAAGCCACGGCCATCGAGAACCTGCGCAATCGGCTGGTGCCTCACCGCAGGCAAACCCTCCAGCTCGCCCAGGACCAGAACACCCTCAACCTGGCATTCGCCATGGGCCGCATCACGGCCAGCGAATACCTCTACCTAATCGGCTCTCTGCAAACGGCGTATATAGACGCCCAAAACGACGCCGATGACCTGGCCACCAGCACCACCAACGCCCTCTACACCATGGAAGGCGCGATGGAGGAGCTGCGCGTTAATGGTCTACGGCGGTTAGACGACGGCTTTGCCGATCTATGGCTGGGTGCCGTCGACGGCAGCCGCAGCGCCACTGACACCATCCGCCGCATGTGGGATCAAACCCTCGCCGAGCTGCTGCACATGGCCATCACTCGGCCTATCACCGTGCAGTTAGCAGCGAGTATGGGCCTTGCTGGCGGTGCCGGTGGCCAGCAGGCGGGTGGCTTTGGCATCAGCCCCGGCAGCGTGGGCAACATGTGGAACGCCTTGCAGGGCGGTTTAGGCGGGATTCAGTGGGGTGGCGTGCCCACCGGCTACTCAGGCGGCTGGGCAGGCAGCGCAACGGCAGGCATGGGGGCCAGTGGCGGTACCAGCTTCATGGGCGGCAGCCTGCGCAACTTCTCCGGCGTGCAGGGCCTCGCGGGCCTGGGCGCTGGTTTCGCAGGTAACTACCTCGGTGGCCAACTGTTCGGCCAAGGCAAGCACTCCAACACGTTGGGCACCCTCGGTGGGCTGGCTGGCACCTACTTTGGCGGACCTATCGGTGCCTTTATCGGGTCCGGACTCGGCTCTGCCCTGGGCGGGCTGTTCGGTGGCCGCCGCTGGAATGAAACCGGCTCGGGCGTGAACCTGGGCGTGTCGGGTGGCGACATCACAGGCAACCAGTTTAGCGACCAACACAGCTCCGGCGGCTGGTTCCGCTCCAGCAAGCGCCGCACCCAAACCAGCGCCCTCGACGGCGAGTTTGCCAGCGCCTTGCAGGAGGTCTACGACGCCACCGAGCAGTCACTAGCCGCCACTATCGAAGTGCTGGGCTTCCAGTCATCCGCCCTGGTGGGCTTCACCACCGGCCTTACCCGCATTGATACCAAAGGCCTTAGCGCCGAAGACGCAGAAGCGAAGATCCAGGAATGGCTGGGCAACACCCTCAACGCCCTGGCCATTCGCTCTGTCGGCGACGTCAGCCAGTACGCCCTGGGCGGCGAGACGACGATCGACACCCTGGAGCGCCTCGCCGGTGCCCTCAGCACGCTCAACCCCATCCTGGAGCAACTGCACGGCTCAACACTGGCTGCATCGCTTGCCGGTGGCAGCGCCGCCAGCCACTTGGCCGACTTGGCAGGCGGCATCGATGCGTTCAGCGCCCGAGCCGACTACTACTATCAGAACGTCCTCACCGAAACCGAACGCCAAGAGCGTGCGATGTCGGCAGCAGCGCAAGCGATCGGCGCGTTCACCGCTCGCACCGGCCAGGTGATCAACAGCACCGATGCGCTACGCGACCTAGTCGACGGTATCGACCTCACCACGGCTTCCGGGCGCGAGCTATACAACGAAGCCATGAACTTGGCACCGGCCCTGGTCGAGATCGAGCGTGGGCTAGAACGTGTTGGCCAACGCTTTGACCAGATGCTTCAAGAAGCAGAATCGGCGCTAGCAAGCGCCGAGCAGCAAGCTCGCCGCGCCTGGCAAGCGTTCGATCAACAGCAGTTCGGCATGCAGCTTGAACTGCTGGCATTGATGGGCGACGCCGAAGGCGCACTGGCCCTGGAACGCGAGCGTGAGCTGGCGTCTATCGATGAAAGCCTGCGCCCCATGCGTGAACGCATTTGGGCCATGCAGGATGAGGCAGAAGCCCAGCAGCGGGCAACCCAGGCAGCCCAGGGCTACATCCGCGAACTGACCCGCGTGCGTGACCAACTGAGCCAGCAATTAGGCAGCATTGGCAACTGGCTAGACAAGCAGATGGCGACCAGCAGCACGCCCCAAATCAATCTGGCGACCGCACAAGAGCAATTCGCTCGGCAGCTGGTACGCGCAGAGAACGGCGACCGCGACGCGCTCCAGAGCATCACGCAGTACGCCCAGCAAGTACTCGACGCCAATCGTGACTTCAATGCTTCAAGCCCCGCTGGCCAGCGCATCGAGCAAGACGTTTTTTCAGCGCTGAAGGATCTGCCCAAGGCGCTGAGCGATGCCGAGTTTATCGTCGAGGGCTTCCGGGGCATCGTCACCGATGAAATGGCACGCGAGATCGAACGCGCGATTTTCGCCTCGCAGTACACCATTGATGCGCTGATTGATTTTGCCGCCGATGCCTCAGCCCTGCCGCAGGATCTGCGTACTATTTTGGGCGAACAAGCCCACCGGCTCGACTCTACGCTGAATTACCTGCTCGGCGAAATCCAGCTGGATAGCGAGCTACGCCAGTTAGCGTTGGCGTCATCGAACAACCTGGTAGCGACGGTCGACTACATCGCCCGCCGCCAGCTCAGCGACGGCGACAAGCGCCTGGCACTCGCCAGCAGCAACACCATGAGCGCGGTGATTGACTACGTGGTGCGCTCAGAGCTGGACCGCGAGAACAAGCGGCTGGCGCTTGAAACATCCAACGCGTACAGCGCGATGATCAACATGATCCTTGGGCGCGATATCACTGCAGACGACCGCACACTGGCCCTCGATAGCGCCAACCGCTACACCACGCTGGTGGACTATGTTGTGCGTGCCGAGCTAACGGGCGGCAACCGCCGTCTCGCGCTGAGCAGCCTCAACGAATATCAAACCCTCATCGACTACGCGACCCGTGCCGACGTGAGCAGCGATGACCGGAAACTAGCGCTCACCAGTGGCAATCGCTACTTGAGCACTCTTGATTACATCGTTGGTAAGGATATTGACGATGGCAGTAAAGAGATCGCCCTTGCGTCGTCGAATCGCTACATCACAACCGTCAACATCGTGCTCGGCAGCAACATCAACAGCGCGGATCGTCGCCTCGCGCTCGACAGCACAAACCGCTATGACGCGGTGATTCGTTACGTTGTCGATGCCCCTATCACGGGTGGTGATCGACGCCTGGCGCTCTCAGCAGGTCAGCAGTACGAAGCCCTCATCGGTTACTACGTCAACCGTGACATTAGCCAGGCTGACCGCACGCTGGCCCTTAATAGCGCGAACCGCTACCTTGCAAACGTCGAGTTCATCGTCGGTCGTGATATCAGCAGCAGCGACAGACGCCTGGCGCTCAACAGCAATAACCGCTACGTCAGCACCATCGACCAGTTGATCGGCAAACAGGTCACAGGTGGCGACCGCAGGCTCGCGCTGAACTCCACGAACGCGTATTTAACCACCGTGGATGCAGTGCTGAAACGCGGTATCCCCGCTGACGTGCGCACATTTGGCCTCGCTAACTCCAACGCGATCATGACGACGGTCGATGGCATCCTTGCCTCGGGTATGTCCGGCGATGTCCGCACGTTGGCACTCACGAGCAGCAATCGGTTCGTGACCACGTTAGAAGCCGCGCTAAAAGATGGCCGCATCACGGGCGACGAGCGCAAGCTGCTGGATGCACGCTCAGAAGACGTCATCAAAACGCTGAAAACCAGCGGCTCGCTGAACCTCACGCAAGACGAATGGGCTGTGATCAACGCCGCTTCCGGCACGCAACGTTTGCAGCTGCTCGCCGATGTGGCCTTTGGCCGGACGGATCTCGACCATTTAAAGGACATCGACGACAACACACGGTCGCTTGAAGAGCGGGCGCTTGAGCAGCTCACCTCTTTAAATGGGCTCGTTTCTGAGATGTCGCGCACGACCGACCAATTTGTCGATTTGAACAGCACCATGATCAGCCTGCGCGAATCCATCAACACCCTCGGCGTTGCACAAAATGAGATAGCCCGCATCGAGCAAGAGCGCGTCGCGGCACAGAAAGCCGAGCAAATGCGTGTAGACGCGGGCCGCGTGCAATCCAAAATCGACGAGTTCTATACCCTGGCCGAGTCAACGGGTCGCAATGCCAACGACAACGTAGACCGCTACCGCACGTATAACTGGATTGATGGCGATCAAGGCTCGTTTGTCGACCGCATCGACGGATGGACATATCAGAGCCAGATGGCAGCGTGGACGGCTCGACGTTTAGAGCTAGCAGCAGGCAGAGAAAACGAACTGGAGCGCATGCGCCGGGAATACCGCTCCCTAACCGGAGAGCTGGCACCGTTCGCCAACGGCGGCTGGACAGGCCCCGGCGGCAAGTGGGACCCGGCAGGCATCGTGCACGCTGAAGAGTTCGTCGTACGTAGCGAAGTCGTCAAGCAGCCAGGCGTTCGCGGCATGCTCGAAGCGCTCAACAGTGGGCAAGCGGTGGGCTCAACACCAACACTGCGTGCCGCTCCACTGCCCAGTTACCCACTGCTGGGCAACAGCGACATCGTGGAAACCCTGCGCGATCTCAAGCGCGAGGTCGCAGAGCTGCGCCGCGACAACGCCCGCTTGCAGGGCGAGAGCAATAAGCACCTGGCTGCAGCCAACAACCAGCGCGGAGCCGCTGCCACGCAGCAGATCGCCGCCACCGAGCGCGGCAACAAGATGCTGAAAAAGATGGAAGACGACAAGCGGTTAGAGGCGGCGAAACGATGACCTGGACGCTCACCCTTCAAGCCCGCGACGAAGAGAACCAACCGCAAACGCTCCGGTTTTCATTGGGCCGCTTTATGGATGCGGAAGACAACTTCTACGACCCGCGCATTATGCAGCCGGGCTTGTATGAAGCGGGGCTGTACGCTGGCCAGCTACTCCAGCAAAGCCGCAGCGGCTACGGTGAAACAACGCTGATCAACACCGACGGCGAGCTGGACTATCTAGCCGACTATGCCGTGGACGGTCGCGAGATGGTGCTGGCACTCGATGGCGTGCCGCAAGTCATCGGTACGGTGGCACGCCTGGCGTTTTCAGATGACGAGGTGTCAGTCGTACTGCGCGACCCCCTGGAGCCGCTACGCTCGCCGCATCCGATGCAGACTTACGCGGGTGATAACGTGCTGCCAAACGGACTGGAAGGTACCCAAGACGACATCGCTGGCGAACCCAAGCCGCTGGTGTTCGGTGAAGTGCGTAATGCCCAGCCGGTGCTGGTCAATACCGCGCTGCTGATCTACCAAGTATCGTCACTCGCAGACTGCACAATTCAAGCCGTTTACGACAAAGGTGTGGCGCTCGACAACGGCGGTGCATACACAAGCCTGGCGCAGCTGCAAAGCACCGCACCGATTGAGGGCACCTTCCGGGCTTTTCAGGGGTATGTGCGCCTTGGCGATAACGCCACGGGCACGCTAACGGTCGATGCCACGCAAGCAGACCCACGCGCCGGGGCCGTTGCCCAAGCGCTGGCCACCGCACGCGGCTACACCTTACATGCAAGCGATGTGACCGCGCTTAACGCCTACGGCGCGGTGCGCTTCTATATCACGTCACAAACCAACACTCTTGAGTTGCTCGACCGTATTGCAGAGAGCATTGGCGGCTGGCTGGCCGTACAAGCGGATCAAGTGCTGCGTTTAGGCGAGTGGGAGGAGCCCGAGCCCAGTAACGCTGCGATTCGCGACTACGCCATTCAAACCGTCAGTCGCAGTGCCACCGGCGCAGGCCCCGGCGGGCTGCCAGTGTGGCGCGTCAACATTGACTGCGACCGCATCGAAACAGTGCAGCCAGACCTGCAAAGCAACGTTTCTGAGGCCCGCCGCGCACGCTTGGCGCGGCAGACTCGCCGCGTGGTCGCAACAGATGAAGCGGTGCGCGAACGTCACCCGCTCGCCGGTGAACTCACGATCAATAGCGTGCTTGCAAGCTACAGCCAAAGCGAGGCAGTGGCCGCCCGCGTACTGGCCCTATTGGGCGTCCGCCGCGATACCGTCACCGTGGAAGCCACAGAAGCACTACTGCCGACGGTAGGCGGAAATCTCACGCTCTTCACCCCACGCCAGGGCTACGGCGCAGGGCGAGCGATGCGCGTGACAGGCTTCAGGCTCAACGCCCAAACCGACGAAATCACTTTGAACCTGTGGGGCTAACCATGGCACTTGATCCCAACAAAATCGCGCTGTGCTGGCCCAACTACATCGATGACGCTGTCGTTAGCGGTGGTAGCTGGGTCAGCACCTTGCCGCTAACGCACGTTCAAGATGACCGTACCTCAGTCGTCGCTAAAACCACTTCGTTAGACCCAGCGGCCACGCAGTTTTCAATCACGCTACCCAAGCGCGAGCGCCTGCAAGTGCTCGCAATTTATGCGCATAACCTGAGCGCTACAGCGACGATCAGGGTGCGCGTCTACCGAGACGCAGGCCAAACCGATCTGATCGACGACACAGGCTGGCAAAACGTCTGGCCCGTGCTGTATGGGTTGGATGATGTGATATGGGGAAACGATAATTTCTGGAACCGCCGTCTCTCAGAAGATGACCGAACCAAGTACACACCACTAGTCCCGGTGCTATTTGAGGAGCGACTGCTGGGCACCAGCCTACACGTCGAGCTGCTCGATACCTCAAACCCTGACGGGGCGATCATGCTGGGCCGCGTCATGCCCGCCGACGTCTGGCAGCCCATCAAGAACCTCGACTGGAACGTCAGCCACGGCTATGACACCGGCACCCAAATCACCCGCGCTGGCGACCCCAAACGCACCGGCTACGCTCGACGCGTCACGCCCAAACGCACCGTGCAATTCCAGCTATCAAACCTCACGGAAGATGAAGCGTTTCTGCGTCTGCACAGGCTACAACGCACGCAAGACATCGTCGGCGAGATCCTCTACCTCTGGTCGCCGAGACCGTCACCCACGAATTTTGCGCGGGCAATGATTGCCCAGCAAACCGAACTCAACGACATCACACACCCCTACCACGCGAACTACGAGCACGCGATGTCACTATTGGAGATCCTATAAAAATGGCCTCAGTTACGTTTCCGGTCGCACTAGGTGGCGACGGCAAGACTTACACCGATGATGCTGATCCAGATACTGGGCTGGATGGCCTGGGGTATATCACCCGACTTGTACCGCTGTTCAAAAATGGCCTCGCCATGACTGCGTACACAGCTCAATATGCTGCCAAAATCGATGCAGCAGCGGCTAATGCTGATCGGGCGGAGGATGCGAAAAGGTACGTTGAGGCAGTGGCAGAGGCGTACAAAGTCAACCTGCTGGACGCTTACCGTGACCGGATCACTTTGGGTGCTGATTTTAAAGCGGGGCGGTATACGCGGGATGATGGGGCGCGGTTAGATACGGGCGTCGCATCCGATGTGTTTACAACAACGGGAACTGCGCCAATTTGGACGCAAGGGCCAGGTGGGAATTTAGTTGTTTCGCCCGCAGGGGTGGTTAGGGAGTGGCGCAGCGGAAAACCTGAGGGACTGTTGATCACAGGCAGCTACCAAAATTTAATCCCAAACCCAAATTCACGTGTTAATTTGGGGTCAAAACTACGTCTAGTGAGTGAGTCAGTAAGCAGAATTGACTCTTTCGGTGAAGAAAAGTCGCTAACAAGAGTGTATAGCTCGGAAACGGGCGAGTCTTATATGTTTCAAACGCTGGGTGAAGTAACGACTGGGGGTGCTTGGACGTTTGCAATTGACGCTGTTGCTGACGGCCTCGACACGCTGATTTTTGCTGTTAGAGGTGTCGACGGAATATTTTATTACGGTTGTAAAGTGAACATTGTTAATGGCGAAGTTTACCCCGATGTTGGTTTGCTTAACATCCAGACTCCAAGCAACGGCGTTAACGTCGAGGTTCTTGCGGATGGGGTGGTGAGAATCTCCTTCAGTCACGTTTATGAAGAGGGCGGTGTGGCAGCCCGATTGCTAATAGGCTTGGGTGATGGTGGTGCAACATCAACGCCAGCCGACCCAAGCTCGGGCGTGATTCTTTCTGGCTTGTCGTTGTATCGAGAGCTAGGTGTGATGCCGCCGAATCAGGACGTTGGAGCGCCCGTCACAGTATCCGGCAGACGAGTTTATGCTGATCTAGAACGAACGGACCAAGGCACTGTTTTTCTGGAGTTCAACAACCGTTTCTCAAGCGGTTCTGCCGCGTTTATTGCCAGCATCGGGTTGTCCTCAAACAACTACATAGGAATCGGTTACTCAGTCGGCTCTTTGCAAATTGGCAGCATTTTCTTTGTCGTAGACGGCGTTAACTATGCGGGGGTGCTGCCCGAATCGATGAGGGCGGGTTACAACGAGCGCTGCAAAATGTGCGTGTCATGGAGCGCGGGCGGCGATTTGATAGTTTCGGTAAACGGGCAAAGTGTGATTATGGGTACACTGCCTGACGACTTATCGCAGATCGAGCCCCACTTTGAATTGGGCGGACGAGGAAGCGTTTTTAGAGTAAAGCGGTGCAATTATTACCAAGCCTTTTCGCTTCCATACCCGGTTTCACAATCCGTCATGCAGGAGCTAACAGCACTATGAACATGATCGACGCTATCCTGCATCTCCCCGCCAACGCTGATCTGCCGGACACACTCACAGACGAGAATGGCACACCCGAACTCAGAGACCCGCAAACAGCTAACCAAGCAGGCGACCGCATCCACTACGTCCGTTTCACAGCTGATCAGCTTAACGATTGGCGTCCACACGTCACTGTCCTAGCAGAAACCCCATACACCGGCCTCGGTACCTCTGATCGCCTATATCAGCAGATCCAGGCAAGTCCCGACGCACTAGCCCTCTACGAATCGGTCTACGACACAAGCCCAAGAGAAATAGACGACGGCGAAGGCGGCACCACAACGTACGTCCCGCCCTTCAAGTTCGGCATGCTCGCAGAGAGCATGATGCCCGTGCCTGAGTCTGTAACAAGCAGGCAAGGCATGGAGCAGCTCATACGCAGCGGTCTAGACGAGCAAGTAGACGACGCCATCAACGGCATCGCCGACCCAGTAGAGCGCAAACTGGCCCGGAACTGGCTAGACAAAGCAAGCATCTGGGAGCGCAACAACCCCCAGCTGCTAGCAATCGGCAACGCGCTAGGGCTATCAACACAAGACGTCGACAGCCTCTTTATTCAAGCGGCGACGTTGTAGATCAGTAGAAGAGGAGTGACCACCAACGGTGCGGACACACCGAAGGTGGCCACCAACAAGCAGATCAAGCCTGCAAGTCGGCCAAGACTCCCCTGCCTCGCGAGGCAAAGGCAGTCTAAGCCAAACGTTAGAACGTTAGAAGGCTTGACATGGTGTTAATCGAAATCCGTTGTAAGCAGTGCAATCGCAAGCTGGCCAACGTCAGCGACTATCAGTTCATCGAAATAAAGTGCCCGCGTTGCAGGCACCTAAACCAGCAGAGAGCCACGAGCTCCAAACCCTTAAAGGAGACGCCTCGTGGCTACCCCAATCATTCCCTGGATGGGCGGCAAACGCCGCCTCGCTGATCGTATCTTCCCGCTGATGCCGCCGCACCAGTGCTACGTAGAGCCCTTCGCAGGAGGGGCCGCGTTGTTCTTCCTGCGCCCCTCTCCCGCAGACGTCGAGGTACTAAACGACGTCAACGGCGATCTCGTGAACCTCTATCGTGTAGTGCAGAACCATTTGGAGGAGTTCGTCAGGCAGTTCAAGTGGGCGCTCTCCAGCCGCCAAGTGTTTGAGTGGCTGAAGATGACACGACCAGAAACGCTCACGGACATCCAGCGTGCAGCTCGCTTCTACTACTTACAGCAAAACGCCTTCGGTGCCCGCATCGAAGGCCAGACGTTTGGCACCGCCACCACCACCCCACCAGGGCTAAACCTGCTGCGTTTGGAGGAGTCTCTCTCAGCAGCGCACCTCCGCTTAGCCAGCACATTCATTGAGCACCTAAGCTGGCAAGCCTGCATCGAGCGATACGATCGACCGCACACGCTGTTCTATATGGACCCGCCCTACTGGCAGACAGAAGGATATGGAGTACCCTTTGGCATAGAGCAGTACGAGGAAATGGCGACCATGCTGGCCAAGCTCAAAGGCAAGGCCATCATCAGCCTCAACGACCACCCAGACATCCGCCGGATCTTCGCGGACTACCACATCGAAACCACCGACATCCGCTACACCGTCGGCGGCGGCAAAGGCTCAGACGCCAAAGAGGTGCTGATCTTCAGCTGGGATGTAGATGAAGAACCGGCGGGGTTGTTTTAATCAATAAGGGGAAAGCATGGAGATCGGAGCAGCAGTAACAGCTGTTAAGGGAGCACTTGATCTAGCACGGTCTGCCAGAGACGTGAATGATCGCGCACAGCTCAATGCAGCGATGAGCGACATCATGGACAAGCTAACAACAGCACAGTCCGATCTTCTTGAACTACTGACAGAACATCATCGGCTGGTTGACGAAAATAGGGAGATGAAGCTCAAGCTGGCAAACGAAGAGCGTTTCGACCAGTACCGCCTGAAAGAGACCCAGCAAGGTGGGTTTGTATTAGAACTCAAAGAAGAGTACGTGACTGAAGATAATCCAAAGCATGCAATATGCCAGTTATGTTCACAGGAGGGTAGGCTGACCCCTTTGAATAAAGATCCCCAGTACTACCATTGCCCTCGCTGCAGAGTTGCCACAGAGCACACATATCATGACCTGCCTTGCTAACGCTTAGTTAGTGCCAATTATCCCGCTAAAACTTGCTTGGGGGGTCAATGTATGGCTGTGCCAATTATCCCGCTAGTCTGTGCCAAATGCGTCACGCGCTTACAGTCAGGAGCCAGGCTTCTGAGCGCCAACGATATCGCAACAATCGGCTGGCGATGAGCAAGCAGCACACCCATACGAGACACATACGAAAAAGCCGCCCCGAAGGGCGGCTTGATCATATTCTCTAACGCTTTGCTTTTGAACCACTTTTAGTGGTTCCGACACCAGGAGTCGAACCCGGGACATACTGATTACAAGAACCTTACTTACTTACTCACAACAGCATGTTTATCTTAAAATCAGAAACTTACGCGCGTTCAAAAACTCATCCCAGCACACTAAAGCATGTTTCTGTGGACACTTTAAGCTATATCAATCTTTCTTAGAATGGAAGCTCACTATTCAGTACGATTTTCTTCAGTTCTTCACCAGTACCTATATCGTTATTTGCCACACAAATAATAAAACCTCCACTTTCTCTTACTGCATCAGAGATTTTATAATTTGCTTGGCTTATATTTCTCTTGACAGCATCTGCCCAAAATTGATCTTTAATCCCTATCAAATAGTTACCTGACCTTCTTACTATACCGTACCCATCGACTGACGAATTAACATATTCCATTAGCCTACTATAATAACTCTCCACCTCGTATTCTTTATTATGCGTTATCATAGCGCTCATTTTATTTTCAAACTTCTCCATTTTTGAAAGAACCATATTAACTAAGTCCTTTTCTTCAGGGCTCACATTTGCACTATTAACTTTTTCCTGTATAGCTTTATTTAAAACGCTATCACTTGTCGCCATATAAATAGGATTACCCTCATTACTTTCTAGCTTTCGAGGATCCGACAGTACTTTATCCAACTTCTCTCTTAGCTCTAGGCCGCCCATCATATCATTACTATAAAAGATAGTTCTTTGATCTTTTGTATCAAAGGGCAGCTCAGTTTCTTTGTTTGATATAAGAATCACTGGCTTGCCAGTTGCATGCCTTATACCGAGTTCATACATAACATTTGCATTTAATGTAGATAGGTTTACTACTACCAAGTCATCTTCAATCAAATGCTTAATAATTTTAATTGAAATAGAACCTAAATCATCTTCCTCATGTGACGCTTTACATTCGAAACCATGCTCTTTCAGCGCAGGAGACAACACTGATTTTATCAAACCATCTGTTGCCCTTCTAATACCAGTATTATCCCCCCCTATAGGAGTGACAATAAAAGCGGTTTTTGTTTTCTTCTCAGGCTCATCGTTTCTGATCACAACTTCATTCCCTGACATGTTAGACTCCCACTCTATTGATTTTGTTGTTCCCAAACAATTTCTGTTTTCTCTAATAAGCTGCTTGAGCAACTACCTATATTCATAGAAAAACCATTATAAAGAAAAACGTACTTAATCATCTGAATATCATAACTTACCATGACTTCCTTTGCCTCAGAGTTACAAAGAAACTCTGCAGCTCTGTTATCAAAAGCTCCTCTAACTCTTTGCCTTTCACTTAAGCCCCACTGGTCTCCAGCCAGACTTTCACCAGTAACATGAATTTCAGCGAAGTTGATCAGTACTTCACCTGCACAAACACCTTGCCCTTCTCGCTTTCCTTCACCAGTATTATTGTATAGCTGCATCTCGTCAGAGCAGCCTTCTCTTACAGTTAGATCATCAATACCTTCTATGATTAACTCATGCTCTACCAAGACATCTTCTATAGTTTCTAAAAACTTATAAACGTCTCCTATAAACTCATGACTTTCTATTTTATTCTCTAATGACAGAGCATTAACTTCAGAACTTGCTATAAATGTTATGACAAAAGCTATATATATTCTTTTACCCACAACCCCTACCTCCTTGGAACCATCTATCCACAACCCTTTGTGCTAGTCGGTATCCGTTCCCGTTTTCTTCAACGTGCTGCGTGCCCTCTCTATCTCGGGGCTTATTTGTCCGCACGTCTCATCTGTCATGCCAGTCATTAGCCAAAGCGTGTACTTCGGCCATTGCTTGCAGATCGACTCTAGAAGGTCTCCTTTCGGCACCCGCCCAGTCTGCTCAATCCCTTCCAGAGTTTTCTTAGCAATTCCAATTAGTTGCGAAAACTCTCCTCTTCCTGAAGTTTCCACTTCACGAATTTCACGGATCTTTTTTGCAAGCTCGCTTGACATATACTCAACTCTGAGTAACCTTAGTTGTGAGTGTACTCTACTTTAAGTACACGCTATCAGCGCCATGACAACGATTGTATGACGCTGTGTTGACCAAGAAAGACTACCACAACATGCCACAGCGAGCAGGTACAGCATGGAAACGAGCAACACGCCCCACGTCCCCGCACCTCAGGTGCCCGTCATGACGATCGAGCGTTTCTCCGAGCTTTCTGGCCTATCCCCCGACACCGTTCGCGGCCAGATCAACCAAGGCAACCTCCCCATCATCAAGGTGGGCCGTCGTCGCCTCGTGAACGTCGCGCTCTTTACCGCTGAGTGCCTGCAATCGGAGGATTGGTCATGAGCGCCTATGCCTCTCTCGCTACGCTAGACGCCTCCAGCACGCTGCTGGATATGGGTGGCCTCTATAGCGCCACCCAGAAGCTCCTGTTGACAGTGAAGCGGCCTACATCACCAAGCAGGGATGCCAACTCGAACGTCTCCGCTACAAAGCCTTTGCCAGAGCAATAAAGGACCTGAGGATAGAACTACCGGAAGGACAGCTGACCCACGTACTACGTCACACGTTCGCGAGTCACTTTATGATGAACGGGGGAAACATCCTGGTGCTGCAGCAAATACTCGGTCATCAGTCGATCACCATGACCATGCGCTATGCACACTTTGCACCGGATCATTTGGAGGAAGCCGTAAAGCTCAATCCCCTATCCACTACGGCCTGACACCAGCGCTCTCAACGTCCACACTGTGGACACTTTATGGACACATACGAAAAAGCCGCCCCGAAGGGCGGCTTGATCATGTTCTCTAACGCTTTGCTTTCAAACCACTTTTAGTGGTGCCGACACCAGGAGTCGAACCCGGGACCTACTGATTACAAGTCAGTTGCTCTACCAACTGAGCTATGTCGGCGCGTCGCGTTTTCTTGAGAATTTGATTGGCTTGCCGTTAAACTAGCCAATCAACAAGAAATCTTGTTGGCAATGGCTGGGGTACCAGGATTCGAACCTGGGAATGCCGATACCAAAAACCGGTGCCTTACCACTTGGCGATACCCCAACGTTGTGGTGGCCAGAGACGGAATCGAACCGCCGACACGGGGATTTTCAATCCCCTGCTCTACCAACTGAGCTATCTGGCCCTTGCCAACGGTGCGTATTAAACCAAAAGCTTCTGTTTTCGTCAACACCTTTGTGAAACTTTCTTTCTCGTCACATGCTTAGGGCACATTGGGCCGCGTGAGCCACGGCCACGCCTGCGCCCTTTGCGGGTAACGGCGGAACCCTGACGGGGGCTTATGCCTGGCTGGGGGGCACGTACCCTTCGGCCTGGTCGGTGGCTTCGTTGTCCAGGAAGCGTTCCATCTGCTCCATCAGATAGGCGCGTGCTTCGGGGTCGAGCATGTTCAAGTGCTTTTCATTGATCAGGCGGGTTTGCAGGGCCTGCCACTCTTGCCAGGCGGGCTGTGACACCGTGGCCTGTATTTCCTGGCCCTGCTTGCCGGGCAGCGGCGGGAAAGGTAGCGCGGGCAGCTCTTTTTGGTACTTGCGGCAAAAAACGGTGTTGCTCATGGAATAGCTCCTGGGCGGATGCCTAATGAAAATCGTGCCAGTGGTCAGCGCGCTGGCCCCGGTGCCGGGTCTAGGTCAAACGGCGCCAGCTGGCTCAGCAGCGATTTGACGGGTGCCGCCAAGCCTAACGCAGGTGGCTGGTGAACGTCATACCATAGGCCATTTTCGCGCACTCCGGTGAGCCGTTCACAGCTCACCGGCTGCGGGGTGATCAAAAGCTTGAAGTGGCTGAAGGTATGCGTAAAGGCGGGCAGCGGCGCCAGGCGCCGGGCGGCGACGACGTTATCCTCCAGCCAGTGGTTCAGCTCGCCGTGGCGCTCGAACTGCGGCAGGCTCCAGAGCCCGCCCCACAGGCCGCTGGGCGGGCGTTGTTCCAGCCACACGCGCCCCTGGGGGTCCTGCAGCATCAGCATGAGGGTTTCACGGGTGGGGGTAACTGTTTTGGGCTTCGATTCCGGGAAGCGCTGCGGTTCGCCCTGGGCGTAGGCGCGGCATACGTCATTGAACGGGCAGATGGGGCAATCAGGCTTGCTGCGTTTGCACAGCGTGGCGCCAAAATCCATCACCGCCTGGGTGTAGTCGGCCAACCGCGTGGTGGGGGTGAAGTACTCGGCCAGCGCCCACAGGGAGCGCTCTACCGCAGGCTGGCCGGGCCAGCCCGCCACGGCGTGCAGCCGTGTCAGCGAACGCTTGACGTTGCCATCCAGAATGGCGGCCTGCTGGCCGGTGCTTTGGGCAATGATCGCCCCGGCAGTGGAACGGCCGATGCCGGGCAGCGTCATCAGCGTATCGACGCTCTGGGTGGGCAGCTCGCCGCCATGCTCGGCCAGCGCCAGCTGGGCCGCCTTGTGCAGGTTGCGGGCGCGGGCGTAGTAGCCCAGCCCTGTCCAGAGGTGCAGCACTTCATCCTGGGGGGCGCAGGCCAGGGCCTCCAGCGTGGGGAAGCGCTGCATGAAACGTTCGAAGTAGGGGATTACCGTGGCCACCTGGGTTTGCTGCAGCATGATTTCCGACACCCAGACGCGGTAGGCGCTGCGGGGTGACTGCCAGGGCAGGTCGTGGCGGCCATAGTGGTCGAACCAGCGCAGTAGACGGTGTTGAAACTCATCGGCCGCCAGGCACGGCGTAGGCATCTCGGCCATGGTCACTCCTGAAGTGCTTGCCATGAAAAAAGCGCCGGCGGTAAGGCCGGCGCATGCAGGGGGTGGTGCCTCCTTCTCTATAGGGAGGCAGGCGTATCAATTGAACAGGCGGCGAATACCTTCGCGCAGCTCCTGGCCCGCGCCCTCGCCCAGGCGCTCGTCGATGCGTTCGATGGTGGTGCCCAGGCGCTCTTCGAGCTCTTCTTCCAGACGGCCGCCCGCTTCAGTGCGCAGCAAATCTACCACGCTGGCCTGGAACGCGGTGCGGTCGAAGCGGCACCATTCGGCTTTATCATCCCCCAGGTGGCCTTCACAGCGGATGGGCAGCGGCAGCTGCTCCAGGCGCGGGTTCACCTGGCAGGCGGCGTCGGCGGTATCGACAAGGCGTGCATTGGCCAGCGTCATGAAGTCCTGAGAGGTCAGGTTGAGTTCGCCTTCGCCTTGCACTTCGATACCCGGCAGGGTGATCGACAAGTCATCGCTGTGCACGACGCCGTTGCGTACCTGGAACGTGGCGTCGAAGCGCTCGAAGCGCGTATCGGGATGCCACTCACGGGTGGTGCCCTGGCCTTCCAGCAGCGCCGCCAGCTCGCACATTTCACGGGAGATATTGGTACGCAGGATAGCGCCTTCGTTCAGCCGGGCATCCAGCTCGCCGTTGAGGTTGCTGAGCAGCACCTGACGGCTGTTGCCCTGGGTCGTCAAGCTGCCTTCCAGATTGAAGCGGCCGCGCAGCGGGGCCTCTTCGTCACTGAAGGTTTCGATCAACGGGGCCACTTGCACATTGCTGATGCGCGGCGCGAATTGCCAGGTCATCACGCTGTCGGTGGCGTCCAGCGCGCCGGTGGCGCTGAGCTCGCCGCCATAGAAACGCGATTCGAAGCCGGTCAGGCGATGGCTGCCCTCGTCACCGCGCAGCGCCAGCTGGGTATCGTTGAAGGTCATGCCCGCCAGCTGCAGCTCGCCGACGCTGAGATCCCCCTGCAGGGTCAGGCCGCTGAGCCACTCCTGGGGCAGCAGGGCTTCTTCGGGCTGGGCAAAGGCGCTGCGCAGCAGGCCTCGGCTGGCTTGCTCGGGGGCGGCAGGCCGCGGCAGGTAGTGGTCCAGGTTGAGCTGGTCACCGTCCAGGTTGAAACTCAATTGGCTGCCATCCAGAGCAGCACTCACGTCGCCGGTAAAGGTGCTGTCATCGATGACCAACGAGAGGCGTGGCAAGGCGATGCGCGAGAGATCACCTTCGACC
This sequence comes from Halomonas sp. NyZ770, assembly GCF_020616575.1. NCBI lineage: Bacteria > Pseudomonadati > Pseudomonadota > Gammaproteobacteria > Oceanospirillales > Halomonadaceae > Halomonas > Halomonas sp. NyZ770. Next base: position 521,092 of record NZ_CP085143.1, on the reverse strand, counting down.
GGGCTGGTCAGGGCCACGTCGCTCAGCGCCGCTTCGCTGGTGGTATTGAGCGTTGCGCCAGTGCGCGAGATCCAGGGCCGCAGGGTAAAGGGGGCTGCGGTGAGCTGGCCGCTGTACTGAGGTGCTTCCAGCAGCTGTTCGAGGTTGAGGTGGCCGCTGACCCGCAGGCCATCCGGCCCGGTCAGTTGCAGGTCCTTCAACTGGGCAGTCTGAGCGGCCAGGTCGCCTTCCAGGCCGAATGCCAGCGAAAGGGCCAGGCTTCCCTGCCAGTTGTCGGCATGGCGCAGGCCGGCATCCAGCACGCCCTGCCGAATGCTGAGCTGCTGCTCGCCCATGCGCGCCACGATTTCAGCCGCTTTCAGGCTGAGCTGCTGGGGCTCGCTGTTGGCGCCAGGGCGGGTCTGCGTGGTGAGCTGGGTATTCTCCAGAGTGATCTGCTCATCCTGCAAGCCAAGGCGCAGGCGAGTTTCCAGGTTGACCTCGCTGGTCATGTCCGGCGTGCGCTCCAGCACTTCGGCATCCAGGCGGTTGTGCCGGGAGAGCGTGAACATGGCCTTGAGCGGGAAGGAGCGCACCGGGTTGACGTTGGTACCCGAAATGTTCAGCGGCTGTACCCGCCACAGGGCCTGGCTCTGTTCATCGCGGTAGCGAATATCCGCCCCTTTGACTTCTACGCTGGCGATGTTCAGCACCACCGAGAGGTTGCCCGCATCGGCATTGGGGCCTGCGCTTGCCGGTGCCAGCACGGTTTCGGCGGACTCGTTGCTGTGTTCGGAGAGGCGCTCCAGCAGCGGCTCCCAGTTGCCCTCGCCTTCGGCGTTTTTCACCAGGTTCAGGCGCATGCCGTCGAGCGTCAGGCCATCCACGGCGATTTCACCCCGTAGCAGCGGCGCGAAGGCCACGCTCACCTCGGCCCGGTCGATCGCCGCGAAAGCAGACTCGTCCACCGACTGTTCGGGCAGCCAGGCACGGGCCTGCTCGACGCTGACACCGATACGCGGGTAGAACGACCAGCTGATCGGGCCTTCCAGCGCCAGATTGAGCCCTGTCTGCTCTTCCACCACGGCGGTCAGCCGGGGCTTGAAGTCTTCCGGGTCCAGAAAGGTGGTGACGTAGACCACGGCAGCGACGGCGGCAATGGCAAGAATGCCGATGGCCGCCAGTAAAATACGGAGTAGCTGTTTCATTAACCTTTCCCTTGAGGGTCTAGCTCTACAAAATCACTGGTGGCCGGGAGGCCCGGTTCCGTTGGCTCGGCATCGGCGATGGGCCGATAGCCCAATTTGGATAGCAGCACGCGGTCGGCCAGCGGCAGCGTGGTGGTGGCAATACGCAGTACACGGCCCTCTTCCTTGGCCTGCTCGCCCATCAGCGCCATCAGCCGTGAGCCCACGCCGCGCCGCCGCGTGGTCTTGCGCACGCACAGCTCGGATAGCCACCAGGCGCGGTCATCGCCCTCCTGCACCGCCACGGCTCCCAGCAGGCGGTCGTTGAACAGGGCGCAGGCAAACACATGCTGCCCTTGTAAATGCTGCTCTATGAAGGGCAAGACCCTGGGGGGTGGCATGCGCTCTTGCGGTGCGTCTTCATAGATACGCACGAGGTCGATACGCACTTGCTCATCGGCGTCCCATCGGGCCTGGTCGACGTATTGCAGTGTCACCGGCATGGTGAAATCCTCGTTGCCAATGCAGCCAGGCTGCTGTTTGAGCGCCGCAATGGGCGGCGACATTTCACGCATTGTAGCGGATGGGGGGGCCGATTCTCTATAATGCTTGTTTTGGCCGCAGCCGCCGCCCGCCGATTATTCCTCAGAGTGCGCCTCGGCGCAGGAGATGCAACATGTCAGCGCGTATTGCCACGGTTAGCCGTGACACCAACGAAACGCAGATCACGGTCAGCGTCAACCTTGATGGTGAAGGCCGTCTTCGCTGCCACACGGGCGTTCCGTTTTTGGACCATATGCTTGACCAAGTGGCTCGGCACGGAATGGTCGACCTCGATATCGACGCCAAGGGCGACCTGCATATCGACGACCACCACACCGTCGAAGACCTGGGCATCACCCTGGGCCAGGCCTTTCATGAGGCGATTGGCGACAAGCGCGGCATTTACCGTTACGGCCACGCCTACGTGCCGCTGGACGAAGCGCTCTCACGGGTGGTCATCGATTTCTCCGGGCGTCCCGGCCTCTTCATGAACGTGGAATTTACCCGCGATACCATCGGCAGCATGGACACCCAGCTGTTCTGGGAGTTCTTCCAGGGCTTCGTGAACCATGCCCGGGTGACGCTGCACATCGACAACATCAAGGGCTTCAACGCCCACCACCAGGCAGAAACCATCTTCAAGGCCTTTGGCCGCGCCCTGCGCATGGCCGTGTCGGAAGACCCCCGCATGGCCGGGCAGATGCCCTCCACCAAAGGGTGCCTGTAATGCCTAACGCAGCGATCAGCCATCGCTCGATGACCTCGACAAGGAGCGCTTCATGACCATTGCCGTGATCGATTATGGAATGGGCAACCTGCACTCGGTCGCCAAGGCGCTCGAACACGTCACCCATGAGAACGTGATCATTACCCGTGACCCCCGGCGCATTCTGGGCGCGACCCGCGTGGTGCTACCTGGCCAGGGGGCCATCCGCGACTGCGTGGGCGAGTTGGAGCGTACCGAGCTGCGCGGGCTGGTGGAGGAGATTCTGACCCGCCAGGCCAAGCCGCTGCTGGGTATCTGCGTGGGTCAGCAAATGCTGATGGAGCGCAGCGAAGAGAATGGCGGCGTGGACTGCCTGGGCTTCTTCCAGGGCAGCGTCGACCGCTTCCCGGCGGACATGCGCGATGCCCAGGAGCAGCGTTTGAAAGTGCCGCACATGGGCTGGAACCTGGTCGCCCAGCATCATGATCACCCGCTGTGGGCCGGCATCGATGACCGCGAACACTTCTATTTCGTGCACAGTTACTACGTGAATGCCGCCGACGATGCCCAGGTATTCGGCACGACGGACTACGGTCGCGTCAGCGCCCACGTGGCGATTGGCCGCGATGCCACCTTCGCGGTGCAGTTTCACCCGGAAAAAAGCTCCCGCGCAGGCCTTCGCCTGCTGGAAAATTTTGTCACCTGGACGCCCTGAGAGGTTTCACTATGTTGGTAATTCCCGCGATTGATCTCAAAGACGGCCAGTGTGTGCGCTTGAAGCAGGGCCGCATGGACGAAGCCACTTCCTACGGCGACGACCCGGTGGCCATGGCCGCGCGCTGGGTAGACGCCGGTGCGCGTCGCTTGCATCTGGTGGACCTGAACGGCGCTTTCGAAGGCAAACCGGTCAATGGCGACGCGGTGACGGCCATTGCCCGCGCCTACCCGAACCTGCCCATTCAGATCGGCGGTGGCATCCGCTCGGCGGACACCATCGAGCACTACCTGAACGCCGGGGTCTCTTACGTGATCATCGGTACCAAGGCGGTCAAGGAGCCGGAATTCGTCGGTGAAATGTGCCGCGCCTTCCCGGGCCACATCATCGTGGGCCTGGATGCCAAGGATGGCTTCGTGGCCACCGACGGCTGGGCCGAGGTGTCCACCGTGAAGGCCACCGAGCTTGCCAAGCGCTTCGCCAACGATGGCGTCTCCAGCATCGTCTACACCGACATCGCCCGCGACGGCATGATGCAGGGCGTGAACGTGGAAGCCACCGCGGCGCTGGCCCGCGAAGGCGGCCTGCCGGTGATCGCCTCGGGCGGCGTCACCAACCTGGATGACATTCGCGCGCTGTGCGACGTGGCCGACAGCGGCATTCTGGGGGCGATTACCGGACGCGCCATCTACGAAGGCAGCCTGGATGTCGCCGAGGCCCAGCGCCTGAGCGACGAGCTGAGCGGAGGCCGTGCATGAGCCTGGCCAAGCGCATTATTCCCTGCCTGGATGTCGATGCCGGGCGCGTGGTGAAGGGCGTGAACTTCGTCGGTATCCGCGATGCCGGTGACCCGGTGGAGATCGCCCAGCGCTACAACCAGCAAGGCGCCGACGAAATCACCTTCCTCGACATCACTGCCAGCCACGAAGACCGCGCCACCACCGTGGACATGGTCGAGCGGATCGCTGGCGAGGTGTTCATCCCGCTGACCGTGGGGGGTGGTATTCGCACCTGCGACGATATTCGCACCATGCTCAACGCGGGCGCCGACAAGGTGTCGATCAACACCGCCGCCGTGACCAACCCGGAGTTCGTGCGGGAAGCCGCCGACCGATTTGGCAGCCAGTGCATCGTGGTGGCCATCGACGCCAAGAAGGTTTCTCAGCAGGGCGAACCCGACCGCTGGGAAATCTTCACCCACGGTGGGCGCCGCCCGACGGGCCTGGATGCCGTCGAGTGGGCCAAGAAAATGGTCGAGTTCGGCGCAGGCGAGCTACTGCTGACCAGCATGGACCGCGACGGCACCAAAATCGGGTTCGATCTGGGCGTGACCCACGCCATTTCCGAGGCCGTCAGCGTGCCAGTGATTGCCTCGGGCGGCGTCGGCAACCTGGACCATCTGGTGGACGGCGTATTGAAAGGCGGTGCGGATGCGGTATTGGCCGCCAGCATTTTCCATTTTGGCGAGCACACGATTCCCGAGGCCAAGCGTTACATGGCCGAGCGCGGCATCGAGATGCGCCTTTAGGAGAGTGACATGCCCCGTGCCTGCACCTGGTTAGGTGGCCTGGCAATGATTTGGCTGAGCGCATCTGCCTCGGCCTTTTCTATGCCTGACTGGCCACCGGCCTTCGAGCTGGACCACACGCTGGTGCAAACCAGCCTGTTGACCCGGCACTTCAGCCCCGACCCGGAGCACACCAACCAGCAGGATCTGGTGAGTGTCGAGCTGCACAACCCTGACCGCTGGCTGGCGGGTGCCGCCTGGTTCAAGAACTCCTTCGACCAGCCCACCTGGTACTTCTACGCTGGGCGGGAGTTTCCGCTAGGGCAGTTGGGCGACAACATCAACGTGCGCGCCAAGCTCACCGGCGGGCTGCTGCGGGGCTACAAGGATGAGTTCCGCGACAAGATTCCCTTCAACCGCTACGAAATCGCCCCCGCCCTGCTGCCCAGCGTGGGCATTCAATGGGGGCGCGTCGAGTCGGACCTGATCGTGTTCGGCACGGCGGGCATGATGATCACGGCGGGCGTCCGTTTTTAAGGCCGTTCGTTCGCAAGACCCAAGGGCGGCTACTTGTCGCCCTCTTCCAGCGAAAGCCCCAGGTTGCTGATGCCGTTGTTGCGCCCCAGCAAGCGAATCTCTTTTAACACCGCTTTGGTGAGCGGCTCGCTGACGGCTTCCAGCACCGCATCCTGAAAGTCGTTTTCATCGGCCATCAGCGGGTGGTCGCGGATGATCAGCGCCAGCGCCTGTGCATCCACCTCTCCCTCGGTCAGCTCGATGAATGCCCGCACTCCTGCCCGGGAGGTGCGGCTCACGTCCAGCACCGCTTCCGGCGATTCACCCTGCAAGGTATCCAGCAGCGCCGAGATCGAGACCACGGCGTCCAGCGCGCGGCGCGCCCCGAAACTGTCATCGTTGGCCGGTGGCTCGCACTCCGCCAGCTTTTCCGCCTGACGGGCAAAGTCGATACTGGCATTGGGCACGCTCAAGCGCTCCCACACCAGGCTCAGCACGGTACGCAGGGTATGCCCATCACCGTGGCCCGTGGTTTGCTCGTAGAGGGCGTAGTTGGGTAGCAGCCGCTCGCACAAGGCCGCCATGAAGGCTTGCTGGGCGGGCAGCGGCAGCAGTTGCAGACGCTGATAGAATCCTGTGGGTTTTGCCACCATGCTGATGTCCTGGGTCACTGTGTTGATGAAGAGGGTATTGATGAAACGGTATTGATAAACGGTATTGGTGAAGTGGACGCGATACGTTATCGTCCCACACTCGCGGCGGGCAAGCTCCGCCGCGCTTGATGTGTGCGGCCGGCGAGGAGATTACCATGCATATTCATCTGCTACAGCACGGCCCTGACCATGGACCCGCTCGCCTGCAAGACTGGCTGGAGAGCATGGGCCATAGTTACACCGTTTTTCATCTATACGCAGGGGAGCTGACCCCGCGCCCTGGCGAGTGCGACGCGCTCATCGTACTGAGCGGCCCCGACGCGCTGTTCAGCGCCCCGCCCGCCTGGCAAAAGGCAGAGCGCAAGCTCATCCACCGCTACCTCGATGGCCAAAAACCCGTCATGGGCATTGGCCTGGGGGCGCTATGGATCGCCGAAGCCCTGGGCGCCGTCATCGCCCCCGGCACCTACCCCGAAACGGGCTGGCACCCTGTCACCCTGGCGCCAGAGAGCACCTTTGACCTGCCCGAGCAGTTCGATGCCTTCATGTGGCATCGCCTGGTATTTAGCCTGCCTGACGGCGCGCTGCCCCTGGGCGGCAGTGCGGCGGCACCGCTCCAGGGGTTCAGTTGGGATGCTGGTCGCGTGGTGGCGCTGCTATGCCATCTCGAAATGACCCAGGCCAGCGCGGCTTCCTTGCTGAATGCCGAGGCGCTCCCCACGGCCAGGAGCCCTTCCGCCGGGCGCTTCCTGCAAACCGGCGATCAGATACAGGCAGATCCCAAGCGCTTTCAGCGTCTGGCACCGCTGCTGGACCGGGTCATGACCCAGTGGCTCAAAAGCCTCTGATGCGTATCGGCCGCCGCTAGGCACTCCACTGCCGAGCGGCGGCCAGGCAGCTTTCCCAGTCCCCCACGTGCAGTTCGGGCGGCCGGTGGCTCTGCTGTTTCTCCAGGTGGTAACGATAGAGCGGGTCGTAATACTCGGTGAGCAGCGGGGCCAGCCACGCCTCGTGAGCCTGGACGTCGCCCGCCTCGTGGGCACGAAACGCCATGGCCTGCAGCCGCTGCAAACGCTGTAGCCGTGCATGCCCCAGCCGCTTGGCCAGCCGTTCCAGGGCGCTTGCGAGCTGTCGCTGCATGCGTTGACGCCCCTCATCGGGGCCAAAGCGGGCCGTATAGCCTCTCTCCAGCGCTTCGATATAGTCCCGGCGCAGCTGGTCCAACCGCCAGTCCAGCGGCATTTCAATGCGGATGCGCGGCGCTTGTTGCAGTGCCTGCCATAGCGGCAGCGGGATATTGGCATTGCCGATCTGCCGCGACTCGTCCTCCATCACCAGCTTGCCTGGCTGGCCAATCAGCCGCTGGGCCAGCGCATGCTCGAAATCGATCTGCGTGGCGGGCTCCTCCGGCTGACGCCCAAACGCGGAACCCTTGTGTTGGGCGCACGCCTCCAGGTCGATGCCATTGGGCAACTGGTTGATCAACGGCGTCTTGGCGCAGCCCGTCAGGCCAGACACCACCAGCAGCGGCTGGTGGGCGGCCTCGTCGATGCGCTGGCAGAGCTTTTGCCGCAGTGCTTTCCAGCCACCTTCGATGCGGGGCCGCAGCAGGCCCGCCTCGGCCAGCCACTGCTGGCTGATTTGGGAGCGCAATCCGCCACGGTAGCAGTAGATCAGTGCATCAGGATAACGCGCCAGGTGAGCCTGCCAGGCCAGCACCCGGGACTGCTTCACCGCACCGCTGACCAGCCGTTCACCCAGCGCAATCGCCGCCTGCTGGCCCTGCTGTTTATAGGCAATGCCTACCTGGCGGCGCTCTTCATCGTCCATCAGCGGCAAGTTCACCGCTCCCGGCAGGCTGCCCTGGGCGAACTCCACCGGCGCACGCACATCGATCAAGGGCGTATTACGCGCCACCAGCTCCAAAGAAGCAGGCAGCGTGGGCAGCGTCATCCGACCACCTGGATCACGGCGTTGCCCTTGGCAGGCTGCATCTCGCCAAACGGTTCCAGCGTGACGCCGTGCTCGCGACCTATGCGCTCCACGTCGTCCTGCCAGGCGGGATCGACACTCAGCAGCAGCCCTCCCGAGGTTTGCGGGTCGCATAGCCACTGCCAGTGGGCTTCGTCCATGGCGGGCAAGGCGCTGCCCAGCGCCTGCTGATTGCGCTGGGTGCCTCCGGGAACGGCTCCCTGGCGGCGGTAGCCTTCGGCCTCCGCCAGGCGCGGCAAGCGGCGAAAGTCCACGTGGGCCTTCACGCCACTGGCGCTGCACATTTCCGCCAGATGGCCTGCCAACCCGAAGCCGGTCACGTCGGTCATGGCGTTCACTCCTTTGACACCGGCCAACGCGACGCCAATGGTGTTGGGCTTGAGCATGGTTTCACGGGCAAGCCCCTGGTGCCCTGCTTCCAGCAGGCCGCGCTTTTCAGCGGTGGTCAACAGCCCCACGCCCAGCGGCTTGGTGAGATACAGCAGGTCACCGGGCTTGGCCTGGCTATTGAGCTTTAGCTGGTCAAGCGACACCAGGCCATTGACGGCCAGGCCAAAGATCGGCTCTGGAGCATCGATGGAGTGCCCGCCCGCAAGCGCAATGCCCAACTCGCGGCATACCGCCTGCGCTCCGGCCACGACGTCTCCGGCTATTTCGGGCGCGAGTTTGTCGAGTGGCCAGCCCAGAATGCCCAGCGCCATCACCGGCGTGCCGCCCATGGCGTAGACATCACTGATGGCGTTGGTGGCCGCAATGCGTCCAAAATCGAAGGGGTCATCGACGATGGGCATGAAGAAATCGGTGGTGGCAATCATGCCCCGCCCATCGCCCAGATCGTACACCGCGGCGTCTTCTCGCCCCTGGTTGCCCACGATCAGGCGCTGATGCCCCGCGGCGGGGCCCGCCTTGGCCAGAATGCCGTCCAGCACGTCTGGGGCAATCTTGCAGCCGCAGCCTGCTCCATGGCTGTACTGGGTCAATCGAATCGAACTCATGGTGACTCTCCTTTGCTATGCTCGGGGCTGGCGTTTCTGCTATCCAGCATAGTCCATGTCACAACGCCTCAAGGGCATCGCTAAGCTTGTCGACCGGGATGACTTCCATGCCCTTGGGCGACTGCTTTGGCGCATTGGCGCGCGGCACGATGGCGCGCAAGAAGCCATGCTTGGCCGCCTCGGTAATACGCTCCTGCCCGCTGGGCACGGGGCGAATCTCGCCGGAAAGCCCCACTTCGCCAAACACGACCAGCTCCTTGGGCAGCGCACGGTTTTGCAGGCTCGACACTACCGCCAGCAGCACCGCCAGGTCGGCACTGGTTTCCAGCACCTTGACTCCGCCCACCACGTTCAAGAACACGTCCTGGTCACCGGTGAACAGCCCACCATGCCGGTTCAATACTGCCAGCAGCATGGCCAGGCGATTCTGATCGACCCCGACGGCGACCCGGCGCGGGTTCCCCAGGGCTGACTCATCGACCAGCGCCTGCACTTCCACCAGTATCGGCCGCGTGCCTTCCCATACCACCATCACCAGGCTGCCGGGAGCCTGCTCTTCCTGGCGCGACAGGAAGATGGCACTGGGGTTTTTCACTTCCTTCAAGCCCTGCTCCAGCATGGCGAACACGCCCAGCTCGTTCACCGCGCCGAAGCGGTTCTTCTGGCCACGCAGGGTGCGAAACCGCGAGTCCGCCCCGCCCTCCAGCAGCAGCGAGGCATCGATCATGTGCTCGAGCACCTTGGGGCCTGCCAGGGTGCCATCCTTGGTGACATGCCCCACCAGCAGCAGCACGGTGTTCGTCTGCTTGGCAAAGCGGGTCAGCGCTGCGGCAGACTCGCGCACCTGCGCCACGCCGCCGGGCGCCGAGCTGATATCCTCCAGGTGCATGGTCTGAATCGAGTCGATGACCAGAATCTCGGGCTTTTCACGCTCGGCAACGGCCAGAATGGTCTCGACGCTGGTTTCCGCCAACATTTTCAAGCCGTTGGTGGGAAGCTGCAGGCGATGCGCTCGCATGGCGACCTGGGAAAGCGACTCCTCGCCGGTCACATAGAGGATGCGGCGTTGCTGAGCCAGCTTGCAGGCCGTTTGCAGCAGCAGCGTCGACTTGCCTGCCCCAGGGTTCCCGCCCAGCAGCACGGCCGAGCCCGGTACCAGGCCGCCTCCCAATACACGGTCGAACTCGGCAAAGGTGGAGGTCAACCGTGGCACTTCGCTGAGGTCGACGTTACTGAGGTCCACGACTTCCTTCGATAGGTTGCCCGCATAGCCAGCGCGCCCGGTCGCCGTCGTTCCGCTGCCAGGCCGCGCACTGGTCAACCGGATCTCACTGAGCGTATTCCACTCCTGACAGCTGGTGCACTGCCCCTGCCACTTGCGATACTCGGCACCACACTCGGTACACACAAAGGCGCTCTTTGCTTTTGCCACCGCTAGCCGCTCCTGTCTCGCATGACTGTACTTGCCACTGTTGTTGCAACGGTTGTTACAACGGTTGTTGCGACGGTCGTTAAGACGGTTGTAACGACCGTCATTGCTACTGTTTCACCACCGCCAGACATACAAAAGGCGGCCAATGGCCGCCTTGATGCGATGCGCTCAGCGATTACTGGCGACGCAGTTGCAGCATCTCGCCGTTTTCAAAGCGACGACGCTCCGGGTCGATCAGCTCGAGCGTACGCTCGTCGATCCGCTGGAAGTAGTAGATCTGGCCGTCACCGTCCGGTGTCAGTTCGTAGACCGTCGCGTCGGGGTCGGCAGGCGTACCCGTCAGCACTTCCCAGTTACCGGCGTAGTTTTCATCGGGCGGTGTCTGGGGGTGGTTGCGGTAAGTCGCATTCAAGGTAAAGGTACGCTCTTCCGGAGCGGCCATTTCTTCACCCTGCATGGTCACATCCAGGTCAATGCCGTCACAGTTACGGCAGGGCAGAGTACCCTGGTAGTTAGCCTGTGAGGCGCTCATGCCTGCGTCGTCGCGCTGATCCGTCGGGCCAGCTGCGCAGCCCGCCAGCAGTGCCAACATAGCCGAACCGGCTAGCAAACTCCTGAATTGCATTGCGTGTCTCCTTATGGTGTTGGACATACATTTCTTTCGCGCGCTTATGACAGCATAACCGCTACAAGGTGCGACGCCCACCCCTTCACAGGAGAAGTATGGGCCGAATCGCGGCCAATGGGAATGCTTGCGCTCTTGCGGCCATCAGGCGACCATGGGGATATTCACATCCGCACAATCAGGTTACCCCCATGAGCCAATACTGGAGCCCTGCCGTCAGGGATCTTACCCCGTATATTCCCGGCGAACAGCCCCGCGAGCGCGTGATCAAGCTCAACACCAACGAGAACCCCTACCCCCCGGCTCCTGGTGTCAGCCAGGCGCTGGCCCAATACCCTACCGATCATTTACGACTCTACCCCGACCCTACCTCACTGGCGCTGCGTGAAACCCTGGCCAGCCGCTACGGCGTCAGCGTCGCGGAAACCTTCGTGGGCAACGGCTCCGATGAAGTCCTGGCCTTCGCATTTCAGGCGTTTTTTTGCCAAGGGGCACCTCTCGATGTACCCAGCATCACCTACAGTTTCTATCCGGTATATGCCAACCTTTACGGCGTAGAGCTGCGCAAGCATCCCTTGAATGCCCAGTGGGAAGTGGATATGGATGCGTTGGCCAGCGCGAGTGAGCGAAGCGGCGTCATCTTTGCCAACCCTAACGCCCCCACGGGCCATGCTCACCCGCTGGAAGCCATCGAGGCGCTTCTGCAGAAAGTCACCGAGCGCGTGGTGCTGGTGGATGAGGCGTATGTGGATTTCGGCGCTGACAGCGCCGTGTCGCTTATTAGCCGCTACCCGAACCTGCTGGTCACGGGCACGTTCTCCAAGTCACGTAGCCTGGCAGGCTTGAGGCTGGGCTATGCGATTGGCTCCAGCGAGCTGATCGAAGGCCTGCAGCGGGTCAAGGACTCCTTCAACTCTTACCCCGTAGATAGTCTGGCCAGCCTGGTGGGCATCGAAGCCCTGAAGGATACCGAACACTTCGACGCCTGCCGCAATAACGTGATCGCCACCCGGGAGCGTACCCGCCAGCGCCTGGAGCGGCTTGGATTCGAGGTATTGCCTTCCAAGGCCAACTTCCTGTTCGCCCAGCACCCTCACCATGAAGGCGCCCAGCTCTTCGCTGGCCTGCGTGAGCGTGGCATTCTGGTCAGGCACTTCAACACCGAGGCGCTGAACAACTTTCTGCGCATTACCATCGGCACGGACGACGAAATGGACAGCTTTATCGAAGCCATGGAAACGCTCTGCGCCTGACGATGCTCACACCCAGCCTTTGGCTGGGTGTTTCGACGTATGCAACGCACAGCAAAAAGCCCCGAACACAATGTGCTCGGGGCTTTCTACGATATAAGTGCCTGACGATGACCTACTCTCACATGGGGAGACCCCACACTACCATCGGCGCTAAGCGGTTTCACTTCTGAGTTCGGCATGGGATCAGGTGGTTCACGCGTGCTATGGTCGTCAGGCGTAACAGGTAATGCATATCATGCTGAGGTGTTTTTGACGTGTATTGTGTGCGTCTCTTGTCAGCAAGCCCTTGGGCTCACTGCGGCATATCCGGTGTTGCGAGTGCATTCACACTCTTCGTTATCATCACGACCAGACCCCTTGGGTGTTATAGGGTCAAGCCTCACGGGCCATTAGTACACGTTAGCTCAACGCCTTGCAGCGCTTCCACACCGTGCCTATCAACCAGCTGGTCTCGCTGGGCCCTTCAGGAGGCTCTAGGCCTCAGGGATGTCTCATCTTGAAGGGGGCTTCCCGCTTAGATGCTTTCAGCGGTTATCCCGTCCGACCATAGCTACCCGGCAATGCCACTGGCGTGACAACCGGAACACCAGAGGGTCGTCCACTCCGGTCCTCTCGTACTAGGAGCAGCTCTTCTCAAACATCCAACGCCCACGGCAGATAGGGACCGAACTGTCTCACGACGTTCTAAACCCAGCTCGCGTACCACTTTAAATGGCGAACAGCCATACCCTTGGGACCGACTTCAGCCCCAGGATGTGATGAGCCGACATCGAGGTGCCAAACACCGCCGTCGATGTGAACTCTTGGGCGGTATCAGCCTGTTATCCCCGGAGTACCTTTTATCCGTTGAGCGATGGCCCTTCCATACAGAACCACCGGATCACTAGAACCTGCTTTCGCACCTGCTCGACGTGTCTGTCTCGCAGTCAAGCACCCTTATGCTCTTGCACTCATTGCACGATGTCCGACCGTGCTGAGGGTACCTTCGTGCTCCTCCGTTACGCTTTGGGAGGAGACCGCCCCAGTCAAACTACCCACCACACACTGTCCTCGATCCGGATCACGGACCTGAGTGAGAACGCCAATGATGCCAGGCTGGTATTTCAAGGTTGGCTCCCCTCGAACTGGCGTCCGAGGTTCAAAGCCTCCCAGCTATCCTACACAGGCAACATCAGCGTCCAGTGTGAAGCTATAGTAAAGGTTCACGGGGTCTTTCCGTCTAGCCGCGGGTACACCGCATCTTCACGGCGATTTCAATTTCACTGAGTCTCGGGTGGAGACAGCGTGGCCATCATTACGCCATTCGTGCAGGTCGGAACTTACCCGACAAGGAATTTCGCTACCTTAGGACCGTTATAGTTACGGCCGCCGTTTACCGGGGCTTCGATCAAGAGCTTCGGCCGAGGCCTAACACCATCACTTAACCTTCCGGCACCGGGCAGGCGTCACACCCTATACGTCCTCTTGCGAGTTGGCAGAGTGCTGTGTTTTTACTAAACAGTTGCAGCCACCTGGTATCTTCGACCGGTTCGGGCTTGGAGAGCAAGTCTCGTCACCCTACGCCGGCGTGCCTTCTCCCGAAGTTACGGCACCATTTTGCCTAGTTCCTTCACCCGAGTTCTCTCAAGCGCCTTGGGATTCTCACCCTGACCACCTGTGTCGGTTTGGGGTACGGTCGCACATGATCTGAAGCTTAGAGGCTTTTCCTGGAAGCGTGGCATCAATGACTTCGACACCGTAGTGTCTTCGTTTCGTGTCTCGGCCTTGGAGGGTCCCGGATTTACCTGAGACCCAAGCCTACTCACTTTCACCAGGACAACCAACGCCTGGCTCACCTAGCCTTCTCCGTCCCCCCATCGCAATCATGTCCGGTACGGGAATATTGACCCGTTTCCCATCGACTACGCCTTTCGGCCTCGCCTTAGGGGCCGACTCACTCTGCTCCGATTAGCGTCGAACAGAAACCCTTGGTCTTCCGGCGAGGGAGTTTTTCACTCCCTTTATCGTTACTCATGTCAGCATTCGCACTCGTGATACCTCCAGCATGCTTCTCAACACACCTTCATCGGCTTACACGACGCTCCTCTACCGCTCATCCGTAAGGATGAACCCGTAGCTTCGGTACCTGGTTTAGCCCCGTTACATCTTCCGCGCAGGCCGACTCGACTAGTGAGCTATTACGCTTTCTTTAAAGGATGGCTGCTTCTAAGCCAACCTCCTAGCTGTCTGAGCCTTCCCACATCGTTTCCCACTTAACCAGGATTTGGGGACCTTAGCTGACGGTCTGGGTTGTTTCCCTTTTCACGACGGACGTTAGCACCCGCCGTGTGTCTCCCACGCTTGCACTCACCGGTATTCGGAGTTTGCCTCGGGTTGGTAAGTCGGGATGACCCCCTAGCCGAAACAGTGCTCTACCCCCGGCGGTGATACGTGAGGCGCTACCTAAATAGCTTTCGAGGAGAACCAGCTATCTCCGAGCTTGATTAGCCTTTCACTCCGATCCACAAGTCATCCAAATCTTTTTCAACAGATCCTGGTTCGGGCCTCCAGTTGATGTTACTCAACCTTCACCCTGCTCATGGATAGATCGCTCGGTTTCGGGTCTATATCCAGCGACTGTGTCGCCCAGTTAAGACTCGGTTTCCCTACGGCTCCCCTATACGGTTAACCTCGCCACTGAATATAAGTCGCTGACCCATTATACAAAAGGTACGCAGTCACAGAACAAGTCTGCTCCTACTGCTTGTACGCACACGGTTTCAGGATCTATTTCACTCCCCTCTCCGGGGTTCTTTTCGCCTTTCCCTCACGGTACTGGTTCACTATCGGTCAGCCAGGAGTATTTAGCCTTGGAGGATGGTCCCCCCGTCTTCAGTCAAGGTTTCTCGTGCCCCGACCTACTCGATTTCACGTGATCAGATTTTCGACTACGGGGCTATCACCCGCTATGGCCAGACTTCCCAATCTGTTCGTCTAATCCGTCACACGCTTAAGGGCTGGTCCCCGTTCGCTCGCCGCTACTAGGGGAATCTCGGTTGATTTCTTTTCCTCAGGGTACTTAGATGTTTCAGTTCCCCTGGTTCGCCTCTTACGCCTATGTATTCAGCGCAAGATACTCATCTTGTGATGAGTGGGTTTCCCCATTCAGAGATGTCCGGGTCGCAGGTCGTTTGCCACCTCACCGAACCTTATCGCAGGCTACCACGTCTTTCATCGCCTCTGGCTGCCTAGGCATCCACCGTGTGCGCTTCATTGCTTGACCCTATAACCCGAAGGAGTCTGGGGTTCGCAATGATAACGATTGCCGGATACGCTTGAGACGTATCACAATACAATTTACGTAGAAACGCGTTCAACGCGTTTCTGTCAGCATGATATACATTGTTAAAGAGCGACTGCTATAAGCAGTGATAAACGGACCGTGTTTTCAACTTTAAAAGAAAAAGAAAGGTCTTTTCTTCTTTTTTAACGTGAAAGAGCGCTTATCACTGCTCATCAACAGCATTCTGATCAGGTAATTCATTGTGAGCGCTTGCCGCGAGGGGAAGACATCGTTTAAGGAGGTGATCCAGCCGCAGGTTCCCCTACGGCTACCTTGTTACGACTTCACCCCAGTCATGAACCACACCGTGGTGATCGCCCTCTTGCGTTAGGCTAACCACTTCTGGTGCAGTCCACTCCCATGGTGTGACGGGCGGTGTGTACAAGGCCCGGGAACGTATTCACCGTGGCATTCTGATCCACGATTACTAGCGATTCCGACTTCACGGAGTCGAGTTGCAGACTCCGATCCGGACTGAGATCGGCTTTTCGGGATTGGCTCACTCTCGCGAGTTGGCAACCCTTTGTACCGACCATTGTAGCACGTGTGTAGCCCTACTCGTAAGGGCCATGATGACTTGACGTCGTCCCCACCTTCCTCCGGTTTGTCACCGGCAGTCTCCTTAGAGTTCCCGCCATTACGCGCTGGCAAATAAGGACAAGGGTTGCGCTCGTTACGGGACTTAACCCAACATTTCACAACACGAGCTGACGACAGCCATGCAGCACCTGTCTCTGCGTTCCCGAAGGCACTAAGGTATCTCTACCGAATTCGCAGGATGTCAAGAGTAGGTAAGGTTCTTCGCGTTGCATCGAATTAAACCACATGCTCCACCGCTTGTGCGGGCCCCCGTCAATTCATTTGAGTTTTAACCTTGCGGCCGTACTCCCCAGGCGGTCGACTTATCGCGTTAACTTCGCCACAAAGTGCGCTAGGCACCCAACGGCTGGTCGACATCGTTTACGGCGTGGACTACCAGGGTATCTAATCCTGTTTGCTACCCACGCTTTCGCACCTCAGTGTCAGTGTCAGTCCAGAAGGCCGCCTTCGCCACTGGTATTCCTCCCGATCTCTACGCATTTCACCGCTACACCGGGAATTCTACCTTCCTCTCCTGCACTCTAGCTTGACAGTTCCGGATGCCGTTCCCAGGTTGAGCCCGGGGCTTTCACAACCGGCTTATCAAGCCACCTACGCGCGCTTTACGCCCAGTAATTCCGATTAACGCTCGCACCCTCCGTATTACCGCGGCTGCTGGCACGGAGTTAGCCGGTGCTTCTTCTGTGAGTGATGTCTTTCCTGATGGGTATTAACCACCAGGCGTTCTTCCTCACTGAAAGTGCTTTACAACCCGAGGGCCTTCTTCACACACGCGGCATGGCTGGATCAGGGTTCCCCCCATTGTCCAATATTCCCCACTGCTGCCTCCCGTAGGAGTTCGGGCCGTGTCTCAGTCCCGATGTGGCTGATCATCCTCTCAGACCAGCTACGGATCGTCGCCTTGGTGAGCCTTTACCTCACCAACTAGCTAATCCGACATAGGCTCATCCGATAGCGGGAGCCGGAGCCCCCTTTCTCCCGTAGGACGTATGCGGTATTAGCCTGGGTTTCCCCAGGTTATCCCCCACTATCGGGCAGATTCCTATGCATTACTCACCCGTCCGCCGCTCGTCAGCGGGTAGCAAGCTACCCCTGTTACCGCTCGACTTGCATGTGTTAGGCCTGCCGCCAGCGTTCAATCTGAGCCATGATCAAACTCTTCAGTTTAAGATCAATGCGATCCTTACTCGCTGCCCGAAGGCAACAAAAGCGGATCAAACTTGGCTCAAGGTTCAAACGAATTCACTGCGATACTCCGAAGAGTATCTTGGTGTTCGCCTGCCTTGATATTAGGTGATGATTCACCCTCATCGGCAAGCGCCCACATGAATTACCTGATCAAATTGTTAAAGAGCGATACTACTGTCATCATTTCGCTGTGACTGGCTCGGTGACCTGAACCGTGTTGCCTCAGCGAGGAAGGCGTATTCTACGCATTCCGTGGTGTTTGTCAAGGGCTGTTTTCAGCGAGTGAAGCGAGCGATCAATCCAACCAACAGATGACGCTAACTTCCTGACAAACCGAAGGTTTTTCAACCTTCTTCACCGCTGGTAACGCTTGGCGTCCCCGGCAGCGGATGCGTACTTTACGGATTCGCTGCCGGGTTGGCAAGGGCTTTTGTAAAATAATTTCAGCTCAGTGTTTGGGCTTGGCCTTGCGCATGACGGCCAGCACCGGCCCCGAGCAGACGTAGGCACCAAACAGCAACAGCAACATGACCGAGGGCTGTACCGAGATCATCACGAATCCAAGCACCACCGCCAACAGCACCACGAAGGGCACGGGCTTCTTGAAGTCCAGGTCCTTGAAGCTGTAGTAGCGGATGTTACTCACCATGAGAATACCCGCCGCGCCCACTACCAGCAGCATCAGCAGCTTGAAGCCGAAGGCATCGGCGTCGAAGCTGTGGAATGTCCACACGCTGGCGGCGACCAGCGCCGCAGCCGAAGGGCTGGGCAAGCCGATGAACCACTTTTTGTCGACGCTGCCGATCTGTACGTTGAAGCGGGCCAGGCGCAGGGCAGCACATGCCACATAGAGAAAGGCCACCACCCAGCCGGTCTTGCCGATATCTTGCAGTATCCAGGTAAAGGCGACCAGGGCAGGCGCCATGCCGAACGAGATCATGTCCGACAGGCTGTCGTACTCGGCCCCGAAAGCGCTTTGCGTATTGGTCATACGCGCCACGCGACCATCCAGGCCATCCAGCACCATGGCGATGAAGATGGCCACCGCTGCCGACGTGAACTCGCCATTGATCCCGGCCACCACGGCAAAGAAACCAGAAAACAGTGCCGACGTGGTAAACAGGTTGGGCAGCAGGTAGATGCCCTTGCGGCGAATCTTCTTGCCGTTTTCGACGGCCTCCTCCACGACTTCGGTTTCACGAAGAAAAGCAGCGGCAAGATCCTCGTTCCGCACGATGTCCTCTTCCTTCGACGAAGGAGTAGCCGCGCTGTCCGCGCCTGCAGCGGACGAAGGGAGCGATTCCTGCTCTGGGTCGCGAGCATCCTGAGTCATAAGTGTCATCCATTTAGAGTGAAGTCACATTCACAAGTGAACCCTTCTCATTCTACACGGTGAACCCTTGCCGACCAGTCCTGACAGCCGGAATGCAAAACGCCCCGAAGCACGCAGAGGCGCTTCGGGGCGTTTTCATGACGGTGGTCGATCAGTTTTTGGACTTGTCGACCAGCTGGTTGGCAGCAATCCACGGCATCATGCCGCGCAGCTTGGCACCCACCTGCTCGATTTCGTGCTCGGCATTCAGGCGACGGCGTGCAGTCATGGACGGATAGTTGGTGTTGCCTTCCTGGATGAACATCTTGGCGTACTCGCCGGTCTGGATGCGCTTGAGTGCATTGCGCATTGCAGCGCGAGACTCGTCGTTGATCACCTCAGGGCCGGTCACGTACTCGCCATACTCCGCATTGTTGGAGATGGAGTAGTTCATGTTGGCAATGCCGCCTTCGTACATCAGGTCGACGATCAGCTTGAGTTCGTGCAGACACTCGAAGTAGGCCATTTCCGGTGCGTAACCTGCTTCGGTGAGGGTTTCGAAACCGGCTTTCACCAGCTCGACCGCACCACCACAAAGGACCGCCTGCTCGCCGAACAGGTCCGTTTCGGTTTCATCCTTGAAGGTCGTCTCGATGATACCGCTGCGGCCACCGCCAACGCCTGCAGCGTAAGAGAGCGCCAGCTCTTTGGCGTTGCCAGAGGCGTCCTGGTGGATCGCGATCAGGTCGGGAATACCGCCGCCCTTGACGAACTCGGAGCGCACGGTGTGGCCCGGTGCTTTCGGCGCGATCATGATCACGTCGAGGTCTTTACGCGGCTCGATCTGGTTGTAGTGGATGTTGAAACCGTGGGCAAACGCCAGGGTCGCGCCTTCTTTCAGATTCGGCTCGACTTCCTGCTCGTAGATGGCTTTCTGGTTTTCGTCCGGCGCCAGAATCATGACGACGTCAGCGGTCTTGCACGCTTCCGGTACGCTGGCGACTTTCAGGCCTGCCGCTTCTGCTTTCGCCGCAGACGAGGAGCCTTTGCGCAGCGCTACGGTGACATCGACACCCGACTCTTTCAGGTTGTTGGCGTGGGCATGGCCCTGAGAACCGTAGCCGACGATGGTGACTTTCTTGGCCTGAATGAGGGAAAGGTCGCAATCTTTATCGTAGTAAACGTGCATGGCGAGACTCCAGAAATCGGTTGAATCAGATCGTTATCGTGTATGTGTCAGCGTTGATGGCCACCCGTGCCGTCTAGTGCAGCACTGGGATTTGGCGTTGAGGTCACTCTACGCCAGCAGCACCATTGCGTAAAACGCTATATTTGCAACATACTATTTCATAAAATGAAATCACACTCAGGGCATTGACCCCATGGATTTTCGTCTTCTCAAGCACATGGTCACTCTGGCGGATACGCTGCATTTCGGGCGCGCCAGCGAGCTGTGCCATATCAGCCCTTCCACTTTGAGCCGCTCGATTCAACAGGTGGAGAGCGAGCTGGGCACCCGCCTGTTTGAACGCGACAACCGGCATGTCACGCTGACCCCGCAAGGGATCGCCTTCCTGCGCTACGCCAAGGAGACGCTGGAGCAGTGGGAAACCCAAAAGCGCACGCTGGCCACCAGCGCGACACAGCTCAGCGGGGAAATCAGCATCTACTGCTCGGTCACCGCCAGCTACAGCTTTTTGTATGAGCTGTTGAGCGATGTGCGGGTACGCCACCCCGGCATCGAGCTCAAGCTGCATACGGGTGACCCGGCAGACGCCATGAACCGCGTACTGGAAGGGGCCGATGACATGGCCATTACGCCCAGGCCTCGCATTCCTCCCAGCGCCCTGGCGTTCAAGTCGCTCACCCGCTCGCCGCTGTTGTTCATCGCCCCGACGGAAACCCATGCCTGGCTGCCTAGCCATCCGGAAAGCTCGACCGCCGAACAGTGGCGGCATGTGCCCATGATTCTGTCGGAGGCGGGCCTGTCGCGGGAGTACGCCAACACCTGGTTCAAGGCCATGGGCATCGCGCCCCGCATCTATGCCCAGGTGGCGGGACATGAGGCCATCGTCAGCATGGTGGGGCTAGGGTTTGGGGTCGGTGTGGTGCCGCGTATCGTGCTGGACAACAGCCCGCTGGCAGAGCGTGTGCAGGTACTCAACGTCAAGCCCGAGCTGCCCCACTACGATGTCGGCCTGTGCGTGCTGAACCGGCGGCTGCAGAATCCCATGATCGATGCTTTCTGGACCACGGTGGCACCTCGCTAGAGGCATCCGCCTGGCGCCACCCAAAAACAAAAAAACCGCCCGGCGAAGGGCGGTTTTGGGTGGGTACTAACGCGCGATCAGAGCGACAGCACCTTGTCACCGCGGGCAATGCCGGAGACGCCCGTGCGCGCCACTTCCAGAATGCCCACCGGCGCCATGGCCTGCAGGAAAGCATCCAGTTTGGAGGCATCGCCGGTGATCTGAACGGTGTAGAGGCTCGGTGTCACGTCCACGACCTGGGCACGGAAGATATCCACGGTACGCTTCACTTCATCACGGGCAGCGCCCAGCGCCTTGACCTTCACCAGCATCAATTCCCGCTCGATGTGGTTACCTTCGGTCAGGTCGACCAGCTTCACCACGTCGATCAGCTTGTTGAGGTGCTTGGTGATCTGCTCGATCACCCGGTCGTCACCGATGGTGGTGACCGTCAAGCGTGACAGCGACGGGTCTTCCGTCGGTGCTACGTTCAGCGTTTCGATGTTGAAGTTACGCTGAGAGAACAACCCGACTACACGTGACAGCGCACCCGGTTCGTTTTCCATCAGAATCGAGATGATATGACGCATCAGGTACGCTCCGTTTTGGACAGCAGCATGTCACGCATCGCGCCTAACGGCACTTGCATCGGGTAAACGTGCTCAAAGGGGTCGACCTTCACGTCCAGGAATACCAGCTCATGCTTGTTGGCAAAGGCACGCTCCAGCGCTGGCTCCAGTTCGTCCAGGGTAGTGACCGTGATGGCGGTAAACCCGTAAGCTTCGATCAGCATATGGAAGTCGGGCAACGACTCCATGTAGGAGTGCGCATGGCGGGACTTGTAGTTCAAGTCCTGCCACTGGCGCACCATCCCCAGCGACGCGTTGTTCAGGTTGACGATCTTGACCCCCACCCCGTACTGCTTACAGGTGGAAAGCTCCTGCATCATCATCTGGAAGCTGCCTTCCCCCGTGACACATACCACGTCGTCTTCGGGGAAGTTCTGCTTGATGCCCATGGCGGCCGGAAAGCCGAAGCCCATGGTGCCCAGGCCACCGGAGGTAATCAGGCGGTTGGGCTTGTCGAACTTATAGTACTGCGCAGCAAACATCTGGTGCTGGCCCACGTCGGTGGTGACGTACGCCTCGCCCCGAGTGACGCGACACAGCGCCTCGATGACTTCCTGGGGCTTCAGCGCCTCGCCGGGCTTGGAGGGCTCATAGAGCTTGCCTTCCCGTTCGGCCCGCCAGCCGTCGATCTTCTGCCACCAGTCGGTCAACGCTTCGGGGTGGGCGATCTCGTGCCCCTGCACCAGGCTGATCATCTCGTTGATGACGCTGGCGGCTGGACCGACGATGGGCACGTCGGCACGCACGGTCTTGGAGACCGAGCTGGGATCGACATCCACATGGATGATCTTGGCCGTGGGGCAGAATTTCGACGTGTTGTTGGTCACGCGGTCGTCGAAACGTGCGCCGATGGCAATGATCAGGTCCGCGTGGTGCATGGCCATGTTGGACTCGTACGAGCCGTGCATGCCCAACCAACCCAGGCACTGGCGGTCGCTTTGCGGGTAAGCGCCAATGCCCATCAGCGTGGTGGTGATCGGGAAACCAAGCTGCTTCACCAGATCGGTCAAGCCTTCGCTGGCCTTGCCGGTAACCACACCACCGCCGGTGTAGAACACCGGGCGCTTGGCCTTCAGCATCATCTCGACGGCTTTCTTGATTTGCCCGGTATGCCCACGGGTCACCGGATTGTAGGAGCGCAGTTTGACCTTCTTCGGGTACACGTACTCGTAGCGCTCGGTGGGCGCGGTCATGTCCTTGGGAATATCGACGACCACGGGGCCGGGGCGGCCGGTAGAGGCCAGGTAGAAGGCCTTTTTCAGCACTTCCGGAATGTCAGAAGGGTGACGAATCGAGAAGCTGTGCTTCACGATGGGCCGGGTCACGCCGACGATATCGGTTTCCTGGAAGGCGTCGTCACCAATCAGGTGGCTCATGACCTGACCACACAGCACGACCATGGGAATGGAGTCCATGTAGGCAGTCGCGATACCCGTGACTGCGTTGGTCGCACCGGGGCCGGACGTCACCAGCACCACGCCGGGCTTGCCGGAGGCACGGGCATAGCCGTCAGCCGCGTGGGTGGCCGCTTGCTCGTGACGCACGAGGATGTGCTTCACTTTGTCCTGGCGGAACAGCGCATCGTAAATATGCAGTGCCGCACCACCGGGATAACCATAAATGTACTCTACGCCCTCATCTTGCAAGAAGCGGGCGATCATGTCTGCGCCGGAAAGCAGTTCCACTGTGTTTCTCCCCTGGAGGTCTCGAGTGCGATCCGCAGGACATCCTGCGGGGTCGAGTGCGGCGGTATGCCGCTGCCGGCCCATGCCGGCACCTGATGCCAAACCCTGGCAATATGGCCCGGTTAGGGCCTGCACTCTCATCGGGAGCACGCGTTGCTGGTCACCATGGCCTGTCTGGACGTGGCGAGCTTGACGCGTGCCTCCCTTACACGGCGGTTTGCCGTGTCGGGGCGTTGGCCAGGTCAGGCGGTTAGCCCGAGCCCGGAAGTCCTTCGGCGGGTAGAGGCGTGAGCCTACCCTTCGCGCGGTGATGAGGGATTGCCCGCTGGTTCCGCGCCCGCAAATCAGGAACCCACAAGATTCCATTAGCGCCCTTGGCGTGTCAACCACCTATCCGAGCAAACGCAACAAAGGTCGCAGTCGCTGCAAAAAAATGCCCCGCCAGCGTCACTGACGGGGCATTCGCCCTATTTGATTGCGCAGCAAGCCCTTCCGGGATCAGCCAAAGATCAGCTTGCCTTCACCCGCGCTGATGCGAATGGTATCGCCCGGGGCGTACTTGCCAGCCAGCAGATCCTGCGCCAGCGGGTTTTCGATGCGGCTCTGGATGGCACGTTTCAGCGGCCGCGCGCCAAATACGGGGTCAAAGCCAACCACCGCCAACTGCGCCATGGCGTCGTCACTGATTTCCAGGCTCAGATCGTGCTCTGCCAGGCGAGCCTTCAGGCGCTCCAGTTGAATCCCGGCAATCGCTTGAATCTGCTCCTGGCCAAGGGCATGGAACACCACCACTTCATCGATGCGGTTGATCAACTCAGGGCGGAAGTGATTGCCCACTACTTCCATGACTGCCTGCTTCATCAACTCGTAGTCGCTGCCGTCGTCACTGCTGGTGTCGCCTCCCATGCGCTGGATGATGTCCGAGCCCAGGTTGGAGGTCATGACGATGACCGTATTGCGGAAGTCCACGGTACGCCCCTGACCATCGGTCAAGCGCCCATCTTCCAGCACCTGGAGCAGGATGTTGAACACATCCGGATGGGCTTTTTCCACCTCATCCAGCAGCAGCACCGAGTACGGCTTGCGGCGCACCGCTTCGGTCAGATAACCGCCCTCTTCATAGCCGACGTAGCCAGGCGGTGCGCCAATGAGACGGGCCACGGAGTGCTTCTCCATGAACTCGGACATATCGATGCGCACCATGGCCTCTTCGGTATCGAACAGGAAATTGGCCAGCGACTTGCACAGCTCGGTCTTGCCCACCCCAGTGGGGCCCAGAAACAGGAACGAACCGTTGGGGCGGTTGGGGTCGGAGAGACCCGCCCGGGAACGCCGCACCGCGTTGGCCACTGCTTCCACGGCTTCGTGCTGACCGATGACCCGCTCGTGCAGGGCATCTTCCATGCGCAGCAGCTTGTCACGCTCGCCTTCGAGCATTTTGGACACCGGGATGCCGGTCCAGCGGGACACGACTTCGGCAATCTCCTCTTCCGTCACGTTGGAGCGCAGCAGCTGATGGCTGGTGGTATCGGCTTCACCCTCACCCACTTCGCTGATCTTTTTTTCCAGCGCGGGAATCTTGCCGTACTGCAGCTCCGACATGCGCCCAAGATCCCCCTGGCGGCGCGCCTGTTCGAGGTCGATACGCGCCTGCTCCAGCTCGGCCTTGAACTGCGCTGCACCCTGAATGCTGGCCTTTTCCGCCTTCCAGATCTCATCCAGGTCGGCGTACTCGCGCTCCAGCTCATGGATGTGCTGATTGAGGGCTTCCAGACGCTTTTTCGTGGCGTCGTCGGTCTCTTTCTTGAGCGCCTCCCGCTCCATCTTGAGCTGGATCAGGCGGCGGTCGAGACGGTCCATCTCCTCCGGCTTGGAGTCCAGCTCCATACGAATGCGCGATGCAGCCTCGTCGATCAGGTCGATGGCCTTGTCCGGCAGCTGGCGGTCGGTGATGTAACGGGTCGAGAGTTTGGCCGCCGCGATGATGGCCGAGTCGGTGATATCGACACCGTGGTGAACTTCGTAACGCTCTTTCAAGCCACGCAGGATGGCCACGGTATCCGCTTCAGAGGGCTCATCCACCAGCACTTTCTGGAAGCGCCGTTCCAGGGCCGCGTCTTTTTCGATGTACTGACGATACTCATCCAGCGTGGTGGCCCCGACACAGTGCAGCTCGCCTCGGGCCAACGCCGGTTTGAGCATGTTGCCAGCGTCCATGGCACCTTCCGCCTTGCCTGCGCCCACCATGGTATGCAGCTCGTCGATGAACAGGATCACCCGACCTTCTTCCTGGGAGAGCTCCTTGAGCACGGCTTTCAGCCGCTCTTCGAATTCCCCGCGGAATTTCGCGCCCGCCAGCAACGCCCCCATATCCAGCGAGAGCACACGCTTTTCCTTCAGGCCCTCGGGCACCTCCCCATTGACGATACGCTGGGCCAGGCCTTCGACGATGGCGGTCTTGCCCACGCCCGGCTCACCGATCAGTACAGGGTTGTTCTTGGTGCGGCGCTGCAACACCTGGATGGTGCGACGAATTTCGTCGTCACGACCGATCACCGGGTCGAGCTTGCCTTCTAGCGCTCGCTGGGTCAGATCGAGGGTATATTTGTTCAGCGCTTCACGCTGATCTTCGGCGTTGGGGTCGTCAACGCGGGAGCCGCCACGCAGGCTGTCGATGGCCGCCTCGAGACTTTTGCGCGTCAGCCCGGCCTCTTTGAGCAGTTTGGTGATGGCACCGTTCATTTCCAGCGCTGCCAGCAGCACCAGCTCGGAGGCAATGAACTGATCGCCGCGCTTTTGCGCTTCGCGGTCGGTCAGGTTCATCAGTTTGACGAATTCCCGGGAAGGCTGGACCTCGCCGTCGAACTGGCTGACCTTGGGCAAGTCTTCCAGTTGGCGCTGCAAGCCGTCGCGCAGCCGGGAACTGCTGCCTTCTGCTTTTTCGATCAGCGCCTTGATGCCGGTATCGCGCGTATCGAGCAGCGCCAGCAGCAAATGGGCAGGGTCGAGTTGATTGTGGCCACGCCCCACGGCGAGGGATTGAGCCTCGGCAATGGCGGCCTGCAACTTGGCAGTGAATTTATCGAATCGCATGGAGTACCTCCTGGGGGGTGCCGTGCGTTTCGACCCACGGCGCATCCCGATAACCTGTCGTTGAACGTGCTAAAGACGATTAGCTTGACAAGTAAAATGGCGGCAGTTATAGCCATTTCAAGAGGCGTGCGATATTAACCAGCCGTTGAACGACGGCTCACTTGATCCAGATCACGCTTGCCATGCGGCCGGTGTTGCCGTTATCCCGCCGATAAGAGTAAAAGCGCGACTCGCAGGCCGTACAGAAGTGACCACCGCTGATCTGATGGATACCCAACGCCTCCAGGCGAAAGCGCGCCAGGCGGTACAGGTCGGCCATGTAATGGCCCAGGCGATAAGGGCTATGATCGAAGGCTTCTGCGGTGTCGGGCTGGATGGCCACGAAGGTGCCGTACACTTCCGGGCCCACCTCGAACTGAGCATTGGAGATCGCCGGGCCAAGCCACACCAGAATGTCTTCGGGGTCGCAGTTCATCGCTGCCACCGTGGCTTCCAGCACGCCACCGGCGAGCCCGCGCCACCCGGCGTGGGCCGCCGCCACTTGGGTACCCTGCCGATTACAGAACAGCACCGGCAGGCAGTCGGCGGTGAGTACCACACAAGCATAGTCGCTGCTGCTGGCCACCGAGGCATCGGCTTCTGGCACGCCTTCCTGATACTCCTGCTGCACCCGTGCCCCGTGGGTTTGATTGAGCCACAGCAGCGGACGGCTATCGCCGATTTCCTTGTGCAGCAGCCGACGACAAAGCGCCACGTGGTCGGCGTTGTCGCCCACGTGGGCCGCCGGGTTGAACGCCGCGAAGTCGTTCTGGCTGGGGCCTGTCTCGCGGGTGGTCACAAAGGCCTGTATGTTGGCAGGCGCCGCCCAATCAGGGCGCAGCAGCGTGGGGCGCAGGTCTATGGCATCGCTCATCGCATGGTCTCGCTATCTTCACGCAGATAATCCAGCAGCATCAGCAAATCGTCAGGCAGCTCCGCCTTGAAGGTCAGCGTTTCTCCACTGACGGGGTGGACGAAGCTCAACTGGCGCGCATGCAGCGCCTGACGGGGAAATTCACGCAGAATCTCCTTCAATGGCCCGGCTGCCCCCGGCGGTAGCTTGGCGCGACCGCTGTACAGCGGGTCTCCCACCAGCGGAAAACGCGCATGAGACATGTGCACGCGTATCTGGTGAGTACGCCCGGTTTCCAACTGGCAGCGCACGTGGGTGTGCGCGCGGAACCGCTCGACGACACGAAAATGCGTCACCGCCGGCTTGCCCGAGGCGGTCACGGCCTGACGCTTGCGGTCCTTCGGGTGCCGCCCAATGGGGGCGTCGATCGTGCTGCCCGACACCGGCTTGCCGAGCACGACCGCATCGTACTGGCGTGACACGGTCCGCGCCTGAAGCTGCTCCACCAGCGCCGTTTGCGCGGGCAGGGTCTTGGCCACCATCATCAGGCCAGTGGTGTCCTTGTCCAGCCGATGGACGATGCCCGCTCGGGGCACTTCTGCCAGCGAAGGGTGATGGAACAGCAGCGCATTGAGCAGCGTGCCGTCGGGATTGCCTGCAGCAGGATGTACCACCATCCCAGCAGGCTTGTTGACCACCATGACGTCGTCGTCTTCATAAACGATGTCCAGAGCGATGTCCTGGGGCGCAAAGCGAGTGTCTTCTTCGATGGTGGCGTGGAGCGCCAAC
This sequence comes from Halomonas sp. NyZ770, assembly GCF_020616575.1. Classification (NCBI taxonomy): domain Bacteria; kingdom Pseudomonadati; phylum Pseudomonadota; class Gammaproteobacteria; order Oceanospirillales; family Halomonadaceae; genus Halomonas; species Halomonas sp. NyZ770. Next base: position 493,230 of record NZ_CP085143.1, on the reverse strand, counting down.
ACTTCGTGACCGTGCAGCTTGGCCTTGGGCTTGGCCTGGGCCCCATCGACCGTGAGTTCCCCCGCATTGATCCACGCTTTCAAGCGCTCGCGGGAATAATCGCTGAACAACTCCGCGGCGGCTTGGTCCAAGCGTGCGCCCGCCAGGGTGGCGGGGACGCGCTGCGTGGCTTCCACAATTCGAGACATGAATGACCTCTTTATGACACAAACACGCCCACTTCTGGATGACACGACACCGCTGAACCCTTACAGCAAAGTGTCGCCAAGCCTGCGTTTTGCGCTCAGGTGTTTTATAGTGGGCTGACTGCGACCTATTCTACCATTTCTACTTATGGCCATCGTCGCTTTTCGGTGATTGAGGCTTGTTTGCAACGAGGATGATGATGCGCGTTTTTTCCGCTGCCAACCGCTTTGGCGCCCTGGCCCTGAGTCTTGCCCTGTTAGCAGGCTGTGCCAGCAATGACACCACTCCGGAAGACGAAGACGAGTTTGCCGGTGTTCAAGAGCGCGAGCTGTATGAGCTGGCCCGTACGGCCCTCGACAGCAATCGCTATCCTATCGCCATCGAGCGCCTGGAAGCCCTGGACACCCGCTACCCGTTTGGCCCTCATGCCGAACAGGCCCAGCTCGAGCTGATCTACGCCTACTACGAGAACAGTAACTGGGAAGAGGCCCGCGCGGCAGCCAGCCGGTTCATTCGCCTGCACCCTGACCACCCGCAAGTGGATTACGCCTACTACCTGCGCGGGCTGTCCGCTTGGCAAGCAGGGCGCTTCAGCCTGGAACGCCTGCGCCTGATCGATATTTCCAAGCGCGACCTGGGCGCCTCACGGGATGCCTATAACGACTTCCGCGAGCTGATTCAACGCTATCCGCAAAGCCAATACGCCCCAGATGCCCAGCAACGTATCGTCTACCTGCGTGAGCTGCTGGCTCGCCATGAGCTGCATGTCGCCGACTACTACCTGCGTCGTGGCGCCTTCCTCGCGGCCATCGAGCGCGGTCGCTGGGTCGTTGAAAACTATCCGGAATCCAACGCCACGCGGGATGCTCTGGCCACCATGGTAGAAGGTTACCAAGGCATGGGCATGCAAGATCGCGCCAGCGAAGTCCTGGCCGTGCTGCGTGAAAATGCGCCCGATCACGAGCAACTTCAAGGCAGCCGCTTCGTGCCCAAATACAACGGCGGCCGTAACTAACGTTGAAGCGGGGTGCTAGCCACCCCTTTTTAAAAGCTATACAATCGATGCACCTTATCTAACCACGCTTTGGCGTGGTTTTTTTGTTTTTGTCACAAAATCTTAATTAACAGGCACTTGATTAGATTTTCAAAAACCAATATCGATACAATTATTGTACAAAATATTCACGCGGCGCTATTATTGCCCCGCCGAACATAATAAAGCGCCTGCACGGCGCCTGAGGAGCTTCCTTATGCCATCCCTGTATAAACGCCTAGCCGGCACGAAAATCAGCACCCGACTGACCGCCGGTTTCTCGACGATCCTGCTATTGCTGGTACTGCTGACAGCAGCTGGTATCTATCAGGTCAACCAGATCGACCGCAGCCTGAACGAGATCAACGATATCAACGGAGCCAAGCAGCGATTCGCCGTGGACATGCGAGGCAGTGTGCATGATCGCGCGATCGTGTTGCGCGACGTGGTCATCACGGCAGGCAACGGCAACCTGGGCACATTGCAAGACGAGCTGACCCGTTTGCGTGGCCTCTACGACACTGCCATCAGCAAGATGCGTGACCTGAACCAGCAGTACCCCGCCACGTCACAAGAGCAGGCGCTGCTGAGCAGCATCAATGATCAGGCCACTGCCACCATGGCCCTGTCGGAGCAAGTGATCGATGCCAGGAACGCTGACCAGTTCGAGCAGGCGCAGGCGTTGATGCTCGAACAAGCGGGGCCGTCTTACCGCGAGTGGTTGAGCCGCATCAATCAATTCATCGACCTGCAAGAGCAGATCAACAATGTCACCACCGAGGATGCCCGCGCGACGGCTTCAGGTTTTCAATTGCAGATGCTGGGCCTGACCCTGTTTGCCCTGTTGATTGGCAGCATGATTGCGGTGTTCCTGTCACGCCTGCTGCTCAGAGAGCTGGGCGCCGAACCCTATGAAGTCAAGGCATTTGCAGAAGCGATTGGGCGCGGTGAGCTGGCGACCAAAGGCCGTGTGAAGAAGAATGATACACGCAGCATCATGGCTTCCCAGGTCGCCATGGCCAAGCAGCTCCAGGATATCGTGACGCAGGTGCGCGCATCGGCCGAGGCGGTCGCTTCCAACAGCGAGCAGATCGCGGAAGGCAATAATGACCTGGCGTCCCGCACCGAAGAGCAGGCCAGCGCACTGGCAGAAACGGCGTCTGCCATGGAGCAGCTCAACAGCACTGTGAAGCAGAACGCCGACAACTCTGAGCAAGCCAGTCATGAGGCTGCCAGCGCCTCGAAGACGGCAACCCAGGGCGGTGAAGCGGTGCACCATGTCGTGGCCATCATGAACGACCTGAACAAGAGCTCTCAGGAAATTGCCGGCATCATCTCCACCATCGACTCGATTGCTTTCCAGACCAATATCCTGGCCTTGAATGCGTCGGTGGAAGCCGCACGGGCGGGAGAACATGGCCGAGGCTTTGCCGTGGTTGCCGAAGAGGTGCGCAAACTCGCCCAGCGCAGCGCCGATGCAGCCCGGGAAATCAATGACTTGATCAGCAGCAACCTCGAACGCGTCAACCATGGTAACGAGCGTGCAGAAGAGGCCAGCAAATCGACCGAAGACATCGTCCACGCCATCGAGCGGGTGACCAGCATCATGCAGGAAATCAGCCATGCCAGCGCTGAACAGAGTGCTGGCGTGCAGGAAGTCGGGCAAGCCGTGACCGAAATGGATCAGGTGACCCAACAGAACGCATCGCTGGTTCATGAGAGCGCCACGGCGGCCAACAACTTACGCCAAAACGCGCATCAGCTGCTCCACGCCATGGGGGCGTTCAAACTGCCTGCCACTGGCGCGACGCCTTCCCGCCAGCAACACTCTCCGGCTCAAGAACTGAAGCGCCCTGCCGCCACGGCACCGGCGTTACCCGCTTCGAAAACGACCTCGGCCGAGCCCGAGTGGGAAAGTTTCTAAATAAAACGCGCGCTTTGCCGTTAACTATTTAGACAGGCCGTGATGCACTGCATCACGGCCACTGCCTTCCCTTCGAGGTTATCATGAAACCTTCCCAAAGCCTGTTTATGGTGTTCTTGCTACCGGTACTGATGGTGGTGTTACCCGCCATGCTGCTGCTGGCGCTTGCCACCCAGGTGTTGAAAGAGCAGTCGCTGCAAAACCATCAGCTGCAGTCCAATGATTTGGACACGCTGGTGCAAATGGCCACCTTTGACCGCCAGTTGAGCGACCTGCATCAGCGGGTCACCGAAGTCCTCAGCCAGGCAACCGACACCAACCTGAGTGCCATGCAGCGTTATTCCGAGTATGGCATCATCAATCTGGAGCTTTCCCGGATTGGTCAGAGCATCGACCAGTTGGCGGCCTCACCCCTGATCTACGATCTCAGCCACGAGAGTGCGGACACTCTGCAGCGCGCCTTCTTCGATTACCGTCGTTTTGTGGACATGGCGAACGAAGCCGCCACCTTGAATCAGGGAGACGCTGGCTATTATCTACGTGAAGCCCAGCAGTACTTCACGACGTTCAACCTGTTTTCTCAGCAGATTTTCGAAGCCCTGACCCAGCGAGCCAGTGATCGACATCGCGAGTCGTACCAGGCACTGACCCACGAGCGCAACTCCATTCTCTGGACCGGCATTGGGCTGTTCTCGCTACTGCTGGGCGCGGCGATGATCGCGGCATGGCGGATCAATCAACGCTTGGTCATCGTGGGCGATGCCATTCTCGCCCTTTCCAAGCGCTCGGATCAGTTACCGGACATGCAGGCAGTGGAGCGGCTCAGCCAGCAGCATAGCGGAACCCTGCAGCGCATCGCCGCTTCGCTATTGAGCTTGCGTGACTCCGAGCACCAGCGGCGTCATGCCGAGCAGCAAGTGCATCAACTGGCCTACTACGATTCGCTTACCGAGCTGCCCAACTGGCGCTTGATGCGTGAACACCTTCAGCACTCGCTCGAAACCAATGCGCACACGGGCACCTACGGCAGCCTGATTTATGTGGACGTGGACGAGTTCAAGCGCATCAACGATGGCATTGGCCACCGCGCCGGGGATGAGTTGATCAAGCAGATGGCCAAGCGGCTGGAAACGCTGCAGCCCCAAGGCTGCACGATTGGCCGACTCAGCGGAGACGAATTTGCCATCATCGTGGACGGCCTGGATGAAGACCAGCTGAAAGCGGCCGAAAAAGCCGAGTTCTTTGCCCAGCAGGTGAGTCACACTCTGACCCAGCCTTACTGCCTGGAAGGCCGTCAGCAGTTCCTCAACGTCAGCCAGGGCCTGGTATTGTTCAAAGGGCTGGAAGAGAGCATCGACAGCCTGTTCCAGTATGCAAACTCAGCGGTACACCTGGCCAAGCGCGGCGGACAGAACGGCCTGCGTTTTTATGACCCTGAAGTACAAGCCCAGCTGGAAAGCCGCACGGAGCTGGAGCGCGACCTGCGCCTGGCCATCGAGCAGGAAGAGTTCGTGCTGGTGTATCAGATGCAGGTAGATAACCAAGGGCGGGCGATTGGTGCCGAAGCGCTGATTCGCTGGCAGCACCCGGAACGAGGGTTTGTCTCCCCCGGCATGTTCATCCCCCTGGCGGAGGAAACCGGGCTGATCGTGCCGATTGGCAGCTGGGTACTGCACGCAGCCTGTGAGCAGTTGGCGGCCTGGCAGGCCACGGAGCACACCCGGCATCTGGTGCTGGCGGTGAACGTCAGTGCCAAGCAGTTCCAGCAACCCGGTTTCGTGGAGGAAGTCGCCACCGCGCTGGAGCTCAGCGGCGCCCCTGCCCATCGGTTGAAGCTGGAACTGACCGAAAGCACGGTGATCGGCAAAGTGGATGACACCATCGAGCGCATGCACCAGCTCAAGGCGCTGGGCATCAGCTTTGCCATGGATGACTTCGGCACCGGATACTCCTCGCTGCAGTACTTGAAGCGCCTGCCGCTGGACCAGATCAAGATCGACCAGTCGTTCGTGCGCGATGTTCATCAGGACGCCGACGACATGGCCATCGTCGAAACCATCATTGCCATGGGGCGTTCACTGGGGCTTGATGTGATTGCAGAAGGTGTGGAAACCATCGAGCACTGGCGCTATCTCAACGCGCACCAGTGCCATGCCTATCAGGGTTACTACTTCTGCAAGCCGGTGGCACCGGAGGAGATGGCCAAGCATTGCCTGGCACCTCCTCCCGTACTGGCCTAGGGCTGGTCGCGGCTGGCAGCAGGCGCTACTCGCCCGGCTGCCAGCCATTGACGATGGGGTAACGACGGTCACGCCCGAAACCACGCGGCGTGACCCGTACACCTACCGGAGCCTGGCGACGCTTGTACTCGCAGCGGTCCACCAGCTTCACCACCTTGTAGACATCGTCCTCGTCGTAACCCGCCGCAATGATGGCTTCGGCGCTCATGTCCCCTTCGATGTAGCGCACCAGAATCGCGTCCAGCACATCGTAATCCGGCAGGGAATCGCTATCCTGCTGGTCGGGCGCCAGCTCTGCGCTGGGCGGACGCTCGATGACCCGCTCCGGAATGGCCGGCGACTGGGTGTTACGCCAACGTGCCAGGCGGTAGACCCAGGTCTTGTAGACATCCTTGATGGCGTTGTAGCCGCCCACCATGTCGCCATAGAGCGTGGCATAGCCCACGGCCATTTCGCTCTTGTTGCCGGTGGTCAGCACCATCAGGCCCTTCTTGTTGGAAATGGCCATCAGCAGCACGCCTCGGCAGCGCGACTGCAGGTTCTCCTCGGTGGTGTCACGCTCGGTGCCCGCAAAGCTATCCGCCAGGGTCGCCATGAAGGCCTCTACCATGGGCTCGATGGGCATCACGTCATAATGCACCCCCAGCAGTTTGGCCTGCTCGGCGGCATCCTGCTTGGAGATATCGGCGGTGTAGTGGTAAGGCATCATGACCGCCTGAACGCGCTGCGGCCCTAGCGCATCCACCGCAATCGCCAGCGACAAGGCGGAGTCGATGCCGCCGGAAAGCCCCAGCACCACGCCTTTGAAGCCGCTTTTATTGACGTAGTCACGCAGCCCGGTGACCAGCGCGCAATAAAGGCTCTCTTCCGGCATGACTTCCGGCTCGATCTCTCCGGCCTGGGGCTCCCAACGCTCGGCGCTGGTTTGCAGCAGTTGAACGGGCATCAGCCCGGCTTGCCAGTAAGGGGCCAGCACCTTGAGCTGGCCCTGCTCATCCACACAGCAAGAACCGCCGTCGAACACCAGCTCATCCTGGCCGCCAATGGTGTTGACGTAGAGAATGGGGCGCTGAACGTCCTGAGCCCGCTGCTCCAGCAGGCGCAGCCGCTCGGTGGGCTTGTCCTGGTGGTAGGGCGAGGCATTCAGGCTGATCAATACTTCCGCCCCGGCCGCCTGCGCCGCCTTGACCGGCGAGCCTTCCCACAAGTCTTCACAGATCAACAGCCCCAGCTTGGCACCCTTGTGCTCGTAAACCAGTGGCTGGGTGCCGGGGGTGAAGTAGCGCTGCTCATCGAACACCTGGTAGTTGGGCAGCGCCTGCTTGGCGTACTCTGCTTCCCACTGGCCGTTGTACAGCACGCCCGCCATGTTGTAGCACTTGCCTTCACGCACGCCGGGATAACCAATGATGACCAGCACGTCTCGGGCCACCTTCTCGGCCATCTTGGCGCGGGCTTCACGCAGGCGCGCCTCCATGGAAGGCCTCAGCAGCAGATCTTCCGGCGGGTAGCCGGAAAGAAACAGCTCGGGAAAGACCACAATGTCCGCCCCATGCTCGATCCTCGCCTCACGCACGGCCTCGATGGCGCGCGCGGCATTGCCGGGAATATCTCCCACTAGCGGGTCGAGTTGGGCCATTACCAGCGTTAAGTCTTGCATGGGCGTCAAAATCTCTTGAGAATCTTCAGAATACGATGGCACTTGGGGCATTGTCCCGCAAGGTGCGCCTGCTGGCAAAGGCCATACGGCTACAGGCGTGCTGCCCGCTTTTTCCCGGTATGGGAGTTATCGAGGATGAACCTGTTGATCATTCGGCTGATTATTTTTGCGGTGCTGTTTTATGCAGGCCTGAAACTCTACGGCATGTATCGCCAGCACCGCCTTTCCCAGCAGCAGCCCCCCGCTCCTCGCCATGAAGGCGGGCAGATGGTGCGCTGCCGCTGGTGCGACGTTCACGTGCCGGAAAGCGAGGCACTGCGTGACCATGAGCAGTGGTTTTGCTGCAGCGCCCACCGCGACCGTTTCCTGCAGGAACAGCGTGATCGCGACGACGGTAACGCTTGATGCGCTACCCCCGACGTAGCGCCACCGGCAAGTAAGGCGCTGGGTCGATCAGCGGCTCACGATCCAATAGCTGGTCGACCAGCAGATGCGTCGAGGCGGGAGCCAGTACCAGCCCATTGCGGTAGTGCCCTGCATTGACGAACACGTTGGGAAATTCCGGCAGCGCCCCGATGAACGGAATGCCGTCCGGGGAGCCCGGACGCAGCCCCGCCCAGTGATACGCCACGGGGTACCTGGCCAGCGCAGGAATGATGTTTTCAGCACTCTGGCGCAGCGACGCCAAGGCGTCCTGGTCGGTGGTTTTATCGAACCCGGCCTCTTCCAGCGTCGAGCCCACCAGCAGCAGACCATCGTTGCGCGGAATCACATAGCGACCATCTTTCAGCACCACCCGCTGCACCAGCCCTGGCGGGGTCTGATAAGCGATCATCTGCCCTTTCACGGGCCGAACGGGCAACTGGACACCCAGGCCTTCCAGTAGATGGGCTGCCCAGGCTCCACCACATACCACTACTCGCTCGGCATGCAGCTCGCCCGACGCCGTGGCCACCCCCAAGACCTTGCCCTGACGCTGGAGGAAGCCGGTGACCTGGCACTGCTCGACCAGCGTGACGCTCGGCATCGCCGCCAGCCGGGCCCGCAGCGCCTGGCCAAGGCGGGGGTTACGAATGCTGCCCAGCGTCGGCATCCACAGAGCGCTTCCGCCAGAGGCCAGCGCGGCGGGCTCTTTCTGCTGCACGACCTCTGCCTCGACCCGTTCGAGCGGCTTGCCCATTTGCCGAGCCCACGCCAGCGCCTGCTCGTCATCTTCCACGTTCAGATAGAGCAGGCCTTTCTGGCGATACTCGGGGTCGATGCCCGTTTCTTCCAGCAGCCGCAGCGCCAGCGTGGGGTACACCCCTTCCGACCAGCGCGAGAGCCGCGACACCGGCTCACCGTAACGCCAGGGGTAGAGCGGCGAGACGATACCCCCACCCGCCCAGGAAGCCTCCTGGCCACACTGCCCGCGCTCCACCAACGTGACCTGCTGCCCTGCATCAGCCAGCTGGAGCGCGGTCATCATGCCGATGACACCGCCACCAATAATTAAGATATGGCTCACAAGCTTTGTCCGTTTTGGCTTACATAAAAAGAGCACAAGGCCCTTTAGGATAAGTCCCATGACCGTACACAGAGGGTCTCATGATGACATGCGATACCGCTGCACACCCACGGCCTGGCTCGGTTCAGCGAGGCTTTACGCTCCTCGAACTGATGGTGGCCCTGGTGCTGATGGCCGCCATGACTGCCTGGCTGGCCCCAAGTTTTCAAGCCTTGGGGCACCACAGCATGCTCAACAGTGAAACGACGCGGCTGCAGGCTGCGTTTGCCTTGGCGCGCAATACGGCCATTACCCAGCGCACGGCGGTCACCGTCTGCCCTGCCAACCCACAACACACTGCCTGCACTGCGAGCTGGCACGACACCTTGATGGTGGTGAAAGGACGCGCCACGGATACCATCGAGCCAGCGCAGGTGCTGCGCACCTTTCCCGGCCAGTTGGCCACCTACACCACCTATAGCCGTGGCTGGCATCGAGTGACGTACACGCCACTCGGCCATGCCAGCGGCTATAACGGCAGCTTCGACGTGTGCGCGACGGGCGAAACGGGCAAGCGGCTGGTGCTGAGCCAGTTAGGCAGACTGCGTATCGATACGTCGCCTATCGCCTGCTAGTCAGGACAGCCTCAGGCAATACCGTCCAGGTAACGCTCGGCATCCAGCGCTGCCATGCAGCCACTGCCCGCCGAGGTGATGGCCTGGCGATAGATATGGTCCATGACGTCGCCACAGGCAAACACGCCTGGTACGCTGGTGGCCGTGGCGTTACCCTCGCTGCCGGACTGTACCTTGATGTAGCCACCGTTCATTTCCAGCTGGCCTTCGAAGATGCCCGTATTGGGGCTATGGCCGATGGCGATGAACAGCCCAGGCGCGTGGATCTCCTTGGTGCTGCCGTCCTGCGTCGACTTCACTCGCACGCCAGTGACGCCGGTGTTGTCGCCCAGCACTTCTTCCACCTCGTAAAACCACTCCAAGGCGATCTTGCCTGCCTCGGCCTTCTCGAACAGCTTGTCTTGCAGGATCTTTTCGGCACGAAGCGTATCGCGGCGATGGACCAGCGTGACCTTGGAGGCAATGTTCGACAGGTAGAGCGCTTCTTCGACCGCCGTGTTGCCACCGCCGACCACGATCACTTCCTGATTGCGGTAGAAGAAACCGTCGCAGGTAGCACAGGCAGAGACCCCCTGGCCCATGAACTGCTGCTCTGACGGCAACCCCAGATAGCGAGCGCTGGCGCCGGTAGCCACGATCAGGGCGTCGCAGGTATAGACGCCGCTATCGCCCTTCAAGGTGAACGGCTTCTCGCCAAGGCTCACCTCGTGGATATGATCGAACAGCACTTCGGTGTTGAAACGTTCGGCATGCTGCTTCATGCGTTCCATCAACTCAGGCCCTTGTACGCCCTCGGCATCGCCAGGCCAGTTGTCCACGTCGGTCGTCGTGGTCAATTGGCCACCCGCCTGCATGCCGGTAATCAGCAGCGGCTTCAGGTTTGCCCGAGCGGCATAAACGGCTGCCGTGTACCCCGCCGGGCCAGAGCCTAGAATGATCAAACGTTCATGACGCGTTTCCATGACACCACCTTTGTGACAATTGAGCAGAGTTCGTCGTCGACATTCGTTGCAGGGCCGACATTCGCAGAAGAGTCTGCCTGAAATGGCGTCGAGTACAAGCAATTACAAGGGTTGGTCTACGCTATTAGGCCAAGATGGCTTGAAAGGCGACCCCGCCACACCCATGTGCCCTACATGAGCCATACTGTTGATCAGCGTTATTCTGGAACACAGTGACCGTTGCGATACCCATAAGCGATCGAGAGGAGAATGGAATGAGCAAGATACCCAGCACGCTTCATACCCTGACGGCAGGAAGCCAAGAGTATCACTACTACAGCTTGCCTAAAGCAGCCGAAACGCTGGGCAACATCGACCGGTTGCCCAAGACGCTCAAGATTCTGCTCGAAAACCAGCTGCGCTTCGCTGACGACGAGAGCGTCGAACAGGCCGACATGCAAGCCCTGGTCGACTGGCAAAACGAGGGGCAGTCCAGCCGCGAAATCGGTTACCGCCCTGCCCGCGTTCTGATGCAGGACTTCACCGGCGTACCGGGGGTCGTGGATCTCGCCTCCATGCGCGCAGCGGTCGAGTCCCTGGGCGAAGACCCCGCCCGCATCAACCCGCTCACTCCGGTCGATCTGGTCATCGACCACTCGGTCATGGTCGACAAGTTTGGCACCCCCACGGCCTTTCAGGAGAACGTGGATATCGAAATGCAGCGTAACGGCGAGCGTTACGAGTTCCTGCGCTGGGGCCAGAAAGCATTCGACAACTTCAGAGTTGTGCCGCCCGGCACCGGCATTTGCCACCAGGTTAACCTGGAGTACCTGGGCCGCACCGTCTGGACCAAACAAGAAGACGGCAAAACCTTCGCCTACCCGGACACGCTGGTAGGCACCGACTCCCACACCACCATGATCAACGGCCTGGGCGTACTGGGCTGGGGGGTAGGCGGCATCGAGGCCGAGGCGGCCATGCTGGGCCAGCCGGTATCGATGCTGATTCCCGAGGTTATCGGCTTCAAGCTGACCGGCAAGCTGCAGGAAGGCATTACGGCCACCGACCTGGTTCTCACGGTCACCGAGATGCTGCGCAAGAAGGGCGTGGTCGGCAAGTTCGTCGAGTTCTACGGAGATGGCCTGAAAGACCTGCCGCTGGCCGACCGCGCCACCATTGCCAACATGGCCCCCGAGTATGGCGCCACCTGCGGCTTCTTCCCGGTGGACGATGAAACCCTCAATTACCTGCGCCTGACGGGCCGTGAAGATGAGCTGGTCGCGCTGGTCGAAGCGTACAGCAAGGCCCAGGGGCTCTGGCGTGAGCCCGGTGACGAGCCCATCTTCACCGATACCCTAAGCCTCGACATGAGCAGCGTGGAAGCCAGCCTGGCAGGCCCCAAACGCCCGCAGGATCGCGTCTCTCTCAAGAACATGCCCAAGGCGTTCGCCAGCGTCATGGAGGAAGATGGCAAGTCCTACCCTTCTACGGAAACGGGCAAGCTTTCCTCGGAAGGCGGCCAGACCGCCGTGGGCATCGACCGAAGCTTCGAACGCTCGTTTCAGCATAACGATAGCCAAGCGGTCAAGTTGGGTGAGCAGGACTTCAACCTGGACCCCGGCGCCGTGGTCATCGCGGCCATCACTTCTTGCACCAATACCTCCAACCCCAGCGTCATGATGGCGGCGGGCCTGTTGGCACGTAACGCGCGTCAGAAGGGGCTGGCCACCAAACCCTGGGTCAAGACGTCCCTGGCGCCTGGCTCCAAGGTGGTCACCGACTACCTGGCCGCTGCCGAACTGAACGATGACCTGGATGCGCTGGGCTTCAACCTGGTGGGCTACGGCTGCACCACCTGTATCGGCAACTCCGGCCCGCTGCCCGACGCCATCGAAAAAGCCATTCAACAGGGGGACCTTGCCGTTGCCTCCGTGCTGTCGGGTAACCGCAACTTCGAAGGCCGCGTGCATCCGCTGGTCAAAACCAACTGGCTGGCTTCACCGCCGCTGGTGGTGGCCTATGCACTGGCGGGCAACGTTCAATGCAACCTGTCCACCGACCCGCTTGGGGAAGACAGCGATGGCAACCCGGTGTACCTGAAAGATATCTGGCCCTCGCAGGCAGATATCGCCAACGCCGTACAGAAGGTCAACACCGAGATGTTCCGCAAGGAGTACGGCGCCGTTTTCGAAGGCGACGAGACGTGGCAGTCGATCAAGGTGCCGGAAAGCAACGTCTACGAGTGGCCCTCCTCCACCTACATCCAACACCCACCCTTCTTCGAAGGCATGCAGCGCGAGCCCGATGCCATCGAAGACGTGCAGAGTGCTCGGGTACTGGCGATGCTGGGTGACTCCGTCACCACCGACCATATTTCCCCCGCAGGCTCCATCAAGCCCGACAGCCCTGCTGGCCGCTACTTGCAGGAGCATGGCGTCAAACCCGTGGATTTCAACTCCTACGGCTCACGCCGAGGCAACCATGAAGTCATGATGCGCGGCACCTTCGCCAACGTGCGGATCAAGAACGAAATGCTGGACGGCGTGGTCGGGGGTGAAACGCGCCATGTGCCCAGTGGTGAGCAGATGTCGATCTATGACGCCGCCATGAAGTACAAGGAAGAAGGCACGCCGCTGGTGGTGGTGGCAGGCAAGGAGTACGGCACCGGCTCTTCCCGCGACTGGGCAGCCAAGGGAACCCGACTGCTGGGCGTACGGGCGGTGATTGCCGAATCCTATGAGCGGATCCACCGTTCCAACCTGATTGGCATGGGCGTCGTACCGCTGCAGTTCCCCGAAGGCGAGAGCCGCACGAGCCTTGGGCTCACCGGTGACGAAGAGATTTCGATTGCGGGATTAAACGACTTGAGCCCAGGCGGCACGGTCAAAGTGGTCATCAAACAGGGCGACCAGGAGCGTACCGTTGATGCCAAATGCAGAATTGATACCGCCAATGAGCTGGCTTACTACCGCCACGGTGGTATCCTTCACTACGTGCTGCGCAAAATGATCGGCGCAGCCTAACGGTAAAAACTTCCAATGCTTGCATCGCCCCCACCTTGGTGGGGGCTTTTTTTTGCAACGCGCCTTAGAAAGCGCGGCGGCGGTAGAAGCGATACTCCGGCGACCAGCAGGACTTTTCGATGCGCTCACGCAGTTCCGAGCCGCTGGTTTTCAGCGCCACGCCGTTTTGCTGCGCCTGAGCAGCCACTTCGAAAGCAATCGACTTACTGATTTCACGAATGCGCGACAGCGGTGGCAGCAGCGCACCCTGCCCTTCCTTGACCAGCGGCGCTTCACGGGCCAGGGCACGCGAGGCGCTCATCAGCATCTCGTCGGTCACGCGGTGGGCGTCGGCGGCAATCACCCCCAGGCCAATGCCGGGGAAAATATAGGCGTTGTTGCACTGGGCAATGGGGTAGGTCCGCCCGTTGTAGACCACCGGCGCAAAGGGGCTACCCGTGGCTACCAACGCCTGGCCGTCGGTCCAGCGAATCACGTCCTCAGGCACGGCTTCTGCCTGGGAGGTGGGGTTGGAGAGCGGCATGATGACCGGGTGTTCACAGCCTGCATGCATGGTACGCACGACCTGTTCGGTAAAGATGCCCCGCTGACCACAGACCCCAATCAGGATGGTGGGTTTGATCTGGGCAATGGTCTCTTCCAGCCCCTGACCGTTCCAGTTGGCTACCAGCGCAGGATCATGGGCCAGACGGCGCTGGAAATCCCGCTGCCACGTTTGATCCGTGGTCATCAAACCATCCCGGTCGACGATGAAGATGCGTGCTCGCGCTTCCGCTTCGGTCAGGCCTTCCGCCTCCATGGCGACCACGACCTGCTCGGCGATACCGCAACCGGCAGAGCCACCGCCCACGAACACCACCCGCTGCTGCGCAATGGTTTCGCCCCGCGCCTGGCAGGCAGCCATCAGCGTACCCACCACCACAGAGGCCGTTCCCTGCACGTCATCGTTGAAGCAGCACAGTTCGTTACGGTAGCGCTCCAACAGCGGCACGGCGTTGGCCTGGGCAAAATCCTCGAACTGCAGCAGCACATTCGGCCAGCGGCGCTTCACGGCAGCAATAAACTCCGCCATAAAGGCATCGTACTCTTCCTGGCTGACCCGCTCGTGACGCCATCCCATGTACATCGGGTCATCCAGCAGCGCCTGGTTATTGGTGCCCACGTCGATCATGATCGGCAGCGTGTAGGCAGGACTGATGCCGCCACAGGCGGTGTACAGCGCCAGCTTACCGATAGGAATGCCCATGCCGCCGATACCCTGGTCACCCAGGCCAAGAATACGCTCGCCATCGGTTACCACGATGACTTTCACGTTGTCCTTGGTGGCACTGCGCAGGATGTCATCCATATGCTCGCGGTCCGGGTAGCTGATGAACAAGCCCCGGTGGTTACGATAGATATTGGAAAACTCCTGGCACGCCTGACCCACGGTAGGGGTGTAGATGATCGGCAGCATCTCTTCCAGATGCTCGGACACCAGACGGAAATAGAGCGTCTCGTTATCGTCCTGAATGGCGCGCAGATGAATATGGCGCTCCAGGTCACTATGGCACTGCTGGTACTGGCGATAGACACGTTCGAGCTGGTCGTCGATGGTTTCGACTTTTTGCGGGAGCAGGCCGATCAGGTTGAACGCCAATCGCTCCTCTTGAGTAAACGCGCTGCCTTTGTTCAATAGCGGCATTTCAAGCAGCGAAGGACCGGCGTAAGGAATGTACAGGGGGCGTTTACTCTTCGTAGACATAGGCACTCTCTTTTTATGTCAATTGCTGCTGCAATGCAGCAACGCTGGGCGTTGGCGACGTTTGTGCGTAATGTAACATGGTCGTGCGACAAAGGTAGAAACAGGGCCGAGAATGGCCATAAAAAAACACCCCGGCCATGGCCGAGGTGTTCATCGAAGAAACCAAAACGCTAGCGATCAGCAGCTCTTGGCCGTGGGGCGACGCCCCTCTTCGCCAGCAAAGAAAAACGGTCGCAGTTTCACGCCGATCATGTTGCCCGCAAACGCCGCCGCCATCCAGACCCAGCCATGCAGGCTACCCGACGCAATGCCGCTGAAGTAAGCACCGATATTGCAACCAAACGCCAAGCGCGCACCATACCCCAGCAGCAGGCCACCGATCACAGCGGCCAGCACCGAGCGCAGCGGAATCCGGAAATTCGGTGCGAAACGCCCGGCCAGATGGGCGGCAGCCAGTGCCCCCAGCATGATGCCCACGTTCATGACCGTCGTGATATCGCTCCACACGCTGGCTTCCAGCGCGGCCGCGTTACCCGGTGCTTGCCAATAACCCCACTGGCTCACATCGCCGCCCACCAGCTCATACGCCTTGGCGCCCCACAGCGCAAAGGCCGAGGTAATGCCCCAGGGGCGACCCGCCAATGCCAGGGTGGCAAAATTGAGCAGCGCCAGGGCAACGGCCCCCGCCACCAGCGGCCAGGGGCCCGTGAGCCAGCGCTCCACGCCGGGTTTATCGACCGTGGGCACCTGCTCCAGCTGGCCATGACGGCGCTTCTCCATGATCACCGTAAAGGCGGCAATGGCAGCGAACAGCACCAGGCTGATGCCGATGCCGCCCCCCACACCAGCCACGTTGACCAACGACACCGGCTGGAAGGCGGGCAAACTTTGCCACCAGGTGAAATGCGCGGAGCCAATGACCGAGCCCACGATAAAGAACACCAGGGTAATCAGCATACGGGCATTACCACCGCCAGCGGTAAACAGCGTGCCCGAGGCACAGCCGCCCCCCAACTGCATGCCGATACCGAAGATGAACGCACCGAACAGCACCGAAATGCCGATCGGCGAGACGAAGCCACTCACCGGCGTACCAAACAGCGACCCCGCCCCCAGCGCCGGGAAAAACAACACTACGGCAATCGCCAGCATGATCATTTGCGCCCGCAAGCCACGCCCACGACGCTCGGTAATGAACACCCGCCAGGCCGCCGTAAAGCCAAACGCTGCATGATAGAGCACCATACCCAGCAGGCCACCCACGATCATCAGCAGCCCGATATTGGCGCCAAAGATGACGCCAATCACGAGCGCCCCCAGCACAATCGCTGCCACGGCCAGAAGGGGCACGCGGTACGAGCTCGAAGCCACCATTGAGGTAGTCGCCATAATTCACCTGTTTAGCAACGCCAAAAGCGCCTGCAACAGCAAGGCGCTTGGCTAAGTTGGACAATAGTTATAAGCCTAACGGCGAGGCGTAAACGCTGGAAATTCTTTATTGAGAGGTTCATATTCCCAAAAGGAATATTTAAACAAAACGCCCCAGCCCTACCACCGAACGCAGCTTGTCCATGGTGATAGATGCCTCGGCACGGGCACGCTCAGCGCCTTTCTGCAATATGGCTTCGATATGGGCAGGATCTTCCATCAAGGCGTTATAGCGTTCACGCGGCGCGCTGAGATGGGCATTGAGGTATTCGAAGACCTGATCCTTGGCCTCTC
The DNA here is from genome assembly GCF_020616575.1 of Halomonas sp. NyZ770. Taxonomy (NCBI): domain Bacteria; kingdom Pseudomonadati; phylum Pseudomonadota; class Gammaproteobacteria; order Oceanospirillales; family Halomonadaceae; genus Halomonas; species Halomonas sp. NyZ770. Next base: position 476,636 of record NZ_CP085143.1, on the reverse strand, counting down.
CCCAGCCAATACCTTCTTCATACTGTTGACGCATGGTGGCGGTTTCGGCATCGCTGGCAAACGCAGCATAGATCTGGAACAGCGTACACGTGTCGGGGTCTTTGGGCTCACCAGGTTCCAGAGAGTTGGTCTTGATCTTGCGCACCAGCTTTTGCAGCTTTTTCTCGCTGACAAAAAGCGGAATGGTATTGTTGTAGCTTTTGGACATCTTGCGACCGTCCAGGCCTTTCAGCACCTCTGCCTTTTCGTTGACCTCGGCTTCCGGCTGAGCAAAGTACTGCCCTTTGAACAGATGGTTGAAGCGCCCTGCGATATCACGTGCCATCTCGATATGCTGGATCTGGTCGCGCCCGACCGGCACTTTATGGGCATTGAACATCAGTATATCGGCGGCCATCAGTACCGGGTAGCTAAACAGCCCCATGGTAATGCCCTTGTCCGGATCCTGGTCGCCAGCCTCTTCGTTTTCGGCCACGGCGGCCTTGTAGGCATGGGCTCGGTTCATCAGGCCCTTGGCACAGACGCACGACAGCATCCACATCAGCTCGGGAATTTCGCTGATATCCGACTGGCGATAGAAGATGGCGTTATCGGTATCCAGACCCAACGCCAGCCAGGTAGCGGCGATCTCCATGCGTGACGCCTGAACACGCTTGGGATCCTGACACTTGATCAGGGCGTGAAAGTCGGCCAGGAAGTAGAACGACTGCACGTTAGGGTCCTGGCTTGCCTCGATGGCAGGCTTGATGGCCCCGACGTAATTGCCGAGGTGAGGCGTCCCCGTCGTGGTAATTCCGGTCAGCACGCGGGTTTTGGCTATCTGACTCATGATCTGGATCCAACTGAATAAAGGTGAAAAACGATACGCTATTGTACGCCTATTTCCAAACAACGGCTGCCTGCCCATCCTCATGCAGCTCCAGCCGCACGAACACGGGCTCACTCTGGGCCACGACGCCATCATTTTCAGACAGCACTGCCCCCAGCGCCATGACCCACGGCTCGCCCTGAAACATCACCGGCACGAACAGACAGCCCTGGGAGGGGCAATTCTGCGACACACGATAGGCAAGAGGGTTGCCAAGGTAGTCGTCGAAGCGCACCGTGGCGGGAACTTCTATCTGCGGCGCGCCCTCCCACGATAGTTCGTCGAATCGCCATACCGCGTGTGCCGCCGCACTCCCTGAGTTCATTTGAGCCTGCAGGGAAGCACGGAAATTGCCCGCGAGCCGCTCGTCCACCAGGGCGGACTGCATGCCCATCATCGCCGTGACCAGTGCACTGGCCAGCAATACCATGACAATGACCAGCGCAGCGCCTCGCTGAGTGTTCATCTGCTCGAGCCCCCCAGGCTATTCATCCGGATGGAATAACGCTTCACGATGGGCCACATGAAAAGTGACTGCTTGACCACTGGGTCCTAACGGCAACACTACTTGATACACGTCAGACGCCTGTCCAACGACGGTGCCGACGGGTTCATCGCGTGCACAGGAGGCACCCTCTGCAGCCTGGAAGGTCACCAGCGGCTGCGCTCGCGACATATCCTGTAGTGTGCAGCGACACTCACTGGCTGACGGGACGCACTGTAACCGGTAGTACGGCTCTCCCGTATCGTCGTATGCCCCGTGGCGCTGTAACGTGGCCGTAATGTGGGCAACGGAGAAAATCAGCGCCTCCTGCTGGCGCCCGAGACTTTCTGTCTGCCTAAATGTGTGCAGAGTGCTCAAGAAGAGCTGCCCTGCCCCTATCACAATGGTGACGCCCACCACCATGGCCACCATCATCTCTGTCAGGGTGAAGCCGTTTTGCCTCTCCATAGGCGCCGCCACACTCTTTAAAGAGGGAGTTGAAAAGGATAAACAAGCGACTGGGCGCTTGCGTCCAACGCGCTGTCCAGCCCGACCGTCACCTCGAACAGGCAATCTTGCCGGGTAATGGTGCTATCAGCCGCCCTGGCATGGCGGATAAGCGGCCCACCTGAAGCAGCGAACCAGGCCGCGTGCCAGGCACGCTCGATCTCGGCAAGCGGGATATCCTGACAGCCCTCGGCATGACGCGTTGCCGCCCAGACCCGTTCCTGGGCATCCAGCGCCGCTACGCTCACCAGCGTTTGCTGATAGCCGCGCTGCACGGCCTGCAAGGCTTTCAGCTGCATGGCAGCAATACTGATCAGGCCAAGTGACAGCACCACCAGCGCCACGAGTGCCTCGACCAAGGAGAAGCCGCCTTGCTGCCGGTGCTTACCAGCAGGCAGCAGGCAGCCTTTCGCCACGGGCGTTGTACTGCAAGTCTTGTTCGCAGCCATCGTCTCGCTCACTGGAAGCCGTTAGCAGGAAACCACCGTCTTCGTCACCACCATTGGCGACCGTAATGGCGTAGTTACCATCGGGCGAGGTGGCCGTGACGGTGCAGTCATTGTAGGAGTATTGACGTGAATAGCAGCGCTCCATCTCGGAGGCGGCCTGAAGCAGGCCCGCATGCGCATCGGTGCGCAGGGAACGCTCGACATAGCGGTTATAGCTGGGGTAGGCGATACCGACGATGATACCGATGATCGCGACGGCGATCAGCAACTCGATGAGGGTAAACCCCTGAGGGGGAAATTTGCCACCCACAGGGGGAATAGAGCGATCTGGCACGCGCGGTGCTCCCGTATCAACTGAACCATACTTCGAGTATGTCCCAAACCGATACGCTTTGCACCTCCATGAACAGCTCAGGTGTTAACGCTGTCTCACTGATGATTATTCACTAACGATCACACGCTCGCGTAGCTCTTTGGGCATGGAGAAGGTGATGTTCTCCTCACGCCCCTGCAGCTCCACGGGGGCTTCTGCGCCTAGCGTCTGTAACTGGTCGATGACGCCTTTCACCAGCACTTCCGGGGCGCTGGCACCAGCAGTGACGCCAATGCGCTTGACGCCTTCGAGCCAGGCAGCCTCAATCTGCTCGGCATTGTCGATCAGATAGGCGGGGGTCCCCATGCGCTCGGAAAGCTCCCGCAGGCGGTTGGAGTTCGAGCTGTTGGGGCTGCCCACGACCAGCACCAGGTCGCTGTCCGCTGCCAGCTCGCGCACGGCATCCTGGCGGTTTTGAGTGGCGTAGCAGATATCGTCCTTGCGCGGCCCCTGGATCTCGGGAAACTTCTCCCGCAGCGCGTCGATCACTTTGGCCGTGTCGTCCATGGAGAGCGTGGTCTGGGTGACGAACGCCAGCGCCGCAGGGTCGTTGACGACCAGATTGGCAACGTCCTGTTCGTCTTCCACCAGATAGATCTTGCCCCCATGGGAAGTGTCGTAGCGCCCCATGGTGCCTTCGACTTCGGGGTGGCCTTCATGCCCGATGAGAATGCACTCCTGGCCGCGTTTGGCGTAGCGCAGCACTTCCATGTGTACCTTGGTGACCAGCGGGCAAGTGGCATCGAAAACTTTCAGACCACGCTGTTCGGCATCCTGCTGAACCGCTCGGGAAACGCCGTGGGCCGAGAAGATGACGATCACATCGTCGGGCACTTCATGGAGTTCTTCGACGAAGACTGCCCCGCGCTCGCGCAGCGTTTCCACCACGAAGCGGTTGTGCACGACTTCATGGCGCACATAAATCGGCGGGCCGAAGACATCCAGCGCGCGATTGACGATATCGATCGCACGGTCGACCCCGGCGCAGAACCCGCGCGGGTTAGCCAGCTTGATCTGAATGGGCTGAGATGACTCTGATGACTGCATAAATGCGCCTTGATGCAACCTGCATCGCTCGGGAAATTAGTGTTTGGTGATCGGCGTGACGTTGAGCACTTCGACCTCGAACGTCAGCGTGCGCCCTGCCAGCGGGTGGTTGAAATCGACCTCCACGCGGTCACCTTCTACTGTTTTGACCACGCCCGGCAGTTCCGTTCCCGCCTTGTCGGCAAACGACATGACCATACCCACTTCGGGCTCGTCGTCACCAAAATCGGCTCGCTTCAAGGTCTGGATATTCTGCGGATTATGCTGACCGAAGGCATGCTCCGGGGTAATCTGGAATGACCCGCTCTGGCCAGCAGCCATGCCCTTGATGGGGTGCTCGAAACCCGGCGGCAAGTTGCCATCGCCATATTGAAACGTGGCAGCCGCTTTCTCTTTGGTGGAATCCACCACCGTGCCGTCCTCCAGCTTCAACGTGAAGTGGAGGGTAATTTCCATGCCATCGTCAATTAGGTAGTCCATAGTTCCTCACAGGTAGGTGCGGGGGCGTTCAGGCCATTTTTTTACGGCGTCGATCGCCCATGAACGACTCCCAGATAAGCCCCACGGCACCCAGCGTAATACCAATATCGGCCACGTTGAAAGCCGGGTAGTACCAGCCCGCCACGTGGAATGAGAGAAAGTCCACGACATAGCCGTGAATGAGCCGATCATACAGGTTGCCCAGCGCGCCACCGATGATCAACGGCAGCGCGATGGCCAGCAGCTTTTCGTCTGCCCGCACCCTGGAGAGCCACACGGTCAGCCCTATGCTGGCGCCAATGGCCACCGTGGCAAAAAACCAGCGCTGCCAGCCCGGATGGTCAGCCAGGAAGCTGAAGGCCGCGCCGGTATTGTGCAGCAGGGTCAGGTTGAAAAACGGCAGTACTTCAACCGGCTGTGCATAACTCAAAAAATGGCTGGCGGCGTATTTGGTCAGCAAATCCAGCACGATCACCGCCACCGCCAGCCATAGCCAGCGCAGCGGCCGCCGCATGGGCGGACGCTGGTGGGTCGAGGCTTCCGTGCCGCTCACGGTGTTAGGCATAGTAACGAATCTCTCCACTGCCTTCGGGCAAGTTGCTCACACAGCGGCCACACAGGTCCGGATGGGCGGCAAAACTGCCCACATCGGCGCGGTGGTGCCAGCAGCGCTCGCACTTGGCATGCTCACTAGCGTTGACGGCTACCTTCAACCCCTCAAGCTCGGTACTTTCGGCACCGGCCGCATCGGCCAGCGGTGCCAGATGCACTTCACTGGTGAGCATCACAAAGCGCAGCTCGTCGCCCAGCTTGGCCAGCGCCGTGTGCAGTTCGTCGTTCACGTAAAGCGTGACTTCTGCCGCCAGGCTGCCCTTGATCACTTTGGCGTTACGGGCATCTTCCAGGCACTTGTTCACCGAGTGCTTCACTTCCAGCACCTGCTCCCAGAACGCCCGGCCCATCTCGGCACCCTCGTCCAGCGTGGAGAGGCCTGTGTAATAAGTCTCCAGCAGCACGCTGTCGCCACGCTGGCCGGGGATATGCTCGAAAATCTCTTCGGCGGTGAACGATAGAATCGGGGCCACCCAGCGGCTCAACGCTTCCACCACGTGATACAGCGCAGTTTGCGCACTGCGACGGGCCAGCGAGTCGGTTTGCGTGGTGTACTGGCGGTCCTTGATGACATCCAGGTAGAAACCACCCAGCTCCCGTGCGCAGAAGCCGTGTACCTGCTGGTAGACATCCAGGAAGCGGTACTCTTCATAGGCTTTTTCGATACGGCCCTGCAGCTGAGCCGCACGGTCCACTACCCACTGGTCCAGCGCCAGCATATCGCCGAACGCCACCTGATCCCGAGCAGGGTCAAAACCGCTCAGGTTGGACAGCAGGAAGCGGGCCGTGTTGCGAATACGGCGATAGACGTCGGCCGTGCGCTTGAGAATTTCGTCGGAGACGGCCATCTCGCCGGAGTAGTCCGTCGAGGCGACCCACAAGCGCAGAATGTCCGCCCCCAGCTTGTCCATCACGCTTTGCGGGGCCACCACGTTACCGATGGACTTGGACATCTTGCGCCCCTGGGCATCGACGGTGAAGCCGTGGGTCAGCAGCTGCCGGTAAGGCGCATGCCCATCAATGGCCGCGCCGGTCAGCAGCGAGGAGTGGAACCAACCCCGGTGCTGGTCCGAGCCTTCCAGGTAAAGGTCCGCCCGTGGGCCACTCTCATGGCCATGGGGGTGCGAGCCGCGCAGCACATGGCGGTGGGTGGTGCCCGAGTCGAACCACACGTCCAGCGTGTCGGTGACTTTCTCGTAGTCGGCGGCTTCCGCGCCCAGCAGCTCGGAGGGTTCCAGCTTGAACCACGCTTCGATGCCCTCTTGCTCCACGCGCTTGGCGGCCTCTTCCATCAGCGACACGGTGTTCGGGTGCAGCTCACCGGTCTGCCTGTGCAGGAAGAAGGGGATCGGCACGCCCCAGTTACGCTGACGGGAGATACACCAATCCGGGCGGTTGGCAATCATGCTGTGCAGGCGCGCCTGCCCCCAGGCAGGGGTGAACTCGGTGGCTTCGATACCGGCCAGCGCCCGTTCGCGCAGGGTCTTGCCATCCTTGCCTTTGATATCCATGCCGACGAACCACTGGGCCGTGGCACGATAGATGACCGGCGTCTTGTGGCGCCAGCAGTGCATATAGCTGTGCGTGATCGGCGTATGGGCCATCAGCGCGTTCACGTCACGCAGCTTGTCGATGATGTTCGGGTTGGCTTTCCAGATCATCTGACCGCCAAAGAAAGGCAGGTCGTCGATATAGACACCGTTACCCTGCACCGGGTTGAGCATGTCGTCAAAGCTCATGCCGTAAGCGCGGCAGGTGTTGAAGTCGTCTACCCCGTAGGAGGGGGCCGAGTGAACAATACCGGTGCTGCCGACCTCGGACTCCACATAGTCCGCCAGATAGACCGGCGAGAGGCGGTCGTAGAACGGATGGCGGAAATTGATCAGATCCAGGTGTTTGCCCTGAGTCGTCGCCACCACGCCACCTTGCAAGCCAAAACGCTCCAGGCAGCTCTCGACCAGCTCTTCGGCCAGCAGCAGCAACCGCTCGCCGGTATCCACCAGCGCGTAGGTGAAGTCGGGGTGAACGTTCAGCGCCTGGTTGGCGGGAATGGTCCAGGGCGTGGTGGTCCAGATCACCACCGCCGCAGGCTTGGCCAGCTCGCTCAGACCGAACGCCGCTGCCAGCTTGTCGGCATCTTCCACGGGGAAGGCCACGTCGATGGCGTCAGATTTTTTATCAGCGTACTCGACTTCCGCCTCGGCCAGCGCCGAACCACAGTCGAAGCACCAGTTCACCGGTTTAAGCCCTTTGAAGACGTAGCCCGCTTCGACCATATCGGCCAGGGCGCGGATCTCGCCCGCCTCGTTGGCGTAATCCATGGAGCGGTAGGGGTGATCCCAGTCCCCGATGATCCCCAGGCGCACGAAATCCACCAGCTGGGTTTCGATCTGGGCACCGGCGTACTCACGGCACAGCTCACGGGCTTTATCGGCCGGAAGGTGCTTGCCATGGGTGGTCTCGACCTTGTGCTCGATAGGCAGGCCGTGGCAGTCCCAACCCGGCACGTAGGGTGCATCGAAGCCCGCCAGGTTCTTGGACTTGACGATGATGTCCTTGAGAATCTTGTTGACGGCGTGACCGATATGGATGCTGCCGTTGGCATAGGGAGGGCCATCGTGCAGGACGAACAGCGGTGCCCCCGCACGGGCTTCGCGCAGGCGCTGGTACAGGTTCATGTCCTGCCACTGGGAAACGCGCCCTGGCTCCTGCTTCGGCAGCATGCCGCGCATGGGAAAGTCGGTTTCTGGCAGGTTTAGCGTGTGCTTGTAATCCATAGTTCCGGTCAGCCGTCGTTAGCATCGGCGTCGTTATCCGCCGAAGTGAAATCAGAAGAAGCGGTCTCACGCCCAAGCGGGGCCGAGGCCAGCGGAAGAGTACGTGCTACGCCAGCCTCAGCCGCCGCAAAATAGCGGCGCGCCCTGGCCTGGTCGTGTTGAATCTGCGCCTTCAGCGCGTCGAAATCGTCGAACTTCACTTCCCCGCGCAACCGTGCGCAAGGGTAAACCGTCAGCCGCTGACCATACAGGTCGCCGGAAAAGTCCAGCAGATGCACTTCGAGGGTGGGCCGTTTGGCCCCCACGGTGGGCCGAAAACCGACGTTGGCCACGGCGGGCAGGCGAGCACCGTTCGGCAGCTCGGCCACCACGGCAAACACGCCGCGCAGCGTCAGCGGCTGGGGCAGTAGCGGCAAATTGGCCGTGGGCACACCGATGGTGCGCCCCAACTGCTGATCGCGCACCACGCGGCCATGCAGCGAATAGGCCCTGCCCAGCAGGCGCGCCGCCACCTCGAAATTGCCGCTGGCCAGCAAGGTACGCACCCGGGTGCTCGATACACGCTCCCCTGCCACCGTGAAGGTGTGAGTATTTTCGACGCCAAACCCATGGTGACTGCCCACGGCTTCCAGCAGCTCGAAATCGCCCTGGCGATCACAGCCAAAACGGAAATCATCCCCTACCACCAGATGGCGGACGTTCAACCCCTGGATCAACACCTGGTCGATGAACTGGCGGCCGGTCAGGCTGCGCAAGGCGTCGTTGAACGGCAGGCAAAGCACCTGTTCCGCACCGTGGTCGTGCAGCAAGCGCACTTTTTCCCGCAGCCGCGTCAGACGAGGCGGCGCCTGGTCACCCGCAAAGAACTCCCGTGGCTGCGGCTCGAAGACCACCACGGTCAAGGGCACTCCCAGGCGGGCCGCGTGCTCTCGGCACTGCTGCAGGATCGCCTGATGGCCGCGATGCACGCCATCAAAATTACCGATGGTCGCCACGCAGCCACGCTGAGAGGGTGTCAGATTGTGCAGACCTCGAATGACGTGCATGGCACCTCTGCCGTCTTGAAAGCGTTTGATTATAACGAACGTGCTGGCCTGGTGCAGGTCAAGATTGCCATCGGGCCATCTTGACCAACGCCCCGCCTCAGCCTAGCTATTCATCCTGAAATGCCGTGGGCGCAGCCCCAGCGCCGTCAGCCACAGGAAGTAGAGTCCACCGCCAAGCACCACCAGTCCGGACACCCAGCGAACCCTTTGCCACATGTCGAACTCCAGCCACACCTGCCAGTGGGGCGACACAAAATAGAGCGCCGCCCCCATCAGCAGGCTGCCCCCACCCAGCTGCACCGCGTACCGCCCCCAGCCAGGCTGAAACACCAGCACGCCCTGACGATACAACAGGTAGCCCAGCAACCCCGCGTTCAGGAACGCCGACAGCGCCGTGGCCAGCGCCAGCCCTGCGTGCGCCAGCGGCCAGATCAGCAGCAAATTGAGCAGCATGTTGGCGACCATGGCGACAATCCCGACCTTCACGGGGGTTTTGGTGTCCTGGCGGGCAAAGAAGCCAGGGGCCAGCACCTTGATCAGCATGAAGGCCACCAGACCGAACGCATAGGCGCGCAGACTCATGGCTGCCATCTGAATGTCTAGCTCGGTCATCGCTCCATAGTGGAACAGCGTGATCAGGAAAGGCTCGGCCAGCACCGCCAGCGCCAGTGCAGCAGGCACGCCCAGCAACAGCACCACGCGAATGGCCCAGTCCAGCATGGCAGCGAAATGCTCGCTGGACTGCTCTGCGTGGCGCTTGGAAAGTGCGGGCAGGATAATGGTACCAATCGCCACACCAAACACGCCCAGCGGCAGCTCCACCAAACGGTCCGAGTAGTAGAGCCAGGAGACGCTACCGGCCACCAGCAGCGACGCCAACACCGTGTCCAGCAACAGGTTGATCTGCGACACCGATACGCCAAACAGCGCCGGAGCCATCAGCTTGAGAATACGCTTGACCCCATCATGGGCGAAGTTGGGCCATGGCGTTGGCAATAGCCCCAGGCGCAGCAAAAACGGCACCTGAAAGGCGAGCTGGGCAGCACCGGCAATCAGCACCCCCCAGGCCAGCGCCATGGCAGGCTCTTCCATTAGAGGCATTAAAAACAGCGCCGCCCCGATCAACGACAGATTGAGCAACACTGGCGTAAACGCAGGAACGGCAAAGCGGTTCCAGGTGTTCAGAACACTGCCGGAAAAGGCCGTCAAGGAAATCAGCAGCAGGTAGGGAAAGGTCAAGCGCAGCATGTCGGCGGTCATGGCCAGCTTGTCGGGGTCACGCCCAAAGCCTGGCGCAAACAGCCATACCAGCCAGGGCGCACCGAGCATGGCAAACGCCGTGATCAGCGCCAGGATGGCGGTCAGGCTGCCCGCCACCGCATTGAGCAGCTCACGAATTTCCTGCTTGCTGCGCTGGGTCGAGTACTCCGACAACACCGGCACGAAGGCCTGATTGAAGGCCCCTTCGGCGAACAGGCGGCGCATGAAATTGGGAATCTTGAACGCCACGAAGAAGGCGTCGGACCCGTTGCCCGCCCCCAGAAAGGTGGCAACCACCACATCGCGCACCAGCCCCATGACCCGCGAGATCATGGTCATGGCGCTCACCACCAGTCCAGAGCGCATCAGCCCTCGGCGCGGCGGCGACATATTGGCTTGCGGCGGTGTCTTCGCACTCATCACTGGTTCCATACTGAAAAAAGGGTGACTCAAGCAGCACGGGCAACGTTTGGACACAAAAAAACCGGCCGCAGCCGGTTTTTTAGGGCGACTGCCGGCTTACGCCGCCAGAGCCTTGATGCGCTTGTTCAAGCGGCTTTTCAGGCGCGCTGCTTTCTTCTTGGAAAGCACGTCCTTGTCAGCAATACGGTCAACGACCGGCTGCATGACCTTGAACTCTTCCATGGCCTTGCCATGATCGCCAGTGTTGATCGCCTTGATCACGCGCTTGATGTAAGTGCGGACCATGCTGCGCTGGCTGGATTTCAGGACGCGACGAGTCTCGGCCTGGCGGGCGCGCTTGCGTGCTTGCTTGCTGTTCGCCACAGGTATCTCCTTGGAGAATAAAGGTTGCCCATCAACGGCAACGGATTAACTATGTGTCTGTCGGCTGGCAATTGCCTTGGCACGACATTTCCGTACGGATCTTTCCACAACAACCGATTGATTTGGCAGCACTTTCAATTCTGCCAAATAGTGTAACGAGCAGTCATTTCGCTGCCCGTTCACGGGCCTTGTCTGAGAGGATGGCGTAGTCTATCACGCGTCAAGCGTGCTTGCTAGCCGTTGTCAATGGTTTCAAGCTGCGACTTCAGCTTCTCGAGCTGCTCGTAGGACTTGCGCAACCATACCTTCATGCGCTGGCGTTCGGCGATATTCATCAGGCTGCGGTCATTGGCCACCGCCCAAAAGCTGCTGTTGTTGAAGTCGATCTTTTGGGTCAGTTTGGTATGCAGCCGTGGCAATTCGATCAACGCGGCTTCTTGTCCCACGGCCTGCTGATACACCCTGGACTGCTGGAAGCGCTCGAAGCTGTCGCCACGCCCCAGGTTCTGCACCACGACGATACTGACCGGCTGCTCCTGATAGCGGTCCAGCACCTGCTCCAGCAGTGTCACCGAGTCTGCGCCATCGTCCATCACATGCCACCAGACCACTTGCATGCCCAGCTCATTGAGCAGACCAAAGACATCGGTCTCCTCGACCCAGCGATTGATCGGCTGCGCCGACTGAGCCGCCAGGTCGATGATCAGGTCACGCTCGGGGTGCTCTTCCACGGCAGAGAGCATGCCGTCCAGGCTGTCATCGTCGCCCACCACGACGGCAGAGGCGTAGTCCTGATAAAAGCGTGAAAACGTCCCGTGGGAGGCATCACAGTCAAAGCCCAGAAAGGGCCACTGATGATCGATGTAGTACTGCGCCAATACCCGCGCCGTCATTGACTTGCCTACACCGCCCTTTTCACCACCGATGAAATGAACCTTGCCCATCCTTGCCTCTCCGCCGTCGGGGCCCAATGCCCAAAGGGAAATCTAGCAGGAAAAGCAGAGCGAAAAATAGACAAGGCGCAGAAATAGTCGCGGGCATTGCCGTAAAGCCAACCTGCATCAGGCAAAAAGCCCGACCCCTCTCGGGCTCGGGCTTTTCAGCGTTAGGCGGTGGCACTAAATAGCAGCACCACCCAACAAGCTCACATCATGCAGCGATGGCAGCATCACCCATTTTCTGACGAAGCTTTTTCATGGCGTTCTTTTCGAGCTGGCGAATACGCTCGGCGCTCACCCCGTAGACATCGGCCAAGTCATGTAACGTGGCTTTGTCATCGGTCAGCCAGCGGCGCTGGAGGATATCCCGAGAGCGGTCATCCAGTGCCTGCAAGGCCAGCTGAAGGCGGCGCGTCGAATCCTCTTCGAAGTCGCTATCTTCCAGCTGCGTCGCCGGGTCTGCCGAAGCGTCGTCGAGGAAGTAGGCAGGTGCCTGATAAGCGCTCTCGTCGTCATCGCCGGGCGCTGCGTCGTAGCCAGCGTCGAACGCCGACAAACGGCCTTCCATGTCACGCACGATTTCCGGCTTGACGTCCAGGTCCTTGGCGATGGCGTTGACTTCATCGTTGTTCAACCAGGCCAGACGCTTCTTGGCGCTGCGCAGATTGAAGAACAGTTTGCGCTGTGCCTTGGTGGTAGCAATCTTGACGATACGCCAGTTGCGCAGCACGAACTCGTGGATTTCTGCCTTGATCCAATGCACCGCAAAGGACACGAGGCGCACGCCCTGGTTAGGGTCGAAGCGCTTGACGGCCTTCATCAGGCCAACGTTTCCTTCCTGGATCAGGTCGGCCTGGGGCAGGCCGTACCCCGAATAGCTGCGCGCGATGTGGACAACGAAGCGCAGATGCGACAGCACCAGACGACGCGCCGCTTCCAGGTCGCCTTCGTCATACAGGCGAAACGCCAACTCGCGCTCTTCTTCGACGCTCAAGACGGCAATGCCGTTGACCGCCTGAATGTAGCCGCCCAGGTCGTTGCCTGGTGACAGCTGTCCCACCGGTAGAAGACTAGTGCTCATGTGCAAACGGTCTCCCTTAAAACCTTTCGTGGTCGACGCGCGGGCAATTCGAGGCCAGCGCATCTGGAATTGACTGATAAGACCCTGATCAACCGCCAAGGTTCACAAGGCCAGTGCATCAGCGGCAGTAAACTCTTCAAGCCTATCACTGGCCGATTAAGCTGAGATGACATGACCGTGAATGCTCTGCGCCAGCGCCGTGACACCTAGCGCGGGCGGATGCTGGAAAGGTGGCGAGTCACTGCCAACCATGCCCCTAACCAGCCCAATAGTGTACTGCAAGATAGCAGAATTGTAGAGCCCGTCACATCCAGCTGCGGCAAAGTGAAGCTGGCGCCATAGCTGGCTGCCAGGGCCGCTACCGGCAGCGATAACCAGTGATTCCCCAACCCCAGCAACCCGAGCGCAATCACGCCTCCCCCAATGCCGTACCAGGCACCACTGTAGAGAAATGGCCGCCTGACAAAGGCATGGGTGGCCCCCATGAGCATCACCACCTCGATCTCTCGGCGACGACTTTCCACCGCCAGGCGTATGGTGTTGCCCACCACCAGCAAGACGCCAAAGCCGAACAGAACGCCCAGCGCCAGCGCCACCCGGCGTCCCAGCTCGGCTAAATGGCGCAACCGCTCCACCCAGGCCAGATCGACACGAACTTCGTCTACGCCAGTGAGGGTTTCGAGCCGATGGGCCAGCTCCGCCATGGCATCGGGGTCGACGCTTTGCGGTGCGATCACGATGCTGGTGGGCAACGGGTTGTCATCCAGCCCCGCCAAAGTGTCATCGATACCCAGCGACTGCTGGAATTCGGCCATGCCCTCTTCCGGGCTGATCATGCGCGTCTGCGCCACGCCTTCATCTGCCACGACCGCCTCTTCTATGCGCGCCGCCTGCGCTTCGTCCACGGCAACGTCGAGGTAGACCGTCAGCGTCGCACTTTCATCCAGCTCGGTATTCAGCAGGCGAGCGCTGTCCAGTGTCAGCCAGAGCGCGGCCGGGAGCACCAGCGCAATCGCAATGGCCAGCATGGTCAGCAGGTTGCCCAGCGGCTGGCGCACCAGCCGGTACAGGCTGTCGATGGCCATGGCACGATGGTGCCTGCCCCAGGCACGCAGGCGACTGCTGAAACGTGTCTGCTGCGAACGCGCCCCCTTGCGTGCTGGCGCTTCGCTCGGTGAAGACGGGGTGGGTGCAGCGCGTTTGGCTCGCGGGGCAGCGCCACCCTGGCGCGGCGTGGCAGGGTGGCGGGGTGTCGAACGCTTCATAAGGCTCCCTCGTCACCCACCAGACGACCATCCTGCAAACGCAGAATGCGGTGACGCAACCGGGCAATCAGCGCCAGGTCGTGGCTGGCGATCATGATGGTCGTGCCAATCCGATTGAAATCCTCGAAGAGCCCCATGATATCCGCCGATAGCTGTGGGTCGAGGTTACCGGTGGGCTCATCCGCCAGCAGCAAGGCTGGCTTGTTGACCACTGCCCGCGCAATGCCCACCCGCTGCTGCTCACCACCAGAAAGTTCGATGGGCAGCGCTTTCTCGCGATGCAAGAGACCTACCTTGTCGAGGGCGGCACGCACCCGCCGGGCGGCCTCTCGTGGCTCGACGCCCTGGATTTCCAGCGGCAGCGACACGTTGTGGAACACGCTGCGGTCGAACAGCAGCTGGTGGTCCTGAAACACAACGCCAATCTGGCGGCGGTAGAACGGCACCTGACTGGGGTGCAGCTGGGCAATATCGTGCCCCGCCACCACCACCCGGCCCCGGCTAGGAGTTTCAAGACGCATGATGAGCCGCAGCAGCGAACTTTTGCCTGCCCCCGAGTGGCCGGTCAAAAAGACCATTTCGCCTCTGGCCACGCGGAAGTTCAGGTGCGCCAGCGCATCAAAGCGCCCTCCATAGCGCTTACCCACATGCTCGAAGGCAATCATGCGCGGCCATCGTCTCCCTGGCGGTCAAACAGTGCGTTGACGAAATCGTGGGCATCGAAGGGGCGCAGGTCGTCCAGACCTTCACCCACGCCAATGAACCGGATGGGCGTCTCCAGCTGTTTGGCCAGCGCGAAGATGATGCCGCCCTTGGCGGTACCGTCCAGCTTGGTCAGCGTGATGCCACTGATCGGCACCGCTTCATTGAACGTGCTGGCCTGGGAGATGGCGTTCTGGCCCGTGCCCGCATCCAGCACCAGCATGACCTCGTGGGGTGCGGTGTCATCCAGCTTCTGCATGACACGGTGCACCTTCTTGAGCTCTTCCATCAGGTGGCTCTTGTTATGCAGCCGCCCGGCCGTGTCGGCAATCAGCACGTCCACCCCACGGGCCTTGGCCGCCGCCACCGCATCGTAAATCACCGATGCGCTGTCCGCGCCGGTGTGTTGAGCAATCACCGGAACGCTGTTGCGCTCGCCCCAGACCTTCAACTGCTCCACGGCGGCCGCCCGGAAGGTATCCCCCGCCGCCAGCATGACGCTCTTGCCTTCGCGCTGAAAACGCTGGGTGAGCTTGCCGATGGTGGTGGTTTTCCCCACCCCATTGACCCCCACCACCAGAATGACGAAGGGCCCGCCATTGGCGCTCTGGACATCCAGCGGCGTGGAGACCGGCCCCAGCAGCGCGGCCAGCTCTTCCTGCAAGCCGCGATACAGCGCCTCCGGGTTGTTCAGTTCCTTGCGGGACACCCGCGCTTCCAGGCGCTCGATGATCTCGCTGGTGGCTTCGATGCCCACATCGGCCATCAACAGCTGGGTTTCCAGGTCTTCCAGCAGCTCGTCATCGATATGCTTCTTGCCCAGAAACAGATCGGCCAAGCCATCGGTCAGGTTGGCGCGGGTCTTGCCCAGCCCCGACTTGATGCGTGCAAACCAGCCCTTCTTCTCGCCCTGCTCGGCCACCGGCTTCTCTTGCAGCGCAGGCTTGACTGGCGCTGGCTCTGGCTCTGGCTCTGGCTCTGGCTCTGGCTCTGGCAGAGTATGTTCCACAAGCTCACTGTGCACCTGCTCTTCGTTTTGGGGCAGCGGCGCCTCTTCCTCGGTGGCTGGCGGAGATAGCGGCTCATCCAGCGCCTTGGCGCTGGCGGGCTCGTCTTCGCGCGGCACCTCTGGCGCGGCTTCTTCCGCCGCGGGAGCCGGTGTGTCACGCTCGCTGACGGGGGGCTCAGCGCCTAGCGACGGATCCTGACTTTCCTGCGGCTCCGGCTGGGAGTCGTGCTTTTTCTTGCGTTTGAAAAAACCGAACATAAGGGTCATCCGACTGAATAGGTGAACATTGCGATTATCCTACCACCGCAGGCCAAGACTTTGGATAAGTTGCCCGCTACAATCCGCGTCATGAAACGACAACGCTCCTCTCGCTCAACGCCTCGCGGCGCTTCTGCATCCCATGGCACGACTCGGCCACCGGGAAAATTGCGCATCATTGGTGGTGACTACCGCCGCCGTTTGCTGCCAGTACTCGACCAGCCTGGGCTGCGCCCCACGCCGGACCGAGTGCGTGAAACCCTGTTCAACTGGCTGGGCCAGGCGCTTTACGGCCAGCGCGTCCTCGATCTGTTCGCAGGCACCGGTGCGCTGGGTATCGAAGCGCTCTCCAGGGGAGCGGCTGCCGTGACCTTCGTCGAGCGCACCCCGGCGGTGGCGTCACTCATCGGCGACAATCTGGCCACCCTGGGCACACTCAAGGGGCACGTGGTGACCCAGGAGGCGCAGGCATTTCTCGCCCAGCCCGGCGACCCCATGGCGCTGGTGTTTCTCGACCCCCCCTTCCATCAGGGGCTGGCAGCACCTTGCTGCGCCCAACTGGAGGCAGGTGGCTGGCTGGCCGACGACGCCATGATCTATCTCGAAACCGAGCACACGCTAACCCCGGAAGTCCCGGCCAACTGGCAGTTGCATAGAGAAACCCGGGCGGGTGAAAGCGTTGCCCGACTCTATCGCCGCGGGCCTGCGTAAAGCGCTTGCCGACGACTCTCCGCAGCGTTACGCTCGGCGCATCGACATCGTTATTCATTCCCATGTCGGCAGGCCGCTGCCTGCCGATCGTCACCGGAGGTAGGCATGAGCCTGGAGCTTTTCAATCAGTTGGAGCAGAAAGTCACCGACACCGTCGAGGCGTTGGAGATGATGAAGTTGGAAAACGAAGAGCTTCGCAATGAAAACAGCCAGCTGAAGCAGGAGCGCGAAGAGTGGGAGCGTCGCCTGCAGGGTGTCCTGAGCAAGTTCGACGGTATCGAAGGGGGCAGCGCCTCTTAAGGCAATGACCGCGACATCAGCAGCGCATCTTCTCGCCCGGTCGTCCCCTCAGCGGCCGGGTAGTAACCTTTACGGCACCCATCCTGCGCGAACCCCGCTCGACGATAAAGCGCCATGGCCCGCTGGTTGCCAGCGCGCACTTCCAGCAATAGCCGCTCGGATGACCACTGCCTGGCCACGGCCACGCAGGCGTCCAGCAGCTGCCGCCCCACTCCTCGCCCCTGCGCCTCAGGGCTTACGCCAATGGCCTGCAGCTCGGCATCGAAGGGCAGCCTGACCAGCAGCGCATAGCCCAGCAGAACGCTCTCTTGCCAATACCCTGCTACCCAGGCTTGCTCGTCCTGCAGCGCTGCCAGCAACTGGGCGCGACTTGCTCCGCTGCGCGCCTGCGCTTCGAGCGAGCACACTCCTTCGGCGTGCTGGCCATCAAGCCGAGTGATCATGCGGGCTCCATTGCTGCCCCAATGCCACCAACCGTGGCCACAGGGCACGTTTGGCCCCGGCCTGCTGCATCAATGCCGATAACCCTGGCGCCTCCCATACCGGCAAGGACAAGCTGCGGCTCCGCCCATCGGTCAGGGCCATCACCTGCGCCATGGCCGATGCCTCGACGGCATCGCTCGCGCCCCACCAGAGCACGTTTTCCAACGCCCAGCCCTGACGGCTGGCCGCGCCGGAGACGAAGGCAGCCAGTCCCTCCTGGGCTTCTTCCAACGGGTCCTCTGGGGTAAATGCGGTGGCCATCGGCGGCCATTTGAAAGTGACCACCGTGGGCAGCTCACCTTTCAAAAGTCCTGCCGCACGCAGCATATTGGCCAACAGCTGCTGCTCGGGAAGCGACATGTCGCCTTCGCACAGGCTGAGCCAGCGGCCACCGAGACAGACGCAGGACAGGCTGAACTCCAGCGGTTTGGCCACTGCCTTGGGGGTCTCGGGCACGGCATCGTCTGACGCTTGCGGCGCAGGCGTTTCGACAGGCTGGCCGCCCAGCAGCGCGCGCACCGCCTGGGGGGCGGCATGGGAACTGGCAGGCGCGGGGGCGCTGGCCTCTGCCGCAGCGGGCCGTGGGCGCGGCGGCGGAGCATCGTCCAGCAGGGCGTGCAGGCGCTCGCGCGGCGGCGCCTTGGCAGGGGCGTCTTCCCATTCACAGGCTTGCGTGGGGAGTGCGTTGGGCAGTTGATAGCGGGAGGCCCAGGCGGTAATGCCCATGGCCTCCAGATAGTGCCTTCGCGCGGCTTCCGGTGTCACTTTTCGCCGCCACGACAGTTGGGCGAATCGGGGCGCGCACCGCCCCGGGCCTGCCACTCGGTGGGCGTGTAGAGGTGCAGCGCCAGGGCGTGCACCGGCCCCGACAGCTCGTCGGCCAGCAGCGCATAGATCTGCTGGTGGCGTTTCACCGGCATCATGGCTTCGAAGCTGTCGCTGACCAGCGTGACCTTGAAATGCGTTTCAGAGTTGGCCGGCACGTTGTGCATGTGGCTTTCGTTTTCGACCTGGAGCAGCTCAGGGGTCAGCGCCGCCAACTTCTGCTCGATCTGTGTCTGTATCGCCATGGGGCGTTCTCCTTCTGTCCGCAACGCCACCATTGTACGCCCTTACTTGCCAGCCGACGATGCCCGCCGCGCCAATAACGCCTGCTGCGCCACGCGAATACGCGACAGGCTGGCCAGCAGCGCCAGGAGCGTGGTAGCCGCCCCCAGCCAAAGGGTCAGTTGAACGGGCGCCCCTAGCGCCAGGGCAGCCCCCACCAGGGCCACCCCGAAAGACTGCCCGACCGTGCGCATGGTGCTCATGACCCCTGACACATTGGCGCTACGCTCCGGCGGCAGGCTGCCCATCATTTCGCGGTTGTTGGGCGGCTGAAACAGGCCAAAACCGATGCCGCACAGCGCCGTGCGCCACAGGCTTCCCGCCACGCCAGTGCCTTCATCGACCTGCGCCAGCGCCACCAGCCCGATGATCAGCAGCACCAGGCCCGTGCTCGACAGCAGGCTAGGGTTGATACGATCTGCCAACCTGCCCGCCAGCGGCCCCACCAGCATGATGGCCAGCGGCCACGGGGTGAACAGCCAGGCCGTCTCCAGCGGTGAAAAGCCCATCTGCTCCTGATAGAAAAACGACAGCGCCACGAAGGTCAGCCCTTGGCCGATAAACGCCAGTCCAGAAGCCGACACGGCCAGGGTAAAACGCTTTTCGGCAAAGACGCTCAGCGGCAGCAGCGGATAAGGGGCGTGCCGCTGGCGGCGGATAAACAGCCCGCAAGCCAGCACGGCCAGCAGTGCCCATCCCCCGCTTTGCCACAGGGGCGCAGCGTGCCCAACGGCGTCCATGGCCACGAAGAAGCTGGCCAGCATCAGCATGGAGTAGAGCGCCCCTAGGGTATCGAAGGCGCCCTGCCGGGGAATGTCGCGTGGCAAGGCCCGACCCGCCAGCCAGAGCGAGCAGAGCCCCAGGGGCACGTTCAGCGCAAACAGCCACGGCCAATCGGCGAACGACAGGATGACGCCACTCAAGGTCGGGCCAGCCGCGTAGCCCCCGGCCACCACCAGCGCACTCAAGCCGAGCGCGCTGCCCAACAGCCGCGACGGGAAGATGGCTCGATAGAGCGATGGCCCTATGGAGAGGGTGGCGGCAGCGCCCAGCCCTTGCAAGGCGCGAAACACCAGCAATGACTCCCACTGGCGGGATAACGCCGCCCCCAGCGAGGCGGCCATGAAGAGCCCGATGCCGAACAGATACAGACGCCGCCGAGTGACCAGCTCGCTGATACCGGCAAACACCAGCAAAAAGGCGGCGCATACCACTTGAAACAGGTTGGTGATCCAGACGGCCCGAGACGCCGGGATATCCAGGTCGGCGGCAATCGTCGGTAACGCCAGGTTGATCATGGTGGTATCCATGACCGCCATCAAGGTACCGGTCACCAAGGCCAGCACGGCCAGCCGTCGCTCCGGCCCGGGCAGGCCGTCGTCACCAGGGCGAGTTTCGAACAGTCGCATGGTCATCACTTCCTGAACAACCCCCTCTGAAACGGCGAAACCGGCCGAAGCCGGTTTCACAGTGCGCTTACGCTAAAAATAATAGCACGCTAATCTTGTTCGTTGTCGAGCAGCAAGGCATCGTCAACGTCAGAGATCTCGAGGGCCGTCTCGTCATCCAGGTCGATGGCCAGATAGCTGTGCTCGACGCGCAGGAAATCCTCGAACAGTGCCCAGTCGAGTTTTTCGGGCCACTGGCGCTCATCCTCTTCCCAGGCGCGCAGCTCGGTTTCCAGAATCTCCACGTGCCGGTCGCGGACAAACGTCTCCAGCGCCTCCGGGGTATCCATTTCGGGAATCAGATACACCGTGCTTTCACGCTCGACGTCGGCCAGGGTCAGGTCGTCGTCTCCCATGATGGGTTCGAGCGCATTGATCCAGTCCACGAAGGTCTGGGTCGGCCTGACGCTCAAGGCAGAGCGATTTAGCAGTTTCATGGGATTCTCCTCGCCGTCGAAACGTTGACCATTATGGGCGCTAAAACGCGCCCTTACCAACTTTTCGTCCGCCCGTGCGACGTTTAACGTTAATCAACCTCGGGGCGCATCGCCGGGAACAACAACACGTCTCGAATGGAGGGACTGTCGGTAAACAGCATCACCAGCCGGTCGATCCCGATGCCTTCGCCTGCCGTGGGCGGCATGCCGTACTCCAGAGCGCGAACGTAGTCGGCATCGTAGTACATGGCTTCCAGGTCCCCGGCGTCTTTTTCGGCTGCCTGCTCACGGAAACGCTCCGCCTGGTCTTCGGCGTCGTTCAGCTCCGAGAAACCATTGGCGATTTCACGCCCACCGACAAAGAACTCGAAGCGGTCGGTGACGAACGGGTCGGCGTCGTTGCGACGCGCCAAGGGGCTCACCTCGGCGGGGTATTCGGTAATGAATGTGGGCTGGTCGAGCCTGTGCTCGGCCACTTCCTCAAAGATCTCGGTCTGCAGCTTACCCAGGCCCCAGCTCTCTTTCACCTTGATACCAAGCTTCTCGGCAGCCGCACGGGCCGCTTCCAGCGTCGCCAGGTCGGCCTCGGTAATGCCGTCGCCGTGATCCAGAATCGCCTGGCGCAGGGTCAGGCGCTTGAAGGGCTGGCCGAAGTCGTAGCTGGCCCCCTGGTAGGTAAGCGTAGTGGTGCCCAGTACTTCCTGGGCTGCCGTGCGCAGCATGGCTTCGGTCATGTCCAGCAGGTCGCGGTAATCCGCGTAGGCCCAGTAGAACTCCACCATGGTGAACTCGGGGTTGTGGCGCGTGGAGAGCCCTTCGTTGCGGAAGTTACGGTTGATCTCGAAGACCTTCTCGAAACCGCCGACCACCAGACGCTTGAGGTACAGCTCGGGCGCGATGCGCAGGTACATGTCGATGTCCAGCGCATTGTGGTGGGTAATGAAAGGGCGCGCCGCAGCTCCACCGGGGATCGGCTGCAGCATGGGCGTTTCCACTTCCATGAAGCCGCGCGCTTCGAAGAAGCGCCGCATGGAGCTGATCACCGCCGCACGGGTTTCGAATACCTTGCGCGACTGCGGGTTCATGATCAGGTCTACGTAACGCTGACGATAGCGCGCTTCCTGGTCGGTCAGGCCATGGAACTTGTCCGGCAGGGGGCGCAGGCTCTTGGTGAGCAGCTGCGCTTCCACCATCATGACGTAAAGGTCGCCCTTGCCGGATTTGTGCACCGGGCCGCGGGCCGCGACGATATCGCCGATGTCCCAGCCCTTGATGTCCTCCAGCACGTCTTCCGGCAGCCCTTTCTTGTCCACGTAGAGCTGAATCTGGCCAGCCACATCCTGAATCACGATGAAGGGGCCACGCTGGCGCATGACACGACCCGCTACCGACGCCTGATGGTCAAGCGCTTCCAGCTCGGCCTTGTCCTTGTCACCCAGCAGTTGCTGTAGCTCTACGGTCAGGCTGTCGCGGCGAAAGTCGTTTGGAAAGGCACTCTTGCCCTGCTCGGCCGCCCGCTCACGGCGAGCTGCGAGCTTGGCACGGCGCTCGGCGATCAGGTGATTTTCATTGTCGAAAGAAGACGCGTCTTGGTTGGCCATCGGGCACCCTATTCAAATTCACACGCTAAAAAGATTACAGACCCTGCTTCAGGCTGGCGACGATGAACTGGTCCAGATCGCCGTCGAGTACCTTGTCACAGTTGCTGGATTGAACGCCGGTGCGCAAATCCTTGATGCGCTGATCGTCCAGTACGTAAGAGCGAATCTGGCTACCCCAGCCGATATCGGCCTTGGAGTCTTCCGCTTCCTGCTTGGCAGCGTTGCGCTTTTGCATTTCGAATTCCCACAGCTTCGCTTTCAACTGCTTCATGGCGAAGTCGCGGTTGGCATGCTGGCTACGCTGGTTTTGACAGGCCACCACGATGCCGGTGGGCTCGTGGGTGATCCGCACCGCCGAGTCGGTGGTGTTGACGTGCTGGCCACCCGCACCGCTGGAGCGGTAGGTATCCACGCGCAGGTCCGACGGGTTGATCTCGACCTCGAAGCTGTCGTCGATTTCTGGCGACAGAAAGACGGAGGCAAACGAGGTGTGGCGACGACCACCCGAGTCGAAGGGGCTCTTGCGCACCAGACGATGGACGCCGGTTTCGGTACGCAGCCAGCCAAAGGCATGGTCACCCTGAATATGCAGCGACGCCGACTTGATACCCGCGACTTCCCCGGCAGAGATTTCGATGATCTCGGTCTTGAAGCCGTGGCTTTCGGCCCAGCGCAGGTACATGCGCAGCAGAATGTTGGCCCAATCCTGAGCTTCGGTGCCGCCCGATCCTGACTGAATATCCAGATAAGCGTTGTTCTCGTCCATTTCTCCCGAGAACATGCGGCGAAACTCGAGTTTTTCCAACGCATCTTGCAGCCCGGACAGCTCCTTGCGGACTTCCTCGACCGTGGCCTCGTCTTCTTCCATCTCGGCCAGCTCCAACAGGTCGCGGCTATCCGCCAGGCCCTGCTCCAGCTCGTCGATGGTGGCCACGATGGCTTCCAGGGAGGCCCGTTCCTTGCCCAGTTTCTGGGCGTATTCCGGGTCGTTCCAGACGTTGGGGTCTTCGAGCTCGCGGGAAACTTCTTCTAGCCGATCTTTACGCTCGGCATAGTCAAAGATACCCCCTAAGAACGTCTGTCCGCTCAGACAGGTCCTTGATCTGGTTGTGAATCGGGTTGGTTTCCAGCATGGATCGCCCTAATCTTGGTCGGTAAATAAAGCTCGCTGACGCGGGGGTCGCCTCGCGCCGCAAAAGAGACAGTCGCCGTTGGGACGGCCTGGCCACCTGAGACGGTGCCCGCCACCCCAACGGCGACATTCTGGCAGGCATTGTAACCAAACCCGCTGCCAATCGCACCCACCCTGAGAAAGCAAAAAACCCGGCCGAAGCCGGGTCAGTCGATCAGTAAGCGCGAGCCGTCACATCAGAACCGATAGGTCAGCTGAGCACCGAAGCCATGGGCTTCGTTCTTGTAGTCAGCCGAGTAGTTCACCCCGCCAATGGGCTGGCCGCCGGTTTGTGCGCTGGCCAGCAGGTCGCGCCGTTCTTGCTCGACGAAGGTGCCACGCTCGGTCAGGTAGGAGTAGGCGAAATCAAGCGTCAGGTCTGGCGTGGGGCTCCAGCCTGCGCCAATCGAGAAAATGCGCCGGTCATCTGACGGAATACGTACGCTGCGGAACTCATCGCTGGTGGGCGTGAAGTCGAGCGTGACGCCTGCACGCAGGGCAAGCTGCGGTGTCAACTGGTACTCGCCACCGGTCGCGAACGCCCAGGCGTTGGAGTAATCCTGCTGCTCCTGGGTAATGGTATCGCCCTGGCTGCCCTGGACCAGAATCTGATCGAAGCGACTCCAGCGTACCCACGAAGTGCCAAACATCAGCTTCAGCCGATCACTCATCTGTTGCGTCAACGAGAAGTTGATGGTTTCAGGCGTGGTCAAATCCAGCGTTGCATTATCATCCGCCCGCACCACGTTGCCCGCAGGGTCACGCGCCACGAAGGTGCCATCCAGGGTGTAGTCCACCTTGGAGCGATAGGTCAGGCCGAACGTGGTTTCAGGAACAGGCTGATAGATCACCCCCAGGTTGTAACCCCAGGCATCGTCATCCCCTTCCACGCGAGAATCGACATCCGTGGCCGGGTCGAACCCAGGCCCCGTGGGCAGCTGACGACGCAGCTCACCGTCGACGCGGTTATAGGTCACACCGGCACCTACCGACCACTGGTCGTTGAAGCGGTAGGAAACCGTGGGCTGTGCACTGACCACGCGGATTTCGGTGTAGTCGCCAAAGTAACGGCCCTGGAAACTATCTTCGTAGTCGGTTTTGGAACCAAAGGGAGCATACACGCCAAAGCCAAAGGCCAAGCGGTCATTGACCGGCTGAGCATAGAAAGCAAACGGTATGAGGGTGCCTGGCACCATGTCGCCATCGTTGGTACCGGGTACGCCACCAATCGGCACCTGCATACCGGCAGGTGCGCCACCCACCGCCACGCCCGCATCAAGTGTGCGGCTGGCTTCCACGTTACGAATGTCGGAGTTCACGTTCAGGTAAGTACCGCCCGCCGTCACCTGGGCGCGATCCAGGAATGACATACCCGCAGGGTTACCGAACACGATGGTGGCGTCGTTGACGTTCGAGCTACGCCCAGCATGGCCATAGCCCTGGCCACTGACGCTCTGTTCGTTGATCTGGTACCCGCCCGCCTGCGCCTGGCCAGTGAAGGCCACCGCTGCGATGGCAGCCGCAAGGGTCAGCTTCTTGAAGTTATTATTCATGGTGGGCCTCTCTCCCGATGATCCGTCGGACGGTGCGTTCCATCCGCATTGTTCTGACACCTAAGTTTTCGCCCAATGTAGGGTTTGGTTCAAGGGCAAACGAGCGTTTTATTTTGTTTTTTACTTATACATTAGTCGCACGGTCGTTTGAAATCAGTGTTTTAGTCATTTCGATGGAGATAAGGGCAGCCCTTGACCTATGGGTTACCCAAGGGTTTTACACTATCTTTTTCGAAAGCGGTGTCAAAAAGGAGGCTTCGTGAGCGCCATCAAAGTCGGTGAACTGGCCAAACGCGGTGGCGTCACGGCGGAAACGGTGCGTCACTACACCCGTGAAGGCCTCTTAACGCCGAGCAGGCATCCAGACAATGGCTATCAGCTCTACACCGCTGGGGACCTGGAGCGCCTGCACTTCATTCAGCGCGCCCGCAAACTGGGTTTTAGCGTAGCCGAAATACGCGACATTCTGGCCCATGCCGACCAGGGCGACTCGCCCTGCCCGCTGGTACGCGACCTGCTGGCCCATCGCCTGCCGCAAATCAGGGCGCGCATTGCCGAGCTGGAAGCGCTGGCGCACCGCATGGAGCAGGCGCTGGAGAGCTGGCAGGCCATGCCCGACGGCACCCCCGATGGCCACAGCCTGTGCCGCTTGATCGAAAGTTTTCCCGAGGATGCAGCATGCCCCAACGCCCCGCACCGCCCACAACGCTGACCCGCACCGTGCCCGGCATGAACTGCCAGGGCTGCGTCAAGCGCATGCGGGAAGCAATTCTCGCCGAGGACGCCACTGCCGAGGTAATCGGCTTCCCAGCCGACAAACGCCTGGAGGTTGCCACCACCCTGAGCATGACGGCTCTGGATGACGCCCTCGCACAGGCAGGCTACCCCCCCAGCGAGCTGGCCCCGCCAGCTGTTGACGACACCAAAACCGAGGTCGAAGGTAACGACTCGACGGCAGCGACCCACACGGCTGACACGCCACGCTCCCGCCAAGGCAGCCAGCGAATACGCTTGGCCATCACCGGCATGACCTGCGCCAGCTGCGTCAAAAGCGTCCAGAAAGCCTTGGAACGCGCACAAGGCGTGGATACGGCCAGCGTCAATTTCGCGACCCATACCGCCCAGGTATTTGGCCATGTCGATGCAGCAACGCTGCTGGCCGCCGTCGATGCCGCAGGCTATAGCGCCGAACCGATTGTCGATATGCGCGCCGCCGAAGAGACGCGTGCAGAACAAGAAGCGCGGCTCTATCAAACGCGCCTGAAGGGTAGTGCGTACTCACTCGCCTTGGCGCTACCGCTCATGCTCAGTATGTTTTTCTATCACCCACACCCGGTGGGGATGGGGCGCTTGTTCTGGCTGGTGATTGGCCTGCTCACCCTGGCCATCCTGGTCTTTCCTGGTCGCCATTTCTTTGTGAATGCATGGAAGAACCTCAAGCATCATCAAGCCAACATGGACACCCTGGTGGCCATGGGCACCGGCACCGCCTGGCTCTACTCCATGGTGGTAGTGGCCTTTGCCCCCTGGTTGCCTGATGTGGCGCACGGCATCTATTTTGAAGCCTCTGCCATGGTGATCGGCCTGATTCTGTTGGGCAATGCGCTGGAGCTCAAGGCCCGCGGTCGCACCAGCAACGCCTTGAAACGCCTGCTGGATCTGCAAAGCCGCACGGCGCGGGTGGTGCGCGATGGTAAAGAGCAAGAAGTCGACATCGACGCAGTCCGTCAAGGCGACCACATCCGCGTACGCCCCGGCGAGCGCCTGCCGGTGGACGGCAAAGTGCTGGAAGGCGAGAGCCATATTGATGAGTCCATGCTCACCGGTGAGCCGCTGCCCATCAAAAAGCGCATGGGAGACGACGTCAGCGCTGGCACCGTGAACGGCAAAGGCAGCCTGGTCTACCAGGCCACCCGCGTCGGGGCCGATACACGCCTGGGGCAGATCACCGAGCAGGTGGCCAGTGCACAGAACTCGCGCCCGCCGATTGGCGAGCTGGCCGACAGGATTTCGAGTATCTTCGTGCCCTCGGTGATGATCATTGCCGTGCTCACTGCGCTGGCCTGGTTCAACCTGGGCGCCGAGCCTCGGGTGATCCACATGCTGGTCACCGCCACCAGCGTGCTGATCATCGCCTGCCCCTGCGCGCTGGGCCTGGCCACACCGATATCCACCATGATCGGCGTGGGCAAGGCCGCTGAACAGGGAGTGCTGGTCAGAAACGGTGAGGCCCTGCAAACCGCCAGCAAACTCACCACCCTGGTGGTGGACAAAACCGGTACGCTGACCGAGGGCAAGCCCCGCGTGACAGACGCCGAGATACTGCACGGCGATGCCAACACCGCACTCGGCTATGTCCTGGCACTAGAGCGCCGCTCGGAGCACCCGCTCGCCGCAGCATTGACCAACTATAGCGAAGCAGCGGGTGCCAAGGCTGCTGAGATTCGCGGCTTCGATAGCGTGACCGGGGGCGGAGTCAAGGCGCGTACCGAGGATGGCCGAACGTTGCTGCTGGGTAACGCACTGCTGCTCGTCAACGAAGGCGTCGACCTGACGGCTGGGCAGGCCATTGCCGGCCCACTGGAACACAAAGCACGCACGCTGGTGTATCTGGCGGTGGACGGCCAATTGATCGCCCTCTTCGGCATCAGCGACCCGCTGCGCAGCGACGCCAAAGCGGCCGTCGCGCGACTGCAGCAAGAAGGCGTCAACGTCATCATGCTGACAGGAGACCATTCCCACGCCGCTGCTGCCATTGCCCGGGAAGTGGGCATCGAGGAGTACCGTGCGGGGCTATTACCAGAAGACAAACACGCCGAAATCGAGCGCTTGCAGCAAGCGGGAGAGATCGTTGGCATGGTGGGCGATGGCATCAACGACGCCCCGGCTCTGGCGCGCGCCAACGTGGGCTTTGCCATCGGCCAAGGCACCGATGTCGCCATCGAGAGTGCGGGAATTACCTTGATGCGCGGCTCGCTGCACGGGGTCGCGGACGCCATCGCCATCAGCCGGGCAACGCTCACCAATATCAAGCAGAACCTGGTGGGCGCGTTCGGTTACAACGTGCTGTGCATTCCTGTCGCCGCCGGTGTGCTGTACCCGTTCACCGGCATGCTACTCTCGCCCATGATTGCCGGGGCCGCCATGTCGCTCTCTTCCATCACCGTGGTGAGCAACGCCAACCGCTTGAGGCGCTGGCGCCCGGCCACTGCCCTATCGCCACAGGAGCCACGATCATGAACCTACTGGTGAACCTGATAGGCCTTGCGCTGATCGCGGCCATCGTCTGGTGGTTCTGGGGCGGCACGCCACGCTGAGCAAGGCATCAGCTCACGCCGATGTAACGCCCTGGTTTATGGTTCAATGCAATGATCAGGTTGAGCGTCAGCGCGCCGAGTACCGAGTACCCCACCCGGTCCAGCGGAAGCTGGGTCAGGGCGATGAGCAGAATGACGGCGTCGATTCCCAGCTGCACAAATCCTGCCCGCAGGCCATGCTTGTCCTGCAGGTAGAGCGCTAGAATGTTGATGCCGCCGAGGCTGGTACGGTGGCGAAACAGCATCAGCATGCCGATGCCCATCAGCGCGCCGCCCATCACGGCGGCGTACAGCGAAGGGACGCTTTCAAAGCTAACCCAGCGCTGGGTCAACTCGGAGAATAGCGAGACCAGACCAATGGCGGCAAAGGTACGCAGCGTAAAGCTCCAGCCCATGCGCTTGATCGCCAGATAGTAGAACGGCAGGTTGATGGCAAAGAACCACACGCCGAACCCCCATCCGCTCAGGTAATTCAGCAGCAGCGCCATCCCGGCGGTGCTGCCTGTCAGCAGCACCGCGTGGGTATACAGGGTGACTCCCAGCGACACGAACAGCGTGCCCAGCAGCATCGCCATCACGTCCTCGTAGGGCTTGTGGGGGTCCTTGGGAAGATCTTCCATACGCATCGATGCGTCCTTTTTAGGATTGTTGGAGCGGCCGGGGCATCGGCCAGGGACGCGAGGATAGCGGAGCGCGTCAAACGGGGCTAGCGTGCTCCACCATCAATTGCAGTGCCTCGCGACCGCGCCAGCGGTTGCGGTTGAGCTTGTAGGCGCAGTGCAGGGTGTCGCCCACCCCAAACGAGGGCAGCTCGCCCGGCGTCAGGGCGCGAAACCAGATCGCCTTGCTGGTCACCGCTCCCATGGAAAGCTCCATCATCAGATGCGAGCCTTCGGCCCCCACCGGGCGCAGCGCCTCCACGATGAAGCGCCCTTCGAACAGCGGAGGTTCGAACTCCCGGCCATAGGGGCCCAGGGTCTCGATCTCTTCCAGCGTGGCCAGGCTAAGCTGGGCCGTCGACAGCTCGCCATCGGTCCATAGGCGAGGGTAGAGCGGCATGTTGCCCAGTTGCTCGCCAACGGCCTGCAGAAAAGCCGCCTTGAAGGCCGCCAACTGCTCCCTAGGCACACCGACCCCTGCGGCACCGCTGTGCCCGCCAAAGCGCGGCAGCGCCTCTGGTGCCAGCTCGAAGGTTCTTTGCAGCGCGTCGCGCAGATGCAGGCCGTCGATAGAGCGGCCAGAACCGGTCAGCATGTTGGGCGCAGCGGCCCGCGTCAGTATCAGCGCCGGACGGCCATAGGCCTGTACCAGGCGGGAAGCGACGATCCCCTGCACGCCGGGGTGTCCATCTTCCAGCAGCACCACGATAGCGGGCTCGTTGGCCTCCAGAGCCGCGACCGCCAGCGCCTTGGCTTCCTCGGTCATGTCGGCTTCGATGGCCTTGCGCGACTGATTATCCTGATCCAGCACCTCCAACTGCCGATTGGCGACGCCGTCGCTCTCGGCCAGCATGAAGTGCAACGCTGCATAGGGGTCGTCCAGCCGCGAGCGGGCATTGATGCGCGGGCCCATCTGAAACGCCAGGGTTTCGGCGTTGAACGGGACGCTGTCGGCTCCCAGCCGCGCGGCCATGGCGCGCCAGCAGGCGGCATCCATGCGGTTGATCAGGGTCAGCCCATGACTGACCACCGCTCGGTTGGCAGGGCTGCCCCCCAACGAGACGCAATCGGCCACCGTGCCCAGGGCCACGTAGGAGAGCCAGGGCGAGAGCTTGGGGGTGGCATCCGGCAGCGCGCCCCACTCCACCAGCACGCTACGGGCCAGTGACATCAGTAGCCACGCCACCATGCAGCCTGCGATGGTTTTATCCGGATAGCGACAGTCGCTGCGGGTGGGGTTGACGCAGGCGTAGGCCGAGGGCGGCGGGCCTTCCAAGGGCAGCGCATGGTGGTCGCTGACCACCACGTCGATCCCCGCCGCTTTCAAGCGCGCGATACGCGGCTCATCGGAGCTGCCACAGTCGGCGGTAATCACCAGCGTGGGCAGCGGCTTCAAGCCGAGCGTACGCTCCACCAGCGGTAGGCTGATGCCATAGCCGTCGTGAATACGGTGGCCAATCAGGCTGTGCAGCTTATGCTCGGGCACGCCAAACAGCTCAACCAGAGTGCGCCGGATAACCACATGGGAAGTGATGCCATCGACATCGTAATCGGTCAGGATGCCGATGGACTCGCCTTCGGCGACGGCCTGGGCGATACGCTCCGCGGCGCGCCGACCATCGGCCAGCTTCTCAGGATGCACCAGATAGCGCAGGCTGGGCGACACCAGCGGCGTTAGCTCGCCGGTATAGCCGGGCAGCCGCGACGCCAACAGGCGTGCCTGCAGCTCGCTTAGCCCTTGCGCCTGGGCGCGCATGTAAACAGCCTCGTCCAGGGGACGAGGCTCGAGGCGAGGGTGACTGGCTGAGAGGGGTGACACTGTCGTCATGCCACCTCAGCGACGGTTGTCGGCAACGAACTGCTGCACCGCACCCAGCTCCGCCGGCAGCACGGTGTAGCGCTCTTCACGCTCCAGCAGGTCGTTCATGTGCGTGGGTAGCGGCACGCCCTGGAAGCCCGCCTTGACCACGGCTTCGGCAAATTTCGCCGGGTGGGCCGTGGCCAGGGTGATCATTGGCGTGGTGGTATCCAGACGCGCCCGCTCCGCCGCGCGATAACCGGTGGCGGTGTGGGGGTCGAGAATCTCACCCGTGCGGTGATGGGCTTCGCGAATGACTTCCAGAATCGTGGCGTCATCCACGCTGTAGCTGGCGAATTTCTCCCGCAGCTTGGCCAGCGGCGCATCGGCCAGCGCCGTGGGCTCCTGCTGGAAGCGCTCCAGCAGGGCGGCCACGGCGTCGCCATCGCGCTCGTAGGCATCGAACAGCAGACGCTCGAAGTTGGACGACACGACGATGTCCATGGAGGGCGCCAGCGTGGCAGCCAGCTCCTTTTTGGAGAAGTCGTTGGCCGCCAGGGTGCGATGCAGAATGTCGTTGGCATTGGTGGCTATGATGAACTGCTTCACTGGCAGCCCCATCTTGTAGGCCATGTAGCCCGCAAAGACGTTGCCGAAGTTGGCCGACGGCACACAGAAGCTCACTTCCCGCTGCGGTGCGCCCAGCGCCACCCCGGCGGCCACGTAGTAGACGATCTGGGCCATGATGCGCGCCCAGTTGATCGAATTCACCGCCACCAGCCGGGTGCCGTTCAGGAAGCCCTGGTTGGCAAAGCTGGCCTTGACCATGGCCTGGGCATCGTCGAAGTTGCCCTCGATGGCCACGTTGAACACGTTGTCTGCCAGTACCGTGGTCATCTGGCGACGCTGCACTTCCGACACGCGGTTGTGGGGGTGCAGAATGAAGATATCCAGGTTGTCGCAGTGGCGGCAGCCTTCGATGGCCGCCGAGCCGGTATCCCCGGACGTGGCGCCCATGATCACCGCACGCTCGTCACGCTTTTTCAGGAAATGATCCAGCAGCCGCCCCAGCAGTTGTAGTGCCACGTCCTTGAACGCCAGCGTGGGACCGTGGAACTGCTCCAGCAGGAAGTGGTTGGCGTCCAGCTGCTTCAGCGGCAGCACCGCGTCGTGGTTGAACGTGGCGTAGGCATCGGTGACCAGGCCATGGAACGTCTCGTCGTCGATCTCGCCGTTGACGAAGGGCTTCATGACCCGGAAGGCGATCTCGGCATAAGAGAGCCCGGCCATGCTGGCCAGCTCTTCACGACTGAAGGTCGGAACGGTTTCCGGCACGTAGAGGCCACCGTCGCTGGCCATGCCGGTGAGCACGACTTCCTCGAACGAGAGCGCGGGGGCCTGACCGCGAGTACTGACGTAGCGCATGCTCACTCTCCTTCGTCCAGGGCTTCCACACGAATGCGGGTGACGGGGCCTGCGATATCGGCCATGGCCTCGATTTCGCGGATCGCTGCGTTCATCTGGCGCTCTTTGGTGCGGTGGGTCAGCAGAATGATCGGCACCAGCTCGCCTTCGGTGGCTTCTTTCTGGATCAGCGCTTCGATGGAGATGCCCTGCTCGGCAAGAATCGTCGCCACACGCGCCAGCACACCAGGACGGTCCACTGCCAGCAAGCGCAGGTAGTAGGCCGTGGTGATCTCTTCCATGGGCATGATCGGCAGCTGGCTGACGTCTTCGTCGATGCCGCTGAACGCCAGGTAAGGCACTCGATAGTGGTGGTCGGTGGCGATATCACGCGCCACGTCCAGCAGGTCGGCCACCACGGCCGAAGCCGTTGGCTCGGCACCGGCACCGGCGCCGTAATAGAGCGTCGGGCCGACGGCATCGCCCATGACCGCGATGGCATTTTTCACCCCGTGGACATTGGCCAGCAAACGCTCTTTTGGAATCAGCGTGGGATGCACCCGCAGCTCCAGCCCTTGATCGGTACGCTTTGAGATGCCCAGGTGCTTGATCACATAACCGAGGTTGTCGGCTTGCTCCACGTCTTCGGCGGTGATCCGCGAGATGCCTTCGGTAAAGGCTTTTTCAAACTGCAGCGGCACGCCATAGGCGATGGAGGCCAGAATGGTCAGCTTGTGGGCCGCATCGATGCCTTCCACGTCGAAGGTGGGGTCGGCTTCCGCGTAGCCCAGCGCCTGGGCTTCGGCCAGCACGTCTTCAAAGGCACGGCCCTCGTCCCGCATGTGAGTCAGGATGAAGTTGCCGGTGCCGTTGATGATACCGGCCACCCACTCGATACGGTTGGCACCCAGCCCCTCACGCAGGGACTTGATGACGGGAATGCCGCCAGCAACCGCCGCCTCGAACGCCACGATCACGCCCTTTTCGTGGGCCGCGCGGAAGATCTCGTTGCCGTGCACCGCGATCAGCGCCTTGTTGGCCGTCACCACGTGCTTGCCATTGGCAATGGCCGTCAGCACCAGCTCACGGGCGATGTCGTAGCCACCGATCAGCTCGACGAGCACGTCCACATTGGGGTTGTTGGCCACTTCGAACACGTCGGTGGTGGCGTTGATGCCGGTAATATCGCAGTCAGCATGAATACTGCGGTGAGCGACCTGTTCGATGACGATGGGACGGCCCGCACGGCGACTGATATCGTCCGCATTACGCGTCAGCACGTTGAACGTGCCACCACCGACCGTACCTAGCCCACAAATGCCTACTCTTACCGGTTTCAAAATACTTCCCCTTTCGTGTTGGGTGCCCTTGGGCACCGCCTCGTGATTCAGTGTCTCAGCGCTATGTTCGTCACTCGGGTGACGTTATTCATCTTCCAAGCCTAACATGGCCACCAGCCGCTCGGCAGGCACAAAACCCGGCACCATCTGGCCGCTGGGCAGCACGATGGCAGGGGTGCCTTGAACCCCGAGCGCCTGGCCCAGCGCATACTGCTCGGCCACCGGGTTGTCGCACCGCGCACTGGCGCCAATGGCCAGCCGCTCCTTGGCCTGATTCATCGCTTCGCTGCGATTGTCGGAGCACCATACCTGCTGAAGCGTTTCCGCAGCGGCACTGCTCATGCCCGCGCGCGGGAAGGCCAGATAGTGTACCGCAATCCCGCGCTCGTTGAGCTCTGGAATCGTCTCGTGAAGACGCTCGCAGTAGGGGCAGGTAGGGTCGGTAAACACGATGACCGTTGCCTTGGGCTCACCGACGCCGCGAAAGATGACACGTTCGTCTTCGGGGATGGCGGCCAGCGCCTCCGCCCGCTGCTGATTGCGCGACTGCTCGGTCAGGTTGACCAGCCCATTATCGGCGTTTTCAAACAGATCCCCCACCAGAAAGTGGCTGCCATCAGCATTGGAGTAGAACGACTCACCGCTCTCCAGGCGCACATGGTAGATGCCCTCCATCGGCGTGACGCTGACCTGCTCCACCGGCATCGGCTGGCCATTGACACTCAGGCTTTCGGCCAGGCGGTCGGCCGTGGCGTCCGCCAGGGCCAGCGAGGGCAGCAGGCTGATTGCCAGCACCCACCAGGGGGCACGGGACGCTACACATTCAGGCATACGTTGACGCATTCTTTTCTCAACCTCTTGGATGGTGGTCGGCATGCAGCTGCTCCAGGCGCGCCTGGGCGACGTGCGTATAAATTTGCGTGGTCGATAGATCGCTATGACCCAGCAGCAGCTGTACGACACGTAAATTGGCACCATGATTCAATAAGTGGGTGGCAAACGCATGACGCAGCGTATGCGGCGACAGTGGCCTCGAGATACCGGCCGTGATGGCGTGGGCCTTGATACGGTGCCAAAAGGTCTGGCGGGTCATGGCACGGTCACCCCGACCGGGAAACAGTGCAGGCCGCGTTGGGTCCTGCATCAAGGCAGGACGCGCCGTGCGCAGGTAGCGCTCCAGCCACTCGGCAGCCTCTTCTCCCATGGGCACCAGGCGATCCTTGTCGCCCTTGCCTCGCACCCGCACCACCCCTTGGCGCAGGTTCACCGCATCGCCGGTCAAACCCACCAGCTCGGAAACCCGCAGCCCACAGGCGTACAGCAACTCCAGCATGGCGCGGTCACGCACGCCCAGCGGCGTTTCGATGTCCGGCGCCAGCAGCAGCCGCTCCACTTCGTCTTCTTCCAGCGTGTTGGGCAGGCTGGGGCGCACCCGTGGCAGCGCCACGCGGGCCAACGGGTCGGCATCGATATGCCCGTACAGCCGCGCCCAGCGATAGAAGCTGCGCAGCGACGACACCAGGCGCGCATTGCTGCGCAGCTGATACCCCTGCTCACGGCGCTGGTCGAGCCACACGCCCAGGCGGTCCGGCGAGGCCGTCAACAGCGTCTCGCCCTCCTCCGCCAGCCACTGCTGCCAGGCCGTCAAGTCTCGACGGTAGGCCGCTAGCGTATGGTCACTGGCGCCCTGTTCCAGCCAAAGGGCGTCCAGATAGGCATCGATCATGCTCATACGCAAACGGTCTCACGGTAGAACGATAAACAAAAACCCCGCTCCGCAAAGCGGTAACGGGGTTTTCCGTATCCGAGCGCCAGGCGCCCGTGAAAGCGTGGCGATTAAACCAGCTTTTCCTTGATACGTGCAGATTTACCGCTACGCTCACGCAGGTAGTAAAGCTTGGCTTGACGAACGTCACCGCGACGCTTGACTTCGATGGAGTCAACCAGCGGGCTGTAGGTCTGGAAAGTACGCTCAACGCCAACACCGTGAGAAATCTTGCGCACGGTGAAAGCGGAGTTCAGGCCACGGTTACGCTTGCCGATGACCACACCTTCAAACGCCTGCAGACGCTCACGAGTACCTTCTTTTACTTTAACCTGAACGACGATGGTGTCGCCCGGTGCAAAAGCAGGAATCTCTTTGCTCATTTGCTCGGCTTCGATCGCCTGGATCACCTTGTTCTTGCTGCTCATCTTCATGCTCCTAAATAACGTAGTGGCTTGCCGCGCAGTTGTGGAAGGGGCAAACCGTGATCCCGGCGCTCGAAGCGAGCCACGCGGGAGTCGTTATGGGTGACACAGGTGCGTTGGCCAACGCCTTCGCCCTGCACCGCCGCCATCCTCTAAGGTGTCGTTGTCGACACGACAGACGAGGCGTGTTCCTCGATGAACTCATCCAGCAGCCGTTGCTGCTCGGCATCCAGGGTACGTCCGCTCAGCAGGTCAGGTCGACGCTGCCAGGTACGCCCCAGAGACTGCTTCAACCGCCAGCGCTTGATGGCGGCATGGTTACCGCTCAACAGCACGTCCGGCACTTTGCGCCCATCGATCACTTCCGGGCGAGTATAGTGCGGGCAGTCCAGCAGGCCGTCGTTAAACGAGTCCTCGATAGCGGAGTCCTGATGACCCAGTACACCGGGTATCAACCTTGCCGCTGCGTCGATCAGTACCATGGCCGGCAGTTCGCCGCCACTGAGCACATAATCACCGATCGACCACTCTTCATCGATGTCACTCTCCACCACACGCTCGTCGATACCTTCATAGCGTCCGGCAACCACCACCAGGGGTCCTGCGGCGGCCAGCGCCTGAACTCCCTGCTGATCGAGCTTGCGCCCCTGGGGCGACAAGTAGATCACGGTGGGCGTCAAACCGGTTGCCTGCTCCGCGCGCTGGCGGGCATCGGCAATCGCAGCCCTGAGGGTATCGACCTTCATCAGCATGCCGGGGCCACCCCCGTAAGGGCGATCATCGACACTGCGATGGCGGTCGGTGGCGTAGTCGCGTGGATTCCAGAACTCCAGGGCAATCTGCTGCTTCTCGACGGCTCGACCGATCACACCCTGCTGGGTAATCGCATCGAACATGTCAGGGAACAGCGATACCACGCCAATCCACATGGCGGGCGCGTCTGTCGCACTTTCCACGGGTGCCGGTGAAGTCATCGTCGCATCCGTTTCCGTTCGTTCCGTCAAAGCGTTCTGGCTCATCAAAACTCGGGGTCCCAGTCGACGACCATACGGCCCTCTTCCAGGTGGATCTCAACGATCACGTCATCGGGCAGGAAAGGCAACAATCGCTCTCGCTTGTCGATTGCGTCGTCGTCTCCACGTACCACCATGACATCGTTTGCGCCGGTCTCGAACAGGTAGCTGACCCGTCCCAGCCGCTCGCCTGACTGAGTAAAGACCGCGAGGCCCTCGAGCTCATGCCAGTAATACTCATCGTCGGAAAGCTCGGGCAGTGCGTCCTTGGGCATCAGAATGTCCGCCTGGGCCAGCGCTTCGGCCGCCGTACGGTCATCGACCCCTTTCAGTTGCACAACCAGTCCCTTGCCTTGCCGACTGCCCTGAACGACGCGCATGGGGGTCAACGTATTACCTTGACGCACCCACCACTCAGGGTATTCCAGAATGCTGTCCATGGGATTGGTATAGGAGTAGACCTTCAGCCAACCTTTGATCCCGTGAGGGCTGGTCAGCTTACCAAGCACAACGTGCGTGTCGTCAGTCGGGCTGGTTTCAAAACGCGTCATTGACGACCACTCCACAACAGCATTGATGAACGGCGATATCTCACACAACGCTCAGGCTTACGCCTGCTTGCGTGCTTCCTTGACCAGCTCGGCAACACGACCAGACAGCTGGGCGCCTTGGCTCTGCCAGTGAGTCACACGGTCCAGATCAACGCGCAGACGCTCTTCCTGACCACGGGCAACCGGGTTGAAGAAACCGATACGCTCGATGAAACGGCCGTCACGGGCGTTGCGAGAGTCGGTCACGGTCAGGTGATAAAAGGGACGCTTCTTGGCGCCACCACGTGCCAAACGAATGGTAACCATACGATAACTATCCTTCGGTTGAGGTTACGCGAGTGGGGCATAGCGCCAATGCGCTATCAGAACACTCGTCATACTGTTTTCTTGGTGCTCCTGCCTCACCAGGGCTTGCGAAACGCTTGCCTGGCCCAGCAGAGGGCACCTTCAGGACCTTCATCCATGGAATATCGCCCAGTGCCAGAGCACTTTTCAGCAACACCCAAACATGAAGAGGCCGCATTCTACGCAAATGCGACCTGCTTGGAAAGCCTGACAGCCAGAAAACTCACAGGCCGTCAACCTTGCAAAGAAGCATCAGGCGGGCTCAGCGCCAGGGCAAACCACCCGGGCCACCCATTCCGCCCATGCCTCCCATACCGCCGGGGCCACCTGGGCCGCCGGGGCCTTTACCGCCCATCAGGCCAGACATGCCACGCATCATCTTCTGCATGCCGCCCTTCTGCCCGGCTTTCTTCATCATTTTCTGCATCTGCTTGTGCTGCTTCAGCAGCCGGTTCAGGTCCGGCACCTGAAGTCCGGCACCTGCCGCGATGCGGCGCTTGCGCGAACCGTTGATGATATCGGGCTTGCGGCGCTCTTTGGGCGTCATGGAGTTGATCAGCGCCTCCAGCTTGCCCAGCTCCTTTTCTGGCCCGGGGCCTTGGGCCATCTCTGCCATCTGACCCATACCCGGCAGCTTGCCCAACAGGCCGCCCATGCCACCCATTTTCTTGAGCTGCTGGAGCTGGTCGCGGAAGTCTTCCAGGTCGAAGCCATCGCCTTTCTTGACCTTGCTGGCCAGCTTCGCGGCCTTGTCCTTGTCGACGGTGCGCTCGGCTTCTTCGATCAGCGACAGCATGTCGCCCATGCCCAGAATGCGCGAGGCTACCCGATCAGGATGGAAGGGCTCCAGGGCATCGACCTTTTCACCCACCCCCATGAACTTGATCGGCTTGCCGGTCACGTGGCGCACCGACAGCGCGGCACCGCCACGGGCGTCACCGTCGGCCTTGGTCAGAATGACACCTGTCAGCGGCAGCGCTTCATGGAAGGCCTTGGCGGTATTCACCGCATCCTGGCCGGTCATGGCGTCGACGACGAACAGCGTTTCCTGAGGAGCAATGGCTTTATGCAGCGCCTGAATTTCGGCCATCATGGCGTCGTCGATGGCCAGGCGGCCAGCGGTATCTACCAGTACGACGTCATGGAACTGGATTTTGGCATGCTTGATGGCTGCTGTGGCGATATCGACCGGCTTCTCGTCGGAGCGCGATGGATAGAAGTCGACCTGCACCTCTTTGGCGAGGGTTTCCAGCTGGTCGATGGCCGCAGGGCGATAGACGTCTGCCGAAACCACCAGCACTTTCTTCTTTTCGCGCTCGCGCAGGTAACGGGCCAGCTTGGCCACCGAGGTGGTCTTGCCCGCGCCCTGCAAACCGGCCATCAGCACCACGGCAGGAGAGCCTTTCAGGGAGAGACCTTCATTGGCCTCGCCCATGATGGCTTCCAGCTCCTGCTGGACGATCTTGACGAACTGCTGACCCGGCGACAGGCTCTTGGAGACCTCCTGGCCTACCGCACGCTCACGCACCCGCTCGATGAACGCCTTGACCACGGGCAGCGCCACGTCGGCTTCGAGCAATGCCTTGCGCACTTCTCGCAGCGTGTCCTTGATGTTGTCGTCGGTCAGGCGCGCCTGACCCTTGATAGACTTCAGCGTCTGGGATAGACGCTCACTCAAATTCTGAAACATGGGGCCTCTGCCTCCGTCGCTGTCGCCGGGTGTCTTCACCGGACGAATGTGGCATTGATTATACGCGCTCACGCCGCGAGTCTCCATGGCCGCAAGCGTTGGCTAGCCATGACTGTGCGACGCTGCCATGATTCGTTATAGTAGCAGTACCGCTCTGGAAGGAGCGGCAGTGACCGGGCCCTGCGGCGTTTTGCAGAAACGTTTGGCCGGTCGCCACGTTTACCCCATGACGCGCTGCCAGGCGCACGGATAGCATCATGCAGGCGCTACCTTTCGCCACGATTGCCTTTGTACTCTACGTTGCTGCTGCCATCTGGCAGGGCATGACGCTGTTTCGCCGCGTGCCGCCACGCCAGGGCATGGTGCGCCTGTTGGGCGCCCTTGGCCTGCTGCTGCATATTACCGTGGTGGTCAAGCTGGTGGGCGCCGCCCCCGGCCTGCTGCTGGGCTTCACCACCAGCGCCACGCTATTGATGGCCGTGGCGGTCAACGTGGTGCTGGTGGCCAGCCTGTTCAAGCCCGTCTTGAACGCCGGTATCGTGCTGTTTCCGCTGGCGGGCATCGCGCTGATCGTCGCCACCTGGCTGCCCAGCCAGGGTAGCCACAGCGGCTTGACCCCCGGCATCCTGCTGCACGCGGTCAGCTCGGCCCTGGCCTTCGCCGTGCTGGCCATCGCCGCCGTGCAGGCGGTATTGGTGGGGCTACAAAACCAGGCCCTGCGCCATCACCACATACGCGGCATCGTGCAGTCACTGCCACCGCTGACCACCATGGAGCGGGTGCTGTTCGAGCTGGTGTGGGCGGGCATTCTGCTGCTCACGGTATCCATCGCCAGCGGCCTGATCTTCCTGGACAACCTGTTTGCCCAGCACCTGGCCCACAAGACCGTGCTGTCGCTGGGGGCCTGGATCATCTTCACGACGCTGCTGGTGGGCCGCTACCGTTTCGGCTGGCGTGGTATGCGCGCGGTGCGCTGGACCCTCGGGGGATGCGCCCTGCTGCTGCTGGCGTATTTTGGCAGCAAGTTCGTGCTGGAAATCCTGCTGAATCGCTAAGCGCTCCTTGACACGCTACCCGCATGACTCTACAAATCGAGCCTGACACGCCATAAAGGAACATTCGACTTGAGCGACGACTTCCCCCTGGGGTTACTGTTCGGCCTGCTAGCCTTGCTGATTTTACTGTCTGCCTTCTTCTCCAGCTCCGAAACGGGCATGATGTCGATCAACCGCTATCGACTCAGCCACCAGGCAAACAGCGGCGACCGCCGCGCCAAACGGGTCATGCGCCTGCTGACACGTCCCGACCGCCTGATTGGCGTCATCCTGATTGGCAACAACTTCGTCAACAACCTGGCCGCATCCATCGCGACCATCATCGCCATTCACTTTTTTGGCGATGTCACAGGGCCAGCCGTCGCGACGGCGTTACTGACCATCACCATCCTGGTCTTTGCCGAGGTCACGCCCAAGACCTACGCAGCCATCAAGCCCGAGCGCATCGCCTACCCCACGTCGGTAGCACTGGAGCCGCTGCTCAAGCTGCTCTACCCGCTGGTATGGCTGGTCAATATGGTCTCCAATGGACTGCTGAGGCTCGTTGGCGTGAAAAGCGTCGACAACGGCGGTGACAGCCTGACCCGCGACGAGCTGCGTACCGTGGTGCATGAAGCAGGCACCCTGATTCCTTACCGCCACCGGGCCATGCTGCTGTCGATTCTGGATCTCGAAAACGTCACGGTGAACGACATCATGGTGCCGCGGCATGAAGTGCTGGGCATCGATCTGGATGACTCCCTGGAAGAGATCCTGACCCAGATCCGCACCAGCCAGCATACTCGCTTGCCAGTCTACAAAGGTGATATCAACAACATCATCGGCATGCTGCATCTTCGTAACGCAGCGCGCTTTTTATCCCGCGACGCAGTCACCAAGGCCGCCATCGTTCAGGAAGCACGCGAGCCCTATTTCATTCCCGAGTCGACACCGCTGCATACCCAACTGCTGAATTTCCAGAAACAGAAACGGCGCATCGGCATTGTCGTCGACGAGTATGGCGATGTGGAAGGACTGGTCACTCTGGAAGACATTCTGGAAGAGATCGTCGGCGAGTTCACCACCGACGTGTCCGAAGACGAAGAGATTCATCAGCAGGACGATGGCAGCCACGTTATAGAAGGCACGGCCAATATCCGCGAGATCAACAAGATGCTGGGCTGGCAACTGCCCACTGACGGCCCGAAAACCCTCAACGGGCTGATTCTCGAACATCTGGAATCTTTCCCGGACGGTCCGGCCTGCCTGCAGATAGGCAATACGCGGATGGAAATTCTCGAGATTCGCGACAACCTGATCACTTCCGCCCGCTGTTGGCAGAAGCACCGCCTGCCGCGTCGTTGACGCGGCTAACGGTGCGCGATGTCGCTATCGGCCGCGGCCTTGAGCGCCCTTACCCGGGTCTCCAGGTAGCGCCGCAGGGCAACGCCCTCCACCTCTTGTACGGTAATGGGCGGGCCAAAGTGCAGGCTGACCGGCGCTCTGAACCGCGACGGCCACTTCTTCAAGGCTTTGCCGCCGTGATGTGACGTCCAGGAACCCCATAGCCCGGCCAGCCCGGCAGGGATCACCGGCACGTTGTCACGGGCCAGAATGGTCTCCAGCCCACGCCGAAAGGTGTGAATCTCGCCATCGGGGGTCAAGCGCCCTTCCGGAAACACCATGACCACGTCGCCATCGCGCAGCGCCTTGCTGACTTCGTCCAGCGTGCGCCGCAGCGCGCCGGGGCTATGGCGCTCCGACTCGATGGGAATGGCACCTACCAGTTGAAACCACCACTTGAGCCAGCGGGACTCGAAGATGGGCTGGTCCATCACGAACCGCAGCGGTCGGGGGCTGGCGCCTCCCAGTACCAGAGCGTCCATGAAACTGACATGGTTGCACACCACCAGCGCAGCGCCTTGTTTCGGCACATGCCCTTGCCCATGCACCGTCAGCCGATAGCAGCCACGCATGGCGAGATAGATCAATCGACGTAGCAGGCGGCGCAGCGCCTTCACCCCTGCTGTCACGTCACCGCCTCCCGGTGCCGCAATCCGGCCAATACCGTGCTCATCAACTGCTCCAACAGCTCATCGACCTTCAACTGCTGCCCCTGCCAGTAGCCCAATCGCTCGTTCAATCCCAGTTGCACCAGGCCATGCACACTCCCCCACAGCGTACGCCCCAGACGGCGCGCTTCGAGGTCGTCCAGCGCAGGCTGGTACTCTTTCAGTGAGGTTTCCACCTGAGTAAACAGCGCCTCGATGAGAGCGCTTTGGCGCTGATCCAGCTCACCCTCCTGGGCCAGCGGATAGTCGAACAACAGCTGCCAGCGGTAACAATCCTGCTCGGCAAAGCGCCAATAGGCATGCGCCAGAGCACGCAACCAAGGTTCAGGGTCATCGGCCGCCAAGCCGGTAATGGTCTGCTGCAACCGGGCCAGGGTCTCAACGTTGACATGCTGCAACAGGTTATTGAAGCTGCCATATAACTTGAGCAGGGTACTGGGCGCACAGCCCACTTCTCGGGCCAGGGCACGCAGTGATAGGCCATGAACTGGCTGCTGAGCCAACCACTCATCACAAGCGTGCATGACCTGCGTATGGAGGGCGTCGGGCGCATGCTGTCTGGGACGGGCCATGGCGATCTCTTAGGGTCAACGGCAAACAGGAAAGATTGCCTCATCGCGCTTTAGCGAGAGCAAGGACTACGATAGGATACCTTACATCGAACACTGTTTTCGACACTAAAACACGACATTTAACGTATTCACACCGCTTACCCCGTTTTGACCTTGCCCCGTGGCAGTCAAGCGACCGCGTTGCACTCGAGGAGACCGCATGACGGGACGCCTACACGTACAGCGCTTACCGCTCGCTCGTCTATTGCCAGCGCTGGCCTCGGCGGCGCCGCTGATCGAGTCGCCGAACATGGCCCCGCGCCAGCCTGTCTCTGCCATTCGCATGGCGCAGGGCCGCATGACGCTGTCACCGCTGTTCTGGGGTCTCACTCCCCCATGGCTGAAAGTGCTCGACCACGCCCCCCACTGCGCCAGGGCCGAAACCTTGAGCAAACGCGCCATGTTTCAGGAGGCGTTCAACGCCCGGCGCTGCGTGATCCCGGTGAGCGGCTTTTATGTCTGGAAGCCTCAGGCGCGCAACAAGCAGCCTTATCTGGTGACCCACGTGCAGCGCGCGCCCCTTCTGCTGGGCGCCCTCTGGTGCCGCTATCACACCACCTTGACGACCTTTACCGACTCGACGGCCTTGATCAGCGTGCCGGCCAATGCCTGCCTGTCACCGCTGACCGACCGCCTGCCGGTGGTGATCGCCCCCGAAGACGTCACGACATGGCTGGACCCGAACACCGACCCCGACCAACTGACACCGCTATTGATGCCGGCCCCTCTGGAACTGTTGGGCGCTTTTCCGGTATCAAGGCATGTGAACAACCCTGCCTTTCAGTCACCCTCCTGCGCGCATCCCGTTGGGCCCATGCTGCGCTGGACCGTGCCACAGGAGCTGTAATGCTGCGACTCATCCCTGCTTACCCGCCGCGCCTTGCTGCGCGGCACATCGCCCTTGGCCTGTCTACAGGGCTACTTTGGGGGGCTCTGCCCGGTGCCTGGGCCGAAGAGAGCCCCATTGCCGACGTGGTAACCCCCACCGTCAGCCCCTTCGACGAGCGTGACTACCGGGTACTGACGCTGGAAAATGGCCTGCAGGCGCTGCTGGTCAGCGATCCCAATGCCGACAAGGCGGCGGCCTCCATGAACGTGCGGGTCGGCAGTGCACAAGACCCGGAAGACCTGCAGGGGCTGGCGCACTTCCTGGAGCACATGCTGTTTCTGGGCACCGAGCCCTACCCCCAGTCGGATGCCTACCAGCGTTTCATTTCCGAAAATGCGGGCTCCCACAACGCCTTCACTGCCCAGCAGGACACCAACTACTTCTTCGATGTCGCGCCCTCGGCACTGCCCGGCGCCCTGGATCGTTTCAGCGAATTTTTCCTCTCACCGCTGTTCAATGCCGACCAGCTGGAGAGCGAACGCAATATCGTCCACTCCGAGTACATGGCGCGCATCCGTGATGAGTCGCGGCGCGAGAACGACGTCCTGAACCAGTTGCTCAACCCAGCGAACGCCACCACCGGCTTTGCCGTGGGCAGCCGTGACACCCTGGCCAATCCGCCAGAGGGCGAGGCCACGCTACGCGAAAGGGTGATCGACTTCTATCATCGCTACTACGATGCCAATGTGATGAACCTGGCCGTGGTCGCTCCCCAGCCGCTGGACGAGCTGGAAAGCCTGGTGGTCGAGCGCTTTGCCGAGATCCCGGATCGCGGTCTCAGCGTGCCGGTAATCGATGCACCGCTGGTGGATTCGGACACGCTCCCCCGCTATATCGAGCGTCAGTCACTGCAGGATCGCCGCCAGCTGCGCTTTTATTTTCCCATCCCAGACCCCACGGACGAATACCGCACCAAGCCTACCCAGCTCATGTCTCATCTGCTGGGTGACGAGAGCGACGGCAGCTTACTGGCCGTGCTCCGCCAGGCAGGATTGGCCGATGGGCTGTCAGCCGGCGTGGGCCGCGGTGACGGCAACGACGCCCTGTTCACCGTCTCCATCAGCCTGACACCCGCCGGGGCCGAGCGGCTGGACGATATCGAGGCTACCCTCTTTGCCGCCATCGAACAGGTTCGCGAAGAGGGCCTGGCCGAATGGCGCTAT
The DNA here is from genome assembly GCF_020616575.1 of Halomonas sp. NyZ770. NCBI lineage: Bacteria > Pseudomonadati > Pseudomonadota > Gammaproteobacteria > Oceanospirillales > Halomonadaceae > Halomonas > Halomonas sp. NyZ770. The sequence goes on along the minus strand of NZ_CP085143.1, from coordinate 431,807 downwards.
GAGGAACAGCAGCGGTTGAGCGAGCAAGCCTTCCGCTTCCAGCAGCACGGCGCGCCCCAACAGGAAGCCACGCGCCTGGCCATGAGCCTTTCGCGCTACCCTGTGGAAGACGTGCAGTACGCGCCGTATCGTATGGATGGCATGGATAGCGAGCGCCAGCAGGAGTACCTGGATGCGCTGACGCCTCAGAACATGCTGCGTTTCTACTCCGCCCCGGATATCGAAAGCGAACAGGTCTCGCCCTGGTTCAACACCCAGTGGCGCGAGCAGACGCCCGCCCAGCCGGGCCGGGCCCTGGAGGGCCTGGCGCTGGCAGAACCCAACCCCTTCATTGCCGAAGACCTGACGCTGCAGCCCGGCCAGGACGAGCGCCCCTCCTCGCTCATCGACACGGAGACCTTTGCCGCCTGGCACATGCAGGACAGCCGATTCAACACGCCCAGCGTCGAATGGCGGGTCAGCCTGCAGCACCCCAGCGCCAGCTACTCAGCCGAAGAAGCGGTGCTGACACGTCTGCTGGCCAGCTGGCTGAACGACAGCCTCAATGAATCGCTCTACCCCGCCTGGCTGGCAGGGCAAGCCTTCAGCGCCTACCCCCATGCACGCGGCATCACGCTGTCGTTCTCGGGCTGGCGGGATGGGCAAACGCCGCTGATCGAGCAGGCCATTGTGCAGCTCCAGCAGGCCGACATTTCGGCAAGTGCCTTCGAGCGCGTGCGCTACCAGCTGCAACGCGAGTGGCGTAATGCACCGCAGGCATCGCTCACCGGACAGGCCAGCCGCGCGCTGGGCGAAGCCCTGCTGACCCCGCAGTGGTCCAGTGCCGAGCTGCTGGAAGCAAGCCAGCGCCTGGAGAAACAGCACCTGGACAACTTCCGACGCCGCTTCCTGGGCAATCTGTACATCGACGCCATGGCCGTGGGTAACCTGACCGCCGACCAGGCACGGGAGCAGGCCAGTCTGATCCGCGGCGCCCTGACGCCACGTCTGAGCCGTGACGACATTCCCACCCTGCAGCCGCTGCGGGTGGCCAATGACGCCACCACGCTACAGCCTCACAGCACCCGTGAAGAGTCGCTGGTACTCCGCTACCTGCAAGGGCGCGATCAGAGCCTCGAAGAGCAGGCACGACTCAGCGTCCTGGCGCAGTGGCTGGATACGCCGTTCTACCAGCAGCTGCGTACCGAAGAGCAGCTGGGCTATATCGTCAATGCAGGCTACTCGCCGCTACTGGAAGCACCGGGGGTTGCGCTGATCGTTCAGTCGCCCGATGTGGATAGCGCCACGATCGCCGAGCGCATGGATGACTTCTTGCACCAGGCGCAAGCGCGCCTCGAAGCGCTGAGCGATGAGGAGCTGGCCGCGCACCGTCAGGCCGTGCACGACCGGCTGCGCCAGCGGGACACCAGCCTGCAGGGCATGGCCAACCGCTACTGGCAGGCCACGGCGCTGGAAGAGATTCGGTTTGACCGCCGCGAGCGGCTGGCCGAGCTGGCTCTGGACGTTACCCCGGAAGCGCTGCAGACACTGTGGCCCGAGCTGCTCGGCCATCGTCTGGACATCCGCTTCGACCCAGGTGACGCGCCCAGCGACATCACTGCCTACCGCAACGCACGCGCCTCCTTCAAGGAGCGCTAGCCTGCCACCCCGCTCAGGCGTCGAACGCCTGGGCGGGCATCATGGCCTCCACGTACATCACCAGCTCTTCCAGTATCTGCCGCTCATGGTCACTCAGCGACTGCTGATTGTACCGTTCGATTTCTCGGGCAAACGCTTTCAAGGTAAACCCGGATAACGCCGGATCGTTCATGCGCATCCAGCGAAAAGCTTCCCACTGCTCACGCTCATCGCCTTCCAGCGTTTCCGGATAGCTACGGGCGCGGAAACGGAACAGCATCTCTTCCAGACGCGGATCCTGAAAGGCAAAGCGCTGGCCCACCAGATCCCATGGTTCCATGGCTAGCACGCTTTCCATCTGCTGGCGGTCTGCCGCCGAGAAAAAGCTGCCGGCGTACAGCATCAGGTCAGGATCCTGGGGCGATGCGTCATGCTTGGCATCAAACACCTCTCTGACCTTCTGGGCCACCCCGGCGGCAGCGCGCAGGGTTTTCCAGTGGCCTCGGCAGGCCTCGATATCCACACCCAGCCGGGCAGCAATCGCCCCGTACTCTCCCTTGTGCTCACCCTCGATATCCTTGAGCACCGTGGCTGGAAAGACCACCGGGCAGCGGTTGATGTGAATCACCTTGAGGGGAATACGCGCCTCGCCTTCAGAAAGATCCTGCTGGCTGACGAACACCCGCTCACGAATCTGCTCGGCACTCAATGACAGTAGATCATCTGGAGCCACGCTCAGGTCATAGACGATCACCCCGTTGGGGTTGGTGGGATGCTCGGCCAAGGGCATGACCAGGGCGCTACAGCCACGACTGGCCGGGTAGCGGCGCGAAATATGCAGCAGCGGCTTGGCATTCGGCAAATCCAGCTGCTGGGCCACCGCCCGTTTGCCACGCAGGCCCAGCAAGTAGTCGAACAGCCTGGGGTTGCGCGTCTTGAGCAGCCTTGCCAGGGCAATGGTGGCACGCACATCGGCCACCGCATCGTGGGCACCTTCATGGGCAATGCCGTTGGCCGCCGTCAGATGCTCCAGTTTGAAGCTGGGTGCGCCATCGTCACGAAGCGGCCACTCGATACCCTCCGGGCGCAGCGCGTAAAAAGCCCGCACGACGTCGATCAGGTCCCAGCGAGAATTGCCGTTCTGCCACTCACGGGCATAGGGGTCGAGCAGGTTGCGGTAAAAAAGGTGGCGGGAGACTTCATCGTCAAAGCGCAGGCTGTTGTAACCCGCGACACAAGTGCCCGGCTCGCTCATGGCGCGCTGTACCTGCTGGGCAAACTGGGCTTCCGGCAGCCCTTTGCGACGGGCTTTCTGAGGCGTGATGCCGGTAATCAGACAGGCTGCCGGATGCGGCAGGTAGTCATCGGCGGGCTTGCAGTAGAGCTCGATGGGGTCGCCGATTTCGTTGAGTTCGGCGTCGGTGCGCAGTGCCGCAAACTGGGCAGGCCGATCACGGCGTGGGTCAGCACCGAAGGTCTCGTAGTCGTGCCATAGAAAACTGGCCGGGGCGGCATGGGATGGAGCCATGAGTGCATACTCCCTTGAGCGAAACCCCCTACCCACAGGCAACGCCCATGTGGGTCGGGTGGGAACAAAAGCTCAAGACTAGCACACCCACGACGCCTATCGCCGCTACATCGCCCAGCCTCTAGCTCTTGGGCAACGTCACGTTCAGCTCCAGTACCGAACAGTTGTCTTCACTGTCCAGCGAGATTTGAATGGCATCGTCATCCACGTGCACATAGCGGCGGATGACTTCCAGCAGTTCGCGCTCAAGCAGCGGCATGTAGTCTGGCTGACCACGCTGGCTACGCTGATGCGCCACGATGATTTGCAATCGTTCCTTGGCCACCGAGGCGGATTTCTTGCGCTCACGCTTCAAGAATTCCAGCAGTTTCATCGACGACTACCCCCAAACATCCGGCTCAGCAATCCCTTACGCTGAAGCTCATGAAAACGCAGCGGCACCTCTTCACCCAGCAGCCGAGACACAGTGTCGGTGTAGGCTTGCCCAGCATCACTGGCCGCATCGTGGGTCACCGGCACCCCCTGGTTGGAAGCGCGCAGCACCGCTTCGGATTCCGGAATCAACCCCAACAGGTTGATGGCCAGAATCTCACGAATGTCTTCCAGTGTGAGCATGTCGCCCGAGGTTACCCGTGACGGGTTGTAACGGGTGATCAGCAGGTGCTCCTTGACCGGCTCCCCGCCCTGCTCGGCGCGCTGGGTTTTCGAACCCAGCAGGCCCAGAATACGATCCGAATCGCGTACCGACGACACCTCGGGGTTGGTCACCACGATGGCCTCGTCGGCAAAGTACATGGCCAACTGGGCACCGCGCTCGATACCTGCCGGGGAGTCACACAGGATGAAGTCAAAATCCTCTTTCAACTGCTCAAGGATCTTTTCCACACCTTCCTGGGTCAGCGCATCCTTGTCGCGGGTTTGCGAGGCGGGGAGGATAAACAGGTTTTCTACCCGCTTGTCACGAATCAGCGCCTGGTTCAGACCAGCCTCTCCCTGGATCACGTTGACCAGATCGTAGACCACCCGGCGCTCGCACCCCATGATCAAATCCAGGTTACGCAGCCCCACATCGAAATCGATCACGACGGTTTTCTTGCCGCGTAGCGCCAGCCCCGTCGAAATTGCCGCGGCGCTGGTAGTTTTACCGACCCCCCCTTTACCAGAGGTCACCACAATAATCTTGGCCAAGAGTCACTTCCTTCTTGAAGTCGTTTATGGCGAGCGCCGTAGCGCTATTCGCCTAACGGGAACATCAATGTCGTCAAAAGCGGTACTGTAACGGATCGCGAGGGCGGCGTCGCTAGGCAGAAAACATCAGCCTCTGCCCGGCGGTTCAGCCACTCGGCTCAGTCCAATGGTTTGATATCCAGCTGTTCCGCAATGAAATGCACCTCAGCTGACCGCCCCAGCAGCTGAGAGTCGATATCTTCCAGGCGCTTGTAGTTGCCCGCCACGGACAGCAGCTCGGCTTCCAGTTCCCGGCAGTAGATGCCGGCATCGGTATTGCCATGGATGCCCGCCAGAGCGCGCCCTCGCAAAGCGCCGTAAATATGAATACTGCCTGCCGCCAGCACTTCGGCGCCCGCATTCACCGCACCAATCACGATCAGGTCGCCTGCGGCAGAGCTTACCTGCTGCCCAGAACGCACGGTGCCACGGTAGAGACGCGTCACCCCCGACGGCTGGGCGGGAGGGAGCGCTTCCTCATCGGCCGCTGGGGTCGGTTCAGCCAGCGGCGCGACACTTTCCAACGCCCTTGCGCGCCCCTCTTCTACTGGGGCAAACCAGCCCAACCCCAGCGCCCAGGCAGACTGGCGTATTGGCTCGGCGCCTCCGCGTACGGCCACGGGCAACAGCTTGTGATCGCGACATACGGCACAGATACGCTCCAGCGCCAGGTGCGGCTCATCGAGTTTTTCCACGCTCAACACAACCGGTGTATGCTGAAAGAACGCGGGGGATTGCGACAACTTGCCAGCCAACTGCCGCCGGATGCGCTCCGGGTCAGCACTGGTCAACTCCATGACGGTCATCGGCAGCATGCCGCCTTTGAAGGTGAAGGCTATGTCGGCACTGTTGGCGTTGAGGCTCATGGCCGAACTCCATGTCTTGTTCAGGTAAAATAAGGGTAGCGCAATCTCGCGCCTTGGGTTGTGATTGACTGGAAAACTCACAACCATAGGGCAAAGCTAAGCGACAGCGACGATGACTGCAACCGCCTACTCATCGATGGCTGATTTTTTTCATGTTACGCACCTCTTGGCAGGATGATCCATGCACGGACTGTTACGACGCCTGTTCGCTCCTCGGTGGCAACACCCCGATCCCGAGGTGCGTCTCAAGGCACTTCACACGCTGGACCCGCAGCATCCTGAGCAGCGCACCGCGCTTGTCACGCTCGCCCGGGACGACAACGCCGACGTCGCACTGGCCGCTTTGCTGGCGCTGGATGACCTGAAAGGCTTGATGGCAGGCTACTCCGGGCAAGCCGCTAATGAGGCGTGGTTCAACGCGCTTTGCCAGCGACTTGCCGGGGCCGAGGGCCGCACCGACCTCACCACGCGCCAAACCCTGGTGGCCGAGCTGAGCGACCCACGAGTGTTGAACGCGTTGGCTGGCCAAGGTGACAACCTGAGCTTGCGCCTGGCCGCCCTGGAACGGATGACCGATGAGCAGATGCTGGTGGAGCACGCCTGCCATAACAGCGTGGCGGCCGTGCGTCAGCAGGCGGCCGAGCGTATCACCGACGAAAACAACCTCAAGCGCCTCCTGAAAGAAGCCCGGCGTGACCGGCAAGTGGTCCGGCTGGCCAGGGAAAGGCTCACCCAGCGACGTGACGATGCCGAGTGGCTGGCCGGGCAGCAGGCTCAACGCGAGCACCTTCTGGCACAAATGGAAAAGCATGCCCACGCCCCCTGGGAACCACTCTATGGCGGTCGCTTTCGCCACCTCGAGCGGGAATGGCGTCAGTTGGATCACCCGGCCACTGCCGAACAGGAGCAACGCTTCCAGCAGGCCGTACTGGGTTGCCGCAAAACGCTGCAAGACCATGAAGCACAGGAGCAGGCACGCCAGCAAAGCCTGGCTCGCCGGGCCGAAGTCGAGAACACTCGCGATCAGCTTTTGAGCGGGCTCGAAGAAACGCTGGAAGGCCTGACCCACGGCACCGACCTGACGGCTCAGGATATCGATAGCCTGCGCGCCCAGCGACAGCTGCTGGACCAGCGTTGGCAAGCACTCTCCGATCAACACGCCCCTCACGAGACTGCCCAGCAGCGCTATTTCCATGTGCTGCAGCAGTACGAACACTGCCTGGAGGCCTGGCAGCGCTGGCTGGCGGTACGCAGCGCGCTGGAGCAAGCGGTGGTCCAGCACGACACGGCGGCGCTCAGCGCACTGATGACCCAGTGCGATTGGCCAGCCACCTTGACGCCTCCCGCCCTGCTGGCACAGGCGCAAACACAGCTGGCACATACGCCCCAAACCAGCACCACACCACCCTCGGGGCCTTCGCTCGAGGCCCTGGCCGCCGACCTGGACAGCTTCGAGCATCTGCTGGAGCGCGGCTCGTTCAAAAGCGCCAGCCGCCAGCACCAGCGTCTCAAACCGCTGATAGAAGCGCTGTCCGGCGACGAGGCCCAGCCCCTCAAGCGGCGGCTCAAGCAGCTAGGCGCCCGGTTGGCCGAACTACGTGACTGGCGTGGTTTCGTGGCAGGTCCCAAACGTGAACAGCTGTGCGCCAGCATCGAGGCCCTGGCCGATGACCAGCACATGGCCGAAGCGGCACTGGATCGCCATCACCGCCAACTGGTCAAGGAATGGAAAGCACTGGGAGATGCCGCCGCCAATCGCGAGCAATCCGCACGCTTTCGCCACGCCTCCGACCGGATTCACGAGCGCCTGGCCCCTTGGCGCGCTCAGCTCGACGCCGAGCGCGACGCCAATCTGCGTGGCCGTGAAGCGCTCTGCGAACAGCTCGAAACCCTGTTGGCCCAGCCGGCCGAGGATGCCGACCCGGACGCGCTACGAGAAATTCGTGACAAGGCACGTCTTCAGTGGCGCCACTACTCCCCCGTGCCACGCGAGCATGGCGAAGCGATTGGCCGACGATTTGGCGCCATTCGCCATCGCCTCCAGGCCTTGATCGATCAGCGTGCGGAGCAGATTGCCAACCAAAAGCGCGATCTGATCGAACAGGTCAATGCTCTGCAAAGCGATGACGCCCAGCCGCTGGAAGCGCGCATTGCGCGCACCAAACAGCTGCAACAGCAGTGGCGAACCCTGGGACGTGCGCCAAAAGGTGAAGAACAGACCCTCTGGAAAGCCTTCCGCAGCGCCTGCGACCAGCTGTTTGCACAGCGGGAAGCACGCAAGCAGGCCCAAGCCACGCGACAACAGCAGTCCCTGGACCAGTTGCAGGAGATCATCGATGAAATGGAAAGCTGGCAGCCCACCCGTGCCAGCGATACCCGCACCCTCGAAGAGTATCTCTCTCGTATCGAGCAGTGGGAACCCCTGCCCAGGCATCGGCGCAGCGAGGGCATGCAGCGCCGTTTGGGCGGCATCGTGCGCGCCAAACGCGAGCGTCTGAACCGGCTGGCCATGACCGAGGCCGTGCATCAATGGCAAGCGCTGATGCCACTCGTCCATGCGCACCTGCAGGCCGATCAGCAAGCGTTGCAAGGCGGGCCTGCTGCTGACGTCGAGTTGCCCGACATGCATGACAGGCCGCTACCCGAGCCCTTTGCACACGCTCATCAACAGCGCAATCAGGCGCGACAAGCACTGCTTGCCGCCGGCACGCCCGCGCAGGATAACGCTCTGGAAGAGCCACTGGCCCGCCTGAGGGTGCATCTTTCGTTGCTGGCGCTAGGAACCGTCAATCAACGTGACGAGCCGCTGCGCCTGGCCATTCAGGTCGAGCGGCTCAACAGCGGTATCCATCAAACGCGCAGCCCCGTCGATGAGCTGAATGACGTCTTGGCCGAACTGCTCGCCCTGGGGCCGTTACCCAGCCCGTTGTGGCAAAAAGAAGCGTCTGAAATCGACCGCATGCTTCAGCGGCTGGCCAGACCGCCCCAGCCTTGAACTAACCGCACACGTCGTTCGGCACGCATGCAAACGGGAGGCGCATGGCCTCCCGTTTTCCACGTCGCTCTTGTGGAGCGCCGCGCTTGGCAGCAGGGCTTAACCCATGAACTGACCGCCGTTGATGTCGATATTGGCGCCGGTAATGAACCCTGACTCCTTGTCCGCCAGGAACGTCACCAGGCGACCAATCTCTTCCGGTGTGCCGTAGCGCTTCACCGGAATGGTTTCGCGGATCGCCTCGCGCACCGACTCGGGGATCTTCATGATCATATCGGTGGCGATATAGCCCGGCGACACGGTATTGACCGTAATCCCCTTGGTGGCCGTTTCCTGCGCCAGCGACATGGTCAAACCATGCATACCGGCCTTGGCCGCCGCATAGTTCACCTGGCCAAACTGGCCTTTACGTCCGTTGATGGAAGAGATGTTGATGATCCGGCCGTAGCCATTCTCCAGCATCATCTCGATCACGCTGCGACACGTGTTGAATACCGTATTGAGGTTGGTATCAATGACTTGATACCACTGTTCGTAGGACATCTTTTTCATGGTGCCATCGCGAGTGATACCGGCACAATTGACCAGCACACTGATGGGCCCATGCTTTTCGTGGATCTCGCGGGCACCTTCGACACAGGCATTGTGGTCGGACAAATCCACACCGGACAATGCAATATTGTCATAGCCATCGGCCTGCTGCGCTTCCAGCCACGTCTTGGCCTTGTCAGGGTTGTGATACCCCGCCACTACCAAATAACCCGCATCTGCCAACGCGCGGCAGATTGCCGTTCCGATTCCACCAGTTCCACCAGTTACCCAGGCGACGGGGGCTTGATTGGCCATTGACTACCTCCCTGATAAGACAAATGGCTTGGACCTTAATCGCTGTTATGGCGTCGCAAGCCACTCTGAATAAACGCATTCGCGCCTCTTTCACTCACAGCACGCCGCTTGTTCTATTGGGCGACACACCGACAGTAAGCTTTTTGTTATGCTGATTGAAAGCATAGCTTTACTCTCTCAATGTTGCAGCACGATGAAGATGACTACCAGCAAGGAAGCGTTTTATATTAGGGGTTGACTTAACGTCAAAAATACGTAGAATACGCCACACGTTGATGCGGGGTGGAGCAGTCTGGTAGCTCGTCGGGCTCATAACCCGAAGGTCATCGGTTCAAATCCGGTCCCCGCTACCAATATTTTGAAAGGCAGATCAGTTACTTACTGGTCTGCCTTTTTTTGTTTCTGTTCGTCTGCAAACTTCCTGTGACACATCTGTGACGTATATGTGACACATTCGCTCCGTTGCTTGCGTCAGTAATTTATTCTTACGACCTTCAGTCAACGACTGGCAGTATTAATCACCTCTCATTTTTCTCATGATTTTCTTGAATTTCTAACAAATCCCCCACTTCACAACTGAAAAGCTTGCATAGCTTATCCAGTGCATCAAGCTCGATTCGCTGAGCAGTTTCTTTATAAAGAAGCGTAACAGTATTGCGGTTAAGCCCTGTTTCACGCGCAACATCCACGATCTTCATTTTGTGCTCACCCATCAAGCGCGCGAGATGACAACGAACCATCAAAACCTCCTGTGAATGCTTTTTGTCATCCTGAATGGCAAAAAATGCTTGCAAATGGCATTTTGCTGCCTAAAATGTCATTCAGGGTGACATTCTGATATTTGGAATGCCTTTTAGTCATGCAGAATACCACTCCTTTTGGAGGTTTTCGATGGAATCATCTTATACCTATCTCACGACCGAAGAGCTTGCCCAGCGCATCAAGTACGACTCCCGGACTATCCGACAGCAGTTAAAAGACAGCGTCCTTATCGAGGGCACCCACTACATCAAGCCATTTGGCCGACGGAAAATTTTATTCTTGTGGGAAGCCGTTGAAAAGGAAATGCTTAAAGCCGCTCATGGCACTATTTCCATTCCGATGGCACATGGAGGCTATAGCCATGGGTAAGGTTCGCCAACGAAAAGAGACGGGTAAGCTCTATCTGGATTTTTTCTACCAAGGCCTGCGGTTACGTGAGCAAACTGCACTGAAAGACACGCCTACTAACAGAAAAAAGGTGGAGCAATTACTGGCAAAAGTAGAAGCAAAGATTTTACTAGATGATCTCGACTATGCTGAGTTTTTCCTAGGCAGTAAAAATTTGCAGAAGCTGGGGTTAAATAAGGCCGCTAAAAATCAATCTCTTCAACCTGCACAGATCGAGAACACTCAACCAGCTGTGGAAACACCACTCTTCAACGACTTTGCGGAACAGTGGTTTGAGGAAAGCAAAATCCAGTGGCGAGCCTCCCATGTACGCAATGTGCGCTCAATTCTTGATAGCTCGCTTAAGACTGCATTTGGAAAAAAGCCCATCGGAGACATTTCCAAGGCCGACATCCTGGCGTTCCGCGCCAAGCTCGCTAAACGCAGGGGACGCGGTGCGACTGGGGTTGTTGCGCCCAAGACGATCAATAGCCATATGACCATTCTGCGCATGGTGCTTGATGAAGCAGCCGAACGTTTCGATTTCGAGACGCCGTACAAGAATATTAAGCCGTTAAAGCTACAGAAGACGCATATCGAACCGTTTTCGCTACATGAGGTGCAACGCATCATCGATAACGTCCGCGCAGACTATTGCAACTATTACACAGTGCGGTTCTTTACCGGCATGCGCACCGGTGAAGTCGATGGGTTGAAGTGGAAAAACGTTGATTTTGCTAAGCGGGAAATTTTGGTACGCGAAACATTGATCAACGGCGAAACAGAATACACCAAGACCGATGGCTCGCAGCGTGAAATCCCCATGTTTGGTCAAGTGTACGACGCCCTCAAAACGCAGTACGCCGCCACTGGGCATATGAGCCAATATGTGTTCTGCAATCAGTTGGGGCAGCCGCTTGATCACAATAATGTGACGAAGCGCGTGTGGTATCCCTTGCTCAAGTCTCTTGGGCTGACCAAACGCCGCCCTTATCAAACACGCCATACTGCCGCGACACTCTTTTTGGCTTCTGGCGAAAATCCAGAATGGGTGGCGCGAATGCTGGGCCACAGCTCCACCGAGATGCTGTTCAAGGTCTATTCCCGTTACGTCCCCAATGCCACCCGTATGGATGGCTCAGCCTTTGAGCGTTTGCTCGGCAATACCACGCCTACCAAGCCCCAGAAGGAGCATCGTCATGAAACGGCTTGATAACGTCCCTACTCACCTGTCTCGCACCTTCACGGGCACTTACCGCCTTACCGGACGCGTAGTGGAGTTTGATAACGCGAAGACCCCCTTCTTAAAGCTGCGGCTGAGCGATTGCATGGGGGACCATATTGCGATGCTCAACCTGGATAAATCGCTTGTACCTGAGCGCATCGGTCATTTGGACTTTGTTACCGCTTCCGGAGTGAAGTGCTTGTCAGGCCAATTCGTTCTTGATGAATTCCGCAAGGCGCACCGTGAGGAAGTGGCTTCACTGGATACGCTACAGTCACTGCCACGTGTATATTGCCCGGTACCGGAAGCATTTGACCGGCTGGTTGGCACCGCGCAATCGTTAACCTCTCATCACCTGCGTACTGAACCGCCCCGGTTATTCCGGTGACCGGTTTGTTTGAGTCAGGCAGCTTCACCCGACTCCTCCAGTTGACGATAATACGTTCTTTCTCGTTCTGCTGGTGGAACGTTTCCGATGGGTTCAAGCAGTCGGCGATTGTTAAACCAGTCAACCCCCTCCAGCGTGGCATATTCAACGGCATCTAGCCCCTTCCTTGAACCACGATGGTGAATCACCTCCGTTTTGAATAGGCCGATTATGGTCTCGGCCAGCGCATTGTCGTAGGAGTCGCCGGTGGTGCCGACTGAGGCATCGATACCCTCTTCAGCCATACGCTCTGTGTAGCGGATCGAGAGATATTGGCTTCCTCGGGCGCCCTTCTAAGTGTCAAGTGGCGATTTGCGTCTGGTTGATCTCCCGATGACGGCTGCGCATCACATAATAGAGCTCCCGTGCAATATAGCGTTTCAGGCATCGAATGGCTTCCAGCTTGGAGTGGCCCTCTGCTACCCGCCGGGCAATGTATGCCTGAGTGTCGGCATCCAAGCGTAGTCACCCGATGGCGATGATATGCAGCGCACTATTGGCGGCCCGATCGCCACCCCGGTTGAGCCGGTGCCGCTGCGTCTTGCCTGACGAGGCAGGAATAGGACTAACGCCACATAGCGCCGCAAAGCTGGCTTCTTAGCGAAGACGGTCCGGATTGTCGCCTGCTGTGATCAGTAGCTGTGCCGCCGACTCGTAGCCTACTGCCGTTCGCGACACCAACTTTGGTGCCAGATCATCGACGATAGCCTTGATCATGACGTCCAAATCGGCAATCTCGTCGTGTAGCTCCAGGTAGCGGCGCGCGAGGGATTTCAAAGCGATGCGGTAGGCCATTGTGACTTCCCGACATCCAATCAGTCAGGGCGCCATGCGGCCGGCGTTCGGATCAACTTCATCCGCGACATGTTGCTCAACTGATCGCGCAGCTCCTCTAGTGCGGAGATAACCTGGGTCTGGATCATCTGAAGCGCCACACGGCGAGCTGCCACGGTAGTCTTCCGGCAGACCTTGAGTGCGCGCAAGGCCTCGATCATGCCATCACGGGTCTTTGGAGTGACGGTGCAAACGCCCGCATAGGCTACGTGAGCGGCATTCTCTGCATCGATGGCGTCATCCTTGCCACGCTTGCGCCGTACGGTCTTATCGGGTGTCGTGACCTCCAGGATAGTGATACCGGTGCGCTGCAAGCAGCGCAGCAGTCCAGCTCCATAGGTGCCGGTGCATTCGATCCCTACCCGGCTGACCTCGCCGAAGGAGCGCATCCAGGTCAGCATGGTCTTGTAGCCATGCCGGGTGGTCGGAAAGCTGGCGGTGCCAAGCACGCGGCCATGGGCATCCACGACGGCGGCCACATGCAGCTCCTTGTGGGTATCAGCACCGCCGATAATGACAGAGCGATCACTGGGTTGCTGACTCATGGTGGGTCTCCAAGCTATTGATTCAGGATGGCTTCACCGAGTTCGATAGCCTGGACACGACAGTAATGAAAGGCTGTCAGGCCCTTCTTGAGTCACACGCTTCGACGAGGTGAGCCCTCGCTGCCAGATGTTCCCGGGTCACCGACAGGTCCGTGGAAAGACACACTACCCGGTCGATCAGAGTGAGGGTCAGGAGACCCTAGAACCCTGGCGGCACCAGGTCTTTCAGCATAGGTCGATCGCTGTGTGAGTCAGGTCGACCCTGAAACACCCGGCATCTCTCAGTATTACTGCGCCCTTCTCAATATCACTACACGGGGCCAGGACGATAACGGTAAATCCATTACTAAATCCGCTATCAAGCTAGTAACGCCGTTTCAAGCGGGACAGATCCAGCGACTGATTAGCCAATGGCCCGCCACGACCCAGGAGTGGTTCAGCGGTAAATACGGTTCAGCCGTGCAAGTCCCCCAGGCTGACTTCGACAAGCTACGTGCATCGCTCGTGAAACGTGCCGTTCAATAACGTGCCAATGCCCCCGTTAAAAAGGAAGCCCTATGCAACTGCTGACAGTGGCGCAAGGCTCCCCCGAACGGCCGTCTTCGTGCTGGTCCCGTCCTCCTTGGCCTAGGTCATGCCGCCAACGCACTGGTCATCCTCCTTGGCGAAGCGCTCCAAGTCTTCCGGTTACCTGCGGTTACGCCTAAGCGTGTATTGCTGGCCGTTAGAACAATCACCGCTAGCGAGCCGCGCACCCAAGAGGCCTTGATCGTCTAGACCGAACCGTGTTGCGAGCACTGCAGGAAACCGACAATGCCTTCAAAGTCTATGGCACAGCGGGCAGCACGCTTGGACTGTATTTGCTTGAGTCAGCAGTAAATCGCGAGGTGGCTCGTCTTGCCCGCGTGCGGTTCTCAGCAGGTGAAAGCATCTACATGGATGTGCTCAAAGCCGAACGGTCCGACTTTGTAAGTCGGCGCGCACCACCAGTCTTTCGCACCAAGCAATGGCTTGCGATTGTCAGTATCTAAAAAGCGCAGGACGGCTGCTGGGAGATTTGCTGGCAAACGGATTACGACTGCGGCTAAGCCGACGGAGGCCCAAACCAGTGCTTCACAAAATAAATTCGCCCAGGGCTTGACCTTCCCATTGTGGGAAGGTCCAAGCTCTTTTTTTCAACAGAAACATTACAGGAGTAGTTCCATGGCTACCGTCACACACCAACAAGATACTAAATCATCAATATCCTTCGACACTCGTCTGAGCCTGCCGGTCGAAGGCATGACGTGCGCATCGTGTGTCGGCCGTGTAGAAGCGGCATTGAAAGCTATACACGGCGTCGAAGGCGCAAACGTTAACCTAGCAACAGAAAAAGCGGAGATAACATTGACGGCCCCGGTCGCGCGTGAGGTGTTGGCAAAAGCGGTTCGGGAGGCTGGCTATGATGTTCCGAAAGCGTCGATTGATCTGGCGATCACCGGCATGACCTGCGCCTCCTGCGTCGGCCGGGTCGAAAAAGCACTGAAGGCGGTGCCCGGAGTAACCACGGCCACAGTCAACCTCGCAACCGAGAGTGCTCATATAACAGGCGGCGCAGACCTAGCCACACTGATTGAGGCGGTCGCACAAACCGGCTATGAAGCCAAACCGATCGATCGGAGCAGCGACGAACATGCTGAAACGGCCGCTCGCAAGGATGCAGAGGAAGCCGCTCTCAAGCGCGACTTGACGCTGGCAGCTGCATTAACGTTCCCTGTTTTCATCCTTGAAATGGGCAGTCACCTCATTCCCGGCATGCATGAGCTGATCATGAACACAATCGGCATGCAGACCAACTGGTATATTCAGTTCGGCTTTACGCTTCTGGTGCTCAGCATTCCTGGCCTTCGTTTCTATACCCACGGCTTTCCGATGCTGCTGCGCGGCACGCCAGACATGAATAGTCTCGTCGCGGTGGGCACGTCCGCCGCGTTTCTCTATTCGGTCGTGGCAACTTTCACACCGTCACTGCTCCCAGCAGGCACCGTGAACATCTATTTTGAGGCGGCCGCGGTCATCGTCACCCTTATTCTGCTGGGTCGGTATCTCGAAGCGCGCGCTAAGGGCCGTACATCGGAGGCGATCAAGCGTCTCGTCGGTCTCCAGCCCAAGATGGCTCGGGTGCGCCGTGACGGCCAGACCACCGAGATTGCCGTCGCCGATGTCGCACCTGGCGATATCATTGAGGTGCGACCCGGCGAGCGTGTGCCGGTCGATGGCACGGTGATCGAAGGAAAAAGCTACATAGACGAATCCATGATCACCGGCGAGCCGGTTCCGGTCGCCAAGTCGAAAAGCTCGGAGGTAGTGGCTGGCACGGTCAACCAGACCGGAGCGCTAGTCTTCGAGGCGACCGCCGTCGGAGCCAATACGATGCTCGCGCAGATCATCCGTATGGTCGAGGAGGCGCAGGGATCTAAGCTGCCAATCCAGGCCGTGGTTGACCGGGTGACTATGTGGTTCGTGCCGGCCGTCATGCTGGCTGCCGCGGCAACCTTTATCGTCTGGATGATCTGGGGTCCCGACCCTGCTCTCACCTTTGGCCTCGTCAACGCAGTGGCCGTGCTGATCATAGCCTGCCCTTGTGCCATGGGTCTCGCTACGCCGACCTCAATCATGGTAGGCACCGGGCGCGGGGCTGAGATGGGCGTACTCTTCCGCAGAGGCGAAGCCTTACAGCTTCTTAAAGAAGCGAAGGTCGTTGCACTCGACAAGACCGGCACCCTCACTGAGGGCAAACCGGCTCTGACGGATCTCCACCTAGCCGAAGGCTTCGACCGACAAGACGTTCTTGCCAAGATTGCGGCTGTTGAAGTCCAGTCCGAGCATCCCATCGCACGTGCCATCGTCGAAGCGGCCAAGGCCGAAGGGCTGGATCTACCGCAAGTGAAGGGGTTCGATTCCGTAACCGGTTTGGGCGTCGAGGCCGAGGTAGAAGGCGTACGTGTCGAGATTGGCGCCGACCGCTTCATGACCAAGCTTGGTCTCGATACGGCCCTGTTCACCGAGACTGCCCACAGGCTCGGTGACGAAGGCAAGACCCCGCTTTATGCGGCGATCGACGGAAAGCTCGCCGCCATCGTGGCGGTCGCCGATCCGATCAAGGAAACGACGCCCGAGGCGATCAGAGCGCTGCATGATCTGGGGCTTAAGGTCGTGATGATCACCGGCGACAACCGCCGCACGGCCGAGGCCATCGCACGCCACCTTGGCATCGATGAGGTCGTGGCTGAGGTGCTGCCCGGTGGAAAGGTGGACGCGGTCAAGCGGTTGAAAGCTGAGTATGGTCGACTCGCCTTCGTGGGCGACGGCATCAATGATGCACCGGCATTGGCAGAGGCCGATGTCGGCCTTGCCATCGGCACCGGCACCGACGTGGCCATCGAAGCGGCCGATGTCGTTCTGATGTCCGGCAGCCTGAAAGGGGTGCCTAACGCAATCGCGATCAGCCAAGCGACGATCCGCAATATCAAGCAGAACCTGTTCTGGGCCTTCGCCTACAACACAGCGCTGATCCCAGTAGCGGCGGGAGTGCTCTATCCTACCTTCGGCCTGCTGCTGTCGCCGATCTTTGCAGCCGGCGCCATGGCCCTCTCCAGCGTTTTCGTCCTTGGTAATGCCCTGCGGCTGCGCCGGTTCAAGGCGCCGATGCACGGCGATGTGGCCTCCCATAGCACTAGTGTCAAACAGCCGCGCCTCGCCGCAGCGGAGTAAGCGCTCAAAAATAAGCGGGCTCCATGTTCTTTTAGATCCGGAGCCTGCCCAACAAACACAATGGAGGACATCATGGTCTTCGAAACAAATGCAGTCATACCCACTCTACTCACGATCTATACAACGCCGACCTGCCCAGATTGCCACGCCCTAAAGGCATGGCTCCATCGCGAAGGTATTCTCTACGATGAACGCAATCTGACCGAGCAGGCCGTCATGCAGGAGGCGCTGGAGCGCTACGGCGTGCGGGTTGCTCCGATTACCGCCGGAGAAGGCTGGTTCACTTTCGGTAGTTTCGCAAAGCAGAAACCCGAGATCGAAGCAGTACTTCAGGCACGGGCGCGAGTCATCACACAAAATCAAGCACCCCCCTCCCCCTCAAGCAAGGTTTGGATACAACAAGCGAACCGAACCATTCAGGTTCTCGCAACCCAGACCGTTTTGGACGCAGCGCTCGAACAAGGTATCGACTATCCGCATGGATGCCGATCTGGACGATGTGGCACTTGTAAATCGCGTCTGATCGACGGCAAGGTCGATTTTCTTGAACATAGCCGTTTCGCGCTCACGGATGCAGAGAAAGCGCAGGGGCTGATTCTCGCCTGCTGCGCGATTCCGACAACAGATGTGGTTGTCGCGTGGCTAGGCGCCGATGAGGAGTTCCCATCCCATCCACATCGCCGTCTAAACTGTCGAGTGACCGCAATCAAAGACGCTACACACGACATCAAGGATATCCGGCTTGCCAACGACGGCGTCGAACCACTCGCCTTTACGGCCGGACAATACGCTCGGCTTACCTTCCCTGGCGCTCCCTCCCGAGATTATTCAATGGCCTGCCAGCCAGGCGGTAGAGAACTCGAATTCCATATCCGCCAGGTGCCGGGTGGGGCCGCGACCCAGCACATCCATGCGCAGTTGAAGGTCGGTGATCCGGTAAAGGTCGAAGGGCCATTCGGCTCTTCCTACCTGCGCGAGCAGCATACAGGGCCGATCCTTTGCGTCGCCGGCGGCTCGGGCCTTGCGCCGATCAAAGGGATCGTCGAGTCGGCAATCGCTCGCGGTATGAAGCAACCTATCCATGTTTATTTCGGTGTTCGCAGCGTCTGCGATCTCTATCTCGTAGACCATTTTGAGAGTCTGGCGGAACGGCACCCCAACCTCGCTTTCACCCCCGTCCTTTCCTATGCTTCTTTGGATGCCGATGCCCCTTGGCGCACAGGCCTCGTGACCGATGTCATTGCCACGGATCTGGAGGATTTCGACGGCTGGAAAGTCTATGTCGCTGGCCCGCCACCGATGGTCGAAGCCGCTATACAGATCGTTACGGAACGCGGGTTGCAGTCCTCCAACCTGCATGCCGATGTGTTCTTCACGCCTGGAGAGACATCGGCACGCCGGTACGTCCCTGGTTCTTCGTGTGCTAGTTAATCAGTTCTTAGAAGGTGAGAATTATGAATATCGGTGAAGCTGCCAAAATGTCCGGCGTCTCAGCGAAAATGATTCGCTATTACGAACAGATTGGCTTAATCCCGAAAGCTATTCGTTCTGATGCCGGCTACCGACATTACAGCTCGGCGGACGCGCATAGCCTTCTCTTTATCCGTCGCGCACGCGACCTTGGTTTTTCTGTCGAACAGATCTCAGCACTACTGGTCTTGTGGCACGACCGTGGCCGCGCGAGCGCCGACGTCAAGGCGATGGCGCTGTCCCATGCCGCCGGACTGAAGGCGAAGATCGCCGAACTGCAAGCGATGGTGCAAACGCTCGAGCACCTGGCCGATCACTGCCACGGCAATGACCGTCCGGATTGCCCGATCCTTGCAGATTTGGCCGAGCCGACTGCCGCAGAGGTGGCAGAGCAACGATTACAGACTCCACATAAGACGCCTCGGTTTGGGGTCGATACACCTGCCTCGTCACGCCATCGCGCTGCCAAGGGGACTTTTTCGTGAGCTGAGGTGAACGCGCACCCACTTGCTCAGGTTCTTACCCACCAGAGTTTAGCGTTCTTCGATAGTCCTCTCTTCTCGGATTCGCTAAGACGCTGGCGCAAGAATTCGCCATTGAAACCAAAGTAAAAAAATTGCTGAAAAGCGGTTGACCTTACCACGCTGTCAAACCTCATATTAGTCAGACACATTACCCACCAGGAGAACAAGATGCTTCATTTCGATATTCCAAGCATGACTTGCGGCGGCTGCGCCAAGTCCGTCACCAAGGCGCTGCTGAGCGTCGACCCGCAAGCCCGCATCGAAACCGACCCGCCCATGCGTAAAGTTCGGGTCGATAGCGCCTTGGACGAGAGCGCTTTCCTCGCGGCACTCCGCGAAGCCGGATACCCCGACAAGCGATGACCGATTGATCGGGGAGCGGGGCTCATGCACATCAAGCACTTTTTTCCGGGAGACGGGTCTGTTCCCACGTGAGTTGCTGATCGCTTTTGCCGACAAGGCGACGGGTCAAGCTTAAGTCTGGTGTATGGGAGGAGGAAGGAAGGATGGCGTATCCTGTTGATTGATCACGACCAAGACCTCAAAAAACATGAGTGGATACGCCATGCTCAATCCTAATGTGTGGGTTCTTTCACAACCAGAACCCCAGACTGCTGACCCGCTGTACCAAGGCCGTCGAGGCTGAGCTAGCCACCTTTCTGATGCAACTTGTCGATCAACGGCTCGACGATGGACGCCAAGTTGTTGTCTGCAAAACTACCTGTCCGACGCTCTGCCTAGACCGGAATCGTCGATGTCAGCGTGTAGGTTCAAGGTGCGTGACTGCAGTGGCCGTGCCGTTCGCTTTAACAGTCGCCTGCTACCGCCCTACCTGAAGCGCTCCCTCAGCATCGATGAACTGATCCCTTGGTTCTACTTGAACTGGCGATTACCACGAGGCCTTGGCAACGCTGCTGTAATGCTTGCGTTTCCTGGTCATTATCAATTCTCCTATCGGAATGAACAGAGCATAACGTCTGGTCCGAAAGTTGGTGACCACTTCATAGCCTTCGGTCGCCTTCACTTTACTATCAGCCAACGGGTTAGTGATCAGCGTAATCAAAAACGTTTTATTCTTTACGCCCCCTTCCTGAAACTGACGTTTGTTTTGTTCTACGGTGCCGACATGAGGTACCTGTGAGTAGTCACGAGAGATGTCTGGCGATGCATTAAAATGGTTAACAAACCGCTGAAGTTCATCGACTATCGAGTCGCCCGCCCAAAGCGAGAGAATCTCGACCGATTCAGGGTGAGAGCACTCCCTTACAAGATTGGCAATCGCGTCATTGCGGGGGCTTAGTCCTAGGGCGTGATAAATGACCTGTAGCACATCAAGTAAATTCTCCTCGTGCGCCCATGCTATTAGCTTGCGGTACCGCTTCCCGAGACTTACGGTCACTGCTTCAAGTTGCTGGCTGTGACAATCCCCAATGTCTTCTCGTGTCATTAATAACCCTTACGTCCAGAAGCGGTATTTGCCGAAAACCGCTCTATCATAAGGTTTAAAGCCATTTTTCACCATTTAAGGACAAAATAAATGTCCTTATATCATCAGTCTCATAACCGTCATCGGTTCAAATCCGGTCCCCGCTACCAAACATAGAAAAAGCCGATTCTTTCGAGGATCGGCTTTTTGTGCCTGTGCGGTAAGTGCACAGGGAGGCAGCTCGTCGGGCTCAGCTCTTGGTCACCCCGGGAAGGTCATCGGTTCAAATCCGGTCCCCGCTACCCAACATAGAAAAGCCGATTCTTTCGAGGATCGGCTTTTTTGTGCCTGTGCGGTAAGTGCACAGGGAGGTAGCTCGTCGGGCTCAGCTCTTGATCACCCCGGGAAGGTCATCGGTTCAAATCCGGTCCCCGCTACCAAACATAGAAAAGCCGATCCTTTCGAGGATCGGCTTTTTTGTGCCTGCACGGTAAGTGCACAGGGAGGTAGCTCGTCGGGCTCAGCTCTTGATCACCCCGGGAAGGTCATCGGTTCAAATCCGCTTCCCGCTACCCAACATAGAAAAGCCGATTCTTTAGAGGATCGGCTTTTTTTGTGCCTGCACGGTAAGTGCACAGGGAGGTAGCTCGTCGGGCTCAGCTCTTGATCACCCCGGGAAGATCATCGGTTCAAATCCGCTTCCCGCTACCCAACATTGAAAAAGCCGATTCTTTCGAGGATCGGCTTTTTTGTGCGCATCACTTTTGCAGCCAACGTTTTATTTCCAACGCATTGCTTGAATCCTCCGCCTCGCGCCTGCATATCCAAGGGTAATCCCTTTTTCACGCGATGCAGAGTTTACCCATGTCGATTATCGATCCACGCACCGGCAACCCTTTGACGGCCGACCCCGCGACCAGCCAGAGTGCTACTGCACAGGGCGAGCGCCCCTCCGTTACTCGCGAAGAGGTCATCATCGAACTGAACGCGGGCAATATTCAGCAGGTGCTGGAAGCGTCCATGCAGGTACCGGTACTCCTGGATTGCTGGGCACCCTGGTGCGAGCCGTGCAAAAACCTGATGCCGGTGCTCGAGAAGCTGGCCGTCGAGTATGCCGGGGCGTTTCTGCTGGCCACGCTGGACGTGGAAGCCAACCCGGAAATTGCCAGCCAGCTTGGCGTGCGCTCGGTGCCAGACGTGAAGCTGGTGAGCCAGGGTGGCCTGGTGGATAGCTTCCAGGGGGCGTTGCCAGAGAAAGAAGTCCGCGAGTGGCTCAATCGCTACTTCCCTGCTCCCGGTGATGCACCGCTCAGCCCCGAAGAGCAGGCAGAGGAAGCCTTGGGGGCTGGCGACGCCGCTGGCGCACGGGAGATCTACCAAACGCTGATGGGCCAATATCCCGAGCACTACGCGTATCAGGTGGGGTTGGCCAAAGCGCTGGTCGCCGAAGGCCGCGGTGAAGAGGCGCGCAGTGTGTTGGACAATTTGCCCCCCGAAGAGCGCGATGCCGCGCCCGCGCGCGGCGTGCGCGCCAGCATCGAGTTCAGCGAACAGGCGCTACCTGCCGAAGAGATCGCTGCACTGGGCGAGCGCACGGATAGCGAAGCTCAATACCAGCGGGCGCTGCGCCAGGTGGCCGATGGCCAGTACGACGCAGGCCTGGAAGCCCTGCTGGCGCTGATGAAGCAGGACCGCGCCTATAACGACGACGCGGCCCGCAAAACGCTACTGCAGGTATTCGATGCGCTGGGAGCCGACCACCCGTTGACGGTCACCTACCGCCGCAAGCTGTTCGCCCTGCTTTATTGATGCTGTACAACCAGCACAGCGCATCACGCGTTTAGCAGCGTATCCATCCGCGATAACGCCGCTTCCAGCTGGGAAGCGGTGGTTCCAAAATTGAGCCGTACGAACCCCGGGCAGCCAAACGCGGCACCGTCCGACAACGCGACGCCTGCCTGCTCCAACAGCACCTGAGCGGGAGACGCCCCCAGACCCGCCTCACGCATATCCAGCCACGCCAGATAGGTGGACTCTGGCGCGCTCAGCGAGACACCGGGCCACGTGGCCACGCGTGCTTCCAGCGTTGCCCGATGGCTGCGTAGCACCTCCAGCAACGCCTGCCGCCACGGCTCCCCGTCACGGTAGGCAGCCTCGGCAGCCACCAGTCCCAGCACATTGCCATCGGGCAAGAACCCTTTGGTGGCCGTGGCAAAGCGCTCTCTCAGTTCGGCATCGGCGATGACGGCACAGGCGCTGGTCAACCCGGCCAGGTTGAAGGTTTTGGACGGTGCCCACAGCGTGATGGTGCGCTTGGCCAGGGTGGGAAACATGGCCGCCAACGGGCGATGCTTGTCGCCCTCTCCCAATAGCAGGTCACAGTGCAGTTCATCCGAGACCACCCACAGGTCATGGCGCTCCACCAACGCTGCCAGGGCTGTCAGTTCCTCTGTGGACCAGACGCGCCCCGTTGGGTTGTGGGGATGGCACCATAGCAGCAGCCGCGTTTGTGGGGTAATGGCCGCTTCCAGCGCGGCAATATCCAGCGTCCAGGGCTCGCCAGGGGCGGCGGGCTCGGCTAACATCGCCTGCTGCGCCACGCGCCCTGTACGGGCAGCCACCGCCATGAAGGGGGGATAGATCGGGGCGACCGTCAAGATGCCTTCGCCTGGCTGGGTCAGCGCCATGGCGGCAAAGTGCAGCGCCGGCACCACGCCTGGCAGCCACTGCTGCCAGCTCGGCTCAATCGTCCAGCCATAGTGCTGGGCGCTCCATTGGCAGAGAGTATCGGCCAAACTGGCGGGCACTTCGCCGTACCCGTAGACGCCATGATCGACCCGTGCCCGCAGCGCGTCTATCACGGCAGGGGGCGAGCGAAAGTCCATGTCGGCCACCCACAGCGGCAACACGTCGGCACCAAAGCGGTGCCATTTTTGGGATGCATAACCTCCAGCAGGGGCGCGTCGCTCAACAGGCGTGGCAAAATCGAATGCCATGATCGGTCTCACTTATGTTTACGAGGTAGTCACGCAGCATGCCGCAAGATGACTTTTATACCAAGGTGCGCAGGGGGCTCCCGGCGCTGCTGCATCAGTGGCTGTCGCTAGGCAGAGCCGATGGAGACCAGTTGGCGCTGATTCTGGCGGAAACGGCTCGCGTCGCGAAGTTGGGCACGCCGGAATCGCCCCCCAATGGCGCGACACTCCGGCAGTGGAGCCTAGAGAAGAGCGCTGAAATACCGCTCTGGGCGCCTCGTACGGCGGTGTTTCTGCTCAACCAGATGCCTGCCCGCCCTGCGCCGCAAAGCGAAGAAGAGGCGTGCGCCTGGGCCTACTGCTGGCTGCGCAACCGTGACTTCTTATCGCTGAACGATGCCCATGCCGCACTGCCCGAGCACCTCAAGGCGCCGCTCGAGCAAGCGCTGGAGGCGGCCTGGCAAGACCAGCAGGGGCTGCGCCTGGTTTAGGCTCCGGATGAACACGGGTTCAGCGGCGCTTGCGCACCGGCGATTTGGGCTTGAAACCAGCAGGTTTGGTAGCCAGCCACGTCACGAAGGCGTGAATCTCCGGGTCTGCCTGCAGCGCTTCCAAGCTGGAAAAGCGGTCGGCCAATTCACGCTCGCTATAGAGGCGGTGGATATGCTTATGGCAGGGGTGGCAGATCCAGACGATCGCCGTCAGCCGCTCTTCACGGCTATGCCGCTTCTGGTAACGCGGCTTGTCATGCAGCGTGCGGGGGATCAGGTGATGCTTGGTCAATGCGGTGTCGCGCTGACATAGCTCACAGCACGGCGGCTTGGGGGGCGGTGAAAGCGCATGCTGTTTTGAGGGGGTCGTCCGCGTCACGGTCTGGAGCCTCGTACGTTTGTCACACCACTAATAAATCACATAATAAAGCAAGGAAAACGCCGCATGATAGAAGTTCCGCTCACCTGGCAACTGGCCAAACTGGGGTTGTCAGTCAGCATGGTATTGGGGCTGGGGGCGGTCGCCGTTCGCGCCAGCCCACGCGTGGCTGGACTGCTCTCGGGCTATCCGCTGGGCACGGCACTGGCGCTGTTTTTCATCGGTTTGGAAATCTCACCCGCCTTTGCCAGCGAAAGTGCCGTTCACACCCTGGCGGGCTTTACCGCCACCATGGCCCTTGGGGCTGGTTATATCGTGGCGGGGCGCCGACCCGGCATGCCGGGCGTACTCGGCGGCGTACTCGGCGGTTTCGCTGCCTGGCTGGCCGTCAGTACGCTGCTGGCACAATTCAGCTTCACGCGGGTCACTGGTACGCTGGTCACGCTGTGTGCCATCGTGCTGTTCAGCTGGCTATTTCGCACGGTGCCCGATGTCAAAAGCTCGGCAGGCAGAGCGTTTTCCTGGTCAGCGTTATTGGCACGCGCCACGCTGGCCACCGTCATCATCTTCACCATCACTCGGATTGCCCATTGGGTGCCCCCTCAGTGGGCGGGAACCTTGGCGGCTTTCCCCGTCACCATGCTGCCTTTTTTGCTCATCCTGCACTTGAATCACGGACATGCGCCGGTGGCCACGGTCATCAAACACTACCCCATGGGCTTGGGCTCACTGCTGTGCTATGCGCTGTGCGTTTCCTATACCTATGACACGCTGGGGCTTTTCTGGGGCACACTGGCCGGGTTTGCCGTGGCGACGCTCTGGCTGCTGGGCTGGATGCAGCTCACTGCCTGGTATCATCGACGCCGCGCTTGACCAAGCGCTCGCTTGGGTGAATGCTGACAAGGTGTTTTGACGCCTCCATAACAAGGATAAAACGATGTTTACACGTATCATCGAGCCTGCCTTTTACGACACCGACGCTCTGGGCCATATCAACAATACCCGCCTGCCCGCCTGGTTCGAGCTGGCACGCAACGATCTGTTCAAGCTTTTCACCCCCAACCTGAACCCACGCCAGTGGCGGCTGATCATGGCCCGAATGGAAATCGATTATCGTGCTGAACTGTTTTATGGCCACGATATCGAAATACGTACCTACCTGACTCGGCTGGGCAACAGCTCCTTCACCGTGACACAGGAAGCACGCCAGCGCGAAACGTTGACGAACCTGGGACACACGGTCATGGTGCACTATGACCATCATGCCAAGCGTGCCGTCCCCCTCGAAGGAGAGCTGCGTCGGGCACTTTCCACCCATTTAGTCGCCGAGCCCGCAACAGCCTGATCCGCTTGGGCCACCCAGGGCAGGGCATCAGGAGTCCTTATGGCTATCCGCTACAATCTCTGGATCGATCCCGACAATACGGCGCAGCACCGCGCCGTCGAGGCCGACCTGGAGCGCTATTTCATGGAGCGTTTTGCCGATTACCCGCACATCCGCTTGTTTGGCGCAGACCCCTACGATTATGATGCCCCGTTCAATCGGCTCTACGACGCCCTGATGGCCCGTGCGGCGGAATACTGTGAAGAGAAATGGCGCTACGTGGCGTCACCGGAACAGCTGAACCGCTGCTTTTTCAGAGCCGTAGGCCGTTCGACCAAATTCGTCCAAGACGACCAACAGTGAGACCCCTCAGCAATGGTTATTCGTACCGACCAAGCACCCGACGAACGCCAACTGGCGATTATCACCCAGCAGCTCGGGCGTGCCCCACGCGGTATCGAAGCCGTTGCAGCCACCGATGCGCATGGCACCCCTCTCGTGCTGCGCATGGCCCCCATCGTTGACGACAAACCGTTTCCTACCCTGTACTGGCTCTGCTCGGACCTGCTCAAGATCGAGATCTCGCGTATCGAGGCCGTGGGCGTCATCAAGTCGCTGGAGCAGCGCCTGCAGGAGGAACCCGAGTTTCTCGCCGCCTATCGACAAAGCCATGAGGATTACGTGGCCACGCGTTGGCATTTCATGAGCGAGGCCCAGCGGGAAGCAGTCGCGCGGCTTGGCTATACCGATGTGCTCACCGAGCGTGGCGTTGGCGGCATCAGCAACTGGCAGCAGGTACGCTGCCTGCACACGCAGTATGCACACCACTTGTGCGGCCACAATGTGATCGGCCAATGGATGGATGAGCATTACGACGTGCAACGCTGCCTGGCTTGATACGGCAGCAAAATATCGCCCCTACCCGTTTACGATAAGGACTCGTCACCATGTCACGGATATGTGTCTACCTCGGTTCACGCGAGGGCAGCAGCCCCGCCTTTCGTCACGCTGCGAATACGCTGGGAAGCGCACTGGCACAGCGCGGCCACACCCTGGTATATGGTGGCGCACGGGTTGGTCTGATGGGGGAGCTGGCCAATGCAGCCCTGGCTGCGGGCGGTGACGTCATCGGCGTCATGCCGGACCACCTGGTGGAGCGCGAACAGGCGCACTTCGGGCTGACCGAATTGATTCGCGTACCCAACATGCACGAACGCAAGGCGACCATGGCGGCCAACGCCGATGCATTCATCGCCCTGCCCGGCGGCATTGGCACGTTTGAAGAGCTGTTCGAGATATGGACGTGGGGCTATCTGGGTCTCCATGACAAGCCCATGGGCCTGCTGGACACCGACGGTTTCTATGCCCCGCTACTGACCTTCCTGGATGGCACCGTTGGCCACGGATTCATGGCCCAGGCAACGCGGGACATGCTGCTGGACGCGCCCACGCCTGCTCACTTGCTGGACATGCTGGAAGCGCAGCTCCGCTAATCAGGACGCGCGAACCAGCTGGGCGAGGGTGCGCTGATACGTCAGTTGCAACAGGCGCGCATCCTCGCCTGCCCGATGGCGATGGATACTGCGTTCGGCCACGATGGCTTCCTTGGTGGCACTCCAGATCGCCTGCTGCTCTTCGCTCATCAGAATGCGTAGCGCCTCCAGACGAAACCGAGGCAGCATGCCCGCATGATGGAACAGCAGCGACAGCCAGGTATTGTCGTAGCCCCAGCTATCACTGTATGCCTTGCCAAGCCCGCGCAGCTCGTCGTTGAGCCAGTGGGCCACCTGGCGCACCGGGTAGCCCTCCTTGATCAAGCGATCACGGGAAATACCATGCAGCAGTTCGGCCTTCGGATCCCAGTGGGTCCACTCTTCGAGGGGCTGAATCAGAAACGCGCAGCAGCTGCCGTCGGCACGCGCGATGCCAACCTCGATCGGGTAGCTGCCACGTCCAAATCCGGACGCTTCAATATCCAGCACTGTTGGTAGCGTCTCGGACACTGCATTCCTCATCAGTCTATCGTCGGGCAAACGACCTGCTGCAAGCGCACTCACGCCGCAGCCCTGCGCCCTGCCAGTAAAGGCTGTTCAGCCAGGCGCAGCCAGTAGGCTGCCTGAGCCTGGTCCACCACCAGCCCTAGTTCACCTCGGCTGTAAGCACGTGCCAAACGCTGTGCCGCTAGATAATGGCCTGCTTGAGCCGCTCGTGCATACCAGGTCACCGCGTAATCCTCGCGCCGCGGATACTGCACGCAGCCATGCTCGTAGATATGCGCAACCTGATACTGTGACTTTACATCACCCGCCTGGGCAGCTTCCAATACATAGCGAGCCCCGCGCGCTTTATCCTGAGGCGACACGCTACGGTGAAACAGCATGTGTCCGTACAGCGACTGCGCATCGGGGTGGCCCGCTTCGGCACAACGCTTGAAAAGACGCATCGTCAGCCGTTGGGTACGCGGCGAGCGCGGCAACAGCCAACGCGTGTGAAACAGCTGCTCGGCCAGACGAAACTCCAGCCGAGTCAACAGCGATGATACTTGCGGCATGGCAAACCACCCTGCCTCTTTTGCTTGGAAAACTTCGGCTAGCGCCGTTCAGGAGCCGCTAACCACGCGATAAATCAGCGCTGGGCCGATCAATGGGCTGGCAAGCATACGCTTGCCTTGGCGCCGACTCAACCCTATTGATTTGCTGCTTTTGTAGCGCCTCGTTAACATGGCTGCCAGTGGTCGAATATGGCGCTTCTCAGCGCCTTGCCACCCGAGCACATCACGTCTCAATTAAGGAGAGAGTCAATGCAAACGCGCCCCTTGGGTAGAACGGGCATCGACGTCAGTCGTCTGTGTTTAGGCACCATGACCTTTGGTGAGCAAAACAGCGAAGCCGAAGCTCACGAACAGTTGGATCGCGCCGTTGCGTTTGGCATCAACTTCATCGACACGGCGGAAATGTATCCGGTTCCCCCCAAGGCAGAGACGCAGGGGCTCACCGAACGCTACATTGGCACATGGCTGCGGGCGCGCGGCGCCCGTGATGACGTGATCATCGCCACCAAGGCAGCCGGCCCGGGCCTGGATCATATTCGCGGCGGGCCCAAGATGAGCCGGGAGCACCTTCATCAGGCCATCGACACCAGTCTCGAGCGGCTCCAGACCGACTACGTGGATCTTTATCAACTGCACTGGCCCGAGCGCAGCACCAACTTCTTTGGCAAGCTGGGCTATGTGCACGATGCCCAGGAAGAGACCACATCGCTCGAAGAAACACTGTCGGCACTGAAGGAACTCGTCGATGCAGGCAAAATTCGTGCCGTGGGCCTTTCCAACGAGACCCCCTGGGGCGTCATGCGCATGCTGCATCTGTCGGAGCAGTTGGGCCTGCCCCGGGTCGCCTCCATTCAGAACCCCTACAACTTGCTGAACCGCTCCTTCGAGGTCGGACTGGCGGAAATCGCTCATCGTGAAGACGTCGGGCTGCTGGCCTATTCTCCACTGGGTTTTGGCGTTCTGTCAGGCAAATACCTCAACGGCGCCCAGCCTCCCAAGGGCCGCCTGACGCTGTATGAGCGTTTCAAGCGCTACACCTCGCCCGAAGCGGAAGCAGCGACACAGGCTTACGTGGACCTGGCCCGAGAGCACGACCTGGACCCCGCGCAGATGGCGCTGGCCTTCGTCAACTCGCGCAGCTTCTTGACCAGCAACATCATCGGCGCGACGACCATGGACCAGCTGGAAAGCAACCTCGCCAGCGAAGGGCTCAAACTGGACGAAGACGTGCTCACGGCCATCGATGACATTCATCGCCGCATGCCGAACCCCTGCCCCTGATGCCCCTGCGCCCGATAGCCCTGCCGCTATCACCCCGATAGCCTTGGCACACCCCAAGGCTTGATATAATAGCTGCACGATTTCTCGTCACTGCCCGCACGTTAGCGTAGGGCAGTGGCTTATCCTTGGTCACGGCAAAAGGAGCCCGCCATGCTGAGCGTCATTTCCCCGGCCAAAACGCTGGATTTCGAAACGCCATCCACTACCGACCAGGTGACACAGCCTGATTTTCTGGAGCATGGCCAGCCGCTGATCGATATCTTGCGTGGTTATTCACCGCAACAGCTGAGCGATTTGATGGGCATCAGCGACAAGCTGGCCGGGCTCAATGCCGCGCGCTTTGCCGAATGGCAGCCCCCCTTCTCCCTCGACAACGCCAAGCCCGCCGTTCAGGCATTTCAAGGGGACGTGTATACCGGCCTGCAGGCCGAGACCTTCAGCGAGGCAGACAACCGCTTTGCGCAGCAGCACCTGCGTATCCTCTCAGGTCTCTACGGCTTGCTGCGCCCGCTGGATCTCATTCAGGCCTACCGTCTGGAAATGGGCACCAAACTACCCAACGATGCTGGCAAGGACCTTTATGCCTACTGGAAACCTGTGGTGACTCCCGCGCTCGACCAGGCAATGGAAGAAAGTGGTTCCAGGGTACTGGTCAACCTGGCCTCGAACGAATACTTCAAGGCCATCGACACTCGGAAGCTGGATGCACGCATCATTACGCCAGTGTTCAAGGATGAAAAGAACGGTATGTTCAAGATTATCAGCTTCTATGCCAAGAAAGCCCGTGGCTTGATGAGCGCGTGGATCATCCAGCAACAGATCAACGACCCCGATGCCCTGGCATCGTTCGATGTGGCAGGTTATCGCTTCGACTCGGCTGCATCGGAAGGCGATACGCTGGTCTTTACACGCAAGGAAGCCGACCGGGACCGCTAGAAAAAGGTCACCGGCTGTGCTGAGCGTGGTTTGAGGAATCGCTGGTGCACCTCCTTGAAAAGCGGGGTGTCACAGCGGTGCAGCCATTCATACGCCACCATGTCGGCGCTGACGGCCACCGCGCCTGCCGCACAGGCACGCGCTTTGGCCAGTTGCGCCTCTTCGCGGCGACGGCTAGCCGTTGCTTCGCTCAGCCAGAACACCTCGTAGCCCGCCTCTCGCAGGCCCAACACACTTTGCAGTACGCAAATATGGGCTTCCGTGCCACACACGATGATCTGATGTCGCCCCAGCGCTTTGAGTGCCTGTGCAAAATCTGGCTCTTCCATGGCGCTGAAATGCGTTTTTTGCCATCGTTCATGTGTGCCCACGGCCTTTACCAGCCCCGCCTCCGTGCCGCCTAAACGCTCCGGGTACTGTTCGGTCAGCCAGCGTGGCACCTGCAGCATCTCGGCTACTCCAGCCAGCCAGGCCGCTTCGCGAATGGCCAGTTCGCCACCCTCGATGACGGGCAGCAATCCGGCCTGGAAATCGATCAGCAGCAGCAGACTATCTGTCTTTTGAATACGCACTTTTTCACCCTACTTTTGTCTTTATAGTGAGTGTCAGCATAACCCAGACAGGACGTTACACGGTACACTGGCCATCGCTTATGGATTGGGAGCTGGGTTCCCAGCGCCTTCCGTTTTCTGCATCCTGAAGGGAGAAACCTCAATGTTACGACAGTTTTTTGTCATGCTGCTGGTCAGCGTGATGGGTATGAGTGCTGCCATCGAGCATGCCGAAGCACGACGCATGGGCGGTGGTGGTAACGTGGGCAGCATGTCTCGCTCGGCGGACCGCCCTGCCAGCACGCCCGCACAGCAACAGGCACAGCCTGCCCAGCAGGGCCAGGCAGGCGCTGCCGCAGCACGCCGTGGCGGTATGGGAGGCATGATGGGCGGCTTGCTGGCCGGTGGCTTGCTGGCAGCGCTGTTCTTTGGCGGTGCCTTCGATGAGCTGCGCATGATGGACCTGCTGGTCATGGTAGGTGTTGCGGCGCTCGCCATCTTTGCGTTCCGCGCCTTCATGCGCCAACGTCGTCCTGCCACGCAAGCGGGTTACCAGCGCGAGCAGCATGGTAACGCTGCCCCCGCTCCCACCAGCTTCTCTTCGTCTGCGGCTCCCGGCAGTTTAGCCAGCGGCCTGCAAAGCACGCCTGACTGGTTCGACAAAGAGCGCTTTCTCGGCGGCGCCAAGGAGCACTTCATGACGCTGCAGCGCGCCTGGGACAATAACGACTTCAGCCAGATTCAGGAGTACGTGACCCCCGAGCTCTACAACCTGCTGCGCGAAGAGCGCGCACAGGAGCCTGCCAACAACCGCACGGAGGTCGTGCGCCTGTTCGCCGAGCTTGGCGATATCAATGAGTACGACGGCGTTGCCGAAGCCACGGTCATCTTCCATGGCCTACTGGAAGAGAACGGCGAACAGACCGAGTTCAACGAAACCTGGCACCTCACACGCGCCATGCGTGACCAGGCTCCCTGGTACCTGCAAGGCATCGAGCAGAACCCGGGTGCCTGATACGCGGGTCATTGACCGCTGCAACGCAAAACAGCCGCTGATTCAGCGGCTGTTTTTTTATGCTTGACCCGTCATGTTCGGATAGCGGGTAGTGCATTGCCTAGTTTTTCAGATTTAGTTTTTCAAATTTAGTTTTCGGCAGACTCTTCGATGCTCTCGCCCATCTCTTCCAGGCTTTCACCGGCGCTTTCGATGCTGTTATCAATGCTTTCGCCAGCCTCCTCGGCGGGGCCCTGATTATCACAGGCCGCCAGACCACCTACCATCAGCGCAATGAAAAGCGCAGTCGCCAGCTTCTTGATGATCGTCGTATTCATGTAGTTCTCCTCCTGAGCCATAACTCCAGATCGTTCAGTCATATCCTAAAAGAGCACAGGGTTGTACACCAGATGAGAAGGGTAAGGAGTTGTTATAAATTATGTTAAGCCAGCCAGCTTTGAGCAAATATCGTGCATTGATCTGCGATACATTGATCAGCGATAAGACGTATTCAGCACCTGAGGTATGCAACGCACAGCAAAAAGCCCCGAACACAGTGTGCTCGGGGCTTTCTACGATATAAGTGCCTGACGATGACCTACTCTCACATGGGGAGACCCCACACTACCATCGGCGCTAAGCGGTTTCACTTCTGAGTTCGGCATGGGATCAGGTGGTTCACGCGTGCTATGGTCGTCAGGCGTAACAGGTAATGCATATCATGCTGAGATGTTTTTGACGTGTATTGTGTGCGTCTCTTGTCAGCAAGCCCTTGGGCTCACTGCCGCGTATCCGGTGTTGCGAGTGCGTTCACACTCTTCGTTATCATCACGACCAGACCCCTTGGGTGTTATAGGGTCAAGCCTCACGGGCCATTAGTACACGTTAGCTCAACGCCTTGCAGCGCTTCCACACCGTGCCTATCAACCAGCTGGTCTCGCTGGGCCCTTCAGGAGGCTCTAGGCCTCAGGGATGTCTCATCTTGAAGGGGGCTTCCCGCTTAGATGCTTTCAGCGGTTATCCCGTCCGACCATAGCTACCCGGCAATGCCACTGGCGTGACAACCGGAACACCAGAGGGTCGTCCACTCCGGTCCTCTCGTACTAGGAGCAGCTCTTCTCAAACATCCAACGCCCACGGCAGATAGGGACCGAACTGTCTCACGACGTTCTAAACCCAGCTCGCGTACCACTTTAAATGGCGAACAGCCATACCCTTGGGACCGACTTCAGCCCCAGGATGTGATGAGCCGACATCGAGGTGCCAAACACCGCCGTCGATGTGAACTCTTGGGCGGTATCAGCCTGTTATCCCCGGAGTACCTTTTATCCGTTGAGCGATGGCCCTTCCATACAGAACCACCGGATCACTAGAACCTGCTTTCGCACCTGCTCGACGTGTCTGTCTCGCAGTCAAGCACCCTTATGCTCTTGCACTCATTGCACGATGTCCGACCGTGCTGAGGGTACCTTCGTGCTCCTCCGTTACGCTTTGGGAGGAGACCGCCCCAGTCAAACTACCCACCACACACTGTCCTCGATCCGGATAACGGACCTGAGTGAGAACGCCAATGATGCCAGGCTGGTATTTCAAGGTTGGCTCCCCTCGAACTGGCGTCCGAGGTTCAAAGCCTCCCAGCTATCCTACACAGGCAACATCAGCGTCCAGTGTGAAGCTATAGTAAAGGTTCACGGGGTCTTTCCGTCTAGCCGCGGGTACACCGCATCTTCACGGCGATTTCAATTTCACTGAGTCTCGGGTGGAGACAGCGTGGCCATCATTACGCCATTCGTGCAGGTCGGAACTTACCCGACAAGGAATTTCGCTACCTTAGGACCGTTATAGTTACGGCCGCCGTTTACCGGGGCTTCGATCAAGAGCTTCGGACGAATCCTAACACCATCACTTAACCTTCCGGCACCGGGCAGGCGTCACACCCTATACGTCCTCTTGCGAGTTGGCAGAGTGCTGTGTTTTTACTAAACAGTTGCAGCCACCTGGTATCTTCGACCGGTTCGGGCTTGGAGAGCAAGTCTCGTCACCCTACGCCGGCGTGCCTTCTCCCGAAGTTACGGCACCATTTTGCCTAGTTCCTTCACCCGAGTTCTCTCAAGCGCCTTGGGATTCTCACCCTGACCACCTGTGTCGGTTTGGGGTACGGTCGCACATGATCTGAAGCTTAGAGGCTTTTCCTGGAAGCGTGGCATCAATGACTTCGACACCGTAGTGTCTTCGTTTCGTGTCTCGGCCTTGGAGGGTCCCGGATTTACCTGAGACCCAAGCCTACTCACTTTCACCAGGACAACCAACGCCTGGCTCACCTAGCCTTCTCCGTCCCCCCATCGCAATCATGTCCGGTACGGGAATATTGACCCGTTTCCCATCGACTACGCCTTTCGGCCTCGCCTTAGGGGCCGACTCACTCTGCTCCGATTAGCGTCGAACAGAAACCCTTGGTCTTCCGGCGAGGGAGTTTTTCACTCCCTTTATCGTTACTCATGTCAGCATTCGCACTCGTGATACCTCCAGCATGCTTCTCAACACACCTTCATCGGCTTACACGACGCTCCTCTACCGCTCATCCGTAAGGATGAACCCGTAGCTTCGGTACCTGGTTTAGCCCCGTTACATCTTCCGCGCAGGCCGACTCGACTAGTGAGCTATTACGCTTTCTTTAAAGGATGGCTGCTTCTAAGCCAACCTCCTAGCTGTCTGAGCCTTCCCACATCGTTTCCCACTTAACCAGGATTTGGGGACCTTAGCTGACGGTCTGGGTTGTTTCCCTTTTCACGACGGACGTTAGCACCCGCCGTGTGTCTCCCACGCTTGCACTCACCGGTATTCGGAGTTTGCCTCGGGTTGGTAAGTCGGGATGACCCCCTAGCCGAAACAGTGCTCTACCCCCGGCGGTGATACGTGAGGCGCTACCTAAATAGCTTTCGAGGAGAACCAGCTATCTCCGAGCTTGATTAGCCTTTCACTCCGATCCACAAGTCATCCAAATCTTTTTCAACAGATCCTGGTTCGGGCCTCCAGTTGATGTTACTCAACCTTCACCCTGCTCATGGATAGATCGCTCGGTTTCGGGTCTATATCCAGCGACTGTGTCGCCCAGTTAAGACTCGGTTTCCCTACGGCTCCCCTATACGGTTAACCTCGCCACTGAATATAAGTCGCTGACCCATTATACAAAAGGTACGCAGTCACCCAACAAGTGGGCTCCTACTGCTTGTACGCACACGGTTTCAGGATCTATTTCACTCCCCTCTCCGGGGTTCTTTTCGCCTTTCCCTCACGGTACTGGTTCACTATCGGTCAGCCAGGAGTATTTAGCCTTGGAGGATGGTCCCCCCGTCTTCAGTCAAGGTTTCTCGTGCCCCGACCTACTCGATTTCACGTGATCAGATTTTCGACTACGGGGCTATCACCCGCTATGGCCAGACTTCCCAATCTGTTCGTCTAATCAGTCACACGCTTAAGGGCTGGTCCCCGTTCGCTCGCCGCTACTAGGGGAATCTCGGTTGATTTCTTTTCCTCAGGGTACTTAGATGTTTCAGTTCCCCTGGTTCGCCTCTTACGCCTATGTATTCAGCGCAAGATACTCATCTTGTGATGAGTGGGTTTCCCCATTCAGAGATGTCCGGGTCGCAGGTCGTTTGCCACCTCACCGAACCTTATCGCAGGCTACCACGTCTTTCATCGCCTCTGGCTGCCTAGGCATCCACCGTGTGCGCTTCATTGCTTGACCCTATAACCCGAAGGAGTCTGGGGTTCGCAATGATAACGATTGCCGGATACGCTTGAGACGTATCACAATACAATTTACGTAGAAACGTGTTAAACACGTTTCTGTCAGCATGATATACATTGTTAAAGAGCGACTGCCATAAGCAGTGATAAACACGCTGTTCCTTTCATTTTAAAAGAAAAAAGAAGGTCTTTCTTTTTCTTTCAACGTGAAAGCGCGTTTATCACTGCGCATCAACAGCATTCTGATCAGGTAATTCATTGTGAGCGCTTGTCGCGAGGGGAAGACATCGTTTAAGGAGGTGATCCAGCCGCAGGTTCCCCTACGGCTACCTTGTTACGACTTCACCCCAGTCATGAACCACACCGTGGTGATCGCCCTCTTGCGTTAGGCTAACCACTTCTGGTGCAGTCCACTCCCATGGTGTGACGGGCGGTGTGTACAAGGCCCGGGAACGTATTCACCGTGGCATTCTGATCCACGATTACTAGCGATTCCGACTTCACGGAGTCGAGTTGCAGACTCCGATCCGGACTGAGATCGGCTTTTCGGGATTGGCTCACTCTCGCGAGTTGGCAACCCTTTGTACCGACCATTGTAGCACGTGTGTAGCCCTACTCGTAAGGGCCATGATGACTTGACGTCGTCCCCACCTTCCTCCGGTTTGTCACCGGCAGTCTCCTTAGAGTTCCCGCCATTACGCGCTGGCAAATAAGGACAAGGGTTGCGCTCGTTACGGGACTTAACCCAACATTTCACAACACGAGCTGACGACAGCCATGCAGCACCTGTCTCTGCGTTCCCGAAGGCACTAAGGTATCTCTACCGAATTCGCAGGATGTCAAGAGTAGGTAAGGTTCTTCGCGTTGCATCGAATTAAACCACATGCTCCACCGCTTGTGCGGGCCCCCGTCAATTCATTTGAGTTTTAACCTTGCGGCCGTACTCCCCAGGCGGTCGACTTATCGCGTTAACTTCGCCACAAAGTGCGCTAGGCACCCAACGGCTGGTCGACATCGTTTACGGCGTGGACTACCAGGGTATCTAATCCTGTTTGCTACCCACGCTTTCGCACCTCAGTGTCAGTGTCAGTCCAGAAGGCCGCCTTCGCCACTGGTATTCCTCCCGATCTCTACGCATTTCACCGCTACACCGGGAATTCTACCTTCCTCTCCTGCACTCTAGCTTGACAGTTCCGGATGCCGTTCCCAGGTTGAGCCCGGGGCTTTCACAACCGGCTTATCAAGCCACCTACGCGCGCTTTACGCCCAGTAATTCCGATTAACGCTCGCACCCTCCGTATTACCGCGGCTGCTGGCACGGAGTTAGCCGGTGCTTCTTCTGTGAGTGATGTCTTTCCTGATGGGTATTAACCACCAGGCGTTCTTCCTCACTGAAAGTGCTTTACAACCCGAGGGCCTTCTTCACACACGCGGCATGGCTGGATCAGGGTTCCCCCCATTGTCCAATATTCCCCACTGCTGCCTCCCGTAGGAGTTCGGGCCGTGTCTCAGTCCCGATGTGGCTGATCATCCTCTCAGACCAGCTACGGATCGTCGCCTTGGTGAGCCTTTACCTCACCAACTAGCTAATCCGACATAGGCTCATCCGATAGCGCGAGCCGAAGCCCCCTTTCTCCCGTAGGACGTATGCGGTATTAGCCTGGGTTTCCCCAGGTTATCCCCCACTATCGGGCAGATTCCTATGCATTACTCACCCGTCCGCCGCTCGTCAGCGGGTAGCAAGCTACCCCTGTTACCGCTCGACTTGCATGTGTTAGGCCTGCCGCCAGCGTTCAATCTGAGCCATGATCAAACTCTTCAGTTTAAGATCAATGCGATCCTTACTCGCTGCTCGAAAGCAACAAAAGCGGATCAAACTTGGCTCAAGGTTCAAACGAATTCACTGCGATACTCCGAAGAGTATCTTGGTGTTCGCTTGCCTTGATATTAGGTGATGATTCACCCTCATCGGCAAGCGCCCACATGAATTACCTGATCAAATTGTTAAAGAGCGATTTCGCTGTGGCTGGCTCGGTGACCTGAACCGTGTTGCCTCAGCGAGGAAGGCGTATTCTACGCATTCCGTGGTGTTTGTCAAGGACTGTTTTCAGCGAGTGAAGCGAGCGATCAATCCAACCAGCAGATGACGCTAACCTCCTGACAAACCGAAGGTTTTTCAACCTTCTGCACCGCTGGTAACGCTTGGCGTCCCCGGCAGCGGATGCGTACTTTACGGATTCGCTGCCGGGTTGGCAAGGGCTATTTTGAAAAAGTTTTCAAAAAGTTCAAGCAAGCGTCACACGGGCGTAACGTTTCTTGCCTGCCTGGATGACGTACACCTTACCGGTGGCCAGCATGGCATCTTGAGCAACGACCTCGCCATCGACCTTGACGCTGCCATTTTTCAGCATGTCCTTGGCCTGGGCGCTGTTCTTTGTCAGGCCGGAGCGATTCAGAACAGCGGCGATGGGCGCTTGCTCGCTGCCTTCGAAATCCACCGTCACTTCCGGCAGATCTTCCGGCAGCTCACCCTCGGCCAGCTGGTTGCCCGCCGATTTATGCGCATTCGCGGCTGCTTCATCGCCGTGGTAACGGGCGATGAGCTCACGCGCCAGCTCCATCTTCACATCCCGAGGATTGGCACCCTGCTTCACGCTGAGCTTCAGCGCGGCGATCTCTTCGTTGGTTTTCAACGAGAGCAATTCAAAGTAGCGCCACATCAAGCTGTCAGGCATGGAGACCAGCTTGTTGAACATCGACCCCGGCGCTTCGTCCACGCCGACGTAGTTGCCCAGCGATTTGGACATCTTCTGGACGCCGTCCAGCCCTTCCAGCAGCGGCATGGTAATGACGACCTGTGGCTCTTGGCCAAAATGCTTCTGGATTTCACGCCCCATCAGCAAGTTGAACTTCTGGTCGGTACCGCCCAGCTCGATGTCGGCTTCCAGCGCAACCGAATCGTAGCCCTGCACCAGCGGGTAGAGGAACTCATGGATGGCGATGGGCTGGTTGGCCTTGTAACGCTTCTCGAAGTCGTCACGCTCCAGCATGCGGGCCACGGTGCTTTGGGCGGCCAGCTCGATCATCTTCGCGGCGGTCAGCTCACCGAACCATTCCGCATTGAAACGGACTTCGGTCTTTTCAGGATCGAGGATCTTGAAAACCTGCTCTTTATAGGTTTCCGCATTCGCTTTGACATCGGCTTCGGTCAGCGGCTTGCGGGTGACGTTCTTGCCGGTGGGATCACCGATCCGACCGGTGAAGTCACCAATCAGGAAGATCACCGTGTGCCCCAGGTCCTGGAACTGGCGCATTTTGGTGAGCAGTACGCTGTGGCCGAGGTGCAGGTCAGGGGCGGTAGGATCGAATCCAGCCTTGATGCGCAGCTTGCGGCCCGACGCCAGTTTCTTGCGCAGCTCGTCTTCTACCAGGATTTCATGCGTACCTCGCGACAGCAGCGCTAACGCCTGATCCACCTCACTCATTGCCTCTCTCCATGTACTATATGCCGTATATAGGCGATTAACCGTGATAGCGGGCGATATTACCACGCCCCAAGGCACTGGTTGAGCCTTCACCCCGTTTTGGATGCATGGCGATATGAAAACTTCACCTCTCGCGTTACCGGCCTTGTATGTCGGGCTGATGTCGGGCACCAGCCTGGACGGCATCGATGCCGCCCTCGTCGAAATAACGCCCCATACCCCTCCGACCCTGATCGGTACCACGGCGGTTGCCATGCCCGATGCGCTGCATGGGCAGCTGCTGCATTTATGCCACTCGTCGTCGGTGACGTTTGCCGAGCTGGCCGCTGCCGAAGATGCCTTCTGCCGCTTGCAAGCACAAGCCGTCAACACCCTGTTGGCAGAGCATGGCGTCGCTCACCACCAGATAGCGGCCATCGGCAGCCACGGCCAGACCATCGAACATGCCCCCGAGGGGCACCAGGGCGGGCCACGCTATACCTGGCAACTGGACAACCCGAGCCTGCTGGCAGAACTGACCGGCTGCGCCGTCGTGGCGGATTTTCGCCGTCGAGACCTGGCCGCAGGAGGCCAAGCGGCGCCCCTGGCTCCGGCGTTTCATCAGGCACTGTTCGGAGCACGGGCAGGTGAACAGCTGGTGCTCAACCTGGGCGGCTTTGCCAACCTTACCTGGCTATCGAGCCAACCGGGGCAGGCGGTGGTGGGGTTCGATACGGGGCCGGCCAATGTGCTGCTGGATGCCTGGTTTGGCCAGCATCATGTCGGCCGATTTGACCAACAGGGTGCCTGGGCAGCCAGTGGCTGCGTGGACACCGCCCTGCTGGAGCGACTGCTGCAAGAGCCCTTCTTTCAGCAGCCACCGCCGCGCAGCACGGGCCGTGAGCTCTTTCACCTGGATTGGCTACAGCGCCACCTCACCGGCCACGAAGCGCCCTGCGACATTCAGGCAACGCTGGCGGAACTCACGGTGGCCAGTATCGCGCAAGGCATCGCCCAACTGCCGCTGGGCGATCAAAAAGCGACCCTGCTGGTCTGCGGAGGAGGCGCCCATAACGGCCATTTGATGGAGAGGCTGGCGGCTCGCCTACCGCACATGACGCTGGTATCACCGGCCACGCTGGGCTGGCCGGAAGATTGGATCGAAGCGGGTGCCTTTGCCTGGCTGGCCCATCAGCGCCTGCATGGGCTCCCCGGCAATCTGCCTTCCGTGACGGGTGCCAGCGGCCCGCGTGTACTGGGCGGTATTTACGCCGCCTGATACCGCGCCGCTACTCCTTGACCGACAGCGTTCCCTTGGCTCGGGCCTGAGCGTCGCCTAGTGTGACCACCCCCTCCTTGACCAACCGCGCCAAGGAGGCATCCAGCGTTTGCATGCCCAGCGCGCCACCGGTCTGAATGGCGGAGTAGATCTGAGCCACCTTGTCTTCGCGGATCAGGTTGCGCACCGCTGCCGTGGCAATCAGAATTTCGTGAGCTGCCACACGTCCGCCCCCCTGTCGCTTGAGGAGCGTCTGCGAGATGACCGCCTGCAGCGACTCGGACAGCATCGAGCGCACCATGGACTTCTCTTCCCCGGGGAACACGTCGATGATCCGGTCGATGGTCTTGGCCGCCGACGTGGTATGCAGGGTGCCAAACACCAGATGGCCGGTTTCGGCGGCGGTCAGCGCCAGCCGAATCGTCTCCAGGTCCCGCAGCTCGCCCACCAGAATCACGTCCGGGTCTTCCCGCAGCGCACTGCGCAGCGCGCCTGCAAAGCTGTGGGTGTCACGATGCACCTCGCGCTGATTGATCAGGCAGCGCTTGCTGGTATGCACAAACTCCACCGGGTCTTCGATGGTCAGGATATGCTCGAAGCGGTGGTCATTGATGTAATCGATCATGGCCGCCAGCGTCGTGCTCTTGCCCGACCCCGTTGGCCCTGTCACCAGCACCAATCCCCGCGGCAGCATGGCAAGACGCTCGAACACCTCACCCATGCCCAGGGTCTGCATCGACAGCACTTCATTGGGAATGGTACGGAACACCGCCCCGGCCCCCCGCGCCTGATTGAAGGCATTGACCCTGAAACGCGCAACGCCGGGCACCTCGAAAGAGAAGTCGGCTTCCAGATGCTCTTCATAGTCGCGGCGCTGGCGGTCGTTCATGATGTCGTAGATCAATCGCCGAACGTCACTGTTTTCCATGGCGGGCACATTAAGCCGACGGATATCGCCATCAACACGTATCATGGGAGGCAAGCCTGCAGAAAGATGCAGGTCGGACGCATTCTGCTTTGCCGAGAATGCCAGCAGTTCGGTAATATCCATCTCTCTTTTCCCAGCTGCGGTAAGGTGTTTGAGTATGACAGACAACGCGCTTCCCGAGTCACTGGCCGCTGCGCGCGAACGCCTGGGCCAGGCGCTCGTCCAGGCCGGGCGACCCGCGAACGGTGCAACGCTGCTGGCGGTGAGCAAAACCAAGCCCGCCAGCAGCGTGCGCCTGGCCTGGCAGCACGGCCAGCGGGCGTTTGGCGAAAACTACCTGCAGGAAGCGCTGGACAAGCAGGCGCAGTTGGCCGACCTGGAAGACATTGTCTGGCACTTCATTGGCCCGTTGCAATCCAACAAGACCCGGCCCGTGGCCGAACAGTTTGCCTGGGTGCACAGCGTCGACCGCCTCAAGATTGCCAAGCGCCTGAGCGAACAGCGCCCGGCCCACCTGCCACCGCTGAATATCTGCCTGCAGGTCAATATCAGTCGCGAAGCCAGCAAATCCGGGGTACTGCCGGAAGATACGCTGGCCCTGGCCCGGGAAATCGCGCCCCTGCCCTGCCTCGCCTTGCGGGGCCTCATGGCGATTCCTGCCCCGGCGGAAACGCTGGAAGCGCAGCGCAAACCGTTGGCTGAGCTACGGGCGCTGCTGGAAACGCTGCAGGCAGCCCTGCCCGATGCCCCCTTGGATACGCTCTCGATGGGCATGAGCGACGACCTCGAAGCCGCGATTCTGGAAGGTGCCACGCTGGTGCGGCTGGGCACCGCCATTTTTGGCGCTCGGAGTTGACGGCAACCACCCGAACACGGCTTATTTTCTGCGGCACGCCGCAGCCATTTGCGAAAAAGGATCCCCCATGGCGAACAAGATCACCTTCATTGGCGCAGGCAACATGGCCAGCGCCATTATCGGCGGCCTGATCGACAGCGGTGTCGCGCCTGGCGACATCACCGCCACGGCCCCCAACGAGAGCGAGCTTTCAGCCCTGGCCTCGCGCCTGGGCATTCATACCCATACCGATAACAACGCGGCGGTGAGTGGTGCCGACGTGGTCGTTCTGGCCGTCAAGCCGCAAATCATGCGCGGCGTTTGTGAGGCCCTGCGCGATAGCGTCCAGCAGCAGGCACCGCTGGTCGTCTCGATTGCGGCAGGTCTGGACGCTGACACTATCGACCAGTGGCTAGGGGGTGGTAACGCCCTGGTACGCTGCATGCCCAACACGCCCTCCCTGGTCGGCATGGGCGCCAGTGGCCTCTATGCCAATCAGGCCGTCAGCGCGGCTCAGCGCGAACTGGCCACTCAGATGATGGAAGCCGTAGGCATCGTCGAGTGGGTCGAAGAAGAGCACCTGCTGAATGCCGTCACCGCCGTGTCCGGCAGTGCACCGGCCTATTTCTTCCTGATGTTCGAAGCCATGGAAGCAGCCGCCGTGGCACAGGGGCTTTCGGCCGCCACGGCGCGAC
Source organism: Halomonas sp. NyZ770 (assembly GCF_020616575.1). Lineage (NCBI taxonomy): Bacteria > Pseudomonadati > Pseudomonadota > Gammaproteobacteria > Oceanospirillales > Halomonadaceae > Halomonas > Halomonas sp. NyZ770. The sequence goes on along the minus strand of NZ_CP085143.1, from coordinate 388,942 downwards.
GGCTGGCTATCCAGACCGCGCTGGGTGCCGCCACCATGGCCAAGCACAGCGACAAAGACCCCGCCACGCTGAAACAGAACGTGATGTCGCCGGGCGGCACCACCGAACGCGCCATTGCCCACATGGAAGAGGCCAAACTGAGAACCATCATCGCCGATGCCATGCAAGCGTGCGCTCAGCGTGCCGATGCCATGGCCAAAGAGCTCGGCCAACACACATAATGCCTGCGTTACACACAGGATGACGTGCCTGATACGCCTTTAGCGTTTATTTTGCACACCAATACCAAGATCGAAGGAGAGGCAGTAATGGGAAGCCAACTGGGCAGCGCGGGGCTAATGCTCGTCAACACACTGATCAATATCTATCTGTTTCTGTTGATGCTGCGTTTCTTGCTGCAGGCGTCACGGGCCGATTACTACAACCCCCTGAGCCAGTCGGTGGTCAAGATCACCCAGCCGGTGGTAGGGCTATTCCAGGGCTTCCTGGGCCCCGTGGCAGGTCGCTTCGACCTGGCCACCCTTGCGGCAGGGTTCGTCTTGAAGGTCGTCAGCATCGTGGCCATCTTCATGGTCATTGGTCTGGGCATGCCGCCGATTCCCGGCCTGTTGATTGCCGGAGTAGCGGCCCTGGCCAATGCCATCCTGAAGATTTACTTCTTTGCCATGATCGTCATGATCATCCTGAGCTGGGTGGCTCCCAATGCCAGTCATCCAGGCGCGCTGCTGGTCATGCAGCTGGTAGAGCCCATCATGGCTCCCGTGCGCAAGGTCATCCCGCCGCTGGGCATGATCGACCTGTCACCCATCGTGGTGTTCATCGCCATCAACCTGGTCGATGGGCTGGTGGTTGGCGCGCTGATCCGCGCGGCGGGAATCTCGGGCGCGCTGGTCGGCCTCTGAGGCTGGTCGTCGCGTCTTTTTGAGCAGGATCCATTTTGCAGGACTAGCGCTTTCGATGCCTGATTCAGACACTCTTGCTTTTGCTGACCGGCCAGCGGACTCCGTGGGTCTGGTCACACCACACGTTGCCAAATTTGATACGCCGCTACCGCTTGCCTGCGGCAAGACGCTGCCAGAATACGAGCTGATCTATGAAACCTACGGCACGCTCAACGCCGAGCGCTCCAACGCGGTACTGATCTGTCACGCACTCTCCGGCCACCACCATGCGGCGGGCTACCACTCTGCCGAGGACCGCAAGCCCGGCTGGTGGGATGCCCATATCGGCCCGGGCAAATCCATCGACACCAACCGTTTCTTCGTGGTGTCGTTGAACAACCTGGGCGGCTGCCACGGCAGTACCGGCCCCGTCAGCCATAACCCAGACACTGGCCGCCAGTGGGGGCCTGACTTCCCCGTGATCACGGTCAACGACTGGGTGGCCAGCCAGGCGCGCCTGGCCGACCACCTGGGCATCGAGCGCTGGGCCGCGGCCGTGGGTGGCAGCCTGGGCGGCATGCAGGTACTGCAGTGGAGCATCACATACCCGGAGCGGGTGGCCAATGCGGTGATCATTGCCGCCACGCCACGCCTGTCGGCCCAGAACATCGCCTTCAACGAGGTGGCTCGACAGGCCATTCGCTCCGACCCGGAGTTCTTCGACGGCTGGTACGCAGAGCACGACACGGTGCCCAGGCGGGGCCTGAAGCTGGCGCGGATGGTCGGTCATATTACTTACCTCTCCGAAGACGCCATGGGCAGCAAGTTTGGCCGCGACCTGCGCAGCGACGACCTGAATTTCGGCTTCGATGTCGAGTTTCAGGTGGAGTCCTACCTGCGTTATCAGGGCGATACCTTCTCCACCGCCTTCGATGCCAATACCTATCTGCTGATGACCAAGGCGCTGGACTACTTCGACCCTGCCGCCCGCCACGGGGGCGACCTTGCCCAAGCGCTGGCCCCGGCCCAATGCCCTTTCCTGATCGTCAGCTTCACCACCGACTGGCGCTTCCCGCCCTCGCGTTCCCGTGAGCTGGTGGATGCCCTGACCCAGGCGGGCAAATCGGTCAGCTATGCCAATATCGACTCCCCTCACGGCCACGACGCCTTTCTGCTGTCTGAACCCCGCTACCACGCGCTGTTCAGTGCCTTCATGGGTCGCGTCGCTCGCGAGCTGAAGATCGACGCCGTCGCCAAGAAGGAGGCTCGTTAATGCGCACCGATCTGGAATTGATCTATGACTGGGTGCCCCACGGCGCCCGTATCCTCGACCTGGCCTGCGGCGACGGCACGCTGCTGGAGCGGCTGGCCAACGAGAAACAGGTCTCCGGTTACGGGCTGGAGATCGACCCGGAGGGCATCACCCAGTGTGTGGCCAAGGGGGTCAGCGTGATCGAACACAACCTGGACGACGGCCTGGCCAGCTTCAGCGACAACAGCTATGACCAGGTCATCATGACGCAGGCCTTGCAGGCACTGCGCCGCCCGGACAAGATGCTCGATGAGATGCTGCGGGTGGCGGAGGAAGGCATCATTACCTTCCCCAACTTTGCCTACTGGCGTCACCGCGTCCACCTTGGGGTGCGCGGTTACATGCCGGTATCGAAGTCGCTGCCCCACGCCTGGTACGACACGCCCAACATTCACCTGTCGACCTTCAATGACTTCGAGCATCTCTGTGGCGAGAAGGGGCTGGTGATCGTGGACCGCGCCGTGGGCGTGGGCGACCACAAAGGGCACTGGACATCCAAATGGTGGCCGAATCTGTTTGGCGAAATTGCCATTTTCAGGGTTCGCCGCCGCCCATCGTAGAGGAGAACCGCCATGGCGATGGCAAGACTGCGCCGCAGCCTCGCGCTACTGACACTATTGGGTCTGCTGCTGATGTCGACCCAGGCCACGGCAGAACAGTGGGTCGAAGTGGGCGATTATGAAATTCACTACAGCGCCATCGCCACGCGGCACCTGAGCCCGGAAGTCGCTCAAGCCCACCGCATCCAGCGCAGCGCCGGGCACGGGCTGGTCAACGTGGCCGTGCGCCAGCGCCAGCCCGATGGCACGACGCGCCCGGTCATGGCCAACGTCCAGGGCAGCGTCGGAGGACTGAATGACGCCGGGGAGTCTCTCGGCTTTCGCAATGTCCGCGACGGCGATGCCACCTACCACATCGCGCTGTTCACCCTGCGCCATGACGAACCCATGCGCTTCGACCTGGAAGTGCGCCACGACCGCAATGCGCCCCCGCAGCCGGTCAGCTTTATCCAGCGTTTCTACATCGAGCGTTAGGCCCGCACCGTCAGCGCCCGGTTCAAACGTGCAGTGAACGGCGCTGCGTCGCGCCACTCGAGACGAATGCCGTAGGCCAGCACATCGACGCCCGCCGCCATGGCCTCGGCCAGCGCGGTCGCGTAAACGGGGTCGATGTGGGCCGCTGGAGCCACGTCCTCGATCCCTTCATGGGCCACGCAAAACAGCAGCACCGCCCGTTCGCCCTGCTGGGCCAGCGCCGTCAGATGATGCAAATGCCGCGTGCCACGCTCACTGACCGAATCCGGGAAATAGCCATGGCCATCGTCCTCCTTGAGCGTTACCTGCTTGACCTCGACATAGGCCGCCCCCTTCACCGGGTCGTCGAGGCGAAAATCGAGCCGCGCATCGGCCACTTTTACCTCACGCTTCAGCGTGGCGTAGCCTGCCAGAGGGGGGATGTCTCCCGCCTGTATGGCCGACTCGACCAACCGATTGGCCCGCCCGGTGTGCACCGAGGCCAGCGCCAGCGCGCCGTCCGTCTGGGGCAGCGCAATCCACTCCCAGGTCCAGGCCAGCTTGCGTTTGGGGTTGTCGCTGGGCGATAGCCATACCCGAGCCCCCGGCACGTTGACCGCCTTCATCGAACCGGTATTGGGGCAGTGCGCCACCACCTCTTCGCCGCTGTCCAGCCGCACATCGGCCAGAAAACGCTTGTAGCGGCGCAGCAGCGTACCCGGCACCAGCGTGGGGTAGTGCATCATAAGCGACCTACGAAGCGGGCCAGGCGCTCCATGGCTTCCTGAAGCCTGGGCACTTCATTGGTGAACGCGATTCGCACATGGTGCTCTCCGCCCTGGACGGCAAAGTCGATCCCCGGAGTGATGGCCACGTTCTCCTCTTGCAGTAGGCGTTCGCAAAAGGTCTGGCTGTCGCGGCTGTAGCGAGAAATATCCAACCATACATAAAACGCCCCCTGAGGTGGCAGGTCCGGCGCCAGCCCCAGCGCCGCTAGGCCATCCAGCAACACCTGACGCCGCTGCTTGAGGGTGGCCCGACGGGTTTCGAGAATATCGCGACACTCCGGCGTGAAGGCCGCCAGCGCCGCATACTGGGAGGGCGTCGGCGCAGCCAGAAACACATTCTGCGCCAGCCGCGTGAGTGGCTCGACCGCCTGCTCGGGCGCCACCAGCCACCCCAGCCGCCAGCCCGTCATGCCGAAGTACTTGGAAAAGCTGTTCACCACAAATGCATTCTCCGACAGCGACAAAGCCGACAGCGGGGCATCGTCGTAATTCAGCCCCTGATAGATTTCGTCGACGATGAGATCGCCGCCCTTGGCGGCCACCGTCTGCATGACCTCCCTTAGCGCGGTAGCGCTGAGCGTATGCCCGGTAGGGTTGGAAGGCGTGGCCAGCATCGCCAGCCGCGTATCGGGCTGCCAGTGACGTTCGACCAGCGATGCGGTCAGCTGCCAGCCGCTGTCACGGCCCACCGGTACGCTGTCGATGTGGGCACCGGCCAGCGCCATGAAGTGGCGATTGCACGGGTAATTGGGGTCGGCCATCAGCACGCGCTGACCGCTTTCCACCAGCAGCTGGCTGGCCAGCAGCAGGGCACCGGACGCGCCGGGGGTCACCAGAATCCGCGCCGGGTCCACCGTTGCCCCAAAGTGCTGGGCATAATGGTCGGCAATCGCTTCACGCAGTGAGGCCAGCCCCGCCGCCGGTGTATAGCGTGTACGGCCTTCCGCCAGCGCCTGCTGCCCTGCCGCCACGATGGGGGCTGGCGTGGCAAAATCGGGCTCTCCTACCTCCAGGTGGATGACATCATGACCCGCCGCCTCACGCGCCTGTGCCATTTCCAATAAGTGCATCACGCGAAAAGGTGCGACGTGTTCCACACGCGTATTCCAGGCCATAACGGTTCCTTTTCCTAGCAGTAGTCAAAACATGACCCATGGCGTACAAGATGTAGGACCATGGTCGAAAACGCACTATTATGCTTGCATCGCAGCTAATTTTCAGCTAAACAAGCACCCCTTTGGCGTGCGATCGTGACACACGCACATGGTCGATCAGCAGTCACAACGTTCAGTAGTCACAACGTAAGGGGCACTCCCATGCCAGTAGCGGAAAAGAAATCGGAAGCGTCCAAGTCCTTCATCCCGTACGAGCCGGCACCGGGTGAAGAGTATATGAACGAGAAGCAGCTCGCGCACTTCCGCCAGCTGCTTCTGGACTGGAAACAGGACCTCATGGAAGAGGTGGATCGTACCGTACGCCACCTGCAGGAAGACGCCAATAACTACGCCGACCCCGCCGACCGCGCGACCCAGGAAGAAGGCTTCAGCCTGGAATTGCGCACTCGGGATCGTGAGCGCAAGTTGCTGAAAAAGATCAACGAAACCATCGAAAAGATCGATGAAGACGACTATGGCTTCTGCGAGGCCTGCGGGGTCGAGATCGGTATTCGCCGCCTCGAAGCACGCCCGACGGCCACGCTGTGCGTCGACTGCAAAACGCTGGCCGAGCTGAAAGAGAAGCAGCTGGGCGGTTGACACCGCGGCCACCGCAACATGAGTGACGGCCGCTGACGGGCACCCTTGAGGTGCCCGTTTTTGTTTGTCATCTTGTGTCTTTCCACGCTTGTGCTCTTTGATTGCCAGAAACGGGTTGCCATGACCGCTACCGCTTCCTATCGCGGGCGTTTTGCCCCTACGCCCTCCGGCCCTTTGCATCTGGGCTCACTGGTGGCCGCCCTGGGTAGCTATCTGGACGCCCGTGCCGCCGGTGGTCAATGGCTGGTGCGCATAGAAGACATCGACCCGCCACGCTGCCCAGACGGCGCCGACCGCACTATCCTGCAGCAGCTGGAAAGGTTCGGCTTGTATTGGGACGAAGCGGTCTGCTGGCAGCACACCCGCTCAGACGCCTATCAGCGGGCGCTGGAGCAGCTGATCACCCAGCGCCTCGCCTACCCCTGCAGCTGTTCGAGAAAGCAGTGGCAGGATTTCGACGTCTATCCTGGCTGGTGCCGAGACGGCGTGCGCGACGCAACCAAACCTATTGCCTGGCGGCTGCGCAGCGACCTCGGCCAGCGCCCTGTCGTCTGGCAGGACCGCCTGTTTGGTCGCCAGCAGTTCGACCCGGCGGCGCTGGGCGACGTGGTGCTCAAGCGCAAGGATGCCTTGTGGGCCTATCAGCTGGCGGTCGTGGTCGATGATGCAGACCAGGCCATCACCGATATCGTGCGCGGCTACGACCTGCTCGACAACACCCCCTGGCAGCGCCAGCTGCAAGCGGCACTGGGCTATGCCACGCCGCGCTACTTGCACCTGCCGCTGGTGGTATCTGCGGATGGTCAGAAGCTCTCCAAGCAGAACCTGGCCCCGCCGCTGGCCGATGCACCAGACGCCGTGCGCCGCCAGCTGCACCAGGCGCTCACGCTGCTCGACCAGGCGCCCCCGGCAACCCTGGCAAGCGAGCCAGTCGACACTCAACTGCAGTGGGCCATTGCCCACTGGTCGCCCGAGCGCCTGACGCCCCACGCCCATCGGCCCACGCCCGAGGAGCCCTGACATGTACGTTTACCGCATCATGCTGTTTCTGGTGTTTGGCGGCTATCTGCTATCGCCTCTGTTCATGAACGGCTGGGGCGACCCGGACACGGCCTGGTATCGCCCTTTCGCCATCTGGGGTGGCCTGATCGCCCTGACCCTATGGCTCGAACAGAAGAGGAAGCTGGATGAGCGTTGAGCTAGCGGGGGTTGCCCTGCTGGGCCTGGGCTACCTCGGCCTGCTGCTGGCATGCGGCATGGCCGTCGAGCGCGGCTGGGTACCTATTCGGGTCACTCGTCACCCCATGGTCTACACTCTGGCGCTAGGGGTCTATGCCAGCGCCTGGGCGGTCTACGGCAGCGTCGAGATGGCTTCCAAGGCCGGTTTCGGCTACCTGGCCTACTACCTGGGCGCGGCCGGTGCCTTCTTGCTGGCACCGGTACTGCTGGTGCCCATCCAGCGTATCACCCGCACTTACCAGCTCTCCTCTCTGGCCGACCTGTTTGCGTTCCGCTATCGGTCACGCTGGGCCGGTACGCTGGTCACGCTGCTGAGCCTGGCGGCCGTCCTGCCCTTGCTGGGCATTCAGGTACAGACTCTCAGCGACACCATTGCGCTGCTCTCGGGCAGCCATTACAGCGGGGCCGTCACGCTGCTGCTCTGTGCCGCTATCGCTGCCTGCGCGGTGCGGTTTGGCGCCCGCCACAGCCACCGCCAGCGCCAGCGCCACGATACGCTGCTGACCGTGATTGCCTTCGAATCGGTGATCAAGCTGCTGGCCATGCTGGGGCTTGGCGTGATTGCGCTGTGGTGGGTGTTCGATGGCCCCCAGGACCTGCAGCGCTGGCTGGAAGGCCCCGGGGCCGCTGTGCAGGCCGCTACCCCGCAGCTGGACGCGCCCCAATGGAGAACCCTGCTGCTGCTGTTTTTTGCCGCCGCCTTCCTGATGCCGCACCTGTTTCAGATCACCTTCGCCGAAAGCCTCTCACGGCACACCCTGCTTCAGGCCAGCTGGTCACTGCCACTGTTTCTGCTGCTGATGGCGCTGCCCGTCCCGCTGATCTTATGGGCAGCCCAATCGACCCAGCCCGACGTTCCTGTCGCGGCCTACGCCGCCTATCTGATGACCGAGCACTGGTGGGTCGGTGCGCTGGCCTTCATCGGCGGCCTGGCCGCAGCCAGCGGCACCATGATGATGATTGCGCTGGCGCTATCGGGCATGGTGCTGAATCACCTGGTGCTCGTAGCCCGGCCGCCGGAAGCACGCAGCGACCTCTATGGCTGGCTGCTGTGGCTACGTCGCGCGCTGGTGGTTGCGGTGATTGCCGGTGGCTGGCTGTTCGCCGAAAGCCTGGGCCGCTATCACTCCCTCACCAGCCTGGGGCTGGCCGCCTTCGTGGGCATGGCCCAGTGCCTGCCGGGCATGCTGGCGCTGCTCTACTGGCCCGGCGCCAATCGCAAGGGCACCCTGGCGGGATTGGTCGGCGGCATCGTCATCTGGCTGTGGGGGCTGTGGCTGCCCCTGCTGCTCAACACCCCGCTGCCCGCCCTGCCCTTCACCCCGCTGATGAGCGCCGATGACCCTGCCTGGTTCAGCGTCACGCTGATCTCGCTGGCCATCAATATCGTTCTGCTGATGGTGGTATCGCTGTTCACGCGCATGTCCGAAGGCGAAAGCTCGTCTGCCGAGGCCTGCTCGGTGGACGCGGTCATCCGTTCCAAGCGCCTGCCGCTGGAGGCCGCCACCGCCGGTGATTTCACCGCACACCTGGCCCAGGCGCTGGGCGAGGAAGCCGCTGGCCGTGAGGTCAGTCGCGCCCTGAAGGCGCTCAACCTGACACCTCAGGAGCGCCGCCCCTACGCACTGCGCCGCCTGCGTGATCGTATCCAGGCCAACTTGTCCGGGCTCATGGGGCCTTCGGTGGCGCGCGACATCGTGGACCGCTACCTGCCCTATCGCCACGACGATGCGCCGGTCACCGACGACATTCACTTCGTCGAAAGCCGCCTGGAAGCCTATCGTTCACGGCTGACCGGGCTGGCCCGCGAACTGGATGGTTTACGCCGCCACCACCGCCAGACGCTGGCGTATCTCCCCGTCGGGCTTTGCGTACTGGGTGACGACGACGAACTCCTGATGTGGAATCAGGCGCTGTCGCAGCTCTCGGGTATCAGTGGAGACAGCGTGATCGGCTCACGCCGCGACAGCCTGCCCGCACCCTGGCCGGAACTGCTGGGCAGCGTACTGGAAGCAGACCAGACCCCGCTTTACAAACAGGCCGTCTCGCTGCACGGCAAGGATTACTTTCTCACCCTGCATAAAGCGGTTCTGAGTGGCCATGACAGCCGTGGCGGCAGCGTAGTGCTGGTCGAAGACCACACCGAAATGAAGTGGCTGGAAGAGGAACTCGTGCACGCTGCGCGGCTGGCCTCGATTGGCCAACTGGCTGCCGGCGTGGCCCATGAGATCGGCAATCCGATTACCGGCATCTCATCGTTGGCCCAAAACCTGCGCTATGACACCGAAGACCCAGCACTGCTGGAAACCGCCGACCAGATCCAACAGCTGACCCAGCGCGTGACCCGCATCGTCAACTCGCTGGTCGGCTTTGCCCATGGCGGCCGAGCGGCCCTGCCTCAGCCCGCCGCCCCGGTCGCCCTGGCCAGCGTCAGCGACGATGCCTTGCACTTGATCCATCTGGCCCGCTCAGGGGAGGATGTGCGCTTTACCAATGCGTGCGCGGATGACATTGTGGTGCGTGGTGACGCCCAGCGACTGACCCAGGTGATGGTCAACCTGCTGAGCAATGCCAAGGATGCCTGTGCCCCGCAAGGCAGCGTGGTGATCGAGGCTGGCCGCCAGGCCAACCACGCCTGGTGGCGCGTGACCGACGACGGTCACGGCATCGACGACAGCGTCAAACACCGGCTGTTCGAACCGTTCACCACCACGAAACCGGCAGGCGAAGGTACCGGGCTTGGGTTATCGTTGGCGTATCAAATCATCAATGAGCACCAAGGCAACATAGAAGTGGCTTCGCCACCTCCCGGACAGCCTCGCGGCACGGCCATCACGCTATGGCTCCCGCTTTACCGACAGGATGATCACTTGCCCCATGCCCCGGATACTGATTGTTGAAGATGAAGCGATTATTCGCAGCGCCCTCAAGCGCCTGCTGGAGCGGCATGACTATCGCGTCAGCGAGGCCGCCAGCGTCGAGGAAGCCCGCGAGCTCCCCCCCAGCGACTTCGATCTGGTGATCAGCGATCTGCGCCTGCCAGGGGAACCAGGCACGGCGCTGATCGCCCTGGCCGCCCCGGCCCCGGTGCTCATCATGACCAGCTATGCCAGCATGCGCTCGGCGGTGGATGCCTTGAAGCAGGGCGCCGTGGATTACGTGGCCAAGCCCTTTGACCATACCGAACTGCTGGAAACCGTCGAGCGCATTCTGCACAAGCAATCCATGCAGCAAGGTACTCCCCCGGACATCACCGACGATGGCGGTGGCAGGCAGACGATGATCGGTGATTGCAGCGCCATGCAGCAGGTCTATACGCGCATTCGCAAAACGGCGCCCGCCGATGTCACCGTGCTGATCCAGGGCGAGTCCGGCACCGGCAAGGAGCTGGTCGCCCGCGCCATTCATCAACAAAGCAAGCGTGCCAAGGCACCGTTGATCTGCGTGAACTGTGCGGCGATCCCCGAAACGCTGATCGAGTCCGAGCTGTTCGGCCATGAAAAGGGAGCCTTTACCGGCGCCAGCGCCGCCCGCACCGGGTTAGTGGAAGCCGCGGACGGCGGGACGCTGTTTCTGGATGAAATTGGTGAACTGCCGCTGGACGCCCAGGCCAGGCTCTTGCGGGTGCTGCAAGAGGGCGAAATCCGCAAGATTGGCTCGGTCGAAACACGCCATGTGGATGTGCGCCTGATTGCCGCCACCCACCGGGACCTGCGCGCCCTCTCCAAGAGCGGCGAATTCCGGCTCGACCTCTACTACCGCCTGAACGTCATGCAGATCGCGCTGCCGCCGCTGCGGGAGCGCGAGGATGACGTGCTGAAGATTGCCGACATTCTGCTGGAGAAAGCTTGCAAGCGACATGAGCGGCCGGGGCTGCGGCTTTCACGGGCGGCACGCCAGGACCTGCGCGACTACCCATGGCCCGGTAACGTCCGCGAGCTGGAAAATGCCCTGGAGCGCGGTGTCATTCTGGCCGAGGGGCATCTGATCCACCCTGACGACCTGGGCCTTGGTCCAGTGACCAATCGCCCGGCGCCGCCCCCCACCGCCAGCGTCACACCCACGGCTCCTGCCAGCGACGGCGAACCGGAACCCAACGAGGACGACCTCTCTCTGGAGGACTATTTTCAGCACTTCGTGCTGGAGCATCAGGACCAGATGAGCGAAACGGAGCTGGCCCAGAAGCTGGGCATCAGCCGCAAGAACCTCTGGGAAAGGCGTCAACGGCTAGGGATTCCCCGTAAAAAAACGACACGCCGATAAACTTAAGTCGATAATAAGACTAACGTCCAATAGATTGATTTGCATAAGAATTATCCAAAAACCGTTACCCCTTCACTGTTACCTTCCCACACAACGACTCGGCAAAAAGGGCAATTTCGGGGTAACACTTCCTGTGCGGATAAGTTCCCCGATCCGCCTGAAAATTGCCAAGCTCATGAAAACTAAAAGTTATCTGATAGGTGGCACAGCGAGTGCAATATTACTCAGCAAGAAGAACAAACTGGGCCACGCGGCAGTCGCCAACAAAAACAACATGACGCCGCCCCGACCTGAGCCACAACAAGAACAACAGGGCCAGGCAGAGATAACGGTACTAACAAGAACAACAGGCTTGAGTCTCACTACTTGTAAGCACAGGGTTTGCAAACACGGCGCAGCCCCTGATGCGACAACAAAAACAACAGCAATCTACAAGTGCCCAAAAAGGACGCGACGTACACAACAAGCTGCACCCAAACAACAATAACAGCAGCATAGGTGTACACCCCCGGAGCCAATAACAATTCGCCGGGAGAGAAAAGTTCGCGGTTGGATTATTGTTTTGAATACGAGGCGGTCGGAATCAGAGTGGTTCTTACGCCTACCGACTGCGGTGCGTATTCAGGGCGATGTGCCATCATGAATAAAAACAGCAGCATGGATGCTGATTGTCTGCTTAGTAGGGGGAGGCTCATGTAGCCTCCCCTTTCCGCATTTGTCACCTGTTACCGTCCAAACGCCGCCTCGGCGCTTTGCAAGCTATCGGGGGTCGGATACACTCAACGCCTTGATCGATACCCCTGCGAGTCGATATCGCCGCATGTTTAAAGGATTTACCCGTTTATTACATAGTCCGGGAGAGCACTTGAAATCACTGCTCGATTCCCCAGAGAGCGCTGACAACGCGCTCAGCCCACGCATTATTCCGCGCTCCGAGCACCCCGTTTCTCGTAAACAAATCAGTGAAGCCGCGCTGAAGGTGCTCTATCGCCTCAATGGTGCTGGCTACGATGCCTACCTGGTGGGTGGCTGCATTCGTGATGCGCTGCTGGGCAAGATGCCCAAGGATTTCGACGTGGCCACCAACGCCACGCCGGAGCAGGTGCGTGACCTGTTTCGCAACTCACGTCTGATCGGCCGTCGCTTCCGTATCGTGCATGTGCGCTTTGGTCGTGAGGTCATCGAGGTGACTACCTTCCGCGGCAAGCCGCAGGACGAGCACGGCGATCACATTGCCCATCAGTCCGACGATGGCTTGCTGCTGCGCGACAACGTATGGGGCAGTATCGAGGAGGATGCGCTACGGCGTGACTTCACGGTCAATGCGCTCTATTACAACATTGCCGACTTCACCATTCACGACTTCGCCAACGGCGCGCAGGACATCGATTCACGCACTCTGCGCCTGATCGGAGACCCTGCCACGCGCTATCGGGAAGACCCGGTGCGCATGCTGCGGGCGGTCCGCTTTGCTGCCAAGCTCGACTTCACCATCGAACCGGCCACCGAAGCGCCGATGTACGACCTGGCGCCGCTGCTGCTGAACATTCCTCCGGCACGCTTGTTCGACGAAGTGCTCAAGCTGTTCATGTCCGGCCATGGGCTGATTACCTTCCGCCTGCTGAGCCACTACAACCTGTTCGGCATGCTCTTCCCGGAAGCCGAAGAGGCCATGGCCGATGCCGCCTGGGCAGAGGAGTTGATCGAGCAGGCGCTGATCAATACCGACAAACGCATTGCCGAAGACCGCCCGGTCACACCGGCCTTTTTGCTGGCGGCGTTTCTCTGGGCACCGGTGGTACATCGCCAGGCAGAGCTCGAACGCGAGGGCATGCCTTCAGTACCCGCCCTGCAAACCGCCGCCCAGCAGGTCGTTTCTCGTCAGTTGCAGCATACGTCGATTCCCAAGCGCTTCGGTATTCCCATGCGGGAAATCTGGGAGCTGCAATCGCGCCTGCCCATGCGGCGGGGCAAGCGCGCCTTCCAGACCCGCGAGCACCCACGTTTTCGGGCAGCCTACGACCTGCTGTTGCTCCGTGAGCAGGCGGGCGAGATCCCGCGTGGCCTGGGCGACTGGTGGACGGCCTTCCAAAAAGGGGACGAGCACGAACAGCTGCGCCTGCTGCAAAAAGTCGGCAGCGACCCGGCAAGCCAGGGCGACCGGCGGCGCAAGAAAAAGCGTAAATCTCGCAAGGGCGAAGCGTGAGCCCGGTACGCGCTTATATTGGCCTGGGCAGCAATCTGGACGACCCCAAGGGGCAGCTCACTCGGGCCCTGGAGGCGCTGGCAACGCTGCCCCTGTGCCAGATGCTGGGCCACTCTTCGCTCTACGCCACCCCGCCGATAGGCCCCCAGGACCAGCCTGACTTCATCAATGCCGTGGCCTGCCTGGAAACCCGCCTCTCGCCGCTGGCTCTGCTGGATCAGCTACAGGCGCTCGAGCAGCGCCATCGGCGGCGGCGCTTGCGCCACTGGGGCCCCCGCACTCTGGACCTGGACCTGCTGCTCTACGGGTCGCAGCACTGCCAGTGGCCGCGCCTGACCGTGCCCCATGCACAGATGCACCTGCGCGCCTTCGTACTGGTGCCACTGGCGGAGCTTGCCGGCACGCTGGAGCAACCACTCACCTTGCATGGGCAGCCGCTCGATCACTGGGCATCGACCCTCCCACTGGACGACATCCGCCGCTTACCCAACACGGCCACCCTCTCGACGGCTACCGTCTGACACAAATCTCGACACCATGCCCGCATTCAGGTAACAATTGCCGGTTACACCCCTTCGCACACGCAGGGATGCCGCGATAATAATGGTCGAGCAGCGCTGACGTTCAGCCATGCCATCGACCCCATGAAGAAACAACGAGAGCACGCCATGAAAACCGTTACCCTGAGCACGCTGCAAGCCTATAAGCGCGCCGGCGAAACGTTCAGTTGCCTGACCGCCTACGATGCCTCTTTTGCCCATGCCGCCAGCGCCGCTGGTGTCGATGTGCTGCTGGTCGGTGATTCGTTGGGCATGGTGCTGCAAGGTCACAGCAGCACGCTCCCCGTCACCATCGACGACATCTGTTACCACACCCGCTGTGCCGCGCGGGGCAAGGGACACAGCCTGCTCATGGTCGACCTGCCCTTCATGAGCAATGCCACCACCACGCAACTGCTGCAGGATGGCGCGGCGCTGATGCGCGCCGGTGCCGAGCTGGTCAAGGTGGAAGGCGAAGCCTGGATGGCCGACGGCATTCGCGAGCTGACACGCCGGGGCGTTCCGGTATGCGCCCACCTGGGCCTGACCCCGCAAACCGTCTATCAGTTGGGCGGCTACAAGGTGCAGGGCCGCGAAGCCGAACAGGCGGCGCAGATCATCGAGGATGCCAAGGTGCTGGTAGAGGCCGGTGCCTCGGTCATTTTGCTCGAGTGCGTGCCTGCCAGCCTTGGCAAAGCCGTCACCGAGGCGCTGGATGTACCCGTCATCGGCATTGGCGCAGGGCCGGACACCGATGGTCAGATTCTGGTGATGCACGATGTACTGGGGGTTACCCATGGCCGCACGCCGCGTTTCGTGAAGAATTTCATGAGCGAGGCCAGCTCCATTCAAGGGGCCTTCGAAGCGTACCATCAGGCGGTCAAGCACCGCACCTTCCCCGCCACGGAACACTGCTTCTAAGCGAGTCATTGCGAATTTCCTATGCGCACTTTGCGAGATATCAACGAGCTACGCGCCATGCTGCGCGAATACCGGCGCCAGGGGCAGCGTATTGCGCTGGTGCCCACCATGGGCAACCTGCATGCCGGTCACCTGGCCCTGGTGGCCACTGCCCGGCAGCACGCGGACGTGGTGGTCTCCAGCCTGTTCGTCAACCCGATGCAGTTTGGCCCGGGTGAAGACCTGGATGCCTACCCGCGCACCTTCGAAGCGGACCAGACCCAGCTCACCGAGGCAGGCTGCCATGTTCTGTTCGCCCCCACGGTGAGCGCGCTCTACCCCAATGGTCTGGCGGCACAAACCCGTGTCCACGTACCGGTGGTAGGCGAAGGGCTATGCGGCGGGTCACGCCCTGGCCACTTCGATGGTGTCTCGACGGTGGTCAGCATGCTGTTCCACCTGGTTCAGCCCGATGTCGCCTGCTTTGGCGAAAAGGACTATCAGCAGCTGGCGGTGATCCGCAAGCTGGTCGCCGACCTGCACATGCCCATCGAGATTCTGGGCGTGCCCATCGTGCGTGCCGAGGACGGTCTGGCCCTGTCATCGCGCAATGGCTATCTCAGTGCCGAAGAGCGCACCCAGGCGCCTGCGCTATATCGCACGCTGTGCGCATTACGCGAGGCGCTGGAGCAAGGCGAGCCTATCGAACAGGTACTACAACGCGGCAAGGCTGCGCTGTATGATGCCGGCTTTACGCCCGACTATCTGGAGCTGCGTGACCCCGAACTCGGCCCAGTCACGCCGTCCACCCACCAGGCCGTTCTGCTGGCAGCTGCCAAACTCGGCCCGGCAAGGCTTATCGACAACATCAGTGTGCAGCTACCCAAAGCTGCCCAGGGCTAGCCGTCGGGCTGGCTCGTCATCCAGGAGTTTTCATGCACACCATCATGCTCAAGGCCAAGCTGCACATGGCCCGCGTCACCCACGCCGTGCTCAACTACGAAGGCTCCTGTGCCATCGACGGCGAGCTGCTGGACATGGCCGGGATCCGCGAAAACGAACAGATCCAGATCTACAACGTGGAGAACGGCGAGCGCTTCACCACCTACGCCATTCGCGGCGAGGAAGGCTCACGGCTGATCTCCATCAACGGCGCGGCGGCGCATCTGGCCTCGCCTGGGCACCGCATCATCATCTGCAGCTACGCCCACTACTCCGAAGCCGAAGTGGAGCAGCACCAGCCCGCGCTGGTCTACCTGCAGGAAGGCAACCACGTCAGCCACACCAGCAATGCCATTCCGGTACAGCTGGCGTAAGACGCACGCGTTGCAAACACGCCGTTTCCAGCGGGCCGTTGATCGGCCCGTTTTTATTTGCAAAAAAAGCGTATTGCCGCAACGCACAACCTTCCCCTATGCTGGTAGCCAAGCCTGACACGACATGCAGTAACGTCGCTAATAACAAGAGATAGGCGACACGTCTATCTGCCATAGGAACGATGCAACACTCACTCAAGGAGTCAATGTATGCAAGACGTGGTCATTGTGGCGGCTCGCCGCACTGCTGTAGGCTCATTTGGCGGTTCACTTGCCGGTATTCCTGCCAGCGACCTGGGCGCGCTGGTCATCAAAGACATCATGGCATCGACGGGCGTGGCTCCTGAACAGATCGATGAAGTGCTGCTGGGTCAGGTACTGACCGCAGGCGCCGGCCAGAACCCCGCTCGCCAGGCCGCCATCAAGGCAGGCCTGCCAGAGAGCGTGCCAGCCATGACCATCAACAAGGTCTGTGGCTCCGGCCTCAAGGCGCTGCACCTGGCCACTCAGGCCATTCGCTGTGGCGATGCCGAGATCATTCTGGCAGGCGGCCAGGAAAACATGTCGGCCTCCCCGCACATCCTGCCGAATTCGCGTAACGGCCAGCGCATGGGCGACTGGAAAGCCATCGACTCCATGGTCCACGACGGCCTGTGGGACGCGTTCAACAACTACCACATGGGCATCACCGCCGAAAACCTGGCCGAAAAATACGCCATCACCCGGGAAGAGATGGACGAATTTGCCGCCGCTTCGCAGCAAAAAGCCGCGGCTGCCATCAAAGAGGGCAAGTTCAAAGGCCAGATCGTGCCGGTGGAAGTCCCCCAGCGCAAAGGCGACCCGGTGGTTTTTGATACTGACGAAAACCCGCGCGAAGTGTCTGCCGACAAGCTGGGCGGCATGCGCCCTGCCTTCAAGAAAGATGGCACCGTGACAGCAGGCAACGCTTCATCGCTCAACGACGGTGCTGCCGTGGTCATGCTGTGCTCCGCTGAAAAAGCCAAAGAGCTGGGCCTGGAGCCGCTGGCACGCATTGCCGCATATGCCAATGCAGGGGTCGATCCGGCCATCATGGGCATTGGCCCGGCACCGGCTACCCGCCGCTGCCTGGAAAAAGCGGGCTGGAGCCTGGATGACCTGGACCTGGTCGAAGCCAACGAAGCCTTCGCGGCTCAGGCGCTGTCGGTCAACAAGGAGCTGGGCTGGGATACCTCGAAGGTCAACGTCAACGGCGGCGCCATTGCCATTGGCCACCCCATCGGTGCCTCCGGCTGCCGCGTGCTGGTCACGCTGCTCCACGAAATGATCGCCCGCGATGCCAAGAAAGGCTTGGCCACGCTATGTATCGGTGGTGGGCAAGGGGTGGCGCTGGCCATCGAGCGCCCCTGATACCGTGCTCTCGCGCCGTGATGACTGCCCCCGCACACGCGGGGGCATTTTTTTGCCTGACGGCTAGCGGTGCTTTTCTCCCACGATGCGCGCGGGGGTGCGCCATACCAGCAGCATCCCCAGCAGGAACAGCCCTGCCGATGCCCACATGGTCACCGGCAGGCTGGTGCTGTCCACCACCTGACCACCCACCATGGCGCCCAGGCCAATCGACATATTGAAGACAAACGCCATCAGCGCCGTGGCGGCTTCGGTATTGGGGGCCGTGCGCAGAATCCAGGTCTGGATACTGACCGAGACGCTGCCAAACACGGCGCCCCACAGCATCAGCAGCAGCACACCGCTGGTCGGTTGCACGCCCAGCAGCGGAAACAGCCCGACCACCACCAGCAGCAGGCTGGGGATGACCAACACCGCCCGATAAGGATGGCGCCCGGCAAAGGCCCCAGCGGCGATATTGCCCAGAATGCCTGCCGCCCCATAGAGCAGCAGCAGGCTGCCCACATGCCGCTGGGCCACGCCGCTGATCTCCTGCAGGATCGGGCTGATAAAGGTGTACGCCACGAAGTGCCCGACCACCACCAGCCCGGTGGTCAGCACGGCGACCCGAACGCCTCGGTTTTGCAACTGCTGCGCCAGCATGCGCAAGCGCACCGGCTCACGGGGTGGAAGCGGCGGCAACCACACCCATAGCGCCACGGCGGTGAGCAGGCTCAAGCCGCCAAGGGCGCCGAAGGCCACCCGCCAGTGGCTGGCATCCCCCAGCAGTGTCCCCAAAGGCACGCCCAGCACCGAGGCTGCCGCCACGCCCCCGAAGATGATGGTCATGGCACGGGCCACCTGATGCGCCGGCACCAGGCGCGGCGCAATGCTGCCAGCAATGGCCCAGAAACCGCCAATACTCATCCCCACCAGCACCCTGGCGGCCAGGAGAAAGATGAAGGTCGTGGCCAGGGCCGACAGCAGGCTGCCAATGACCATCACCACCATCATCAGCGTCAGCATGATGCGGCGGTCCAGACGGCCGACGGCCACCGGCAGCAAGGGGGCGGAAAACGCCGCCACCACTCCCGGCACGGTGACCATCAACCCGGCCATGCCGGGGGTCACGCCCATGTCTGCAGCAACCTGCGAGAGCAGCCCAATGGGCAGCTGCTCGGCGGTTACCAGTAAAAAGATGCCGATCATCACGGCGACCACCGCCCACCAGCGCGGTGACTCCTGCTGCTCCATGCTGCTTCCTCTGTATGGGTCTATCAAAATACGTGGGGCTTCAAATATGCGGGGCTACCAAACGACACCGCCCCCACAGCCAGGGGCTGCAGGGGCGGTGGTCATACGCGGGTGGCCGATTAGCCTGCGATATCCGCCTCGGCAGCGGCAAACGCGGCCTTCTCTTCCTCGGTGATCTCTTTGATCGAGAGCTTCACGCGGTTGCGGTTGTCGATATCCAGCACCTTCACGACGACGTCGTCACCTTCGTTGAGGAAATCGCGCACGTTGTTGACGCGCTCGGCGACGATTTGCGAAATATGCACCAGGCCATCGGTACCCGGCATGATGTTCACGAAAGCACCGAAGTCGGCGATGCGCACGACCTTGCCCTGGTAGAGCTTGCCGATTTCCGCTTCTGCCGTGATGGCCAGTACGGTATCGATGGCCTTCTTGGCCGCAGCCTTGTCTTCGGCATAGATGCGCACGGTGCCGTCGTCATCGAGGTCGATGGACGCGCCGGTGTCTTCGCAAATCTTGCGGATGGTAGCGCCGCCCTTGCCGATGACGTCACGGATCTTGTCCGGATCGATCTTGATGGTGGCCATGGAAGGCGCATTCTCGGAGACGTCGGTACGGCTTTGGCTGATCACGGCGTTCATCTGCGCCAGGATACCGATACGCGCATCGTGAGCCTGCTGCAGCGCGGTTTCCATGATCTCTTCGTTGATGCCTTCGATCTTGATGTCCATCTGCAGGGCAGTAACACCCTCTTCAGAACCCGCCACCTTGAAATCCATGTCGCCCAGATGGTCTTCGTCACCCAGGATGTCGGTCAGCACCGCGTAGCCGTCTTCGTCCTTGACGAGACCCATGGCAATACCCGCCACCGGGGCTTTCAGCGGAACGCCTGCGTCCATCAGCGCCAGCGAGGAGCCACAGACCGAGGCCATGGAGCTGGAACCATTGGATTCGGTGATTTCCGACACCACGCGAATGGTGTAGGGGAAATCTTCTTCGGAGGGCAGCATGGCCTGGACGCCACGACGAGCCAAACGACCGTGACCGATTTCACGACGCTTCGGGCCACCCATGAAGCCTGCTTCACCCACCGAGTAGGGAGGGAAGTTGTAGTGCAGCATGAAGCGGTCTTTACGCTCGCCTTCCAGCGACTCGATCAGCTGCGAGTCGCGCAGCGTGCCCAGTGTCGCCACGGCGATGGCCTGGGTTTCACCACGGGTGAAGATGGCCGAGCCGTGAGTCTTGGGCAGCACGCCGACTTCGATGGCCAGCGGGCGCACGGTGACGTTGTCGCGGCCATCGATGCGCGGCTCGCCCTTGACGACGCGAGAGCGCACCACGCGCTTCTCCAGCGCCGCAAAGGCCCCCTTGACGTCATCGGCACTGAACTTGCCTTCCGAGGAGTCACCTTCTTCAGCCACCAGCTGGGCCAAAGCAGCCTCTTTCAGCTCGGCCAGCGCATCCTGACGCGCCATCTTGTCGGTAATGCGGTACGCATCGCCCACTTTGGCTTCGAACGCATCGGCCATGGCGGTTTTCAGCGCCACGTTTTCGGCGGGCGGCTGCCAGTCCCAGCGCGGCTTGCCTGCTTCAGCGGCCAGTTCCTTGATGGCGTTGACCGCCACCTGCATCTCCTGGTGGCCGAACAGTACGGCACCCAGCATTTCGTCTTCCAGCAGCTCCTGAGCTTCCGACTCCACCATCAGCACGGCGTTTTCGGTACCGGCCACCACCATGTCCAGCTCGGAGGTGGTCAGCTCTTCGACGGTGGGGTTCAGGAAGTAGCCCTGCTCTTCGTTGAAGCCAACGCGCGCAGCGCCGATCGGGCCATTGAACGGAACGCCTGAGATGCTCAGCGCTGCCGAGGTGCCCAGCATGGCCGCAATATCCGGGTCATGGTTGCGGTCAGTCGACAGAACGGTACAGATCACCTGCACTTCGTTCATGAAGCCCTTGGGGAACAGCGGGCGAATGGGGCGGTCGATCAGCCGTGACGTGAGGGTCTCTTTCTCGGTGGGGCGACCTTCACGCTTGAAGAAGCCGCCAGGAATCTTGCCGACCGCGTAGGTCTTTTCCTGGTAGTGCACCGAAAGCGGGAAGAAGGATTGGGCGGGATTGACGTCTTTCTTCGCCACCACCGTACACAGTACGACGGTCTCGTCCATGGTGACCATGACGGCACCAGTGGCCTGGCGAGCGATACGCCCAGTTTCGAGGGTGACGGTGCTACGACCGTATTGGAACGTTTTTTTGACCGGATTCACGGCGACTTCCTTTAACATTAATAGCTACTTGTCTTTTCGCTTGGGTCGTTTTGACTCGCCACCATTCTAGGCGTTGACGCGGCTGACGGCTACCTCAAACAAAAAAACGGGCAGCTCGCAAGGAGCTGCCCGTTTTGAATCGTTGCCGTTACTGCTTAGCGACGCAGACCCAGTTTCTGGATCAGAGACTGATAGCGCTCGAAATCCTTACGCTTCAGGTAGTCCAGCAGCTTACGACGCTGGTTTACCATGCGGATCAGACCACGACGAGAGTGGTGATCCTGCTTGTTGGTCTTGAAGTGGTCCTGCAGGCCATTGATGTTGGCGCTCAGCAGTGCAACCTGCACTTCAGGGGAACCGGTGTCGTTGTCGCCGCGGCCGTATTCGTTGACGATTTCGGCCTTTTTCTCAGCGGTTAATGCCATCTGTCTCTCCAGTAAGCAATATGCCTAAAAATGAATGGGTGAGACCACGCATATTTGCAGTCTCAAGCTACTATTTTCGCGCAAATCGCCGCATCCTTGCAACGTTTTCACGGCGAAATTACGAACGAGCGACCGTACTCAACAGTCGCTTGGGAGCCACTTCCTGCGGCCCTTTTACAACGCCAAGACCGATAAAGGTCTCGGCGTGATAAAGTCGTGCCAGCGCATCCGCTGCCAACTCGCCACTGGCCAATTGCACCGACTGCCCGTGGGCCAGCCTGTCATAGGCAGCATCGTCCACGCTGAGCGATGGCAGATGATCCACCAGCACATCGACGGGCATCAGTTCCGCCTCGCGATGGGCCTGGCTTGCCAGCGCTTCCAGCGCCTCCAGGGTCCACATGGCGTCGCCACCGAAGGGGCCGGTCTTGAGCCTGCGCAGTTGACTGATGTGGGCACCACACCCCAGCGCCAGGCCAATGTCTTCGGCCAGGGTTCGGATGTAGGTTCCCTTGCTGCAACTGACTTCCAGCTCGAAGGCATGACCCTCGAACGCCAGCAGGCGCGCATCATACACGCTAACCCGCCGTGCTGCACGTTCAACCTGCTTGCCCTCGCGCGCTAGCTCGTAGAGCTTCTTGCCCTGGTGCTTCAACGCCGAATACATGGGCGGCACCTGGTCGATCTCGCCACGAAAGCGGACCAGCACGGCCTCCACATCCTCGGCGGTGAGGCTTGGCACCTCACGCCGCTCGATGACGTTACCCTCGGCATCGCCGGTGTCGGTGATCACGCCCAGTTCGACCCGGGTGCGATACATCTTGTCGGCTTCCAGCAGGTGTGCGGAAAACTTGGTGGCCTCCCCCAGGCAAATGGGCAGCAGGCCCGTTGCCATGGGGTCCAGCGTGCCGGTATGCCCGGCTTTCTGCGCCTCGAACAGACGGCGCACACGCTGGAGTGCATGGTTGCTGGAAATACCCTTGGGCTTATCCAGCAGCACCACGCCATTCACCGGTAATCCGCGACGGCGACGAGCCATTAGCGCGTCTCCTCACCCTGGGCGTCGGTGTCGTCCTCGTCATCTGATTGGCGGGCACGGTCGGTAGAGACCGCCTCGTCGATCAGCGATGAGAGGTGCTGGCCACGCACCACGCTTTCATCGTAATGAAAACGCAGCTCGGGCACGTGGCGCAGCTTGATGCGCTTGGCAATCTGGCTTCTCAGAAACCCAGAGGCGCGCTTGAGCACCTGCAGGTTTTCCTTGATACGCTCGGGCTCCTGTTCACCCAGCAGGGTGACATAGATATCGGCGTAGCCCAGGTCACGGCTGACGGCAGCGCCGCTCACCGTGATCATGCCAAGACGCGGGTCTTTTACTTCCCGCTGGATCAGTACCGCCAGCTCCTTCTGGAGCTGGTCGGCTACCCGGTCGGTACGCTTGAATTCGCGCATGTTGACTCCTCGCTGCCTTACAGGCTGCGCTCGACCTTCACTTGGTCAAAGACTTCGATCTTGTCGCCGACCTGAACATCGTTGTAGTTCTTCACGCCGATGCCACACTCCATGCCGTTACGCACTTCCTGTACGTCGTCCTTGAAGCGGCGCAGCGATTCGAGTTCGCCTTCGTAGATGACCACGTTGTCACGCAGAACGCGGATACGCTTGCTGCGGGAAACCGTGCCTTCGACGACCATACAGCCGGCCACCGCACCGATCTTCGGCGCGCGGAAGACGTCGCGTACTTCGGCCACACCCACGATCTCTTCTTTCCACTCGGGGGCAAGCATACCGCTCATCGCCTGCTTGACCTCGTCGATCAGCTGGTAGATGACGCTGTAGTAGCGCAGATCCAGACCTTCACGCTCGATGATCTCACGGGCTGCGGCATCGGCACGTACGTTGAAGCCGACCACGATGGCTTCAGACGCCAGCGCCAGGTTGGCGTCGGTTCCGGTGATACCACCCACGCCGGAGGAGACCACTGCCACTTGCACTTCGTCGGTGGAGAGCTCTTCCAGAGCGCCCTTGATGGCTTCCAGTGACCCCTGAACGTCGGCTTTGAGGACGATGTTGACCTTGGCCACTTCGTCCTGGCCCATCTGGCTGAACATGTTCTCCAGCTTGGCTTTCTGCTGACGCGCCAGGCGCACTTCGCGGTATTTGCCTTGACGGAAGTTGGCCACTTCACGGGCTTTCTTCTCGTCGGCCACGACCATGAAGTCGTCACCGGCATCCGGCGTGCCGTCGAGACCCTGGATCTCGACCGGCATGGCGGGGCCAGCGGTATCGACCTGTTGACCCAGCTCATTGGTCAGCGCACGAACGCGACCGTAGTGCAGGCCTGCCAGCACGATATCACCCTTCTTCAGCGTACCGTTCTGAACCAGCACGGTAGCCACCGGGCCACGGCCTTTGTCCAGGCGAGACTCGACAACGACACCTTTGCCAGGCGCCGACGGAACGGCCGTCAGCTCAAGCACTTCGGAGGCCAGCTGGATCGCTTCCAGCAGGTCTTCCATGCCTTCGCCGGTTTTGGCGGACACGTGAACAAACTGCGTGTCACCGCCCCACTCTTCGGAGATCACGCCGTGCTGTGACAGC
This sequence comes from Halomonas sp. NyZ770, assembly GCF_020616575.1. Taxonomy (NCBI): domain Bacteria; kingdom Pseudomonadati; phylum Pseudomonadota; class Gammaproteobacteria; order Oceanospirillales; family Halomonadaceae; genus Halomonas; species Halomonas sp. NyZ770. The sequence goes on along the minus strand of NZ_CP085143.1, from coordinate 364,819 downwards.
TCGTTACGAATGCGGTCAAAGTCCGCGCCCGTTTTATCGATCTTGTTCACCGCCACGACCATGGGCACTTCAGCCGCTTTGGAGTGCTCGATCGCTTCAACGGTTTGCGGCATCACGCCATCGTCGGCGGCCACGACCAGGATGACCACGTCGGTGGCTTTGGCACCACGAGCACGCATGGCGGTAAACGCCGCGTGACCGGGGGTATCCAGGAAGGTGACGCCGCCGTGGTTGTCTTCCACGTGGTAAGCACCGATGTGCTGGGTAATACCGCCCGCTTCGCCAGTGGCGACCTTGGCACGACGGATGTAATCCAGCAGCGAGGTCTTGCCGTGGTCAACGTGACCCATGACCGTCACGACGGGTGAGCGGGTGATCTCTTCGCCTTCGTAGGAGATGCCTTCCAGCATTTCCGTTTCCAGCGCGTCGTCCTTCACCAGCTTGACCTTGTGGCCCATCTCTTCCACGACGATCGCCGCAGTATCCTGGTCGATGGTCTGGTTGATGGTCACCGCCGCGCCCATGGTGAACATGGCCTTGATGACTTCGTTGGCCTTGATCGACATCTTGTCGGCCAGCTCGGCAACGCTGATCGATTCAGGGATCGAGACTTCACGCACGATCGGCTGAGTCGGCTTCTGGAAGCCGTGCTTGCCGTTGCCGCTCTGGCTTGCGCCGCCACGACGGCCACCACGGCGCTCGGCACGCTTGACCTTCTTGCCGCCACCGCCACGCTTGCGCTCTTCGCGATCACCGCGATCGTCGTCATCGTCGCGGCCTTTTTTCTTGGCAGCCGTCTTCTTGGGCGGTGCCGTGCGACGGTCGGTACGGCCTTCCTTCGGCGGTGCAGGCGGCAGGTCTTCACCCGTCGGTGCATCGTCGATTTCCAGGTCAGGCACGTCGATGTCCGGCACTTCTGCCGCCTTGGCCTTGGCTTGCTCTTCCGCCGCCTTGCGTGCAGCTTCTTCAGCCGCCTTGGCTTTTGCGGCTACGGCTTTCTCTTCCGCCGCCTGGGCTTCCTGCGCCTTGCGCTCGGCTTCCGCTTCGGCCATGTCGCCTACCAGCTGGCGCGGGCCAGAGTGCTGGGGCTCGGCAACCTTGGGCTTCTCTTCTTCACGCTTGACGTAGGTCTTCTTCTTGCGCACCTGAACTTCGATGGTTTTACCGCGCTCGCCGGTCTTGATGCGGCTACGGGTTTTACGCGTCAGGGTGATGCGGTTCTTGCTCGGCTCGTTGTCGCTGCCGCCGTGGCTCTTCTTCAGAAAGCTCAGCAGCGTCTGCTTGTCTTCTTCAGACACGGCGTCGCTTTCCGAGGCGTGCTGCAAACCGGCTTCTTTCATCTGTTCCAATAGGCGGGGCACATCGCGGCCCACCTTCACTGCAAAATCTTTAACTGTCATATCCGACATAGTGACCCTCCTCAGCCCGTGACCTGTTTACTGTGTGTTCGAATCCGATGTGTCGTCGGTTTCGAACCAGGGCGCACGGGCAGTCATGATCAGTGCCGCTGCGCGCGCTTCGTCCAACTCCTCGATATCGACCAGATCGTCGACAGACTGCTCGGCGAGATCTTCCATTGTGACAATGCCGCGGCTGGCGAGAATGAAGGCCAGGTGGCGCTCCATACCGTCCATTTCCAGCAGATCATCCGCTGGTTGGGCACCGTCCAGCGCTTCTTCCGAGGCAATCGCCATCGTCAGCAGCTCGTCTTTTGCGCGTGCACGCAGCTCTTCCACCAGCTCTTCGTCGAACTCTTCGATTTCGAGCATCTCTTCCAGCGGCACGTAAGCAACTTCTTCCAGGGTGGTGAACCCTTCTTCAACCAGCAGGCGGGCAACGTCTTCGTCCACTTCCAGGTGCTGAACGAAAGAGTCCACCAGGCTGTCGATCTCCTGCTCGCGCTTGGATTCCGCCTCGTCTTCGGTCATGACGTTGATACGCCAGCCGGTCAACTCGGACGCCAGGCGCACGTTTTGGCCGCTGCGACCAATGGCCTGGGCCAGGTTGTCCTGGGCGACCGCCACGTCCATCGCGTGGGCGTCTTCGTCCACCAGAATAGACGCCACATCGGCAGGCGCCATGGCATTGATGACCAGTTGCGCCGGGTTGTCATCCCACAGCACGATATCGACGCGCTCGTTCTGCAGCTCGGAAGAGACCGCCTGCACCCGAGAACCACGCATACCCACACAAGCGCCCACCGGGTCGATACGGCGGTCGTTGGTTTTCACCGCGATCTTGGCCCGAGAGCCGGGGTCGCGAGCCGCCCCTTTGATTTCGATCAGCTGCTCGGCAATTTCCGGCACCTCGATCTTGAACAGTTCGATGATGAACTCCGGGCAGGTACGCGACAGCTGCAGCTGTGCACCACGGGCATCCGGGTCCACCTTGACCAGCAGCGCACGCACTCGCTCGTTCATGCGGTAGCGCTCGCCGTGAATCATCTCGTTGCGCGGCAGGAACGCTTCGGCGTTCTCGCCCAGGTCGATGATCAGGCCATCACGGGTGGTCTTCTTGACGATACCGGCCACCAGCTCGCCTTCACGGTCTGCGTATTGACGCACGACTTCAGCGCGCTCGGCTTCGCGCACTTTCTGGACGATGACCTGTTTGGCGGTTTGTGCGGCAATACGGCCGAACATGGCGTTTTCGATCTTCTGCTCGACCACATCGCCCAACGCCAGCGGCGGATCCCGCTGCTCGGCGATGCTCTGCTTGATTTCGTAGTCAGGCGTCTCGAACTCGTCGTCTTCCACGACGGTCCAGTAGCGGAAGGTGTCGTAGTCGCCGGTTTTACGGTCGATACGCACCCGCACATTGGCTTCTTCGTGCTCGAAACGCTTGCGCGACGCGCTGGCCAGCGCGGCTTCAACCGCTTCGAAAATTACATCACGGGGGACGCCTTTTTCGTTGGAGATCGCGTCCACGACCATTAAGATTTCTTTACTCATGCGTATGCCTCGCCAGAAAACCTGTCCTTTTGTGCGTCGACCCGGCATCTACCGGAAGCCGCCACCCGTTATTCTTCGAACTGCGGGACAACGTGCGCAGCATCAATGCTTTCAATGGGAAAGCAGTACTCTTCGCCTTCCATTTGCAGCAGCACTTCGTCTCCTTCGACCCCAGCCAACAACCCCTGGAACTTGCGTCGGCCATCGAAAGCGAGGCGTAGCTTCAGCGCCACCTGATGGCCCTGGTAGCGAGTGAAGTGATCCAGAGAATAAAGGGGGCGTGCCATACCGGGTGACGAGACCTCCAGGCGATACTCGCCAGGAATCGGATCTTCCACATCCATCACGGCACTGACTTGACGGCTGATATCGGCGCAGTCTTCCACGCTGACGCCGCTCTCACGCTCGATATAAATGACCAGCCGCGAATGCTTGCCCTGGGAAACATGCTCGATGCCCCAAAGCTCGAAGCCCATGGCGGCAACGATGGGTTCGATCAGCGCATGAAGCGCAGCGTGTTTTGTGGCCACAGACAAAGCTCCTATAGCCGTTGCATCAGGCGCCTGGCCAGGAGTCTTGATAAAAGCCAGGAGGCTGATTGGCATTACCTGGGAATGTGTCTCTGGCTACTGAACAACGTCCGCGCGTGAGACACTCTTGGCTCGCAAAAAAGCTACTAACAAAAAGCCCCTTCACAGGAAGGGGCTTTTCGAAAGAAACCTGTAATACCATTTTAGCAACATGTTGCGATCTTTTCGCTGCCTTGAAACAAATTGCGAACTGCTTCACGACACTGCAATGTTGCTAAATAAATGGTAGCGGGGACCGGATTTGAACCGATGACCTTCGGGTTATGAGCCCGACGAGCTACCAGACTGCTCCACCCCGCATCAATCTAGGTCGACGATAATAGACACTTAAACTACTGACGTCAAGTGCTGTTTTCGTCTCAGGTGCCAACCCTGACTTTCTTTGGCAAATACTCTGGGAAGCTGGCGAGCCAGCGAAACAGATGGTGCCGAAGGCGGGACTTGAACCCGCACGACCATACGGTCACTACCCCCTCAAGATAGCGTGTCTACCAATTCCACCACTTCGGCATCAGGGGAGGCCAAAGAAAACGCGGCTGATTACTCTCCGCTTTCCTCAAGCACTGGCGCGGTATTATCCATACTTGCAGGGCTGTCGTCAAGCGTAGGAATGCTGCGCTGCTGCTCGATCAGGCGTGCGTCGGGAATGCCCGCTTCCGGTGCCTGGCCTGCCTGGGTAGCAAAGTACGCCAGCGCCATGGAGGTGACGAAAAAGCCCGCCGCCAGCACACCCGTGGTGCGAGAAAGGAAGTTACCGCTACCCCGCGAACCAAACACCGTTTGCGATGCGCCGCCACCGAAGGCAGCCCCCGCTTCAGCGCCTTTACCCTGCTGAAGCAGGATGAGTACTACCAGGGCGACCGCAATCACCACATGAACCATAAGAATTGCAACTTGCATGGCGTTATCCTGCTGACTGACAAATGGCGTAGAAATCGTCGGTTTTAAGCGAGGCACCGCCCACCAAACCGCCGTCGATATCCGGCTGAGCAAGCAGCTCTGCCGCATTACTTGCATTCATGCTGCCGCCGTAAAGCAGCTTCAACTGCTCGGCCAGCGACGCATCGAACCCTGCCTGGTAGGCACGAATACCTGCCATCACTTCTTGTGCCTGCTCCGGCGAGGCCGTGCGCCCGGTGCCGATGGCCCAGACAGGCTCGTAGGCAATCACCACCTGACGACGCTGCTCTGGCTCCAGCCGCGCCATGACGTAGCCTACCTGGCGCAAGACGACGTCCATGGTCTGGCCGGCATCACGCTCCTCGAGGGTCTCGCCGACACACAGAATCGGCGTCAAGCCGACATCCAGCGCGGCTACCAACCGGTTGAATACCTGCTCGTCGCTTTCACGATAGAGCTGGCGACGCTCGGAGTGGCCCACCAGCACGTAGCCAACGCCAAACTCCTTGAGCATGCGTCCACTGACTTCACCGGTGTGGGCGCCGGAATGCTGAGGATTGAGCGTTTGCGCGCCCAGCGCCAAAGGCGTATCACCAAAGGCATGACGCGCCATGTCCAGGTACGGAAAAGGCAGAATAATGACCACCTCGACACCTTTCGGCAGCGTGGCGGAGGCAAACGTTTTACCAAACGACTCGATCAATGCCGCCGAACCGTTCATTTTCCAGTTACCGGCAATCAAGGGCGTGCGCATGGGTGATCCTCAATCCAGGTGGAGCGAAATGGTATAGGAGCCGCCTTGTCAAGACAACCGCTGTGACGAGTCCTGCGTTATTTGCCGGCGTCGTCACCCAGCAGCGCCTGCACCTGCTGTGCCAGCCGATTCGCCAGACGGTCGACATCCAGATGGGCACGGCCTTCCACCATGACCCGAATCAGTGGCTCCGTCCCCGAGGCGCGCAGCAGCACGCGCCCCTGATCGCCCAGCTCGGTTTCCAGCGCCGCCACGGCGGCCTGCAAGGGCGGAGCTGCCATTACCTGGCGGGCATCGGAGCCTGCCGGTAGCCGCACGTTGACCAGCGACTGAGGGACTTTTTCGAGCCCCTTGAGCAGGGCAGGCAGCGGCTTCTGCTCGCGAACCATCAAGGCCAGCACCTGCAGCGCAGACACGATGCCGTCGCCGGTGCTCTGCACATGACCACACACGATATGCCCCGAAGCCTCGCCCCCCAGCTCCCAACCGTTGGCAGCCATCATCTCCATGACAAAGCGGTCGCCCACTTTGGCGCGCTGGAAGGGAATACCCAGCCGCTCCAGCGCCATGGCCAGCCCAAAATTGCTCATCAGGGTGCCCACCACGCCACCTTCCAGCAGGCCACGCTCGAAACGGTCACGGGCGATCAGGTAAAGGATGTCATCGCCATCTACTTCCCGGCCGTCGGCATCCACCAGCAGCACGCGGTCGCCGTCGCCATCGAAGGCTACGCCCAGGTCGGCCCCTTGCTGAATGACCGCGGCACGTAGCGCAGCGGGATGGGTGGACCCCACCTGTTGGTTGATATTCAATCCGTCGGGGGACGCCCCAATCACGCTGACATCGGCCCCCAGCTCGCGGAATACGCTGGGGGCGATATGGTAAGTGGCCCCATGGGCGCAATCCAGCACCACTTTCAGGCCATGCAGGCTCAGCCTGTCCGGCAGCGTGGATTTACAGAACTCGATATAGCGGCCCGCTGCATCGTCGATACGCGTCGCCTTGCCCAGCTGCGCGGCCTCGGCCGTGGTCAGCGGCGCTTCCAGCATGGCTTCGATACGGTCTTCGATCTCATCGGGCAACTTCTTACCTTCGGCAGAGAAAAACTTGATGCCGTTGTCATCGAAGGGGTTGTGCGAGGCCGAAATGACGATCCCGGCATCCGCCCGGAAAGTGCGCGTCAGGTAGGCAATACCCGGCGTGGGCATCGGCCCCAGCAGCGACACGTCCACCCCGGCGGCAGACAGCCCCGCCTCCAGCGCCGACTCGAACATATAGCCGGAAATACGCGTATCCTTGCCGATCAACACCCGGGTGCGGCCCTTTTCGCGACGCAACACCTGCCCGGCAGCCCAACCCAGTTTGAGCATGAAATCAGCCGTAATCGGCGCCTGCCCAACCGTGCCACGAATACCATCGGTACCAAAATAACGACGCGTCATGTCAAGACTCCTTCTTCACGAGCGGCTCACAGCCTTCTTGCAGCACGGCCCAGGCCATATTCACGGCATCCACCGTGGGCCCTACATCGTGCACCCGAATCACTTTGGCTCCGCGCTCCACCGCCATGGCAGCTAGCGCCAGCCCTCCCGCCAGTCGCTCTTCCACAGGACGGCCCAGCACCTTACCAATCATGCTCTTGCGCGACATGCCCACCAGCAGCGGCAAGCCCAGCTCGTTCAGCGAGGCCATGTGCTTCAACAGCTGCAGGTTGTGCTCGACGGTTTTGCCAAAGCCAAAACCGGGGTCCAGCAGCAGCCGATGACGACGCAGCCCCACCGCTTCGCAGGCCGCGACCCGCTCCGCCAGGTAGGCCGCCACGGCCTGCTCCACCGGCACATCGTAGCCAGGCGAGTGCTGCATGTCCTGCGGCTCACCCTGGCGATGCATCAGACATACCGGCAGGCCACTGCTGGCCGCCGCCATCAGAGCGCCATCGCGCTCCAGGGCACGTACATCGTTGATCATGCCCGCTCCCAGCGCGCTCACCTCACGCATGACCAGGGCACTGCTGGTGTCCACCGACACCAGCGCATCCAGCTCACGCACCAGCGCCTCCACCACCGGAGCCACCCGGTCCAGCTCCTGCTGTTCGGTGACCGGCGTGGCACCTGGGCGGGTCGACTCTCCCCCCACATCGATCATCGCCGCGCCTTCCGCCAGCATACGCTCGGCATGGCGCAGCGCATCATCGAGGGCCACATGCTGCCCACCGTCGGAAAACGAGTCCGGAGTAACGTTCAATATGCCCATCACCCGTGGAAACGAGAGATCGAGCGAATGGCGACCACAGCGCAGGTGAAACGCATCTTCCGGGACGTGCGGAGCCGAGATAGGGTCAACGATCGGGTTCATCTTGCCGCCTGAAATCAAAAAAATTCACTGTCATTGGCCACAGGATAACAAAAAGGCGCCCCGCTGGGGCGCCTTTGCTGGTTGGCGTGATGGCCTAGCTCACGAGCCCGCCGACCCACCCAGCGGGTCCGAAGGGCGACGACGCGGCTCGTCATCGTCTTCTTCACTATCGCCTTCCGAGGAAGCTTCAGGCTCTTCTGATTTCACTTCCGACTTGTCGCCACCTACCGGAGAGCCGCCACCCGAAGAGTCACCGTCACCCCAGCCTTCCGGCGGGCGAGGGTCACGCCCTTCCATGATGTCTTTCAGCTGATGCGCATCGATGGTCTCGTACTTCATCAGCGCTTCGGCCATGGCATCCAGCTTGTCGCGGTTGTCATGCAAAATCTGGCGCGCCTGCTCGTAGCACGAGTCGATGATCTTGCGCACTTCCTTATCGAGGCGCGTGGTGGTTTCGCCGGACTTCAGCTTGCCGCCACCCTGGCCCGGGCCACCGAGGAACTGGTGAGACTCGTCCTCGTCGTACATGATCGGACCCATTTCATCGGATAGGCCCCACTTGGCCACCATGTTATGGGCCAGCTCCGTGGCGCGTTTGATGTCGTTGGAAGCACCCGTGGTGACACCGTTGGGCCCCAGCGTCATCTCTTCGGCAATACGACCACCGAACAGTGAGCAGAGCTGACTGATGATCTGCTGGCGCGACAGGCTGTAACGATCCTCTTCCGGCAGGAACATCGTCACACCCAGAGCGCGGCCACGGGGAATAATCGTGACCTTGTAGACCGGGTCGTGCTCGGGCATGACCAGACCAATGATCGCGTGACCTGCCTCGTGGTAAGCGGTATTGAGCTTCTCTTTATCGGTCATGACCATGGATTTGCGCTCGGCGCCCATCATGATCTTGTCCTTGGCCAGCTCAAGCTCTTCCATGCCTACCAGGCGCTTGTTACGACGCGCCGCAAACAGGGCAGCCTCGTTCACCAGGTTGGCCAGGTCGGCACCGGAGAAGCCAGGCGTACCACGGGCAATCAGCTGCGGCTTCACGTCATCGGCCAGCGGCACCTTGCGCAGGTGAACGCCCAGAATATGCTCACGGCCACGGATATCCGGCAAGCCCACGGTTACCTGACGGTCGAAGCGGCCCGGGCGCAGCAGCGCGGGGTCGAGTACGTCCGGACGGTTGGTGGCCGCAATCACGATGATGCCTTCATTGGCTTCGAAACCGTCCATCTCGACCAGCAGCTGGTTCAGCGTCTGCTCGCGTTCATCGTTACCGCCGCCCATGCCAGTGCCGCGCGAGCGACCCACGGCATCGATCTCGTCGATGAAGATGATGCAGGGCGCCTGCTTCTTGGCCTGCTCGAACATGTCGCGCACGCGGGACGCACCCACGCCCACGAACATTTCGACGAAGTCGGAACCCGAGATGGAGAAGAACGGTACCTTGGCCTCACCGGCAATGGACTTGGCCAGCAGCGTCTTACCGGTACCGGGAGGACCGACCATCAGCACGCCACGGGGAATGGTGCCCCCCAGGCGCTGGAATTTGGTGGGGTCGCGCAGGAAGTCGACCAGCTCTTCCACCTCTTCCTTGGCCTCGTCACAGCCCGCCACGTCAGCAAAGGTGGTCTTGATCTGGTCTTGCGAGAGCAGCTTGGCCTTCGACTTGCCGAAGCTCATCGGGCCACCCTTGCCGCCACCGGCACCGCCTTGCATCTGGCGCATGAAGAACATGAAGATCGCCAGGATCAGCAGGATCGGGAAACTGGCAATCAGCAGCCGCGTCCAGATGCTTTGCTGCTCAGGCTCCTTGCCGACCACCGTGACATTGTTGCTCAGCAGGTCATCGATCAGCTTGGGATCTTCTGCGGCAGGGCGGATGGTCTGGAACTGCGAACCATCGGTCCGCTCACCGGTGATGGTATACCCATCGATGGTGACGCTGCGGATCTGCTGATTTTGCACCTGCTGCACAAACTGGGAGTAGTTGGTGGTTTGCGGCGCGCTTTCCGTACTGAAATTGTTGAACACTGTCAGCAGAACGGCCGCGATGACCAACCACAGAATCAGGTTCTTCGCCATATCGTTCAAGGGGCTACCCTCATTACAAGAATCCGTCAGTTAACCGTCAGTACTCAGACCTTACACTAGAGTTTAACGTTCAACCATTGCCAAAGCGCATAACGCCTTGGGCCATCTGTGTCACGCTCGTCCAATGTGCATAATGTGACACACCTTACGCCTGCCTGTCTGGCAATCGTGGTGATAAATCTTCGCTATCGCGGCCATGCACGCGGCCACTTGCTAACCGCGAAAACCTTCGGCCAGAAAATAGACTTCTCGTGAACGGGCCCGTGAAGCATCCGGCTTACGGGTCACGACGCGCTGAAAGCTGCCGCGCAGCTCCTTCAAATAGGTGTCGAAGCCCTCCCCCTGAAACACTTTGACCAGAAAGCGCCCCTTGGGCGAGAGCGTTTCACGCGCCAGCTCCAGAGCAAGCTCGACAAGGTACATGGCCTGTGGCTGGTCGATGGCGGCCATACCACTCATATTGGGGGCCATGTCGGACATAACAAGGTCTACCGGTCGATTTCCCAACCGCTCGAGAATCGCATTGAGTACACGTTCTTCGGTAAAGTCGCCCTGAATGAAGTCGACCCCTGCCAGGGCGTCCATCTCCAGAATGTCGGAGGCGATCACGACACCTTCCGGGCCAACCTTTTCGGCGGCGATCTGACTCCACCCGCCAGGCGCTGCACCCAGGTCGATCACCGTCATGCCATTGCGAAACAGCTTGTCCTTCTCATCCAGCTCCAGCAGCTTGTAGCTTGCCCGGGAGCGATAGCCATCCTGCCAGCTCTGTTTCACGTACTGGTCGTCGAAATGTTCTTTCTTCCAGTTGTTGCTGGTTTTGCTCACTGAATGTTTACGGCTTGGAGGCTTTTGCTGCATAGGGGCATCTGACGCTGGAATAAGAGATGGGCGCATTGACGGGATTGCTTTCACTTGACGGCATTTCACCGTAAGATGGAACGTTAAGCGCTAACCGGGATACCGCAAGATACCATGAGCTTGTCACAGGCACAAAAGAAAGCATTTCGTAGCATTGGCCACCATTTGAACCCCGTGGTCACCGTTTCTGAGAACGGCGTCTCCGAAAACCTGCTCGCAGAACTCAGCCGCGCGCTCAACGACCACGAGCTGATCAAAGTGAAGCTCGCCCTGCCCGAGCGGGATGATCGCGCCGCAATGATCAACGAGCTGCTGGCTGACAGCAAGGCCGAGCTGGTGCAAACCATCGGCAAGATGGCGCTGCTGTACCGTCGTAACCCCAAGGCCAACCCCAAGCTCTCCAATGTGACCCGCTTCGAGAACCACCACGGGCGGCACTGACGCAGGGCCGTTTGGCTGAGCGGACGCTTGGCTGAACGGATTTGGCGCCCATCATAAAGCAGCGCCAGACGAAAAGGCCCGGTGCAGGAAACTGCACCGGGCCTTTTTCATGGCGCTAGCGGAACGTGATCAGAGGTGCTCGACGCTCTCGATTTCGTACTCCACGTCGCCACCGGGGGTTTTCACCACCACTACGTCGCCCTCTTCCTTGCCGATCAGCGCGCGGGCAATGGGCGATGTCACGGAAATGCGCCCGGCCTTGATGTCCGCTTCGTCTTCGCCCACGATGCGGTACGTCACGCTGGCGTCGCTGTCCAGGTTCAGCAGTGACACGGTGACGCCAAAGATCACCTTGCCGGTTTTCGGCAGCTTGGTGACGTCGATCACCTGGGCACCGGAGAGTTTGCTCTCGATTTCCTGAATACGGCCTTCGATGAAGCCTTGCTGTTCGCGCGCAGCGTGGTACTCGGCGTTCTCCTTGAGATCGCCGTGCTCACGCGCTTCGGCGATGGCGGCAATCACCTGAGGGCGAGCTTCGCTCTTCAGATGGTTGAGCTCATCGCGAAGGCTCTTCTCTCCCGCAACCGTCATCGGGACCTTGTTCATTGCGTTGCTCCTGCGTGCAGATCCTGAAGGCGCCGCACCGTAATCTCCCTACCGTACTCCAGCGCCATGCAAACAGCATTAGCGCCCGCCAAGGTGGTCGCATAGGGCACCTTGCGCGCAAGAGCAGTACGGCGAATGATCGAAGAGTCGTTGATTGCCTGACGACCTTCGGTGGTATTCACGATGTAGGCGATTTCGTCGTTCTTCAGCAGATCGACGATATGGGGACGGCCTTCATTGACTTTATTGACGTGCTCCACGGGCAGCCCGGCGGCTTCGAGGGCCGCAGCGGTACCGCGTGTTGCACATAGCGTGAAGCCCAATGTTAGCAGAGAACGAGCCACTTCGATAATCCCCTGCTTGTCCGGCTCGCGTACCGACAGGAACGCCTTGCGGTCGCCTTCCAGCGCCGGAATCGCCTCACCCGCGCCCAGCTGCGCCTTGAAGAAGGCTTCGGCGAAGGTATCGCCCGAGCCCATGACTTCACCGGTGGACTTCATTTCCGGCGAGAGGATCGGGTCCACGCCCTGGAACTTGTTGAACGGGAAAACGGCTTCCTTGACGCTATAGAAGTGCGGCACGATTTCACGCTCGAAGCCCTGCTCCGCCAGGGTCTTGCCTGCCATGCAGCGGGCAGCAATCTGCGCCAGCGAGGTGCCGATGCACTTGGAAACGAAAGGCACGGTACGCGAAGCACGCGGGTTGACCTCGATCACGTAGATCTCGCCATCCTGCCAGGCCAGCTGCACGTTCATCAGGCCTTTCACGCCCAGCTCGACGGCCATTTTCTTGACCTGTGCGCGCATCTCGTCCTGCACGTCGGCGGGCAGCGAGTAGGGTGGCAGCGCACAGGCAGAGTCGCCAGAGTGAACGCCTGCCTGCTCGACGTGCTGCATGATGCCGCCGATGACCACCTGATGACCATCGGAGACCGCGTCGATGTCCACTTCCACTGCCGCGCTGAGGAAGTGATCCAGCAGTACCGGCGAGTCGTTGGAGACCTTGACCGCGTTGGTCATGTAGTTTTCGAGCTCGGAGGCATCGTAGACGATCTCCATGGCACGGCCACCCAGTACATAGCTGGGACGCACGACCAGCGGGTAGCCGATTTTCTCGGCCTTGGTGAAGGCTTCTTCGAAGCTGCGAGCCGTGGCGTTGGGCGGCTGCTTCAGACCGAGCTTGTCGATCATCACCTGGAAGCGCTCGCGGTCTTCGGCGCGATCGATGGCATCCGGCGTGGTACCGATGATCGGCACGCCTGCCGCTTCCAGCTCACGGGCCAGCTTCAGCGGCGTTTGGCCGCCGAACTGGACGATGACGCCCACCGGCTTCTCCTTGTCGGCGATTTCCAGCACGTCTTCCAGCGTCACCGGCTCGAAGTAGAGGCGGTCGGAGGTATCGTAGTCGGTGGAGACGGTTTCCGGGTTGCAGTTGACCATGATGGTTTCATAGCCGTCGTCGCGCATGGCGAAGGCGGCGTGCACGCAGCAGTAGTCGAACTCGATACCCTGTCCGATACGGTTCGGGCCACCGCCCAGCACCATGATCTTCTGGCGATCCGACACGTCCGCTTCGCACTCCTCTTCATAGGTGGAGTACATGTAGGCGGTATCGGAAGCAAACTCGGCGGCACAGGTGTCGACGCGCTTATAGACAGGACGAATCCCTGCTGCCTGACGCGTCTTGCGGAACTCCTTCTCGGAGACGCCCAGCAGCTTCGCCAGCCGCGCATCGGAGAAGCCCTTGCGCTTGAGCTGGAACAGCTCACGCGCCGAGAACTCTGCCAGGGCGCGCTTGGACACGGCGGCTTCGGTGAGAATCAGGTCTTCCATTTGCACCAGGAACCAGCGGTCGATGTTGGTCAGCGCAAAGATCTCATCCACGCTCATGCCCGCACGCATGGCGTCGGCGACGAAGAAGATGCGCTCGGCACCCGCTGCCTGCAGCTCGCCCTTGATCTGGGCCATGGCTTCGTCGGTGAACTCGGTGATGATCGGGTCGAGGCCATCGTTGCCGGTTTCCATGCCGCGCAGCGCTTTCTGCAGCGACTCCTGGAAGGTACGGCCAATGGCCATCACCTCGCCCACCGACTTCATCTGGGTGGTCAGACGGTCGTTGGCCTGGGGGAACTTCTCGAAGGTAAAACGCGGAATCTTGGTGACCACGTAATCGATGGAGGGCTCGAACGAGGCCGGGGTCTGGCCGCCGGTGATGTCGTTCTGCAGCTCGTCCAGGGTGTAACCCACCGCCAGCTTGGCAGCGATCTTGGCAATCGGGAAACCGGTAGCCTTGGACGCCAGCGCCGAGGAACGCGACACCCGCGGGTTCATCTCGATCACCACCATGCGACCGGTTTTCGGGTCCATACCGAACTGCACGTTCGACCCCCCGGTTTCCACGCCGATCTCGCGCAGCACGGCCAGAGAGGCGTCGCGCATGATCTGGTACTCTTTATCGGTCAGCGTCTGGGCAGGCGCGACGGTAATCGAGTCGCCGGTGTGTACGCCCATGGGGTCGAAGTTTTCGATGGCGCAGACGATGATGCAGTTGTCGTTGCGGTCACGCACCACTTCCATCTCGTACTCTTTCCAGCCCAGCAGCGACTCGTCGATGAGCAGCTCGTGGTTGTTGGAAAGCTCGAACCCACGGGTACAGATCTCTTCGAACTCTTCCTTGTTGTACGCCACGCCGCCGCCGGAGCCGCCCATGGTGTAGGAAGGACGAATGATGGTCGGAAAGCCCAGCTCTGCCTGAATTTCCCAGGCCTCGTCCATGGTGTGCGCCACTTTGGCCTTGGGGCACTCCAGGCCGATGTTCTTCATCGCCTTGTCGAACAGGTCGCGGTCTTCGGCCTTGTTGATGGCATCGGCGTTGGCACCGATCATCTCGACGCCGTACTTGGCCAGCACGCCGTGCTTGTCGAGGTCCAGCGCGCAGTTCAGCGCCGTCTGGCCGCCCATGGTGGGCAGAATCACATCCGGGCGCTCGGCTTCGATGATCTTCTCTACCGCCTGCCAGGTGATCGGCTCGATGTAGGTGGCATCGGCCATGGCCGGGTCGGTCATGATGGTGGCCGGGTTGGAGTTCACCAGAATGACCCGGTAGCCCTCCTCGCGCAGCGCTTTACAAGCCTGGGCGCCGGAGTAGTCGAATTCGCAGGCCTGGCCGATGACGATCGGACCAGCGCCAATGATGAGAATGCTGTTGATATCGGTACGCTTAGGCATAACGGTTCCCGCAAAAAGTGGTGGCGATGAGCATCGAGGCGACGTAACTGGGCAATGAGCGGCAGCGCGGCTGACTTAGCGGCGCGCCTGCATCATCGCGATGAAGCGATCGAACAGCGGCGCTACATCGCGCGGGCCGGGGCTGGCTTCCGGGTGGCCCTGGAAGCTGAAGGCCGGGCGGTCGGTGCGCTCGATTCCCTGCAAGGTGCCGTCGAACAGCGAACGGTGCGTGGCGCGCACGTTGCTGGGCAGGGAGGCTTCATCGGCGGCAAAGCCATGGTTCTGGCTGGTGATCATCACCGTACCGGTGTCCAGGTCTTGAACCGGGTGGTTGGCGCCGTGGTGGCCGTGGCCCATCTTGACGGTTTTCGCGCCAGAGGCCAGCGCCAGCAGCTGGTGGCCCAGGCAGATACCAAACACCGGAGTGTCGGTTTCCAGCACTTCCTGGATCGCCTTGATGGCGTAATCGCAGGGCTCGGGGTCGCCGGGGCCGTTGGCCAGGAAGACACCGTCCGGGTTCATGGCCAGCACGTCTGCTGCAGGGGTTTGCGCAGGCACCACCGTCAAGCGGCAGCCACGGGCCGCCAGCATGCGCAGGATGTTGAATTTCACGCCGTAATCGAAGGCCACCACATGGTAGGGGCGCTCACCCTGGCTGGCATCCGCGTAACCTTCGCCCAGGGTCCACTCGCCTTCCGACCACTCATAGGCCTCCTTGCAGGAGACTTCTTTCGCCAGGTCCATGCCCTTCAGGCCCGGAAACGCCTTCGCCGCCGCCAGCGCACGCTCGACGGCATCATCACATTCGGCCTCGGCACCTGCCAGAATCGCCCCGTTCTGGGCGCCCTTGTCACGCAGAATGCGCGTCAGGCGGCGGGTATCGATATCGGCAATGCCCAGCACATTCTGGCTGACCAGATAATCGGCAAGGCTCTGTTCGGAACGGAAGCTGCTGGCCAGCAGGGGGAGATCGCGAATCACCAGGCCCGCCGCCGCAATGGACGCGGACTCGATGTCTTCGGAATTGATGCCGGTATTGCCGATATGCGGGTAGGTCAGGGTGACGATCTGGCGGGTATAAGAGGGGTCGGTGAGAATTTCCTGATAGCCGGTCATGGCTGTATTGAACACCACCTCACCGCTCGTGATTCCCTCCGCGCCGATGGCCGTTCCATGAAACACACTGCCATCTTCCAGGGCCAATATCGCGGGTTTGCTCAATGCGGGGTTATTCAAAACACGTTCTCCCATGCTGGTGGGAGCCTGTGGGCGCAGGCTCGGCGATCCGGTTACGGCGTTTGCGTACAAACGTCGGGTCGTAAAAAAGCGGGACGAAGCCGACAATAAAAAAATCGGTTTCATCCCGCTTGTTGTTCTCTTTCCGTGGCCTTCATAACGGTGTTGGCCATGGCGCAGCATGTCGCTGACTACTTTTCCCACTTGACGACCAGTGCAACAAGCGCGGTGCTCTCTCGACAGCCGTGTGTTCGACAGCCGATATGGTGCTGCTTTTTGCAGCCACTGGGCCAAAATTTTTGGAATGTTACAGCATTTAGCGTATCAGGGCCAGCATTTTATACCGACCCTGGTCTAACAAAAGCCCACGGCTCAGCTCAGCGCCAGCACGTCCTGCATGTCATAACGACCATGCGGCTGAGCGGCCACCCAGCGCGCCGCCCGCACGGCCCCTTTGGCGAAGGTCATGCGGCTGGACGCCTTGTGAGTGATTTCGATGCGCTCGCCTTCGGTGGCGAACATCACCGTGTGCTCACCGACGATATCGCCTGCCCGCACGGTAGCAAAACCGATCTCTTTATCGGTGCGCGGGCCGCACTGCCCCACGCGCTCGAAAACGCCGTGCTCTTTCAAGGTGCGCCCCAGGCTCTCCGCCACCACTTCGCCCATCTTGATGGCCGTTCCGGACGGCGCATCGACCTTATGACGGTGGTGAGACTCGATCACTTCGATGTCGTAGCCTTCATCGCCCAACGCCTTGGCCGCCGTTTCCAGCAGTTTCAGGGTCAGGTTCACGCCAACGCTCATGTTGGGTGCAAATACCATCGCTACGCGGTCGCGGTAGCTGTCCAGCTCGGCCAGCTCGTCATCGTTCATGCCGGTTGTGCCGATCACGATGCGCTTGCCGTGCTCGGCACAAAACGCCAGGTTCGCCAGCGTCACCTTGGGTGCCGTGAAGTCGATCAGCACGTCGAAGTCGTCCACAATGGCCGCCAGCGAGTCCACCGCTGCCACTCCCCGCTTGCCTACGCCTGCCAGTTCGCCGATATCCGCCCCCGCCAGCGAACTGCCCGGCTCGACGATTCCCCCGGCCAGTTGGGCACCGGCATCCTGTTCTATGGCGTTGACTAACGTGCGGCCCATACGGCCAGCTACGCCCACAATGGCAATTCGGGTCATGGGAACTCCTGTGCGTGTGCCGTCCGGCATCAGCGAGAAACAAAAAAGGTGGCCGCGATTATAGCAGACCACCTGACGGGATGCGGTGCTAACGGAAGCACGGCAGATGGCGCTCAGTTCTCCCAGACGATCTCCAGCGGCTCATCTTTCGCCATGCGCACCAGATGGCTTTCCACCACGCCTTCCAGCTGGTCCAGATGCTCTTCTTCGAGGGTTTCGATGGAGACGACCAGGCGCTCGAGCTCCGCGTGCATCAGGCAGGTGCCGCTGGCAAACACGATCCTGGCATGCTGCTCGCCCTGCTCCACCTCCAGCTTGTGGGCCCAGTGCTTGCACAACCGGTTGATCAATCGTGCCCCAGACGGGGTGGCAATCTCGGCGCGAGATAACGGCATACGCTCTACTCCTGTTCGATGACGGCTCAGCTCCCAAGCCTAAAGCCCGCCCTGCCAACCGCCAAGTGACCAATGAGAATTTGCTGCAACGATACGTTCGCTTTCCTGCAAGCGCTGCCGACGCTTCGCGCCTCGGCGACCCATGGCCTCCGTGGTCATCCGGCTATATTCCTTTTTCGTTAGGCTGGCGGCAAACATCTTCGTTTGAGCCATTCTGACCCAACCCACCATTAGCTGCCTATTGACGTCCTCCCCGCCCTAAAGAGGGTGTCGCGAAAGGGGCAAAGCCGTAAAATGAACCTTCTATCTGTCTGAGAGCTTACCGTGTCGACAGCATGCATGCCCACACCCGATGACAGGCAGTTCGCGCTTTTTCAGGCATCGCCTGCTTCGCCCCCTCCATCCTCCCGCGTAACGGCTGGCTCGTCAGGGCGGCGTTTTCTACGAGGTGACGCCACGGCGATTTTCCTGGGCATGACACCGCTTGAAGATCATCTGCGGCAGTCAGGGATTCGTGCCCCTTTAGTGGTGGCCGAACTGCTGGATGCCCAGGACTGGACACCCTTCGAGGATCGATATGCCACCACAGGGCGCGCACCCTATGCGCCACGAGCTATGATGGGGTTGATTCTCTACGGGATCATGCAGGGGGTCTCATCGCTGCGCGCGTTGGAGCGGCTGGCACGTGTGGATTTGGGTGCCATGTGGGTGACCGGAGGCATTGCCCCCGATCATGCCAACATCGGACGCTTCATCTGCTTGCATGAACAGGCGCTGTCACAGACATTTTTCGAAGCGCTGACACGCACCGTTCTCGCCAGGTCCGGAGCATCGACAGCCTGCCTGGCGGGTGACGGAACCGTGATCGAAGCGGCCTGCTCTCACTATCGTCTGCTCAAGGAGGAGGCCGTGCGTGCTCGAGTCAGTAAGGCCCGGATCGGCCATCAGCAGGCTCTTCCGGAGCAACAGGACGAGACTCAGCAGCAGCTGGATAGAGCGCACGCCTGTGAGCAGGTGCTTGATGCGAGGATCGCGGCACGACGTCGCCATGGCAAGCGTACCGATACGGTTCGTGTCAGCCTGACGGAGCCAGAGGCCGCCATGCAGCGACAGAAGCGTGGACGCGGTTTTGCGCCGGCTTATACGCCCTCCGTCCTGGCCAATGAGGCACGCATCATCGTGGCACACGCTGTGGATCCCACAAGCGAGACGCGAGTGGTGGGTGAGCTGATCGATCAGAGCGAGCGCGTGGAACCCAAGATCCCACGCGAGCTTCTGCTGGATGCCGGCTATTTTGATGATGGCGTTATTAACGCGACACTGGCGCGTGATGTCAGCCTGCTTTGCCCGCCCAGGCCCAGTACCACTGACAAAGCGAAGGGCCTGTATCATAAAAACCTATTCACTTACGATGCCGAACAGGATGTTTACTACTGCCCAGCGGGGCAGCGGCTTCAGCGCATCAGTCATATAAACGCGTCGGTACGCTCGCGTGAGCAAACGGTTTATGCCTGCAATGCCTGCGAGGGCTGTCCGCAACGGATTGCTTGTACCCGTTCGGTCCGGGGGCGCCGAATCAAACATTACCCGGAGGACGAGGCACGCCTGGCATTGCAACAAATCATGACCCACCCAGGAGCCCAAGCGGTCTTCCGGCAGCGAAAGGCCATGGTCGAGCCAGTGTTTTCAGCGCTACGTCAGCAACAGGGACTATCTCGCTTCCGGCGCCGTGGGCTGGCGGGTGTCAAACGCGAGTTTTCCTTGCATGCCTTGGCTTACAACTTGGCTCGCGCTGTAGCGCTGAGCCTTTGTCATCATCTCTGGGAGTGGTTGTGGGGATGCCTGGGATTACCTTACCTAGCAACAAAGAAAAAGATCGCGCCTCCCAGGGCGTGCGTGATGATGTCGTCCAGCCATCGACATCGTTGTGTATAGGTTTAGTTTTGAGTCGTTAGGAGATTTGCGACAACCTCTAAAGGACGGGGATTCCAACTTCTTGAGGGCAACGTCCTGCCCCGAGGCTGAGGATATTCCGGGCCGCATTCACGTCCCGGTCGTGGAGTACACCACACTCCACGCACTCCCAGACCCTTACTCGCAACCCGTTGACGCCCTGCGGCCCGCTAAGCGAGCCGCACGACGAACAGGCGCGGGTGGTGTTGGTTTCGCGAACGACCTTGAAGACGATGCCTGCGTGAGCGCATTTATATTCCAGCATCGTTTTCAGTTGTGACCAGCCAGCGTCGTAGACGCTTTTGGCCATCCTGGTCTTCGCGAGCCTGGTTGAGGAAACATCGCCCACGACGATTTCGCCGTACTGGTTGACGAGTTTCCGGGAAAACTTGTGCTGCGCGTCCTGGCGACGGTTCTTGATCTTGGCGTGAATAGCTTTTACCCGCCGCTTGTTGCAGGCACGTTGGGCTGTCGCCAACTGGTCTTCCATGCGGCGGTAGAAGCGGCTGTTTTCCAGCCTTCCTCCATCGCTACAGGTGGCCACATCCTTGAGCCCAAGGTCGATGCCAACGGCGCCCTGCCCAAGCGTCGGCTGCACGTCCACCTCGACCGCAACATTGAAATACCACCGGCCCCGGCTATCTTCGTTGAAACTGCCGGCACGGAACTTGTATGTCGACAGGCCGTAGCTATCCCACACCTTGAAGTAGGTGCCGTTGTGAAATACCTGCCCGTTCTTCCACTTGGCCGCGCCGGTATTGACCGGAATCCAGCCAAGTGAGCGGCGTACACCGCCGGACTTGCGCCAATTCAAGCGGGGCTTTTTGAACTGCTTGCGGCGGGCAACGTATTCAGCAGCGATGCATTGCAGCGTTTGGCTGTGCAGGCCGAGGTCCTTGCCAGCACCCTTGGTATAGGGGTGCATGTCGTAGGCAGACAGAAACAGACCTTTCTCCCGAATGGCTCGGGAAGACAGTTCGTTGAGGTAGTTCCAAACAAAATTCACGCTGCGGGCCATGCGGTTAAGCTCGGCGGCGTGTTTGTCCTTCACTCGAACCTTGAGGGTCTTGGTCTGCTTCATGGCTTCGAATATACTTGGTCTATGGAAACCAAACAAGCTATCAGAACAGGAAGACACTGCGTTTTTAAACTCCATGCCCATTTGGTCTTTGTCACCAAGTATCGGGGCAAGGTGTTCACCGGCGCGCATCTCAACTCCCTCGAATTGCTTTTCGACCGAGTGTGTCGGGACTTCGAGGCGGAGCTACAGGAGTTCAACGGTGAAACCGATCACGTCCATTTGCTTGTCAACTTTCCACCCAAAGTGGCGGTATCCAAGCTGGTGAATAGTTTGAAGGGGGTATCCAGCCGGCGGATGAAGTTACTACACCCTGAACTGGTGCAGCCCGCCTACCGGAAGAACTCGCTGTGGAGTCCAAGCTACTTTGCGGGAAGTGTCGGAGGCGCCCCCCTGAGCATGGTCAAGCAGTATATTGAGCAACAATCGAGGCCGGACTAGGGGCGCTCTCGCGCCCCTCGCTATCCATCCTCGCACTAGAAGTACGAGGTTTTTCGCGATGTTCGATAAAAATACCGCGCGCTCAAGGCATGCAAAAGAGCCAGCGCGAACGCTTCCGAAGCCAGATGCTGATACAAAGACGCCCCAGCACGTTACCGTGCCGGGGCGTCCCTGGTCGTCAGGCCGTAACCTTTACGGCTTCATCTCTTCGAAGAACTTCTTCACGCTGTCGAAGAAGCCGGTCTTCTTCGGTGAGTGGCTGTGGCTGTTGCTGCCATCGAAGCTCTCTTGCAGCTGGCGAAGCAGGTCTTTCTGCTCGTCGTTGAGATTGACGGGCGTTTCCACCACTACCCTGCACAGCAGGTCGCCGGGGGTGCCGCCACGAACGGGCTTCACGCCTTTGCCGCGCAGGCGGAAGAGCTTGCCGGTTTGGGTTTCCGGTGGGATCTTCAGCTTCACGCGTCCATCCAGCGTCGGCACTTCCAGCTCGCCTCCCAGCGCGGCGTCCACGAAATTGATCGGCACGTCGCACTGCAGGTGTTTGCCGTCGCGGCGGAAGATATGGTGAGGCTTGATGGACACCTGTACGTACAGGTCGCCCGCTGGGCCGCCATTCACGCCGCTTTCGCCTTCGCCATTGAGGCGAATGCGATCACCGGTATCGACACCCGGCGGAATTTTCACCGAGAGAGTGCGGGTTTCGCGTACACGCCCTTCGCCATTACATTTGTGGCACGGCACTTTGATGTGCTGGCCGCTACCATGGCACGTGGGGCAGGTCTGCTGAACCGCAAAGAAGCCCTGCTGCATGCGTACCTGGCCATGGCCGTGGCACGTGGGGCAGCTTTCCTTGGAGGAGCCTGGCTCGGCACCGCCACCGTCACAGCGGTCACATTCGATATGGCGCGGAACGCGAATATCCACCGTGGTACCGGCCACGGCGCTTTCGAGGTCCAGCTCCAGGTTGTAGCGCAGGTCGGACCCTCGCGCGGGCGCATTGGGCCCCCGCCGACGACCACCGCCACCCCCGAAGATGTCGCCGAATACATCGCCAAAAATGTCGCCAAAATCACCGGCTCCGCCGCCGAAGCCGCCGCCACCAAAGCCACCGCCCTGGCCATCCACACCGGCATGACCAAACTGGTCATAGGCGGCGCGCTTTTCGCCGTCGCTCAAGACTTCGTAGGCTTCTGACACCTCGCGGAATTTTTCCGCTGCGGTGTTATCGTCCGGGTTTCGATCAGGGTGGAATTTTTGCGCCAGACGGCGATAGGCCTTTTTGATCTCTTTCTGATCGGCCCCTTTTTCGACCCCCAGGACTTCGTAATAATCGCGCTTGGACATGGGTCCTACGCCTCCTGGTTAGCTACGCACTATTGGCGTCTCGGCCGCGGAAACAGCAACGCGGGAGTTGCCTCCCGCGTCACCGCTTTCCTTGGCAGAAAGAGGTGGGTTACTGCTTCTTCTGCTCGTCGTTGACTTCTTCGTACTCGGCGTCAACCACGTCGTCGTCCTGCTTGGCGTTGGTGCTTTCCGCGCCTTCTGCGCCCGCCTGCTGGGCAGCGTCTGCCTGCTCGGCGTACATCTTCTGCGCCAGCTGGCCGGAGGCTTCGGTCAGCGCATCCAGTTTCTTCTGGATGTTGTCCTGGTCATCGGTCTTGACCGCTTCTTCCAGTTCGGCGATGGCCGTTTCGATGGCTTGTTTCTCGTCATCGGTGGCCTTGTCGCCCGCTTCCTGCACGGTCTTGCGGGTGGCGTGAATCATGCCGTCCGCCTGGTTGCGCAGTTGCACCAGCGCTTCGAACTTCTTGTCTTCGTCGGCGTGGGCTTCGGCGTCGCGAACCATCTGCTCGATCTCTTCGTCCGTCAGGCCGCTGGACGCCTTGATCACGATGGACTGCTCTTTGCCCGTCGCCTTGTCCTTAGCCGACACGTTCAGGATACCGTTGGCATCCAGGTCGAAGGCCACTTCGATTTGCGGTACGCCACGCGGTGCCGGCGGAATGTCGGAGAGGTCGAAACGACCCAGCGACTTGTTCTGCGACACTTGCTTGCGCTCGCCCTGCACGACGTGAATGGTCACCGCCGTCTGGTTGTCATCCGCCGTCGAGAAGGTTTGAGTCTTCTTGGTGGGGATGGTGGTGTTCTTGTCGATCAGCGGCGTCATGACGCCACCCATGGTTTCGATACCCAGGGTCAACGGCGTGACGTCCAGCAGCAGAACGTCTTTCACGTCGCCGCCCAGTACGCCACCCTGAATCGCGGCACCTACGGCGACGGCTTCATCGGGGTTGACGTCTTTACGGGCTTCTTTACCGAAGAAGTCTGCCGCTTTCTTCTGAACCATCGGCATGCGGGTCTGGCCGCCGACCAGGATCACTTCGTCGATTTCAGACGCGGACAGGCCAGCATCTTTCAGAGCCGTTTTGCATGGCTCGAGAGAGCGCTGCACCAGGTCTTCTACCAGCGACTCCAGCTTGGCACGAGTCACCTTGACGTTCAGGTGTTTCGGGCCTGTGTTGTCTGCCGTGATATACGGCAGGTTGACGTCGGTCTGCTGAGCGCTGGAAAGCTCGATCTTGGCTTTCTCGGCGGCTTCCTTCAGACGCTGCATGGCCAGGTTGTCGCCCGACAGGTTGATGCCGCTGTCGGTTTTGAACTGGTCGACCAGATAGTTGATCAGCGCCAGGTCGAAATCTTCACCGCCCAGGAAGGTGTCACCGTTGGTGGCCAGTACTTCGAACTGGGTTTCACCATCGACATCGGCGACTTCGATGATGGAGATATCGAAGGTACCACCGCCCAGGTCGTAGACCGCGATGGTCTTGTCACCACGAGACTTGTCCATGCCGTAGGCAAGCGCTGCGGCAGTCGGCTCGTTGATGATGCGCTTGACGTCCAGACCGGCAATACGGCCCGCATCTTTGGTGGCCTGACGCTGGCTGTCGTTGAAGTAGGCCGGTACGGTGATGACCGCTTCGGTCACCGGCTCGCCAAGGTAGTCTTCGGCGGTTTTCTTCATCTTCTTCAGCACTTCGGCGCTGACCTGCGGGGGAGCCATCTTCTTGCCTTTGACTTCTACCCACGCGTCACCGTTGTCGGCTTCGGCAATCTTGTACGGCACCATCTTGATGTCTTTTTGAACGACGTCGTCCTTGAAACGACGACCGATCAGACGCTTGATGGCGTAAAGGGTGTTTTCCGGATTGGTCACGGCCTGACGCTTGGCCGCCTGACCTACCAGCGTTTCGCCGTCATCGGTGTAGGCAATGATGGAAGGCGTGGTACGACCGCCTTCGGCGTTTTCAATGACTTTAGCGCTGTCACCATCGAGCACGGCTACACAAGAGTTAGTGGTGCCCAGGTCGATACCAATAATGCGTCCCATAGCAAAAACCTCGAATTCGGTTGAAACAAAAAACTAGTGGTTTACGCCGTCAAAACTGTTTAAGGCGTTTGCGAGCATTCTCGCGGGTTGCCCTTTATTTGGGGGCCGGCTGGCGCATTTCAAGGGCTTTTTTCTGCAATGCGTCATCGGATTAACCGGCTTTCTGGCTGACCACCACCATCGCAGGACGCACCAGACGGCCATTCAGGGAGTACCCCTTCTGTATGACGTCCATTACCGTATTGGGCTCCAGCTCGGGATTGGGCACCATAGCCATGGCTTCATGCACCTGCGGGTCGAAGGGCTCGCCCTGGGGCTCGATGCTTTCGACGCCAAACTTGGCCAGCACGCCCAGCTGCATCCTCAGAGTCATGGAGACGCCTTCACGATGCACGTCGGAAGCGTCTTCCTGCATGCTTTCCAGGGCTTTCTCCAGGCTGTCCACGACGGGCAGCAGTTCCTTGACGAACTTCTCCAGCGCAAACTTGCGCGCCTTTTCGGCCTCTTGCTCGGCGCGACGGCGCACGTTCTGTGCTTCAGCGGCGGCACGCAGGGCCTGGTCCTTGGCCTGGGCCAGGCTCTGCTCCAGCTCTTCTACCTGGGCGGCCAGCACGTCGGCTTCAGGGTTGCCTACGCTGCCATCGAGCACTGCTTCGTTTTCGATCAGCCCTTCCAGCTCGCCTTCTACCAGGCGTTCTTCTGCCGTTGGCTCCGTGACTTCGGCTTCCTGCTCCTGACGCGCCAGCTCTTCATCCAACGGGGTTTGCGGTTCTTTAGCCATGCCTTGCTCCTGAAATACGTAGCGGTGCCGTTGGCGGCCACCTGAGTTGATTCGCGGGATTTAGACCACGGATAAAAGCTATATGGGGGCCATCAAAGCCATCTCAAGAGGGGCATTGAAGTGAGTTATCGACTACTGTATAAAACAACAATTATTGGATAAGCATCCAGCATTCGGGATGCACCGCCTCAGGAGGCCTCATGCTGACACAGCTAGCGATCCAGGATTACGCGATTGTTGACCGCCTTGAACTCGACCTCAGCCGTGGCATGACCGCCATCACGGGGGAAACCGGGGCGGGTAAATCCATCTTGCTGGGCGCACTGGGGCTCTGCCTGGGCGAGCGTGCCGACGCAGGCAGCGTGCGCCACGGCTGCGAGCGCACCGACCTTTCCGCCCGCTTCGACATTCAACACCTGCCCGCCGCCATCGAGTGGCTGCAGGCCCGAGAGCTGCCTACCGACGAGTGCCTGTTACGCCGCGTCGTTACCGCCAGCGGGCGCTCCAAAGCATGGATCAACGGCCACCCGGCCACCATTGCCGACCTGAAATCGCTGGGCGAACAGCTGATTCAAATCCATGGCCAGCACGCCCATCAGGCGCTCATGCGGGAAGAAACCCACCTGGCGCTGCTGGATGACTACGCCGGGCTTCGTGAGCGCAGCCAAAAGTTGGCCGAGACTTACCGTGAATGGCGCAATGCCCGCCGTCGGTTGAAAAAGCTCAGTGAAGAGGGCAGCGAGGTAGAGGCCAAGCGCCAGCTGTTGCGCTATCAGGTGGAAGAGCTCGACCAGCTGGGCCTCGCCGAAGGCGAGCTGCAAACCCTGGAAGAAGAGCAGCACACGCTGGCCCACGCGGAAGAGACCCTGCGAGAAACCCAGTTTGCCGCCGACTGCTGTGAAAACGATGAGGGCGGTGCGCTGTCGTTGCTGAACCAGGCCTACGCGCACTTGAGCGCCCTGCCCGGCAGCGACAAGGGTACGCTGGCCAACACCCTGGCCATGCTCAGCGATGCGCGCATTCAGGTAGAAGAAGCCGCCAGCGAGCTGCAGCGTCTGGCCAGCACCACCGAACTGGACCCCGAGCGCCTGGCCTGGGTCGAGGAGCGCATGGGCGACGTGCACCGCATTGCGCGCAAGCACCATGTCGCCCCGGAGGAAATCTGCGCTCTGCATGCCCAGCTACGCCAGGAAGTGGCGCAACTGGAAGCCAGCGATGATGACCTGGAGGCCCTGAGCAGCCAGGTGGCCGACTACCGCGAGCGCTACCGCAGCGATGCCAAGCTGCTCAGTGACGCTCGCCAAAAGGCAGCGGTGCGGCTAGGCAAGGAAGTCCAGCAGCAGCTGGCTTTTCTGGCCATGGGCAAGGCGCGTTTCGATGTCGACGTTACCCCTCGCGACACGCCCACCCCAGAAGGGCTGGATCACGTACAGTTCCTGATCAGTGCCAACCCTGGCCAGCCTGCGCGCCCGCTGGCGAAAGTGGCATCCGGCGGTGAACTGTCGCGTATCAGTTTGGCCATTCAGGTCGTGGCGGCCTCGCACTCCACCATTCCCAGCCTGGTCTTCGATGAAGTGGACGTGGGTATTTCCGGTGCGACGGCCGAAATCGTCGGCCAGCTGCTGCGCAAGCTGGGCGAAAACGGCCAGGTGATGACCGTGACCCACCTGCCGCAGGTGGCCGCCCAGGCGCATCAGCATCTGCATATCGAAAAACGCGCCAAACGCGATACCACCTTGACCCACATGGCACTGCTGGACGAGCGAGGCCGCATCAGCGAGCTGGCCCGCATGCTGGGCGGGGTTACGCTTTCCGACCAGACCCTGGCCCATGCCCGCGAGATGCTGCACGCCAGCCAGCGCCCTCCTCACTAAGCTCAACCAAACTCAACCAAACCCACGCCAAGCCTTTGCCCTTCGCCGGGCGAAGGCAGCGCTCGGCCATCACGCGACCTACAAAAACGCCCCTGAGGCGCCAGATGAACTGCTCTGGCACCCCAAGGGCGTTTTCATGTGGCAGCGGACTACTTGCGGTTCGTGGGGCCACTGTCCTGGCGCGTGACGTCCGACCCACGGGGGCGTACGTACAGCACCAGAGCGTGGTCCACTAGCTCGTAGCCGTGCTCTTCGGCGATCTCTTGCTGGCGACGCTCGATGATGTCATCGACGAACTCGATGATTTCACCGCTTTCCAGACACACCATGTGGTCATGGTGGTCTTCTTGGGTCATCTCGAAGACCGCATGGCCACCGTCGAAATTGTGACGAATCACAAGGCCTGCCGACTCGAACTGAGTCAGCACGCGGTAGACGGTCGCCAGACCAACATCCTCGCCCGCATCAATCAGTGTTTTATACACTTCTTCTGCGCTAAGGTGGTGTTGGCCCGAAGCATTTTCGAGAATCTGCAGGATCTTGACGCGCGGCAGGGTCACTTTCAGCCCGGCTTTGCGTAGTTCATGGTTCTGATCGGCCATGGTTGCTCTTCGCAGTAACAGGTTAGGTCGGGTATCATCGACCGAAACCACGATAGTGAAGAACAGGCTCAAATGCAAAAATTGACTCGTATCATTACTCTTTCCGTTGCCCTGACCGTCGTTAGCGGCTGCAGTTACGTCGGCGTGTACAAGCGCGACATCCCCCAGGGCAACCTGGTCACCCAGGAGATGGTCAGCCAGCTCCAGCCGGGCATGACCCAGGAACAGGTCACCTATGTGATGGGCAGGCCGCTGCTGGAAGCCCCCTTCGATGCCCGCCAGTGGGACTACGTATACCGCCTCGATAAAGCGTACGGGGGCGTGGAACAGCGTCGCGTCACGCTCACCTTCGATAACGCTGGCCGACTGGTGAACGTCGAGCAGCAAGGCGACCTGTCTAGCGACCTGCCGGTCAGCTCTGACCGCGGCATGGGGCCTGCCGTAGAGGGCACCGAGCCCATGGACAGAACGCTGCCGACCCAACAGGCTCCCACCCCTGAGACCGCGCCAGAACCGCAGCCGGTGCCCATCAGCCAATAGCGGTCACTGGCCGCTGGCCTGACGTTTGGCCCGCTCCAGGCGGGCCGCTTTGGGGTCGATCTGCAGCGGCCGGTAGACTTCTACACGGTCGCCTTCGCGCAGCGGCTCCTTATCGGGGTGGCGCAACGCCTTGCCGAAGATGCCCAGCGGCGCCTGCTCGAAGGTCTCGGCGGGCAGTTCCTGAAACAGGCTGGGCAGGTCGGCCATGGCAACGGCTGCTCTGGCAGTGGTGCCGCTGGGTACCTTCAGCGCGACGATACGCTGCTTGTGAGGCAGCGCGAAGGCTACCTCGACGGCAATGTCATCAACGGCCATACAGTTCGTTGGCGCGCTTGGTGAAGGCATCGACCAGTTGTCCGGCAATCTGCTGGAATAACTTGCCAAACGCCATGCTCAGCAACCGATTGGCGAAAACGAACTCCATTTCCAGGCTGACCTTGCAAGCATCATCCCCCATGGGGATGAACAGCCAGCGGCCTTTGAGCTGCTTGAAGGGCCCTTTGACCAGCGAAAGCTCGATCCGCTCTGGTGCGTGCAGGTCGTTGCGCGTAGTGATGGTTTGCTCGACCCCCGCACGACCCAGAGTCATTTCTCCGACCAGGTGCTGATCGTCCTTTTCCAGCAGACGCGCGCGGCGGCATCCCGGCAGGAACTCGGGATAGCGTTCGAAGTCATTGACCAGATCGAACATTTGCTGGGGGGTATGGCGCACCAAAGCGGTACGATTGACGGTTGGCATTGACCTCTCCGCTGACTTCACAGTGCCCAAAGCGTATCATGGGAAACATAGTTACAGACCTTGAATGGTATCACGCCTCCCCGCATAACGAAGGGGGTGCGAACGACAGATCAACGATGAGGTTCCATGGCCACTAAGAAAGGTAACAGCAAGGGCCCCGGCAGCAGCGTGATAGCCCAGAACAAGAAGGCGCGGTTTGAGTACCATATCGACGAAACCTTCGAAGCGGGCCTGGCACTGGCAGGCTGGGAAGTCAAAAGCATGCGCGCCGGAAAAGCGCAGCTCACCGACACCTATATTTTGATTCGCAACGGCGAAGCATACCTGCTGGGCAGCCATATCACGCCACTGAACACGGCCAGCACCCATGAAATAGCCGACCCCACCCGCACCCGGAAACTGCTGTTGCACCGCAAGGAGATCGCCAAGATCTTTTCGGTCACGCAGGACAAGGGCCACACCTGTGTACCGCTCAAGCTGTACTGGAAGCGCAACAAGGTGAAGTGCGAGCTGGCGCTGGTGACGGGCAAGAAGATCCATGACAAGCGCGCCACCGAGAAGGACCGCGACTGGAATCGCCAGAAAGGCCGAATTATGCGGGAACATAACAAGGCATAACTGGTCAATTGGGCACGAGCACGTTAGAATGCGGCTCTGAACAAGGGGGCGACATGGTTTCGACGCCGGTGACAAACCCTGCGGTGCATGCCGAGAGCGTGATGTATCTCGTAAATACCACATCACGAAAAATAGTCGCAAACGACGAAAACTACGCTCAAGGCGCGCTGGCAGCTTAAACCCTGCTAGCTTCTTGTCTGGCCCCAAAGTGATGTGCCTATTCATCGCAGCGGGGATATGAGCTAAAGCTGATAGGACCGCGGTTGGTGGTGTCTTCTCGCCAACCGTCAAACTTTAGAAGGCTCGCGTAGCTGAATCCTGATCGTCGGAGTCAGACACGTTAAAGCAAATGACGAAATCTAAGCATGTAGAGCCAATGGGCGCGTGCTGGCGGACGCGGGTTCAATTCCCGCCGCCTCCACCAGACACCCCTTCGAATCAAGCACCCTCGGGTGCTTTTTTCGTTTCTGGGCGCGGTGAAAGCGCCCAGAAACCATGGCGTTACGACACCAGCAGCCACTCGATCAGCCGGTGGTAGACCGGGATGCCCAGCATCACGTTGAGCGGGAACGTGATGCCCAGCGAGGCCAGCATGGCGAGGCCGATGTTGGCTTCTGGGATGGCGGCCCGCATGGCGGCCGGGGCCGCGATGTACGAGGCGCTGGCGGCCAGGGTCGCGAGAATCACCACCGAACCAATCGGCAGGCCGACCAGCGCTCCCACGGCAATCCCCATCAGCGACAACACCATGGGCGTGACCAGCGCAAAGGTCACCAACCGCCAGTGATGCCAGGGCATTGGCCGTAGCGTTTGGGCGGCAGTCAGGCCCATCTCGAGCAGGAACAGGGCCAACACGCCCTTGAAGGCACCGGTAAACAGATTGGTGACCTCTTCGCCCTGGAAGGGGCCGTAAAGCGCACCGATGAGGACACCGCCCGCCAGCAGGATGACTCCACGGTTCGTGAGCGTTTCATGCCACAGTTTGCTGGTACTTTCCTTGACGGCTGCGCCCTGGTAGCGCCGGTACAGGGCAATGGCGATCATGATGGCGGGTAGCTCCATGGCCACCAGATAGAGGGTGACCTCGCTGCCCACGGCCAACTGGCGCGCCTCCACATACGCTAGTGCCACAGCGAAGGTACCTGCGCTCACCGAACCGTAGTGGGCGGCAATGCTGGCACTGTCCGCCGGCGATAGGCGTACCAACCGCCTGAGCACGGGCATCAACATCAAGGGAATGACCGCAGACAGCAGCGCTACGCCCATCAGTTCGGGCACCAGCCCCCAGTGCAGGTTGCCATGCAGCGCCATGCCCCCCTTGAGGCCAATGGTCAGCATCAGCAACAGGCTCAGCGTGTCGTAGGTGGCCTTGGGAACCTGAAGGTCGGACTTGACCGCGCCAGCCAACAGTCCAAGTAGAAAAAACATGACCACTATATCGGGCATCGCCGCTGCTCCATCGGATGAAAGTGGCCGCATTTTGCGATGTACACGGCAAGACAACTAATCATATATTGAATGCTCGGCATAGATGATTCTCTATACCCTGAACTTGACCTTCGTATAAAGGCTGCCTTCGTGAATATCCGCCATTTAACCTTTCGTCTGTTGCAAGTGTATGTCGCCGTGGTGCGCCATGGCTCGATCAGCGAGGCCGCCCGGCAGCTGCACCTGACACAACCCACCGTGTCGCAGCAGTTGAAGCGGCTGAGCGAGGCCATTGGCAGCCCGCTGCTGGAGCACCACGCTCAAGGGCTGACCATGACCGCCACGGGCCAGGCGCTGTATCAGGCCAGCCGTGACGTATTGGGGCGCTTCGATGATTTCGCGGACCAGCTCAGCGATTTGCAATATGGCAGCAAGGGGCGCTTCAGCATTGCCTTGGTGAACACGGCGCAGTACGTGCTGCCGCGCCTGCTGGGCCCGTTCAGCCACGCGTTCCCTGATGTGGACGTCACCGTTAATATCGGCAATCGACGGCAGGTCCTGGCTCGCTTCGAGCGGCGCGAAGACGACTTGTATATCTTCAGCCACCCCCCTGCCCTGGCCCACGCCGTGGCGGCCCGCTTCATGCGCAACCCGCTGGTGGCCATTGCTGCCGCCCATCATCCGCTGGCCAGCCAGCCAAACGTGACCATGGAGCAACTGCTCGGCGAGCGCCTGCTGCTCCGCGAGCCCGGCTCGGCATCGCGCATGCTGCTGGAAAGCTGGTTACAGGAGCATGGCCTGACCATGCGCAAGACCCTGCAAATGGCCAGTAACGAAGCCATTCGCGTGGGCGTGGCCGCCGACATGGGGGTAGCGGTATTGTCAGAGCACGTGCTGCCCAACGAGCACTCCGAACTGGCTGTACTTTCCATCGCTGGCTTGCCCATCGAAAGCCATTGGCAGTTCATCGTGCGCAACGACCAGCGCTTGCCCCCCACTGCTCAGCGCTTTCTGCACTATGTGCATGAGCATTTAAGCCAATGGATCGAGCCACGCTTCGTCTGCAACGAATTAGGGCTTTTACTGGAGGCCTACCCCACCTTCCCGGTGCGCGAGTGAGCCATCATCAAGCAAAGACGTTGCAGCCATCTTCAATCCCGCTATGTTGACAACATGAGGCCCGACACCAGGTCGGGCCATTGAACAAGGAAGCGACACCATGCTGTATGGGCTGAGCCTGCTGGCAGGGATTGGACTACTGTTTCTGGGCGGTGAAGCGCTCATCCGTGGAGCCGTCGCCAGCGCCCAGCGCATGGGCGTCTCTCCGTTATTGACCGGGCTGGTAGTGGTGGGGTTTGGTACCTCCGCGCCCGAGCTGGTGGTGTCGGTGGACGCAGCGCTTCGTCAACAGCCGGATATTGCCGTGGGCAATATCGTGGGCAGCAACATCGGCAACATCTTGCTGATTCTGGGCTTGTGTGCCGCCATCTGCCCCATGACCGTACAACCATTGGCACTGCGCCGGGATGGCGTGGTCGTCGTGGCGGCCAGCGTGCTTTTCATCGTGCTCTCATGGGGGGGAGCATTGGGGGTATGGCAGGCCTTGCTACTACTGGCCTCATTGGCCGCTTATCTGGTGTGGGCCTATCGTACCGAGCGCAATGTGCCGCAACCTGCCGGTGAGATGCACAGCGCTGAAGCCGAGGAAGTGTCGGCGGTCCCCAGGTCTACCGGCATGATCGTCACGGCGCTGGTCGTCGGGCTAGGCATGCTGATTGGCGGCTCGCAGCTGCTGCTATACGGCGCCATCGGGCTGGCGCAGGCCGTGGGTATTTCGCAAGCGGTGATTGGCTTGACCATTGTCGCGGTGGGCACCTCACTACCGGAAATGGCGGTATCGGTCATTGCAGCCCTGCGCCGCCATGCCGACGTTGCCGTTGGCAACATCCTGGGCAGCAATATCTTTAACGTGCTGGGCATACTGGGTATTTCCGCCCTGCTGCAACCCCTGCCCATCGCCGCGCGCGTCGGTCAGTTCGACCAGTGGGTCATGCTGGGCTCGGCAAGCCTGCTGCTGCTGTTCCTGTATACCGGCATGCGCCTTTCACGCGGGGAAGGGGCGGCGCTGCTGGCGGGATATGGCGCTTATATTGCTCTGAGCTTCACGGTGTTCTAACGCAACGCTTCCGGTAGTTCGACCTCGGCTTCTTCGTAGTAGCGCAGCGCACCGGGGTGCAGGTCCACCGGCAGATGGGCCAGCAGCTCAGCAGTCACGCTGCCCCACCAGGGTGATGTCTCCATCAACGCGGCCTGCTGCTCCCAGAATGTCCTGGTCAACCGGTAGGCCACGTCTTCGTCCATGTGCACCGTGGCAAGCGCGAAGACTGGCGACGACGTGGTCACTACCCCTTGTCGATGCCTGGGTAAGTACCGCCGGGAATGATCTGGTGTACGGCCCTGTGCGCTCGACCTGCTCATCGGTCAAACTGATCATGTAGACGTGACTGGCCAACCCCTGCGAACCCTTCCACTTGACATCAACGATAGGAATGCTCAGGATAAATTTTTATTTTCAATTGAACGTTCAAAAAAAATCCTTGGTAATGGTTTGGGTGATTTTCACGCTGCCTGACACGGCTAGTGTCATGAAACCCGTGTAACCTATGTGCCATTGTCACCTTCATGAGATGGCTGCATCACAGCCCTGACACTTTATGCCCCAACTCACCTTGCACGGCGCGATTTACGATATCGATGCCATTTTGTTCGACAAGGACGGTACGCTGCTCAATTTCGGCGACCTCTGGATTGGTTGGTTCGACCAACTGGTCACGACCCTTAACCAAAGTCTGCCCGAGGCACACGCGCTATCGCACCAAGCGCTCTACCCCAGAGTCGGCATCGATCCTGAGCAGCGCCTGTGGGACCCCACCGGCCCGTTGACCATTGGCTCGCTGGACGACATCGCCACCATCGTCTCGCTTAGCCTGTTCGAGGCGGGCATCGCTTGGAACGACGCTACTCAGCTGTCCCACGATGCCATCGCCCGCCTGGCCGACACGCTGGACTGGCCCAATTGCGTGACCCCCGTCAAGGGCCTGATGAACTTCGTAGCGCAGGCCCGGCAGGCAGGCATTTCTCTGGCCGTGGTCACCTCCGATGACGCCCACAACGCGCATTTGCATCTAAAGCTGCTCTCGCTGGCCGATGCGTTCTCTGTCGTGTTGGGGCATGATCAAGTGTCGCGCGGCAAGCCCTACCCGGAGATGGCGCTACTCGCCTGCGAACAGTTGGGCACGTCGCCGCAACGTACGCTGATCATCGGCGACTCCAATGGCGACATGGCCATGGGGCAAGCCGCCGGTCTACTGGCCGGCATCGGTATCTGCGCCGCTCCTCACCTGGACGGCTCCCATCTTACCCACGCGGATCACGTGATTCGTGACTATGACGAGTTGACTATCGCACGGCCTCATCATTAATCCATCAAGGGAATACACCATGCATCCAACACTCGAGTCTCTCACCCAGCAAGCAAAACGCGGCCAGCTGTCGCGCCGCGACTTCATGCGTCGCGCCATGGCTCTGGGCATTGCCGCGCCCTTTGCTGGCTCGCTGCTCTCCAGCCAGGTATTGGCCAGCTCGGGCACTCCTCAACGCGGCGGTATTCTGCGCGCCGGTATGCAAGGCGGGGAGTCGACGGACAGCCTTGACCCAGCCAGCTGGACCAGCCAGGTGCAGCACTCCTTCGGGCAGTCCTGGGGGGAAGCCTTGACCAATGTTTCACCAGAAGGCGAGCTGGTACCCCGCCTTGCGGAAAGCATTGACTCTTCCTCGGATGCCAAGACCTGGGTCTTCAAGCTGCGCCGTGGCGTGCTGTTCCACGATGGCCAGGAGATGACCGCCGACGACGTCGTGGCCACGCTGGAGCGCCATTCGGACGAGAGCTCGCAGTCGGGTGCGCTGGGCATCATGCGCGGCATCGAGTCGATTCGCGCCACGGACACCTACGAAGTCACCATCGTCACGCTGGAGCCCAATGCCGACCTGCCGTTTTTGCTTTCCGATTACCACCTGATGATTCAGCCGGGCGGTGGCAAGCAGGACCCGGCTGCAGGCATCGGCACCGGCCCCTACAAAGTGGTGGAGTTCCAGCCCGGCGTGCGCCAGATCGCCGAGCGTTTCGATGGCTACTGGAACCCGGACGAGTACGGCTTCGCCGACCAGATCGAGATCACCATCATCAACGACCCGACGGCGCGCATCTCGGCGCTGCAGAGCGGTCAGGTGCACATGATCAACCGGGTCGAGCCACGGGTGGTGGACATGGTGCAGCGCCTGCCCAACATCGTGATCAACAACACTTCCGGGCGTGCTCAGTATGTCTTCCCCATGCACTGCGACACGGCGCCGTTCGATAACAACGACCTGCGACTGGCCCTGAAGTACGCCATCAACCGCGAAGACATGGTCGAGCGTATCCTGCGCGGGTATGGCAGCGTGGGCAACGATTTCCCCATCAACGCTGCTTACCCGCTGTTTCCCGACAGCATTCCCCAGCGGGAATTCGACCCCGAGCGGGCCAGCTATCACTACAAGAAATCCGGCCACGACAGCCCCATCGTGCTGCGCACCTCCGACGTGGCCTTTCCCGGTGCCGTGGATGCCGCACAGCTGTTTCAGCAGAGCTGCGCCCAGGCGGGCATCAACATGGAAGTCCGCCGCGAGCCCAGCGACGGCTACTGGTCGGAAGTGTGGAACAAGCAGCCCTTCTGCGCCTCCTACTGGAGCGGTCGCCCCACCCAGGACCAGATGTACTCCACGGCGTACATTTCCAGCGCCGACTGGAACGACACCCGCTTCTTCCGCGAGGACTTCGATGCCTTGGCCCGCGAAGCACGCGGCGAGCTGGATACAGACCGCCGCAGCGAGCTGTACCACGACATGGCCATGATCGTCCGCGACGAAGGCGGATTGATTCTGCCCATGTTCAATGACTACATCGAGGCCACTCTGGACAACGTGGGCGGCTGGTCAGCCAACCCGATGGGCGAAATGATGGCAGGCTTTGCGCTTTCGAAGTGCTGGTTGACGTCATAACCCGGAAGGCTGCCATGAACTCTTTTGTCCTTAAACTGATTGCCCAGCGCCTGGCGCTGGGCCTCTTGCTCCTGCTGGCCGTGTCGGTGCTGATTTTCGCGGGCACCGAGATGCTGCCCGGCGACGTGGCCCAGTCGATTCTGGGGCAAAGCGCCACGCCCCAGGCCGTCGACAACCTGCGCAGGGAACTGGGCCTCGACCAGCCGGCTTGGTCACGCTACATCGACTGGCTGGGCGGCATTCTGCAAGGCGATCTAGGCACTGCCCTGTCCAACCGTCAGGATATCGCCCAGTCTCTTTGGGGCCGCGCAGGCAACACGCTGTTTCTAGCCTTCTGGACAGCGATCGTTGCAGTGCCGCTGGCCATCCTGCTGGGGCTGGTCGCCGTGCGCTACCAGAGCCGCTGGCCGGACCGGGTGATTTCCGGCTCCACGCTGACCGCTATTTCCCTGCCGGAATTCTTTATCGGCTACCTGCTGATCTACCTGTTCGCCGTCCAGCTCAACTGGTTTCCCAGCGTCTCCACGGTGCATGGCGGCATGAGCCTGGGTGAACGTCTGCACGCCATCGCACTGCCTGCGGCCACGTTAACGCTGGTGATTCTAGCTCACATGATGCGCATGACTCGGGCCGCCATTCTCAACGTCATGCAGTCCCCCTATATCGAAACCGCCGAGCTCAAGGGGCTGGGCTCGTTTCGCATCATTGCCCGCCACGCGTTTCCCAATGCCATCGCGCCGGTGGTCAATGTGGTGATGCTGAACCTCGCCTTCCTGATCGTCGGCGTGGTGGTGGTCGAGGTGATTTTTGTCTACCCAGGCATGGGGCAGTACTTGATCGACCACGTCTCGAAGCGCGATGTCCCGGTGGTCCAGGCGGTGGGGCTGATCTTTGCGGCGGTGTACATCGGGCTCAATATGCTGGCCGACATCATTGCCATCTTGACCAACCCACGCCTGCGTCATCCCAAATGACCGGCTGCTTGCCAGGCCACAGTGACCAGACAGGAACGTAACACCATGTCGAAACCCTTAACGCTGCTGAAGCGCATGCCCGTGACCGCGCTGGTCGGGCTGCTGCTGACCTTCAGCTTCTTGATCATGGCGATATTCGCCCCTTGGCTGGCGCCCTACAGCATGTCCGAGAGCGTCGGCGACATGTGGATGGGCCCGTCTGCCGAGTTTTTGCTGGGCACCGACAACCTGGGCCGCGACTTACTCTCGCGGCTGATCTACGGTGCCCGTACGACCATTACCATTGCCGCCCTGGCCACGGCGCTGGCCTTTTCGATTGGCTCGGTGCTGGGCATTCTGGCGGCCGTCTATGGCGGCTGGATAGACCAGCTGATTTCCCGAGGGGTCGATATCGTGATGTCGATTCCCACGCTGATCTTCGCGCTGGTGATCCTGTCGGTCATGCCCAGCACCCTTCTCATGTTGATTCTGATCATGGGGGTGCTGGACTCCACGCGCGTGTTTCGTATCTCCCGCGCCGTGGCGGTCAATATCAACGTGATGGATTACGTGGAAGCCGCACGGCTACGCGGTGAAGGCAAACGCTGGATCGTCTTCCGCGAGATTCTGCCCAATGCGCTGACGCCCCTGGTGGCCGAGCTGGGCCTGCGGTTCATTTTTGCCGTGCTGTTCTTGTCGTCGCTGTCGTTTCTGGGCCTGGGGGTACAGCCTCCGGAAGCCGACTGGGGCAGCATGGTGCGCGAAAACCGACAGGGCATCGTGTTCGGCGTTCCCGCCGCCCTGATTCCCGCCGCCGCCATTGCCGTGCTGGCGATTTCGGTCAATCTGGTGGCCGACTGGATCCTGCGCCACACCACTGATCTGAAAGGAGGCCGCAGTGGCTGATACGCTGTTAACGATTCGCAACCTGACCATCGATGCCACCGCCTACCCTCCCGGCGAGCCGCCCCAGGAGATCAACATCGTCAAAGGGGTCGACCTGACGCTGGAGCGTGGCAAGGTGCTGGGGCTGATCGGCGAATCCGGGGCAGGCAAGTCCACCATCGGACTCTCGCCGGCTGGCTATGGCCGGGGCGGCATACGCCTGGGCGGCGAAGTCTGGGTCAACGGCCGCAACATTCTCGACGGCTCGCCCAAGGCGCTGCGCCAGCTGCGCGGCAAAGAGGTGTGCTACGTGGCCCAGTCGGCCGCCGCCGCGTTCAACCCTGCCCATACGCTGATGGAACAGGTCATCGAGACCACCCTGCTCCACGGCCTGGCCAGCCGCAAGGAAGCCGAAGCGCGCGCCGTGGAGCTGTTCCGCCAGCTGGGCCTTCCTGACCCGGAACACTTTGGCAGCCGCTACCCGCATCAGGTCTCCGGCGGCCAGCTGCAGCGGGCCATGACGGCCATGGCGCTGTGCCCCGAGCCCGACCTGATCATCTTCGATGAGCCGACCACCGCGCTGGATGTGACGACCCAGATCGACGTTCTGGCCGCCATCAAGCATGCCATCAGCAAGACGGGAGTGGGCGCGCTGTATATCACCCACGACCTGGCCGTGGTGGCCCAAGTGGCGGACGACATCATGGTGCTGCGTCACGGCGCCATGGTGGAGTACGGCCCGACGCGACAGATCATCGAGGCCCCTCAAGAGCCCTACACCCAGGCGCTGGTCTCGGTGCGCTCCATCGATCATGCGGCCAAGACGCCGGAAGACACGCCGATCCTGGCCATCGAGCAGGTCAGCGCCGCCTACAGCAACAGTGCAGGCAACGTGCTTCACGAGGTCAGCATGGCGGTCAGCCCTGGCCAGACGCTGGCCATCGTCGGGGAGTCCGGGTCGGGCAAATCGACCCTGGCTCGGGTGATCACCGGCCTGCTGCCGCCCAACCAGGGGCAGGTCAGCTTCCAGTCACGGGCCCTGCCCAACACCCTGGGCGAGCGCGGCAAGGAGACGCTGCGTGAACTGCAGA
This sequence comes from Halomonas sp. NyZ770, assembly GCF_020616575.1. Classification (NCBI taxonomy): domain Bacteria; kingdom Pseudomonadati; phylum Pseudomonadota; class Gammaproteobacteria; order Oceanospirillales; family Halomonadaceae; genus Halomonas; species Halomonas sp. NyZ770. The sequence continues at coordinate 325,759 of NZ_CP085143.1, read as the reverse complement.
TGATCTACCAGATGGCCGATGTGGCCATGAACCCACGCCACACGGTGGAAACCATCATCGGCCGCCCGCTGACGTTCTATTTCGGCCTGAAAGGCAAGGCGCGACGCCAGCGGGTCATCGAACTGCTCGATGAGATCGAACTGGGAGAAAGCTTCATCGACCGCTACCCCGCCGAGCTGTCCGGGGGGCAGAAACAGCGGGTCTGTATTGCCCGCGCCCTGGCGGCCAAGCCCAAGCTGATCATCTGCGACGAAGTGACCAGTGCGCTCGACCCGCTGGTGGCCGACGGCATTCTGAAGCTGCTGCTGCGTCTGCAGGAAAGAGAGAACGTGGCGTATCTGTTCATCACCCACGACCTGGCCACCGTAAAAGCCATCGCCGACAGTATCGCGGTGATGCACCAGGGCAAGGTCGTCCGCTATGGACAGCGTGATGAGGTACTTGCCCCGCCCTTCGACGACTACACCCAGACGCTGCTGGCGTCGGTGCCGCAAATGAAGCTGGGGTGGCTGGAAGAGGCCATGGCGACCCGCTAGCGAGCGTTTTCCCGCTCATTGGCGACTAAAGCAGTGGGCGGGACCCAACAGCCGTTACTCATGACACTGTTATGAGTACTTTACTATTAGCGAAACGGATAATTTCAAAAAAAAGACGTAATCGCTTACGTCATGTCGCTTTTCATTCGGTTTTATTCCGTATTGCAATGCAATATAGGTTGTTAAACTGGCGTGGCTTATTAACCCCTTTCTTCTCATCATTATAAGGATAAACACGCCATGTTGACGTTGCATCATGACCCTGGCCAGCCTCGATGGACTCGTGGCTGGCTTTTTTTGTTAGCGGCTTTACTACTGCTGGCAAGCCCGGCCGCCTTTGCGGTCACGGGCGAGATCGACTTGACCAGTTCTGCCATTGGCTTTTTTGCCGTGGCCATCTTCGTGCTGGCCTACGCGCTGGTCATGGCCGAAGAGAAGATCCACATGCGCAAGTCCAAGCCCGTGCTGGTGGCAGCGGGGGTGATATGGGGACTCATTGGCTGGGTGTACGTCCAGAACGGCATGTCGGAAACGTCGGAATATGCGTTTCGGGTGACGCTGCTGGAGTTCACCGAGCTAATGCTGTTCCTGCTGGTCGCCATGACCTATATCAACGCCATGGAAGAGCGCCGAGTCTTTGATGCACTGCGTTCATGGATGCTGCGTAAAGGCTTCAATTACCGCACGCTATTCTGGTTGACCGGGGGTTTGGCTTTTATGCTTTCCCCGATTGCCGACAACTTGACCACGGCACTTTTGATGTGTGCCGTTATTACTAAAGTGGCAGAAGGCGATAAACGCTTTATCAATCTCGCGTGTATCAATATCGTGGTGGCTGCCAATGCGGGCGGTGCTTTTAGTCCTTTTGGCGATATCACGACACTCATGGTCTGGCAGGCCGGTTTGATCCAGTTTCAGGAATTTTTCATCCTGTTCATTCCGTCGCTGGTCAACTTCCTGATCCCTGCCGTCATCATGAGCATGTTCATCAAGAACCAGAAACCCAACAGTGTCTATGAGGACGTGCAGCTCAAGCGCGGTGCACGCCGCATCATTGCGCTGTTCCTGCTGACCATCACCACCGCCGTCGCCTGCCATACGCTGCTGCACCTGCCCCCGGTACTGGGCATGATGACGGGCTTGGGCTATCTGCAGTTCTTTGGCTACTACCTGCGCCAAAGCCTGCCCCGTTCGCTGGAGCGCAAGCGCGAACGCTACAGCCGCCTGGGCGACAACAAAAAGCTTGAGCAACTGGGCGGCGTGGTGCCCTTCGACGTCTTCAACCGCGTGGCCCGCGCCGAGTGGGACACACTGCTGTTCTTCTACGGGGTGGTCATGTGCGTGGGCGGCTTGGGCTTCATGGGTTACCTGGGGCTACTCTCGGACGCGCTGTACACCAACTGGGACGCTACCTGGGCCAATATTGCGCTGGGTGTCGTGTCAGCCGTGGTGGATAACATTCCGGTGATGTTCGCGGTACTGACCATGCAGCCGGACATGTCCCACGGGCACTGGCTGTTGATCACGCTGACCGCCGGGGTCGGGGGTAGCCTGCTGTCGATTGGCTCGGCGGCGGGCGTGGCCGTCATGGGCCAGGCACGCGGCTACTATACCTTCATGGGGCACCTGCGCTGGGCGCCGGTCATCTTGCTGGGCTACATTGCCAGCATCATCGTGCACCTGTGGCTCAACGCAGGCAGCTTTTCGGTATACGGCTGAGCACTGACGGCCTGACCACCGTTCTGGCAACGCCCACCCCTCCATGGGGTGGGCGTTTTGCTGTGGTGGGCGTTTCACTGGGGTAGGCGTTTTGAGACGAAGGCTTGCGCGCGCTCGGCTAGTAGGACTCGAACAGATACTCGATCGGTGTAGGACGACCAAACAGGTAGCCTTGATAACGGTAGCAGCCGTGCCCTTTCAGCCAGTCCAACTGCTCCTTTTTCTCCACACCTTCGGCGACCACGGTCAGCCCGAGGCTGACCGCCAGAAGGATCGTGGTATCGACGATGGCGGCATCGGTCTTGTCGGTCAACAGCTCACGAATGAAAGACTGATCGATCTTCAGCTCATCCAGAGGCAGGCGTTTCAAGTAGCTCAGGGAGGAGTAGCCGGTGCCGAAATCATCCAGCGCAAAGCGAATCCCCTGAGCCCTCAATTTGAGCATGGTGTTGCGCACTCGCGTGGGCTCTCGCATCAGCAGGCTTTCCGTTACTTCCAGCACCAGCCGCCCCGGCGGCGCCTGGGTTTCGGCCAACAGGGCTTCCACGTTGCGCACGAACTCCGGCTGCTGGAACTGCACCGAGCTGACGTTCACAGAGACGGTCAGCGACGCGTAGGAAGGCTGATTCGACCACTTGGCCAACTGCTCGCATGCACATCGCAAGACCCAGTAGCCAATGGGCACGATCAAGCCATTTTCTTCGGCCAGCGGAATGAACGTGCCTGGCGACACCCAGCCGCGCTGGGGATGGTACCAGCGCAACAGCGCTTCCACGCCGGTCGTCACTCCCTGATGATCCACCTGTACCTGATAATGCAGCGCCAGTTCCTGACGCTGCAACGCCTGGTGCAGATCGCCTTCCAGGCTCGCCCGCTCCAATACGCTGGTCTGCATGTCCACATTGAAGAAACGCAGCGTATTGCCCCCGGATGATTTGGCCTGCTGCAGCGCCATGTCGGCCTGTTGCAACACCCCGTTCATGGGGTTGCCAGCGCCATCGAAAAGGGCGATCCCCACGCTGGCCGTGATCGGTAGGGCTCGGTCATTGCGCAACTGCGAAATGGTGTCCAGCAACTGCCGAGCCACGCGCTCGACGTAGGAAGCAGCCTCATGCTGCTGCTCGCCAAGCCGATTGATCAGAATCACGAACTCATCGCTGCTGAAGCGTGCCAAGATCGCATCCTGAGTCAACCGCTGCTGCAGGTTTTCTGCCACGTTGACGAGCAGCTGGTCGCCGCTGTCGTGGCCCTGTATGTCGTTGACCAGACGGAAATTGTCGAGGTCCACGATCAGCAGGGCGCTGTAGCCCCCAGAGGTACTGTGGGTGGCTTCGGCCAGTGATTCGAGCAGCAGGCGACGGTTGGGCAAACCGGCCAAGGCATCATAAAACGCCAGATGATGGGTACGCGACTGCATCTCCAGGTAATCGGTCACCTCGGTGGAAATACCGCACAGGCTGGGCGCTTCTCCCGGAGACATGACCAGCGGCATTTTGACCGAAAGGAAGGTACGCACCCGCTCTTCCCCCTGGAGCACGTTATGCTCTTCGACCGTCGTTTTCTTGCCTGTCGCCAGCACCCGACGGTCTACCTCGGCCATTTCTGCAGCGCTGGCCGCATCGAAAAAGGCATCGTCCCCCTGGCCGATGATCTGATCGACCGGCCGAGCAAACAGGTCACAGATCTGATGGTTCACATAGCGGTATTTGAGGTCAGGGGTCTTGATGTAGATATAGGCATCCACGCTATCCAGAATACTGGTCAGCATATGCTCGTGAGTAGAGAGCTGCTGCCGGTTGAGGCTCTCCCGTCGCCGCAGCAGGACATTGCCCGCCAGCGCTATCACCAATACCACGATCAACACGCCACCCAGCCACCATAGCCAACGTGGCGCCAAGGGTGCAGGCAGGCTGTGGGGGCGCCAAGCGCTCAGCGTCTCGTAGTACGTCGAAGCAGCGTCGTTTTTCCACTCCACCAGGGTGGCGTCGATGCGCTCGAGAATGTGGCTGTCCAGGCTAGGCGAAGCGGCATAAAGAGCCGTGAAGGCTGGAAAATGATCGGCGTTTCACGCAAACCATAGTCATTGGCGCGCCAGTCACCAAACAGATGATTGGAGGCCACCAGATCGGCATCCCCCAGCGCCACTGCCTGAAAACCCGCCGCGAAACTATCCACCGGCAGCCACATCACGTCGATGTCGAAGCGCTGCGTCACGGTCAACAGATAGCTTTGCTGGATGGAGCCCTCCACCACCGCAACACGCTGTTGTTCGAGGTCCAGAATGGCCTCGACGCGGCTGTCGCTGGGCTGATAGAGCTGTGACCAACTGTGCATGACGGGCTCGGCATGAAAGGCGAAGCGCTGGGCACGCTCTTCGCTCCACGCCAAGTCCGGCAACAGGTCGATGGCATCCTGCTCCAGCAGCGTCAGGCACTGTTGAAAATCACACGAGACGCTTTCCAGCTGCCACTGCTCTTTCAAGGCCATTGCCGAGAGCAGCTCACCCAGCACACCACGCAATTGCCCCTGGTCGTCCGTAAACAGTTTAGGCGGGTTGTGATAAACCCCGACACGCAGCATTTCTGCGGCCAGCGTTGGAGATGCCATACCGAACAGCACCACCATCAGAAAACCTTGGTAAACGGCCTGTCTAGCACGCCCATCGACGTTGCGCAGCATGGCAGCGGTCACTCACCGGGCATGGTCAGTGGCCCTGCGCGTTCCACGACCCGTTGCCAGGCCGGGTCCTGCTGAATACGTGCCACGAAGGCGGTAATCGCCGGAAAGGCATCCAGCGATTGGGTGGCGGCCACGGCCTGCATAGGAAAGCTCATTTGAACGTCCGCACCGCTCGGGAACTCACCGGCAAAATTGCCGTGGGCCTTCAAGTGCGACTCGATCATGCCAAGATGTTGTTTCAACTGTGGTTGCAGGAAGCGTTTTTGAACAGTGCCGCTAATACCCTGGGCAATGGGCCTGACGAACCACGGCGATTGTTTAGGAATTTGACTAAATACCAATCCCATCACCAACAGCGGCATTAAAGAGCCTTCGGCATAATGCATCCAGTAACGATAATTAACCCACTCGTTACTGTTCTCCGCCGAGGGCTGGAAACGTTCTTTTCCGTATCGGTTGACCAGATAATCGATGATTGCCCCCGACTCGGCGACGGTCAGTTCGCCATCGGTAATCACGGGTGACTTGCCCAACGGGTGCACTTTTTTAAGGGCGTCAGGGGCTTGCTGTGTTTTCGGATCGCGCTGATAGACCTCGATGTCATACTCCAGTTCGAGAGCCTCCAACAGCCATAAAATTCGGTGAGAACGTGATTTTTCCAGATGATGTACGCGGATCATGACTACTCCATAAGGCGACTTGGTACTCAGCGTTTAGGCTGATACCAGCATCCATTGACTGCACGCGTTAGCTTGATGATTCCAGCTTAGCACTATTGCAGCGTTGAACCCCATAGAGACATCCACGCACTGAGAATATTTAGCACGTCTTTGCGAAAAACGTCTTCCAGAACATTTTAGACAAATCTTAAGCAACTGTTTTTAATTATAATAATCACTAAAAATAGTGACCATAAGAATCGTCACGAGTCATGTCCTGTACTGTTGCCACATCCGGTGAATCATATCCCTCGGTGACCATTTACCCTGCAGCCAAGGCGCCAGCAACCGCGTTGAAAGCGGAATAAATACAAACACCATCACAGGCGTCAGCACCAGCGTACTGAGCAACACGCGTGGAATCAGCGCCCACTCGGCCAGCAGGCTACCAAACAGCCAGTGAAACAGCAGTGAGACAGGAAAAAATGCCAGCCAGACAGCGACGGCTTGTTTCCAACGCGGGGGCGCAGCGCCATTGGGGGCCACGTTGAACCAGCTATCCAGACCGGTGGCGCGGTGCTCGTGAGGTGCATCGTAGAGCCCTTTTCCGCGCTGCAGCCAGGCATGGCGCGAAGCGGAGTGCTCCCAGGAAGCGAGTCGCGCTGCGCTTTCGAAACGGAAAATGATCTGATATTCGTCATCGTCCTGGGGCGGTGCCAGCACCCCTGAGCCCAGATAGCCCGGAAAGTCGGCAGCCAACTCACGGCCTTCGTTGAGCCAACGGATGAAGTCCTGATAGCGGCCATTGGCCACACGTCGCGCCACCATCAAGGTGACAGGTGAGGTAGACATGGGTGATCTCCTGATAAGTAGGCAACCACTGCCGGGTAGGCGGGTTGCAGGCATTCAGGTGGGTACGCCTGAAGCACACGGCTACATTATAGAGAGAAAACCCCACGGGCACAGCTAGGCATGCGGTGCCAAAGGCACAATATCGTGGAATTTACCCTGATCGGTAAAGAACAGTCGAAACACGCCATTCACGCCGTCACGTCCCACTACGCGGCGCAATGCAGTGGCCGGGAAGATCACCCAGCGGCCATCCACGCTGCGCGCGCGCACGTTGTCGTACTGCCCTTCGTAATGGGCTAGGCATTCGGCTGCCGTCAAATGGATCATCACGTCAATGGAAGGCATGGCGTTGCGTAATCGAGTAGTGTCGCTGATACTGCATCATACTGGATACGATCATCATATCGGTAACTGCTCATGGATCTTTCATCACTCGGCGCTTCCTACAGCGCAACGCTCTGGCCTTCGCCGACCCTGCCCAACGCACGGGTCACTGCCGAACCCCAAGCCCAGCGCACAGGCGATGCCGACGAGGAAGCTGCCAGCGATGAAACGGCCTCGGCAACGGCGGGCCCCACCCGCCCCGACGGCACCCCACTGGAACCCGAAGAGATCCAGCAGCTGGAGCAGCTCAAACAGACCGATCGCGCGGTGCGCCAGCACGAAATGGCGCACCAAACCGTTGGCGGGCCTTATACGGGAGGCGCCACCTACGAGTACGAAATCGGCCCTGATGGGCAGCGCTATGCGGTCGCGGGTGAAGTGTCCATCGACTATGGCCCGGTGCCTGGGGACCCCCAGGCCACCATCGAAAAAATGCAGACCGTGATTGCCGCAGCCCTTGCCCCCGCCGACCCCTCACCCAAGGACCTGCAGGTGGCCGCCCAAGCGCGTCAGTACCTGCTGGAAGCCCGCCTTGAAGCTGCCCGAGAGCAAAGCGAGATGAACCAGGCCCGAGGGGGCGAGCCCAGTGATCCGACCGAGCCCATGCCCCCATCCTCCGAGCAGGCCGCCTGAGCCACCTGCCTCACTGCAGGCGGCTCAAACCATGCCAGTCATCGCGTAGCGGCCACTGCTCAAGCCAGCCCGGCAGCGCTTCGGGCGGCATCGGCCGAGCGATACCATAGCCCTGGGCCAGCTCGCAGCCCAATACCATCAGCGCCCTGGCATGTTCGAGGGTTTCGACCCCCTCGGCCAGCATCGGCCGCTGAAAGCGGTTGGCCATGTAAATGACGCTTTCGACAATCGCCATGTCATCATGATCCACCAGCATGTCACGCACGAAACTCTGATCGATCTTGATCAAGTTGACCGGCAGTTGACGCAGATGGGTCAGCGATGAGAATCCGGTGCCAAAATCATCGATCGCAAAGCTGACGCCCAGTGCTTGGCAGTGCGCCATGGTTTTCAGCGCGGCGGTCACATCATGCATGGCCGCGCTTTCCAGCACTTCGAGTTTCAGCAACGCAGGCGAGACGGAAGGATAGCGTGCCAACAGCGCGGCCAGACGCTGGCTGAACTGGCTGGTCAGCAGGTGTGCGGGGCTGATGTTGACGTTGATGGGCAGGACGATGTTGGCCACTTGCCAGCTCGCCAACTGGCGCAGTGCCTGCTCGATTACCCATTCACCCAGGTCGATTTCCAGCGGTGTAGCATCGATGGCGGGCAGGAACTGCGCCGGTGACAGTAGCCCGCGTTCGGGATGTTGCCAGCGGATCAATGCCTCCACGCCGACGACCTGACCACTGCGCATGTCCACCTGGGGCTGATAGTGTAGTCGCAGCTCATCGTGGGTCAGGGCATCCATGAAACGCTGGCGCTGCTCATGGCGGACTTGCAGCAAACGGTCGTGATGAGGGTCGAAAAAGTGATAGGTATCGCGCCCGCGCTGCTTGGCGCGATACATGGCCTGGTTGGCGTGGCGCAACAGCACATCCCCCTGCACATGATCATGGGGATAACGGGTGATGCCCAGGCTCGCGGTCAAGTAAACGGTTTGCCCTTCGATCATCAGCGGCTGACGAATGGAGGCCAGCAGCTTCTCGAAAAACACGTCATCGACCCCATGATGCAGCAGCAAGACGAACTCGTCGCCCCCAATGCGGGCCAGCACGTCATCACCGAACAGCAAGTGGCTGAGGCGCTGCGCAAATGCCGACAACAGCTCGTCCCCCACCGGAAGACCAAGACGCTCGTTGATGAGTTGAAAGTGGTCGATATCCAGTGAGCATACCGCCAGCGTCTGCTGCTGGTTTTCCGCGTGCTGAATCGACTCCTGAATCAGTTGCGTCAACAGCTGCAGGTTGGGCAAACCGGTCAAGGCATCGAAATAGACTTCGCGGTTGAGGTGCCGCGCATGGGCAGGAATGGCCGACAGGTCTGCCAGCACCATGACATGGTGGTCCACCCGACCCTGGGTGTCGCGGACGCGATTGATCGACATCATGCCAGGATAGAACTGACCATCATGGCTGCGGTAGCTGACCTGGCTTTTGCTGCGATCACGTAGCTGCAGCTCTTCACGCATCAAACGTACGCTGCGGTGGTCGTCCAGCGGCAGGATACTGAACGTTTCCGGGGTCTTGCCCCGCACATCGTCCAGCGCCAACCCCGTGAGCTCACTGAACGCCGGGTTCACCTCCATCACGCGGTTATCGGCATTGGTGATGATAATGGCTTCATTGGCATAGCGAAATGCCGACTCGCTGGGCGAGGCAGTGTCTTGTGTATCCAGCGTGGACATTGCCACGCGCCACGCCGAGGCTTGCGCATGGGCAGACGTAGCGGTGTGAGGCAAAGACTGCTCCTTTGGGTCATTCAAGGGCGGGCACATGCGTCTCTGCTCTCCTCGTCTAAACAGCGTTAATTTAATGACTTTTCGCCATATTAACACCGTCTTGCCCGCTATGTTCCTGGCGGCAACAGCGCTCTATCAACGCGCGTGCCGGCATTCGCAAAGGCAACGTGTGATTACCGGAGCCTTTTCGGTTGCTGCTAGGGCGCCAGGGAGGCCGCGCCCAGAAAACGCTGCTGCCAGTAGTCGATATCCAGCGGAACGCTGACCACGGCACGGCCACTGCCCGGGGCATGGATCATCTGGCGATTACCGCCATAAATGCCCACGTGGGTGGCCTTGCTGCCCTCGCCAAAGAACAGCAGATCGCCTGGGCGGGGGGCATCGACACGAGGCAGAGCGCGGTACTGGCCGTCCGCCGTGCGGGGCACACGCAACCCGGCAGCGCGGTAGGTCATTTCGACCAGACCAGAGCAGTCCAGACCATCCGGTGAGTTGCCGCCAAAGCGATAAGGAATGCCGATGGATTGCTGGGCATAAGAGAGAATCAGCGCACGCTCCAGTGACATGCCCCCTTGCACGGGAGGCTTTGCAGGGGGAGCCACGTCCTTGCTGGCACAACCGGCCAGTACTAACAGCAGGGCCAGAGACAGGAGGGAATAAACGCGGGCAAACGGCATGGGGCACTCCTGAGAAGCCTCGATAGGGTGTCTCTATCATGGCCCAGGTCACGCGTGCCCGCTAGCCGCCTATACGGGAGAGCATCCGAAAGGGCGTATCAGGCAACGCATCTCAGCGACCGATCCACTCCACGAAGGTCGTTTCGCCCAGCGCATGGCGCTCGTGGCGTAGTCGACTCATGGCGGCGTAAGGCAGGTCCATCACCAGCCCGTGGGTCAGCGGCTGGGCAATCACCTGACGCAGCAGCGCATTGCAGACGAACAGATGCGCCACCACCAGCACGTGCTTGCCCGGCGGGCGGCTCAGCAGGCGCTGCCATGCTTCACTCACCCGGGCATCCAGCGCCGCCAGGCTTTCCCCTTCCGGCGGCGCTGCCGTGGTGGGATCGTGCCAGAAGGCGTTCATCAGCGCGTGCCCCTCCTCGGCAAACACCTGGTCATGGGTCTTGCCTTCCCAGCGTCCCAGATAGAGCTCGGCCAGGTCATCGTCCACCTGCACGGGCAGGTCGAACTCCTCCCCCAACCACAAGGCAAACTCATGGCAGCGCGCCAGGGGGGAACTGACGATGGCATCGAACGGCGGCCTGCCATCGACCGTGTGACGCATCACGGCCGCCGTGGCCTGCTGCCAACCGGTTTCGCTGAGGGGGTGGTCGGTGCTGCCGCGCAGCATGCGGCCACCCAGTGGCTCACCGTGGCGCATCAGGTCGATGGTCATGATGTCGGCATCAGGAAAGCGCATGGTATCTCCCGGTCAGATGATGGCGTGGCGCACGCGGGCAGAGACCCACTCGGACACCAGCACGGTGGCAAAGATCAGCACGAAGATGACACTGACCTGATTCCAGGCCAGGCTGTTGATCGAGGCGTTGAGCTGCAGCCCGATGCCGCCTGCGCCCACCAGCCCCAGCACCGTGGACTCACGAATGTTGATATCCCAGCGGTACACGCTGATACCGGCGAACGCGGGCATCACCTGGGGCAACACGCCGTAGTTCATGACCTGCAGGCGGCTCGCCCCGGTAGCGCTGATGGCCTCGACGGGCGTGGGGTGGATCTCTTCGATGGCTTCATAGAGCAGCTTGCCCACGAACCCAATGGAGCGTAGCGCAATGGCAATGATGCCCGCCAGCACGCCGGGGCCGAGAATGGTCACCAGCAGCATCGCCCAGATCAGTGAGTTGATGGAGCGTGACGAAACGATGATGGTCAACGCCAGGCTGCGCACCAGGGGGTGGGGCGTCGTGTTGCGAGCCGCCAGAAACGCCACCGGAAACGCCATGACGATGCCCAGCGCGGTGCCTAGCGTGGCGATGTTGAGGGTGTCCCACATGGGCTTCCAGAGGACACTGGCGTACTCCCACCGGGGCGGCATCATGCGGTTGATCAGGTCACTGCCCTGGCGGCCAGCATCCTCCACGAACACCCACATGGTGTTGTCGGAGATCACTTTCCAGCAGAGCAGGAAAAGGCAGATACCTGCCAGCCAGGCCACATACTGGAGCCACTGGGCACGGGTGGTGCGCCGCTGCCACTGCGGCACGCCTTGGGGGGAACTCGAAACGGGCATGGAAATTTCCTTTACGGGTTAAGGCATCGCAGCGCTACTGGGTCCAGCGGCGCACATGGCTGGAGGCGTATTCACTCATCAGCACGATGGCAATGATGATCAGCAGGATCGCCGCCGAAGTGCCGTATTCGTAACGGCTCAGCGAGGTGTTCAGCGTGGCGCCAATGCCCCCCGCGCCGACGATGCCGATCACCGACGATTCACGGAAATTGATGTCCAGACGGTACATGGAGAGCCCGATCAAGCGCGGCATCACCTGCGGCTGCACCGCATGGTTCATGGTTTGCCACCAGCTTGCCCCCGTGGCACGCACGGCTTCGACCTGTTTCCAGTCCAGGTCCTCGATATCTTCTGCCAACAGCTTGGCCATGAAACCGATGGTGGCGAAGGCCAGCGTCAGCATGCCCGCAAACGGCCCGAAGCCGAACATCACCACGAACAGAATGGCGATGATGATCTCCTGAAACGTCCGCGAGATGGCAATGATGGCGCGGCACAGGGTATAGATGGGCAGCGGGGCAATGTTGCGTGCCGCGCCCAGCCCTACCGGAATCGCCAGCAAGACGCCGATCACGGTGGAGGTCAGCGTCATGGTCAGGCTTTCCATCAGCCCGGCGATGATGTCGTTCTGGCGGCTGAGGAAATCGGGCTGCAAAAAGGCCCCTAGAAAGTTGAGCGCTCGACCGGAGCCTTCCGCCACCCGCGCCCAGTTGACCTGCACCGACGACAGCGCCAGCACCAGATACACCACCACACCAATGGCCAGGCCCCAGCGCAACCGTGGGTTTTCGATCAGCGGCAAACGCCGCCACTGACCCTGGCGCGCAGCTTGCTGGCGCGCCGTGGCGTCTGCCGTGCTCATAGCGCGCCTCCACTGGCAACCTGGGTGAGCGGCCGCGCGTCATGGTGTGCTTTGGCTGCCGACGTGGGCGCTGCCGATGTGGGCGCAAGGGCTACCTGCGATGGCTCATCTTCTTCGTCGGCGGGCTCGGGCGTGGTGTCCCAGTCCTCTTCCCCATAGATGGTGGTGAGGATCTCGCTGGTGAGTTCGCTGGGCTTGCCGTCGAAGACGATTTGTCCGGCACGCAGGCCCACGATGCGGTCGGCAAACTGCTGCGCCAGAGCCACGTCATGAATGTTGATGATGGCAGCCAGCTCGCGCTCGGCGCACAGCTCGCGAATCAGACGCATGATCTGGCGCGAGGTTTTGGGGTCCAGGCTGGCGGTGGGTTCATCCACCAGCAATAACTTGGGGCTTTGCAGCAGTGCGCGGGCGATGCCGACACGCTGGCGCTGGCCACCCGACAGCGCATCGGCGCGCTTGTCGATGGCATGGGGCAAGCCCACCCGCTCCAACAGACGAAATGCTTCAGCAACGGCTTCCTGGGGGTAGCGGCGCAAGAAGCTGCGCCAGAAGCCGACATAGCCCAGTTGGCCCGACAGCACGTTTTCCATGACGGTCAGCCGGTCCACCAGGGCGTATTCCTGAAAAATCATGCCCATGGAGCGACGTGCGTGACGCAGGCGGCTGCCCGACAGTTTGGTCAGTTCGGTCTCTTCCAGGCGGATACTGCCCTGGCTGGGTTCCACCAGACGATTGACGCAGCGGATCAGGGTACTTTTGCCTGCACCCGATGGCCCAATCAGCGCCATCACCTGGCCTTTGGGCAGCGATAGGTGAATATCGGTCAGCGCGCGGTCGCCCGTCGGGTAACGCTTGCCAACGCCAGTGAGTGTCAACATGTGGAATGCCTCGTTTGCTTGTCGCTCAAAACGTTCAACTGACTCGACCCCATAACGCGTCGGCCAGAAGGTTGCCCTCCTGGCCGACAGGGTCACGCAGCGCTGGAATCAATCGCAGTCGTAAGTGACGCCATTGGCATCGGCAATGGTGCGGATGACCGACCAGTGCTCTTCATAGCTGATGGGAATGAACTGCGCTTCGCCTGAGTTCTCGAACTCCGCCTGCAGGGCGGTGCCTTCCCAGTCGTAGCTGAAGAACGCATCCTGAATCTGCTGCTGCAGTTCGGGCGTCAGGTTGTGGGCGGTGCCGTATGCCGTGGTGGGGAAGGTTTCGGAGGTGTAGATCACCTCGTAGTCACCCTCGTTGATGACACCCCGTGACAGCATGCGATGGGCAACGGAGTTGGCAATGGCCGCCGCATCGTAATCCTTGTTGATGACGCCCAGGATGGAGTTGTCGTGGGAGCCGGAGAACGCCGTTTCGAAGTCATCACCGGCTTCCAGACCGTACTCGGAGCGCAGCAGCGCGGACGGTGCGCGGAAGCCCGAGTTGGACGTTTCGGAAGTGAAGGCCAACTGACGACCCTGCAGGTCTTCCATGCCGTCGATACCGCTACCGGGGTAGGTGATGATCTCCATTTCGTAACCGTAGCTGCCATCTTCGGCCGCCATGATGGCGAAGGGACGGAAGCCGCCACAGTTGACCGCCACCGGTACGCCACCGGTGTTGAAGCCAGCCACGTGCAGACGGCCAGCGCGCAGCGCTTCCTGCTGGGCAGCATTCGACTGCACCGGGAAGAATTGAACGCGTTTACCCGTCGCTTCGCTCAGGTGATCCAGAAAACCCGCCCATACGTCGGCGTAGACCGCCGGGTCTTCAACCGGCGTGTAAGCAAAGACCAGCGTGTCCGGATCGACCAACCGAGACTCATCGCTGGGGATATCGGCCACCATGTCGCCATCGTTGTCCACGTAGCGTGAGGAGAGGTCGGCAGCCGCATTCATCGCACTGAAAGCGAAGGCACTGGCAACGGCAGCACTGATCAGGGTGCGCGAGAGTGACACGGTAGAGAGACGAGAGGATTGCATGGATCACCTAACGGGGTAGTAAGAGGTGGATGTATCCTGACGCCCCAAGATGACAGCGGCGGGTCTGGCGGGTGACAACTTCGTGACGTCTACATGACACCCGCGTGAACGACCTGCTGCTTTGTCGGCTCACTGCTCCACGCAGCAGCCACGCCGTTCCACGAACAGGCTGTTCCCGGCAATCTTCTTCGCCTGGTGCTTGAGTTCGGAGAGTTGGCTGGCAATGTCCAGGGCCTTGCAGTGGCCCGGGTCACTGATGGGCTTGACGGCTACCGACACGCTGACGAAAGGGAAAAAGCTGACGCCTCCCTGACGGCTTTCGATGGAAAGCCCGCCTCTCTGGCGGTCCTCTTCCTCGTAGAAACTCGGGGCCATGACCTCGAAGGAGGCCAGAATCTGCTGGCACACGCTCTCCCAGTGCTCCAGCGGTAACAGCATCATGAAGTCGTCGCCACCGATATGTCCGATGAAGCCCCCCGCGCTTTCCACCTGAGCCTGCAGCAGCCGCGACAGCGAGATGATCACATGGTCCCCGCGGGCATAACCATAGGCATCGTTGAACGCCTTGAAGTTATCCAGATCCACGTAGGCAGCGGCAAAGCCATTGCCCTGGCTCAGATAGGCCGTGAGGGTTTCATTGATCAGGATGTTACCGGGCAGCCCGGTGAGTGGATTGGCATGGCGCGCCTGACGCACCTGGATGGCGGTGATCTCGCGCAGCAAATCGACGATATTGCCCATACCCAGATACTGCCCTTCGCCATCGACGATGACGAAGTCCTCCTGTTCGATGTCGCGGCTGTCGGTCAGCTGCTGGCTCAGCGTTTCCAGGGGCATGTCGGCGGCGGCCACCAGCATCTTGCGATCGGCGATGTCCAGCACGCAGCGCTTGGCGTACAGCGAATGGCTATAAGGGTTGGTGAACAGCGTCAGGAACCCGTTGCGCCGCACCACGGCAATGGGCACGCCCTGTTCGATCACGGCCACGCAGCGCAGATGCGGCGTTTCACGAAACCGTTCCGCCAACGTGGGCACTGACACACTGGGCGCCACGGCCTCCACGCTGCGCAGGATGGTATGCGCCGTACGCCCGGCGGGAGTTTTCAATTGCGTGGTGGCGGGCAGCAGCGTATTGAGCTGAACAGGCGGCTGAACGCTGGGACGTGCGAAGTAGAAACCCTGCAATAGCGCCAATCCACGGTCCAGCTCCCACAGGCACAGGTGCTCTGCCGCGGTTTCGACCCCTTCTGCGATGAGCTGGCAGTCGAGGCTTTTGGCGACGTCCAGTATCGAGCGCAGAAACTCCCGCTTGGCGGGCTCCTGATCGATGCCGGAAATGAAATGGCGGTCCAGCTTGACGAAATCCGGGCGCAGCTCCGCCCAGTGGCGCAGGCTGGAGTGACCGGCCCCCAGGTCATCCAGGGCCACCTGAAACCCCATGTCGCGGTAGTGGGCCACCGCCTGGCGCATCAGGTCGTAATCGTGGATGGGCACGTGCTCGGTCAGCTCGATCACCACCCGCTCCGGCGGCAGGCCACTCTCCTGAATGAAGCCCAGCGTCAGCCCCTCGCGGAAATCACGCTCGACGATGGTCAGCGGCATGACGTTGAGGAACAGCAGCCCAGGGAGTGCGAGTTCGGCAAAACGGCGAATGGCGAGCCGTCGGCAAAGCAGGTCCAGCTCCACCAGCAGACCAGCCTGGGTCGCCACGTCGAACAGCCTTAGCGGTGAATGCAACGGAGAGGTGCTGGGGCCACGGATCAGCGCTTCGTAGCCATAAATGGCCTGCTGATTGGCATCGACAATGGGCTGAAAAAGTACGTGCAGCTCTTCTGCCGCGATAATCTGGTGAAGCCACTGAGTTTCTTGTGCGGTCATGTGCCTGCTGCCCTGTCAAACGTCAACGATCCCTATGACTTGTCAACTCCATCAGGAAGGTGCCAGGGCAGCAAGCGTGCGTCATTTACATGACATTTTCATGACGAACCACCGGTGGGCGCCTTCATGCCGGGGATGTCCGGCGGCGGAAACACCGCGTCGCCACCGCGGGCATCCAACTGACGAATATCGGTGGGACGCCCGTTCTCGTCGAGACTGACCAGGCCTATCCCGCTGGCATTCCACAGCCGCTCGCCAGCGCTGGCCTGCTCGGGGTCCCGAGGGTAGATGCTGAGCTTGCGCCGCTGGGTAAACCAGTTGAGGGGCGACAGCGGCGCGTATAGCCAACGATTGAGCCGATCGAAGGTATCCAGCAGCCGCCGAGGGAAGGTATTTTTCACGCCGCTGGAAGTGATCTGCCACAGATGCGGGGCCTGCTCCTGCCCGCGTACGACGATGTCGTAGGCAAAGGAGTAGTGCACGTCGCCCGACAGGATCACGTAGTTGCCGGGTGTCTTGGAGTGCCGCCAGATGTGCAGCAGCACGCTGGCGGCACCGCGATGGGCCATCCAGTTTTCGGCATCCACCATCAACGGTTTGCCGGCCAGGGTAAACAGCTTTTGAATGCCCTCGATCAGCTTGACCCCGAACATCGGGGCAGGCGAGACGATCACCGCGCTGGGGGTGCCCAACAGCGCCTGCTGCATCTCCATGAGCGCCTCCCAGTCCATCAGCCCGGAGGGCCGTTTGGGGTTGCGCTCACTGCGCCAGCGGCGCGTACGGGTATCGAGCACGATCAGCGCGGGGGCCCCTGGCACCTGAAACTCCCACCCTTGAAAGCGCAGAAGCCGCTCGATCACGCTGTCCTGGGCCTGGGGGTTCAAGGTGCCCGACCCATCGAACAACGTGCCGACCTGATGCAGCAGCGGGTTGAGTTTGTCCGGGGCATTGCCCCACCCTTGGCAAAGCAGGTAGGCCACCAGCGCGTTGCCAATGATGCGTTTGGAGAACGGATGCCCATAAGCACAGCGCTCCCAATCGGCGGTCAGGTTCCAGTCATCGGTGACGTCGTGATCGTCGAAGATCATCAGGCTGGGCACGTGGGCCATCAACCGCGCGCACTGGGGCAGACCTGCCACGAAGGCATCGATGACCGCCTGTTCGGTACGGTACGCTTCGGCCTCCTGCTCGGCCAGCTCGGGAGGCGTGGGCGCAATGATCTGCCAGGGAGTCGGCGACCAGACCAGACAATACATGGCCAGCATTTCGGCAAGGGTCATCAGGTGGTTCTGGGCGTGCGCCGAGGTGAACACCGGCTTTTTCACCCCACCGAAGAAACGCTCGCGCAGGGCCGCGTTGCTGGTGACATCCGGCAGCAGCGACTCGCGATGATAATAGGTTTCGGGAGCCGCATAGAGCGCCTGGCTATCGTTCACCGTGGCGCCTTCCAACTGCTCATCGGCCAGCCCCAGCCGGGCGATGAGTGCATGCACGGCGCGCAGGGTGGGGCCTGCCACGTCATCCACGTAGACCTGGTCACCGGTCATCAATAGCCAGGCAGGCCACTCGCCAGGGGCTTCCTGGCGCTCGGCCAGCCAGGCATCGGCACGCACCAGACCATCGGGGCTGTCGTGGTGGGGCTTGCGGCAGGAGCCGTGCATCAGGCGGTGGTGACGCGATGCCAGCACAAAGGCCGGGTAGGCCTGCCCGGCGTGACATAACCACGGTGCCCACTCGGGAAGGCGCTGCCATACGCCCTGGCGGCTCTGTACCTGCAGGTCGTAGGCGATGCGTATATCGGTGGGCAGTGCCCTGGGCAAGCTCAGGTCGATGCAGTACAGGTAGGCCCGCTCGCCGATGGCCACACATTGGTGATCCTGGCGAGACAGTGGGTAGGTTTGCTGGTCGGGGGTGTCCGGAAACAGAACCAGCTGGAGAGCCAGCGGTCGCGTGGCCACCAGCCACATCACCAGGCGTGACGGCGACAAGCGACGCAGCAGCGGACCCACCAGTACGTCAGGCAGTGTTTCGGTGACGTCGATCATCGTTGCTCCTTCAGGCCCGCGCGGCCAGCACGGGTAGTTCGATCACCACCTCCAGCCCGCCCTGTTCGGCGCGCTGCAGGCGCATCTGCCCACCATACAGGGCCACCAGATCGGCCACGATGGCCAGCCCCAGCCCACTCCCGGAACGCTGCTCATCCAAGCGCTTGCCGCGCTGCACGGCCTCCTGGCACTCCTCGGCGGTCATGCCGGGGCCGTCATCGCTCACCGTCAGCCTCAATACGCCTTGCTGCGCCTGAAAGCTCACATGCACCGTCTGGCTGGCCCAGCGCAGGGCATTATCGAGCAAATTGCCCACCATCTCCTGCAGGTCCTGGTCGTCCAGGTGTACCCGCATCTGGCTATCCACGGTCTGCGTCAGGGTGATGTGCCGCCGCTGGGCAAGACGCGCCAATCCGCTCATCAGCGGCGCCAGGGTGGCCTGCAGGTCAATGGCGGCGAAGCGCCCGCTGTCCCCGGCCGCCGAGGCCCGGGCCAGGTGGTGACGCACCGCATTGTCGATTCGCGAAAGCTCTACGTCCCAGGTGGCTCGGCTGTCGCTGGGCAGCTGCTTCACCAGCAGACGCATGACGCTGAGCGGCGTCTTGAGGGCGTGGGCCAGATTACCCGCCGTATAGCGTCCGCGCTCGATCAGCCGCTGGTCGCGCGCCAATACGGCGTTCATGGAGCTGGCCAGGGTGGCCAGCTCTTGCGGCAGTCGGGTATCCAATTGCTCGGCACGGCCCTGCTCCACGTCGCGCAGGTTGGCATTCATGCGCCGTAACGGCGCCAACCCCCAACGCACCTGGAGCGCCAGCACCCCCAGCAACACCGCGCCAAGCCCCAGCAGGCCTAACCACAGCATGCGCTGGAAGGCCTGGATTTCAGCCACCAGGGCATCGTCACGGGCGGCCACGCTGACGTGCAGCGGCGATTCCAAAGGCGCCAGATAGATATCCCGCTCCACCACTCGCAACTGCTGCCCTCTAGGCCCTGGCAAGGTCCGTGCAGACACCTGTTCGCTGTGGGTCACGGACAGCCGCTGATCCCATAGCGAGCGCGACGCCACCGTGTGCTGCTCGCTGTCGGTGATCTGCCAATACCAGCCTGAAAACACGTATTCGAAGCGGGGGTCGCCCAAGGCACGTTCATAGCGCAGCTGTTGGCTCAGTGGGTCGTAGGCAACACCGGCAATGATCACGTTGAGCGTCGCTTCGAGACGCTCGTCGAACGCGTTCACGGCGGCGCTACGATAATGATGGGCCAGCAGCCCACCCGCCACCGGCAGGGCCAATAGCACGATCAGCAGCGCTGCCAGCAGCAAGCGCAGGTGGATGGAGCGGCTGGCCCAGCGTTGACGCCAATGCAGCTCGGCAGCGCTCATGGCGTGTCGGGCTCATCGGCCAGCAGGCGATACCCCTGGCCGCGCAGGGTGGCGATACGCCAGGCACCCAGCTTGCGCCGCAGGCGGCTGACCTGCACGTCGATGACGTTGGAGTCGGGCTCGTGGTCACGGTCATAGACGTGCTCCGAGAGCTCACTGCGGCTTACTACCCGCGGCGCGGCATGCATGAGATAACTCAGCAGACGGGTTTCCTGGGCGGTCAGGCTGACGGGCCTGCCTGCCAGGGTAACGTGCTGGGTGTGGGTATCCAGGCTCAACTCGCCTACCCGTAGCACCGGGTGGGCGTGGCCATGGGTGCGTCGCGCCAGGGCGCGCAGCCGAAACAGCACTTCGGCGGGCTCGAAGGGTTTGGTCACGTAGTCATCGGCCCCGGCAGTAAACCCCGCGGCCTTGTCGGCCCAACGCTCGCGAGCGGTCAAGATCAGCACCGGCAGGTCGATGCCATCCTCCCGCCAGGAGGAGAGCCAGCGGGTGCCATCGCCATCCGGCAGGCCGATGTCCAGGATCACCGTATCGTAGGCTTCCGTACGCACCAGAAAGTCGGCTTCCTGACCATTTTCGGCTCGCTCGACGATCCAATCGCCTTCACGCAGGGCCTGGCTCAGCTCACGGGCAAGCGCCTGGTCATCCTCTACCAGCAAACACTTCATCACGCTATCCTTTCATGGGTTACGCTGCATCTCGCGAATGCGGACACCTTCGATCTTCATCAACTGGCCGCTGTGACCATCGAATTCGAACTCGACCACCTGCCCCTGGGGCCCCAGCATCTTGATCTCATACTCCACCAGCCCGTCGTCCCGGTCGATCTCGATTTCCAGAATATCGCCAATGTAACGCTCTTCGAGCCAGTCGAGTATCGTTTCCAGCGGCACCACATCGCCGCGCCCCACTTCACCGTGCAGCGCTTGCCAGGGCTGGTCGCCAATGGCGTTACCCATCCAGACAAGCGCCAACGCGCAGGCCATCACCCGAAGGCGGGGCCAGGTGCGTAAGGAGCGTAGGAAAGCGGTCATGGTTTTCATGATGCCAGCATGCCAAAGTCAACATGAACGGTAGATGAACGACTTTGTCAGCTTCCGGTAAGACCCCGGCTGCTATAACTGTCTCGTCGCTTCAACTGACATATCGTGAAAAAAGGAGCTTGTGATGAACGCCATGAAAAAAATGCTGATGATTCCTGCCTCTGCCCTGCTACTGAGCGCAGCCGCCAGCACCGTGTATGCCGATACCCAGCCGGTGGATCGCATCGACGACATTCTGACCTACGCCAGCGATTATGGTTTTACGCACTATGAAGAGATCAGCGTCAAGAGCCGTGGGCGCGCCGAAGTCGAAGGCTGGCTGGACGATGAGTGGTATGCCGATATCGAGTTCTCGCTGGATAACGGCGATACCCTGAAAGAAGAGCGCAAGCGTTTGATCACCGGTGCCTGGGGCATGACCGAAGACGATGTACGTCAGGCGCTCAATATCGCCAGCCAAGAAGGCATGACGGAGTTCGAGGAGATCGAGATCAACAAGAGCGGCAGCATCGACATCGAAGGGCGCGACCAGAATGGCCGCGAACTGGACATCAAGATGCGTCAGGGTTCGTTCCAGATCACCGAGATCGACCGCGACTGATACGCGCGAGCAACCTTGCATGGCGGGCCCTGGTGGCCCGCCTTTTTCATGCCATCGTCATGCCGTCATGACGCCTCGACACCGTGGACTAGCGGCAGTCCTGGCAGTTGCCGCGGGCCATGATCGCCTCGGCAATCCGCTCGATGCCCTGACAGTACGCCGCGTGACGAAACGACACCTGCTCTTGCTCGGCCCGCTTCAGTACCTGGCTTGCCTCGCGCTCCAGCAGGGTATTCAGCCGCTCGTTGACCTGCTCTTCACTCCACTTTTCACCGGCACGATTCTGCAACCACTCGAAGTAGCTGACCACGACTCCGCCGGTATTGACCAGTACGTCGGGCAGCACGTCCACGTCGCGCTTTTCGAGTGCCCGGTCGGCGTCACTGGTCAGCGGGCCGTTGGCGATCTCCAGGATGGCGCCAGCCTGCACCTCGGCCACGTTGTCGCCATGTACCTGATTCTCCAGCGCGGCCAGGGCCAGCACATCCACCTCCAGCGCCAGCAACTGCTCGCCACTCAGGGCTTTCCCCTGCTGACTCTTCGACAGCTTGCCGTGGGACTGCTTGTCCTTTTTCAGCGCTTCGATATCCAGACCGTCCGCCGCATAGCGGCCTCCGCTGGAGTCGGAAACCGCGACCACGCGGTACCCTTCGGCACTGGCCAAACGGGCAAAGTGGTACGCGGCGTTGCCGAAGCCCTGCACCGCCACGGTGGTCTCTTCCGGCGCCCGCTCCCGCTGCGCCGCCCACAGGTCGAGCACCTTGAGCGCGCCACGGCCAGTGGCTTCCACCCGGCCTGGCGAGCCTCCTAGCGGCAGCGGTTTGCCCGTGATGGCGGCTGGCGCCTGGGCGCGCAGGATGTGCTCGTACTCATCGATCATCCAGCCCATCACCGTGGCATCGGTATTCACGTCCGGTGCGGGTATGTCGCGGTCTGGCCCCATGATGTCGGCGATGGCGCGGATATAGCCTCGCGCCAGCCGCTCTCGCTCCAGCGACGACAGCGACTTGGCATCCACCTGAACGCCGCCCTTGCCGCCGCCGTAAGGCAGGTTGACCACCGCGCACTTCACCGCCATCCAGAAGCTCAGCGTGGTGACTTCATGCTGGTTCACGTCCGGATGGAAGCGGACCCCGCCCTTGGCAGGCCCCAGGCTGGTGTCGTACTGCACGCGCCAGGCGGGAAACGCCTTCAGGCTGCCATCATCCATGCGCACCGGCACGCTGACCTGCAATGAAAGGCTCGGCTGCATCAAACGCGCCTGAGCATCCGGGTGAATCTTCAGCGCCTCGAACACGTCCACCAGCCGCGAACGGGCATCTTCAAACAGGGCAGCCCCGGTATCGGGGGTCAGCTGCTGTGGCGTTTTCGCGGACACGGGGGAAGATGACGTGGCGGACTTGCTCGACTGGCGTTTCTTCGACTTTCCTTTGCCCATCATGCTGCTCCTGTCGGGTGAATGCTGGCGCTATCGGCCATACTGACTCTCGATGGCCACTTCAGTCAGCGTAGCAGTTCCTGCCGCGTTGGCGGCTAGACTTGCGAAATGCCCGGTTTTTCCCACACTTGGACAAGCTACCCACAGGAAGACGGGGCAATACTCGCCATTCGCAAGGACGCACAAGGAGAAGCATTCGTGAACCACGTCATCCGCCAAGCGCTGCTTTGGGTCACTCTCTACATGGTGCTGGCATTACTGCCGGTGAGCTGGCTGCTGGTGTCGCCGCCAGCTCCACGCAGCGCCTTGGCCGAGGCAGGCGTATTGCTGGGCGCGCTGGCGCTGAGCATCATGGCGCTGCAAGCGCTGATTTCAGGCCGTCACGGCTTTGGCAATCGCGCAGGGTTCGACAACGTGCTGCAGTTTCATCGCCAGCTGGGGATCGGTGCCCTGCTGCTGGTACTGGCGCATCCCACGCTGACATTCATCGCCGAGCCCAGCCTGCTGCACTATCTCGACCCCCGCGAGGACACCCTCCGCGCCCTGGCCCTGATGGCCCTGCTGCTGGCCAGCCTGACCCTGGTGGTCACCTCGCTATGGCGCAAGCGGCTGGGGTTGAGTTACGAGACATGGCGACTGCTGCATGGCGGCCTGACCGCTTTCGTGGTCATGGGCGGGCTGGGGCATGCGCTGATGGCTCAGCGCTACACCCAAGGCGTCGTCACCTCGGGCGTCTTTGCCCTGCTGCTCCTGCTGCCGCTAGGGCTGCTGGTGGAAACTCGCCTGCTGCGCCCGTGGCGACTGCGCCGCCAGCCCTGGCGCGTGGTGGATAACCAGCTGGAGCGAGGCGATACCACGACGCTGACGCTGGAGGCAGATGGCCAGCACCAGCTGGACTTCCAGCCCGGGCAGTTTTTCTGGATCACCTTGGGCAACACCCCTTTTGCCTTGCAGCAGCACCCTTTTTCCATCGTTTCCAGCGCATCACAGCCGGGCAGGGTGGCTTTCAGTGCCAAGCGGCTGGGGGACTTCACCCGTACGCTGCCCAAGGTCAAGGCCAACACACGAGCGTTCATCGAAGGGCCATACGGCGCCTTCATTCCCAATCCCGATAACCCCCATGGCATCGTGATGCTGGCGGGCGGTATCGGTATCACCCCGTTCATCAGCATGCTGCGCAGCTTTCGTGATACAGGCAAGGCGCCCCCTATCTGGCTGATCTATGCCAACCCGACCTGGCAGGAAGCCACCTTCCGTGAGCACCTGGAAACGCTCAGCAAAGCGCTGCCCCTGACAGTGGTTCACGTGCTGTCCGACCCGCACGAAGGGTGGCAGGGCGAAACCGGCTATGTGGATGAGGCGCTGATCAAACGTGTCTTGCCGGACCTGGACCCGCGGATCGACTGTTACATTTGCGGCCCAGACCCGATGATGGATAGCGCCGAACGCGGGCTGATTGCCCACGGCATACCGCCGACGCACATTTTTTCCGATCGCTTCGACATCGTCTGAGAGAGGTTCGCATGCTGCACCACTACGCCCGCCACCTGGGCACTGCCACGCTGGTCGTGTTGATTGCCCTGACGCTGCTGGCCCTCTGGCTACGTTGATGGCATGAGCGACGGCTGCCTGGAAGGCGTCTGGCCCCACTCGCCGCAGCGGCTGCTGCGCGACATGCTGTGGCTGCTGGCAACCCCGGACCTGGTGACGCTGGCCGATCTGGCTGGCCGCCCCACTCCCGCCGAGCTGGGCCTGGCCAGCGCCGCACAGCGTCACGCCTGGCTGGCCCGCCATGCGGACCATTTTCGGCAGGATGAGTCTTCAGCCGTGCCTCGACAGACGGCTGCTCGACCGACACGTCGTGTACCGCCTCAGCGCATGGGGCATTACCATGAACGGCTGTGGCATCTGCTGCTGGACAGCGCGCCCAACACTCGCCTGCTGGGCCACAACGTACGCATTACCCAGCGCCGCCTGACGCTGGGCGAGCTGGATATTCTCTACCGTACTCGGCAGAACCCGGCGCCCATGCACCTGGAGGTGGCCATCAAGTTTTATCTGGGGTTGCCCGAAGGGCCTGGAGAGCAGACGAGCCAGAGCCGTTGGGTCGGCCCCGGAGGGTTGGATAGTCTGGCGCTGAAGTGCCAGCACCTGCGCCAGCATCAGCTGCCGCTGTCGTGTACGCCACCTGCGCGACACTTGCTGCGCCACTGGCTCGCCCCCCGCGACAGCGGCGAAACCCTGCCCGCCTTGCAGCCCCGAGTGGCCATGCCCGGCGTCTTGTTCTACCCGTGGCACGCAACGCTGCCACCGCCGGACGGGGCAACGCCTGACCACCGGCGCGGGCTGTGGTGCTACAGGAAGGATTGGCCAGCACTGGCAGAGAGCTACGCCGACGCACCCAGCATGGCCTGGCTGGAAAAGCCTCACTGGCTGGCGCCGCCGCTGCCGGAAGCCTTCGATGCACTGGCGCTACAAACGGCCAGCGTGATGCCGCTGATCGACCGCTACGGGCCTCAGCAGGTGATGCTCAGCCACCCGGCTCACCCCCCGTTGCGGGTGATGATCGTGCCGGACGGCTGGCCACAGCAAATACCGCTGCCGCCTTACACCACCACCAGATTATCGCGATGAATCAGCTCGTGGGACTCCACATAGCCGAGGATGGCCTCGATCTGGTGGCTGGGCTGGCCCGCCAGCTGGCGTGCCTCATCGGCACCGTAGTTGACCAGCCCCTTGGCGACCCGTGCGCCCTGTTCGTCCACACACAGCACCATGTCGCCGCGTCTGAAGCTGCCCTGTACGTCCCGCACGCCCACGGCCAGCAGGCTGGAGCCTTTGCCGCGCAGCACGTTGACCGCACCGGCATCCAGCACCAGCGTACCGCGTACCTGTAGCTGCCCTGCCAGCCAGCGCTTGCGGGCCGCCATGGGCGCCTGGTCCGGGCGCAGCAGCGTGCCCAGCGGTTCGCCCTGCACGATACGGGTGATCACCTCGGGCTGACGGCCGCTGGCGATCACCGTTACCGCGCCGGAACGCGCCGCCAGCTGCGCGGCACGCACCTTGGTGCTCATGCCCCCTCGGCCCAGCGCACCGCCGCTGCCTGCCACGGCGGCCAGCCGTGGGTCATCGGCACGGCCTTCGGCAATCAATCGAGCGTCAGGATGATGGCGCGGGTCGGCATCGAACAGGCCCTCCTGATCGGTGAGCAGCAGCAGCGCATCGGCTTCGAGCAGGTTGGCCACCAGCGCGCCCAGGGTGTCGTTATCGCCAAAGCGGATCTCGTCGGTGACGACGGTATCGTTTTCGTTGATCACCGGCACTACGCGCATCTCGACCAGGGTGCGCAGCGCCGACAGTGCGTTCAGGTAGCGCTTGCGGTTGGAGAGGTCGTCGTGGGTGAGCAGAATTTGCGCGGTGAGCATGCCGTGGCGAGCAAAGTGCTGCTCGTAGCACTGGGTGAGCCCGTTCTGCCCCACGGCCGCCGCCGCCTGCAGTTCATGCACGGCGCTGGGGCGTGCCTGCCACCCCAGGCGTACCATGCCTGCCGCCACGGCTCCCGAAGAGACCAGCACCACTTCGATACCCTGCTGGTGCAGGGCAGCAATTTGATCCACCCAGCCGCCAATGGCCGCTTCATCCAGCCCGCGACCATCGTTGGTGAGCAGCGCGCTGCCAATCTTGACCACTATCCGGCGGGCGCTACTCAGCGCCTCACGGCCCGGCAACTGCTCGTTGTGTTCCACGTCGCGACTCTCCCACGCCATTGCGCTCACGCGATTCATCCTGGTCGGCACGCCTGCCGTTTACGGGGCGTACTCTACTTCGACATCGTAATCATCGTCGTCGAAATCGTCATCGTCTTCTTCGTCATCGCGCTTGCGGCGACGGCCAAGGCGCGCTTCGGTACGGGCCACCGACTCCTCTTCCATGCGGCGCCGCATCTCCTGCTCGCGGGCATGGGCCTCTTCGTCTTCGTTTTCCAGACGCTGCTGCTCGGTGAGCCAGCGGTACGCCGCCTGCACCAGCTTGTCGGTGCCTTCGCTGCTGATCGCCGAAATACGGAACACCGGGCCCTCCCAGTTCAACGCATCGATGATCGCCTGGGCCCGCGCTTCGCGCTCCTCTTCCGGCAGCAGGTCGAACTTGTTCAGCACCAGCCAGCGCGGCCGCTCGGAGAGCGCCGGTGAGAACTGGCCCAGTTCGTGCACGATGGCCTGGGCAGCGTCGACCGGATCGGATTCGTCGAACGGCGCCACATCGACCACGTGGAACAGCAGCCGCGTACGGGTCAGGTGCTTCAGAAAACGCAGCCCCAGGCCTGCGCCGTCAGAGGCGCCTTCGATCAGCCCCGGTACATCGGCCATCACGAAGTGCTCGTGCATGCCCAACTTCACCACGCCCAGGTTCGGCACCAGGGTGGTGAAGGGGTAGTTGGCCACCTTCGGCTTGGCCGCCGACACCGAACGAATCAGCGTCGACTTGCCGGCATTGGGCATGCCCAGCAGGCCCACATCCGCCATCACCTTCATTTCCAGGCGCAAATTGCGGCGGTCGCCTTCGGTACCCGGCGTGGTGCGGCGCGGTGCGCGGTTGGTGGAGGATTTGAAGTGGATGTTACCCAGGCCACGACGACCACCGGCCGCCACCAGCACGACCTGCCCGATCTCGGTCACATCGGCGATCACTTCGAGGGTGTCCTCGTCGATCACGGTGGTGCCCACCGGCACCTTGACGTGCAGGTCTTCACCAGCCTTGCCGCTCATTTGGCGACCCATGCCGCCCTGGCCGTTCTCGGCCTTGTAGAAGCGCTGAAACTTGAAATCGATCAAGGTATTCAGCGAATCGTCACCAATCAGATAAACGCTGCCCCCGTGGCCACCATCACCACCGTCCGGGCCACCCTTGGGCACATATTTCTCGCGGCGAAAGCTCAGACAGCCATTGCCGCCTTTACCTGCCTCAACAATGATCGAGGCTTCATCGACGAACTGCATTGGATTCTCCCGGCCGCTTCCGCCGCCCTGACTGCATCACCCTGTTCCCGGTACGGGCAAAAGGGCTTGAAAAGACAAAAAAGCCCCGCCATGGCGGGGCTTTTCTTTCGTCATCTTCGCACTGCGCAACCTGAGTTGCTTAGGCAGAAACGATGCTGACGAATTTACGGTTTTTCGGACCTTTGGTCTCGAACTTGACGACACCGTCGTTCAGAGCGAACAGCGTGTGGTCACGGCCCAGGCCAACGCCAGTGCCGGCGTGGAAGCGCGTGCCGCGCTGACGCACGATGATGTTACCGGCGGTTGCCGCTTGGCCACCGTACAGTTTCACACCCAGGCGTTTGGATTCGGAATCGCGACCGTTACGCGTGGAGCCGGCTGCCTTTTTATGTGCCATTGCAAAATCCTCCTAAAGGGAAGTGACTGCTTACGCAGAAATTCCGGTAATTTTGACTTCAGTGAACCACTGGCGGTGGCCCTGACGCTTCATGTGGTGCTTCCGGCGGCGGAACTTGATGATGGTGACTTTGTCGCCACGGCCGTGGGAAACGATTTCGGCGGAAACTTTGGCACCGCTGATGAAAGGTGCGCCAATGTTCACGTCGTCGCCGTCTGCAACCAGCAGCACTTCATCGAATTCAATCGTTTCGCCGGTCGCGACTTCGATTTTTTCGAGCTTGAGGGTCTGACCTTCTTGAACGCGGTACTGTTTGCCACCGCTTTTGATAACTGCGTACATGTCGCTCTCCGGACTTGTCGTTAATGCCAGTTACGCCCCGCGTAACCAACGCTCATCGCCTTCCGCTCTTATCGACCTGCTGCGAGTGGCGCCTCTTTTGGCAGCCATCTGACAGGGAGCATGATGAGTGGGTCGCGGATTATAACGACTATCGCGCTTTACCACAAGGCCACCGGGGCCTGTCAATCACCCCGCCGCCCGCCCGGCGCCGCTATGCCTTGACGCCTCACAGGCAGCCCCATAGCATGACCCCCACTCTCTTACCTGCCGCGATGAACGGAACCCATGACAGCCAACGTCTCCTCAACCCCGCCTGCCAGCCCTTCGCCTTCACCGCTGCACGCCGTGGTGGCCGACGATTTTGAGGCCGTCAACCGTACCATTGTGACGCAGTTGAATTCTCGCGTGCCGCTGGTGGAAACCATCGGCCAGTACATCATCGAAAGCGGCGGCAAACGCCTGCGCCCGCTGCTGGTACTGCTGGCAGCGCGCTCGCTGGGCTACGAGGGCGACAAGCACATCACCCTCGCCACGCTGATCGAGTTCATGCACACCTCGACCCTGCTGCATGACGACGTGGTGGACGAGTCGCACATGCGCCGTGGCAAGAAAACCGCCAACGACGCCTGGGGCAATGCGCCCTCGGTGCTGGTAGGCGATTTCCTCTACTCCCGCTCGTTCCAGATGATGGTCGATGTCGGCTCCATGCGCATCATGGCGATCCTCTCCGGCGCGACCTGTGTCATCGCAGAAGGCGAAGTCCTCCAGTTGACCAACATCGGCAACCCGAGCATCTCGGAAGCCGACTACTTCGAGACCATTCAGGGCAAAACCGCCATGCTGTTCGAAGCCGCTTCCCACAGCGGCGCGGTGCTGGCCGATGCCACCCCGGAGCAGGAGCGCGCGCTGCAGTACTACGGCCGCTATCTCGGCCTGGCCTTCCAGCTCATCGACGACCTGCTGGACTACCAGGGCGACGCCGACGCCATGGGCAAGAACGTCGGCGACGATCTGGCCGAGGGCAAACCGACCCTGCCGCTGATTCACGCCATGGAGCGCGGCACCCCCGAACAGGCCAAGCTGATCCGCCAGGTGATTCGCAAAGGCGGCCTGGAGCAACTGGACGAAGTGCTGGAGATCATTCACGCCACCGGCGCTCTCACCTACACCCGCGACCGCGCCGTCGAGATGGCCGACAAGGCCCTGGCCGAGCTGAACGCGCTGCCCGAAAGCCCCTTCCGCGACAGCATGGCCCAGCTGGCCCGCCTCGCCGTGGAGCGTCAGGCCTGATCGGCACCTGGCAAGCGCAAAAGGGGCTTGAAAACAGCCCCTGAACTACGTATGATGCGTCCCGTTGTTAAGCACGCCTTGGCAACCTTCGGAATATAGCTCAGCTTGGTAGAGCGCTGCCTTCGGGAGGCAGAGGTCGTAGGTTCGAATCCTGCTATTCCGACCAAGAATTCAACGAAAACGGCCACTTAGCTCTTAGAGCAAGTGGCCGTTTTTGTTTTTGCGCCCCTCATCAGCGCCCACCACGTTTCATGGCCATACCAGGTCCACCGCGATGGGGTCGTGGTCTGACGAGCGAAACGGGTTGGGCGGGGTGTCGTCCGGCTGTTGGTCGTAGCTCAAAAAGCGCGGCTCGTCGGCGTTGATGGGCCAGGTATGCACCTGCTGCACGGCCTCGGCCAGTTCAGCGCTGGCCAGGGCGTGGTCAAGATACCCGGACTCACCGCGAAACACGTAGGTGTAACGGCGCTCGGCGGGGAGATGACGCGCGATCAGGTCGGTCATGCCTGCATGTACCAAAGTGCGGATCGGGTCTTCGGCACCGTAGGCATTGAGGTCCCCCAGTAGCAGCAAACGCTCATGGCCCGCTTCCTCGCGCAAGGTGTCCAGAAAACGCTGGGTGGCCTGCGCCTGAGCAACACGCCGCTCGTTCCAGCAGCCTTGGCCACGGTCGATATCCCCCTGCGCAGGGCAGCCGGATTTGGCCTTGAAGTGCGCGGTCACCACCCCTACCTCTGGCCCACCTCGCACACTGCGGAAGAAGCCGGCCAGCGGCGGTCGGTCGTGGGCATCGTCACGGTCGATATGCAGGGCTCCCAGGGCCTCCACTCGGTCCGGCCGATAGAGCAACGCCACCCGAATGGCGTCCGTTCCATGACGCTCGGGCTCGCCCACCGGCTGGTAGCGAATCCCCGTGCGCTGGTGCAACTGCTCGACCAGATCGGTCAATGCGTCGGGGCGGTTCTCTATTTCGATCAGCGCCAGAATATCCGCCTCCAGCCCCGCGATGGCAGCTGCCAGCTTGCCGCGCTGGCGCTCCAGCGCGGGCGCATTGGCGGCGCCACGCTCCCCCAGGGTGATGAAGTAGTTCTCGACGTTGAAGGTAGCCACCCGCAGGGCATCACCCGGTGCTTCCAGCGGGCCGGGGCGGGGGTTGCTGTCGGTGAACGTGACCGCTTGCGTGGGGTGCAGACGGTAGTCGCCAAAGGCGTGGGTGAGCACCCCGGTCAGCCCGTCGAGGGTGCTGCCTACGCGGCGGGAGCCCTGCTCGTTCAAATAAGGCACGGGATCGGGGTTCGTGCGGTAGCTGCCATCGTCCAGCAGCAGTGGCGCAGGCGAAGGAGCTGCCTGAGCGGCACTATGGGTCGGCCGAAAGCGTCGCTCGCTGGCCAGCCCCAGCGTGCCGTAACGGCCCAGATCATGGTTATCGGTGACCGTCAGCGGCTCGGGGAAAGTGACCAATAGCGCCTCCATGGCGTCCAGCGAGGCCGCGTCCTGGGGCCAGGATAACGCAATGGGCTCGGGCAGCTCGCCTGCGCTGTCACAGGTCACCAGCTGAGTGACGCGCTGCAGCTGGGGGTTGCCGCGAAAGCTTCCTGTACGCGCCTGTAGCTGCAGATGCTGGCCCGCCACGACCTGCGCGACCTTGTGCTCGGCCAGCTCCGGCGCATACACGAACATGCCTACCGGGCCCTGCTCGGTGGTTTGCTGCAGGTAGAACCCGCTGAGGCGCTCGCGCCCCAGAAACTCCCCGGTCACGACGCCATCGATGGTCACACGCTGGCCTTCGGCGAGGGCAGACTGCTCGCCAATGCCTTTGATGTGCGCCAGGTCCGTGGTGGACGCTGCCGGGCAGCTGGCCATGGCAGGCAGCGCCAGCGGCAGCACGAGCCACACGATGCCGTGGGTCGCTCGCCGAAGGGACCTGTGCAGCTGGCCTGCGCGTTGCAGGTTGGCCAGCGCGTCGATGAATCTCATGCGACCACCGCTCCTCTTGAAAGGTTATTCAGCCTGGCATGCTCAGCAAGCCCACCACACTGACCAGAATCAGCACCGCCCCCAGCACCCGAAAGAACAGCCCGGTATCGGCATGGAGCAGGTAACGGTGCGCCTTTTCGCCCAGCAGGTGGCCAATGAAAGCGCACGGCAACAGCCATAGCTGATGCACCAGCTGCAGGTCGACCCCCGCCACCACGAACGACACCATCTTGATGACCACGAGGATGAACCACAGCACGAACATGGTATCGCGCAGCTGCTCCTTGGCCACATGGGCGGCAAACACCGCCACGATCAGCGGCGCGCCAATCAGCGAGGTGCCGCTGACATAGCCGCCCAGCCCCAGCAGCAGGTAATCCACATAGCGGTGCTTGCTTTGGAACGGCTTGTTCAAGACGTAGCCAATGGCGTAGATGATCACGATGCCAAAGATGATGCTGGTCATGACATGGTTGGGCAGGGTCAGCAGGCCCACCACCCCGACCAGCTTGGGGATGATCATGATCTTCAGCGCCTTGACCAGATACCCCCAATCGATATTGCTTTGCACCGCGGCTCCATTGCCCGCCTGCCGCACCTGCCGGTGCCCGTTCCAGGCAATCCAGCTGGAGAAGATCAGCAGATGAATGGCAATGATGGGCAGAAAGACCAGCGGCTCGTTGCTGACCAGCAGCAAAAACGGCAGCGCCAGCACGGCGCCACCAAAGCCCAAACTGGTGCGCACGAAGCCACTCCAGGCAAAGATCAGCCCAATGAGTACGTACTGGTACCAGAGTAGATCGGCCATGGTGCAATGCGGTCCTTGTGGTTATGGGTTAGGGGACGTGACTCAGCGTCAAGGGGTATCCAGCTGCCACCAGCGTGGCAGCAGCGCCCGTATACGCGCCTGGGAAAAGCGGTCATCCATTAATACCACAACCCCACGGTCCTCGGGGCCACGGATCACCCGGCCCGCTGCCTGCACGACCTTGACCATGCCCGGCACACGGTAGGTATAGTCGTCTCCGCGCCCAAAGCGCGCCTGTAGCCGAGCCTTCAGCGCTTCGTTGAAGTCGTTGAAGGGCGGCAAGCCCAGCGTGGCCACAAAGGCACCGATCAACCGCTCGCCGGGCAGGTCGATCCCCTCCGCGAAAGCGCCCCCCAGCACTGCAAAACCGATGCCGCAGCCGCCGGGCGTAAAACGTGCCAGAAAAGCGTCGCGCTCGGCCTCCTGCATGCTGCGCGTCTGGGCAAACACGGGAATGTCCGGGTGGGCCTGGGCAAACGCAGCCAGCACCTGTTCCAGGTAGGCAAAGCTGCTGAAGAACGCCAGGTAATGGCCCGGGTGGCGCTGGTACTGCGCCGCCAGGGTAGCCACGATGGGCGCCACCGAGGCCCCGCGGTGATGGTAACGGGTGGAGATATCCGTGCGCAGCTGCACTTCCAGCTGCTGCGCCACGAAGGGAGACGCCACCTCGCGCCACACGCTGTGCTCCGGCAGCCCCAGCAGGTCACGATAGTAGTGAAAGGGCGACAGCGTGGCGGAGAACAGCACCGCGCAGTGGGCACGCTTGAAGCGCGGGCCAAGAAAATCCGCCGGGATCACGTTACGCAGGCCGAGGACGGCACTGCCCTTCCCCGCGACGTCCAGGTCGCACAGCGAATGATCGCCAAACTGCTCTGCCAGGCGGCAGAACGCCAGCGCCTCGAACAGCAGTTCCTGAAGCGCCTGGCTCGCCCCGTCAGGATGCTCCACCAGATAATCCGTGATCGCCCCGGCCAAGGTATGCAGTGCACCCAACAATTTGCTGGGTAGCGCATCCAGCAGGTGATAACGACGCTCCGGCGCCTGGTCTTCCACCGCCTTGTTGAGGGCCTGCCACTGCCTGCCAACGCGCGCCAAGGGCTTGGCCAGCGCCGGTGGGGAGTGGCGCCGCAAGTAGCTCAGACGCTGCTGGGAGAGCGCAGCGCTGTACATGCCACGGGCACGCTCGACCAGATTATGGGCTTCATCCACCAGCAGGCCCACCCGCCAGTCGTTGGCCTGGGCCAGCCCGTGCAAAAGCGCGTGGCTATCGAACCAGTGATTGACATCCCCCACGGCCACATCGGCCCAGCGGGCCAACTCCTGGCCCAGATAGTAAGGGCACACCTGATGCGCCAGCGCCACCTCGCGCAGAGCCTCGCGGTCTAGCCAGCCATGTTCCACCGCCGCCTGACGGGCCGCGGGCAGGCGATCGTAAAAGCCTTTTGCCAGCGGGCAGGCATCGCCCTGGCACGCCGTACCGGGGTGCTCGCAGGCCTTGTCACGCGCCACCAGCTCCAGCACCCGCAGCGGCTGTGCGGGGGCCTGCAGGCTGGTGAGGGCATCCAGCGCCAGGCGGCGGCCGGGGGTTTTCATGGTCAGAAAGGCGATGCGGTCGAGCCGCTGGCGGGGCATCGCGGAGAGCATGGGAAACAGCGTGCCCAGGGTCTTGCCGATACCGGTGGGCGCCTGGGCCAGCAGGCAGCGGCCGGTGCTGGCCGCCTTGAAGACATCCTCGGCCAGTGCCCGCTGGCCGGGGCGGAAATCCGCATGGGGAAAGCTCAGCGTGGCGAGCCATGCATCGCGGCGCTCGCGGTGGGCCGCCTCCTGGTCGGCCCAGGCCAGGAAACGCTGGCACTGGTGGGCAAAAAACGTTTCCAGCTCATCGGCGCTTGCCTCGCAGGTCAGCCGGGTTTCCTGACCGCTGGCAATATCCAGGTACACCAGCGCCAGCGTGATATGTGCAAGGCCCCGCTCGGCACAGAGCAGCGCGCCGTACACTTTCACCTGCGCCCAGTGCAGCGCCCGTTGGTTATCCGCCATGCGCGCCAGGCTACCGCGATGGATCTTGACCTCTTCGACACAGTTGCCCGCCACATCGAAACCATCGGCGCGGCCAGACACGCGCAGCCCCTGATACTCACCGGAGAGCGGCAGTTCGGCGAGATAACCGGGGATCTTTTCCCGCCGCTTGGCCACCAGAGCGTGCCCCTCGATGCCCTCCTGAGCACTGGGTGCGGGCGTAAAGCGGTGGTCCAGGTCACCCTGGCGGGCGGTGAAGTCACACAGGGTACGCACCGCCACGCGATAGCGGCTCATGGGTCGGGCTGCCAGCGCACGTGGCAAACCTCGACGGGAATCCCCTGGCGGCAGAAGAAGTCGATCCAGCGACGCTGGTTATCCTGCAGACGATCCCCCGGCCCTTTGACCTCGATCATCCGATAGCGCGGCTCGCCATCTGCTGCTTCCGGCATCAGCTGAATGAGGTCCGGCAGGCCTGCGCGATTGTGCTTGAGGTCCCCCAGCAGGCGGGTAAAACAGCCGCGCAGGTGCGCAGCGGGCAGGCAGTCAAGCGCCATGGTGACCAGCGGTTCGCTCAGCACTCCCCAATGCACGAAGGGGGAAGCAAGGCCCTGCTTGTCCTGCCAGGTGGCCAGAATCGTCGCGCGGTAGCGGCCATCCTCCAGCTGCGCCAGGCAGGCGTTGATCTCTGCCTGGCGCTGGCCCACGAAGTCTTCGCGATAGAGGTCCGCAGGCCCGCTGTGGAACGGGTGAAAGAACGCTCCTGGCAGCGGCTTGAAAATGACTGGCCAGAGCAGCAGGCCGAACAGCCCCGTGATCAGGCAGTTTTCCACATAGAAGACCGGCGCACGGGCGGTGGATAAGTGCTCGGCAACAGCGCGCTCCACCGGCTGCGGCCCGGGCAGCTCCAGCACGTAAGTGGGGGCATCGACGGCTTTGGCGGCCGGTGGGGCGGGCAAATTCAACTTGCGCGTCAGGCGCGGCAGCAGGCGTCCCAGCGCCTGGGCTTCGCTCTCGCCTGCCTGAGCGAGCGACGCCTCGGCAAGCGCGTAAGCCTCCTGATAGCGGCCCAGGCGCTCCAGCACTCGCAGCCGACGAATACGCGCTTCGCTGTTGCTGGACTCGGCATACAGCGCCAGGGCCAGGGCCGCCTCACCGCTGCGCTCTGCCGTGTGCCCCAGGGTCAGCAACAGCCGCGAGCGGCGGGCGTCCAGCCAGCGGTTGCCGAAGGCAGCGGGCACGTCAGTGGCGAGCACTCCCGGAGCCTCGCCGCTCTCCAGGCGCTCGCGCAGGCGGTGCAGCGTGAGATAGGTATCGACCTCTTCGCGGCGCTGAAATGCACGCGAATCCGAAGAGAGCGGAAGCTGTTCGAAACGCTGCAAGCCAAGCTCGGTGAGCACGAATTCGGCCCAGTCCTGGCGCAGGTTGCCAAAGAACATCAGCCGCAGGCGGTCGCATAGCGCCATGATGTCGAGGCGCACGATGTTCGTGGTGGCCTCTGGCCACCACTGCTGCAGCGGGCGTGCCTCGGTAAGCCGTAGTGTCAGTGCCGCCTGAAGTTCGCGTTTGGTCGCCCTGGGGGCGATGCCCAGCTCAAGGATCGTCGGTTGCAGAGCGTCGCGCAGCTCGCTGAGGCGCAGCAGCCGAAATAGCGCCTCGATGCTCAACGGCGGCGTCTCGTCGACCCACCCCTGGGCCAGTAGCGGGGCCAGTGCCTGCCGGGTGTCGCCAATCTCGGGGTAGCTGAGCTTATCGATGCGGAACAGCTCGCCTTTGCGCATCACCATGCGTACCAGCAGCGCTTGAGCAGCCCGCGGCAGCTGTGACCATTGCTGGAGGGCGTGATGCTCCTCGGCACTCAGCAAATCGCCGTGACGCGACTGCACCCAATCGACCACGAAGCGGAAATTCGCCAGGTAGTAAAAAGGGTCATCGAGGGAGGCGGTGGCCGAAACGGCATGAGCACTGTTCATGCATCCATTGTAACAGCGCTGGATGGCGTGGGTTAACCCACCCGGTGTTGATAAAGCGCGTCTAGCGCGTCGTCCACGAAGGGATCTTCCAAGGAGGCATCATCTATGGAAGGGGCGGCAGGCTCGCTACCGGTCAGGGCATCACGGGGCTGACCCGCGAGAGGTGCAGTGCTGGTAACGTTCGAGGAGGGCGGCTTGCGACCGCCCACCAGCACGTACCACTCTGCTTCGCTGAGGTAGTGCTGGCACCAGCGGCTCAAACCATCGGCGACGGCGTCGCGAGTGCGTTCACCGCTGCGAAACGAGGTGGCCAAATAAATGAGATCCTGACGCGCAATGCGTGCACGGGCATTGCCGCCATGCACTTGGGAGAGCGGGCAGCGTCGGTCATAGGCCGCGTTGGTGAGGGCATTCAGCCAACGCTCCACTTCATGTGCCTGTATTCCGCCGTAGACTGCCACGACACGCTCCCGCCATCATCGATAGGCTAAAAAGGCGTAAGACTGCCCGAATTTGGTGCCGTTGTCATCTCGCACCCGCACCAAAGCCCTGCAAGACATTCACCACATTGACACCGATATCTCCCACTGCATAGCCCCCTTCCAGTAAAAAGACGCAGGGCAAACCACACTGGGCCAGCCGCTGGCCAAGGGCCGTGAAGTCGGCGTGCTGGAAGGTAAAAGCGCTGATCGGGTCGCCTTCGAAGATGTCCACGCCCAGCGACACCACCACCAGCTCACACTCGGCCTGGGCAATCCGGGTCAAGGCATCGTCCAACGCCGCCATCCACCGCGCCACCGACGTACCGGGCGGCAGCGGGTAGTTCAGCGTGTAGCCCTCGCCCTTGCCCTCCCCCGTTTCGTCGGCATAGCCGGAAAAGTAGGGAAAGGTCACGTCGGGGTCGCCATGCAGGGAAGCGAACAGCACATCGTCACGCTGGTAGAAAATCTGCTGGGTACCGTTGCCGTGATGAAAGTCCACGTCCAGCACGGCCACGCGATGCATGCCGCTGGCCAGGGCCCGCTGGGCAGCAATGGCGGCATTGTTGAAGAAGCAGTAGCCACCGAACTGATCGAAGGCTGCATGATGGCCAGGCGGGCGGCACAACCCAAAGCTGGGCTCGCCGGTGGCCAGCGTATGCTCCACGGCAGCCAGCGCAGTGTCCTTGCTGGCCATGGCCGCCGCAAACGTCCCCTCGCTGATCGAGGTTTCGGCGGCCAGCGCATAGTAGCCCAGCTGGCCGCTCACCGAACTCGGTATGCGGTCGCCGCGCAGGGTCCGCGCTGGCCAGATATTGGGAATGGCCTCGCCTTCATGACCGGCGGCCTGCCATGCCTGCCAGCAGCCATCCAGGAACGCCACGTAGTCTGCATCGTGCACCGCCAGCACGGGGTCGAGCCCATAGGCCTGCGGTGCCTGCACCTCGATATTGGCCTGCGCCAGCGCCGCCAGCACGAGATCCATGCGCTCCGGGCACTCGAAGGGGCTGACCAGCGTGCCATCGTGCAGTTCACTGCGCGCCTGACGCAGACGACTATCCTCGGAAAAAAACGTACGCATGAAGGCTCCTGTTGCCATGGTGTGTTTACTCGCTTTCCGGGTGCCACCCTTCGACCGGCCATTGGCGGGCCCAGTGGCGCTTTTGATCCGGGGTGCGCTGTTTCAAGCGGTACTCGGCCTGGCTGGCCGTGGCGCGATCAGGAAACGGCTGCGCCCCCAAGAGCGCCGTGGGCGGGTGCGCACGGGTATAGCGCGCGCCCTTGCCGGTTCGGTGGGCCTGGTAGCGCTTCGTCAAATCATTGGTGATGCCCACATAGGTGCCTCGGCGACACTCCAGCAGATACAGGTACCAGGTCGTGGTGGTCAACGCCATGTTTTCTCGTCAGCCAGAGGTGGTCGAAGCCGTGAATGCCGCCATGATGTTTTCGAGCTCCGCCAGCGGCATGGGTTTGGCCAGCCCGAAGCCCTGGAACATGTCACAGCGGTAAGTCATCAAACGTTGGTGCTGGGCGTCATTCTCGACCCCTTCGGCCACCACGCCAAGCCCCAAATGGTGGGCCATGGAAATGATGCCCTGCACGATGGCGGCATCGTCATCGCTGTGAATCAGCTCGTTGATGAAGCTGCGATCGATCTTGATGGTGCTGATGGGCAGGTGTTTCAGATAGCTCAAGCTCGAGTAGCCGGTGCCGAAGTCATCAATGGCGACGCTCACCTGCATGCTGCGCAGCGCATGCAGAATGCCAATCGCCGACTCGGTGTTGTTCATCAGGATGCCTTCGGTCAGTTCCAGCGTCAGCTGCTCGGCAGGAAGACCGGTCGATGAGAGCGTCTGGCGCAGCGTCGCCAGAAAGCTTGCGCGATGAAACTGCAAAGGCGAGAGATTGACCGCCACCTTCAGGCTTCCCAACCCCTTTTGCTGCAGGCTCAGCATGTCGGTACAGGCACGCTGCAGGACCCACTCGCTGATGGGCACGATCTGCCCCGTTGCCTCGGCCAGCGGAATGAAACGCGCCGGAGAAATATAGCCTTTCACGGGGTGCCGCCAACGTACCAGGGCTTCTACGCTGACGATGTTGCCCGCGCCGTCGAACAGTGGCTGATAGTGCAGCTCGAAGTTTTGATGGTCGATGGCTTCCTGCAAATCGTTGCGCAGGATGACGCGCTCACTGGCCAGCTCGTTGATGTCGTTACTGAACCAGGCATACGCATTGCGCCCTTGCTGCTTGGCCTTGTACATCGCCATGTCTGCCTGCTGAATCAAGCTTTGTGGCTGGGGCGTGGTCGGCCCACTGATGGCGATGCCAACACTGGCCGTCAGGTACAGCTCGTGGCCATCGATGCAGTAAGGGCGAGCCAAGGCGGGCAACAGGCGCTCGACGATGTCGATCACCTGCTTTTCGTCACTGACCGACGAAATCAGCAGCACGAACTCGTCACCGCCCAAGCGGGCCACCGTATCTTCCTGGCGCAGTGCCGCCTTCAGCCGCTGGCCTACTTCGATCAATACCTGATCACCCACGGCATGCCCCAGGCTGTCGTTGATCGGCTTGAAATCGTCCAGATCCACGAACAGCACGCTGATGGCGTGCCCCCCCAGCTGTGCCTGGGCAAACTGTGCCTGCAGGGCTTCTTCGAAATGCATGCGGTTAGGCAAGCGAGTCAGGTCGTCATGGGTGGCATGATAGGCCAGGCGAGCTTCGTAGGCCTTGTGCTTGGAAATATCGTGCTGAACGCCGACAAAATGGGTCACCCCGCCATCCTGGCCCCGTACTGGTGCGACGTAGAGGTCGTTCCAGAACGGCGTACCATCCTTGCGATAATTGCACAGCGTGACGTGGGTCTCTCGCTGGTTCTGGAGGCCGCAGCGCAGCGCCTCCACCATGTCCGGGTCGCTCTCAGGCCCTTGCAGAAAACGACAGTTCCGACCAATGACGTCTTCCAGCGAGTAGCCGGTCATCACGCTAAACGCACGGTTGGCGTAGATGATCGGCAAATCCGGTGCGCGGGCATCGGCAATCAGCACGCCGTTCACGCTGGCTTCCACGCTGCGCTCCAGAATGCGAAGACGAGTCTGCTGGGCGCGGCTTGCGGTGACGTCCTGTGCAATGCCGTACACCCCGTCGACTCGGCCATTGACCGTGATCGGAATACCGATCACATCCAGCAAGCGCTGCTGGCCATCACGGTGGCGCAGCGAGACTTCGAAGCGCGCGATTTCGCCGCCCAGCACCTGCTGAAACTGTTGCGCCACATGCGTGACGTCGTCAGGGTCGATAAAGTTGGCAAAGTGACGCTGCAAGACCTCTTCCCGAGGAATGCCGGTCACACGCCCGCAGGTTGCGTTCGCTTCGATGAAACGCCCTTCGGGATCCACGGCAAAAATGGCGTCGGGGTGGTGCGCAAACAGCGAACGATAGCGCTGCTCGCTGTCGGCCAGGGAGTGGCGCGCTTCGGCCAGCTCTTTGGCCCGGGTGACGCTTGCCCTCATCAGCCCCACGCTGAACGCCAGCAGCCAGCTCATCACCAGCCCACCCAGCGTGACGCTCAGCGGCATCACGCCCAACAGTGCCCAGTTGTAGTGTTGGCCGGGATAGGCGCTCAGCATGAGGTTGATCCCCCCCGGCAACCCCATATGCCGAGATGCCAGCATCAGCGTGGAGGCTTCGCCATCATCGACCGTGAACCCGGAAGGGTGCAGCCGAATCAGCCGTTGGTCCGCCCGGCTGACGTCCACATGAAAAGGCCCCAGCGCCAGCCGCAGCTCGTTGCCCAGCAGCTCGCCCAGATGCAACGAGGCCAGCAGCTGCTCGGGCTGGCCAGGAATGGGTACGGCCATCAATATCTGGCTGGGCTGACGGCTGTCCGGGATCAGTAACCGAGGGCGTTCGAACGGAATGTTCATCCAGGCCTGTACCGCAGGCATGGCCAGCTGCTCCAGCAGCCAGCCATCACTGCGTTGCCTGCGCCCTTGCGACCACCGCAGCGCCCCCGTCTCCTCCCTCAGTGCCATGGCATGCAGGCTGAGCGTATCGCGAAAATAGTTCTGGGCATCTTGTGCCAGCAACCGCTCACGCTGCGCGCCTGTCACCCCGTCCAGGCGCTCAGCCATGCGCTGCATCAGCTTTAGCCGTTCCGACATGGCCTGTTCGGCGTTGAGCTGCACATTATCCAGCAGGTAACTGGCCTGCAACTCGGCCGAGGAGCGCTGATGCATGCTCAGCAGCAACCACGCCAGACTACTGGCCAACACCCCTGCCAACCCGACCACCACGGTCAAGCGGCCCGGGCTGAGCCGC
This sequence comes from Halomonas sp. NyZ770, assembly GCF_020616575.1. Lineage (NCBI taxonomy): Bacteria > Pseudomonadati > Pseudomonadota > Gammaproteobacteria > Oceanospirillales > Halomonadaceae > Halomonas > Halomonas sp. NyZ770. The sequence continues at coordinate 284,447 of NZ_CP085143.1, read as the reverse complement.
TCATGACGCTGCCGCCAGCCGGCCACCAACAGCGCAGCCCCCAACAGCACGATGAACACCAGTACCGCCAGAGGCGAGGAGGTAAAGAGCGTCGCCTGGTTTGCCTGAGGACGCCATAGCTGGAGCACCACCACGCCGCCAAACAGCAGCAAACCTATTCCTGCCGCGCGCCACCAGCGCTTTTTTGCCGCCCCTTCCACACCACGCCATAGGCAGACATTGATCATCAGCAACACCACCGCCGCCAAACTGGTCATGCGCGGTTGCCCAGTGACCCACGATTCGCTGACGCCCTGCGCCATCAGGTTGTGCAGCAAGGTGTACAGCAGCAGCGCCGTCAAGCCTCCGGCACTTGCCAGCCTCAGCACGCGCCATCGGCACAGCGTGGCCAGCAGGCTGACGCCGATCAGCAGCGTCGCCAGCGCGGCATCCGGCACCAGCATCGGGCCGAATACCACTTGTGGCAGCACCAGCCCCACCAACAGGCTGGTCGCTCCCATGCACAGGAGCGTCGCCGAGACCAGCAGCAGTAGCGTCTCGGCGGCTAAATCACGAGTATTCAAGGGCATTAGACGTGGTGGCTCCGGTCGATGGTCTGGCTAGCGCTCGAACGCTAACCGCTGGGTCAGGCTTTCCAACTGTTGATACTGCTCATCCAGATACTGCCCATAGGCCTCCAGCGGGCGAAAGTCCACCAGAGAGCCGTGGGTGTCCATCAAGCGACGTGCCAGGTCAGGCGCTTCCAGCGCCTGACGGAAGGCGGTGGCAATGACGTCAAGACGCTCAGGAGGCGTGTTCAAGGGAGCAAACAAACCGCGGTCCGTGGTATTGACCAGCGTGATGCCCTGCTCCAGAAGCGTCGGCACGGACGGTAGCGCCGCAAGACGCTGCTCGCTGGCAGCGCCCAGAGGCACCAGGGCACCCGACGCAAACAGGGCACCTGCCGACGGCAGGTTGAGCATGGCAAAATCAAGCTCTCTGCCTAACAAGGCCACGACCTGGGCACCGGTATCAGGATATTGGACGAACTGTACATCGCTGGCATCGATACCGGCCTGCGCGAAGAAGTGTAGCCAAAAAAAGTGGTCCGTTGAGTTGGGAATCACCCCGAACAGCAGCTTGCCCGGCTGTTCGCGCACCTTTTCGGCAATCTGGGAAGCACTGCTGACCGAGTGACCTGCATAGGTGGCCGGAATGTTCACGGTGCGGGTCAGCAGGGCAATGGGGGCGAATGCCTCATGCGAAAAGTTGGAAAGCCCCGACAGGTAGGCGAGGTCGATGGTTTGATGGCTGCCCAGTACGGTGTAACCATCGGGCGGGGATTCCTTGACGAACTGCGCCCCCAGCGTGGCCCCGCTGCCGGGCATGTTCACGACGACGATGGGGGCCTGTAGCGCAACCTGGGCACGCTCGGCAATGGCTCTGAACAAGACGTCCGTTGCGCCGCCTTCCCCGTAGGGCAGCACCAGCGTCATGTCCGTGGCAGGGTAAGGCTCCGCTTGCGTCTGGCCATGGGCAGAAGCGCCCACGAAAAGGCTTAGCCACCCCAACAGCACGATGGCCCCCCAGCCACTCGATGAAGACCATAAACCACGCTGCCGTCGCCGTTCGGTTTGCTTCGTGTTCATCGGGGGTGCCTCATGCTACTTAGTCTTATAGCTGGCAACATACCTTGAATTTGCGTCCGCTTCCACAAGGGCAGGCATCGTTACGGCCCGGCTTCAGGCGTATCACGGTGGGCTTTCCATCGACGTACCACCACCGCTGCTCTTCCCATACGAACCGCGAGGCTTCTTCCAGCACATGCCAACGGCCTGATTCCCTGAACGTTGCCTTGAAGTGCACGTGCCCTTCATCGCGGGAAGGCTGCGGTGCCGACACGATGACCAGCGATTGCCACTGCGTCGTGGGGTCGGGTGGCAGTGTGGCTGGGCGCGTGGTGGCGTGCCAGGTGGCCAGCAAATAGTCACGCTCATTCAACGCAAAGGCGGTGTATCGTGAACGCATCAGGGCTTCCGGGGTTTCTGGAACGGCCTGGCCCTGATGAAACGGTTGGCAGCAGGCTACCAGTGGCAACGTGCTGCCACAGGGGCAACTTTCCGGCATGGGGTGGGTCATAACGGTGACTCTGGCTTGTGCAATGAATAAAGGCTGTAGACGTTTTGTTTCGGTAATAGGGCCCGAGTCAGGTATAGTAGCAGAGCAAGATCTTCAGACAGACGGAGTACGACAACACGATCGATCATTCTTTCCAAACGCAGTGGAGGTTCTCCTATGAAGGTTTACAGACCGGAATGGCAGTGCACGTTTAGCGTAAACGAAGGCGCGGAAGAATCAGCAAACTGGAAAGAGCGAATCGCGTGGCGGCTTAGAGCCGTGGCAGACCGCCTGGAAGGCAAAGGGCGTACGGTGAAAATCGACTATGACGTGTCACCCACGGTTAGCCGAGACGAAGTCGACCACTGCCTGGGCAAAGGCTTTGAAGTCACCCAGAAGCTGTTGACCCAACTGGCTCGCCAGCAGGCCTGCGAAGATGTCATGCGCCATGCGAAAGCCGAGCTTTATGAAGAGCATTACCCTCAGCATTGATCGCTCTAAAGCATCATGAAAACATCCGCCGCGTCACCGGGCGGATGTTTTTTTATGGGCGTGAGCGCTCGACTTCAGGCATGGTCATCGGCTTGATAGGCCGATTGCAGGGAGCCACCCAAGCGCTGCATGAACTGCTGACATGCCTCGAGCTGTGAGATCTCGATATACTCATCCGGCTGGTGTGCCTGGGCAATGCTGCCCGGCCCCAGAATGATCGTCTGCAGCCCCTGCCCCTGAAACTGGCCAGCCTCGGTGGCGTAGGCCACGGCATGCTGGCAACAGCCTGCCGGAAGGTGCGCTTCTGCCAGTTGCAGCACCTGCTGGTTGTCACGGTTTGCCAACCCGGGCACCGTCACGTTCAAGGGCTCTGTGGTGATGTCGACGGTTTTCCCCTGGGCCGCCAGGGCCTCACTCAGCGTGGCGCAGTAGTCGCTGAAGCGGGCATACACCTCTTCGAAGGTTTCCGTGGGCAGGTGGCGTATCTCCCACTCGAACTGGCACTCCCGCGCCATGATGTTGATGGCCGTGCCCCCCTTGATCTTGCCCACGTGCAGGCTGGTATGCGGCACGTTGAACGCCTCGTCCACGCATCCTTCTTCGACCAGCGTGGCCATGGTGTCCTCGATGAAAGTGACCAGCCTGGCCGCCACATGAATCGCCGAGGTGCCCTGGTTCACCTGGCTGCTGTGGGCCTCGCGCCCCACTACGGTAGTGCGCAGGTTGGTAGCGCCTTTCTGGGCAACCACTGGCTGCATGCTGGTCGGCTCGCCGACGATGACCCGTGCCGTGGTGGAGTAGTGCTCATAAAAGCGCTTGATCAGGCTCGGCGCCCCGACACAGCCGATCTCTTCGTCATAGGAAAAGCCCAGGTAGACCGGCTGCTGCAAAGGCGCCTTGACCCACTCGGGCACCATGGCCAGCGCGCAGGCGATGAAGCCTTTCATGTCGCAGGTACCTCGCCCATACAACCGACCATCGCCCCCATCACGCAGGGTGAACGGGTCGCTGCTCCACGGCTGCCCTACGACGGGCACCACATCCGTATGCCCGGAAAGCATCACCCCGCCGGGCGCATCAGGGCCGATGCGCGCAATCAGGTTGGCTTTGGTGCTACAGGGGCTCATCACCCGCTCGGAAGCGACGCCAGCCTTGGTCAGGTACGCTTCGACAAATTCGATCAGGGCCAGGTTGGACGCGCTGGAGGTGGTATCGAAGGCGACCAGTCTGGTCAGTAGCGTGGTGACATCGCTCATAGTGCTCTCGCTGTGCAGGCTTTTGGCCACCCTAGCACCGCCATGGGCATTTGGAAATGCTGACCGTCACGACAACTTCACCGTGCGTTCATGAAAGCGTCATCTACACTTTCTACTGTGCAGTGCACCCAAAAAATTCAACAAACGTACTGCGCATGACCTACAAGGAGTCGTTATGTCTCGTTTCACGTTGCATGCTCTTGCCCTCGGTGTGGCGACGGCCACTTTCAGCCTGTCGGCCCAGGCCACGACCAACATTCAGTGGTGGCACGCCATGGGAGGTCAGCTCGGTAACCTGCTGGAAGAGATGACCGAAGACTTCAATGCTTCCCAGGACGATTACCGCGTCACCCCCAGCTATCGGGGCAACTACACCGAAACGATGACTGGCGCGATCGCGGCCTTCCGTGCAGGCGAACAGCCCCACATCCTGCAAGTATTCGAAGTCGGTACCGGCACCATGATGAATGCCGACGGTGCGATCTACCCAGTCTACGAGCTGATGGAAGCCCACGGCCGTGCCTTCGACCCGGATGCCTTCCTGCCCGCCGTGGTGGGCTACTACACGGACACCAACGGCAACATGCTGTCGTTCCCGTTCAACTCCTCGACGCCCATCATGTACTACAACCGGGATGTGTTCGAAGCCGCTGGCCTGGACCCGGAACAGCCGCCACAGACCTGGGAAGAACTGGCCGAACAGGCCACCCAGATCACCGAGTCGGGTGCCGCACGCTGTGGCTTCACCTCTTCATGGCCAAGCTGGGTGATGCTGGAGAACTTCTCCGCCATGCACAACTCGCCGCTGGGCACTCTGGAGAACGGCTTTGGTGGCCTGGAAACCGAGCTGAACTTCAATAACGACCTGGTGGCCCGCCACTGGGACAACCTGAAAGCCTGGCAGGACGCGGGTGCCTACAAATGGGGCGGCCCCGGCTCAGGCCCTGATGCCGAACCCATGTTCTACTCCCAGGAGTGCGCGATCTTCTTCGGCTCATCGGCCTCACGGGCAGATGTGGCAGCCAACGCCGACTTCGAAGTAGGCTTCGGCATGCAGCCCTACTATGCCGATGTCGACGGCGCGCCGCAGAACTCGATTATCGGGGGTGCCACGCTGTGGGCACTGCAAGGCCATAGCGATGAAGAGTACGAGGCCGTTGCTGCCTTCTTCGAGTACCTTTCAGAGCCCGAAGTGCAGGCCAAGTGGCACCAGCAAACCGGCTACCTGCCGATCACTCAGGCGGCATGGGACTTGAGCACCGAGCAGGGCTATTACGACGAGAACCCAGGCGCGGATATCTCGCTCAAACAGATGACGCTGAACGAGCCCACCGAAAACTCCAAGGGCCTGCGCTTCGGCAACTTCGTGCAGATTCGCGACATCATTTCCGAAGAGATGGAAGCCGTCATGACCGGCAACAAATCTGGTCAGGCCGCTGCCGATGCAGCCGTTGAGCGGGGTAACCGCCTGCTGCGTGACTTCCAGTCCGCCAATCAGTAAGTAAGCGCTTGCTTCGCCGCCTGAACAACATCAGGCGGCGAAGTCGTTTCAAGTATCGCTCGGCATCGGTACTCCTCGACCCGCGTACCCCTCGCCTTACGTGCTACCCGTTCTCGCGGAAACCTGCTTATGCAAACCAAACGCATGACCTTTCCGGGGCGCTTTCTGCCTTATGCGCTGCTGGCCCCGCAAATCGTCATTACGCTGATCTTTTTCATCTGGCCGGCGGGCAAGGCGCTGTATCAATCGCTGCTGCGCGAAGATGCCTTCGGCCTGCGCACGACCTTCGTCGGCATGGAGAACTTCACTCGCCTGTTCAGCGATGGCCACTACCTCAATGCGCTTTCGGTCACGGCCACCTTTGCCATCGGCACCACGCTGCTCTCCATGTCGGTGGCGCTGTTACTGGCCTGCACGGTGAATCGCATGATCCGTTCGCGCAGCGCCTATACCACCCTGCTGGTATGGCCTTATGCCATTGCGCCCGCCATTGCCGGAGTGCTGTGGTGGTTCATTTTCAATCCTTCCATCGGCATCGTGCCTTACATGCTCGACATGGTGGGCTACCGCTGGAACCACCGCACGTCGGGCAGCGACGCCATGCTGCTGGTGATCTTTGCCGCCGCCTGGAAGCAGATTTCCTACAACTTTCTGTTTTTTCTAGCGGGCTTGCAGTCCATCCCGCAGTCGTTGATCGAAGCCGCCGCCATCGACGGGGCCAGCCCCATGAAGCGCTTCTGGACCATCGTCTTTCCGCTCCTTTCCCCCACCACGTTTTTCCTGATGGTGGTCAACGTGGTGTACGCGATGTTCGATACCTTCGGCATTATCCACGCCACGACCCAGGGCGGCCCCGCACAGGCCACCAACACCCTGGTGTACAAGGTGTATGCCGATGGCTTCGTAGGCTTGAACCTGGGCTCTTCGGCGGCGCAGTCGGTCATTCTGATGGCCATCGTGATCGCCCTGACCATCGTTCAGTTCCGCTTCATCGAGCGCCGGGTCAACTACTGATCCAGGCGGATTGTGAGGAGTTTCGTTATGGTTGAAAACCGCCCCTGGGCCAACCTCCTGGCCCATCTGACGCTGATCCTGGGCGTTGCCGTGGTGGTATTTCCGGTGTACGTGGCGCTGGTGGCCTCGACCCAGGCCCCCGGCGACTTGCTGCGCGGCACGCTGCCCATGCTGCCCGGCAGCCACGGCCTGGAAAACTACACGCGCATGTGGCAGTCCGGCGTTTCCAACGCGGGCGCGCCACCGGCAGGCACCATGCTGTGGAACAGCTTCGTGATGGCCATGGCCATTACGCTGGGCAAACTGTCCATCTCGCTGCTGTCCGCGTTTGCCATCGTCTATTTCCGTTTCCGCTTTCGGATGCTGTTCTTCTGGCTGATCTTCATCACCTTGATGCTGCCGGTGGAGGTGCGCATCATCCCCACCTTCCAGGTGGTGGCCGACCTGAAGATGCTCAACAGTTTTGCCGGGCTGTCGATTCCGCTGATTGCTTCGGCCACCGCTACCTTTCTCTTTCGCCAGTTCTTCATGACCATCCCTGAAGAGATGCTGGAAGCCGCCAGGGTGGACGGCGCGGGGCCGCTGAAGTTCTTCAAGGACATTCTGATGCCGCTCTCGATCACCAATATCGCGGCGCTGTTCGTGATCATGTTCATCTACGGCTGGAACCAGTACCTGTGGCCGCTGCTGATCACCACCAACCCGGATTACTACACCATCGTGATGGGCATTCAGCGCATGACCTCCGATGAAAACCCCCAATGGCACTTGATCATGGCGGCCGTCGTGATGGCGGCCCTGCCACCGGTACTGGTGATCCTGTTTATGCAACGCCTGTTCGTGAAAGGCCTGACCGAGACGGAGAAGTAACCATGGCCAGCATTACCCTGGAAGGGCTTAAGAAAACCTACGCCGGTAACGTGGCAGCCGTCAAAGGCATCGACCTGCACATCGAAGATGGTGAATTCGTGGTACTGGTGGGGCCTTCCGGCTGCGGTAAATCGACCCTGCTGCGCATGGTGGCCGGGTTGGAAACCATAACCGAAGGCACGTTGAAGATCGGCGAGCGGGTGGTCAATCGGCTGGAGCCTGCCGAACGGGACATCGCCATGGTGTTCCAGAACTATGCGCTCTACCCTCACATGACGGTCTACAACAACCTGGCCTACGGCTTGAAGAACCGCGGTTTCAAGAAGCATGACATCGACCAGCGCGTGCGCGCCGCCGCCAAAATGCTGGAAATCGAGGAGTACCTGGAGCGCAAACCGCGCAAGCTTTCAGGTGGCCAGCGCCAGCGCGTGGCCATGGGACGCGCGCTGGTACGCGAGCCCTCGGCCTTCCTGTTCGACGAGCCGCTCTCCAACCTGGATGCCAAGCTGCGGGTGCAGATGCGCGTCGAGATCAAGCAGCTGCAGCGTCGCCTGAAGACCACCAGCCTGTACGTCACCCACGACCAGCTCGAAGCGATGACCCTGGGCGACCGCCTGGTGGTGCTGAACGCAGGCAATATCGAGCAGGTAGGCACGCCCATGGAGATCTACACGCGCCCTGCCACGCTGTTCGTGGCGCAGTTCATCGGCTCCCCTGCCATGAACATCCTGCCGCTGGCGTATCTGGCCCCCCAGGATCATGAAGGGATACTGAGCCAGCTGCCGGAAGGCACGGATACCCTGGGTATTCGCCCGGATGACATGCTGCTGACACCGCCTGCCGAGCCGCATATCGCGCTACGAGCCACGCTGATGCTGTACGAAGCAGCCGGGGCCGAAAGCCACCTGTACGTGCATCTGGCCGACCGCCAACAGCCTACGGTACTGAAAACCGCAGGCCAGCCCCCCGTTCAGGAGGGCGAGACGCTCAACCTGTACGTCACCGCCGGAGCCCTGCACCCGTTCAATGCCACCACCGGGCAGCGCACCGGCTGAGCCTGCCGCTTGCCCAGGGCGATGAAGTGACTATTCGTCCTGGGCAATATCCACAATGCGACCCTCGGGCTGATAGAACACCTCGCCACGAGACACCACATGATCACGCAACATCTCCCAGTCGGTATGGCCCACGATGGTATGGCGGCCATCGTCGTGGGCCGCCCCCAGTGCCGTGTGACCATCGCCACCCGCCGCCGTGAAGTTGTTGGTGGCCACGGTATAGGTCTTGTCCGGATCGATCGCCTGCATGGCACCTTCGCGGTTCACCTCCAGGCTGATGAGACGCTCGCCTGCGGGCTGACGACTGTCGTAGGTGAGCCGCGTGCCTTCGGACACCTGCAGGAAGCCACCGCTTTCGTCCGGCGCATTGGTCAGCGCAATTTCGAAGGTTTCCAGCAGCTCGGCACCAGTGACTTCCAGCAGCGTCAAACGGTTACCGAACGGCTGCACGGCGATCAGGTCACCCACGGTGATATCCCCCTGGGGCAGCGCTTCACGAATACCGCCGCTGTTCTGTAGCGCCATGAGGGTGTCCGGTACCACCTTGCGCGCTGCATGGAGCTGACCGTCGGCAATCAGGTTGCCCAGCGCCGTTTCGTTGGCGCGTACGCTCAGCGCATCACCCTGGCCATGACGAGGGTTGGGCAGCGCCAGAATCGCCTTCGCACCTACCTGTTCGTCACGCAGTGCTTCGATGGCCTCGGTATACGGTGCTAAAAGCTCCAGCGCAGCCGCATCCGGCGTGCGCTCGTCGGTGGCCAGCAGCTCACCGCTGACCTCCTGGACCACGCCATCGGCATCGAAGATCACCTGCATGACCCCCAGATGCTGGCCATACTCACCCGCCTGCCCTACCACGGTGGGCGCTGGCCAGTGCTCGGTCAGCAGCGCAGGCGGGGCGACCCGCGTATGGCTATGCCCCCCGATGATGACGTCGATCCCCTCGACCTGCTCTGCCAGCAGCAGGTCGTTACCGACGCGGGGGTCGCTGTCGTAGCCCAGATGCGTGAGCGCGATGATCTTGTTGACTCCCTGCGCTTCGAGCGCCTCGACCATCGCTTCGGCCGCCTGACGATACTCACCAATGGTGACCTGGCCCGGGCTGGAGATGGCGTCGCTATCCTGGGTGCTCAATCCGAAGATCCCGATACGCTCCCCCTGATGTTCGAGGATCATGCCGTCATAGAGATACCCCGCCTGGGGGTCGGCCGTGATGCTCTCCCCGAGGCGCTCGGCAAACTCGGGAGACGCCGAAAAGTCCAGGTTGGCGCCCAGAATGGGGAAGTCTGCCCCTGCAAAGAACGCCGCCAACGCCTGATGACCGGTCTCAGGGTCACCCAGGTCGAACTCATGATTCCCCGGCACGAACGCGTCGTAGCCCATCAGGTTCATGAAGGTCAGCGCGTCCTGGCCCTGAAATTCGTTGAAGTAGAGCGTCCCGGAGAAGATATCCCCCGCATCCAGCAGCAACCCCTCGCCATAGGCCTCCCGGGCCTCGTTCAAGGTGGCCACCAGGGCCGGGTAAGCATCCGTGCGGCCATGCAGGTCGTTGGTGTGATAGATCGTCAGGGTAAAGGTCTCGTCGGCCATCACGGCCGATGACGAGATCATGAGTGCACCCGCAATGGCGCATGGAGTAACAAAGTGTCGTGAGGTCATGGACTGGGTTCCTTTCGTCAGGGTCAAGTCACTTTCCTGGTATATGTAACGATACTTGCTTCCTGCGGCACAAGACAGGGCACATTGCGTGTCATCGCTTGTTCACCTGGCTGTCGCCTCGGTGTCACTGTTGGGCCTCACCATGGCGCTAAACGTGATAAAGGGATGAATCGCTCATGCGACTCTGTATCGTCAGCGAAACATGGTCACCGGAAATCAACGGCGTCGCGCACACGTTGAACCGGCTGTGTCGTGAACTGCTGTTGCTGGGTATCACAGTGGACGTGATACGCCCGGCGCCGCGTCAACCTGGCAGCGCTGCGTGCGCTACCCAGGAACTTCAGGTCAAGCGGTTTGCGCTGCCTAACTATACCGACGTTCAGGTAGGCTTTGCCCGCCCTGGGAAGCTTCAGCGCTTTTGGCAGCAGTACCGCCCGGACGTCGTCTATCTGGCAACCCAAGGCCCCTTGGGCTGGGCGGCCCGCCAGGCAGCCCAGCGCCTGGAACTGCCGCTGGTGGCCGGTTGGCATACCAACTTCGACCACTACTGCCAAGATTATGGTGTTGCCTGGCTGGCCAAAGCGACACGACGCTATTTGCGCTATTTCCACAATGGCTGCGCCCTCACCCTGGTGCCTACCCAGCAGCAAGCCGTGGCGCTGCGCCAGGATGGCATCAAAGACGTGCAGGTGCTTTCCCGAGGCATCGACGGCGAGCGCTTCTCCCCTGCCCACCGCGACCTCGCGCTGCGCCAGCAGTGGGGGGTCAGCGAGCATCAACCGGTGGCCCTGTACGTGGGGCGCCTGGCACCCGAGAAGAACCTTTCGCTCCTGCAGGAAACGCTGCAAGCCATGCGCAGCGCTCGCCCCGATATGGCGCAGGTCATCGTGGGCGACGGCCCGGCCCGCAGCCAGCTGCAAAAAGCCTTGCCAGAAGCCCACTTCACCGGATTTGTGGACAAGCATTCGCTGGCCCGCCACTACGCCAGCGCCGACATGTTCGTGTTTCCCTCGCTGTCCGAAACCTGGGGCAACGTAGTGACCGAAGCCATGGCCAGCGGCCTGGCAGTCGTGGCGTTTCGCCACGCAGCCAGTGCAGAACTGATTCACAGTGGTCATAACGGCATCACCGTGGCGACCGACGATGCGCTGGGCTTTCAACACGCAGCGGTCACGCTGTGCCAGCACCCTGCCGATTACGCACGACTAGGAAGAGTCGCCCGCCTGCGCGCACTGGAACAGAGCTGGTCGGGCATTGCCGAGCAATTTCTACGTTACCTGCACCATGCCCAGGAGGCCCGCCATGCGAGCTCGCCCGCTTGTCGTATTCGATCGTCTTGACCTGTGGGAGTGGCGCTTTTGCCAGCGCGTGACGCATCTCTCGCTCTACCGCCCCTGGCGTCTGACGCTCCAGACGGCCAGCAAACTGGGTGATTGGCCCGTCTGGGTGCTGCTGATTGCAGCTCAGCCGTGGCTGCAAACAGACGGCCTATGGCGCATGTGGCAATACTCACTGATCGCGCTGCTGGCGATCCTGGTCTACAAGCTGGTGAAAACTCGGCTTTGTCGCGAACGCCCTTTCATCACCTACCTGGGGGGCGTCCACTGCGGCGAACCTGCCCGAGACCGCTACAGTTTTCCCAGTGGTCATACCATGCATGCCGTGATGTTCAGCGTCCTGGTGGCCAGCCACACGCCCTGGCTGCTACCAATCGTGTTACCGCTTGCCTTGATCATCGCGATTTCAAGAGTAGGCCTGGGCCTGCACTATGCCAGTGACGTGTTGGCCGGTGCTGCCATGGGCTACGGGTTTGCGTTACTGAGCCTTTACTGGATGGGCTAGGCGCTGTTCGACGCCTGAAGGCCATAGCGCTTTCATTTGATTGGCACTACGTTTATCTCATTACCCTTTTCGGATCATCAAGGAGCGATGAGATGACCATGACCGTAGGTGAACTGTTTATCGCGCTGGTGCTCATTGCGCTAGTGCTGCTGGTCAGCAATGCGCTGCGCCTTTGGCTACCCTGGCTGCGCCGCCTGTTTCTTCCCAGTTCGGTGATTGGCGGGCTGCTCCTGCTGCTGCTTGGTCCCGATGTCATCGGGCGCTTCATGCCCACACTGTTCGAAGAAAGCCCCGGGTTGTTCCCCACTTACGTCCAGGAGAGCTGGTCGGCGCTGCCCGGGCTGCTGATCAACGTCGTCTTTGCTGCCCTGTTCATCGGCAAGGCCATCCCTGGGCTGCGCACCATCTGGTTACGTGCAGGGCCGCAGGTCGTGGTGGGCCAGACCATGGCGTGGGGCCAGTATGTGGTAGGTCTCAGCCTTGCATTGCTGGTACTGGTTCCCATGTTCAACATGAACCCCATGGTGGGGGCACTGATTGAAATCGGTTTCGAAGGCGGGCACGGCACCGCCGCAGGCATGGCCGACACCTTCGCCGACCTCGGCTTTGAGGAAGGCGCCGACCTGGCGCTGGGCCTGGCCACCGTCGGCATCGTTTCGGGGGTGTTGATCGGCACGGTGATGATCAACATCGCGGCACGCAGAGGCGTGGTCAAACCCACCCGTGAAGAAGACCAGCCGGATGAAAGCCTGCGTGAAGACGAACGCCCCTCTACAGAAGAGTTCAGCGAATTCAAGAAGGATCTGGCACAAGAAGCAGGCACCACCGACCCATTGAGCCTGCATATCGGGCTGGTGGGCATCGCCATCGTGATTGGCTGGCTGCTGCTGACAGGCCTGCAGTGGGTAGAGCAGATGACCTGGGCACGCGACGGCGGGCTGGAAATACTCGCCCACGTGCCGCTGTTTCCCATTGCCATGATTGGCGGGGTGATCGTACAGCTATGTGTCATGCGCTTTGGGCTGGAACGGCACGTATCCACCCGCACCATGTCACGTATTGCGGGCACCGCGCTGGATTTCACCATCGTGGCCGCCCTCGCGACGCTTTCGCTGACCACGCTGGGTGATTACTTCATCCCGTTCCTGCTGCTGGCACTGGCCGGGATTGCCTGGGGCTTGTTCGTGCTGATCGTGATCGCCCCTCGCGTGATCCCCGAGAACTGGTTCGAACGCGGTATTGGTGACTTCGGCCAATCCATGGGGGTGACCGTCACCGGACTGTTGCTGATGCGCATGGCAGACCCCAAGAACAAGTCCGGCGCACTGGAGAGTTTTGGCTACAAACAGCTGATGTTCGAACCCGTGGTGGGGGGCGGCCTGTTCACCGCCGCCGCGTTACCGCTGATTGCCCAGTTTGGCGCACCCGCCGTGCTGGGATTGACCGCCATACTGACCGTCGGTTGGCTGGCATTCGGATTGCTCTACTTTGGCAGGATGGTGCCCAATCGTGGCAAGGGTCGATGGCAAGGCAAGTAAACATCGGATAGCAAAACGCCCGCAATAGCGGGCGTTTTGCATTGGGACGGATGTCTTGCAAGGGAGGACTTACATATCAGGTGGCATGTCGTCACGCTCTTCCAGGCCCCCTGAAAATGACGTCTTGAACGCCATATACAGGCCTACCCCCGAAAACCCCAAGAAGAGCACGAACATGCATAACATCAATACCATCGCCATAACGCGTGTCCCTGTCAGTGTGCGGCCGTTGCGTTGACGTCTTCTCACCGCTGAAATTTGGTCTACACGACAGGATAGACCAAAACACTGCGCCCATCTGTACCATTACTGTACAGATGAAGGGATGGATTTGTAAAAGTATCTAAAATCAGTTACTTGAGACAAAAAAATAACACAAAAAAACCATCCCACAAACGCGAGATGGCTGTTTTGCATCGCTGCCGATCCTTGGCCTTGATGGCCAGCACATCCAAGTGCTGGCAAGAGTGAGCAGGCTCAATGTCCCTACACGTCCCTGGTGCTTTCTGGGCGTCCTGCCCTCCTTGACTGCCTGTTAGCCTGCCCACACTGTCGATGAAGAAAGGGGTCACTCCCTGTGAACCCGAGGCAGTTCATGCTACTGACCATGATAATGCATCAGCCAGGCCAAAACTTTTAAAAAATAGAAAAATAAATAAAAAACAAATACATATGAAAATAAACAAACCACCCTGCTATGCCAATCCAGCCCACCGACGACTCGAAACCTGTATAAAACTGGCACATGAGACAAATGCGTATAGCGCATTTTTAGCCTGCCAACGCCGTTTGTGTCACACAGTCAGAACGACCAGTGGCGAGCCCTCTCGTTAACGCTTATGTTATACATCGAATGCCCCACTCTCGGGGATGGGCCCCACTGAGGACACGCTCATGAAACGCTCCATGCTGCTTGGCATACTCTTGATGTCGACCCTGCTGGTCATCAGCGGATGTAATACGGTTCGTGGCATGGGTCAGGATATCGAGCGGGGTGGCGCCGCCATTCAGCGCTCGGCGGAATAACCCCATGATGATGACGGTCTTTCTTTCCCACGGCTTGGAGAGCGGCCCAGGCGCCCTGAAGATACAGGCGCTGAAAGGCGTCGCGGAACACGTGGATGACTGCGAGCCCGTGGTCATGGATTATCGCGGCATGAGCGAGCCGGCGGCCCGCTTGAGCCACCTGCGTGAGACGCTGAATGCCCGAGGCGACGACCCATCTCGATGCATTCTGGCAGGGTCTAGCCTGGGCGGCTGGATCAGTGCGGCAATGAGTGCCGAGACGCCCATGCTGGGCTGCTTCCTGTTGGCTCCCGCGCTCGGCATGCCCCGCTACCCGGAAACCTCCCCTTTCATTCAGGCCCGACACACCCATGTGATCCATGGCTGGCAGGACGACGTGGTGCTGCCAGGCCCGGTCATCGAGCACGCCCAGCGCCAGCGGCTCTCGCTGCGCATGGTGGATGACGACCATCGGCTGCACCAAAGCCTGGATGTCATCTTGGCGGATTTCACGCGGTTTCTGGCCACGTGTGCAGCGTGATGCGTCCTCTCCTATTGTTCTGCTTGTTAAATGCTTTGCTTGTCAAAACCTCGACATGAGCCCCCAAAACCTATACAAATAATATACACACGATAGGAGGCAGCACATGTTCGGACTCTTCAAGCGCGACCCCAAGAAGAAACTTCAACAGGCCTACGAACGCAAGCTCACCGAGGCCATGCAGGCGTCGCGCAACGGCGACATGCGTGCCAATGCCACCCTGACCGCCGAAGCCGAAGCGCTTTTGGAGGAGATCAACCGTTTGAAGGCAGAAGGCCACTAACCCGTGGGTCGTTTGCCAAAGGGCGCGAGCTGCCTGATGCTGGCCTTGGGCATGGCGGCACAGGCACAGGCACAGGCACAGGCACAGGCACAGGCAACAGAAGCATGCCAGCTTCAGGGTCGCTGGTGGCAATCGGGTCAGCCCGCGACGCCCAATGAGGTACTCGGCTTGGCAGTGCAGCGGTCAGTCGTGCTGCTCGGGGAACGGCACGACGCCATGGAACACCACCGCTGGCAATTGCACACCCTGGCAGGCCTGTACGCCCATGAGAGCGACATGGTGATTGGCCTGGAGATGCTGCCCAGAGAAGCGCAGCCGGTACTGGAGCGCTGGGTGGCGGGAGAGCTATCCGAAGAGGAGTTTCTGGAGCAGAGCGACTGGCAGGAAGCCTGGGGGTTCGATCCTGAGCTTTACTGGCCCATCCTTCACTTTGCACGCTTGAACCGCATCCCACTGAAGGCGCTCAACATTACTCCTGCCTTACGCCAGCGGCTGACCAGCGAAGAGATCGGCCACATTCCACCAGAGCAGCGTTACGGTATACCCGCCCCGCGACCTGCCAATGACGCCTACCAGACTTACCTGGAGGAGGTCTTCGACCAGCATGCCATGGGGCAAGACAACCCCGACATGCTGGAACGCTTCATTCGAGCGCAGCTCAGTTGGGACATTGCCATGGCGCAGGGGCTGGCAGACGCTACCCAAGAGAGCACCCTGGCCGTGGGCCTGATGGGCCTTGGGCATGTCGTGCATGGCCATGGCGTAGCGCACCAATTGGAAGGACTGGGCATTCAAGATACGTTCAGTCTCTTGCCCTGGGAGCTGGAGGAGTGCGCGCTTCCCGACCCCACCTTGAGCGATGCGATCTTCATTGTGCCCACCCCGTTGACCACATCATCACCGGCAGCTAACGGCCCGTGACTCAACACACATCAAACTCATAACGTTTATTAGCTAACTAATAGCATTTAAACTTGTTGCCGCTGCCATGACCCTTTATATCTCGATTCACGATCACGCAGCGCTTCGATATCATGCTGCGCGCTTACTCTCCCCGCTTGCTCTTCCCGCTTACCATTCCTTACTCATAAAAGCGTTGACTGTCCCGTTTAATCAGACCTGTATTACCAATTGATTACAATGACGGCCGCTCATACGGTAGAACGCTTCTTCATCTGCCGATACCGCCCCATGACACCTGACTCTCAATTACAGCGAAGAAACGTGTGGTCTGGACTCGGAGTGACCCTGGTTGCCTGCTGGCTGCTGGTCTGGTTGATTCCACGCTACGGTGGCTCGGGCATGGCGTTTGGCATGCATCCACAGCGTTTGGCGACGCTGGGCGCCTGGGTCATGCTGCTGTGTGCCGCCACGCTCATGGTCATCAGTTTTATTCGCTTGAAACAACAACACGCCCCTCTCTTCAACCGTTTATCACTTATTGACTTGTGGCATCAAGTTTGGCCTTTCTTATATGTATTACTTTTTATCATACTGGCCAACTTTATACCTTTAACGTGGCTTGCGCCTTTTATCATCGGCTTTCTCGTTGCACTATTGGGTGAACGGCGCTGGTATGTCATTGCACTTTCCGCCGCGATTCCTACGGCTGCGCTTTATTTACTGACCGTGCAACTCATGCGCATAGGAATTGTTTAACATGCCAGAACTCAGTGCCATTACCAGTGCCTTTGGCGATGCCTTAACACTGCACTCCATCAGTGTCATTCTAGGGGGCGTTTTACTGGGCTATATCGTGGGCGTCATTCCTGGCTTGAACCGTTCGGTCGCCATTGCCATTGCCATACCGCTCACTTTCTACATGTCGGCCTATGCCGCCATCGCCTTTTTGATTGGCCTTTCAAAGGGCACGGCGGCGGGCAGCGCCGTCTCTGCCATTTTGCTCAACACCCCAGGCGAGCCCTCTTCTGCAGCCACCTGCCTGGATGGCTACCCCATGGCCAGCAATGGCCAGCCGCGCAAGGCGCTCAAGGTAGGGCTCTTGGCATCGGTGGTCGGCGACCTGCTTTCGACACTGCTGCTGATCGTCGTGGTCATTCCCTTTGCCTCGATTGCTCTCAAGTTTGGCCCTTATGAACTGGCTGCCATTCTCATTTTTGCCCTGGTCTTCATTGCCGGGATGGCCGGAGGCTCTTTTTTAAAGGGCATGGCCGCCGGAGGCATGGGCGTTATTTTAGGAACGGTTGGGTTAGACCCGGAAACCGGCGCCATGCGCTTTACGTTTGGCTACGCGGAGCTGATGGAAGGCGTGCCTATTCTCCCCTTAGTGATCGGCACCCTGGCTCTTTCGGAAATGTTCGTGCAACTGGAAGCTTATCGGCGTAATAAAGGCGCCAGCTCCGTCAAACTTGGCCATAACCCGGAAGACGACCTCTCCTTCAAAGAGTTCAAAAGCACGTTACCGACCATCTTTAAAAGCACCGGCGTCGGGGCTTTCGTGGGCGCGCTGCCGGGCCTGGGGCCATCGGTAGGCTCGTTCATGGCGTACGGGCTCGCCAAACGCGGCGCCAAAGACCCGGACAGCTTCGGCAAGGGCAACCCCAATGGCATTGCCGCCGCCGAGGCCGCCGACAACGCCGTCATTCCCGCCAGCTACATTCCGCTGTTCGGGCTGGGTATTCCCGGCAGCGTGTCGGCAGCGCTGCTGGTGGGTGCTTTCATGATCCACGGTATTCAGGTCGGTCCGCTGATGCTGCGCGACCATCCCCAGATGCTGTTCACCATCTTTGCCGGCATGGTGGTCGCTAGCCTGATCATGCTGGCCGTAGGCTGGTACGGGCTACGTATCTTTGCCCGCGTCACGGATGTGCCGCAGAACATCGTCATCCCCGTGGTGATCTTTCTCTGCCTGGCCGGCATTCAAGTGCAGGGCTACGGCACGTTTGGCCTGCTGACCGTGTTTGGCTTCGCGATCTTCGGCTATTTCCTGAAAAAGCATGACTACTCCTTCGTGACCTTTCTGGTCGCTTTCATCGTCACACCCATGCTGGAGATGAACCTGCGCCAGTCGGTCATTCTTTCCGGGGGCGACATCGGCATTCTCATGCAGCGCCCCATTGCACTGACGTTTGTGGTCGCCACTGGCCTGCTGGTACTGCACCTGCTGTGGAGCAGCTATCGCCAGTACCGGCAGCGTCGGCAACACGGCTAAACCGAGCAACCTTCACTACCAAGAAAAAACCATCGAGGAAACCACCATGAAAAAGCATCTTCTGACCACCGCCATCGTTTCGGCAGCGCTGACCCTGGCCGCTGGCACCGCCCAGGCCAATGACTTCCCCAGCAAGCCGCTGACCATGGTCGTCGGCTTTGGCGCAGGCGGCAGCACCGACATTCAAGCGCGTGTACTGGCCAACGTACTGGAAGAAGAGCTGGGCCAGCCGGTGAACGTGGTCAACCAGCCGGGTGCTGGCGGTGGCGTGGCCTTGACTCGCCTGGCCAACAATAACGACGAAGGCTACACCTTTGCCTTTGGCACCTCCATGACCATCACCTACGGCCCGCTGGCCACGGAAACCGCCTACCAGCTGGACGACTTCCGCTACGTGGCGGGCGTGACGCTGGGCCAGTCGGCCATCGTGACCGGCGAGAACCGCCCCTTTGGTGACAGCTGGGAGTCGCTGGTGGAATATGCCCGCGAAAACCCCGGCACCAGCTATGCCACGCAGACCGCCCTGGATCGCATGATCATCGAGTACATTGCCCAGCAGGAAGGTCTTGACCTGCGCATCGTGCCCACGGCGGGCGGCGCTGGCATGGCACCGCTGATTCTTTCTGGCGACGTGGACTTCGCCTACAGCGGTGGCACCCACTCCGGCTACGCAGAAACGGGTGAAATGCCGGTACTGCTGAGCCTGGCAGAAGACCGTCTGGTAGCCTTCCCGGATGCGCCCAGCCTGCAGGAAGCCGGTTATGACATCAATCCGGCTGAAATTCGCGTGGTCATGGTGCCCAACAACACTCCGGATGCCCACGTAGAGCGCCTGGCAGAAGCACTGGAAGCCGCTACCCAGGATGAGCGCTTCATCGAGATCACCGAAGAGCGCATTCTGATGCCGGTGGTGTACCTGTCGGAAGAAGACGTCACCCAGACCCTCACCGAGCAGACCGAAAGCTACAAGGCGCTGATCGAAGAGCTGGGCGGCGTACCGGGCGCAGACGACTAAGCTGCCCCGCATGCCGTGAACAGGATGGCATGAAAAAGCCCGCTGACCGTGTCAGCGGGCTTTTTAGTGGTTCCGAGCCGGGATCGCCGAGCCTACGGCGATCAACAGCCTACTCGTCGGCAAGCGCAGGCAGCAGCGTCTTGAGCTTGCGCGTCAAGGTATTGCGCCCCCAACCCAGCAGCTCGGCCGCTTCCCCTTTGCGCCCCCCGGTGTGCTTCAGGGCGGTTTCGATCAGGATGCGCTCGAAGTCCGGCACCGCTTCTTCCAGCAGGTGCGTATGCCCTTCGGCCAGGGCGTGGTCGGCCCAATCCCGGAAGGCCGAACGCCAATCACCGTAAGCGCCCCCTTCCGGCGCGCTGACCGAGCGAAGCTCAGGTGGCAGGTCCTCGATCAGGATCTCCCTGCCAGACGCCATCACGGTGAGCCAACGGCAGATATTTTCCAGCTGGCGAACGTTGCCCGGCCACGGCAGCCGAGTCAGGTGAGCCTCTGCCTCGGTGGTCAGCACCTTGATGTCGGTGGATAGTTCCTTGGCCGCCTCCGCCAGGAAATGGCGAGTCAGGCGGGGGATGTCTTCACGACGCTCGGCCAGGCGCGGCAGGTGCACCCGAATCACGTTCAGACGGTGGAACAGATCCTCACGAAAACGCCCTTCATCCACCAGGGATTCCAGATTCTGGTGGGTGGCAGCAATGATGCGCACATCCACCTTGACCGGCGTATGGCCGCCGACTCGGTAAAACTCGCCATCGGCCAGTACCCGCAGCAGGCGCGTTTGCGTCTCGGCGGGCATGTCGCCAATTTCATCCAGAAACAGCGTACCGCCGTTGGCCTGCTCGAAACGCCCCTGGCGCTGCTGGGCGGCGCCGGTAAACGCGCCTTTCTCATGGCCAAACAGCTCCGATTCGATCAGGTCACGAGGAATCGCCGCCATATTGAGGGCAATGAACGGCTTGCCGGAGCGCGGGCTGTGCTGATGCAGCGCCTGGGCCACCCGCTCTTTACCGGTGCCCGACTCCCCATTGATCAAGACCGTGATATGAGAGTGCGACAAGCGCCCGATGGCGCGAAACACCTCCTGCATGGCAGGCGCTTCGCCGATGATCTCGGCGCTCAGCCCTTCCGGTACGCTGACCGGCCGCTGCCGCTCGCGGGCATGGGCCACCGCGCGCCGCACCAGCGCCAGCGCTTCGTCGACATCAAAGGGCTTGGGCAGGTACTCGAAAGCGCCCCCTTGGTAAGAAGCCACCGCGCTATCCAGATCCGAGTGGGCGGTCATGACAATGACGGGTAAATCGGGATGGGCGGCACGCACGCGGGACATCAGGTCCAGACCGTCGATGCCTGGCATGCGAATATCGGTGACCAGCACGTCCGGCGGGTTTTCCAGCAGCCGAGCCAGCGCCGTATCCGCCCGCTCGATACACTCTACATCCAGGTCGGGTTGCGCCAGCGCGCGCTCCAGCACCCAGCGGATAGCGCGGTCATCATCGACGATAACCACCCGTGCAACATCGGTACGTGTCGCCTCAGTCATGACGCATCTCCGGTAAATTAATAACCAATGGAATCAGTAAACGAAATTCGGTGTGTCCGGGTCGGGAATCGCATTCGATCAATCCTTGATGTTGGTGCAAAATTGACTGAGCAATCGACAGTCCCAGGCCGCTGCCTTCCGCGCGACCTGACACCATGGGGTAGAAGAGCGTTTCGCGAAGCGCATCGGGAATGCCGGGGCCGTTATCGATGACGCCCACCTCGCTGACCAGCCGATGGCGCTCGGCCCCCAGAGTGAACTGGCGGCGGGCACGGGTGCGCAGGGTCAGCGTGGGGGACGGCGTGTCGGCTTCGCTCATGGCCTGTACCGCGTTGCGGGCCACGTTCAAGACCGCCTGAATCATCTGCGACTCGTCGCCAGAGAGGTCGGGCAAGCTGGGGTCGTAATCGCGATGAACGGTGACCTGCGGGTGCTCGGCCAGCAATAGCGCACGCACGCGTTCCAGCACTTTGTGAATGTTCACCGGCTCATGCTTGATGATGCGATTGGGGCCCAGCATGGAGTCCACCAGATCGCGCAGACGATCCACTTCCTCGACGATGATGTGGGTAAACTCCCGCAAGGCCGGATCGTCCAGGTCGCGCTCCAGCAGCTGCGCCGCACCGCGGATACCGCCCAAGGGGTTTTTCACCTCATGGGCCAGCCCGCGGGCCAGTACCTTGATGGTTTCCTGGCGGGTGGTCAGCGCTTCTTCTCGAGAAATCTGCATCAGCCGGTCGCGGGGCTCCACCTCCAGCAGCAGCTCTTCGGCAGACAGCGGCGTCACGGTGTAATCCACCGTCAAGGGTTCACTGTTGAGCGGCGTAATACGCGCTTCGCGTTGGGTGTAAGGGTGAAACGCATCGCGTGCCTTGGCCAGCACGTCATCGATACTCTCATCGCCGCCCAGCAAGGTATCCAGACTGATGCCTTGTACGCGGCTGAAGCTCACCGCCAACAGCGCCTCGGCGGCCGGATTCATCCAGCGAACCCGAAGTTCGCCGTCCAGCAGCAGTACCGCCGTGGTGAGGTGTTCCAATAAGCGCTGATACATGGCGTGTCCTGAAGCGTCGCTAACCGTTGCGTTAGAGATTTAGCTGAGGAATTGCAAAAAGCGCGCCAAGTTACCCAAAACGACGCCATGCACGGCTTGGGGGCAGCCTGCCGGTGCCGCTCGGGCATTTATAGCGCACGGGCAGGGAGATTTAGCCAGCCTGATGCACCATTATAGTGCATTGCATTAATCGGCAATAAAAATCGTCACCTGATCGGTGCGATGTTGAATACGCCCCTGACTGTCCAGCAGCTCTGCCTGCAAACGATGCTGCCCTGGGGGCAGGCCTGCCAGCCAAAAAGCATCGCTGTGCAGAGGAGATTGGCTAAGCTCGCCGTTGACGAGCAGCTGGATCTGGTGGTCCTCGCGCAGCGCAGGGGATACGCTGACCTCCACGGGCGTCATGCCACCGCGCAGCGACGCCCCTGGCGCGGGGGCAACGATGACGAACCGGTCATAAGGCATGAACGGCTGGCCCGGACGCCCCAAAGGCCGTGCCGCCGAAGGCGCGGCTGGGCGGGTGGCGGCAGGCAAGCTGGGCAAGGGCGCCAGCCGCAGCACTTCGCCTCCGCGCTCGGGGTTATCGGTAAACGTGACGTTGCCTTGGGCATCGACGATGCGGTACACCGTTTGCGCCTGGGCAGCGCTTACCCACAGGCAGGCAGCCACGAAAACCCCTGTGGATAATATGGCTGACCATGCAACACGCCGCTTGCTCACCACGCTGTCTCCTCACCTATGCTGCCCATAAAAAAACCCCGCCGAAGCGGGGTTTTGGCTCGTCACACCGCAAGGGTGATCTTAGCAGTCATGCCATCAGCTTAGCAGCTGTAGTACATGTCGAACTCGATCGGGTGAGTCGTCATGCGGATACGCTCGACGTCTTCCATCTTCAGTTCGATGTAGGCGTCGATCATATCGTCGGTGAACACGCCACCTTCGGTCAGGAACGCACGGTCAGCATCGAGTGCTTCCAGTGCTTGATCCAGGCTGTTGGCCACTGTCGGTACGGACTTGCCTTCTTCTGGCGGCAGGTCGTACAGGTTCTTGTCCATGGCATCGCCAGGGTGGATCTTGTTCTTGATACCGTCGATACCCGCCATCAGCATCGCTGCGAACGCCAGGTAGGGGTTGGCAGTCGGGTCAGGGAAGCGAGTCTCTACACGCTTGCCTTTCGGGCTGGCAGTGTAAGGAATACGGATAGACGCAGAGCGGTTACGAGCACTGTAGGCCAGCATGACCGGCGCTTCGAAGCCCGGTACCAGACGCTTGTACGAGTTGGTAGAAGCGTTGGTGAAGGCGTTCAGAGCACGGGCGTGCTTGATGATACCGCCGATGTAGTACAGCGCCATTTCAGACAGGCCAGCGTACTCATCGCCCGCGAACTGGTTCTGACCATCTTTCCAGAACGACTGGTGTACGTGCATACCAGAACCGTTGTCGCCTACCAGCGGCTTCGGCATGAAGGTAGCGGTCTTGCCGTAAGCGTGCGCCACGTTGTGGATCACGTACTTCATTTCCTGAACTTCGTCGGCCTTCTTCACCAGCGTGTTGAACTTCACGCCGATTTCGTTCTGACCGGCGTTGGCCACTTCGTGGTGGTGTACTTCGACAGTCTGGCCAATCGCTTCCAGGGTGTTACACATGGCACCACGGATATCGTGGAAGCTGTCGACCGGCGGAACCGGGAAGTAGCCACCCTTGAGGCGCGGACGGTGACCCAGGTTGCCAGTCTCGACCTTGCTGTCGGTGGCCCAGGCGCCTTCGTCGGAAGTGATCTTGTACATGGATCCTTGAATGTCGGACTTCCAGTGCACTTCGTCGAAGATGAAGAATTCGGGCTCGGGGCCGAAGAACGCAGTGTCACCCAGGCCAGTGGACTCGAGGTAAGCCTCGGCGCGCTTGGCGATGGAACGCGGGTCACGGTCATAGCCCTGCATGGTGGCAGGCTCGATGATGTCGCAACGCAGGATCAGGGTAGCGTCTTCGGTGAAGGGGTCCAGGAAGCCGGTGCCGTCTTCCGGACGCAGGATCATGTCAGACTCGTTGATGCCTTTCCAGCCATTGATGGAAGAACCATCGAACATCTGGCCGTTTTCAAAAAACTCTTCGTTCACGTCACGCGCAGGCACGGTCACGTGCTGCTCTTTACCGCGTGTGTCGGTGAAACGCAGGTCTACCCACTTAACGTCATGTTCTTCGATTAGCGCAAGAGTCTTGGCTGACATAGTGTCCTCCGGTATGAGCGTGGCTTAGAGCTTGAAACAATAAGCTATCGATAAAAGTGTTATTCAACAAATCGTCTACATGCCTTGGCACGTGGCGCGTTTGTCTTTTTTGTTCGCTTTACGTTTGCTTGACCATGGATAACAAATCGCCCAGCGATCATTTCAGACCGGCTATCGTTGTAGCACGCCAAGCGGCTTCTGCCTATGGCCTGCTAGCGACTGACAAACGGCCCATGAAACTGTTCATGAAACTGCCTACGAAGCTGTCACGAAATATAAGCACGTAGCATGCCAACTTTGCACCAATATGGCTTTTAAAAAAATAACAGCATGATTCAAAAAGAAAAAATCATTTTTCACGATGCCTCCTGATGTAGCATTTCCCTACTACGCTACTGCATGAAGCACGTCTCAAGCTCAATATGCACCAAAAAAATACAAAAAATTCCCTTATTGCACAAAATCAGTGCATAGCAAGGCAGTCTATTTTTATACTTTTCTCCACCATTTCTCCTTGCTACGAAAAGAAACCAATGCCTACAATAAATTACAAAACGGAAAGTTGTTACTACGAAGGAAGCCGCTTTCATGGGTACGGTTTGCTTTATCGTCGATGCTTCCGTGGCGGGAGCCTGGCTTCCTCGCCACCTGCGCTCCATTCGTCAATCTGGCCTGGCCGAGCATCTCGTGCCCGTGATCGTGACCGCCGCGTTTCTGGATGAGCGCTTCGCGACCCTGGAGCACCGTTTTCACGCCCACTGCCTCGTCACCCCAGAGAAGAAACTGGGCGCTCGCCTGAATCAGGCGGCGTATGTCAGCCAGGCAGAATGGCTGCTGGTGGCCATGCACAAACAGGTATTGCCTGCACAGCTATGGCCCCTGCTGTACCCCGAGCTGGATACGCAAACGCTGGATGCGCTGATCATCAGCGCGATGACGCCTCGGTTGCCAGAACGCCTGTGGCAGCAGCTACGTGGCCCTAACGCCGCATTGCCCCCTTACATGGCCATCAGCCGAACCTGGCTGGAACGCCTGGGGGGCTTCGACCCCGAGCTGGAGGTCACGGCAATGACCGACCTGCTACAGCGCCTGCATGCCTGCCCTACCCGCCTGAAGACCCTCAGCGGGCAAGCACTGGGGTTGCCGCGAGGCTCTCCACTGAGCGCGTTGAAAGCACGCTTTTCTACCGAAACACCCCCACACTGATCGTCGCCCTCATCCCTTCATCACTCTTCAACGCCTTCCCCAATCCACAAGGCATACTGAACGGCCCCAGCGAGGCTTACCTAACGCCAACCTCATACTTTCAGGCGTTTGCCAAACAGCATGGCGCCCCAGGTGGTGGTGTTCACCGCCTTGTTCAACAGCACCGAGCCCACGCTGGCCACCACGATCAAGAGCAGTGCGTAAAGCACCAGCGGCAGCGTTTCCACGCCGACCAAGGTATCGGTAATGGCAAAAAACATCGGGTGAGCCAGGTAAATACCGAAGGAGTAGGCATTGATATAGCGCACCCAGCCAGGCGCTCGGCGCCCCTTCAAGCGGCGCATGGTCACCAGCACGAACAGCACGAAAAAGGGAATGACCCAGACTTCCTTGGAAGAGAACGCCAGCCAATGAGCAAAGGTGGCCATCACGATCAGCGCCACCCACCCCCATAGCCAACGGGACTGCGACAGCGTTTGCAGCCACACGGGGCGCTCCTGCAGCACGGCACGAGGTGCCAGCGGGTAATAGCGCACCAGTACCAGCGCCAGAAAGAAGAGATACACCCACCCCAGGGGCGCGATCCACAGCAAGTAGCCAGGGGGTTCTACCTGGAACCAGTACGCCAGCCCCCAGTAGGCCATGCTGACTACACACGCCACCCACAGCCAGGGCACCGGATTCACCCGCCACAGCTGCCAGCGGGTAAATGCCCAATACGCCGCATAGAACTGCATGGCGATGATCAAGAAATACCCGTGCCAGCCCGCATAGATGAAGTAGCTGCGCGCATTGGCCAGGAAGCCCAGGGCATCGTCGCTGCCCGACAACCGCCACCACTCTGCCGTCGAATAGATGAAGCCATACATCAGGTAAGGCAGCATGACGTACTTGACCCGCTGGAGCAGAAAGCCCGGCGGGACCTGCTTGTCGTAACGCACGGCGAAAACGAATATCGAGATGAACAGAAACACGGGGGTGCCCAACACCAGGGGAATCCGCATGAGGTCGGTGGCCAGGTTATCTACCCGCTGGTTCAAATGGTCCAGCCAATGAAACAAAAAAACGGCAATGCAGCCGTAAGCACGAAGCCAGTAGATTTCCTCGATTTTCTGCATCCAGCCTCCCGGTTTTCCCCCAGCGCACCGCCTAGCCGCTATCCTGTTAACAGCGGCCGAGAGTGAACACCCGCGAGCCGCCTGTTGTCCGACCTTGTAAATGCCCGTAAATTCCGGAGGCCCCGTGATCAGAAGAACTGCCTTGCAACGCATTGCTCTGCTGGCTGGACGCTTGGCCGGACTCTTTGGCTGGCTGGTGTTGAGCAACGTCGCACTGGCAGGCGAGGTGGTGCGCGACCAGTTCTACTCCCCCACGCTGGGCTACGATTACCCTTATACGCTTTATTTACCCGATGGCTATGACAGCCAGGCGACAACCCCCTACCCCGTGCTCTACCTGTTGCACGGTTCGTTTGGTAACGAGCTGGACTGGGCTACTCGGGGTAACCTGCCACAAGTGGCAGACCGGCTGATACAGGCAGGGCATATTCCCCCCGCCGTATTCGTGATGCCAGGCAGCCGCAGCTGGTGGGTAGATGGCCATAACGAACCCGCCCGCAGCGCCTTTTTCAACGACCTGATGCCTCACATCGAAGCCCACTACCACGTGGGCACCACTCGTGAGCAGCGTGGGGTGGCCGGGCTTTCGGCAGGCGGCTACGGCGCGCTCAACTTCGCGCTGGAACACCCCGAAATGTTTGCTGCCGCCGCCGCGCTGAGCCCGGCCAGCTACGTGCCCACGCCGCCCAGCAACTCTTCGGCGCACCGCCACCCCACCTTTCTGGATGAACGAGGCCAGTTCGACCAGGCACTGTGGGAGCAGCTCAATTACCCCGCGCACCTGGAACACTATCGCCTTCAGGTCACACCGCGCCCCGCCGCCGAACAGGGCGACACTCCGCCCGTGCCGCTCTACATCAGTGCCGGGCGCAGTGACGTATACGACGCCGAATACCACGCTCGCCAGCTACGCCAGGCCATGGAACGCATTCAGCCAGAGCTGGTGCGGCTAGACCTGTACCCCGGTGGGCACACTTGGCGTGTATGGCGAGCCAGCCTGCCCGCCGCGCTCAACTTCCTGTTCCAGTACGTGGGTCACGAAGCACCTGGCGAAACGGGCGCATAGAGCACCGCCTGGTTACGCCCCTGCGCCTTTGCCTGATACATCGCCTGGTCGGCGCAATGGATCAGCGTGGACTCTTCAGCAGCGTGCAGGGGCAATAGCGCCACTCCAATACTGGCCGAGACATGGACTTCCCCCACCGACAGCGTGAACGGTACCGCCAGTGCCTGGCACAGCTGGTCTGCCACCCTCAGGGCCTCTTCGGCACCCACGGGCCCGCCCAGCATGGCCACGAACTCATCGCCCCCTATGCGCCCCACATGGTCGCCCCCGCGCAGCCGTTGCCGGAGGCGCTGGGCCACGGCCTGCAGCAACTGGTCGCCGACGCCATGACCAAAACGGTCGTTGATAGGTTTGAAATCATCCAGGTCGATGAACAGCAGCGCCAGCGGTGTATCGCATCGTTTGGACTGGGCGATGGCACTACTCAAGTGGCTGAAGAACAGCGACCGATTGGGCAAGTCGGTCAAGGTGTCGTGCTGGGCCAGATGCAGCACTTTTTGCTCCATCTCCCGGCGTGGCGTCACATCATGGGAAATCCCCAGAAAGCTCATCACCTGCCCCTGCTCGTCCAGCAGCGGTGCCCCGTTGGTAAAGTGCCAGCGCCACTCGCCGTTGGCGTGCTGCACCCGATACTCGATCAACCCCTGGGGCGCCCCGGTGCGGTAAACCTTTTCGATATACCGCTGGCAGGCTTCCAGGTCTTCCGGGTGCAGCACGAAGCTCATGTTCTGCCCCAGCACCTCCTCGACCTCATGGCCCAGAATGCGCGGCCAGTTCGGCGACACATAGGTCAGTGTGCCTTCGGCATTCAGCGTGTAGATGATGTCGTTGGCCTGCTCGACCAGCTGGCGAAAACGCTGCTCGCTGGAGCGCAGCGCGGCCTCCAGCGCCTTACGCTGGGTAATGTCGTTGGCGTAGCCTGTCCATAGCAGGCTGCCATCGGGCTGGCGGCGAGGACGATCATGGGCCTCGACCCAAAGCATCTCGCCATCGCGACGAAACATGCGAAACTCACTTCGCCAGGGCGTCAAGGAGCGCGCACTTTGCAGTGACCCTTCAATCACCGTATCGCGGTCACTGGGATGAATGTTGGCCAACAGCGTTTGGGCATCTGCCAGCACCTCTTCCACGGTGGCACCAAACAGCTCCGTGACCCGCTGGCCCACGTAGGTGTAGCGCCACGCCCCCTCCAAGGAGAGATGCAGCTGGTACACGAACCCCGGCAGCTGCGAGAGCAGATCATCCAGCGACTCGCCAAACGGCAGCATTAATTGGCTCAGTTCGCCATACACCGCTCGCTGGCCCCCATCGCGCACGGGCGAAAGCTGCAGTTGCCACGCCCGCCCCGATTCCCCCCACCGGACATTCAACGCGCATGGCTGCTGCTGTTCGTCACAGCGGCGAATAGTGTCCAGCACGCTTGCCCCATCCAATGGAAAACAGCGCCCCAAGGCCGCTTCCGAGCCCATGGCTTGCCAACCGGCCACACGCCGAAAAGCAGCATTGCCCTGAACGCACGCCTGGCCATCGCACATCATCACAAACAGCGGGGTCGCCGACTGCTCGAACAGCGCATGGTATAAGTGCATGGGCGCTCCGCTCCCTGGTTCGTAAACGGTTAAGTTAAGCGGCCCAGCCCACGGTGTCCACGAACATTGGTTGACTTCTACCAACGCAAACTACACTGAAAAGGAACCCTTTTTCTGGACACACGAAAGGAAGCCTTCCTATGCATAAACATATTGAATGGGACGACCCCGGCAGCGCGAGCGTGGTGGAGTACTTCAAGAACGACCCTGACCACACCTCCCCCTACCCCGGCGCTATCCTTTCCGCCCGCTACCAGGGCCGCATCGTACGCGTCAAAGTAGAAGCCTACCGTGACGACGACGCCGTCAGCATCGGCAGCGTCGCCGCCATCCTCGACGAACACGGCCACCGCTTCAAATCACACCAGAAAATCGTCATCGGCGACATCGTGCGCCTACCCGACGACAAACGCGCCATGGAACATTGGGAAGAGGAAGAAGAGGACGAAAAAGAATAACCACGGCCCCCGCTCGAGCGACCTGTTGGGGTGGGGGGTTAAGCATGGGCTACCCATGCGGCAGGCACCTGCATGAACTCACCGCCTCAACACTAGCGCACCGACCGGAACAGGAGCTGCCTGGGCGGCAGAGAACGCGTGGGCGGCGGCCATGTCGGTGACTTCGCGTTTCTGAGCTGCTTGGGCGGCAGCGAAC
This sequence comes from Halomonas sp. NyZ770, assembly GCF_020616575.1. Lineage (NCBI taxonomy): Bacteria > Pseudomonadati > Pseudomonadota > Gammaproteobacteria > Oceanospirillales > Halomonadaceae > Halomonas > Halomonas sp. NyZ770. The sequence goes on along the minus strand of NZ_CP085143.1, from coordinate 254,652 downwards.
TTCGGCACATACTTGAATAAGGTTGGCGACCTTTTCTGAGCTGCCTGGGCGGCAGCGAACTGTAGTGGTCAAGTGTTTTTGGACACTGAGTTCTGAGCATTCCAGTAATGCTTTTCTGCCACATTCGGCGGCAGTCCATCGTTGCGTTTATGCGGCCTGATGCTGCTGTAATAACTGATCATATAATCAGTGACGGATTGCTTCGCTGCAGCAACATCGGGATAGCTAATCTCTGGCATCCACTCCGACTTGAAGCTCCTGAAGAAGCGCTCTGTCGGGGCGTTGTCCCAGCAATTTCCACGGCGACTTAGGCTCTGGGTCATCTGGTAGCGCCATAGCATCTGTCGGAATGCGAGACTGGTGTACTGGCAGCCCTGGTCTGAATGAGACAGGAGGCCCGATGGCTCCCCTCGCGACTCGTCAGCCATGGTTAGCGCCTTCTTCACTAATTCCGTGTTCGGAGACAAGGACAAGGCCCAGCCTACGGGTTTACGCGCATACAAGTCGATGACTACCGCCAGAGAAGCCCAGCGTGCCCCCGTCCAAAGGTAGGTGATGTCGCCGCACCAGATCTGGTTTGGCTCCGTTACATCGAACTTGCGATCAAGAAGATTCGGAATCTCCAGATGCGGCTGATCAGCCTTCTTGTAAGCATGGCTTGGCGGCTGTGTGCTCACCAGTCCCAGCAGCTTCATCCGCCTGCTAGCCCGGTACCGACTCAGCGGCGTACCAGCCTGCGTGACGATTCTGGCGATGCTGCGAGCGCCGGCAGAACCGTTACTGACGGCATGCTTTCCAAGGACTCTGCCGATCTCGCTAAGCGACTACCCTTTCTTCCATCGAGCCCATAGCTCCTGCTTCTGCTGGCAGGTCAGTCCCCTGGTCTTTGATACTTGCTTCGGCATTCTGAAAGCCCCGATAGTTACCAGAGTGCATTATGTTGCACTGACCGATTGAATCTACCGTAGCCTGTTTTAATATTTCTTTCTCTTTCTCTTTCTCTTTCTCTTTCTCTTCCTCTACCCGCCGCAGCTTGCGCTTCAGTTCCTGAATCTCACGCTGTTCCGGCGTCAGAGCCTCACCTTTCAGCGGTGCCTTGCCTTCTCGCTCAGCCCGAAGTCTGCGTACCCAATACTCAATGGTGGATTTTCCAACTCCCATGGCATCACACGCCGCCTTCAGTGTGTAACCTTGATCGACCACGAGTTGGGCCGCCTCCAGGCGAAACTCCGGGCTGAACGTTCTCTTTTTCGTCATCATCTGCACCTGACTGTCTCTGTGAGTCATCATACACTCAAAGTCAGGTGGCCTGATTCACTATGCCACTACAGCCTCATCGGTCTATCCAAGACGGTTTTAGATGGGGGATCTCTCCAGAAAATGATTAATAATGCCTATCATTTGGTTAAGCCCATGCGGGCTGCATATTAAATACCTTGGCCATAGCGTCATCCAGAATACGCACAATATTGTCAATATCCGCTTCGCTAGCGATGAGCGCAGGGCTGAAATTGAGAATGTTGTTATAGCCGCTCATGCTACGGTTGGTTCGGCCAATCAATAGCCCACGCTGTTTACATTCGGCGGCAATAGCAGTGGGAATGCGCTCATGAACAGGAGCTTTGGTGACTTTATCTTCCACTAGCTCAATACCTGCAAAAAGTCCCATCCCCCTGACATCGCCTATCATCGGATAGTGTTCAGCTAATGTGCGGAAACCGTCTAATAGCCGCTTGCCCATACGGGCGCTGTTATCTACTAAATTTTCGCGCTCAATGATTTCCAGGTTGGCTAATGCGGCTGCCTGGCCCGCTAAACAGCCACCGAAGGTGGAGATATCACGAAAATAGCCCAGAGTATCTCCCTCGCTTTCCTGTAGAAGGGCATAAACGTGCTCGCTGGTGACGGTGCACGAAATGGCTGCGTACCCAGACGCAACCCCTTTGGCCATAGTGACAATGTCTGGCTGAATGCCAAAATGCTGGTAACCAAACCATGCGCCTGTACGCCCCAGGCCACAGACGACTTCGTCCATGATCAGCAGTACGTTGTGCCGCTGGCAAATGTTGCTGACATGCTGCCAATATCCTTCAGGGGGCGTGATGATGCCTCCGCCAGCTGTAATCGGTTCAAGAATCACTGCTCCGACGGTGTCTGGGCCTTCCTGTAGGATAACGTCTTCCAGCGCTTGGGCGGCACGCAGCCCATAGTGTTCGGCATCTGGGTACTGATTGCGATACTCACAGCAGTGTGGAATAGCAATAAAATCAGGCACAAAAGGCCCGAAGTGGTCGCGTCTTTCGTTCTGCCCAGATGCGCTTAGCGTGGCAATGGTCGTACCGTGATAGTCGCGGTCGCGGTAAAGTATCTTTTGTTTTTTGCCTTGATAATGTTTTTGACTGATCTGGCGTACCATCTTGAAGGCTTTTTCATTGGCCTCGGAGCCTGAGCTTGAATAATACACCCGGCTGAACCCAGACATCTTTTCCAGTAGGCGAGTGGCAAACCGAGTGGCGGGTTTGCTAGCCATGGAGCCGGCGAAATAGTTGAGCTCCAGCAGCTGTTGGTACATGGCGTCGGCAATTTCACGGCGCCCATAACCGACATTGGTTACCCAGACCCCTCCGGCCGAAGCGTCCAGGTATTGATTGCCGTCACTGTCCCAGAGTTGAAGCCCCTCACCGCGTACAAACATAGGGACACCCTTTGCCGCTGCGGCTCCAGGCGTCAGATGGTGCCACACATGCTGTTGATCCTGGTTCTTTAGGTCTTCCAACTCGCAGGCTTCTGGCTGTGTTGTTGGTGTGCTTTCTGTCAGCTTTATCATGATGTGCTCCTGATTAGGTATCTTGTGTTTGACGATAAACAGAAAAGGGTGACCAGGACTGGGTCACTGGCATGACTTCAAGGTGGTTGATGTTTAGATGAGCGGGCAGATTAGCCAGCCATAAAATGGTCTCTGCAACGTCTTCCGGCTGTATGGCCTCAGCGCCTTCATAGAGTTGTTGGTAAGCTTGCTGATCACCGCCTGTGCGTACTAACGTGAATTCACTTTCTGAAAGGCCAGGAGCCAGGTTGGTGACGCGCACACCGGTGCCCGAGAGATCGCAGCGTAGTGCGTGAGAGAACTGATCGACGAATGCCTTGGTGCCACAGTAGACATTGCCGCCAGGATACGGCCAGCGCCCGGCAATCGAACCTAGATTGATGATGCTAGCGCCCCGGCCATGGTCAATCAGGGTCGGAAGAAGGGCATGAGTGACGCTGGCCAGCCCTGCGATATTGGTATCAATCATTTGTTTCCAGTCATCGAAGTTACAGGCCTGGGCCGGTTCGGTACCAAGCGCCAGCCCAGCATTGTTGACTAGCACCTGAACGTACCGGTGGGAGGCTGGTAAGGTCGCTACCGCATTCTGGACGGCCTGACGGTTGCATACGTCCAGTGTCAGAGTGTGAACGGCACAATATTGAGCAAGCTCCTCTTTCAGGGCGTTCAAACGCCCTTCTCGACGGCCAGTCAGTACCAGTGACCAGCCTGCCTGTGCAAAGCGTCTGGCCGTTGCCAAACCAAATCCGGATGTTGCACCGGTAATGAAAATGACGGGCATGCATATCTCCTTGAGTTCACGAAACGATAAATACACGGTGGCTCTTGCGGACAAGTGCCTGAATAGCAACTAACGCCCCCCGGTGAATCCGCACATCGCCTTACGGCATTGCAGCGCCGGAAACTCCTGGCCACAGCTCATTCCCCAGAATCCATAGCGCCATCACGATCAGTAGCGGGCTGACGCTTTTACGATAAGAAACAGGTGGAAAGCGGTGGAAACAGTACTGTCCTAACCAGGCGCCCATTAGTGCAGCAGGCAATAACACGCCAGTCATGATGAAGGCTGATAAGGGCACGGCGCCGTTAAGGCTATAACCGAAAAGTGCTGTACTGCTGGCCGCTATAAAAAAAACGATGGCGGTTGCTCTGGCTTGGGCGGCACCCAGTGTGGTGTGCATCAGATACAGCATCAGAGGAGGTCCACCGGCAGATGCCACTGCCATGGCTAATCCTGACGCAGCACCGGCAGGAACCGCCATGATCCTGTCACGCCTGCGAGAGCGGCTTATAAGGCCCGAGGGTAAAAACGTTGCCACAGCCCCAACCAAACAAAGTCCTGCAATAAGCAATTTAGCGACGTGGTACGGCAGTGATGCCATCACCAGGGTGCCCAGCAATGACATGCCAAGCATGGCGGGAACCAAGCGGGCAAGTAGAGTTTTTTCTGCGGCCTTCCAGGCGCGCCGAGCCAGCCCGAGAGCGCCCAGAATATCCAGCATCAGAACCACCACGATGACCTGCAGTGGGGGAAGAAACCAAAGCAGTCCCAGCGCTAACGTCATGGCAAAACCAAAGCCGGTATAGGCGCGAATACCGCCAGCAAGAAGTGCTAACAGTGTGCCGGGTAGCAGCCAGTGGACGTCTGTCATGATGTGGTTCCCCTCAGTGACGTGGTCTATGACCTTAGCGGGGAATAGTGTCTAAGGTTTAGGGCCAGTTGCGCGTGGCCGATGTGACATGATGCTGTTCAGCAGGTGATAACTGAGATAGGGGCATGATCAAGCCAAGTTAACGTGCCAGCACCTTAGCCAGGGTTGTAATCCCAGGAACGATCTGGCGCTGGGCTATGGCTTGGAACCCAAGGCGCAGGAAGTGGCGCGGAGGAGCCGCATCAAAGAAATGCTGAAATCCGGGTTCAATCAATACACCCTGTTGAGAGGCCTGCCAAGCAAGCCGCTGTGTATCTATGTCAGGAGTAGCGCTCATCCAGAAGGCGCTGGCTCTGGAATGGCTGCAGCAAGCAAGGTCCGGAATATGGCGCTGTAGTGCTTCGCGCAAAATGTCCCGACGCCGGTCAGTGTCGTCGATGTGTGTTCTTAAATACTTCTCGTAATACCCCTGAGCAATGAATTGAGCAACTTGATGTTGAATGTTCGCTGGTGGATGACGATACATCAGCCGCCTCAACGCTCGCATTTCATTAATGAGTTCAGCGTCTGCAACGACATACCCAAGGCGCAGGCCTGGCGCAAATGCTTTGGATAAACTGCTGAAATAAATGACGCGATGACCCACAGAGCCCGCTTTCATGGCGGGCAAAGCCTGTTTGTCACCATGCAGTTCTGCGTCATAGTCATCTTCCAGAATGACTTGATCATGGCGCATCACCTGCGCCTCAAGCGCTCGGCGACGAGCCAGCGTCATCCTAACACCGGTCGGAACTTGATGACTGGGGGTCACATAGAGGTAATCACACCGGCTTGATCGTTGATCGATCACCATGCCTTCTCGGTCAATATCATGGAATACCAGCTGCGCACCGCAATGCTGGAAAATATTGGCAGCTTCTTTATACCCTGGGTTTTCCATGCCGACATGGCTGTGTGAGTCCAGCAAGAGCTGAGAAAGTAGAAAAAGCGCATTCTGCGAGCCTAGGGTGATCAGAATTTCATCCTCTCTGGCAAAGATACCCCTTCGAGGTAGGACACGCTGGCGCAACTGCTCGATCAGCAAAGGGTCGTCCTGATCAATGCAGTCATTCAGCCAACTTTTCTCCCGGGTGGCGCCCAGCAGCCGCCGAGTAATGCCACGCCACTGTGACAGTGGAAACTGTTGCGGATCTAGCTGGCCATATATGAAGGAGTAAGGGTAAGCGTGCCAGTTGCTTGGCTTTAATACGCCTTCAAAATGGCTAGGACGCTGCTTGAGTCTGGCGTTCCATAGTGGTGCGTGATCAGTGGTATTTGCATTAATGTGATGCCGTATACTGTTTTGGCAAGAGGAACTCTGTGGCGGTCGATGCGACGCTTTCTCCGATAAATGGTCGAAATGATAGTCCGGGTGCAAATAATAGCCACTGCGTGGTCGGCTGATGATATAGCCGTCATCAGCAAGCGTTTCATACACGATAGCGACCGTGTTTCTAGATACCCCGAGTTGCTTGGAGAGCTTGCGGCATGAGGGCAGAGCCTCATTGTCAGGCAAGCTGCCAGAGTGAATGGCATCAAGCAGTGCTGACCTCAGTTGTTCCTGCAGACAGCGGTCTGTGTCTTTGTGCAGCGTTAAGCCGAGAATCATAGAGTCACTCCTTTCCGTAACGCTGTTGCAGGCAGCAATGCTGCCTTCTCGGGCGACAGCCCATCATGCTCGTGCATTATGCGTGCCATACAACTGTCCATATCTTGTCAGGCAACTGGCTCTAAGCAGATAGTGACGAAAATTCTAAGGTGGTGGGACGTTCAGCATGCCCATGGCGGCTGGCAGCTTGATTGAACAATGCCTTGAGCAGGCGTCTTGCGGAGAACTCACCATGCAGCCTTTTAATTTTCTTATTGATCAATCACTAACTCGTAAGCTCGTCGCATCAACGATGCCTGGAGCCTTCAGAAGGGGCGCTGTACTAGCCCTAGGAAGCCTAGCCATGAGTGCCTCTGTGATGGTGCTGGCGGCAGATCTTCCGGAAATCGAGGAGCGTGGTTACATGCGTGTTGCCACTGAAGATAACTATGCGCCTTTCAACTTTATGAATGGCAGTGATCCGGATGGCTTTATCGAAGATGTGCTGACTGAGCTTAAAGCGTACGCTGACTTTGAAATTCGTCAGGAAATCTTACCCTGGACAGGCTTGTTGGCCGCTGTATCGAACGGCCAGTATGACGTGGCGATTACTGGTGCATCAGTCTCGGATGAACGTCTGCGGGTCTTCAATTACGCACCACCTTTTGCCTCGGCACAGCATTTTTACATTAAGCGTGCAGGTGATGATCGTATCAACAGCGTGGCGGACCTTGATGGTATGACGGTTGGCGTGCAGGCGGGGAGTGTCCTGCTGACACGTCTGCCCGAGCTTGAAGCCATGCTCGAAGAAACAGGCGGTGAACTGGGAAATGTCATGGAATATGAGGCCTACCCGGAAATCTATGCTGATCTTGCCAATGGTCGACTGGATTACGTCATCAATTCGGCGGTACCCGTAAATGATCTTATAAGTACGCGTGGTGATGTATTCGAGGCGGGACAGGCGGTATCCGGGCCGGGGTTTGTTGCCTGGCCGGTACCCAAAAATAGCCCTGAACTTCTTACTTATCTGACGGACTTCATGGCTCACCTTAGAGAGTCAGGCCGCTTGTACGAACTACAGGAAACCTGGTTTGGTGAGTCGTTCGAGGAACTACCTACTACCCCGATAATGAGTGTTGAAGAGTTTCACCAAATGGCTGGCATGTAACCGCCAGTGTCATTAATGAACGAGTCTTTAACGCCAATGGCGAGCAGGCTACCCGGCTTAAAGCCGGGTTCCTGTGACACAGAGAGGGGTCTCGATCATGGATAGTAGCGCTTGGGGGTTGTTGTTTCAGGGAGCATGGACAACAGCCTGGATATCTGCCGTCTCTATTGCACTGGGTGTGGTGCTGGGCCTCATTATTGCCCTGATACGTTTGGCAAGGTTGCCTTTCATACATCAGCTATTGGGCACCTATATCAGTATTGCAAGAGCCACCCCGTTGGTTACCCTTGTGCTGTTTATCTTTCTCTCAGGCCCGACCTTCGGTATCAACTTGGATCGCAATGTGGCGGCCATCATGGCCTTGACGCTAAATACTACGGCGTTCAATGCAGAAATCTGGCGTTCAGCCTTTAACAATTTCTCTAATGACCAGCGTGAAGCCGCGATGGCAGTAGGGATGACACCCTGGACGTATTTTCGACGCATCATGCTACCTCAAACGGTGATCACCAGTTTGCCTAACCTGGTCAACGAAATGTCTTTTCTAGTGAAAGGCAGCCCAGCAATTGCGGTAATCGGCATTGTTGATTTGACACGTGTGACCAACCGTATTTCAGCGGTGACCTATGATCCTTTGCCGCCCATTCTGGCAGCCGCTCTATTGTATATGGCGATTATCGATTCCTGGTATGGGGTCAGCGGATCGCTGAACGTAAGGCAAATCGATTAGCTATGTAAGCCATTGTATTAATGCCTGATATGTCAGGGAGGGAGTATGAGCAACTGGGAAATTCTATGGTCTTCCCGCGATGTGTTCTGGCAAGGGTTTGGAAATACCGTCACCATCTTCGTCATTTCCGCGATTGCTGCTTTTTTATTGGGAAGCCTGCTCGTCTTTATAATGGAAGGCGCCAAGCCCAGGTTGAAGACGCCACTACGCATTTTCATTGATGGTATGCGAATGCTGCCTTTTCTGATTTTGGCGTACCTTTTCTATTATGGACTGCCTAGTCTGGAAATACGCTTAAGCGCCTGGCAGGCGGGTGTGTCAGCCTTGATTCTTTATCATGGTGCCTATTTTGCCGAAATTTTGCGCGGCAGCCGGGTCACCTTGTCCAGTGGACAGGAAGAGGCCGCAACAGCTTTAGGGTTTTCACGTCCGTCCATTTTCATACGCATTATATTGCCACAACTCGTTCTCCGCACGAGAGGGGTGATGGGAAACCAGCTGATTATCCTGCTTAAGGACACAGCCTTTCTGGTGATCATTACCGTGAGGGAGTTAACGGCTGCTGCTAATAGCTTATCAAGCACCTACTTCATCCCTATGGAGGCCTTTATTGTGGTAATTGGCTTCTACTGGGCGATCAGTTTAATGCTTGAGCAAAGCATCCGCCTGCTGGGGCGCCTTGGTGAAAAAAGAGGTTTTAGCAATGCCTGAATATTCTGAAGTGAGCATCAACAATCTATCCAAAAGTTTTGACGGTACAGAAGTCCTCAGGGATGTCAGTCTCGATGTTAGCAGTGGCGAAGTGGTCAGTATTCTGGGGTCTTCGGGGTCAGGCAAGTCCACACTGCTAAGGTGTATTAACTGGTTGGAAGTGCCTGACCGGGGCGAGATACGTATTAACGGAGAACGTATCGGGGTTCGGGAGGACTCCCGCAAACCGATGACTCGACGAGAGCTGGCCAAAGTACGCACTCAGCTGGGCATGGTTTTTCAGGGATTCAATTTATGGCCGCACCTTTCGGTACTCAAAAATGTGACCGAAGCACTCATCTATGTTCAAGGCTTGAAAAAAGAGGAAGCCCGGGAGCGTGGTATGGGATTCTTACAAAAAGTAGGAATGGCAGAGAAAGCGGATACTTATCCGTGCACACTTTCTGGGGGACAAAAGCAGCGGGTCGCCATTGCACGTGCGCTGGCCATGCAGCCTAAGGTCATGCTGTTTGACGAGCCCACTTCCGCATTAGACCCTGAGTTGGTAGGTGAAGTGCTGGCGGTGATGCGTAACCTGTCACAGGAAGGCTACACCATGATCATCGTCACGCATGAGATGGATTTTGCCCGTAACGTTTCAGATCAAGTGGTGTTTCTGGATAAAGGAATCATTATTGAAAAATCGGCGCCGGATGTGTTTTTTAATAATCCTGGTAGTGAACGGGTTAGGCGGTTCCTTGAGCTGGATAAGGCCAGCTGACATTAGCCATAACTCTCGCAGCACAACCACTATGCCTTCGTAGTTTTTCTGTGTTGCGTCACTATGGCGCGATATGTAGTGGCATAGTGAATCAGGCCACCTGACTTTGAGTGTATGATGACTCGCAGAGACAGTCAGGTGCAGATGATGACGAAAAAGAGAACGTTCAGCCCGGAGTTTCGCCTGGAGGCGGCCCAACTCGTGGTCGATCAAGGTTACACACTGAAGGCGGCGTGTGATGCCATGGGAGTTGGAAAATCCACCATTGAGTATTGGGTACGCAGACTTCGGGCTGAGCGAGAAGGCAAGGCACCGCTGAAAGGTGAGGCTCTGACGCCGGAACAGCGTGAGATTCAGGAACTGAAGCGCAAGCTGCGGCGGGTAGAGGAAGAGAAAGAGAAAGAGAAAGAGAAAGAGAAAGAGAAAGAGAAAGAGAAAGAAATATTAAAACAGGCTACGGTAGATTCAATCGGTCAGTGCAACATAATGCACTCTGGTAACTATCGGGGCTTTCAGAATGCCGAAGCAAGTATCAAAGACCAGGGGACTGACCTGCCAGCAGAAGCAGGAGCTATGGGCTCGATGGAAGAAAGGGTAGTCGCTTAGCGAGATCGGCAGAGTCCTTGGAAAGCATGCCGTCAGTAACGGTTCTGCCGGCGCTCGCAGCATCGCCAGAATCGTCACGCAGGCTGGTACGCCGCTGAGTCGGTACCGGGCTAGCAGGCGGATGAAGCTGCTGGGACTGGTGAGCACACAGCCGCCAAGCCATGCTTACAAGAAGGCTGATCAGCCGCATCTGGAGATTCCGAATCTTCTTGATCGCAAGTTCGATGTAACGGAGCCAAACCAGATCTGGTGCGGCGACATCACCTACCTTTGGACGGGGGCACGCTGGGCTTCTCTGGCGGTAGTCATCGACTTGTATGCGCGTAAACCCGTAGGCTGGGCCTTGTCCTTGTCTCCGAACACGGAATTAGTGAAGAAGGCGCTAACCATGGCTGACGAGTCGCGAGGGGAGCCATCGGGCCTCCTGTCTCATTCAGACCAGGGCTGCCAGTACACCAGTCTCGCATTCCGACAGATGCTATGGCGCTACCAGATGACCCAGAGCCTAAGTCGCCGTGGAAATTGCTGGGACAACGCCCCGACAGAGCGCTTCTTCAGGAGCTTCAAGTCGGAGTGGATGCCAGAGATTAGCTATCCCGATGTTGCTGCAGCGAAGCAATCCGTCACTGATTATATGATCAGTTATTACAGCAGCATCAGGCCGCATAAACGCAACGATGGACTGCCGCCGAATGTGGCAGAAAAGCATTACTGGAATGCTCAGAACTCAGTGGCCAAAAACACTTGACCACTACACCCATGGCGGCTCTCCTATTGTTCTTGCCACCATCTAAGAACTCTTCGCCCTGAAACACCATTGATCCTCATCACGCTTTGCTTCTCCGCCGAAAAGTCACCCTATGGGCCGGTGTGCAAGGTCGGAATCATGGACACACCGTTTGTATCGTTTGGTGATGAGGATTGACTTACACTTGAATATGCAAGATCAGCAAACCAGCGGGGTAAATCAGGACAATGGCCATTCATTATGAACAGGATGCCTACGCTTGGGCGCTTGAGCAGGCAGGTCTTCTTCGAGCTGGCGAATTGGATAAGCTGGATCTCGAGCACTTGGCCGAGGAAATTGAAAGTATGGGTAAAAACGAGCGACGCGCCTTGATTCGCCAACTGGCCCGTTTGCTAATGTATCTGCTGACATGGGATTACCAGCCAGAACGGCGCTCGCGTAGCTGGCGATTGACGATTCAGGATGCTCAAGCCAAAACGCAGCGTTTACTGGAAGATAACCCTAGCTTAAACGCCTCACTGCCAGAATTGATGTGCGAGGCTTACGACGATGCTCGTCGCGCCGCAGCAATTGAAGCGGATCGAGAACCTCAGGAGTTCCCTGAGCAGTGCCTATACGGCTTTGAAGAGGCTATGAGTTTTCAGCCCAGCCAGCACTAGCCAAGGCGCGGCCAGCACCTATCTTTTTACAAGTTCGTACTCCCCTCATGCTACGCTTAACGCTAATTTCTCGGCCCTTCAGGCGGTTCCCAATGCAGTTACAACGTTATTTGCGAGTGCTTTTTGCAGCAGCAACGCTAATGCTGACACTGCCCGCCCAGGCGCAAACTGGAAATGAGTGGGCCACGTACGACCGCGTGTTCGAGAACGGGGCGCGTCAGGCGCAGTGGTGGGAGGCGGGCTGGAGCGGCATTTACGCGGCCAGCCTGGTGGTCGATGCCTACCAGTCCAGCGAGGCCAGCAGCCGAGATGACCGTTTCGATGCGCGCATTGGCGTGGTGAAGTCGGCGCTGGCGCTGGCGGGGACGCTCACCGATCGCCAGCCACATCGGGCGGCGCTGGCAGAGTATGAGCGGCTGAAGGCCCAGGGCGAGTTGAGCGGGGTGCAGGCGTTGGGCCTGCAGTTGGCCCAGGCAGAACGCGAACGCCGTGGCTGGGAAGCGCGGGTCAGCTCCCTGGTGGTGAACAGCGTGGCCGGCGCGGTGATTGCGGCCGATGGCCGGGAGCGGGATGGCGCGGTCAATTTTGCCACCGGCATGCTGATCAATGAATTACAGATCTGGACCCAGCCTAATCAGGCGTCCCGCGCGATCAACCACTTCCAACCGGCCCGTGTGTCGCTGGGCCCGGTCACGCTGGAAGGCGAATATGCCCTGCTGGTTACCCCTCAACAGCTGAGCGCGACCTGGCGGTTCTGAAGGTGGGCCAGGCTGCTTTTCGTGCTCGGCTTGCCGGGCACTTTTTATAGGTACGCTTGTCGTTGTCAGGGCCGCATGAGCGCGTAAAATATGCGGCTCTTTTTTTGTTTCTCTATTCGTTATGTTATAACTTATTTATTCGTGAGTGAGGTTGCTCGATGAGTGAGCACATGCATCGCCATAACAAGGAAGGTCCTTGTCATTTTTCGCTGATGTCGTTGTCGGCCACCAAACGGCTGGGGTTGGTTGCCCTTCCCCTGCTGGCGTTGTGGGGGCTGGTGGTGTGGGCAGGCGGGTGGCCGCTATGAGTGAGCGTTCCTCTTCGCGCCTGCAACTGCACGACCTGCACCTGGCACAGGGTGGGCGCACCGTGCTGGAGCATGTGGACGGCGACATCAAGCGCGGCGCGATCACCGCGCTGATTGGTGCCAACGGCGCAGGTAAAAGCACCCTGATTCAGGCCATCATGGGCGAACTCCGGCCCATCAGCGGCAAAGTGGTGTGCACGGTAGACAAGGCGCGTCGTGCCTGGTTGCCGCAGCAGTTGGCTCTGGATCTGACCTTCCCCATGAGCGTGGAAGAGCTGGTGATGACCGGCAGTTGGCCAAGCCATGGGGCCATGAAAGGTTACTGCGCGGCGCACTACCGCAAGGGTCGCGAGATCATGGCGCGGCTGGGCATCTCCCATTTGGCACATCGGCCACTGGGCGAGCTGTCCGGCGGCCAGCGCCAGCGGGCACTGATTGGCCGCACGCTGATGCAGGAAGCCGAGCTGCTGCTGCTGGATGAGCCGTTCGCCAACGTGGACAGCGACACGGTGGATATCTTGATCCGTATCCTGCGCCAGATGGCCGATGAAGGCGTGACGATCATCATCGTGCTACACGACATGGACCACCTGCGCCGCCTGGCCGATGAGGTGCTGATGCTGAGCGGCGGCCATGGCCGTTGGGTGGCACCGAGTGCCTTGCACACGCATCACGCCCCCGCCCAGGTGGTGCCCTTCTCGTTGGGAGGTCGTCATGCTGGCACTGCTTGACGCGTGGTTTATCGCGCCGTTCGATTACGGCTTCATGCGCCGCGCCGTGGTGGGTGGGCTGGCACTTTCCTTGGCCGCGCCGCCGCTGGGCGTGTTTCTGGTGCTGCGCGGCATGAGCCTGATTGGCGATGCCATGGCCCATGCCATTTTGCCGGGAGTGGCGCTGGGCTTCTTGCTGGCGGGGTTTTCGCTGCCGGTGATGAGTGTAGGCGGCGTGCTGTTCGGGCTGATGGTGGCGCTCCTGGCCGGGGCCGTTTCCAAAATGGGCGGCCAGCGGGAAGACGCAGCCATGGCGAGCTTTTTCATCATTTCGTTGGCGGCGGGTGTCATGTTGATTTCCATGGGCGGCAGCAGCGTGGATTTAACCCACGTGCTGTTTGGCTCCATCCTGGCCATCAACTCGACCGCCCTGCTGCTGATTGCCGGTATCAGCACGCTCATCGTGGTCACGCTGGCGGTCATTTTCCGCTCGCTGGTGGTGGAGTGCCTGGACCCGCTGTTCTTGCGCGGCCAAAGCCGCCGCAGTGGCTGGGTGCATAGCGTGTTTCTGGGGCTGCTGGTGCTGAACCTGACGGCGGGCTTCCAAACCCTGGGCACGCTGATGGCCGTGGGGCTGATGATGTTGCCCGCCACGGCGGCCCGGTTCTGGAGCAAGCGGCTGGAAGGTTTGATCGGCATCGCGGTGGTGCTGGCCATGGTGTCGAGCACTGGCGGGCTGCTGCTGTCGTTCCATTTTGATACCCCTTCGGGGCCAAGCATTATCCTGCTCGCAGGGGTGGCTTACTTGTTGTCAGCACTGTTGGGTCGCTATCACAGCTTAGCGGCCAAGCTGCGACGCAAGACCACGCCACTCGCCCTGGAGCAGACATCCTGATCATTCACTAAAGGAGTTTGTCATGTCCCTTTCCCATACGTCCCGCTGGCTGGTAGGCGTTTCGGCCATGCTGGCCCTGCCTGCCGCCATCGCCAATGAGCGTGTGCAGGTGGTCACCAGCTTCTCGATTCTGGCCGATATGGTCGAGAACGTGGGCGGCGAGCATGTCGAGGTCACTTCCCTGGTCGGCCCTGACGGCGATGCACACGTCTACTCGCCGCGCCCGGGTGATGCCCGTGCGCTGGCCGAGGCCGATCTGGTGGTCTTCAACGGCCTGCTGTTCGAAGGCTGGATGGAGCGACTGATCGACTCCAGCGACTATCAAGGCCCGGTGGTCACCACGACGGATGGCATCAACGCCCTGGCCTACGCGGGCCATGACGATCATGGGCATGACGATCGCGACCATGGACACGATCACGGGCATGATCATGGGCATAGCCACGATCATGGACACAGCCACGATCACGGGCACGACGATCATGAACATGGTCATGGCCATGATGACCATGAGCACGGCGACGATGATCCCCATGCCTGGCAGGACATGACCCAGGCGCGGGTCTACGTCGAGAACATCCGCGACGGCTTGATGGAAGTCGATGCGGACAACGCCGAGCAGTATCAGGCCAATGCCGATCGCTACCTGGCTGACATGGCGGAGCTGGATGCCGAGATTCGTGCGCTGATCAGTGAGATCCCGGCTTCCGCCAGCGTCATCACCGGCCATGACTCCTTCGGTTACTTCTCCCGTGCCTATGGGGTCAACTTCCTGTCTCCGGCAGGGCTCTCTACCGAAGCAGACCCCAGCGGCGCCAGCATGGCAGCGCTAGTGGACGTGATCGAGCAGGAGAACGTTCAGGCGCTGTTCCACGAGAACATGACCAACCAATCCATTATCGTGCAACTGGCCGAAGAAACCGGCCTGCCCATTGCTGGCACGCTTTACGCGGATGCGCTGGCCAGTGAGGGCGATGCCAGCACTTACCTGGGCATGATGCGCCACAACGCCACGGTACTCCACGCCGCCCTGGCCGAACCAGGCCACAATGATCATGGTCATGGCGACCACGACCACGACCACGACCACGACCACGACCACGACCACGACCACGACCACGACCACGACCACGACCACGACCACGGTGATCATGGTCATCGTCACTGATTATTGAGGTCAACGGCTGCTTACCGCTCAGCCTCACGCAGGTTGATCGTGGTGAGCAGCCACTGCCTGAAAGACGCCATGGCATGGGTTTCTGACCGCGCTTGCAGGCGTGTCAGCCAGTACCCACCTAGACTGACAGTGGTGTCGAAAGGCTGCACCAGCGCACCACTGCTCAGCTGCCGAGAAAACATCAACGGTGGCGCCAATGCCACGCCCACCCCTTGAAGTGCGGCTTCCACCATGGCAATGGAAGAGTCGAAGACGATGCTCTGGGTCGTGGGAAGGCTACGAGGCAATCCGGCGGCCAATAACCACTCGGCCCACTCATCGGCACGATACGAACGCAGCCAGGTTTCATGCAACACATCGGCTGGCGTGTCGAGCCGTACAGCAATATCCGGAGCACATAGCACCGAAAGCGATGCAGGCAGTAGTGGCTGAGCCGCCGTGCCATGCCAGGCGCCCGTGCCAAAGCGAATCGCAAAATCGAGACCTTCAGCGGCTAAATCGGCACGATTGTTGTGGGTGGAGAGCCGTAAATCGACGAACGGATACGCGTCATGAAAGTCGGCCAGCCGTGGCAGCAGCCAACCCACGGCAAACGTACCCACCACACCCACGTTCAAGACCTCACGATGACGGCTTTCGCCTAACCGCTCCAACGTGTGCGACATCTGATCGAACGCATTCTTCAGCACAGGCAACAGCAGCTCGCCTTCCTGAGTCAGCATTAGCCCTCGGGGCAAACGTGTGAATAGCGGCACCTTCAATAGCCCTTCCAGGCGCTTGACCTGATGGCTCACGGCCGCCTGTGTCACGTGCAGCTCTTCTGCTGCACGCGTGAAGCTCAAATGTCTGGCCGATGCCTCAAAGGCCCGCAGAGCCTTCAACGGCAAATAGGAACGCACTGCGCCACCCCCAAATTTTTCTAATAGCTCATGCAAAATCTTGCCATTTGTGGAGACCCATCGCGCTCTTTATTTTAGTCACCCGTGGCTTCTGTATCGACCAGAGCTGCCTTCCACCGACATGACTCATCGCAACAGGGGTTTTGCATGCGCACGCCGTTTTCAGCACGCCGCTGTCTTCTCATGGCCTCCTCCTTACTTTTCAGCGGGGCAGCCTGGGCGCTCGAAGAGCCTCATGAGGCCGACCTTCAAGCGTTGCTGGACAACACGATCACCCCGCTGATGGAACAGTATCGTATCCCCGGCATGGCCGTCGCGCTAAGCATTCAGGGACAGCCGTATTACTTTAATTATGGGCTTGCAAACCTGGAGACGGATGAACCGGTCACGGATGAGACGCTTTTCGAACTAGGCTCCATCAGCAAGGTTTTCACAGCTGCCCTGGCGGGCTACGCGCAGGCCAGCGGTGCCCTTTCCCTCTCTGACCCCGCCAGCGGCTACTGGCCAGCCCTTGAAGGCAGTGCCTTCGATGAGATCACCCTGCTGGAACTGGGCACCTACACGGCAGGCGAGCTTCCGCTGCAGTTTCCGGACTCGGTGCAATCAGAAGAGCAAATGATCGATTACTATCGCCAATGGCAACCCGAATCGGCTCCAGGGGCACAACGTCTGTATTCCAATCCGAGCATCGGTTTGCTGGGCTATCTCACCGCGCAACGTTTGGGCAGCCCTTTCGAGACGCTGATGGAAGAAGCGCTGTTCATACCGCTCGGGCTCGAACACATCCATTTTCAAGTGCCCGACGCGCAACGGGCACATTATGCCTATGGCTACTCGAAGGAGGATGAGCCCATTCGGGTGAATCCAGGCGTGCTGGATGCCCAGGCCTACGGGCTGAAAGCCAATGCCGCCGACGTGCTGACCTTTCTGGAAGCGAACATGCGAGACCCGGCCAATGCCAGCGGCACGACGGAACGGCTGGATGACGCCTTGGCAACGACACGCACAGGCTACTTCGACGTTGGCCCCATGACCCAGGGCCTGGGCTGGGCTGGGAGCACTATCACTACCCGGTGACCCTGGAGACACTGCTGGAAGGCAATTCGCTCGAGATGATTTTGGCGACCAACCCGGCACATCGCCTCACGCCACCGCAAGCCCCTCGGCAAGCGGCCTACTACAACAAGACGGGCTCAACCAATGGCTTCGGCGGCTATGTGGTCTTCGTGCCCAGCGAGCAGATCGCCATGGTGATGCTGGCAAACCGCAACTACCCCAATCAGGCGCGTATCGAGACGGCTCACCATATTCTCAGTGCACTGACCGACTCCCCGTAATGAAAAACCGCCGCTTTCGAGCGGCGGTTTGTTTGCAAATGACGAGGTCAAGCATGAGGGAAGATTGCGTTTTGCAGCGCTGATAAAGGAGACTAGCCCCTCTCCCTGCTCATCTCACTCATTGCAAAGAGCCAAGCCCATGCGCCTGAACGCCGATTTTAGCCACTTTGCCTGTATGACGCCGGAGCAGTATCACTGGGTCGCGTCGCCCAGTGCAGGCGTGGAACGTATGATGCTGGACCGGATTGGCGAGGAAGTCGCCCGCGCCACCAGCCTGGTACGTTACGCGCCGCACAGCCAGTTCAGCCACCATACCCATGGCGGCGGTGAAGAGATTCTGGTGCTGGAGGGCGTGTTTGCCGACGAACATGGCCGCTACCCTGCGGGCAGCTACCTGCGCAATCCCATTGGCACTGGCCATACGCCCCATATTGGCGAAGAGGGTGCGCTGATTCTGGTGAAACTGCATCAATTCGATGACAACGACCTGCTGCAGCTGGCCATTCCTGCCCACCGCCTGCCCTGGCAGCCCGACCGGCGGCCAGGCATCGGCTACAAGATGCTGCACACCTACGCGCAGGAGCGGGTCAGCCTGGAACGTTGGGAGCATGAGGTGACCATCGACTACCCTGCGCTACCGGGCGGGCTGGAACTGCTGGTACTGGAAGGCTCGCTCTACGAGGCGGGCAACGAATACCCGCAGGGCAGCTGGTGCCGCTTCCCACCTGGGGCCACCCCATCGCTGCGGGCCGGTGAACACGGCGTCATGATGTACATGAAACGCGGGCACCTGACGGATGCGGTGTGCCAGGCTAACGCGCCAGCCCAATGAACGGCAGCAGGGTCAGCAGCGCGATCAGAATCACGGCGACCATCACCAGCGCGATCTGAATCGGCTGCTCCCGTAAACGCCGCCCCCAGGTCGGCGCTTCGTTGCGGGCCAGCGCTTCCTGGTGGGCCTTTCGCGCGCTGGCCTGGCGTTCGACCTGGTACTGCGCCAGCAGCGCCTCGGCGTCATCTCGCTGGTCCGGGTTGCGCAGCCAGATGGCATCGACCCCCAGGCGGAAAAACCCCGCCTGGGTTTCATACACGTCGAAGCCGTGTTCATCCAGCAGTTGGCGCACTTCCATGGCCTCTTCATCGGTCACGTGGCGCAACCGGAACAGCAGATGTGCCATGTTAGCCGCCCAATGCCGCCATGCGATCCGCCTGAATCACTTCGATCCAGTAGCCGTCCGCGTCCTTGACGAAAATGACGTCTTTCATCTTGCCCTGGTCGGCACGCTTCACGAAGGTGACATCGTGCTCGTCGAACCAGGCCTGGGCGGCCTCCAGGTCCGGCACGCTGAAGCAGATGTGGCCAAACCCCTGGGGCTCGGCATTGCCGTCGTGGTAGGCAAAGTCCTGCTCGGTTTCGGTGCCCCAGTTGTGGGTCAGTTCCAGCAGACCCTTCTGGCTGAAGGTCCAGGCAGTGCGAGCGTTCTGGTCCTCCGGCACCTGGTCGTCGGCTTCCACGTTGGCCAGAAAATAGAGCGAGAACTGCATCTCTTCGAAATCCAGCCGCCGCAGCACCTGCATGCCAAACACGCGGGAATAGAACGCCAGCGCGCGCTCCGGGTCCTTGACCCGCAGCATGGTGTGATTCAACCGAAACCCTTGGGTCTGGGGAGCCGCAGGGGCAACACCGGGATGCTGTTCACCTGAAAACGACATGACTTTCTCCTGTTGCTGCGTGATGTATCTGGCAATTGGTACCCAAGTAGGCACTTTGGTACGTAAATACTTTGACGAAGCCCATACCATGTACAAGGCTTTAGGCTGCTGCTAACGCGAACCCCATCGAATCCGCCGTTACCGCCCCTTGGATCATGTATGAGGGCGGCGCTGCGATAATTCTAGCCCCTGCCTGAGGAGGCCGCATGTCACGTGATCTCAATGTACTGGGTGAGCCGCTCACCCCCTGCTGTCACTCGCCCAAGACGGGGTTTTATCGTGATGGCTTTTGCCGGGTCGGCACCGACGATGTGGGCATTCATTCGGTATGTGCCATGGTCACCGAGGAGTTCCTGGCGTTTTCCCGCGCGCAGGGCAATGACCTGGTCACCCCGCGCCCCGAGTACGGCTTTCCTGGCCTGCGGCCCGGTGATCGCTGGTGCCTGTGTGCCCACCGTTGGGCAGAAGCCGCAGAGGTCGGTCTGGCCCCGCCGGTGATTCTGTCAGGCACCAATGCACGCACGCTGGACATCATTCCGCTGATCAAACTGCAACAACACGCCCTGGATGCAGTGCACTAGGCCTGCCAGCGCGCGGAGCGCTTCCCCAGGCATTGGTCGCAGTGGATTTTCTATGCAGCTCTTCTACACTACTATCTCTATAGCTGTACATTCAGCGTATCGTTAGCCTGGGAGTGTGTCATGACCGACATTGAAATGACGCTAGATGATCGCCTGACGTTGAAGCAGTTGGCCAACGCGCTACAGAACGGCTTTTCCCCCATCGTGGAGGTCGTCTCGATGGATGGCATCTACAAGGTCCGCTTTCATCATGCCCACGGCGTCTCGGACCTGAGCAATGCACAGGGGCAAGTCAGCACGTTTCTGGGCACCGGCGAAATCCGCGACACCCTCGGGCAACTTGGGCTGACCCACGGCGTATTGACCTGTTCCGACCAGTGTGGCGACGAGATGATCGGCGTCTCGGGCAGCGCCATGACGCCCGATGAAATGCTGACCTACGGCACGCGCATCGCGTTTCGCTGATCTTTCCGCGCCATTGGCTTTACACATCCCGCCTGGCCGAGGATAGTACGCCTACGACAGGGGCGCCGCGACGCGGCTGAGAAGCACCCTTTGAACCTGAACCGGATAGCACCGGCGTAGGGAGTCGTGGTGCTTCCATTCACCACCTCCCTGCCGGGAGGAAGTCATGACCCTACCCAGCCCACGCGAGACGCTGCTCGCGCTGCGTGACCAGACCCCGCTGGTTCACTGCATCACCAACTACGTTGCCATGAACAGTACCGCCAACCTGCTGTTGGCCGCCGGGGCCTCCCCCGCCATGCTGCATGCCCAGGAAGAAGTGGCGGAATTTACCGCCATCGCGGGCGCGCTCTCGATCAACATCGGTACGCTCTCTACCCCTTGGGCCGAGGCCATGCAGCTGGCCGCCCAATCAGCCCAGGCCCACGCGGTGCCCTGGGTGCTGGACCCGGTTGCCGTGGGTGCCACGCGGCTGCGCCAGCAAACCTGCCTGTCCCTGCTGGCTTACCAGCCCAGTGTGATTCGTGCCAATGCTTCGGAAATCATGGCGCTGAGCGGCCTTGCCCACCAAGGCCGGGGCGTGGATGCCACGGTCAGCACCGACGATGCCACCCAAGCGGCCATCACCCTGGCGCGCCGGTATCATTGTGTCGTCGCCATGACCGGGGCCACCGATATCGTCACCGATGGCCAGTCGCTGTATCGTTTGACCGGCGGCCACCCGCTGATGCCACGAGTAACCACCCTGGGCTGCGGGCTCAGCGCGCTGGTCGCCGGCTTCGTGGCGGCCAACCGTCACGCCCCGCTGGCCGCCACGCTCGGCGCCCTGACCTATTTCAATCTGGCAGGCAGTCGCGCCGGGCAGCAGGCCGAAGGGCCGGGCAGTTTCTATGTGGCGCTGCTGGATACCCTGTACTCGCTCACGGCAGATGACCTGCCTGCACTACCTCACTCGGAGACCCTACATGTCGGTTGATCTTACGCTCTACCTGGTCACGGATGCTCAGCTATGCGCCTCCACGGGCCTGGAACGTACCGTGGAAGCCGCCGTGGCAGGAGGCGTCACGCTGGTCCAGCTACGTGACAAGCAGGCCAGCGACGAGGCTATGATTGCCCAGGCCAAGCGTCTCAAGGAAGTGCTGGCAGGTAGCGGAGTGCCGCTGATCATCAATGACCGGCTGAGCGTGGCGCACGCCAGCGGTGCCGACGGCTTGCACGTTGGCCAGAGCGATACGGACGTGATGCAGGCCCGCCAGGTACTGGGCGAGCAGGCGATCATCGGGCTCTCCATCAATACCCTGGAGCAGTTGCAGCGTGCCCCCGTGGCGCTGCTGGATTACGTGGGGCTGGGGCCTGTGTTTGCCACCGGGAGCAAGCAGGACCACGCGCAGCCCATCGGTTTTACCGGGCTGGCCCAGCTGGCCAGTGCCTGCCCGCTGCCCAGCGTGGCCATCGGCGGTTTGAAAGCCGAGCACGCCGCCCAAGTGAAAGCCGCCGGTGCCCACGGGCTCGCGGTGATCTCGGCCATTTGCGGCCATCCTGACCCACGCCAGGCGGCCCAGGCGTTCTTCAGGTCATGACCCAGTTCGACCAACTGACAGCCTTCGTCAAGGTGGCCGAGTTGGGCAGTTACACGCGGGCGGCGGAGGCCCTGGACCTGTCGCGCACCTTGCTATCGCGCCGGGTCATGGCGCTCGAGGAATCGCTGGGCGCGCGGCTGATACAGCGCACCACCCGGCGGCTGCACCTGACGGAAGCAGGCGAGCGCTATCTGGCCCGCGCACAGGCGATCCTGCTGGCTCTGGAGGAGGCTGCCAATGAAGTGGGTAGCGGCCTTCAAAGCGTGAGCGGACGACTGCGCATCAACGGGCCCATGAGCTTTGGCACTCGCTACCTGGCTCCCGAGGTGGCTCGCTTCATGCGGGATCATCCCCACCTGGAGGTGCGCCTGGACCTCAATGACCGCCGTGTAGACCTGCTCGAAGAGGGATACGACCTGGCCATTCGCATTGGCAGCCTGCCGGATTCCAGCCTGGTGGCCAAGCGCCTGGCACGCTGCCAGATGGTGTTCTGCGCCTCTCCTGACTACCTGGCACAGCACGGCACTCCCACCCGCCTGGAGGCGCTGGCCGACCATCGTTGCCTACGCTATCGCAGCGGCCAGAACAGCGGCGACTGGCGCGTGGGGCAGCAGTGGTTGAGTGTCGACGGACCGCTGGAGAGCAATAACGGCGATATGCTGACCCATGCCGCGGAAGCCGGGCTAGGCATCGCCCATCAGCCCAGCTTCCTGGTGACCGAAAGCATCGCCCAGGGCCGCCTGGTGCCGCTATTGCAGGAGATACCTCCCACGTACCTGGACATCCACGCGCTCTATCCTGCCCGGCAGTTTTTGCCTGCCAAAGTGGCACGCCTGATCGACCAGTTGACGGTTGCCTGGGGCGACCCACCCGCCTGGGAGAAGGCGCTGGGATTGTCGCGCCCAGCGCAACAGTGAAGTGCCAAAAGCAGGGATTATCCAGACAGGCAGTCGTCGTAAAGTGGCGTCATCGCATCCAGAGGGGATGCCGACGACCACGAGAGAACACCATGACGACGACACTGACGACTCAAGCATCACACCTGCATGCCACTGCCCTGCTGCGCATCAGCCTGGGTATCATGACCCTGGCCCACGGGCTGTTGAAAGTATTCGTGTTCACCCTGCCTGGAACGGTCGGCTATTTTGAGTCGCTGGGCCTGCCAGGCTTTCTGGCCTACCTGACCATTGCGGCGGAAGTCGGCGGAGGCCTGGCCCTGCTGCTGGGTATCTATACGCGCTGGGTCAGCCTGGCCCTGGTACCGGTTTTGCTGGGAGCCGCCTGGGTACATATCGGTAACGGCTGGCTCTTTTCCAACCCGGGCGGCGGCTGGGAATTCCCGGTATTCTGGGCCATTGCACTGGTCGTGCAAGCCGGCCTTGGCAGCGGCAGCCTGGTCGTTGCACGCCGCTTCGCGTGAGCCACTGGCCTGCTGACGTGCCTACGCTGGCAGGTCGCACATCGAGGTGCCTTATGTTACCTAGCCTGTTTATCTCTCACGGCTCGCCCATGCTGGCGCTGACCCCCACGCCCGCTCACCAGTTCCTGCGTGAGCTGGGCCAGACGCTTCGCCCCAAGGCCATCGTCGTGGTCTCTGCCCACTGGGAAACGCCGGAGCTGCTCATCAGCCAGAGCGCTCACCCCGAGACCCTCCACGATTTTGGCGGTTTTCCGGCGGCGTTGTTCGCCGTGCAGTACCCGGCACCGGGGGACCCAGCCCTGGCCGCAACGCTGGGCAACACGCTCGGTGCCAGACTCGTGGAGCGCGGCATGGACCACGGCGTTTGGGTGCCACTTTCCCTGATGTACCCCGAAGCCAGGCTACCGGTCGTGTCGCTGTCGCTTCCCAGCCGGTGGAGCAACGCGGCGCTGATGGAGCTGGGCCAGCGGCTTGCCCACCTGCGCAGCGAAGGTATTCTGGTCGTGGGCTCCGGCAGCCTGACCCATAACCTGCATGCGCTACTGCCCCAGGGCAGCCAGGCACCAGGCTGGGTGGATGCCTTTGCCGATTGGGCACACACTCAACTGGAAAAAGACGCGCGGGAGGCGCTGCTGACATGGCAAACGGCTCCCCATGCCCAGCGCAACCATCCCACGCCAGAGCACTTCCAACCGTTACTGGTCGCCATGGGAGCCGGGGGTCAGGGCCAGCGGCTGCACCATAGCGTCGAGCACGGCGTGCTGGCGATGGATGTCTACGCGTTCAACTGACGGCCACGCCCAGATGACTGGCCTGGGCGGGAGTGTGGGCGGGAGTGTGGGAGGGAGCGGTAGGAAGATCCCGCATCAGCAGGGCAAACTCCCACTGCTCCGGGGCGATGGGCGCGCCAGGTAGCGCTATGCGGACACGATGCCCTGAGCCGGGTGCGGCAGCCTGATACTCACCGCGCCCGTTTTCCATCTGCTTCAGCACGAAACGACGATTGCCGCCGGGCAGCATCAGCTCCATGGCATCGCCCACCTCGAAGCGGTTCTTGACCTCGACGTCCAGCAGGCTGCCCGTGGCATCGACACCGATGATGTCGCCCACGAACTGCTGGTGCACGCCAACGGAGTGGCCGCGCTCGTAGTTCTGAAACTCATCGTGCACATGGCGGCGGTAAAAGCCCTCGGTATAGCCTCGGTTGGCCAGGTTTTCCAACTGATCCATCAAGCCCATGTCGAAGGGGCGGCCTGCCACGGCATCGTCAATGGCCTGACGATACACCTGCGCAGTACGCGCCACGTAGTAGTGGGACTTGGTACGTCCTTCGATCTTCAGTGACGCCACACCCAGGCGCGCCAAGCGTGCCACGTGCTGCACGGCGCGCAGGTCCTTGGAGTTGAACAGGTAAGTGCCGTGCTCGTCTTCGTAGATGGGCATCCGCTTGCCCGGCCGGGAGACATCTTCGATCAACGCGGCCCGCTCGGTGTCCGCCGCCACGGGTATCAGGTCGCCGGTAGCATCCTGAGTGGCATCCAGCGTCTTGTATTGCCAGCGGCAGGCGTTGGTGCAGGTGCCCTGGTTCGGGTCACGGCGATTGACGTACCCCGAGAGCAGGCAGCGCCCTGAATATGCGATGCACAGCGCGCCGTGAACGAACGTCTCGATCTCGATATCCGGGCATTCGGTGCGGATCTCGGCCACCTCTTCCAGCGACAGCTCCCGAGAAAGAATGATGCGCTGAATCCCCTGCCGCTGCCAGAACTTGACCGCGGCCCAGTTCACCACGTTGGCCTGCACCGACAGGTGGATGACTTGTTCCGGCCAGCGCTCACGGATCATCATGATCAGCCCGGGGTCGGACATGATCAGAGCGTCCGGCCCAGCCTCGATCACCGGCTCCATATCCCGCAGATAGGTCGTGAGCTTGCTGTTGTGCGCAGCGATGTTGGAGGCCACGTAGAACTGCTTGCCTCTGGCATGGGCATACTCGATGCCCCGGTGCAGCGTCGCCACCTTGAAGTCGTTATTGCGCACCCGTAGCGAGTAGCGCGGCTGCCCGGCGTAGACCGCATCGGCACCGTAGGCAAACGCGTAACGCATGTTGTGAAACGTGCCCGCAGGCGAGAGAAGTTCGGGAGCTTGCATAACCGTCACCGTTGTTTGAACGGGCGGCATTATAGCCAGCGCACCTTTCCGGTTGCGGCCCGTCGGCCGGTTTGCTGACCTGGATCAATTCCCGGTGCATGTCAGGCCGTGGGGCGACGTTTCAGGGTGGTGCGACGGTCGTGATAGGCAATGGCCAGGCCGCTGCACATGATCAGCGCGCTGCCTGCCCAGACCCAGACGTCCGGCAGTTCTCCCCAGAACCACCACCCCAGCAGCACGGCCCACAGCATGGCGGTGTAATCGAAGGGCGCCGCAATGGCGGCGGGCGCATGGCGAAAGGCCAGGGTGATGAACGCCGTGGCCCCCACCCCCAGCACCCCGGAGGCGGCAAAGCCCAGCCAGTGCCAGGGATGGGGCGTTTGCCATACCCAGGGCAGGCTGAGGCCCGTCAGTACCAGCGGCACGGCCGTCATGTAGAACACCATGGCCCACAGGTGCTCGTTGGCGCCATAGCGCCGCGCGGTGACCATCATCAGCGCGTAGAACACCGCCGCTCCCAGCACCACCATGGCCCCCAGTTGAAAGGCATCACCACCTGGCCGCACCACTATCAGCACCCCGACAAAGCCCAGCAGCGAAGCGGCCAGCACTGGCGGGTCGATACGCTCACCCAGTAACGGCACCGACAGCAGCGTCACGAACAGCGGGGCCACAAAGGCAATCGCCGTGGCTTCCGCCAGCGGCAGCAGGGTCAACCCCCAGACGAAGCACACCATGGTGGCGGTATAAATGAGCCCGCGCAGCAGGTGCACGCCCGGGCGGCGCGTACGCAGCTTGCGCAGCCCACCACCAAAATGGGCCAGCAGGGCGATCAGCGGTAGCGACACCAGCGCTCTGAAAAAAATGATTTGCAGCGGCGAGTGCACCTCACCCAACCATTTCGATACCGCGTCTCCCAGGGCCAGAAACAGTACGCCTGCACACATGCAGAGAATGCCTTTCAGGGAAGATGTCATGGCGTTCCTCCTGTGGTCGCATAAAACAAAACGCCCCGCCAATGCTGCACTGGCGGGGCGTTGGCGTGCCGGGTGGCGTCAAAGGCTGGCGTTCACCACCATGCAGTCCATGCCCTGGGCCTGCAATGACTGACAGGCCTGACGGGCACGTGCTTCATCCAGGGCCACGACACGTGCTCGGAACACCGTCGAACGCCCCTCCAGGGTATCGATGGCGACTTGCCCTCCTACATCGCTGGGTAAGCGCTGGGCAGCCTGCTGGGCCAACTGTTCCGCCTGGTACGCCTGGCTGAATGCGCCCACCTGGATGCCCCAGTTACCGCCTCCGGAGGCAGGTGCCGCTCCCGCCGAGGCAAAGCCACGCTCCTGCTCGATCAAGGCCAGCAGCGGGTCACCCTGCGGGGAAGGCGTAGGCGCCATGGTTTGTGACCACTGGGCTTCCACGGCCGCCGCCGTGACCGGGGCGCTGGTGTCGATATGCGCCATCATCGGGCGGGACGGGGGCTCGGGAGGGGGCGGAGGCGAGATCGGCTGCTGTGAGCCCCCGAAGCCCATGTACTCCTGAGAGAAGCTGGTGTTGGCAATCCAGGTCTGGTGGTCACGTAGCGCTGCGCGCTCGAAACTGCGATCCAGCAGGCTGGCCATGTGCGTATCCCTGGAGGCGGCGGTGAAACCGCCCATCACCACCGCCACCATACGCCGACCGTTATGTACGGCAGTGGTCGCGACATTGAACCCGGAGGCACGGATGAAGCCGGTCTTCAGGCCGTCGGCGCCGGGATAGTCACGCACCAGGCGGTTGTGGCTGGTATGGCGAGTGCCACGATGGGTGAACTCCTGCAGCCCAAAATAGTGGTAGTACTGAGGAAAGTCCTGGATCACACGCACCGAAAGGGTCAGCATATCCCGCGCCGTCGTGACCTGCTGGTCATCCGGCAACCCCGAGGCATTGCGGAAAGTCGTCCTGCTCATGCCCAGCTCCCGGGCCTTCTCCGTCATGATATGGGCAAAGCGCTGCTCACTGCCGCCCAAGGCCTCGGCCACCACCACGGCCACGTCGTTGGCAGAGCGCACCGCCAGGGCACGCATGGCGGTGTCCACGCTGATGGTGCTGCCCGCAGACAACCAGAGCTTGCTGGCGGGCATGGCCGCCGCCTGAGCCGACACCGGCAGCGCCTGATCGAGACGCAAGTCCCCTCTCTCCAGCGCTTCGAAGGTGAGGTACATGGTCATCATCTTGGTCAGTGAGGCGGGGTAGCGCGCTTCGTCGGCGTTCTCAGAATAGAGGACTTCACCATGTTCCAGATCGACGACGATGCCCGCATAGCGGGGGTTGGCCTGAGCTTTGGTGATACTGCCGATCACCAGTAGACCGAGCATCAACAGCCATACCGTTGCCGCTGTCCGTGAATACCTTGCCTCTGCTGCCATACCTGCCCCTTGATGAATGTACATCACCGCTAAACGTCACTCGCGCCTGATAACTTGGCACACACTCACTGATGGCCTGGCACCGCCTGACATGGCCATGCCCAGCCGAACAAGACTAGCATGGCCTGCCGACAAATGGATGTGCCCGATGGCTTATATATAGATTAATCCAGGCCCGCCAGGCAATCCGTCTCTTTTCCATGGACATGAAACGATAGGCATAAAAAAACCGCCCGGTGAGGGGCGGTTTTCATTGTGCCTTGGAAGGGGCGCTACGCTTACTCTGCAGCGGCTTCTTCCTGGGCTACCGGGCGGTCTACCAGTTCAACGTAGGCCATGGGGGCGTTGTCGCCGGTGCGGAAACCGCACTTGAGGATACGGATGTAACCACCCGGACGCTCGGCGTAACGCGGACCCAGCTCGTTGAACAGTTTGCCGACGGCTTCTTTGGAGCGCGTACGAGCAAACGCCAGACGGCGGTTTGCAACGCTATCCTGCTTTGCCAGGGTGATCAGCGGCTCGATAACGCGACGCAGTTCCTTGGCCTTGGGCAGGGTTGTCTTGATGACTTCATGTTCGACCAGCGAGACAGACATGTTCTTGAACATGGCCTGACGGTGCGAGCTGGTACGATTCAGATGACGACCACTCTTACGATGACGCATGGTTGTGATTCCTTACCAAACTGGGACTCAAGTCGACGCTTACGCGGAGGCCTTGTCGTCCTTCAGGCTAGCGGGTGGCCAATTTTCCAGCCGCATACCGAGGGACAAGCCGCGCGCTGCCAATACATCCTTGATTTCATTCAAGGACTTCTTACCGAGGTTCGGGGTCTTCAACAGCTCCACTTCCGTGCGCTGGATCAGATCACCGATGTAGTAGATATTCTCGGCTTTCAGGCAGTTGGCGCTGCGAACGGTCAACTCGAGATCGTCTACGGGGCGCAATAGGATCGGATCAACGTGATCCTCTTCCTCTTCGACTTCCTGCTCTTTGTCAGCTTCCAGGTCGACGAAGGCGGCCAGCTGCTCTTGCAGAATGGTCGCACTGCGACGGATAGCCTCTTCCGGATCCAGTGTACCGTCGGTTTCCAGGTCGATAATCAGCTTATCGAGGTCGGTACGCTGCTCGACACGAGCGGCTTCGACCGAATAGGAAACACGGCGAACAGGGCTGAAGGTGGCATCCAGCTGCAGGCGGCCAATAGCACGGGTCTCTTCATCAGAGCCACGAGCGTCAGCCGGTTCGTAACCACGACCCAGCGCTACCTTAAGCTGAATTTTCAGCTCGGCACCTTCATTGACGTGTGCAATGACGTGGTCCGGGTTGACGATTTCGACGCTATGATCAAGCGCAATGTCGCCAGCGGTGACGACGGCTGGGCCCTGCTTGTTCAGCGAGAGCACCGCCTCATCGCGGCTGTGCATCTTGATCGCAACATCTTTCAAGTTCAGGAGGATTTCGATGACATCTTCCTGCACCCCTTCGAGCGCACTGTATTCGTGCTCTACACCGGTGATTTCAGCCTCTACCACGGCAGCGCCGGGCATGGATGAAAGCAGAATGCGACGAAGTGCATTCCCCAGGGTGTGACCAAAGCCGCGCTCGAACGGTTCGAGAACGATTTTGGCATGATGTGCGCTGATCTCTTCGACCTTGATGTCGCGGGGGCGAAGAAACTCTGTCACTGAACGCTGCATATGAACACCTTTCAGGCTGCCAAACGGATACTGAGTACTCTAAAGCACAATACTCAAGAGCATCTGGGCGGTTAGCTTTGCTATCCCGCCCAGGCCTCAAGAAGCAGAAGCAACAAACAGACTGCTTACTTGGAGTACAGCTCGACGATCAGGTTTTCGTTGATGTCGGCAGTCAGGTCACCGCGTTCAGGCAGAGCCTTGAAAGTGCCTTCCATCTTCTTGGCGTCGATTTCGATCCAGGTGATATCGCCACGGTTGGCAGCAATGCTCAACGCGCTTTGGATACGAGCCTGGTTCTTCGCCTTTTCACGAACAGCTACCACGTCACCCGGCTTCACTTGGTAGGAAGCAACGTTAACGGTGCGGCCGTTGACGGAAATCGCCTTGTGGCTGACCAGCTGACGCGCTTCAGAGCGAGTCGAGCCGAAGCCCATGCGGTAGACGACGTTATCCAGTCGGGATTCAAGCAGTTGCAACAGTACTTCACCGGTCGCACCTTTCAGGCGAGCGGCTTCTTTGTAGTAGTTGCGGAACTGCTTTTCGAGTACGCCATACATACGGCGTACTTTCTGCTTCTCGCGAAGCTGCAAGCCGTAGTCGGAAAGACGCTGACGACGCTGGCCGTGTACACCCGGGATCTGCTCGGATTTACACTTTTTCTCGAAGGGAGTCACGCCACTCTTCAGGAAGAGATCGGTGCCTTCACGACGAGACAGTTTGCACTTCGGTCCAATATAACGAGCCATGAATCTGTCTCCTTAAACGCGGCGTTTCTTCGGCGGACGGCAGCCATTATGGGGGATGGGCGTCGCGTCTACGATGCTTTGCACGCGGAAGCCGGCGGCGTTCAGTGCGCGCACGGCGGATTCACGGCCGGGACCGGGGCCCTTGACCAGCACGTCTACGTTTTTCACACCATACTCGGCTGCAGCAGTTGCTGCACGTTCGCTTGCAACTTGCGCAGCGAACGGGGTGCTCTTGCGAGAACCACGAAAACCCGAACCACCGGCTGTTGCCCAAGAAAGAGCATTGCCCTGGCGGTCTGTGATCGTCACGATCGTGTTGTTAAAAGAGGCATGGATGTGCGCGACGGCGTCCACTACCTGCTTTTTAACCTTTTTACGGTTACTACGCGGGTTAGCCATGTTGATGTCTATTCCTGTCTTAACGTCAGCTCTCGATTAAAGAGCCTGCGTGTTATTTGCGGATCGGCTTACGCGGGCCCTTACGGGTACGCGCGTTAGTCTTGGTCCGCTGACCACGCAGCGGAAGACTACGACGATGACGCAGACCACGGTAGCAGCCTAAGTCCATGAGACGCTTGATGTTAAGCGTGACATCACGACGAAGGTCGCCTTCTACGGTGTACTTACCAACTTCAGAACGCAGGGTGTCCAGCTCGTCGCCAGACAGGTCTACGATCTTGGTAGTCGGCGCAATACCGGCAGCAACACAGATGTGTTGAGCGCGAGTACGGCCAATCCCGAAGATATAGGTCAGCGAGATCGCCGCATGCTTGTTGTCCGGGATATTGACGCCTGCAATACGGGCCATCAGCTTACTCCGAAATTTGAGCGGCTTGCTCGTTTATTCATCTACAAAAGGCGCAACAGCATACCCCTTTAGGAGCCCGAAGGCAAGGGGTATGCCTGCACCCGCTTAAAACAGCCCAGGTTTAGCCCTGACGCTGTTTGTGCCGCGGCTCGACACAGATGACGCGTACAGCGCCATTGCGACGAATGATCTTGCAGTTACGGCACATCTTCTTTACGGAAGCTCGAACTTTCATCGTTCTTTCTCCAAAAACGGCTCGCGGCGCGCCAATTCGTTAGGGGCGCCTCAGCGCATGATGCCGCCGCTACCGTAGCCTTTCAGGTTGGACTTCTTCATCACTGAGTCATATTGATGCGACATGAGATGCGACTGCACCTGGGCCATGAAGTCCATGATGACCACTACCACGATCAGCAGCGACGTACCGCCAAAGAAGAACGGAACGTTCCATGCTACGATCAGGAACTGGGGCATCAGGGAAACCGCAGTGATATACAAGGCACCGAACAGAGTGAGACGAGTCATCACTTTGTCGATATAGCGAGCGGTCTGCTCGCCGGGGCGAATGCCCGGCAGGAAAGCGCCTGACTTTTTGAGATTGTCAGCCACATCCTTGGGGTTGAAGACCAGCGCTGTGTAAAAGAAGCAGAAGAATACCACTGCCGCAGCGAAAAGCAAGATGTAAAGCGGTTGGCCAGGGCCTAACGCCTGCGAGGCACGCTGCAACCACTCCATGCCTTCGCCAGCGCCTACCCACTGACCGATAGAGGCCGGGAAGAGTAGGATACTGGAGGCAAAGATCGCGGGAATGACGCCCGCCATGTTCACCTTCAACGGCAAGTAGCTGCTTTGACCTGCATACATCTTGTTGCCCACTTGGCGACGTGGGTAGTTCACCTTGAGGCGGCGTTGGCCACGCTCGATGAACACCACGAATGCCACGGTGGCAATACCTAGCACGGACAGCGCTAACAGCGGAAGAACATTCCAGGCCCCTTCGTTACGAGCAAGCTCGAAGGCTTGCCCCACGGCACTGGGCAGCCCAGCGACGATCCCCGCGAAGATCAGCAGCGAAATACCGTTGCCGATGCCCTTCTCGGTGATCTGCTCACCTAGCCACATCATAAACACCGCACCCGACACAAACGTGATGATGGCGGTGAAATAGAAGCTGAAGTCAGCGCTGTAAGCGATGCCTTGGCTAGCCAGACCCACGGACATGCCGGTAGCCTGGACAAAAGCCAGTAGCACCGTGCCGTAGCGGGTGTACTGGCTAATCTTGCGGCGGCCAGCCTCGCCCTCTTTCTTGAGCTGTTCAAGATGAGGGGAGACTGCAGTCATCAGCTGCATGATAATCGACGCCGAAATATAGGGCATGATGCCCAGGGCGAGGACGCTCATGCGCTCCAGGGCGCCACCCGAGAACATGTTGAACATGCCCAGGATGGTGCCCTGTTGCTCCCTGAACAAGGCAGCAAGCTGGTCAGGATTGATACCGGGAACGGGAATGTGGGCACCGATACGGTACACCACGATGGCGAGGAGCACGAAGCGCAAACGCGCCCACAGTTCACTCAGACCGCTGCCCATCGCCGGCATGTTTCCTGACTTGGCCATTTAGTCCTCTACCTTGCCGCCAGCGGCTACGATCGCTTCACGGGCACCTTTGGTGACCTTGATTCCACGAACGGTAACCGCTTTGTTCAGTTCGCCAGAAAGGATGATCTTCGCATGCAGCGTCGCATCCTTCAGCACGTTGGCTTGCTTCAGGGTTTCCATGGTGACTTCGTCACCGGCAACCTTGGCAAGTTCCGCCAGGCGTACTTCTTCAGATACCAGCGACTTGGCAGACGTGAAGCCAAACTTCGGCAAACGACGCTGCAGCGGCATCTGACCGCCTTCGAAACCAGGCTTGACGCTACCGCCACTGCGTGATTTCTGACCTTTGTGGCCACGGCCACCGGTCTTGCCCAGACCGGAACCGATACCACG
The DNA here is from genome assembly GCF_020616575.1 of Halomonas sp. NyZ770. NCBI lineage: Bacteria > Pseudomonadati > Pseudomonadota > Gammaproteobacteria > Oceanospirillales > Halomonadaceae > Halomonas > Halomonas sp. NyZ770. The sequence continues at coordinate 221,513 of NZ_CP085143.1, read as the reverse complement.
ACCAACGCGCTTTTCAGCGTGTTTGGAGCCCGGTGCCGGGCTCAGGGTATTGAGTTTCATGGATTACTCTCCCTCAACGCGCACAAGGTAGTTAACCTTGTGGATCATGCCGCGTACGGCAGGGGTGTCTTCCAGCTCAACCGTATGACCGATGCGACGCAGGCCCAGGCCTTTCATAGTAGCCTTGTGCTTGGGCAAAACGCCGATGGTGCTGCGGATCTGGGTAACCTTGATCGTTGCTGCCATGGTGCCTTACCCCGTGATCGCTTCGACAGACAGACCGCGCTTGGCGGCGATGTCTTCCGGTGCTTGCATGGCAGAGAGACCTTTGACAGTCGCCCGCACCACGTTAACCGGGTTGGTGGAACCGTAGCACTTGGCCAGTACATCGTGAACGCCTGCCAGTTCCAGTACGGAACGCATGGCGCCACCAGCGATGATACCAGTACCTTCGGAGGCCGGCTGCATGTACACCTTGGAAGCACCGTGACGGGCTTTTACCGGGTACTGCAGTGTGTGACCTGCAAGGTTGACCTTGACCATGTTGCGACGAGCCTGGTCCATCGCTTTCTGGATTGCGACCGGCACTTCACGCGCCTTGCCACGACCGAAACCGACACGACCTTTACCATCACCTACGACGGTCAGTGCGGTAAAGCCGAAAATACGACCACCCTTGACCACCTTGGCGACGCGGTTGACCTGCACTAACTTCTCCTGCAGATCACCGTTTTGCTGTTCGTTCTTCGCCATCGTAAAACCCTTTAGAATTCCAGGCCGCCTTCACGTGCGGCGTCGGCCAGAGCCTTGACGCGACCGTGATACTTAAAGCCAGCACGGTCGAAGGCCACCTGGGTGATGCCTGCTTCTTTAGCGCGTTCGGCAATCAGAGCACCGACCTTGGAGGCCGCGTCTGAGTTACCGGTCGCACCCTCGCGCAGTGCTTTGTCCAGCGTAGAAGCGCTGGCCAGCACCTTGCCACCATCCGGCGAGATAATCTGCGCATAGATGTGACGCGGGGTACGGTTGACGCACAGGCGATACACGCCCAGCTCGCGGATCTTGGCGCGAGCGCGGCGGGCACGACGGAGACGAGATTCTTTCTTCGCGTTCATAACCCTGCCTTACTTCTTCTTGGCTTCTTTGCGACGCACCTGCTCGTCGGCGTAACGTACACCCTTGCCTTTGTACGGCTCAGGCGGACGGAAGGCGCGGATTTCCGCGGCGCACTGACCGAGCATCTGCTTGTCCGCGCTTTTCAGCACGATCACGGTGTTCTTCGGCGTTTCCGCTGTAACACCTTTAGGCAGTTCGTAGTCGACCGGGTGCGAGAAGCCCAGTGAAAGATTGAGCGTCTGGCCCTTAGCTTGGGCACGATAACCGACGCCAACAATTTCGAGAGTTTTTGTGAAACCCTCGGATACGCCCGTAACCAGGTTCTGAACCAAGGCGCGGGTAGTACCGGCCATTGCCCAGCTCTTGGCAGACTCACTCGGGGCGAAGGTCAGCTGGCCGTCTTCTTGACCAATCACCACGTCCTGGTGAATGGGCATAGACAGCGTGCCCTGGCCGCCTTTGGCGGTCAGCTGGCCAGCATCGATTTTGACATCAACGCCAGCAGGCACTTTAACCGGATATTTCGCTATGCGGGACATTCCAGCCTCCTAGAATACGGTGCAGATGACTTCGCCACCGACGCCAGCCTGGCGCGCGGCACGATCGGTCATGACACCATTAGAGGTGGTGACAATCGCGATACCCAGGCCATCGGCTACCTTGGGCAGGTTGTCCTTGCCCTTGTACTGACGCAGAGACGGCTTGGAAACCCGCTGAATGTGCTCGATAACCGGCTTACCCTCAAAGTACTTGAGAGTAACGGTCAGCTCGGGTTTGACGCCTTCAGCCACCGTAAAGTCGGTAATGTAGCCTTCTTCCTTTAGCACTCGGGCCACTTCGACTTTCAGTTTGGAGGACGGCATGGTAGCCGTCTCCTTGGTGGCCATCTGCGCATTGCGGATACGGGTAAACATATCCGCCAGAGTGTCTTGCATGCTCATTTAATGTGCGCTCCTGATGATTCTACGTGGCGTTACCAGCTGGACTTTTTGAGGCCAGGGACGTCGCCACGCATGGCGGCTTCACGCAGCTTGTTACGGCCGAGGCCGAACTTGTTGTAAAAGCCGTGCGGACGGCCAGTCACGCGGCAGCGGTTACGCTGACGCACCGGGCTGGAGTCGCGCGGCAGTTGCTGCAGCTTCAGCGTCGCCTCGAAACGATCTTCTTCAGAAGCGTTCACGTCCGAGATGATTTTCTTGAGCTCTGCGCGCTTAGCCGCAAACTTCTCGACTAGCTGAGTACGCTTGAGCTCACGCTCTATCATACTTTTCTTAGCCATGATCCAACCCTTATTTCTTGAACGGGAAGTTCAGTGCTGCAAGCAGCGCACGACCTTCCTCGTCGGTGTTGGCGGTAGTAGTGATAGTGACGTCCAGTCCCCGTACACGATCGACTTTATCATATTCGATCTCCGGGAAGATGATCTGCTCACGCACACCCATGGAGTAGTTGCCGCGACCGTCGAAGGACTTCGGGTTGAGACCACGGAAGTCACGCACGCGTGGGATGGCAATGTTCACCAGACGGTCCAGGAAGTCCCACATACGCTCGGAGCGCAGTGTCACTTTGATACCGATCGGCCAACCTTCGCGCACCTTGAAGCCCGCGATGGACTTGCGTGCCTTGGTCACCAGCGGCTTCTGACCGGAAAGCTTCTCCAGGTCGCCGATGGCATTGTCGATCAGCTTTTTGTCGCTGACCGCTTCGCCGATACCCATGTTCAGAGTCACTTTCGTGATCCGGGGTACCTGCATTACGTTGGCGTAGCTGAACTGCTCTTTGAGTTGAGCTACCACCTCGTTTTGATAACGTTCTTTCAAGTTCGCCATTATGCTACCCGACTCGCGTTAGGCGTCGATCTGCGTCTGCGTCGACTTGTAGATACGTACCTTGGTACCGTCTTCCTTCACCTGGAAGCCGACGCGATCCGCCTTACCGGTCTCCGAATTGAAGATGGCTACGTTGGACGCGTGAATCGGAGCCTCACGCTCGACGATACCGCCCTGATTTCCCGCCATGGGATTAGGCTTGGTGTGACGCTTGATCATATTCACACCGGACACCACGAAACGGTTTTCAAGTACCCGCTTCACAGTGCCACGCTTGCCCTTATCCTTCCCGGCGATGACGATGACTTCATCGTCACGTTTGATCTTTTGCATATCCGCCTCGCTCCTTACAGCACTTCAGGCGCTAGGGAAATGATCTTCATGAACTTCTCATTACGAAGTTCACGAGTTACCGGCCCGAAGATACGCGTGCCGATCGGCTGTTCGTTGGTGTTATTCAACAAAACTGCCGCATTTCCATCGAAACGGATCAGCGAACCGTCACTACGACGGACGCCACTACGGGTACGAACGACTACTGCCTTGAGGACCTGGCCTTTTTTGACCTTGCCACGAGGAATAGCTTCTTTGACCGTTACTTTAATGACGTCACCAACGCGGGCGTAGCGACGGTGTGAACCGCCCAGCACCTTGATGCATTGCACCCGGCGCGCTCCGCTGTTGTCGGCGACATCCAGCATTGTCTGAGTCTGAATCATCGGTTTTCTCCAAACCTAATCTGACTGCACTGGTTGAACAGACGCAGGGGATTAACCCTTGGCCTGCTCGACCACCTCGACCAGCGTCCAGGCTTTCTTCTTGGAAAGCGGACGGCACTCCTGAATGGAAACCGTATCGCCTGCCTTTGCCTGGTTCGCCTCATCATGGGCGTGCAGCTTGGTGGAGCGCTTGACGTATTTTCCGTAGATCGGGTGACGCTCACGACGCTCGATCATGACGACGATGGACTTGTCCATCTTGTCGCTGACCACCTTGCCGGTCAGCGTACGTGTTTTTTTCTCTTCGGCCATCTCAATCACCTGCCTTCTCGTTGAGCACAGTCTTAACGCGGGCGATATCCCGACGGACCTGCTTGAGCAGATGAGTCTGGCTCAGTTGGCCAGTGGCCTTCTGCATGCGCAGGTTAAACTGCTCGCGGAGGAGCTCGAGGAGCTGCTCTTGGAGCTCTCCTACGGACTTTTCACGAATTTCCTGGGCTTTCATCACATCACCGTCCGTTTCGCAAAGGTGGTGGACAGGGGCATCTTCTGGGCGGCCAGTTCAAATGCTTCACGGGCCAGCTCTTCGGATACACCTTCAATTTCATACAGGACCCGACCCGGCTGGATCTGGGCTACCCAGTACTCAACTGAACCTTTACCCTTACCCATACGAACTTCGAGCGGCTTCTTGGAAATCGGCTTGTCAGGGAAAACGCGGATCCAGATTTTACCGCCACGCTTGACGTGACGTGTGATCGCACGACGGCCAGCTTCGATCTGGCGCGCAGTGATGCGGCCGCGACCGGTTGCCTTGAGGCCGTACTCCCCGAAGCTGATCTTGCTTCCGCGATGCGCCAGGCCACGGTTGCGGCCTTTCATCATCTTGCGGAATTTCATACGCTTGGGCTGTAACATCGACTCGCTCTCCCCTTACCTGGAACCTTTCTTCTTGGGCGCGTTGCCGGCAGGCTGTTGCTGTTGCTTGGCCTTGGCACGTACTTCCTCGATACCGCCGAGGATTTCACCCTTGAAGATCCACACTTTGACGCCGATGACGCCGTAGGTGGTGTGAGCTTCGTAAGTGGCGTAGTCGATGTCCGCACGCAGAGTGTGCAGCGGAACGCGACCTTCGCGGTACCATTCGGTACGTGCGATTTCGGCGCCACCCAGACGACCTGACAGCTGAATCTTGATGCCGCCAGCGCCAAGACGCATTGCGTTCTGTACCGCGCGCTTCATGGCACGACGGAACATGACGCGACGCTCAAGCTGACCTGCCACGTTGGCAGCAACCAGCTTGGCATCCAGCTCGGGCTTGCGAACTTCTTCGATGTTCACATGTACCGGAACGCCCATCATCTCGGTCAGATCACGACGCAGACGGTCGACATCTTCACCTTTCTTGCCAATCACGATACCCGGACGGGCAGTGTGAATGGTGATGCGGGCATTGTTCGCCGGACGCTCGATGTGAATGCGGCTTACGGAGGCGCTTTTCAGACGCTCGTCCAGGAAGCTGCGCACTTCGAGATCGTTGTTGAGCTTATCGGCATAGGCGCCGCGCTCGGCATACCAGACAGAAGCATGGTCTTTGACGATGCCCAGTCGAATGCCTGTTGGATTGACTTTCTGACCCATCTGGTCGACTCCTACTTCTCGGCTACCTTGACGGTGATGTGGCAGGTGCGCTTCAAGATACGATCCGCGCGGCCTTTGGCACGCGGCTTGATACGCTTGAGCGTCATGCCCTCATCGACGCAGATGGTCGAGACACGCAGCTCGTCGATATCCATGCCGTTATTTTCTTCCGCGTTTGCAATGGCGGACTGCAGCACTTTCTTGACTAGCTTGGCAGCCTTCTTCGGTGAGAAGGTCAGCAGGTCGAGTGCTTCGGCGACCGGTTTACCGCGCACCTGGTCAGCCACCAAACGGGCCTTCTGGGCGGATAAACGAGCGCCACGCAGCTTAGCTGTGACTTCCATCTCTCAATCCTCTCTGGCTTACCGTTTGGCTTTCTTGTCCGCCGCATGCCCGCGATAAGTGCGAGTGGCAGCGAATTCGCCCAGCTTGTGACCAACCATTTCCTCGGAGACGTGCACCGGGACGTGTTGGCGACCGTTATGGACAGCGATTGTGAGGCCTACCATGTTTGGCAGGATCATCGAACGACGCGACCAGGTCTTGATCGGTTTACGGTCGTTCTTCTCCACTGCAGCCTCTACCTTCTTCAAAAGATGAAGGTCAATGAAGGGACCTTTCTTTAGTGAACGTGGCACAGCCGTTACCTCTTAATGTCTTGGCAATTTAGATCAACGCGTCTTGTTACGACGACGTACGATCAGCTTGTCGGTGCGCTTGTTCTTACGCGTCTTGTGACCCTTGGTCGGCACGCCCCACGGAGTAACCGGGTGACGGCCACCGCTGGTGCGGCCTTCGCCACCACCGTGCGGGTGATCCACAGGGTTCATCGCGACGCCGCGAACTGTCGGACGCACGCCTCTCCAGCGCTTCGCACCGGCCTTGCCAAGTTGACGCAGGCTGTGCTCGGAGTTGCTCACTTCGCCCAGGGTCGCGCGGCACTCGGCCAGGACCTTGCGCATTTCGCCAGAGCGAAGACGCAGGGTGGCGTAGTTACCTTCACGAGCAACCAGCTGAGCGCTAGTACCGGCACTGCGAGCAATCTGCGCGCCTTTACCCGGCTTCAGTTCGATACCGTGAACGGTAGAACCGAGCGGGATGTTACGCAGCGGCAAGGCATTGCCTTTCTTGATGGGCGCGTTGACACCAGATTCCAGCACGTCACCGGCGCTGACGCCTTTCGGTGCAATGATGTAACGACGCTCGCCATCGGCATATTTCAGCAGTGCAATGTGCGCACTGCGGTTCGGGTCGTGCTCCAGACGCTCAACGGTGGCCGGAATGCCATCCTTGGTGCGCTTGAAGTCGATCAACCGATAGTGATGACGGTGACCACCGCCCACGTGGCGGGTGGTGATGCGACCGTAGTTGTTACGGCCACCGGACTTGGACTGTTTTTCCAAAAGCGGTGCATAAGCACGGCCCTTGTACAGTTCCTCACCAACGATCTTGACGACGTGGCGACGACCGGCGGATGTGGGTTTGGTCTTGACGATTGCCATTATCCGTACTCCTGCCCTTATTCGGCGCCAGAGAAGTCTTCGAGCGTTTCACCCGCAGCCAGGGTCACATACGCCTTGCGGTAACCCTTACGCAGGCCAACGCCGTGAGCAGTACGCTTGGTTTTACCCTTGACGTTCAGTACCTGAACGCCACCGACCTTCTTGCCGAACAGTGCTTCAACGGCTTTCTTGATCTCGGGCTTGGTAGCATCGGGTGCCACCTTGAAAACGTACTGGTTGCGCTCGGCTGCCATCGCGGCCTTTTCGGTCACGTGCGGTCCAAGCAGAACCTTGAATACGCGTTCCTGGTTCATGCCAGCTTCTCCTCGAATTTACGCAGGGCGGAGACGGTGACCAGGACCTTGTCAAAGGCAACCAGGCTCACCGGATCAGCTGCAGCGACATCCACCACGTCAACGTGGGGAAGGTTGCGTGCGGCCAGATAGAGCGTTTCGTCGACTTCTTCAGTGACGATCAACACTTTCTCAAGGTTGAGCTCTTTCAGCTTGGCAGCTACCTGCTTGGTCTTCGGCGCTTCTACGCTGAACTCTTCAATCGCGACCAGGCGCTCTTGACGGACCAGCTCAGACAGGATGGAGCGCATCGCCGCGCGGTACATCTTGCGGTTTACTTTCTGGGTGTAGTCCTGAGGACGCGCCGCGAAAGTAACACCACCGCTGCGCCACAGCGGAGAGCGGATAGTACCAGCGCGTGCACGACCGGTACCCTTCTGACGCCACGGCTTCTTACCACCGCCACGCACGTCGGAACGGCTCTTTTGAGCGCGTGTACCCTGACGACCAGCTGCCAGATAGGCAGTGACGACCTGGTGCACCAGCGCTTCGTTGAATTCTTTGCCAAAAGTGGCGTCGGCTACTTCAACGGTACCCGTGCCTGCAGCAAGATTCAGATTCATTGGTAATTATCCCCTTCAGCCAGCTTTCACGGCGCTGCGAACGATAACGTTGCTACCGGTCGCTCCCGGTACAGCGCCCTTGATCAGCAGCAGGTTACGCTCGGCGTCGACACGGACGATCTCAAGGCTCTGTACGGTGCAACGGGTGTTACCCATTTGACCGGCCATTTTCTTGCCCTTGAATACGCGACCAGGTGTCTGACACATGCCGATAGAACCCGGCGCACGATGCGACAGGGAGTTACCATGGCTGTTGTCTTGGGTACGGAAGTTCCAGCGCTTAACAGCACCCTGGAAGCCTTTACCCTTAGAGGTGCCGGTCACGTCGATCTTTTGACCAGCTTCGAAGAGGGATACGGTGAGTTCGCCACCCACTTCAGGAGCTTCTTCGCCTTCTGCGAGGCGGAATTCCATCAGCGAACGACCAGCCTCGACACCCGCCTTGGCAAACTGACCCGCTTGCGCTTTGGTGAGGTGCTTGGCTTTACGAGAACCAGTAGTGACCTGAACCGCTGCGTAGCCGTCAGACTCAAGCGTCTTGACGCGCGTTACACGGTTAGGATCAACTTCAATAACGGTCACGGGCACGGATGCGCCGTCTTCGGTAAAGACGCGGGTCATCCCGGCCTTGATACCGACTAAACCGATAGTCATGCTCAGTCTCCTATAGTGTACGGGGCTATCACCCGCTATGGCTGCCCTTTCCAGAGCATTCCACTAGCACATTGTGTGGCGCCTCACGGCGCGGCGGCTGCTGCTCTCGACAGATGGCGATGAGCGCTGGGCCGCAAAGTGTCTAGTGTATTAGTCGAGCTTGATTTGCACGTCTACGCCAGCGGCGAGGTCGAGCTTCATCAGCGCATCAACGGTTTTCTCGGTCGGCTCAACGATGTCGAGCACACGCTTGTGAGTGCGAATCTCATACTGATCGCGCGCGTCCTTGTTGACGTGCGGAGAAATCAGGATGGTATAGCGCTCGCGATTGGTCGGCAGCGGGATCGGACCACGAACCTGAGCACCAGTACGCTTAGCGGTTTCAACGATTTCCGCAGTGGACTGATCGATCAGGCGATGGTCGAACGCTTTCAACCGAATGCGAATCTTTTGGTTCTGCATTTGCCCTAAACTCCAATGGATGTCGACGGCGCGAGCCGTCTACCCACGCATTCAAAGGATGCGCATTATAGGCACGCCAATCGGCCATGTCAAACATTTGCGATTGGTGCGCAGAAAAGGGGGCTCTTGCGAGCCCCCTTGCATCATCAAGCCAACAGCTTACTTGACGATCTTGGCTACGACGCCAGCACCTACGGTACGGCCACCTTCGCGGATAGCGAAGCGCAGACCTTCGTCCATGGCGATCGGAGCGATCAGGGTGATAACCATTTTGATGTTATCGCCCGGCATTACCATTTCAACGCCTTCCGGCAGTTCACAAGTACCGGTTACGTCGGTGGTACGGAAGTAGAACTGGGGACGGTAGCCCTTGAAGAAAGGCGTGTGACGACCACCTTCTTCCTTGGACAGTACGTATACTTCGGCTTCGAACGTGGTGTGCGGGTTGATGGTGCCCGGCTTGGCCAGAACCTGGCCACGCTCGACGTCATCACGCTTGGTGCCACGCAGCAGCGCGCCAACGTTCTCACCTGCACGACCTTCGTCGAGCAGCTTACGGAACATTTCAACGCCAGTAACGGTGGTTTTGGTGGTGTCGCGGATACCCACGATTTCCACTTCCTCACCGGCTTTAACGATACCGCGCTCTACACGACCGGTAACAACAGTACCACGGCCAGAGATAGAGAATACGTCTTCGATCGGCATCAGGAACGGCTGGTCGATAGCACGCTCCGGCTCAGGGATGTAGTCATCCAGAGCTTTGATCAGGTTGGTAACGGCGGTGGTACCCATGCCGTTCTCGTCTTCACCGTTCAGAGCCATCAGCGCAGAACCAGTGATGATCGGAGTGTCGTCACCCGGGAAGTCGTACTCGTTCAGAAGTTCACGAACTTCCATTTCGACCAGCTCGAGCAGCTCCTCGTCATCGACCATGTCCGCTTTGTTCAGGAACACAACGATGAACGGAACGCCAACCTGACGAGACAGCAGGATGTGCTCGCGAGTCTGCGGCATGGGGCCGTCAGCGGCAGAACATACCAGGATAGCGCCGTCCATCTGAGCAGCACCAGTGATCATGTTCTTGACGTAGTCAGCGTGTCCCGGGCAGTCAACGTGCGCGTAGTGACGCTGCTCGGACTGGTACTCAACGTGAGAAGTCGCGATGGTGATACCACGCTCACGCTCTTCCGGTGCGTTATCGATAGTATCGAATGCACGCCAGTCGCCGCCGAAAACCTCAGCAGACACGCGGGTCAGGGCCGCTGTCAGAGTCGTTTTACCGTGGTCGACGTGACCGATGGTGCCGACGTTGACGTGCGGTTTGGAACGTTCAAATTTTTCCTTAGCCACTGCTATAACCTCTTTACGTTAGCTAACGGTTAACCGTTTTGGTTGATGACGGCTTCAACGACGCTGGAGGGCGCCTCCTCGTACTTCGCGAACTCCATAGAGTAGCTCGCACGGCCCTGGGTCTGTGAGCGCAGATCGGTTGCGTAACCGAACATCTCACCCAGTGGCACCGTTGCACGAATGACTTTACCAGAGGAAGAGTCATCCATGCCCTGCACCAGGCCGCGACGACGGTTCAGGTCGCCCATGACGTCACCCATAAAATCTTCGGGGGTCACGACTTCGACCTTCATCACCGGCTCCAGCAGCACGGCCTTGGCCTTCCGGGCACCTTCTTTCACTGCCATGGAAGAAGCAATCTTGAACGCAGTCTCGTTCGAGTCCACGTCATGGTAGGAACCATCAAACAGCGTGACTTTGACGTCGATCATCGGGTAACCGGCGATGACACCGTTTTTCAGCTGCTCGAAAGCACCCTTTTCAACCGCAGGGACGTATTCCTTGGGAACCACACCACCCACGATTTCAGAGTTGAACTTGAAGAAGATTTCTTCTTCGCCTTCACCCTTCTCTTCTGCAGTCAGCGGCTCGATGCGCAGCCAGACGTGACCGAACTGACCACGACCACCAGACTGACGAACGAACTTGCCTTCCTGCTCGACGCTGCCGCGAATGGTTTCGCGGTAGGCGACCTGCGGCTTACCGATATTGGCTTCTACCTTGAACTCGCGACGCATGCGGTCGACGATGATGTCCAGGTGCAGCTCACCCATACCGGAGATAATGGTTTGACCGGTCTCTTCGTCGGTCTTGACCTGGAACGAAGGATCTTCCTGGGCCAGCTTGCCAAGCGCAACGCCCATTTTCTCTTGATCAGCTTTAGATTTCGGCTCAACAGCAACCGAGATCACCGGATCCGGGAACTCCATACGCTCGAGAACGATCTTGTCATCGATATCGCACAGGGTGTCACCGGTGGTGACGTCTTTCAGGCCGATACAGGCCGCGATGTCGCCCGCCAGTACTTCCTTGATCTCTTCGCGTGTATTAGCGTGCATCTGAACGATACGACCAACGCGCTCTTTCTTCTGCTTGACGGAGTTGTAGACGCCGTCACCAGACTTCAGAACGCCCGAGTAGACGCGAATGAAGGTCAGAGTACCAACGAAGGGGTCGGTAGCAATCTTGAACGCCAGTGCAGCAAACGGAGCATTATCGTCAGCTTCACGAGTTGCGACAGTACCATCCTTGTCGTCCAGCTCACCTTCAATGGCCTTGACTTCCGTTGGTGACGGCAGATATTCAACTACTGCGTCCAGAACCGCCTGAACACCTTTGTTCTTGAAGGCAGAACCACAGGTGACTAGAACGACTTCGCTTGCCAATGTACGGGCGCGCAGGCCTGCCTTGATCTCAGCGACGCTCAGCTCGCCTTGTTCAAGGTACTTGTCCATCAGCTCTTCAGAGGCCTCGGCAGCGGCTTCGACCATCTGCTCACGGTACTCTTCAGCGGTTTCGACCAACTCTGCAGGGATATCTACAAGCTCATAGCTCGTTCCAAGGTCTTCCTCGTTCCAGAGGATAGCCTTCATCTCGATCAGGTCGATAACGCCCTTGAAGTCTTCTTCCGTGCCCCAGTTAATCTGGATCGGCACGGCGTTGGCACCCAGGCGCTCTTTCAGCTGGTCGACAACCATAAAGAAATCAGCGCCGGTACGGTCCATCTTGTTGACGAACACCATGCGCGGAACTTCGTACTTGTTGGCCTGACGCCATACGGTTTCGGTCTGCGGCTGAACGCCGGAGGAACCGCACAGTACAACGACCGCACCATCGAGAACACGCAGAGAACGCTCAACTTCGATAGTGAAGTCAACGTGCCCGGGGGTGTCGATGATGTTGATACGGTGCTCATCAAACTGATGATTCATCCCCTTCCAAAAGGTGGTTACAGCAGCAGAGGTGATAGTGATACCACGCTCCTGCTCCTGCTCCATCCAGTCGGTCGTAGACGCACCCTCATGCGTTTCGCCCAGCTTGTGGTTTACGCCAGTGTAAAACAGTACACGCTCAGTGGTGGTAGTTTTACCTGCGTCGACGTGAGCCACAATCCCCAGGTTACGGTAGCGATTAAGCGGTGTTTTGCGTGCCACGGTGAAACTCCCGTTAGTTGGCGATGCTCGTTAATCCAGCGGTGCCATTTCTGCTTATGCCACCGCCGCCATCGACAACGATAGCGGCGGCGTGTTGCAACATGACGATAAAGACTTTTAACGCTGTGCAACCGGCAGAAACCGACACGAATCCAGAAACGTCGAGCTTAGAAACGATAGTGAGAGAAGGCCTTGTTGGCTTCTGCCATACGGTGCACGTCTTCACGCTTCTTGACAGCAGAGCCCTTGCCCTCAGCGGCATCCAGCATTTCACCTGCCAGGCGCTGAACCATCGTTTTCTCACCGCGACGACGCGCAGCGTCTACCAGCCAGCGCATTGCCAGCGCTTGGCGGCGTGACGGACGAACTTCAACCGGCACCTGATAAGTAGCACCACCCACGCGGCGCGACTTTACTTCGACCATCGGCTGGATGGTTTCCAGCGCCTTGTCGAAGATTTCCAGCGGCTCTTCTTTACTACGCTCGGCAACCTTGTCCAACGCACCATAGACGATGCGCTCAGCTACGGACTTCTTGCCGCTGACCATCAGGTGGTTCATGAACTTCGCCAGACGCTCACTTCCGAACTTGGGATCCGGCAGGATTTCGCGTTTAGCTACAACTCTTCTTCTAGGCATGATAAGCCCTCAATTAAGGATCCTTCAGGTAAACTCGGAACCTGCTTGCGCCTTTGGCGCCGCCCGACCTTACTCTTATCAGACCATCATATTCGGTTAAAAGGTAACACCGCAGCGCTCCATGAGGCTGCGTTCAGCGCCTTAGGACTTCGGACGCTTGGTACCGTACTTGGAACGACCCTGCTTACGGTTCTGTACGCCAGAGGTGTCAAGGGCGCCACGAACGGTGTGATAACGCACACCTGGCAAATCCTTTACACGACCGCCGCGAATCAGAACAACAGAGTGCTCCTGGAGGTTGTGACCTTCACCACCGATGTAAGAAGATACTTCGAAACCGTTGGTCAGGCGCACACGGCAAACCTTACGCAGGGCCGAGTTCGGCTTCTTGGGGGTGGTGGTGTAAACGCGCGTACAAACGCCGCGCTTTTGCGGGCATGCCTGAAGCGCAGGCACGTCACTCTTGGTGACGGGGCGCTTGCGCGGCTTGCGCACTAGCTGATTAATCGTTGCCATGGTGTTTAGCTGACTCCAATGGTTGCCTTGGCCTATTAACAAATACAAGCAGCGGATGCGGGCGCACCCACCCCACTGTTAAAGGCTGCGCATTCTAAAGGCTGACCCTGCCTGGCGTCAAGCCCTGGCGGTGGTTTACCGCCAGGTTCTGCCATTCAGGGCCAGCCGCTCTTGGCTGCTCTTGGCCTGTCCTGGGTTACAGATCGTCGTCTGAATCCAGGGCGGTCAACTGAGCACCCAGCTCCTGCTCAACCTCGGTAGCCGAGGGGTTGAACAGACGCTCTACGTCTTCGCGCTTGCGACGACGCTCTGCGTGGTGAGTCAGACCGGTACCTGCCGGAATCAGACGTCCAACTACCACGTTTTCTTTCAGGCCACGCAGGTAATCGCGCTTGCCGGTTACCGCCGCTTCGGTCAATACGCGGGTCGTTTCCTGGAACGACGCCGCCGAAATGAACGACTCGGTGGCCAGGCTGGCCTTGGTGATACCCAGCAGCAAGCGTTGGTACTTGGCCGGGAACTTGCCTTCTTTCTCCAGCCGCTCGTTCTGCTCCAGCACACGTACCAGTTCTGCCTGGTCGCCGGTGATGAAGTCAGAGTCGCCGGAATCGGTGATCTCTACCTTGCGCAGCATCTGACGCACGATGACTTCGATGTGCTTGTCGTTGATGCCTACGCCTTGCAGACGGTATACGTCCTGTACTTCGGCAGTGATGTACTTGGCCAGCTCCGCTACACCCAGCAGGCGCAGGATGTCGTGCGGGTTGCTCGGGCCATCGGAAATCACTTCGCCCTTCTCGACGGCTTCGCCTTCGAAGACGGCGATTTGACGCCATTTCGGAATCAGCGCTTCGAACGGATCGCCAGATTCCGGGGTGATCGTCAGACGACGCTTGCCCTTGGTCTCTTTACCGAAGCTCACCACACCGCTAATTTCCGCCAGGATGGCCGACTCTTTCGGCTTACGCGCTTCGAACAGGTCGGCTACGCGCGGCAGACCACCGGTGATGTCCTTGTTACCCGAGGCTTCTACCGGGATACGGGCAACGACTTCACCCACACCGATGGTCGAGCCGTCGTCCACGGAGATGATCGAGTTGCCGGGCAGCAGGTACTGTACCGGCGTGTTGGAACCGGACACGGACACGTACTCGCCTGCGGCGTCCTGCAGCATCACCATCGGGCGCTTGTCGCGGCCGGCCATCGGGCGGGCAGCCGACTCGATGACCTCGATGGAGGAGAGACCGGTCATTTCATCGACGCTGCGGTGCATGGTGACACCTTCGTCGAGATCGATGAACTGGGCCTTACCTTCCACTTCCGCAATGATCGGATGGGTGTGCGGGTCCCACTTGGCCACGACCGTGCCAGCGTCGACGACGTCACCGTCGCGAACCGACAGCTCGGCACCGTAAGGCAGCTTGTAGTACTCACGCTCACGACCATGATCGTCGGCGACGGCCAGGGCGCTTGAACGAGACACCACCACCAGTTTGCCGTCGGCACGCTCAACGTGCTTGATGTTGTGCAGGCGTACTTTACCGCCGTGCTTCACCTGTACGCTGTCGACCGCCGAAGAACGCGATGCCGCACCACCGATGTGGAACGTACGCATGGTCAGCTGGGTACCCGGCTCACCGATGGACTGGGCAGCGATGACACCCACCGACTCACCGATGTTGACCTGATGGCCACGCGCCAGGTCACGACCGTAGCAGGACGAACAAACGCCGTGCGCGGTGTCACAGGTGATGGTGGAGCGCACGATGATCTCGTCCACACCCATGGTGTCCAGCGACGCACACCACTTCTCGTCGAGCAGCGTGTTGCGCGGGATCAGTACTTCTTCGGTGCTCGGATCGATGACGTCCTGCGCCACCACTCGGCCCAGTACACGCTGTGACAGCGGTACGATGATGTCGCCACCCTCAATGATCGGGTGCAGCGTCAGACCGTTCTCGGTGCCACAGTCGATTTCGGTGATCACCAGATCCTGGGCCACGTCGACCAGACGGCGAGTCAGGTAACCGGAGTTGGCCGTTTTCAGGGCCGTATCCGCCAGACCTTTACGCGCACCGTGGGTCGAGATGAAGTACTGCAGTACGTTCAGACCTTCACGGAAGTTGGCCACGATGGGGGTTTCGATGATCGAGCCATCCGGCTTGGCCATCAGACCACGCATACCCGCCAGCTGACGGATCTGGGCGGCGCTACCACGGGCACCGGAATCGGCCATGATGAAGACGCTGTTGAAGGAGTCCTGCTCCACTTCATTGCCTTCACGGTCGACGACGGTCTCCTTGGAGATACCTACCATCATCGCCTTGGCCACCTTGTCGTTGGCCTTGGACCAGATGTCGATAACCTTGTTGTACTTCTCGCCTGCGGTCACCAGACCGGACGAGAACTGGTCTTCGATCTCTTTGACTTCGGCTTCGGCCGCTTCGACGATATCGGTCTTGGCGTCGGGAATGACGAAGTCGTTGACACCGATCGAGGCGCCGGACCAGGTCGCCAGACGGAAGCCGGTGTACATCAGCTGGTCAGCGAAGATGACCGTGGGCTTGAGGCCCGCACGACGATACACCTCGTTGATCAGGCTGGAGATCGCCTTCTTCTTCATCGGCTGATCGATCAGCGCGAACGGTACGCCTTCCGGCAGAATGCGGAACAGCAGGGCACGACCCACGGTGGTGTCGTACAGGCGACGATGCTCGGAGCGCTCGCCGGTCTCTTCGTCGACGTCCACTTCATCCAGGCGCACTTTGACGCGGGCATGCAGCGAGACGGACTGAGTACCGAAGGCACGCTCTACCTCGTTGAGGTCAGAGAACACCATGCCTTCGCCCTTGGCGTTGATCTTTTCGCGGGTCATGTAGTACAGACCCAGAACAACGTCCTGCGACGGCACGATGATCGGCTCGCCGTTGGCGGGCGACAGCACGTTGTTGGTGGCCATCATCAGCGCACGCGCTTCGAGCTGGGCTTCCAGGGTCAGCGGTACGTGGACCGCCATCTGGTCACCGTCGAAGTCGGCGTTGTAAGCCGCACACACCAGCGGGTGCAGCTGGATCGCCTTGCCTTCGATCAGCAGCGGTTCGAACGCCTGGATACCCAGACGGTGCAGGGTCGGTGCACGGTTGAGCAGTACCGGGTGTTCGCGGATGACGTCGGCCAGAATATCCCACACTTCCGGCAGTTCACGCTCGACCATCTTCTTCGCGGCTTTGATCGTGGACGCATGGCCCAGCGACTGCAGCTTGGAGTAGATGAACGGCTTGAACAGCTCGAGGGCCATCTTCTTCGGCAGACCACACTGATGCAGACGCAGCGTCGGGCCCACGGTGATGACCGAACGGCCGGAGTAGTCGACACGCTTACCCAGAAGGTTCTGACGGAAACGGCCCTGCTTACCCTTGATCATGTCGGCAAGGGATTTCAGCGGACGCTTGTTGGAGCCAGTGATGGCACGGCCGCGACGGCCGTTGTCCAGCAGCGCATCCACCGCTTCCTGCAGCATACGCTTCTCGTTGCGCACGATGATGTCCGGCGCATTGAGGTCCAGCAGACGCTTCAGGCGGTTGTTACGGTTGATCACACGACGGTAGAGGTCGTTGAGATCGGAGGTCGCGAAGCGGCCACCGTCCAGCGGCACCAGCGGACGCAAATCCGGCGGCAGCACGGGCAGCACTTCCATGACCATCCACGCCGGCGCATTGCCGGAGTGGTAGAACGCTTCGAGCAGCTTCAGGCGCTTGGAGAGCTTCTTGATCTTGGTTTCAGAGTTGGTCTGCGGAATCTCTTCGCGCAGCGTGTTGATCTCTTCTTCCAGATCGATGTCCTTGAGCAGTTCCTGAACGGCTTCGGCACCCATGCGGGCGTCGAAGTCATCGCCGAACTCTTCCAGGGCTTCGAAGTACTGCTCGTCGTTGAGCAGCTGACCACGCTCCAGGGTGGTCATGCCCGGGTCGATGACCACGAAGCTTTCGAAGTACAGCACGCGCTCGATATCACGCAGGGTCATATCGAGGAACATGCCGATACGCGACGGCAGTGATTTCAAAAACCAGATGTGAGCGACCGGCGAGGCCAGCTCGATGTGGCCCATGCGCTCACGGCGCACGGCAGCCTTGGTGACTTCGACGCCACACTTCTCACAAATGATGCCACGGTGCTTCATGCGCTTGTACTTGCCGCACAGACACTCGTAGTCCTTGACCGGGCCAAAGATCTTGGCGCAGAACAGACCATCCCGTTCCGGCTTGAAGGTACGGTAGTTGATGGTCTCGGGCTTCTTCACCTCGCCAAACGACCAGGAGCGAATCATGTCCGGCGACGCGAGGGTAATCTTGATCGCGTCGAACTCTTCGGACTGAGACTGCGATTTGAGTACTTTCACCAAATCTTTCATATGACGGCTCCTAGCTCTCTAACTCGATATCGATGCCCAGCGAGCGGATTTCCTTCACGAGTACGTTGAAGGATTCCGGCATGCCTGCCTGCATGGTGTGGTCGCCATCCACGATGTTCTTGTACATCTTGGTGCGGCCTTCGACGTCGTCCGACTTGACGGTGAGCATCTCTTGTAGCGTGTACGCAGCGCCGTAGGCTTCCAACGCCCACACTTCCATCTCACCGAAGCGCTGACCACCGAACTGTGCCTTACCACCCAGGGGCTGCTGAGTCACCAGCGAGTAAGAACCGGTAGAACGCGCGTGCATCTTGTCGTCTACCAGGTGGTTAAGCTTCAGCATGTACATGTAGCCAACGGTGACCGGGCGGTCGAAGGCATCGCCGGTACGACCATCGTACAGCGCCATCT
Source organism: Halomonas sp. NyZ770 (assembly GCF_020616575.1). NCBI lineage: Bacteria > Pseudomonadati > Pseudomonadota > Gammaproteobacteria > Oceanospirillales > Halomonadaceae > Halomonas > Halomonas sp. NyZ770. The sequence continues at coordinate 203,192 of NZ_CP085143.1, read as the reverse complement.
GACCGGATTCCGGAATGTCTGCCAGCTTCAGCAGGTGCTTGATCTCGTGCTCTTTGGCACCGTCAAACACCGGCGTGGCCATGGGCACACCGCCTTTGAGGTTTTTCGCCAGCGCGATGATTTCTTCGTCGGTCAGCGAATCGATGTCCTCCATGCGGGTGCCAGGCGTGTTGTAGACCTGCCCCAGGAAGTCACGAATTTCCGCAACCTGCTGGCCACGCGCATCACGCAGCATGGCCTCGATCTTGACGCCCAGGCCACGTGCCGCCATGCCCAGGTGAGTTTCCAGGATCTGACCGACGTTCATGCGCGACGGTACGCCCAGCGGGTTCAGTACCACGTCCACCGGCTCGCCCTTCTCGTCGAACGGCATGTCTTCGATGGGCATGATCGCGGAGATAACACCCTTGTTACCGTGACGACCGGCCATCTTGTCGCCTGGCTGGATGCGACGCTTGACCGCCATGTAGACCTTGACGATTTTCAGCACGCCCGGCGCGAGGTCGTCGCCCTGGGTCAGCTTGCGTTTCTTGTCTTCGAAACGCTCGTCCATCTCTTTACGGCGGTTTTCGAGCTGCTCATCGGCCTGGGCCAGCAGTTCGTTGTAGGCTTCGTCCTGCATGCGCAGCTTGAACCACTGCTGACGGGGCAGTTCGTCCAGGTACGTCTCGCTCAGCACGTCGCCTTTTTTCAGGTTCGGGCCACCGTTGACGGCCTGACCTTCCAGGGTGCGCTTCAGACGCTCGAACGTCGCGTCTTCGGCGATCCGGTAGGTCTCCTGCAGGTCCTTGCGTACTTCGTCCAGCTGCATCTGCTCGATGGACAGGGCACGGGAGTCCTTCTCGACGCCGTCACGGGTGAACACCTGAACATCGATGACCGTACCCTTCATGCCGGTGGGGGCGCGCAGGGAGGTGTCTTTCACGTCAGAGGCTTTCTCACCAAAGATGGCGCGCAGCAGCTTCTCTTCCGGCGTCAGCTGGGTTTCACCTTTCGGCGTTACCTTACCCACCAGAATATCGCCGGGGCCGACTTCAGCACCGATGTACACAACGCCCGCTTCGTCCAGCTTGCCCAGCGCCGATTCACCGACGTTGGGGATATCGGAGGTGATCTCTTCCGGCCCCAGCTTGGTGTCACGAGACACACAGGTCAGTTCCTGAATGTGAATCGTGGTGAAGCGATCTTCCTGAACGACACGCTCGGAGAGCAGGATGGAGTCTTCGAAGTTGTAACCGTTCCAGGGCATGAACGCGATGCGCATGTTCTGGCCCAGGGCCAGATCACCCATGTCGACAGACGGGCCGTCGGCCAGAATATCGCCGCGTGCCACGCTGTCGCCAGGCCGCACGATGGGGCGCTGGTTCATACAGGTGTTCTGGTTGGAGCGGGTGTACTTGGTCAGGTTGTAGATGTCGACGCCGGCTTCACCGCCGATGATCTCATCTTCATTGACCCGCACCACCACACGACGCGCATCCACGGAGTCGATGACGCCGCCACGGCGCGCCACGGCACATACGCCGGAGTCGCGGGCCACGAAGCGCTCCATGCCAGTACCGACCAGCGGCTTGTCGGCACGCAGGGTCGGAACGGCCTGACGCTGCATGTTCGCACCCATCAAGGCGCGGTTGGCATCATCGTGCTCCAGGAACGGGATCAGGGCCGCTGCGACCGAGACCACCTGACGCGGAGACACGTCCATCAGCGTCACTTGCTCAGGACGCATGAAGGTGGTTTCGCCGCGGTGGCGTACCTGCACCAGGTCATCGATCAGCTTGCCAGATTCATCTACCGCCGCCGACGCCTGGGCGATAACGAAGTCGCCCTCCTCGATCGCCGACAGGTGAACGATGTCGTCAGTGACCTGACAGGCATTCACTTTGCGGTACGGCGTTTCCAGGAAGCCATAGCTGTTGGTATGGCTGTAGGTGGCCAGCGAGTTGATCAGACCGATGTTCGGGCCTTCCGGCGTTTCGATCGGGCACAGACGACCATAGTGCGTGGCGTGTACGTCACGGACTTCGAAGCCTGCGCGCTCACGGGTCAGACCGCCCGGGCCGAGTGCCGATACACGACGCTTGTGAGTCACCTCGGACAGCGGGTTGTTCTGGTCCATGAACTGGGACAGCTGGCTGGAACCGAAGAACTCTTTCACCGCCGCCGCCACGGGCTTGGCGTTGATCAGGTCCTGGGGCATCAGGCCTTCGCTCTCCGCCATGGACAGACGCTCTTTGACCGCACGCTCGACGCGCACCAGACCTACACGGAACTGGTTCTCGGCCATTTCGCCGACGCAGCGGATACGGCGGTTACCCAAGTGGTCGATATCGTCGACGTCACCGAAGCCGTTACGGATGTTGATCAGTTCGCGCAGCACATCGAGGATGTCCTTGCGGTCCAATACACCGGAGCCCACGTCGGAGTCACGACGCAGACGACGGTTGAACTTCATCCGGCCCACGCCCGACAGGTCGTAGCGGTCTTCGGTGAAGAACAGGTTGTGGAACAGCGTTTCGGCGGCTTCCTTGGTGGGCGGCTCGCCAGGACGCATCATGCGGTAGATTTCGACCAGCGCTTCCAGCTGCGAGCCGGTAGTGTCCAGCTTCAGCGTGTCGGAAACGAAGGAACCGCAGTCCAGGTCATTGGTGTAGAGCGTTTCGATCAGGGTAATACCGCCCTGAGCCATGCGCTCCAGCACTTCTGGGGTAATTTCGGTGTTGCACGGGCAGATCAGCTCGCCCGTCCTGGTGTCGATCTGGTCTTTGGCCAGCGTCTTGCCGAACAGGTACTCCATCGGCACTTCCAGACGCTCCAGACCCGCTTTTTCCAGCTGGCGGATGTGCTTCTGGGTAATCCGACGGCCTTCTTCGACGATAATCTCACCATCGGCATCCTTGATGTCGAAGGTGGCGGTTTCACCGCGCAGGCGCGAAGGCACCAGCTCCACGGAGAAGCCAGACTTTTCGATATGGAAAGTACTGGTTTCGAAGAACTCGTCGAGGATCTCTTCGGTGCTCATGCCCAGCGCGCGCATCAGCACGGAAGCCGGCAGCTTGCGACGACGGTCGATACGCACGAAGACGTTGTCTTTCGGATCGAACTCGAAGTCGAGCCAGGAGCCACGGTAAGGAATCACGCGAGCAGAGTAGAGCAGCTTGCCGGAAGAGTGGCTCTTGCCCTTGTCATGATCGAAGAACACACCGGGTGAGCGGTGGAGCTGGGAAACGATTACCCGCTCGGTACCGTTGATGACGAAGGTACCGTTCTCGGTCATCAGGGGGATCTCCCCCATGTAGACTTCCTGCTCTTTGATATCCTTGATAGCCTTGTTCGAAGAGTCGCGATCATAGATGATCAAGCGAACCTTGACGCGCAGCGGGGCGGAGTAGGTCACGCCACGCAGCTGACACTCCTTCACATCGAACGCCGGCGTACCGAAGCGATAGCTGACATATTCCAGCGCAGCGTTACCCGAGAAGCTCTCGATCGGGAACACGGACTTGAATGCCGCGTGCAGACCCACTTCGTGCCGCTCATCAGGCGAACGATCCTGCTGGAGAAAGTCGTAGTAGGAATCAAGCTGGATGGCCAGCAAGTAAGGCACATCCATCACTTGGGGCAGTTTGCCGAAATCCTTGCGGATGCGTTTTTTCTCAGTATATGAGTAAGCCATCTGTATTCCCCAGCTTGTTCACCATGGGTGACCGATGCGTGGTCATCTGCCCGCGGGCGTTTCAGACGCAGACAGCAAGCTCCTAATCGGTAGCTCGCCGTCAAAAATCTTGATAGATAACAGTGTTACGGTAGTGCTGTCCGCGCTTCGTTGTTGCCTGCCGACACGCTCACGCTTTACAACTGACGCATTACAACAACGTACGCTTCACAACAACGGTCCTGCTATTGTGCTGCTTTTTACCGCAGCGGCTCTGTCGTTTCGCTGCACGGCAGCATATTACAACAGAAAAAGGCCGGCAGCGGGATAGCCCGCCGCCAGCCGTGGAAGCTTACGCAGCGCGTAAAGCCATCAGCACAAGGATTACTTGAGCTCGACGGTTGCGCCCGCTTCTTCCAGCTTCTTCTTGGCAGCTTCAGCGTCGTCCTTGGACATCGCTTCTTTGATGGTCGCCGGAGCGCCGTCAACAGCGCCTTTGGCTTCTTTCAGGCCAAGACCGGTGATTTCACGAACGGCTTTGATGACGTTGACTTTCTTGTCACCAGCAGACGCCAGTACCAGGTCGAATTCGGTCTGCTCTTCAGCAGCTTCGCCAGCAGCAGCCGGACCAGCCATAACGGCTGCGGCAGCAGAAACGCCGAATTTCTCTTCCATCGCTTCGATCAGCTCGACAACTTCCATTACGGACATGTCGGCTACAGCATTGATGATATCGTCTTTGGTCAGTGCCATTGTTCCATTCCTAACTTTGCGGGAGTCTCGGACAACCGAGAACTCGGGATTTATTGCAGGTTCAGGCTGCGTGTCGATAACGCGGCCCGCAAGAAACGCTGCTTAGGCAGCTTCGGCTTCTTGCTTCTGGTCGCGCAGGGCGGCCAGGGTACGAACCAGCTTGCCAGCGGAGGCTTCTTTCATGACCGACATCAACTTGGCAATTGCCTCGTCGTAAGTCGGCAGGGTTGCCAGACGATCGATGTCAGCAGCCGGAATCAGCTCACCTTCGTAGGCCAACGCTTTCACTTCGAAGTTCTGCTCGGTTTTGGCAAACTCCTTGAACAGACGAGCGGCAGCGCCCGGATGCTCAGTGGAGAAAGCCAGCAGAGTAGGACCAACGAAGCTCTCGTTCAGACACTCCCATTGGGTGCCTTCGAGTGCGCGGCGAGCCAGCGTGTTACGAACAACACGCAGCTCTACACCATTCTCACGCGCCTGCTTGCGCAGATCGGTCATTTTACCGACCGTGACGCCGCGAGAATCGGCAACTACGACGGAGAGTGCGCCCTTGGCCGCTTCACTGACCTCGGCAACAATCGCTTTCTTGCCTTCAAGTGCTAGTGGCACAGTGATCACTCCTTCGTGCCGAAACCCGTCAAGGTTTCGGAGGTTACCATCTCTTCCAGGCCCAACAGCGGCACAGGAAGCCTTAGGGGATGGTGCTCACCAGAAAGCGGTTGCTAAAAGCGTTAACCAACTGGCGGCCACACCATCTGCGCAGGCGCTTTAGGGCGATTAAGCCGCCACTTCAGAAAAGCGGCGGCACCTGCGGTCTTTGACGGTGCCTCATCTGGCATAAAGCTCAGCGAGGGACCGCAAAGTTCTTGCTCGGTTCCAACCACCGGCAACACGAGATTTCGCCCGTGCCGCCAGCGGGACTATCCTCGACTCGCTTATACCAGCGAGGAGTGGTCGATAGTCAAACCCGGGCCCATGGTAGTGGACAGGGTGAATTTCTTGAAGTAAATGCCTTTGGAAGAGCTCGGCTTGAGCTTCTTCAGGTCAGCTACCAGTGCTTCCAGGTTACCCTGAACGGCGGTCACGTCAAAATCGACCTTGCCCAGCGTGGTGTGGATGATGCCGTTCTTGTCGGTACGGAAACGCACCTGACCCGCTTTGGCATTCTTGACCGCAGTGGCCACGTCAGGCGTCACGGTACCGACCTTCGGGTTCGGCATCAGGCCGCGCGGACCGAGGATCTGGCCCAGCTGACCGACAACGCGCATGGCATCCGGAGAAGCGATGACGACGTCGAAATCCATCACGCCTTTCTTGACCTGCTCGGCCAGCTCTTCCATGCCCACGATGTCAGCGCCGGCTTCTTTAGCCGCATCGGCGTTGGCACCCTGAGTGAACACAGCCACGCGAACGTCTTTACCGGTGCCGTTCGGCATGACGGTAGCGCCACGAACGACCTGGTCGGATTTACGCGGATCAACACCCAGGTTGATCGCAACGTCCAGAGACTCTTTGAACTTCACGGTTGACAGCTCAGAAAGCAGAGCAACGGCTTCTTCCAGAGAGTAAGCCTTGTTGCTGTCTACTTTCTCGCGAATCATCTTGGCGCGCTTGGACAGTTTAGCCATGATTAGAGACCCTCCACGTTTAAGCCCATGCTGCGAGCGCTACCAGCGATGGTACGCACTGCGGCTTCAAGATCAGCAGCCGTCATGTCAGGCTCTTTGGTCTTGGCGATCTCTTCCAGCTGTGCACGTGTCACGGTGCCAACCTTCTTCTTGTTCGGCTCACCAGAACCGGACTTGATGCCCGCTGCTTTTTTCAGCAGTACGGCAGCAGGCGGCGTCTTGGTGACGAACGTGAAGCTACGGTCTGAGTAGACGGTAATCACGACAGGCGTCGGCAGGCCCGGCTCAATTTCTTGAGTCGCGGCGTTGAACGCCTTACAGAATTCCATGATGTTCACGCCGTGCTGACCCAGCGCGGGGCCTACGGGCGGACTCGGGTTGGCTTTACCTGCAGCAACCTGCAGTTTGATGTAAGCCTGTACTTTCTTGGCCATGATAATTACTCCAATTGGGTGATAACGCCTGACGGCTCCCCGGTACGCGTAAAGCAGCGCGGGGCTGCTTTACATGAATCCAGGACGGCACCCACGGCGCCATCCTGCAACAATTTGAGATTACTCTTTTTCTACCTGAGAGAACTCAAGCTCTACAGGCGTCGCGCGGCCGAAGATCAGCACACTGACCTGCAGACGGCTCTTGTCGTAGTTCACCTCTTCAACGACACCGTTGAAATCGGCAAACGGACCATCGATGACACGCACGGACTGACCCGGCTCGAACATGGTCTTGGGACGCGGCTTGTCGGTACCGTCCTTCACACGACGAAGAATAGCTTCAGCTTCGCGACTGGTGATAGGCGCCGGCTTCTCTTTGGTGCCACCGATGAACCCCATGACACGCGGCGTTTCGTTCACCAGATGCCAGGTTTCGTCGACCATCTCCATCTCGACCAGCACATAGCCAGGATAAAACTTGCGCTCACTCTTGCGGCGCTTGCCGTCGCGCATCTCGACCACTTCTTCCGTCGGCACCAGGATTTCGCCAAAGCGATCTTCCATGCCATACATTTTCACACGCTCGATCAGCGAGCGCATGACATGCTTCTCAAAGCCGGAATAAGCGTGGACGACGTACCAACGTTTGGACATGAAAACTCCTAACCAATAACGCCGGACATCGCCCAGCCAAGAAGAGTGTCAATCAACCACAGCATCAACCCCACCACCAGCACCGCTACCAGTACGATGGCAGTCGTTTGAATGGTTTCAGGACGGGTTGGCCATACAACGCGCTGAATCTCTTTCCTGGCGCTGACAGCAAGCTCGATCAGGTCGCGTCCCTTGGCGGTAGTGAGTGCAATCAATCCTGCCAATGCACACAGCACAACGACACCGAGGACACGATAGAGCAGGCCAATATCGGCGAAATAGGTATTACCAACGATTGCAACAACAAGCAGCGCTACAGTCGCCGCCCACTTGAGCCCGTCATGGCGCGTCTGTTGCACCTCATCGCCATGTTTTACGGAACTAGGCTTCATAAAAACGAGACTCCTAAGGGTGCAGCGAGCGACAAAGGAATTCTAGAAAGACATGCCAACCTGGGGAAGATTGGCAGGCCAGGAGGGAATCGAACCCCCAACCTGCGGTTTTGGAGACCGCTGCTCTGCCAATTGAGCTACTGGCCTGTATCGTCAAATGCGCAATTTACTACCTGCGCAAGAGCGGGCGCCATGATAGCGAAAATTTTTCCACCTGACAACCCTTACATCACACCCGCTGCCGCGGGCGAAGACAAAAAAAGCGAGCATCGCTCGCTTTTTTCGCAATATGGAGCTCATGGACGGAATTGAACCGTCGACCTCACCCTTACCAAGGGTGTGCTCTACCCCTGAGCTACATGAGCCAAACACATCAAACTGGAGCGGGCGGCGGGAATCGAACCCGCACCATCAGCTTGGAAGGCTGAGGTTCTACCATTGAACTACGCCCGCCGAACTTGCCTAAAGAATGACAATCCGCTGCACGAGAAACAGTAGCTAATGCCCGCTTACCGGCTTTTCATTCACAAGCACTGACAAATCAGCGCCCATACAATCTGGTGGAGAGGGAAGGATTCGAACCTTCGAAGCTTTCGCGGCAGATTTACAGTCTGCTCCCTTTGGCCACTCGGGAACCTCTCCAGCTGTGGCGGCACATTATGCCAGCCTTCAAAACAGTGTCAAGCTAAAATCTCTTTATTTTCGAGACTTTTACTGCTTGCCGACTTAACTAAATCAGCGTTGCGACTCGACTGCATCTGCTTTGGAACGCGCTGCATTCTGTCAAAGCAGCATGGAAAATGCAAGCCCTGCGCGAATTTTTTCCAACGAAACCGGCTCCGGCACCCGCGGCGCACCCGACATCTTGCCTGCGCGCTCGGCGAAGGTCAGCGGAAATGTGGCTTCGAGGCCGCCATACACCATGTCGGGCCAGACGGCATGGGGCACCTGGACCCCGCGCGACACCACCCGCGCATCCCCGCCCGTCAACAGCATGGGCAGCGCCACTCCTTGCTGGTCGCATACTTCGCTGTAAATGCGATTGATGGCACTGACCGCCGCCATGTAGATGCCATGGTTGACGGCATCCACCGTGCGCCTGCCAGGCTCCAGCAGCGCATCGGCCTCGCTATCGGGGTCGATGGCCACATTGCGGGTGCCCAGCTTGAGACTCTCCTTCATCAACCGTAACCCCGGGATGATGAACCCCCCCAGATGCACCCCACCCGGCAACACGAAATCAATGGTGATGGCACTGCCGCAGTCCACCGCACAGCAGCCGCCGGCCAGCTGGTAACCCGCCAAGGCCCCCATCCAACGGTCTACGCCCAGACGGCCGGGCTCCTCATAGCCATTGACGACGCCCAGCGCCTCGGGTGTCGAGCGCGCCACATGGACCTGACGCACCTGGCGGCGGAGCAGGGCGACAGTTTCGTCCAGCACGGCGGCCCTGGCCACGCTGGAAATGCGCACCGCTTCTACTACGCCCAAGTCAGGAATATCCGCCCCTGGACGCCACTCCTCCCGGGTCCATACGGCCCCGCGTGAGCGGATCTCGCTGCTCTCGGCATCCTTGAGCCGCCACTTCGACAGCGTGTTGCCGATATCCAAATCCAGAATCATAGACGCCTACGTACGCTAATCTCACCGCCCGACAGGCGTCGCGAGTGACCGTTTTCAGTAACCCACAGGTTACCACTTTCATCGACATCGCCTGCAACGGCATCGCTGGTGCGCTCCCCCTGGATGACCCGAATGGGCAACCCTGAGTAGGCATGGCGCTGGTTCCAGGCGTCGAGCCAGGGCGCGAACCCACCGTTCTCGAACCCCGCCAACATGCTCAGCAACCCAGCGACCATGTCTGCCGCCAGCTGATTACGCGAGATACCGGGCCGCGCATCGAACAACGCGGCCACCGGCTGGTCGATGGCCGCCCGCAGGCTATCCGGCAGCATCAAGTTCATGCCGATGCCGATCACCACTTCACAAGGGCCAGCGGCATCGCCGGTCACTTCGATCAAAATGCCCGCCAGCTTGCCCAGCTCGCCCTCGTTTTCGGCCAACAGCACGTCGTTGGGCCACTTCAACTTGGGTGCCACGCCATACTGCTCGAGCACCTGAGAGACCACGACGCCCACCGCGAGACTTAGCCCCTCCAGAGCATTGACGCCGGATTCGAAGCGCCAGCCCATGGACACCATCAGACTCTGCCCCCAAGGCGTCGACCAGACACGGCCGCGCCGTCCGCGCCCTGCCGTCTGCAGCTCGACGAAACACACTTCGCCGTGGCCTGCACCCTGTGAAAACCGCTCACGCAGGTACTCGTTACTGGAGGGCAGCTGGTCTTCGACGAACAGACGCGCCAGCAGGTGGCGGGCATCCGCAGGTAGCCGTTCGACGATGCGAGCGCCATCCAACGGCTCGAGCGGGTAAGCGAGGCGATAGCCTCGCCCTTTGACGGCGACCAGCTCGACGCCCAGCGCTTCGAGTTTCTTCAGCTGCTTCCACACGGCGGCTCGGGAAACGCCTAGCGCCTCCCCCAACTGTTCACCGGAATGAACCTCGCCATCGCTCAACAAACGCATCAGGTTACCGATGGTCATGTGCCTGCCCCAACTGGGAAAACGCCTATCTTAACGGAACCGTCATGAAGGCGAAAACTGCCGCGTTTAGGTTATTGACTTGGTGCTTTATTTAAGACAGCGCTGGTAGTGGACCGTACCCAGACCCTATAATGCCGCCCTATTTTTCCAGCAGGATCGCGTCGTGATCGAGAATCTTCGCAACATTGCCATTATTGCCCACGTTGACCACGGTAAAACTACCTTGGTAGACAAACTGTTAAGCCAGTCTGGAACGCTCGACCGCAAGGCCGAAGGCCAAGAGCGTATCATGGACTCCAATGACCAGGAGAAGGAGCGTGGTATCACCATCCTGGCCAAGAACACTGCTATTCAGTGGCAAGACGGCAATGGCAAGGATTACCACATCAACATCGTGGACACCCCTGGGCACGCCGACTTCGGTGGTGAAGTAGAGCGCGTCATGTCCATGGTGGACTCTGTGCTGCTGCTGGTCGACGCCGTCGATGGCCCGATGCCACAGACCCGCTTCGTGACCCAGAAAGCTTTCTCACAGGGCCTCAAGCCTATCGTGGTGGTCAACAAGATCGACCGCCCCGGCGCGCGTCCCGACTGGGTCATCGACCAGATCTTCGATCTGTTCGACAACCTGGGCGCCACCGACGACCAGCTCGACTTCCCGATCATCTACTGCTCGGCCCTGAACGGCATTGCGGGCATGGACCCGGAAGAGCTGGCCGAGAACATGGACCCGATGTTCCAGGCTATCGTCGATATCGTCGAGCCGCCGAAAGTCGAAGTGGATGGCCCCTTCCAGATGCAGATTTCTGCCCTGGACTATAACAGCTACGTCGGCGTCATCGGCCTGGGCCGCATCAAGCGCGGTTCCGTGAAGCCCAACCAGCAGATCTCGGTGATCGGCGTGGATGGCAAGGTGCGCAAGGGCAAGATCGGTCAGGTCATGACTCACATGGGCCTCGAGCGCGTGCAGACCACCGAAGCCACCGCTGGCGATATCGTGTGCATCACCGGTATCGAAGAGCTGTCCATCTCGGACACCCTGTGTGACCCGAGCGCCGTCGATGCGCTGCCGCCGCTGTCCGTAGACGAGCCCACCGTCTCGATGACCTTCCAGGTCAACGATTCGCCGTTCGCAGGCAAGGATGGCAAGTTCGTCACCAGCCGCAACATCAAGGATCGCCTGGACCAGGAGCTGATCCACAACGTGGCGCTGCGCGTCGAGCAGGGCGAAACGCCCGAGAAGTTCAAGGTCTCCGGGCGTGGCGAGCTGCACCTGTCGGTGCTGATCGAAACCATGCGTCGTGAAGGCTTCGAGCTGGCCGTTGGCCGCCCCGAGGTCATCATCAAGGAGATCGACGGCATCAAGCAGGAGCCCTACGAAGAGGTCATCATCGACTGTGAAGAGCAGCATCAGGGCTCGATCATGGAAGAGCTGGGCTACCGCAAGGGCGAGCTGACCAACATGAACCCGGATGGCAAGGGCCGTGTGCGTCTCGACTTCATGATCCCGGCACGTGGCTTGATCGGTTTCCGTGGCCAGTTCCTGACCTTGACGTCGGGCACCGGCATCCTGACCAGCCGCTTCGACCACTACGGCCCGCTGAAGCCCGATGCCGCCATCGAGCGTCGTAACGGCGTCATGGTCTCCATGGTGGATGGCAAGGCGCTGGCCTACGCCCTGTATACCCTGCAAGACCGCGGCAAGCTGATCATCGACCACGGTACCGAAGTGTACGAAGGCATGCTGGTCGGTATCCACAGCCGCGCCAACGACCTGGTGGTCAACCCCACCAAGGGCAAGAAGCTGGATAACATGCGCGCGTCAGGCAACGATGAAAACATCGTGCTGACACCGCCGGTGAAGTTCACGCTGGAACAGGCCATCGAGTTCCTCGACTCCGACGAGCTGGTCGAAGTGACGCCGACCTTCATCCGCCTGCGCAAAAAGCTGCTGAAAGAGAACGAGCGCAAGCGTTCCAGCAAGAAGTAAACGGATCGCTGCCATGGAAAGCCCGCCACTGTGCGGGCTTTTTGCTACCTCAGCCCATGGTCGACTGTGCTGGGCGGGCAACAAATATCATCATTAACGCAACCTAAACGCTAGCGTGCTGGAAAGCGTCGTCATTCTATCGCACAGTAACGCAATCGTTGACGCCCTCGGGGCGCTGTCACGCTACAATTCATACAAGTGTTTGGATACCTACCCCCATCCGACACCACTACCATGGACACTCCTTCACATGAGCGGTCATAACGTCTGGACGCACAAGGGCACCTTCTTGTTGGCAGCGGTGGGCTCTGCCGTTGGCCTGGGCAACCTTTGGCGCTTTCCCTATCTCACTGGTGAAAACGGCGGTGGCGCTTTCATTCTGATCTATGCGCTGACCATCTTTGCCGTGGGCATTCCCATTCTGATTGCCGAGACCATGCTGGGCCGCACCAGCCGCCAAAGCCCGATCATGGGCATGCGCCACTTGACCCGCACCCACAAGACTTCGCGCGCCTGGGAGTCGATCGGCTGGCTGGGGGCCGCCTCGGCCTTTCTGATCCTGAGTTTCTACTCGGTGATCGCGGGCTGGGCTCTGCATTACACTTGGCTCATGCTGACCGGCTCGCTGGTCGGGGCCGATGCCCAGACCATTGGCGAGGGCTTCAATGCGCTGCTGGCCTCGCCAGGGCTGATGACGCTCTATCACACGCTGTTCATCGCCGCGTCGGCCTTGATCGTGGGCATGGGCATCCACAAGGGCATCGAATCGGGGCTGCGCATCATGATGCCCGCCCTGTTCGTCATCCTGATCGTGGTGCTGATCTACGGCATCATCAACGGCGACGTGGGTGCGGCGGCCAGCTTCCTGTTCACGTTCAACATCGGTGATCTGAGCCTGGAGGGCTGGCTGCAGGCGATGGGGCAATCCTTCTTCACGCTGAGCCTGGGGATGGGCGCCATCATGGCCTATGGCGCTTACATGTCCAGCGAGGCATCGCTGACCCGCACGGCGATTGCCGTGGCGTTCGTGGACACCGCCGTGGCCATGGTCGCGGGCCTGGCCATCTTCTCGCTGGTGTTCGGCGCAGGCCTGGAAACCGGCCAGGGGCCGGGGCTGATGTTCGTGACCCTGCCGCTGGCGTTCGCCGACATGCCCTTTGGTGCGCTGGTAGGTGGCGTATTCTTCATTCTGGTGCTGGGCGCTGCCCTCAGCTCGTCCATCTCCCTGATCGAGCCGGTCGCGGCGTTTCTGGTCGAGCGCTTCGACATGACGCGCCCTCAGGCGGTCACCATCATGGTCGTGGCGGCCTGGGCCATGGGCCTGCTCACGGTGGTCAGCTTCAACGTGTGGGCCGAGGGCACGATTTTCCACACCCTGTTTGGCCGCAGCGCCTTCGATTTCATCGAGCTGTTGACCAACATCTTCATGCCGCTGGGCGGCCTGCTGATCGCGCTGTTCGCCGGCTGGGCCCTGACCCAGAGCGAAGTGATGAAAGAGCTGGGCACCCACCAGACGTGGTTCAAGACATGGCGCTTCCTGGTGCGCTATGTCGGCCCTGCCGCGGTCTCGTTCGTCTTTTTGCGCACGCTCCCCCAGGTGGAAGGCTATGCCATTCCCGCACTGGGCGCGCTGGTCATCGTCGGAGCCTTTGCCGCCAGCCAGCGGCTTCGCCAAGCCAGAGGCTAGACACCGACCAACGCAACATCATGGGTTTCAACAATAACATGCGATGGCAAGCGGCCCTGGCCGCCTGCCTGCCGAGGACACCATGCACCCCCTTATCGAAGTACAACATGTCAACAAGGCATTCGGTGGGTTACACGTCATCAACGACTGCTCCATACGCGTGGAGAAGGGCTCGATCACCGGCATGATTGGCCCTAACGGGGCAGGCAAATCGACCCTGTTCAACCTGATCGCCGGAGCGCTCACGCCGGACAGCGGCCGCATCCTGCTGGAAGGTGAAGACATTACCTCCCTCAGCGCCGACCAGCGCTTTCACAAGGGACTGCTGCGCACCTTTCAGATCGCCCACGAATTCAGCCAGATGAGCGCGCTGGAAAATCTCATGATGGTGCCCCCCCATCAGGCAGGGGAAAGCCTGTTCAACACCTGGTTCAAACCGGGCCTGGTGCGCCAGCAGGAGGCCGAGGTGCGCCAGCGAGCGCTGGAAGTCATCGACTTCGTGGGCCTGCACCACGTGCGCAATGAGCTGGCGGGCAACCTCTCTGGTGGCCAGAAGAAACTGCTGGAACTGGGCCGCACCATGATGACCGATGCCAAGGTAGTGCTGCTCGACGAGATTGCCGCCGGCGTCAACCGCACCCTGCTGGGCGACCTGATGGGCAACATCGAGCGCCTCAACCGTGAGATGGGCTACACCTTCCTGGTCATCGAGCATGATATGGACATGATCTCTCGGCTGTGTGACCCGGTCATCGTCCTGGCGCAAGGCAGCGTCATGGTCGAGGGTCATATCAAGGACATACAGAACAACCCTGCCGTGATCGAGGCTTATTTCGGGACCGATGCCGCGTAGCGCACGGCAGCCCACTACCGCCATGTCACTGCCTGGCAGCGCATGGAGATAACAACATGATCGTGACGGAAACACTGCGCGACGTTTGCTGAGACACCTTATGTCATCTACCCCCGCAACTCCCCAGCCGCTGCTCGAAGCGCGCCATGTGCACGGCGGCTATGGCAGCATGAATATCCTCAACGGGGTCGACATGACCCTGTACGCCGATGAGGTCGGCGTGATCGTCGGCCCCAACGGCGCAGGCAAATCGACCATGCTCAAGGCGGTGTTTGGCCTGCTCAACGTCAATCAGGGCGAAATACTGCTCAACGGTCAGCCGATCCACAACCTGCCACCGAATCAGCTGGTGGAGCGTGGCATGGGCTTCGTGCCTCAGGAGAAGAACGTCTTTCCCAGCCTGACGGTGAAGGAAAACCTGGAGATGGGGGCCTACCTGAAGCCCAACAACGTCAAGCGCATGCTGGAGCAGGTATACGACTTCTTCCCGCCGCTGGTGGAGAAACGCCATCAGCCGGCGGGGGAGCTGTCGGGCGGCCAGCGTCAGATGGTGGCCATGGGCCGTGCCCTGATGGCAGAGCCCAGCCTGCTGCTGCTGGACGAACCCACGGCAGGGTTGTCGCCACTCTACATGAACGAAATCTTTGACCGCGTGAAAAAGATCAATGCCGCAGGCGTTGGCATCTTGATGGTCGAACAGAACGCCAAGCAGGCACTGGCCATTGCCGACAAGGGCTTTGTGCTGGCCGCCGGGCAGAACCGCTTCACGGACACAGGGGCTGCGCTGCTGGCCGACCCGGATGTCGCAAAAAGCTTTTTGGGCGGCTAGCCCGGGGGAGAAACCTGTGAACGAACTGGTCTTTTTTATCAATAACGTGGTGATCGCGGGCAGCGTGACAGGCTCGATCTATGCCATCGGGGCAATTGGCGTCACGCTGATCTTCAGCATCATGCGCTTTGCGCACTTTGCCCACGCCGACATGATGACCTTCGGCGCCTTCATGGTGCTGCTGCTGACCACCGCCTTCCCGGCGGTCGGCCCCAGCATAGGCGTGCCGACCGCACTGGTCATGCTGCCCTTGGCCATGCTCTTGACCGCGCTGCTGGCGGTGGGCATCGACAAGGCCTTCTACAAGCCGCTGCGTGCCCACGGCGTCAAGCCCATCGTCATGGTGATTGGCTCCCTCGGTGTCACCCTGATGCTGCAGGGCCTGATTCGTCTGTTTGCCGGTACCGGCGGGCAAAGCCTTTACGTGGATGACCGCAAGGAGATCTTCCGCATTGCCCTGCCCTTCGAAGGGGTCCGTGCGCCCATCGTGATCACTGAACCGCAGATTTACCTGTTCGTGATCACCCTGGTAGCCGTCATTGCGCTGCACGTCTTTCTGAATCGCTCACGGTTGGGCAAGGCCATGCGCGCCATGTCGGACAACCCGGAGCTGGCCCAGGCGTCGGGCATCAATACCAACACCATCGTGGCGGTGACCTGGGTGATTGCAGGGGGCCTGGCGGCCATCGCCGGTACGCTGCTGTCGCTGGATGTCACCTTCAAGCCTGATCTGAGCTTCTTCCTGCTGCTGCCGATCTTTGCAGCGGCCATCGTGGGCGGCGTGGGGCACCCTTACGGCGCCATTGCCGGCGGGTTCGTGGTGGGCTTTGCCGAGACCCTGGCCGTCTTCAACTGGAACGTGCTGTTACGCCCCTTCCGCGACAGCTTGCCCGCCTGGCTGGAGCTGCCGTCGAACCTGGCGTTCGTCAGCACGGAGTACAAGATCGTGGTGCCCTTCTTTATCCTGGTGGCCATTCTCGTATGGCGTCCCACCGGTCTGTTTAAAGGCAAGGTGATCCAATGAACTCTTCATCGAAGCTGCGCAACCCCGACTACACGCCGCAGGATGCTACGCCCAAACGCCGGTTCCCGATTCGTGAGCTGGTGCTGTTCGGCGCGCTGTTTGCGGCCATTCTGGCGGTCTATGCCATCATGGGATCGGCTTACAGCACCCGTATGCTGGTCGAAGCCGCCTGCTATGCCATCCTGGCGCTGGGCCTGACCATTCAGTGGGGGTACGCGGGCCAGTTCAATGCGGGCGTCATGGGCTTCGTGGCGCTGGGTGGCTTCTGCGCCATGCTGTTCAGTGTGCCGGTCAACGATGCTTTCTGGGGCAGCGAGCTGCCTGGCGAACTCGGTCGCGTGTTGCTCTACGGCCTGGCGGCTTTCGTGGTGGTGCTGGGCGCCACGCGTCTCGACCGCCTGGGCGTGCCGAAAAAACTGCGTACCGTGGTGGCCGTGGTGCTGGCCGTGGTGCTCTACCTGGTGGTCATCAGCCTGCTGCGCGATGTCACCAGCCAGATTCAATCCCAGGCAGGTTTCGTCGGCGGTTTCGGCCTGCCAGCCTGGGTCGGCTGGATCGTCGGCGGTGCCCTGGCGGGCGGCGTGGGCTACCTGATCGGCCATGTCTGCCTGGGCCTGCGCAGCGACTACCTTGCCATTGCCACGCTGGGCATTGCAGAAATCATCAAGGCGTTTCTGAAGAATTCCGACTGGCTCACCCGGGGCACGGCCACGGTGTCTCCGCTCCCCTGGCCAACCCCTGGCCCCGCCGAGCTGGGCTTTACGCTGGCACGCGCGGTGTATCTATCGCTCACGGCGGTGGTCATCGCGGTCATCTTCTTCCTGCTCCATCGCGCCTACCACGCGCCCTGGGGGCGCATGATTCGCGCCATCCGTGACAACGAAGTCTCGTCATCGGCCATGGGCAAGGACATCAACAAGCGCCGCCTGGAGATTTTTGTGCTGGGCTGCATTCTGATGGGCCTGGGGGGCGGCATGCTGGGCACCTTCAACAGCCTGTTCGACCCGCAAGGCTACCTGCCCCTCAACCACACCTTCCTGGTGCTGGTGATGGTGATTCTGGGCGGCCCGGGCAATAACCTGGGCACGATCTTTGGTGCCGTGGCGGTCTATATCATCTGGATCATGTCGGAACCGCTGGCGCTGTTCTTGATGCAGCTGTTCGTCTCGCTGGGCGAAAGCGCCTTTGGCTGGGAGGCACCGGGCAACATGGACAGCCGAGCTCTCCAGGCCAGGGTGCTGGTGATTGGCATGCTGATCACCCTGGTACTGCGCTTTGCTCCCAAGGGGCTGCTGCCCGAGAAGATCAAGACCCACGGATAACACGCCCCGTAACGCTTACCCCAATAACACTCACCACAATAACGCTCACCACAATGCAAAATGCCCGGCCAATCATGGCCGGGCATTCGTTTGTGGGCGGTCAGTTGACCAGTACTGCGTCCAGGGTTATGGCTCTACCAACCCCTTGGTGGTGAAGGTGCCGTTCTCGACCACCATCTCGACCACCACGCCGGGCACATCGCCGTTCTCGTCGAACTCATGAGAGCCGGAAGCGCCTTCGTAGTTGATCTCAGTGCCTTCGGCAATCAGCGCCACCGCTTTTTCCCATTCGCCCGGCAGAATCACTTCACCCGGCGCGCTGGAAACGCTGCGCAGCGCTTCCGACAAGCCTTCACGCTCGGCGCTGCCGTTCTGCTCGATGGCCAGGGCAATCAGGAAAGCCGCATCGTACGCCTGGGCGGCAAACACCGCGCTGGGGTCGATGCCCGCGGCTTCGGCGGCGCTATTGAACAGTTCCGTGCCGGGCAGCTCCGGGCTACCGGGGCGCGTGGCGATCATGCCATCGAGGACATCGGCACCAATCGCCTGCACCAGGCTGTCTCCTACCATGCCGTCGGCACCCACGTACTGGGTGAACATGCCACTCTCATAGGCTTGACGCAGCACGGTCTGGCCAGAGGTGTCGGCATAGGCCAGCACGACCAGGGTGTCGGCGCCACTGGCGGAGAGGGAGCCCAGTTCGGAGCGGTAGTCGGCACGGTTGTCTTCATGGGCCAGATTTTCGGCCACTTCGCCACCGCCCGCCGTGAAGGCCGCGCTGAAGGCGTCAGAAAGGCCACGGCCATAGTCGTTGTTCACGAACGTGACGGCTACATAGTCGATGCCCTTGTCCAGCAGCAGTTTGGCCAGCATTTCGCCCTGGAAGGCGTCGGACGGCACGGTACGGAACACCAGGTCGTTATCGTTCAGCTCGGACACCGCAGGCGCGGTGGAGGCGGGAGACACCATCATCACGCCGCCGGGGATGGCCGCGTTATTGGCCGCAGCAATCGTGGCCCCGGTGCACAGCGCACCGACGATGGCGGTGACGTTTTCAGTATTGACCATACGGTCGGCGGCGTTGGACGCGGCCGATGCATCCGAGCAGGTCGTATCCCCTGACGGCATGACCAGCGTCTGGCCGCCCAGCACGCCCCCTTGTTCGTTGATCTGGGCAACGGCGAGCTTGGCCCCCTCGAAAATAGGCGGCGTCAGGCTTTCGATCCCCCCGGTAAAGCCGCCCAGGAAGCCCACTTTGACTTCCGCCTGGGCCACCCCTGTCAGGGCCATGGTAGAGGCCGCAATGGCGGTGGCTAATGCGCGCTTGTTGATCATGTTATTGGTCGCTCCCAGTGTGTTGAGTGCCTCGACTCTCCGGCACGAGGCTCCCCTTAATCTGGAACCGGAACGCCAAAAACACAAGCAACGCTTTCCAACGCTTCATGATGAAGTGCTTATAACCACTTTTCCAGGCGCAGCACACGACTGATCCAGGCATTGAAGTGTCGCCACCAGCCTCCGGGCTCTTCGCTCAGCACCGCCAGCTGCCCTTCCTGCTGCCACTGCCAGACCAGCTGCCCTTGCTCATCCAGCCGCACCTGATAGCTGATCGCCGGGTCCTGACCCACGCTCACCAACGTGTCGAAAGCATCCACCAGCGACGCACTGCGCATCAGCACGCCGACTTCGGTATTCCACAGCACCGAACGCGGGTCCACGTTGAACGAACCGACGAACAGCTGATCATCGAACAGGATGGCCTTGATATGCAGCGCCGAGGCAGAGGCCCCTGGCACGCGCATCTCCTCGCGCTCCGCGCCTGCACCGCCCTCCTGTTCAGGCCGCATTTCATAGAGGCTGACACCGCTCTCCAGCAGGGTCGCCCGCCATGGCGCATAAGGGCCATGCACCACGGCCGCGTCGGTGGATTCCAGAGAGTTGGTGATGATATCGACCTCGACCCCCTGCTCCGACAGCTCGACCAGGCGCCTCACCCCCCGCTCGGTGGGCACGAAATAGGCCGAAATCAGTACCAGTCGCTCATCGAGATGGGTGGCTTGGGTCAGATCGCCCAACAGGGTGTCCTGCCAGTCTGGCGCACCAGCCTGAGCCAGTTTGCCAGGGGCATCCCATAGCGCCAGCCCTTCCCCCCAGTGCAGGGTTTCCCACGGCGGCGCCTGGCGAGGCTGCCGACGCAAACCGGTGAAGTAAGAAGAGTCGGCATGCTCCTCCAGCCACGCGTCCAGCGACACCTTCAGCGCTTGCCAGGCAGAGGCGTCAGCCTGGTGATAGCGCTCGATGGGCTGGGACAGGCCATGGTTCCAGTAAAGATCGAAGCTTTCCGACAGCGCAGGCACCACATCACCTATCGTCACCACATCCAGGTCGGCAAAGTTGCGCGCATCATTGGCATCGAAGTACTCATCGCCCAGATTACGCCCGCCGACGATAGCCACGCTGTTATCGGCAATCCACAGTTTGTTGTGCATGCGCCGATGCTGCTGGCCGGGATTGACCGCCGATGCCAGCACCCGGGTGACCAGATGGCCGCGCCCCACCGGCAGCGGGTTGTATACCCGCACATGGATATTGGGATGGCTGGCCAAGGCCGCCAGGCGGTCGCCTTGCCCCACCGCCCCGATATCATCGACCAGCAGGCGTACACGCACGCCCTGTTCGGCGGCCTCCATCAGGCGCGACAGCACCAGCCGCGTGGTTTGCCCATCGCCCAGCAGGTAGGTTTGAATGTTCAATTCCCGCTGCGCCTGGCTGATCAGCCCTGCCCGTACAGCGAAGGCCTCCTGGCCGTTGGCCAGCAGCGCAAAACCGTCTGGTGCCGTCTGTTCGGCCATGGCCTGCGCCACTTGAGTGCCCAGCCAAGTCTCACGAGCGTCGCTGAGCGAAAGCGCGCTATGGTGGTCGCGTACCACGGCGTGGGTGCACCCCACCAGCAGGCTGCAGAGCAGTAACAGCCACGCACTGCGCATGTCCCACCAGGCGTTAACCATCGTGACGGTCACGCGTAGCTTCCGCTTGCTGCTTCTGGCGGCGTTTGGCGCGGTACCAGCGCAGCGTGGCAATGGTCAGCGCCACGCCTACCATGGCAGCCAGTACGCCCCCCTGCCAGGGCCGCGCGGCGTCGCCCATCACGGTTTCCAGGGTGATAATGAGCGTTAGCCCCAACGCTTGTGAGCCAATCGCCAGGGCGCGCAGGCGGTCAAAGGAAGTTTGCGACATCGACCTCTCCGAGATGAGTTGCATGCATGATATGGTGAATCAGTGTAACTGCTTAACGGACAAACTGATGAATGCCATTGCACTTGGCCCGCTACTGATCTCGACACCACGCCTCTACGCCCTGGGAGTGGCGCTCATGCTGCTGGTGAGCAGCCGCTACCTGCTGGGGCTGAGTGGCCAGCAGCACACGCGCTGGTTC
Source organism: Halomonas sp. NyZ770 (assembly GCF_020616575.1). Classification (NCBI taxonomy): domain Bacteria; kingdom Pseudomonadati; phylum Pseudomonadota; class Gammaproteobacteria; order Oceanospirillales; family Halomonadaceae; genus Halomonas; species Halomonas sp. NyZ770. Next base: position 181,932 of record NZ_CP085143.1, on the reverse strand, counting down.
AACGGCTTGCTGCTGGTATGGCTGGTCGGCGCTCGTGCCGTGTTCGTCATTCTACACTGGGAGAGCTACAGTCAGGCGCCGCTGGATATCCTCAAGCTGTGGCAGCCGGGTTTCAATGCCCTTGGCGGCCTGGTAGCGGGCCTGATATGGACCGCTTGGGCGCTGCGTGAGCGGCTGCTGGCCATGATCGGCGGTCTGGCCATGACCGTGGGCGCGGCCAGCCTTTGGCTGGTCCTGGTCACTCTGGCACCGCTAGGGCCCACCTTCGCGGTGGCATCCGTGCCGGACATCACCCTGGAAGATCTGGACGGCAACCCGATAAACCTGGCCTCCCTCGATACGCAGGGTGACCTGCTGATGGTCAACCTGTGGGCCACCTGGTGCCCGCCCTGCCTCCGCGAAATGCCGTTGCTGGAAGCCGCAGACCAGATGGAGGGGGTCAGCGTGGTGGTGGTCAACCAAGGCGAAGACCTGTTGCCCATCGTGCGCTACCTGGATGAACAGCAGCTGGTGTTTCGTCATGCACTGCGCGACCCTCGGCAGCTGTTGATGGCCGAATTCGCAGCCCCCGGCCTGCCCACGACCGTATTGTTCGACGCCCAGGGGCAAACACTGGACGTGCACGTCGGTGAACTCACCCGCGCTCACCTGGAGCGCTGGCTGAACGATTGACCATGATAGCCCTTAATCCCCTCGCTGCTTTGCGTTAGAATCCCCCGCCCTGTCTGCCACCGAGGCCCATTCCCGGTGGCGAGCGACCCGATTTTGACGACTTCCTCGAGGCATCATGAGCGATTTTTCTCCCGGCCAGCGCTGGATTAGCGACGGTGAGGCCGAGCTTGGGCTTGGCACCGTGCTTAACTGCGACGCCCGTAGCGTTACCATCTTGTTCAGTGCCAGCCAGGAAACCCGCACCTACAACACCCGCCAGGCGCCCCTCACCCGAGTCATGTTCGGCAGCGGTGACCGGGTCCTGTCAGCCGACGGCTGGCAGATGATCGTGGACGACAGCAAAGAGAGCCGTGGCCTGATCACCTATATCGGTGAAGACAGCGACGGCAACCTGCGCGAACTGCCCGAAGCACGCCTGGCCGACACCATGCAGTTCGACCAGGCCCGTGACCGCCTGCTGACCGGCCAGGTCGATCGCAACGACTGGTTCGACCTGCGTTTTCGTACCCTGCATCACTTTCAGCGTATTGAACAGCACAGCGCCCTGGGGTTTGCCGGGCCGCGCATCGACCTGATTCCCCACCAGCTCTATATCGCCGACGAAGTCGCACGCCGCCACGCCCCCAGGGTGCTGCTGGCCGATGAAGTGGGACTTGGCAAGACCATTGAAGCAGGCTTGATCCTCCACCGCCTGCTGTTGGCAGGCCGCGTAGAGCGCGCGCTGATTCTGGTACCCGATAGCCTGACCCACCAGTGGCTGGTGGAGCTGTTGCGCCGCTTCTCGCTGACCGTCACGCTGCTCGACGAGCATCAGAGCCAGGCCCACGGCAGCGCCAATCCGTTCGAGAGCGCCCAGCTGGTGCTGGCCAGCCAGGGCTGGCTGTTTGCCAATCGTCACCGTCAGGAACAGGCCCTGGCCAGCCGTTTCGACCTGCTGATCGTCGACGAGGCGCATCACCTGGATTGGCACCCGGAGACCAGCGGCCCCGGCTACCTGTGCGTGGAGCAGCTGGCCGCCGAGATCCCCGGCCTGCTGCTGCTCACCGCCACCCCCGAGCAGATGGGCCAGGAGAGCCACTTTGCGCGGCTACGCCTGCTGGACCCGGAGCGCTACCACGACATCGAGCGCTTCAAGGACGAAGAGCAGCACTACGTCGCCGTGGCCAGCGCCATCGATGCGCTGGAAGAACTTCCCCAGACACCCAGCGCCCGCGAGCGCGTGGCCACCATCGCCGACGACCGCGACAGCCAGGCCCTGCTGGCGACGCTGTGCAACGCCGAGGCCAGCTCTGAACAGCAGGATGCGGCCCGTGCCCAACTGCGCGATGCGCTGCTCGACCGTCACGGCACCGGGCGCGTCATGTTCCGCAACAGCCGACGCCACGTGGGCGGCTTCCCGGAGCGGCGGCTGCACCTGACCAAGCTGGAGCTGCCCTCCGCCTATCGCCGAGTGCTGCGCCGCCTGGAGCGCGACGAGGACTATCTGGACGAGCTGCTCATCGAAACCGGCATGGACCACCCGGACGTACTGATCTACCCGGATGCCATGTACCGCGAGCTGAGCAATGACCCACTGAACGGTGAACCCTGGTGGCATATCGACCCCCGGGTCAACTGGCTGCTGGAAAAGCTCAGCGACGACAGCGAAGACGGTTTTGCCAACGACAAGGTGCTGGTCATTGCCCACCACCGCGAGACCGCCGAAGGGCTGGCCGAAGGCCTGCGTGTGCTGGGCGGCTACCAGGCACCGGTATTCCACGAAGGGCTGTCGCTGGTGGAGCGCGACCGCGCCGCCGCCGCCTTCGCCGACGAGGAAGATGGCTGCCAAGTGCTGGTGTGCTCCGAAATCGGCTCCGAAGGCCGCAACTTCCAGTTCTGTCGTCATCTGGTGATGTTCGACATGCCCCAACACCCGGACCAGCTGGAGCAGCGGATTGGCCGCCTCGACCGGATTGGCCAACGCCACGCCATCGAGCTGCACGTGCCCAGCTTCATCGGCAGCCCGGGGGAGCGGCTGCAGCGCTGGTACGACGAAGGCATGGCCGCTTTCAGTGCCCCCCACGGTATTGGCAGCGACCTGTTCGACGCCTTTGGCGACGCGCTGGCCGATGCGCTGCTCGACGATGAAGCGCTCGCCGAGATCATCGACGAAACCCACGCAATGTTCACCGCCAAACTGGCCGAGCGCGACGCGGGCCGCAACCGGTTGCTGGAGCTGAACGCCTGCCGCCCGGCCCAGGCGCAACAGGTCATTGATGCGGTACGTGAGTTGGATGAAGACCCGGCACTGCCCCGCTACGTGGAGCGTGCGCTGGATATCTTCGGGGTCGATAGCCAGGAAATTGGCAATGGCCTGCTGCACCTGCAGCCCAGCCAGCACATGCTGGACGGGCTGCCGGGGCTGGTCAAAGGGGAAGAGGGCTTCTCTGCCACCTACAGCCGTGCCCAGGCCCTGGCGCGGGATGACGTGCAACGCCTCTCCTGGGAGCACCCGCTACTGCGCGAGATGATGGGACGCATTCTGGATGGCACCATGGGCAATACTGCCCTGGCGCTGCTGCGCCATCCGGCCATTCCCAGTGGACGACTGATGGCCGAGCTGATCTTCCGCACCCACTGCCCGGCGCCTAAAGCGCTGCACCTGAACCGCTTTTTGCCCCCCACGGCCGTCCGGGTACTGCTGGATGAGTCCGGGGCCAATCTGACCAGCAAGATCTCCTTTACCGGGCTGGGCAAAAATCTGCAGAAGGTCAACAAGTCGCTGGCCCGTGACCTGATCAAGAGCCGTCATGACCAGCTGCGTGACCTGCTGACCCAAGGGGAGAGCGAGGCCGAGCGGGAGCTGCCCAGCATCGTGGAAGCCGCCGAAACGCGCATGCGTGCTCAGCTGGATGCCGAGCTGGCCCGCCTGACGGCGCTGGCAGAGCACAACCCGGCGGTGCGCAGCGAGGAGCTGGAAGCCCTCAAGCAGGAGCGTCAGGCGCTCAGCGATGCCATCGAAAACACTCGCCTGCGGCTCGACTCGGTCCGGGTCATCATCACCGTGGACCCGAACGCCTAGCGAACGCCTAGACCAGCGGCTTGCTGGCGGCTAGAAAATGGCCGCCAGCGCTTTCGGTAGCGTCGGGTATTGAAAGCTGAATCCCTCCTCGAGCAGTCGTGCCGGTCGCATGTCCGCGCCGGTCAACAGCAGCTGTGACATCTCGCCGAAGCCCGCCTTCAGCACGAAGGCAGGTACCGGGAAAATGGCGGGACGATGCAGTTGCTTGGCCAGCGTCTGGGTGAACTCGGCGTTGGTCACCGGATGCGGTGCACTGCCGTTGAAAGCACCCGACAGACCAGACCCGTTGATCAAGAAGATGATGGCGGCTACCAGGTCGTCTCGATGGACCCAGGGCATGAACTGCTGACCATCGCCGAACCGCCCACCCAGCCCTAGCTTGAAAGGCGGCACCATTTTTTGCAGGGTGCCGCCGCCTGCCGCAAGCACCAGGCCTATGCGCAGAATGGCCAACCGAACCCCCAAAGCTTCCACCGGCTTGGCAGCGGCTTCCCACTGGGCACACAGCCGATGGGCAAACTCATCGTGGGGCTGAGTAGCCTCATCCACGACCTTGCTGCCCTGATCGCCGTAATACCCCATGGCCGAGCCACTGACCAGGACCGCAGGCAGCGGCTGACCGTTGGCCGCCAACTGCTCGCACAGCGCCACCAGCTGCTGGGTGCTGTCGACCCGCGAGCGAATCAGCCGCTCCTTTTGCTCGACGCTCCAACGTTTGGCGGCTATCGACTCCCCTGCCAGGTTCACCAGCGCATCGGGGGGCGTATCGATAAATGCCTGCGCGCTGTCGCGGATATCACACTCGGGGGGCAGCTTTCCGCGTACCTTGTGGGGCGTGCGCGACACCACCTGCACGTCGTGCCCTTGGGCAATCAGCTGTGGGCACAGACGCTGTCCCACGAACCCGCTACCGCCGGTAATCAGTACTCGCATGGTATTCCCTCCTGAAGCTGGATAGTCCCTGCACTCCATCACCTATCCATGATCTATCCATCACCTATGGCAAAACGCCGTCGCTGTGCGCAGCGGGCGAGTCGACCATCCGTATTGCAACTTTTTAAATTGTACGATATCTATACACAACTGCTACAATAGAATTATCTTTCGACACGTCATCGCTTCCGTGAGCCGCCATGCCTGAATCCATTTCCGCTCCCCCTGCTCTTACCTCGCGTGACGCCGTGGCCATCATCGGTGCAGGTATGGCAGGGCTCGCCTGTGCTCACCTGTTGGCACAGCACGGCGTGACGGTCAGCCTGTTCGACAAGGCGCGAGGGCCGGGTGGCCGCATGTCCAGCAAGGGCCGCCCCGCGGCGACGCTTGATCTGGGCGCTCAGGCATTTACCGTGCGCAATGCCGATTTCGCCCAACAGCTCGCCCAGTGGCAAGACGCAGGCTGCGTGGCCCCTTGGCCAACGTGCACTTATCAGGCTAGTGCATCCGGTTGGCAAACACACGATGACGGCCAGTTGCGTTATACCGGGGTTCCGCGCATGAGTGCGCTGACTCGGTATCTAATAGATGCCATCGCTCTTCATGCACACACGTCCTTCCATTCGGAAACACGTATCGTTGCATTGCAGCGAGTCACGGCTGGCGAATGGCATTTGAAAGACGCTGCAGGAAACCATCATGGGCCCTTCAGCCGCGTCGTTATCACGGCGCCGCCGCCCCAAGCTAGCGAACTCATCGGCCAGTGGGCTCCCGAGCTGAGCGCCGCCTGTGACGCGCGTCCACAGCGGGGGTGCTGGGCTGCCTGGGCCATTTTTGCAGCGCCGCTACCCGCGCCCTCGGGCGTTGCCGAACACTGGCAAAGCCTGCATGCGCAGCACCCCAAGCTGCGCCTCGTCTCCCGCAACCACACCAAGCCGGGCCGTGACGAGCAGCCCGAAAGCCTGAGCCTCATTGCCCAACTTGACTGGAGCGATGTGCATATCGAACTGCCCCCCGAAGAAGCTGCACAGCATTTGCTGGAAGCTTTTCTGGAGTGTCTGCCTGTTCCCGGGGCATCACTGCCGAGACTGATAGAGCTGGGCGCCCATCGCTGGCGGTACGCCCAGGCTGAAGAGCCGGAAGCACAGGGATACCTATACAGCCAGCAGGGCATCGCGCTATGCGGCGATAGCTGGAAAGGCAGTCGAGTCGAGGATGCCTGGCTATCCGGGAATGCGCTGGCAAGGGCCTTAATAGGCCGGTCGGTCTAACGATTATCACCACAGGAGTGTCGCGGCATGGAAGCCACAGAGGTTGTACCCAGCGGCCACAAGTTGTACAAAGGTGGCTATAATAGCGTGACGCTATTTCAGCGATTATCGGTTCATCGACGTAGCGACACGCCCCGAACCCGAATGAGTGGCATACCGCCGACCCGGCACTGCAAGATCGCCACGGCAATTACAGACAGACCCCTGCAATACCTATTGCAGGCAACCAAGAGGCAATGGCGCCCATGAGCAACAAGGCGACCCACCCACCCGATACTCCGCTCTATCCGATTCGGGAAGTCTCCCGTCTGACGGGTGTGAACTCGGTCACCCTGCGCGCCTGGGAGCGACGCTACGGTTTGATTCGCCCGCAACGCACGCCAAAAGGCCATCGGCTTTACGCGCAGGACGACATCAGTCGCATCGAGCGTATCCTGCAGTGGCTCAACCGTGGCGTACCGGTCAGTCAGGTCGCCGACCTGCTGGACCAGCCGGAAACCGTGGAAGCCCCTGCACCGGATGCCGGTGACTGGGCCAGCCAGCGGCAGCAGCTGCAAGCCATCATCGAAGCGGTCGACCTGCCCAAACTCGAGGCGCTGTATCACCAAAGCCTGGCGCTCTACCCGCTCAGCGTGGCCATCAACGAACTTTGGCAGCCGGTCATCTTGAGCCTGGAAGCCAAATGGGCCGCTCAGCCGGACGACCTGGTGCGGCGCACCTTCGAATCCTTCCTGCGTAGCCAGGTGGGCATTCGCCTGCACTATGCCAACCAGGCTACCCGTGGCCCGCTGCTGCTGCTGACCGCCATGCCTGATGACCCGGGCCCGCTCTGGGTGCTGATGTGCGCCCTGATGGCCAGCGAACAGGGCTACCGTGTACAGCTGCTCGACCATTCGCTGGCACTGGAAGATCTGCCTCAGGCAGTATCGCGCCTGCACTCTTCCATGGTGCTGCTCTCCAGCGGTCAGCGCGAAAACGACCACTACATTCGGGTCGACCTGCCCAAGGCGGCCGAGCGTTTGGGCGTACCGATCGGCGTGTGCGGCGAAGTCGCCCGACTGCGTGAAACAGAGCTGCGCGACGGCCCGGTACACATGCTGGGCGATGACCTGCCTCAGGCCGTGGCGCGTTTGCGCCCGCTGCTACGCGAGTCAGGTATTCTCTAGCACTCAACAGGACACGCCACGGGAGTGCGCATGGATCTGCAGTTGGTTTGGCTACGCAGTGACCTGCGTATTCACGATAACTCTGCCTTGGCGGCGGCTGCCGCCAAAGGCCCGGTGGTGGCCGTCTTTTTACGCAGCGTAAAGCAGTGGCGCGCCCATGGTCACGGCGCTAACAAGCTCGATTTCTGGGCACGCGGTGTGCATTCCCTCAAGGAGTCCTTGAGCGGTCTCAACATCCCGCTATTGCATCGCGATATCGATAGCTTCGATGAAGCCCCCGATGTGCTGCTCGCGCTAGCTCAAGAGCACGGCGTAAAGCAACTGCACTTCAATTACGAATATCCGCTGAACGAACAGCGCCGTGACCAGGCCGTCCTGAAAGCCTTCAAACACGCGGGTATTACGGCACAGGGCCACCACGATGCCATTGCCTTTGCGCCAGGTAGCCTGCTGACCGGCAAGGGCGATTACTATGGCGTCTTCACCCCCTTCGCCAAGGCGTGGCACAAGCAGATAACTCAGGAGCAGCTGGCACTACGCGATACGCCTCAGGCGCAGTCGCCTCTGGATCTGCCCAGTGATCCACTGCCCGCCCTCCCCGAGCTCGAGGACTCCCCCGTGGATGGCCGCCAATGGCCTGCGGGTGAAAACGCGGCCAGCGATCACCTGGAGCGCTTTCTACGCTTTCGCGGGCGGCACTACCAACGACAGCGCGACTTCCCCAACGTACGTGGTACCAGTGAGCTTTCGCCTTACCTGGCGCTGGGCATGATCTCGTATCGCCAATGTTTACAAGCCGTGATGAGCGAAAACGAGGGGCATCTGGCGGACGGGGACGCCGGACTCACCACTTGGGTCAGCGAGCTGATCTGGCGAGAGTTTTACCAGCATGTGGCCGTGGGCTTTCCTCAGGTGTGCCGGCACCAACCCTTTCAGGAGCATACCCGCGATCTGGCCTGGCGTGACGACGATGAGGGGTTTGCAGCCTGGTGCGAAGGGCGCACTGGCTACCCCATCGTGGATGCGGCCATGCGCCAATTGGTGACGACCGGCTGGATGCACAACCGACTGCGTATGGTCACCGCCATGTTCTTGAGCAAGCATTTATTGATCGACTGGCGGCGTGGGGAAGCCTTTTTCATGCGCCATCTGGTCGATGGTGAATTTTGCGCCAACAACGGTGGCTGGCAGTGGGCGGCCTCCACGGGCACGGACGCTGCGCCCTACTTCCGCATCTTCAACCCCACCACCCAGTCAACGCGTTTCGACCCTGAAGGGGCCTTCATCGCCCACTGGCTACCAGAGCTGGCTTCCTTGCCCGCCAAGGCGCGTCATGCGCCACCACAGGACATGCTGAACCCGGTGGACTACCCGGCTCCCATCGTCGATCACAAGGCCGCCCGTCAACGTGCCCTGGACGCCTTCAAGGCCTTGTCGAAGTAGGCCAGATAAGCACTGCCCCCTGTCGGCGGCCCTCGCCGCCGATATCGCTGTTCCCCCCACGTGGCACCGTTACTCAACAAGGAATTCGTTATGAACAACGAACAGGCCTTGGCGCACTTTTGCGCCTTCTTCAATAAACTAGACAGTACCTGTACAGAAAAACTATACGAGGTATATACTGAAGGAGTTGTTTTCAACGATCCGCTCCATCACATTGAGGGTAGGCAAGCACTGGAACGCTATTTCGCCACCATGTACGAGAACGTCACGCATTGCCAGTTCACTTATCACACCCAGCAAATTCAAGGTGATCAGGCGTTTGTCACATGGACCATGGCGTTCGTTCATCCTCGCCTTGCTGGCGGCCGACCCATTCAGGTCGATGGGTGTAGCGCCCTGACCTTCGACAATCGTGGAAAAGTGTTACGCCACCGTGACTACTTCGATGCCGGTGCCATGCTGTACGAACACTTGCCGCTCATGGGGCGCGTCATCCGCTGGCTGAAGAAGCGTCTGGAGCAGAATTGAAACAGGATTGCCACGCCGCACGCACATGGCGTGCTCACAGGGCCAAAGGAGTCACAGGATGAGCACATGGAAAACGCCCCAACGTATCTGGCTGACCGGCGCCACGTCCGGCATTGGCGAAGCGCTGGCCAAACGCTTGATCAGCGAAGGTCATCATGTGGTCGTCAGCGCCCGTAACCAGCAGGCGCTGGAAGCGCTCTGCCAAGGCGCGCCTCATGCCTACCCCTTGCCACTGGATATCAGCGACCAGCAGGCCGTACTCGCGGCAGGCAAGCAGATAGGCGAATGGCTGGGCGCGCTGGATCTCGCCCTGTTCAATGCCGGTACCTGTGAATATGTGGACGCTCGCCACTTCGACATGGCGTTGATCGAGCGGGTGTTCAAACCCAACCTGTTCGGCACGCTGTATGGCATCGAAGCGGCCTTGCCACTGCTGCGCGCGGCTCGACATGAGGGCAAGCCCGCCAGGCTGGCCGCCACCTCGAGCGCATCGGCCTACCTGCCGCTGCCCCGCGCCGAGGCTTACGGAGCTTCCAAGGCGGCGGTCAGCTATTTTCTGGAATCGCTGCGCCTGGATCTGCATCAGGAAGGCATCGATGTCAGCATCATCCACCCAGGGTTCGTGAAGACCCCTCTCACGGATCGCAACGACTTCCCCATGCCCATGCAGGTCAGCGCGGAAGAGGCGGCCAGCGCCATCATTGCCGGGCTGGTCAAGGGGCGGCTGGACATCCACTTCCCTCGTCGCTTTACCTACCTGGTGAAACTGCTGGGCATTCTGCCACCGGCACTACGACGAACGATTGGCCTGCGCATGACGCGGCAAACCGAGGAGCAACCATGAGCGGTATGGCATCACAGCGCATTGCCGTGATCGGCAGCGGTATCAGCGGCATGGCCGCGGGCTGGTATCTTTCGGCCCAGCACGAGGTGACGCTCTTCGAAGCCGATAGCCGTCTGGGAGGCCACACGGCCACCATGGATGTCGACGTCGAGGGCACGCCCTACGCCATCGACACAGGGTTCATCGTGTTCAACGATTGGACCTACCCGCATTTTCAACGCTTGCTGGAAACCCTCGGCGTCGCCAGCCAGGCCACCGAGATGAGTTTTTCGGTGCATGAGACGGCGGTAGATTTCGAATACAACGGGCACACGCTGGCTTCCCTGTTTGCCCAGCGACGCAACCTGCTCAACCCCTCGTTTTATCGCCTGCTGCGCGATATTCTGCGCTTCAACAAACAGGCCACCGCTGACCTGGAAAGCAAACGCTTGCCTGCCGACATGACGCTGGGAGAGTATCTGGACAGTCATGGTTACGGCAGTGCCTTTCAACGCCGCTACCTGCTGCCGATGGGAGCAGCCATCTGGTCCGCCAGCATTGGCGACCTGCGCGCGTTTCCGCTGACCTTTTTCGTGCGTTTTTTCCGTAACCATGGCTTGCTGTCGGTGAACCATCGCCCCCAGTGGTACACGCTGGTAGGCGGCTCTCGGCAGTACATTCCGCGGCTGACCGCCCCTTATGCATCACGCATTCGCCTCAACACGCCGGTACAGCAGATCACCCGCAGCGCCGCAGGCGTCACCTTGACCACGGCCGCTGGTGAGGAGCATTTCGACCAGGTGGTGATTGCCTGTCACGCCGACCAGGCATTGGCCATGCTGGCCGATCCGTCCCCGGAAGAGCGCGACATCCTCTCCGCCATGCCGTACCAGGACAACGAGGTGGTGCTGCATACCGACACTCGGTTACTGCCCCGGCGTCAGCGCGCCTGGGCCAGCTGGAACTATCGGCTGGATGGACGCGGTGCCGATGAGCGCGTCTCAGTCACCTACAACATGAATATCCTGCAGCGGCTACAGGCAGATACCACGTTTTGCGTCACGCTGAACGATAGCGACAGCATCGACCCAGCCAAGGTGCTGGGGCGCTATACCTATGCCCACCCGCAGTTCACTGTGGCCGGACAGGCAGCCCAGATGCGCCACGACGAGATCTCCTCCGTCGCCCGCCGCACCCATTTTTGCGGCGCCTACTGGCGCAACGGTTTCCACGAGGATGGCGTATGGAGCGCGCTGCGTGTCGCCGAGGCGCTGGGCTGTGACGAAGCCCTGCCACCGCCCACCGCGCCTGCCGCGCTGCCCGCCCACGAACTGACGCCCGGCACTACCGGAGACGGGCTGGGATGAACGCCGACCCTCGCTCGCGCATTTATCGCGGCACGCTGAGGCATCGCCGCTTCACGCCCAGGCACCACGCCTTCAGCTATCAGGTATGGATGGCATGGCTGGATCTGGACGAGCTGCCCACCCTGTTTGACGGCGTGCCTGGCTTCAGTGCCCGTGGCCCCGCCCTGGCACGCTTTCGCCGGGAGGACTATCTGGGGCCTGTTCACCTGCCATTGAAAACCGCCGTGCGCGAGGAGCTGACTCGCCAGCTGGGCAGTGCACCACAGGGGCGTATCTGCATGCTGACGCAGCTACGCACGCTGGGCACCTCCTTCAACCCCATTTCCGTGTATTACGTCTACGACCAGCAGGAGCGCTTGAGCGCCGTGCTGGGAGAGGTCACCAACATGCCCTGGCGAGAGCGCACCTGCTATGCCTGCCAGGTCGTGCCAGAGCGACACAGTCATCACGCCCAATTCGACAAGGCCATGCACGTCTCTCCCTTCAACCCCATGGAGATGACCTACCGCTGGAAATTCAACACGCCAGCGCAGCAGCTGTATCTGCACATGGAGAACTGGCAGCAGGAGCAGCGCCACTTTGACGCCACGCTCACCCTCGAGGCAGCGCCCGCTACCCGCGGCGTTCTGCTGTCCACGCTGGCAAGGCAGCCCTGGATGAGTCTGAAAACGGTCGCGGGAATCCATTTTGAAGCGCTACGCCTGTGGCTGAAGCGCGTCCCCGTTTATAACCACCCTAAGCGCAAGGAGACTTCAAAATGACGACCCTGCGTACGACACCGCCCAATAGCCAACCCACCCGACAGGACCGCTTCACGCGCTGGCTGAAGCCGCGCCTGATGGCACAGCTGGATGCCTTCCAGGGAGGACGCATTACCCTCATCGAGGGCAGCCAGTGCCACCACCTGGGCCAGGAAGGCCCCTTACAGGTCACCGTGGTGATCCGCCACTCTCGCGCCTGGAAGCGCCTCGCCTTTGGGGGCACCGTCGGCGCCGCCGAATCCTATATGGATGGCGACTGGGATGCCGACGACCTGGTGGCGCTGGTGCGCCTGTTTGCTGCCAACCTGGAGCAGGTCAACGGCAAGATGGAAAATGGCAGTGCACGCTTTACCCGCTGGGTGCTGGGCCTCGCCTACCGCTTCCAGCGCAATAGCGTGACCGGTTCAAAGCGCAACATTGCCGCACATTACGATATTGGTAATGACCTGTTTGCCACTTTTCTGGACCAACGCCACTGGATGTACTCCAGTGCCGTCTTCCCCTACCCGGAAGCCAGCCTGGAAGAGGCCTCTACCTACAAGCTCGACCTGATGCTCGAAAAGCTGGACGTGCAGCCAGAGCACCATCTGCTGGAAATCGGCACCGGCTGGGGCGGGCTGGCGATCCATGCCGCCAAGACACGCGGCTGCCGAGTCACCACCACGACCATCTCCGAAGAGCAGCATGCCCACACGGCCCGCCGCATCCAGGAAGAGGGGCTGGAAGACCGCATCACCCTGCTGAAGCAGGACTACCGCGAACTGACGGGGCACTTTGATCGGCTGATTTCCGTGGAAATGATCGAAGCCGTTGGCCATCAGTATCTGGATACTTACCTCGCCAAAATCGACAGTCTACTGACCGACACCGGCCAGGCCATGCTGCAGGCCATTACCATTCGCGATCAGCGCTTCGAGGAGGCCAAGCGCGACATGGACTTCATCAAACGCTACATCTTTCCCGGCGGTTTCCTGCCCTCTCACCATGCCATGCTCTCCAGCCTGACGCGCAAGACCTCGCTGAACGTCATCGCACTGGACGAGATTGGCCCCCATTACGCGCGCACCTTGCGCGAATGGCGGCACCGCTTTGAAGCCCACCTGGATCAGGTGCGGCTGCAAGGTTATGACGAACGCTTCATCCGTATGTGGCGCTACTACCTTTGCTACTGCGAAGGCGGCTTCATCGAGCGCTCCATCGGCACCTGCCATTTGCTGCTGGCCAAGCCTGCCGCCAAACCTCTGCCGCTGACCGGAGCGCTCTAAGTGTCCATCCAGCTGCCTTTCAAGCCTTCGGGCTCGCTGCGTGGCATGCTGTTCAACGCCCTGCGTTTCGAAGCAGGCTGGCTGCTCTGCGTGCTGGGTGGCTCCTGGGTGGCCGCCGCGACGGGTGCCGCATTGCTGAGCTGGCACGCATGGCGCTGTGCGCGCCCTGGAGAGTGGCGCTTCATTGCCGTTTTCGCGCTGCTGGGGCTAATACTGGATGGTGGCTTTCACTTGGCGGGCGGCTTCGACTTCCATGACGATGCGCTGATCGCCGGACTCTTGCCCGTATGGCTATGGATGCTGTGGCCACTGTTCGCCACGCTGGTCTTTCATTCGCTGGCCTGGCTATGGCGCTACCCGCTGATAGCAGCGGCCTGCGGCGCCGTCAGCGGACCACTTTCTTACCTGGGCGGGGCGGCCTTGGCAGGCGTCACCTTGGCTCCCTGGCTACTGCCTGCTCAGGCGGTTACCTGGGGGGCGCTCTGCTGGGGCATCAGCACTTACATGCGCCGCTATCGTGCCGATATCGTAGGCTGATCAGTTGGCCCCTTCCGCCAAGGGTAGCGGTACCCAGCGCTGCTCCAGCTCAGCGGCAGAGAGTGGCTTGGCAAAATAGAACCCTTGCACCAGGGTGCAGCCCGCCTTGATCAGGAACTGGCACTGCTCTTGCGTTTCGACGCCTTCGGCGACGACTTCGAGCTTCATCCCCGCCGCCATGGCCAGGACTGCCGTGACGATGGCGGCATCGGCCTGATCATGCGGCAGCTCGCGAATGAAGGCACGATCCAGTTTGATCTTGTCTACCGGCAGCCGCTTCAGGTAACCCAGCGACGAATAGCCCGTACCGAAATCATCGATGGCAATGGCATACCCTTGGTCGCGTAGCGTCTGCAAACGCGGTCCCATGTCACCGGCCCGCTCGTCGAGCAGCACCGACTCGGTCAGCTCCAGGCCTATCTGGGAAGGCTTTAGCTGATAACGCTCCAGACAGGTCGCCAGCTGCGTTTCCAGATCGCCCTGAAACAGCTGCAGTGCCGAAATATTGATCCACACCGTGACCTTGGGCATGCCGCTGTTCTGCCAGTGGGCCTGCTGGGCACAGGCTTTCTCGATGACCCAGCTGCCCAACTCCGCCATCAGGCCATGCCGCTCGGCCAACGGAATGAAGTCCCCTGGTGAAATCATGCCGTCTTGCGGGTGGCGCCAACGCAGCAGTGCCTCCATACCCATTAGCTCGCCGGTACCGGGATGATGCTGGGTCTGGTAGTGCAGCTCCAGCTGGTCTCCCGAAATTAGCGCCGCGCGCAGGTCACTCACCAGCGCCAGCTGAGGGTTGTCCTGCTTGTCGAGCGCAGGTCGGAAACGCTGGCTATGGTTACGCCCCAGCCGCTTGGCGCTGTACAGCGCAGACTCCAAGCGCTGGAACAGTACGCCGGAATCACGCCCATCTTCGGGAGCCCGGCAACTGCCGATGGTGAGCCCCAGGCGCAGCGACTGGTCGTTGATTTCAAACGGGCGCCCCATATGGTCGCGCAACGTCATGACCCACTTGTCATGGTCATCGAAGGTGGTGGTGCGAATGACCATGAACTCATCGCCGCCCAACCGACCCACGACACTGCCCGCCATGTAACTGGTCAATCGCTGCGCGAAGCGCGCCAGCAGGCGGTCCCCCTGCTCTACGCCCAGGCTGTCGTTGACCGATTTCAAGCCGTCTATATCGATCAGCGCAATATCCAGGCTCTCTCCCGCACGCAGGTGACGCAAGCGAGAGGCCATCAGGTCATGCAGGCGGCGGCGATTGGGCAGTCCGGTCAGGGGGTCTTCATAACCGATGCGGCGCAGGTCGCGCTCGCGGGCCTTCTGCGCCGAAATATCGGTAAACAGACTGATGAAATGGGTGATGCGGCCGCGGCGGTCGGTGACGGCACGCACCTTCAGCCATTCGGGGTATTCGTCGCCATGCTTGCGGCGGTTCCACATTTCGCCTTCCCAACGTCCAGTGGCCTTCAGCGTACTCCAGAAATTCTGATAGAAGGCTTTGTCGTGGCGCGGTGCGGCGAGGGTTTCCAGCTTGCGACCGACCATTTCCTGGCTTTCGTAGCCAGTAATGTCGGTAAAGGCGGGATTGACCATCAACACGCGATTCTGAACATCGCTAATCACGATCGCGTCTCCCGCCAATCCCATGGCATCCAGGGAAAGACGCAAACGAAGGCGCTGCTGACGCACCTGATTCCAGGCATCCCACAAGCCCAGCGAGACCAGGCTGGCCGCGACCATGCGCAGCGCGGCATCCGGGATCCAGACACAGGCAGGCAGCGCAGTCAGCGCCACCCAGACCAAAGGACGATTCATCGAGACAGGCAGCCACATGGCGTTTTTTGTTGTCCTATTCAGCAGTCACTACGTCGGCAACGGTATGCATGACATCATGCCGCCTTACCCCACGCTTGGGTAGATCATATTACGTGAATCATCCGTTGATTAGACAATTTCGCGCATGGAGTGCCGCATCCGTACGCGACCATGGTCGTCATTGGCAGTCACCATACGCCTTAAAAACACAGGATAAGACGCCTGCGGCGTGCATTCAGCGGTTTCGGGAAGTAGACTAGGCGCAACCACCATTTTTGACTTTCGGAACGATTCAGTGACCAAGCAACATTCCTTTGATCGCGAAGAACTGCTGGCCTGCTCACGCGGCGAGCTGTTTGGCCCTGGCAACGCACAGCTGCCTGCCCCCAACATGCTGATGCTTGACCGCATCATTCACATCCATGAAGAGGGCGGTGAGCACGGCAAGGGCGAACTGATCGCCGAGCTGGATATCACCCCTGACCTGTGGTTCTTTGACTGCCACTTCCCCGGCGACCCGGTCATGCCCGGCTGCCTGGGCCTGGATGCCATGTGGCAGCTGGTCGGTTTCTACCTCGGTTGGCTGGGTCACCCTGGCCGGGGCCGCGCCCTGGGCTGTGGCGAAGTCAAGTTCAGCGGGCAGATTCTGCCCGATGCGAAAAAGGTAACGTACCGGATCAACGTGAAGCGCATCATTACCCGTCGGCTCATTCTGGGTATTGCCGATGGCACCGTATCCGTTGACGGGCGCGACATCTACCAGGCTAATGACCTGCGCGTTGGCCTATTCACCTCCACTGCGAATTTTTAACAGGAGGCTTCCATGCGACGAGTGGTAGTCACCGGCCTTGGCATCGTGTCATGCCTGGGCAACGACCAGCAACAGGTCCTGGACGCGCTCAAGAGCGGGCGTAGCGGTATTCGTTTCAAGGAAGAGTATGCCGAGCGCGGCTTCAGAAGCCACGTGGCCGGCAGCGTCGATATCGACCTGGACGCATTGATCGACCGCAAGCTGCGCCGCTTCATGGGTGATGCAGCGGCCTATGCCTATGTCTCCATGGCACAAGCCATCGAAGATTCAGGCCTGACCGAAGCGCAGGTTTCCAACGAGCGAACCGGCCTCATCGCAGGCTCGGGCGGTGCCTCCAGCGCCAACCAGGTAGAAGCCGCCGACGTCATGCGCGAAAAAGGCCTGCGTCGCGTCGGTCCTTACCGGGTCACCCGTACCATGGGCAGCACGGTCTCGGCGTGTCTGGCCACGCCGTTCAAGATCAAGGGCATCAACTACTCCATCTCCTCTGCCTGCGCCACCTCGGCTCACTGTATCGGCAGCGCCATGGAGCAGATTCAGCTAGGCAAGCAGGACGTCGTGTTTGCAGGCGGTGGTGAAGAAGAACACTGGACCTTGTCGTGCCTCTTCGATGCCATGGGCGCCTTGTCGACGCACTATAACGACACCCCCGAGCACGCCTCTCGCCCCTATGATCAAGCACGTGATGGCTTCGTCATCGCGGGCGGCGGCGGCATGCTGGTCCTTGAAGAGCTGGAGCATGCCAAGGCACGCGGCGCCAAGATCTATGGCGAGCTGGTCGGCTACGGCGCCACCTCCGATGGCCATGACATGGTCGCCCCTTCTGGCGAAGGCGCCATGCGCTGCATGCGTCAGGCCATGGCGACCGTCGATGGCAGCATCGACTACATCAACACCCACGGCACGTCGACCCCCGTGGGTGATGTTGCCGAATTGAAAGCGATTCGCAGCGTCTTTGGCGACACGACACCCGCCATGAGCTCTACCAAGTCGCTGACGGGTCACTCGCTGGGCGCCACCGGCGTGCAAGAGGCCATCTACTCGCTGCTCATGATGCAGCACCGCTTCGTGGCGGCCTCTGCCAATGTCGAGCACCTGGACGAGCAAGCCGATGGCTTCGATATCGTGACCCAGCGTCGCGATGACGCCACCATCGACCGCGTGCTGTCCAACAGCTTTGGTTTTGGCGGCACCAACGCCTGCCTGGTATTCCAGCGCTATAACGGCTGAGCCGGTCTCGACGATCAACACAAACGGCGCCCAAGGGCGCCGTTTGTGTTGGTGCAACGTGTGTGCCCCGGTTGCCAGGGCACTGGCTTCAGGGCACCGGCGTTCAGGGCCTGGGCACCTCGGAGATCTCACTCAGCTGGCCCTCGATCCAGGCTTCCACATCGGCCAATACTTCATCCGGGGTACGCCCTGCGGTCTCGATGGGCGGACCAATGCGTACACGCAGGACACCCGGACGCTTGACCCACTGCCGCCCCGGCCAACGCTCACCGGCATTGTGCGCTACCGGCAGCACCGGCACACCGGCACGACAGGCCACCACGCTACCGCTTTTGTTGTAGCGCTTGCGAACGCCTGGGTCGACACGGGTCCCTTCCGGAAAGATCAGCACTGAGAGTCCACTGTTCAAACGCTCCACCCCCTGCGTCAGCACCTGCTTCATGGCCCGTGCCGGCTTGGAGCGATCCAGGCTGATGGGACGCAGCAAACGCAGCCCCCAGCCAAATACGGGAATGCGCAGCAGCTCTCGTTTGAGCACGGTGCAGACCGGCGGCTTCATGACCTGCAGGAACAGCGTTTCCCACTCACACTGATGGTTGGCCTGAATGACGCAGGGCCCCGCGGGAATATGGTCACGCCCTTGAATATCGTACCGTACGCCACAGGCCAGCCGAAACCAGACCATCAGGAAGTAGTTGTAGAGGTTCAACAGACGATAGCGCGCCGCCAGGGGAAGAAACGGCGCAACGGGCAAGAACAGCACACCAATCAGCAGCATGGCTGAAAAATAGCCCAGATAGAACACCAGGCTGCGTACCACATTCATCAAGCGGACTCTCCTGTTCCTGGTCCTGCATCCTCCGGCTGGGTGCGCGTCAGGCACCAGGCATCCAGCATTCGCCCGACTTCCAATCGCCAGGGCTTCTGGTGCACCCCAAAGACGTCCAGGACACGGCGGCAGTTCAGTACCCGCCGCAGCTTGGCATCGTGATGGTGGTTCAACGCTTGCACCTCACCCAATGCGACCTCCTCGCCACGCCCTTCGAGATGGGTGACCAACTGGGTACGCACCATGGAAGCAAACGTGAAAGCGCTGACCGGCTCGGTGCCCGCCAGGTGATACGCCCCCCAGGCATCGGCCCCGCAGGCTTGCTGCTGGAGCATCCCCACCAGCGCCATGGCCACGGCATCGGCCGAGGTAGGACAAAAAATCACGTCTTCTGCCGCACGCACGGGCTGGCCTGCCACAAAGCTGTCGATCACTTCATTGAGCCAGGCATGGCTGCCTTCCAGGGCGAACAGCGGCCCTAGCCGCACGATCAGGTGGCGGTGATACTCCGCGCGGATACGGTCACCGGTCTGCACCAGGCGACGCAAGCACTCATCGCGCGGGGCGGGCACGACATGCTCGTCGATCGGGATCTCGAATCCCTCTTCGTAGAGCTGGTCGGACACACACCAGACCAGCGCGATGCCTGCCACCTGGCAGGCATCGACACACTGGTCCACCGCATCCGCATGGGCATAGACATCCGCTGGCGTCATGCTTAACGGATGCGACAGCGGTGGAATGATCACCGCATCGGGCGCGATGGCCGCGAGCTGATCCGGAGAAACACTCAAGCCCTGTTCAATCACCAGCTCGGTGTCCGTGCGCCGACTCGCCTCACGGGCCAGCGCCAGGCTCAAGCAGTGCCCTGCGTTCAGTATTAGCAGCTTCAAGACAGACCCTCTTTCTCAACCCGATAGCATCGCGGCAGCACCCCGCGGGGCATGACGATCAGAACGGAATTTCGTCGTCAAAGTCGTCGAAGTTACCCGGATCCGGAGCGCCGTAGCTGCTGTTTTGCTGATGCGCGGGAGGCTGCTGCTGAGGCGCCGCGCCGCCACGCTGAGGCGCGGCATTCTGTTGCGGAGCGTAGCCACCCTGTTGAGGAGCCTGCTGCGGTGGCTGCTGATAATGCTGCTGCGGTGGCGCAGACTGGGCCGGCGCTTGCTGGGCATAGCCACCTTGCGGAGCACCTCCCCCCTGGTAGTCACCACTGCGGCCATCCAGCATCTGCATGTCGTTGGCGACGATTTCGGTGCTGTAGCGTTCCTGACCGTTCTGATCCTGCCATTTGCGCGTCTGCAGGCGACCTTCGATATAGACTTTGGAGCCTTTTTTCAGGTACTGCTGCGCAATTTCCGCCGTTTTGTTGAACAGCACCACGCGATGCCATTCGGTACGTTCCTGACGCTGACCGCTCTGGCGATCCATCCAGGTGTCCGAGGTGGCCAGATTCAGGTTGGCCACTGCGGTACCGGACGGAGTGAAACGCACTTCCGGATCCTGGCCCAAATTACCAATTAAAATGACTTTGTTAATACCGCGCGCCATAAGGTCGCTCCTTGTCGTATACGGTGATGGTCTCTCATTGATCAGGACCGCGGTGGCGGAATCAATCGGGCGAGTGCCGCCTGATCAAGCTCTTTGCGATTCACTTTCAAATACACCAGGCGCTCTTCCGGCACGACCATGACGTCTTCGACACCGGCCACATCGGCAAGGTGCTCCATGAGCAGGTCCATGGCATCGGGCTGGGTATCATGCAGCGCCACCACCTCACTGGAGAGCGGCGGCGGTGACGGCATGCCGCACATGGCCAGCCACCAGCCAAGCGCCAGCGCCGCGCAGCCGATGAACACCGCGTCCAGCCCCCAGGTGTGCGCCAGCCAACCGCCCAGAGTACCGCCTAGAAACGCACCCAGAAACTGGCTGGTGGAGTAGACGCCCATGGCGGTGCCTTTTGCCCCGGCTGGCGCCAGTTTACTCAGCATGGACGGCAGGGTGGCCTCCAGCAAATTGAAGCCGGTAAAAAACACCAGCAGCCATACAAACAGCCCCTGCCCCTGGGAGAGCGGTAGACCAAGCGCCGCCAAGCTGAGCACGATGGCACCAATGGCCAGCAGGCACATCAGCTTCATGCGTTGGCGCTTCTCGGCCACGATCACCAGCGGCACCATGGCGACAAACGACAGTCCCATGATGGCCAGATAGGCCAGCCCATGGTACTCCACCGCCACTCCAGCGTTCAGCAACCTGAACGGCACGGCCACAAAAATGGCCATGAGGACCAGGTGCAGGGCAAAGATCGATACGTCCAGGCGCCACAGGTCTGGGCGGGTAATGACGCGTTTGAATTGCTGGCGATCCAGCCCGACATCGCGATGTCGCAGACGCCGGGGAGCTGGCGGCACCCAGCGCCACAGCACCAGCAGGCCCACCAGGGTGAGCAGCGCCGTGAACCAGAACAGGCTCGACAGCCCTCCCCATGATGCCAACCAGGGCCCCAGCACCATGGCAATGGCAAAGGACACACCGATGGAGAGGCCGATGGTGGCCATGGCAGCGGTACGCACCTGCTCACGGGTCTGGTCGGCCAGCAGCGCCATGATCGCCGCCGCAATGGCACCACTCCCCTGCAGCGCCCGCCCGACGATCACGCCACCAATGGTGTCCGCCATGGCGGCCACGATACTGCCTGCGGCAAAGATCAGAAGGCCAATGGCGATCACGCGTTTCCGGCCGATCCGATCCGACAGCAACCCGAACGGAATCTGCAGAACCGCCTGAGTCAGGCCATACACACCGAGCGCCAGGCCAACCAGAAGCGGCGTCGCCCCTTCCAGGGTGTCGGCATAAAGGGCCAGCACCGGCAGTACCATGAAGAGTCCCAGCATGCGTGATGCATAGAGACCGGCCAAGCCGCTGATGGCTCGGCGCTCAGTGGCCAGCAACAGTGCAGAAACCTTGCGCATAGAACCCTTGTGTACGATAAGTGGGCCGAACGGCCTGAGATAACCGCCCATTCTAGCGCTTTGTCGGCACGCTGGAAACGCCAACCATGAAATGCCCACCTTGGCGCATCCGCGCGAGACAATTTTGCCGGAAGGGGTACAGCAATCGTATAATTACGCTTTTGCCACGCGATTCGAGGTGTTGATGGACAGCATTCTGGTCAGGGGTGCCCGCACCCACAACCTCAAGCAGATCGATGTGGAGCTGCCCCGCGACAAGCTGATCGTGATTACCGGCCTGTCAGGCTCCGGCAAGTCGTCCCTGGCGTTCGATACGCTCTACGCCGAGGGCCAGCGGCGCTATGTGGAGTCGCTCTCCACCTATGCGCGTCAGTTCCTCTCGATGATGGAAAAGCCCGATGTGGATCACATCGAAGGGCTCTCTCCGGCCATCTCCATCGAGCAAAAATCCACCTCTCACAACCCCCGGTCGACGGTTGGCACGATTACCGAAATCTACGACTACCTGCGCCTGCTGTTTGCCCGTGCCGGCACCCCTCGCTGCCCAGAGCATGGCGAGGACCTGGAAGCCCAGACGATCTCCCAGATGGTCGATCAGGTCATGAACCTGGCGGAAGGCACCCGCTTGATGCTGCTGGCGCCGGTCGTCAAGGGCCGCAAAGGTGAGCATTTGCAGCTGCTTTCCGAACTGCGTGCTCAAGGGTTCGTGCGCGTTCAGATCGATGGCCAGGTGCTGGAACTGGACGACATCGCGCCGCTGGACAAGCGCAAGAAGCACGATATCAGCGTGGTCGTGGACCGCTTCAAGGTACGTGACGATATCGCCCAGCGCCTGGCGGAATCCTTCGAAACGGCCCTGAACCTGGCCGACGGCACCGCCATGGTGCATTTCATGGACGGCGAGCAGGACGACCTGGTCTTCTCGTCCCGCTTTGCCTGCCCCGTTTGCGGCTATTCGCTCTCCGAGCTGGAGCCGCGCATGTTTTCGTTCAACAACCCGGCAGGGGCGTGCCCGACGTGCGACGGCCTGGGCATCCAGCAGTACTTCGACCCGGAGAAACTGATCAGCCACCCCGAGCTTTCCTTGGCGGAAGGCGTGATCAAGGGCTGGGACCGACGCAACATATATTACTTTACTCAGCTGCAGGCGCTGGCCAAGCATTATCGTTTCGAGCTGGAAACACCCTGGCAGGAGCTGGCCCGCCACGAGCGGGACATCATCCTCAACGGCAGTGGTGGCGAGCTGGTCCCCTTCGTCTACGTCGGCGACCGTGGCCGCAAAGTCACCCGTGAACATGCCTTCGAAGGGGTGCTGCCCAACATGCAGCGCCGCTATCGGGAGACCGAGTCCAGCATGGTGCGCGACGACCTGGCCAAGTACATTGCGGTTCAGCCCTGTACCGCCTGCCATGGTTCACGGCTCCGCAAGGAGTCCCGCCATGTGTATGTCGATGACCGCAACATCGCGGATATCGTCCACCTGCCGATTGGCGAGGCGTGGCGCTACTTCGGCGCGCTGGCACTTCCCGGGCGCAAGGGAGAAATTGCCGACAAGATCGTCAACGAGATCCATGCTCGCCTGGAGTTCTTGGTCAACGTGGGGCTTGATTACCTGAACCTCGAACGCAGCGCCGACACGCTCTCCGGGGGCGAGGCCCAGCGTATCCGCTTGGCTAGCCAGATCGGCGCTGGCCTGGTGGGCGTCATGTACATCCTGGACGAACCCTCCATCGGGCTGCACCAGCGGGACAACGACCGTCTGCTCAAGACGCTGGAGCGGCTGCGCGACCTGGGCAACACCGTGATCGTCGTCGAGCACGACGAAGATGCCATACGCGCGGCGGACCACGTGCTGGATATCGGCCCCGGTGCAGGTGTCCATGGGGGCGAGATCGTCGCCCAGGGCACGCCGCAGCAGGTGATGGACAACCCGAATTCGCTGACCGGCCAGTATCTCTCCGGCAGCCGCGAAATTGCCGTCCCGCCTTACCGGATCCCGGGCAATCCCGAGAAGCAACTGGTGGTGCGCGGTGCCACGGGCAACAACCTGCAAAATGTCACCCTCAGCCTGCCACTGGGGCTGTTCATTGCCGTGACGGGCGTCTCCGGCTCCGGCAAGTCGACGCTGATCAACGGCACGCTGATGCCGATTGCCGCCCGTGAACTCAACCGGGCTACCACCCTGACACCGGCTCCCTACGAGAAGGTGGAAGGCCTGGACCAGCTCGACAAGGTCATCGACATCGACCAGAGCCCGATCGGCCGCACCCCGCGCTCCAACCCGGCCACCTATACCGGCATTTTCACGCCTATTCGTGAGCTGTTCGCCGGTACCCAGGAGGCTCGCTCCCGTGGCTACAAACCCGGGCGCTTCAGCTTCAACGTCAAGGGCGGCCGCTGCGAAGCCTGCCAGGGCGAAGGCATGATCAAGGTGGAGATGCACTTTCTGCCGGATATCTACGTCCCTTGTGACGTGTGCAAGGGCAAGCGCTACAATCGCGAAACCCTGGATATCCACTACAAAGGCAAGACCATCCACGAGGTATTGGAGATGACGGTGGAAGATGCGCTGGCCTTCTTCAGCCCCGTGCCCGCCATCGCCCGACGCCTGCAAACGCTCATGGATGTGGGGCTTTCCTACATCCGCTTGGGGCAAAGCGCCACGACGCTTTCCGGGGGCGAGGCTCAGCGGGTCAAGCTGGCGCGCGAGCTGGCCAAGCGTGACACCGGCAAAACCCTCTACATTCTGGATGAACCCACCACCGGCCTGCACTTCGAGGATATTCGCCAGCTGCTGACGGTGCTGCACCGACTGCGCGACCACGGCAATACCATCGTGGTGATCGAGCATAACCTGGATGTCATCAAGACGGCCGACTGGTTGATCGACCTGGGGCCGGAAGGCGGTTCCGGGGGCGGGCAGATCATCGCCGAAGGCACGCC
Organism: Halomonas sp. NyZ770; assembly: GCF_020616575.1. NCBI lineage: Bacteria > Pseudomonadati > Pseudomonadota > Gammaproteobacteria > Oceanospirillales > Halomonadaceae > Halomonas > Halomonas sp. NyZ770. The sequence goes on along the minus strand of NZ_CP085143.1, from coordinate 157,499 downwards.
GGAGCAGTTGGCCAAACAGACGGTATCGCATACGGGCCGCTTCCTGGCGCCGTTACTCGAGCGTGGCAACCGCGCCACTCGCTAGGCGTCTCATGGGCCGCTGCTCAAGCGTTGGAGCAGTGGCCAAAAAGTTCAGGAAAAGACGGCCCTGACTGCTTATAGTAAGCAGCGAGACTGCTTAACAATGGTTGTTTTCTGCGAGGAGACACACGCTGTGGAACAGGACAAAAGCTGTATTATCCGCCACTTTAGCCACTACTGCTCGCTCACCGATGACGAGAAAGAGCTGCTGGCCTCGTTGGAAGAGAGCCCCACGTCCATCAAGGCGGGCACGGTACTCTGGGAGATGGGGGCACCGGCCAATGAGTTTTGCACGCTGCGCAGCGGCTGGGCCTACTCCTACCGCCACCTCGAAAACGGCGACCGTCAGATCCTGGAAGTTTTTCTGCCCGGCGACATCATCGGTCTGCGGGAGTTTGCTTTTTCCCAGCGCCTTGAAAACGTCCGCATGATCAGTGACGGCGTGATCTGTCACTTTCCCCACAAGCGTATGCTGGAGGTCTTTCGCGAGTCACTGTCGCTCACGTCGGTGATGTTTGCCATTGCCAGCCGACAGCAAGCGCTGCTGACCGAACGGCTGGTCAACCTGGCACGGCGCAGCGCGCGCAAGAAAATGGCCCATTTCCTACATGAAATGTATCTGCGCCTGCGCCAGACCAACGACGATATCAGCGGGCAGTTCCGCCTCCCCCTGTCACAGGAGCAGTTGGCCGATATCCTGGGCTTGAGCCCGGTTCATGTCAGCCGTACCTTCACCGCACTCAGCGAAGACGGCCTGGTATTTCGTGACCGACACCATGTCACCATTCCGGATCTCGAAGCGCTGGCCACCGAAGGGGAGTTCGACGACTGCTACCTGACCGACAACGTCAGGCCGCTGCTGGAAGCCTGAGCGACCTTGCCTTTTAGACCGAGGACGATGATACCGTTTATGCCCATCAACACCCGTACACTGCTGGCGGTACTGGGGGGGAGCCTGCTGGGCAACGCCCCGTTCGCCCTGGCAGCCACGTTCAACGTGGAGCATGCCGAACCTCACCAGCACTGGTCGTCCATGACGCTGGCACTGGGCGAAGAGCGCCATTTTCGCGCAGTGGAGACCCACAGCTACTCCGATGCCACCTTGAGCCTCAATACCAGCCAGGGGATATGCGACCTCCCCTGGCTGGAAATGCGCGTGACGCTGGAACAGCAGCAAGGCGAGAGCCGCGCCGTCAATCTGGTGCCCACACGGCTGCGCATCGATGACCAGCCCATCGTGGATACCATGGCCGAGTTCATCACCGAGCGCGGCGACGATGGCTTCTACGCACACTTTTACCTGAGCGATCTCGACACACTGATGGCCCAGATGCGCACCGGCGAGCAGCTGTTCCTGGGCTTCGACCAAAACGAGCAGGAGCCGTGGTACATGACCTTCAGCCTTGCCGGTGCAGACAGCGCCATCGCGCGCATGCAGCAGCTGTGCGAGGACAGCACGACAGAAGATTAACCGGTTCGCTGCTCGGCGATTTCCACACGATTGCGACCACCGCGCTTGGCTCGGTACATGGCCACATCGGCCCGCGACATCAGCGTCTTGCAGCTGTCGCCCGGCTGCCATATCGCCACGCCGATACTGACGGTGATGGGCTGGTCCAACCCGTTGACATGCAGCGTGGCCACCAGGCTGCGCAGCCGCTCAGCCAGGCCCATGGCCGCTTCCTCATCGGAGTGTGTCGCCAGCACCACGAACTCTTCGCCGCCCCAGCGGCCAAGATGGTCGCATCCCCGCAGCGACGTTTCCACCAGACGAGCCAGCGAGACCAGCACGTCATCCCCCACGCCATGCCCATAGGCGTCGTTGATCTGCTTGAAGTGATCCACGTCAAACAGCAGCAACGCGAATGCGGCGCCGTAGCGCTTGGCCGCGACTAACTCGGCATCGATGGCCTGCTCGATACGATAGCGATTCCAGACCTGAGTCAATGGGTCAAAGTGGGCCAACTGCTCGAGCCGCTGGTTGGCGGTGGCCAGTGCCTTGCGCTCTTGCTCGAGGTGCATGTTGAGCGTACTGATCTCATAGGCAGAAATAGCCAGCGTCAAATCTTCCCCCAGGTCGATGGCCGCCAGGCGTTCGACACGCTGCCATGCTTCGCTTTTGCCGACCACGTCTTCACTCCACGCAGCCGAGGGGGGCGTCGGCTGCGTGGATGAGGCCGCGGCAGCCGAGACAGGGCCCATGGCCCAATAGAGGGTTTCCACCTGCTCGGGCCGAAAGAACAACAGCCAGCCTCGCTGTGCTGGGCTGATGGAGAGCGGCACGGCCAGAATCCCGCACTGCTCTGACATGTCGAGTGACGCCGTCAGCGGCTCCACCGCTACCTCACGGGTACACCACGGCCCCCCATGGCGATGCCCCCTGTCGATACGCTTCACCAGTTGGCACACCACCGTGGAGAGCGGCACCACACCGGCAGAACACACGCTGCCATTGAGCCACAGGGCAACCCCCTGAGCACGGAACAGCGCACACCAGGACGCAGCCTGCTCGTGAAGAATCTGCTGGGGGCTTTTGGGTTCTTGCTGGGCAGAGACCGACAGCACCAGGCTATCCTGCACGCGCTGCAGGTAACGTGCCTCCTGGCGAGCACGCAGCAGCAACAACCGCTGCGTCGCCATTTGCACCAGTGTCCGCACCGCATCGCGCAAGGGCGGTGCCACGGGGTGGGCATGGGCCGAATGACAGAACAGCAGCCCCCACAGGCCAGCATCACTTTGCATGGCCACACTGAAGGCACTGTGTGCCCCCAGCCGCTGCAGATAGACGCGCCGCTCGGCAGCCGGCGCACGCAAGAAGCAGTTGCGCAGGTTGGCCGTGACGTCTGCGGGCACCAGGGGCTCGGTGTCGGCGGTGACGTCTTGAATCAAGCGCACCGGATGACGTTCGTAGGCATGCCGCAAGGCCAGTGGGAAATCGCTGGCCGGAAACCGTTGCCCGCGCAGCCCTGCCAAGCGCCCCGTACACTTTTCGGCCACGATGAGCCCATGCCAATCGCCGTCGAAATGGCACACCGAGACGCGCTCATGCCCGGTCAACTCCTGAACGGCACCGACCAGGTAGTCCAGCAGCTCCTCCTGGTGCGTGGCTTCGGCCAAGCGCACCAGGCGCTCATTGAGCGTTCCCAGCAGGCGCTGCTTGCCCATCGGGGGCAATGGCTCTATTTCGACGACGACGTGTCGGTCTGTTCGATAGGCCTGGAGTTGAAAGCGCGTATCGACGGTGGCTCGGCGAAAAGTGAGCGGGCCGGATAGGCGGGGCTGCCCTTGCAGTTCATGGCGCAGCCGCTGGCTGAGCCGCTTGCCCAGCAGAGACGTCAGCGTAGGGGGCGGCTGCTCGTTGGTGGGTAACCCCAGTAATGCCGCCAGGTTGCGGCTGACGGCCTGAACCTGCCGCACGTCGGTATCCAGTACCAAGACAGCGCCAAAGGACTGCAGTCGAGAATGATGCGTCGACACGAAGATAGCCTCGAGATAGTGCTTTACCCCTCGACCTGCTGTTTGAGCAGCAGTTCAACGCGTCGGTTGGCAGCTCGCCCTTCCGAGGTAGCGTTACTTTCCATGGGTTGGGTGTCGGCATAGCCAACCGCCCGCATACGAGAAATGGCGATACCCTGACGCTCCAACTGGCGCACCACGGCAATGGCACGACCCGTTGAAAGCTCCCAGTTGGAGGGGAAACGCGGGGTGGCAATGGGCAGATTATCCGTATGCCCTTCCACCGAGATTTGGCCTTCGAACGTTTGGAGTACCGATGTGAGCCCTTCTAACACAACTTGCCCCTGAGGCGTTAGCACATCATTGCCGCTGGGAAACAAAAGACTGTCGTCGATGCGCAGGGTGATGCCTTCACGGCCCTGCGAGACACTGACCCCCGGAATATCCAGCCCGGCCATCTGCGGCTGCACACCGTCGTGACGTGGGTGAATGCCGGTGGCCAGCGACGCCAACGGCATGGCCATGATGGCACTGGCCGGCCCCATGGCATCGCTCTCCCTCCCTTCCCCACCGCCAGGAGGCGTCAGCGCCAGCAAGAGCACGAACAGGGTAATCAGCAGCGTCAAGACGTCCAGGTAACTGGTCAGCCACCCTTCGTCGCTCTCGCCCGCTGCCGCTGGCAGTTCCAGCGCAAACCGTGCCTCGTGATTGAGCATGGCGCTACCCTTTCAGCGCCGAATCGACGCCTGGGCGCGGCTTGACGCTCGCATCACGGATTTCGTCGTGGTAGTTGGCCACGAATGAGTTCAACGTCTCTTCGATGAACGACGGCAAGCGACGCTTGGTAATGAGAGAAATGCCTTCCAGCACCATGTTCATGGTGATCAGGCGCTCTTCGGTCCGCCGCTCCAGTTTGACGGCAATGGGCTTGAAGACCAGATTGGCCAGCAGAATACCGTAAAACGTGGTGAGCAGCGCCACGGCCATACGTGGACCGATCACCTGCAGATCGCCCGCATCCATGACTTCCAGCATGTTGACCAGCCCCACCAGCGTGCCAATCATGCCAAAGGCCGGCGCATAGGTGGCCATGGTGCGGAAAATCTGCGCTTCGGCATGCTCACGCGCCTTCAGCCGTGCGATCCGCCAGCGCAGCATGTCGAAAATTTCATCTTCCTTGGTGTTGGCAATCACCAGTTGAATACCGGTGCGCAGAAACGGGTTGCGCGTATGCTCCAGCTCCCGCTCTACCGCTCGAACATCGCCCTTGAACCATAATCGCGACATGGCCACCAGCTCGCCGATATCATCGCGCACATAGGTGTTCTCGCGGCGGAATACCAGGCCTACCAGGCGCACTACCCGCAGTACCTCCTTCAAGGGGTAGCTGATGAACGTCGCCGCCAGGGTACCGGTAATGACGATGGCCAGACCAGGCAAGTTGATAAAGCTTTCTGGCGACTCTGCGGTAAAGAACAGCACGCTTATCAACAACAGCATGCTGGCAAATATGCCGATCAACGTAGAGGGGTTCATCAACGGCTCCTTGCCGGTTAACGTGAGAGGATAAGAAGGTCAATCGTGGTCGCTCAAGCGGGCACGAAGGCGGCTGACGGCCTGGCTATGCAGTTGCGATACCCGCGATTCGGTGACGCCCAGTACCGCCCCCACCTCTTTGAGGTTCATCTCTTCCTGGTAATACAGGGCCATCAGCAGTTTTTCACGCTCGGGCAACGCCTCGATCGCTTCGATCAGAGTGTGCCGCTGCTGCTCGTCAAGCAGTTGTTCGAAAGGGCGATTGGCGCTGCCTTCGTCCCCGGCTGGCTCACCGCCATCGGCCACCAGTTCCTCGAAGGGCAGTAGCTGCCCGCTATTGGTGTCGTTGAGCAGCTGTTGATAGTCGCTCAGCGGCATCTCCAGCTCACGGGCAATTTCCACCTCTTCAGGGGGCCTGCCCAGCGACTGCTCCAAACGGCGTACGGTTTCATCGACTGCGCGGGCAGAGCGGCGCACGCTGCGCGGCAGCCAGTCCCGAGTGCGCAGTTCATCCATCATGGCGCCCCGAATGCGTTGGCTGGCGAACGTGGCAAACGTCGCGCCCTGTGCGGCATCAAAGCGTCCTAGCGCCTCCAGCAAGCCCACCATGCCCGCTTGAATCAAATCATCCAGCTCGATACTGGCGGGCAACCTGACCTGCAGTGTCAAGGCCTGACGTCTCACCAGTGGCATGTATTGAGTTAACAGCTCACTCTGCTTGATCCTGCCTTGTGCTGTATACATCCTATTGCCTCACGGCTAAACGATCTTTACTGATAATTCACGATGACCTGCAGCCCCTGTACGCGCACGGGCCGTTGCCCCGGTGACAGCGCAAAGCGCAAATGAAGCGGCGCGTTGGCTTCCAGACCTGCCAGTGCCATGGTGCTGCCACGCATGCCACTCAGGGGCACGCATTGTGCAGGATGGCACAGCCAGGCGTTGACAGGCGCATGGGCAGGCGCCTCGAAACGCCATTGCACCCTCGCCAATGTCGCGTCGCCCAGCGGTATGCCCGCCGGAGGCCTGATGGCCTGGCTGCTGCTCGCCCGATCGCTCATGGCCACCATCACCGCGGGCATTTGACTGCTCCAGCTACCTGTCGCCGCCCGCGCCGATTCACCCACAACCAGCGATAACACCAGCACCCACGCGGCGCTGGAGAGAAACACGCTCCATGTCACTGTTGACCACTTTGCGGTGTTGATCAATGTTCGTAGCAACATCGTCTGTAGAGGCATTGCCGGTCCCTTGTCATGGGGTCATCAACGAGCCAGTAGCAACAGCTCTATTTGCAAATAGTGCGCAGCGGCATCACGCAGGTTGTCCAGCAAGCCCTGACGCGGGAGGTGCGGCTCGTGCAGGGCCAGCAGGCGGCGCGGCCCCCCTTGCTCACGCATCTGGCGTAGGGCACGGTACATGCTCGCGAAGGCCTCGGCGTCACTGCTCACCCATAGCGCCCAGTGAGGGTGATGCGCCAAGGCAGCCATCGACCCTGCCTCTGGGCTTGCCACCTTGACGTCCCACTCCTGAGGATCGCCCGCCCACTGGCGCCCCAGCGATGCCCACTGCGCCAAGCGACCTTTGACCTTGTCGACGTGCACGGCACCCGCTGAGCTCAACCCCACAATGACCAGTGTGCGTGTCGGGCGGGGGGCCGCTATGCTCGCTGCCGCACTTGCGACCTCCTTGGGAGCGGTTTCCGAAGCGTCCGTGCCAACGTTCGTTTGCGCCACTTCCTTGTCCGAAGTGGAAGTATCGACACTCGGCGCGTCGGCCGCAGGCTCGTCGGGTTGCTCGCCTCGCTGCTGGCGCTGCAAATCTGCCCATTTTCTCAGCCCGGCAGCCTGGTCCTGGCCATTCATAGCACATCCTCGAGGCTGACACTGCCCAGTTGCCGAATGGCATCTCGGGCCATCAACACATGCAGCAGCGCGTCCAGCAGGGCCGTATCCCGGCGCTTGCGCTGGCTACCCAACAGCCGCACCAGATCCGTTCTCAGCGCCTGGCCTGGTTCATCATCGGCCAGGTCGAGGTGGCCTGCCACGGCCGCTGCACCGCTGGCCATCAACAGGCGCAGCTCACGACTCACTTCGCCACCGTCGCTTTCCTTGAGCTGTTGCCACGCTCGCTTGGTCAGTGCGGCCAGCCCATCGCTTTCGAGCTGAGTGACCAGCAGTGACAGTACATCGCTACCCAACCGGGCGGGTGTCAACCAATAGCGACGCGCGACGCGCTTGTCACTTTCAGTGTCACGGATGTCGCCCACCCAGGCCAGCAGAGCGTGGCCCGAGGCGGCCTGCACTTCGACATAGGCATTCCACAACTGCATGCGCTGGCCGCGAAAACGCACCGTGACGCTGTGGGTCAGCGTACTCTCTTGAAACAGATTCTTCAGGGCGTAGCGCTCGCCCTGATAGTCTACTCGCTGGCTGGCATGCACCGCGCTGACCCAGGTCAAACGTTGGTCGTGCAGCCAGGTGAGCACGTCGGGTTCTGGCAGAGCGGGCAGCAGGTGAACTGCCATATCTTCTCCACACTCTTCCAGACGCGGCTGCCAGCCGGCAGGCTGACGGTGCTGAAGCCGCGTCAGGGCCAACCAACGGCCCTGCGCATCCAGCCGAACATCCGGCATCGTCCAGTCACAGCCACGCCCTTGGCGGCGTGGCGACCAGGCCAGCCCCATGGCGCGGCTATTGGCATCTGCCCCGGACAACAGCTCATCCACCCGCTGATCCTGAATGACCCCAGGCAGTGCGCCGATATCCCAGGCGGCTTCCAGCAGGTAAAAGTCATCCACCCGTTTGCGCAGTCGAGCCAGCACCGATGAGAGCCTGCGCCCTTGCCCCAGCACATCCCGCGACCAGCGTGGCAAGCTGAGCGGCGCCGAGGGTTCGGCCTGGTGCACGGCGCGGGGCTGTGCGGCCAACGCCTGAGCGATCAGCGCCTGAGGGTCGGCCACGGACATGTCTTCCGGCACCTGCTGGCCATGGGAGCCAAACAGCACACGCATGCCATGGCGCATGACGATATCCAACGCCGGGGCCAAGCGCCCCGCTTCATCCTGCTTGGTGATGATGCAGTCGTCCAGCGTCGCCCCAGCCGCCCTGGCTGCCTGGCGATAGCGCAACACGACCTCCTCCAGCGTTTCGGGCTGGCTAGCGGCATTCAACATCAGCACCAGACGCACGGTGGATTGCCCCCCCTGAAGGTGTGCAATCTGCTCGATCACCCGCTGATCGCGCTGGCTCATGCCGACGGTATCGATGATCACCCACTGCTTGCCCTGAAGCCGTCCCAGCAGCTCGTCAATGGGTTGCTCGACATCCAGCGCATACATGGGGGTATCCAGCAGTCGCGCATAGATCCGCAGCTGCTCGTGGGCACCAATTCGGAAGCTGTCGGTAGTCACCAACGCCACCGGGCGTGTGCCATGGCGCATCACAAAACGCGCCGCCAGCTTGGCCGTGGTGGTCGTCTTGCCGACCCCGGTAGGGCCTACCAGAGCCACGATGCCGGTCTGGTCGAAAAACGCCTCTTCCTGACGCAGTACACTCAACCGCGCCATGAGCTGTTCGCGTAGCCAAGTCATCAAGCGGTCGCTGGAGGCCGGTAACGATGCCAGCTCATCGGGCAAGGCCTCGACCACTTCCTGGCTCAGCTCATGGCTGAAACCAACGCGCAGCATCACCTGCTGCAAGTGCTCTGACGCGCTGGCCGCCCCTGGCGCGGGGTCGGGCTGTCGTCGCGACAGCAGCTCGCGCATTTCTTGCATTTCACGCAGCAGACGCTCGCTCATGGCTTCCAGCGGATCTGGCTGTTTGGGCAATGAAAACACCGGCACAGCGGGCTTTTCCTGGGTGGCCGGACTGGGAGCAGGATCGAACTGATCGACCGCATCGTCCGCCATGGCGAGAATCTCGACCCCGCCTTCGGTGCGCCGGTTGGCCACGATCAGGGCATCATCGCCAAGTACTTCTCGCACCTGGCGCATGACATCGCGGCTGTTGGCTCCGACAAAACGCCTAACGCTCATGCATCACCTGTTACCTATGTACGAAAGACGGATAGCCATCACGAGTGACATCAACGCCCGCCCACCAGCGTGGCGACTCGCAGCGTGCGATCATCGGGAATTTCTGCCTGCGACATGACCACCAGGTGGCGCATGCGACGGCGCAGAAAACGCGAGAGCACGGCACGCAGCGAGTGCTGCACCACCAGCACCGGGGCTTCACCACTGCCTTCATGACGCTCCAACGCTTGCTGCGCCTGATTCATGAGCGTATCCGCGAGTCCGGGCTCCATGGCGCCGTTGCCATTCATGGCCTGCAGCAGCACTTGCTCTAGTTGCGCATCCAGGCCCATGACATTCAGCGTCTCTTGCCCAGCGAACCACTGCTGGGTAATCGCGCGCCCCAGCGCAATCCGTACCAGCGCCGTCAGCTCGTTGGGATCCTTTTGCTGGCCTGCATGTTCGGCCAGGGTATCCAGCACGCTGCGCATATCACGAATCGACACATCCTCATCCAGCAGGTTCTGCAAGATACGCTGAAGCACCGTCAACGAGATGGATTTGGGCACCACTTCTTCGACCAGTGACTTTTGATCGTCGCCCAGCTTGTCGAGCAGTTTCTGCACTTCCTGGCGCCCCAGCATCTCGGGGGAGTGGCGGTGCAGCAGGTGGTTGAGGTGGGTTGCGATGACCGTGCTGGCATCCACGACCGTATAACCATACACCTGTGCGTGTTCACGTTGATTGGCGTCGATCCAGACCGCTGGCAAGCCAAAGGCCGGGTCCTGCGTCGGCGTGCCCTGTAGCTCGCCCGATACCTGGCCTGGGTCAATGGCCAACCACTTGCCTGGCTGTGCCTCGGCACGCCCGATCTCGGCGCCTTTCATGGAAAGCACATAGGTATTCGGCGGTAGCTCCAGGTTGTCGCGGATATGCACCACGGGCGGCAGAAAGCCCACTTCCTGGGCGAATTTCTTGCGCACGCTCTTGATGCGCCCCAGCAGCTCGCCTTTCTGGCGCGAGTCCACCAGGGGAATCAAGCGGTGCCCAACCTCGAGTCCCAGCGTATCGACGAGCTGGACATCCTCCCAGCTCGCCTCAGGGGTCTCCTGCAGCATGGGTGGCGGGGCAGCGGTCAGCTCTTGATTGACCAGCGTCTGGTTCTTGCGGCGAATCAGGTACCAGGCCAGACCGGCCAACAGGCTGGTGAACAGCAGAAATACAAAGTTGGGCATGCCTGGCACAAGGCCCAATAGCCCCATCACCATGGCCGCCAGAATCATGACTTGTGGGTTCACGAACAGCTGGCTGATCATCTGCTGACCAACGTCCTGTTCGGTATTCACCCGAGACACGGTCACGCCCGCCGCCGTGGAGATCACCAACGCAGGAATCTGGGCGACCAGACCGTCGCCAATGGTCAACAGCGTGTAGGTGCGCGCCGCATCGGCAAAGCCCATGTCGTGCTGCATCATGCCAATCAGCAGACCACCGATGATGTTGACCACCATGATGACCAGACCGGCCACTGCATCGCCACGCACGAACTTGCTGGCACCATCCATGGAGCCGTAAAAATCGGCTTCCTGTGCCACTTCCGCGCGACGTTTCTTGGCCTCGTCTTCGCCAATCAGGCCTGCGTTCAAGTCCGCATCGATGGCCATCTGCTTGCCCGGCATGGCGTCGAGCACAAAGCGCGCCCCCACTTCGGCAATACGGCCCGCACCTTTGGTGATGACCATGAAGTTGATGATCACGAGAATCAGGAAGACCACCAGGCCAACGGCAAAATTGCCCCCCACCAGGAAGGTGCCAAACGCTTCGATGACCTTGCCTGCCGAATCGCCCCCCTGGTGCCCTTCCATCAACACTACGCGCGTAGAGGCAACGTTGAGCGAAAGGCGCAGCAGCGTGGTGAACAGCAGCACGGCAGGAAACGCGGCAAAATCCAGCGGTCGCTCGGCAAACATGCTGACCAGCAGCACCATGATGGCCAAGGCAATATTGAAGGTGAAGAGCAGATCGAGCGCGAACGGTGGCAAGGGCAGGATCATCATGCCCAGGATCATCAGGATCAGCAGCGGTCCGGCCAGCAGTTTCATGCTGACATCGTTGGACCAGTTACGCTGATTGAGTAGCTGACTCAAACTTTTCATGGCTGCGCCTCATTGCCATCGGCACGACGGCCGGGCGTATCCATTTCCGGTGGGACCGGCAGATTATCGGGGGTGGGGGGCACCTCGCCTCCTTGTTGTGCTACGTGCTTGAGACGGTAGGCCCAGGCCATGACTTCGGCCACTGCGGTATACAGTTCGGCCGGCACTTCCGCCTCCAGATCCACATGATGATACAGGGCACGCGCCAGCGGCGCTGCTTCCAATCGCGGCACACCAGCCTCGGCGCCGATCTCACGGATTTTGGCAGCCACGGCATCGGCACCCTTGGCCACTAGCCTGGGCGCGCCCATTTTCCCTTCCTGATACCTCAAGGCCACGGCGTAGTGGGTCGGGTTGGTGATGATCACGTCCGCTTCGGGCACTTTGCTCATCATGCGCCCACGTGCCATGGCCTGCTGCTGTTGACGAATGCGCCCTTTGACGTGGGGGTCGCCTTCCGAGTCCTTGTGCTCTCGCTTGACCTCTTCCTTGGTCATCCTGAGCTGCTTGGCGTTGTTCCATAGCTGGAAGGGGACATCGATCAGGATGACCACGATCAGGGAAAGCACGATCAGGCCGGCCGCCAGGGCCGCCATATTGAGTGCCGTGGCCAGGGCTTGCTGAACCGGCTGATCCATCAGCCCCAGATATCTGTCAATATTAAAATATAAAAAGCTGAACGCAACGCTGCCCACCAGGATGGACTTGGCGATCGCCTTGGCAAGCTCGCTCAACGACTGCATCGAAAACAGGCGCTTGATGCCTTTGACAGGATTCAGCTTGGAGAATTTTGGTTGCAGTGATTTGGATGAAATCAACCAGCCTCCCAGCAGCGCGGGTGCCATCAACGCAATCACCGTCAACAGCAGAAAGAGGGGAAGCATCGCGAAGAGCGTCCGCTGGCCCAGGTCCAGCGCGTTGACCAGCATGGGGGTGGTTTCCATGGCCTGACGACGCTCGAACAGAAACGCCTGTTCCATCACGGTACCCAACTGATCATAGAGCATCTGCCCCATGCTCCAGAGACCAATCACCCCTCCCAACAACATCATGAAAGTCGTCAGCTCTCGAGACCGCGGCACCTGCCCTTCTTCACGGGCCTTGTCCCGTCGTCGGGGCGTCGCCTCTTCGGTCTTTTCCTGATCGCTGTCGTTATCTGCCATGCGGTCATCCGGCTGACGAGGGGACGATGAATCAAACTACGCCATACTATGCACTCAGCCGCCCCAAAGGACGGCTGAGCAGGTAGCTATTGTGCCAGATGCGACCACTTACAATGTGTCAATAACCCAGCATTAAAAGCCTAATTCATCCAATAAGTCGTCTACCTGATCCTGGCCGGTCACGATGTCAGGCGCGTTTTCTTTTACCTGAGGACCGTTCAGCAGATCTTCATTGCGCCGCGCATTCTCGTTTTTCCACTGATCGTTCGCCTTGCGCTGCATGGTTTCACGGGCTTCGGCACCCGGGACGTTGTCGATCAGCACCTGCACCAGCTGATGCTCGATCTCACGGATCACGTCCATCATCTTCTTGATGACCTGCCCCGTCAGATCCTGGAAGTCCTGTGCCATCATGATATCCAGCAGCTCTTTATTGGTCGCTGCGGTGATCTCGGGCACATCACTCAGGTAAGTTCGCGTCTCTTTGACCAACGACTTGGCATCATCCAGCTCCTTGGGTGCCTCGAACCACTCGGCCCAACGCTTGTCCAGGGCTTCGGCACGCTCGGAGAGCTGATCTTGCAACGGCTGAGCACGATCAATGGCGTTCAGCGCCTTGTCTGCCGCCTGCTCGGTCATGGTGGCCACGTAGTGCAGACGGTCACGAGCGTCAGGAATCGCCTCCGCAGCCTTCTCGATCTCCTTGTCCAACCCCAGTTCGCGCATGTTGTCGCGCAGCATGCGGGTGAGCTTGCCAATTCGAACAATCAGGTCTTCAGCAGCCTCTTCAGAGAGTTGGGCAGAACCGCCCTGCTCATTCTGACTCATTATGTTGTCTCCTCGTTGACCGAGCACCAAAGCCCGGCTGCGTCATTTACCCATCTTCTCGAAGATTTTATTCAGCTTCTCTTCCAGAGTGGCCGCAGTAAACGGCTTGACGACGTAACCATTGGCACCCGCTTGAGCGGCAGCGATGATGTTCTCTTTTTTGGCTTCGGCCGTCACCATCAGTACCGGCAGGTCTTTCAACGCTTCATCCTGACGGATCTCTTTGAGCATCTCCAGGCCATCGAGGTTGGGCATGTTCCAGTCGGACACCACGAACTCGAAATTGCCTGCACGCAGCTTGTTGAGCGCGTCCTGGCCATCTTCGGCTTCATCGACGTTGGTAAAGCCCAGCTCTTTCAGCAGGCTACGTACGATACGACGCATCGTGGGGAAATCGTCTACCACCAGGAAGCTCATGTTCTTATCGGCCATTGGTCATCCTCTCACATCACAATATTTACAGGGGGACTGCTGATTCAGTCAGGGTTAAAACTCTTCCCACTCATCGTGGTGCTGTTGAGCAGCAACACGACGAGCTGGCGGGTTGGCGGCTGCCTTGGGCAGCGCCGACGTTGCCACGGACGCTGGCGCGTGAGTGCGCTCAGCCCGCGCATTGAGCACCTGAAAGACCGCAACGGCCTCTTCAAGGCGATTGGCCTGCTCTTCCAGCGAGGCTGCCGCTGCAGACGCCTGCTGAACGAGCGCGGCATTTTGTTGAGTCACTTGGTCCATCTGGCCAACGGCCTGGCTGACCTGCTCGATGCCATCACTCTGCTCTTGCGAGGCCGCCGATATCTCATCCATGATATCCGTGACACGCCGCACTGCCGTGACCACTTCCGTCATGGTCTGCCCTGCCTGCTCGACCAGCGAGGAGCCTTGCTGAATCTGGCTGACCGAGGCCTCGATGAGGGACTTGATCTCCTTCGCGGCGTCCGCACTGCGGCTGGCCAGGTTGCGTACTTCGCCAGCCACCACCGCGAAACCACGCCCCTGCTCGCCCGCCCGCGCTGCTTCCACGGAAGCGTTCAACGCCAATATGTTGGTCTGGAAAGCAATCGAGTCGATCACACTGGTAATATCAGCCACTTTTTGCGAGCTGGTCGAAATACCGTGCATGGTTTGTACCACTTGTTCGACGACTTGCCCTCCCTGCTCGGCGGTAGTGGATGCATCTGCTGCCAACGTGCTTGCCTGGCGAGCATTGTCGGCATTCTGCTTCACGGTGGCCGTCATCTGTTCCATGCTGGCCGCAGTTTGCTCGATGGAGGCGGCCTGCTGCTCGGTGCGGGAGGACAGGTCTGCGTTGCCGCTGGCAATTTCTCGAGTGCCGTGATGGATTGCCTGACTGCCCTCGCGCACCCTCGACACGGTGGCACTCAAGTTCTGCTGCATGGTGGCCATGGCAGCGAACAGTCGACCTATCTCGTTCTTGCCCGCCTGGGGGAGCGGCTGGGTCAAATCGGCTTCGGCAATGCGCCCAAGGCGCGCAGCGGCATCGCCCAGCGGCCTGATCACCGTACGACGCAGGCCGAGGTAGATGGCCAGTGTGACCAGCAGCGCGAGTCCAACGGCCGCGATACTGATCGTGGTAAAGAGATTACCTTGCGCCTGAGCGTCTTCACGTACGGTGCCCACGCGGCCAAAAGCATATTCGGTAAACGCCGTGGTATTGGCAGCCAATTCGCCCAAGGGCTCGATCAACTCGCCGCGCAGGCGGTTGAAGGTATTGATGTCCATGGTGTCGAAGCTGGCATGCTGCTCCTTGACCAACGCCAATACCCGCATGAAGCTTTCATCCACTGCGCCCCCTAGCAACTCACCCTCTGGCGTGCGCGGTGTGGCCATGAAGTTCGTATAACGACGCTCGGCACGCTCCAGACGATTGGCAGCGATATCCACCTGCTCATTGGATTGACGGGTCTGCCCCACCATCAGCAGGTTCGAAGCCGTTTCCAGCGCCAGCATGGCCTGGTTGAGCAGCGAGTCAGCGCGATTCAGCTCATTGAGCTGCTGATTGCCGATGCGGTCCAACGTGGCCAGGTTGCTCTGCGCATTGCGATCCGACGCAATGCTCAGACCGGCGATCAGCAGAATCAACGCCACAAAGCAGACCAACGCAAAAATAACGGCAAGATGAATACTAAGATTGCGCAACAAACGTGTCATTGTTATGAATTCCCTTGGCTCGTGTGTCTTGTCTCTGGGGCCCTAGACGCGCTGAGCGCGTCCTGAGGCGGCCACCAGCGCCATCATTTTCGATGGAATCTCGTCCAGCGGCAGCACTTCCACTGCGCCGCCCACGGCAATAGCCTCCCGAGGCATGCCGAACACCACACAGGTCTCTTCGTTCTGGGCAATGGTCGGGGCCCCTGCCTGACGCATTTCCAGAAGCCCGGCAGCTCCGTCCTTGCCCATGCCGGTCAGGATCACACCGACCGCGTTTTTCCCTGCATGCTTGGCTGCGGAGTGGAACAAGACATCGACCGACGGGCGATGACGGTTCACCGGCGGGCCATCATTGAGCCGCGCCACATAGTTGGCGCCGCTGCGTACCAACTCCAGATGCTGGTCACCAGGGGCGATATAGGCATGGCCTGGCAGCACGCGCTCACCATCGGTGGCTTCCTTGACAGTGATGCGACACAGCCTGTCCAACCGCTCGGCAAACGAGCGGGTGAAACCGCCGGGCATGTGCTGAGTGATCAGAATCGCAGGCGCGTTGGCTGGCAACGGCTCCAGCACGGCGCGAATCGCTTCGGTGCCCCCCGTCGACGCGCCAATGATGATCAGTTTTTCACTGGAGATCATCGGCGCCTTGAGCTGGCTGGGAGGGGGGGTGTTCTTGTTACGCGCCTGGCGCGGACGAGAGCGTGCCGCCGCGCGCAATTTTTCAGCGATTTCGTTGGCGTACTCCATCATGCCACTACGAATGCCCAGGCTCGGCTTGGCCACGAAGTCCAACGCGCCCAGCTCCAGTGCCCGCAAGGTGATCTCGGAACCGCTTTGCGTCAATGAGGAAACCATCAGCACCGGCATGGGGCGCAAACGCATCAGCCGCTCGAGAAAATCCAGGCCGTCCATGCGCGGCATCTCGACATCCAGCGTCAAGACATCCGGATTGTGCTGTTTGATAAGGTCACGGGCCGCAATGGGGTCGGGGGCCACCGCGACCACTTCCATATCAGGCTGCGAGTTGATGATTTCGGTCAACAGGTCACGAATCAGCGCCGAGTCATCGACGCACAACACTCTGATCTTGGCTGCGCTCAAAGCACGCCTCCTTTAACAGTCGCCATTTCGGCATTACTCCTGTGGGCCGTGGCCTCATCAGCAGCGTCACACACAACGATCATCGATTGGCAAGGGTGTAGACGGTTTGTCCACGAAGCTTGAAAGCATCACTGATGTAAGAGAAGTTTTCCGAGTGTCCAGCAAAGAGCAGGCCATCAGGCTTCATCAGTGGTGCAAACCGCTTGAGTATTTTCGCTTGTGTATCTTTATCGAAATAAATCATGATATTACGACAAAAAATGGCATCAAAGGGACCTTTGACAGGCCACTGTGGCGCCAGCAGGTTGAGCGGCATGAACTCTACCAGCGCAGACACTTCTGGCCGTACCCGCGCCAGCCCGATGTGGTTACCCGTGCCTTTCTGGAAAAATCGCTTCACGCGTGCTTCATCCAGCTTGCGTACCTGCTCCTGGGGATAAATACCGCGGCGCGCTTTGGCCAAGGCATCGGTGTCGATATCGGTGGCAATCACTTTGGCCTGTGACGCGCGGGCTCCCAGACTCTCCAGCAGCGTCATCGCAATCGAGTAGGGTTCTTCCCCCGTCGATGCTGCTGAGCACCAGATAGTGACAGGCTCCTGCTTGTGCTTGATATGCTCTGCCAGCAGCGGAAAGTGGTGCGACTCTCGGAAAAAAGCCGTGAGGTTGGTGGTCAGCGCATTGGTGAACGCCTCCCACTCCTTGGCATCGGGTTGCCGCTCCAGCCGCGAAAGGTAGTCGGTAAAACGCGTCATGCCATGGTGCCGCAGCCGCTTGGCCAAGCGGCTATACACCATTTCGCGCTTGTGCTCTGCCAGCACGATTCCAGCACGCTGATAAATCAGTTCACGGATGCGTGTGAAATCCGCATCGGTGAGCACCAGATCACGTTCAATCTGTCCGCTGGTTGCCCACTGTCCAGCGTCGACTCCCCGTTCGCGTTGGTCTGTCAAAATGTTTCCCACTCCTCTACAGAAGCCATTGGCCGTTTCTTGACCGGCACAGGCGGTGTGGCGCTGCGAGGTTGCGCAGTCACCTTCGGCAGCGCGGCTGCCTGCGGCTGCTCACGTTGCGGCGGCACCTGACGATGGCCTGACAAGCGAAAGGCCTCGACCGATAACGCAAGAAGCTCGGCCTGCTGCTCCAGGGCCAGCGCTGCTTGTGCCGTTTCCTGAACACGCAGAGCGTTCTGCTGTGTCGCTTGATCCATTTCGGCCACCGCCTGATTGACCTCGGCGATACCGCTGCTCTGTTCTTGGGAGGCTGCCGAAATGTCGTGCATGATTTGCGTGACGCTCCGGGCAGCCTCAGCCACTTCGCTGATCGCGACTTCGGCCCTTTCAACCAGGCCCGCCCCTTCGCCCACTTGCTGACTCGAGTCATCAATCAGGCCGCGAATTTCCTGAGCCGCATCGGAACTACGTCCCGCCAGCTTGCGTACCTCTTCGGCCACGACGGCAAACCCACGCCCATGCTCTCCCGCTCGTGCGGCTTCGACTGACGCGTTGAGGGCCAGAATGTTGGTCTGGAAGGCAATGGAGTCAATGACGTTGATGATGTCGGTCATCTTCTGCGAACTTTGCGTGATTCGCTGCATGTTATCGACCAACTGCGTCATCAACTCACCCGTTTGTGACACCCTTGTTGCATTATTATCGGCCAGACGCCGTGCTTCTTGAGCGTTATCACTGTTTTGACGAACGGTAGTGGTCATTTCCTCCATGCTGGACGCCGTCTGTTGCAGCGATGCCGCCTGCTGCTCCGTGCGTGATGAAAGCGCCTCGTTACCGCTGGCAATATCCTTGGCCGCTGGCGTGACGACATCGATGCCTGTCTTGACCTCGCCAATGATGCTGCTCAAGCTTTTACGCATGGTGTCGAGGGCATCCATGAGCTGGCCTATTTCATCACGCCGTCTGGGCGGTACTCTGGCGGCAAGATTGCCGCCGGCAATCTGCAGGGTAAACCGCGAGGCTTGCTTCAGCGGTCGTGTAATGGAGCGCAGCGTCAGCAGGCTGATCACGATCAACAGCGCCAAGCCGGTGGCTAGCACACCGACCTGAGCGCTCAGCATGACGGTTTGTCCCCGCTCGGCCTCGGAGGCCATCACTTCCGCGGTTGCCTGCTTTTGGGCAATCAGTTCATTGACCAGGGAAGAGAGCGCCCGGCCATCCTCGTTCATGACACGGATCACGGCGTCCAGGCCGGTAAATGCCTGGTAGGTCTCCTCCGCTTGGAGCACACCCACTGCCTGGCGCATGCCATTATCCAGAAAGGCCTGCAGCTGTTCATCGAACTGGCTGGCCAGTGGCGTGGCATTCACCTCACGGCTGTAATAGGCCTGCCACACATCCGCCACCTGGGCAGCACTGGCGGCCACGGTATCCCCCATGTCGAAACGCTGAGTGATGAGCTGCATACGCTCGGGTTCGATCATCGACTGGCGCGTCTGAGCGATGGTCTGATCGATCTGTTGCAGCCGAATGACGTCACGCAGGCCGTCGTTGTTCAGGCCCTCCAGGCGCTCACCCGCCACATTCAAACCGTATAGCCCCAATCCACCGCTGGCGACCAGCAGGAGAGCCGCAATGCACACCATTCCTATCAGCTTGGCGCGAATGGTATCCAGACGCATACGTCTGACTCTGGCAACGAGCCCACGCTGGCGAACACGCCCTTTATCCAGATACAGGCGCTTGTTGCGCCCTTCACGAATATCGCTGTAGTGCTGCTCCGCTTGCTGAATGGCTTCGCGCGTCGCCTGCACACGCACGGAGGTATAACCCACCACCTGATCGTTTTCCACGATCGGCGTGACGCTGGCATCGACCCAATAATGGTCGCCACTCTTGCAGCGGTTCTTGACCAGCCCCCGCCAAGTATCGCCACGTTTCAGCGTACTCCACAGATTCTCGAAGGCGGCCGCGGGCATGTCGGGGTGGCGAATCAGGTTGTGAGGAGCACCTATCAACTCATCATGGCGATAGCCACTGATCTCGATAAAAGCCGGATTGGCGTAGGTGATACACCCCTTGAGATCCGTACGAGAAACGAGAAAGTCATCTTGGTTCAGAGCGACTTCGCGCTGGGTAATGGGCTGGTTGTTACGCATCTTGCTGCCTTATTGTTAATTTTATGCGCTTGGCGCTGGTTCAGGGCGTTATCGGTATTTAAAACGTTTCCCACTCTTCTTCTGACGCTTTTTTGGTCAGCGTTGGCGGCGGGGTAGCAGGCCGTTTCATCGGTGGGGAATGCGTAGGGGCGGAAGGGACGGCTACCGCCCCTCCTGCCACACGAAAGCGCTCCACCGCTTCACGCAGACGGGCTGCCTCGCTTTCCAATTCGTTGGCACTGCGGGCGGCTTGCTGCACCAGCTGAGCATTTTGCTGAACGACTTGATCCATCTGGGCAACCGCCTGGTTCACTTGCCCGATGCCGTTGCTTTGCTCTTCGGAAGCCGCCGCAATGTCATCCATGATGTCACTGACCCGCTGTACGGCAGTGACCAGGTCTTGCATGGTCTGCCCAGCCTGGTTGACGCGCTGGGTACCCGCATCCACCTTGCCCAGGGACGTATCGATCAGCGTGCGGATCTCTTTGGCTGCGTTGGCACTGCGGCTGGCCAGGCTACGCACCTCCTGAGCCACGACGGCAAACCCCTTGCCGTGTTCACCCGCACGGGCCGCCTCTACCGACGCATTCAACGCAAGAATATTGGTCTGGAAAGCAATGTTATCGATAACGGTAATGATATCCGCCACTTGGTGAGAGCTGGCACTGATATCCTGCATGGTCTCGACGATTTGCCCTACTTCTTCACCGCTGCGCCGAGCGGTCAGGGTCGCGTCGCCCGCCAACTGGCTCGCCTGGCGAGCGTTGTCGGCATTATGGCTGACGGTAGAGGCGAGCTGTTCCATGCTGGAGGCGGTCTCTTCGAGCGAAGAAGCCTGCTGTTCCGTGCGCGACGAGAGGTCGTTATTGCCGTTGGCAATGTGCTGGGAGCGTTCGAAGATCGTGGTTCCACTGCGCCGAACGATCCCCACCGTATCCGAAAGCGCAGCCTGCATGTGCGCCATGGCACTGTAGAGCTTGCCAATTTCACTTTTGCCGGGCGAGCTGATCTGCTGGTTCAGATCACCCTGAGCCATGCGTTCGAAATAACCCACTAACCGATCCAGCGGGCGCAACACGTTGACCGTGACGCCCCATACCACGATCACGACAGTGACGATGGTCATCAGCACGATAGCGATCAGCGCCCAACGGATGCGCTCGGCAAAAGCAGTGAATGCCTGCTGCTGGGCTTGAGCATCTGCCGTGGCCTGCACCAGCGTGGCGCCATGATGAAGCGCGTAAAGGCCGATACCACAGGCAATCACTACCAGGAGTGAAAAGGTGGCCAGCACCAGCCCCCAACTAAGACGCACCGTCATGTTACTCATCAGTTGACGCACTAGCTGTGTCACACGCATTACTCCAAACGCAACCGTACTGACTAGCGCTGTCCTTAGCACCAAGGCGGATTAAGTGGACCAGAATGGGCACGTTCCTTGTGCCCATGGCAGGTATCAGTGATGACTCGTGCTGTCCACCAGCGCCATCTCTTCACTGGTCAACAGCTTATCGATATCGACCAGCACCAACATCCGGTCATCCAGGCTGCCCAGGCCGCTCAGGAAGTCGGAGGAGAGCGTGACACCGAACTCAGGTGCGGGTTTGATCTGATCAGGCACGAGCGTCATCACATCGGAAACACCGTCTACCACAATACCAACAATACGATCGGCAACATTGACCACGATCACGACTGTTTGACCACCGTACTCGACATTCTCGAGGTGGAACTTGATGCGCAGGTCCACGATCGGCACGATCACCCCACGCAGATTCGTGACACCCTTGATGAAATCAGGCGCATTCGCGATGCGGGTGACGTTTTCATAACCACGAATCTCCTGAACCTTCAGGATATCGATGGCGTACTCTTCATCCCCGAGGGAAAACACCAGGAATTCGCGGTTTTCTGCTTCGGCAGCGGCTAACACTGCTTCGTTGGATGAATGACTCATGACGGCTCAGCCTCTTTGTAATAAGAGAGATGGGGTTGATTAGCGATTTTCCCTGCTTCTTTTTTCACCCGGCTCAAACGGTGCAAGCCGGTAATATCGAGAATCAGCGCAACGCTACCGTCCCCCAGGATGGTAGCGGCCGATACGCCCGGCACTTTGCGATAATTGTCTTCAAGATTCTTGACGACGACCTGCTGCTGACCGATCAGTTCGTCTACCAGCATGGCATAGCGACGCCCCTCCCCTTGCACGATGACCGCAATGCTTTGGGTGGGGTCGGTAATGGCATTTTCGACATCCAGTACTTCATGAATGGCGATGACAGGCAGGTACTCGTCGCGCACCTTGAGTACCACGTCATCTCCCGCCATGGCGTACATATCCCCTTTGGCAGGCTGTAGCGACTCCAGCACGGTAGACAACGGCAGGATGAACGTCTCGTTGCCCACTTTGATGGACATGCCATCCAGGATGGCGAGCGTCAGCGGCAACACGATGCGGGTATTGGTACCCTCGCCTTTTTTCGACTGGATTTCGACACGCCCGCCCATCCCCTGGATGTTACGCTTCACCACGTCCATGCCAACGCCACGCCCAGAGACATCGGTCACTTCCTTGGCAGTGGAGAAGCCGGGGGCGAAGATGAGCTGAAACACCTCTTCATCGGACATCGTGTCGGACACGTTGAGGCCATTTTCACGCGCCTTGGCCAACAGCCGATCACGGTCCATGCCGGCCCCGTCATCACGGACTTCGATCAGAATATTGCCGCCCTGGTGGCGTGCCGAGAGCACCAGCTTGCCCACACGCGGCTTGCCCAGGGACTCACGCACTTCCGGCATTTCCACGCCATGATCCAGACTGTTGCGTACCAGGTGTGTCAGCGGGTCGGTGATGCGTTCTACCAGGCTCTTGTCCAGCTCGGTGGACTTGCCTTCGGTGATAAGCTCAATCTCTTTGCCCAGCTTGCTGGCCGTATCACGCACAACCCTTGGGAAGCGGCTGAATACGAACTCCATGGGAATCATGCGGATCGACATGACGGCTTCCTGGAGGTCACGGGCATTACGCTGCAGCAGGCTCATGCCATTTTGCAGGGAGCTGTTGCTGACCGATTGGCCTTCGAGGTCGCTCACCGTCTGATCGAGCATCGATTGAGTGATGATCAGCTCGCCCACGAGGTTGATGATCTGATCCACCTTGTCGACCGACACGCGGATCGACGAGGTTTCGGCAGCTGCCTTTTTGGGCGCCTGATCGGCAGGTTTCTTGGTCGCTGCCTTGGCAGCCGCTGGCTTGGCGGGCGCAGGCGCCTTGGTGACGGTAGCGCTGTCCTGCTGAGCGGGCTCGGCCACAGGTGCTGGCGGTTCACCGGCAGCCGCAGGAGCACTGGCAGCCAATGCCGTGATGTCGATCTGATCCGACTCGATGATAAAGCACATCACGGCCTCGATGTCGTCGGCGCTGACGCCTCCCGACAGGATGACTTCGTAGCGCTTCTCATCACCCGACTGTGACTCGACATCGCCCAACTGCTCCAACTCTTCTACCAGCAGCAGTCGATCTTTTTCGCTCACATTGAGCAGCGCCACCTTGAGACGGTGCTCCCCTTCCTGACCGCTTTCTGGCTCACTGGCTGAAGACGCGCTGGCCGCTTTGACAGGCGCTTCTTCTACCTTGGGTGCGGCTGGCGCATCCAGAGACTTGCCAATCTCTTCCAAAGCGATCTGCTGGAGCGTCTCGCATATCCGCTCGTAGGCTTCCTGATTCGGCTCTTCCTCATTGCGGTAGGCATTGAGTTGCTCATGCATGATGTCTTTGGCCTCCAGGAAGGTATCGACGAGGTCAGCGCGCAGTGCTAGCTCTCCCTTGCGCGCATGATCCAGCAGGTTTTCGAAGATATGCGTGGTTTTTTGCAACACGCTGAAGCCAAAGGTCCCCGCCCCACCTTTGATGGAGTGGGCCGCGCGGAAAATAGCGTTTAGCTGTTCGCTATCCGGATTATCGACATCCAGTTCCAACAAGTGCTGCTCCATATCCGCCAGCAGCTCCTCGGCCTCTTCAAAGAAGGTGTCAAAAAAATCCGCTATGTCCATGCACCGCTCCACTTGAACGTCATCATTATGTGGCAAGCCAGGCTCATTGGTTGTCGCTGGCTTGCGGTATGTTTTGTGGCAAAAGGTCTTCTTCGGGCACGCTCTCTGCCGGCTCTGCTGGCTGCGGTGAGCTGGGCGTCAAAATTCCCGGGTTCCGTATGGCTTCGGCGATTTCTGGCAGCAAAACCACGAGCTCGATTCGTCGATTGATGGGATCCGTCGGCGTCGTGTCCGAGAGTAGTACACGGTCGGCGAAGCCCGATACTCGCAGTAGCTGATCAGGGTCAAGTCCGCCCGCCACCAGCTCACGACGCGATGCATTGGCTCGATCGTTGGAGAGTTCCCAGTTGCTGTAACCGCGGTACCCACCTGCATACGGGACGCTGTCCGTATGACCGCTGATGCTCAGGTCATTCGGCAGGTCATTCAGTAGCGGAGCCATGGTGCGCAGCAGGCTGCGCATGTAAGGCGCTACCTGATCGCTGCCCAGCTCGAACATGGGCCGCTGCTCGGTATCCAGAAGCTGAATCCGCAGTCCTTCACGCGTCAGATCGAAGCGCATCTGGTTACGCAGCTCACGCAGCTCGGGATCACGCTCGATGGCCCGCTCGATGCGCTCCTGCAAATCTTCGAAAAAGCGCCGCTCCTGAGCACTCGGCCGCGTGTGCTGCAAAACATCAATCCGTGCACGTTCGCCGTCGCTGTGCGTAGGGTCAGGGCCACCGCCAGGGATGACACGGGTACTGCCGGAACGATCGCCGCCAGTAATTGCCGTGACCAGCGGCGTGCTGAAGTAATCGGCCACTCCTCTGCGGGTCTCTTCACTGGAAACGCTGAGAATCCACATGACGAGGAACAGCGCCATCAATGCCGTCATGAAATCTGCCAGCGCGATCTTCCATGCCCCCCCATGGTGGGCATGAACCACCTTTTTGCGCCGAATGACGATCGGGCGCTTATCCCCCCCCTTACTCATGCATTACCGCCCTTTTTGGCATCGCGTACGTACTCCTCCAGTTCAGAGAAGCTCGGGCGCTCGGCACTGTGCAGCGCCTTGCGTCCAAACTCGACCGCCAACTGCGGGGCATAGCCGTGCAAGCTGGCCAGCAGCGTCACGCGAATGCACTGAAGCATCTTTTCGGCTTCCTTGGCTTGGCGGTCGGCATAGCTGGCAATCGGGCTGATGAAGCCATAGCCCATCAAAATACCAAGGAAGGTGCCGACCAGTGCATGGGCAATCATCTCACCCATCTGTTCTGGGCTAGCATCGGCGTAGGTGAGTGCTTTAATTACCCCCATGACCGCTGCCACGATGCCGAAGGCGGGCATGGCATCCCCCACTTTGGCAATCGCGTCGATAGGAATGTGAGCCTCTTGCTCGAAAACCTCTATTTCGTGGAGCATCAGCTCGTCGATTTCCATGGGCTCCATACCACCGCTGACCATCAAGCGCAGGTAATCCGTCAGGAAGTCCATGATATGAGGATCGGCGAGAACGTTAGGATGCTCTTGAAATAGCGGGCTCTCCTTGGGATTGTCTATATCGCGCTCGATCCCGAGCATGCCCTCTCGGCGAACCTTGGAAAGAATCTTGTACTGCAAGGCCATGAGATCCATGTACAGCGCCTTGTTGTACTTCTTGGCTCGCTTTAGCCGGGGCAGGATCTTGAACGTGGCCTTGATCGCCTTGCCATTGTTGGCAGCCAGGAAAGCCCCAACGCCAGCGCCACCGATGATCAGCAGCTCCAGGGGCTGATAGAGCGGCCCCAGGCTACCACCAGCCATCACATAGCCGCCAAAGACGCAGAACAAGACGACGACATAACCTAGGAGAATCAGCACAAGCAGTTTCCTTGCGATATGAGTGGTTTATCAACAGCGCCGTACGCAATGCCTTACCGACAGTCGCAAACGGCTCCATCTAAGGTGAAGCTTATATCTATAATACTCAGGTGACAGCACGATTTAATGAGAAAGCATCAACGACTTTTGCCGCTATCTATGCGTTAAAGCGCAGTTTATTGCTTTTATGGTCTGCCGCCAGAGGTTTGACAATTTTATACGTTCAACGCGCGGGCTTACGCGTCTTGCCTGCCCGAGAGGGGGGCTGACAGATACCGCAGACATAATCATGAACCGGGCTATGGGCATGTGCCACGAAGTGGCCCTCACAGCGCGTACACGTGGTCAGCTGCAGCAGATCGCTTTCAAAAAAGCGCACCAAGGTCCACGCCCTCGTCAGCCCCAGCACCGACTCTGCCCCCTCTAGCGAAACCTGCTCCTCGTACAGCCGATACGCTTTGACGAAAGCGTCGATACGCTCACACTCCGCCCCCTCGAGCAAGCCGAGATAAATGTTGTAAAACAGTGACGAATGCACGTTAGGCAGCCAAGTCACGAACCAGTCGGCCGAAAAAGGCAGCATGCCTTTAGGCGGAGACATTCCGCGCACTTCTTTGTAGAGCTTGATCAGTCGGGTGCGACTCAACTCCGTTTCCGTCTCCAATACCTGCAGACGCGCACCCAGCTCGATCAGCTCAATGGCCAATTGCACCTGATGCATTTCATCCACAAGGCTCTTTTGACTCACTTCGACTCTCCTGACGACAGCGAGGAAAGAGGCTCACAGGCAGATAACAGCGACGCATGCAGCCCTGACAAGCCTTGATCTCGTGGATTGTCCAGAATCTGGCGCAGGCGCTGACCACTGGAGTGACTGAAACGACAGACCAGCTGGTTGCTACGCGCGAGCTTGGTGAGTTGCCAAGCATTCAGTGAGACCAACAGATCTGCCAGCTCACCGTCAATTTTGAGACGAAACATGGCAGCCTCCCGATCTTCGCTCAACAGACGCTGAGCAAGCAGAAGGTAAGCGAGGTTTATCTCTTGTATTTCATCAAGAAAGCTTGTTTGACTCATAGTGTCCCATCGAACGACCCAGGCGCGCCGTTGTGACCGTTATACTGGCGCCATTGATGACTTTTTCTTTACCTAGCATCATGGTTGCATACAACGATTGCATTGGCTACTTGCGCCTTTCACGCTGATTCAGCTCACCGTCTGACAATTCAAATACCCATACCAATAGCTCCGCCACCACTTGATACAAGCTGGCGGGTATTTCAGCATCCAGCTCCAACTGCATGAGCAACGCGACAAGCTCGGGTGCATCATGGACATAGATGCCCTGGCGCTGGGCTTCGGCCATGATCCTGTCGGCCAGCTCACCGTACCCTTTTGCCACTATTCGCGGCGCCTGTTCACCCTCTTTATAGGCCAGCGCAACGGCCTGTCGCCGACGCTCACTGGACATCATCCACAGCCTCCTCGGATGGAATATAGCGGGCTTTTACCTGCACTTTAGCGAAATCGAGCGCACTCAAACGCTGCTCCAGGCGATCCAGCTCACTATCGAGCCGCTGGTAGGTATCAGGGTTATCAGCCGTCAGATCGATACTGAGCACCTGATGGTGCAGCCATAGCGCAATGCGGAAGGCGCCCAGTCCAGGCACATCGAGCTGCATTTCTGAACGCCACCCTGGCTGGGAATCTTCTGGCTGCGCTTTTTCATCCTGAGGGTCACGCCCTGGCAGATTGATCACCAGCGCCATGAAAATGCCGGCCCATACGTCCCCTTCCCAACGTAGCGTAGGCGTGACCAACATTTCCAACTGTTGACGCACTACGCCCTGCAGACTGTCATGCACTACTTCTCTCACACCCCGAGTCGCCATGTCCTGTTCTGCAACCGCCGCTGCTGGCTGTACGACGGGAGCATCCCTACGCTCGGCCATGAAGGGCGCGAAGGGCTGATTGGGTGTCACGACAGCAGGCGCCGAGGGCGCTCCCGAGGACGAAGACGCAACGGGGAGAGGCAAAGGCCGCTCCAGCAAAGCATCGCCCCCTTTGACGGGTATCAGGGGAAGATTGGGCAAGATGGTCATGGCGCTGCCCTGAGACGACGCACCCGTGGGGATCCCGGTAGCAGCCAGCGGCATCATGGCCGACATGGGCAGGGACGCAGGACGAGGCCCTGGCTGCATCTGTGGCTCACGCAGAAGCTGTTGACGAGGCATGTCGCCCTGAAACCAGCGCTTGAGGTGAGATTCGTAAAATAGCCCGCTATCACGAATACTGCCCTCCAGACGGCTCGCCACCTGTGTCGTCGACAGCGGCTCCTGAGGTGACAATAGCGGGGCAGCCGGCCTGATGACGGCGGGAGGCGCAGGAAACCGTAGCAGCACGTCGGCAATGGTGCGCGCCGCAGGACTGAAATGCGTTTGGGTCGAACTTGGCGTGGCGTTGGGCGTGGCATTCCCGGCCGGAGGCTGTCGAAGCCCTTCTGCCGTGCCAGACAAACGCCGCAGGTCGCCCAGCAGCGGATTGAGAGGCCGCCCATCGAGGCTGGCATCCCCCTGCAAGGCTCTTGGCCCCTCGCCCGGGGAAACTGGCTGGACTGGCGAGTTCAAGGCGCGAAGAGAAGAGGCCTCAGCCTGGCGACCCAGCACCTGATGTAACAGCGTATCAATGAGTGGCGTGATGCCACTCACGAGGCCCCCTCATCCTTGGCGATATCCGCAGCAAAGGCACTTCCACCTTGCTGAGGAGCATAAGCGCGATGCAAGTCTCGCTGACGCTGGGTCACGCTGATCAATTTACCCAGCTCGTCTCGCCTGGCTACGAGACGACGCCGAATTTCCACGTCATGCTCCAGGATATGCTCGAGCAGTTCGGACTTGCGACGCTTGCCATCGTCATCCAGCAAGACCAGGCTGTCCAGTTCGCGCAACTTTTCCACCAACACTACATAGTTGCTGCGTTGCTCTATCAGCTCGGCCCACTGCTCTTTGTCTGCAAGCTCATGCATGTGATTCACGCTCACCAGCAGCCTTGCATAGGCATCGATGAGCGCTTGCTGGGAGTTACCCTGGGCTGCTGTTTCGGAAGCTGTCATGTTGCCTCACGCACTTTGCCGTTGACCAATTTCACGCCATGCAGAGGCAATGTCCTCAAGCAGACGATCCGCCTGATTGAGGCTCTCTTCATCGTTACGCAGATTGGCAGCCAGCAGCAAACGGGCAATGTAGTCATAGAGCGATGCCAATTGCTCGGCAATCTCGCCCCCTTTCTCCTGATCCAGCGCCGCAGCCAAACCGTTATTGACAATATCCAGCGCCTTGGAGATGGATTTGCCCTTCTCTACGGTATTGCCCGCCTGCATATGAATACGCGCCGCACGGATCGCCGCCTGCGCGCCATCGAACAGCATGACGATCAGTTGATGAGGGTCTGCCGACATGACGCCACTTTCAACGCCAACGCGGGCGTAAGCGCTTGCCCCTCGACCGTAGGCCGCACCGCTGCGAGTGTAAGTCATTAGTGGGCTCTCCTTGTAAAGGCAGTAGCCAAAAGGTGGCTATACACTGCTGGATAATTGAGATTCGGCATAATTGCTCGCTATCTGATATATCGGCGCCGCAACAGCGGACTTTAATGAGCACAGGCTTTATTTGCCGTGCGATCGCTACGAATGATCCAGATCAAAAGAACTCAAGTAGAAACCGCCACTTCTCTCATCGGTTTACCAAGCCGCTCCAACACATCTCCGCGCACGACGCCCAGCAGGCTCTCACGCACAGGCGGCTCGGCTTGCTGGGTCAACACCACTTCAAAGGGCGCCCCGTTGTCATCCAGGCGCACGATCCATCCCATCTGCTCACTGGCAAAGTACACGAGCGAGCCAATGGGCAACGTCCTGAAATGCTCGATATAGCGCTTGATCCATCGTGCATCGAACTGATGGGGATGGCTCAGCAAATGCCGATAGATCTGCTGGGCAGTGCGTGCTGGTCGATCCGGCCGATCCCGTCTCATGGCCTCCACCACGTCGACCACGGCGCTCGCCTTGGCCAGCTCGGTAATGTCCTCTCCCGTCAAGCCATCCGGGTAACC
This sequence comes from Halomonas sp. NyZ770, assembly GCF_020616575.1. NCBI lineage: Bacteria > Pseudomonadati > Pseudomonadota > Gammaproteobacteria > Oceanospirillales > Halomonadaceae > Halomonas > Halomonas sp. NyZ770. The sequence continues at coordinate 127,875 of NZ_CP085143.1, read as the reverse complement.
GCTACCATCGAGGCGCTCGTTGATTCCACCAATGACCGCCTGCGCCACCGTGGCCGACAACCACTGGCAAGTATTCAAGCGAGCCAGCAACAGCGACACATGCTCGCTCAACACGTGACGATGATTGGGCTCGAAATTGGGCGCCTTGAAAACCACCTGGGGGATCAGGGCTTTGCCGAGGTCATGGACCAGGCCGCTGGCAACGATGGCCTTGCGCACGTCGCGGGGCATATTGCCACCCACCAGGTCGAGCAAGTGAATAGCCACAGCGATCCCATGCCGCACCAGCAAGGGCTCCATGGAGAGGCACCGAGATGCGAACAAGAGCGCCTCGCGATCCTCTTCATGAAGCTGCAGGATACGGTCGGCATTACGAGACAGCTGTCGCGAGTCGACATCGTGACCTTGCTGCAGCATCAGCAGTTGAGCGTCCAGATAGGCGGCCACCTTGACCAGACGCCTGGCGGTTGGGGTGGCATATCGGCGAATGTCCCGCCTGCCAACATGCTCGCTGTCAGGTGTGCGCTTGCCGGGCTGCTCGAACAGCGGCGAGGGCTGACGCTCATCCTGGGACTCTTTCTTGTAACGCGAGGCCTCACGCTCGATTTCACAGACGAAGTACCAGATCTGCCGCTCTTGCTCGGAGGTGCAGCCAGCAAAGCGGAACCCCACACGCAGCAGGTGGCGCTCTGCGTCTGTTTTTTGATGACGAGCAACGGCATGCACGTCGAACTGAGTGCCATCCGGAAAGGCAAACACCAAACGCATGGGCTCCGAGGTCTCGGTCAGCACGCCACTCGCTGCCAACGGCAGCTCCAACTGACACCCTTCCTGGGAGAGGTCTCGCAACTCACCCTGCACCCCTTCTTCGCCATCGCCGTAAACGGTCGCCGACACCACCATGCCCATACGCAACTCGGCACGGTATGACTCACGGCGCTGGAGGACGTCTACCGACTCCGGGTAGTCGCTGCAGCACAGATAGCGCCCACCAGAGCGACGCGTTTCCGTCAGGACGAGCAGAGGCGTGCGTATCACCTTGCCCTGAGATTGCCCACGCAGAAAGAAGCGTTCGCCCTGCTCCAGGCGATACAGCAGATAGTCGACGGAAGACAAGTCCATCACGAGCGTCTCACCCTCGTGCTGCTCCATCAACACAATGGGCTCTGGACGCGCCTCAGGGGCATCAAGGCAAAGCGATACCCCACCGCTCTCTATCATGGTATTCAGCAGAGAACTGATGGCGGATGGGTTCGAAATACGTTCATACTCATCTTGCTGGACTGCCATGCGTGCCTCGCTTTCACAGCCGTGGTGGTCAGGTGAACCCACCCTTGAAATAAGGGAACTGAGCATAACAGAAGCCCCAATGGCTCCGCATGCCGATTGCTGCGTATCAGACTTTTCTTTTTGTCTATACTGGAAAAGATAAAGTTTGTGAAAATCTCGCCGATAACATTGTTGGAGGCTATCCAACACCTGCATCGGCCTCTAAGTTTACGTTACCCAGCCTTAGACGGCTTTGAAAAGAGGAACGTTGTTTATGGGCCCACTGCCAATCGACCCGATGGTCTCTATTACCAATACTCTCGCACCCCAGGAGCGCGCTCAACGCACACCCCCTGAGGTTGCCTCGCCCTCTCAACCGGAGGAGCGCACGCCATCGGCGTTGAGCACCACGCGAGATGCCCTTCTGGAACCGATACAACGCATCAATGAAGCGATGAGACCACGCGGACTCGAGTTCGATATCAGCGAGGAGTCTTCGCGCATCATCACCCGCGTCATTGACAGTGAAACCGGCGATGTCATCCGTCAGATTCCTGCCGAGGAAATCATCGTGATGGCCGAACGACTGGAGGAACTTCAAGGGAACTTGATTTCTTTGAATGCATGAGACTGACAGGCTCCATTCGCTGACCAGCCACTTGAGCGGGATGGTTGAGATCCGCGGCATCGAGGCGACGGCCCTGTCTGCACATTTTGCTACTGTCCAGAGGCCCAGCCTAGTGCCGCGACGCCAGAGCGTCGCGTTCTTCCAGAGCAACCACGTCCTCACACCTGCATGTTCATGACGTCGCGGTAGGCCGTCACCAGGCGATTGCGCACCTGCAGCCCCATCTGAAATGCCACGCTGGCTTTTTGCATGTCCACCATCACATCGTTGAGCTCGATGTTCGGCTCTCCTGCCTGGAAGGCCATGGCTTTGGCATTGGCTGACTGCTGCAAACGATTGATTCTTTGAATAGATGCCTGCAGCTCACTGCCAAATCCCGCCTGCCCTACGACGGTCGAGACCTGCTCGCCACGTACTGGCTGGGCAGCTTGCGCGGCCAGACTATGCATTTGCTGTAACGCAGACTGTATGGAGGGCGAACTCATACCAACTCCTCATATCGCAGAGGTTAAAGTGTTAGCAGGAGCCTACCATCGACACAGCCCCCCTCATACGAACAAATGCGCGTGAAAAGCCAAGCTTTTCGTTCATTTATGGTGGACGCACCTCATCATAATGGCGTTCATCACAATTCCGCCCTAGTTGCTTGGCGGATCACCGCGATTGACGGAAATAGCCTATGCCTTCTTTGGTGATGCGCCTGGGCCGACACCCGTTTTGCCAACCCTGTTGGAGGGATGCATGAGCGAAACCGGTGCTACGGCAGGCCGTCAAAACAGCACGACAGCAAGCGCTTCGCAAAGCGGAGTGGCGGCGAACGAATCAGCCTCCCCCTCAACCTTCGAGCGCACCATGAAGCAACTGCGCGGCAATCCGCTCGTGGTTGTCCTGGTGGCTGCAGCGGCCTCCATTGCGGTGGTGGCAGCACTTTTCATGTGGGCCAGCAGCCCAGAATACCGCGTGCTTTACAGCAACCTGAACGAGGCAGACGGTGGACGGATCATTGCCGAGCTGGACAGCCGTGGCGTTCCCTATCAGTTCAGCCAGGGGGGCCAAGCCTTGCTTGTCCCCAGCGCACAGGTCCACCCTCTCAGGCTCCAGCTGGCCGAGCAAGGGCTTCCCAGAGGCGGCAATCTAGGGCTTGAGCTGATGGACAATCAGGCCTTCGGCATTAGCCAGTTTGCGGAGCAGGTCAACTTTCAGCGCGGCCTGGAAGGCGAACTGGCACGCTCGATTGAATCCTTGGGCCCCGTCGAGCGTGTCCGCGTTCATATTTCGATGGCAAAGCCATCCGTTTTCGTTCGTGACCGTGAACCCGCCAAGGCCTCCGTCGTATTGACGCTGCTGCCTGGACGCGTTCTGGGCGAAGGCCAAGTCAGCGCCATCGTCCATATGGTGTCCAGTAGCGTTCCGGAGCTTTCCACCGAGAACGTGACCGTGGTGGATCAAAACGGTCGTCTGTTGACCGCCAACTCCCAACAAGGCAATGATCTGGACGGCACTCAACTTGCCTACATCACCGAAGTCGAGCGGTCATACCAGCAGCGTATCGAGAACATCCTGCTGCCTATCGTGGGACGCGACAACGTTCGCGCCCAGGTCGCCGCGCAAATCGATTTTTCTCGTCGCGAAGAGACGTCGGAGCGCTATCGCCCCAACCAGACGCCCAACGAATCTGCCGTTCGTAGCCGCCAGCTGAGCCTGTCCTACGATGGCGACGACCCCTTGGCATCAGGCATTCCCGGCGCGCTGAGCAATACGCCACCAGGCGTCGCGCCCTCTCCGATCAACCAGCCCGATGACGACGCCGAGGATACGACAACTGAACCTGGCGCCTTACGCAACTTGCGCCAAGAAGACGTCGTCAACTACGAAGTCGATCGCAGCATCGAGCACATTCAGCATCGCCTGGGGCAGATCGAGCGCCTGACAGCGGCCGTGGTCGTGAACTTCCGTACGGTCATCAATGAAGAGGGAGAAGCCGAACAAGTCGCCCTCAGCGAAGAAGAAGTGGCACAGCTAGAGCGCCTCGTGCAGCAAGCCATGGGCTTCTCTGACCTGCGCGGCGATCAGGTGGAAATTGTCAACACGCCGTTTGCCAGCGATGACGATGGCCGCCTGGAGCCAGTCTGGTGGCAGCAACCTGACACGCTTGCCATGGCGGCAAACCTTGGCCGCTACCTCTTGGTAGCATTGGTTGCCCTTCTGCTCTACTGGCTGATTTTGCGCCCGTTGATCAAGCGCTACACGCAACCGCCCGTGGTGGCAGCTGCCATGCCTGGAGGCATCTTGAACACCAGCATCGGCAGTGAAGATGACGATGAAGAGAGCGTGGGAGACACCGATGAGGATGATACCTACAGCGGCAAACCCAAGCGTCGTCGCAAGACGTCACTTTATGAACACAACCTCAACGACCTGCGGGAAATGGCCCAAGAAGACCCACGCATGGTCGCCATGATTATCCGCAGCTGGATGAACGCCAATGACTAGCACGTTTGCCGAAATGACCGGCGCGCGCAAAAGCGCCATTCTGCTGCTGGCCCTGGATGAGGACAGTGCCGCCGAGGTATTCAAATTCCTCAGCGCCAGCGAAGTGCAGGAAATCAGCACCGAGATGGCGCGACTGCATCAGGTCTCCCATGAAGACATGAAGGCCGTGCTGGAGGCGTTCCACCGAGAAACCGAAGAGTTCGTCGCACTGAATCTGAACTCCAGCGAGCATATCCGCTCCGTCTTGACCAAGGCACTGGGCAGTGAACGCGCCACCAGCCTGATCGAGGATATTCTCGAGTCTACTGGGGAAAACTCTGGTATCGATGCACTCAACCTCATGGAAGCCTCCATGGTGTCCGAGCTGATTCGTGACGAGCACCCGCAGATCATCGCGACGATTCTGGTGCACCTGGATCGCCATCAGGCGGCCGACATCCTCGAGCTGTTCGAAGAGAAACTGCGCAATGATGTGGTACTGCGGATTGCGACGTTCAGCGGTGTGCAGCCTGCCGCGCTGCAAGAGCTGACCGAAGTGCTCACCAGCATGCTGGACGGCCAGAATCTCAAGCGCAGCAAGATGGGCGGCGTGAGGACCGCGGCCGAGATCCTCAACCTGATGAACTCGGCCCAGGAAGAAGTCGCGATCGAGACAGTGCGTTCTCACAGCGAAGACCTGGCTCAGAAGATCATCGACGAAATGTTCCTGTTCGAAAATCTGCTCGACCTGGACAATCGTGCGATTCAGATGGTGCTTCAGGAAGTGGAAACCAACTCGCTGGTGGTGGCACTCAAAGGCGCCCAGGACGCACTGGTGGACAAGTTCCTGCGCAACATGTCGCAGCGTGCTGCCGATCTGGTGCGCGAAGACATGGAGGCCCGTGGCCCCATCCGTGTTTCCCAGGTGGAAACCGAGCAAAAAGCCATCCTGCAGATCGTGCGGCGCTTGGCAGACTCAGGTGAAATTGTGCTAGCCGGTGGAGATGATGAGTATGTCTGATACTCATTCGCCTGAATTCGACCGTCACGGCCAGTGGCGACGCTGGCAGATGGAGGAGTTACTCACTTCACCAACCGCTGATGCCGATAGCCTGCAAGGGCCGAGCGCTCACCAGCGCAAAGTCGAGGCTGCTCAGCGAGCCGCTGCGGAAGCACGCGCACGAGAAGAACACGAGCGTCAAAAAATTTATGACCAGATTCGCGAAGCGGCCGAAGAAGAGGGTTATCAGGCTGGCCTGGCACGTGGGCATGAAGAGGGCCTGACCAAAGGACTGGAAGAAGGCCGCGCGCAGGCGGAAAAGGAACTGGATGTACAGCTTCAGAAAACGCTAGCGCCACTGGCGTCCTTGGCCAAGCAGTTTTCCGAGGCGCTTGAACGGCTGGACGACACCATCGCTCACGACCTTGCCGACCTGGCGCTGGCGACCGGCAAGCAGCTGGCCGCCGATGCTCTCGATGAACACCCAGAGCACATTCTTCAGGTCGTGCGCGAGCTTCTGCATACCGAGCCCCCTTTGGTAGGCAAGCAACGTCTGTGGCTGAACCCCACGGATCACACTCTCGTTGAAACGCACCTGGGTAGCGAACTTGAAGCTGCCCAATGGGTGCTGCAGCCTGACGATCAGCTCGCCCGCGGCGGCTGCCGCGTCACCAGTGCGCAAGGCGAGCTGGACGCCACCTTTGAAAGTCGCTGGCAAAGCGTTCAAGCGCAGCTACGCAAGCGCCACAGCGCGCCATCGTCAGGTTGATACGATGAACACGCTCACCTGCCCGCATCAGCACCGCTGGCGCAAAGCCCTTCAACGCACCACTCAGCGCGTCAGCCGCTTGCCTCACTACCGCACCAGCGGCAGAGTCGTCAGGGCCACGGGCATGGTCATCGAAGTCGTTGGGCTACGTGTCGCCGTGGGCAGCGCCTGTCATATCGAATTGCCCGGTGTCGATGGACGCTTGAACGACAGCGATAAATTTGCCGAAGCAGAAGTCGTCGGCTTTTCAGGCGACAAGCTCTTTCTGATGCCGCTTGAAGAAGTTTCCGGCTTGATGCCTGGCGCGCGCGTCACCCCACTGGTCGATGGCAACGGCCATAGCGCGCGACGCTTTCCGATGGGAGAAGAGCTGCTTGGGCGGGTGCTCGATGGCAATGGCAATCCCCTCGATGACCGAGAGAATATCGAAGAAGCTCCACGCACGACGCTCAGCTCCAGGCCTTTGAACCCACTTTCAAGAGCCCCCATTGAAGCACAAATCGACGTAGGCATTCGCGCCATCAACGCGCTATTGAGTGTCGGCAGGGGGCAGCGCATGGGGCTATTTGCGGGCTCGGGGGTGGGCAAATCCGTCTTGCTGGGCATGATGGCACGCTATACCGAGGCCGACGTGATCGTGGTCGGTCTGATTGGCGAACGTGGGCGCGAAGTACAGGACTTCATTGACAACATATTGGGCCCCGAGGGCCGTCGGCGTGCGGTCGTCGTCGCTGCGCCTGCGGATACCTCCCCGCTGCAACGCCTGCAAGGCGCTGCCTACGCCACCCGCATCGCCGAAAGCTTCCGCGATGCGGGCCGCAATGTACTGTTGATCATGGATTCGCTCACCCGCTACGCCATGGCCCAACGCGAAATCGCGCTGGCCATTGGTGAACCTCCTGCCACCAAGGGGTATCCGCCGTCCGTATTTGCCAAGCTCCCGGGACTGGTTGAGCGCGCAGGCAATGCAGAGCGCGGAGGCGGCTCCATTACTGCTTTCTACACCGTACTGACGGAAGGCGACGACCAGCAGGATCCCATTGCCGATTCTGCCCGCGCCATTCTGGATGGCCATATCGTTTTGTCGCGTACCTTGGCAGAAGCAGGTCATTATCCCGCTATCGATATCGAAGCATCCATCAGCCGCGCCATGACAGCGATCGTCACGCCCGAGCAACAGCAGGAAGCGCGCACCTTCAAGCAAATTTTCTCACGCTATCAACGCAATCGCGACTTGATCAGCGTAGGCGCCTACAGCCCAGGGCATGACCCCAGGCTGGACGAAGCGGTCAACCGCTTCCCAAGCCTGGAACGTTTTTTACAACAGAACATTGATGAGTGCGCAACGCTATCAGAGTCGCGTCAAGCGCTGCACACGGTGGTGGGAGGCTAAATGAGTAACCATCAGATCGACATGCTGACCGGCCTGGCTCGCGATGCCCGCGATCAGGCAGGCAAGCTGCTGGCCCAAGAGCGCCAGACGGAACAGCAAACGGAGGCGCAGCTGGCGTCACTGAGCCGTTATCGTGTGGAGTATGCCGAGCGTCTGCAGCAGGCGATGAGAGAGGGCATCGACCCGGCCACCATGTACAATTACCAACAGTTTCTAGCCTCTCTTGACGCGGCACTGAGTCGAGCACGTCAAGCCCTGGCAGCACAACAGAAACGGGTACAGCAAAGTCAGCAACACTGGCAGCAAGAGCAGCGTCGGCTCTCTTCTTACGATACACTGGCTTCACGCCGCTTGCTGGAAGAGCATCGCCGTCAGGCCAGGCACGAACAAAAAGCCAACGATGAGTTGGTCACCAACCGAATGGCTCGCCAGAGCCCTGATAAGCTACTTTGATGCTGCCCTGGGTAACCAACATGCATTCTATCACTCAGTTATTTTTACCCAGTAATGGCCAGACTATTGGCTCGGCCTCCCTAATTAGGCAGAACGCGGGAGAGACCGAACGTGGCGTGTTTCATCAAACCATGCTCGAGGTGTCGCGCATGGGGCGTTTGCCAACGCCTGACGACATAGCAGCACTTGCCGATAGAGGAGCGCCACACCCAAGTCTGGGCCACGTTATCTCGAAGGCACAAACAGCTATCACTGAATCAAGCAAGCCTACTGAGCCTGCCATCAGCGAATCTGGTCGCTCTGACGCTGCGCTCTTTAATGATATGAATATATATCAAGTACTACCAGAAACAACCCTCTATACGGCTAGTACTCCTTCGGTATCGACAGAAGAAAGACTGGCACACTCCATTGTCAGCTTACGTACACTCGCCAAAGGACAGGTTCATATAGCGACGGCATTTTCTGCTGCCCAAGATACAGTAGCTAAACAAGTTCATAGACAAATTGTTATGCCTACACAAGCAGCTGCGAATACGGTCTCGGTAGGTATGATGCTCCTATCAGTCGAGACTATTGCAACTGCTGTTCTTCAAGCAGTCGACAAGCTAGCTACCGGCACAATGCCAGAGCACCACGCCCCAGAAGCTCTCGGCATCATTGATACTCCTGACTCTTTCAATGCCCAAGCTTTTTTATCATCGCCCACTATTTTTTTCTCGGCATCCGGGCAATCAGCACAACCACCAAAAAGTGATTCTTCAAGCTCTCTGACAACGGCTACCTCAACAACGCACGACCTAACACTAGAGGAGACAATCACTACGATCACCTCTAGCCTAGAGATTTTGAGTCGTCACACTCCCCGTACATCGCCAACCCACCAGCAAATTCAAGGTGCACTTGAAAATACTGAGGCAGTAAAAACAGCAAGTGCGCAAGATGTTACTGTGTCACTTTTTAGCCAGCTGAGTCTATTTCCCGATAGCTCTCCCGGCGCTGCAGACACTCATGAAGCGTTTGCTATCGTACCCACTGCTTCAGCACTATCGCCATCATCAAGCAATACAAACGAAACACTAACAATCGAGTTGGTAAAGATCACTTCCGGCTTACAAACTTTGCACCAACTATGGGAATCGGATTCTCGACACATCTCCGATGGTAAGCAATCCCCATATCCTCTAGCAGAGCACCTGAAACAGATCAGCCAATTAGCACATACGCTGTTAACACAGACCGCGGGCGGCCATACCTCTACCCAGCCAACCCATACATTGACTGAGCTAGATGAAATTGCCCAGCGCATATCATTAGTATCAAGCTATGCTGGTCATGCATGGCCCCGCGCCCAGACAACTCCTTCGATAACAAACACCGTTGATGTGCTATTTGCTACTCAAGGTAACACGCAACAGATCGTACCGTCCTCGCCCGCAATGCTTATAACGGCGCCAAACCAGCCCAACTCACTTTCAGTGGAGTCCACAAACACATGGTCAATGCTGCAAAATGTTCCGCTTTCCGATAGCCATGTTATGGCAACTTCGACTAGTTACGCGCAGGGCGACCAACCCCAGAAACCAATAGCAGTATCAGGCGAAACAACCACTTTACTGCCCATAGGTACATCCACATTAGGCAGCCTACCTTCGCCTTCAACGGCTGCGCAATTTGCATCGTCACCCGCTCTGATTTCAAGTCCCGGCTGGGCAGCACAGCTTGGGCAGCAACTATTACATTTCGTCAAGCGGGGCGGGGAGCAGCGTATCGAAATGAAATTAAATCCTTCTGACCTAGGGCCACTCTCTATCTCCCTAAGAATGACAGAGCAAGGGACACAGGCCCAGTTCCTTTCCGCTCATGCGCATGTACGACAAACCCTTGAGCAAGCTATCCCACAGCTAAGGGAAATGCTTGCAGAGCAAGGCATTACCTTAAGTGATACTTTCGTAGGTGACCAGGGCGCTGGGGATGAGAGGTTTGAACATAAGAATAGGCCTGGGCAGCTTGTTGAGGAAGGCGACATGCCTAACGAACACAACCACCACAACAGCTCTTCTAACCTGGTAAACGTATACTCGGATGGGCGGGTAGACCTATACGCATAGCTGTATATCATCACGAAATTAATGCATGGTGTGTGAATCAACAGTTAGCAAAACCAAGAGATAGGCTCCTCCGATGAGCCTGTTCATTTCTTCATAATTACTCGTGTCAGGCATAATGCTCAGTGAGCGTCTTCCGGGATCATGATGGGAAAATCAATGGCTGAATCAAGCGGCGGATCTAAAAAACTGCTTCTGGTAATGATCATACTGGTACTGCTCTCTTCGGCGGGTGCAGCTGCAGCGATCTATCTCGTTCTTGACCAGCGTGGAGGAACGGAGGGGGAGCCCCAACAGCAAACGCTAGCGCCGACGCCACCCGTCTTCACGCGTATCGAACCTTTCACGGTCAACCTGGCCGATGATCGCTTCGGGTCACGCCTGCTCTATACCGGCATCACACTGCGGGTAGGCAACGAACAGAGCAAAGCCATCATCGAAGAGCACATGCCGCAAGTACGCAGCCGGCTGCTGATTCTGCTGTCTGGCAAGCAAGCGAGTGAGCTGACCTCTACAGAAGGTAAAGAAGCGCTTGCTCAGGCTATCATCAGCCGTTTGTCTGTGCCCTTGACCGAGAACCAGCCCCCCCTGGATCTCAGGGAAGTGCTGTTCACCGAATTTATCGTTCAATAATCCCGGGTACTGGAGCCGTTCATGTCGCAGGACGATCTACTGTCCCAGGAAGAAATCGATGCCCTGTTGAAAGGCGTCAGCGGTGATGACGAGCCAGCGGCTACGTCATCTCACGCACAGGATGAAACGCGTATACGCCCCTATGACCCGTCGACCCAGCACCGGGTCATCAGGGAGCGTTTGCACGCACTGGACTTCATCAACGAACGCTTTGCTCGCTATTTCCGCAATGGGCTCTTCAACCTGATCCGCCGCAGTTCGGATATCACGGTCGAATCAGTGCGCTATCAAAGCTTCAGCGACTTCTCGCGTAACGTTCCGGTACCTACCAACCTGAACATTGTGTCGATGAAGCCACTGCGAGGTTCTGCGCTGGTGGTTTTCCCTCCCAACCTGGTCTTCATGGTGGTGGACAACCTGTTTGGCGGCGACGGGCGTTTCGTCACGAAGTCGGATGGCCGTGAATTTACCAATACCGAGCAGCGCATCATTCAGCGGTTGTTGAACCTGGCCATAGATGCTTATCAAGAAGCGTGGAAGGTCGTCTACCCGCTGGATGTGCATTTTCTGCGCTCGGAAGTACAGTCCAAGTTTGCCAATATTACCAATTCGCCTAACGAGATCGTCGTCAATACCAAGTTCAATATCGAAGTAGGCAATTTGTCGAGCAGTTTCCAGATTTGCATGCCCTACGCCATGATCGAGCCGCTCAGGGACCTGCTGGTCAACCCGATCAATGACAGTAACCACGACAGCGATGGCACCTGGTCACGGCGCATGGCCAGCGAACTGCGCCAATCTGAAGTCGAGCTCATTGCAGAGTTCGCTCAGATCCCCAGCCGTATTGCTCACGTGATGGGTTTGAAAAAAGGCGATGTACTGCCTATGGACATCCCCTCCACGATTACAGCACGGGTCGATGGTGTACCTGTGATGGAGTGTGAATACGGTAGCCAGCGACAGCAGCGCGCTTTGCGCGTGCTGCGCATGATCGACCATGCGGCCATGAATAACGTATCGTCCAAGGACTTTATCAAAGGTTCAACGCGACAGAAAGCTAAGGAACCCAAAGCATGACAGACCCAAACAAACCCGATCAAAAAGTATCTGATGACGATTGGGCGGAAGCCATGTCTGCACAAGATGAGTCATCGTCCAGCGCCGATGCCGCCAGTGACGATGACGACCCCTGGGCTGCCGCGATGGCGGAACAAGAAGCTGCCGAGCAATCGGAGGCCACGGAAGAGCCTGCCCCCGAAGCCCCCAAGGCAAAACCTGCCAGTGACGATGTCTTCCGTCCTCTGAGCGGTGAACCCAGCAGTGGCGCGACCCGCGATCTGGAAATGATCATGGACATCCCCGTCAAACTCACCGTCGAGCTAGGCCGTACCAAGCTGACGATCAAACAATTGCTGGAGCTCGCCCAAGGCTCGGTCATCGAGCTGGAAGGTTTGGCAGGTGAGCCGATGGATATTTTGATCAACGGGTATCTGATTGCGCAGGGCGAAGTGGTCGTCATCGAGGATAAGTACGGCATCCGTATTACCGAGATCATTACGCCGTCAGAGCGTATTCATAAACTAAATCGATGAGTGTCGCGACGACTTCGAATTCCGTGGATGCGTTAAGCGGCGGTGATGCCCTGATCGGCATGGCGGTCCTTGGAAAAACCGCTGCAGCGCTGGCACTGGTGGTGGCAATCATTCTGGTGTGCACTGCGCTGCTCAAACGCTGGCAGCAGCACCGTTACGATCATGGTGCCCATCTGCGCGTGGTGGGTAGCACCGCCATTGGGAGCCGCGAACGGGTGGTGGTCGTCGAGATAGAGGATACCTGGCTCGTGCTCGCCGTCAGCGGTGGAAAAGTATCCATGCTCCACGAGCGGCCTGCTCCTGAAGACCGCGCTGCCCCCATAGCCGAGAGTTCGCCCTCTCCTTTTTCACAACGCTTCAGCAGCGCCTTGGCCAACCATCGTCTCAAGCGCTCCGGCGCTCAGCACACCACCGACTCTCAGCCCAAGCCATGACCCATGCTCTGCCTTTGTTTCGCTCCATAGCACCACGCGGGTGGCTGTTCAGCCTGCTTTTGATGGGCTGCCTGCTGTCTTTGCTCTCCCCTGGCGTGGAGGCACAGCAGTTGCCAGGCTTGGTCTCCCAGCCGACAGATGATGGAGGCCAACAGTGGTCTCTATCGCTGCAAACGCTGCTCTTCCTGAGTTCGCTGGCATTTCTACCTGCCATGCTATTGATGATGACCAGCTTCACGCGCATCATCATCGTGCTGAGCCTGTTGAGAACGGCCATGGGCACCCAGGCCACGCCTCCGAATCAGGTATTGCTGGGCATTGCCCTGTTCCTGACTTTTTTTGTCATGTCACCGGTCATCAGCCAGGTATACGACACGGCCTGGGTGCCCTTGACACAGGAAGCCATCAATTTCGAAGAGTTCTTGCTTCAGGCCCAAATTCCGTTCAGAGAATTCATGCTGGCACAAACGCGGGAACCTGACCTGGCTCTGTTCGTACGCTTGGCTGACATAGGCCCCTTGCAAGGCCCCGAAGAGCTTCCCATGCGCGTCTTGCTACCCGCCTTCGTGACCAGCGAACTGAAAACCGCATTTCAGATTGGTTTTACGATCTTCATTCCCTTCTTGATCATTGATCTGGTGGTTGCCAGTACGCTCATGTCGCTGGGGATGATGATGGTTCCCCCGGTCACGATTTCACTACCCTTCAAGCTCATGCTGTTCGTGCTGGTGGATGGTTGGCAACTGATCATCGGCTCACTGGCAGAAAGCTTCTACATGATTTAGCACCGCGGGACGGTAAGGAGAACGAGCATGACGCCAGAGATGGTGATGAGCCTTGCCTACCAAGGAATGCGGGTAATGTTATTCCTGGCGGGCCCAATATTGCTGGCAGCGCTCTTCGTCGGCCTGCTGATCAGTCTTTTTCAGGCTGCCACGCAGATCAACGAGATGACGCTGACCTTCATTCCTAAAATTCTTGCCGTGTTCACCGTACTGGTCGTGGCAGGCCCCTGGCTCATTGGCTTGATTACCGATTTTACACATCGCCTGTTCAGTAATATTCCCGCGATGGTGATGTAGGCCGTGGTCGAGGTCACCTTTGCCCAGCTACAGGGCTGGCTGGTCGCGTTTTTCTGGCCCTTCGTGCGCATTACGGCCTTCATGACCGCCTCCCCACTGTGGGGCCACTCCAGCGTGCCTAATCAGGTCAAGGTGGCACTCGCTGCCGTCATTGCCATCGTGATAGCCCCTTTACTCCCCCCGATGCCGGATGTAGCGCTCATGTCATGGGCAGGCGTCGGCATCATCATCGAGCAGATGTTGATAGGGCTGGCCATTGGCTTGGTCATGCATATCATATTTGCCGTGGTGCAGGCGGCGGGCGAGTTCATCGGTTTGCAGATGGGGTTGGCCTTTGCCAGTTTCTTTGACCCCTCCAGCGGCACCAACATCATGGTGTTGTCGCGCATTCTCTATACGGTGACGCTGCTGATGTTTCTGGCTTTCAATGGCCACCTGATGGTGCTGGAGGCTCTGATCATGAGCTTTGTCACGCTGCCCATAGGCATCGGGACCTTGAACCCTGGCGCCTTCGAGCTGCTTGCCCGCTATGGAGGTACCATCTTTGCGTCAGGCATGCTGCTGGCACTGCCACTAGCAGGCCCACTGCTCATCATTAGCTTGTCGTTGGGCATCCTGAACCGTTCAGCACCACAGCTGACGGTGTTCAACATCGGTTTCCCCACGTCTATCCTGGTGGGCCTGACGCTGCTGATGGTACTGATGACCGACCTGGGCAGCTTTCTACAACAGCTGTTCAGTCAAGGCGTGATGTTTACTCAAGGGCTGATCGAAGCCATGGCCCCCATAAATTGACGCCCTGCCACTGGGCAAGTGGCAGGGCGTTTCGCAGCATGGCGAGACAAGGTCACATAAAATCGAACAGCGATATGCCCTTGATATCGACGAACGCACGCTGTGCCGCCTGCAAACCTACCTGACGCAGGCTATATTCGGAGATCGCCGCGGCATAGTCCAGATCCACAAGATCAGAAAGCGTCTGCTCGTAGTTGAGCATCCGGTTGCTGCCGACCGCGTCGATGACATCCAGCTCATTCAGCCTGGCGCCTGCAGAGGCCCGTACCGTCAACACATTGTCCAACGCATTGTCCAAGTCACGCATCGAGGTATTGAGCGTGTTGCGCAGCGCAGCCTTCTGGCTACTGCTTTCTGCAGGCGTCTCCAGAACACGAATGGCCGCTTCCATGGTACGGAACAGGTCTGCTGGTCGTTGCTCGCTCCCTGAACGCGCGACAAGAATTTCATCGCCTGCTTCGGAAGGACCGCGCAGCGTTACGTTGACACCGCCAAAGCTCAACTGTTGACCACTGGCATCGTAGGGCTGCCCCACCTGTCCAGCAACGTCCAGCCAGGCCGCGCCATCGAACTGCTGCAAGGTGTAAATAGACTCACCGGCGCCATTTTCTGCGAACCTGACACGGAAGCTATCGC
Source organism: Halomonas sp. NyZ770 (assembly GCF_020616575.1). Taxonomy (NCBI): domain Bacteria; kingdom Pseudomonadati; phylum Pseudomonadota; class Gammaproteobacteria; order Oceanospirillales; family Halomonadaceae; genus Halomonas; species Halomonas sp. NyZ770. The sequence continues at coordinate 112,611 of NZ_CP085143.1, read as the reverse complement.
CGTAATCAGGGTCGTTGACGTTGATCACCTGAGGGCCATTGATGGTTACGCTACCCTGGTTCGCCACGTTGGCCTCGGCGATGTAGCCGGCACCACTGGGCACTTGCTGGAAAATGGTCACACCATTTTCAGTGACCGGCATTAACCGCGATGCATCGACCCGCTGCTCACGACCGTTATTGTCACCTGTATATTCGACACTGCCATCAGCGGACTTCACGAAGGGCGGGGCGTTATCCTTGTAGCCGCCAAAAATATAGCGTCCATTGCCGTCCGTCGCGTTGGCCTGACCAATCAGCGTTTCATAGATGCCTTTTAGCTCACTGGCAATAGACTCTCGGTCGACATCGCTCAATGTGTCGCTGGATGCTTGAACCAATAATGTTTTAGCGCTTATGACGGCATCGCTGATACTGTTTAGAATGCTTTCCGTCTGCGACAACGCATTTCGCGCCGACACACGAGCATCAGCATACTGTTGAGTCATTGCCTTCGACTGGTCTACTCCAACGGCACGTGATGCGGCCTGCGGGTCATCAGATGGATTGACTACACGCCGGCCACTGGCAATTTGCTGGCTCGTTTTCAGGAACTCGTTCTGCTGACGGTTTATAGAAGCCGTACTCTGCTCGAACATGGTGACCGTACTAACACGCATCGCCTAAGCCTCTTATTAGTTCCGCAAGTTCAAAATGGTGTCCATGATCGTGCTTGCTGTATCGATCACGCGTGCATTTGCCTGATAAAATTGCTGGAAACGAATCAGGTTGGCAGCTTCTTCATCCAGATTAACGCCTGACTCCGACTGCTGCACAGCGCGTAGCTGGTCTGTCAAACCTTGACGTGCATCGAGGTTCACCTGAGTGATATTTGTTCTGTTGCCAACATCACTGACCAGCACACCGTAAGCACCGCTAACGGTTGCCGTGCCACCCACGATCCTGTCGTTCTGCAAATTCTGTAAGGCTAACGCATTACGGTTATCCCCCGAACCTGCCGCTACCCAGTCTTCAGAAGGGGCTTCAGGATTGATAGGCTGGCCCGCAGCAATTTTATCCAGATCCGTAATACCAACGACCATGTCACTGGCCGCACGACGCAAGGGCTGCACCTCGTAGCGGTCACCATCAGGTGGAACCGTACTAAACGTCATGGACAAGCCTCCGAAGGAGAGCGTATTACTATCGGCATCCCAACCATTGCCAATATCTACAATTGAGCCACTATCTTTACGTATTACCGTTGGCTCTCCGCCCTCAAAGCTGACGGTGTAATCTGTCGCGCGGAGCTGATCCATATTGGTTGCATCGAAGCGGATGCTGACAGTAGCGAGCGAGCTATTGGATGAATAGCTGTATACCTGGGGGGAGCGGACTTGAAAGAAGTCGCCGCCTTGCTGGCCATCGAGATCCAGACCTTGCTTGTGCTGCTCATTGAAAGCTACCGATAGAGAGACAGCCAATTGCCCTATCTGATTTTGAGTTTTGTCCAGACTTTCTGAGCGAAAGGCCATCAGGCCGCCCAACGCGCCGCCCTTGATGGCAGACTCATCCAGTTGAATAACATTATTACTGCTATTCCGATAGCCCACAACGATACGCTGAGGGTCATTGTCGGATTGTATAGCCTCGAGTTTGAAGGCATTGACACCGCTCACCAAGGGTTGGCCATTGGGCAGGCTCAGGTTGTACGTCTTCCCGTCCTGGACATTTAGCTTAATATCCAAGCGATCATTCAACTCTGAAACCAGAAAGTCCCGCTGATTGAGCAAGCTGTTGGGAGCCTCTCCCGTCCTGGCTCGAGCTAGAGAAATTTCTCGATTCAAGGAAGCCACCTGCTCAACCGTATTATTAATTTGAACGACCTCATCACGTATCTGGCTATTAATGTTGGTCTGCATGTCCTGCAAGTAACCGTCAAAAGAGCGGAACTGAGCACTGAGTGTGTTCGCAGCCCCCAGGACGCCTTGTCGCGCAGCTGGGTCGGAAGGTGAGCTGGCCAAATCCTCAAGAGAAGAGAAAAAGTTCTGCATCAAGGGCGATAGACCTGCCGCCCGGTCAGCCAGCAGATTATCAATTTGGGAAACCTGATTATAGTAAGTAGCCAACGCGCTCGACTGGGTCTTCGCATCATTGAGCTGGTTGGCAACATAAGTATTGAACTGCCGCTCAATATCATTAACGCGCACACCACCGCCAACGCGACCCTCACCTAACAAGGTCAACTCTCGATTATAGCCGGGTGTATATACGTTACTGATATTGTTACTGGTCGTATTCAAGGCATTCTGCGCAGCATTCAGGCCGCTCAAGCCGATCGAAAACATGCTCATGGTTCAATTCCTTAGGCCGATATCTGGTTATCGGCAATGCGCAGAAAAACTTGAATACCCCGCCATGCTAGCGAGCATCCGCCAACAAGTTGCTGGATGTGCCGAGGGGACCCATGGTGTTCATTACCGCGATCAACTTCTCGGCATAACGTGGGTCGGTCGCATACCCACCGCGCTGAAGTGCATGTGCGGCCTGCTCTGGTGAGCCTGCCTGCACGACACCCGCATACCGAGGGTTATTGCCAATCAACCGGGCATAATCGGTAAACGCATGCTCGAACGAGTCATAGACACGAAAAGCATCGACGACCTGTGTGCGTCGACCGTTGATATATTCGTGGGTCACGATATTGGTCGTGTTCCCCTGCCAGTGACTACCCGCCTTGATGCCGAACACATTGAAGCTGTTACGCCCTTGCTGGGTGGCTATCTCATGCCTTCCCCAACCGGTTTCCAGCGCCGCCTGGGCAAGAATCAACTCAGCAGGGACACCCGTGGCCGCACTCGCCGCTTTCGCAGGCATCGCCAGCGTGTTCATGAAACGCTCGACGTGTTCATGCGGATGAGCCGCTCGCGGGGTGGCGGCCTGGCTCTCGACCTGACGAGCCTCACGCTGACGAACGATATCCAGCTCATGATAGAAACGACCATTGCCAGTGTTGTCATCACGCCATGTTTCTGGTGGCTGAAGCGGATTATCCAGCACTCTGGGTGTCCCACGAGGTATGCCGGCGATCAGTGCTTGAAGCTCCTGGTCGGCATCCGACGCTTTGCCAATGGCGCCTTGACGCTGCAACTGGTCGATCAAGGCATCCGCCAGCCCAATGCCGCGAGACGCCATGACCTGCGACCACTGCTGATCCATCATCGACTGATAAAAACTCATGTCACGGCTGTTCATCAGGCCTGACGTTGGCGTGGCATCGCGCATGCTTTTGACCATCATTTGAATGAACAGCGCTTCAAACTGCTGGGCAGCACCTTGCACACCCGCCTCGGGGTCGACCCGAGCGTTATGCTGAAGGCGCTGAAAGCCATTCATGTCCAACGCGAATTGGCTCGTCATGTCTCCCATGCTCATCAAATGATCTCCAGCTCGGCGCGTAATGAGCCAGAAGCCTTGAGCGCCTCGAGAATCGACATCAAGTCTTGTGGTGTCGCCCCGAGAGCATTCAGCGCATTGACTACTTCATTGAGCTGCGCGCCTTCGACGATCTGCAAATACGCCTCCTGCTGCTCGATGTTGATATCCGCATCGGGCACGACCACCGTTTCACCCTGGCCCAGTGGATTGGGCTGGCTTACCCCAAACTGGGTATCGATCATGATGGAGAGGTTGCCATGGGCGACCGCTGCACGACGCAGAGTCACCGCACTGTTCATCACCACAGAGCCGGTCCGCGCATTCAGGACCACGCGGGCAGGTGCTTCCGTAGGTGTCACTTGCACATTTTCGACACGCGCCATGAAGTTGACCCGCTCGTTGGCGTCCATGGGGCCATCCAGCGCAATCACCCGGCCATTTCTGGCATATGCCACCGAACGTCCAAACTCGCTGTTGATCGCCGAGACCATGCGTTGCACGGTGCCAAAATCAGCGTCGTTGAGCTGCAGTTCCAGCGCGCCACCATTGCCACCCAGGTTGAGCGGCACTTCACGCTCGACCAGAGCACCATTGGGGATCCGGCCAGAAGATTGCTGATTGATCTGTACGCTACTGCCACCCGCCTGAGCGCCGGCCCCACCCACCAGCATATTGCCCTGAGCAATGGCATAGGTATCGCCATCGGCACCCTTCAAAGGCGTCATCAACAGCGTACCGCCACGCAAGCTGCTGGCATTGGCGATGGACGACACCACGACATCGAGTCGTTGGCCAGGCCTGGAGAACGGCGGCAAGTCGGCGGTCACCATGACGGCCGCGACATTACGCAGCTGCAGGTTGGTACCCGGAGGCACGGTGACACCCAGCTGGGAAAGCATGTTCGTCAAGCTCTGGCTGGTGAAAGGTGCTTGCGTGGTCTGGTCACCGCTGCCATCCAAGCCTACGACCAGGCCATACCCCACCAGCTGGTTGTCGCGAACGCCAGCAAAGTTGGCCAGCTCACGAACCCGCTCAGCCTGAGCGGGTAGCGCCAAAAGGCAACAAGACACCCATACCATTACGCACGACAGGGCTTTAATGGGACTACTCACCTTCCACAGATTCGCCATATTGCAGCAGGCCTCTTTTGTCGAACGGATCAACACGCCTAGAAAGGCGATACATTGAGGAAGAAGCGCTGTAGCCAACCCATATGCTGCGCTTCATTAATGTAGCCATCACCGACGTACTCGATTCTGGCATCCGCCACTTGAGTGGATGGCACCGTATTTTGGGCAGTGATCGTGCGGGGATTCACAACGCCAGAGAAGCGAATGAACTCCGTTCCCTGATTGATGGCGATCTGCTTCTCACCACGCACCCGCAGGTTACCGTTGTTCATCACTTCCAGAACGGAGACGGTGATGGTGCCGGTAAACGAGTTCGTGGCCTGGGAACCACCGCCACCCGCAAAGATATTGTCTGACGAAACATCGAACCCGAAATCTTCCAGAAAATCGATGATTTCCGGTATTTGTGCGATATCCAGGCTAGCCGACCCGCTACGATTGGCATTCGACTGCGCACTCTTGCTGGCACTGACTTCCTCGTCCAGCACGATGGTCAGGATGTCGCCAATCGTACGTGGGCGCCGATCTTCGAACAGCGGCTGATAACCACGCCTGGCTTGATAAATAGAGCCATTAGGAACGGGAGGCGGACGATCGACGATATTGATCTGCTCTTGCTCGCCGACTACCGAGGCGCGTGGTATCTGCGCACACCCTGCCGCCATCAGAATGAACACTGCCATTCCAACGAGCGCCAAACGGCGCAAACTGCCATGAAGTTCTAACATAACGCGACCCTATCTCTATGCTCTACGAATCGGCAGCATTAGAGCTGGCTCAAGCGCGCCAACATCTCATCGCTGGTGGAAATGGCGCGGCTATTGATTTCATACGCGCGCTGCGTCTGAATCATATTGACCATCTCTTCAACGACATTGACGTTAGACGTTTCGACATACCCCTGGAACAGACGGCCAGCGCCATTGTTACCCGGTACATTCTGGTTGGGCGCACCTGACGCACCGGTTTCCAGATACAGGTTGCCACCGATGCTTTCCAGACCCGTCGGGTTGATGAACGAAGCGACGTTGATCTGGCCGATGTCTGCATCCTGAGCAATACCCGGCTGACGGACGCTCACGGTTCCGTCTTCACCAATCGTGATTGCTAGTGCATTGGCAGGGATAAAGATGGCGGGTTCGAGGGGGTAACCATTCGCCGTGACCATCTGGCCATTTTCATTCAACTGAAAGTTACCGTCGCGAGTATAGCCAATGGTGCCATCGGGCAATAACACCTGGAAAAAGCCCTCGCCATTGATGGCCAAGTCACGAGAATTGCCGGTCTCTTCAAGGCCACCCTGTGTGTGCAAGCGCTCTGTGGCAACAGCACGCACACCGGTCCCTATCTGCATGCCCGAGGGCAGTCGGTCCTGAATGTTGTTCTGCGCACCGGGTTGGCGCATGTTTTGATACAGCAAATCTTCAAATACCGGACGAGAGCGCTTGAAACCGTTGGTGCTGACGTTCGCCAGGTTGTTGGCGATGACATCGAGCTTGGTTTGCTGTGACTCCAACCCGGTTTTGGCAGTCCACAAAGACTTGATCATGGCATTGTTCCCTTGGCTGAGTGGCTGCGATTAGCCTTGAATCGATAGGATGCTGTTGGCACGCTGCGCATTCTCATCGGCCGTGCTCAGCATTTTCATTTGCATGTCATAACGCCGCGCAACGTCGATCATGGACACCATGGCATCGACGGCACTGACATTACTTCCTTCCAATGCGCCACTGACCAACCGGGCGTCTTCGTCAGCCGGCAAGGTGCCAGGCTCTCCATCCTCGTTGGGCGGCGCTCTGAACAAGCCATCGTCGCCACGTATCAGTGCCTGTTGATCTGGCGTGACCAGCTTGATGCGACCAACGTCCACCATCGCTGCGGGGCCCTCGCCTTGAGGAATGGCGCTGATGGTCCCATCTGCGCCAAAGGAGATCTGCGCGCCTTGAGGCACCGCAATGGGGCCCGCATCCCCCATCACTGGGCGGCCAACGCTTAGCAGCACGCCATCACTATCCAACTGCAGGTCGCCGCGCCGGGTATACGTCTCGGTGCCATCCTCCGCCAACACCGCCATCCAGGCATTGCCTTGCATGGCGACATCCAACATTCGGCCGGTACGCTCGATGGGGCCTTGCGAGAAGTCGGTTCCCGGCGTCGTGGTAACGGCCGACACACGGGTCGGCAACACGCCATCGCCTTGCACGGGCACTGAGCGTACCGCCTGCAGCTGGGCGCGAAACCCTGCCGTGGAAACGTTAGACAGGTTGTTGCTGACCACTGCCTGCTGGTCCATGGTGTGTTTTGCGCCACTCATGGCGGTGTAAAGCATACGATCCACAGCGTGCTCCTTAGCGCGATGACGCCACTATTAGAGGTTAATAATGGTCTGCAGGAGCTCGTCCTGGGTGCTGATCGTGTTGGAGTTAGCCTGATAAGCACGCTGCGCAATAATGGTATCCACCAGCTCCTTGGCCAGCTCGACGTTAGACGCTTCTACGGCACCCGCCTGAATGGCACCAAAACGGCCTGAGCCAGGCACCCCAAGGTTAGCCAAGCCGGAGCTATTCGTGGCCGCCCACAGGTTGTTACCCAGAGGTTCGAGACCTTCGTTGTTACGGAAACTCGCCAAGGCAATCTGCCCGGCCGGGCGCGACTGATCATTGGTAAAGTTACGTACAATAGTGCCATCTTCCGTCACGGTGATACCCGCTAATGCACCCGAGGTATAACCATCCTGATTCAGCTCATTTTGCTGGGAAGTGTTGGCAAACTGCGAACTACCGGCAAAATTGAAAGCGAAGGTGAACGGGTTATTGGCACCCTGAACACCGGGAATCGTGATATCGATGGCGCTACCACTTTGCACGTTGCTGCCATTAGAGATAAAGTTTTCTATCCGATCCAAGCTGGCAGTTATGCGCCCGGCATCGCCTTCAGCGTAGAAACTGGAGTTACGAATATAAGGGCCGTTGCCGTCTTGTGTATAGTTGAAACTACCGGATACGGCAGTAACACCCACCACGGCAGAATTGGCTAACGCATCGAATGCGCTGTTGGGCTCGGTTGCAAAACCGTCAACAGCCACGACATCGGCTTTGGTTAAAAGCTGACCGTTTTGGTTGAAGTTGAGCAAAAAGGCTTGCGGAGTATCACTTTCAGGGTCAAATGGGCCACCGTTAGCGCTTTGAAGCTGGCCGTCGACTGCGATCGTTGCAAGCCAAGTATTATCCGCAACTTTTTCGTAGTAAGTGGTAACCTGACGAGGGTTGCCAAGCGAGTCGTAAGTCGTGTAGTTGTTGCTAAAGTGATAATTAAGGCTCAGGTCAGCCTGATCCTCGCCAGCTTGAATACGGAACCGATTGGTGACCAGATCTTCACCTGGCTGAGCCCGCGAATCCAAGTTGTAAATACCGTTAACTTCTGATGTTTGGCGCGCAGGCAGGTCATCAGCAGGTACTTGCAGTGCCTGTGGGGCGCCGCCAACGAGGATATCAGTAAAAGGAAACGGCAGTGCGGTGCCAGCTCTGACGGCCTCTTGATCAACGTTTTGATCCAGACCATAACCCGTCAGGCGATCGCCTTGAGCGTTTACAATGAAACCATTGGATGTCAAGCTGAACTCGCCATTGCGCGAGTAGCCCACTTCACCTGATGGACGCTCCAGGCGATAGAAACCGTCTCCCGCCACCGCCAAATCTAGGTTACGACCGGTATTCTCGATGCTGCCCTGGGTGAAGTCCTGGCGTGAATCAGACACGCGCACCCCAATCCCCTGTGAAGCCGCGAACACGTCGGCAAAGCGCACGCTTGAGCTTTTGTAACCCACGGTTTGTGAGTTGGCGATATTGTTACCTGCCACGTTCAGTCTTTCTGCCTGGGCGTTAATCCCCGAGACGGCGGTAGTAAAAGACATTGTTGATCCCTCGAAATTCGTTAAAGAAAAAGTGGTTAGAGGATTTGTTTCACTTGATCAATGGAAACCTGACCAAAAATCGCTCCCAGATCCAGGCGCACATCACTGCCCCCCTTGCCGGGCGTGACGCCTTGAACCAGCGCATAATTCAGCGGTTTGGCATCCAGCAGCTCCCCTTCAGCATCGGTGGCTCTGAAGTTGACCCGATAGGCACCTGCTGGCACGGCTTCACCCGCGTTGGTGGTACCTCCCCAACTGAACGATTCCACGCCTGCTGACACACGGCCCAAATTATTGGTGTAAACCACTTCACCTGACTGGCTAGTGACCGTCACTTCGACTCTTTCAGCAGGCACGGCAAGCTCGATACCAAACGGGGTAGCAAAAGAACCATTTTCGGCATCAGAACTCACCATGACATTATTTCCCGGGACCAGAACGGCTTTATCAATCAATCCGGCGGCCTGAAGAGATTTGGCAGCATCCATTTGCTCGGTAATACCGTTGAGTGTGGAATTCAGCTCTTCTATTCCACTCACGGTATTGATTTGCGCTAGCTGTGAAGTCATCTCCGCATTTTCCAACGGGTTAAGCGGGTCCTGATTCTGTAACTGTGTGATCAGCAATGTTAGAAAGCTTTCACGCAGCTCTTGCGACTGTCGCGTTGACAGCCCGCTGGAGCCTATTCCATTCACGCTGCTCATGACACTGGTATCAATATTCATCATCAGCCCTCGCCCAGCGACAGTGTCTGAATCATCATTTGTTTGGTGGTGTTGAAGACTTCAATATTCGCCTGATAGGAGCGCGATGCAGAGATCATGTTGACCATCTCGTGTACCGGCTCGACGTTGGGCTTGGCCACATAGCCGTCTTCATCTGCAGCGGGATGGTTGGGTTGATATTCGAGACGCAACGGTGAGTCGTCCTCGACAATGTCACGCACGCGAACACCGCCCATACCGTAGCGGTTGCTCTGCAGCTGCGTCTCGAACAAGACGTGCTTGGCACGGTAAGTCTCACCATCCGGGCCTGCGACGCTGTCGGCATTGGCCATATTGCTGGCCGTGACGTTCATGCGCTGCGCCTGTGCGCTCATCGCTGAACCAGCGATGTCAAACGCTGAAAACATGGACATGGCTTAGTATTCTCCTATCACCAGGTTATTCAGGCTGCATCGCATTTTTCAGGCCTTGAATACGACTGTTAATGATGGTGAGAGCCGCTTGATAGCGAACGGCATTGTCAGCGAACTGTGTACGCTCACGATCCATGTCCACCGTATTGCCATCCAGACTCGGTTGATCTGGAATGCGGTAGAGCAGATCAGTGCTCGCACTTCCCTGCCAAGCAGGCCCTTGGCCAGCCAAATGGCGATCCGCCGTGCGTGACAGTGCCAATCCTCCGCCTTGACGCAACTGGGCCTGGCCATTATCGACCGCCTTTTGCAATTCGCTGGCAAAGTCGATGTCGCGCGCTTTGTAATTCGGCGTGTCCGCATTGGCAATGTTCGCGGCCAGGACCTGGTGCCGCGCCTGGCGCAAGCCAAGTGCCTGCTGGTGAAAATTAAAGGCAGATTCAAGCTGATCAATCATGCCGACCCTCGCTCGCCGTGAGGCAAAAATAAATCGGAAATTCTTGATCATGGATAATAGAGGCGAGGCTTTCATCTTAAAGCATGGAACAGGTAGCGTTTCCACCAGCATTTCCCATGATACGGTGGGTACTTTTGCATTACACTGCCGAGTCTATGCAGCATCCGGCCTGCGTAGACTCTGAGCTTTCACACTGAGTGGCCCTCTTCATGCTCCATGCGCTGTCTCTCGTTTCTGCCGCTGCCATGCGCAAGCTATTAACACTCTTAGCATTAATAGTCATTGCTCTTCCTCATGGGGCACAGGCGAGTGACCTCTCGTTGGAAGAGAGCGTGCATATGTTCCTTTATCAGCATACCCAGGCACTGGGGCAGGAGGCGGTCATCACCGTCACGCCACCATCCCCACACCTGCCTGCTTGCGTTCAGCCGGACCCTTTTCTAGCCAATACCGCACAACCACCAGTGGGCAGAGTTTCGGTGGGCGTGCGCTGTGGCACCGATGGTCGCCAAGTCAGGTACATGCAAGCCCAGGTCGACGTCGTAGGTAGCTATGTTGTCGCGCTACGCGACATCGAGCGAGGCACACTCATCACTGCCGACATGCTGAGCCAGAGGGATGGCAACTTGAGCAATCTGGCACCACAGACACTGACAGATCAAACCGATATCATCGGCAAGGTAGCCCAGCGACCGATTCGTAGCGGTAGCTCTTTTCAGGCACACTTTCTACAGGCGCCGCATCTGGTTGAACGGGGCCAGCGTGTCACGGTCATAGCACAAGGGTCTGGTTTTCGTGTTTCTCGTGAAGGAGAAGCCATGGCCAACGGCGCACGAGGCGACATCATCAGAGTACGCTTTGGGAGTCGCGAAATCGCGACGGCACGTGTCATTGATCAAGGCATTTTAGTGGTGGATTTTTGATTCAGCACCTAAAGTCTTCATTGCCCAGGCCGATAGTTACTACACAGCCCGAGATGCCCAGACGTTGACGATGAGGCCCACAACGTGAAAATCGACAACCTTAATCCGCTGGTGCGCACCAACCAAGCACAGCAGCGTGAAGACACTCAAAAAATCACCGGCCCCAAGACGCCGGACAGTGCCAACTCCGCCCGCGAATCGACGCAACTGAGTCAGTTCAGCGCGGATAGTAGCCAAGACATTGACATGGCCAAAGTGCAGGAAATCCGTGATGCCATTCGTGAAGGGCGCATGGAAATTCGTGCTGATCGCATTGCCGATGGCCTCATTGCAAACTTGAAAGAACTATAGTCCCGGTCATGAGCTTATCTCGCCTTCTTTCCAGCCAACTCCAACGCCTTGACGATTTGATTGGATTGCTGACACATGAGCAAGAAGAGCTGACCAAGGGCAGCATCGATGGCGATGCACTCGCTGAACTTGCCCATAAAAAGCAGGTGCTGCTGGTCGAGTTGGAGCGCGTCGAAGTGCTGAGGCGTGGTGTACAGAACAAGCTTGGCTACCCGGAAGGCTCTCTAGGTGCTCGCCAGGCAGCCCATGATGCCGAGTGTTTACCTGTTTGGGAAAACATGCTGGAAAAAGGTGAGCGAGTGGCTCGCATGAACGCCCTCACCGGACAAATGCTGTCTGTGCGCATGAAGCACAACCAGGAAATGCTTGATTATATCCGGCAAATCGCTGAAAAAACTCTCTACAAGCCTGATGGGCGTAATAGTGCTCAACCTGGGCGAATCAACGCCTCTGCTTAAAACATACCTGGACAACTTTTATACAAGACGCTTCAATTAGGCAATATCGTCTAACTCTGGAGTCGTCATGCTGCCTCATCTTCCCAAACAGTTCAATGCAGTGGTCACAGGGGCCAACGGCGGCATTGGCAACGCCATCTTGCAGCGTCTACTCTCGTCCTCTCAGCCTGGCCACATCATCGCCGTCAGCCGCTCACCGCTGGGGCTGCAGCATGACAAAATCACCTCCGTGGTAGCGGATCTGACGACCAGCATCGGCCGTCACACTTTGGCAGAAGCCGCAGGAGACCGGCCAGTTCACTTGCTGGTCAACACCATTGGCATGCTCCACGGCTCAGATCTGCATATCCAGCCCGAAAAACGCCTCGAACAGCTAAGTGAAGAAGCGTTCATGCGCGTCATGCAGGTCAATGCAATGACGCCCGCCATGCTGCTTGCAGCACTCAAGCCTTGCTTGCAAGGGAAGCACCCCTGCATCATCGCCAGCCTTTCGGCGCGTGTCGGGTCTATTACCGATAACGGTTACGGTGGCTGGTATAGCTATCGAGCCAGCAAGGCAGCCCATAACATGCTGATGAAAACGGCGGCCATCGAGATTGCTCGTCTCAACAAGCAAGCCATCGTACTATGTCTTCATCCGGGCACGACGGACACATTACTCTCCAAGCCCTTTCAGGCCAGGGTGCCCAGCGATAAGCTGTTCACAGCGGAGTATGTCGCTGATCGACTTCTCGAAGTCATGGCGCAACGCACGCCCGAAGAGACCGGCAGCTTCTGGGATTGGGCAGGAGAGCCCATCGAGTGGTAACTAAGGTTTTTGAATATCAAGGTTTTTGAATATCAGCACACAGCAAAAAGCCCCGAACACAATGTGCTCGGGGCTTTCTACTTAATAAGTGCCTGACGATGACCTACTCTCACATGGGGAGACCCCACACTACCATCGGCGCTAAGCGGTTTCACTTCTGAGTTCGGCATGGGATCAGGTGGTTCACGCGTGCTATGGTCGTCAGGCGTAACAGGTAATGCATATCATGCTGAGGTGTTTTTGACGTGTATTGTGTGCGTCTCTTGTCAGCAAGCGCTCTGGCTCACTGCCGCGTATCCGGTGTTGCGAGTGCGTTCACACTCTTCGTTATCATCACGACCAGACCCCTTGGGTGTTATAGGGTCAAGCCTCACGGGCCATTAGTACACGTTAGCTCAACGCCTTGCAGCGCTTCCACACCGTGCCTATCAACCAGCTGGTCTCGCTGGGCCCTTCAGGAGGCTCTAGGCCTCAGGGATGTCTCATCTTGAAGGGGGCTTCCCGCTTAGATGCTTTCAGCGGTTATCCCGTCCGACCATAGCTACCCGGCAATGCCACTGGCGTGACAACCGGAACACCAGAGGGTCGTCCACTCCGGTCCTCTCGTACTAGGAGCAGCTCTTCTCAAACATCCAACGCCCACGGCAGATAGGGACCGAACTGTCTCACGACGTTCTAAACCCAGCTCGCGTACCACTTTAAATGGCGAACAGCCATACCCTTGGGACCGACTTCAGCCCCAGGATGTGATGAGCCGACATCGAGGTGCCAAACACCGCCGTCGATGTGAACTCTTGGGCGGTATCAGCCTGTTATCCCCGGAGTACCTTTTATCCGTTGAGCGATGGCCCTTCCATACAGAACCACCGGATCACTAGAACCTGCTTTCGCACCTGCTCGACGTGTCTGTCTCGCAGTCAAGCACCCTTATGCTCTTGCACTCATTGCACGATGTCCGACCGTGCTGAGGGTACCTTCGTGCTCCTCCGTTACGCTTTGGGAGGAGACCGCCCCAGTCAAACTACCCACCACACACTGTCCTCGATCCGGATAACGGACCTGAGTGAGAACGCCAATGATGCCAGGCTGGTATTTCAAGGTTGGCTCCCCTCGAACTGGCGTCCGAGGTTCAAAGCCTCCCAGCTATCCTACACAGGCAACATCAGCGTCCAGTGTGAAGCTATAGTAAAGGTTCACGGGGTCTTTCCGTCTAGCCGCGGGTACACCGCATCTTCACGGCGATTTCAATTTCACTGAGTCTCGGGTGGAGACAGCGTGGCCATCATTACGCCATTCGTGCAGGTCGGAACTTACCCGACAAGGAATTTCGCTACCTTAGGACCGTTATAGTTACGGCCGCCGTTTACCGGGGCTTCGATCAAGAGCTTCGGACGAATCCTAACACCATCACTTAACCTTCCGGCACCGGGCAGGCGTCACACCCTATACGTCCTCTTGCGAGTTGGCAGAGTGCTGTGTTTTTACTAAACAGTTGCAGCCACCTGGTATCTTCGACCGGTTCGGGCTTGGAGAGCAAGTCTCGTCACCCTACGCCGGCGTGCCTTCTCCCGAAGTTACGGCACCATTTTGCCTAGTTCCTTCACCCGAGTTCTCTCAAGCGCCTTGGGATTCTCACCCTGACCACCTGTGTCGGTTTGGGGTACGGTCGCACATGATCTGAAGCTTAGAGGCTTTTCCTGGAAGCGTGGCATCAATGACTTCGACACCGTAGTGTCTTCGTTTCGTGTCTCGGCCTTGGAGGGTCCCGGATTTACCTGAGACCCAAGCCTACTCACTTTCACCAGGACAACCAACGCCTGGCTCACCTAGCCTTCTCCGTCCCCCCATCGCAATCATGTCCGGTACGGGAATATTGACCCGTTTCCCATCGACTACGCCTTTCGGCCTCGCCTTAGGGGCCGACTCACTCTGCTCCGATTAGCGTCGAACAGAAACCCTTGGTCTTCCGGCGAGGGAGTTTTTCACTCCCTTTATCGTTACTCATGTCAGCATTCGCACTCGTGATACCTCCAGCATGCTTCTCAACACACCTTCATCGGCTTACACGACGCTCCTCTACCGCTCATCCGTAAGGATGAACCCGTAGCTTCGGTACCTGGTTTAGCCCCGTTACATCTTCCGCGCAGGCCGACTCGACTAGTGAGCTATTACGCTTTCTTTAAAGGATGGCTGCTTCTAAGCCAACCTCCTAGCTGTCTGAGCCTTCCCACATCGTTTCCCACTTAACCAGGATTTGGGGACCTTAGCTGACGGTCTGGGTTGTTTCCCTTTTCACGACGGACGTTAGCACCCGCCGTGTGTCTCCCACGCTTGCACTCACCGGTATTCGGAGTTTGCCTCGGGTTGGTAAGTCGGGATGACCCCCTAGCCGAAACAGTGCTCTACCCCCGGCGGTGATACGTGAGGCGCTACCTAAATAGCTTTCGAGGAGAACCAGCTATCTCCGAGCTTGATTAGCCTTTCACTCCGATCCACAAGTCATCCAAATCTTTTTCAACAGATCCTGGTTCGGGCCTCCAGTTGATGTTACTCAACCTTCACCCTGCTCATGGATAGATCGCTCGGTTTCGGGTCTATATCCAGCGACTGTGTCGCCCAGTTAAGACTCGGTTTCCCTACGGCTCCCCTATACGGTTAACCTCGCCACTGAATATAAGTCGCTGACCCATTATACAAAAGGTACGCAGTCACAGAACAAGTCTGCTCCTACTGCTTGTACGCACACGGTTTCAGGATCTATTTCACTCCCCTCTCCGGGGTTCTTTTCGCCTTTCCCTCACGGTACTGGTTCACTATCGGTCAGCCAGGAGTATTTAGCCTTGGAGGATGGTCCCCCCGTCTTCAGTCAAGGTTTCTCGTGCCCCGACCTACTCGATTTCACGTGATCAGATTTTCGACTACGGGGCTATCACCCGCTATGGCCAGACTTCCCAATCTGTTCGTCTAATCCGTCACACGCTTAAGGGCTGGTCCCCGTTCGCTCGCCGCTACTAGGGGAATCTCGGTTGATTTCTTTTCCTCAGGGTACTTAGATGTTTCAGTTCCCCTGGTTCGCCTCTTACGCCTATGTATTCAGCGCAAGATACTCATCTTGTGATGAGTGGGTTTCCCCATTCAGAGATGTCCGGGTCGCAGGTCGTTTGCCACCTCACCGAACCTTATCGCAGGCTACCACGTCTTTCATCGCCTCTGGCTGCCTAGGCATCCACCGTGTGCGCTTCATTGCTTGACCCTATAACCCGAAGGAGTCTGGGGTTCGCAATGATAACGATTGCCGGATACGCTTGAGACGTATCACAATACAATTTACGTAGAAACGTGTTAAACACGTTTCTGTCAGCATGATATACATTGTTAAAGAGCGACTGTTCTATGAACAGTGATAAGACGACGCAGTGCGTTCTGGCTTATCAATGGTCACAAAACCAACAAACGGTACGAGAAGCACAGGAGGTATCACCTGGTACGACGCGATATGGTGGAGCCAAGCGGGATCGAACCGCTGACCTCCTGCGTGCAAGGCAGGCGCTCTCCCAGCTGAGCTATGGCCCCATTAATAGATGGCTTTTCCGGGTAATTTTATTCAGAACAAGGCATTTTATGGCGAAGCATAGCCTTCTATGCGAGTCATAAAATAACGCAGTGCTGGATAAAATTTGGTGGGTCTGGGCAGATTTGAACTGCCGACCTCACCCTTATCAGGGGTGCGCTCTAACCAACTGAGCTACAGACCCGGTTATTTCGCCGTATGCTTGAGCTCAACGCCCAAACAAAGCGGAAATAGCTACCGTTTGCTCTATCATCTGATCAGGTAATTCATTGTGAGCGCTTGCCGCGAGGGGAAGACATCGTTTAAGGAGGTGATCCAGCCGCAGGTTCCCCTACGGCTACCTTGTTACGACTTCACCCCAGTCATGAACCACACCGTGGTGATCGCCCTCTTGCGTTAGGCTAACCACTTCTGGTGCAGTCCACTCCCATGGTGTGACGGGCGGTGTGTACAAGGCCCGGGAACGTATTCACCGTGGCATTCTGATCCACGATTACTAGCGATTCCGACTTCACGGAGTCGAGTTGCAGACTCCGATCCGGACTGAGATCGGCTTTTCGGGATTGGCTCACTCTCGCGAGTTGGCAACCCTTTGTACCGACCATTGTAGCACGTGTGTAGCCCTACTCGTAAGGGCCATGATGACTTGACGTCGTCCCCACCTTCCTCCGGTTTGTCACCGGCAGTCTCCTTAGAGTTCCCGCCATTACGCGCTGGCAAATAAGGACAAGGGTTGCGCTCGTTACGGGACTTAACCCAACATTTCACAACACGAGCTGACGACAGCCATGCAGCACCTGTCTCTGCGTTCCCGAAGGCACTAAGGTATCTCTACCAAATTCGCAGGATGTCAAGAGTAGGTAAGGTTCTTCGCGTTGCATCGAATTAAACCACATGCTCCACCGCTTGTGCGGGCCCCCGTCAATTCATTTGAGTTTTAACCTTGCGGCCGTACTCCCCAGGCGGTCGACTTATCGCGTTAACTTCGCCACAAAGTGCGCTAGGCACCCAACGGCTGGTCGACATCGTTTACGGCGTGGACTACCAGGGTATCTAATCCTGTTTGCTACCCACGCTTTCGCACCTCAGTGTCAGTGTCAGTCCAGAAGGCCGCCTTCGCCACTGGTATTCCTCCCGATCTCTACGCATTTCACCGCTACACCGGGAATTCTACCTTCCTCTCCTGCACTCTAGCTTGACAGTTCCGGATGCCGTTCCCAGGTTGAGCCCGGGGCTTTCACAACCGGCTTATCAAGCCACCTACGCGCGCTTTACGCCCAGTAATTCCGATTAACGCTCGCACCCTCCGTATTACCGCGGCTGCTGGCACGGAGTTAGCCGGTGCTTCTTCTGTGAGTGATGTCTTTCCTGATGGGTATTAACCACCAGGCGTTCTTCCTCACTGAAAGTGCTTTACAACCCGAGGGCCTTCTTCACACACGCGGCATGGCTGGATCAGGGTTCCCCCCATTGTCCAATATTCCCCACTGCTGCCTCCCGTAGGAGTTCGGGCCGTGTCTCAGTCCCGATGTGGCTGATCATCCTCTCAGACCAGCTACGGATCGTCGCCTTGGTGAGCCTTTACCTCACCAACTAGCTAATCCGACATAGGCTCATCCGATAGCGGGAGCCGAAGCCCCCTTTCTCCCGTAGGACGTATGCGGTATTAGCCTGGGTTTCCCCAGGTTATCCCCCACTATCGGGCAGATTCCTATGCATTACTCACCCGTCCGCCGCTCGTCAGCGGGGTGCAAGCACCCCCTGTTACCGCTCGACTTGCATGTGTTAGGCCTGCCGCCAGCGTTCAATCTGAGCCATGATCAAACTCTTCAGTTTAAGATCAATGCGATCCTTACTCGCTGCTCGAAAGCAACAAAAGCGGATCAAACTTGGCTCAAGGTTCAAACGAATTCACTGTGATACTCCGAAGAGTATCCTGGTGTTCGCTTGCCTTGATATTAGGTGATGATTCACCCTCATCGGCAAGCGCCCACATGAATTACCTGATCAAATTGTTAAAGAGCGATACTACTGTCATCATTTCGCTGCGACTGGCTCGGTGACCTGAACCGTGTTGCCTCAGCGAGGAAGGCGTATTCTACGCATTCCGTGGTGTTTGTCAAGGACTGTTTTCAGCGAGTGAAGCGAGCGATCAATCCAACCAACAGATGACGCTAACTTCCTGACAAACCGAAGGTTTTTCAACCTTCTTCACCGCTGGTAACGCTTGGCGTCCCCGGCAGCGGATGCGTACTTTACGGATTCGCTGCCGGGTTGGCAAGGGCTTTTGTAAAATAATTTCACAGCCTTGCAGCACTGTATCTATTAGCGCCCTGACGGCGCAGGCCGCGCTGTCCACAGCTACTCTTGCGGCAGCACCCGCAGAGCATTCGACACCAGCGACTCAGGCCCGAGATCTGCAATGGTACGCGCCCCGGTCAACGTCATGGCAACGCGCATCTCTTTTTCAAACAGCTCGAGCAGGTGGGTCACGCCAGCCTCTCCCGCTGTCGCCAGCGCATAAATGAATGCCCGACCAATAAGCACTGTATCCGCCCCCATGGCAATCATCCTGACGACATCCAGGCCACTGCGTACCCCAGAGTCTGCCAAAATCGCCAAGTCTCCTTTGACCGCATCCGCGATAGCAGGCAGGGCACGCGCCGTGGACGGCACGCCGTCCAGCTGACGACCGCCATGGTTGGATACCACGATACCGTCTGCGCCAAATCGCACCGCATCCCGCGCATCCTCCGCATCAAGAATGCCCTTGATGATCATGGGCCCATCCCACTGCTCTCGAATCCACTCAAGATCCTTCCAGGAGATAGAAGGATCGAAGTTGTCGCCCAGCCAGGCAATGTAATCCTCGAGCTCGGTTGGCTTACCGCGATAGTCGGACACATTCCCCAAGTCATGCGGACGACCATTGACACCCACGTCCCAGGCCCACAAGGGATGCAACGCCGCTTGCAGAATACGCCGTGTCGGGCCGTGCCTGCCGCTCATGCCGGAGTGAGCATCACGATAACGCGCTCCGGGCACTGGCATATCCACGGTAAAGACGAGCGTCTTTACGCCAGCCTCCTTGGCGCGATCCAGCACATGCTTCATGAACCCACGGTCTTTCAGGACGTAGAGCTGAAACCAGATGGGCCGGTCGACCGCTGCCGCCACTTCGGCAATCGGACAAACCGACACAGTCGACAAGGTAAAGGGCACGCCTTTTTTGCTGGCCGCTCGGGCAGCCTGCACTTCACCCCGCCGCGCATACATACCTGCCAGCCCTACCGGCGCCAGCGCCAGCGGCATGGCAAGCTTTTCACCAAACAGCTCGGTTTCCAGAGAAAGCGAGGACATGTCCTTCAGCACCCGCTGACGTAGCGCAACATCACGCAGATCATCCACGTTGCGACGCAGAGTGTGCTCTGCGTACGACCCTCCATCCGCATAATGAAAGAGGAAAGGTGGAAGGCGACGCTTGGCAGCCTGGCGATAGTCCGTGGAGGCAGAAATGATCATGAAGCACCCTGTGGAGAAATTGCGCTGTTATTGTTACGTCAGCAAAAAAGCCATGCTTACATGCACTTGCGTACCTACGACTCTTTGGCATGCCAGCACTTTAGCCAGAATATAAATTGGTTTTACCAATTTACAAAAAAAACAGAAACAACATTAGAGAGGCCTGTCTATCGTGTCAAACATAAAACATGAATCACGGCCTCCACGCCCACCATACTTTAGTTCAAAGAGCCAATTTCCGACGAGATTGATGTACTACCTACGCTTGAGCAGAACACTTAATTTGCTTATTCTTGGTCTTACCAATTATTGGAGCTACTGTTCATGTCTTACCCGCCGCTCCGCCAGCAGCGCCTTGCCGATGTGATTACCGAACGCCTTGAAGGCATGATTCTGGAAGGAAGCCTGAAACCCGGGCAGCGCTTGCCCCCTGAAAGAGAACTGGCTGAGCGTTTTGGCGTATCCCGCCCCTCCTTGCGAGAAGCCATTCAGAAATTGGCTGCCCGCGGGTTACTGAGCAGTCGCCAAGGCGGCGGCACCTTCGTCAACGAGACGCTCAACAGCGGCTATACCGACCCCTTGCTGGAAATGCTTTCCCGCCACAAGGAGTTTCACCTGGATCTGCTGGAGTTTCGCGATGCCATGGAGGGCATATCGGCCTACTATGCTGCACTGCGCTCGACACCCGCCGACAAAGCCGTGTTGATACAGCGCTTCGAGGAGTTGGACGGCGGTTTCGTCGGCGCCGACCCTGCGCAGGAAGCCAAGCTGGACGCCGCGTTTCATTTGGCGATTGCCGAAGCAGCGCACAATGTCCTGCTCTTGCACACCATTCGCGGTATCTTCCATCTCCTGGAGCAGAGTATCGTGGATAATCTGGCGCACCTGTTTGCCAAGCCAGACTCCCGCTCACAGTTGATGAAGCAGCACCGAGCGCTTCTCGATGCCATCCTGGATGGCCGCGCAGAAGATGCCCGAGCCCGCGCTCATGAACATCTGGTGTATGTGGAAGAGGGGTTACTCGAAATGGCCCGCGCGGAAACCCGCGCTCAGCGCGCATTACGCCGTGCCCAAGGCACGCGCACCTCCGCATGAGCTCATCCGGCCCACGCTGGCGGCTTGCCTGGCTGCTGATCCTGCCGGTGGGGCTTGCGCTCTGCATGTGGCAAGCCGCACAGCTGGCGCGAGAGCAAGCGCTTGGCAATTTGCGTGACGACGCTGAAAACGAACTGCGCCTATCGGCAGCCAACTTGACGGGCTACCTGTCCCGTTATGATTACCTGCCCCAAATGCTCTCTACCCGAGAAGGAATCCAGCGTTTCCTGGCTGCGCACGAAGGTCAGGACCCCATGTCACTGAACCTGCTGCTGGACCGCTTTCGCTTTACGGCAGGTGTGTCGGATGTTTATCTGCTGGATCGCGACGCCTACACCATTGCGGCCAGCAACTGGCATCGCCCCAATACTTTCATTGGCCATAACTACGCCTTCCGCAGTTATTACACCGATGCCATTGCCGGTGGGCAGGGGCGTTTTTACGGTCTGGGGACGCAGTCGCTGGAGCGGGGATACTTCTTTTCTGCCCCCGTATGGCTGGACGATACATCACCCGACGCTACACCGGATGGTGTGCTGGTCATCAAAGTGCTGCTCGATGAGGTCGAAGAGAGCTGGGCACAGCAAGATGCGGAGCTGTTTGTCACGGACAGCGACTCGATCATTTTCATGGCCAGCCAACCCGAGCTGCGCATGAATGCGCTTTACCCCCTCAACGAAGCGCAGCGCGAAAGTCTTCGCGCAACGCGTCGCTATGCCATCGAGCCGCTCGACCCCTCCGGCATCGAGGTAGAGGCCCCCTATGGCCCCGACAGCTACCTTGTCAGCTTTGCCCATGGCCCGCTGCAGGGAGAGCGCTACCTCAGCTTGACGAGACCGCTACCGGAATTTGGCTGGCAGATGCATATTCTCAAGCCATTGAACTCGGTGATCAGCGCCCAATGGGTGGCCGCCTTGATGGCAGGAGGCCTCTATGGCGTCGTTGCACTGGGCGCGGGCATCGGCTGGCAACGTTTACGGCTACGCCGAGAGCGGGAAGCCTTTGCCGAACGTGAACGACAGACTCTGGCGCGCGCGCGCGATGAGCTGGAAGCCAGCGTGGAGCGTCGAACACGCGATCTGGTGGCCAGCAATCAACGTCTTTCCGATGAAATCGAAGAGCGCCGCCGGGCAGAAGCCAATCTTCAGCAAACCCAGAACGAGTTGATACAAGCCGCCAAGCTGGCCGTATTGGGCCAGCTGGCGGCAGGCATCAATCATGAGCTCAATCAGCCGCTGGCCGCCATCCGCGCCTATGCTGAAAATGCGCGCCGCTTCATCGAATTGACGCGCATCGAGAAAGCCGATGCCAATTTGGCGCAAATCGTCGAGCTGACCCAGCGCATGGCCGACATCAGTGCTCAGCTACGGCAATTTTCTCGCAAGAGCAGCGAACGGCACGAAACCATCTCTGTTCAGGCCTGCATCGAATACGCCCTCCGGCTGTTTCATAGCCGCCTGCGCGATGGCAATATCCAGGTCACGCCGCAGTGGCCGTCCGAGACTCTATGGGTAGAGGGAGATCTGGTACGCCTGGAACAGGTCATCGTCAACTTGATTGGCAATGCCATTCAGGCAATGAAAGACGCCGCCCAGCCCACACTCACACTGCAGGCCGAGGCCACGCCCCATCACGTGCATATCCATGTCATCGACAATGGCCCCGGCATCGCCGAACAACATGTCTCGCGAATCTTCGAGCCCTTTTTCACCACCAAGGCACCAGGCAGCGGCCTGGGGCTAGGACTTTCCATCTCATCGCGTATCATGGAAGACTTGGGCGGCAAGCTGCAGGCCAGCAACCGAGCCGAGGGAGGCGCGTGCTTCACGATCTCCTTGCCGCGCACGCGTGTGCCGCCCCCCAGCGAGCTGCAGAGAGTAACGGAGAACAATAACCATGCATGAACCGTCGACACTGCCGGTCATGGTGATCGACGACGAGCCACACCTGCGTATCACCGCGAGCCAGACCCTGGAGCTGGCCGGCTACACCCCCTACTGCTTCGAATCCGCAGAGCAAGCGTTGGCAGCGTTGCCCGACGACTTTCCAGGCGTCATCGTCAGCGATATCCGCATGCCTGGCATGGATGGCATGGCCCTGTTGCATGAACTACACCATCGCGATGCCACCCTGCCGATCATTCTGATCACCGGCCATGGCGACATCTCGACGGCGGTAGAAGCGATGCGCGCCGGTGCCTGGGATTTTCTGGAAAAGCCTTTTGCGGGCGATCAACTGCTGGACGTCGTCAGACGCGGCATCGAAAAGCGCCAGCTGAGCCTGGAAAACCTGCGCCTGAAAGCCGAACTCGAAGTCCAGCACGCAGCACTCGGGCCTCGCCTGGTCGGCCGCACGCCAATCATTTCGCGCTTGGCAGCCATGATCCAGCGCATCAGCCAGGTAGAAGCCGATGTCTTGCTGTTTGGCGAAACTGGAACGGGGAAAGATCTGGTGGCTCGCGCGATCCATGAACGCAGCGCCCGCCGCAATAATCCGTTCATGGCCATCAACTGCGGCGCCGTGCCGGAAAACACCATCGAATCAGAGCTGTTTGGTCACGAGAAAGGCGCTTTCACGGGGGCCGTGGAGCGGCGTATCGGCAAGTTCGAACATGCCAACGGCGGCACGGTGTTTCTGGACGAGATCGAGTCCATGCCCATGGCGCTGCAGGTCAAACTGCTGCGCGTACTGCAGGAACGCAGCGTCGAACGCCTGGGGGCCAACGAAGCCGTGCCGCTCGATATTCGCGTCATTGCCGCCACCAAAGTGGATCTCAAGGTGGCCGCCGACGACGGGCTGTTTCGCGAAGACCTCTACTACCGCCTCAATGTGGTCACTCTGCCCCTGCCCGCCCTGCGCGAACGGCGAGAAGACATCCCGCTCCTTTTTCAACACTTTGCCGTGGTCGCCGCCAACCGTAGCGGGCTGGAAGCGCCGACGCTGGACAGCCCGGCCATTGCCGCCCTGCTGGCCCACGACTGGCCAGGCAACGTGCGCGAGCTGCGCAACTTGGCAGAACGTTACGTTTTGCTGGGTGCGGCTTTCGACTATCGTCTGGACGCCTTGCTGGAGGGCGTTGCCGCAGATACCCATGAACCATCGCTACCGCGCCAGGTAGAACTGTTCGAAAAGAGCCTCATCAGCCAGTCACTGGCGCGCCACCATGGCCGCGTAACGGAGGTGTGTCGCCACCTGGGCATCCCGCGCAAGACGTTCTACGACAAACTCAAAAAGCACGGTTTGAGCGCTGACGATTATCGCCACAGCAGTGATCCCTGATGCATCAACTCCAGCAGCACTCCCCAGGGCGGCACCCAGGGTATCAGCACCAGCATGGCAATGAGCATCAATAGATTGGAGAGCGGTCGTCGGCTGTCACCCAGCTTGAGCGCCGTACCAAACGAGCGCTTCAGCCGCGCCCCCTCCAGATCGACACTGAACAGCTCATCCAGCCCCAAGTGGATGATGAAACCTATCAGTACTGCCGCCCCGTGCGACCAGGCCAACCAGGCGGGTTGCTCCAGCAGATGAAAGCTGAGCGCCGCCGTCGCCAAGGCGCACAGCCCTGCCGCCATCAGCGAGTGCCAGATACCTCGGTGAACGGTCAATCTGGAGAAAAGAATCGCGGCCAGGTAGCGCACTGAGAAATAGATACCACCACAAGCCACCAGCAGCAGTCCAGGCGTCAACCAAGGCTGCAGCATCAACACCCCCAACACCAGGGTAGGCACCGACAACAGGTTGAAAATCAGACGGATAGAGCGAGAGCGGTCTGCGTCTATGTCGGGCAGGATGCCGCCGAAGGCAACCAGCGCAATGATCAGCAAGGATTGCGACGCGGGCCACCACTGCGCCTGCCAGCCCATATAGGCCATGAGCGTACCGCCTGCGGCGGCCACCGTGATGTGCGTGCGAAAGTTGGCCATGTCGTGGCACTCTGAAAAACTGGATAAATTACCAGATTATCGAAGACTACAACACGGCCTGATATAAAAAAAGCTGCCGTTTACCAAAGGTTTAGGCTAGCCACCTTGCTGTGCCAGAAACTCGTCCTTCAATTTGACGTAGTTGCTTGCCGTATAGGGGAAAAAGGCCCGCTCCTGCTCTTTCAAAGGCCGCAACGGCTTGGCAGGATTGCCCGCATATACATGGCCACTTTCCAGCCGTTTGCCAGGTGTCACCACCGCTCCCGCCGCAATGATCACTTCGTCTTCCACCACCGCGCCATCCATGACGATGGCGCCCATGCCCACCAGAATACGGTTGCCCAACGTACAGCCGTGAAGAATGGCCTTGTGACCGATGGTGACATCGTCACCGATCGTCAAAGGAAAGCCCTCCGGATTGAAATCGCTGGCGTGGGTGATATGCAGCACGCAGCCGTCCTGCACGCTGGTGCGCGCCCCAATGGTAATCCGGTGCATATCGCCACGGATCACGCTCATGGGCCACACCGAGCAGTCGTCGCCCAAGGTGACGTTACCTATCACGACACTGGCCGGATCGATATAGACACGCTCGCCCAGCGTAGGGGAGTGTGCGTGAAACGCGCGTAAGGCATTGCTCATGAAGACTCTCCTGTCAGCCACATAAGAACCACTATAGCAATCCACCCAGCAGAACGATGAACGTCAACGGAATGGAAACCCAGCGCACCAGACGCTGCCACACTAGAAAGCCTCGCTCCCCTACGCCCAAGGTGCGCATCACCTGAGCCTGTGGCATCACCCAGGCCGCAAAGATGGCAATCAGCAATCCTCCCATGGGCAGGAAGATATCGGGGGGAATACTGCTGACCAGCTCGAACACGTTGCGCCCAAACAGTGGCCGAAACTCCGCCAGGTGAGAAAAAGAGAACGCCGACAGCAGCCCCAGCAGCCAGACACTGATCGCCACGACGGCCGTGGAAACGCTGCGCCGCCAGCCAAGGCCCTGCAACGTGGCCACCATCGGCTCGGCCAGGTTGATGGCTGACGTCCATGTTGCCAACAGCAGCAGCAAAAAGAACACGCTCAGCCACAGGGAGCCCCAAGGCAACTCGGAGAAGGCAATGGGCAGTGTCACGAACATCAGTCCTGGCCCGTCCGCCGGGTCCATCCCCTGGGCAAACACTACCGAAAAGATCGCGATACCCGCCAGCAGCGCCACGCTGATGTCCAGCACGGCCACCGCACAAGCGGCTTTCGGCAGGCTCTGTTCATCCGGCATATAAGCCCCGTAGGCCATCAACGCACACGCCCCTACGGCCAGGGTGAAAAAAGCGTGCCCCATGGCATGTAGCACCACCGATGCGGTAACGTTTTCGAAAGACGGCATGAACAGCCAATGCAGCGCGGCCCCAAAACCACTGGTGGTCATGGCATAAATGGCTAACAGCAGGAGCAGGCCATAGAGCACCGGCATCAATAGATTATTGAGCCGTTCCAGGCCTTTCGCGACGCCAGCCGCTACCACCGTCATGGTCATGAACAGAAACAGTGAATGGTTGAAAATCAGCAGCCCTGGATTGGCCAGAAAAGCGTCAAAGCCAGCGCCGATCTCGGCGGCACTGGCACCCTCAAAGTTGCCATTGATGGACGCCACCAGAAACTCGATCGACCAGCCGGACACCACGGAATAAAACGACAGAATGCAAAACACCGTCAGCGCGCCGAACAGCCCCAGCCAGCGCCAGTGGGGTGAGGCACCCGCCTGTGTGGCCAGTACGCCCAGTGACTGCATGGGTCCTCGTCGGCCAGCGCGGCCAATGAGTATTTCCGCCATCATCACGGGCAGTCCCAGCAACAGGACAAACGCCACGTAAATCAGCAAGAAGGCCGCCCCGCCATTTTCCCCCGCCACATAGGGAAAACGCCAAATATTGCCAAGCCCCACCGCGGCACCGGTCACCGCGAGAATAAAGGCACGCTTCGACCCCCAACGCTCCAGCGTTTCACTCATCATCTGCTCCTGCCTTGGCGGCTCTCGATTCGACGTATCAAAAGGCGGCAAGACTAGCAGGCGCATGCCCCCAGGCCAATGCCGCCATTGAAACTGACCTCGGCTGCCCGCACTGTGTCATTATCCACGGACGCTTCATGCGCCCGAACGAACCAACCTGCCGCCACCAGAGGTGCCTATGTCCCGCAACCCGCTGCTAGAGAGCCATGAGCTCCCCCCTTTCGCCGACATTCGTGCCGAACACGTGCTACCCGCGGTAGAACAACTGCTCGATGAGGGTCGCGACGCCATCGAACACCTCGCTCAGCAAGCCGCTCAGCAGCCCCCTACGTGGGACAACTTTGCTGCACCCATGGAAGCCGTGAACGACCGCCTTTCTCAAGCCTGGTCGCCGGTGTTGCACCTCAACAGCACCATGAACAGCCAAGAGCTGCGTGACGCCTACCAAGGCTGCCTGGAAAAACTGTCGGCCTACGGCACCTGGGTAGGCCAACATGAAGGGCTCTTCAAGGGCTGGCAGGCCCTCAAGGAAGGTCCTGCCTGGCACGACCTGAGCACTGCCCAACGGCGCACCGTTGATAACGCGCTGCGTGACTTCCGCCTGGCTGGCGTAGACCTTGCTGCCGAACAAAAGGCGCGTTACGGCGACATACAGGCGCGTCTCTCCACGCTGTCCAATCAGTTTTCCAACCATGTGCTGGATGCCACACAGGCATGGCACAAGGACATCACCGACCCGGCACTGCTGGCAGGCGTGCCGGAAAGCGCTCTGGAAACGCTGAAAGCACTGGCAGAGGCAAAAGGCGCAGAGGGTTACCGCATTACACTCGACTTCCCCAGCTTCTTTCCGATCGTCAGCTATGCCGACAACCGTGAACTGCGTGAGGAAGTGTATACCGCCTTCGTGACACGTGCTTCCGATCAGGGCCCAAAGGCGGGTCAGTTTGATAACGCCCCGATTCTGGAAGAAACACTGGCCCTGCGCCAGGAGTTGGCCCGCCTGCTCGGCTTCGACACCTACGCCGACTACTCGCTGGTCACCAAGATGGCCGATTCGCCCACCCAGGTACTCGACTTTCTCGAAGACCTGGCCCAGCGTGCCAAGCCGCAAGCCCAGCAAGAGTTTGCCGAGCTCAGCGCCTACGCCCGTGATGAGCTCGGGCTCGACACGCTGCAGCCATGGGATGTCGCCTATGCCAGTGAAAAGCTGCGCGTGGCTCGCCATGATCTCTCCCAGGAGCAGCTACGCCCCTATTTTCCCGCCCCTCATGTGGTCAATGGGCTGTTTCAGGTCATCGAGCGCCTCTACAACGTACAGGTAGCGGAAGATGCCAGCGTGGCCAGCTATCATGACGATGTGCGGTTTTTCAGAATTACCGAGCAAGGCAA
The DNA here is from genome assembly GCF_020616575.1 of Halomonas sp. NyZ770. NCBI lineage: Bacteria > Pseudomonadati > Pseudomonadota > Gammaproteobacteria > Oceanospirillales > Halomonadaceae > Halomonas > Halomonas sp. NyZ770. The sequence goes on along the minus strand of NZ_CP085143.1, from coordinate 84,500 downwards.
GCCGATTGCGGGTTTCTACCTCGACCTTTACGCCCGAGAGGGCAAACGCGGAGGCGCCTGGATGGCGGACTGCCGAGTACGCCGCCAGACGGAACATGGCCTGCAACTGCCGGTCGCCTTCCTGACCTGTAATTTCACCGCCCCGGTGGGCGGCAAACCTGCCTTGCTGACCCACGACGAAGTCACGACGCTGTTCCACGAGTTCGGCCACGGCTTGCACCACATGCTGACCAAGCAGGATATTGCCGATGTTTCCGGCATCAACGGCGTGGCCTGGGACGCGGTCGAACTGCCCAGCCAGTTCATGGAGAACTACTGTTGGGAAAAAGAGGGGCTAGCACTACTGTCCAGGCACGTGGATACCGGCGAGCCGCTCCCCGATGCACTGTTCGAGCGTCTCCAGGCGGCCAAGAACTTCCAGTCCGCCATGGGCATGTTGCGCCAGATAGAGTTTTCACTCTTCGACATGCGCCTGCACCATGAGCTGGAAGCACCCAGCGCGGCCGATGTCCAACGTTTGCTGGACGATGTACGCCGCCACACTTCGGTGGTGCCCGTGGTGCCCTTCAATCGCTTCCAGAACAGCTTTAGCCACATCTTTGCAGGGGGCTATGCGGCGGGATATTACAGCTACAAGTGGGCCGAAGTGCTCTCTGCCGACGCCTGGAGCGCCTTCGAAGAAGCGGGTATTTTTGACCCTGCCACCGGCCAGCGCTTCAAGGAAGAGATCCTTGAACAGGGCGGCGCCCGCGATGCTGCCGAGCTGTTCGTCGCGTTTCGTGGTCGCGAGCCCAGTGTGGCACCGTTGCTGCGCCACAGCGGTATTCGTGCCGCCTGATCCACCCTTTATCTCTGCGCGGCAGCCCTGCTGCCGCGTATCGGGAGTCTTGTCATGTCGAGTATCAAACGCTTTATTGCCGGGGTTACATGCCCACGCTGCGCTGCCATGGATCGCATTCGTGCCTGGGAACAGAATGGCATTCGCTACCGTGAATGCGTCAGCTGTGATTTCTTCGAACAGCTGCCGATCGAGGATGACACATCGCCGGAGCTGGTGACTCGGGTCAATCAGGTACGCGACGAGCAAAAAGTACAGGATGTACAGCCGGTGCGTATTCTGGATCTCGGCAAACCAAAGTAGCGACGCAGAGATGTCGCTACGAGAGAGATCGTTCTCACCATCAAAAGTGTGCGAAAAACCGCACACTCATTTTTCGCTTTCGTGCGTAAAGCCAGCCATAACGCATCGAGCGACTTTCAACCAAAGTTGAATAAGATTTCTATAAGCGATTGTATTCCAATAAAAACTCAGCTATTGGCATGACAATCGCTCTACATAAGCTGCTTATTAGAACAAGCACTGGCCACACTCTCGATATGCCAGACGATAATCCCAATAACAGCTTAGGAAATCTCGCCATGCGTAATATGATGCCCAAGTCTCTTGCCCTGCTGGCTGGCGGCGCGCTGGTCGCTGCGACCACCGCCCACGCGGAAGTTGATCGTGACGGCTGGCCCTCCAGCTTTACCGTGGGTACTGCCAGCCAAGGCGGCACCTTCTATATCTACGGTTCTGGCTGGGCTAACCTGATTGCCGACCAGTTGGGTGGCATTACCGGCGGTGGTGAAGTCACAGGTGGACCGACTCAGAACCTGGCACTGGTTCACGCGGGTGAGCTGGCCTTCGGCCTGACCACACTGGGCCCCGCAGATGACGCCATGAACGGCCGTAGCCCGCTGGCACCGGGTGTCGTCATGGATAACGCCTGTGCCCTGTTCCCGATGTACGAGACGCCGTTCTCCATCACGGCCCTGGCCAGCACCGGCATTACCTCCATTTCCGATATTCCGGACGGTTCGCGCATTGGTTTCGGCCCCGCAGGCTCCACCTCTGACGTTTACTTCCCTGCCATCCTCGAAGAGCTGGGCGTCAATTTCGAGCGCCGTAACGGCGGCTGGTCTGACCTGGGCGGCCAGTTGCAGGATGGACTGCTGGACGTCGTTGCCTTTGCAGCGGGCGTACCGATCCCGGCCGTCAGCCAGCTGGAAGTTCAAACTGACGTCAACATCATCGAGTTCACCGAAGAAGAGCAGGCCACCATTGTCGACGCCTTCCCGGTCTCTGAATTCATGATCCCGGCCAACACTTACGAAACGCTGGAAGAAGACGCCCGCGCCGTTTCCATGTGGAACTTCGCCATTGCCGGCTGCGACCTGCCTGAAAGCCTGGTGTATGAAGTCACGCGCATCACCATGGAAAACAACGACCGGATGGTGTCTATCCACCGCAGTGCCGAAGAGAGCATTCCCGAGAACGTCAAGTACAACACGGTCATGCCTTACCACCCCGGTGCTGCTCGCTGGTTCAATGAAAACGGCTATGACATTGCCGACGACATGATTCGCCAGTAAGCGCTGACGCACCAGGACAAGAGCCGACTCTTTACAGGGTCGGCTCTTGCCGCTCTGGCCATGAATAAGCACTTCCTGAATTACCCAAGCACCTTCGCTGACGATCCATCCCAAGGGTAACCTCCATGAGCAACAACACCGGCAGCCCCAACCCGGCTGCACCCGCTAGCGACCCTATTGAGCAACAGGACGCCAAGGCCATACTCGCCGAAGGTGTCGACGAAGAGGTCGTCGAGTCAAACCGTCGTCTGTTTACCGGCTGGCAGTGGATGCTTTTCGCCGGCGTTGCCATCGCCTACTCGCTGTTTCACCTGATTACGTTGAACGCGATTCCCATGGAAACATGGACCTACCGGATCATTCACGTGGCAGGCGCCCTGATCCTTGGCTTTGGTCTGTTCACTGGAGCACGATTTGCCAGCGACGCCAGCGATGAGTCGCCCAAGTGGCTGACACTGCTAGGTGCCGCGCTGCTACTGCCTGCAGGCTACGCGCTGGTACAGGCCTTTCTGATGTGGCAAGCCCTTTCCGGGGGCGCCATGCGTATCGACCCTTACGTGGAAACCTGGCACTTCGGCTACCCGATGCTGCTCGCCACGGTAGGGGCTATCTTGCTGTCCTGGTTCTATCGCCAGGAGCGCTCCAAATTCTCCATGCCTGACCTGGTGCTGATGATCGTCGCACTGGCCAGCGCGGGTTATCTGATCACGGTTTACAATACGCCACTGCGTATGTCCACGGGCACCTCTTTTGCCCCGGTTGGCATTACCTACGCCGCCATGGCCGGTTCGCTGCTGATTCTGGAGCTGACCCGCCGCGTAGCAGGTAATGCACTGGTCATCATTTCTGCCATTTTTCTGGCCTATGTGTTTGGCGGCCCTTACCTGCCTGGCTTCCTGAGCTACCCAGGTCTGTCGGTCAACCGCTTCTTCAGCCAGCTCTACACCGATATCGGGGTGCTCGGGCAAACGACGGCGGTCTCCTCCACTTACATCATTCTGTTCATTATTTTTGCAGCGTTCCTGCAAGCCTCGAAAGTGGGCGACTACTTCGTCAACTTCGCCTTTGCCGCTGCAGGGCGCTCGCGGGGCGGTCCGGCCAAGGTGTCGATTTTCGCTTCTGGCCTGATGGGCATGATCAACGGTACCTCAGCGGGCAACGTGGTCTCCACCGGCTCTCTGACCATCCCGCTGATGAAGAAGGTAGGTTATCCGGGCCGTAGCGCAGGGGCGATCGAAGCCGCTGCCTCGACCGGCGGCCAGATCATGCCGCCGATCATGGGCGCAGGTGCCTTCATCATGGCGGAAATCACCGGCATTCCCTATCGCGAAATTGCCGTTGCCGCGCTGATTCCGGCCGCGCTGTACTTCCTGTCGGTCTATTTCATGGTCGACCTGGAAGCCGCGAAGAAAGGCATGCGCGGTATGCGCAAGGATGAAATCCCGCAGTTCCGCAAACTGGCCCGTCACGCGTACCTGTTTGCGCCGATCATCATCCTGATCTACGCCCTGTTCATGGGGTACTCGGTCATCCGTGCGGGCACCCTGGCCACAGCTGCGGCTGCCGTGGTGAGCTGGATTTCACCCAACAAGATGGGCATTCGTGAAATCCTCAAGGCCCTGCAGCTGGCAGGCACCATGTCGATCCAGATCATTGCCGTATGTGCCTGTGCAGGCCTGATCGTGGGCGTCATTTCCCTGACCGGCGTGGGCGCACGTTTCTCGTCGCTGCTGCTGGGCATGGCGGGCGTGAGCCAACTGTTGGCCCTGTTCTTCGCCATGTGTATCTCGATTCTGCTGGGGATGGGCATGCCCACCACGGCGGCCTATGCCGTGGCGGCTTCCGTCGTGGCGCCTGGCCTGATCAACATCGGCATTCAGCCGCTGATTGCGCACTTCTTCGTCTTCTACTTCGCCGTCATGTCGGCGATCACCCCGCCAGTGGCACTGGCCTCTTATGCCGCTGCCGGTATTTCTGGCGATAACGCCATGCAAACCTCCATTACCTCGTTCAAGGTAGGGTTAGCGGCCTTTATCGTACCGTTCATGTTCTTCTATAGCCCTGCCATGCTGATGGAAGGCACGCCGCTGCAGATCGTTCGCGTCGCGATTACGGCGTCGATCGGTATCTTCATGCTGTCGGCCACGGTACAAGCATGGTTCTTTGGCTCGATCCAGGTATGGCAACGGCTGGTGCTGATGATCGGCGCGCTGTTCCTGATCTACGGCGGTATCTTCACCGACATTGCCGGACTAGGTATCGGTGTGGCCATGTTCTTGATGCAGCGCAAGCTGCACGGACCGAAACCGGCTCCCACCGCCGCCTGACAAGCCATCAACGCAAAAGGCCGACTCATGAGAGTCGGCCTTTTTGTCAGCGCACGCCTAATGCAAACCACCCACCCGCTACCAGCATCGATAACAGCGTCACCGGAATACCGGCCTTGGCAAAGGTGAGAAAGCCAAGATGAACGCCCTGCCGCCTGGCCCCCTCTGCCACGATCAGATTCACCACACTGCCAATCAGCAGCAAATTACCCGCCAACGTGGACATGACCGCCAGCATGACCAGCGTGGCCTCGGGCAGTTGCGGGAACAGCCCGAGTAGCAAGATCACAAAAGGCACATTACCGATCACGTTGCTGGCCACCAGCGAGATCCCGGCCATGCGCCACGGGTCATCCGGCACACCTTCCGCCCCCAGCCACTGGTTGACCAACACCCCCGCCTCCGGCAAGGCAGCGACACTGCCGGTGACAATGAAGAGCCCCATGAACAGCAGCAACAGGTTCCAGTCTACCGCCTGTACATATCGGTGGCTGGCGACGTGGCGCGACATCATCAATACCAGCGCTACCGCGAGCGCCGACCATTCGCGAGGCAGCGGGGTCGAGAACAGGATCAGCAGCGCCATGGCTGCCAACAGCGGCTTATAGCGCAGACTTTCCTGGGACACGCTCAGCGGCATAGGTGCCGCCCCTGGCTCGTTCAACACCCAGCGGTGACGCCACATGGCCCAGATGACGGCGTAGGTGATGCCCAGTGCGGCAACGGAGGGCACCAGTGCCTGAAGGCTGTAGGCCCAAAAATCGAGCCCGCCGATCTGCCCAATGAGAATGTTCTGCGGGTTACCGATCAGGCTGGCAGCCGAGCCTGCGTTACACGACAACGCCAGCGCCAATAAATAGGGGCGAGGATCCAGGCCACGAACCAACAGCGCCTGACAGAGCAGCGGCGTCATCGCAAAGGCCACGATGTCATTGACCAGCAGTGCCGACAGCACACCACCCAGCAGCACGACGCCCAGCAACAGGACGCTTGGACGCTCGGCGTGGCGCATGATCAGCGCAGACAAACGCCCGTAGACGCCGGAGAAGCCGAACTGTGCCGATACCAACATCAGCGCCAGCAGCAGCACCAGGGCACCCACATCGATATGCTGACCAACGTCCGCCAGGCTCACGGTGCCGGTCAGCAGTAGTACACAAGCGGCAGAGAGCGCTATCCAGGCACGGTCCACCTGCAAACCGGGCAGCCGACCCACGGCCATTCCCACATAGGTCACTGCGAACATGGCAGCTATCAGCCACATCGTTTCCTGCTCCCGTCACGGCTCAATGAGCAGGCATCATACGGTGGTTAGCCATGCCTTGCCCACTCTCCAAGCCGGGCCTTCCACGCACGGCGCCTGTCGCACCCCCATCAAAAAAACCGACCTGCGCCAGAGGGCGCAGGTCGGTTCTCATGGATCACATCGGCAACAGGTCAGGTGAGATTATCGACGATCTTCATGACCGGCGCGGCCTGATTGAGCGTATAGAAGTGCAGCCCCGGCGCGCCACCATCCAGCAGGCGCTCGCACAGGCGCGTCACCACCTCGGTGCCAAAGGCCGCGATGGCCTCGCTGTCATCGCCATAGGCTTCAAGCTGCTTGCGAATCCAGCGGGGGATTTCAGCACCGCAGGCATCGGAAAAGCGCGCCAGCTTGGTGTAGTTGGTGATGGGCATGATGCCGGGAATGATCGGCTGCTCGACACCCAGCGCCCGCGCTTTGTCCACGAAGTGGAAGTAGGCATCGGCGGTGAAGAAGTACTGGGTAATCGCCATATTGGCGCCCGCGTTCATCTTGCGGGCAAAGTTTTCCACATCCTTGTCGAGGCTGGGAGCCTGTGGATGAGATTCTGGGTAGGCCGCCACGGCGATATCGAAGTGATCACCGGTTTCGGCACGGATGAACTCGACCAGCTCGTTGGCGTAACGCAGCTCGCCGATACTGCCCATGCCGGACGGCATATCGCCACGTAGCGCCACCAGGCTATCCACGCCTTCCGCCTGATACTGAGCCAGCAGGTCACGTAGCTGGGCTTTCTCGCTGCCGATACAGGAAAGGTGCGGGGCGGTGGTAATACCGCTCTCACTCACGGTACGCACGATATCGCGGGTACGCGCCTGCGTGGACCCGCCAGCCCCGTAGGTCACCGAGAAGAAGCGAGGGTTACATGCGGCCAGCTCATCGCGCACGTGAATCAGCTTCTCCCGGCCGGCATCGGTATTGGGCGGAAAAAACTCGAAGCTGATACCTAACGGATGTTCCTGGCTGCTCATGGTGTATCCTCGCAGTACAACAAAGTGATCATTATGTGAGGTATTCTCGCTGCTTACCCGCGTGGCGGCTAATGAAAGATTTCACGCACGATCTTCAATTCGGCTCATGTTGTTCGGCAGACAACATTCAAGGAGGAGAAATGGATTTAGCACCCGCTACGTTGATGGGGCCACTGTTGATGCTGCTGGGCTATGTCGGATTAGGGTTCCTTGCGGCCCAGCGGCTCAAGATCGACCCCCGCCCGATTGCCACGCTGCTAGTCTATCTCATTGCTCCCCTGACGATTTTCCGCGCGCTGATGAACGGCGGCCCCACGGCAGCCTATCTGACCCTGTCGCTGGCCATGTTTCTGCTGGTCAGCGCCATGGCGCTGCTGGTACATCGCTTGACCCGCCATCGCTTCGGCCCCCAGGAGGGTGCTCTGCTGGCCTTTTCCTCCGGCACCGGCAACACCGGCTATTTCGGCCTGCCCGTGGCGCTGATCTTGCTGCCGCCGGAGGGCGTCACGCTGTACCTGTTCTGCATGCTGGGGATCAACCTGTATGAATTTACCGTGGGCTTTTACCTGAGCGCGCGAGGGCACTTCTCAGTGCGCCAGAGTCTGATCAAGATTGCCCGCCTGCCGCTGGTCTATGCCTTCCTGCTGGCCCTGTTGCTCAGCTCGCTGGGTGTAGTGCTCCCCGAGCCCATGATGAACTCGCTGGCCGTCTTTCCCGCCACGTACACCCTGCTGGGCATGATGATCATTGGCATGACGCTCAGCCAGGTGACGCTGGCCGCCTGGGATACGCGCTTCGTGGCAGCCTGCGTGGGGCTGCGCTACGTTCTGTGGCCACTGGTCATGGTCGGTGCCGTGCTGGTGCTGCAACAGCTGACGCCGCTGGCACCGGAGCTGGCCATGGCGCTGCTGTTGCTGGGGGTGGTACCGATGGCCTCCAATGTGGTGGTCGTGGCCATGGAGCTGGGCATTCAGCCCCAAAAAGGCGCCCTGGCCGTGTTGACCACGACGCTATTGGCGCCACTGCTGATCCCGTTCTACCTGGGGATGATGCTCTACCTGACCGGGCTGGCCTAGGCTCTGCCTGAAAACTGGCTGTGCTCGACCATACGGCGTTAAAAATCGGCTCAAAATACTCATTTACAGCATGTAAACTCCGTTTTTTCGCCGATTTTTGCCTTGTCTGGTCTTCGCTCGCCTACTTTTCATACACAGCCTAGAAGCCCTCCACACCCGCTTGCTGGAGCTGACGTGCCATCCGCTGGATCTCGGGATGGCCAAAGAACGCCACCAGCGCTTCGGCTCGGACGGGGCCCACCCCAGGCTGGGCCTGCCACTCGGCGCGGGAGAGCCCTTCCAGCGTTGCCCACTCCCCCAGCTCGGCGCTGCCGCCCGGCGGTACGCCCAGCGCACGCAACCAGGCGGCATAGGGCGCCTGCCGTGCCGCCGCAAACTGTGCCGCCAGCGAGGCGGCCGTGGCGGGGCCAATACCATGGGCCTGTTGCAGCTGCGCCTCCGACAACGCCAGCCAGCCCAGCAGCTCCGTCACGACCCCGGCACGTATCAAGGCCTGCCAGGTGCCTTCGCCGATGCCACGCATACCTAGCTGATTCCCCAGATAGGTCAGGCGTGCCAATAGCTGGGCATCACAATCGGGGGTCAGCGTCAGGCAACTCAGCAGATCATAACGCGCTGGCGATGGCACACTGAGCGGCGCCCGCTCAGCACTCTGCCAGACTACGCTGGTGACTTGAGGAATCGTCAGCCCTGCCAGCGTCACGGCGACATGGTCTCCTGGGCGAACATCCCAGGCCTGCCACTGCTCCAGCGACCCTAGCGATACACGACGAATGCTGCGCCCTTCCAGGCTCACGGGATACAGCCATAACACGGGCGTCACTCGCCCAGTGCGCCCCACCCGAAACTCGATACCACGCACCTGGGCCAGCGCTTGCTGCGCGGGGTATTTCCAGGCGATGGCCCACTCCGGAGGCGACGCCGACCAGTGACGAATGCCTGGGCGTTCGGCCTGCTTGAGCACCACGCCATCGGTAGCGAAGGGCAGCGGCTCGTTGAACCACCGCTCGCGCCATTCGGCCGCTTGCTGATGGCCCGCAACCGGGTGCGTGTACTCGGCCGTATCGAACCCCAGTGCCGTCAGTCGCGCCAGCCGCTCCGTCATCTCGGTAGGCCCATCGGGCCAATCCCACACGAACAAGCCTACGCGGGAAAGCGTCGCCTCACTGGGTGCCTGCTGCGCCATGGCCCCGGCCACCGCACCGCGCGCGCCAATCTCGGGAGCTTGCGACTGGATATGCCGATCAAGCTGCCAATAGAGCTCGCCCTGGAACACCGCCGATAGCGGCTCGGGCAGCGAAGCAGGCACATCGGGCAGTTGTCGAACGCGCTCGGTCCAGTTCTGGCCGCGCTCCCCGTCGCCGCGGCTGACCGCTTCGACCAATTCCCCTTGCCGATAGCGCAAAGTCACCGCTACACCGTCCACCTTGGGCTGGATCCATAGCCCCTGGCGACGACTGGTAAAACGCCGCACTCCGGCCTCGTCGGCCTTGTGGAGCCCGGTTTGTGGAGCCGCGTGAGTCACCGTGCCATCGCTACGGGTGGATCGGGTCAGGGGACGGTGGGGCGTGGTATCGTCCAGACAGGTTTGCCAATGCGCCAGCCTCGCCAGGGCCTGATCGTAGAGCTCATCGGCAATCAGCGACTCACCCTCGTCATGGTAGGCACGGTCCCACAGCGCGATATGCTCGGCCAGCGTCTGGCGCTCTTGAACAAGGCGCTCCTGTGGCCATGCCGGACACTCCTCTGCCTGCGCCGTCAGCGCCAGAGCACACAGGCCACTCAGCCACCCTGCTCTGAATATCCACCGCCACACCATCGCCGCCCCCCCCTGATGATCAGCAAAACCATCGGTGCCTGCACCACCGCGCCTGAACCACCGTACTAACGTTAACTTAACTCAAACTGGGCGTGATGCAATGTTACGTTGCTCAGCCAATAGGAAAGAATAAAAACGCCCCCTGATTTTCATCAGGGGGCGCTATCAGGGCAGCAGTATGACCAGGTGTTTACAAACCAGCCGCCTTGCGCAGCGCGTCGGCCTTGTCGGTTTTCTCCCAAGGGAACGCCGTAAACGTCTCGGTATGCTCTTCCCCTTTGTCGTCCGTCCAACGGTAGCTATGCTCGAACGGCTCGCGACCAAAGTGGCCGTAGGCAGAGGTCAGACGATACATCGGGTGCAGCAGATCGAGCATGGTGGTGATCGCGTAAGGGCGCAGATCAAAGTGCTCGCGCACCAGTTCGACGATTTTCGCATCGTCGATCTTGCCTGTGCCGAAAGTGTCGATCGACACGGAGGTGGGCTCTGCCACACCGATGGCGTAAGACACCTGAATCTCGCACTTGTCGGCCAAGCCTGCAGCAACCACGTTCTTCGCCACGTAACGGCCCGCGTAGGCCGCACTGCGGTCTACCTTGGAGGGATCCTTGCCCGAGAACGCACCGCCGCCGTGACGGGCCATGCCGCCGTAGGTATCGACGATGATTTTACGCCCCGTCAAACCACAGTCGCCCACTGGGCCACCGATCACGAACTTGCCGGTCGGGTTGATATGATATTGGGTGTTCGCATCCAGCCACTCTGCGGGAATCACCTGCTCGATGATTTCGCGCTTGACCATCTTGCGCAGGTCTTCCTGGTCGATTTCCGGGTCATGCTGGGTCGACAGCACCACGGCATCCACGCCACAGGGTTGGCCTTCGGCATTGTAGCGGAAGGTGACCTGACTCTTCGCATCCGGACGCAGCCAGGGCAGCAGGCCATGCTTGCGCAGCTCGGCCTGACGCTCGACCAGGCGATGGGAGTAGTGAATAGGGGCCGGCATGAAGGAGTCGGTTTCGTTGGTGGCATAACCGAACATCAAGCCCTGGTCACCCGCCCCTTGATCTTCGGGTTTGGTGCGATCAACGCCCTGAGCAATATCCACACTCTGTTTGCCGATCAGGTTGATCACGCCACAGGTGGCGCCATCAAAGCCTACCTGTGAGGAGGTATAGCCGATATCGGTGATCACATCACGCACCAGCGCTTCGAGATCAACCCATGCCGAGGTGGTAATTTCACCCGCAATAATGGCAACACCCGTCTTCACCATCGTTTCACAGGCAACACGCGCCTGCTTGTCACGGGCGATAATGGCATCCAGCACCGCATCAGAAATCTGGTCAGCAATCTTGTCAGGATGACCTTCGGAAACGGACTCGGAGGTAAACAGGGAATATTCGCTCATCGCGCACTCGACCCTCTGTATGACGGCTGCTTCGTTATGACCGCAGCATCAGCAGGAAATCATGGCAGGAGGTTCCCTGCCCGTATATAGAAGCAGCAGAGCCTTTTCACTACTACTTCGGGAGGCAGAGTCTACACGCTGTTGGGGGTTCTTCCCAGAACGCACCTCGAGAATTTGCCGCCGCCGAGGAAGTCAGCGACAATAGCGCTTTTATTCTTTCCGTTTTCAGGCGAGGAGCACCCCATGCCGTCCCGTTTTGAGCTGGCCAATGCCATTCGCGCCCTTTCCATGGATGCCGTTCAGAAGGCCAAATCTGGCCATCCCGGCGCACCCATGGGCATGGCTGATATTGCCGAGGTGCTGTGGAATGACTACCTCAAGCACAACCCCGAAGACCCCAAGTGGGCCGATCGCGACCGGTTCGTGCTGTCGAACGGCCATGGCTCCATGCTGCTCTACTCGCTGCTGCACCTGAGCGGTTACGAACTCAGCCTGGAACAGCTGCAAAACTTCCGCCAGCTGCACTCGCCCACGGCAGGCCATCCTGAGTACGGCTACGCTCCCGGCATCGAAACCACCACCGGCCCCTTGGGCCAGGGCTTCGCCAACGCCGTCGGCTTTGCCATTGCCGAGAAAACCCTCGCCGCACAGTTCAACCGCCCTGGCCACACCATCGTTGACCACCACACCTGGTGTTTCCTGGGCGATGGCTGCTTGATGGAAGGCATTTCCCATGAAGCGGCGTCCCTGGCCGGCACCCAGCAGCTGGGCAAGCTGATTGCCCTGTACGACGACAACGGCATCTCCATCGATGGCGAAGTCGAAGGCTGGTTCACCGACGATACCGCCAAGCGCTTCGAGTCCTACGGCTGGCACGTGGTGCCTAACGTCGACGGCCACAAACCTGAAGAAGTCAAAGCCGCCATCGAGCTGGCAAAAAGCCAGGACGACAAGCCGAGCCTGATCATCTGCAAAACCATCATCGGCTTTGGAGCGCCCAACAAGCAGGGCAAAGAAGAAGCCCACGGCGCACCGCTGGGTGATGATGAAGTAGCGCTGGCGCGCAAGCAGCTAGGCTGGGAGCATGCTCCCTTCCACATTCCCGAGCCCATTTACTCCGCCTGGGATGCTCGCGAAGCGGGTAAAGCGCGCCAGCAGGAGTGGGAAGGCCGCTTCGCTCGCTACACCAAAGCATTCCCCGAGCAGGCTCGTGAGTTCAAACGCCGCATGAAAGCGCAGCTGCCCACGGAGCTGGCCACCGAAGCATTGATGCAGCAGGCTCAGGAAAAGGGCGAAAGCATTGCCTCGCGTAAAGCGTCGTTTGAAGCGCTGAACGTGATTGGCCCGCAAATGCCGGAACTGCTCGGCGGCAGCGCTGACCTCGCGCCCTCCAACCTGACGTTCTGGAAGGGCGCCAAAGCGATCACTCCTGAAGATGCCAGCGGCAACTACCTGCACTACGGTGTGCGTGAATTCGGTATGGGCGCAGTGATGAACGGTATCGCCCTGCACGGTGGTTTCGTTCCTTATGGCGCGACCTTCCTGATCTTCATGGAGTATATGCGTAACGCCGTACGCATGGCGGCGTTGATGGGCCAGCAGGCCATTTACGTGTTCACCCACGACTCCATCGGTCTGGGTGAAGATGGCCCGACCCACCAGCCCATCGAGCAGCTCACCAGCCTGCGCACCACGCCCAACCTGAACACCTGGCGTCCCTGCGATGCGGTGGAGACGGCGGCGTCCTGGGATGCGGCCATCAAACGCCACTCCGGCCCCACTGCGCTGGTACTGTCGCGTCAAAACCTGCCGCACCAGCCGCGCACCAAGGCCCAGTTAGCCGCCATCCAGCGCGGCGGTTATGTGCTGAAGGATTGCGACGGCACGCCCGCGCTGATCCTGATTGCCACCGGCTCCGAAGTGGCGCTGGCCATGGAAGCCGCGGCCACGCTCGAGCAGCAGGGCCAGGCCGTGCGCGTGGTGTCCATGCCATCTACTTACCGCTTCAACGGTCAGGACGCCGACTACCGCGAGAGCGTGCTGCCCAAAGCCGTGACCAAGCGCATTGCCATCGAAGCGGGCCACGCCGACTACTGGTACAAGTACGTTGGTCTGGAAGGGCGCGTCATTGGCATGACCACCTACGGTGAGTCGGCCCCGGCAGGCGAGCTGTTCAAGCACTTTGGCTTTACCGTCGAGAATATCGTCAAGCAGGCCAATGAGCTGCTCGGCTGAGCTTATCTCAGTTTGCCTGATCACGCCGGCACAGGCAGCGCGGGCCTATAGATGCCCGCGCTGAATGGCCTGCTTTGGCTGATCGGCTACTGGCAGGTTGGAGAAGCCGTGGTTCACTTCTCCGGCCTGCCCATCTCTTCTGGCGTGGTCGGCATGTTGCTGCTGTGCGTCACTCTGGCCCTTATCGGCCGTGTGCCCACCAGCCTTGCCGCCGCCGCCCAGCCCCTGATTGCGCTACTGGCCATGCTGATCATGCCCGGCGTGGTCGGGGTCTTTTTCATTCTCGATCAACTGGCCGGACAGTGGCTGGCCATCCTGGCGGCGCTGCTCCTGGGCACGCTGCTCAGCGTCTTGACCACGCTGTGGTTGCTCAAGCGTCTGATGGGACGTGAACATGGCCAGTGACACGCTCACCTTATTGACCGCAACGCCCTTGTTTGCCGTGGGCCTGACGCTCGCGGCTTACCTCTTGGGCACCGCGCTGTTCCGGCGGCTGGGCCACCCGGCCTGGCTACCCGCCATACTGATTGCTGCCTTGCTGCTGGCGGCTACGCTTGCCGTGCTGGGCTTGCCTTACCCCATTTACCAACAGGGGGCGACCTGGCTGACCGTACTGCTGGGGCCTGCCACCGTGGCACTCGGCATGCCTCTTTATCAACAGCTACCGCGTATCCGTGAGCTATGGCGCCCCCTGGCGGCTTGCCTGCCCGTGGCGGCGTCTCTGGCCGCCTGCTATTCCCTGGGGATTGCCTGGCTGCTTGGCGCCAGCCCAGAAGTACTCGCCTCCATCGCGGCCAAGTCCGTCACTGCCCCGATTGCCATCGGGATCACCGAACAGTTGGGTGGCAGCGTTGCCTTGTTGATGGGCGCGCTGCTGGTTACTGGCGTCGCCACCATCCCGATGGTGAGCCTCGCCGCCAAGTGGCTGGGCATTACCGACGAGCGCCTGCTCGGATTCGCTCTGGGGCTCAACGGCCATGCCATTGGTACCGTCAGGGCCTTTGAGATGAGCCCCACTGCCGGTGCCTTTGCCTCCCTCGGGATGAGTTTGACGGGCATTTTCACCGCGTTGCTGCTGCCATTCGCCTGGGGTCTGCTGGGAGCTGGCAACTGAGCAACGGGCGCTGAAGTACGTTATCATCTAGCCACTTTTTTTGGGGCCGCTTCGCGACATGGCTAACGCAACCGCTAAGTTTCGCATTGCAATCAATGGGTATGGACGTATCGGCCAGTGCGTACTGCGTGCACTGGTGGAGCGTGGCCATCCCGATCTGGAAGTGGTCGCCATCAACGAACTTTCCGACCTGGCTACCATCACCTATCTCACCCGCTACGACACCACCCACGGGCGTTTTCCTGGCGAGGTCGAGAACGAGGGTGATGCCTTGGTGATCAACGGCCAGCGCATTCAGGTGCTATGTGAACGCGCCCCCGATGCGCTTCCCTGGAAAGCCCTGGATATCGATCTGGTCCTGGAGTGCTCAGGAAGCTTCAAGGATCGCGCCACGGCGGAGCGGCACCTGAAGGCCGGTGCACGGCAGCTGCTGTTTTCCCAACCGGCAGAAAACGACGTGGATGCCACCATCGTGTGGGGGATCAACGAGCATGAGCTCAGCGGTGCACAGCGCATCCTCTCGGCGGCGTCCTGCACCACGAACTGCCTGGTGCCCTTGCTGACGATACTGGATGAAGCGCTGGGGCTGGAGCACGGTGTCACCACCACGATTCACTCGGCCATGAACGACCAGCCAGTCATCGACGCCTACCACCAGACCGACCTGCGCCTTACCCGCTCGGCGATGCAGTCCATCGTCCCGGTCGATACTGGGCTTGCGGTGGGCATCAGCCGTCTGATGCCAACGCTGGCAGGCCGCTTCGAATGTCTGCACGTGCGCGTTCCCACGATCAACGTCTCGGCCATGGATGTCTCGCTTACCGTACGCCGCGACACCGATGCCCAGCAGGTCAATGCACTGCTGCGCGAGGCCAGCCAACAGCGGCTGGCAGGCGTGCTGGGCTATACCGAGGCCCCCATGGCCTCCATCGATTTCAATCACGACCCTCGCTCTGGCATTCTGGACGCCACGCAAACCAGAGTGGCAGGCAAGCGCCTGCTCAAGCTGCTGTGCTGGTTTGACAACGAGTGGGGGTTTGCCAACCGTATGCTGGATATCAGCCAGCGGCTGGCAACGCTACGCCAGCGGGCATGACCGCCACGACCTTTCATTCGCTTGAACACGAGGAAACCGCTCACATGAACGTGCAAAAGATGACCGACCTGCCCCTGGATGGGCAGCGCGTACTGATTCGTGAAGACCTGAATGTGCCGATCAAGAACGGCCGTGTTTCCAGCGATGCTCGCCTGCGTGCTGCGCTGCCGACCATACAAGCTGCCGCCAAGGCGGGCGCCAAAGTACTGCTCATGAGCCACCTGGGCCGCCCCACGGAAGGTGAACCCGCTGACGAGTTCTCGCTGGCCCCTGTCGCCGAGCACCTGGGCGAACTGCTCGGCAGCCCCGTCAAACTGGTCAACGACTACCTCGACACCGCCCCGACGCTGCAGAACGGTGACGTGGTGTTGCTGGAGAACGTGCGCTTCAATCGTGGCGAGAAGAAAGACGACGAACAGCTTGCCAGGCAGTATGCCGCACTGTGCGACATCTTCGTGATGGACGCCTTTGGAACCGCTCACCGTGCCCAAGCCTCTACCCATGGCGTCGCGCGCTTTGCTCCCCAGGCATGTGCTGGCCCCCTGCTTGCCCAGGAGCTCGATGCCCTGGAGAAAGCGCTGGCCAATCCCGCACGCCCCATGGCGGCCATCGTCGGCGGTTCGAAGGTCTCCACCAAGCTGGACGTGCTGAACGCACTGTCGGAAAAATGCGATCAATTGATCGTCGGTGGTGGTATCGCCAACACCTTTATTGCGGCAGCAGGCTATAATGTGGGCAAATCGCTCTACGAAGCAGACCTGCTCGACCAGGCCAAGGCGCTGATGGCCAAGGTGAAGATTCCGCTGCCTACCGACGTAGTGGTGGCCACCGAGTTTTCCGAAGCAGCAGAGGCGGTGGTCAAGCCCGTCGATCAGGTGGCAGACAACGAAATGATTCTGGACATTGGCCCCGACACGGCCGCCCACTTGGCCAGCCTGCTCAAGGATGCTGGCACGATCCTGTGGAACGGACCCGTGGGCGTGTTTGAAATCGACCAGTTCGGCAAGGGGACCGAGGTCATTTCCCGCGCCATTGCCGACAGTGCCGCGTTCTCTATTGCTGGAGGTGGAGACACCCTGGCGGCCATCGACAAGTACGCGATTGCCGACCAGGTCTCCTATATCTCGACCGGTGGCGGAGCATTTCTCGAATACGTGGAAGGCAAGCAGCTGCCGGCCGTTGCCGCGCTGGAAGCCGCTGCTCAGCGCTGACACTTAGAACTCTGAACATACAACCCAATAAGGTGACCCCATGGCTTTGATTAGCATGCGCCAGATGCTCGACCACGCCGCCGAATACGGCTACGGCATTCCCGCGTTCAACGTGAACAACCTGGAACAGATGCGGGCCATCATGGAAGCCGCTGACGCGACTGACTCCCCGGTGATCGTGCAGGCATCTGCTGGCGCACGCAAATACGCTGGCGCCCCCTTCCTGCGCCACCTGATTCTGGCGGCGGTGGAAGAGTTCCCGCACATTCCGGTCGTCATGCACCAGGATCACGGCACCAGCCCGGCTGTCTGCCAGCGCTCCATTCAGCTCGGCTTCTCCTCCGTGATGATGGATGGCTCCCTGGGCGAAGACGGTAAAACGCCGATGGATTACGACTACAACGTTGACGTGACCCGTCGTGCCGTTGAAATGGCCCATGCCTGTGGCGTCTCTGTAGAAGGCGAACTGGGCTGTCTGGGCAGCCTGGAAACCGGCATGGCCGGTGAAGAAGACGGCATTGGCGCCGAAGGCAAGCTGGATATGGAGCAGATGCTCACCGACCCGGAAGAGGCTGCCGAGTTCGTCAAGGCGACCCATGTGGACGCCCTGGCCATTGCCATCGGCACCAGCCACGGCGCTTACAAGTTCACCAAGCCGCCCACGGGCGATACGCTCTCGATCCAGCGTATCAAAGAGATCCACGCTCGTATTCCGGATACCCACCTGGTCATGCACGGCTCCTCCTCGGTGCCCCAGGAGTGGCTGGAAGTGATCAACCGCTACGGTGGTCAGATCCCGGAAACCTACGGTGTACCGGTGGAAGAGATCATCGAGGGCATCAAGCACGGAGTGCGCAAGGTCAACATCGATACCGACCTGCGTCTGGCCTCGACCGGCGCCGTGCGTCGTTTCATGGCCGAGAACCCATCAGAGTTCGATCCGCGCAAGTTCCTGAAAGAAACCGTCACAGCCATGCGCGATCTGTGTATTGCCCGCTATGAAGCCTTTGGCACCGCAGGCAACGCGAGCAAGATCAAGCCGATCAGCCTGGAAGCCATGTTCCAGCGCTACGAGCGTGGTGAGCTGGCGCCCAAGATCAAATAAGCAGCGCCTCGCGACGACATCAAGGCGGCCTTCGGGTCGCCTTTTTTATTGCAATGCAGCAATAATGAGCTATTACTAAACAACTCCGCCCATTTCTTCACCAGGTAGCCTTCTCCATGAAGCACACCCCTCTGCCAATGCTGACACCGCCCCTGATGTTCCTTGACCTGTGGAAAGCAGGCATCATGGGCATGGAGCTATGGAGCTCTTCGCTCTCCACGATTTCCATGCGTCAGCAACTATGGCAAACGCAGCCCTTTTTCAGTCCTGCCATGATGCGTGAAAACCAGCGCATGGTGACTGAAAAGATCGAGGCCAGCGTGGAAGCTGGCCTCATCATGCAAAAAGTCTTGTTCAGCGCCATGCGCGGTCAGTACGCGCCATGGTGGACAACCAGTCAACAAGCCATGAAGCCTTACCATCGGCGCAGCAGTGCCAACTCACGACGCTTGTCGCGTTAAGCGGCATCGCGTTACTGATCGCTGCTTTGCTCTTCACTGCTCTGTTCGTCTTCACCTTGCAACATGGCGTCATCGGCACTGCCGGTGCCCCCAGTGCCGCCTTCGGCATGCTCTTCATCATCGTCGCCAGCATCTTCCTGCGCTTGTGAGGCGGGCTGTTCGTCGCGTCGGACGGCCCCCGCCTTGATACCGTACGTCTCTTCCAGCGCCGCATCATCCAACGCTTCGTGCTGTCCATTCTCAGCCGCGGTGTCTGCCCACGCGCTGGCCGCGGCTACACACAAGGATGCACTCAAAACCCAAGGTAATAGCCAAGGGGATACTCGCATATCAATCTCCTTTTTCATGATGCATGACGTTGCACCTGTTCACTATAGCCGCTCCGAGGGATAAGCACCTGCCAGGGGCTTTCTCGACGTGCAGCGACTCCGCCATCGACGAAAACGTAAAAAATTATCAAACAGTGTTCACAAAGGAGCTAAAATCCCGTTCAATAGCAAGATGGTCGGCTTACCCCAACATGCGTAGTGCTTCAGGTACTGCAAGGAACTGACATGCCGCTTCCACTTTTGTTGTTTGACTGTGATGGCACGCTCGTCGATAGCGAACCTCTGCTTGCCGAAGAAATGGCACGCGGCCTCAATACGGTGGGGCTTCCCTTCGCTGCCTCCGACTATATGGGCGAATTTCGCGGCGCCCGCTTTCGCAGGATCGTCGCAGAGCTGCAGGACCGCCATGGTCAAGTCGACATCGAACAACTCGAGCGCATGGAGCACGATATGCGCGCCAACCTGGCCACGCGACTGACCAACGAACTCACCACCATTCCCGGGGCACTGGAAGCACTGGAAGCCTTGTCGCACTACCCCAGCGCGGTGGTTTCCAACGGCCCGGAAACGAAGATACGCGCGGCGCTGAAGGCCACGGGCCTGACCCATTACTTCGATAATCGCCTGTTCAGCGGCTATACCGCCAACTGCTGGAAACCCGAGCCGTGCCTGCACTTACATGCGGCCAGCATCATGGGGTTTGCTGCCGCACAGTGCATTGCCATCGACGATGCGCTGGTCGGCGTCAGGGCAGCACTTCAAGCGGGCATGACGGTGATTCATTTAAACCGCTTTCCGGATGCCGAAAATACCCCGGAAGGCGCTATCATGATCAGTAACATGTATCAGTTGCCTGCCGTTGTGGAGCGTTTGACCCGCGAGCGATGGCACACGGCAATGCCGCATCACTCGACAGCGAAATAACCCTCAGCAGAGACAAGACATGGCTTCATTACGTGACCAACTGGGTGGTCTGGTGTATTCCACCGAGCATGGCAAGACATGCCCCCAGTGCCGTGCCGCGATTGACGACTGCCACTGCGAAGACGCCAGCGAACAGGCACGATTGGCTACGTTGGATGGCATCGTGCGAATTCGACGAGAGACCAGTGGCCGCAAAGGCAAGGGTGTGACCACCATCAGCGGTATACCGCTGGCCCACGCGGAGCTGAAAGCACTGGCCAAGACCCTGAAGCAGCGCTGTGGCACCGGTGGCGCCGTCAAGGAGGGCGTGATCGAAATCCAGGGAGATCATCGCGAAACCCTGCGTGACGCGCTAACCTCCATGGGGTATCAGGTAAAATTGGCAGGCGGTTGAAGTATTGATGTAGCACCAATCGCTCTACTTCTGGTAAACGGCTCAAGGGCAAGGCATCGCAATGGTTTGGTTGGAATACCTGCTACCTCTCATTTTCCTGTTTCCGATGGCGGCAATGGGCGGTATCGTGCTGGCGCTGCGCAGTCTGCATGATGCGCGCGTGCAGTCTCCTTTCGATGCCCCGCTTCACGAGCCTGGGCAGGCACTGCGTTACCGGCTGGATCAAGCATTCTCGAGCCTGTTTCTAAACGGTACGCTAGGGCCTTTGGTGAGTCTGGCGCCCTTGGTCTACGGCATGGGCCGCATGCTGTTCGTGGAGCAGCAGGACTGGGTGGAGTGGGCACTGTACGGGCTGCTCAGCACGCTGCTGGTACTGGCGTTTTCACTGCTGCTGGTACGCGATTATCAGCGTATCCGTCGCCTGAAGCTGGGGCTGGCCTGCGAGCTGGCCGTTGGCCAGGAGCTGGAGCGACTCATCCGCCCGGAGGCACACCCTTACTATGTGTTTCACGACGTACCTACCGACAGCTTCACCATCGACCACGTGGTCGTGACGCCCCATGGCGTCTTTGTCGTCGAAACCCGCGCCAGAGCGCTGGCGATAGGTTCGGATGGCCGCGAGCTCAATAGCGTGGCCGTCGAACGCGAACGGCTGCGCTTTCCCCATTGGCAGGAGCGTCGCCCACTGCACAAGACGCGTCAGGGGGTCAATTGGCTCACCCAGTGGCTGGAGCGACGCTGTGGGGTGCCTGTTCCCGTTCGAGGCGTGCTGGTGCTGCCTGGCTGGCAAATCGATACCAGTGAGGCAGCTTCAGATATTCTGGTGGTCAGCGGAGAACGGTTGTCACGCCAGTTGAGCGAGCTTAAACCGGGCCATATGAGCGACGTCATCCATGACAAGGTCATCCATACCTTGCTGGAACGGGTGCGGCTGATGGAGCTAAAACATTTGCGCCACCCGTCGGTTTAATCCCCGCGCAGCCGCCCGCCCATCTCCTGGGCAAGGTCCACGGCGTAGTGGTCGGTCATGCCACCAATGAAATCCAGCATACGACGGTAGCTGTCGTAGAGCGTCCAGGAGGGCAGCGGCGTGTTTTCACCGATCAGTGCCAGCACGCGCTGATGCTTGAAAGAGCTTTGCCCGGTATGGTGTAGCTCATGGGCAGCACCAATGAACGCCTCCAGCAGAATCCCCAGCGTGGTGTAGGCACCGATTTCCAGCTTGGCCTTGCGCTCGTTCTGGAAAATGCGTTCTCGAGCCAACTGCTTGGCAGACTGCACGCCCCAGCCCAGATCCGGATGGCAAAGCTCCAGCAGGTCATCGCTCAAGGTACCGCTCAGCAGCGCCTGCTCATGCTGTACAAACACGGCCGCCACATCATTGACCGCACGCTCCATGGCTGCCCCCCGCAGTAGCGCGATACGGCGGCGCTGCGAGACACTCTTGCGCTGCATCTCTTCATACTCAGGGGGAAATTCGCCAGCAATCTGACGCAGTATTTCGACGACTTCTTCGTAACGCAGAATCCCCATTTCGAGGCCATCTTCCAGATCCAGCAGCGCATAACAGATGTCATCCGCTGCTTCGACCAGCCACGCCAGTGGATGACGGCACCAGCGCTGCTCGCCCTGAGGAAGCAGACCCACGGCGTCAGCGACTTCCTTGAGCAACGCCTGCTCGGACTGATAACAGCCAAACTTGCCAGCGCGGCCACCATAGCGAACGGTCCAGGGATATTTCAACAGAGTCCCCAGGGTTGCTGCAGATAACCGCATGCCGCCGTTGAACTGGTTGTACTCGATCTGCGTAATGACACGAAATCCCTGAGCATTACCCTCATAGGTCAGCAGATCCTGGCGCTCCTGTTCGGAGAGTCCCTCCAGCAAGCCACTCCCCTCGGCACGGCGAAACCAGTCACGAATGGCATATTCACCGGCATGGCCAAAGGGGGGGTTACCGATGTCGTGGCCGAGACAGGCTGTTTGCACGATGACGCCCAGGTCAGCTGGGGTGATCCACTCCGGCAGCCGATCACGCAGCAACTCGCCGACGATCATGCCCAACGAGCGGCCCACGCAGCCGACTTCCAGGGAGTGGGTCAACCGCGTATGGATATGGTCGTTTTCGGTAAGGGGATGCACCTGCGTCTTGCGCCCCAGGCGACGAAAGGAGCCTGAGAAGACGATGCGGTCATGGTCCTTGTGGAAAGGAGTGCGCCCTATTTCGCGGTTACTGCCGGGGCGCTTGTCATGTAAGCGCTGAGGGGAAAGTAACTGATCCCATTGCATTTGTGTCATCGGCACTCCTCCTTGGAGCCTTCATTCTGACATAAAAGCACCAGGGGTAGACAAATTTAACGCACAGAAAAAAGCCCCGAACACAGTGTGCTCGGGGCTTTCTACGATATAAGTGCCTGACGATGACCTACTCTCACATGGGGAGACCCCACACTACCATCGGCGCTAAGCGGTT
This sequence comes from Halomonas sp. NyZ770, assembly GCF_020616575.1. Lineage (NCBI taxonomy): Bacteria > Pseudomonadati > Pseudomonadota > Gammaproteobacteria > Oceanospirillales > Halomonadaceae > Halomonas > Halomonas sp. NyZ770. The sequence continues at coordinate 61,836 of NZ_CP085143.1, read as the reverse complement.
TCACTTCTGAGTTCGGCATGGGTTCAGGTGGTTCACGCGTGCTATGGTCGTCAGGCGTAACAGGTAATGCATATCATGCTGAGGTGTTCTTGACGTATTTTTGACGTGTATTGTGTGCGTCTCTTGTCAGCAAGCACTTGGGCTCACTGCGGCGTATCCGGTGTGTCGAGTGCGTTCACACTCTTCGTTATCATCACGACCAGACCCCTTGGGTGTTATAGGGTCAAGCCTCACGGGCCATTAGTACACGTTAGCTCAACGCCTTGCAGCGCTTCCACACCGTGCCTATCAACCAGCTGGTCTCGCTGGGCCCTTCAGGAGGCTCTAGGCCTCAGGGATGTCTCATCTTGAAGGGGGCTTCCCGCTTAGATGCTTTCAGCGGTTATCCCGTCCGACCATAGCTACCCGGCAATGCCACTGGCGTGACAACCGGAACACCAGAGGGTCGTCCACTCCGGTCCTCTCGTACTAGGAGCAGCTCTTCTCAAACATCCAACGCCCACGGCAGATAGGGACCGAACTGTCTCACGACGTTCTAAACCCAGCTCGCGTACCACTTTAAATGGCGAACAGCCATACCCTTGGGACCGACTTCAGCCCCAGGATGTGATGAGCCGACATCGAGGTGCCAAACACCGCCGTCGATGTGAACTCTTGGGCGGTATCAGCCTGTTATCCCCGGAGTACCTTTTATCCGTTGAGCGATGGCCCTTCCATACAGAACCACCGGATCACTAGAACCTGCTTTCGCACCTGCTCGACGTGTCTGTCTCGCAGTCAAGCACCCTTATGCTCTTGCACTCATTGCACGATGTCCGACCGTGCTGAGGGTACCTTCGTGCTCCTCCGTTACGCTTTGGGAGGAGACCGCCCCAGTCAAACTACCCACCACACACTGTCCTCGATCCGGATCACGGACCTGAGTGAGAACGCCAATGATGCCAGGCTGGTATTTCAAGGTTGGCTCCCCTCGAACTGGCGTCCGAGGTTCAAAGCCTCCCAGCTATCCTACACAGGCAACATCAGCGTCCAGTGTGAAGCTATAGTAAAGGTTCACGGGGTCTTTCCGTCTAGCCGCGGGTACACCGCATCTTCACGGCGATTTCAATTTCACTGAGTCTCGGGTGGAGACAGCGTGGCCATCATTACGCCATTCGTGCAGGTCGGAACTTACCCGACAAGGAATTTCGCTACCTTAGGACCGTTATAGTTACGGCCGCCGTTTACCGGGGCTTCGATCAAGAGCTTCGGCCGAGGCCTAACACCATCACTTAACCTTCCGGCACCGGGCAGGCGTCACACCCTATACGTCCTCTTGCGAGTTGGCAGAGTGCTGTGTTTTTACTAAACAGTTGCAGCCACCTGGTATCTTCGACCGGTTCGGGCTTGGAGAGCAAGTCTCGTCACCCTACGCCGGCGTGCCTTCTCCCGAAGTTACGGCACCATTTTGCCTAGTTCCTTCACCCGAGTTCTCTCAAGCGCCTTGGGATTCTCACCCTGACCACCTGTGTCGGTTTGGGGTACGGTCGCACATGATCTGAAGCTTAGAGGCTTTTCCTGGAAGCGTGGCATCAATGACTTCGACACCGTAGTGTCTTCGTTTCGTGTCTCGGCCTTGAAGGGTCCCGGATTTACCTGAGACCCCAGCCTACTCACTTTCACCAGGACAACCAACGCCTGGCTCACCTAGCCTTCTCCGTCCCCCCATCGCAATCATGTCCGGTACGGGAATATTGACCCGTTTCCCATCGACTACGCCTTTCGGCCTCGCCTTAGGGGCCGACTCACTCTGCTCCGATTAGCGTCGAACAGAAACCCTTGGTCTTCCGGCGAGGGAGTTTTTCACTCCCTTTATCGTTACTCATGTCAGCATTCGCACTCGTGATACCTCCAGCATGCTTCTCAACACACCTTCATCGGCTTACACGACGCTCCTCTACCGCTCATCCGTAAGGATGAACCCGTAGCTTCGGTACCTGGTTTAGCCCCGTTACATCTTCCGCGCAGGCCGACTCGACTAGTGAGCTATTACGCTTTCTTTAAAGGATGGCTGCTTCTAAGCCAACCTCCTAGCTGTCTGAGCCTTCCCACATCGTTTCCCACTTAACCAGGATTTGGGGACCTTAGCTGACGGTCTGGGTTGTTTCCCTTTTCACGACGGACGTTAGCACCCGCCGTGTGTCTCCCACGCTCGCACTCACCGGTATTCGGAGTTTGCCTCGGGTTGGTAAGTCGGGATGACCCCCTAGCCGAAACAGTGCTCTACCCCCGGCGGTGATACGTGAGGCGCTACCTAAATAGCTTTCGAGGAGAACCAGCTATCTCCGAGCTTGATTAGCCTTTCACTCCGATCCACAAGTCATCCAAATCTTTTTCAACAGATCCTGGTTCGGGCCTCCAGTTGATGTTACTCAACCTTCACCCTGCTCATGGATAGATCGCTCGGTTTCGGGTCTATATCCAGCGACTGTGTCGCCCAGTTAAGACTCGGTTTCCCTACGGCTCCCCTATACGGTTAACCTCGCCACTGAATATAAGTCGCTGACCCATTATACAAAAGGTACGCAGTCACAGAACAAGTCTGCTCCTACTGCTTGTACGCACACGGTTTCAGGATCTATTTCACTCCCCTCTCCGGGGTTCTTTTCGCCTTTCCCTCACGGTACTGGTTCACTATCGGTCAGCCAGGAGTATTTAGCCTTGGAGGATGGTCCCCCCGTCTTCAGTCAAGGTTTCTCGTGCCCCGACCTACTCGATTTCACGTGATCAGATTTTCGACTACGGGGCTATCACCCGCTATGGCCAGACTTCCCAATCTGTTCGTCTAATCAGTCACACGCTTAAGGGCTGGTCCCCGTTCGCTCGCCGCTACTAGGGGAATCTCGGTTGATTTCTTTTCCTCAGGGTACTTAGATGTTTCAGTTCCCCTGGTTCGCCTCTTACGCCTATGTATTCAGCGCAAGATACTCATCTTGTGATGAGTGGGTTTCCCCATTCAGAGATGTCCGGGTCGCAGGTCGTTTGCCACCTCACCGAACCTTATCGCAGGCTACCACGTCTTTCATCGCCTCTGGCTGCCTAGGCATCCACCGTGTGCGCTTCATTGCTTGACCCTATAACCCGAAGGAGTCTGGGGTTCGCAATGATAACGATTGCCGGATACGCTTGAGACGTATCACAATACAATTTACGTAGAAACGTGTTAAACACGTTTCTGTCAGCATGATATACATTGTTAAAGAGCGACTGCTATAAGCAGTGATAAACGGATCGTGTTTTCCACTTTAAAAGAAAAAGAAAGGTCTTTTCTTCTTTTTTAACGTGAAAGAGCGTTTATCACTGCTCATCAACAGCATTCTGATCAGGTAATTCATTGTGAGCGCTTGCCGCGAGGGGAAGACATCGTTTAAGGAGGTGATCCAGCCGCAGGTTCCCCTACGGCTACCTTGTTACGACTTCACCCCAGTCATGAACCACACCGTGGTGATCGCCCTCTTGCGTTAGGCTAACCACTTCTGGTGCAGTCCACTCCCATGGTGTGACGGGCGGTGTGTACAAGGCCCGGGAACGTATTCACCGTGGCATTCTGATCCACGATTACTAGCGATTCCGACTTCACGGAGTCGAGTTGCAGACTCCGATCCGGACTGAGATCGGCTTTTCGGGATTGGCTCACTCTCGCGAGTTGGCAACCCTTTGTACCGACCATTGTAGCACGTGTGTAGCCCTACTCGTAAGGGCCATGATGACTTGACGTCGTCCCCACCTTCCTCCGGTTTGTCACCGGCAGTCTCCTTAGAGTTCCCGCCATTACGCGCTGGCAAATAAGGACAAGGGTTGCGCTCGTTACGGGACTTAACCCAACATTTCACAACACGAGCTGACGACAGCCATGCAGCACCTGTCTCTGCGTTCCCGAAGGCACTAAGGTATCTCTACCAAATTCGCAGGATGTCAAGAGTAGGTAAGGTTCTTCGCGTTGCATCGAATTAAACCACATGCTCCACCGCTTGTGCGGGCCCCCGTCAATTCATTTGAGTTTTAACCTTGCGGCCGTACTCCCCAGGCGGTCGACTTATCGCGTTAACTTCGCCACAAAGTGCGCTAGGCACCCAACGGCTGGTCGACATCGTTTACGGCGTGGACTACCAGGGTATCTAATCCTGTTTGCTACCCACGCTTTCGCACCTCAGTGTCAGTGTCAGTCCAGAAGGCCGCCTTCGCCACTGGTATTCCTCCCGATCTCTACGCATTTCACCGCTACACCGGGAATTCTACCTTCCTCTCCTGCACTCTAGCTTGACAGTTCCGGATGCCGTTCCCAGGTTGAGCCCGGGGCTTTCACAACCGGCTTATCAAGCCACCTACGCGCGCTTTACGCCCAGTAATTCCGATTAACGCTCGCACCCTCCGTATTACCGCGGCTGCTGGCACGGAGTTAGCCGGTGCTTCTTCTGTGAGTGATGTCTTTCCTGATGGGTATTAACCACCAGGCGTTCTTCCTCACTGAAAGTGCTTTACAACCCGAGGGCCTTCTTCACACACGCGGCATGGCTGGATCAGGGTTCCCCCCATTGTCCAATATTCCCCACTGCTGCCTCCCGTAGGAGTTCGGGCCGTGTCTCAGTCCCGATGTGGCTGATCATCCTCTCAGACCAGCTACGGATCGTCGCCTTGGTGAGCCTTTACCTCACCAACTAGCTAATCCGACATAGGCTCATCCGATAGCGGGAGCCGAAGCCCCCTTTCTCCCGTAGGACGTATGCGGTATTAGCCTGGGTTTCCCCAGGTTATCCCCCACTATCGGGCAGATTCCTATGCATTACTCACCCGTCCGCCGCTCGTCAGCGGGTAGCAAGCTACCCCTGTTACCGCTCGACTTGCATGTGTTAGGCCTGCCGCCAGCGTTCAATCTGAGCCATGATCAAACTCTTCAGTTTAAGATCAATGCGATCCTTACTCGCTGCCCGAAGGCAACAAAAGCGGATCAAACTTGGCTCAAGGTTCAAACGAATTCACTGCGATACTCCGAAGAGTATCTTGGTGTTCGCTTGCCTTGATATTAGGTGATGATTCACCCTCATCGGCAAGCGCCCACATGAATTACCTGATCAAATTGTTAAAGAGCGATACCACTGCAATCATTTCGCTGTGACTGGCTCGGTGACCTGAACCGTGTTGCCTCAGCGAGGAAGGCGTATTCTACGCATTCCGTGGTGTTTGTCAAGGACTGTTTTCAGCGAGTGAAGCGAGCGATCAATCCAACCAGCAGATGACGCTAACCTCCTGACAAACCGAAGGTTTTTCAACCTTCTGCACCGCTGGTAACGCTTGGCGTCCCCGGCAGCGGATGCGTACTTTACGGATTCGCTGCCGGGTTGGCAAGGGGTATTTACCAAATAGTCAAAAAAAGTCGCCCACGCGATCACACAACCCGTGGAAAGCACTTCGGCGCTTACTGTTTGGCGGTTACACTTGGCACTCCGCAACATTCGCCACATCTATTGCACCTACGGATATGAGGTCTTCGATGAGCCAGCACTTGTTAACCGTCGATTCATTAAATCGCGAAAGCGTTGATCACCTGTTACGGGTGGCCGCACGCATGGAGCCGATTGCCAGTCGCCGTCAGGTCACGCGAGTGCTGGAAGGTGCGGTACTGGGCAACCTGTTCTTCGAAGCCAGTACGCGGACGCGGGTGAGTTTCAATGCAGCTTTCTGCCGTCTGGGAGGCAGTGTCTGTGACACCACGGGCTTTACCTTCTCGTCCATGGCCAAGGGCGAATCCTTGTACGACACCAGCAGGGTAATGAGCGGCTACTGTGATGCCATCGTCATGCGCCACCCGGATCAAGGGTCGGTTGCCGAGTTTGCCGCCGCAACGCATGTGCCGGTCATCAACGGTGGTGATGGTCCAGGCGAGCACCCAAGCCAGGCGCTGCTGGACCTTTATACCATCGACAAGGAGTTCCAGCGGTTGGGCAAGCGCCTGAGTGGTGCCCACATTCTACTGACCGGGGATTTGAAATACGGGCGCACGGTGCATTCGCTGATCAAGCTGCTATCGCTTTATGATCCGCTGCGGATAACGCTGGTCTCCCCACCCGGCTTGGAAATGCCGTCTTATCTGGTGGATCTGGTGGCATCGCGGGGCCATCGGATCGAGCAGCGCGACTCCCTGGCCAGCGACTTCTCGGATCTGGACGTCGTCTATACGACGCGCATCCAGAAGGAGCGCTTCACGGATGAAATGAACGAGAGCTTCCAGGGGCTTTCCGATGACTTCATGGTCAATCGCGATTTTCTGGATCACCGCTGCAGCCAAAGCACGATCGTGATGCACCCGCTACCGCGCGATAGCCGTCCAGGCGCCAATGATTTGAACGTCGATTTGAATGGCGATCCGCGCCTGGCGATCTTCCGCCAGACAGATAACGGCATCCCCATGCGGATGGCCATTTTTGCCACGCTCTTGAAAGTGGACGAGCTGATCGAGCAGGACATGCGGCCAGTACGCTGGTTCGTACCGCCGCAAATTGGCACGCTGGACCGCTGATGAGCAGACGGCTGAGCAGCTAAACGCTCAGTGCGCGGTTCGCCCACCGGGAAGGCCTTCTCGGTGGGCGAACCAGCCTTCCAGAATCAGCACGGCAGCGATGCCGTCCACGCTCTGCTGACGATAGTTGCCGCGATGTCCCGATGCGTGGGCGATCTGCTTGGCTTCACGGGTAGAGCCACGCTCATCGACCATTTCGCACGGCTTGCCATAACGCCCATGCAGGCGGTTGCCAAACTTGCGCGCACGGGTACTCATGGGCGATTCGCTACCATCCATGTTCAACGGTAGCCCGACCACGAACAGGTCGGGCTGCCACTCCTGAACCAGACGAGACACCACGTTCCAGTCAGGAATGCCATCCCGTGCAGGGAGAGGCGTCAGCTCGCGGGCGCTGTTGAGCAGCTCATTGCCTACCGCCACACCGATGCGCCGCGTTCCATAATCGAATGCCAGAATCAGGCGCTCCCCACTGTCGGCCATCGCGTTACTGCCCCTTCGTCATGCGTGACCGGCGTCACGGGTCATCAGGTTGAGATCGACGCCCAGCAGGCCAGCGGCAGCGGCCAGGCGCTCGGCGGGCGGGGTGTCGAACAGCACGCGAGCCTGACCTTCCACCGTTAACCAGGCGTTGTCCTTGAGCTCATCCTCCAGTTGTCCCACTTCCCAGCCCGCGCACCCCAGGCACACGAGAAAGTGCTCCGGCCCCCTGCCATCCGCCAGCGCCTGAAGAATATCCATGGAGGTGGTGAGGGCAATGCCATCTTCTACCTGGACGCTGGAATCCCACGCCTGGCTATCCCCTTCGTGAAGGATAAAGCCACGGTCTTTATGGGTGGGGCCACCGTAATAGACAGGCGCATTGCGGTGCGGGCTCTCATCGCCCCCCAAGGAGAGCTGTTCGAACAGCGCATCCAGCGTGATCTCCAGGGGGCGGTTGGTAATCACCCCCATGCAACCATTGTGGTCATGGTCACACAAGTACACCAGGCTGCCCGCAAAGTTGGGGTCGTCCAGATGCGGCATGGCCATTAAAAAATGGTGTTTTAAGCTTTGCATGCGTCTCCTATGGCTTGCCGCTGAATCAGCAAGTCGGGCGTTATTGGGCGGAAGCAAGGCGACGCTCGATGGCGTCCAGCAGCATGCCGGCGATGTCGGTGCCGCGCTGATCGTCGATTTCCCGCACGCAGGTGGGGCTGGTCACGTTGATCTCGGTGATGTAGTCACCGATGACATCCAGACCCACGAACATCAGCCCTTTCTCACGGATCAGCGGCTGTACCTGCTGGATCAGCCAGTGATCACGCTCGGTCAGCTCGCGACTCACGCCACGCCCACCGGCGGCCAGGTTGCCGCGGGTCTCTCCCGCCGAGGGGATGCGCGCCAGCCCGAAGGGCACAGGCTCGCCATCGACCAGCAGAATACGGGTATCGCCGTGTTTGATTTCCGGCAAGTAGCGCTGCGCCATGATCTGACGCTGACCGCGCAGCGTCAGCTGCTCGATGACGGCGCCAATGTTGCGGCCATCAGGGCCGATATGAAAAATGCCCGTGCCACCCATGCCGTCGAGTGGCTTGAAGATCACGTCGCCATGCTCGGCGTGGAAGGCACGCAGCACGTCATCACGGCTGGCCACGACCGTTGGCGCGCAGCACTGAGGAAACTGCTGGGCAAAGAGCTTCTCGTTACACTGCAGCAAGGCGGCAGTGGGGTTCACCACCAGCACTCCCTCGCGCTCGGCAAAGCCCAGCAGGTGCACCGCATTGATGAACTCGGCATCTACCGGCGGATCCTTGCGCATCAGCACGACGTCCAACTCTGCCAGTGACCGCTGAACTGCTTCGCCCAAGTCATACCAGTGTGCAGGATCACGATGCACGGTCAATGGACGCATGCGTGCGTAGGCCTGCCCTGCGTTCAAGAACAGATCGTCCTGCTCCATGTAGTGCAAGGTATAGCCGCGCTCCTGGGCAGCCCACAGCATCGCCAGGGTGGTGTCTTTCTTGTAGGCGATGTCACTGATCGGGTCCATCACGACACCGAGATGCAACGTTGAGTGGCTCATCAAAATACCGTCCATGCAGGAACAATCATTATTCAGTATGCCGTACTGCAGGCACGGCTCCAACCGCGGCTATTTGTCTGCGGTTTCGGAGAGCGCGCCGGGCACCAGGCGAATGGCATCAGGGGCCAGGGTGATCAGCTGTTGCTTGTAAAGCCGCCCGATCGCTTGTTTGTAGGCGCTCTTGCTCACCCCAAGACGCGCCTTGATGGCGTGGGCATCGCTTTTATCGCCCAGCGGCAAGTAGCCGCCGCTTTCGCGCAGCGCTTGCAGTATCTTGTCACCCACCACATCGAGGCGAGCCGCCCCCGGCGGCAGCAGCGAGATATCGACTCGGCCATCCTCGCGACGCTGTTTTACATAGCCTTTCAGCGTCTGCCCTCGGCGCAGCGGCTGGGTCATGTCGTCCTGATAGATCAATCCCCAGTAACGGTGCTCGACCACCACTTTCATGCCCAGGTCCGTGCGGTCGGCCACCACTACCGTGACCTCATCACCCTGCGACAGCGCCCAGGCGTCGTCGCTCAGGAAGCGGTCCAATCGCATGGATGCCACGGGACGCCCCTGGTCATCGCTATACAGCATGACCAGTACGCGCTTGCCGGGATCCGGGCGAAAACGCTGTTCGCTATAGGGCAGCAGCACGTCCTTGGGCTGGCCCCAGCGCAGAAAGGCGCCCGTACTGTTCACTGCCGTCACGGTCAAGTAAGCGACTTCTCCCAGCTGGGCAGTCGCATCGCTGGCAGAACGGGGAGAGGCATGGGGCTCACGGGCCATGGTGGTGTCCTTGCGAAGGGTTGAGAATCGTTAGCGTACCTTGCTAACGCTAGCCAAAGCGAGGCCGTATTCGGCCTGACAGCCTGCTATACAAAAGCCGCTGCCACATAGAATGCGGCAGCGGCTGACAGTAAGCGCTTACAAATCGCCGAAATGATGCTGCAGGAGGGTCAGCGCGACGACCGGTGCGGTTTCCGTACGCAGTACACGGGGCCCTAATGTCAGCGGCGTAAAGCCGCTGGCGGTGGCCGCAGCGATATCGGTCTCGCTGAGCCCTCCTTCGGGGCCAATCAGCAACGCTGCCGAGGCGGGCCGAGACGACTGTGCAAAGCCATTGCCCGTGGCCAGATGAAGCATCAGGCGCAGCGGCTCTTGCCGTTCGGCCAGCCACTCCTCCAGCCCCTGCGGCGGGTACACGGGAGGCACCACTGCACGCCCACTTTGCTCGCAGGCGCTGGCAGCCACCGCCTGCCAATGGGCCAGTTTCTTCTCTTCTCGGTCGCCTTTCAGGCGAACATCCCCCCGCTCGGTATAGAGTGGGGTGATGGCAGCGACGCCCAGCTCCACGGCTTTCTGAATGGCATAGTCCATGCGATCTCCCTTGGAAATCGCCTGGCCCAGATGCACTGCTAGCGGAGACTCCGCGCTGCCTGGCCATACCGACTCGACGGTTGCGGTGGTCTGTTTTCGCCCCACCTCCGCCAGCCGAACGCCTGCCTCCTGGCCTGCCCCGTCGAACAGGATCAGTGCCGCGCCCTCCCCCATGCGCAGCACGCGGGTAACGTGCTTGGCAGGGCCTTCCGGCAGCGTGACGGTTGCCCCGACACGCAGCTCGGTGGGCACATGAAGGCGCGGCATCTTGCCGTGCGTGGCGAGCCAGTGTGCTGCCGAATGCGCTTCGAGCATGGCTTAGTGGGTGTTCTCGGCAGCCTGGCTTGCCTGCTGCGCTTCACGCTGCTTGCGCTGGGCGTACATGGCTTCGAAGTTGACCGGCGCCAGCATCAGCGCAGGGAAGCCGCCACGGTTGACCAGGTTGTCGATACACTCACGGGCGTAAGGAAACAGCAGGTTAGGACAGAAGGCGCCTAACGTCTGCTCCAGCTGCGCACCTTCGATGCCGGAAATACGGAACAGGCCAGCCTGCTCGACTTCGGCCAGGAACGACGTGGTGCCGGACTCGCTGTCATTCACCTGGGCGGTGACCTTGACCACGACTTCGTACTGGTCGTCAGCCACTTTCTGGCTGGTAGTGTTTAGATCCAGATTGACCTTGGGCTTGAACGCCTGCTTGAACACGGAAGGAGAGTTCGGCGCTTCGAAGGAAATGTCTTTCACGTAAATACGCTGCAAAGAGAATTTCAGCTGCGGCTTTTCGCCTTCAGCGGCACCGGCCTGCGGGGTGTTGTTATCTTCCGCCATGGGAGACTCCTCGTTATTCATTCAATAAAAAAGCGTGCGGCCCAGAGGCCGCTTTCGTCGTTTACTTCTTCACTACGGGAAGGCCATCGGCCTGCCACTGCATCATGCCACCACGCAACTTCGTGGCCCGCTCGAAGCCCGCCTTGACCAGCTTGGCTTGTGCGGCACCCGAGCTTTGGCCATGCTTGCACACCACGATGATCGGCTGGCTTTTGACTTTCTCCAGCTCGTTCATGCGGCTATCGAGGCTGCTCTGGGGAATGTTGCGTGCACCGGCGATATGCCCCGCCTTGAAGTCTTTGCTTTCACGAATGTCCACCACCACCGCATCTTCGCGGTTGATGAGCTGGGTGGCCTGGCTAGAGGACACGGCATTTGAGGCAGCGCTACGCGTTTCGTAGACAATCCACGCCGTGAGCACCAGCAAAAATGCCCCCACCAACAGGGGGTGGTTCATTACGAATTCGAACAGCTGATCGATCATCGCGAACACAATCTCTTGGTCTATGCAGAAAAAAGCGGCCTGGCCGCCATCAGAAACGCGACAAGTATACACGTCACAGGGCATACCGCGCAGGCCATGACGCCCAGCGGCTGCCTGCGTTATGATGCCCCAAGCACGCGCCCGCCGCGACCCTGTTTCTCAGGTACTGTCTGAAAACTGGCTGAATGGCCATTGCCAGCGTTTCAAACAGCACTTTTCGTTGCTTGGCTGACCCATATAACGAGGTTTCTCATGGCATCATCTGCACCCCGCCCCGTCGCCCTGATCATCCTGGACGGCTATGGTCACAACCCCGATAGCGCACATAACGCCGTGGCTGCCGCCCATACCCCGAACATGGATGCTCTGTGGGCCAAACGCCCCCACGCCTTCGTACACACCGATGGCCGCCATGTGGGGCTGCCCGATGGGCAGATGGGCAACTCGGAAGTGGGCCACATGAACCTGGGGGCTGGGCGCATCGTGTACCAGGACTTCACGCGGATCACCAAGGCCATCGAGGATGGCGACCTGGATACCAATGGCGTGCTGACCAAACCCATCGACGACGCCGTGGCCAACGGCAAAGCGGTACATTTGCTGGGCCTGCTCTCCCCTGGAGGCGTACACAGCCATGAAGACCACTTCATTGCCGTAGCAGAACTGGCAGCACGGCGCGGCGCTCAGCGAATCTACGTGCACGCCTTCCTGGATGGCCGCGACATGCCCCCGCAAAGCGCGCTGGCCTCCATCGAGCGCGCCAATGCCCGGCTTGCCGAGCTGGTCGGTGCCGACAACGGCTTCGTGGCCTCAATCATTGGCCGCTTCTTCGCCATGGACAGAGACAACCGCTGGGAGCGGGTCGAGCAGGCCTACCGCCTGCTCACCGAGGGTCATGCCGACCATACCGCCACCAGCGCTGAAAGCGGCCTGCGGGATGCCTACGCGCGTGGTGAAACCGACGAGTTCGTGGCGGCCACCAGCGTTCCCGTCAACGGTAGCGCCATGACGTTACAAGATGGCGACGCGGCGATCTTTCTGAACTTCCGCTCTGACCGAGCCCGCGAACTGACCCGCGCCTTCACCGATGCAGATTTTACCGGTTTCCAGCGCCAGACCCGGCCTGCCCTGGCGGGTGACGGCCTGGTGATGATGACCCAGTACGCCGCCGACATTGCCGCTCCGGCGGCGTTTCCCCCCACCGACCTCACCGATACGCTGGGCGAAGTGGTGTCCAAGCGCGGCCTGACCCAGCTGCGCATCGCCGAAACCGAGAAGTACCCTCATGTGACGTTCTTTTTCTCGGGGGGTAACGAAGCCGAGTATGACGGCGAAGAACGTATCCTGGTGCCGTCGCCTCGTGATGTGAAAACCTACGACGAAAAGCCGGAAATGAGCGCGTTCGACATCACCGACAAGCTGGTGGACGCCATCGACAGCGGCCGCTTCGACCTGATGGTGTGCAACTACGCCAACGGCGACATGGTCGGTCACACGGGGGATTTTGCCGCCGCCGTCAAGGCCATTGAAACCGTCGACACCTGCGTTGGGCGGGTCGTGGAGGCCATCGAGCGGGCCGGTGGCGCCTGCCTGATCACCGCCGACCACGGCAATGCCGAACAGATGGTGCACCCGGTGACCGGCGAGCCGCAAACCGCTCACACCACCTTCGTGGTACCGCTGATCTACGTCGGTGAGCGCGAGGCTCAGCTGTCGGACGGCCGTCTGTGCGATTTGGCACCCACGCTGCTGGCGATGATGCATCAGCCACAGCCAGACGCGATGACGGGCCAGTCACTGCTGCGCTTCGCCTAATGCCATCGTGGCAACGGCTGCCCTTGCTGGCGCTGCTGATGCTGGGCACGTCCGCTGCCGTCGCGCAGGATGAGCGTGCCGCCCAGCAGCAGCTGGATGCGCTAGGCCAGCAAATCGATGCCATGACCCAACAGTTGGGCGTGACGGACCAGGCCCGTGACAGCGCCCAACAGGCCCTGCGTGCCGTCGAGACGGAGCTGGCCCAAACGCACCAGCGTCTGGACCAGCTGCAGGGGGAACGCCGCCAACTGAACGAAGAGAGCGAGCAACTGCGCCAGCACCGTGAGCGGCTCGAGCAGGAAAGAGCGGCGCAATACACAGCGCTGGGCCAGCAGCTGGCGGCCCTCTACCGGCTGGGGCCCACCCCTCAGCTCAAGCTGCTGTTGAACCAGAGCAACCCCGCCGAGCTGGACCGCATGCAGGCCTACTTGAACCGCTTGACGCAGGCGCGGCAACGTCGCCTGGGCGACATTGCCCGCCTGGATACCGCGCTGGTGGATACCGAGCAGGCGCTGGCCGAGCGCCAGACCCGGCTGGATACCCTGGCGGACGAGCTGGAAGCGCAGAGTGCGCTGCTGGCCCGCCGCACGGAGGAGCGGCGCAGCGTCGTGACCACGCTGGATGACCGTTACGAAAGCGAAGCCGACCGTCTGGCCGATCTCAGCCAGAGCCGCGAGCAGGCCGAACAGCAGCTACGCGCCATCCAGGCCGAGCTTGCCCGACTGGCCGAGCCGACGCCCTCCACCAACATCACCCGCACCCAGGGCGACCTGCCCTGGCCAGTACAGGGCGCCATCACGGCCAGCTTCCAACGCCGTCAAGGCGTGCATTACAACGGTATCGTGATTCAAGCGGGCGCCGGCACGGCGGTCACGGCCGTCCACTCTGGGCGGGTGGTCTTTGCGGACTGGATGCGGGGGTTCGGCAACCTGATGATCATCGATCATGGTGATCAGATCATGACCCTGTATGCCCACCTTCAGCAGTTCGATGCCCGCCCGGGCCAGCAAGTGAACCGAGGCGACCGCATCGGCCGAGTGGGCAACAGCGGAGGGCAGCCTTCGTCCGCGCTCTATTTCGAAGTGCGGCGAGGGGGCGCACCAATTAACCCGCAACGTTGGATTGCACGACGTTGACGGGATAAGCTGATAGCAGCGGCATCCATGAAGGTGTCGCGCCAATCGTCTCAACCCCTGCGGCGCCCAGCGGCGCTGCCTTTCGCCTTGCGGAGTACGCATGACGCTATCTGTAACCGAGGTATCGGCCCCTGCCAAGCGTTTCTTGGCGACCCTGCTTCCGCTCGCGCTGCTGGCAGCTCCCTTACCCTTGGCGGCTCAAACGGCCAATAGCGTCGCCGACGACCTTCCGCTGGAAGAGATCCAGACCTTCGCCGAGGTGTTCGAACGCATCAAACGGGCCTATGTCGAGGAAGTGGATGATCGCACGCTGCTGCGCAATGCCATGCGCGGCATGCTCAGCGAGCTGGACCCTCACTCGGCCTACCTGGATGCCAACGAGTACCAGAGCCTTCGCGAGTCCACCCAGGGCGAGTTCGGCGGCATCGGCATCGAAGTCGGCACCGAGAATGGTCAACTCATGGTGATCACTCCCATCGACGATACACCGGCCTCCCGCGCGGGCCTGCTGTCGCGGGACATCATCATCGCCATCGATGGCACACCCACCGATAACCTCTCCTTGCAGGAAGCCGTCAACCTGATGCGGGGCGAGCCGGGCAGCCAGCTGCGGCTGTCCATTCTGCGCGCGGGCGAAGATACCCCACGAGACCTTACGCTGACCCGGGAAGTCATCCGTAGCGAAAGCGTGCGCCATGAAACCCTGGAGCCTGGCTACGGCTATTTACGTATCAGCCAGTTCCAATCACGCACGCCGGAACAGGCACGCCGCGCCCTCGAGCGCATGGCTCGCGAACAGCCGCTCGAAGGCCTGATTCTGGATTTACGTAACAACCCTGGCGGGGTACTGCAGGCGGCGGTGGGCGTGGCCGACCTCTTCCTGGATAGCGGGCTGATCGTGTATACCGAAGGTCGCCTGTCGGATACCGAGATGTCCTTCTCGGCATCGCCCGATACGCCTGCGCGTGATGTACCGCTCGTGGTGCTGATCAACAGCGGCAGCGCCTCCGCCGCAGAGATCGTGGCGGGTGCGCTTCAGGACCAGCGCCGTGGAGTCATCATGGGCACCGAAAGCTTTGGCAAAGGGTCGGTGCAGCAGATCATGCCGCTAGGCAATGGCGAAGGGCTGAAGCTGACCACGGCGCTGTACTACACGCCCAATGGCCGCTCCATCCAGGCGCAGGGCATCGAGCCGGACGTGGAAGTGGTGCGTGGCCGCCTGGAAGTGGCCGAAAGCCGCCGTGAACTGCGCGAAGCCGACCTGGAAGGGCATCTGGGCAGTCAGAACCAGCCCCGCGAGCGCGCTGCCATGTCGCAGCGGCTGCGCGACGACTATCAGCTCAGCGAAGCGCTCAACCTGTTGAAAGCGCTCAATGTCGTCGACCGGCGCCGCTAACGGCACGTGCTCGGCAGGCGACCTCTTTCACCGGTGGCCTGCCGCATGATGAGCCGCTTGAGTGGCACCCACTGGTTCATGCCACTCATGCCGACATTACGCAGCAGGGTCAGGCCCGGCTGCTGACTGCCAAACAGCCCCTTGAAGCCCTTCATCAGGGCCAGCATGGCCGTATTGTCGAGACGACGGCGGCGTTCGTAGCGCGACAGGATGGTCAGGCTGCCCCAGGGCGAGCCACGCCGCCAGGCAGCAACCACTTCTTCCGCCAACACCGCCGCATCCATCAGCCCAAGGTTCACCCCTTGCCCCGCCAAGGGGTGAATGCTGTGCGCCGCATCCCCCACCAGGGCAAAGTGCTCCTGCACATAGCGGCGGGCGTGGCGTTGTACCAGCGCAAAGCGATAGGCTCGATCAAGCACCGTGACAGCCCCCAGACGGTGATCGAAGGCACGACCCAAGTCCTCTCCCAGCGCTTGCGGTGCCAGCGACTCAAGCCGGGCCGCCTGCTCGGGTGGCACGGACCACACAATCGAGCACAGCCGATCATCGCCGTCCACGGTCAACGGCAGGAAAGCCAGCGGGCTGCCGCTTACGAAGGCCTGACGGGCCGTCGCTCCATGGGCGTGCTCACAGCGCACGGTGGTGACCACCGCTTCCTGGCCCATGGACTCCTCTGCCACCTCGATGCCCGCCAGTTCGCGCAGCACAGAGCGCGCACCATCGGCCGCCACTAGCAGCGGGGTTTCCAGCTGGCGGCCATCCTCCAATACCAGCCAGCGCCCTTTGGAACTGGTCTGCAGCGCGGAGACGCGCACGCCATTCAGCCGGGTCAACGTCGGCAGGTTGGCCAGCTGTGCATTGAGTGCGGCCAGGGTCACGTCGTTCTCGACGATATGCCCCAGCACGGCGGTGCCCGCCTCGTCCGCCGAAAAGTGGATGTTGCCACTGCCCTCGGCGTCCCATACCTGCATGTAACGGTAAGGAGTGATACGCGTCGCCGCCATGGCAGGCCAGGCGCCCAGATGGTTCAACAGCCGCTGTGACACCGGCGTCAGGGCGCTGACACGGGGCGCCGGTAGCGCCTGGGCCACCCCTTCCAACTGCAGAGGCTTCTCACGGGCCTCGACCAGCGCGACCTGCATACCGGCCTTGGCCAGCAACCCTGCCACGCTGGCCCCGACCATGCCGGCCCCCACCACCACCGCATCGAAACGCGTGACCGTGGTTCCCTGTTCTGCTTGAATCGTCATAGCCAATCCTTAATGTGTCAGCGCCAATGGTGCGCGCTACCGTCCCAGCGCTATCGTTCTAGCCCCATGGCTCGGCGTGCCAACCCCCGGCGCAGCGGCCCCACCAGGTTCAGGCCGATCAATCCGGCACCACGGGCATGGGGCAGCAGTGGCAGCGAAGCACCGAACAGCCGCACCAGGCCATCGCTGAAACGGATGACGTTGGCACGATCATGGGCACGACGGCGCTCGAAAGCCGCCAGGGTTGCCAGACTGCCCAAGGGCTGCTGGTGTTGGGCAGCCTGGGCCAGCGCCTCGACCAGATCCATCACGGAGCGCAGTGCAAGATTGAAGCCCTGCCCAGCCACGGGGTGCAGCGCGTGTGCAGCATTGCCAAGCACCGCTAGCCCCGGCCTTACCGGCTCTTCGGCAGTCACCAGCGAAAGCGGATAGCAATAACGCTGCCCAAGCCGATTGAAGCGGCCTACCCGGTCGCCGAACGCTTGCTGCAGCTGGCTCAAGAACGCCTGCTCAGACAGCGCCATGCGCGCCTGCTCACCCCCGCTGGGGTGTGTCCAGACCAGCTCCATGGCCTGACCGGGCAAGGGCAACAGCGCAATGGGGCCGTCTGCGGTGAAGCGCTCGTAGGCGACCCCGTGGTGCGGCTGACTGACCCCCACATGGGCAATCACGGCGGTTTGTTCATAAGAGTGACGACGGCTTTGAATGCCCAACTGCTCTTTCAAGCCCGAGCGGCCTCCGTCGGCCAGTAACGTCAGCGTGGCAGTCAGTTCACTGCCATTCGACAGGCGAAGATGATGCTGCCCCCCTGCCTGCGGGGTCAGCGACGTGACCGAGGCGGGGCAGTGCCACTCGATGGGGAGTTGCTGCAATCGACGGTGCAGCACCTGCCCCATCCAGGCGTTGGGAATCACATGCCCCAGCGCCTCGACGCCCAGCTCTTCCGCGCTCAGGCGCGTCGCCCCCAAACGTCCGCGCTCGCTGATATGAATGCGCTGGATGGGCGAGGCCTCGGCCTGCATCTCCTGCCACACGCCCAGTTGGCGAAAGCGCTGGGCGGAACCCTCGGCAATGGCGCTGGCACGCGCATCGAAGCTGGGCTGCCAGGTGGCCTGGTCGCTCGTGTCGGGCAGTGCCTTGGCCTCGATGATGGCCACGCGCCACCCAAAACGCTCGATCAGAGGTGCGAGGGCGCACCCCAGGCTGGCGCCTACCAAGCCACCACCCACGATCACGATATCGTGAGTGGCAGGCCGCTCACTGGAAGCTTCTGTTACCGCTGCGGACACCTGCATTCACCTCTCCTGGCTTGGCTGTTCAGCCCACGCGAATCATCGTAACCCATAACGTAATTTACATAACGACTTCATCGACTTTGTCGACTGGTCACTATTTAGCCATCAATTGCTCAATGGCCTCGACCTGCTTGGGAACTCCGTCGGTGATCACCTCTCCCCCAAGGGCAGTGACCACCACGTTGTCTTCGATACGAATACCGATCCCACGGTAAGCCGTAGGAATATCGTCATCACAAGGGATATACAGGCCCGGCTCAATGGTCAGTACCATGCCCGGTGCCAGCGGCCTGGGCGTGTTTTCATCGAGTCGATAAGTCCCCACATCGTGGACGTCCAGACCCAGCCAGTGCGACGTGGAGTGCAGATAAAAGCGTCGATAGCTCTCGTCATCGATACGTGCCTGCACCTCGCCTTCCAAAAGCCCCAGGTCGATGAGGCCCTTGGTCAAATCGTGCACGACCCCTTGATGAATATCGGCCAGGGTAGCGCCCGGAGCGACGGCGTTCACAGCGCGCTCCTGAGCCTCCAGCACCACCTGGTAGAGCGCTCGCTGGGCATCGCTGAAGCGACCGGAAACCGGGAAAGTGCGGGTGATGTCGCCAGCGTAGAGATCGAACTCGGCGCCCGCATCGATCAGCACCAGCGCCCCTGCCTCCAGCGCATCGCTGTTTTCAATATAGTGCAGCACACAGGCGTTGGCGCCGCCGCCCACGATGGTGCTATAAGCGGGACCACTGGCCCCTTGCCACATGAACGCATGCTCCAGCTCGGCCTGAAGCTGATACTCATGCAGCCCTGCCCGGCAGGTGTGCATGGCACGCACATGGGCCTGAGCAGAAATGGCCGCCGCGTGGCGCAGCAGGGCGATTTCGGCCGGACTCTTGAACAGCCGCATCTCATGGATGAGGGGACGGCAATCCAGCCAGCCTTTCAAGGCAGGCTTGCCTCGGCGCACGCCCGCCTGAGCCTGGGCCAGCGCCTCTTCCAGCAGGCTGGTCGCTTCGGGATTGTCCAGCGGCGCGTAGAGCAGTTCGCGGCCATCGAGCAGCGCTGCCAGTTGCACATCGCGCTGGGCGTTCTCGAAGGCCTGGTCGATCCCCAGCTGCTGTTCCACCCCGCCCGCACCCAACCGACGGCCCGTCCAGGCCTCCAGCGTGGGGTCCCGGTCCAGGCAGAACACCACGCTGCTGCCTTCGGCACGCCCAGGCAGCAGCACCAGCAGGCCGTCGGGCTCTTGCAGGCCCGTGAGGTAGTAAAAGTCGCTCTGCTGTCGGAAGCGGTATTCGCTGTCGTGGGAGCGCGTCACCAGCGACGCACCGGGGATCAGCATGGCCGCGTTCGGCGGCAGCTGGGCCATCAGCGCCTCACGCCGCTGGCGGTACTCGTCGGGCCCAATGGGCGCGGGGCGCGGCAATAGCTCAGGCAACATAGTGGCTCCTTGCATATCCTGAAGAACAGTCAGATATCAGTGGACGGGGGCGTCGACCTGCTCGACCTGGGGCTGGCCCGGGTGCTGCTCGGTATACAGCAGCATGGCCGCCATCCGTGCGTGCTCGGTCAGGGCAAACAGATCGTTCTCGTTGTCCGGGCTATCGTCGATATCGGTTTCGATCTGACTCAGCCCCGCCAGGTCTTCGATGGCCTCACGCAGGGTCTGCGACCAGCGCTCTCGCAGCGTGTCATCGGCCACTTCTTCGACGACTTCCATGAAGCCCAACGTCCACTCCTTGAGCCCTTGGGCCTGTTCGGCAAGCGAAAACAGCTCATCCGGCAGCAGCGGCGCGTAGTTCATATCGCTGGCGCTCAAGGCTTCCAGCGTCTGGCGTCGCCAGCCCAACAGTCGCTCTGCGCTTGACTGATCTCGGGGTTGCTCGACACCAAGCCCCAGGCAGACCTCTTCCAGCCACCCTTCGGCGCTCACGTCACGTAGCGCCAGCAGGCCACACAGGCGCCCATCCAGAAAAGCGGGAGACTGCATGCTCCCGTGCAATAAAAATACATCCGCCACGTCAGAAAAATCCTGGCGCTCGTCAATCAATGACATGTTTTGTGCTCGCTTTAGCAAAAGTCAGAGTAAGATTCTGCGCAGAGCGCGGCCGGTACGTGCGTTGACCCCGTACGAGCGGCTCTCTTATAGTGAATATCGTCTATCCATCCTATTTATGTGATGTTAACGCATTGGGGCCCTGACTGGCCCGTGCTGGAGTCAATGATGAGTACCGCCAAGCGGCCAACGAAAGAGATCACCCTATTGGGGCGCAGCTATGTCATTGCCTGCGATAGCGGTCAGGAGGTGCAGCTGGAGCGCGCAGCTCGCTACCTGGACAGAGCCATGCACGGTATTCACGCCCAGAGCAGCGTGTTGGGCAACGAGCGCATTGCCATCATGGCCGCCTTGAACATTACCCATGAATTGCTGGAAGCGCTGGACGAGCACCGCGCGGGTGAGGCCAATCTGAGCCGCTTGAATGAGCGCCTCGAACGAGCGTTGGCAGGTACTCGAAAGCCAACGGACGCGTAAAGAGAGCCGTTCGGGGCATGGATGCTTTGGCATTGGCAGCGCCTCTGTTAGGATAAGGACGTTCTCTGGAATGTGCGCCAGTCGTTATAGTCCCTCGAGCCTATACGCAGTACCAGGGGGCCAAATGCTAGCCAGACCCGTGTGCATGTCCGTGCGTCGGAAAGCCTGACGGTCTGGCTGCGGCCACCCACCTGAACCAATAGGTTCAGGGCCAGAACGACAGCGGCATTCTGGGGAACACTTCAACATGGCCTGATAGCGATGACGCATACGACGCCCGATGAGAAGCAGGCCCTGCGCCGAGAACTCAAACGTAGACGCAAGGCGCTGACCGCCAGACAGCAACAGCAGGCGGCTCGCTCACTCTGTCAACGCCTGACGCGTCAGCCCGAAATCAGACGCGCCAAACGCATCAGTCTCTACCTGCCGGTCAATGGCGAAATCGACCCGACACCCCTGATCGCATGGCTTCGCCAGCGACGCACCACGATCTACCTTCCTGTGCTACGCCCTTTCAGCGCCAACAGCCTATGGTTCGTGCGTTACGACCAGCATACGCCCATGGTCAAGAACCGTTTTGGCATTGCCGAGCCCTGCTCACGGTTTGCAGCCCACCGTGGCCATAGGCTGCCCGCCTGGGCACTGGATACGCTGATCGTACCGCTGGTCGGGTTCGACCAGCAGGCCAACCGCATGGGCATGGGGGGAGGGTTTTACGACCGCAGTCTGGCCTTCATGCGCAGACCTGGCCCGGCTC
Source organism: Halomonas sp. NyZ770 (assembly GCF_020616575.1). NCBI lineage: Bacteria > Pseudomonadati > Pseudomonadota > Gammaproteobacteria > Oceanospirillales > Halomonadaceae > Halomonas > Halomonas sp. NyZ770. The sequence goes on along the minus strand of NZ_CP085143.1, from coordinate 40,365 downwards.
CCGCCTTGATTGGGGTGGCGCACGCTTGCCAACAGGTCGACCAGCTGCCGTTGGAGCCCTGGGATATTCCGCTCACGGCCGTGGTCACCGATCAAGCCACGGTACGCCCCATAAAAAGGGCTGATCCATGATCAGCCCTCTTGTTTGACCTTTTGCAGGCTCGCGACGTCGATACCGCTCTACCCTGCTACCATTGATCAACTTCCCGATATTGCCTGGGCATAGCCAGTCGCCAAAACCCCAAGCAAAAACACCACGGTTAGCGCCATGACCATATCAGGTTTTCTTCGCCGCATGCCTAATCTCCAACGTCTTTCCAAATGCCGGTAGCCCTGGGTGCGTCACCAAGGGGTTGCCTTTGGAAAGATGACACACCTCATTATTTTCGCCGACGACTATAGGGCTATAAGGGGGGTAGTGACAACCGCTATTGGCACTATTTTCACCCCTTAATTAAACGTTTTAGTCTTGTGAACCTGGCGGGCAGTCCTTGTCTGCGAAGTTAGCAAACACTTACATTCATTTACGCCATGAAAAGCCGATAGGCGGGATTGTCGCTCTCCTGCCAATAGCGGTAACCAATGGCATCCAGGTACTCGGTCACGTGGGTTCGGTCCTCACTGGGCACCTGCATGCCCACCAGCACACGGCCGTAAGCGGCGCCGTGATTACGGTAGTGGAACAATGAAATATTCCAGTCATGGGGCAGTTGGGTGAGGAAGTTCATCAAAGCCCCTGGGCGTTCCGGAAACTCGAAACGATAAAGCTCTTCCTCGAAGTGCTCGCTGGGACGACCACCACTGAGATGGCGAATATGCAGCTTTGCCAATTCGTTATCGGTCAAGTCCTCGACCTGATACCCGCCTTCGCGCAGCTTTTCGATCACCGCCAGGCGGTCTTCGCCACCTGGTTTTACCTGCACGCCAACAAAGATATGGGCCTCGCTGTCATCGGCATAACGGTAGCTGAATTCGGTCACCATACGTTTGCCCAGCGTTCGGCAGAACTTCTTGAAGCTGCCAGGCTTTTCAGCAATGGTGACGGCCAGAATGGCTTCACGTTGCTCACCGAGCTCCGTCCGCTCGGCAATATGCTGCAAGCGGTCAAAGTTGGTGTTGGCTCCCGAATTGATGCACAACAGGGTTTCTCCCTCGGCACCGGTCTGCTGCACGTATTTCTTCAGGCCGGCCAACGACAGCGCTCCAGACGTTTCCGCCACGGCACGGGTATCTTCAAAAATGTCCTTGACCGCCGCGCACATCTCATCGGTGTTCACGGTAATGACATCGTCGATCAGGTCACGCACCAGAGAGAACGGCACGTCGCCAATTTGCGCCACGGCCACGCCTTCTGCAAACACGCCCACCTGCTCCAGCACGACGCGCTCTCCGGCCTCCAGAGCCGCTTTCAAGCAAGCACTATCCTCGGCCTCGACGCCAATGATCTTGATATCAGGACGCAGGTATTTCACGTAGGCCGCCACCCCGGCAATCAGCCCACCACCGCCTACCGGGATGAAAATCGCATCCAGCCGCCCGCTATGCTGGCGCAGGATCTCGACCCCGATGGTGCCCTGGCCCGCCACGACGTCGATATCGTCAAACGGCGGAATATAGGTGTAGCCATGCTCCTTGATCAGCTCCTGCGCATGCTCGGCTGCGGCGGCAAAGGCGTCGCCCTTCAGCACCACTTTTGCCCCCCGCGCACGTACCGCCTGCACTTTGATATCCGGCGTGATGCGAGGCATCACGATGACGGCCTTCACGCCCATCAATTTGGCCGCCATGGCCAAGCCCTGTGCATGGTTGCCCGCCGAGGCAGCAATCACCCCTTTGGCTTTCTGTTCTTCCGTGAGCTGGGCCATCTTGTTGTAGGCCCCGCGGATCTTGAACGAAAACACCGGCTGCAAGTCTTCGCGCTTGATCAAAATCTGGTTGTTGAAACGACGCGACAAAAAGGGAGCGGGGGAAATAGGCGTCTCGCAGGCCGCTTCGTAGACACGGGCCTGGAGAATCTTTTTGACGGTTGCTTCGAGCATGCTGATATCCCGGAAAAATGGCGTGACCCTGGCGGGTGCGAACAAAACCTCTATTGGTAGCAGATGACAGCCGCCAACGTCTAGCGGCGTTGCCATCGGCAGCGGGCGTTCAGGCCGTTATACTAAGGACGACTGCCCACCCTGATTGGACTCCATCATGACACAAGACGAACTAAAAGCCGCTGTCGCCGATGCCGCGCTCGATGAAATCGAGCCATATCTCGAAAAAAGCACCGTGCTGGGCATTGGCACCGGCTCCACCGCCAACCTGTTCATTGATCGTTTGGGCGCGTTACGCGACCGCTTCAAAGGGGCCGTGGCCAGCTCAGAGGCCAGCGCAGAGCGCTTGAAAGCACAGGGTATCGAGGTCTTCGAACTCAATCACGTTGGCAACGTCCCCTTTTACATCGACGGTGCCGACGAAGTGAATGCTCACTTGCATATGATCAAAGGTGGGGGTGCCGCACTGACGCGTGAAAAGATCGTCGCCGCCTGCGCCGAGTGCTTCATCTGTATTGCCGATGGCTCGAAATACGTCGCCCAGCTCGGCAACTTTCCCCTGCCGGTAGAAGTGATTCCCATGGCGCGCTCTTATGTGGCCCGCGAGCTGGTCAAACTCGGTGCCGAACCCGTTTACCGTCAGGGCGTCATCACCGACAACGGCAACCAGATCATCGACTGCTTCAACTTCATGATCGACGACCCGGTAGCCATGGAAGCGCGTATCAATGGCATCGTCGGCGTAGTCACCAACGGCCTGTTTGCTGCACGCGGTGCCGATGTATTGCTGCTGGGTAAAGCGGATGGCGTAGAGCGCACGGCCTTACGCTAATTTGCCCATGACATCCTTCTGAGGGTCAGTATGACTGGCCCTCTTTTCTCGGCGCGATGTGCTGCACTCCCCCTCCTTAGAAGAAGCCTGCCTGCAGTGTGAGAAATATCAGTCTCCCGATTCTTGTATCCAAATGTAATTGAATTAAACATAAAGATACACAAAGTTTCAAAGCGAGCTTCACGGGTCTTATGGCTGCTTTGAGCTCCACGGGAGAACGTCCATGCTAACGTATCCGCATTACGTACTCGTCACTGGCGGAGCCGGTTTCATCGGCTCTCACACCGTCGAGCTGCTGCTCCAGGAAAACTTCCGCGTCAGGGTGCTGGATAATCTATCTAGCGGCCATTTGAGCAACCTTCCCCCTCACCCGTTATTAGACGTCGTCATTGGCGATATCCGCTGTGTAGACGACGTGCAAGCAGCGATGAAAGGCATTACTCACTGCCTGCATTTAGCCGCGCAGGTGTCTGTGGCAAGCTCTGTCGAGGACCCGCTCGGGTCGGCAACCCATAATATTCTGGGTGCGCTGAACGTCATGCATGCCGCTGCCACGGCCAAGGTCACCAAACTCGTTTATGCCTCTTCCGCAGCGGTCTATGGCATTCCTGCACAGCTGCCCCTGCTGGAGGAGGCGGCGCTGCAGCCACTCTCTCCGTATGGCCTGGAAAAGTGGGTGGATGAGCGTTATGCCGCTTTGCTGGGTAGCTTGCATGGCCTGCCCAGCCTGGGGCTGCGTTACTTTAACGTTTATGGCCCACGCCAGGACCCTAACTCTCCGTATGCCGGTGTCATCGCACGTTTTCTCGACCGCTTACTCAACCATCAAGCTCCTCTCGTCTTTGGTGATGGACTGCAATCACGCGACTTCATTTATGTCGGCGATATCGCCCGCGCCAACGTCGCAGCCCTGATCAGTACACAATGTGGCGTATGCAATGTGGCGACAGGCCAGCAAATTGATTTGCTGGGGCTTATCGACCTATTGCAACAACTGACTCACTGCCACCTGTCTCCCCAGCATTTGCCTGCCAAGGCTGAAGATATTCGCGACTCGTGCGGCAACAATCAGCGCTTGCACGACTGGTTGACCATCGAGCCAAAGTGGACGTTGCAAGAAGGACTAAGCGAGCTGATTCACCATATCAGCGCAACACGGGGCTACATGGACGAGCCCACACGTTTGAACGCCTAGCAGGCCGCTTTTCAATTTCCGACACGACAGGTGGCATCGATGAGTAGGCTCTTCATGTGCACGTTGCTGTGCTGGCTGCTGGGGCTTGTCAGCGCCTTCGTCTACGCAGACTCCCCCGCCCGGCAGCCTAGCGTCGCGTTCTATTATGGCAATGAGCCCCCGGTTGAACTGCTCTCTCAGTTTGACTGGATCGTGGTGGAGGCCGCCAATGTCGGCAGCGCCGAGCAGCGCCTGCTGGCGCAGCATGGAGGCCAGCCGTTTGCCTATGTCAGCATCGGTGAGCTCGACGCGTGGCGGGGTGCCACTACCTCGCTGCCCGCTGCTGCGCTCGTCGCTTCCAACGCTGCCTGGAATAGCCAGGTGGCGGATCTGACACACCCAGCATGGCGCACATACCTTCTTGAAGAGCACATCCGGCCGCTGTGGCAAGCAGGCTATCGCGGACTGTTTCTGGATACGCTAGACAGCTATCGCTTATTTGCACCCGATGGACCAGCCGCCGAGCGTCAGCAGACCGCACTGGTGGACATTATTCATGCCATCAAGCAGCAGTTTCCTGAGATGCAGCTGCTGCTCAACCGCGGCTTTGAAGTCCTGGAGCAAGTGCATGGAAAGATTGTTGGCGTGGCCGCAGAGTCACTCTACCGGGGATGGAACCCGACGACCCAGGTATACGGGGCAGTCCCCGACAACGACCAGGCTTGGCTTTACCAGCAGCTCGCCCGTGTTCGTGACCACTACCGCTTACCCGCCATCGCCATCGATTACGTGCCTGCCGCTCAACGTGAACTGGCCAGAACCACCGCACAGCGTATCCATGCCGAAGGCTTCATTCCCTGGGTCAGCGTGCCGCAGCTCAATCAAATGGGTGTGGGACTTGTTGAACCCATACCACGCAGGGTGCTGGTCTTGTTCGACAAGTCTAAAACGGAAGCCGGAGAGCTGGCGTACACCAACGCGCACCGCTACCTGGCGATGCCACTGGAATACCTGGGTTACGGCGCAGAGTATCTGGACGTCAATGGGCCATTGCCCAGCGATCTACTACATGGCCGTTACGCCGGTGTCGTGACATGGTTCAACGAGCCAATCACCAACGCTCCCCACTACGGTGCTTGGTTACAACATCAAATGGAACACGGCTTACGGGCCGCGATAGTGGGCGTACCGGGGGTGCCGATTGCCGGTACGCTGGGCCGCTTGATGGGATTGCGTGAAGTCCATGGCATTGCTGCTCAGGGCCTGAGCGTGGTGAACCATGATGACGTGGCCAATTTTGAAGGCATGCCATTGCCGCCCCCCGTGCCACAAACCAGTTACGAAATGGTGGGCAGTGGCCTCACCGCTCATCTCACTATTCGTGATAACGCTGGCCGTCACTTTGCGCCCATCGTTACCGGTGCCTGGGGAGGCCTGGCCAGCTACCCATGGGTAGTCGAAGAGGCGAACGAGTACCAAAAACGCTGGAACCTCGACCCATTCAAATTTTTACAGCGCGCCCTGGCACTGCCCGATATTCCCGTGCCCGATGCCACCACAGAGAATGGCGCTCGGTACTGGATGACCCAGATCGATGGCGACGCCTTTGTCAGTCGAGCCGACCTCCCGGGCACGCCCTTTACCGGCGAATTGATGCTGTCCGATATTCTGATGCGCTACCAAGTGCCTACGACGGTATCGATCATCGAGGGTGAAATAGGTCCAGACGGTCTCTACCCGCAGTATCGTTCGGTACTCGAACCCTTGGCACGACGCATCTTTGCCCTGCCTTGGGTAGAGGTGGCGACCCATACCTTCAGCCATCCCTTCGAGTGGGAAAGCCTCAACGAAAACGATTTGGCCGGCCAAGGGAAAACCACGGCAGGTTTCAACTACAACATGCCGATCCCTAACTATCGGTTTTCATTACGTCGAGAAATCGAGGGGTCTGCCAACTATATCAACCGTACGCTGGCGCCAGCCGGAAAGCCCGTCAGCGTCGTGCTCTGGACAGGCAACGCGCTGCCGCCGGAAGAAGCCCTGGCCATTGCCGACGAACTCGGTCTTCGCAATATCAATGGCGGCAACACCAGCGTGACGCACAGCAATCCCACCATGACCCGGGTGTATCCCATGCTACGGCCGGTGGGTCGCTATCTGCAGGTATACGCACCGCAAATCAATGAAAACGTCTACACAAACAACATGTTGGGCCCACTCTGGGGCTATCGTCGCGCCATTGAAACCTACCAGATTACCGACCAGCCTCGCCGTTTGAAGCCCATCGATATCTATTACCACTTCTATTCGGCCGCCAGCCCCGGGGCGTTACGGGCACTGCATCAGGTGTACGAGTATGTGCTCACCCAAGAGACACTGCCGGTATACACCAGCACCTGGAGCGATGTGGCCACCCAGTGGTACCACACCGGCGTGGCTCGCCACCTGGACGGCGGCTGGGTGATTCAGGGAACCCACCATATGCGTACGCTGCGCCTGCCGACATCGCTTGGCTGGCCCGATCTAGAGCGCTCGACGAATGTGGCGGGTGTTCGCGAGATTGCATCAGGCCGCTATGTGGCGCTCTCGGGGGCCACGGGTGCCCAGCTCTATCTCTCGCCTCACGCCCCCCAGACACCTCATTTGCGCTACGCCAACGGGCGCATTGAAACGTGGCAACAAACGTCGCCGGGGCAGATCACGCTATCTATCGCGGCGGAGCACGTGCCTTTACAGGTGGAGCTTGCCGCCACCCAGGGCTGCCAGGTCTCGGCCCCGAATGCACGCCTGGAGCAACGCGGCACCAGTACCTTCCTACACTATGGCAGCGCTCGCGGTGAGCGTATCTGTAGTGGTCAACTAATTCCGGACAGTAATTTAAGGTTTTCCTCAGCCACCACGGGAGGCAGGCCATCGTTAAACGAGTGAGGGCGCTGCTGGTTGTAGTAACCCATCAGATAGCTACTAACGTCTTTCCTGGCCTCAGGTAGATTTCGATATCCCCATGCCGGTATCCACTCTGATTTCAGGCTCCGGAACAGCCTTTCCATCGGCGAGTTGTCCCAGCAGTTGCCACGTCGGCTCATGCTTTGTTTCATTCGATAGCGCCAAAGTCTTTGGCGGAACTTGCGGCTTGCATACTGACTACCCTGATCGGAATGGAACATGACGCGCTTGGGCTGGCCACGTTGTTCCCAAGCGTGATCCAGTGCTTTCACAACAAGATCTGCATCCGGGCTGGACGACATGGCCCAGCCAACAACACGACGAGCATAAAGATCCAACACAACGGCCAGATAGCTCCAATGCTGGCCACTCCAGATATAAGTGATGTCACCACACCAGATCTGATTGGGCTGGTCTGGTGTAAATTTGCGACCAAGATGATTCGCAATATCCGGTCGCTCAACAGTCGCCTGCTTGTAGGCAGGAGGGCCTGGCTGCTTGCAGATCAACCCCATTTCGCTCATCAAACGCCGAACCTTGAAACGGCCGATGGTGACGCCTTCTTCGCTGAGCAGCCCCTTGACTGAGCGGCTGCCCGCTGAGCAGCGACTCTTCTTGAAAAGGCGGCTTACCTGAGCTTTTAAGGCCAGACGCTCAACATCCACACGGTGCCGCCGCTGGCGGTACTCGTAGTAACTGGAGCGGCTAATATCAAACGCGTTACAGACCATTTCAACAGGCATTTGCTCACTCAACTGGTCTATCAGCGCGTACGATTCATGTCGTCCGACATCAAGAGAGCGGTAGCCTTTTTTAGTATCTCTTTCTCCATCTCAAGCCGTTTGCAACGGGCTTCCAGTTCCTGAATCCGGCGCTGCTCGGGGGTTAAGGCTTTGCCCTTTGGGGTGATGCCTTCACGTTCATCTTTCAGCTGTTGTACCCAGCGTCGTAGAGCTGTCTCACCCACACCGAGCGACCGGCATGCTTCGAGAGTGGTGTAGCCTTGGTCCAACACCAGGCAAGCTGCTTCCTGCTTGAATTCAGGAGAAAAAGTACGTCGTTTGTTGGTCATCAGACACCTCGCTTCTGGTGGCAATATTACCACCTACGTTGGTGTCCGGTTTTATTGAACCACTACAATCGAGGTGCGCTGTGCTAACCGATAAGCCCGCCCCCACGGTTCGTAAAGCGGTGGCGCTGCCTGCCCGGCGGCTCATTCGGCCACTCACGCTACGTCTCATTGCAGCCGTCGTGGCCTTGATGCTGGTGCTGCTCTTTCCCGCACATCACCTGCTCATGCTGGAAAACAGCGACAGCATGCCCAGCCGGATATCCATTCTGTACTCCCAGGCACTGCTGAATGCCAACCCCGGCAATGTCGAGCTGCGTATCAGCCTCGCCAACAAGCTGTTTCAGGTAGGCGAGTTTGCGCTCGCCAAAGCGACCCTGGAACCGCTGCATGACAGCCGTGATATCACAGTGCAGTGGCTGAGACTCAGCATCGAATGGCAGTTGTTGGCTGCCATTGCCTCTGACCATGCAGAGCGGCTAGACGCGGTTCAGAGCTTTCAGCGCTTGCTGCTGGCGTTTCAACATCATGCTCTCCTGCCCTCTGCGTATCTGGAAACCATGGCCACTTACTGGCTGGCCACGGAGCACCCGGCCAATGCAGCGGCCTTGTACGAGCGGTTAGGGGAGCAAGATGTGGAGCGTCAATATCATTGGCTCTCTCTGGCAGGCCATTGGTGGCTAAGAGCCGGGCACCCAGACCGTTCCGCTGCGGCTTGGCATCGCGCTTACCAAGTGGCGGAAACACCCGTGGTGACACTGGGCTGGCTAGGCTGGCTGGTGAGCCCTGCTTACGCCCAAGCTGACGAGGCATCGCCAGAGTCTCCCCGTCGGGCTGCCGCGCTAGAAGCGCTGCGCTCTGCACAGCAAAGCCAGGACGACGACGGCGTCGGTTACGCCCGCGAATACCTCAGCGTGTTTCTAAGAGACCCTGAGCTGCTGGATCTCGGCATTCGGTTAGCGCTTGCCCACGGCCAGCCCCAACAGGCGCTAGCGTGGTCACAGCAACTTATCGACGTACAGCCCGACACTGCAACGCTGGAGCGTCATGTCACCATCGCGCTGGGGCTCAACGAGCTCGCCAGCGCCCTGGACGCGCTGGCCCTTCTCCGCCAACGCCATCCAGAGCAGCCGCGCTATCTGGAGCAGTTAGCGCAAACGCAGCAGTGGTCGGGCGATGCAGCAGGGGCCATGCGAAGTGCGCAAGCGCTGGCACAGCTGACAGGCGAAGAGCGCCATGACCGATGGGTGATAGCGCTGGCCCTCAGCGTGCGTGAACGCGGTGTCGCCCTGCAGGCACTCACCCGCCTGGAGCGCAATGGCACCATCACGCTAGAGGATCGTCGGCTTTGGGCAGACCTGCTGGAACAGCTGGGCGATCCGGATACCGCCATCGCCCGCATTCAATCCTGGCAAGCCGCCGGCATTCGCGACCAGGCGCTGGCCATCCGCGCGGCCACCTGGCTTGAGCAAACCGGACGCCTGGACGAAGCCGGTGAGGCATGGGCGGCCATCACGGCACAGTACGGTGCTCAGCCTGCATTTGTTCAGGCACAGAGCAGTGCATTGGCGCAAACCTGGCAGTTGAATAGCGCGCTCGGCGTGCTCACCAGCGCGCCCCCCACTCCCCAGGACACCGCCACTGGCTACTGGCAACAGCGGGCTACCTTGGCGTGGCAGCTGGGCGACAGCGCGGCCAGCCTGGAAGCCTATAACGCACTCTTCGAACAGGGCGCGCTCGATGCCGATGGCTCCTCACGCCTTATCCAGACTGCTGCCGATCAGCAACGATTGGACCTTGCCATGCGCGTATCGGAGCAGCGCTGGACACAGGCACGAGACGGCGATGCCTTGATTCAGATGCTGTACCTCGCCCAGCGTGAACGCCAGCCTGCGCTGACACAAACGCTATTGGCCTTGGCCGAACAAGCCCCAGAGCAGTTTGCGCAGTCTCCCGACTACTGGGGAGCCGTCGCACAGCAAGCGTTGCTCCAGCGAGCCCCTGACGAGGCCATGGCGGCTTATCAGCGCGCCCTGGAACTCTCCCCCAACGACCCTAGCCTACAGGCGGGAATGCTCTACGCCCTGGCTGCGGCAGGCGAGTCGGAAGTGCTGCGCCAACGCCTCGCAGAGTGGCAGCCCACGGCTGCCAATACGCCCACCATGATGAGCGCGATGGCAGAGGGCCATCGCTATTTAGGCAATCTGGACCAAGCCCTGATGTGGTACGCCTTGGCCAGCGACGCCCGCGTGCTGGATGACTGGCAGCAGCTTTATTACGCCGATGCGCTGGATCAAAGCGGCCAGCATAACGTTGCCTTTACCCGCCGCATCGCCGCACTTGGCAAGCTCTCACCAGGGCTGCTGAAAGACCTCGACACACCGCTGAGCAGTGAGCAGCGCCGTGAACAGACCCAAGTCATGGCACTGGTCGGCCAGCGCCAGGGCCCAGACAGCGTGCGTGGCTGGTATCACCATATCGTCGCTGACGCGTTTGCCACAACGCCCGTGCAAGCCAGTGATAGCGAGTGGTTATTCGACGCCAACCTCGCCCTGCAGCGTCCACTTCATGCCCGTTATCTACTGCTGCGCGCCCAGGCCCTGGGCTATCCAAGCCCGTCATGGCAAGTGCTCGCCGTCGCCATGGAAAAAAATGATCGCGATACGCTAGAACAGCTGCTGGAGAGTGACCTGGGCCGCACGCTTTCCGCCACCGACCGGCTGGCCATTATGCGCCAGCTCGATCGTCGCCAGGACGCTCGCACACTTGCCAAAACGCTTACCCATGCTGGGGAAGACCATCGCCAGGACCTCGTCGAACTCGCCCAGGAAATGCCCCATCGGCTATCCAGCAGTGCTTCCTATCAACGCCTGGGCGAGCTGGAGATTGCCGAGCAAGACGCCGTTTACCAACTCGGCGGCGAGCGCTTTTGGGGCCAGCTAACGCTGGTACAGCGCCAGTTGGATGTGCCTGCTAATGACGTTGATAGCAGCGGTATCACCGATGAGCGCGGAGCCGAATTAACCCTGGGCTGGAATGGCCCCAGGCTCGATACCACGCTCCACGTAGGCCAGCTGCAAACAGACCGGGTCAACCGCACTCATGGCAGCGCGGCGCAGCGCTGGCAGGCCACGTCGCGCCTTGCCGGTACGCTGTATGGGGAGATCAGTCAGACCTCGGAGATCAATGAGCGCCTGAGGTTACTGGCCATCGAAGATCGCCTGGGAGCCCAGCTGGAGTGGACGCCCACTGCCCGCGACACCCTGACCCTCAACGCCAGCCATATCGACCTGCGCAGCCGAGAAACCCGTGCAAGCCTCGGGAGTGGCTACCGGGTAGATGCCGCCTGGCGCCATGCGCTGATCAAAGGGGCAACGCGGCAGTTAGAGATCAGCCTGCTCGCCAATCACGCCGACTACCGTATCGACGACCCTTTGCCTGACGATATTCAGCGGCGGCTCACCGTAGACACCCAAGCCCCCGATTTACTCACCGACAGCAGCAGCTTTATGGGTGTGGGCATCACACTGCGGCGCGGCGACCCGTACGCCACTTCGCCACAGCTGGCTTCTCCCATGCTGGAAGTCGGGCTGGAAGCAGGCTATCGGCTGCCCGATAACGATATTGGGCTGAACGCTCGCGTGGCCATAGGCAGCCGCCTGTTTGGCAACGATGCGCTCAGCCTGCAGTTGGAAGCGGATCAAGGGTCTGGCAGCGAAGGCGATACCAACCTGGGTGTATCGCTGACCTATCACTACTTCCTGGGACACTAGCCATGCCACAGGTCACTCAACGGCCATGCCGTTGCTCCCCCACTGCTTGCGGCGCCGCTCAAGCGCCCTCGGAGATACTGCCATGCAAATCTATCTATCACGCCCCCTGATCTGGCTGGCGCTGCTTGGCCTGCTGTTGAGCGGCTGCGCTGTCACTGACGTGCATCGCAGCGACCCCATCAGCCGACAAGCCAGCTGGGCCCTGCTGCCCCTCGCAAATCACTCTGAAACACCGCTCGCCGGGCATAAGGCGGAAGCCAGTCTGGTCACACTGCTACAGCAACGTGGCATCCAATCGCTCCGCCAAGCGCCGCGATCAAGCGCCCTGGATTTGCTCAGCCTACCCAGCGACCAGGACTACCAGGCGGCCCTTGCCTGGGCCCAGCAGCAAGGCGTGCGCTACGGCGTGACCGGCTCGGTGGATGAGTGGCAATACAAGGCGGGGCTGGATGGCGAACCGGCGATTGGTATGAGCCTGCGAGTAGTGGATGTGAATAGCGGCGAGATCGTGTGGAGCGCCAGCGGGGCGCGCACTGGCTGGGGATTCAGCAGCACCAGCGGCGTCGCGCAAAAACTCATGGCGGATCTCGTCGATACGCTGCCTTTGCAATAGAGAGGTCTGCCATGGCCACGCACATCGACGAACTGCAACCCGCGCTTGCACCTCGCTGGCTGCGCTATCTGGAATCCCTCGTCATCACCCTGGCGCTGCCCGTGATTGGCTGGATCATTAACCCAAACGACCCGCTGCTGCTGGGTAGCGGATTGACCTGGCTGCTGGCCATTGCCCCCCTACTGGTGGGGATGCGCTATGGCTTTGCCATGGGCTTTGGCAGTGCGTTGCTCAGCGTTGCCATCATGGGGTTGGAAGGGTTCTGGTACCACGGGGATGTACTGGCAGAGCGTGCTCAGCGGCTACCCATTGCCGTTGCGCTCATTCTGGTAGGCATGGTGGCGGGTGAAATGGCGGACGTATGGCGGCGGCGATTGCAGCAAATGGCCATTCTGCACCGTGCCCAATCGACTCGCCTGGAAGAGTTCGTGCGCCACTATCAGCTGCTGCGGGTCTCCCACGATCAGCTAGCCGAACGTCTGGCCGCCAATCCGTTTACCTTGCGAGATGCGCTACGGGCACTGGAAGAGAAATTCCTGTCGCTCTCCTCGCATCAGGATCCCTTGGCGCAGCATGGTGGCGAGCTTCTGAACTTCTTGGCGCTGCACACACGCATCCAGCAAGCCGTCCTGCTGCCGGTGAATCAACAGCGGCGGCTGTTACCTCACGCAGCGATCTGGTTTGGGGGCGAAAAGTCCCTGGATTGGCATGACTCGATGCTGGCGGCCTGCCTGGAACAACGCCGCATGATCTGCCTGAAAAGCGCCATGACCCAAGGGTTCAATGTGGATAACGCCCCCCTGCTCGCCGTGGTTCCGCTGATCGATGTCGAAGAGCATATTCACGCGGTGGTGGCAGTGACCTCGATGCCCTTCATCGATTTTCATCGCGGGCATCTACACCTGCTGGCGGTGCTTGGGGCACAGCTTGGAGATATGCTTCACCATACTCAGCACCCTGGCCAAGGAAACAGTGGCGACCAGCATGCCGTGGTCGCTCAGTGGGTACGCCATGCACGAGAGCATCAGCTCACCTCGCTGCTTGTGACCATCGCTTTTGCACAGCCGCTGAACGACTTGCAGATTCAAAGAATCATCGACAGCGTGGTACGCCAACAGCGCGGCCTGGACCGTAGTTGGGTGGTGCATCAGGCAAACCTACCCCCGCGCCTTCATGTACTCCTCCCCTTGACCCAGCCACGCGCCTTTGCCATCTACGCAGAGCGGCTGCAGGAACTCTTTGCCTCGGAGCCTGGCCTTGGCGAAGCCTGTCAGGCCATTCACCTCGGCTACCAAGTGATTGATGGGCGGCTATCGGCCAAAAAACTCCTCTCGCTTCGCAATCCCCCCGAGGTGTCCCATGCGCCGTCCTGATGCGCCCCCCCATGCCAGTTGGCGCGTGTTGATAAGCCTGTGCTGGCTGGTAGCGGGCTTGGGCATGGAGGGGTGGGTAGCCAACCGCTGGGTGGTGGATAGCTGGGTCGTGGATAGCTGGGTCGTGGATAGCGGGAGCGCCAGCCTTGGGGCACCCTCACTGACGCTCCTGGCCGGACACGCGGCAGGAAGCATCTTGCTGGCCGAAGGCCTTCGGCGGGCGCTCCCCCTCCACTATCAGCAGCCCGTATTGGGCAGCCTTTTGCTGCTGTTCTTGCTGCTGTTCCTGTTGCCAGGCATTGCCTTGGTAGGGCTACTGCTGGCCGTATTGCCAGCGCTCTACTTCGCGGCACCGGAACGTGACCGCGCTTGGCAAACGCTGGACTTGCCGCCGCTACCCTATCGGCCCCTGACGCCCCCCAGCGCGGATTCGATGGCCATGCGCGAGGGACTCACCAGCATCCTTAACTTCACTGATAGCCCGGTAGCTCGACAAGAAGCGATTTTGGCCTGCCGCCATTTGCCGCCAAGGCAGGCCATTGGCCTACTGCGTTTAGGGCTGGCAGACCCGACCGATGATGTGCGCTTGCTGGCCTACTCCATGCTGAGCGGCATCGAGCGTGATTTAGACGAGCGTATTCAGCAGCTGACAGCCACCCGTGACCAGCACGGTGACCCACATGGCCATCATGCCGAAGCGCTCGCCATGCTGAACTGGGAGTACGACTACCTGCATCTCGCTCAGGGCAGCACGGCACAGTTCTATCTGACCCAGGCACTGAGTGAGATCGACAGCGCCATTCGGCTTGCCAACTCCGCCCATCGCCAGCTGTTACGCGGTCGCTTGTGCTTGGCACTGAAAGCGTTCGACAGCGCAGAAGCCGCGTTTACGCAGTGCGCATTGCTAGGCATGGAGGAGGATGACCTGGCCTCTTACCGCGCTGAGCTGGCCTTCCAGACACGGCGTTATCACGACATGCAGGCGCAGCTTGCCCGGCTGAGCCCTGGCGCCGCCCAACACCCTGTGCTGCACCCCTTGATGGAGTATTGGCGATGACATGGCCCACGTTGGGTAAACACGATATACCGGCAGATGTCATTTTGCTGCTCGAGGGCACGTACCCCATGGTGCGGGGCGGCGTCAGTGCCTGGGTGGATCAGCTGATTCGAGGGCTTCCCCACCTGCGCTTTGCCTTGGTCTTCTTGGGTGGTCGCCCTGATCACTACCAGGGTATTTTGTTTGAGCGGCCCGCAAACGTCGTGCATCTGGAGTGCCACTATTTGATGGACGACCTGCCTTCGTTATCGGTCATCAAAGCGCGTCAAGGCAAAGCCAGTACGTTCAACACCGTGCGTGAACTGCACGACAACCTGCGCAACCCCGAGCAGCAGGACCCGCTACGTGCCCTGTGTGATGTAGCGCAAATGATTGGCCAGCGGGGCGGCTTGAGCCGGGAGGATTTTCTGCATAGCCAAGCGGCTTGGCAGCAAATCGTTGACCACTACCTCACCCACGTCACCGAGCCCTCCTTCATCGACTACTTCTGGTCAGTGCGCAATATCCATGCGCCACTGTTTTTGCTGGCCAGCATTGCGCAAGGGCTGCCTAAAGGGCGCTGCCTACATGCCATATCCACCGGTTACGCGGGGTTTCTCGGCGCACTGGCGCACCATATTCATCACCTCCCCTTCGCGATTACCGAACATGGCATTTACACCAAGGAGCGACAAATCGATCTACTGGAAGCGAAGTGGATCAAAACCTCCACCGACGCGCTTTCACACGGTTTTCAGATCGATACGGGCTACCTTCGCCAGATGTGGATTCGCTTTTTCCAGGGCCTTGGCCGCATGAGCTATGCCAGCGCCTCGCACATTACCACGCTACACGAAGGCAACCGCCTACGGCAGATACAGGACGGTGCCGAGAAGGCGCGCACGCGAATTATTCCCAACGGTATTCAGATCGAGCGCTTCGCCCCGCTACGCAGCGCGACCGCCAACAATCAGCAACCGATTGTGGCGCTACTGGGGCGCGTGACGCCTATCAAGGATATCAAGACCTTCATTCGCGCGATGCGCCAGCTCATCAGCCAAGTCCCTGATGCCCAAGGCTGGATTGTCGGGCCCGACAGTGAAGATCCTGCCTATGCCCAGGAGTGCCGCGATTTGGTCCAGCAACTAGGGGTAGAGAAGCAGGTGCGATTTCTCGGCTTCCAACGTACCGAGGAGATACTGGCCCAGGTGCGCTTGGTGGTGCTGACCTCCATCAGCGAAGCCCAGCCGCTGGTGGTATTGGAAGCCATGGCGGCGGGCATACCGGTGGTGTGCAGCGATGTCGGTGCCTGCCGCGAGCTGGTGACCGGCGACGCGACACGCCAACAGGCGGCGGGGCAGATCGTGCCCATCGCCAATCCCATGGCCACTGCCCATGCCATGGAGCAACTGCTGACGCAGCCCGCTAGATGGCTGGACGCTCGCGCGGCGGGCATAGCCCGCGTAGAGGCCGACTACACAGACGCCTTGATGATGACGCGCTATCAGCAGCTGTATGACGAGGTCATGTCGCCCACCGCCATTCCGATGTCGGCAGCGGCTCGCTTGTTCACCGCGCTGGGCAGGCGCCAATAGCTATTGGAGGAGGGGTCATGGCGGGCATTGGTTTCGAACTTCGGCGGTTACTGCGCCAGGACAGTTACGTCAGCCTGCTGCGTGCGTATGGCTACGCAGGCTTGATCAGCTCTGGCCCTTGGGTACTGTCGATACTGGCAGTGATGGCACTAGGGGTATTGTCGACGGCGGCAAGCCCTGGCGGCAGTGCTCATGTGACGGAGTTTTTGGTCTCGGTCACTTGGCTGGTGGCCAGCTCACTGCTGCTGACGTCACTGGTGCAGCTGCTGTTTACCCGCTTTGTGGCCGATCGACTCTTTGAAAAGCGCGACAGCGCGATTCTGCCGAACCTGTTTGGCCTGCTCACGCTGGTGGTACTCGTCGCGGCCAGCGTCGGGGCAAGCCTTCTATGGTTCACCTTTCAAGACACGCCTTGGCTCTATCAGCTTGAAATGCTGATCAGCTTCATCGTGCTGAGCATGATCTGGTGCGTCACGGTGTTCGTTGCCGGCGTAAAAGCGTATCGCCAGGTCTTGTGGGCCTTTGCGTTTGGCTACGGCGCCACCTTTGTGGGCGGCATGCTGCTGAGCAGCTACGGGCTAGTCGGATTACTAGGCGGCTTTGTGCTGGGTCAGAGCCTGCTGCTCTTTACGCTGCTGGCGATGGTGATTCGCCACTATCCCAGCGATCGGCTATGGGCCTTTGACCTGCACCGGGCTGGACAGTGTCATCGGGCGCTGATGGCGATTGGCTTGTGTTATCAGCTCGGTATCTGGGCAGATAAGCTCGTCTTCTGGTTTCATCCTGGCACCTCGGAAACCATTATTGGCCCGCTGCGCGCCTCACCCATTTACGACTTGCCCATTTTTCTGGCTTACCTCTCCATCGTACCGGGCATGGCCGTGTTCATCATGCGTATGGAAACGGATTTTGCAGAGCGCTGCCAGGCCTACTACGACGCCATACGCCAAGGCGATACGCTGCTGCACATTGAAGATCTGCGCGGCGAGATGGTGGCCAGTGTTCGGCATGGCATTTACGACATCTTCAAGGTGCAGGGCATGACGGTCATGGCCCTGCTACTCAGTGGGCCAACCCTGTTTACCTGGCTCGGCTTCTCCCACTGGTATCTGCCGCTGTTCAACATCGACATCGTGGCGGTCGCCATACAAGTGCTGCTGATGGCCATCTTGAACGTGCTGTTTTATCTCGACCGCCTGAAGCCTGCGCTTTGGCTGTGCCTGCTGTTCTTCATCGCCAACGTGCTACTCACTCTGCTCAGCCAGATGCTGGGCCCAGTGTTTTACGGCTATGGCTATGCGCTGTCGCTGCTGTTTACATCGCTGGTGGGGCTTGCGGTACTCGATCATGAGTTTGAGCAACTCACCTTCCAGACCTTCATGCTTCAGCCCCATCGGTAAGCAGCCAGAGCATGAAGAGAGTGAGTGCCCACTATCAGGAAGGCCTCGGGATCAGCTGCTCAATGCCCGTCAAGGTACGTGCGAGCGCCCCGCGCTGGGCTTGAATGACCGCCTTGCCCGCTTGGCCCGCCTGTTGGGCACGGGCCGGGTGGGCAAAGGCATCTACCAGCGCACTGGCGAGCGCATCGTGGGAAGCTACCACCGTCAGTGCCTTGGCCGCCAAGAGCGGCTCGGCAACATCGCTGAAGTTCTCCAGCGATGGACCACACAGCACGGGCTTACCCAGCGCAGCAGGTTCCAACACGTTGTGTCCGCCCAGTGGCACCAGACTCCCCCCCACATAGGCGACGCTGCCCGCAGCGTACAGCGTCGCCAGCTCGCCCAGCGTATCCCCCAGGTAGACCTGGGTGGCGGGCGTGACGGGCTGTTGCTGGCTTCGACGACTCACCTTGAACCCTTCGCGCTCACATTGGGCCGCCACTTCATCAAACCGCTGTGGATGCCTGGGCACCAGCACTAACAGCGCCGCGGGGAAGCGCGTGAGCAATTGACGATGGGCAGCCAGCAGCAGCGCTTCTTCCCCGTCTCGGGTAGAGCCCGCGACCCACACTGGACGCTGACCCCACACATTAAGTAAGTACTCACTCTCTTCCAATAGCCTTTCAGGAAAGGCTTGTTCGAACTTCAGTGACCCCACCACGGTGGTGGATTCAGCCGCACAGCCCAGCGCGTGAAAACGCTCGGCGTCCTCTGGCGACTTGGCAGCCAGCCACGTCACGTTGGCCAAGGCCCCCTGCATCAGCGGGCGCAAACGCTGGTAGCGGCCAAACGCGCGGGGCGATAGTCGGCCGTTCACTACGGCAACGGGCACCGCCTGCCGATGGCAGGCGTGAAGCAGGTTCGGCCACAGCTCGGTTTCAAACAGGATGGCAAGGTCCGGCTGTACGCGAGCCACAAAACGCCTGGCCGCGCCGGGAAAATCCAACGGCAAAAAACGGTGGGCAAGGCGCGTCTGGTCGGCAGTCTCCTGTTCTGCTACCAACGCCTGTGCCTGTCTGGCGCCGGTAGCCGTCATGGTGGTCAGCAGCAGGCTGTGGTGAGGAAAGCGCGCCAGCAGCCCTTCGATCAGCGGGCGTGCGGCGCGCACTTCCCCCACGGAAGCACAGTGCAGCCAAAGGCGCGGCGCGGGCGGGAGTGGTGCAAGGCGCAGTCCCAGCCGCTGGAGTCGTGAGCAAGTGGGGACTTGCTCACGCCAGATGCGCCAGCCAATCAAGGGCGCCAGCCCATACAGCACAGCCGAATAGGCCAGCCGTGGCCAGCGGGGGGCGGTCATCAACTTTCGCGATCCAGAATCGAGCTGATCATTGCCGTGGTGGAAACACCATCCTCGAAGCCCAGCACCTTGACTTCGCCCCCGTTGGCAATCACGGCGCTGCCGCCAGCAATGTCTTCGGGGCGGTAGTCGCCGCCTTTGACCAGAATATCCGGCAATACTTGCTCGATCAGGGCGGCAGGCGTGTCGTCACTGAACGGCACCACCCAATCCACCGCGCCGAGCCCCGCCAGCACCTGCATCCGTCGGTTCAACGGGTTGATGGGGCGCTTCGGCCCTTTCAACCGGCCAATGGACGCATCGTCGTTCACCGCCACGACCAGCCGGTCACCCAGGCGCTTGGCCTGTTCCAGGTAGGCCACATGGCCTGCGTGGAGAATATCGAAGCAGCCATTGGTCATCACCACCCGCTCACCGCGCAGCTGCGCAGCGCGAACGGCATCGATCAGAGGCGCTGGCTCGATCACGCCGAACTCGGCCAGCTTGTCGCCATGCAGCGCGGTGTAAAGCTCGGCAATGGAGAGCGTGGCGGTACCCGGCTTGGCCACCACCAGGCCCGCGCCCAGATTGGCCAGCATCATGGCTTCCGGCAGCGCATGGTTAGCGGCCAGGGCCAGGCCCATCAGGCCAATCACGGTATCGCCAGCCCCCGTGACATCGAACACTTCCTGGGCACGGGTGGGCAGGTGCAGCGGTGCATGGCCTTCACGGATCAGCGTCATGCCCTTCTCGCTGCGGGTAATCAGCAGCGCTTCCAGTGCCAGCTCGGCACGCAGCGCTTCGCCACGCTCGGCCAGGATAGCGTCGGTGGCGCAGGGGCCCGCCACGGCCTCGAACTCGGCCAGGTTAGGAGTGATCAGGCTGGCTCCCCGGTACTTGGTGAAATCCTGACCCTTGGGGTCGATCAGTACCCGCTTGCCGTGCTGGCGAGCCATCTCGATCAGCCGCTCGACCTGATTCAACGTGCCCTTGCCGTAATCCGACAGGATCACCACGTCGCATTCGGGCAGCGCCTGTTCCACTTGTGCCAGCAGGGCGCTGGTGTCCACGCTATCGAGGCGCTGCTCGAAATCCAGGCGCAGCAGCTGCTGGTTACGGCTCATTACACGCAGCTTGGTAATCGTTGGGACATCAGGGCTGCGCTGGAAGTAAGTGCTTACATTGGCTGCCGCCAGGCGCTTGGTGAGCAGCTCGGCATTGTCATCCTCTCCCACCAGGCCCGCCAGCGCGGCGTGCCCACCCAATGACGCCACGTTGAGCGCCACATTGGCCGCGCCGCCGGGGCGGTCATCGGCATCTTCCACGCGTACCACGGGCACCGGCGCTTCCGGTGAGATACGCGAGGTGCCGCCATGCCAGTAGCGGTCGAGCATGACATCCCCGACCACCAGTACGCGGGCATGTTCCAGGGCGGTTAGATCAACTTTCATCCGAGAGTCCTGTTGTGGTGTGCGCTGCGCTATGCGCCAGCAGCGCGTCTAACTTGGCAATGACGTCGTCCGCCTTGATCAGGTCCATGGCATCGGCATGCCGCACCCGCTGCCCCCAGCTCACTTCGTCCACCGATTTATGCAGATAGGTGCGTACCGCATCGGGATACGCATTGACGGCAAAATCGCGCCACAGATAGGGCGCAGCCCGCTGGGGGTTGGTGGTGGCATAGAGGCCAAGCGTCGGCGTGCCCATGGCGTTGCCCATATGCGCAGGACCCGTATCCGGGGCAATCACCGCGCGAGCGTTATCGATCAGCGCCAGCACGCCCTTCAGCGAGGTGCCGCCGATGGCATTGATGACGCTCCCCGGCTGGCAGAGCGCCTCGATATGGTCGCCCATTTCACGCTCCAGGGGGCTGCCGCCCCCCGTGAGCACGCTCTTGAGACCATGCTGTACCCAGGCATGTTCAATCACGCTGGCATACCCTTCCACGGACCAGTTGCGAAAATTGCGCAAGCGCGCATTGCTACAGGGGTTGATCACCAAATAAGGCGTGTCGCCACTGATCGCCCGGGCTTCCTCGTAGGCAACGGCAGGCACCGCGAGATTCCACTCCAGACGCTCGTCTTCGACGCCCAGCAGACGCGCAAAATCCATGAACGACTCCAGCACATGGGCGTTCTCGTGGGGGGCTAGCTGGTGCTGAGTGAACCAGTGCTGGGCGTCCTTGGCACGGGCCTTGTCATACCCTACCCGGACGCTGGCTTTGAGACCGAGCGAGAGCACACTGGCACGAATGGCCTGCTGCATATGCAGCAGCACGTCGAAGCGGGTATTGGCCAGCTCACGCCAGATGGCCCGCATGCCGGCAAGCCCGGTCGCTTTGTCGTACACGACGAACTCGACCCCGGAAAGCCCGGCCAGTAAACTGTGCTCCCCCTTGCCGATAATCCAGGTAATGCGCGCATGCGGCCACTGGCGCTGCAACGCTCGCACCGTGGGCACGAGATTGCACACGTCTCCCAACGCGGAGAGGCGCAAAATGGCAATATGGTTTGGTTGAGCAGGCAGAGAGGGCTTCATGCGCTTAGCGGCACTCCAGCAGAAAAATGGGCTGATTTTACATGATGCAGACAGTTTAAGTGACGCCTGCGCATCACACCAACTGTCCTCCCCGACTCACCCACTGAGCACGGCGCTGTTCGAGGCAGATTACTGGCAATCGCGAGGCCTGGTAGTCGGCGAAGCACCCGGCCGTGGCAGCAGCCTGTTCCTGCAAGCATGCGACCATGAGCAGTGGGTGCTGCGCCCTTACCAGCGCGGCGGGCTCATCGCCAAGGTCAACAAGCAGCGCTATGTCTGGCTGGGGGCAGAGCGCACACGAGCGTTTCGTGAAGTGCGCTTGACCGCCTCGCTGTATGAGCAAGGGCTTCCCGTGCCTCGCCCAGTGGCCTGCTGCGTCACTCGGTTCGGTTTGACCTATGAGGCGGCTCTGCTGACCGTACGCATCCCGGGCGCCCGAGCGCTCGCCTCCTTACTGAGCGCCGAAGAGGCAGACGAGGCGCTGTTGATGCGCGTAGGCGCCATGATCAAGCGGTTTCACCAGGCAGGGCTTGATCATGTGGATCTCAACGCCCGCAATATTCTGGTGGATGAGGCAGGCAAGCCCTGGCTCATCGATCTCGACCGCTGCCGACTGCGCCCGCCGGGCAAATGGCAAGCGGGCAACTTGCAGCGGCTGGAACGGTCTGTGGTGAAGTTTGCCCCTAGCCAAGAGAAGCGCCTAATGGCACCGCTTTACGCAGGCTATGCCGACACTGAGTAGATCTCCATTAAGCGCTTCACGTGCTGCTTGTTACTGAAGTGCTCCTCCACGCGCCGCCGCGCGGCACGCCCCATGGCTTGACGTGTGGCCGCATCACGAATGAGCGTGTCCATGGCATCGCGCCAGGCGGGCACGTCAAACGGGCCTACCAACACGCCGGAATCAGCATCCACTAGCTCCGGCAACGACCCGGTATTCGAGCCAATGATCGGCATGCCGCAGGCCATGGATTCGATGATCGTCAGGCCAAACGCTTCGTTTTCCGAAGGAATACACACCACGTCCAGCACGGGCAGAATCTCCGTCAAGTCGCTGCGATGCCCTAGAAAGGTGATTTTATCCGCCAGCGGCGTGCCCGCGATGGTGCGCTGCAGCTCGGCATAGAACGCTTCCACGCCACCTGACGCATAGTCAGTGCCACCGATAGAGAGCGCATAAAAGTGAAGCGTGGGGTCAAGCGCTAGCAGCGCGTTTACCCAGACGTCCTGGCCTTTGCCAGGCGTCAC
Source organism: Halomonas sp. NyZ770 (assembly GCF_020616575.1). Classification (NCBI taxonomy): domain Bacteria; kingdom Pseudomonadati; phylum Pseudomonadota; class Gammaproteobacteria; order Oceanospirillales; family Halomonadaceae; genus Halomonas; species Halomonas sp. NyZ770. The sequence continues at coordinate 17,418 of NZ_CP085143.1, read as the reverse complement.
CCGGCCCGGAAGCCCGATGAGCACCGCGTCTGCCGGTACACCCAGCGCTTCGCGCTTAGCCGTAATGGCAGCGGGGTCACGATTGGGCTGGTACTTATCGATATCGACTCCGTGGGGTAAACAAACCACCCGCTCCTGGGGAAGCGGTAAATTGCGAATATTGCGCTGATACGTTGCCTGGCTAATAGATAGCACACGATCAACGCTGCCATAGGCAACACGGTGATAGGGGCTTTTTTTAGGGCGCTGACCGCCAACGTGATCTGTATAAAGTATTCTCAACTTTGGTATCAGCGCTTTTAACAGCGTAGTGAGGCGCAGATCACTCGATTTATGACAGTGAATGACGGAGATGTTTTCCTCCCTCAACCAGCGACGTATCGACAGCAGGTTGACCAGCGCCTGCCCGTTGCTAGCAAAGGCCTTATGCGGCACTCCGTTGCGCTGCATGTAAGTTTCTACCTTGGTGTCTTTCAGGCAGATGCCGATGACGTCCCAGCCTTCCGCCAGCAGGTCTTCTATCACTCGGTCTACGTATAGCTCCATTCCGCCTTTACCATCGGAAAGACACAGTTGCAGTACCTTATTTGCCATCGCTTGCCCCACCTAGCCGCCCACTGTTAAACAATCCTTAAAATCTCTTGTAGTATACAGGCTGCTATTAATGGGGCCTAAATCATGGCGCAGAGACTGCTTGTCGTGCGTAACGACAAAATCGGCGATTTTATGTTGGCGTGGCCAGCCTTGGCGTGTTTGAAACAGGCATCGCCTGCGCCCCACGTTACGGTGCTGGTGCCCGCTTATACGGCCCCGTTAGCCAACGCGTGCCCATGGGTCGATGAGGTCATTATCGACCCCGGTAGCCAGGCCGATAAAGCGGCGCAGCAAGCGCTATTGTTTCACGTGAAACAATCGAAATTCGATGCCCTGCTAACGCTGTTCTCGACGCCGCGTATCGGTTGGCTGGGCATGAGAGCAGGCATTGCGCTGCGCGTTGCCCCCGCGACCAAATGGGCCCAGGTGTTTTATAACGTGCGGGTGCGCCAACGTCGCTCCCAGTCCGCCAAACCCGAGTACCAGTACAACGTCGATCTGGCCTGTGAGCTGCTGGCACGCCTTTCTCTGAAACTCTCTACCCTGCCTTCACCACCCTTCTGGCCGCTGGATGACGCACTGCGCCATGCACAGCGCCAAGCGTTGATAAACGATACGTCAGAGCGCGTGGTGGTAGTTCATCCTGGCAGTGGCGGCTCGGCGGTGAATCTATCGGTAGCGCAGTACGCCGAGTTGATTACTCACGTTCACCAGCAGTGCCAGCACTTGCCACTACGCTGGCTGATCAGCGCTGGCCCCAGTGAGCAGCCTCAGGCACAAGAGTTGAGGGAGCAGCTAGCCAAACAGGGTGTTGAAGCAGACCACTTCCCCGACACCGCAAGTGTCGACGCCTTTGCCTTACAGCTAGGCGGAGCGGACATGCTGATTGCTGGCTCGACCGGCCCGCTGCACATTGCAGGCTGCCTGGACATCGCCACGGCGGGCTTTTATCCGGCCAAGCGCTCAGCCACGCCGCTGCGCTGGCAAACTTGCAACCGGGCGGAAAAGCGCCTGGCGTTTAGCCCGCCTTCAGGCGCTGACACACAGGACATGACTGCCATCGATCTCGACGCGGCAGCCCACCAGATCTCAGCGCTGCTTCTAGGCGGTTTGGGTACGCACCCATAGATCGGCGTACTTGGCGAACGTGGAATGCGCAGAGAGCAGAGCCAGCAGCAGCCCCTGCTTGCCATCCTTGAACCCGGCTTTGAGCACGTACATCTTGAGAAAGCAGGCCAGACCATGGCGAATGCCTTGCCATAGCGTGGCCGTTTTGCCCTGCGCAGCCCGCTGCTCTGCCCAGGCCTGGGCATAGTGGGCGGATTTCTCCAGATAGTGGCGCAGATCGCGGTAGGTGTAGTGAAGCAGGTCGCCGGATAACGGCTTTTCGGCAAGGCCTGCGTCGACGACCAGCTTCTCGTGCACCAACGCGGCGTTATACCCTGCCTGACCTTTCGGGTAGAGACGCAGCACTCGGTCTGGGTACCAGCCCGAGTGGCGAATGAAACGGCCAAAACACCAGGAGAGCCGACTCACGCTGTAGGCAGCAGGCGGCTGCTGAACGGCGGCCTGAATGCTGTCACGCAATTCAGGGGTCACGCGCTCATCGGCGTCGACCATCAAAATCCACTCACTGCTCACTAGGGCTTCTGCTCGCTGGCGCTGAATGCCAAACCCCTGCCAGTCGGCATTCACATGGACCTTGTCCGTGAACGCGCGGGCAATCTCGCAGGTAGCATCCTGGCTGCCCGCATCCAGCACGACGATTTCATCGGCCCAGGTGAGCGTTTCCAGGCATTCACGCAAATGGTGGGCTTCGTTTTTGACGATCAACACAGCAGCAATAGTCACAGTTCACCTATCCCAGCGAATTTATATCAACGAATCTATAACAACGAGATGAGCGATCCATTCGCTCATGCTTCATGACCAGTTTCGTTGCATGCTACCACGACCATGAACGTCGAGATTTGGTAAGCTAACAGGCTCATTCAGCAAGCGACGAAAAGGGACATGGCATGCTCGCTTCCAAGTCACCCCCCCTGACTCCCTGGCTACCGCTGGTCGTGATTGGCGCGAGCCTGGGCTATGCCGTTACTGTCTTGACGCGCTTGCCCTGGTGGACGCTTTTCATCACCGCCACCGTGTGGATGCTGGTAGGCCTCAAGCTGCGCTGGGGTGCTCCCTTGAATGCCCGCTACCGCCCCGTCTGGCCATGGTCGCTGCTACCGCTGAGCCTGTTTGGCATTTACGTCTACCTGGTCGACAGCTTTGGCAGTGTGGACCTGGGCGCGGTATTTTTCCATCTGCAAGCGGGCATGGCCGACCATGGCGGTGGCGGCAAAATGGTCATGGCAGTGGTGTATACGCTGGTCGTGCTCGCCATGCTGATCTCCGTCATCTCTATCGCACGCCACGACCAGCGTTGGCGTCTGACCGAACGCTTTTTTGCCATTGCCTTGTTAGCCGGGAACCCGCTGCTGTATGGGCTGGGGCAACGCAGTGCCGCCATCGTGACCGATGACGGGGCCTGGCTGGATCGGCGCTACGTTCAGCCACCGCTGGAAGACCAGCCCAATGCACCTAACTTGCTGCTCCTCTACCTGGAAAGCCTCGAGCGTACCTATCGTCACGACATATTCGGCAACGCCTACGATGACCTGGATGTGCTGGGTGAGCGTGGCATCGTCTTCGAAGGTGTGCAGCAAATGGACAACACCGGCTGGACCATGGCCGGGATGATCGCCAGCCAGTGCGGCGTTCCCCTGATGCCTGCTGGCCTGTTGCATGACAGCCAGTTCGAACCCCTTTCCCAGGTCGTGCCTGGCGTAGACTGCCTGGGTGACATTCTGGCAGGTCAAGGTTATCGGCTCAGCTATCTGGGTGGCGCCAGCACGCAGTTTGCGGGGAAAGGTCTCTTTTACCGAGGGCATCAGTTCGACACGGTCAAGGGCAAGGAGGATTTCATCACGGACATGGAGGACCCCGAGTATCTCAATAGCTGGGGCCTCTATGACGATACCCTCTACGACTTCACCGTCGACGAAATACGCCGCTTGAACCGTGAAGACGATGGCCCCTGGGCAGTGGTCAACCTGAGCATCGCGGGCCATGCCCCCAGCGGCTTTCCCGCCCAGCGTTGCATTGACCGTCAAGGGGCCTTCGATGGCCAGGACATTCTTTACTCAGTGGAGTGTTCGGCCTGGCTGGCCCGCGATCTGATCGAACGGCTGGAAGCAGAAAACCTGCTGGAGAATACGCTGGTGGTGGTGCTCAGCGACCACCTGACCATGCGCGTGTCGGTATGGGACCAACTGACGGTGCTGGATCGCGACAATACCATGATCATGCTGGGCGACAGGGTGACTCCCCAGCGGATACGCCGCGAAGCCACCATGCTGGATGTGTTTCCCACCATACTGGACGCCATGGGATTACCGCTACACGAAGGCCGAGCAGGCCTTGGCACCTCCCTGCTGGGCCGCCGTACTACCTTGGCGGAAAACCACGGGCTGAATACGCTCAATGCCCGTCTGCGCGAAGAAACAGCGCTTCAGCATCGCCTATGGGAAGGCCTCGCCCCCCAGCGCAGAGAGCCTGAGGAGAGCTCCTCGGCGCAAGTCATGGAGACCCCGGCCGATCAAGCCGAGGAAGTCGAGATCCTGCACTGACAGCGCCTTCGTCAGCCCCTCACGGCAGGTCGGCGCAGATCGACTGATAGACGCGCTCGACGGGCAAATCGTTGAGACAGTTGGTATGCCCCAGCGGGCACACTCGCGCGAAGCATGGCGAGCAGGAGAGCCCCAGGTAGTGAATGGACGCCTGTTCGGTGAGAGGCGGCGTATAGGCAGGAGACGACGAACCATATAGCGCCTGAATACGCACTCCGACCGCTGCCGCCACGTGCATCAGGCCAGAGTCATTAGTGACCACCTGACGGCAGTCGGCCAACAGATCGACGGCGTCGGCCAGCTGGGTTTTCCCGCACAGGTTGTGTGCATGCGACAGCCCCTTCACGATCGCCTGCCCCGCCTCACGGTCTTTTGCTCCCCCCAGCACGCGCACCTCAAAGCCGTCTTTGACCAGTTTTGCCGCCAACTGATGAAAATAGGCCAATGGCCATTGCTTGGCCGGCCCATACTCAGCGCCTGGCATCATGCCGATTGCGGGGCGGGAAGAGAGCGCGTGGCTCAACCGCAGATTCACCAGGTTGTCACGGTCAATGGTGAGCCTGGGCTTGGGAATGGCAAACTGGCCAGTTTGCGCTTCAGAGGCAGGAAGCCCCAGCGAGACAAAGCGCTTGACGGTCTGATCCAGCACCTGTTTATCCAGCTTGCGGCGCTCTTTCAGCAGCCCGTAGCGATGCTCCCCCAGGAACCCTACCCGCTCAGGGATCCGTGCCATGAAAGGCACCAGCGCCGCCTTCCAGGAGCGCGGCAGCACAATGGCGCGGTCAAAGCGGCCCCGCAACCGAGCGGCCAGCTCCCGCCGACTCGCCAGGCCAAATTCACCATGGCCGACCTCCAGTGGCAACACCTCATCGACTTCGGGCATGCGCTCGAGAATCGGCTGCGACCAGGCCGGGGCCACCACGCCCAGCGTGGCCCCTGGGGTGCGCGCCTTCAAGGTCATGAACAGGCTTTGCGCCATGACCATATCGCCGACCCAGGAAGGGCCGACCACCAGCAGTCGCTTGGCAGAGTCAGCCATTCAGCCACTCCAGATAGGCCTTGACCCCCTGAGCCACCGTCTTGAACTCGACATCACATCCCGCTGCACGCAGGTGGCCGATGTCCGCACGGGTATAGCTCTGGTAGCGCCCCTTCAGCTCCTGGGGGAACGGGATATAGTCGATTTCGCCCTGACCATAGAAATCGATCACCGCTTCACCAATCGCCTTGAAAGGTTCGGCACGGCCCGTACCCAGGTTGAAGATGCCCGACGCGCTGGGGTTGTCCAGGAACCAGAGGTTCACGTCGACCACATCGCCAACGTAGACAAAATCGCGACTCTGCATGCCCGCCTCATAGCCGCCGTAGGCACCGAACAGTTTCAGCGTTTCGCCGTTACGGATCTGGAGATGGTTGTGGTACGCCACGCTAGCCATCTTGCCCTTGTGCTGCTCTCGAGGGCCGTAGACGTTGAAATAACGGAAACCTACTACCTGGGTAGTCAGCTCGTTCCAGCGCGAACGCACGTGCTGATCGAACAGCAGTTTGGAGTAGCCATAGACGTTGAGCGGTTTCTCGTGCTCAGGGGCTTCCTTGAACACGTCGCTGCCGCCGTAGGTGGCCGCTGACGAGGCGTACAGAAACGGAATGCCCAGCTTCTCACAGTAGTTGAGCAGCACCTTGGAGTACTCGAAGTTGTTCTCCATCATGTAGTGGCCGTCCCACTCCGTGGTATCCGAGCAGGCACCCTCATGGAAAATCGCATCGATGGTCGGCAGGTCCACCGTTTCACCGCGCAGCGCGGCTTTCACCCGGGCAATGAAATCATCCTTGTCCAGGTAGTCGGCGAGCGTGCAGTCCGCCAGGTTGACGAATTTGGTGCCATCGCGCAGGTCGTCGACCACCATCACATCGTCACGGCCACGAGCATTTAGCGCTTTGACAATATTGGCGCCGATAAACCCGGCGCCGCCTGTTACCACGATCATCTCGTTCTCCTTATCAAAAGCGGCTGTTTTGCTAACGTGCCTATAACCCATCTGCCTGTAATTGTATACTTGACGGCTTATGAATTCATGGCCAACGGTGCTTTCCGCGATGAGTGTCTCGACAAACCAATCGACACCCGATGTGTCGACCTTTCAAGGCTTGATCCTTGCTCTGCAACAGTACTGGGCAGAACAGGGCTGTGTGATTCTCCAGCCCCTCGATATGGAAGTCGGCGCGGGCACCTTCCACCCCGCCACCTTCCTGCGGGCGATTGGCCCCGAAACCTGGAACGCTGCCTATGTGCAGCCTTCCCGCCGCCCCACCGACGGCCGCTACGGCGAAAATCCCAATCGCCTGCAGCACTACTACCAGTTTCAGGTGGTAATGAAGCCCTCCCCCAGCAATCTGCAGGACCTGTACCTGGGATCACTGAAGCGCCTGGGCCTCGACCCGCTGGTTCACGACGTTCGCTTCGTGGAAGACAACTGGGAATCCCCCACGCTCGGGGCCTGGGGCCTGGGCTGGGAAGTATGGCTAAACGGCATGGAAGTCACCCAGTTCACCTACTTCCAGCAGGCGGGCGGCATCGAGTGCTACCCCGTCACCGGCGAGCTGACCTACGGCCTCGAGCGTATCGCCATGTACCTGCAAAACGTCGATAGCGTTTACGATCTGGTCTGGGCCATTGCGCCGGACGGCAGCAAGGTCAGCTACGGCGATGTTTACCTGCAAAACGAGCGGGAGCAGTCAGCCTACAACTTCGAGCACGCCGACGTCGACCAGCTCTTTGCTGCCTTCGACCATCAGGAAAAAGAGTGCAGCAAACTGCTGGCCGCCAGCCTGCCGCTACCCGCCTACGAGCAAGTGCTCAAGGCGTCGCACACTTTCAACCTGCTGGATGCGCGCCACGCCATCTCGGTCACCGAACGTCAACGCTTCATCCTGCGTGTGCGCACCATGGCCCGTGACGTGGCGACCGCCTACTTCGAATCACGCAAAGCAGCAGGGTTCCCCATGGCGCCCGAGGCCCTGCGCCGCGAACTGCTAGCCGACCAAGGAGACGCATGATGGCCGTTGATACGCTTTTACTGGAACTGGGTGCCGAGGAGCTGCCGCCTACCGCCCTGGACGCGCTCTCTGATGCGTTTGCTGCGGGTATTGAAAAAGGTCTGCAGGAAGCAGAGGTTCCGTTTCAGTCCGTCACTGCCTATGCAACACCGCGTCGTTTGGCCGTCCAGGTATCGGGATTGGCCGACAAGCAGCCGGATCGTGAAGTGGAGCGCCGTGGTCCCGCGCTGGCCGCCGCATTCAAGGATGGCGTGCCCACCAAGGCCGCCGAAGGCTTTGCGCGCTCCTGTGGCGTCAGCGTGGATGAGCTGATTCACCTGGAAACCGACAAAGGCACCTGGCTGGGCTTCCAGGAGCAGCAGCAAGGCGAGAGTGTCCAAGCACTACTGCCAGAGATGATTCGCAAGACGCTTCAGTCGCTGCCGGTGCCCAAGAACATGCGCTGGGGCGCGTCTCGTGTGGAGTTCTCCCGCCCGGTACACTGGTTGGTCGCCCTTTATGGCAAGGAAGTGATTGCCGCAGAAGCACTAGGCCTGCAGGCCAGCCGCACCACCTACGGTCATCGCTTCCACGCCCCGGATGCGATCCAGCTCGAACACGCCGACGATTATCTGGCAGTACTGGAAAACGCCTACGTGCTGGCCGACCGTCAGCAGCGCCGCGAGCGTATTCGTGAGCAGGTGCTGGCCGAGGCAGAAGTTCAGGAAGCCAATGCGGTCATCGATGAAGACCTGCTGGTCGAGGTCAGCGGTTTGGTCGAGTGGCCCGTGGCATTGACCGGCAGCTTCGATGAGCGCTTTTTGGACGTGCCCGCCGAGTGCCTGATCTCCTCCATGAAGGCCAACCAGAAATACTTCCACTTGCTGGATGACCACGGCAAGCTCAAGCCGCTGTTCATTACCATTTCCAACATCGAAAGCCAGGACCCTGACCAGGTCATTGCCGGCAATGAGAAGGTCATCCGACCTCGCCTCGCGGATGCTGCGTTCTTCTACGATACCGACCGCAAAAAAACGCTGGCATCGCGCATTCCTCAGCTGGAAAGCGTCGTGTTTCAGCAGCAGCTCGGCACGCTGGCAGACAAGGCACGCCGCAGCACGGCCATTGCTACCTTCATCGCCGAGCGCATCCAGGGTGATGTTGCCCACGCTCAGCGTGCCGTGGCACTGGCCAAATGCGACCTGGTCACTGAGATGGTACTCGAGTTCCCCGAGCTGCAAGGCATCATGGGCCGCTACTACGCCGAGCAGGATGGCGAGCCTGCCGAAGTAGCCCAGGCACTGGAAGAACAGTACCTTCCGCGCTTTGCCAGCGACGCCATCCCCGCCAGTCTGACTGGCCAAGCACTGGCCCTGGCAGACCGCCTTGATACGCTGGTGGGCATCTTCGGCATCGGCCAGCGCCCCACGGGCGCCAAGGACCCCTTTGCCCTGCGCCGCGCGTCCATTGGTGTGCTGAATATCCTGGTAAAAGGCGAGCTGAACCTCGACTTGCGTGAACTGCTGCAGGTCGCCGTTGACCAGCACCAGCAACTGCCCAAAGCCGAAGGACTGGTAGAGGAAGTGCTGACCTACATGCTCGACCGCTTCCGCGCTTGGGGGCAGGACGAAGGCATTACCGCCGAGATGTACCTGGCCGTGCGTGCTCGTCCCGTCAGCAAGCCGCTGGATTTTGCGCGTCGGTTACGTGCCGTCAAAGCCTTTGCCCAGCGTGAGGAAGCCACCGCTCTGGCGGCTGCCAACAAGCGTGTCTCCAATATCCTGAGCAAGCAGGCGCACGATGGCAGCACGCAAGTCGATACCTCTCTGCTTCAAGAGAGCGCCGAGCAGACACTGGCGGAGGCCGTCATCCACTGCCAGCAGCAGGTAGCTCCGCTATTTGCCGCCGGTGAGTACCAGCAGGCCCTGGACACCTTGGCAACGCTGCGTGAGCCGGTCGATACGTTCTTCGATCAGGTCATGGTCATGGCCGATGACGAGGCCGTGCGTCGCAATCGCCTTGCTCTGCTCGCCAGCCTGCAGGCGCTTTTCCTGGAAGTCGCGGATATTTCTCAGCTACCCCAGTAAGCGCCTCACGTCAGAAACGCTTGCAGCCCGGCCCAGGTGGCCGGGCTTTTTATTTCTTCGTGCTTGACGAAGCTTTTGTTTCACGTGAAACATCAAGGTAAAATTAATGAAACATTTCAATTGCCGCTGCGTCTGACATACCTGGCGGCTATGCACTCACGTCGCCAAGGGAGTTGGCCATGTACGATATGTTTCTTTTCGACACCTTGCCTCAGCAGCAGTCCAACATGGCGTCTTACCAGATGGCAGGACGCAAGGTCTGGCTGAAAAAAGCCGCCAAACGTAACTCACGGCTGGCTTACCTGCCACTGACCTTGATGGCGCGGTGGCTGAACATCGAAGCGCTCAAGCCGGTGCCCAATCTGGGCGGCCAAGAGAGCGTGGCGCTGGAAGCCAGTCGTATCAAAGCATTGTCTGCCGCTGGTATCGCCGTACCGACCATTCTGGCAGAAACCCCTGACGCCCTATTGCTGGCCGATGCAGGCAGCGCGGAGGAACCCGCAGCCACGCTGCTGGAGAAATTGACCCAGGCGCAAACACCAGATGAAATCGACCAACTGTTAAACCTTGGGATTTCAGCGCTCAATGATGTTCATGAACGCAGCTGCTATCTTAGCGAGGCCTTTGCACGCAACATCCTGGTCAACAAAGATGGAGTCGTTTTCATCGATTTCGAAACGGACCCAGGCCAGGTACATGAACTCACCGACTGCATGGTGCGCGATTGGCACTGTTTCATCTTTTCTCTCTATGGCAAGCTGAGCAAACGACCTCTTCATCGTGAACGCCTGACCGCAGCCCTGATGGACGGCCTGCAGGCCACCCGCGACGATGTACGCGAACGCTTTCTGGCGACCTTGCCGCGCCTGCAACGCCTCCAGAAAATTCCTTTCCAGCGCTTTGGCAGCGATGGCAAAAAGATTGCCCATACCCTGCACGCCTTGGCGCTACTGAATCAGCACCTACGCAGCAAATAGGACTTTCATGCCCTCGACGACTTCTCTGATGCCAGAACGGCTCGTGATACTTGACCGAGATGGCGTCATCAATCATGACTCGGATGACTACATCAAGTCCCTGGCGGAGTGGGTGCCCTACCCTGCTTCCATCACGGCCATCGCGCGGCTTTCACAGGCTGGTTTTACGGTAGCCGTGGCCACCAACCAATCAGGTATTGCACGGGGCTATTACGATGAAGCCACCCTGGCAGCCATGCATCATAGAATGAGCAGCCTGGTAGAAGCCGAAGGTGGCCATATTGCGCACATCGCATATTGCCCCCATGGCCCGCAAGATGACTGCCCCTGCCGAAAACCGTTGCCCGGCCTACTGACGCAAATACAGCAGGCACTTGGCCTGGATCACCTGGAGGGCAGCTGGATGGTAGGTGACAGCCTGCGAGATCTGCAGGCCGGAGAGGCGGCAGGTTGCCAAAGCGTGCTGGTAAAGACAGGCAAAGGTGCGAGAACGCTAGCCAAAGGTGTGGGCTTGGAGAACACTCTGGTCGTCAGTGACCTTGCCGAATTCGTTGAACAGTTGTTAGCCGGAACACTAGATTCGCGCGAGCGAAATCGCTAAACGGTTGTAAAGCGCCAAGCCTGATCACGCGGGACAGTTCTTCACATAAATTCCCATAAAAAAGCCGCAGTGGCGCATATGCCCACTGCGGCTTTTTGATTCAATGTTTCACGTGAAACATTTTTCATCAATGGCCAATAGCTGGTGAAGGTCAGCCTTATACGTCGAGGTTGGCCACCAGAGCGTTGGTTTCGATAAAGTCTCGGCGAGGCTCCACTTCGTCGCCCATCAGCGTGTTGAACATCATGTCAGCAGCAACGGCATCTTCAATGGTCACGCGCAGCATGCGGCGACTATCGGGGTCCATGGTGGTTTCCCAGAGCTGGTCAGGGTTCATCTCCCCTAGCCCTTTATAGCGTTGTACTGACAAGCCACGTTGGCCTTCCTGCATCAACCAAGCCAACACATCAGAGAAGTGGCTGACCGGCTTCTGACGCTCGCCACGGGCAATGTAGGCGCCCTCTTCCAACAGGCCGTTAAGCGTTTGCCCAAGCCCTGCAATCGCACGGTAGTCGGCACTCTCGAAGAAATCCAGACCCCACACATAATCGGTCGTCACGCCATGAGCAATCAGTGACACTGCGGGAAGGTGCAGACCACGCTCGGTGTCTTCCTGAAGATGGAACTGATAACGCGGGCCGCCCTCATACGCCACTTTGTCATCCATGGCTTTCTGAAGCTCGGCAATCCAGTTCTGCATGGTACCGCGATCTTTGAGGCTGGCTTCCCCTTGCAGTGCAATGGCATGTACTGCCTGCTTCAATACCTCAATGGGGTAAACACGTGCCAGGCGATCAATCCGCTTCATGACATTGCGGTACTGATTCACCAGGGCCTCGAGCTGCGAGCCTGCGATGCCCGGTGCATCGGCATTCACATGGAGCCCTGCACCATCCAGTGCCGTCGTGGTCAGGTAGTCCACCATGGCCTGCTCGTCTTTCAGGTAGAGCTCCTGCTTGCCACGCTTGATCTTGTACAACGGTGGCTGCGCGATGAAGATATGGCCCCGCTCGATCAGCTCGGGCATCTGGCGGAAGAAGAACGTCAGCAGCAGCGTACGGATATGCGAACCATCCACATCGGCATCCGTCATGATGATGACCGAGTGATAGCGCAGCTTGTCGGGGTTGAACTCTTCGCGGCCGATACCACATCCCAATGCCGTGATCAGCGTGCCTACCTCGGCGGAAGAGAGCATCTTGTCGAAGCGTGCCTTCTCGACGTTTAGAATCTTGCCCTTCAATGGCAGGATGGCCTGGGTACGACGGTCACGACCCTGCTTGGCACTGCCGCCGGCCGAGTCACCCTCCACCAGGTAAAGTTCTGACTGGCTGGGGTCTTTCTCCTGACAATCAGCCAGCTTGCCGGGCAAGCCAGCAATGTCCAGAGCCCCCTTACGACGCGTCATGTCACGCGCTTTACGGGCGGCTTCACGGGCTCGCGCCGCGTCGATCATCTTGTTGACGATCGACTTGGCTTCATTGGGCTTTTCGATCAGGTATTCTGCGAACAGACGCCCCATCTCCTGCTCTACCGCCGTTTTCACTTCGGAAGAAACCAGCTTATCCTTGGTCTGCGAGGAGAATTTAGGGTCCGGTACCTTCACCGAAATGATGGCCGTCAAACCTTCACGAGCGTCATCACCGGAGGTATTGACCTTCGATTTCTTGAGCAGATTTTCGGCTTCGATGTAATGGTTCAATGTCCGTGTGAGCGCTGCCCGAAACCCTGCCAAGTGAGTACCACCATCCCGCTGGGGAATGTTGTTGGTGTAGCAGAAGATGTTTTCTGTAAACGCATCACTCCACTGCATGGCTACTTCGACTTCCACCCCATCTTCCCGCTCCGCATTGAAGTGGAAAACCGGGTTGAGAACGGTCTTGTTCTTGTTGAGATGATCAACAAAGGCTTTCAAGCCGCCCTCGTAATGGAAAAGCTCCTCCTTGCCACTACGCTCATCCATCAGGCGAATTGCAACGCCGGAGTTCAGGAAGGAGAGTTCACGTAGCCGCTTGGCCAAAATATCGTAGTGAAACTCGATATTGGCGAACGTGGCAGGAGACGGACGAAAATGTACACGTGTACCGCTTTTTTCAGTTTTGCCCACGACACCAAGGGGAGCCTGCGGCACGCCGTGGTGATAGATCTGCTCGAATACTTCGCCTTGCCGCCAGATGGTGAGACGCAGCTCTTCTGAAAGCGCGTTAACCACCGAGACACCTACCCCGTGCAGCCCGCCAGACACCTTGTAGGAGTTGTCATCGAACTTGCCGCCTGCGTGCAGCACGGTCATGATGACCTCAGCTGCCGAAACGCCTTCGCCTTCATGCAGTTCAGTCGGAATACCGCGGCCGTTATCACTCACGGTGATCGATTCATCCGGGTGGATGACGACGCGAATTTCACTGCAGTGGCCTGCCAGAGCTTCATCGATGGAGTTATCCACCAGCTCGAAAACCATGTGGTGCAGCCCGGTGCCATCGTCGGTATCACCGATGTACATGCCCGGACGCTTGCGTACTGCGTCCAGTCCTTTGAGCACCTTGATGCTTGATGAATCGTAAGCCTGCTCGCTCATTGACCACTCCGTCGTGAAGTCTGTCTCGTTCCGTGTCGTTTAGCCATCCGTCTCCAATTGACTCCATCCAGCCGGGGAATGTTTCACGTGAAACATTTTTATGTCCGTACTGGCTTGCCAACTATTCCTTAGAGCCGTGGCTTCAACGCTGGTAATAAAAGCCTGACACTGCATTTCTTCCAGTAAATGGCAAAATTGATGGCGGTGCCTGTCATCCAGCTCCGCAGGTAAATCATCAATCAGATAGATACAGTGCCGCTGCGTGGTACTTTCCAGAAGCCGCCCCTGAGCCAGCTTCAGCGCACTGACGACCAATTTCTGCTGGCCTCTGGAAAGCACCTCGACGGCTGGCTGCTTGTTCAATCGAATACGTAAATCTGCTCTCTGAGGGCCCTGCTGGGTAAACCCCATCTGCTGATCCGTCTCTCGGCTATCCCTCAGCACTTCTGCCAGAGAGCGCTGCTTATCCCACCCTCGGGCATAGCGCAGCGTCAGGCCAGGTAGCGGCAGCAATTTATGCAGCGTTTCTTCGAACATGGGCAAGAACTGGCTAAACCACTCAAGGCGAAGCCGATCCATCTCTTCGCCCCACTGTGCAAGCTCTTGCTCCCAAACAACCAGCTCACTGGCCACCATTCTACCACGCCTGAGAAGGGCATTCCGATGTTTCACTGCTCGGCGCGTTCTTCGCCAGGCATCCAGGAAATGATGTTTCACGTGAAACACACCCCAGTCGAGAAACTCTCTACGCCCGGCAGGAGAGCCCTCCAGCAATCTGAAGGCATCGGGATTGATGAGCTGCAGGGGCATCGCCTCCACGAGCTCGGCCAAGCGCACCCCCTTCTCCCCCCTCAAACGCAGCTCCAGCTCGCGCTGAGTGCGTAACCGCCTGACCCCCAGGGTAACCTCAGGGTCACCCGCCAAACGGCCATACAGAGTCATATATGGGGCTTCCGTCTGTATGGCATGCTTGAGCTGACGGGTTCGAAAGGAGCGCCCCATACCCAGCACATGAATACCTTCCAGAACGCTGGTCTTGCCACTGCCATTATCGCCGTGCAGCACATTGATGCGCGGCGATGGCTGCAAGGTGGTGGGGGCCAGGTTACGCAGGCCGTGGAAAGTAAGCTCATTGATGCTCATGCGTCGATGTCACTCTTCAAGACCATTGATTGCCGTCCAGCACACGTGAAAACGGCGCTTCTGAAGCCAGAAGCGCCGTCATAGATAACGTCCTGCTGCCGTTTATAGACGCATGGGCATGACGACGTACAGCGCATCACCGCCACCTGGCTCTTCCAACAGCGCACTGCTGTTGGGGTCGGCCAACGTCATCTGAACGCGGTCTTCATCCAACACGGAAAGCACGTCTACCAGATAGCCAACGTTGAAGCCGACTTCCATGGCACTGCCATTGTATTCGACAGCGACGTTCTCCTCGGCCTCTTCCTGTTCCGGGTTATTGGCCATGACCTTGAGGTTGCCCTCTTCCAGATAGAGACGTACGCCACGGTACTTCTCGTTGGAGAGAATGGCGGTCCGCGACAGCACCTGACGCAACTCCGCGCGCTCGGCAATCAGCACCTTGTCGCCATTGCGCGGCACGACACGCTCGTAGTCCGGGAATTTGCCGTCAATCAGCTTGGACGTGAACGTAAAGTCGCCCGTGTGAGCACGCACATGGGTCGCACCCAGCGTCAGGCTTACGGGCTCGTCACTGTCGTCAAGCAAGCGAGACAGCTCCAGAATACCCTTGCGCGGCACGATCAGTTTCTGCGCCTGGCTGACGGCCACTTCTACCGGACGTGAGCACATGGCCAGCCGATGCCCATCGGTGGCCACCGTGCGCAGCAGATTGCTCTGAATCTCCAGCAGCATGCCATTCAGGTAGTAGCGCACGTCCTGCTGGGCCATGGCGAAGGATGTCGACTCGATCAAGTGCTTCAATGTACCGCGCGGTACGCTCAGTTCCTGGCTACCATCCGCATCTTCGATGTTGGGAAACTCGGCAACCGGAAGTGTAGAAAGTGTAAAGCGCGAACGACCACTACGTAATACAGCGCGCCCGTCCTCCACAGCCAGTTGAATATCCGACTGATCCGGCAATGACTTGCAGATATCCATCAGCTTGCGCGCAGGTACCGTTGCTGCGCCTGGCTGGTCCACCTGGCTGGCCACCGTGCGCCCCACCAATTCGACTTCCAGGTCGGTACCGGTCAGCGCTACCTGATCACCTTCGACCTGGATCAAGACGTTCGACAACACAGGTAGCGTTTGGCGCCGTTCTACGACCCCCGCCACCAGAGTCAGCGGGCGAAGCAGCGCCTCTCGGGAAATGGTAAATTTCATCGAAACTCCGGTTTTCTATCCTGAAAGGCCCACCGCAGCAGGCCGACATAATGGGTTAACTGGTCAGCAGGCGCAGGAGGTTCTTGTAGTCCTCGCGAATATCTGCGCTCTCTTCCTGCAACGCCTTCACTTTACGACAAGCGTGCAATACCGTCGTATGGTCTCGCCCACCAAAGGCATCACCAATTTCCGGCAGGCTGTGATTGGTCAACTCCTTGGCCAGCGCCATGGCCACCTGCCGAGGGCGCGCCACCGAACGAGAGCGTCGCTTGGAGAGCAGGTCCGCCACCTTGATCTTGTAATACTCAGCCACCGTGCGCTGAATATTATCCACCCCCACCTGCTTGTCTTGAAGGGCCAACAGGTCTTTCAAAGACTCACGGATGAAGTCCTGGGTGATCGGCTTGCCCATGAAGTGGGAGTCGGCAATGACCTTTTTGAGCGCACCTTCCAGCTCCCGCACGTTGGAACGTATTTTCTGAGCGATGAAGAAGGCTGCATCATGCGGTAACTCGACCTTGGCCTGGTCGGCTTTCTTCATCAGGATCGCGACCCGCGTCTCCAGCTCAGGCGGCTCGATGGCTACCGTCAAGCCCCAACCGAACCGCGACTTCAAACGTTCTTCGACGCCACTGATCTCTTTGGGGTAGCGATCCGAGGTCAGGATCATCTGCTGGCCACCTTCCAACAGGGCGTTGAAGGTATGGAAAAACTCCTCCTGGGAGCGCTCCTTGCCAGCAAAGAATTGAATATCATCGATCAACAAGGCGTCGACACTGCGATAAAAACGCTTGAAGTCATTGATGGCGTTGAGCTGAAGCGCCTTCACCATATCCGCCACGAAGCGCTCGGAGTGCAGATACACCACTCGGGCGTTTTCCCGCCTACCTGCCAGGGCATTGCCCACGGCATGCATCAAGTGGGTTTTACCCAGGCCTACCCCGCCGTAGAGGAACAGCGGGTTATAGGCCCCACCCGGATTTTCGGATACCTGCCGAGAGGCCGCACGCGCCAACTGGTTCGATTTACCTTCCACGAAGGTATCAAAGGTGAAGTTGGGATTCAGGCCGCTGCTGTGCTTCAGGCTACCTTCTACCTGTACCTGGCGCTCGTTGCCGCGTCGGCCGGCGCCCGACTCTTCGCGCAATTGCTCGATTTCACGCTCATCGCCCACTTCACCGCGGGGTGGAGTATGCACCGCAGGAGCAGGCGCCTGGGCAGGCGATGCAGAGATAGGGTTGCCCAACTCTCTAGGCTGCGGTGCAGCTGCGGAGGTGCGACGACTACCTACGGTAAGGCTGACCTTGGGAGGCTTGGAAGGGGCAAGCTCACGCATCAGCTCACTGATGCGCTTGGCATATTTATCGCTCACCCAATCGCGCACAAAGCGGTTCGGCGCCAACAAGCGAAGCTCGTTGGACTCTCCTTCTTCTGCCTGCAGTGGACGTATCCAGGTATTGAACTGTTGCGAATTCAGTTCGTCCTGCAGGTAGTCCAGGCACTGTTGCCAAAGCGCGAGTGACAC